>OY970178.1:0-3623634 GCA_963707915.1 Candidatus Eiseniibacteriota bacterium
AGCCGGTGAAGCGGGCGCTGCCGCAGAGGTTCTCGCGCCCCGAGCGGCAGAAGGAGCATTCTCCGCAGGTCCAGCCCAGCCACGCGATGCCGACGCGCTCGCCCGCGTGGAAGCGCATCGCGCCGGGGCCGAGGGCGTCCACCTCGCCGGCGATCTCGTGGCCGAGGATCAGCGGCAGCCTGGGGCCCGCGAGCTCGCCGTCCACCACGTGCAGGTCGGTGCGGCACACCGCGCAGGCCCGCACCCGCACGCGCAACTGCCCGGGCCCGGGCGCGGGCACGGGCAGCGTGACCGCGCGCAGCGGCGCGCCCGCCCGCTCGAGGATCATCGCCCGCATCGTCGCACTCATGCCCGCCTCCTCGCTTCGATCGCCCGCGAGTCCCCCGCGCCCGCCCGTGCCCGCACCGCGCGCACCGCCCGCGAGTCCCCCGCGCCCGCCCGTGCTCGCATCATCCTAGCCCCACCGCCCGCCCGGCGCCCGTCGTGCCAGGCCCGGCGCCGGTGGTTTCCGTGGCAGCCGGGCGTGGCGCTCTGCTAGAGTCCGGCCCATGAGACCCTACCCGCTTGCAGTCTCGTCGCTGCTGCTGGCCTGCGTGCTCGCGGTCCCGAGCGCGGCCCCGGCCCGCGCGGCCGCCGGCTCGAAGCCGGCCCGGAAGACCGCTGCCGGACCCCGGATGGTGCTGCCCTTCATCCAGGACGACTACACCCGCGCGCTCGCCGAGGCGCGGGCCCGCAAGCTGCCGCTCTTCATCGAAGCCTGGGCGCCGTGGTGACACACCTGCCGGTCGATGAGGGCCTTCGTCTTCACCGATAGGTCCCTCACGCGGCACGCCGGGCGGTTCGTCTGGCTCGAGATCGACACCGAGAAGCCGCAGAACGCGGCCCTGAAGAAGAAGCTCGGGGTCCCCGCGCTTCCCACGTACTTCGTGCTGGACCCGGCCAGCGAGCGGGTGGTGCTGCGCTGGGTGGGCGGCTTCACCGTCTCGCAACTGGAGCGGATCATCGAGGGCGGCGTCGCCGCGGTCGGCGACCAGGTGGACAGGACCGGCGCGGGGGCGGCGCTCGCGCGGGCCGACCGCGCCTACGGCGAGAGCCTGGACAGCGTGGCGGTCGTGGCGTACCGCGAGGCGCTCGCCCAGGCCCCGCCCGGCTGGCCGCAGTACTCGCGGGCGGTCGAGGCGCTGTTGTTCGCGCTCGACCGCACCGGGGACTACGCGGCCGAGGCGGACCTGGCCCGCGAGGCCTACCCGCGGCTGCGGGGCACGGCATCGGCCGCGAACGTGGCGGGATGCGGGCTGGGTGCGGCGCTCGGGCTGCCCGATTCCGCTCCGCAGCGCGCGGCCCTGGTCGCCGGGTTCGAGACCGGCGTGCGCGAGGTGCTCGCCGACACCGCGCTGGGGATCGCGGACGACGACCGTTCGGGGCTCTACCTCGGGCTGCTCGACGCCCGCCGGGACGCGAAGGACGAGGAGGGGGCGAAGCGTGCCGCGGCCGAGTGGTCCGCGTTCCTCGACGGCGCGGCGGCTCGCGCGAAGACCCCCGAGCAGCGCACGGTGTTCGATTCGCACCGGCTCTCGGCCTACCGGGAACTGGGGCAGGTCGAGCGCGCGATCCCGATGCTGGAGGCCGCCGAGCGCGACCTGCCGGAGGACTACAACCCGCCGGCCCGGCTCGCCACCGCCTACCTGTGGCTGAAGCGCTGGGACGAGGCACTGGCGCCGTCGAGCCGGGCGCTGGCGAAGGCGTACGGGCCGCGCAAGCTCGGCATCTACTCGACCCGCGCGGACATCTTCAGCGGCAAGGGGGACCGGGAGGCGGCGCGCAGGACGCTCGAGGAGGCGATCGCCTACGCGGATGCCCTGCCGCCAGGGCAACGCTCGGAGAACGCCATCCTGGGGCTGCGCAAGAAGCTCGAGGCGCTCAAGTAGCGCGGCGGCGAGCGGCCGCGATGGAGGGGGCGGACGCGATGGCGTCCGCCCCATTCGTATTTCCGCTTGTCGGGCAACGGGATACGGCGCAAGCGGCCGGCGGTCGCCGGGCCGGCGGACCCGCCGCTGCTGCGGGAAGAGGCCCAGGCCGTCGACCGTCGAGCTCAGTGGTCAAGTCCCTGTTCCCCAAGGCCGATACCGTGTTTCAAGGATCTTCCGCGGGCCCCCGTGGCTTCCTGCCTCGGGTGTGTCCATGTCTGGAAGGGCGAGGGCCCGATGTCGTCCCAACTCTGGCAACGACTTGTCGTGGGGTTCCGGTCCGTGCTGGGGCCGAAGCCCGAGCGCGCCGAATCGTCGGTGACCGTGCTCGACCCCGAGCCGGTCCCGGCGAGTCGCAGCCTGGCCGAGGACCTCGAGGAATCCGTCCCGCCACCCGGCCCGGCATACCCGGACGACGCGGACGGCGACCCGGCCGCGCAGATCGAGGCCGCCCAGGCCGCCCTCGACCGCAGTCTCACCTGGCGGGTCAAGGTCCTCCTCGAGCAACCGCTCGGCGTCACCGACTTCGGCGACGGTCCCTCCGTCGCGATCTCGCTCTGGAAGGGGGAAGGCGTCGAGATCCGCCAGATCCCCTTCGCGGCCCAGCAGGCGCTCGCCGTGAGCCGCAATCCCCTGTGCAGCGTCGGGGACCTGGTGAAGCTCTTCGAGCGCGACCCCTCGCTCACGCAGTCGTTGCTCAGGACCGCGAACTCCTCCTGGTACCGGCGCGACGACGACGCGGTCATCTCGATCGCCGCGGGGGTGCAGCGGATCGGCTTCCAGGCGGTCGAGAACGTCCTGCTCACGAGCATCGTGGCGGGGATGCTCTGCCGGCCCGGCGGGGCGTACGGCGTGCTGGTCGACAAGGTGTGGTCGCACATGCTGCGCACCGCGACCCTGGCGCAGCGGCTCGCGCCCGCCTTCCGTGTGGACTCGGAGACGGCCTACACCCTCGCCCTGCTGCACGACGTCGGCAAGCTCGCCGTCTTCGACTACATCTCGGCCTGCCGGCGGGACCTGCATCGCGAGATCCGGATGCCCGAGCCGTTCCTGTACAACATGCTGAAGCGCCTGCACGAGCCCATCGGCGGCCGTGCGGCGCTGCGCTGGGGACTGGGCGCCCGGGCCGCACTGGCGCTGGCCGAGCACCACCGCCACCCGGCCCCGGACCGGCCCGATCCCCTGACCGAGCTGCTCTACGTCGCCGAGCGGCTCGATCTCGCCGCCCACGTCCGGTTCGACGAGCCCGACTGGGAGACGATGTGGGCGGATGGCAAGATCACGACGGACCGCGCGGCGGTGGAACGGCGCTACGCGGTGGACACGGA
Organism: Candidatus Eiseniibacteriota bacterium; assembly: GCA_963707915.1. Lineage (GTDB taxonomy): Bacteria > Eisenbacteria > RBG-16-71-46 > RBG-16-71-46 > RBG-16-71-46 > JANXPZ01. The sequence goes on from OY970178.1 coordinate 3,296, forward strand.
ATAGGAGCCTCGCAGGGCGGGCCCACGCGGGCCCGCGACCGAGGCCGCGCAGCCTGGCGGGACAAGGGCCAAGGAGGACCAGAGTGGACGCATTCATCGCCCGTCAGCCGATCTTCGACCGTCGCCTGGGGGTCTACGCCTACGAGCTGCTCTTCCGCTCGGGGTTCAAGGACTTCTTCGACCATCCCGATCCCGACCAGGCCAGCTCGAAGGTGATCGCGGACAGCCTCCTGCTGCCCGGCCTCGACTCGATGACCGGCGGCCGGCCGGCATTCATCAACGTCACCCGCGAGCTCCTGGTCGGTGGCGGGATCGGCCTGTTGCCCGCCTCGACGACGGTGGTGGAGATCCTCGAGACGGTCGAGCCGGACCGCGAGGTCCTGGACGCCTGCCGCACGCTCAAGGGCAAGGGCTACCTGCTGGCGCTCGACGACTTCGCCTGCGGTTCCCCGTGGGAGTCCTGGCTCGACCTGGCCGACATCATCAAGGTCGACGTGCTCGCCTCCGGCCCGGCGGACCGCGCGACGCTGGCGCGGCGCTTCAAGCAGGGCGGCCCGCGGCTGCTCGCGGAGAAGGTCGAGACCCAGGCCGTCCATCTCGAGACCAGCGGACTCGGCTACCAGTTCTTCCAGGGGTTCTTCTTCGAGCGGCCGACGACGCTCTCCGCCCGGGACATCCCGACCTCCAAGCTCCACGAGGTCCAGCTCCTGCGCGAGATCCACCGGCCGGGCCTCGACTTCGGCGCCCTCGAGGAGATCATCGAGCACGAGGTCGGGCTCTCCTACAAGCTGCTGCGCTACATCAACGCCGCCTTCTTCGGCTGGCACGGCAACGTGGACTCGATCCGGCACGCGCTGATGCTGCTCGGGGAGCGCGAGATCCGGAACTGGGCGTCGGTGGTCATCCTGGCGGGCATGGCGAGCGACAAGCCCGACGAACTGGTGACGCAGGCGCTCACCCGCGGGCGGCACTGCGAACTGCTGTCCCCCGCGGCCGGGCTGGGGCCGCGCGCACATGACGTCTTCCTCATGGGCACGTTCTCGCTGATCGACGCGATCCTCGACTGCCCGATGGCGACCGTCCTGCGGGAGATCCCGATCGCGTCGGACATCAAGGACGCGCTGCTGGGACAGCCTGGGCCGCTGCGCGACCTCTTCACCGTGGTGGTGGCGTACTCCGGCGGCGACTGGGCGCTGGTGAGCGAGCGGGCGAAGCGGCTCGGGCTGGACGAGGAGGCGATCCCCGCCGCCTACCTCGAGGCCCTCCACTGGTGCGACGAGAGCCTCGAGCGCGCCGTGGGCAGCCGCGCCGCCTGACGGCGCGGCGCCGGGTCCTTTCGCGGGGGCGTCGTCCCGACGCCCCCGCTCCTCATAGCTCGGCCTGGGCTGCGGCCGGCGCGGTCCCCAGCGCGCCGAGGGCGATGCCCGACAGGATGAGGGCCGCGCCGCCCAGCTCGAGCGGCGTGGGGACCTCATGGAGCAGCCCGAAGGCGAGCGCGCCGGACCCCACCGGCTCGCCCAGCAGCGCGATGGCCACGAACGACGCCGGCAGGTAGCGCAGCGCCCAGTTGAAGCTGGAGTGACCGAGCAACTGGGGCAGGAGGGCCAGCAGGACGAGCCAGAGGTAGGTGGCGGGCGCGAGGCCCAACAGGCTCCGCCCCGAGATCGTCATCGCGGTCGTGAGCACGACCGCCGCCATGCCGTAGACCACGAAGATGTACGGCACGAGTGCGAGGTCCGAGCGCAGGCGGCGTCCGACCATGAGGTAACCGGCCATCATCCAGGCCCCCGCGAGCGCCATCAGGTCGCCGGTCAGCGCCCGGCCCGGCGGGCCCGTGACCGCGCGGGTCGCCCCGGCGCCGCCGAGCCCGACGATGACGCCGCCTGCCAGCGCCAGCGCGATGCCGAGCGCCAGCCGGCGCGTGAGCCGCTCGCGCAGCAGCAGGGGCGAGAGCAGTCCCACCCAGAGCGGCGTGGTCGTCACCAGCACCACGGAGCTGACCACCGTGGTGCGCTCGAGCGAAGCGATCCAGAGGGCGAAGTGGGCGGCGAGGAACAGGCCCGCCAGAGCGGCGAGCCGCAGCTCGCGGGCGGTCAGGCCGGCGAGGGCGCCGCGGTGGCGGCCGAGCGCGAACGGGGCGAGCGCCAGGGTCGCGAACACCAGGCGCCCGGCGGCGATGGTCAGCGACGAGGCGGCCGGCTGGGCATAGCGGATGAAGATCGAGGCCGTCGAGACGGCGAGGATCCCCGCCGCGAGGACGAGCAGTTGGAGCGGCCGCGCGCGCACCGCGGGATTATCCGCGATTTCGCGCGGGGACGCGACCGGATGTAGGATACCCGGCCTTCGGTCGCCAGCGACTCACCCGTGAAACAAAGGACGGTTCCCGATGAAGCGAGCCCTCGTACTGTTGGTCGTCCTCGGCGTGGCCGCGTCGTGGCTCACCGGTTGCAGCAGCCCGAAGAAGCAGGCCGCGGGCCAGGCGGCGCCGCCCGCCGACATCGCCATTGCGCACGGTGGCACGGAGGCCGGTGGAAGCGCGCCGCCCCCGGCCGAAGGGCAGCCTCCGCAGGGCGCGATGGGCGGCATGCCGCCGGGTGGCGTGGCCGAACCGCCGGCGAGCGGCTCGCCGACCGCGGCTGCAGGGCTCGCCTGGACGCTGCCCGCGGGCTGGAGCATCGAGGCTCCGCGCTCCATGCGGGTCGCGACCTATGCCATCCCGGCCGCGCCGGGCGACGCCGAGGGCGGGGAGTGCGCCGTGTTCTACTTCGGCTCCGGCCAGGGCGGCGGCGTGGACGCCAACCTCCAGCGCTGGATCGCGCAGTTCCAGCCCGCGGCCAGGTCGAAGCGCTGGGCGAAGAAGGTCAACGGCCTGCCGGTGAGCCTCGCCGACGTGTCGGGCACCTACACCGCTCACGGCGGCTCGATGTCGCAGTCGTCGGGCGACAAGACCGGCTGGCGGCTGCTCGGTGCCATCGCCGAGGGCCCGCAAGGCGCGGTCTTCTTCAAGCTCACCGGTCCCGAGAAGACCGTGGCCGCCGCGAACCGGGGCTTCGACGCGCTGGTTGGCTCGCTGAAGGCGAAGTAGCGGGGGCGTCGGCCCCTGGCGGCGCATCGGCATGACGACCGACCACCGGAGCGCGGGAGCTCCCACGGCGTGAGCCGTCGCGCGGACTCCCGCCGCTCGCTTCGGCCCGGTCGTGCGGCCGTGCCGTGGTTCGCGGTCCTCACCGGGGCAGCCGTGCTGTGGGGCGCGGTGACCGCCTGGCGGCAGGCCTGGCTCTCGGACGACGCGTACATCTCCTTCCGGTACGCCGAGAACCTGGTGAACGGGCTCGGCCTCGTGTTCAACCGCGGCGAGCGCGTCGAGGGCTACAGCAACTTCCTCTGGACGGTCTGGACCGCGGCCGGGATGAAGCTGGGCGCGGGACCCGAGGGCTGGTCGATCTTCTGGGGGATCGCCTGCTACGCGGCCAGCATCCTGCTGCTCGCGCTGCTCGCCCGCCGCTTCGCGGGCCGCGGTCCGGCGACCGCGGTGGTCCCGGCAGGCGCGTGGCTCGCCGCGCTCCACCCGGCGTGGGCCCGGTTCGCGACGAGCGGGCTCGAGACCTCGCTCTTCACCTTCCTCGCGCTGCTCGGGTTCTTCGTGGTCACGTCGAGTGGCGCGCGCCGGGCGGCGATCGCCGGAGGGGTGTTCGGGTTGCTGGCCATGACGCGCCCGGACGGTCCGGTGCTCGCGCTCCCGGCCGGACTCTACCTGCTGTTCGCGCAGCGGCCGCGGGTGCGGACGGCGCTGGTATTCGGAGCCTGCTTCGCGGCGCTGTGGGTGCCGTACACCCTCTGGCGCGTCTCCTACTACGGCTCGTTCTTCCCCAACACCTACTACGCCAAGTCGGCCGGTCTCGCCTGGTGGAGCCAGGGGTTCCGCTACCTGGGGCTGTACGCGCTCAAGTACTGGCCGCTGCTCCTCGGCATCCCGCTCGGCGTGGCGGGGATCCTGCGGAGCGGCTCCTCCGCGGCGCGCCGGGAGAAGGACCGTGCGAGCGCGGGCGCGGGAGCGGGCCTGCTTGCGCTGGCGATGCTGGCGGCGTACACGCTCTACGTCGCGCGCGTCGGCGGGGACTTCATGTTCGCCCGCTTCCTCATCCCGGTGACCCCGTTCCTGCTGGTGCTGACCGACCTGGGCTGGCAGCGCCTGCCCGGACGCCGCCCGCTCGCGGTGGCGGGCACGACCGCCGCGATGGCGCTGTGCGTGCTGGTCACTCCCGACCCGATCGCCGGCACCGCGGTCCGGGCCGGCGTCACCAACGAGTGGGCGCTCTACACCCCGGGATTCTCCGCCCGGGTGCGCGCCACCGGGGAGACGATCCGGCCGTACCTCGAGGGACTGCCGGCGCGGATGGCCTTCCTGGGAGCGGAGGCCCGCGCCATCTACTACTCGAAGGTCGCCACTGCGATCGAGTGCACCACGGGTCTGACCGACAGCGCGATCGCGCGCCAGCCGCTGGCGCAGCGGGGGCGCGTGGGTCACGAGAAGCGGGCCTCGGCCGATCTCCTGCTGGGACCGCGCGGGGCGAACCTGGTCATGTCGCTCACCGAGTTCAAGGCGCTCGGCCTGCAATCGCGGGTCTACGGGGTGCCCGTCGGGATGGGCACCCACTCGGCGATGCTCATCCGCTGGGAGCCGGCGCTGGTGGCCGGGCTGGTCGCCCGGGGGGCGAGCGTGTACGACCTCCCAGCGGCCCTGGACCGCTACCTGGCGACCCTCGACTTCCAGCCCGACTCCGCGGTGGCGCAGACCTACCGCCAGGTCAAGGCGGCCTACCTCGACCCGGCGGGCGACCGCGCCCGCGAAGCCGTGTTCCTGCGGCGCCTGGCCCGCGGCGGGTCCGCACCGCGAGGGCGGCGCTAGCTCCGTCCACCTGTGGGGCGCCAGGTCCGCGCCGCGGCCTCCTGCGCTATCATCGCCCCGTCATGGACACGCCCCCGGACGACCCCAGCCCCAGACCGCCGCGCCGGCCGCGCTACCGTGGCACGCACCCGCGCCGCTTCGAGGAGCGGTACAAGGAGCTCGCGGCGGACCAGTACCCGGAGATCGTCCCGCACGTGCTCGCCAAGGGCCGCACGCCCGCCGGGCAGCACGTGCCGATCATGGTGGAGGAGATCCTCGAGGTGCTGGCGCCCGCGCCCGGCGAGCGCGGGGTGGACGCCACGCTCGGCTGGGGCGGACACGCTCGGCGCCTGCTCGAGCGGCTCGCGCCCGGAGGCCGCCTGCTCGGGCTCGACGCCGATCCGGTCGAGCTGCCGCGCACCGAGGCGCGGCTGCGCGCCCTCGGCCACGACGAAGGCGCGCTCACCGTGCGGCGCACGAACTTCGCCGGCCTGCACGCCGCCGTCCTGGCCATGGGCTGGGACGACGGCGCGGACTTCGTGCTCGCCGACCTCGGCGTCTCCTCGATGCAGCTCGACAACCCCGCGCGCGGGTTCGGCTACGGCGCGGACGGGCCGCTCGACATGCGCATGAATCCCGGCCGCGGGCTGTCGGCTGCCGCGTGGCTCGAGCGCGCGACGCCGGCCGCGATCGCGCGCGTGCTGGCCGCGCACGCCGACGAGCCGCAGGCCGCGCGCATCGCGGAGGCGCTGGCGGCGCGGCGCGGCCGGCTGGGCACCACGCAGGCGCTGGCCGCCGCGGTGCGCGAAGCGCTCGCTGGCCTGGCGCCCGACGACGAAGTCGACCTGAGCGTGCGCCGGGTCTTCCAGGCCCTGCGGATCGAGGTCAACGACGAGCTCGGCGCGCTCGACGCGCTGCTGCGCGGCCTGCCGGCCTGCCTGCGCCCCGGCGGGCGCGTCGCGGTGCTCACCTTCCACTCCGGCGAGGACCGCCGCGTGAAGCACGCCTTCGCCCGGGGCGAGCGCGAAGGCCTCTACGCCGGCGTCGCGCGCGAGGTGGTCCGCGCGTCGGCCCGGGAGCGGTTCGACAACCCGCGATCGCGATCCGCCAAGCTGCGCTGGGCGCGCCGGGCGGGATAGCGGAGGCGCGGCCGCGCCGGCGCGCTCAGCCGACCATCGCCTCCGCCTCGATCTCCACCTTCCAGCGCGGGTCGAGCAGCCCGGCGACGACCACCATGGTGGCGGCGGGGCGCACCTCGCCGAAGACCTCGCCGTGGGCCCGGCCGATCGCCTCCCAGTCGGCGCCGTTCGCCATGTACATGCGGGTTCGCACCACGTGCTGCGGCCCGGCGCCGGCCTCGCGCAACGCGGCCAGGATGATCTCGAGGCAGCGGCGCGTCTGCGCGGCGGGGTCGGCGTCGCACGAGCCGTCGGGCCAGACCGGGGCGGTGCCGGCGACCAGCACGCGGTGGCCGATGCGCACCGCGCGGCTGAAGCCGATGACGGGCTCGTAGGGCGAGCCGGAGGAGATGTTGCTGCGCTCGAGCATGGGGTCTCCCTTCGCGGTCCGGCGCCGCGCCTCGGGGGAGGTGCGGCGCCGGGAACGGGTCGTTCGCGGGCTACAGGGTCTTCGGGATCGCCGCGGTGAGCACGTCGGGATCGCCGGTCGTGACCAGCACGTCGTCCTCGATGCGGATGCCGCCGAAGCCGAGCAGCGTGTCCACCTTCGCCCAGTTCACGGCGTCGCGGTAGCGCGCGCGGCGTGCGGGGTCGTTCAGCAGCGCGGGGATGAAGTAGAGCCCCGGCTCGACCGTGATGACGTGGCCGGGCTGGAGCGGGAAGTCGCAGCGCAGGAACGCGAGCCCGAAGCGGGTGCTGCGCTTGCGCCCCGGCAGGTAGCCGCTCGCGTCGCGCACTCCGAGACCGACCAGGTGGCCGAGCCCGTGCGGGAAGAACAGCGCGTGCGCGTCCTGCTCGACCAGCGAATCCGGTGAGCCGCGCAGGATGCCGAGCCCGACCAGGCCCTCGGCCAGGTCGCGCGCGACCGCGAGATGCACGTCGCGCCACTCGGCTCCGGCGCGGCAGCGCTGCACGCCCTTCACCTGGCCGTCGAGCACGGCCTGGTAGAGCTCGCGGAAGAAGCCCCCCGGCGTGCCGGCCTGGTAGGCACGCGTGACGTCGGCGGCGTAGCGATCGACCTCGGCGCCGGCGTCGATCAGCACGCAATCGCCGCCGGCCACCCGGCGCGCGCCGGGGCTGAAGTGCAGCACGCCGGAGTTCGAGCCGGCGCCGACGATGGTGCCGAACGCGGTGCGCGTGGCGCCGCGGCGCAGGAACTCCAGCTCCAGGTCGACCTGCAGCTCGCGCTCGGTCACCCCGGGGCGGATGAGCGTGCGCACCAGGGCGAAGCCCGCCGCGGTCGCGGCGGCCGCGCGGCGCATGCGCTCGAGTTCCACTTCGTCCTTCAGCCGGATGGTCTGCTGCAACCGCTCGCGCGTCTCGGCGGTGGCGGCCGCGTCGGCCGCGACGTCGTGCAGCGCCACGCCCAGCATCGCGACCTTGCGCCCGCGGCGCGCCGCGAGCCACGCGGCCAGGCCCGACAGCGGCGTGCCGTCGACGTCGGTGCGGCCCTCCCAGACGCGTTCGTCCTCGGTCACGTCGGGCACGAAGTCGGTCCAGCCCGCCATGGGGTCGAAGGCGACGACGCCGCCCACGCACTCGCGGTCCGCGAGGTAGATGTACTCGGAGTGCGAGAGGAACGGGTAGGTCTGGTCCTGTCCGCCCGGCATGGAGATGGGCTCGCCCGCACCGACCAGCACGATCTCGTCGGTGAGGCCCCAGGCGGCGGCGACCCGGGCACGGCGGCGTTCGAGGTAGGCAGTCATCTGCGGTACTCCATCGGGGTCCGGGTGGAAGGGAGCGCGGGCCGGTCAGCCGCGCGACGCCTGCGAGCCTAATGCCATCCGGCCCGCGTGCGCCAGCCCGACCGGATGGGGCCCGAGCCGCGTCGGTCCGCCGCGTCCGCCCGCTGGCGCCGCCGCGTCCGGCGGGCGTAGGCTCGCCTCCGAAGGAGGGCCTCGATGAGCATCCGCGAAGACGGTGCCGCCACGCTGGAGTGGGTCGCGCGCTATCTCGAGCGCGTGGGGGAACTGCCGGTGCTGGCGCAGGTCGAGCCCGGCGAGATCCGTGCGCGCCTGCCCGCCGCCCCGCCCGAGCGCGGCGAGCCGTTCGCCGCCGTGCTGCGCGACCTCGACGAGGTCCTGCTGCCCGGGGTGACCCACTGGCAGCACCCGCGCTATTTCGCCTACTTCGCCAACACCGCGTCCGACCCGGGCATCCTCGCCGAGCTGCTCGCGGCGGCGCTCAACTCGGTGGGCTTCCTGTGGCGCACCGGGCCGGCGCTCACCGAGCTGGAGCTGGTGGTGCTCGACTGGCTCGCCCAGCTCCTCGGGCTGCCTTCGGGCTGGCACGGCCACATCGAGGACACGGCCTCGACCTCCACGTTCGCCGCGCTGGTCGCGGCGCGCGAGGCCGCACCCGGGCGCCGCGTGGTGGCCTGCTCGGAGCACGCGCACTCCTCGGTCGAGAAGGCCTGCCGCATGGCGGAGCTCGAGCTGCGCAAGGTCCCGGTGGACGCGGCCTACCGGATGCGGGCGGACGCGCTCGACCTCACCGGGGCCTGCGCGGTGGTGGCGACGGTCGGCACCACCTCGACGACCTCGGTGGACCCGGTGCCGGCGATCGCCGACGCCTGCGAGCGCGCCGGGGTGTGGCTGCACGTGGACGCGGCGTACGCGGGCTCGGCCATGGTCTGCCCGGAGTTCCGCTGGGCCTTCGCCGGGGTCGAGCGCGCCGACTCGCTGGTGGTGAACGCGCACAAGTGGCTCTTCACGCCGATGGACTGCTCGTGCTTCTGGAGCCGGCGGCCGGAGGCGCTGCGCCACGCCTTCAGCCTGGTGCCCGAGTACCTGCGCACCACCGACAACGCCGAGGTGAACCTGATGGACTACAGCCCGGTGCTCGGGCGCCGCTTTCGCGCGCTCAAGCTCTGGGCGGTGCTGCGCTGCCACGGCCGCGAGGGCTTGCAGGCGCTCATCCGCGAGCACGTGCGGCTGGCCGCGCTCTTCGAGGGCTGGGTGCGCTCGACGCCGGGCTGGGAGGTCTGCGCCCCGCGGCCGTTCTCGGTGGTCTGCTTCCGGCGCGAGGGCGGCGACGCGGCGAACGCCGCCCTGCTCGAGCGGGTGAACCGCACCGGCGAGGTCTTCCTCTCCGCCACCAAGCTCGACGGGTGCACGGTGTTGCGGCTGGCGATCGGCAACGCCCGCACCACCGAGGCGGACGTGCGGCAGGCCTGGGACGTCCTCCAACGGGAGGCGGGCTGATCCGGGCGGGGAGCGGGCGGGGGACCCGGTCGTGGCGGGAGTTCGCTCACGGGCCGGAGGCCGACTGCCGGCGTGCCGGGGAACTGAGGGCTTGACGAAAGCAGCACAGATATGTAAACGTTTTCATGCAGCGAATGGACCCGTCACGGACGACGGATGAGCCCGCAACGGATGGACCACGGCGGGCGCCGTCGGTGGAACGCGGGTCGAACCTGCGCCCTCCCGGCGGCGGCCGCAGGCAGCCGCCACGAAAGCGGCTCCCCGAAGGTCCGGCGGTGCGGCGCCGTGCCCGGTCGCGGCGGGGATCGACGTGCTCCGCGCCTCCGGGAACTGGGCGGGTCCGTGGCGTACGATCTTGCGGGGCATCTCCTTTCGCGCCGCCCCAACCAGGAGGTCGGATGGCAGGAACGACACTGCGGCCCGCGTCCGGCGTGACATCCATCGATCTGGCAGGCATCCCCACTTCCCGAGCATCCAGCCCGTTGGCCGACCCATCATCCGCATCGCAGGAGGTTGCACCATGAGACGTTCGACTCACCGCTCTGCTGCTTCTGGGCGCGGCGCTCGCGTGCGTGTCGCCCGCGCTCGGACAGGCGAAGCGCGAGGACGCCATCTGGGCGCGCTCGACCGGCGGCGCTCCCATCACCCTCGACGGCGTGCTGAGCGAGCCGGCCTGGGCCGCCGCCGAGTCCACGATCGTCCGCTATGGCTACGACAGCGGCATCCCGGGCAGCGGCTTCCAGTACGAGGGGGGCAAGATCGTCAAGGACAGCACGTACGCGACGCTCAAGTTCCTGGTCTCGGGCAACTACCTGTACGTGGCCGCGATCGTGCGGGACAGTTCGGTCGGCGGGGACGTCGACTTCAACCGCGTCGACGGCCTCCTCATGCAGATGAAGGACCACACCTCGCTGGCGCGCCCGGCGCCGGCCCGCGAGTACATGTACTCGTGGTGGTCCCCCACGGACACGCTGAACATGCACCAGGCGGGCAGGGGCCCGTGCCTCCGCGGCTTCTGGGCCCCCCCCGACACGAACTACGTGAACGGCTGCGACCGTCCGCGCTCCGCGGCGCAGATCGACGCGTGGGACGCCGCGTGCGTCGTGAACGGCGTCGCGAACCAGGACTCCTCCGGCGGCGCCCCGACCTACGACCGGGGCTACACGATGGAGCTGAAGTTCGGCCTCACGTCGATGGGCTACGACGTGACCCGCCCCGAGGGTGACATCGTCGAGTGGGGCGTCTCGATCAAGGACGCCGACTGGGTCTGGCCGCTGAACCTCAAGCGGTTCGGCTCCAACCGGACCTGGTGGCAGAGCCCGTGGGGCCTGGATTCCTGGTACGGCGAGGTCAGGATCTACGCGCGTCCCGACGTGACCGTCAGCTCGGGCCCGGTGGCGAACATCCCGCCCGAGGTGCGCATCCCCAACGCGGGCTACTGGCCGGCTCCGATCATCGACGGCCACCTCAACGAGCCGGTCTGGAGCATGGCGCCGAGTTTCGACATCCGCTGGGGCGACGACGCCCTGCGGGACAGCTACCCCGGCGTCGGGCGGTGGCGGTCCGGCCAGTACCAGCCCACCGTGAACGGCGGGCAGGCCTACGTGTCCGATCCCGGCGACGCGACCGTGCGCTGGTTCTTCAAGGCCGACACGCTCTACTTCGGCGTCGACGTGCGCGACCAGTGGGTCCAGTACGTCCCGCTGCTCGAGCGCTACGACGGCATCTCGGTGAACCTGAACGACCGCGTGGCCCGCTGGCGCGACGGCAACCTCGAGGCGCGCTGGCTGACGTACATCGTGGGGCCCACCGGCAACGGGCTGGCCCTCGACTACCTGCCGTTCCTGCGCGACACCGCCATGGGCGCGCGCGTGGCGCTCACGCTCAAGGGCAACACCTTCGTCGACACCATCGGCTTCGCGCCGGACTCCGGCTACACCATCGAGATGGCGGTCGACCTGACCAAGCTCGGCTACCCGCACGGCCTCGGCGACGGCTCGCTGTTCGTGGGGCTCAACCTGATGGACGGCGACTCCTTCGGGTCGTCCTCGACCGACTCGTACGCGACGCGGCAGTGGTGGTTCTGGCAGCAGCAGCGCGACTGCTGCCCGGCCTGGGCCTACCTGGACCCGAACCTCTTCGTGACGACCGACGTGTCGGGTTCGCCGGGCGCGGAGCGCTTCCAGCTGCTGGGCAACTACCCGAACCCGTTCCGCTCCCTGACCACGATCCATTACTCGCTGGCGGCGGCCAGCGACGTAACGCTGGAGGTCTTCGACCTCCAGGGCCGGCTGGTGGTGAAGCGCGCGCTCGGGACGCAGGCGCCGGGCAGGCACCAGGCCACGTTCTCGAACCCCGGCCTGCGTGCCGGGATCTACCTGTACCGCATGCGGGCCGCCGACGTGCTCTCGGGGGCGCTGCGTGCGTCGCTGTCCGGGAAGATGCTGCTGGTGAAGTAGCAGGGGCCGGGTGAGCGGTTCCCGACGGGGCGGGCCCGAGCGGCCCGCCCCGCGCGGGCTGCGACGGAAACGGGACCCACGAGGGGCTGCAGGCCATGCGTCGCGAGTGGAACCAGGGAGCCGTACGGAGAGCGTCGCTGGTCGGCGTTCTGCTGTTGTCGCTGTTGGTCGTCCACGCCGCCTGGGCCGGCACCACCGGCAAGCTCTCGGGCCGGGTGCTGGACAAGAAGAAACAGCCCCTGGCCGGCGCCAACGTCGCCATCCCGGTCGCGCGGCTGGGAGCGCTGAGCGACGCGGAGGGCCGCTACTCCATCATCGGGGTCCCCGCCGGGACCTGCGTGGTGAAGGTCAACCTGCTCGGCTACGGCCCGGTCGCGGTGCAGGACGTGCGCATCTCCGCGGACAACACCACGGCGCTCGACGTCGAGCTGGCCGAGGCGCCGCTGCTGATGAAGGAGGTCGTGATCTCGGCGCAGCGTCCGGTCGTGGACCTCAAGCTCACCAGCACGATGGCCACCGTGAGCCGCGAGGACCTCAAGACCATGCCGGTGCAGGAGCTGCAGGACGTGGTGAACCTGCAGGCCGGCGTGGTGGACGGCCACTTCCGCGGCGGGCGCCTGGGCGAGGTCCAGTACCAGGTGGACGGCGTCTCGGTGAACAACGCCTACGACAACTCGTCGAGCCTGCGCATCGACCGCTCGCTGATCGAGGAGGTGCAGGTCATCAGCGGCACCTTCGACGCCGAGTACGGGCAGGCCATGAGCGGCGTCGTGAACGCGGTGCTGCGTCGCGGGACCGACCGGTTCCGCTGGGACGCCGAGGTGTTCTCCGGCGGCTTCGTCTACTCGGGCGGCCGGCGGGACGTGGCGCCCTACTTCCGCGAGTTCCGCCCGGCGGGCGTCCGGAACTACCAGGTCAGCGTCAGCGGTCCCACCGGGCTGCCCAGGACCTTCTTCCTGCTGAGCGGCCGGCACTACGTCTCCGAGGACTACCTGACTGCGCGGCGCGACTTCATGCCTGCCGACCGCCCGGCCCTCACCGGGCGCGCCACGGGCGACAATGAGAAGATGCCCCTGGGGTACGGCCACGAATGGTCGGGCGTGGGCAAGCTCACGAACCGCTCGCTCAAGAACGTCGAGCTGAACTACCAGGGGATCTTCAACGTGGTGGACGCGCAGCGCGCGAACTACGCCTTCCGCTTCAATCCCGACGGCATGTCGAAGCAGCACACCTTCTCGCTCGTGCACGGCCTGGACTGGACGCACACCCTTTCGAAGACCACCTTCTACAACGTCAGCCTGCGGCAGAACTACTTCGACTACAAGGACATGGTCTACGACGACGTCTACGACCCGCGCTACGATGCGGCCGGGCCTCCGGTCGGGTACCCGGACTATCAGTACGGCGCGTACGTGCAGGGCGTGGACTTCGCGCGCTTCAAGCAGAAGACCAGCACGATCGTCTGGAAGAGCTCCTTCGTCAGCCAGGTCACGCGCGACCAGCAGATCAAGGTCGGGGCCGAGTTCGAGTGGCCGCACGTCTACTTCGGCAACCCGGGCTTCCTGGAGTACACGCAGAAGGGCGGGCGGGACTCGCTCTTCCGGCACGTGAACGAGCCCCCGAAGTACCCGGGGGTCCAGGAGTACCGGCCGTACGCGGCCGCGGCGTTCGCCCAGGAGGACCTCGAGTGGAACGACCTGCGCGTCCGCGGCGGCCTGCGCTTCGAGTACTTCGACGCGCTGGCCACGCTGCCCAGCGACCTCGCGAACCCGGCGAGCGACCCGCGACTCGCGCTGGTCGTCCCGTACCGGGCCGCCACGCGGAAGATGTCGCTGGCCCCGCGGCTGGGCGTGTCCTACCCGATCACGCGGGACGCCGCGCTGTTCTTCGCCTACGGGCACTTCTACCAGATGCCGCCGCTGCGGGACATCTTCCAGAACGCCGACTACAACGTCCTCAAGGACCTCCAGGCGAGCTCGGTCAGCTACGCCGTGCTGGGGAACCCGGACATCCGCCCGGAGAAGACCGTGCAGTACGAGTTCGGCTACAAGCAGGCGGTCACCGAGTGGCTGGGGGTCGACCTGAACGTCTTCTACAAGGACATCCGCGACCTGCTCGGCGTGGAGTTCATCTCGACCTACAACGACGCCGAGTACGCGCGCCTGACCAACGTGGACTTCGGCAACGTCATCGGCTTCACCGTGGCGCTGGAGCAGCGCCGCCGCGGCCTGCTCAGCACCGCGCTCGACTACACCTGGCAGGTGGCGCGCAGGGCAACTCGAGCGACCCGCGCGAGACCGCCACGCGGGCCGCGGCGGGCGCAGGACCCGCGCCCGCGGCAGATCCCGTTCAACTGGGACCAGCGGCACACGCTCAACCTGACCGTGATGGTCTCGCGCCCGGCCGACTTCTCGCTGAGCGGCATCGTGCGCGTGGCGAGCGGGCAGCCCTACACGCCGGCCATCTCGGCGGGCTTCGGCGGCGGCCTCGGGACGAACTCGGGGCACAAGCCGACGGGCATGCTGGTGGACCTGCGCGGGGACAAGCGCATGCGCCTGGGCGGAATGGGCGCGAGCCTGTTCGCGCGCGTCTTCAACCTGTTCGACTCGCGGTTCTTCAACGGCTTCGTCTTCGACAACTCCGGGAGCCCGGACTACTCGCGCTTCCCGGAGGCGGACCGGGTCCAACTGGCGAACCCGACGCGCTTCTACGGACCGCGGCGCATCGAGGTCGGCCTCACCCTGAACGCGGGGCGCTGACATGCGCGCGCGGAGAGCTTCGGGAAGGGGACATCGAGAGGTGCTCATGAAGGGCCTGGGTCTCGGCATCTGGCTGGTCGCCCTGCTGGCGGCGGCACCCGCGCGGGCGGACCTCGCGCCCGTCGTCCCGTTCAGCCTGCGCGGGGACAGCGACTGGGAGCGCTCCGGCTCCCACGACGCGAACCGGATCCGCACGGTGTTCTGGAACTACGGAATGGTCGGCGACTACCCGCCCGATCCCGGCAACGTGGACCTGAGCGTCTTCCACTCCGTCGAGGTGCCCAAGGGCAGCGGGATGAACTACACGCGACGGCATCACGCCCTTCGTGCTGGCCCGGATCGTCCAGACCACGGGCGACACCGCCATCATCATGGAGACCGGCTTCCGCGAGCGGCAGGGCATCAGCCCGGCCGGCAACCGGATCATGCGCTTCGAGCCGCGGCCCGGGTTCTTCCAGGCCAGCGCGGACACCAACAAGGGGCGCTCGCCGGCCATCAGCACCGACCCGCGCACCTGGCCCAACCGGTGGCCGGACCGGCTGTCCGACCCCGACGACCCGGGCTGGACCGGGAGCTGGAACGGCTACTTCGGCAAGCGGCCGGCGGCCGACCAGGAGAGCTTCACGGTGATGGACGACAACTACTACGACGCCTGGGACTACGCGGCCGACTCCCGCGCCGCGGTGGGCGACACCACGCGCCACGGGCTCGGCCTGCGCGTCGAGGTGCGCGGGTTCCAGTGGGCCAACCCGCAGGCCGGCAACGTCATCTTCTGGCACTACGACATCACCAACGAGAGCACGACCGACTACGACGACAACATCATCTTCGGCCTGTACATGGACTCCGGGCGTCGGCGGCTCGGCGCTCTCCTGCGACGGCATCTACGAGTCGGACGACGACAACGCGTACTTCGACCGCTCCGCGGGGCCTCAACCTGGTCTACACCTGGGACAGCTACGGCCACGGCGTGGACCTGAGCGGCAACTGCGGGCCGACCGGCTACCTCGGCTACGCCTACCTGGAGACGCCCGGCAACCCGTACGACGGCATCGACAACGACGACGACGGCATCATCGACGAGCGCCGCGACGGCGGGCCCGGGCACGCGGATCGACGGCCAGGACGCGATCCGCGCCTACGTCGACCGCGCACTACGACCTGGCGAAGTTCGAGGCCGTTCTACGGCCCGCTCGAGAAGCGCCCGGCCTACCGCGCCGGGACCTGGTGGACGGGCGACGAGGACATGGACTGGGTGGCGGAGTTCCACGACGTGGGCGCCGACGGCGTGGCCGGCACGCACGACACCGGCGAGGGCGACGGCATCCCGACCGAGGGCGAGCCCAACTTCGACCGCACCGACCAGGACGAGTCGGACCAGATCGGCCTGACCGGCTTCAAGATGAACCGCATCAAGGCCGGCGACGGCAACCCGAACCCGATCATCGACGACATCCTCTTCTACGAGCAGGCCAAGCACTGGCCGCACCCGGCTCTGGGAGCACTTCACCGACGCCAACCCCGCCGCCCGCTTCGACTCGGCGGTGGCGGCCAACTACAACATCGGGTTCCTGTTCGCCTCGGGCCCGTTCAAGCTGCCGGCGGGGCAGCGCGAGCGCTTCAGCCTCGCGCTGGCCTACGGCGAGGACCTGACCGAGCTGCGCGAGACGGTGCAGACCGTCCAGTTGATCTACAACGCGAACTACCAGTTCGCGGTCCCGCCCCCGGCGCCGACCGTGACGGCGGAGGCCGGGGACGGGCACGTGCGGCTCTCGTGGGACGACGTCGCGGAGCGGGGCGTGGACCCGGTGACCAACGAGTTCGACTTCGAGGGCTACCGCATCTACCGCTCGACCGACCCCGAGTTCCGCGACCCGCAGATCGTGGCCACCGGCTCGAACGCCCTCTGGCTCCCGAACGGGAAGCCCATCGCCCAGTTCGACCTCAAGGACGGCCGGACCGGCTACTCGCGCAAGGTCGATCGGCGGGATCGGCTACTACCTGGGCGACGACAGCGGCATCACGCACACCTGGACCGACACGCACGGTGACGAACGGCCAGCAGTACTACTACGCGGTGTGCGCCTACGACTACGGCTTCGATCCCGGCTCGGACTCGCTCGCGATCTTCCCCTCGGAGAACTCGATCACGGTCTCGCGCACGCCGCGCGGCGGACTGATCCTGCCGCGGAACGTGGTCGCGGTGCGGCCCAACCCGCGGGTG
Organism: Candidatus Eiseniibacteriota bacterium; assembly: GCA_963707915.1. Lineage (GTDB taxonomy): Bacteria > Eisenbacteria > RBG-16-71-46 > RBG-16-71-46 > RBG-16-71-46 > JANXPZ01. Next base: position 20,007 of record OY970178.1, read on the forward strand.
CCCGGCTACGTGCCGGCGAGCTCCGGCGAGGTGCGGAAGGTCGCGGGCGACGGCTCGGGCACGGTCCGGGTGGAGGTCGTCAATTCGGCGATCGTCCCGAACGGCAGCCTGTTCCGACTCGGCTTCCTGGCGGATTCCCCGGACAGCGTCCACGCGACCTGGTACGAGCTGCGGGACAGCACCGCGCACACCACGCTTGTTCTCGCGCGGGGCGCGACTTCGACGGGCAGGGGATCGGCTCGACCGCCGCGGGCCTGCTTCCGCTCGTGACCACCCACCCGGTGGCCACCGTGGACAGCCTCGCCTCCGGCTTCCGGGCCGGCAGCAACTCGAACGCCCGGCTCTATTCCTTCTACACCGGCGCGCTGCCGCAGAACCAGCGCCGCACCGGCTACCCCGACGACATCTCGATCGTCTTCGCGGACGCGCTGGTCGACACCGGTCTCGCGTGGGGGCCGGTCCCGCGCGCGCCGGCCCGGTTCCGGGTCTACGCCCGCACCGACACGGGCGACGTGCGGCTCCCGTTCCGCTTCCGGGACTACAACCGCGACGGCACGCTCGACTCGCTGGGCGAGTTCATCGAGGTCGTCTCGCCCGGCCCGCTGGTGCGGATCGACTCGCTCGTCACCTGGCGCCTCCAGCTCGACCCGCGTGGTCCCACCGGGCTTCCCGGCATCGTGGCGCCCCGCGCGGGCGACGTCTACGACCTCAAGGTCGTCCGCCCGTTCAACGTGTCCGACGTCTTCGTCTTCAGCACCGCGGGCGAGACGGCGGGGCCCGCGGCGGCCCGCACGGAGCCCTACGTCGTGCCCAATCCGTACGTGGGATCCGCCAGCTTCGAACCGGCGCGCTACGCGATCTCGGGCCGCGGCGAGCGGCGCATGGAGTTCCGCAACGTGCCGCGGGGCTGCACCATCCGCATCTACACGGTGCGCGGCGACCTGGTGCGCACGCTCCGGCACGACGGGTCGCTCGACGGCTATGTCGCCTGGGACCTGCGCACCAAGGACAACCTCGACGTCGCGCCCGGGCTGTACATCTTCCACGTCGAAGCTCCCGGAGTGAGCGCGTACACCGGGAAGTTCGCGGTCATCAAGTGAGCGCGGGGGCGGCCATGACGCGGCGGATCCTGACCTGGACGATGGCGATGGTGCTCGCGGCGCTCCCGGCGTTCGGCCAGAGCAAGACCGGCACGACGATCGGCCAGTTCTTGCTCATCGAGCCGAGCGCGCGCATCGCCGGCATGGGGAACGCCGGCGTGTCGGCGCGGGACGGTCTCGACGCGGTCTACTTCAACCCGGCGGTGATCGGGCTGCTGCACGGCCACAACCTGCAGTTCACCCACAGCGCCTGGCTGGCGGACATCACCTACGACTACGCCGCGGCGTCGATCCCGGTCGGCAAGTGGGGCAGCCTGGTCGCGAGCCTGACCGCGCTCAACTCCGGCGAGATCGCCGTGCGCACGGTGGCGCAGCCGCTCGGCACGGGGGAGCGCTACTCGGTCTCGGACGTGGCCATCGGCGTCGGGTACGGGCGCCAGGTCACCGACCGCTTCTCCGCGGGCGCGAAGGTCACCTACGTGCAGGAATCGATCTGGAACTCCTCGATGAGCACGGTGGTGTTCGACTTCGGGACGCTCTACCAGGTGTCGGAGCGCGGCCTCAGCATCGGGGCGAGCCTCTCGAACTTCGGCACCAGCGGGCGCTTCAGCGGGCGCGACCTGAGCATCGTCTATGACGGCGACCCGACCCGGTACGGCGACAACGGCGCGCTGCCGGGCGAGGTCACCACCGAGGCCTTCGCCGTGCCCACGTTCTTCCGGGTGGGCGTCGGCTTGCCGGTCCGCCTGGGCCCGCAGGCGAAGCTCCAGCTCGCGGTGGACGCGTTCCACCCGAGCGACAACACCGAGGGGATGAGCGCGGGGGCGGAGCTGGAGGTCGCGCGGCGGCTCGCATTGCGCGCGGGCTGGCAGGACGCCTTCCAGCAGGACACCGAGTTCGGCCTGACGCTCGGGGTCGGGCTGTGGGGCAAGCTGGACGTCTACGGCTACAAGGTGGACTACGGCTGGGCGGACCACCGGCGGCTCGGGGGCACGCACCGCGTGACCATCGGACTGTCGTTCTAGGCGGGACAAGCGATCGACCCAAGGCTGACCGAGGTCGGCAGGAAGGCTCACATGCGAAGGCTCATCCTGGCGCTGACGCTGCTCGCGATCGGCGCCGCCGACGTCCGGGCGCAGACCACCGCGGCCCTGCTGGACACCGTGCAGCACGCCTCGTTCCTGTACTTCTGGAGCGAGGCCAACCCGGCGAACGGCCTGATCAAGGACCGCAGCACGGCCACGTCGCCGGCCAGCATCGCGGCGGTCGGCTTCGGGCTCTCGTCCATCTGCGTGGGCATCGACCACGGCTGGGTCACCCGCGAGGCGGGCCGGGACCGCGTGCGGACGACCCTGCAGACCTTCTGGACCGAACCGCAGGGCAGCGGCGCGAACGGCAACATCGGCTACAAGGGCCTCTTCTACCATTTCCTCGACATGACCACCGCGGTGCGGACGTGGAGCTGTGAGCTCTCCACGATCGACACGGCGCTGCTGTTCGCGGGGATCCTCGATGCGAAGCAGTACTTCACCGGGGGCGACCCGGTCGAGACCGAGATCCGGGCCCTGGCCGACTCGATCTACTACCGCGCCGACTGGGAGTTCGCCCGCAACGGCGCGCAGGGGATCTACATGGGCTGGAAGCCGGGCACCGGCTACTCGGGCTTCGGCCTGTGGCAGGGCTACAACGAGGCCATGATCCTCTACCTGCTGGCGCTCGGCTCCCCCACCCACCCGGTCCCCGCGAGCACGTGGAACTACTGGATGAGCGGCTACCAGTGGACGACCCAGTACGGCCAGACCTACGTCGTCTTCCCGCCGCTCTTCGGCCACCAGTACACGCACTGCTGGGTGGACTTCCGCCAGCGGCAGGACGCCTTCGGGCGGGCCCGCAACATCACCTACTTCGAGAACTCGCGCCGGGCCACCCTGGCGCAGCGCGCCTACGCCACCGCGAACCCGGGTGGCTGGGTCGGCTACAGCGACAGCCTGTGGGGCCTGACCGCCTCGGACATCAAGGGCGGGTACAACGCCCGCGGGGCGCCGCCGGCGATGAACGACGACGGCACGATCACGCCCACGGCGCCGATCGGCTCCATCGCCTTCGCGCCGGACGAAGTCATCCCCGTCGTGCGGAACCTGTTCCAGAACTACCCGCTGCTGTGGGGGGCCTACGGCTTCCGGGACGCCTTCAACCTGAGCACGGTCCCGGCCTGGTACGATACCGACTACCTGGGCATCGACCAGGGACCGATCGTGCTGATGATCGAGAACCACCTCACCAGCGCGGTGTGGAACCGGTTCATGCTCAACCCGGACATCCAGAACGGGCTCACGCGCGCCGGCTTCACCGGCATCCTGGGCGTCGAGGACGCGCCGGCGCTCGCGCCGCAGGAAGTGCTCGCCTGGAGCCAGCCGAACCCCTTCACCCGCTCGACCACGATCCGCTTCCGGCTGCCCGTCGCGGGCCCGGTCCGGCTGGGCGTGTACGACCTGGCCGGGCGGCTGGTGTCCCGCCTGCTGGAAGAGACGCGGCCGGCGGGAGAGAATGCGGTCGCGTGGGAGCCGGGGGGGGTGCCGAGCGGGGTCTATTACGTGCGGCTCGAGTCCGCCGGGCGCACGGTGACGAAGCGCTGCGTGAAGCTCCAGTGAGGTCCGGCACGCAGCTGGTAGGTGTCCAGGCGGCTTGCGATGTGGCGGCCCGCCCGTGAAAGTGACGGCCATGGCGACCATCCGGGACGTGGCGCGCGCCAGCAACGTGTCGATCGCGACGGTTTCGCGCGTATTCAACAAGAGCCCGCTCGTGAGCGAGGAGACGCGGCAGCGCGTCGCCGCCGCCGCGAGCACGCTCGGCTACTGGCCCAACGAGATCGCCCGCAGCCTCATCACCAACCGGACGCACACGCTGGGTCTCCTGCTGCCCGACCTGCACGGCGAGTTCTTCTCCGAGGTCATCCACGGCGCGGACCTCACGGCGCGGGAGAAGGGCTTCCACCTGCTGGTGTCGAGGTCCAGCTCGAGCGCGGCGGAGCTGACCGACGTGCTGCGCTCGATGCGCGGGCGGGTGGACGGCTTGGTGGTGATGGCCCCGGGACTGGACGCCTCCCGCGCGCTGCGGCAGGCCGCGGGCAGCGTGCCGGTCGTCCTGCTGAACCCCGAGGTGGAGCTGTCGGGCTGCGACTCGGTGAGCATCGGCAACTTCCAGGGCGCGTACGGGATGGTGCGGCACCTCGCCGCCCTCGGGCACCGGCCGATCGCCACCATCACCGGGCCACCCCAGAACATCGACGCGCGCCAGCGGCTCGAGGGCTATCGCGCCGGGCTGCGCGACGCGGGGCTGGAGGTGCGCCCCGACCTCGAGTTCCACGGCGATTTCACCGAACGGTCCGGCTACGAGGCGGCGCGCGAGCTGGTGCGCCAGCAGGGCGGGCCGATGGCGGTCTTCGTCGCCAACGACCACATGGCCCTCGGCGTGATGGGCGCGCTGCAGGAGGCCGGCCGGAGTGTCCCCGAGGACGTCGCGCTCGCCGGGTTCGACGACATCGCGATGGCGCGCTACCTGACTCCCGCGCTGACCACGGTGCACGTCGACATGCTGCAGATGGGCGAGCGGGCGGTCGATCTGCTGCTCGACCCGGAGCGGGACGTGGCGTCGCGGGAGGGCCGGCACGAAGTGATGCCCACCCGGTTGCTGGTCCGCGCCTCGTGCGGGGCGAGCCGCCCGCACGGCGCGGGGCCCGCCTGGGACCGCGGCGGGCCGGTCTCCCTGCCGCCTCGATAGACCGCCCATGGAGCTCCGCTGGCGCGACGGGAAGGTCCTGCGGCGGCCGCTGCTGGTCGCCGCGCTGCTCACCGCGGCGTTGGCCGCGGGCTCCGGGGAGGTCCCTCCGGCGGGGCGCGCGCACCCGGTGTCCCGGGCGCGGCTGGCGCGCGAGGCGGCGTTCCTCGACACGCTCGAGCAGCGCACGTTCCGCTGGTTCTGGGACCTCACCGATTCGTCCACCGGCCTCACGCCGGACCGCGCGCCCACGCCCTCGTTCGCGAGCGTGGCGGCGGTGGGTTTCGGGCTCACCGCGTACCCGATCGGCGCGGAGCGCGGCTGGGTGACGCGTCCGCAGGCGCGCGATCGCGCGCTCGCGACGCTGCGCTTCCTCTGGCGGGCGCCGCAGGGCGACGCGCCGCGGGGGTGCACCGGCTACCGCGGCTTCTTCTACCACTTCCTCGACCCGCGGACCGGGCACCGCTTCGAGGACGTGGAGCTCTCCACCATGGACACCGCGCTGCTGCTGGCCGGGGCGCTCTTCTGCCAGTCCTACTTCGACCGGGACGATCCGCGGGAGGCCGAGGTCCGCGCGCTGGCGGAGTCGCTGTACGCGCGCGTGGACTGGGGCTGGGCGCAGGTGCGCCCGCCGATGGTCGTGCACGGCTGGGACCCGGAGAGCGGCTTCCTGCCCTACGACTGGCGCGGCATGAACGAGTCCATGCTGGTCCCCATCCTGGCGCTGGCCTCGCCCACGCACCCGCTCGGGCCGGAGGTCTGGGCCGACTGGCTGAGGGGCTGCCGCTGGGGTACGTTCCAGGGCATCGAGCACGTGGGCTTCGCGCCGCTCTTCGGCCACCAGTACTCGCAGGTCTGGCTCGACCTGCGCGGGCTCCAGGACAGCCTGATGCGCGCGCACGGCATCGACTGGTTCGAGAACTCGCGGCGCGCCACGCTGGCCCAGCGGGCCTACGCGCTCGCGAACCCGGGCGGCTTCAGGGGCTACGGCGAGCGCCTCTGGGGCCTCACGGCGTGCGACGGCCCGGTGAACGACACCGTCGCGGTGGGCGGCCGCCGGCTGAGGTTCACCAGCTACGAGGCGCGCGGGGCCTCGTTCCGGGAGGTCGTCGACGACGGCACGGTCTCGCCGGCGGCCGCCGGCGGCTCGGTCGCCTTCGCGCCCGAGGTCGTGGTCCCCATGCTGATGGCGGTGCGCGACACCTACGGCGAGCAGGTGTTCGGCGCCTACGGATTCGTGGACGCGCTCAACCCCACGCTCGACGTCGCGACCAGGGTCCAGCACGGGCGCGTGGTCCCGGGGGTGGGCTGGTTCGACATCGACCGCCTCGGCATCGACCAGGGACCGATCCTCGCCATGATCGAGAACCACCGCAGCGGACTGGTCTGGAGGACGCTGCGGAAGAACCCGCACGTCGTGCGCGGCCTTCGCGTCGCGGGGTTCACGGGCGGATGGCTGGACTCGACCCGGGTGAAGTGATGCGAGGGCCCGCGGGCTTCGACCGGAGGGCCCGAGGCTGGCCCGGCCATCCGGCGCAGGTGCTCGAGTGGGGGGCCCGAGGCGGGTCCGCGGGCCTGCTCGCGCTGTTCCTCGCCGTCGCCCTCGCCGGCTGCCGTGGCACTGGAGACGGGCGCACCACCATCCGCTTCTGGGCCATGGGGCGCGAAGGGCGAGGTCGTGCAGGAGCTGGTGCGCGACTTCGAGCGCGAGAACCCCACGATCCGCGTCGTGGTCCAGCAGATCCCCTGGGGCGCGGCCCACGAGAAGCTGCTCACCGCGCACGTGGGGCGCTCCACGCCCGACGTGGCGCAGCTCGGCAACACCTGGATCGCGGAGTTCACCGCCCTGCGCGCGATCGAGCCGCTCGACGGCCGGATCGCCGCGTCGTCCGCCGTCCGCCCGGGCGACTACTTCCGGGGGATCTGGGACACGAACGTCATGGACGGCGTGGCCTACGGCGTTCCCTGGTACGTGGACACGCGCGTGCTCTTCTACCGGCGCGACCTGCTCGCGCGGGCGGGCTACGACTCCATGCCCGGCTCGTGGGACGAGTGGCGGCGCGCCATGGAGGCGGTCCAGCGCGTGGCGGGGAAGGACCGCTTCGCGATCTTCCTGCCGACCAACGAGTACACGCCCTGGATCGTCTTCGGGATGCAGGCGGGCTCCCCGTTGCTGAAGGACGGCGACACGCGCGGCGCGTTCAGCGGCCCGGCCTACCGGCGCGCGGCGGCGTTCTACCTCGACCTCTTCGCGCGGGGCCTGGCCCCCGCCGTGCAGGGCGCCTCGATCGCGAACCGTTACCAGGAGTTCGAGCGCGGCACGATCAACATGTACATCAGCGGACCGTGGGACGTGGGGGAGTTCCGGCGCCGGATCGCCCCCGCGCTGCAGTCCGCGTGGGCCACCGCGCCGCTCCCCGGTCCCGGCGGCCCCGCCACCGGCGTCTCGACCGCGGGCGGCTCGAGCCTGGTCCTGTTCCGCGCCTCGCGCCACCCGGACGAGGCGTGGCGGCTGGTCGAGTTCCTCTCCCGGCCCGAGCAGCAGTTGCGCTTCTGGCGACTGACCGGCGACCTGCCGGCGCGGGTCGAGGCCTGGCGCGACACCGCCCTCACGAACGACCCGAACGTGCGCACGTTCGGCCGGCAGCTCGAGCGGGTGGTGTCGACGCCCCAGATCCCGGAGTGGGAGCAGATCTCGCTGCGGCTGCAGGACAAGGTCGAGGCGATGGTGCTCGGGCACGCGCCGCCCGATTCGGCGCTCGCCGCGCTCGACCGCGACGTCGACCGCATCCTCGAGAAGCGCCGCTGGCTGGTGGAGCGCGGGCGCCAGCGTGCCGGGGGCGCGCCGTGAGGGGCGTGGTCGAGGCCCGGCAGAACCGCGCCGGCTGGGCGTTCGTCGCCCCGGCCCTGGCGCTCATCGGGATCTTCTTCTTCGTGCCGGTGCTGGCCGGCCTGTTCCTGTCGTTCACCGACTTCGACATCTACGCCATCGGCCGGCCGGACACCGCGCGCTTCATGGGCCTGGAGAACTACCGCCAGGTGCTCGCCAACCCGCTCTTCTGGCAGGCGCTCGGCAACACCTTCCTCTTCGTGCTGGTCGGCGGGCCGCTCTCGGTGTTCACCTCGCTCGTGGCCGCGCTGCTGGTCAGCGCGAAGCGGGTGCGCTATCCAGGTCTCTTCCGCTCGGTCTTCTTCATGCCGGTGGTCACCACGCTGGTGGCGGTGGCGATCGTCTGGCGCTACCTCTACCACCCGCAGTACGGCCTGCTGAACTGGGCGCTGGGCGCGGTCGGGATCCATCCGATCGACTGGCTCGGCGATCCCCACTGGGCCATGTTCGCCATCATCCTGATGGCGGTGTGGAAGAACTTCGGCTACAACATGCTCATCTTCATCGCCGGGCTGCAGAGCATCCCCGAGGACCTCTACGAGGCGGCCCACCTCGACGGCGCCGGGGGCTGGGCCCGGTTCCGCCACGTCACGCTGCCGAGCCTCGCGCCGACCTTCCTGTTCGTGGGCGTCATGACCATGCTCGGGAACTTCCAGTTCTTCGCCGAGCCCTACGTCATGACGCAGGGTGGCCCGCTCAAGGCCACCACCACGGTCGTGCTCCTGATGTACGAGGAGGGCTTCCGCTGGTGGCGCATGGGGCTCGCCGCGTCGCTGGCCTTCGTGCTGTTCGTGATCATGTTCCTCGGCACCCTGATCCAGATGCGCCTGCAGGGGGAGCGTCGATGAGGCGCAGGGCGCCGTTCGCCACGCTCGCCCTGCACGCCGCGCTCGTGTTCGGGGCGCTGGTGACGCTCACACCGCTCCTGTGGATGGTCTCGGCCTCGTTCATGTCGCCGGGCGAGTCGAACAGCTTCCCGCCCCGGCTCCTGCCGCAGGTCCCCACGCTCCAGAACTACGTCGACCTGTTCACGCGCCTGAACCTGGCGCGCTACCTGCTGAACAGCAGCCTGGTCGCGGTCTCGGCGACGCTGATCTCGCTCGTCATCAACTCGATGGCGGGCTACGCCTTCGCCAAGCTGCGCTTCGCGGGCCGCGAGCGCGTCTTCCAGGTCCTGCTCGGCGCGCTCGTCATCCCGGGGCAGGTGGGCATGCTGCCGCTCTTCCTGCTGCTCAGGGCCATGGGGCTGGTGAACACCATGGCCGGCGTGGTGGTCCCGTTCATGGCGGGCATCTTCGGCATCTTCATGATCCGCCAGTACGCGCTGAGCATCCCCGACGACCTGCTCGACGCGGCGCGCGTGGACGGCGCGGGCGAGTACCGGATCTTCTGGAACATCGTGATCCCGGTCATCCAGCCCATCCTGGTGACGCTCGCGGTCTTCACCTTCCTCTCCGCCTGGAACGACTTCATGTGGCCGCTGATCGTGCTGAGCGACGACGCCAAGTACACGCTGCCGGTGGCGCTCGCGAGCCTCTCGGGCGAGCACGTGCAGGACACCGGGCTGATGATGGCGGGCTCGGTGCTCACCGTGCTGCCGGTCGTCGTGCTCTTCGTCGTGCTTCAGCGCGCGTACATCCGCGGCGTGATGATGGGGAGCGTGAAGGGATGAGTGCCCGGCCGGTCGCGATGCGGCTCGCCGTGCTGGCGGCCGCGTGGGCCCTGCCGGTGGCGGCGGCCACGGCAGCCGCGGCGCCCGCCGGGACGCCCGTCGACGGCTTCGATTCCGCGGCGACGTGGACCGCTCAGCCCGCCGACGGCGTCGAGATGAGGATCTCCGACGAGCCGGACGCGGGTCCGGCCGGCGGCCCCGGCCGCGCGCTGCGCGTGGACTTCCGCTTCGTGAAGGGGGGTGGCTACGCGGTGCTCCGCCGCAGGCTCGACCTGGCGCTGCCCGACAATTACCGCTTCACCTTCCGCGTGCGCGGCGACTGCCCGCCCGAGAACCTCGAGTTCAAGCTCGTCGACTCGACCGGGGAGAACGTCTGGTGGCACAACGAGCGCGACTTCCGCTTCCCGCGCGACTGGCGGACGGTCGTGGTCCGCCGGCGCGAGATCTCCTTCGCGTGGGGGCCGGCGGGCGGCGGCGAGTTGCGCCGCGCGGCGGCCCTCGAGATCGCCATCACCGCGGGCAGCGGGGGCAGCGGCACCGTGTGGCTCGACGATCTCGTGCTGACGCCGCTGCCGCCCCCGGGCGCCGTGCCGCCGCTGGTCGTGGCCAGGGCCTCGTCGGCCCGCGCGGGACGCGCCGCGGGCCTGGCGGTGGACGGCTCGGCGCGGAGCGCGTGGGTCAGCGCCCCGAGCGACCCCGCACCGTGGCTCGAGCTGGACCTGGGTGGGACGCGCGAGTTCGGCGGGCTGGTGGTGGACCGCGCGAAGGAGTGGCGATCCCCCGGGTACGTCGCCGAGGTCTCCGACGACCGCGTCACCTGGCGCGCGGTGCGGACGGTGGGGAACGTGAGGCGCGAGCGCGATCACCTCGACCTGCCCGAGACCGAGGCGCGCTACGTCCGCCTGCGGGCCCTCGGGAGCGGTGCGCTGGCGGTGAGCGAGGTGCGGGTCATGCCGCTCGAGTGGTCCTCCACCCCCGCGGCCTTCTACCGCGCCGTCGCGCTGGACGCTCCGCGCGGCACCTACCCGCGCGCGATCCTGGGCGAGCAGTCCTTCTGGTCCGTCGTGGGCGCGGACGGCGCCCGGCAGGAGGGCCTCCTCGGCCAGGACGGGATGCTGGAGACGGGGCAGGGGGCGTACTCGATCGAACCGTTCCTTTTCACCGGGGGGCGGCTGGTCGACTGGGCCGACGTGAAGCCCGAGGCGACGCTCGAGGACGGTTCGCTGCCCATCCCCTCGGTGCGCTGGCAGGGCGACGACCTCGAGCTGACGGTCACCGCCTTCGCCGACGGCCCGGCGGACGCCTCGTCGCTGGTCGCCCGCTACCGGGTGCGGAACCTGGGCGCGGCGCCGGCGAGCGCCACGCTCTACCTGGCGCTGCGGCCCTTCCAGGTGAATCCCCCGGCGCAGTTCCTGGGGGTCCCGGGGGGTGTGGCGCCGTTGCGCTCGTTGTTCGCCGACGGCGGGGTCATCCGGGTGAACGGGGACCGCGGCGTGGTCTGCCTGGCCCCGCCCGATGGCTTCGGCGCGATCGGCTCGGCGGACGGCGACGTGGTGGGCGACTACCTGCGCGACGGCCGCCTGCCGCCGCGCACGCACGCCGTGGACACGCTCGAGCGCGCCTCGGGCGCGCTCGCGTACCGGCTGGAGCTGGCGGGCGGCGCCGAGGACGAGGTGGCCATCGAGGTCCCGCTCGCGACGCGGCCCGGGCCCCCGCCCGCGGGGAGCGACGATGCCTGGCGCTCCGCGGTGGAGGCCCGGCTCGGCGCCTGCCGCGCGGCCTGGCGCGCGCGGGCGGACCGCATGAGCCTGCGGCTCCCGGGGGCGGCGGCCGATGTCGCGCGGGCGCTCGAGGCCCAGCTGGGATGGATCCTGGTGAACCGCGACAGCGCCGGGATCCAGCCGGGCTCACGCTCCTACTCGCGATCGTGGATCCGGGACGGGGCGCTGACCTGCACGGCGCTGCTGCGGCTCGGCCACCCGGAAGAGGTGCGCGAGTTCATCGAGTGGTTCGCGCCCTACCAGTACGCCGACGGCAAGGTGCCGTGCTGCGTGGACGCGCGCGGCTCGGACCCGGTGCCCGAGCACGACGCGGCGGGCGAGTTCGTCTACCTCGTGGCCGAGTACTACCGCCACACCGGCGACCGCGCGCTGGTGGAACGGCAGTGGCCCGCGGTGACGCGGGCCACGGCGTACCTGGACTCGCTGCGGCAGCTGCGGCGTACCCCCGAGTGGCGCGTCGCGGGGAAGGAGGAGTTCTTCGGGCTCCTGCCGCCCTCGATCAGCCACGAGGGCTATTCGGCGAAGCCGATGCACTCCTACTGGGACGACCTCTTCGCCCTGCGCGGCTTCAAGGACGCCGCGTTCCTGGCCGGGGCGCTCGGGCGCGAGGCCGACGCGCGGCGGTTCGCGGCGGCGCGGGACGAGTTCCAGCGGGAGCTGGCGGCCTCGGTCGGGGCCGCGATGCGGCGTCACCACATCGACTACGTCCCGGGGTGCGCCGACCTCGGCGACTTCGACGCCACCTCGACCACCATCGCGCTCGATCCGGTGCAGGCCGGGGACGTCCTGCCGCGCGCCGCGCTCGAGCGCACGTTCGAGCGCTACTGGGGGTTCTTCCGCGACCGCCGCGACGGGGTCGCGCCGTGGGAGGCCTTCACGCCCTACGAGATGCGCACCATCGGCGCCTTCGCGCGCCTGGGCTGGCGCGAGCGGGCCGACAGCCTGCTCGCCTACTTCATGGCGTTCCGGCGCCCGCCCGGCTGGCAGCAGTGGGCCGAGGTCGCCTGGCACGACGAGCGCACGCCGCACTTCATCGGCGACCTGCCCCACACCTGGGTGGGGTCGGACTTCGTGCGCTCCGTGCTGGACCTGTTCGCCTTCGAGCGCGAGTCCGACAGCACGTTGGTGCTCGCCGCGGGGGTGCCGCTCGACTGGGTCATGCAGGAGGGCGGCGTGGCGCTGCGCGGGCTCTCGACCTCCCTCGGGCCGCTGACCTGCACGCTGCGCGGACGCGGGCCGGGGATCGAGGTGCGCGTCGAGGCGGGACTGCAGGTGCCGCCCGGTGGCATCGTGCTGCGCGCCCCGGGGAACTTCCGCCGGGCCGAGGTGAACGGCGTGGCCACCCCGGTCGGACCTGCGGGCGAGGTGGTGCTGCGTCGGCTGCCGGCGACGGTGGTGCTCAGGCCCTGAGCGCCGCCCGGCGACTCTGGCCGGACCCTGCGGCGGCCCGATGCCCGGGCGGACCGGGGCCGGGCCGCCCGGCCCGGATCAGCGCCCGGCGGGCCCGGTCCGGGCCGGGCGCGGCAACCTCAGATCCACGGTGTGTTCGCGACCGTCGCCGAAGGCGGGGACGAGGTCCGTGGGTTGGAGCTTCCCATCCACGCGCAACTCCCGGCGCTCCCCGTGGGTGCGGACCGTGATGCGGTAGACGCTGCCGCGGAAGGTGCGCTTCATGGTGAAGCCCTTCCAGCGCGGCGGCAGGCAGGGACGCACGAGCAGGCCTGCGTAGGTCGGCCGCACGCCCAGCAGCCACTCGGTGCTCACCCGGAACATCCACGCCGCGGAGCCGGTGTACCAGGTCCAGCCGCCGCGGCCGTAGTTGGGCGAGTCGGGGCCGTCCACGTTGCCGGGCGTGACGTAGGGCTCGACCTTGTAGAGGTCGGGCTTCATCCCGCGCAGGACGGGGCAGAACGAGCGGTAGAGCTTCCAGGCCGCCTCGCCGCGGCCGAGCAGGCACTCGGCCTGGAGGGCCCACATCCCGGCGTGGGTGTAGAGGCCGCCGTTCTCGCGCGAGCCGGGGGCGTAGCGCGTGAGGTAGCCGATCTTCGCGTCGGGCTGGCGGTAGGCCGGCGCCAGCAGGAGCGGCCCGTAGTCGCGGTAGAGGTGGCGCTCCATGGCTCTCAGCATCCGCGGCAGGCGCTGCTTCGGCACCACGCCGCTCAGGATGGCCCAGGTCTGCGCGTTCAGGTAGATCCTGCCGTCGCGGCACTTCTTCGAGCCGATGACCTCGCCGCTGTCCTTGGTCGCCCGCACGTACCAGTCGCCGTCCCAGAAGTGCCGGTTGACCGCGGCGCCCATCTTCGCCGCCTCGCGCCGGTACTTCGCGATCATCCTCGCGTCGGGACGGGGGAGATGCTCCTCGAGCTCCGCCCAGTCCTCGAGGATGCCGACCAGGAAGTGGGCGAGCCAGACGCTCTCGGACTTGAGCTTCAGCCCGATGGCCGAGAGCCCGTCGTTCCAGTCGCCGGCGCCCATCAGCGGCACGCCGCGCGGCGAGAGCCGGGTCCAGAACGTGTCGATGGCGCGCCGGCAGTGCTCGTAGAGCGTGCCCCGCTCGCGCGAGGGCCTGCCACCCGGGCCGAGGTAGAGGATGCGCTCGTCCAGCAGTCCGTAGTCCGCGGTCTCGCGCAGGTAGCGCAGCGTCACGAACGGCAGCCACAGCAGGTCGTCGTTGTACTTCTTCTTCGCGCCCTCTTCGGTGAGCGGGTGCCACCAGTGCCAGGTCGTGCCGTCCTGGAACTGGTGGGCGGCGCTCAGGCGGATCTGCTGCCGGGTCCGTCGCGGGTCGAGCGGCAGGAAGACCAGGCTGTCCTGGAGCTGGTCGCGGAATCCGTAGGCGCCGCCCGGCTGGAAGTAGCCGGTCCGGCCCCAGAGGCGGCTGGAAATGGTCTGGTACTTGAGCCAGACGTTGGTGAGCAGGTCGAAGGCCGGTTCCGGGGTCTTCACCTCGAGCGGGGCGAGGAGCGCCGCCCAGTGGCGCTCCATGCGCCGCCAGGCGGTCTCGACCGCGCGCGGCCGGTGGTACTTGCGGGCGAGGCGCAGGGCGGCCGCGCGGTCGTCGGCCAGGCCGAGGGTGAAGACGACCTCCTTCGTCTCGCCCGGCTGGATCGTCACCGCGACCTGCAGCGAGCCGATCGCGTCCAGGCAGTCGCCGGTGCTGTTCGAGAGGCGGGGCCGCCCGAGGGCCGCGGGGCTCCTGAGCGAGCCGTACTGGCCGACGAACCGTTCCTTGTCGCCCTCGTGCGCCACCGGCCTCGCGCTGGCGGCGTGGAAGGCCACGTGCGGCCACTCCGTGTTCCAGGGCTGGCCGCGGCCGTGTTCCGCGATGGTGCTCAGGCGCTTGGTGGCCACCAGCGCGTGGGCGGCGGGGACGTAGTCCGAGTCGATGAAGAGCTTGTGGAACTCGCGGTGGGTGTCGGGCGCCGGGCCCAGGTTCCACTCGAGGTAGGTGAACAGGTCGAGGTGCCGCGCCTGGCGCGAGCGGTTCGTGAGCCTCACGCGCCAGAGCTCGAGCGGCTCGCCCGGCGGCACGAAGATGGTGTATTCGCTCTCGACGCCCTGGTGGAGCGCGACGATGGTGGTGTAGCCGATGCCGTGGCGGCACTCGAAGCGGTCGAACTTCGCCTTCACCGGCTGCCAGCCGAGCGACCAGTGCCGGCCCGAGTCCCGGTCCCGGCAGTAGATCCACTTGCCCCATTCGTCGCGGACCAGGTCCTGCTCCCAGCGAGTCAGGCGGTTGAACGTGGCGTGGGTCATCCACGAGTAGCCCGAGCCGGCCTGCGAGACGATGGTGCCGTACTCGCCCGGGCAGATGACGTTCACCCAGGGCCGCGGCGTGCCGGGGCGCGTGATGACGTACTCGCTCCCGTCGGCGCTGAAGTGCCCGTATCGGGTCTGGAACCGTTTCGGCATCACGTCCGCTCCAAGGTGGCTGCGGGGAAGGCCGCGGGAGCGCCCGCGGCGAGGGCGTCAGAATGTCGAACGTACCGAAGCCCGCGTGCCTGCGCACGCGGGCTTCGGGTCCACGGAAGACGATCCGAGGGATGTTCTTCCGGTGTCTACCGGTAGATGCTCTTCACCTGGCCCCAGGTCGAGCGGGTCGCCGGCGTGGCCGACGGGCCCTCGAAGTTGAGGTTCTTCCACTGCGCCGTGAAGTTGAACAGGGCGCCGCCGCTGCCGTTCGGCGCCTGGAGGAAGCCGCCGGCCTGCGCGGGGTAGAGCGCGCCGTACTCGCCGTGGCCCTCGGCCGGGGTCCCCTGGTCGAAGGGCAGGTAGGGGCTGTAGTAGGAGTTGCCCTGGTAGTAGATCTTGTACAGGATCGTGGCCGGGGCGGCGATGGTCAGGTCGTTCGGTGTGTAGACGATCTCCATCCAGATGTCCGTGCCGGGGGTGTAGGTCACGCCCCAGCCCGCGGTGAAGCTGTAGAACGGCAGCCGCCCGCCGAAGCAGGCGATCTCGCCGTTGCCGCCGATGCGCACCATGAACCTGCCGTCGGCCTGCAGCGACCACCAGGGGGAGAGCCGGAGCCCGCCCTCGCCGACGCCGGCGCCGGAGTAGCTGCCGTTGAAGACGCCCGAGAACTTGTAGTGGCTGCAGTTCTCGAACACGGCCGGCGTGATGCCGTCCTCCGAGAAGGACCAGACGTGCAGGTTGGTCCAGCCCACGCAGCCTTCGTCCGTGTCGTTGATCGAGACCAGGGACGGGTAGTTATTGACGAGCGTGAGGGCGGAGGCGGGGCAATTGTCCCAGACGCGCGGCGTGATGACAACGCTGTTCGGGATGGGCGTGTTGCCCGGGCAGGTGAGACCGTTCTGAGCCACCGCGAGGCTGCTCGCGACCAGGCCCAGTGCCACCACTGCGGCGAACGCCAGACTGGAGTAGCTGTTCCGCTTCATGAGTTTGGTTCCTCCGTGCTGCGGGTGCGGGTACGGGGTGTGCGGATGCGAAACGTGATGAGGGCCTGCTGCCTCGTCGAAGCATGACAGCCTGCGTGCCCGAGCGGAAGGAGCCCCCGTGCGTTCGCACGCGATCTCACCGAACGAGCGCTACCCTGATGCGCGAATTGTAGCGCTTGTTCAGTGACGGCACACCCGGTCTTCCGTCGGGCTGAGCAGCTGTCTTGCCTGTATGTAAACGTTTACACACCTGTTCTATCCATGTCAACGACATTCTCGCCGCCTCGCCGCCACCCGGCTGCACGGGTGGCCGGCGCCACCTCCCTCGCGGGTGCGGTCTCGACCGCTCGCGCTCGCGAAGCGGCCAGGGCCGTGGCCCGGTCCGGAACTCTAACCCGTTGGCTGCCAATGAACAGCCGCCGGACCATGGGGGGAGCGCTTGGGCCGCCGGTCCGGGCGATGTAGTCTGCCGGGTCCACGGACCCGGACCGGTCCAACGCCGGGGGGCGAAGGGGGAGGTCCGGGCCCGGCCAGGGACCGGCCCTGGCCCGTCTCGGGCCCGGCTGCGGAAGGGAGTCCATCGTCGTGATCGAGCTCGCGCACGGCCAGTTCCTGGTGGATGGCAAGCCGCTCTTCATCTACTCGGGCGAGATCCACTACTTCCGGCTCCGGCCGCAGGAGTGGCCCGTCCACCTGCGCGCCGCCCGGAGCGCGGGACTCAACACGGTGAGCTCCTACATCCCGTGGATCTGGCACGAGGCGCAGGAGGGGAGCTTCGATTTCGCCGGGCGGACCCATCCGCAGCGCGACCTGGTCCGCTACCTCGACCTGGTCGCCGCGCACGGCCTGCGCTTCATCGCGCGCGTGGGGCCGGTCTCGAACGCCGAGCTGGTCAACGAGGGCGTGCCGACCTGGCTCATCCGCGAGCACCCCGAGGTCTTCGTGCGCGGGCGCGAGATCACGAACCTGCCCCACACCACCCTGCTCGCCTACCACGAGCCGGTCTTCCAGCGGCACGTCGGGCGCTGGTACGACGCCGTGCTGCCGGTCGTGGCCCGCCGCGCGCATCCCGGCGGACCCGTCGTCCTGGTCCAGCTCGACAACGAGATCGGCATGGTGCACTGGCTGCAGAAGGCGGCCGACTACGGGCCCGGCACCGAGCGCATGTACCGGGCGTTCCTGCGCGAGCGCCACGGGGACGACCTCGCCCAGCTCAATGCCGCCCACGGCAGCGCCTGGAGCACCTTCGACGAGATCGTGCAGCCCGCCTCGGGGGACGACCGGCAGGACCCGCGGCTGCTGCGGGACTGGATGGCGTTCTACCAGAGCTACTACGCCGACTACTTC
Source organism: Candidatus Eiseniibacteriota bacterium (assembly GCA_963707915.1). Lineage (GTDB taxonomy): Bacteria > Eisenbacteria > RBG-16-71-46 > RBG-16-71-46 > RBG-16-71-46 > JANXPZ01. Next base: position 37,469 of record OY970178.1, read on the forward strand.
GGGACCCTGCATGCGCGCTACGCGGCGCACGGGCTCACCCTGCCGGTGATGGCGAACATCCCCCAGTTCTACGACTTCGACGTGCGGGGCCGCGGCGTGTTCGCCCCCATGACCTCGATGATGTTCCGCGACTTCCCCGCGCGCGTGCCGGGCGTGATGTTCGGCGGCGCCTACCAGATGCGCCGCCTCGACCACGAGAACTTCCACGACATCGCCATCACCACCGAGGTGCTGCGCATGATCGGCGGCCCGGACGTGCCGGCGATGTGCGCCGAGCTGCAGAGCGGCATCATGCGCGACCGCCCGCGACTCTACGCGCAGGACGTGGAGCTCAACCTCAAGACCTCGACCGCCCACGGGCTGAACGCGCTGAACGCCTACATGTTCTCGGGCGGGCGCAACGAGGAGGGCATGGGCGCCTTCGGCGCCTACCACGAGTGGCAGGCCGCGGTCACGCCCGCGGGCCGGAAGCGCACGCACTACGCGGCCCTGCGCGACTTCGGACGCCAGGTGCGCGCCTTCGGGCCGCTGCTCGCCGCGACGCGCAAGCGCGCGGACGTGACGCTGGGCTTCTACGCCCCGTACTGGACGACGGAGTACCTCACCGGTCCCGCCATCGAGACGTGGGAGTGGAAGAAGCAGCAGTTGTTCTACGACGGCCTGGCCCGGCTGCTCCAGCTCGCGCACCTGAACACCTCGTTCCTCGACCTCGAGAAGGCGACGCTCGACCAGTTGAAGCTCCTCCCCGCGCTGGTCGTGTTCACGCTCGACTCGATGGACGCCGGGACCCAGCAGAAGCTGGTCGAGTACGTGCGCGCCGGCGGCCGGCTCCTGCTGAACCCCGAACTGCCCCTGCGGGGCGCGGGCCGCGAGGCCTGCACGATCCTGGCGGACTTCCTCGGGGTGAAGGCGGGCGGCACGCTCGCCGGGAACGTCCGCTACCGCGTGGACGGCCGCGAGATGCTGGCGCAGGGCGAGGTCACGTGGTTCGCGGCGCGGGAAGCGGAGGTCGTCGCCGAGACGCTGGACGGGAAGCCCTGCGGGCTCGACTTCCGCCGGGGAGCGGGACAGGTGCTCCTGCTCGGCTTCGGGCTCAACCACATGTTCGACTACCAGGTCGGGCTGGTGCGCGAATTCGCGGCGCGGCTCGGAGTCCGTCCCTGGATCGAGACCGATCCGGACCTGCAGGTCTGCCTGCGCGAGAACGACCGGTACGGCTTCCTGTTCGTCGCCAACTTCCACGACGAGCCGCATTCCGGCCGCGTCCGCATGGTGCTCCCGGGCGAGCGGCGCGTGACCGTCTTCCCGGCGCGCGGCCGCATGGTGCTCGGGAACCGCCGCAGCTACGTGCTGCCGCTCAACCTGCCGCTGCCGGGAGGGGACGTCCTGCGCTACTCGACGGCGGAGGTGCTCGACGTGCGGGCCCGGGGCGGCGGGCAGCACATGGTCGTGACCGGCGCGCCGGGCGCCGGGGCCGAGGTGGAATGGGTGACCGCCGCGACCCGCGTCACGCTCGACGACCGCCGGGTCGGGGCCCGGCGCAGCGGGCGCCGGCTGCGCGCGCGGTTCACCACCAGCGGGAAGCCGCAGACGCTGCGCGTGCACTGACCCCGGGAACGCCCGTCCCGGCGCGTCCGCGCGGCCGGGACGCCACTACGAGGCCGCGCTGCTGTGGTCGTGGACGACGCGCCAGCCGGCGTCGGGGAACCAGCGCAGCCACAGCGTGAACAGCCCGCGCGGTTCGCCGTCCCGGGTCTTCAGGCTCCAGCCGCCGCGCACCAGCGCCTGGCCGCGCGCGGGGACCGTCACGTCGTGCAGGTCGAAGGCCAGCGTCCCCATCTCGCGCCCCTCGGACTGGTAGCGCCTGCGGTATCGTTCGAGCGTCGTCTGCCAGCCGTGGGTGACGCTTCCGCCGGAGTAGAAGGTGAGCGAATCCGACTTCCAGTAGCCCTGCATGAAGCCCTCGAGGTCGCCGCGGTTCCAGGCGGCCACCTGGGCATCGAGCAGGCGTCGCACGGCCCCGGCGTCCTGGTCCTCGGGGACCACGCAGACCGTGGGCGCGAACGCGGACGGGACCGGCGAAACGAGGGCCCGCACGAGCGAGTCGCCCGCGGTGGCGTCCGAGGCGGCGGCCCCCGCCGGCCGGGCCGGCAGCAGCGCGAAGGCGATGAGGACGAGCGGCAGGCGGAACGGTCGGGACATCGTCGGTCTCCTCCGGGTTCGGGTCAGGCGGGCCCCCAACCCTGCACCCGGCGGCCACCGCCAGGCAAGCCTGCGAAGCGCGGCCCGGGCTCGGCCGACGGCGAGGCGGCATGGGCGGGCGTCCCGCGACGCGCGCACCGGCGGCCGCGCCCGGAGGCGGGACCTTGACTCGCGCGGGAACGGCGGGTTCTCATCCGTCCCGGCACCGACTCATGGAGGAACCCGGGATGACCGTTCGAACGCAGGATCTCAAGAACCACGTCCGCTTCGTGCCCCTGTACCACTTCGTGCTGTCGTTCCTGCTGCTCGTGAACCTCGGCTACTGGGTGCGCGCGTGCCTGCGGGGGCTCACCGGCCAGGGGCTGACGGGGCTGGGCACCGCCCTGGCGCTCCTGCTGCTGTTCTTCTTCGCCCGCCAGTTCGCGGTCACCGTGCAGGATCGCGTCATCCGCCTCGAGATGCGCCTGCGCATGGAACGGCTGCTCCCCGCCGACCTGGTGAGCCGTTTCGCGGAGTTCGAGCCGCATCAGCTCGTGGCGCTGCGTTTCGCCGGTGACGCGGAGCTGCCCGTCCTGGCGCGACGGGTGCTCGCGGGCGAGCTGCGGACGAGTTCGCAGATCAAGCGGCAGGTCAAGGACTGGCAGGCCGACTGGCTGAGGGCCTGAGGTCCGCCCGGCCGGCCACCGCCCACCTCCGGGCCGTCCGCCCGGCGACCCCCACGAAAGGTCCGACATGAACGGCCCGGCGCCACTCCCCGCCTCCGCCTCGCTCTTCGAGCCCCTCGCGCTGCGCTCGGTGACGTTGCGCAACCGCATCGTGCTCTCGCCCATGGCGCAGTATTCCGCGGCGGACGGCATGGCGAACGACTGGCACTTCGTCCACTATGCCAGCCGTGCCGCGGGCGGGCTGGGCGCGGTCCTCGTCGAGGTGACGGCCGTGACCCCGGAGGGGCGGATCTGCCCCGGCGAACTGGGCCTGTGGAAGGACGAGCAGGTCGCCCCGCTCGCGCGCCTCGCTGCCCTCGTCGCGGCACAGGGCGCGGTGCCGGGCATCCAGATCGGTCACGCCGGCCGCAAGGCCTGCACGGCCGCGCCATGGGAGGGGGGCGCCGCGGTGCCGCTCGACCGCGGGGGCTGGACCCCGCTCGGGCCCGGCACGGAGCCGTTCGGCCCCGCCTACCACGCGCCCCGCGCCCTGGCGCAAGGCGAGCTCGAGGCGCTGCCCGCGACGTTCGCCGCGGCGGCGCGACGCGCGCACCAGGCCGGCTTCCGGCTGCTCGAGCTCCACGCCGCGCATGGCTACCTCGTCCACCAGTTCCTCTCGCCGCTCGTGAACCGGCGCGCCGACGGTTACGGGGGCTCCTTCGAGAACCGGGCCCGCCTGGCGCTCGAGGTCACGCGCGCGGTGCGCGCCGCGTGGCCCGCGGACCTGCCGCTCTGGCTGCGCCTCTCGGTGACCGACTGGGCCGATGGCGGCTGGGACGTCGACGAGGCGGTGCGGCTGGCGGCCCGGATGCGTGACGAAGGCGTCGACCTGGTGGACTCCTCGAGTGGCGGCGTCGTGGCGCACCAGCGCGTCCCTGCCGCGCCCGGGTTCCAGGTGCCGTTCGCCGAGCGGATCCGTCGCGAGACGGGGGTACGGACCGGCGCGGTGGGGCTCATCACAGAGCCCGCGCAGGCCGACGCCATCCTGCGTGCGGGGCAGGCGGACGTCGTGCTGCTCGGCCGGGTGATGCTGCGCGAGCCCTACTGGCCGCTGCACGCCGCGCACGCGCTGGGCGTCGACGGACCGTGGCCGGTGCAGTACCTGCGGGGCGCTCCCGCCCGGGCGTGAAGCGGGGACCGCGCCGCCGCGAAACCGTTGCGGTGGCCGACCGGGGCGCGTAGGCTGTCGGCGCGGGGTCGCGTCCCGGGCCATGGCGCACGTGGCGGGGACGTGAGCGTGCCTCACCAGCGGGGAGACGGTATGCCCGATCGGACTCGTGAGGTTTCCGGTGGCGGGGACGATCCCGCCGCGCAGCGGGCCTTCCTGCGCCAGGTCATCGACCTGAATCCCTCCTTCATCTTCGCCAAGGACCGCGCCGGGCGCTTCACGCTCGTGAACCAGGCCGTGGCGGACAACTACGGCACCACGGTGGAGGACCTGGTCGGGAAGACCGACGCGGACTTCAACGCCAGTCCCGAGCAGGTGGAGCACTTCCGGCGCGACGATCTCGAGGTGATGGACACCCGGTGCGAGAAGGTCATCACCGAGGAGGTCATCACCGACGCCGCGGGCCGGCAGCGCTACCTGCACACCATCAAGCGGCCGATCGTCGGCCCGGACGGCCTGGCCAACCAGGTCCTCGGGGTGGCCCTCGACATCACGACGCGCAAGCGGCTGGAGGAGCAGCTCGCACAGGCCCAGAAGATGGAGGCCGTCGGCCGCCTGGCGGGCGGGGTGGCCCACGACTTCAACAACCTGCTCACGGTCATCCTCGGCTCGGTCGAGCTGCTGCTCGACGGCCTGGAACCGGGGCATCCCGTGCAGCCCAACGCCGAGGAGATCCGCAAGGCCGCCGAGCGCGCGGCGCTGCTGACCCGCCAGCTGCTCGCCTTCAGCCGGAAGCAGGTCCTGCTGCCCGTGGTGCTCGACCTCAACCGCGTCGTGCAGGACAGCACGCGCATGCTGCGCCACCTGATCGGGGAGGACGTCGAGCTGCTGACCCTCCCGGACGCGCACGGCGCGAGCGTGAAGGCCGACCCGACGCAGCTCACCCAGGTGATCCTCAACCTGGCGATCAACGCCCGCGACGCCATGCCCCACGGCGGCACGCTCACCATCCGCACGGCCATCACCGCGTTCGACGGGGCCTACGCGTCGTCCCACCCCGGCGTCGCGCCGGGGGAGTACGTGACGATCGCGGTGAGCGACACGGGGCACGGGATCGCCCCCGAGGTGCTCCCGCACATCTTCGAGCCGTTCTTCACCACCAAGCCTCCCGGGCTCGGCACCGGGCTCGGGTTGGCGACCTCGTACGGGATCGTCGAGCAGAGCGGCGGCCACATCACGCTGGACAGCGAGCCCGGCAGCGGCACGACGTTCTTCGTCCATCTTCCCCGGGAAGGGGACGGGGGCGGGGAGTCGAGCGGGGGGGCGGCCGGATCGCGCGGCGGGCTGGAAACGATCCTGCTCGTGGAGGACGAGGAGATGGTCCGCCTGGTCGCCTCGAGCCGGCTGCGGGCGAACGGCTACCGCGTGCTCGAGGCGACGAACGGACCGGAGGCCCTGGCCCTGGCCGCGGACCACGCGGGCCCCATCCACCTGCTCTTCACCGACGTGGTCATGCCGCAGATGGGGGGCGTGGAGCTGGCCTCGCGCCTGGCGCAGACCCGGCCGGGGATCCGCGTGCTCTACACCTCCGGGTACACCCAGGACCCGGTGGTGCTCCACGGGGCGGGCGGGAACGAGGACGCCTTCCTGCCCAAGCCCTACGTCGGGGATTCGCTCGCGCGCCGGGTGCGAGAAGTGCTGGACGGCCCACGGCAGTAGACCGGGCGCCGATCCGCTGAAACCGTCCCGCCCTCCGGCTCATCCAATCCAGCCTGGGCACGGTCGCCGTTCCCCTGGGCCGCTTCGCACGAAGGAGCCCGTGAAGTTCTCCCTGGCCGGATCCACGAACCGGACGCGGGGGCGTCTCGCCGCCGCGGTGCTGCCCGTCCTCATGGTCATCGCTGCGGCGCCGTCGTGGCCTTCCGCCGCGAAGCTCCCGCGGGGAGGAGAACCCGTGACCGTGCATCGAACCGAGACCGCGACCCTGGCCGGGGGCTGCTTCTGGTGCCTCGAGGCCGTGTTCGAGCGGCTGAAGGGGGTCGAGCGCGTCGTCTCCGGGTACTCGGGAGGCAGCGTGCCGTCGCCCACCTACGAGCAGGTGTCCTCCGGCTCGACCGGGCACGCCGAGTGCGTGCAGATCACGTTCGACCCCGCGGTGCTCACCTACCGCGACCTGCTGCGCATCTTCTTCGCCTTTCACGATCCGACCACGCGGGACCGCCAGGGCGCCGACGCGGGTACGCAGTACCGCTCCGCCATCTTCTGGCACGACGCCGGGCAACGGGCCGTCGCCACCGAGGTCATCGCGGAACTCACGAAGGACCAGGTCTTCGCCGCGCCGATCGTGACGGAAGTCGCGCCCTTCACCGCGTTCCATCCGGCCGAGGGCCGCCACCAGGGCTACTTCGACCGCAACCAGTCCCAGCCGTACTGCCAGGTCGTCATCGCTCCGAAGCTGGCGAAGCTGAGGAGGCTCTACGCCGGGCGGCTGAAGCCGCCCGGGTGAGCCGGGTCGCCGGTCCCGGTCGCCGCGGTGCCGTCGGGGATGGCGAAAGCGCCCGGGGCTCGTCGCCTCCGGGCGCTTCGATCACCGGCACGCTTCGCCGGGCGCGGCCTACATCTTCCGCCGGCTGCGGCGGTCCCCGTCGTTGATCTTCTTGCGCCGGCCGTGATCGAGGCCGGACGACGCCGCGCTCACCACCCGGGCGGCCGGGATGCGCACGGACGACGACCCGCCCCGATGCGGCCCCGAAGAGCGGCCGGAACCGTGGGGGCGCGAGCCGTGCGAGTGCGCGCCGCGATCGGCCGGCTCCACCAGCGACCGCCGCTTGTAGTCGAATCCGTCGAGCACCACGCGCGGCACGCGGATGCGGAGGAAGTGCTCGATATCGGTCACCTCCGCGTGCTCCTCGGGGCTCACCAGCGTGAGCGCGTCCCCCGTCGCGTCCATGCGCCCGGTGCGGCCGATGCGGTGGACGTAGTCCTCGGGCGTGCGGGGCACGTCGTAATTGATGACGTGGGTGATGTCGTCCACGTCGATGCCGCGCGAGGCGATGTCGGTGGCGACCAGGACGCCGACCCGGCCGCGCTTGAAGTCGCTGAGCGCCCGCTCGCGCTGGCCCTGGCTGCGGTCGCCGTGGATGACCGCGACGTCGCGGCCGCGGTTGCGCAGCTGGCGCGTCAGCCGGTCGGCGCCGTGCTTGGTGCGGGTGAAGACCAGCACGCTGTGGTCGGGCGAGCGGCTCAGGATCTCCTCCAGCAGCGCCGGCTTGAGGTGCCGCGGCACGGGATAGAACGTCTGCTCGATGCCCGCGGCGGGACGCGAGGGCGGCGCCAGGTCGAGCCGCTTCGGGTCGCGGAGCGCCTCCCTGGCCACGCGGTTGAGCTCGGGCGGCATGGTGGCGGAGAACATCAGCGTCTGCCGGTCCCTGGGCAGGAGCGCGAGGATGCGCTGCAGGTCGGGCGCGAATCCCATGTCCACCATGCGGTCGGCCTCGTCCAGCACCAGCACCTCGACCTCCTCGAGGCTCACGCTGTGCCGGCCGTGCAGGTCGAGGAGCCTTCCGGGAGTGGCGACCAGGAGTTCCACGCCCTCGCGGCGCAGCAGGCGCTCCTGGGGGCCGATCGGCACGCCGCCGTAGACGGCGCCGACGCGCACCCCGGTGTAGCGGGCGTAGTCGCGGCCGCAGGCGTCGACCTGGGCGGCCAGTTCCCGGGTCGGGACGAGCACCAGCGCGCGCAGCGCGCGGGGCCCCTCGAGCAGGCGTACCAGGATGGGGAGCAGGAACGCGGCGGTCTTGCCGCTGCCGGTCTGCGCGGCGGCGACCAGGTCGTGTCCGGGGAGGATCAGGGGGATGGCCTGGCGCTGGATCGGGGTGGGCTCGGCATAGCCGGCCGCGCGCACGCTCCGGGTGATGGGCTCAGGCAGGCCCAGTGATGCGAATGGCATTCGGTCTCCTTGAAGCGGTGGTCAAACGAGTGTCTGCGGGACGGTGCGTCACGCGCGGCCCGTCGCTGAGCACTCGATGGCTCCAAGCGGGCCTGATGGCGGGCGAATCACGCCGGGGGGCGTATGGCCACGGTGGCCGGGCCCTCGAAGCAGGGGAGTGGGCCATAAGCGAAAACCGCCAAGAGATGTCCTTGGCGGAGTCGAACGCTGACGGCACATCCACAAGCAACCCAAGACGAGAGCAGTATCGGCACTCCCGGGACGAAACGCAAGCGGCTTCGGCGCGGGCTCCGTAACGTGTTGGGGCGCATGTCCCGGCGTGCGGTCCCCGGGAGGCTGGTAATCCCCGCCGCGAGTTGGCAAGATGCGACCATGAACCTGCCGGAGACCGCTCCCGCACGTGAGCCCGCGGGCCGGGCCGCTCCATGAGCGTCCCGGCGCTGGACCGCTCGAGACTCGCGCGCTTCGCCTGGCTCTCGATCGCCGCTGCGGTCGCGACCATCGGAATGAAGGCCGGCGCCTATCTGCTGACCGGGTCGGTCGGGTTGCTCTCCGACGCGCTCGAGTCCCTGGTGAACCTGGCCGGTGCGATCATGGCGCTGAGCATGCTGAACATCGCCGCCCGGCCGGCCGACGAGGACCACCCCTACGGCCACAGCAAGGCCGAGTACTTCTCCAGCGGGGTCGAGGGCTCGCTCATCATGGTCGCCGCCACCATGATCGCGGTCGCGGCGGTCGACCGGCTGCTGCATCCGCGGGCCCTGGAGCAGCTCGGCCTGGGGCTCGGCATCTCGGTCCTCGCCTCGCTCGTGAACCTGGGCGTCGCGCGGGTCCTGCTCCGGGCCTCGAAACGCTACGACTCGATCACGCTCCAGGCCAACGCGCAGCACCTGATGACCGACGTCTGGACCTCGGGGGGCGTGCTGGCGGGCGTCGGCGCCGTGGCGCTGACCGGCTGGCAGTGGCTCGATCCCGGGGTGGCGCTGCTGGTCGCCGCCAACATCGTCTGGACGGGCGTGAAGATCGTGCGCGAGTCCGTGCTCGGGCTGATGGACACCGCCATGGTGCCGGAGGAGCGTGCCGCGGTGCAGGCGGCGCTCGGTCCGCACCTGCGGGACGGCGTGGAGACCCACGCGCTGCTCACGCGCCAGGCCGGTTCCCAGCGCTTCGTCTCGCTGCACGTCCTGGTGCCGGGCGCCTGGTCGGTCCAGCAGGGACACGACCTGGTGGAGCGCATCGAGCGCGACATCCGCGGCGCCGTCCGCAACGTCACCGTGCTGACGCACCTCGAGTCGCTCGACGACCCGGCGTCCTGGGACGACGTGACGCTGGACCGGCAGTCCCGGGCGTCGACGGAGAAGTCCCCGGCGGGCTGACCGCTGCCCGCGCACCCGCGCACCCGCAGGCGCGCCTCAGCGCCGCCGCCGTCCCACCTCGACGTGACGCGTGCGGGCGAAGTCGATGAAGCCCCGCTCCGGGTCGGTGTGGACGAGCTTCACCCGCACCTGGTCGCCGACGTCGAGCCCCGCCTGCGCCCTGCTCGATGCGGCCCTCGACCGGCGGGTCGAAGATGCGCGCCCAGGTCCCCTTGGGCGAGGCGCCGGTGACGATCCCGTCGAACTCCTCGCCGATGCGATCGCACAGCAGGCAGGCGGCCGCGGCCTTGCGCAGCAGCCGCTCGACCTTCTGGGCGCCGTCCTCCTTCAGCGTGCAGTGCGCGGCGAGCGCCTCGAGGGCGCCGCGGGCGTACGGGACCGTCGCGTCCCGCCAGCGCGGCCCGGAGCAGCCGCTGGGTGACGAGGTCCGGGTAGCGCCGGTTGGGCGCGGTCGAGTGCGTGTACTCGCTCACCGCCAGCCCGAAGTGGCCGGTGACGTCCTGGCCGGGGAAGCTGGCCACGTACTCGCCGCGGCCGAGCAGCTTGATGACCGCGAGCGAGAGGTCGGGGAAGCGCAGCGGGTCCGCCGCGCGGCGCTGGAGCAGGAAGTCGTTCAGCGCCTTCGCGTCGGGCTCGGGCGGCAGCTGGTCGCCCGTGCTCGAGCGCGATGTCCACGATGCGCTGCCAGCGCTCCGGCGAGCGCACGACGCGGCGCACGACCGGGAAACGGCGCGCCTCGAGGAAGCGCGCGATCGCGCCGTTGGCCGCGATCATGAAGTCCTCGATGAGGTCCCTCGCGCGGTTGCGCTCGTCCGCCGCCAGGCCGCTGACCGCGGTCCCCGTCGAAGCGGGCGTGGACCTCGATGGTGTCGAGCTCGAGGGCCCCGTGCTCGTGGCGGTACGCCTTGAGCCGCTGGGCGACCCGGTCCTGGAGCCGGAGGTTCTCGTCCAGCCCGGGACCGCGCCGGCGGCCGCCGGCAGCGGGCCGCGGCCCTCGAGCCAGGCGCCGACGCCCGCGTAGGCGAGCTTGGCCTGGTTGCGCACCACCGCGCGGTAGACGCTCGCGCCGGGCCGTTCCCGCCGTCGGCGTCCACCGACCATCTCGACCACCACGGCCAGCCGGTCCTCGTCCTGGCCGAGCGAGGTGAGGTCGGTGCTGAGCCGCTCGGGCAGCATGGGGAAGTTCTGCGGCGGGGTGTAGACCGAGGTGGTGTTCGTCCCCGCGTGGCCGTCCAGCGCCGAGCCGGGCGCCACCGCGGCGCTGACGTCGGCCACCGCCACCCGGATGCGGACCGCGCCGCCCGCGAGCGGCTCGGCCACCGTGAGCTGGTCCAGGTCGCGCGAGTCGTCGTTGTCGATCGAGCACCACGGCGAGCGCGGCGCAGGTCGCGCACGTCGGCGTCCGCACGGCGGCGCGGGCTCGGCGAGGTCGCTGCGCCTCGGCGAGCGCCGCGGGCGGGAAGTCGGGCTCGAGGCCGTACTGCGATCATCGCCCGCCGCGCCACGCGCAGCAGCAGGGCGCGGTGCTGTTCCGCCGCGCGGCTCATCGCGCGCCTCCGCCCGCGGCGGGAGGCGTGGGTCGTCGTGCCCGTGGCGCGCGACGGGCGTGACCGAGCGGGCGATGTCGGGCGTGACGCCCGCGGGCGCGGTGCTGAGGCTCTGCCGCAGGAGCGTCGAACGCCTCCGCCGGGCTGTCCACGAAGTGGAACGAGCTCCAGGTCCTCCGCGGCGATCATCGCCGTGCCGCACCAGTGCCGGGAAGTCCACGATCTCCCTCCAGTAGCCGGGTCCGTACAGCAGGATGAGGATCCGCCGGTCGAGCTTGCGGGTCTGCGCGAGCGTCAGCATCTCGAAGAGCTCGTCCAGCGTGCCGAAGCCGCCCGGGAAGGCCACGATGGCGCGCGCCAGGTGCGCGAACCAGAGCTTGCGCATGAAGAAGTAGTGGAACTCGAAGAGCAGCTCCGGCGTGATGTAGCGGGTTCGGGCGCTGCTCGTGGGGCAGGCCGATGTTGAGCCCGATCGTGCGCCCGCCCGCGTCGGCCGCGCCCCGGTTCGCCGCCTCCATGATGCCGCCGCCGCCGCCCGAGCAGACCAGGAAGCGCCGCGCCGGGCGTCTCCAGCCCCAGCGACCACGCGGTGACCAGGCGCGCGAGCTCCCGCGCCTCGGCGTAGTAGCGCCCGAGCGGGCCGTCCTCGCGCAGCCGCGCCGAGCCGAAGAAGACGATCGGTGTCGTGGACGTGCTGGCGCCGGAAGGCGTGCAGGGGCTGCGAGGTACTCGGCCAGGATGCGCAGCGGCCGGGCCTCGTCGCTCTCGAGGAACTCCTCGTTGCGGTAGGCCAGCGTCGGGTTCGCGCCCGCGGGGGGCGTGGCGTTCGATCGGCTCATCGGTTCTCCTCCCTGCCGTGTGGGCGGGCTCGCAGGATCCCTGGCCGCCATCTTATCCGCTCGGCCGGCGGCCCGCATCCCCGGCGCACGAGTCCCGGCGGGTCCGCGGCGGCGACCCGGCTGTGCTAGCCTTGGCACGATCGGCGCGGGTTCTGACGAACGCGCCCGCGGAGGCGATGTGAGAGGCTGGCCTGGCCGGTTCGCGGGGTTCTGGCGTCGACTCACCGAGGGCCTGACGCTCACGGAGATGTGGTTCCAGTTCCGCAAGGAGACCGGGACGAGCTACCGGCTCTACTCGCGGGAGCTGGAGGCGAAGCTCGGCGACCAGCCGCGGAGGCGCCGCCTCCCGCGCATCGTGGCGGCGCTGTTCTGGGCGATGGTCCTCAAGCTCTCGCCCACGCGGCGGTTGTTCCTGCTTGCGGCCCTGGCCCTGCTCGTGTCCCGCGCGCTGGGCGGGCCGGCCAGCCTCGAGCCGCTCGGTGCGCTGGTGCTGCTCGCGCTGCTCGCGCTCGAACTGGCGGACCGCGTGGCGCTGAAGCGCGACCTCGAGATCGCGCGCGAGATCCAGAAGTGGCTGGTCCCGCAGTCGCCGCCCGTGGTGCCGGGGGTGGACGTCGCGTTCACGACGTTGCCGGCGAACACCGTGGCCGGGGACTACTACGACGCCTTCCTCTGCCCCGGGTCGCTGGGCGAGGGCTCGCCGGCGCGGCTCGTGCTCGTGGTCGCCGACGTGGCGGGCAAGGGGATGCCGGCCGCGCTCATCATGGCCACGTTCCAGTCGAGCTTGAAGACCCTCGTGCAGAAGCCCATCCCGTTGCCGGAACTGGTCGACCGGCTGTGTCGCTATTCCTGCGAGCACAGCCTCCAGGGGTTGCGGTTCACGACCGCGGTGATCGCGGAACTGGACCCGCTCACCGGCACGCTCTCCTACGTCAACGCCGGGCACAACCCGCCGGCGCTGCTGCGCGCCGACGGCGCCATCGAGTGGCTGACGACCGGCGGGCTGCCGCTGGGCGTGCCGGCCGGCATCGCCTACGACTCGGCGACGCTGACGCTGCGGCCCGGCGACCGCCTGGTCGTCTTCAGCGACGGGGTGGTGGAGGCGCAGGACCCGGGCGGGCAGGAGTACGGCGACGCCCGGTTGAGGCAGGTGCTGAACGACGCCCGCGGGGAGGACGCCGCGGGGACGCTGGGCCGTTTGATGTCCTCGGTGGACGCCTTCGTCGCGACGGCGCCGCGGTCGGACGACATCACCTGCCTGGTGATGCGCTTCCAGGGCCGATAGGCGGCGGTGATCCCGCTATGCCGGCTCCGCGGCACGCCCGGATCCTGCCGAGGGCGGCACCCCGGTCCACCGCGGTGCCCCCGGGCGCCGGAATTCGCGACGGTGAACCGTGCATCCCGCAATCGAGGATTGCAGGTCGCACGCGGGGACCCCATGGGCGCCGGTCGTCGGCGCGCGGTCGAGCCCGCTGCATTCTCTCCCTTCAGCTATCGGTGGCGGCTCCGAAACTCATGACAGGGGGCGCTGGGGAAGTGCCCCCGGCGCCCGAACGACGCCCGGCCGACACCCCTCGGACCGAACCGACCCTGCCGAAGGGCTCATGATGAGATCGCTGTCCGTCCGTGGCCTTCGCTGGCTGTGCCAGGCGAGCGTCCTGGTCGTCGTCGCGCTGCTGTTCGACGCAGGTACGGCGGCGCCGGCGGCCGCCCAGGCCCCCACGCCGTACTTCGCCCGGACCGGCGAGGAGAACGCGCTCGATCCGCGGCCCGGCGAGGCGTTCGAGCGCAGCCTGCGCCGCAGCGTCACCGCGGTCTCGGCGGAGGACCGCTGGCGCGACCTGCCCCAGTTCGGACGCTCCCTGTTCACCCCGGGCGGCGCCGGGTTCACGCCCCCCGAAGGCGGGACGGTCGGTCCCGACTACGTGCTGGGCCCCGGTGACCAACTGCTGGTGTTCGTCTCGGGGTTCTCCGACACGAGCTACGCCCTTCCGCTCGACCGGGAGGGCAAGGTGTTCCTGCCGCGGGTCGGTACCGTCTTCCTCTGGGGGCTCTCCTTCGCGGAGGCCGAGCAACTGGTGCGGGCGCGCCTCGGGAGCGTGCTGCGAAACGCGAAGATCCACGTCTCGATGGGTCGCATGCGCACGATCGACGTCTACGTGCTGGGCGAGGCCCGCGAGCCGGGCCGCCGCAGTCTCACCGGGCTCGCCACGGCGTTCCACGCCCTGGTCGCCGCGGGGGGGCCGAACGACCGGGGCGGCCTGCGGGACGTCCGGGTGCTGCGGGCGAACCGCGAGGTCGGGAGCTTCGACCTCTACCCGTTCCTGCTCCGGGGCGAGCGTTCGCGCGACGTGCGTCTCGAGTCGGGCGACGTCGTGTTCGTGGGGCCGGCCCGCCCGCGCGCGGGGATCCAGGGCGCCGTCGTCCGCCCCGGCGTCTACGAGCTCGACACCCCGTGCTCGCTCCGCCAGTTGCTGGCGCTCGCCGGCGGCACGACGCCATTCGCGGACCTGGGGCGCGTGCAGATCGAGCGCGTGGACGCCAACGGCGGCTTCCGCGTCCAGGACCTGACGCTCGCGGACGGCACCGGTCCCGATTCGCTGCGGCTGTCCGACTACGACCTCGTGACGGTGCTGCCGCTGAACGAGCGCCTGCGGAACGTCGTGACCCTCGATGGCTACGTGCGGCACGCCGGGGCCTACGAGCTCGGCCGGGGCATGACGCTGGCGGCGCTGCTCACGCCGGACCGGCTGCAGCCGGAGGCCGCGCTGGATCACGCCGAATTCCGGCGCGTGGATCCCGCCACCTTCGAGGTGCAGGTCCGGGACTTCTCGCCCCGCGACGTGCTCGAGGGCCGCCTGGACTGGCCGCTGCAGCCGCTCGACGCCGTCACCCTCTTCTCGACCGCGCGCATGCCGAGGTCCGTCGCGCTCGACGGCGAGGTGGTGCGGCCCGGCACCTACGGGATCGCCTCCGGCGAGCGGTTGTCCTCGGTCCTGCGGCGCGCGGGCGGACTCACTCCGCGCGGCGCGCTGTCGGCGGCGGTCTTCACGCGCCGGAGCGCCGCCACCGCCGAGCGGCGGGCCCAGCGCGAGTTCCAGCAGCGGGAGCAGATCGACCTGGCCCGGCAGCGCGTGCGCATCGAGGCCGGTGGCGACTCGGCCAACGCCGAGGGGCTGGCGCGGGCGCAGGCGGACCTGCTGATCGCGATGGAGGGCGGCTCCCACCCGGGCCGCGTCGTGCTCGACCTCGACGAGGCCGGCCGGTGGCAGGACACGGAGCGGGACCCGGTGCTCGAGGACGGCGACCGGCTGGCCGTGCCCGAGAAGCCCAACGCCGTGGCCGTGCTCGGCAGCGTGAAGAACCCGGGCACGATGCTGGCGCGCCCGGGCGCGCGGTCGGGCGACTACGTGAGCCTGGCCGGCGGGCCGGCGCGCGATTCGGACCTCAAGCGCAGCTACCTGGTACGCGCCAACGGCTCGACGGTGAGCTACGGCGCGGGACTCCGGGTCGAGCCCGGGGACGCGGTGGTCATCGTCCCGCACGAGGCCGGCGGCCCCTCCTTCGCCCGCTCCGCCGTGAGCGGCGTGGACAAGGCCCTCGGTGCCGCGCTCACCGTGGCGCTGGTGGTGTTGGCGGCACGGCGATGAGCGCGGACCCGATGCCCCCGGCCTGGCGGTTCGACGTCGGACGCCTCGCGCGCCTCGCGCTGCGCCATCGTTCCTGGTTGCTCAAGGTCAACGGGGCCGCCGCGGTCCTGGTGGTGGTCGTCGTGCTGCTGCTGCCGCGCTGGTACACCTCGGGCGTCACGCTGATGCCCGGGCAGCGCGACGGACTGGCCCTCGACCTGGGCGGCACCGGCGTGGGGCTGGGCGCGGGCGCGATCCTGACCGGCCAGCAGTCCACGCCACAGGACCAGCTGCGGATCGTGCTCCAGAGCCGGGCCGTGGCCGATTCGCTGGTGCGCGCCTTCCACCTGCGCGAGCGCTGGGGCATCCCCTACATGGACCGGGCGCGCAAGCGGCTGGCCGAGTGCACGACCATCACGACGCCCAAGGAGGGCCAGGTCGTGATCGAGGTCGAGGCCCGCACGCCGCGGCTCGCCTTCGAGCTCGCGGCGGCCTACGCCCGCTACGCGGCGCAGGAGAGCGGTCGCCTCAAACGGAGTCTCGCGGGCCAGCGGCGCGTGTACCTCGAGGCGCGGCTGGGCGAACTCGACCGCGAGCTGGCGCGCGCCGGCGGGCGGCTGCGGGCGTTCGAGGAGAGCCACCGTGCGGTCAGCCTGCCCGACCAGGCCCGTGCCACGCTGGAGGCCGACGGCGAGCTGCTCGGGCAGCTCGCCGTCCTCGAGACCGAGTTGGCCGCGACCCGGCGGTACTTCACGGAGTCCTCGCCCGAGGTGCTGGCCCTGCGCGACCGCGCCGGCGAGCTGCGCCGCCAGCTCCAGCGCCTGCAGCGCGACGGGGCGGACCTGCTGCCCGGTGGCGGCGCGCTGCCCGCGCTCAAGCAGGAGTACCTCGGACTGGCTCGCGAGCAGGCGAGCCTGCTCGCGGTGAGCGAGGCGCTGCGGCGGCTCTACGAGCAGGCCCGGGTGGAAGAGGCGAACCCGGTGCCGACGTTCTCCATCCTGGACGACGCCACGCTGCCGGAGCGCGCCTCGCGTCCGCCCCGGACACTCACCGTGCTGCTCTCGATGGCGCTGGTCCTGGCGGGCTCGCTGCTCCACCTGCAAGGCAGGGCGGGCGCGGCCGAACGGGCCGCGGCGGGCCGCGGCGCGGCCGCCGGGGCCCCGCCTTCCGAGCTCGATCCGGCCCGCAGGGCGGCCGCATGAGACGGCGGATGCGTTCGCTGCTCGGCGCCGAGGAAGCGGGGCAGCCGCCCGCCACGCACACCGGCGAGGCGGTGGCGATGTGGCTCACCGGCGTGCTGTGGATGGGAGTGTGCGTCCTGGTGACGCGCCTGAACCTGACCGCGCTCCTGCCGGCCGTGCTGACCGGCGGGCTGGTCATGGCCTGGGGCGGCCGCCGGCTCGCGAACTACCTCTGGTTCCCGCTCGTGGCGACGGCGGCCGTACTGGTCGAGCCGCTGGCCTCCGCCGAATCGGGATGGCACGCGCCCCTGATCACCCACCTCGACCTGGTCGTGCTCGCCGTCGTGGTGATGGCGCCGATGCGCCTCGCCACGATCCGCCGGCATCGCGTCCCCTTCATGGCGCACCGGCCTTCGCTGCGACTCGTGGCGGTGCTGGTCGCCCTCGTCGGGCTGCAGGTCTTCGGCGCGGACGGCGTGGCGGCGGGACTGCGCTCGGGGGGCCGGGCCATGGCCGCGTTCGTCGTCTCGCTCGTGATCTGCAGCCGGCCGCAACGCGCGGAGGGGTTGTGGCGCGCGGTGGCGCTGCTGTCCGGCGCGCTCGTCGGGGCGGCGTTGCTCACGGCCGCGCACGGTGGTCTCCCGGCGATCGTGGCCTGGGTGAGGCGGGTGGAGAACGGCTGGCACGGTTCGCACGCGCTGCTCACCGCGCTGCTGTTCGCCGCTCCGGTCACGCTCGGCTACGCGCTCGACCGGGCCCATCGCGCCGCGCGCTGGGGGCTGGTGCTCGTGGCGCTGGGAGCGTTCGGCCTCGCCGCGACCCTTCTGGCGACGGGGGGAGGCTGGTGGAGCCTGAAGACCGGGTCGTCGTCGGCGGACGTCGTTCGCTTCATGGCGCTCGGCGTGCTGCTGGTGGCGGGGGTGGCCGGGGCGCTTCGCGTGGGCAGCGCGCGCCCGGCCGAGCGCGGGACCTGGACGGGGCTGGCGCTCGCCTTCGCCGCGCTCGCGCTCGGCAGCACCGAGACCGTGGGCCTGACGTCGACCCCGGTGGTGTTCTTCGGCGCGGCCGCGGCCGGGGCGGTCGTCAGCGCGCTCGATCGCGCGGACCGTCGGCGGGCGCGGCTCGCGCGGCTCGGCGTGGTGCGCGCCGCTGCATGGCCGCTCGCGGACGGGGAGCTGGAGTCGGCGGCATGACACCCCGCGTGTCGGTCGTCATCGTGAGCTACCGTTCGCGCGGGCCGCTCGGGCCCTGCCTGGCCTCGCTCGACCGCTGTCGCGCGCGCGTTCCGCTCGAGGTCGTCGTCGTGGACAACGCCTCCGGGGACGGCACCGCGGAGTGGGTGCGAGAGCGGTACGGCTGGGTGGAACTCGTCGCCGGCGAGGTCAACGAAGGCTTTGCCCGGGGCGTGGCCCGCGGGACCCGGCGGGCGCGGGGCGACCTGCTGCTGGTGTTGAACCCGGACTGCGAAGTCCCGGCGGAAGGCCTCGAGCGCCTGCTGGCCGAGATCGAGCGGCACCCGCGCCTGGCGGCCGTCGCTCCCGCGCTGCGCGACGGGGACGGGCGCCCGACGCCCTCGTGCGGTCGCTTCCCGACGCTGTGGAGCCTGGTGTGCGACCACCTGGGCCTCGCGGGCTGGCTGCCCCGGACCCGGCTGTTCGGCGGCTACAAGTACGGCGAACGCCCGGCTGGCACCCTGGGCGCCGTCGACTGGGCGTCGGGCGCGGCCCTGCTCATCCCGCGGGCGGCCTGGGAGCGCGTCGGCGAATTCGACCGGGACATCTTCATGTACATGGAGGACGTGGACTGGTGCCGCCGGGCCGCCGCGCTCGGGCTCGAGGTGCGCCACGTCCCCGAAGCGGTCTTCGTCCACCACGGGCAGCGTTCCTCCGCGCAGGTGCCGCACGAGACCTACCTGCACAACCTGCGGGCGCGCGTCCACTACTTCCGCAAGCACCACGGCTCGCGGGCCGCCGCCGTGGCCCGGGCGATCCTGCGGGCCAGCCTGGTCGCGAAGTGGACCGTGGCCGCGGTGCGCGGGGGACCGGGGCGGGCCCGCGTGTACGCGCTGGGGCTCGCCGCGCTGGAGCGGCGGGACGCGGCTCACCCGGCTGCGCGGCGGGCCGCCGTGGTCCTGGCGATCGCCACGCTCGCGGCGCTGGCCCCGTGGCCCCCCGGGGCGGGGCTCGCCCAGCGTCCGGGCGCCTCGCCGGTCCGGGCCGCGTACTTCTACTCCTACATGGGGGCCGACCATCTCGACTCGCTCGCCGCCCGCGGGTTCACCCGGGCGGTCGTGCACTGGATCACCGACTCGCTCGACGCGCGCGGCCGGAGCGAGCTGGCCGCGCTGACCGCGCGGACGTCGGCGCTCGGGATCGAGCTCTCCCCGGAGTGGCTGTTCCAGGCGCCCGCGCGTCTCGCCGGCCGGCCGGCCGGCCGCCGCTACACCTGGGGGACGGGCGTGGTGGAGCCGGGCGCGCCGTGCCCGCTGGACTCGGTCTACTGGGCGGACGCGCTCCTCGCCCGCGCCGAGGAGTACCTCGCGGCCGCCCCGTCGCTCGGGCGCGTCGCCGTGGACCTCGAGCTGCTGGGCGGCAGCCGCCATCACTACGACGCCGGCCCCTGTCGATGCGCTTCCTGTCTCCAGGAGTACCTCGGCCCCGTGCCGGGGCTGGGTGCGCGCGATCCGCTCCGGCTCGCGGGGCTGCACGGCTACCAGGAGGCCCGGCTCGCGGGCCTGCTGCGGCCGATGCTCGAGTCGTTCGCGCGGCGGCACCCCGGGGTGAGCCTCGAGGTGCTCGACCTGGACTTCGATTCCTTCGTCCATCGCGCGCTGGCCCGCGCGCTGGCCCGGGCCGGCGTTCCGACCGCGGACTACACCGAGTGCTCGTACACCGCGGGCGCCGCGGCGCTCCCGGCCGCGCGCGCGCGGTTGAGCGCCCTGGGCCAGGGCGCGGCGCCGCTGATCGGCGGTCTGTGGCTCAAGCGCTTCCCGCCGGCCGCCATCGTGCCGGCCGTGCGCGCGGTCGACGCGTGCGCCGAGGGCACGTTCGTCTTCACGACCTTCAGCCTGTGGCAGGACCCCGCCCGGCTCACGGGCTCCTACACGCTGGCGGGATCGGTCAGCGACTACTGGTCGGCGCTGGCCCAGGCGAACACCCGGCCATGAGTGCCCGGCCCGCGGCCCCAGAGTCCGTCCCGCTGCACCGTCCCGCCGTCCCGGTCGCCGACCGGCGGCGCGGGCTGCATCCGCCCGTACGGATGCTCCACGTCATCACGCGCCTCATCCGCGGGGGAGCCGACGAGAACACCCTCAGCACGGTGAGGGGACTCGATCCGCGGCGCTACCAGGTCGACCTGGTCGTGGGGCGGGGCTCCGACCTCGAGCTGCTGCGCGGACTGGAAGGGGTGGGCATCCACTTCCTGGAGGACCTGACGCGGGACCCGCATCCGCTGCGCGATATCGCCGCGCTCGTCCGGCTGACCCGCATCATCCGGCGCGGCGGCTACCAGATCGTGCACACGCACACGGCCAAGGCAGGCTTCCTCGGGCGCCTCGCCGCAGCGCTCGCGGGCACGCCCATCATCGTGCACACCGTGCACGGGGTCACGTTCCCCCAGCACGTCCGGCAGCCCCTGCGCGCGTTCTACCTGCTGCTGGAGCGGGTCGCCGGGCGTTTCACCCACCAGTTCGTCACGGTGGGCGAGGACATGCGGTCCACGTACATCCGGGCCGGCATCGGCGACCCGCGGACGTACGAGACGATCTACTCGGGGATGCCGCTCGAGGACTTCGTCGCGGCGGGCCGACTGGCCGCACCGGAGCGCGACCGCCTGCGCGCCGCGCTCGGCTTCGGCCCGGACCACCAGCTGGTGGCCATGGCCGCCCGGCTCGAGGAGCGCAAGGGCCACGGATACCTGTTCGAGGCCGTGGCGCGCGTGTGGCGGCGGCATCCCGCGCTGCGCGTGCTCGTCCTCGGGGACGGGCCGTTGCGTGGCGCCCTCGAGCGCCGGACCCGCGAGCTCGGCATCGAGGACGTCGTGAGCTTCCTGGGGCACCGGACCGACATCGCCGGTGTGCTCGCGGCGGCGGACATCTCGGTGCTCACCTCCCTCTGGGAAGGGCTGCCGCGCGTGCTGGTGCAGTCGGCCGCCGCCGGCAAGCCGATCCTGACCTTCGATGTGGAGGGTGCCTGGGAGGTCGTGCGGGACGGCGAGAACGGGTTCATCGTGCCGTCGCGCGACGTCGATGCGCTGGCACGCAGGCTGGACGAGCTGCTGGCGGACCGCGACCGGGCTGCGGCCATGGGGGCCGCGGGCCCCGCCCGGGTGGGTTCGGAGTGGGCGGTCGAGACCATGGTCGACCGGCTCGACCGGATGTACCAGAGGCTGACCACCGGGCGTGCCGCATGAGCCGCGCTCGCGCGTGCCGTCCCGGGCTCCCCGGCCCGCCCACGCCCGGCATCGCCGCCGGCGATCGAAGGCGGTCCTGATGGACGTGTGGTCGGTGGCCTTCGCCGTGGCGCTCCTGGCGACGCTCAGCGGCACGCAGATGGTGCGCGTCACGGCCCTGCGTCTCCGCGCCGTGGATTCCCCGGGCGGGCGGCGCGTGCACCGCCGGACCACGCCCCGCCTGGGCGGGCTCGGCATCTTCTGGGGCTTCGCCGGCGCGCTGGTGCTGGTGGTCTATGGCAACGCCGAGTGGCGGCACGTGCTCGCCGGCAAGGAACTCGGCCTGCTCGGCATGCTGGGCGGGGCGTCCCTCATGCTGGTGGTGGGGCTGCTCGACGACCTCCACGGCCTGACGGCCGCGGTGAAGCTCTCGGCCCAGGCGGCGGCCGCGATCCTGCTGTGGACCTGCGGCTGGCGCGTCGAGTTCCTGGGCCTCCCGGGCATCGAGGCGTGGCCGGTGGGCGCGCTGAGCCTGCCGCTCACGGTGGGTTGGGTGGTGTTCGTGACGAACGCGCTCAACCTGATCGACGGGCTGGACGGCCTGGCAGTCGGCGTGGCGCTGATCGCGAGCGTCGCGACCTGCTTCATCCTCACGCCGGACGCGACGCTCGCCCGTGTCACCGCGCTCGCGCTCACCGGCGCGCTGCTCGCCTTCCTGTGGTTCAACCTCAACCCCGCGCTCATCTTCATGGGGGACGCGGGGAGCCTCTTCGTCGGGTTCGTGCTCTCCGCCATCACCCTGAGGATCGGGCAGGTCGCCGGCCGGGAGTCCTTCCCGATGGTGCCCGCGCTGCTGCTGGCGGTGCCGCTGACGGACACCACCTATGCCCTGGTGCGCCGCACGCTGCGCGCCGCGCGGCAGGCCCACACGCCGCGGCTGTTCCTGCGCGGGGTGCGGGCCGGGCTGTTCGCCCCCGACCGCGGCCACGTGCACCACCTGCTGATCGAGGCAGGGTTCTCGACCCGGCGCGCGGTCGCGCTGTTGTGGGGGACCGGGGCGCTGTTCGCCGTGTCCGGCTGGTTCTTCGCGCTCCACTCGCCGGCGGGCGTGCCGCTGATCGCGCTCCTGGTCGTGACCTGGGGACAGGGCTTCGCGCGGGTGAGGCGCCGCGCCGGAGCGCGGACGGAACGGGTCCGGGGGAGCGAAACGGCCGCGGGGGAAGCCGATGCCGCGGCCTGAGCGCCGGCCGCCGCGCGCGGGGGCCGGGGCCGACGCGGGGCCCGCCGGGCGGGGAGCGCCACCGGTCGTGCTGGTGGTGGTGAACGACCTCGCCGTCGGAGGCGCCCAGCGGGTGGCCGTGGGCCAGGCCGCGGGACTGGCGGCGCGCGGGTTCGACGTGCAGGTGGCGAGCCTGGAGAGCGTCGCGAACGGCGCGCTCCAGGAGGAGTGCCGCGGCGCGGGCGTCCCGGTCCATGCCCTGCGCACGGCGGGCGAGCCCCGGGCGTGGGCGGTCGCGCGCCTCCCGGGGCTGCTCGCCCGGCTGCGGGCCGCGCTGGTGCACACGCATCTCGCCCGCGCCGGCGTGGTGGGGAGGACGTGCGCGCGCGTCGCGCGCGTGCCCCGGCTGGTGAGCACGCTGCACAACCTGAGCGACTGGGAGGAGCGGGCGGGGGAGCCGTTGCGCGCGCTCGACCGCGGCACGCTCCGGTGGTGCGACGCCATCGTGGCGGCGAGCGACGCGATCCGCCGGGCGGTCGTGCGGCGCGACCCGGCGCTGGTGGCCCGCACCTGCGTGATCCGCAACGGGGTGGACATCGAAGCGTTCGCCCCGCCCGATGCGGCGCACCGCGCGAGGGCGCGCGCCTCGTTCGGCTTCGGTCCGCGCCACTGCGTGATCGGGTCGCTGTGCCGGCTCGAGCCGAGGAAGGGGGTCGACACGCTGCTGCGCGCGTTCCCCGCCGTGGTCGCGGCGCACCCCGAGGCGAGGCTGCTGATCGTGGGCGACGGCCCGGAGCGTGGCGCGCTCGAGGCCGCCGTCGCCGCCGCCGGCCTGGGGACGGTGGTGCGCTTCGCCGGTGAGCGTCGCGACGTGGCGGGCTGTCTCGCGGCGATGGACGTGTTCGCCGCGCCCTCGCGCACCGAGGGGCTCGGCCTCGCGCTGATCGAGGCCCTGGCCGCGGGCCTGCCGGTCCTCGGCTCGCGCGTCGGCGGCATCCCCGAGGTGGTGGAGGACGGTCGCTGCGGCGTGCTGCTGCCGGCGGACGACGGCGCGGCCTGGCGCGCGGCGCTGCTGCGGATCGTCGCCGATCCCGGCCTGCGCGCCGAGCAGGGCGCGCAGGCCCGGCAGCGCGCGTCGCGCTTCACGATGGCCGCGAGCCACGACGCGCTGGCCGGGCTCTACGAAGGGCTGCTCGGCGCCGGCCGCGCGGAGCGGATGGCAGCGTGAGGGTCCGGCACGCTCGCCGCCCGCTCGCCCGGGTCGGCACGGTGGACGCCTCCGCGGTCGCGCTGGTGACCCTTCCGGTCCTCGCCGTGACGGCCTGGGCGGCGCTGGGCCTGCCACCGGCCGCGCTCGCCGCGGGGCTGGCGGCGGCCATCGTGGCTACCTGCTGGCGCCTGCCGGTGCGTGCCGTCGGGATCGAGGGGCTGTGGCTCCTCCTGCTGTCCGGCGTCGTGCTGGCGGGCGAGCTCTCGGCCATCTCCCTCGGCGGGCAGAACGGCCGCATCCTGTGGGCCGACGCCTGGCTGGGCGCCGGCCTGCTCGTCCTGCTGCTCCGGGGGCGGCTGGCGCTCGCCGTGCCACGCGCGCCCTTCCTCGTCGTGCTGGTCCCGTTCCTCGCCTGGTGCGCGATCGGCCTGCCGTTCGCCCGCGACCCGCTCACCGCGATCGCCGAGTACAAGGAGTGGCTGGTGGCCGCGGCGGCCGGCCTGTGCGCGGTGCGCTGGGCGACGGACCGGCGGCGGGCGCGCCTGCTGCTGGCTTCGGTGGCGCTCACCGGCGCGGCGCTGGCCGCGCTCATGGTGGTCGTCGCCTGGCGCAGCCCGCTCGGCCTGGCGTTCGCCGTGCTGACCAAGACGGTGGACCTGCCGTGGGGCCGCTCGAACTATCTCGCCGGCCTGCTGGCGCTCGCGTTCCCGGTGGCGCTGGGGCTCATGGGGGCCGCGGCGCGCGGGCGGGAACGCGCGCTCTGGCTGGCGGTCGTCCTCGCGACCGCGGCCGGACTCGCCGTCTCGGGGTCCAAGGGGGCCCTGCTGGCGGTGGGGCTCGCCACGGTCCCCGTCTTCCTCGGGCCGCTGGCGGCCGGCACGTCCCGTGCGCTGCGCATCGCGGTCCTCGCCGTGATCGGCTCGGTCGTGGTGCTGTTCGTCGCGGGGCCGCTCCGCGTCGCCATGGACTACCGCCTGCAAGCCGGTGCGCTCGACTACTCGAGCGGTGAGCGTTTCGCCCTCTACCGACTGGCGCTGGACCTGGGGATGCAGCACCCGCTGCTGGGCGTCGGGTTGAACAACTTCTCGGTGGCCGCGCACTCGCTGCACGGCGTGGACACGGTCCCGCACAACCTCGAGACCGGCCTGTTCGCCGAGCTCGGAGTCGTCGGGCTGGTGCTGGCGCTGGCCTGGGGCGGCACGCTGCTCGCCTCGGCGTGGCGCGCGGTGCGCGCCGGCCGCGTGCCGCGCGAGCGCGTCCTCGCGCTGGGGGCGGCGGCCGCCGTGCTCGGCGCCGCGATCCACAACCAGGTGGAGTCCACGCTCTACGGCGAGCAGTTCAAGATCCTCCTCTTCCTGGTCGCGGCGGCGCTCTGGAGGCTCGGACTGCCGGAGCGTGCATCCTGCAATCCGGCGCTGCCCCCGGACCCCCCGATCGCGTGCGCGACGCACGGCGTCCTGCCGTCGCCGGGCGCGCGGGATTGAACCCGGTCCCGGACGTTGCCTATCATCGAGGCATGGACGGGAGGCCGGCGAGCGCGCCGGCCGTGCCCCGCCCGCAGCGGGAATGAGCCCTCCTCGAGTCCCGGGAGGGAACGCCCAGGCAGGCCAACGTCGCAGCGCGCGGGGCCGACGCGCGCGAGTCCGCGGCCGCATGATTGCCGGATCGCAGTCGCCAGCCTCGAACCTGCGGACTCGCCGGAGCCCTGGTGCTCGCCCTGCTGTGCGCGCATGACGCCGCCGCCTTCGGACCGGACGCGGCCGCCATCGTCGGCACGTGCGCGCTCCCGCCGGACGCCCGTGACGCGGGCTGGAGCGGGAGGGTGGCCGACGCGGTGACGCGGCAGTTCGAGGCCGAGCGCGCGGACCCCGAGCGCGCCGCGCCGCTTCACCGCTTCGACGGCCTGGCCGCGCCGGACGCGGCCGCGGCGGGGGCGGCCGCGACGCCGGACGCGCCCCGCGTCTTCGCCCGGCTCGCCGATTCACTGCGCGTCGCCTTCGCGAGCGCCGATCCCGCCGACTGGTCCGGCCCGGTCGCGAGCCTGGCGCAGGCCGCCTGCGATCTCGCCGACCCGTTCCAGATGACCTCACCCGGGCTCGACGAGGTGCCCGGGGCGCGCGCGCGGTTCTGCGACGGCGCGACGGCCGCCAC
This sequence comes from Candidatus Eiseniibacteriota bacterium, assembly GCA_963707915.1. Classification (GTDB taxonomy): domain Bacteria; phylum Eisenbacteria; class RBG-16-71-46; order RBG-16-71-46; family RBG-16-71-46; genus JANXPZ01. The sequence continues at coordinate 62,973 of OY970178.1, forward strand.
GCTGGAATGGCTCGCGACCGCCGGCGCGGGCGGGAGTGCGGGCGCCCAGGTCGCGACGGGGTACGACGCGCGCGGCGCGGCGCTGGCGCTCGCGCGTGCCAGTGCCACCCTTCGCGACAGCGTCGAGCGTCTCACGCTCGCCGCGGACGCCGGCGGGATCGAGGTGCTCCAGCGCGGGCGCTTGCTGGCCGCGGCGGGCGCGGCGCGGACGGCGACGGCCGTGGCCTGGCAGGCGACCGCGGCCCTTCGAAACCGGAGCGGCACGCTGCGGTTCCGGCCCAACCCGGTGCGCGACGTCGCCGTGCTCGCGTTCGTCCTGCCGGCCTCCGGGGCCGTCCGTCTCGAGTTGTTCGACGTGTCCGGCCGCCGCGTCGCGGTCTCGGACCTGGGCATCCTCCCGGCCGGACCCCACACCGCCGCGTTCGACCGCGATGCGGCGGGCCCGCTGGCCCCGGGCGTGTACCTCGCGCGGCTGGCATCGCCGGGCCGGGCCGCCACGGGCAGGATCGTCCTCGCCTCACGGTAGGCCCTCCGTCCCGGGGTGATGCCGGACAAGGACTTGGGCCCGGCAGCCGTGGCACGCGCGTTGCGTTTCCGAGCCGGCGCGACGGCATTCCCCGCGCGAGGACCCTGGAACCATGCACGTTCAACGTCTTGGCCGTGTGGCCGGCGTTCGCGCCGGCGCGCGGACGACCGATTCCTGGCCTGCGCCCCGCTCGACCGGCCAACTTCCGGACGGCGGGTGGGCGTCGGCACGGCCCGCCCGGAGGGGCTCGACCTGCCGCCGCCCCGGGCAACCGCCCCCGGACCGGTCATGAGCGGGCTGCGCGCCGTCGCGCACGGCACCCTGCGGCTGCTCGCCGGCCTGGTGGCCGCCCGGGTCTTCGACTTCGCCCTGTACCTGCTGCTCGCGCGCAGCTTCGGCGTCGAGCACTTCGGTTCGTACACCTACGCGCTGTCGTTCGCCCTGCTGTTCAGCGTGCTCGCCGACTTCGGCGTCACCACCGTGCTGACGCGCGAGCTGGCGCGGGCGCCCCGGAGCACGCGCACCCTGCTCGCGGACGCGCTGAGGCTCAAGCTCGGGCTCTCGGTCGCGACGGTCGTCGGCGTCCTCGTCACGGCGTTGGTCTCGGGCTCGCCGCCCGCGACGCTCGCGTTGATCGCCGTGTTCACGGTGGGCATGCTGCTGCGCTCGGCGGCGCTCGCCTTCGACGGCCTGCTGCGCGCGGCGAACCGCAACGGCGCGGTGGGGATCGGGGTCCTGTGCTCGAGCGTGACCGGCCTGGCGACAGCGGTCGCGCTGGTCCTCGGCGGACTGGGAGTGACCGGGGGCGCGATCGCCTACGCGGTCTCCGGGCTGGTCCACCTCGCGGTGGTGGCCTGGCTGGCCCGCGACCTGTGGCGGGGCCGCCCGGACGCCGCCACGGTCCTCCCCGGATGCCCGGCCGAGGGTGCGCCGTCCCCGGTGTCGATCCCGTGGCGGGGCCCGTGGGGACTGCTCCGCGAGTGCGCGCCGCTCGCCCTCTCGTGCGTCTTCATCGCGCTCTACTTCCGCATCGACGCGGTGATGCTGCACGCGCTCAAGGACGACCGCGCCGTGGGGCTCTACGGCGGGATCTACCGGATCTTCGAGGCGTTCGCGATGCTGGCCGTCGCGTTCCGCTCGGTGCTGTTCCCGGTCATGGCGCGGGCCGCGGACGGCCCGCGCGACGCGCTGGCCGTCCTGTGCCGCAAGTCGCTGCGCCTCCACCTGCTCTTCACCGTGCTGGTGGCGGTGTTCTTCACCGTCGAGGCGCGCGCGATCATCACGATCGTCCTCGGGAGACCGTACGAGCCGGCCGCGGCGGGGCTGAGCGTGCTCATCTGGGCGCTGCCCGGCTCCTTCATGGCCGATACGCTGCTGCACCTGCTCATCGCCCAGCGCAAGCAGGCGCTGGGCACCTGGGCCGTGGGCGCCGCGGCGGCGTTCAACGTCGCCCTCAACTTCGCGCTGATCCCGCGCTTCTCCTTCGTCGGTGCCGCGGCCGCCACGGCCGCGAGCGAGTTGTTGTGCTTCGGGCTGCTGTTCGCGATCTTCCGCAGCGGGGTGCCGGGGATCTCGCTGGTGCGCACGGCGCTGCCCCCGGTCCTTGCCGGGGCCGCGACCGCCGGTGCGCTGGCGTGGATCGCGCCGCACCTGCCGCCGACGCCGTGGGGGCTCCTGGCCGCCGGATTGGCGACCCTCGCGGTCTATGTCGCGGCGCTCGCCCCGCTCGGCGGCATCGGTCGAGCGGACCTCGTGGCGGTTCGCGGTCTGCTGCCGATGGTGCGGGCCCGCGCGGCCCGGGAGGTGGTGTCATGACGGCTTCGGTCCACGGCTCGCGGCTCGCCCGCGTCCGGCAGATGGGCCTGCGCAACTTCGTCCGCGTCTCGCTCGTCCTGGGCCGACGGCGCGCCTGGAGCGTCGTCTACACGTTGTGGCTGCGCGCCTGCGGCGTCCGGGTCGGGCGCGGCGTCCGGTTCGCCGGGCGCATCCACGTGATCGGGGATCCGCGCCGGATCACGATCGGCGACGGCTGCAGCCTCCATCGCGGGGTCACGCTGTGGACCCACGCCTTCGGCTCCGGGCGCGGTGAGATCGTGCTGGGCCGCCGGATCACGATGCTCCACAACGTGACGCTGAACTCGTGGGAGCGCATCGAGGTGGGCGACGAGAGCGCCTTCGGGGACGGCTGCTACGTGCAGGACAACGACCACGGCATGGAGCCGGGCACGCCGATCATGCGACAGCCCTGCCACGGGGCCCCCATCACGATCGGGAGCGACGTGTGGTTCGGGGCCCGCTGCATGGTGCTCAAGGGCGTGAGCGTGGGCGACGGCACGGTCGTGGGTGGAGGCAGCGTCGTGGTGAAGTCGCTGCCCGCGGGTGTCGTCGCCGTCGGAGTGCCCTGCCGCCCGATCAAGCGGCGCGGGGGCGGGGCGCCGATCGAGGAGGCCGTGGCGGCCTGAACGCCGTTCGCGCAGCCGGGAGCCAAGACATGGATGACCTTCGTCCCCTGGGCCGCTCGCCGATCCGGGTCTCCGCCGTCGGGCTGGGGTGCTGGCAATTCTCCGAGGGCCGCGGGATCGCCGGCGGCTACTGGCCGGCGCTGCCGCAGGAACGGGCGGACCGGATCGTCGCGGCCAGCCTCGCCGGCGGCATCAACTGGTTCGACACGGCCGAGATGTACGGCGGCGGCCGCTCGGAGGCGGCCCTCGCCCGTGCGCTACTGGCGGCGGGACGCGGCAACGGCGAGGTGGTGGTGGCCACGAAGTGGTGGCCGGTGCTCCGCACCGCCGGGAACCTGAAGGCAACGATCTCCGAGCGCCGCCGGCGGCTGGCGCCCTTCGACATCGACCTGCACCAGGTTCACCAGCCCTACGCCCTCGCCTCGACCGCCGCGCAGATGCGTGCCATGGCCGACCTGGTCGCCGCGGGCGCCATCCGGACGGTCGGCGTGAGCAACTTCTCCGCGGCGAAGATGCGGGCGGCGCACACCGCGCTCGCGGCCCGGGGACTGCCGCTGGTGTCGAACCAGGTGCGCTACAACCTGCTCGACCGGCGCATCGAGTCGAACGGCGTGCTCGGCGCCGCGCGGGAACTGGGGGTGACGATCATCGCCTGGTCGCCGCTCGCACAGGGCCTGCTCACCGGCAAGTTCCATCGCGACCCGGACCTGGTCCGTTCGCGTCCGGGCCCGCGCCGGTGGCTGGCGGGCTTCCGCCACCGGGGGCTCGAGAAGACCCGGCCGTTGATCGAGGCCCTCGAGGAGATCGCTACCGCCCGCGGCGTCACGCCGGCCCAGGTCGCGCTCCGCTGGCTGGTCGACTTCCAGGGCGGGACGGTCGTCGCCATCCCGGGCGCGACCAGCGAGGCGCAGGCGCGGGAGAACGCCGGCGTGCTGGGCCTGCGGCTCGGCGACGCCGAGATGGCGTGGCTGGACGGGCTCTCGCGGGGCTTCCGCTGACCCCGGGCCCGGCCGGGCCGGGAACCGGAAGGTGCTATGCTGCCCCGGCGGCGCCGCAACCGGGGATCGCATCGCGAGTGAAGCGGGCCAGTCGCGGAGGCGGCATGGGACTGCGGGATGACGTGATCGGCTGGGACGTGGCGAACTGGTCCCGGGCGCTGGACTACTGGGATTCCCGGCTCGACCTCGACCCCGCGAACCGTCGCGCGCTGGAACTCGGTGCGGGCGGGAACGGCGGCCTGTCGCTCTGGCTTGCGAATAAGGGCTGGAGCGTCCGCTGCACCGGCTACCAGGGCGTCGAGGAGGCGGCGCGCGCCGCTCACCGCTCCTACGGCGTCGATCACCTGATCGAGTACGCGACCGTCGACGCATGCGCGATCCCGTACCGGGAGGAATTCGACCTGGTCTGCTACAAGTCCATGCTCGGCCGGATCGTCCAGGACGGCCCGCTGCAGATCGCGAGCGGGGTGGTCGCCCAGATCCTGAAGGCGCTGAAGCCCGGCGGACGGTTGTTGTTCGCCGAGAATCTGGCTTCGTCCCGGCTCCATCACGCCCTCCGGCAGCGGTGGGGCACCGGGAGAAACCGCTGGAGATACTTCACCATCGAAGAGCTGGACGGGCTCCACGCCGGCTTCTCCAGCTTCGAGCGGGTCAGCCTCGGGTTCACGGGCTGCCTGGGGCGCACCGAGAGGCAACGGACCCGGCTGGGACGCCTCGATGCCGGGCTCCTCGACCGGATCGTTCCGGACCGCTGGCACTACATCATGGCGGGCATCGCCACGAAGTAGGGCCGTGTCCCGCCCGCGCAGCCGTGCGGCGTGCTACCAGCGAACGCGGAAACGCGTCGCGCCGTAGAAGCCGCTCACGTCGTCACCCGCACGGTGTTCGAGCGCGCGTACCCGCGCCGTGCCGGCGGTGAGCCCGAGCGACAGCCCGACGGCAGGCGACCAGTCCACCGAGGCGGCGACGCGCGTGTCCCGCTCGACCACGCCGGAGAGCGCCATCGATGGCACCGGGCTGCCCGGGAGGTGGAAGTCGCCCAGCACGGCCTCGCCCCGGCGCGTCAGTTCGCCCTCGAGGGCGAAGGTCCAGTCGACGCCGGGAATCCACGCCAGCCGGGCGTAGAACTGCTCGGCGTCGGGGCCGAGCGGGTAGCCGGTGGGAAGGCCGTTGAAGGCGAAGTCGTGGCGGTGGTACGACGAGTACGTGAAGCGGTAGACGCGCGAGTACTCGCCGCGTGCGCTCAGCGCGCCGCCGCCCCGCTGCCAGCGGGAATGGATCCCGGCCTGCCAGGCGATCGAGAGCGGGCGCCTTTCCGAGCTGAAGCTGATGTCGTCCACCGCGACCTCGCCGTAGAGACGCGTGCCGGGGCGCGCGCGCCAGGTGGCATCCGCGGTCCACATGACGTTGTTCTTGAAGATCCGCTCGAGGGAGTCGGGGGCCAGTCCGGACGACTTGATCAGCCGCCTCTCGATGAGGCTGAAGGGGATCACCGGCACGAGATAGAGCGGCGCGTTCGCGACACCGTCGAACCGGGCGAGCTCCGAGAGCGCCAGGTCGAGGCTCTCGAGCGGGCGCATCTCGATCCGGTGCCCGGCGAGGTAGGTCTGCGCCACCGGGTCGAGCGACGCGACGAACCACTCGAGCTGGAGCGGCCGGAGGGGCCTGACGCGGAACTCGACGAAGTCGTACGCCTGCGAGCCGTCGGAGAGGCCGACGCCGCCCGTCACGCCCGGTCCCCAGCGCAGCCACGAGTGCCCCAGCGTCACGACCCCGAGCGGACCACGGGCACGGACGTAGGCGCGGTCGAAGTAGGGGTTGACCTGGACGCCCTCGATGAGCCCGAAGTGCCGGCTGTCGACCGGGTTCCCGTGCGGTCCCGACGATCGCGTCCCGGCGTAGACGTCGGTGAAGAGCAGGACGCCCTGCCCGAGCATCGCCGAGGCCTGCACGCCGCCGCGGAAGTCGCGGACCACCCGGTGACGGGCGCGGTCCTCCGCGTAGTCCGCCCCGACGTAGGGCGAGACCTCGAGCGACCCCTGGTCGTCCTGGACGTGGACGAGCGGCTGCCACCCTCCGGCCACCGGGGCGAGCTCGCGTCGCAGCCGGATGACGCACGGATCGTTCGCGGCTCCGGGCGCGGCCGCGACGATCCGATCGAGGAACGCGGCGAGATTCTCGCGGGTCCACGGGCGCGTGGTGTGGAAGGCTGCGCCGAGCCCGTGGGTGGCCGCCACGTCCTCGAGGTCGCGGAGGCTGCGTGATTCGACGGGGATCTCCTCGAGTCCGTGGTACGCAGCGCGGGCCGGGAGCGCTCCGCCGAGGAACGCGACCGCGAGGACGATCGGGGACAGGCGCATGGCGCACACCCTACGCCAACGGTGGGGTCGCAGCCATCGGAAACGGCGCCGGACGTCCCCGCAGGGGCGCTGTCGGGAGAGCGGCCGGCTAGAGCACGACGGCGAAGGAGCCGTACTCCTGGCAGTAGGTACGTTCCCGGTATTCGTGAGTGGTATACGTGAACGTGTAGCGGAAGCCCACGCTGCGCCAGCGGCCCGCGACCCCGAGTTGCGCCTCGCCCACGAGGGGGACCCGGGTGACGTGCGGGGCGGGATGGAAGGTGTTGCCGTCGAGGAAGAGGTTGCGCGCGACCGCACGACCCTCGCCGCGGGCGAACACGTACAGGTCGAAGCGGCGGCGCGCGGTGACCGCGGCGGCGTTGTGCCACGGCCCGAAGTCGTCGGGGAGCGGCAGGCCGATGCGCAGGGTCCCGCCCGCATTGGCTTCCGTGTGCACGTTGCCGAACGTCGCCCCGCCGTGCGGGACGAGGTCGGCGTAGCGCCGGTAGCCCCAGGGCCGGCGGCGCTCCTGGTAGGAGAGGACGATCCCCGGCTCGCCACGCACCTGGTACTGCCAGCCCCGCGGGGCCCGGATCCCGAGCCGGCGGTGCCACCAGCGCTGCACGTCCTCGGCGTGCGAGGGTGGCCCCGTGACGCCCAGCTGGAGCTCGAGGCTGCGCATCCGCCGCGCTTCCCTGCTCGTCACGATGCCGCTGGCGTAGAGCCACCCGGCGTACGGCCGGTCGTCGTAGATCGGCCCCCGGTAGGAGATCCTCTCGGGAGTGTAGATCTCCTGGCCGATCGACAGGCCGAACTGGCGCTCCGCGTCGCGGGTGCGGAAGCCCGGCAGCCGGCCGGCGAGCCACCGCGCCGGCGCGGGCAACACGCCGGGCGCAAGGAAGAGGTTGGTGCGCAAACCCTGGGTGTAGTTCCGGTCGGTGGCGGCTGGGCCGGGGACGAATCCGTCGGTGTCGTTGTCCCAGTAGGTCTGCACTTCGGCGGCGGCGTGGTCCAGCGGCAGACCGATCAGGGCGAGCACGAGCACGATTCCGAAACGACGGTTCATGGAGTCCTTCTTGGACGAGCCCGGCGGCCGGCGGGTGCCCCCGATCGTCGTGGTGGGTGGTCTCATGCTGCCTTCCGATACAATTGTGCGGCTTGGGATTGCGGCGATTCAAGAGACTTCACTCGAAGCGTCGGGGCACCCACCGGGTGGGTCGGTCGGCACAATGGCCCAGGTTCGCGGAACTGGCGGCGCGGCGCCGGCCTCCCGGCCCGCTCCGGCCCGGCGTTGCTCGCGGGGGCGAGAAATGACCCTCCGCGGAGCAGCCGCAGACGCGGCGGCGATTCCGCCAGGGTCGGCGCGAGTCGTTCCGGGAAGCGGGGCGGGGATACGGAACCCGGAACCGGGCGGCACGCACGCCGCGCGGGCGCGCGACGAGGACGCAGTCGCGGCCGGCGGGAACGGGCCTGGGCGCCGCCGCCCGGCCCGTGGCCCCGGCTCCGACGCGCGCCCGGCTGGAGCGGGATGGCCTCGATGAGGTAGCATCCCCCGGTCGAGACACTCCGGCGAGGGCGTCTGAGCCCTCGCCGCTTCCCTCCTCAGGAACCATCCTCCAGCCCAGAGCCGAGCCCTCCCATGACTCCCGACACGCCCGAGATCGAGCCCACCCTGCCCTCCGTTCCCGAAGAAGATGCCGCGGTCTCGGCCGAGTTCGCCCGGGCGCTCGAGGAATTCGAACAGAACAAGCGTTCCGCCGCGGCGGCCGCAGGCGCCGCCGCCGAGATCAAGGTGGGGATGAAGGTGAAGGGCAAGGTCGTCTCGGTGGGCGACGAGCACACGCTCCTCGACTTCGGCGGCCGCAGCGAGGCCGTGGCCGAGACCCGGCACTTCCGCGCCGAGGACGGGACCCCGAGCATCAAGCCGGACGACGTGCTCGAACTGTTCGTGGTGGAAGCCGGCGACCAGGTCGTGCTCGCCCCCTCGATCCGTGCCGACGCCCACGAGGCGCTGCGGCAGATGCGCGAGGCTCACGCGGCGGGCGTGCCCGTGACCGGGCGCGTCACCGGCGTCAACTCCGGCGGGCTCGAGGTGGACCTGAGCGGCGAGCGCGCCTTCTGCCCGCTCTCGCACATCGATTCCAGCTTCTGCGCCGATCCTTCGGTGTTCGTCGGGCGCACGCTCGAGTTCCTGGTCACCTCGGTCGGCGACGCGAGGGGCAGCGTGGTGCTCTCGCGCCGGCAGCTGCTGCGCCGGGGCGAGGAGGAGCAGGCCAGGAAGCTGGTGGCCACGCTCAAGCCCGGCGACGAGCTGGACGGCACGGTCGCGCGGCTCGAGGCCTTCGGGGCCTTCGTGGACCTCGGCGGCGTGGACGGGCTGGTCCACGTCTCGGAGATCCGGCACGAACGCGTCGGGCACCCCAGCCAGGTCCTGCGCCAGGGCGAGAAGGTGCGCGTCCGGGTGCTCCGCCTGGACGTCGGCAAGGACGGCAGGCAGCGCATCGCGCTCTCCATCAAGGCGACCGCGCCGGATCCCTGGACCGGGATCGAGTCGCGCTACAGCCCCGGGATGCGCGTGATGGGCCTGGTGGCACGGCTCACCGACTTCGGTGCGTTCGTCACGCTGGAGCCCGGGATCGACGGCCTGGTGCACGTCTCCGAGGCCGCGCCGCAGCGCCTCGCGCACGTGAAGGAAGTGCTCACCGTGGGCCAGACCATCGAGGCGGTGGTCCTGAGCGTGGACCCGGAGAAGAAGCGCGTCTCGCTGTCGGTCAAGCGGGCCGCCGAGGATTGGCAGCCGGCCGCCTCGGAGCGGACGCAGGAGCAGCCCCGCGAGCGCGGGCCCGGGCGCGGCGGCGAGCGCGGGGCCGGGCGCGGCGGCGAGCGTGGCCCCGGACGTGGTGGCGAGCGCGGGGCCGGACGCGGCGGCGAGCGTGGCCCCGGACGTGGCGGCGAGCGTGGCGGCGAGCGCGGCGGCGAGCGCGGCGGCGAGCGGGGCGGCGAGCGGGGTCGCGCCCCGCAGGTGCAGGTGTTCCCCCCGCCGGCTCAGCCCGGCGCCGAGCCGGAGTTGACCGCGATGGCGCTCGCGCTGCGCGCCGCGATGGAGCGGGCGAAGCAGAAGCAGGAAGGCGGCGGCCGCCCGTAAGGGGCCCTGGCCCACCCTTCACCCGCGTCCAGCGCTTCGCGGAGTCGACCTCACGGTCCGGCGCCTCGGTCCGTGACCGGGCGAGGCCGCAGGCCTGCGTGCGAATCGGCCCCGACTCTGCGATGATGCGCCGTCCACAGGTCCCGTGAGATGACCAGGGCCGGCGCCCGCGCACGCGGGCGAGCCCGGGAGAGGAGCACCACATGGCAGGGAACAAGCGACCGTCATTCCTCAAGCGGCAGAAGGAACAGGCCCGCCTCGCCCGGGCGAACGAGAAGCGCGAAGCGCGGCGGGTGAAGAAGCACTCCCGGGGCATGGTGATCGAGGAGCTCGAGTCTCCCGATTCGTTCGATGCGTCCGAGTCGCCCGACTCGCCCGACTCGCCCGAGGAGCCGACGGAAGAGAACGAGGAGACCGCGCGCTGAGCGCGACCGGGGGCCTCGCCGTCGTGCGCCCCGGAGCCACATCCCCAAGGAGGCCGCACCCATGCGTACCTGGTCCGCCCTGGTGCTCATCGCCCTCGCCGCCCTGCCGGCCCGCGCCGCGGCGGCGTCCGCCGACCCGCCGTCCGTGAATCCGCTGCTCTCCGAGTGGAAGACGCCCTTCGGCGTGCCGCCCTTCGGCGAGATCAAGCCCGCGCACTTCCTGCCCGCCTTCAAGGTGGCCATCGCGCAGCAACTCGCCGAGGTCGACGCCATCGCGAAGAACGCGAAGGCGCCCACCTTCGCGAACACCGTCGAGGCCCTCGAGGCGTCCGGCGGGCTGCTGGACAAGGTGAACGGCGTCTTCGGCAACCTCACCTCGGTCGAGAGCACCGACGAGATGCAGGCGATCGACCGCGAGGTCTCGCCCCTCCTGGCCGCGCACCAGGACGACATCCGGCTCAACCAGGCGCTCTTCCAGCGGGTCAACGCGGTGTGGGAATCGCGCGCCGGGCTCAAGCTCGCGCCCGACCAGGCCATGCTGCTCGAGAAGACGTGGAAGGGGTTCGTTCGCGGCGGCGCGCTGCTCACGAAGGAGCAGAAGGAGCGCTTCCGCGTCATCAACACCGAGTTGGCCGGCCTGGAGGTCAAGTTCGGCGACGACGTGCTCAAGCAGACCAACTCGTACCGGCTGGTCATCGAATCGCCGGCCGACCTGGCCGGGCTCCCGGAGCGCGTCGTGGCGGGCGCGGCCGACGCCGCGAAGGCCGCGGGGCTCGAGGGCAAGTGGGTCTTCGGCCTGCAGTCGCCCAGCATCTGGCCCTTCCTGCAGTATGCCGAGAACCGCGATCTGCGCCGTCAGATCTTCCAGGCCTACATCAGCCGCTGCGACCACGGTGACGAGTTCGACAACAAGGCGACGCTGGGACGCATTGCCGCGCTGCGCGTCGAACGGGCGCAGTTGCTCGGCTTCAGGAGCTACGCCGACTTCGTCCTTGACCAGAACATGGCCAGGACGCCGGCCGGCGTCTATGGGCTGCTCGACCGGCTGTGGGGGCCCGCCAAGACGATGGCCGGGCGGGAGGCTGCCGACCTGCAGGCGGCGATCCGGACCGACGGGAAGGACTTCGCGCTCGAGCCGTGGGATTGGTGGTACTACACCGAGAAGGTGCGCAAGGCGCGCTTCGACCTCGACGAGCAGGTGGTGCGCCCGTACTTCGAGCTGGGCCGGGTGATCGACGGCGCGTTCTACGTGGCCAACCGGCTCTTCGGGGTCACGTTCACGCCGCTGCCGAACCTCCCGGTCTACAACCCCGAGGTCAAGGCCTACGAGGTGAAGGACGCGGGCGGCGCGCACCTCGCAGTCTACTACGTGGACTACCATCCGCGGGACAGCAAGCGAGGCGGCGCCTGGTCCAACGAGTTCCGCGGCACCTGGGTCCGCGACGGCAAGTCGGTCCGCCCGGTGGTCATCAACTGCGGCAACTTCTCGCGCCCGACCGGCGGTGCGCCCGCGCTGCTCTCGCTCGAGGAGGTGGAGACGCTCTACCACGAGCTCGGGCACGGCCTGAACGCCATGCTCTCGAAGGTGCGCTACTCCAGCCAGGGCAACGTGACGCGCGACTTCGTCGAGCTGTGCTCGCAGATCATGGAGAACTGGGCGACCGAGCCCGAGGTGCTCAAGATCTATGCGAAGCACTACAAGACCGGCGAGGTCATCCCGATCGAGCTGGTGAACAAGCTGAAGCAGGCCGGCAAGTTCAACCAGGGCTTCGCGACCGTCGAGTACCTGGCGGCCTCGTACCTGGACATGGACTGGCACACCCTGGACGAGACCCGGCCGCAGGACGTCACCGCCTTCGAAGCCGCGTCGATGTCGAAGATCGGCATGCCGAAGGAGATCGTGCCGCGCTATCGCAGCCCCTACTTCCGGCACATCTTCTCGGGCGGCTACTCGGCGGGCTACTACTCCTACATCTGGGCCGAGGTGCTCTCGGCGGACGCGTTCAAGGCGTTCGAGGAGAAGGGCCTCTTCGATCCGGCCACGGCGCGCTCGTTCCGCACCAACATCCTGGAGCGGGGCGCCAGCGAGGAGCCCATGACCCTCTACAAGCGCTTCCGCGGCCGGGAGCCTGCGGTCGAGCCCCTGCTGGAGAAGCGCGGGCTGAAGTAGCCGGGACCGGAAGACGATGGCGGGGCTCCCCACGGGCCCCGCCGTCGCGGTTCCCGCCGCGGGGGGGCGCCCGGCCGGGCTTTCGCGGGGCCGCGCGGCGGGCCACCCGGTCGGCGCAGCGCCCGCCCCCGGTCCGGGAACCCGGAGAAGGCCTGTCACCCGGACCGGCAACTGAGGTACACTGCGGGCGTCGCTGCTGCCGACGGGAGAGGACTCAGCGCCCGGCGGGGGACCATCCCGTGCGGGTGCATGCCGCGAGCCGTCTCCGTCCGCGATTCATGGCGTCCGGTATCGTCATGGGGCGCAGGGAATCCGCGTGGTGACCGCCGCATCCCAAATATCGTCATTCCACGTGCGGGTTCTCCCGAATCTGGAGGTGAGGTCATGAAGCGTTCCGCGGTGGTCGTGGTGATGTCGCTGGCGCTCGCCGGTATCGCATGGGGACAGGAGCCCGTGGACCTGAAGCAGCCGGTCCTGGCGACTCCCAAGCCGGAGCCCGCGCCGGTCGTTCCGCTGACCCCGACCGGGACCATCTCGTCCACGGTCCAGGACATCGGGCCCGGCGACCAGGCGCCCCCGTTCCAGCTCGACAGCTCGCTGGGCGGCCAGGTGAGGCAGTCGGATCTCAGGGGCCACTGGTCGGTCATGCTGTTCGACGAGTTGCGGACGGACCTGGCCCCGCTCGGGGCGACGGCGGACTCGATCCGCGCGCTGGGGGCCCGCACCTACGCCGTCTGCCCGGACGGCGCCCCCGCGCTCAAGGCGTTCGGCGAGCGCGAGCGGCTCGAGTTCCCGCTGTTGTCGGATCCCACCCGCGAGATCTCGCAGCTGTTCGGCATGTACGACGACGTCAACCAGGCCATCCAGTCCGGCGTCGTGATCGTGGACCAGAAGGGCGTCGTGCGCATGACGCTCCAGGGTCCCTTCCTGCACGCGGACGAGTTGCTCCGGATGGTGAAGCACGTGATCCAAGGCGCCTGAGACCTCGTTCGAAGAAGGAGATTCGATGTCCCTCGAGATCGCGCGGGCGCTCTACGCGAGCATGCCCCGCCGCTGTGCGGAGGCCCGGGAGCGCTTCGGCCGCCCGCTGACCTTCGCGGACAAGATCCTGGTGGCCCACGCGGACGACTTCGCCACCCAGGACTGGACGCGGGGGCGGGCCATGCTGGCCCTGAGGCCCGACCGGGTCGCGATGCAGGACGCCACGGCCCAGATGGCCCTCCTGCAGTTCATGCAGTCGGGGCGTGAGCGCGTCGCGGTCCCCAGCACGATCCACTGCGACCACCTGATCCGGGCCCGCTCGGGGGCCGCCGAGGACCTGGCGCGGGCGCTGGGCGACAATCGCGAGGTCTACGCGTTCCTGTCGTCGGCGGCGCGCAAGTACGGCATCGGCTTCTGGCCGCCCGGGGCCGGCATCATCCACCAGGTGGTGCTGGAGAACTACGCCTTCCCGGGCGGGCTGATGATCGGCACCGACTCGCACACCCCGAACGGCGGCGGGCTGGGCATGCTGGCCGTGGGGGTCGGGGGCGCCGACGCCGGCGAGGTGATGGCCGGCCTGGCGTGGGAGGTGCTCGCCCCGAAGCTCATCGGCGTGCGGCTGCGCGGACGGCTCTCCGGCTGGACCTCGCCGAAGGACGTCATCCTGCGGCTCTGCGGCCTGCTCACGGTCAAGGGCGGCACCAACCAGGTGCTCGAGTTCTTCGGCGAGGGCGCGGCTTCGATCTCCTGCACGGGCAAGGCGACCATCACGAACATGGGCGCCGAGCTCGGGGCGACCGGCTCGATCTTCCCCTTCGACCGGAAGATGGAGTCCTACCTGCGGGTCACCGGGCGCGCCGGACTGGCTGACCTGGCCGTCGAGAACCGCGCGTTGCTGGGGCCCGACCCCGAGGTGCTGGAGGACCCGGAGCGCTTCTACGACCAGGTCGTGGACCTGGATCTCTCCGCGCTCGAGGCCCAGGTCGTGGGCCCGCACACGCCCGACCTGGCCCGCCCGGTGTCGCGCATGGGCGCGGACGCGCGCGAGCACGGCTATCCGGTCGAGTTGCGCGCCGCGCTCATCGGGTCGTGCACGAACTCCTCGTACGAGGACATGAGCCGCGCGGCGGCGGTGGCCCGCCAGGGCCTGGCCGCCGGTCTCAAGTCCCGGATCCCGCTCTACGTCACCCCCGGCTCGACCCGAATCTACGACACGCTCGAGCGCGACGGCATGCTCGAGACCTTCCGCCGGATGGGGGCGACGGTGCTGGCCAACGCCTGCGGCCCCTGCATCGGGCAGTGGAGCCGGGCGGACGCGGTGCCGGGGCGCGCGGATTCGATCGTCTCGTCGTTCAACCGCAACTTCCCCGGCCGCAACGACGGGCTGGCCGAGACCCTGTCGTTCCTCGCCAGTCCCGAGATCGTCACCGCCCTGGCGTTCGCCGGGCGGCTCGACTTCGATCCGCTGAACGGCGCGCTCGAGGCCGCGGACGGCACCGCGCTGCGCTTCTCCGCGCCGCAGGGCGACGAGCACCCCGCGCGCGGGTTCGTCGAGGGGGACGGGGGCTACGTCGCTCCGGCGGCCAGCGGCGCGCGCATCGAGATCGAGCTGGCGCCGGACAGCGAGCGCATCCAGCTGCTCGCGCCCTTCGCGCGCTGGGACGGGAGGGACTTCGAAGGCCTGCCGGTCCTGGTGAAGACGCAGGGCAAGACCACGACCGACCACATCTCTCCGGCGGGGGCATGGCTGCGTTACCGCGGCCACCTCGACAAGATCAGCGACAACATGTTCCTCGGCGCCACCAACGCGTTCTCGGAGGAGCGCGGGCGGGGGACCGACGTGCTCACCGGGGAAGGCGGCCTCGCCATCGCCGAGATCGCGCGCCGCTACAAGGCCCGGGGACTGGGCTCGGCGGTCATCGGCGACGAGAATTACGGCGAAGGCAGCAGCCGCGAGCACGCGGCGATGTCCCCGCGGCACCTCGGCGTGAAGGTGGTCATCGCCCGCTCCTTCGCGCGCATCCACGAGACCAACCTCAAGAAGCAGGGCATCCTTCCGCTGGTCTTCGCCGACCCGTCCGACTGGGACCGGATCGAGCGCGATGACCGCGTGAGCGTCACCGGGCTGGCCGCACTGGCACCCGGGCAGCCCGTCCGGGTCGGGATCGTGAAGCCCGATGGCCGCCGTCTCGAGTTCGAGGCCCGGCACAGCCTCACGGCCCGGCAGATCGAATGGTTCAAGGCCGGCTCGGCCCTGAACGCGCTCCGTCACGATTGAGAAAGGGCCAGAACCCCGCATGACCCCCTACGAGAAGCTGAAGCCCCCCGCGAACGGCGAGCGCGTCACCCTGGGGGCCGACGGGACGTTGCGCGTCCCCGACCGGCCCGTGCTGCTCTTCATCGAAGGCGACGGCACCGGGCCCGAGCTGTGGAGCGCCGCGGTGCGGGTCTTCGACGCCGCGGTCGCGCGGGCCTACGCCGGACGCCGCCGGATCGAGTGGTTCGAGGTCTACGCCGGTGAGAAGGCGAACCGGGTCTACGGTCCCGGCACTTGGCTGCCCGAGGAGACGCTGACCGCGTTCCGCGAGTACCGGGTCGGCATCAAGGGGCCGCTCAGCACGCCGGTCGGCGGCGGCATCCGCAGCATCAACGTGGCGCTGCGGCAGATGCTCGACCTCTACGTCTGCCTGCGGCCGGTGCGCTGGTACCGCGGCGTGCCCTCGCCGGTGCGCAAGCCGCAGAACGTGGACATGGTGATCTTCCGTGAGAACACCGAGGACATCTACGCCGGCATCGAGTGGGAGGCCGGCACCCCCGAGGTGGCGAAGCTGATCGAGTTCCTGACCGCGCAGATGGGCGTGACGAAGATCCGCTTCCCGGGCTCGTCGAGCATCGGCATCAAGCCGGTGAGCGAGGAGGGCACCAAGCGCCTGGTGCGCGCCGCCCTGCGCTTCGCCCTCGACCACGGCCGCCGGAATCTGACGCTGGTCCACAAGGGCAACATCATGAAGTTCACCGAGGGCGGCTTCCGCAAGTGGGGCTACGAGGTCGCGAAGGCCGAGTTCGGCGACCGGACCGTGGCCTGGGAGGAGTGCGGCGGTGACCCGCCGCCGGGGAAGTTGCTCGTCAAGGACGCCATCGCCGACAACTTCCTGCAGCAGATCCTGACGCGCCCGGCGGAGTACGACGTGGTCGCCACCACGAACCTGAACGGCGACTATGTCTCGGACGCGCTCGCCGCCCAGGTCGGCGGGTTGGGGATCGCGCCGGGGGCGAACCTCAACTACGACACCGGCCACGCGGTCTTCGAGGCGACCCACGGGACCGCGCCGAAGCACGCCGGGCTGGACAAGGTCAACCCCGGCTCGGTCATCCTGTCGGGGGTGATGATGCTGGACTACCTCGGCTGGGGCGAGGCCGCGCGGCTCATCGAGGCCGGGCTCGAGCGGGCGATCGAGGCCGGCACCGTGACCTACGACCTCGCGCGGCTCATGCGCGAGGAGGGACGCACCGACGTGCGCGAGCTGCGCTGCTCGGAGTTCGCGACGGAGATCATCGGCAACTTCGACGGCCCGGTCCGGGCCTGAACCACGGGAGACAGACGCCATGGCGAGGACCGCGAAGCTGGACCTGGACGGGAAGGTCATCGAGTTGCCGGTGATCGAGGGCACCGAGGGTGAGCTCGCCGTCGACGTGCAGACGCTGCGAGCCAAGACCGGTTACATCACGTACGACGACTCCTATTCGAACACCGGCAGCTGCCAGAGCACGATCACGTTCATCGACGGCGAGAAGGGCATCCTGCGCTATCGCGGCATCCCCATCGAGGAGATGGCCGAGACCTCGAGCTTCGTGGAGGCGGCGTACCTGCTCATCTTCGGGACGCTGCCGAACGAGGCGGAGCTGCACCGCTTCTCGGGCCTGCTGACGCGCTACCAGATGATCCACGAGGACATGAAGTTCCACTTCGAGGGCTTCCCGCACACCGGGCACCCGATGGCGGTGCTCTCGTCCATGATCAACGCCGCCGGCTGCTTCATCCCCGAACTGACCGGCGAGTGCGACGCCGAGTGCTTCGAGCAGCAGGCCGCCCGGCTGCTCTCCCAGGTCCGCACGCTGGCCGCGTTCTCGTACCGCAAGACCATGGGCCTGCCGGCCATCTACCCGAAGCGGGACTACAAGTACACCGAGAACTTCCTGCACATGATGTTCTCGGAGCCCTACCAGGACTACGAGGTGAACCCGGTCGCGATCCGGGCGCTCGACCTGATCTTCCTGCTGCACGCCGACCACGAGCAGAACTGCTCGACCGCCACCGTGCGCATGGTCGCTTCCAGCAAGGCCAACCTGTTCGCCTCCGCCTCCGCCGGCGTCTGCGCGCTGTGGGGGCCGCTGCACGGCGGCGCGAACCAGGCGGTGATCGAGATGCTGGAGGAGATCCGCCGCGAGGGGGACGACGGCACCAAGTTCCTCGAGCAGGTCAAGCACAAGGAGGGCGGCAAGCGGCTCATGGGCTTCGGCCACCGGGTCTACAAGAACTACGACCCGCGCGCGCGCATCATCAAGCGGTACAGCGATGACGTGCTGAAGGCGCTCGGGGTCAAGGACCCGCTGCTCGACATCGCCAAGCGCCTCGAGGACGCCGCGCTGCACGATCCCTACTTCCTCGAGCGGAAGCTCTATCCGAACGTGGACTTCTACAGCGGCATCATCATGCGCGCGATCGGCATCCCGCTGGACATGTTCACCGTCATCTTCGCGATCGGGCGCATGCCCGGCTGGATCGCGAACTTCCGCGAGGTGCGCGAGAACCCGGACGCCCGCATCTACCGCCCGCGGCAGGTCTACCAGGGGCGGACGAAGTCGGCGTACGTGCCGATCGAGAAGCGCTGATCCCGGCCGTCACGCCCGGAACGCCACGGGGCCCCGCTCGCGCGGGGCCCCGTCGTTCGATGCGGCCGGCGGCCGCGGCGGCGGTCCTAGCCCGACTTCCCGCCCACCGTGATCTCGGCGAACTTGATGGTCGGCGCCGCGACCGAGTCGCGCAGTTCGAGGTCGTTCCCCACCATCTCGACGTTCTGCAGCAGCGTGCCGAGGTTGGCGGAGATGGTGATCTCGGACACCGGGAAGGCCAGCGCGCCCTTCTCGATCCACATGCCGAACGCGCCCACCGAGATGTCGCCAGTGGTCGCCTCCTGCCCGAGCCCGAGGTAGCGGGTGAGGTAGAGGCCCTTGTCCACCGACTGGATGATGTCCTCGGGGCTGGACGGGCCGGCGGCCCAGTAGAAGTTGTTGGGGCCGTCGGCGTTCCCGGTCGAGCGCTGCTTGAGCTTCTTGCCCCAGTAGGTGTCGAGCAGGTAGCTCTTCAACACACCCTGCTCGATGACCCCGAGCCGGCGACAGGGGACGCCCTCGCTGTCGAACGGGATGGTCCCGCGACCGCCGACCAGCAGGCCGTCGTCGACGATGTTGACCTTCTCGTTGCCGATCTTCGTGCCCAGCTTGTCGGCGAGGAACGACTGCCGCCGCGCCACGCTGATCCCGGTCAGGCACTGCGCCAGGAAGCCGAGCAGCCAGGCGCCCATCTGCGGGTCGAACACCACCGGGACGTTCTGGGTCTCGACCATGCGGCCGCCGAGCAGGCGGGTGACGCGCTCCACCGCGACCTTGCCGAGGGCCTCGGGCGCCTTCAGGTCCGAGAGCTGGGTCGAGGAATCGCCCCAGTAGTCCTCGAACAGGTTGGTGCCCTCGCCGCCCTGGAAGCCGACGCCGCAGTTGATCAGGCTGCGCTGGTAGGAGTCGGCGAAGCCCTTCGAGTTGGCCAGCGTCACGTTCCAGTTGAACGAGTTGCAGCTGGCCCCGGTGGACTTCTTGATCTTCGGTTCCCTGAGGCCCACGGCCTCCATCGCCTTGGCGATGGCGATGCGCCGCTCGGGCGTCACCTCGGCCACCGCGGGGTCGTAGATCTTGAGGTCCGCGGCCTTCGCCTGCACCGGCTCCGCGTCGGGCAGCCCGCCGAACGGATCCTGGCCGGCCAGCCGGGCGCGCGAGACGGCGTTGTCCATCAGCCGGTTGAGGGTCTCGGGCGTGAAGTCCGAGGACGACGCGCTGGCGGCCTTGCCGTCGACGAAGACGCGCAGGCTGAGGCCCTTGAAGACCGACTCGGTGAGCCGGTCGATGTTCTGGTCGAGGATGCTGAGGCGGGACTCGAGGCCCTCCTGGATGGACACCTCGACCTCCGAGGCGCCCTGCCTGGTGCCGTAGGCCACCAGGCCCTGGGCCAGCCCCATCCGATCGACGTTCTTGGCGCTCATGACCGACCTCCCACCGTCATCTGCCGGATCTTGAAGGTCGGCGTGCCCGCGGTGACCGCCGCGGTCTGGCCATCCTTGCCGCAGGAGCCCAGGAAGAACGCCAGGTCGTTGCCGATCATCTCGACCTCTTTCAGGATCTGGACGTTGGTGCCGATCAGCGTGGCGTTCTTCACCGGCCGCGTGAGCTTGCCGTCCTCGATGGCGTAGCCGAGGTTGACCGAGAACGTGAACTTGCCGGTGTTCTCGACCATGCCGCCGGCGTAGCTGTCGGCGTAGAACCCCTTCTTGACCGACCGGATGATGTCCTCGGCGCTCGCCGTGCCGGGCGCGAGCACGGTGTTGTTCATGCGCGGGATCGGGACGTTGCTGAAGCTCTGGCGCCGCCCGTGCCCGTTGGGCGCGGTCTTCAGGATCCGCGCCGAGAGCCGGTCGTGCAGGTAGCTCACCAGCCGCCCGTTCTCGATCAGCATCACCTTGCTGGTCGGCGTGCCCTCGTCGTCGATGTTGAGGCTGCCGCGGTAGTGCGGGATGGTGGCGTCGTCGTAGATCGTCACGCTCGGGTCGGCCACCATCTGCCCCAGCTTGTCCCACATGATCGAGGTCTTCTGCCAGTTGCCGTCGGCCTCGAGCGGGTGGCCCACCGCCTCGTGGACCATCACCCCCGAGTGGAAGCGGCCCAGCACGACCGGCATCTCGCCCGGCGCCGGATCCGCGGCCGCGAGCAGGGTGACCGCCTCCTTCCCGGCCGCCTCGCCGATCTCCTTCGGGGTGGTGCCGGCGGTGCGGTAGAAGGTCATGCCGACGCGGCCGCCCCGGTTGCTGGAACCGGTGACGCGCTTGCCGTTCTCCTCGGCGGTCGCGCTCGCCCGCAGTCGCGCCTGCGGCCGCGCGTCGGAGACCATCAGCCCCTCGCTGTTGACGATGGTCACGCACTGCAGCGAGTCGCCGAGGCTGGCGACCACCTTGGTGATGCGTGGGTCGTGGGCCTTGGCCGCGGCGTAGGCCTCCTTGACCAGCGTGATCCGGTCGCCCAGCGGGGCTTCGGCGAACGGGCTGGCCATCAGGTAGACCTGCCGGCCCGGCTCCACCGGCTTGATCGCGGCCGCGCGGACCCTGGCGCCCGACGAGGCGATCGCCGCGGCCGTCAGCGCGGCGCGTTTCATGGTCTCGGGCGAGAGGTCCGAGGTGTAGGCGTAGCCGGTCTGCTTGCCGTTCAGCACGCGGATCCCGACGCCGAGCGTGATGTCCTCGGCGGACTCGCGGATGATGTCGTCCTCCATCACGACGGAGTTGTTCAGCGCGTACTCGAAGAACAGCTCGGCGAAGTCGCCGCCCTTGGAGAGGGCCGCCTCGAGCACCTTCTTCATGACGTCCTTCGTGACCCCGAAGCGGCTCGCGAACAGTTCCTCGCCCGGCTTGAGGATCACCCCGGCGAACAGCTGGTCGTAGAACAGGCTCGAGAGCACGACGGCCCCGGCCCCGGCCCCGGCGAGCTGGAGGAACTTCCGTCGTTCGATCGGCTTCATCCCTTGTTCCCTCCCCAGGAGAGCGTGGCGCACGGCGGCTGGAGCGCCGTCGTCGCGATGAGTGGATGCGGGATGATACGCGACCCGGCGCGCGGGGCCGGGGTGTCCGGGTGACGGAAGCGGGAATCCGCGTGACGAACGGGTGGCGGGCCGCGCGCCGGGCGCGACCCCGTGGACTTGCCGTGCGGGGCGCGATAGGCTGCGCTGTGGTTGCACGCAGGGTGCGCGGCCCCGCCCGCCCTGTCCTTGCCGGCCCCTGACCAGGAGGAACCCTGATGCGCACGAATGTCTCCACCGCCGTGCTGGCTGCGGTCCTTGCCACCGCGCTGCTCGCACCGGCCGCCCACGCGCAGCTCAAGCTGCCGCGCGTGAGCCCGGCCGCCACCGTGACGCAGACGATCGGCCTCACCGACCTCACCGTGGCCTACTGCCGTCCGGGCGTGAAGGGCCGTGTGATCTGGGGCGACCTGGTGCCCTACGACACGCCCTGGCGCACGGGTGCGAACGAGGCGACCCGCTTCACCACCACCGATCCGATCCAGTTCGGCGGCAAGGAACTCGCCGCCGGCACCTACTCGCTCTTCACCATCCCGGGCAAGGACGAGTGGATCGTGGTGATCAACTCCGAGAAGGACCTGTGGGGCGCCTACGAGTACAAGCCGGAGAAGGACGTGATGCGCGTCACGGTGAAGCCCACCGTCGTCGAGCCCCAGGAGTGGATGGAGTTCACGTTCGAGGACCTGACGGCCAACTCCGCGAACCTGGTGCTGCGCTGGGAGAAGCTGCGCGTCGCGGTGCCGGTCGTGGTGGACGCGAACGGCAAGACGCTGGCGGGCGCCCGCGCGGCAATCGAGGCGGCGAAGAGCGACGACTGGCGCACGCCCTACCAGGCCGCGAACTTCTGCTTCACCAACGACGTGGCGCTCGAGGAAGGCTGGAAGTGGCTCGAGAAGTCGGTCGCGGTCCAGCCGACTTGGCAGAACCTGGGCCTGCAGGCGCGCTGGCAGGCGAAGCAGGGCAACAAGGCCGAGGCGCTCAAGACCGCCGGGAAGGCGCTCGAGCTGGCGAAGGCGAGCAAGGACAAGGTCGACACCAGCGCGCTCGAGAAGCTGATGGCGGAGTGGAAGGCCAAGTAGCGACCGTTTCGCGCACGACACGAACGCCCGCGGCCATCCGGCTGCGGGCGTTCGTCTTGCGGCGCAGCCGTTGCGGGCGGCGGAGCCGTCAGGCGGTGGCCGCGCGCGAGGCCGGGCGTGGCTCGAACGGGCTCAGCGCGAGGCCGACGAGCATCACCACCGCGCAGCCAACGAGGTTGTACCAGAGGAACGAGATGTGGGTGTAGTGGAAGCAGGCGAGCACGCAGGCCTCGCCCGCGATCGCCCCGGCGAAGACCGCGCGCGCGCCCACCCGCCTCAGGTAGAACGCGGTGAGGAAGATGCCGAGGATGGTGCCGTAGAACAGCGAACCCAGGATGTTCACCGCCTCGATCAGCGAGCCGAGCCGGCTCGCGTACTCGGCGAAGGCGACCGCGAACGCGGTCCAGCCCACGGTGAGCCACCGCGACCAGCGCACCTCGTGGCCGCCGACGCCCCCGCGGCGGAAGTGCCGCACCACGTCGACCAGCGAGGTCGAGGCCAGCGCGTTGAGTTCCGAGGAGGTGGAGTTCATCGACGCCGCGAAGATCGCCGCCAGCAGCAGCCCCACGACGCCCGCCGGCAGGACGTGCAGCACGAACCAGAGGAAGACGTAGTTGGTGTCGCTGGTCTGCGTGCCGGGAGCGGCGCGGCGGATGAGCGCCTCGGTCTCGCCGCGCAGGGCCGTCGCGGCCCGGCGGGTGTCGGCGAGCGCGCCGGCCGCGGCGTTCTCCGCGCCGCCGTCGCGCGCCTTCCGCGCGGCGACGACCGCGCGCGCCGCCTCGGCCGCGGTCGCATCGGTTGCGCGGTGGCGCGCCTCGAGCGAACGCCACTCGGTCGCGTAGGGCCCGCTCGCGATGCGCGCCGAGACGACGGGGTTGAAGAACAGCGGCGCGGGCGCGAACAGGTAGAACACGGCCAGCATTGCCCCGAGGAACAGGATGCCGAGCTGCATCGGCACCTTGAGCAGCCCGTTGGCGAGCAGCGCGAGCCGGCTGGCGCGCACCGAGTGGCCGCCGAGATAGCGCCCCACCTGCGACTGGTCGGTGCCGAAGTAGGAGAGCTGCAGGAAGAACCCGCCGATCAGTCCGGACCACAGGTTGTAGCGGTCGTCGAGATCGAAGCGGGTCTGGATCGGGTTGAGCCGCCCCAGCCGCCCGGCCAGCGCGGTGGCGTCCCCGATGCCGACGCCCTGCGGCAGCGCGCGCAGGATCAGCGCGAACGCCAGCCCCATCGCGCCCATGATGACGAGGAACTGCAGCGCGTGCGCGTGACCCACCGCCTTGCTGCCGCCCCAGGCGGTGTAGGCCACGGCCAGTGCGCCGAGCAGGGCGCAGGTCCAGGGCAGCTCCCAGTCGAGCAACACCGAGAGCACCAGCGCCGGCGCGTAGATCGTGAGCCCCACCGCGAGTCCGCGCTGCACCAGGAAGAGCGCGGCGGTCAGCAGGCGCGTGCGCCGGTCGAAGCGGTGCTCGAGGTACTCGTAGGCGGTGAACACCTTCATGCGGTGGTAGGCCGGCACCATCGTGAGGCACAGCACCACCATGGCGAGCGGCAGGCCGAAGTAGAACTGCACGAAACGCAGCCCGTCGGCGAAGCCCTGCCCCGGCGTCGAGAGGAAGGTGATGGCGCTGGCCTGGGTCGCCATCACCGAGAGCAGCACGGTGATGCCGCGCAGCTCGCGGTTGGCCAGCAGGTAGCCCTTCAGGTCGTGCGTGCCGCGCCCGCGCCACAGGCCGTAGGCGACGAAGACTCCCAGCGTGGCGAACAGAACCACCCAGTCGAGCGGTGTCATGTTTCGGGCGCGGCCCGTGCCGGGCCGGGAAGGCGCGCGCCGGGAGCGGCCGCCCCGCTCACCGCGGCGCGCTCACCAGGTTCGCGAACAGGCGCCACGCGCCGGGCACGCCCGCCGGCAGCTGGCGGAACAGGGCGAGCGCGGTGTAGACGAACACGCCCTTGCCGTAGTTCGCGCAGAGCAGGCCGCCGTCCCGCGGCGGCTCGCCGGGGTCGTTCGCGGACAGCACCGCCTCGTAGCGCGGGTCCCAGGGGCCCGCGTAGTTCAGGCCGCGCTCCTGCACCCAGCCCGCGAAGTCGCTGCTCGTGATCGGGTTGGGTGTGCGCAACAGCGGGTGCGCGGGCTGGAGGAAGCGCATCTCGGCGTCCTCGACCGCCACGCGGTCGCGGGATATGCGCAGCGGCCACGGCCCGAGCCGGTCGTTCAGCGCGTCGTCGCTGGTGCAGTACTGCACCACCAGCCGGCCGCCGTTCTTCACGTACTCGAGCAGCCGCGGCTGGAGCACGCGCAGCCGGGGCCGCGTGTTGTAGGCGCGCACTCCGGCGACGATGCAATCGAAGCGGGACAGGTCCGCGCTCTCGACCGCGTCGTCGTCGAGCAGCGTGACATCGAAGCCCATCTGGCGCAGCGCGTCCGGCCCCTGGTCCCCGGGTCCCATCAGGTAGGCGACCCACTGGCCGCGCTTCGCGAGGTCGGTGTGCACCAGGTGCGCCTCGCAGGGCGAGAGCAGCGCCTGGATCGGGACGTGCGGGTAGTCGATGCGGGTGAGGCTGCCGGCGTAGCGACGGCCCTGGACCTCGACCTCGCCGCCGATGACGCCGGTCTGCGGTCCGGGCCCCGCCGTGACGCGGAAGCGCACGACCTGTTCGGCGCCCGCCTCGAGCGCCACCGGTGATTCGACGGGCACCGCACTCCAGCCCGCGGGCAGCTTCAGTCGCGCGACGCCCGTGAGCGGCGCGCGGGTGCTCTGCACCGCCAGGCGCACTTCGCGTGGCCCTGGAGCGGCGAACAGGTAAGCGCTCTGGTCGAGCTGGCAGGTGACGGGCGGCAGCACTTCGACCGCGCGATAGCGGTCGCCGTAGACGCGGTCGGTCCACTTGAACGCGACCGGCACGTCGAAGGTGACCGGCTCGCCGTCGAAGTTCACGATCACGCGTGCCGTGAGCGCCGGCGCTTCCTCCGGCTCGACCACCAGCAGCGGGTCGGCGACCTCGAACGAGCCGGCGAGCGGGCGCTCGCGCAGCCAGTAGGGCTGCGTGAACGGCAGGTCGGCGGGCAGGACCAGACTCCCCAGGACCACGGCCGGCCGTTGCGCGACCAGCGCGCGCGCCACGCTGTCGGCGGGCGCGGTGGGGTCGGGCTGCGGGCGCGGTGGCGTGGCGCCGGGGCCCGACGGCGCCGCCGGCGGCGCCGGCAGCGCGTGGAACGCGCGCGCGCCGAAGGGCAGTGCGACGCGGTCCAGCGTGAGCGGCGCGGGCGTGCGGGTGATCGCCGTCAGCGTGACGCGCAGCGTGTCGCCGGGCGAGAGCGTGGGCGTCTCGGCCAGTGCGTCGATCCACAGGCCGGCGCACGAGCGCATGACGTTCTCGAGTTCCAGGCGCTTCACGCGCACCAGCGGCTCGTCCGGCACTTCGGCCAGCGCCCGATGGGCCCGGGCCAGCGTCGGCAGGATCTCCCACGGCCGGTCGGGGTCGAAGCGCGCCTCGGCATCACGCAGCAGTGCCGCTAGCGCCGCTCCGCCTTCGACGCGCGACCAGTCGAGCGTGACGCCGTCGAACAGTTCCCTGGTGGCCGGTTCGCCGTCCAGGTGCTGGAAGGTCTCGGTGACGGTGCCGCGCCGCTCGCGCGTGCCGGCGCCCTGGCTGCGGTTGAGGCTGCGCGCGCGGCCGCCCAGCTCGGAGTAGGAGAGACCCAGCTCGGGATCGTAGGCCCCCGCGTCGAGCGTGACCGGTTTCGGCGCGTTCGGATCCTGGCTCGTCATCCAGGTGTTCCAGACCAGGCGCTTCGCCTGCCAGGTCGTCACGAATCGCAGCTGCTCGGGGAAGCGGGTCGAGTCGGCCGCGGCGCGGAACGCCTCGCCCGCGAGGATCGCCGAGGCGGTGTGGTGGCCGTGTCCGCTGCCGCTCGCGTCCGTGCCGAAGCGCGACACGAGGACGTCGGGGCGGTAGCGCCGGATCGCCCACACGACGTCCGCCAGGACGCGGTCGTGCCCCCAGAAGGCGAGCGCCTCTTCGGCGCTCTTGGAGAAGCCGTAGTCGAGCGCTCGGGTGAAGTACTGCTCCGCGCCGTCCACGCGGCGCGAGGCCAGCAGTTCCTGGGTGCGCAGCACGCCGAGCGCGTTGCCGGTCTCGGCGCCGAGGATGTTCTGGCCGCCGTCGCCGCGGGTGAGCGAGAGGTACGCGGCGCGCACCATGCGGCCGCGCGAGAGGTACGCGAGCAGCGTGGTGTTGTCGTCGTCGGGGTGCGCGCCGATGTACAGCAGGCTGCCGGTGACCTGCAGCCGGCGCAGGGCGACGCGCAGTTCGCCGGCATCGAGGGCATCGGCCGGGCGCGGGTCCGCGCCGGCGCAGAGCGCGGTCACGGCCAGCAGCACGGCCGGGAGCATGGCGACGAGAGATCTCAGGAACCTGGGCATGCCGGAACGTCCTTCGCAGGAGCCGCGGGAGTCTTCGCGCAGCCGCCCGGCGGAACCCCGGAGGCTGCGTTCGATCGTGGACGAGGCATCCTACCGCAAGGTTGGCGCGCCGGGCGAGCGTGGATCGAAGGGGCGCGGCCGGTGCCCGTATCCCTTGGCAAGGCTGTGACGCACCCTTGCGCCCAGGCTTCCATCAGAAGGGTAGGAAGCAGACGGACGCCTGATCCCTGTTGCCCTGTGAGCCCTGCGACCCGGCCCGGCCTGTGCGGCGCCGGCATGAAGGGGGTTGTTGCCATGACGATTGTGAAGCCCGTACTCGAGATCTCCGGGCCGCTCTCGACCCACTGGGTCGGGAACGGCTTCCCCGTCCGCACGCTGATCTCCCCCCAGGTCCAGGGCGTCAGCCCGTTCCTGCTGCTCGACTACGCCGGTCCCCGCGAGTTCGCCCCCACCGAGGAGCGGCGCGGCGTCGAGGAGCACCCACATCGGGGATTCGAGACCGTGACCATCGTCTACCAGGGCGCGCTCGAGCATCGCGACTCGGCCGGCCACCGCGGCCGGATCGGGCCCGGCGACGTGCAGTGGATGACCGCCGCCTCGGGCATCGTCCACGAAGAGCTGCACGAGCGCGAGTTCGCGCGGCGCGGCGGCGTGTTCGAGGTGGTGCAGCTCTGGGTGAACCTGCCGGCGGCGCAGAAGATGTCGTCGCCCCGCTACCAGGAGCTGGCCGAGGCCCGCATCCCGGTCGTCAGCCTGCCCGGCGGCGCGTACGTGCGGGTCATCGCCGGCGCGTGCGGGGGCGTCGCCGGCGCGGCGCGCACCGTGACTCCGATGAACGTCTGGGACGTCCGGGTCGCGGCCGGCCGGAAGGCGGACCTCGAGATCCCCGCCGGGCACAGCGCGGTGCTGGCGCTGCTCCGGGGCGAACTGGTCGTGGATGGCCGGGAACGCCTGGCGGGCCCGCAGACCGCGCGGTTGGGGCGCGACGGCGACCGGGTCGTGCTCGAGGCGCAGAGCGACGCCGGCCTGTTGCTGCTCACGGGCGAGCCGCTGGAGGAGCCGATCGCCAGCTACGGTCCGTTCGTGATGAACACCGAGGCCGAGCTGCACCAGGCGTTCGAGGACTACCGCAGCGGGAAGATGGGGCACCTGGCCGGCTGAGGCACCTGCCGGCCGCCGTCTCCCCGCGCGGGATGTTCGAAACCAGTCTACAGGCCGGGCCGCGTGAAGGGAGATCAGACAGATGGCTGACGTGAGCGTAAGGACACGCGAAGGCGCGACGACCGTCATCGCCTCCACGGCGATCGAAGGGCTGCGTGGCAGGCTGCGCGGCCCGGTGTGCCTCCCGGGCGAGCCCGGATACGAGCAGGCGCGCACCCTCTGGAATGCCATGATCGACCGCCACCCCGCGCTGGTGGTGCGCGCCGCCGGAACCGCCGACGTCATCCAGACCGTCGGCTTCGCTCGCGAGCACGGCCTGATGCTGGCAGTGCGAGGGGGTGGCCACAACATCGCCGGCCTGGCGGTGTGCGAGGGCGGACTGCTGCTCGACCTGTCCACGCTGAAGTCGGTCCGTGTGGACCCGGAGGGTCGCACGGCGCGCGTCGAGCCGGGGGCGACCTTGGGGGATTTCGACCGCGAGGCGCAGGCATTCGGGCTCGCCACCCCGCTCGGCATCAACTCGACGACGGGGGTCGGGGGACTCACTCTGGGAGGCGGTTTCGGCTGGCTGAGCCGGAAGTACGGGCTGGCGATCGACAACCTGCTCTCCGCTGACGTGGTTTCCGCCGACGGCAGGCTGCTCAAGGCGAGCGCCCAGGAGAACCCCGACCTGTTCTGGGCGATCCGCGGCGGGGGCGGGAACTTCGGCGTGGTGACTTCGTTCGAGTTCCGGCTGCACCCGGTCGGGCCGGAGGTGATCGCCGGGCTCATCGTCCACCCGTTGTCGGAGGCGAAGTCACTGCTCGAAGGATATCGCCGGATCGTGGCCGCCGCGCCCGACGAGCTGACCTGCTGGGTGGTGCTGCGCAAGGCGCCGCCGCTGCCGTTCCTGCCGCCGGAGGTCCACGGCACCGGGGTCATGGTCCTCGCCGTCTGCCATTCCGGCGACCTGCAGTCCGGGAGGAAGGCGATCGCCCCGCTGCAGGCGCTGGGCAAGCCCATCGCCGACGTGACCGGGCCCACCCCGTTCGCGGGCTGGCAGACCGCGTTCGATCCCCTGCTCACGCCCGGGGCGAGGAACTACTGGAAGTCCCACAACTTCGTCCGCTCGGTGACGGCGCGATCGACGTGCTGGTCGACCAGGCCGGCCGTCTCCCGTCGCCCGAATGCGAGGTCTTCGTCGGCAGCCTGGGGCGCGCGGTGAATCGGGTCCCGGCGACCGCGACCGCCTACCCGCACCGCGACGTCGAGTTCGTGGTGAACATCCACACGCGCTGGCGCGATCAAGCGCAGGACCCGGAGTGCACCGCCTGGGCGCGGGGAGCGTTCGATGCGCTGGCGCCCCATGCCACCGGCGGGGTCTACGTGAACTTCATGCCCGAGGACGAGAGCCAGCGGGTCCAGGCTGGCGCCTACGGGCCCAACTACGCGCGGTTGGCGAAGCTCAAGGCGACGTATGACCCGCAGAACCTGTTCCGCCAGAACCACAACGTGCAGCCGGTGAAGTAGTCCAGCGCGGATCGAGTTCCCCCACGGGCGGGCCCGGGACCATTCGGCCTCCGGGCCCGTGCCGGTCCTCGACCCGTGGGCGCGCACGGGCGCCGCGCCGGCTCAGCCGAAGAACAGGTAGCAGACCAGGATCGCCGCCACCACGCCGGCCGCGTCGGCCGCCAGCCCGCAGCCCAGCGCGTGTCGCGTGCGCTTCACGCCGACCGAGCCGAAGTAGACCGCGAGGATGTAGAACGTGGTCTCGGTGCTGCCCTGGATCACGCACGACAGCCGGCCCGCGAACGAATCGGGGCCGAGCGTCTTCATGGTCTCGACCATCAGGCCGCGCGCCCCGCTGCCGCTGAGCGGCTTGATCAGCGCCACCGGCAGGGCGTCGACCCAGCGGGTGTCGAGCGCCAGCGCGCCCACCCCGGCGCGCACGCCGCCGAGCAGCGCCTCGAGCGCGCCGCTGGCGCGCAGCGCTCCGACCGCCACCAGGATGGCGACCAGGTAGGGGACGATCCCGACCGCGACCTGGAAGCCCTCCTTCGCGCCCTCGACGAAGGTCTCGTAGAGCGGAACCCGGCGGCGCGCGCCGGCGGCCAGGAACAGCACGATCACGCTCAGCAGCATCGCGTTCGCCAGCAGGGCCGACTGCCGGCCGACCTCGGCGGCGTCGAGCCGGGCGAAGTACCAGACCAGCCCGCCCACCACGGCGGTGAGCAGGCCGAGCCAGCCCACCACCACCCGGTTCCAGAGGTTCAGGCGCTGGATCGCCGCCGTGACCAGCAGGCCGCACATCGTGCTGCAGTAGGTGGCGATCAGGATCGGGACGAAGACGTCGGTCGGGTCGGCCGCCCCGAGTTGGGCGCGGAACGTGAAGATGGTCATCGGCAGCACCGTCACCGACGAGGCGTTGATCACCATGAAGAGGATCATCTCGTCGGTGGCGCGCTCGGGCTCGGAGTTGAGCGTCTGCAGCTCGCGCATCGCCTTCAGGCCGAGCGGGGTCGCCGCGTTGTCGAGGCCGAGCGCGTTGGCCGAGAGGTTCATCACGATGGCACCCGCGGCCGGGTGCCCGTCGGGCAGGCCGGGGAACAGACGCCGGAACAGCGGCCGGAACGCGCGCGCGATCGCCTCGACCACGCCGCCCTTCTCGCCGATGCGCATCAGGCCGAGCCACAGGCTCATCACGCCGGTCAGGCCCAGGGCGATCTCGAAGCCGGTCTTCGCCGAGTCGAACAGCGCGCCGACCACGTCGCGGAAGACGTCCGGCCGGCCGAACACCAGCGCCTGCACGATGGCGGCGGCGAAGGCCACCACGAAGAACGCGGCCCAGATCCAGTTGAGCATGGGCGGCAGCATAAGCGAAGCCGGCGCGCAGGTCATGCGCCGGGCGCCGGTGCCGGCGGCGGCGGGCGGCGAGCGGCCGCGGCGAGCGGGGGGAGGGGGTCCCGCCGGGCGCTCCGCCAGCGCTCGCACGAACGCCCCCGGGGCAGCCCGGGGGCGTCGCGCGCGGAGGATACGCCTCCGGCTCAGGCCTTCGCGCCGGCCTGGGCTGCGGCCTCGACCGCGGGCTTGATCGTGTCGAGCGCGAACTGCCGAAGCGTGGTGGGCGTGGTGGTGTCGGGCGTCCGCGGCTCGGCCTGCTGGAACACCCCGCTGCCCATGGCCGAGTACATCTCGACATAGGCGTCGGCGACGTAGTCCGGCAGCCCGCTCTCCCGCATGGACTGCCTGGCCTGGTCGGCGGTGACCTGGATGAACCGGACCGGCCGTCCCAGCGCTTCACCGACGATCCGCGCGGTCGACTCGTAATCCAGGTCCGCGGGCCCGTGCAGGCCCAGGATGCGCTGCCCGGTCCAGGTGCCCTCGCCCAGCAGGGCGGCCGCCCGCGCCGCGATGTCGCGCGTCGCGATCTGCGGAAAGCGAACGTGCCCCGTGATCGGCGCGAAGATCGCGCCCATCGAGCCGATGCTCGCGAGGCTGCCGAGGTGGTTCTCCATGAAGAAGGTGGGCCGCAGGATGACCAGATCGGGGAAGCCGGCCTGGAACTCGCGTTCCACCCGGTGCAGCGACGAGATCGGTCCCACGCCACCGGGCACCTGCGCGCTGATGCTGGAGAGCATGACCGCGCGCTTGACACCGTTCCGGCGGGCGGTCGCGACGGCGAGCTTCGCCAGGTCGTGGGCCCAGCGCAGGTAGTCGGGGTTCGCCAGGCTGGGGGTGACCCAGAACATCGTGTCCACGCCCTGGGTGGCGCGGTCCAGGACGGCCGGATCCTCGAGGGCGCCCTGCACGACGGGGGCCCGCGTGCCGAGGCCCTCCAACTTCTGCGGGTGGCGCGCGACCAGGGTGAGGTCGAGGCCGGCGTCGAGCAGGTGCCTGGCGACCTGGCCGCCGACCCTGCCGGTGGGGGTGTTGACGAGGATGCGCATCTGCTGGCTCCAGTGATCGTGTGCGTTGCAGTCCGTGGTCGGTGCGAAGGTTCCGTCCGTCGGCGGCGTCCTGCCCATGACCGGGCCCGGGCGTCCCGAGCCATTCAGATGCCCCGTGCCCGCGACGGATGCACCGGTGGCCCCGCTGCGCGGGCCGGGGGACGGCGTGCTAGCCTCGACGTCGCCGGGCGCTGTCCCCGGCGCGCGACCCATCTCGGAGGCCTCGACGACCGATGAAGTACGCCATCATCCTGCCCGACGGAGCGGCCGACGTCCCGCTCGAGCCGCTGGGCGGACGGACCCCGCTGGAGGCCGCCCGCATCCCCTGCATGGATCGCGTCGCGGGGAGCGGCCGGCTGGGTCGTTTCGTGACCATCCCGGACGGGTTCACGCCGGCCACGGATGTCGGCACGCTCTCGGTCCTCGGCTACGATCCGCACGTCTGCTACTCGGGGCGCGCGCCGATCGAGGCCGCGGCGAAGGGGCTGGCGGTGCGGGCCGACCAGCTGGTCTTCCGCTGCAACTTCGTGACGGTCCTCGACGGCCTCATGAAGGACAACACCGCCGGCCACATCCACCAGGACGAGGCCGAGGCGCTGATCGTCGCACTGCAGCGGGAGCTGGCGGAGGAAGGCTGCGAGTTCCACGCGGGCGTGACCTACCGCAACCTGATGCTCCTCGCCGATGCCACGGAGATGACGCTGCGCTGCGCGCCGCCGCACGACATCATCGGCGAGCCGGTCGCGGCGCACCTGCCCCGGGGCGGGGGCGCCGCGCGGGTCGCGGCGATCGCTGAACGGGCTCGCGCGGTGATCGCCGCTCACGAGGTGAACCGGGAGCGGCGGGCGCAGGGGCGCGACCCGGTCACCGACATCTGGCTCTGGGGCCAGGGCCGCCCGACGGTGCTCGAGCCCTTCGCCGCGCGCTTCGGGGTGCGCTCCGCGGTCATCACCGGCGTGGACATCCTGCGCGGCATGGCCCGCCTGGCGGGGATGGAGCTGCTCGAGGTGCCGGGCGCGACGGGCTACATCGACACGAACTACGCCGGCAAGGGGGCGGCGGCGGTGCGCGCGCTGGACGAGTTCGACCTGGTCGTCGTCCACGTCGAGGCGGCCGACGAGTCCGCGCACATGGGCAGTGCCGGGGAGAAGGTCAAGGCGCTCGAGCGGATCGACGAGGCGGTCGTCGGGCCGCTCCTCGAGCGGCTGGCCTGCGAGCCCGACTGGCGCGTGTTGGTGGCGGTCGATCATCCGACCCTGACCACGACGCGCGGGCACTCGGCCATCCCGCCGCTGTTCGCCTTCGCCGGCACCGGCGTCGCCGCGGTCGAGTGCGCCGCGTTCACGGAGGCGGCGGCCGACGCGGGCGGCTACTGGGTGCGGCCGGCCCACGACCTGATGCGCATCTTCCTCGGGCGCTGATCGACGCGGTCCGGGGCGTCGGATCCGTCTCCAGCGTGCCCGGTCCGGCCCGCCGCGCGCTACTTCCGCCGCGCGCCGAGCAGCGCGCGGTCGAGGTCGGCGATGATGTCGTCGGGGTGCTCGGCCCCCACGCAGAGGCGGATCAGGTTCGGCGGGATGCCCGCGAGCCGGCGGCCCGCCTCGCCCTGCTGCTGGTGGGTCGAGATCGCGGGGATGGTGGCGACGCTCTTGATCCGTCCCAGGTCGGTCGCGCGCCAGATCCGCTCCAGCCCGTCGAAGACCTTCCGCGTCGTCGCGGCCCCGCCCTTCACGCCGAACGACATCAGGTGCCCGTAGCGGTTGACGGGCTTGCCGTAGAGGTCGTCGTGCTCCGCGTCCACCAGCCACAGGTAGCGGCTGGCCAGCTCGTGCAGCGGGTGGTCCGGCAGGCCGAGGTACTCGACGCGCTCGACCATCGGGTGGCACCTGAGCCAGGCCGCCACCTTCATGGTGCTGCGGCTCATCAGGTCCATCTTCGAGCGCAGCGTGCGCATGTCGTTGAGCGTCATGATCGCCTGCAGCGGGTGCAGGTTCGGGCCGTAGTCGCGGTTCGGCAGGTACTTGATGTAGAGCGCGAAGTCCTCGCGCAGGGCGTCGATCGGGATGTTGGTCACCAGCCCCTTGCGCGCGATGACCGCGCCGCAGATGCCGAAGCCGCTCGAGGACAGGGTCTTCGACGCCGACTGCACCACGATGTCCGCGCCGTGGCGGATGGGGCGCAGCAAGGCCGGGGTGGCGATCGTGCTGTCCACGATCAGCGGCAGCCCATGCTCGTGGGCGATGTCCGCCACGGCCTGGATGTCGAAGAAGCCCTGCTGCGGGTTGCTCGGCAGCTCGCCGTAGAGGAAGCGCGTGTTCTTGTCGATCTTCCGGGCCCACTCGTCGAGGTCGGTGGGGTCGTGGATCCAGCGGCACTCGATGTCGCGCTCCTGCTGCAGGCGCACGCTGAACTGCTGGAAGGTGCCGCCGTAGCACTGGGCGGTGGCCAGGAAGTTGCGGGGCTCGTGCGCGTCGTGCCGGGTGTGCAGCAGGAACGGCTGGACGGCGGTCATGATGGCCGCCATGCCGGAGGAGGTCGAACAGCAGGAGGTCTCGCCCTCGAAGCCGTAGCCCTCGAGCAGCGCCAGCGCCCACTCGTAGTAGTAGGTGGACGGGTTCGCGATGCGCGAGTAGGTCCAGGAGGGGATCAGGTAGGCGAGCGCCGCCGCCATCTCGTCGGAGTCGCGAAAGGCCTGGGAGGTGGACATGAAGATGGGCTCGATGATCGAGCCCTGGTAGTCCTCGATCGCGTCCTGCACCGAGTAGAGGCCGTGGACGGCGATGGTGTCGAAGCGCCACTTCTTCACGACGTCGCGGATGTACGCGGCGCGCCTCGCGAGGTACTCGTCGTTGCGGTCGATGTACGCCTGCATCCCCGGCGTGATCTCGATGTCTCGGTCGGCCATGGAGCACCTCCGCGGCGATTCTTGGAACGAACGGAAGAGCGTGTAAGATACCTCAGGCGGCGGGGGCGGCGACACCGTTCCCTGCCGGCGTGGCGGGCCCATCCCGCGGAGAGCCGCAGCGATGACCAGCGAATCCATCCGTTTCACCAGCACCAACCGGGGCGTGCCGCCGGCCGACCTGCGCGGTGCCCTGCTGCAGGGCCAGGCGGCCGACCGGGGCCTGTTCGTGCCCGCGACGGTGCCGCCGCTGGGCCCCGGGGACCTCGCGTCGCTGGTCGGCCGGTCGTACGCGGAGGTCGCCTGGTTCGTGCTGCGGCGCTTCACCGCCGGCGTGGTCGACGACTCGCGGCTGCGGGCCCTGTGCACGGACGCCTACGACTTCGACGTCCCGCTCGAACGGGTCGAGGGCCGCCGCTGGCTCATGCGCCTCGACCACGGGCCGACCGCCTCGTTCAAGGACTTCGCCGCGCGGATGATGGCCCGCTGGATGGGCGCCTTCATGGAGGGCGGGCACGAGGAGTTGGTCATCCTGACCGCCACCTCCGGGGACACCGGCAGCGCGGTGGCCCACGCCTACCACGGCGTGCCCCGCGTCCGGAGCGTCGTGCTGTTCCCGGTGGACGAGGTCTCCGCGCGGCAGCGCCGGCAGATGACCACGCTGGGCGGCAATGTCACGACCTTCGCGGTGGACGGCAAGTTCGACGACTGCCAGGCGATGGTCAAGCGCGCCTTCGCCGATCCCGACCTGGCCGGCATCCGCCTGAGCAGCGCCAACTCGATCAACGTCGGCCGGCTGCTGCCGCAGTCGGTCTACTACGTCTACGCCTACGTCCGGCTCGCCGACGTCGCGGCCCGCGAACCGATGGTCTTCTCGGTCCCCTCGGGCAACTTCGGCGACCTGATGGGGGCGGTGCTCGCGACCCGCATGGGCGTGCCCATCCCGCGGGTGGTCATCGCGACCAACGCGAACGACGAGGTCCCGCGCTTCTTCGCCACCGGCCGCTACGAGAAGATCGTCCCCTCGCGGGTGTGCATCTCGAACGCCATGAACGTCGGGCACCCCTCGAACCTCGCGCGCCTGGTGGACGCCTACGGCGGCTGGATGGACGAGACCGGCGCGCTTCGCGAGCCTCCCGACCTGGCCCGGATGCGCCGTGACTTCCTCGCGGTGAGCATCCCCGACGACGAGACCCGTGCGACGATCCGCGAGGCCTGGCGGCGGCACGAGACCCTGCTGGAGCCGCACGGGGCGGTCGGCTGGGCGGGACTGCAGCGCTTCCTGGCGGAGCCCGGCTCGCCGGCCGACCCGCTGGCGGTCTCGATCGAGACCGCGCATCCGGCGAAGTTCCCCGAGGAGATCCAGGCGCTGCTCGGCATCGACCCCGTCCTGCCGCCCAGCCTAGCCGGGATCGAGTCGCGGCCCGAGCAGTACGGACACCTGACCACCGAGTACGCCCCGTTCCGGGACTTCCTGAAGGAGCGCTTCCTCCGGGCCTGAAGCGGGTGACACCGGGCACGGCCGCGCCGCACGCCCATCGCGAAGGAGCACGAATGTCGGTCATCAAGCCGTTCCGCGCCTATCGACCGCGTCCCGATCTGGCCCGCGACGTCGCGAGCTTCCCCTACGACGTGATCAATTCCCAGGAGGCGCGCGAGCTGGCCCGCGGCAACCCGGTCTCGTTCCTGCACGTCTGCAAGCCCGAGATCGACCTCGACCCGTCGGTCGACGTGCACGACGACCGGGTCTACGCGAAGGGACGCGAGAACCTCCGCCGGCTCATCGCCGAGGGCACGCTGGTGCGGGACGCGAGCCCCTGCCTCTACGTCTACCAGCAGCGCATGGGCGATCACGTCCAGGCCGGCCTGGTCACGCTGTGCAGCGTGCGCGAGTACGAGCAGGACCTCGTCAAGAAGCACGAGCACACGCGTCCCGACAAGGAGGACGACCGGACCCGCCACGTCACCGAGGCCAACGCGAACGCCGAGCCGGT
Source organism: Candidatus Eiseniibacteriota bacterium (assembly GCA_963707915.1). Classification (GTDB taxonomy): domain Bacteria; phylum Eisenbacteria; class RBG-16-71-46; order RBG-16-71-46; family RBG-16-71-46; genus JANXPZ01. Next base: position 99,405 of record OY970178.1, read on the forward strand.
GTTCCTCGCCTACCGGGCGCGCCGGGAGATCGACCGGATCGTGGACGCCGTGCGCGCCCGCCCCGCCGCGTACGACTTCGTCGCCAGCGACGGCATCGGGCACGCGCTCTGGGTGGTCTCCGATCCCGCCGAGATCGCCGCGCTGGTGAAGCTCTTCGCCGGCATCCCGGCGCTGTACGTGGCCGACGGTCACCACCGCACGGCCGCCGCCTGCCGTCACGGCCAGAAGATGCGCGCCGCGCACCCGGGCGGGACGGGGGAGGAGCCCTACGAGTCGTTCATGGCGGTGGTGTTCCCGCACGACCAGCTCAAGATCCTCGACTACAACCGCGTGGTGAAGGACCTGAACGGCCTGCTTCCCGAGGCGTTCCTGGCCAGGGTCTCCGAGCGCTTCACGGTGGGCCCGGGACAGGCGGTCACGCCCGCCGTGCCGCACCGCTTCGGCATGTACCTGGGCGGAAGGTGGCACACGCTCGAGGCGAAGCCCGGGACGTTCGCGGCCGACGATCCCATCCGGGGGCTGGATGTCTCGATCCTGCAGGACAACCTGCTCGCCCCCGTCCTCGGCATCGCCGATCCGCGCAAGGACCAGCGCATCGACTTCGTCGGCGGCATCCGCGGCCTGGCCGAGCTCGAGAAGCGCTGCCGGGAGGGCTGGACGGTGGCCTTCGCGATGCACCCCACGTCGCTGGACGAGCTGATGAAGGTCGCCGACGCGAACGTCGTGATGCCGCCCAAGTCCACCTGGTTCGAGCCGAAGCTGCGCAGCGGGCTGACGGTGAACCTGCTCGACGAAGCTTGACGGCGTGCGGGGCCTGCCCGCCGATTGACGCCTCCACCGGGTCTCTCTACACTTGTCCACCCCCGTAGATGGGTGGTCCCCGGTGGGGGCGTCCGCGTTGGCAGGAGGCAGCAGGGTGAGGATCGGCTTGCGACTCGTCCGGATCGTGGCGCTCACGCTCGCCGTCGCGTTCCTCGCGACGACGGCGGCGATGCCGTCCGAGCTCCGTGCGGAGTCGTCTGCCGCCGCGCATCACGACGGCGCCCGCTGCCCCGATCCCGGGCCGGACAGCGCCTCGTGCGGTGCCGACTGCATCTGCGCCTGCTGCCCCGGGCAGGCCCCGGTCGCCACGCCGGGCGAGAGCGGTATCGGACCCGCTGCGCGCACGACCTGCGGCCGCCACGCCCCGGCGGACGAGGGCCTCCGCTCGGACGGCCCCGGTCGAAGCATCTTCCATCCTCCGCGGCGCCTCGCTCCAGCCTAGGGAGCGGTGGCGGGCGCTCACTCGCGCCCGCGCCAGAGGCGTAACCGGGCGACCCACAGCGGCTGCCCCATCGCGAAAGCAGGTGGAAACGGATGCGATCGTCCATCATGGGGACGGTCTCGGCGACGAGACCGTGCTTGGTTCTTTCGACCCTCGTTCTCGGCCTTCACGTCGCCGTCGTTCCGGCCCGCGCGGCGCCGCCGACGTCTCCGCCGCTGCAGGCGGTTGCCGCCGCGGACACGCTCCGCGTCGGCTGGAAGGACATCGTCCACCTGGCCGACCGGCATCCCGGCCTCTCTGCGGGGCGCTGGAAGGTCGCCGCAGCCCGTGGGGCGGCCGCCGCAACCGGCACCCTGCCGAATCCCGCGCTGGACGCCACGTTCACGCGCGGCGAGACCTCCGCGTGGCTCGGAGACCGGGCCGAATGGGAGATCGGGCTCACTCTCCCGCTGAGTGGGCTCGCGCGGCGCCATCACCTGGTGCGTGCGGCGAACGCCCAGGTGGAGGTCAGCCAGGAGGAGGCGCGGTCGATCCGGAGGGAGGTGCTGCTGGAGCTTCGCCTGCTGTTCTGGGACGTGGCCTGCGGGCAGGCCCGCGTCTGCGTGCTCGACACCCTGAACTCCCGGACCGCGGAGCTCGCGGGGCTGGTCGCCCGTCGTGTCGAGCGGGGAGAGGCGCGGCCGGCCGAGAAGACCCGCGTGGAGATCGAGCTCGAGAGGGTCTCCGGCGATCTCGACGCGAGCCGGATCGCGCTGGCCGCCCGCCGTGAGCAGCTGAAGCGGTGGATCGACGGCGGCGGGCGGGAACTCGTGGTCGAGGCGGAGCCCGACGACCTGCCGGACGTCCCCGGCCTGGACTCGGCCCTGGCCGCGGTCCGGGCGAGCCACCCCGCGATCGGCGCGGCGCGCGCGCGGGTGCGCTCGTTCGCGGCCGAGGCCGGTGCCGAGCGGTGGGCGCGGATCCCGGGAGTGGAGTTGCGGGGCTTCGCCGCACGGGAACCGGACCGCCGCACCGGCGGTGGCGGTGTCGCCTTCGACCTGCCGCTCTGGGACTGGAACTCCGGACGCGCCGCGCAGGCGGGCGCGCAGCTCGAAGCCGGTCGCATGCTGCTGGAGTGGGAGACGCGCCGGACGGAGTCGGCGGTCGTCGAGGCGCACGCCGCGTGCCTCGCCACGACCCGCGCCGTGGCCCGCTACCGGGACCGCATCCTGCCGCGCGCCGAATCCCTGGCCGCGATCATGGAGAAGACCTACCGGCTCGGCGAGGCCGGCCTGCTCGAGCTGATCGACGCCCGGCGCGTGCTGGTGGAAACGCGGCTGGGCTACCTCGCCACGCTGGCCCAGGCGCAATCGGACTGCAGCCGTCTCAGTGCCCTCACCGGGCAGGAGGACACCCCTTGAAGCTCGCCCCGCTCGTCTCGCTCTCCATCGTCGGGCTCTTCCTGGCCCTGTCCGCCGTCTCGTGCGGACGCCCCGCGGCCAGCTCCGCGCGCAACGCCACGCCTGCCGGGGGGGCCCCGGTGGACTCGGCCGGCGGCGCCGTCGTGAAGACCGAGGCGCCGGAGCCCTCGGACCTCGACCGCCCCGTCGACGAGCTGTTCAAACTGACCTGCGAACACCGGAAGAAGACCTTCGAGTGCGACGAGTGTCGATACGAGACGGGGGTCGTTCGAGCACCCGCGAGTCTCTTCGCCGGAGGCCTCCTCAAGGCCCAGCCGATCACCCGCCAGCGGATCAGGATCTCGCTTCAACTGACAGGCGAGGTGCAGTTCGATGCGCGTCGGGTCTCCCATCTCGGCACGCAGGCCGAGGGAACCGTCCGCGACGTCCGGGTCGCGCTCGGGGAGCGGGTGAAGCGGGGCCAGGCCCTGATCGAGATCGAGAGCGTGGCGGTCGGCGAGGCCGAGGGAGCATTCCTGGAGGCGCAGGCGGTGCTGCGGCTCGCCCGGCGCAATCACGAGCGGGTGGCCGGGCTGCGCGCGGAAGCGATCGCCTCGGAACGGGAGTTCCTCCAGTCCCGCCAGGAGCTCGAGGCGGCCGAGATCCGCGCGGCGTCGACCGAGGGCGTGCTCACGCGTCTCGGTACGACCGCGGCGGATGTGAAGAACCTGAGCCAGGCGTCCGCGCGTGGCTGCCTGACGCTGCGCGCGCCGGCCGATGGCGTCCTGCTCTCCCTCCACGCGGTCCCCGGTGAGAGGGCGAGGACCGATGAGGACCTGGCGACGATCGGCGACAAGTCCACGCTCTGGGTGTGGTGTGATCTCTACGAACGGGACCTCGCCAAGATCCATCCCACACGACTCGTCAGGAACCTGCCGGCGACCGTGTCGGTCAGGGCGTTCCCGGGCGAGGAGTTCCCGGGCACGCTGGACTTCGTCAGCCCCGCCATGGAGGAGGCCTCGCGAACGGTGAGGCTCCGCGTCCTGGTGAACAACCCCGAGGGCCGGCTGCTGCCCGGGATGTTCGCGGACGTGAAGGTCTTCCTGCCCGGTGCGGAACAGGGGCTGGCAGTCCCGCGGGACGCCGTCCTCGAGGACGCGGGGCGTTCCTTCGTCTTCATCCGGCACCACGGCGAGTACTACGTGCGCCGCCCGGTCACCCTGGGACGCACGTGGGGCGACCGCGTCGAAGTGGTCAGCGGCCTGCGGGGCGGCGAGGTCGTGGTGGCCGGTGGCTCGTTCCTCATGAAGTCCGACGTCCTGCGCTCGAAGATGGGCGCAGGCTGCGCCGACTAGGAGGGGCCATGCGATTCGTGACGTGGCTGCTGAGGAACCGTCTCCTCGTCCTGCTGGCGACGGCGCTCCTGGTCGTCGGAGGGGTCGTGGCGTGGACCCGCCTGCCCATCGACGCCTTCCCGGATGTCACCAACACCCAGGTGATGATCCTCTGCAAGGCCCCGGGCCTCGCCGCCGTCGATGTCGAGCAGCGGGTGAGCTACCCGATCGAACAGGTGATGCGGGGCCTGCCGAAGGTCCGGCAGGTCCGCTCGATCTCGAAGGCCGGCCTCTCCCAGGTCGTCATCATCTTCGAGGATGGCGTGGAGACCTACTGGACCCGCCAGGTGGTCTTCGAGCGGCTGGCGATGGCGCGAGAGCAGCTTCCTCCGGGCGTGGACCCCGAGCTGGGGCCCACGAGCACCGGGCTGGGGGAGATCTTCCAGTACACCCTCGAGGGCGAGCGGCAGGACCCGATGGAGCTGCGCACGATCCAGGACTGGCTGGTGGCACCGCTGCTCAAGCCGATCCCCGGCGTGAACGAGGTCAACAGCTTCGGCGGAACCGTCAAGCAGTACCAGGTACTGCTCGCACCGGAGAGGCTGCTCCAGTACGGGCTCACGGCCGGCGACGTGGTCGAGGCCGTCGAGCGCAGCAATGCCAACGCCGGCGGCGGCGTGATCGTGAGTGGCTGGGAGCAGGTCTACCTGCGTGGGGTCGGACTGCTCCAGGACGCGCCCGACATCGAGCGGATCGTGCTCAAGTCGGTGGACGGGACACCGGTCTACGTGCGTGATGTCGCCGAAGTGGTCATCGGCGCGGAGCCCCGGCAGGGCGCGGTCAGCCGTGACGGCAGGGGCGAAGTGGTCGCCGGGATGATCATCATGCTGAAGGGCGAGAACTCGAAGGATGTGGTGGGCCGGGTCAAGCAGACGGTCGCCAGGATCCAGGGCACGCTCCCTCCGGGAGTGCGCATCAACGTGTTCTACGACCGCACCTCGCTCATCGAGGCCTGCATCGAGACGGTCATGAAGGCGCTGCTCGAGGGGGGCCTGTTCGTGATCCTCGTGCTGTTCCTCTTCCTCGGTGAGTTCCGCACGGCCCTGATCGTGGTCCTCTCGCTGCCACTGACCTTCCTCGTGACCTTCATCGTCATGGGGCGCGTGGGGCTCACCGCCAACTTGATGAGCCTGGGCGGTCTGGCCTTCGCCGTGGGCATGGTGGTGGACGCCTCGATCGTCGTCGTCGAGAACGTGCGGCGGCACCTGGCCGAGCGCCGCGAGCCCGCGGAGAAGCGCCGGGTCGTCGCCGAGGCGGTGCTCGAGGTCGCACGGCCGGTGGCCTTCTCCGTGCTCATCATCGCCATCGTCCTCGTTCCGTTGTTCACGCTCCAGGGGGTCGAGGGCCGGATGTTCGCCCCACTCGCCTCGACCATGCTCATCGCCATGCTCGTCTCGCTGGGTGTGGCCCTCCTGGTCGTGCCGGCGCTCTCGGAGGTCCTGCTGCGCCAGGTGCCGGAGCGGGGGTTCGGCTTCGTCCGGAGGATCCGCCGGGGCTACGCGCGGTTGCTGGAACGCGCGATCCGCCGTCGGAACGTGACCCTGGGCATCAGCCTGGGCGCGCTGGCCCTTGCCGCATGCCTGGCGCCGCTGCTCGGTACCGAGTTCATGCCGGCGCTCGACGAGGGCTCCCTCGCGATCAACGTGCTGCGCCTGCCGAACGCCTCGCTGGACGGCTCCGTCCGGGTGGCCGAGTTCATCGAGAAGCGTCTGCTCCGGTTCCCCGAGGTGGCGACCGTGGTGAGCAAGACGGGGCGGGCGGAGATCTCCGAGGACCCCATGGGCCCCGAGCAGACGGACGTGTTCGTCATGCTCAAGCCGCGCCACCGATGGGGCACGGGCCGGAACAAGAGTCAACTCGTCGCGGCCATCCAGAGGGACCTGGCCGAGATCCCGGGGCTGCGCTACTCGTTCTCACAGCCGATCGCCCTGCGCGTCAACGAGCTCATCTCCGGAGTGAAGAGCGACCTCGCCATCAAGGTCTTCGGGCCCGACCTGACGATCCTCAAGGGCTTCGCCGACCGCGCGGCGGCCGCTCTCATGGCGCTTCGTGGCGCCCAGGACGTCAAGGTCGAGCAGGTGTCGGGCATGAGCCAGCTCGACGTGGTGGTCGACCGGGAGGCCGCCGCTCGCCACGGGATCCGCATCGAGACGGTCAACGGGGCCATCGAGACCGCGGTCGCCGGCTGCCAGGCGACCACCCTGATCGAGCAGGAGCGCCGCTTCGCGGTGGTCGTCCGCTTCGCGGAGGAGGCGCGGCGCGGCATCCCCCAGATCGAGCGCCTGCTCGTCCCCGCTCCGGGCGGCGAGCGCGTCCCGCTCGCCCAGATCGCCAGGTTCCAGCTGGTCGAGGCGCCGGCCCAGGTCAGCCGCGAGAACGGCATGCGCCGGGTCGTGGTCGAGGCCAACGTGCGGGGCCGGGACCTGGGGGGGTTCGTCCGGGAGGTCCAGGCGGCGCTGGCCCCGCTCGCCGGGACCCTGCCCACGGGCTACTACCTCGAGTACGGAGGCCAGTTCGAGAACCAGCAGCGTGCCATGCGACAGCTCGCGATCGTCGTGCCCATCGCCCTGCTGCTCATCATGATCCTCCTCTTCCTGGCACTCGGCTCGTTCCGGAGCGCGATCCTCGTGCTCCTCAACCTGCCCTTCGCGCTCGTGGGCGGCGTCGTCGCAATCGTGGCCTTCCGCATGCCGCTGTCGGTCTCATCCGCCGTGGCCTTCATCGTGCTCCTCGGCGTCGCGGTGCAGAACGGCGTGGTGCTGGTGTCCTTCTTCCGGCAATTGCGGGAGCGGGGCGAGAGCGTCGAGGACACGGTCCGCAAGGGGTGCGACCTGCGGTTCCGGCCGCTGGTGATGACGGCGCTCACCGCGTTCATCGGACAGGCCCCGATGCTGGTCGCGACCGGGTCCGGGGCGGACATCCAGCGGCCGCTCGCCGTCGTCGTGATGGGCGGACTGATCACCAGCACGCTGCTCACCCTGTTCGTGCTGCCGGTGATCTACGGCTGGGCCGAGGGGCGGCGGGAGCGCGGGACGGCGTGACGGATGCCAGGCCCGGGCCCGGCCGCTGCGAGGCGGGCCGGGCCCGGGTCGCTGCCGCGCCGTCTACCTGCGCTTGCCGGTCGTCGGCGGGGGCGGTTCCTTCATCATGCGCTGGACGGGCTTCTCCCTGAGCTGCTTCATCGCCACGTCGACGGCGCGCTCGAGCTGCGGGTCGTGGCCGGCGATCACGTCCTTCGGCCAGTTCTCCACGTCCACGTCGGGCGCCACGCCCTCGTTCTCGACCGCCCAGCGTGCCGTCGGCGGCGAAGAAGCCGCCGCGCGGCGCGATCATCGAGCCGCCGTCCACGAACGGCGGCGTGTCCGCGGTGTGCACGAGCCCGCCCCACGTGCGCTTGCCGACCAGCGTGCCCACCTTGTGCGAGCGGAACATGTAGGGGAGGTAGTCGCCGCCCGAGCCCGCCATCTCGTTGATCACCATGACCTTCGGCCCCCAGATCCCGGCCGCCGGGCTGGTGAAGGGGACGCGATCGCCGGCCACGTTGTTGAAGTAGCCGTCGAACCAGCGCTGCATGACCTCGATCATGTAGTCGGCCGCCGAGCCTCCGCCGTTCCAGCGCTCGTCGACCACCACGCCCTTCCGGTCCTGCTGCGAGAAGTAGTAGCGGTTGAAGCTCGAGTAGCCCGGCTGGCCGGTGTTGGGCAGGTAGACGTAGGCGAGCTGCCCGCCGGAGAGCCGGTCCACCAGCCGGCGGTTCGACTCGACCCAGGCGCGCGTGCGCAGGGTCTGCTCGCTGGCGACCGGCACCACCGTGATCGTGCGCGCACCGTCCATGGTCGGGCGGCCGTTCACGGTCAGCACGGTCTGCCGGTTCGCGGTGCCGTCGAGCAGCCGGTAGAGGTTGTCGGGTGCGCGCAGCTCCTCGCCGTTGACCGCCAGCACGTAGTCGCCGACCGCCACGTTCACGCCGGGCACGGCGAGCGGCGCCTTGAGGTCGGGGTTCCAGCTCTCGTTGTCGTAGATGCGCGCGATCCGGTAACGGTCCGCGTCGACGGCGAAGTCCGCGCCGAGCAGCCCGCCGGTGACCGCCGGCACCTCGGGCATGTCCCCCCCGCGCACGTACGAATGGCCGATCGCGATCTCGGCACCCATCATGTCGAGCAGGTAGTTGAGGTCGGCGCGGTGCCGCACGTACGGCAGGAACTGGCCGTACATCTCGCGCATCTTCGGCCAGTCGGTGCCGTGCAGGTTGGGCACGTAGAGGTAATCGCGCTGGTTGCGCCAGCCCTCGTGGAAGATCTGCGCGAACTCGGCCTGGGGGTCGAGCCACATGCGCAGCGACACGGACAGCTTGCCTGCGCCCGCGGCCGGCGGCGACTTGTCGGCGTCCACCAGGAAGAGGCCCGGCGCGGAGGGCCGCGGGGGCGGGCCGCCGGGGGCGGAACCGCCCGCGGGCGCGGCGGCGCGGTAGACGAGCTTCTTGCCGTCTGCGCTGACCGCGAAGTCGGCCACTTCGCTCGCGAACGTGACGGCCTTGCGCTCGCTCAGCTGGTAGCGGACGAGCGTGCCGCCGCCCCCGGATCCACCGCCCTCGCCGCGCGCCGCGGCTTCGAGGTAGAAGATCGTGCCCGCGCGGCCGGCGGCGAGGTGCGCGTACTGCCTCTCGGGCACGCCGGGCACCGGGACGATGCGCGACTGCATGCCGTCGAAATCGATCGCCACCGCGACCGCGGGCTTCGCGGGCTTGCCGCTCTTCCCCGCGCCCGCGGGCTTCGCGGGCATCCCGCTCCTCGCCGCGGCGGTCGTGTCGCCGGCGGTCGCCGGCGCGATGCCGCCGTCCTCGTCGCTCTCGGGCAGCAGCGGGCTCGCCTCGCTCTTCCCGAGCACGGCCAGGTAGAGCCCGAAGTTCTCCTCGCGGTCGTACGAGGTCATGTCGAGCCACTGCGATCGCAGGCCGTAGTCGGTCGAGGCCAGGAACCAGAGGTACTTCCCGCCCGCGTCCCACACCGGGCAGGTCGCGTCGGCAAGGCCGTCGGTCACCTGGTGCGACTCGCCGCTCTCGACGTCCGCGACGAAGATCGCACGGAAGAGCGAGTTCAGGTGCGCCGCGTACGCCACGTAGCGGGAGTCCGGGCTCCAGGTCGGGAACGTCGTGCGAGCCGGCACCATCCAGGGGTCGCTGCCCACGACCTTCGCCCGGCCGCTCGCCACGTCCAGCACCCACAGGCGCAGGTTGGTGTCGTGATAGAGGATCTTCCTCGAGTCCGGCGACCACGAGACCGTGTAGTAGTGCGACGGATCCGGGAGCGGGATCGCGCGCTGCGGCAGGATGCCGCTGGGGTCCTCGATCACCAGCTGGTATTCGCCGGAACGGTCGCTGAACCAGCACACGTACTTGCCGTCGGGCGACCACGCGGGGTCGCGCTCGGCCGAGCCGCTCGAGCGGGTCAGGTTGCGCGTGTCGCCCTTCTCGCCGGGGATCGCGAAGATCTCGCCGCGGGCCTCCACCAGCACGCGCTTGCCGGTCGGCGAGAGTGCCAGGTTCGTGACGCGGCCGGAGACGTCCTCCCAGTGCGGCATGGCCCACGGGAAGTCGCCGGTGGCCGTGACCTCCACCACGTGCTCGCGGTTCGTCTTCGGGTCCAGCTCGTGGAGGACGCCCGCCTGCTCGAACACCACCGCGTCCGGGCCCGCGTCGAGCGTCTTCACGTCGAAGTCGGTGAACTTCGTCGCCTGCGTGAGCGCCTTCGACCGGGTGTCGTACGCCCAGACGTTGGCCACGCCGTCGCGGTCGGAGATGAAGTACACGACCTGGCCGAGCCACACCGGATCCATGTCCTTGGAGCCGTCCCAGGGCGGGGTCTCGGTCTCGAACGTCTTGAGGTCGGTGATCCACACCGGACGGTTCTGGCCGCCGCGGTAGTTGCGGCGCTCCTCGTCCCACGAGTTGTTGGGCCGGTACGCGATGCGCGTGCCGTCCGGCGAGATGCGGCCCTGGTAGGCGCGCGGCAGGGGCAGCGCCACCTCCGGACCGCCGGTGGCGGGCACGGTCCAGAAGCGCGGCGCGGGGCTCGGCGCCTGGGACGCCCGGCCCGACGCGAACACGACCGACCTGCCGTCCGGCGTCCAGCCCTGCACCTGGTCGGGGCCGGGGTGCCAGGTGAGGCGCTTCGGCTCGCCGCCGCCCGCGGGCATGGTGTAGACGTCGAGGTTGCCCGCGTACTCGCCGCTGAACGCGATCCACCGTCCGTCGGGGGAGAAGCGGGGGTTCGAGGCCTGCCCCTGGAAGCTGGTCAGGCGTCGTGCCGTGCCGCCCGCGCGGTCCACCACCCAGATGTTCTGGGCGTAGGCGAACGCGATCTGCGTGGCGCTCACGCCCGGCGAGCGGAGCATGCGAGTGGGGCCGGGCTCTGCCGCGGACGCGCAGGCCGCGGCGGCGGCCAGGCAAGCGAGAGCGGCGAGCGCGCGGAGTGCGAAACGCTGCGGCATGGGGGAGCCTCCGGTGAAGGTCCTGGGCGGGCGGGTGCCTGTGGATGCGAGGCCGACGGTGCGCGGGCCCCAGTCTACGCCCGCACGGACGGCCCGCTCCAGCGGCCCGTCGCCGGGCAGGCGCCGGGCCCGGCGGCCATCGCGGCCACCGGGCCCGGGTTCGCGCGCCCGCCTCGTGCTAGGCCTTCATCATCTCCTCGTAGACCTTCTTCGACTCCGCGCGCACCTCGTCGTGGATGCTGCGGCCGTGCGAGTCCATGGTGACGATCACGGGGAAGTCCTCGACCCGGGTGACCCAGAAGGCCTCGGGCGTGCCGAACTCCTCGAGCTTGTGGACGGCGACGACCTCCTTGACCGACTGCGCGATCGAGGTGCCGCAGCCGCCGACCGCGTGGAAGTAGACCGCGCCGAACCTGCGGCAGGCCTCGAGCGTGGCCGCACCCATGCCGCCCTTGCCGATCACGCCGCGCACCCCGTAGCTCTCGATCACCTTCGCCTGGTAGGGCTCCTCGCGGGCGCTGGTGGTGGGGCCGGCGGCGACGAACGACCAGCGCGCGCCCTCCTTCTTCACCACCGGGCCGCAGTGGTAGATGACGCCCCCGCGCAGCAGGTCGTCGAGGAACGCCGGCCGCTCCTCCACCATCAGCTTGTGGCCCGCGTCGCGGGCGGTGACGACGATCCCGGTGAGCAGCACCGTGTCGCCGACCTTCAACTCGCGGATCTTCGCCTCGGGGATCGGGATCTCAAGCCGGATCATACGTAGCCTCCCCGTTCCTGAGCGTCATCTCCTTGCGCCGGCAGGCCCAGCACATGTACGAGATGGCGACGTAGAAGGTGGCCGGATGGCGGTGCTGCCAGGCGGCGAACACGCCCAGCACGGTGGTCTTCCCGCCGAAGCCCATCGGCCCGATGCCGAGCCGGTTGAGGTCGGCGTGCAGCTCCTTCTCGAACGCGTCGAGCGCGGGGTCCTCGTTGGCCGAGCCGAGCCGGCGGAAGAACTGCTCCTTCGACAGCAGGTAGGAGGTCGAGCGGTCCCCGCCGATCCCCACGCCGATCACGCCGGGTGCGCAGCCCATCCCCTGGGCCTTGTAGACGGCGTCGAGCACGCACTTGCGGACGCCCTTGAGGTCGCGGCCGGCGCCGAGCGCGGTGTCGGGCAGCTTGTACTGCGTCCCGACGTTCTCGCTGCCGCCGCCCTTGAGCATCAGCCTCACGCGCACCTCCTCCTTCTCCCACGCCTTGAACGTGACGTAGGGCGCGTTGATCCCGACGTTCGTCCCGGTGTTCTTGCCGGTGAGCGGGTTCACCGCGTTCGGGCGCAGCAGGACGTCCTTCGTCGCCTTCTCGGCCGCCTGCTCGATCGCCCGGCGGAAGGCGATGGTGTCGAGGCCGACCGGGTGATGGACATAGAAGATCATCGAGCCGGTGTCCTGGCAGATCGGCGTGCCGGCGCGGCGCGCCATCTCGACGTTGTCGACGATGGCGCCGAAGGCGTTCGCCGAGGTGCTCCCCGGCAGCTCCCTGCCCTGCGCCGCCCGCAGGGCCGCCTCCACGTCCGAGGGCAGCTCGGTCGAGGCGCTCCGGATCAACGTGTGCAGCTGCTGCACGAGTCTCTCGCTCATGAGCCACTCCTGGGTGGGGACGCACGCGGCCTGCCGGCGGATTCTAGGAGCGGGGAAGCGGGGCCGCAAACGCGGCGGTTCCCAGGTGATGTACCAGTGTTTGTGTCAGGGACAAGGAAGGGGGTACTCCAACAGAGGCAGGGCCAACCACCTCAAGGAGGTACCCCCATGCAGCAGGTCGCTGCGGTGCGCAGTGTGAAGCAGGCGGTGCGGATGCTCAAGTCGATGGCGGTGCAGGCGCCGGAGTGGAACGAGCTGAGGCAGGCGAGCCAGGCCGCGGTCCGGCGGGTGATCGAGGAGCGGATGCACGGCCTGGTGGGCAACCGGATCGCCGAACTGGCCGCGGCCGGGGTCGCTGACCGCCGCAATGGCAGCTACCGCCGCTGGCTGTGGCATGAGGTCGGCGTCCTGGAGTTGCAGGTGCCACGCTCCCGGACCTACAGCGCGGTCGCCGTGCTGGGCCGCTATGCCCGGCGGGTGCCCCAACTCGAGCGGGTGATCCTGGCCGGCTTCGTCCTCGGGCTTTCGACCCGCAAGGTGGGCGAGGCGCTGCTGCCCCTGCTGGGCGAGCGGGTCAGCCCGGCGACGGTGAGCCGGGTGGCGCGGGGCCTGGATGAGGCGGCCGCCGCGTTCCATCGTCGCCCGCTCGCCAACCGTTACCGGGCCGTGCTGCTCGATGGCGTGGTGCTGGCCCGCAAGAGCGGCGCCGGGGCGTTGCGCCGGCCCGTGCTGGTGGCGCTCGGGATCACGCTCGCCGGGAAGAAGGAGATCCTCGACTTCCGCCTCGCCCCGGCCGAGAGCCAGCCGGCCTGGGAGGCGTTCCTCAACGATCTCTATGCCCGCGGGCTCACCGGCGAGGGCCTCACCCTGATCGCCACCGATGGCGGTGCCGGTCTGCTCGCCGCGCTGCCGCTGGTCTACCCGCGGGTCCGGGTCGGCCGCTGCTGGGCCCACAAGACCCGCAACATCCTCGACAAGGTGCGAGACACCGACCGCGAGCGGGTCAAGCGCGACCTGCACCGCATCAGCCACGCAGTCAACCGCACCACTGCACGAGCGGCCGCCCGGCACCTGGTCGACCGCTGGCACACCCGCTACCCGGCCGCGGTCCGCTGCCTGCAGCAGGACCTCGAGGACCTGCTGGCGTTCTTCGCCTTCGACGATTCCGCCTGGCGCCAGGCCACCCGCACCACCAACGCCATCGAACGCCGCTTCCGCGAGGTCCGCAGAAGAACGCGCCCCATGGGGGTCTTCAGTGACCGCACCTCCATGGAGCGCATCCTGTTCGCCGTCTTCACCTACGAAAACCACAAGGCCGGAACCTCAGCCCCCTTCCTCCTGACACATGACTCTTGACGCTACCGGTTCCCACCGATACGCCCGGTGCTCACCGAGCGAGCTGGGGGCCGGGAGGGTGTTGGGCGAGCGCATGGTGCCTCTGCTCGCCCAACACCCTCCCGGCCCCCAAGCTCCACGCGCGACCGCAGCGACCCGCGCCATGCGCGCCGCCCGGCGGTCCCTGCGCCTCCGCGTTGCGAACTGCACGGGCCGCCCGCTCCGCGTATCTGCCGGTGTGGTCGAGACAGTTCCGCGAGCGGGCTCGACGGTCATGGTGGGCCGTCCGGCTACTTGACGCCGACCGGCGCGACGGGTTTCAATTGTGCTGTGAGTTCGGGCGGCATCGGTCGCCGGACCCGCACCGGATCGACGAGGAAGGCGACGTCCATGCTCCGTATCTCCCGCAACCGATGGTGGTGGTGCTCGCGCCAGGGCAGCGGGAGGAGTGTGGGTCCGCGCATCACCTGATCCAGGCCTGACCCACTCCGGTTCCACCCGCTGCAGGCGTCCTGCGGCGGGTTTTTCGTATCCACGCCGCGGGTCGCGGAGAGACCGAAGCCAGGCCAGTCCCACACCCCCTACGCGAGGAGAGACGATGAGCCAGGTCAAGATCCACCTGAACGAGCGCGACATGCCGCGCCAGTGGTACAACATCGTGGCCGACCTGCCGAAGCCGCTGCCCGCGGTGCTCCACCCCGGCACGAAGCAGCCCGTCGGTCCCGAAGACCTGGCTCCGATCTTCCCGATGGGCCTGATCCTGCAGGAGGTCAGCCAGGAGCGCTACGTCGACATCCCCGAGGAGGTGCTGGACATCTACCGGGTCTGGCGCCCCACGCCGCTGGTGCGGGCCCGCCGCCTCGAGCAGGCGCTCGGCACCCCCGCGCACATCTACTACAAGTGGGAAGGCGTGAGCCCCGCCGGCAGCCACAAGCCGAACACCGCGGTGCCGCAGGCCTATTACAACAAGGTCGAGGGCGTGAAGCGGCTCACCACCGAGACCGGCGCCGGCCAGTGGGGCAGCGCGCTCGCGTTCGCCTGCAGCCTGTTCGAAATGGAGTGCAAGGTCTACATGGTGCGGGTGAGCTACGAGCAGAAGCCCTATCGACGACTGCTGATGGAGGCCTGGGGGGCGTCCTGTGTCTCGAGCCCGAGCGACCAGACCGGCGTCGGACGGGCCATCCGGGAGCGCGATCCGGATTCGCCCGGCTCGCTGGGCATCGCCATCAGCGAGGCGGTCGAGGAGGCCGGCTCGCGCGCGGACACCAACTACTCGCTGGGCAGCGTGCTGAACCACGTCATGCTGCACCAGACCGTCATCGGGCTCGAGACCCACAAGCAGCTCGAGCTGGCCGGCGACTACCCCGACGTGATCGTCGGCTGCGTTGGCGGCGGCTCGAACTTCGCCGGGCTGGCGCTGCCGTTCGTGCGGGACAAGATCACGGCGGGGAGGAAGACGCGCATCGTCGCGGCGGAGCCGGCCGCCTGCCCGAGCCTCACGCGGGGGCTCTACCGGTACGATTTCGGCGATTCGGCCGGCCTGACGCCGCTGCTGAAGATGCACACGCTGGGGCACGACTTCATGCCGCCGCCGATCCACGCGGGCGGGCTGCGCTACCACGGCATGGCGCCGATCCTGTGCCACCTCTACGACCTCGGCCTGATCGAGGCGCAGTCGCACCAGCAGAACGCGGTGTTCCGGTCGGCGGTGCTCTTCGCGCGCACCGAGGGACACCTGCCCGCCCCGGAGACGGCGCACGCCATCCACGGGGCGGTGGTCGAGGCGCTGCGCTGCCGGGAGAGCGGCGAGAAGCAGACCATCGTGTTCGGCGCCAGCGGGCACGGGCACTTCGACCTGGCCTCGTACCAGAAGTACTTCGCCGGGGAGCTCGTCGACCACGAGTACCCCGAGGAGCTGATCCGCAGGGCGCAGGCCTCGCTGCCGGTGGTCTGAGCGATCCAGGCGGGAGGGCGGACCCGGCGGGCCACGCCGGGTCCGCCGTGCGCCAGGCCTTTACTCGGCGCCCCGGCTCCTCTATACCTAGCAATCTCCGGAGCACCTTCGCAGGCGTCGCAGCCGATCCGAGGAGCGAAGCAGGGGCCTTGGCCGACTTCATCCAGTTCGAGGACGTCTCACGACACTACGGCCGGGTGAAGGCCGTGGACGGCGTGACGCTGGGCATCCGCAAGGGGGAGTTCTTCTCGCTGCTCGGCCCCAGCGGCTGCGGCAAGACCACCCTGCTGCGCATGCTGGCGGGCTTCGAGCGCCCCGACCGGGGCCGCGTCTGGCTCGACGGCCACGACATCACCGACCTGCCGCCCGAGCGGCGCAAGGTCAACACCATCTTCCAGAACTACGCGCTGTTCCCGCACCTCACCGTGCGCCAGAACATCGCCTTCGGCCTCACCGTCGCGCACCGCCCCCGGCGCGAGGTGGACGACGAGGTCGAGAAGATGCTCGCTCTCATCCAGATGGGCGAGCACGCGGACAAGCGGACCGACCAGATCTCGGGCGGGCAGAAGCAGCGCGTGGCCATCGCGCGCGCCCTGATCAACAAGCCCGAGGTGCTGCTGCTCGACGAGCCGCTCGCCGCGCTCGACCTCAAGCTGCGCCAGCGGATGCTGATCGAACTCGACCTGGTCCACGACCAGGTCGGCATCACCTTCATCTTCGTCACGCACGACCAGGGCGAGGCCATGAGCCTGGCCGACCGCGTGGCGGTCATGAACGAGGGCCGCATCGAGCAACTCGGCGCTCCCGCCGAGATCTACGAATCCCCGCGCACCAGCTTCGTCGCGGCCTTCATCGGCGACAGCAACTTCTTCGAGGGGGTGGTGGCCGAGGTGGTGGATTTCGAGCACGTGCGGCTCGCCATCGACGGCTTCCCCGACGTGCTGGCCTTCAACGACAAGGGGCTCGCGGCCGGCGACCGCGTCTTCCTGAGCGTGCGTCCGGAGAAGATCCGCATCGCGCGCGAGCGTCCGGGCGGCAGCGCCGACCACAACATCGCGCGCGCGGTGGTGGAGGACGCCATCTACCTGGGGACCCACACCAAGTACTGGGTGCGCGCGGACGAGTACCGCCTGGCGGTGGAGCAGCAGCACAACCGCTTCGTGCTGGACGAGCAGCCGATCCGCTGGAAGGACGAGGTCTGGATCCAGTGGCACGTGGACGACGGCTTCATGCTCGAGCGCTACGCCGAGCGCGACGAGGCGCTGATGGGGCTCCCGCCGCAGCGCGTGGGCGAGGGGGACGCGCCGCCGCCGGAGGCCGGGGGTGGCTGAGGCGCGCGGCCTGCTGGAGCGGCGGCACGAGCCGTGGGTGACGCTGCCGTCGCTGCTCTGGCTGGTCGTCCTGTTCGCGGTGCCGGCGGTGATCGTGTTCGCGATCGCGCTGCGCCCCACCGACCCCTACGGCGGGATCGGGGCGGGCTGGACGCTGCAGACCGTGCGCAGCCTCGGGAACCCCAGCTACCCGTCGATCCTGTGGCGCACCCTGTGGCTCTCCGCGCTCACCACCGCGATCTGCCTGCTGCTGGCCACGCCGGTGGCCTATGTCATGGCCCGCGCCCCGGCGCGCTGGCGCTACGGGTTGCTGCTCGCGGTGATCGTGCCGTTCTGGACCAGCTTCCTGGTGCGCATCTTCGCCTGGAAGGTCGTGCTCCATCCCGAGGGCGCGCTCAAGCACCTGCTGGTGGCGCTGCGTCTCCTGCCGGCGGACGCCTCGCTGCTCTACAACGCGGGGGCGGTGCTGCTGGTGCTGGTCTACACCGAGCTGCCGTTCGCCATCCTGCCGATCTACGCCGCGGCGGAGAAGTTCGACTTCCGCCTGCTCGAGGTCGCACGCGACCTTGGGGCCGGACCGCTGCGCACGTTCTGGAGCGTGTTCCTGCCCGGCATCCGGCGCGGCCTGCTCACCGCCATGCTGGTGACCCTGATCCCGGCGCTCGGCTCGTACGTGGTGCCCGACCTGGTCGGCGGTCCCACCAGCGAGATGCTCGGCAACAAGATCGCCCAGCGCACCTTCGTGGACCGCAACCTGCCGCACGCCAGCGCGCTCTCCGCGCTGCTGGCCTTCGCCGTGCTCATCCCCTCGATCGCCGCCATCGCCCTCGAGCGCGGCCGCCGCGTCCGTGGCAAGGAGGTGCAGGCGTGAAGCGCAGCCTCACGCCGGTGGTGGTCACCGCGCTGGTGCTGGCGTTCTTCTACCTGCCGGTCGCCGTGCTGGTGCTGAATTCCTTCAATGCCTCGCGGTTCGGCGGCGAGTGGGGCGGGTTCACGCTGGACTGGTACCGGCGGCTGTGGCGGGCGAGCGAGATCTGGCAGGCGCTGGGCAATACCGCTGCTCATCGCCACCGCGAGCACCGCGATCTCCACCGTGATCGGCACCACCGCCGCGTTCGCGCTCGACCGCTACCGCAGCCGCATGCAGGACGTCCACTACCTGCTGGTCTACGCGCCGCTGGTCGTCCCCGAGATCCTGATGGGCATGAGCCTGCTGCTGTTCTTCGTCGCGCTCCGCCTGCAGCTCGGCTATCTTACGATCGTCGTGTCGCACGTCACCTTCTGCGTCAGCTACGTGGCCATGGTGGTGCTCGGCCGGCTTCAGGACTTCGACTGGGGCCTGGTCGAGGCCGCGCAGGACCTCGGCGCCGGGACCTGGACCGCGGTCCGGCGCGTGGTGCTGCCGCTGCTGGCGCCGGGGATCGCCTCCGGCGCGCTGCTGGCGTTCACGCTGTCGGTGGACGATTTCGTCATCACCTTCTTCGTGGCGGGCCCGGGCACGACCACGCTGCCGCTGCGCATCTACAGCATGATCAAGCACGGCTCGCCGCCGCTCATCAACGCGCTGTCCACGTTGCTGCTCGCTCTCACCGTCGCGACCGTCTGGCTGAGCCAGCGGTTGATCAAGGAGAGGACATGACTGGGAGATCCGCCTGGATGCTGGCCGCGCTCGCGGCACTCGGTCTCGCCGCGGGATGCGCCGGGCCGGATGCGAAGATCCTGCACGTCTACACCTGGGCCGACTACATCAAGCCGGAGGTGGTGCAGCGCTTCGAGCAGGCGAACGGCTGCAAGGTCGTCATCGACACCTTCGACTCGAACGAGGCCATGTACGCCAAGCTCAAGGCCGGGGCCTCGGGCTACGACATCGTGACCCCCTCGAGCTACATGGTGGCGATCATGTCGCAGCAGGACATGCTGCTGAAGCTCGACCACCGGAAGCTGCCGAACCTGGTGAACGTGGACCCCGGGTACCTCAAGATCGCGCTCGACCCGCGGATGGACCACAGCGTGCCCTACATGCTCACCAACAGCGGCTTCGCGTACCTGAAGAGCAAGGTGAAGGACGTGCAGCCGACCTGGGCCGTGTTCGACCGCGCCGACCTCAAGGGTCGCATGACCATGCTCAACGACATGCGCGAGACCATCGGCGCGGCGCTCAAGTTCCTGGGCTACAGCCTCAACACGACGAACGACCGGGAGCTGGAGCAGGCGCGCGACGTGGTCATCCGCTGGAAGAAGAACCTCGCCAAGTTCGAGAACGAGCAGTACAAGAGCGGCATCGCTTCGGGCGAGTTCCTCCTGGTCCACGGCTACAGCGGCGACCTGGTGCAGGCCCAGAACGAGAACCCCGACGTGACCTTCCTGGCGCCGCGCGAGGGGCTGTCCATCGCCTGCGACGACCTGGTCATCCTGAGGGACTCGAAGGCGGCGGGACTGGCGCACAAGTTCATCGACTTCCTGCACGATCCCAAGGTGGCGGCGGAGAACAGCGTCTTCATCAGCTACCTGTGCCCGAACGCGCCCGCCTACCCGTTCCTGCCCGAGGCGTTCCGGAACAACCCCGCGGTGAAGCTCGACCCCGCGGTGCAGGCGAAGTGCGAAGTGATCCGCGACCTGGGTCCCGACAACGCGAAGTACACGCGCGCCTGGGACCAGATCAAGGCAGCGCCATGACGGAGGTGACGATGCAGACGAGGGGGAGCGGGGTTGCCCGGGCGTTCGCCGGGCTGTGGCTGGGCTGCGCGCTGCTGGCGTGGTCGCCCGGGGCGGCACGGGCCGCGGACGAGGCCGCGGCGGAACCGGCCGGCGCGGTGCCGGATGGGTTCTCGTTCGGCGCCGAGGCGACCACGTCGTACCACTACGTGAACCACCCGTACTTCGGCGCGGACTGGGGCATCGAGGTCCCCGTCGGCAAGGCGCCGGCGAACTTCTCCTGGGGCGAAGGCTTCACCCGCATTCGGGTGAACTACGGCCTGCCGCAGGGCCTGTGGACGAGCGTCGGCGGCGTGCTGTCGGCCACGGCCTCGACCGACTACTACGGCGTGGACGGCGTCGGCGACGGGATGCTCGACCAGTTGCTGGTGGGGGCGTCGCGCATCGGCGGGACCGGGCTGAGCGTGGTGGCCGGCCGGCAGGACCTGCAGGTGGGCGACGGCTTCCTGATCGGCGACGGCTACCGCGACAGCCGGGCCGCGCTGTGGAACATCCCGCTCAACTTCTACGACGGGGTGCGCGCCGACTGGACGCAGGGCCCGTGGCACGCCCTCGCCTTCGGGACGCAGTTGTCGCCTTCGTTCAGCGAAGCGGTGACCGTCATGCCGGTGGACGCGGAGGGGGCCCCGGACCCGGAGGGCGCGGAAGTCACGCTCACGCTGCGCCCCAAGGGCAACCTGTACGGCGGCGAAGTCGGCTGGAGCGCGGGGGAGGACCGCGCGCTCGCGCTCGGCTACTTCCAGCGCGTGGACGACGGGACCACGGACCTGGATCCGCGGGCGATCTCGTTGCGCGGGTCGTGGGGTGCGGGCGGCCTCACCCTGGCGGGCGAGCTGGTCGGCGAATCGGGAACGCTCGGAACCGTGGACCTCAAGGGCCGTGGCGGCCACCTCGGCCTGACGTACGCACCCGCGGGGAAGGGGGACCCGTACTCCCAGCTCGAGTACTTCTACTTCTCGGGCGACGATCCCGCCACCCCCGCGAACGAGGGGTTCTACCCCTGGAACTACCGCTGGACCGACTGGTCGCGCTACTACGTATCGGACCTCATGGCCTCGACGCTGGTCTTCAACAACGATGCCCGGATCTGGAAGCTCGAGTTCGGCTATACGCCGCTCGAGAACACCGGCCTGAGGCTGCTGCTCCACCGCATCGGCCTCGACACCGGTTCCAGCTTCGGCGGGCTGCCGGAGGGAGTGGGCCACGCGTTCTCCGACGAGGCCTGCCTGGTCGTGGACCAGGCCCTGGGCGGGGGATGGAGCGCGTGGGTGATGGGCGGCTACGCGCGTCCGCTCGAGGCCGCGAAGGCGCTGGTGGGCGAGGCGCCGTCCGGCCAGCTGTTCGTGAGCCTCACCTACAAGTTCGACAGCGCCGGCGGCTCGGAAGACTGACGCCGGCGTGCGTGGGCGGGCGGCCGCGGCGGCAGCCGGGGCCGCCCGCCGTCCTTGCGGCCGCGCGCGCGTGTCACCCCAGCCCCGTCCCCAGCCCGCCCCGCAGCGCGAGCCCGAGGGACAGCGCCAGCGCCAGGGCGCACAGCACTCCCAGTGCCCGGAGCGCGAGCGCGGGGCGCGGACCGCCGAGCCGCCCGCTCAGCGGGACCACGGCGCCGATGAGCGCGCCGCTGGCGAGCCCCACGGCGTGGGCGACGTTGTCGGTCCCGAGCCGCGTGAAGCCCGACACCATGCCCTGCCCGAGCAGGAAGAGCAGCGCCGCGCCCAGCGCCCGGGCGCGCCCCGGGGCGAGCCGGTGTCGCAGGCGGAACGCGCCGGCCAGCAGGGCGCCCCCGAGGGCGAAGATCGCGCCCGAGGCTCCGACGCTCAGGTTGAGCGCCGATCCGTGCTGCGAGGTCCGCCACAGCAGGCTGCCCAGCGAAGCGGTGCCGCCGCCGAGCGCGAACACGATCCAGAAGGCCCAGCGCGTGAAGATGCGCTCGACCGCCGGTCCGAAGATCATCATGCTGGTGGCGTTGAAGAAGACGTGCGCGGCCCCCGCGTGAACGAAGGTCGAGGCCAGCAGGCGCCACGCGGTGTCGAGCGGGGCGAGCCCGGTGGCGTTCGCGCCCCAGAGCAGGTAGGCGGCCGGGTCGCCGATCTCGTTCCTCGCCGCCAGCACGGCGAAGATCGAGGTCCACGCGAGCAGATGCAGCGCCGTGCCCCAGGGCGGCACGCCGCCCACGGCCGACCACAGCTCGACCGGCGGAGGTTCGTCGGGATCGGGGGGCAGGAAGCCCGCGTCCTCGAGCCCCATGGATGCGGACTCGTCGGGATCGAAGGTGCTCGCGGGGCCGGTGACGTCGCGGCGGTCGTTCTCCACGCATCGCACTCTGCGCCCGGCCCGCGGGGTCGGGCAAGCCGGGCTCAGCCGGGCCGGTGTCGTCGCCCTGGAGCGCGAACTGCCGCAGGGCGTGTTCGACCGGGCCCGCGTCGCCGTACGGTGTTGGCCTTTGAAGCCGTTGTGCGGCTTGATGTTGTAGTCTCCGCGGTCCCGCGACCGAGGACCCCGGTTGCCTTCCCGCCGCGGATGCCTCATAGTCTCCGCGTCTTCGGTTGATTGGGATGTGGGTACGACGTTTCGATTCCGCCAGGGACACCAACCCTGGCGTTTCTGTTCACCCGCATCTCGTCAGCAGAAGTACCGGTCACTGTGACCGGCCGTCGCCGCCACGTGAATGGGCGGCAAAGAACAGGGTCCTCGGACCCGGCATCAAGGAGTTTCAAGTGGCTCGTGGCACCGTGAAGTGGTTCAACGAAGCGAAGGGGTTCGGTTTCATCTCCCAGGAGGGTGGCGAGGACGTGTTCGTCCACTTCTCGGCGATCAGCGGCGACGGCTTCAAGACGCTGGCTGAGGGCGAGGCGCTCGAGTTCGATGTCACGCGTGGCCCGAAGGGCCTCCAGGCGGCGAACGTCCGCAAGGTGTAACCCGCTCCGGGTACCACTTCACGCCATCGAGGCGGCGTCCCCCCGGACGCCGCCTCAGGCGTATCCCGGCCCGAGGCCCTCAGCGCCCCAGCAGCGTGAGCAGGATCTCGAAGCCGATGAGCAGGACGATGACGATCTCCAGCATCTCGGCGCGCCGCGCCTGCGACTCGGCGTTCAGCATGCCGTAGCTGTCGCGCAGGATCGCGAGCTTGCGGTCGATGCCGCGCCGCCAGGTGCCCCCGCGGAAGATCTCGAGCGCGGCGGCATAGATGCGCGCCAGGAAGACGTCGTCCGTCACCTTGAGCGAGTTCTCGACCCGCTCGACCAGTTCCGTGGCGTCGGCGACCCGCGTCTGCAGGTCCGCCAGCACCCGGCTGAAGCCGCGCGCGAGCAGGTGGATGCCGCGCCGGGCGTCGGCGACCCGGGTGTAGATCTTCGGGATCTCGGCATCGAGCAGCGCGTCGTCGAACCGCAACTCGAGCAGCTGCGCGTTGGCGAACTCGAGGACGTACTGGACGTCGGTGTCCTCGGTGGCCGGCTCCACCACCAGCGCGGCGTTCCAGGTGAGCACCGCGAGGTCGTCCTCGAAGTACGAGAAGCGCTGCGACATCAGCTCGCGATGCGTCGCCGCAGAGAGCGGCCGCGATTCGCCCACCAGCAGCCGCGCGATGTCCTCGTCGCGCAGGGCGTCCGCCGGAAGCCGCGCGCCCGCGCCGTCCTCGAGGCGGTTCACGCGGAAGACGATGTAGTCCTCGGTCACCGGCGCCTCGCCCGGCCGCTCGATGGCCGGAGCGATGCGCGCGATCAGGCGCTCGCGCACCCGGGCGAAGGCCTCCGCCCAGCCGGGGGCGGTGCTCACGGCCGCGCCGAAGGCGGCGAACTCGCTCCAGGCCAGGTCCGGCCGGGCCGCGAGCCGCGCCCGCAGGGAGACGACGCCGAAGTCGAAGAGGCGCGCCGAGAACTCGACCTCGCGCGCTTCGTCACCGACGACGACCGTCTCGGCGCCGAGGCTCACCGTGACCGGCGGGTTCGGGATCTGGATGGTGTGGGCCTCGCCGCGCACCGGGCGTGGTCGCTCGGGGGCGCTCGAGGCCAGCAGGCCCACGAGCCGGTCGAGCCGGATCTCGTAGCCGACGTCGTAGAGGCGGTAGACGATGGCCTCGCCGTGCACGCGGGGCTCGGGGGCCGTGGCCGGCCGGGCGGGGGTTTCCATGGTGGGAAGCGGCATGGGGACAGGATACGCCAGGGGAACGCCTGCCGTCGTCCGGGGAATCCGGGCGGTCCGGCAGGGGCTCACGGCGCCTTCGCCGTGCTAGTCTGACCGTCGCCTTCGGCGCCGATTCCGGCAGCCAGTGGACGTCGCGGACCAGGAGCCAACCAGGAGCCGATGATGAGCGAGCGACTGAGCGCAGCCGATTTGATCGCATTGATCCGACGTGTGTTCAGCCCCACCGCAGACGACGGGCGCCTCGGCATCCTCGTCGACCTGCCCGACGAGCGCGTCGCCGACCGCCCGAAGTGGAAGGAGCGGCGACGCATGGCCGCCGACTGGGCGGGCCAGTTGCAGCAGCACCGCGACCGGCTCGGGCTCGACGTGAGCCTCGTGCTCTACCGCAACGTGGGGATGGGCAACGCGGACCTGCCGGCGCAGGTGTGGATCGGCTCGCCGCAGGCTCTGCCCGACTCTGCGGATGCGCTCGATCCCGTCGCGGCCGTGCCCCTGGAGCAGGTGCTCGGCAGCCACTCGCTGCTGCTCGCCCCGACCGAGTTCTCGGCGACCGCGCCGCTCAAGCTGATGGCGAAGAAGCACCGGTTCCGCGCGGCGACGATGCCCGGGTTCACGGCCGAGATGATCCCGGCGCTGCGGCTGGACTACGGCGAGATCCGGCGCCGCGTGGCGATCATGAAGACGCTGCTCGACCAGGCGACCCGGGCGACGATCGCCTTCGAAGTGGACGGCCGGGTCGCCCACACGCTGGCGCTCGACCTGCGTCACCGCCAGGCGCACGCCTCGGACGGCATCCTCGAGACGCCGGGCACCGCGGGGAACCTGCCGTCGGGGGAGGCCTACATCGTCCCGTACGAGGGGGAGCAGCCGGGCGTGCCCAGTGAATCGGCGGGGCGCCTGCCGGTGCAGTTCGGCGGGGACGTGGTGGTCTTCGAGATCGAGGCGAACCAGGCCGTGCGCGTGACCGGCGAGGGCAGGGCCGTCGCGGAGCAGGCGGCGTGGCTCGCGGCCGAGCCGGCCTACGGCAACATGGCGGAGCTGGGGCTTGGGGTGCTGGCCGATCTCGGGGTCCAGCCCACGGGCGAGATCCTGCTCGACGAGAAGCTGGGCTTGCACATCGCCTTCGGCCGCAGCGACCACTTCGGCGGCCAGGTGGGCGCGGCACGGTTCTCGAAGCCCGAGGCGGTGGTCCACATCGACCGGATCTACCTGCCGAGCCTGCAGCCGCGGGTCAACGCGAAGCGGGTGGAGCTGACCGATGCCGAAGGCAGGACGACGGTGATCATGCGGGATGGCGTGTACGTGGGAGTGTTCTAGCGCGGGCCGGCGATCGCGGGAGGCGCGTCGCGGGGACGGCTCCGGGCCGAGGCACCATGCGCTCGGCCCGGGACCGTCCCTGCGACGCTCAACCGGGCTCGGTGGACCGTCCGGGATCGAGGTCCTCGGGGCCGTTCACGTTCCGGAAGACGGGCTCGTCCTCCGCCGGGCATCGCCACTCCTCCAGCAGGCCGGCCTCGATACCGCGGCGGACGAACTCGGTCATGGCGGCCTGCCGCGCGCGCAGCATGGCCGTGGCAATCGGCAGCATCGTACGCGGGTAGAAGGCGGCGAGCGGTTCGAGGCCGAGGCGGGTGCGCGGCACCACTCCGCCGCCCGCCGGACAGCGAGCCGCCAACTCGCGCAGGAACCGCGCCGTCATGTCCGGGAGGTCCACGGCCAGCACGAGCAGGAGCGGGCTGCGCGATTCGCCCAGCCCGCGCTCGACGCCGGCCAGCGGGCCGAGGTCCGCGAAGCGATCCAGGAGCACGGGCAGCCCGTGCGCGCCATGCTTCGTCCGGTCGCGGCCGGAGACGAGGATCT
Organism: Candidatus Eiseniibacteriota bacterium; assembly: GCA_963707915.1. Taxonomy (GTDB): domain Bacteria; phylum Eisenbacteria; class RBG-16-71-46; order RBG-16-71-46; family RBG-16-71-46; genus JANXPZ01. Next base: position 124,895 of record OY970178.1, read on the forward strand.
CGGCCGGCGCCAGCTCGCGGACGAGCTGCACCTGTCGCGCCAGCAGGGTCGTACCGCGGCAGGGGAGGAGCGCCTTGTCCTGCCCCATCCGGCGGGATCGCCCGCCCGCCAGGATGACCGCGCTGAATCGCATGGGACCGCCCCCGATCGCTCCGGCCACTCGCCGTCGCTTCGCGTTCCGGCGGCCTCCGCAGGGTAGAGGCTGGCCGGCCCGACCGCCACTTTCGACCCGGAGCCGCGCGGGCGGAGCAAGGAGCGATGCGTCGAGACGCGCGAATCCTTCGGCCGGGTCCCGCGCTCTCACCGTCGAGCCGTCCCTTTGGCGCAGTCCCGCCGGGATGGCGCGTGCGACGGCTTGTGATTCCGCCATCCGGCTGCTAATCATCGTGCCGTCTCAGAGCCGTTCCGCCATCAGGGAGTGCATCATGCAGGCCGTGTCCCGCAGGCGGTTCCTCCAGGTCTCGGCCGGCGCCGCGAGTCTCGCCGCCGCCGGCGGAGCCGTGATCCATGCCGCCCCGGCCCGCGAGCCGGGCGCTCGCGGCGCGGACCGGGTGCGCAGGGTCCCCACCTTCTGCGACGTCTGCTTCTGGAAGTGCGGCGCGATCGCCACCGTGAAGAACGATCGCCTGTGGAAGATCGAGGGCAATCCCGAGGACCCCCTGTCGCGCGGCCGCCTCTGCCCGCGCGGCACCGGGGGCGTGGGCGCGCACTTCGACACCCAGCGCCTGACGGCGCCGCTGATGCGCAAGCAGGTGCGCGGCGCCGAGCAGTGGGTCGCGGTGACCTGGGACGAGGCCCTCACGTACGTCGCGGTGAGGATGAAGGAGATCGCGTCCCGGTACGGTCCGGAGGCGCTCGCGCTCTTCAGCCACGGCATCGGCGGCAACTTCCTCAAGCACACGCTCAAGGCGTACGGCACGCCCAACATCGCCGCGCCCTCGTACGCCCAGTGCCGCGGCCCGCGGGACGCCGGCTTCACGCTCACCTTCGGCGAGCCGGTGGGCTCGCCCGAGCGCACCGACATCCGCAACGCCCGCTGCCTGACGCTGATCGGCTCGCACCTGGGCGAGAACATGCACAACACCCAGGCGCAGGAGTTCGCCGAGGCGGTGGGCGCCGGGGCGTCGGTCATCGTCGTGGACCCGCGCCTGTCGGTGGCGGCCAGCAAGGCGAAGTACTACCTGCCGATCAAGCCCGGCACGGACACCGCGCTGCTGCTGGCCTGGATGAACGTGCTCCTCGCCGAGAACCTCCATGACCGCGAGTACGTGGCCGCCCACGGCTTCGGCTTCGAGGCTTTCGCCGCGGAGATGGCGCCCTGGACGCCGGAGTGGGCGTACCCGATCACCGGGATCGCGCCCGAGCGGATCCGCGAGACCGCGCGCGAGATGGCGCGTCACCGGCCCGCGAGCCTGGTGCACCCCGGCCGGCACGCCAGCTGGTACGGGAACGACGCCCAGCGCAGCCGTGCGATCGCGTTGCTCAACGCGCTGCTCGGAACCTGGGGACGCAAGGGGGGCTTCTACCAGCCCGCGAGCATGAGCGTGCCGGGCTACCCCTACCCGCCATACCCGGTGTCGGAACGGGGGCGGGCCGACAACCCGGGCAGACGGCTACCCGTTCGCGGAGGAGACCCTCACGACCGGATTGCGCGACGCCACGCTGACCGGCGTGCCCTACCCGGTCAAGGGCTGGATGGTGTACGCCACCAACCTGCTGCAGGCGCTGCCCGACCAGGCGGAGACGATCCGCGCCATCCGGGCGCTCGACCTGCTGGTCGTGCTCGACGTGATCCCCAGCGAAATCGCGGGCTGGGCGGACGTGGTCCTGCCCGAGGCGGTGTACCTCGAGCGCTACGACGACCTGAACGTGGAGACCTTCCGCGAGCCCTTCATCGCCCTGCGCCAGCCGGTGGTGGAGCGCGCCGGCCGACCAGAAGCCCAACTGGTGGATCGCGCGCGAACTGGCCATCAAGCTCGGGCTGCAGGCCTACTACCCATGGAAGCACGTCGAAGAGTACCTCGACACCCGGCTCCAGGGCGCGGGCCTGAGCCTCGCCGAGCTCCAGGTGCGGGGCATCGTGCGTGGCGCGCCGCCGCCGGTGTTCTACGAAGACGGCGTCGAGCCCGTGTTCCCGACGCCGTCCGGGAAGATCGAGTTCTACTCGACCCAGCTGCGGGACGCCGGCTTCGACCCGGTGCCGCGCTTCCAGCCGACCCCCGAGCCGCCCGCCGGCGCGTTCCGCCTGCTCTTCGGCCGCGCGCCGATGCACTCGTTCGGCCGCACCCAGACCAACCCGCTGCTGGGGGAGCTGATGAGCGAGAACGAGGTCTGGCTGAACGCCGCGGTGGCGCGGCGCCTGGGGCTCGAGAGCGGCGCGTGGGTGCGCCTGCGCAACCAGGACGGCGGGCTCAGCAACCGCGTGCGGGTCCGCCCGACCGAGCGCATCCGCGGCGACTGCGTCTACATCGTCCACGGTTTCGGCCAGACCGCGCGTGGCCTCGCGCCGCGCTACCGGAAGGGCGCCAGCGACGCGGGGCTCGTCACGCGCTACGAGCGCGACCCGCTCATGGGCGGCACCGGCATGAACGTCAATTTCGTCACCCTCGAGCCGGAGGCCTAGGTGGCACGCTACGGCATGGCCATCGACACGGTCCGCTGCGTGGGGTGCATGGACTGCGTGGTCGCGTGCAAGACCGAGAACGAGGTGCCCGAGGGGCTGTGCCGCGACTGGATCGTGACCGAGGCCACGGGCGAGTTCCCCGACACCGGCCTCGAGATCCGCAGCGAGCGCTGCAACCACTGCGACCGTCCGCCCTGCGTCGCCTGCTGCCCGACCGGGGCCAGCCACGTCGAGGAGTTCGGCCGGCTGGTGCAGATCACGAAGGAGCTGTGCATCGGCTGCAAGGCCTGCCTGGCGGCGTGCCCGTATGACGCGCGGTACGTCCACCGCGAGGGCTACGCCGACAAGTGCACGTTCTGCGTGCACCGCGTGAAGGACGGCCTGCCGCCAGCGTGCGTCGCGGTCTGCCCGACCCGCTGCATGCACTTCGGCGACCTCGACGACCCGCACAGCGAGGTGAGCCGGCTGCTCGCCGCCCGACGCCACCACGCGCTGCAGCCCGAGGCCGGGACCGGCCCGCGCATCTTCTTCCTGACGTGAGCGCCGCCATGATCGAGTTCACCAGCACGCGCGCCAATCCCCTGGTGGACCCGTTCCTCCACGTCTGGGGCTGGGAGATCCCGCTCTACCTGTTCCTGGGCGGGCTCGTCGCCGGGATGATGGCGATCGCCGGCTGGTTCCTGCTCGCGGGCCGCCACCGCCGGGCGGAATCGGTGATGTCCCTGCTGCCGGGCCTCGGCCTCGTGCTGCTGAGCCTCGGCATGGGAGCGCTGTTCCTCGACCTCGAGCACAAGCCCTTCGTCTGGCGCCTCTACACCAGCTTCCAGCCCACCTCGCCGATGTCGTGGGGCGCCTGGATCCTGTTGGCCGTGTACCCGGCGCTGTTCGGGGCGTGGCTGCTGAGCCTGCCGGGATCCCTGCGCCGGCGCTTCCCGGCGATCGCGGGCCGCTCGGACGCGCTGCGCGCGCGGCCCGGGGCGGTGCGCGGGATTGCCGTCGCCAACCTGGTCCTCGGCGGGCTGCTCGGCGTCTACACCGGCATCCTGCTGAGCGCGCTGGGCGCGCGGCCGCTGTGGAACAGCGCGGTGCTCGGGCCGCTGTTCCTGGCCTCGGGGCTCTCGAGCGCCGCCGCGCTGGCCCACCTGGTGGCGCGCGAGCGTTCCGAGAGCGAGTGGCTGGCGCGCGCCGACTACCGCTTCCTGCAGGCCGAGAGCGTGCTGCTCGCGTTGTTCTTCATCGGCCTGCTGACCGCCACGCAGGTCCACATCCGCGCCGCCGGGCTGCTGCTCGGCGGGCCGTTCACCGCGGTGTTCTGGGTCGGCGTCGCAGGGCTCGGCATCGGGCTGCCGCTCCTGCTCCAGTCGCTCGCGGCCGGCCATCGCATCCGCCACACGCCGGTCGCGCCGCTGCTGGTGCTGGCCGGCGGTCTCCTGCTGCGTTTCGTGATCGTGTCCGCGGGGCAGCTGAGCCGCTGGGGCCCCGTGTGATTCCTCCGGAGGGAACGTCCATGAGCACCGTCCCGGATGACGCCGCCGTCGCGCGGCCGCAGCCCCGCCCGCTCGCGCCCGGCGCGGCGCCCTACATGAATCCCTACCTCGGCGGCGTCGGGCTCGGGCTCGTGCTGCTGGCCGCCTACGTGCTCATGGGGCGCGGGCTCGGCGCCTCCGGCGCGGTGACCTCGCTGGTCGCGTGGGCCGTGGGCCTGGTGGCGCCCGCGCACGCCAGCGCCAACGGGTTCTTCGCGGAGTACCTGGAGGGCGGCCTCGGCCACCCGCTCAAGACCTGGCTGGTGTTCGAGGTGCTCGGCGTGCTGGCCGGCGGCTTCGTCTCCGGCGCGCTCGCTCACCGCCTCTCGCGCACGGTCGAGAAGGGGCCGCGCATCTCGGTGGCCGGCCGCCTCGGCTTCGCCTTCGGGGGCGGTGCGCTGATGGGCATCGGCGCCAAGCTCGCCCGCGGCTGCACCAGTGGCCAGGCCCTGAGCGGCGGCGCGGTGCTCAACGCCGGCTCGTGGGCGTTCATGATCATGGTGTTCGCCGGCGCCTACGCGCTCGCGGGGCTGATGCGGAGGCAATGGCGATGAGCGCGCCCTTCTACAAGTTCGCCGCGTTCGGCGACGAGGCCTCGCTGGTGATCGCCTTCGTCGTCGGCACCGGGTTCGGCTTCTTCCTCGAGCGCAGCGGCTTCGGCAGCGCGCGCAAGCTGACGGCGCAGTTCTACCTCGACGACCTCGCGGTCTTCAAGGTCATGTTCACCGCCATCGTCACGGCCATGCTGGGACTGTTCTACCTGTCGTGGCTGGGGATCGTGGACCTGGCGCTGGTGGACCTGGTGACCACCAACCTCTGGCCGCAGGTGGTCGGGGGGCTCGTGCTCGGCTTCGGCTTCGTGATCGGCGGCTACTGCCCGGGCACCTCGCTGGTGGCCGCGGTGACCGGCCGCATCGACGGCGTGGTCTTCATCCTCGGCGTGCTCGCCGGCATCTTCGCCTTCGGCGAGGCGTTTCCGCTGGTCCAGGGCTTCTACCAGTCGGGCGACCTCGGCCGGCTCACCCTGCCGCAGGCGTTCCACCTGCCCTACGGGCTGGTCGTGTTCCTGGTGGTGGTGATGGCGGTGGGCGGCTTCGTGGGCGCCGAGTGGGTGGAGCGGCGCTTCGCCCCGCGCGCGGCGGAGGAGTGACCATGGCGCGCATCCGCTGGACCCGGAACCGCGTGCTGGCCGCGGCCGCGCTGCTGCTGGGGGTGGTAGCGATCGCCGGCGATCCGTACCGCGGCGGCACCGTGCGCATCGACACGCAGGAGCTGGCGACCATCGTGGGCAGCCAGGTGGACCACGTCACGGTCCAGGAGCTGGCCGACTGGATCATCCAGGGCCGTACCGACTACCGCCTGCTCGACCTGCGGTCCGAGCCGGAGTACGCCGCCTACCACATCCCGACCGCGGAGAACGTCCCGGTCGCGCAGCTGCCGGGCCACGGTCTCGGGCGCAACGAGAAGATCGTCCTCTATTCGGAGGGCGGCATCCACTCGGCGCAGGCCTGGTTCCTGCTTCGGGCGCAGAAGTACCCCGCCGCCTACATCCTGTTCGGCGGCCTCGAGGCCTGGAAGGACGAGGTGCTCTACCCGGTCGCGCCGGCCGCCGCATCGCCGCAGGAGACCGCCGCGTTCGAGCGCGCAGCCCAGGTCGCACGCTTCTTCGGTGGCGGCCCGCGCGCCGCCTCCCGGTCGGCCGACTCCGGCGCCGTGATGGCCATGCCGGCAGCGCCACCCGTGGCCGGCGCCGGGATCGAGCCGCCCCTGCGGCCGGCTCCGGGCGGGCCCCAGGGGCCGGCCGCGAAGAAGAAGCGCAAGGAGGGCTGCTAGGGGAGCGGGGCCCTCGCCCCCGGGGGCAGACCGCCCAAGGCGTCCCGTCGGACGCCCGCGGGCGGCCCTGCCAAGGTCGCGGGCGTGTGTCCCCGGGGCGCGACCGCCGGGCCCGGTCCCGCCAGCCCGCCGTGTTTCCCATTTGCCCGCAGTCGCTTAGGGCGTCGACGCTTTAGTGTTGACACGGACGGGACAGCTTCCTACGTTCGTATTGCGTTCTCATCCGGTTCTTCCTCTGAATCGAATCGCGCCACGGGATTGGCGATGACGTTCTGGCGTCTGCGTCCATGATGGGCGAGGGGAGGACTTCGCGCTTGAATGCCCCCCTCCTCGGTTTCGATCCCCCTGGCGCATCGAGTGTGACCGCGTTCCTGCCCCAGGCCGGAGCGCAGTAGTTCGTCCGCTTCCGAAAGGAGAAGCAACTATGTCCCGCAATGCCTTCCGAGCCATCGGTCTCGCAGCATTGGCCGTGGCCGTAGTCCTGGCGGTCCCGCCTGCCTGGTCGGGAACGACGGGGAAGCTGGTCGGACGCGTCCTCGACGAGAAGAAGCAGCCCCTGGCCGGCGTGAACATCCGCCTCGAGGGGCTCCGTCTCGGCGCCGCGTCGGACGAGTCGGGCAACTACTTCATCATCGGTATCCCCGCCGGCACCTACGTCGTGCGGGCCAACCTCCTGGGCCAGGCCCCTTACGTGGCCGAGAACGTCCAGGTCGCGCCCGACTACACGACGACCCTGAACATCACGATGCGCACCGAGGCGGTCCAGTTGTCCGAGGTGAGGGTGGAGGCGGAGCGTCCGCTGCTGCAGAAGGACGCGACGGGCACCACGCGCTTCATCTCGTCCGCCGACATCCAGAAGCTGCCGACCCGCGGCTACCGTGACGCGGCCGCCCAGCAGACGGGCGTCGTGAACTTCAAGCTCAACATCGACAACGAAGCGCAGAACAGCCCGACCTTGATCGTCCGCGGCGGGCGGCCCAACGAGACGGCCTACTACGTGGACGGCTTCTCCCAGCAGGACCCGCTGACCGGCACGTCGAACACGGCCATCAGCAACAACGCCATCGAAGAGGTGGTCGTGCTCACGGGCGGGTTCGCCCCCGAGTACGGGCGGGTCATGTCGGGCGCGGTCAACGTGATCACGCGCGAAGGGACCAAGAAGTACACCGGTTCCCTGGAGAGCGTGACGGACGTCCTGTCGGGCCGCTGGGTCGGGGCGCCCAAGACCGACTACAACATCTACGACCTCTCCTTCGGGGGGCCCGTGATCCCCGGGTCGGAGAACCTGAGCTTCTACCTCTCGGGCGAACGGCGCTGGCAGGGGGACCGCGGCCCGACGTTCATGCCGAGCGTGTTCAAGAACGATCTCCAGTCGCGCGGACTCGGGACCGACCGGCTCCCGAGCAACAGCGCATCCGGTTACACGTTCCAGGGCAAGCTGAGCTGGCAACCGACGGACAAGCTCACGTTCAAGGTCGGCGGCCTGGGGTCCCAGGAGGACTGGCGCCAGTTCCTGGACACCTACCTGTTCGACCTGACGCATGCCCCGCGCTACCTGGACCGGAGCCAGTCGTACTTCGCCACGGCCAACCACGTCCTGGACAAGCGGACGTTCTACAACCTTTCGGTCAACTACAACCTGACCGAGCGCAAGCGCGGTGACGGCGTCGCCTTCGACAACCTGAGCCCGCAGTACCGCGTGATCGGGCGGGACAGCGTGGGGGTGGACGCCGGCGGGAACACCCGCTATGGCGACGTGCTCGCGGCGGACGGCAACGAGCTGGTGACGCCCGGCGGGTACTACCGCACGACGAACCCGCGGTTCGACCTGACCACTCCGCTGTTCTGGTCGGACGGACACGTCTGGGACGACTACCTGCAGCGCCGCTCGGAGTACGTGGGCTTCGCGGGGGCCATCACCTCGCAGGTGGGGGCGCACCACCAGGTCAAGGGGGGCGGCGACTTCCAGTACCACACGCTGCGGCTCTACAACCACTACTTCCCCGTCCAGCTGGGCGGCGACAAGCCGAATCTCGTGGACTGGGACGGGTACGGTTACGACCAGGTCGTCACCTACAAGGACGTCGTGGTGCGGGACGTGTCCGGCGCCGGCGCGCCCGACCGCGTGGTCCGGGTCGTCGACAAGGTCGAGCTCGTGAAGAACGGGTCGGGCGGCCTGGACGGTCCCAAGCACCCGAAGGTCTGGTCGCTCTACCTGCAGGACAAGTTCGAGCGCGAAGGCGTGGTCATCAACGGCGGACTGCGCTACGACTACCTGAACGTGGACACGCCGGCCCTGCGCAGCGACCTGCGCCCGCTCGACCCGGACAGCACCGGAAGCTCGACGCTCACGTCCGGCGACCTGACCAAGAACAAGAACTACTCGCGCATCTCGCCCCGCCTGGGCGTGGCGTTCCCGGTGACGGCGCAGACCGTGCTGCGGTTCAACTACGGGCAGTTCTACCAGCAGCCCAACCTGCAGGATCTCTACGTCTCGTACCGCTTCCTCGAGCACAAGGTCCGGGACGGCGGCTACTTCGTGGGGTTCGGCAATCCGAACCTGCGGCCCGAGCGCACCACGGCCTATGAGGTCGGAGTGGCGCACCAGATGAGCGACAACGTCCGGCTGGACGTGACCGCCTACTACAAGGACGTCAAGGACCTGGTCGAGATCGCGACCATCCCGTCGTTCCCGAACCAGTTCTCCTCGTACCGCAACCGCGACTTCGCCACGATCAAGGGCGTGGACGTCGGGTTCAAGATGCGGCCGGTCAACCACATCTCGACCGACATCAGCTACTCGCTCTCCTTCGCGCAGGGCACGGGTTCGGTCTCGAACTCGCAGGGCAACATCGCCTGGACCGCGTCCCAGCCGCCCACGATGACGTCGCCCCTCGACTTCGACCAGCGTCACAAGCTGGCCGTGAGCCTCGACTACGGACTCGGCAAGGGCGAAGGCCCCCTGGTCCGCGGGGTGCGGGTGTTCGAGAACGTCGGGATCAACGTGCTCTACAACGTGGCGAGCGGCACGCCCTACACGCCGACCAAGGTGTTCAACGAGGTCACCCTGGCGGCGGTGAGCACCGAGCCCGCCGGCCCGATCAACTCGCGCTACGGACCCTGGACCAGCAGCCTGGATCTCAAGGCGACCCGTGACTTCGGCGCCGTGGGGCTCAAGTTCCAGGCCTACGTCTGGGTCCTCAACCTGCTGGGCACGCGCAACCCCGTCCAGGTCTACGGATCGTCGGGTTCGCCGTTCTCGACCAACTGGCTCGCGACCGACGACGGGCAGACCTACCTGAGGAACGCCAGCGCCGACGGTCAGAACGGGCAGACGCTCTACGACCTCGCCCAGAACAACCCGAATTTCTACACGAATCCGCGTCTGGTCCGGTTCGGTTTCCGGACCAGCTTCTAGCGCGAAACTCCAGGCAGACAGGAGGCCAATGATGGACTTCCGTCGGAAAAGCGTAACGCTGGTGGCGCTGGCGCTCGCCGCGCTGGCCATCGGCGCGGTCACTTCCCGGGCCGAAACCCGGGTCTCGAGGGCCGTGCGACGCGTCCGCCCCATGTCGGTCGAGGCGGTTTCGTCGCTCGACAATCAACGGCGCGTCGACGTCAACAGCATCAACATGTTCGTGACCAACTTCGGGTCGTGGGCCTACGACCTCGGCACCGGGAACGCCGGGCTGATCTACCCGAAGGGCACGAACAAGACCGCGATCTTCGCCTCCGGCCCCTGGTTCGGGGCCACCGTGAACGGGGAGGTGCGGACCGAGGTCGGGGAGTACTCGCAGGAGTACAACCCGGGTGTGATCCTGCGCGAGGGCCCGTGGTCGGTGAGCGCCGACCCCGCGGACCTCGGGATGCTCAAGGTCTGGGACGACCCGGACCGCCCGGAGTACATGGTCTACAAGATGGCGCGCTGGACCGGGGACCCGTTGGACTCCACGCACCTCGAGCGGACGGTGCCGGCCAACGACCCGAACTCGACCGACCCCCTCGTGCACCATTCGTGGAACGAGTACATGACGGGGGCGGTGCCGCGGGGGGCGCCGTGGAAGATGTACCGGCTCCCGAACCCCGCTTCTCCCGGCGACAGCCTGGACGTGCCCGGCCCGGACGTGGCCGGTGACCAGATGCTCTGGAGCGTCTACAACGATGCCGCGTTCTCGCGCCACACCAACGAGGCCGGCAAGTCGCTGCCGCTCGGGCTGGAGATCCGCCAGACCACGTTCGCCTTCGACCGGCAGGGTGCCCTGGGCAACGCGATCTTCGTGAAGCTCGAGATCATCCACCCCGAATTGCCGGCCCCGGCGGACACCGTCTACCGCACGACGCTCGAGAACATGTACGTCTCGCTCTGGGCGGACCCGGACCTGGGCGGCGCGACCGACGACCTGGTGGGCTGCGACACGCTGCTGTCGCTCGGGTACTGCTACAACGCCACGAACAACGATCAGCTCTACGGCACGACGCCGCCGGCGGTGGGCTACGACTTCTTCCTCGGCCCGAAGCCCTTCCACGGCGCCACGACGACGCTGCCGATGACGTCCTTCAACAAGTACATCAACGGCACCGACCCGGCCTCGTCCGAAGCGACCTACAACTACATGCAGGGCCTCCAGGCGGACGGGACCGACCTGATCAACCCGATCACGGGGCTGCCCACGCGCTTCTTCGATTCGGGCGACCCGGTCAAGGGCACGGGCTGGATCGACGGCAATGCGGCCGACAAGCGGATGATGCTGTCGTCGGGGCCGTTCTCCATGTCGCCGGGCGACACCCAGGTCGTGGTCGGCGCCATCGTCATCGCGCGGGGCAGCGACCGGCTGGCGTCCGTGACCGGCCTGAAGTTCTACGACACGTTCGCGCAGGCCGCATTCGACTCGAACTTCAACCTCCCGCCGCCTCCGCCCCAGCCGAAGGTCACGACGAAGGTCGCGCACCAGGAGATCCAGTTCTGCTGGGACACCGGCTCGTGGAGCAACTACGTCGCGCCGCCCGGATACAAGTTCGAGGGCTACGTCGTGTACCAGGGGACGTCGAAGACCGGGCCATGGAAGCGCCTGGTGACCTACGACCTCGTGGATTCGATCGGCGTCGTGCGTGACACGGTGTTCGACACCACCACCGGGCAGCTCATCACCGACTACCCGGTGGCCTTCGGCGGCGACAACGGCCTCGCCTACTGCTACAGCACGACCCAGGACGCGATCGGCGGGGGCACGCTGAGGGACGCGACGCCCTACTACTTCGCCGTCACGGCGTACGCGGTGCCCGCGGACAAGGGGTGCCTCGACGGCACCGCGCTCCCCGGGGCGCTGTGCCCGGAGCCGCGGGTGCTCGAGACCTCGCAGCAGCCGATCACGGTGATCCCGCAGCGGCCGGCGCTGGGGACCGATCCCGCGACGGCGGCGGCCGTGATGACCCACCTGCGGATCGACACCTCCAAGCCGCCGGGTACGGACGACGTCCAGTTCAACGTGGTGGCGCCGGAGCTCGTGACGGGGCACATCTACAAGGTCTTCTACACCCCGACCGAGCGGCCGCCGGTGACGATCGCGGTGGGGCCGGACACCGCCACGGTGCTCTTCGCGTGGAACGTGCAGGATTCGACCACCGGCGCGATGCTCCTCACCAACCAGCTGAACCGGCGGGGGGACCTGGACTACCAGGTGGTGGACGGGATCCAGATGATGGACATCGGCAAGTACTTCCCCGCGCTGCAGTCGGTCGCGTATTTCGACAACAAGGGGGCTTCGAGCACGGCGCTCGAAGGCGTCAACTTCGGGCTCGGCCTCTTCGGCGGCGGCGCGGACTACGCCTTCAACTTCTTCGGCAGCACGCTGGACCCGATCGCCATGCCGGACTCCTTCACCTCGGTGGAGGTCCGCTTCAGCCACAGCGCCACGCAGAAGGCGTACCGGTTCCTCCGCCGCGAGATGCTGGACGGCTCGGCGCCGGCAGTCGGGCGCGGGTACATCTACGGCGGGTTCCACCCGTGCAACTTCCAGGTCTGGGACGTGACCAACAACGTGCAGCTCGACGCGGCATTCCTGGAGAAGGTGGCCACCGCCTCGGATGGAACGATCCTGCCGCCGGCACAGCAGCCGGCGACCTTCGACTCGACCTGGCGGACGACGGCGGACGACGTCGGGGACCGCGAGTACCTGTTCGTCTACCGGCGGCCGTACAGCGATGCGCCCAAGGCCGAGCTGGCCGTGGACGCCAGCGTGTACGACGGGAACGTCCCCGTGCTCTACACGGTGGGCCCCAAGCTCCACGACGCCACGTCGGTGGTCGAGGACGGATCCACGCTGCAGCTCCTGTACGCGAACCCCTCGACCTCGAACGATGTCTACGTGTTCAACACCTCGAAGCTGGTGCGGGGCGACGCCGGGCTCGCGAAGGCGGGGCTTGACCGCATCCGCGTGGTCCCGAACCCCTACTACAACCGTTCCGGATACGAGCTGAGCCAGTTCAATCGCGTGATGCGCTTCATCAACATGCCGGAAGTCGCCACGGTGAGGATCTTCAGCCTCTCGGGGCAGCTCGTGCGGACGCTCCAGAAGACCGACCCAACCACCTCCCTGCTGGACTGGGACCTGCACACCGAGAACCGGCTGCCGGTCGCAAGCGGCGTGTACGTCTATCACGTCGAGGCGCCGGGCGTCGGGACCATCTACGGTCGCCTGGTCGTGTTCATGGAGAAGGAACGGCTGAACACCTTCTAGGAGGGGGTGCGACGATGAACGGGAATCCTTCGCAAAGGAGAGACAAGATGCCTCGTCTCATCATTCTCGCGCTCGTCCTGCCGGCCCTTCTGGCGGGCGCGGCGGCCCCGGCCCACGCGGGCTCGAACGGCCGCAAGGGAACCGAAGGGGCTCAGGAGCTGCTCATCCCCGTGGGGCCGCGCGGCGAGGCCCTCGGAGGGGCGGTCGTGGCGGATGTCAGCGGGGTGGAGGCGATGTTCTGGAACCCGGCCGGTCTGGGGGCGTTGACCAAGACCGAGGCCCTGTTCACGCACACCCAGTACTTCGCGGACATGAAGCTGAACTTCATCGGCGTCGGCGCCCACTTCGGCAACTTCGGCACGCTGGGCTTCGCGGCCAAGGTGCTCTCGATCGGGGACGTCATCGTGACCACCGAGACCGCACCGGAGGGCACCGGCGAGATCGCCCAGCCCACGTTCGCGGTGCTGGGGCTGAGTTGGGCCCGGCAGTTCACCGACCGCGTCCTGTTCGGCGTGACCGGGAACCTGGTGAGCGAGCGCATCATCACGATGAGCGCCACGGGGGTGGCGTTCGATTTCGGGGTGCAGTACCTGACCGGCTGGCACGGTCTGAAGCTGGGCATGGTGATGAAGAACTTCGGCCCCGGCATGACCTTCAGCGGTCCCGGGGCGGAGGCCAGCATCCTCGCGCCCGGCCAGGACCCGACCGCCGCGCCCCGCATCTTCACCTCGGAGACCGCGGCCTTCGACCTGCCTTCGTATTTCACGATGGGGGCCTCCGGCAACGTCTACAGCACGCCCGCGGCCCGGGTGACGCTGCTCGGCGCGCTGCAGAACAACAACTACCAGGGGAACGCCGTCCGGGCCGGCGTGGAGTGCGGATACCGCGACCTGGTCACCGTGCGCGGGTCGTACTACGGCAGCTTCGTGGGAAGGACGGATCCCATCACCGCCCTCGACCAGTCGAAGTTTATGGGCGGTGACGACCTCTACACCGGCTTCGCGGCGGGGGTCGGGCTGAAGGTCCGCACCGGCGACACCGGTCACATGGGTGTGGACTTCACCTGGCGGCCGGTCCGCGCCGGGCTGTTCGACGACATCATCGACGTCGGCGTGAGCCTGGCCTTCTAGCCCGCCCGGCGGCGTCCGGGACGTGACGGCCCGTGGGGAACGTTCCCACGGGCCGTTCCTTTGTGCGCCCGGCAGGGCGCGATGACTTGGAGGTGGAAGTCCTCTACGGACCCTGATGACGGGAACCGTTAGCCGGAGGCAACTGCGTCGCCGCGAGGCGGGGTGGGAAGGAAGCCCGAGGCAAAGCTCCGGCCCGAGGAACACGAAGCGCATACGAGGCGACGGCAGGTGGGCGAGAGGGCAAAGAGACTCGAAGCCCGAAGTCATCCGGAACGTGCCGGCGTAGATGCGACGGGTGGATGGAGCGAAAGTCACGCGTCATACCCGGGGAGACCTCGCCTCACGCCCGAAAGGGTGACGTTCGGCTGAGCAGTCGGCCCCGAACGGAGCGAGGAGTCAGCCGAGGCCATAGTAGCGGGGCGCACACCCGCGAAGGGCCGAACCAGAGGAGCCGAACCGGACCGATGGGTTCGCGACGTGAAGGAGACGCAGGAACGAGGGCTGGGAAGCCCGAGCCGGTCCGGGAGGCAGGCGGCGGAACCGCCGAGGTACCGGAACCGGAGCGTCAAGCACACGCGGCACGCAGCGGAGCAGCCGGGGACGAGGCTCGGAGTCTCATCGACGAAGTGCTGCGCCGCGAGAACCTGGCGGTGGCGCACGCGCGGGTGGTGTCGAACGGCGGTGCGCCGGGCGTGGACGGGATGACCGTCGAAGCGCTTGGGGCATACTGCCGCGAGCACTGGCCGCGCATCCGGCAGGAGCTGCTGGGCGGTACGTATCGCCCGCAATCGGTGCGACGGGTGGAGATCCCGAAGCCCGGCGGCGGCGTGCGCATGCTCGGCATCCCGACGGTGCTGGACCGGATGATCCAACAGGCGCTGCATCAGGTGCTTACCCCCATCTTCGACCCGACGTTCTCGGACGCGAGCTTCGGCTTCCGGCCGGGACGCGGGGCGCACGACGCGGTCGTGCGTGCCCGCGAACACATCGCGGCGGGCTACCGGTGGGTGGTGGACCTGGACCTGGCGAAGTTCTTCGACACGGTGAACCACGACGTGCTGATGCGACTCGTGGCGAGGCGGGTGAAGGACAAGCGGGTGCTCCGGCTGATCGGCTGCTATCTGCGGGCCGGGATGCTGGAGGGTGGAGTCGCGTCACCCCGGACGGAGGGCACGCCACAGGGCGGGCCGCTGTCACCGCTGCTGTCCAACATCCTGCTCGATGAGCTGGACAAGGAACTGGAGCGACGGGGACACCGCTTCGTGCGCTATGCCGACGACTGCAACGTGTACGTGCGGTCGCAGGCGGCGGGCGAGCGGGTAATGGCGTCGCTGGAGGGCTTCCTCACGAAGCGGCTCCGGCTGAAGGTGAACCGGGACAAGAGCGCGGTGGCGAGGCCGTGGGACCGCACGTTCCTCGGCTACTCGTTCACGGTGGACCGCGAAGCGAAGCTCAAGGTCGCCCGGAGGTCGGTTCAACGACTGAAGGACAAGCTACGAGCCACGTTCCGGGCCGCCCGGGGCCGCCGCCTCAAGGACACCATCGCGACGCTCGTCCCCGATCATCCGGGGCTGGACGGCGTACTACCGGCTGAGCCAGGTCGGCAACGTGTTCGAAGAACTGGACCAGTGGCTGCGGCGGAAACTGCGTGCCGTGCTGTGGCGGCAGTGGAAGCGGGGCCGCACCCGGTTCGACGAACTTCGCCGCCGTGGTCTGACCGCGGAACACGCACGCCTCGGTGCTGGTAATGGCCGGGGCCCGTGGTGGAATGCCGGGGCCAGCCACATGAACGCCGCCGTTCCGGTCCTGACCCTGCGTCAACTTGGTCTCGTGAGCTTCGTCGAGGAACACCGGCGCCTTGCGCGCTCAGCTTGAACCGCCGTATGCCGAACGGCACGTACGGTGGTGTGGGAGGCGGGGCCGGTAACGACCCCGCCTACCCGATCCTGCCCGGTGCTCCGCCCGCGCCCTCAGCCTGCCAGCTCGCGCAGCCGCTCCAGCAGCCGCACGGTGCCCCAGGTGTCGAGTTCGCAGTAGCGCAGCAGCGCCTCGCGCACCCGGCTCCGGTCCGCGGCCGTCAGCGTCTCACCGCGCAGCAGCAGCCGGCCCAGCTCCAGCGTCGCGCTGCCGCCGTCGGCGATCTCGAGCCCCGCGTAGCTCAGCTCGGGCACGAGCGCGGGCAGAACGCTCTTGAGGCTGAAGCTGCCGCCGAAGGCGGGATGGTAGACATGGTCGCGCACGGCGGGCAGCAGGTCCACGATCCGCGACTCGATGTCCCCCATCCGGC
The DNA here is from genome assembly GCA_963707915.1 of Candidatus Eiseniibacteriota bacterium. GTDB lineage: Bacteria > Eisenbacteria > RBG-16-71-46 > RBG-16-71-46 > RBG-16-71-46 > JANXPZ01. Next base: position 141,031 of record OY970178.1, read on the forward strand.
GGGCCGTCGCCGGGCCGAGCGCCGCTCCCAGTTCGCGGAGGCGGCCCCTCTCGAAGCTCGCGTTGTACGCGACGATGGTCGCCGCGCCCGAACAGGCCGCGGCCAGCGCCTCCGCGATCGGCGGCCGCGGGTCCTCCGGGCCGTCGGCCAGCCACGCGACGTGCTCGTGGCCGCCGCCCGGCCGTTCCCGGTGGCAGCTGAACTGGACCGGGACGTGGTCGTAGGGGTGGCAGCCGTTCCACACCGGGACGGCCGGGTTGATGGTCTCGAAGTCGAGGAACGCCAGCGGCGGCACGAACGCCTCGAGCGCGCCGCGCAGCGAGGGCTCCACGATCATCCGGCCGGCGACCACGGCGCGGCGCTGACGCGCGGCAGTCGGGTTGAGGCCCGTCCCCGCGGGCAGCGCGGCGATGGTGCGGCAACCGCCGGCGTCGAGCTCCCAGGCCTGCCTGCCGAGGCGGTAGAGCGTGCTCACGTGGTGTTCCGGCAGGTCCGCCCAGCAGCGGGGGATGAAGGGACACTCGGTGGGCGCGTTGCAGTGCGGGCCGATCGCGACCCGGGGCAGCGGTCCCTCGAGCATGCGCAGTTGCCCCCGCGCCATCGCCGGGATGTCGGGCAGCAGGGCTGCGACCTCGCGGGTCACGTCGCTGCGGGCGAACAGGTCGCCCAGCTCGGGGAACGTGCACGCCCGGTTCAGGTGCATGATCTCGACCCGGCGCACCTCGATCCCCGCCTGACCGAGGACGTGCGCCTGGATGGCCGCATCGGGCAGGTGCTCGGGCTTGACGCTGGTCGAGGACTTGACCTCGACCAGGCCGAAGCCGCCGCCGCGCAGCCGCTCGAGGATGTCCACCGCCACGAACACGCGGTCCGCGAGGAACGAGGCCTCGTAGATGACCCGCGCCCCGGCCGCGAGCGCCGCCGCGGTCGCGGCGACCTTCTTCTGCGTCTGGTCGTAGGGGAAGTCGATCAGCGTTCCCCCGGGCACGTAGGTGCGTGCCAGCGCCCCGATCCTCGTGCCCTGGTCGAAGATCGCCTGGGTCTGCGGACCTGGCTTCAACTCGGGAGCGTCCGGCTCGTGCACGCGCCACCAGAGCTGCCTGGCGCACTGCAGGCCGCTGGTGAAGCGGGACTTGGAGAGACGCGGCGCGTGGCTCATGCGGGACGGCGGCCGCCGGCGTTCCGCCCTACCGGCCCGACGTCTTCATCACCTTCCGCACCACGTTCGTCCCGGGGCCGCGGAGGCGCACGAAGTAGAGCCCGGGTCCGACCGCCTCGTGCGTGCCGCCGGGGTGCCACGTGACGACGCCCTCGCCCGCGACGCCGTCCGCGAGTCGTGCCACGCGCGCGCCGCGCACGTCGAACACCTCCACGCTCAGCGGGCCCCCGCCGGCATACTCGACCGTCAGCTCGTCCCGGTCGCGCCCGAGGGGCGAGGGATAGGCGAGCAGGCCGGAGCCGAGGGGTGCCCGCCCGGCGTTCACCCAGGCGGTGGTGACGAGCGAAGCGGTCAGCACGCTGGCCGTGTCGAGCCGTGCCTGCGTCAGGGTGTGCGTGCCGCTCCACAGCGACGCGTAGTAGTACGAGTCGTAGGCCCCGGAGGAAGCCCTCCGGGCTTCGTCGTCCGCTGCCAGGATGGGGCTCACGCCGGCCCACGAGGCGGCGATGAGGTCGAACGCCGCGTCCAGCGCGCTCGGGCAGAACACGGCGGTCATCGCCGGGGTGTCCAGCTGGCCGAGGTACGTGGTGATCATGTCGCTCTCGTAGCGCGAGTGGATCCCGTTGTTGCCGGTGCGCTGGCCGTCGAAGTTCACGGTGCAGTGGAGCGGATGGCTGGCGTCGCCCACGTAGTGGCAGAGGTCGGCGATGGTCAGCGCGGCGGCGTCCCACTGCTGCGCCCGGAACTGCGCGGTGAGCGTCCCCACGGCCTCGCCGATCGCCCAGGGCAGCACGCCTTCGTCGGCGACGGTCGCGGCGCCGTACAGCGCCTCCAGCGCGGCCCGGCTGCGCGGCAGGGTCCCGGCCAGGAACTCGGGGTAGTAGTCGATGTCGATGTAGTGCTTCTCGCTCTCGCCCGGCGTGGAGCCCTTGCGCGTGTCGGGATCGGTGACGTGCGCATCCACCTCGCCGTCGTACGCGCGCAGCGTGCCCAGGGAGTCGGGCAGGTGCTGCGAGTAGTGCTGCGCGATGTAGTGGTGGGCGGTCGAGCCCCAGGTCCAGCCGGTCGAGGGCAGGACCGCGCAGAGGAGGGCGGCGAGGCCCGCGACGAGGATGTGCGGCCTACGGATCGATCTGGGCATGGAGTTCCCTTTGCGGCGGGAGGGGCGCCCGGAGGCGTGCATGGAGTGCCGAGGATTGTCCGCGAGGATAGCATGTCCGGCCCGGAGGCCAAGAGCGCCCACGGGGCGGCAACGGAGCGCCCCGCCCGCCGGTCGGTCGACGCCAGGCGCGGACCGGCGCGCGTTCTGCGGCACGGCCGGGCCGGGTGACCGCGGGCTCGAACGGACCGGGCGGCCACCCTGGAGCGTGGGTGGCCGCCCGGATCCTGCGTCCCGGCCGAGGTCGCCGCCAGCTTTCATTGCAGCAGCGTCACCCGCCGCACCAGGCTCGTCCCGGGACCGCTGAGGCGCACGAAGTAGAGCCCGGGACCGGCCGGCGCGCCCGAGCTGCCGGGACGCCAGGTCACGCTGCCTTCGCCGGAGACGTTGTCCGCCAGACGGGCCACGCGAGCCCCGCGCACGTCGAAGACGTCCACGCTGAGGGGGCCGCGGGCGGCGAAGTGGACGGTCAGCACGTCACGGAACGGCGTGGGGCCGGCGCTCAGCCGGACGCCGCCGTCGGCGATCGGCTGGGGTACGGATACCGGCGGCGCGCCGCTGGAGCCGGGCACCGTCGGTTGGCCGGCGTCCACCCAGGCGGAGTAGACGAGCGAAGCGGTCAGCACGCTGGCCGTGTCGAGCCGCGCCTGGGTCAGGGTGCGGGTGCTGTTCCACAGCGATGCGTAGTAGGTCGTCCCGCTGGTCGACCCGCCCGCCGCCGCCTTGGCGGCGGTGTCCGCCGTGAGGATCGGGCTCACGCCGGCCCACGAGGCGGCGATCACGTCGAACGCCGCGTCCTGGGCGCTCGGGTAGTACGCGACGGTCATCGCCGGGGTGTCCAGCTGGCCGAGGTAGGTGGTGATCAGGTTGCTCTCGTGGCGCGAGTGGATGCCGGTGTTGCCGGTGAGCTGGCCGTTGTAGTTGACGGTGCAGTGCAGCGGCTGGTTGGCGTCGCCCACGTAGTGACACAGGTCGGCGATGGTCAGCGAGGCGGCGCTCCAGTTCAGCGCCTGGAACTGCGTGGTGAGCGTGTTCACCGAGGCGACGATGGCCCAGGGCAGCACGCCTTCGCCCAGCACGATGGCCGGGCTGTAGAGCGCCTCGAGCGCCGCCCGGTCGCGCGGCAGGGTGCCGGCGAGGAACTCGGGGTAGTAGTCGATGTCGATGTAGTGCTTGTCGCTCTCGCCGGGCGTGGAGCCCTTGCGGGTGTCGGGGTCGGTCACGTGCGCGTCCACGGTGGCGTCGTAGCTGCGCAGGCCGTCGATGTAGGCCGGCAGGTGCTGCGAGTAGTGCTGGGCGATGTAGTGGTGGCCCACCGAGCCCCAGGTCCAGCCGGTCGAGGGCAGGACCGCGCAGAGGAGGACGGTGAGAGCCGCGATGGAGGCGTGCCGCACACGAGTATCGTCGAGCATGGTGCTCCCTTTGCCCCGAGGGGGACCTGGATGCGTGTCCTGATTGCCGTGCAGCCACCCCAATCGTACCACGTTTCGCGCGATGACTGCCCGCGCGCTGCGGGGGACGGCGACCGGGGCGGCTGCGGCATTGCGAAGTGCATTCCGGGGAGGAGGGAGCGGCGATCCTGCCCGGCCGCCCGCGAATCCCCTGCCGGCCTCCCGGCCTCTCACGTTCGAGACCCGGCCCTGCCGCACCCGACCGAACGAAAGGAACCCCGCATGGAGATGACGATCAGCTTCCCCGGGGGCGCCCGCGTGGACGCCCGGTTCGGCCCGTACGTCGTGAGCACCGACCAGCCGCCCGGTGGCGGGGGAGAAGGCTCGGCACCCACCCCGTTCGCGACCTTCCTCGCCTCGCTCGGCACCTGCGCGGGCATCTACGTGCTGGGCTTCTGCCGCCAGCGCGACCTGCCGACCGAGGGCATCCGCCTGACGCAGCGCGTGGGCGTGGACCGGGCGACGGGCATGGTGGACAAGGTGGAGCTGGACATCCACGTCCCCGCCGGGTTCCCGGAGAAGTACCACTCGGCCCTGGTGCGCTCGGCCGAGCAGTGCGCGGTCAAGAAGCTGATCGAGTCGCCGCCGCGCTTCGAGATCCGCACCGTCGCGGGGGCGTAGGCGCGCGGGCCGCCGCGGCCGGCGGGTGCGGCGCGGCCGTCTCCCGGGAGACCGGCCGGGGCCGCGCCCGCGGCCGGCCTGATCCGCCTGCCGGGCTCGTGCGTGCCGTTCCCCGCCCCGGGACGAGGGCGGGGACTTCCACGGGCCGTCGGCCATCCACCCCGGCCCCGCCGGCCGCCGGTTGCCTCCCGGTTCCATTTTCCCCGCACTCCTCTTAGAATGCTTGGCCGTCCACTTCGCCCAGGCTTCCGAGAGGATCCGAGCATGATCGAACAGTTCCACCGACCGGCCACGATCCGCGAGGCCCTCGCCCTGAAGCAGAGATTCCAGGGGCGGTCGGTCTTCCTCGCGGGCGGGACGTTCCTCAACTCGCACGCCTGCGCCCGGTGCCCCGAGCACCGCGCCAGCCTGGCCGGGCCGCGGCACGACCGGAGCGAACGTGCGCAGGGGGCCATGTTCTCCCGCTCCCTGTGCTCGAGCAATTGCACCATGCGCCCCGAGCACCTCATCAGCCTCGCCGGGCTGGGTCACGACCGGGTCGAGACCACGCCGGGCTCGGTGGTCATCGGCCCGCTCTGCACGCTCCAGCGGCTGATCGACGACCGGAAGGTCCCGGCAGGCCTGCGGGCGGCGGCCGCGCAGGTCGTGAGCCGCAACGTCCGCGAGATGGCCACGCTCGGCGGGCACATCGCCAGCCACCCGTCCTACAGCGACGTGATCCCCATGCTGGTGGCGCTGGCGGCGAAGGTCGGGCTGTCGCGCACCGGCGCCGCGAAGACGGTGCTGGTCGCCGACTACGTGGCGAGGCCGGTCGCGGGTCTCATCACCAAGATCGTCCTGCCGCGGCCGAAGGCGGCGCGCCGGGCCGCGTGCCGCAACGCGCGGGCCTCCGCCAACGCGCGGTCGATCGTGAGTGCCGCGGTCTCGGTGACCCGGGTCCGCGACGTCGTGAAGGATCCGATCGTCGTCGTGGGGGGCGTGGCGGAGCACGCCGTGAGGCTGACCGCGGTCGAGGACGCGCTGGACGGGAAGCGCCTGCCCGGGTTGGACGAGTTGCAGTCGCTGGCGAGCCGGACGGTGCGGCCCGCCGCCGATCTGTCGGGCAGCGCGGCGTTCCGCAGGTACCAGGCCGGGGTGGTCGTCGCCCTCGCGCTGCAGGACGTCCTCGGACCGGGACGGGGGCGGTCATGAGGATCTCGGTCCGGATCAACGGCACGCTCCGGGAGTTCGAGGTCGACCCCGGCGAGCGGGTGCGCGACCTGCTGCGGCGCGAGCACCTCCTCTCGGTGCGCAACGGCTGCGACGGCCAGGGCAGCTGCGGCGCGTGCTCGATCCTCCTCGACGGGCGCACGGTCAACTCCTGCCTGCTGCTCGCCCCGCAGATCGACGGACGCGAGGTCCGCACCGTCGAACACCTCGCGAAGCAGCGCGAGCTCTCCGCGATCCAGTCGGCCTTCATCGACACCGGCGTGGTGCAGTGCGGCTACTGCACGCCGGCCATGCTGCTGGCGACCGAGGCGCTGCTCTCGCGGCACGAGCAGCCGACGCGCGAGCAGGTCCGCGACGCCCTCTCGGGCATGTTCTGCCGCTGCACCGGCTACGAGCAGTACTTCGCCGCGGTCGAGCTGGCGGCGAAGCGGCGCGAGGACCCGGGCCACGCCGCGACCCGGGGACAGGAGTTCCGCGATGACCTGCGCATCGTCGGCAAGCCGGGGCGCAAGGTGGACGGCCCGCGCCTGGTGCGGGGCGAGAAGGCGTACGTCGAGGACATGGCCGCGGGCGACGCCTGTCACCTGAAGGTGCTGGGCTCGCCGCACGCCCACGCCTACATCAGGTCCATCGACACGAGCCGCGCCGAGGCCATGCCGGGCGTGGTGCTGGTCCTGACCCACGAGAACTGCCCGGACGTCTGGTACAACACCGCCGGGCAGGGGTTCCCGGAGCCCTCGCCCTACGACCGCAAGATGTTCGGTGAGAAGGTGCTCCACGTCGGCGACCGCGTGGCCGCGGTCGTGGCGGAGACCGTCGAGATCGCCCGGGAGGCGCTGCGCAAGATCAAGGTCGAGTACGAGGTGCTCGAGCCCGTGCTCTCGATCGAGGCCGCCGCGGCGCCCGGCGCGCCCGTGCTGCACGACGGCGTGGTCGAGTACGTCGCCGGCGCGCCCGCGGACCTCGACAACCGCGGCGCCGATCCCCGCGACGGCAAGGTCATCTACCAGTTCCCGATCCACGGCGACCCGCGCCGGAACATCGCGGCCAGCGTGTCCGGCGGCATCGGCGACGTCGCGCGGGGCCTGGCCGAGGCCGAGGTCGTGATCGAGCGCGAGTACGAGACCTCGCAGGTCCAGCAGGCGCCGGTCGAGCCGCACGTGGTCTACACCCGCATCGAGGACGAGCGGCTGGTGATCCACGCCTCGACGCAGGTCCCCTGGCACGTGCGCCGCATCGTGTCGCGGATCCTCGGCATCAACGAGAACCAGGTGCGGGTCATCAAGGAGCGCGTCGGCGGCGGCTTCGGCGCCAAGCAGGACATGGTGCTCGAGGAGGTCGCCGCGTACGCCACCTGGGTGACCGGCCGGCCGGTGCTCTACCGCATGACGCGCGAGGAGGAGTTCATCGCCTCGCGCACGCGCCACCCGATGAAGATCAAGGTCGTCCTCGGGGCGAAGCGCGACGGGACGCTCACCGCCGTGCAGATGGACGTCCGCGCCAACACCGGCCCGTACGGGGCGCACTGCCTGACGGTCCCGATGAACGCCTGCTCGAAGAGCCTGCCGCTGCTGCTCGTGCGACAACGTCCACTTCGACGTCACGGACCTGGTACACGAACATCCCGCCCGCCGGGGCCTACCAGGGCTACGGCGCGCCCCAGGGCTCGTACGCCCTGCAGCTGGCCTGCGCCGAGTTGGCCGACGCGCTGGGCATGGACCGCGCTGGCCTTCCTCGAGAAGAACCGGGTGCGCGAGGGGACCATGCTCGAGATCCTGCGGTGCCTGGGCGAGGGGCGCGAGGGCACCCCGCAGGAGGTCTCGAGCTGCGGCCTCGGGCCGGCGCTCGAACAGGGCAGCGCGATGATCGAGCTGGGGCACGCGCGCGAACAGCGACGATCCCGACGTGCGGATCGGCAAGGGCGTGGCGATCATCCAGCAGGGCTCCGGGCTGCCGGGCATCGACTCGGCCAACGCCTCGGTCACCCTGCTCGGCGACGGCACGTTCATGCTGCTGAGCGGCGGGACCGACATGGGCACGGGCCTCGACACGCTGGTCGTCAAGCTGGTCGCCGAGTGCCTGTGCTGCGGCATCGGCGATGTCTCGCTGATCGTGGCGGACACCGACGTCACGCCGTACGACGACGGCGCGTACGCCTCGAGCGGGACGTTCTTCTCGGGCAACGCGGCGCTGAACGCGCGCGCAGGAGATGAAGAAGAGGCTGCTCGAGACCGCCGCGCGGATGCTGGGCGAGCCGGTCGACGGACCTGGCGCTGGCGTACCCGTCCACGGTCGACGGGCGGTTCGCGCCCGGTCACCTACGCCGAGATCTCGCGCTTCACGGTCTCGGGCACCGGCACCGGGCAACTGATGAGCTCCGCGTGCTACACGACCGACAAGGCGGCGTTCCCGTACGGCGCGCACTTCTGCCAGGTGGCGGTGAACACGCGCACCGGCGCGGTCAAGGTGCAGAAGTACTACGCGCTGCAGGACTGCGGCACGCCCATCAACCCCGAGCTGGCCCTGGGGCAGATGTACGGCGGCGCGCTCAAGACCATCGGACACTCGCTCTTCGAGGAGATGCTGCTGGACGAGCGGGGGCGCTGCCGCAACGCGAACCTGCTCGACTACAAGGTGCCGATGATCCACGACCTGCCCGACGACTTCCGGGCGGTGCTGGTCGAGACCAACGATCCCTTCGGGCCGTACGGCAGCAAGTCGGTGTCGGAGATCGCCTGCAACGGGGCGGCGCCCGCGATCGCGGCGGCGATCCACGACGCGACCGGCGTGTGGATGCGGAGCTGGCCGTTCAGCGCGGAGAAGATCCTGCGGGCGCTGGGCCGGCTGGACGGGGAGGCGAAGCGATGAACACGCCGCGCTTCATGCTCTGCCGCGCCGAGTTCCTGCTCCCGCTGGCCGCGCCGGACCGGGGCGAGCGCATCGCGGACGGCTACCTGCTGAGCGAGGGCGAGACGATCCGCGAGGTCGGCCGCTACACGCCCGGGACCGGCGCGCGCCTCCGCGCGGCCTACGGCTCCGCGCTGCACGTCGTGGGCGACCCGGCGCCGGGCGCGGAGGCGCCGCGGCTGCGCGCCGTGCTGATGCCGGCCTTCGTCAAGGCGCACGGCCACGACCACGAGCAGCCGCTCATCGGCATCGCCAAGGACGAGCCGCTGACCGACTGGCTCGACCACGCGGTCAACCCGTTCACGAGCTTCATGAACACGCAGCAGGAGCGGCTCTACCGCGAACTGGGCTCGTCGCCGCACCTGGTCACCTACCGCCTGGCCCGGGTCTGCGACATCCACTACGGCATCACCACGAGCCTGGTCCACCACTGCAACTTCAACAAGTTCCACGTCGGCGAGCTGGCGCAGGCGAACGAGGCCGCGGGCACGACCATGATCGTGGCCATCGGCGGGCAGGACCGGAACTACGTGAAGGAGGCGCTCGACCGGCCGGAGCAGGCGCTCGCGCGCCTGGACGACGCGCTCGCGTTGCCCGGCCTCGCGCGGACCACCTTCTGCCCGGGGCCGGACCAGTTCTTCTCGAACAGCCGCGAGATGCTGGTGCCGCTCAAGCGCTGGGCGCGCGAGCACGGCACGCTGTTCCACATCCACAGCGCCGAGGAGCCGCGCACCACGCGCTGGTTCAGCGCCGAGATCGAGCCGGGCCTGAGCGAGGTCGAGTTCGCCGAGTCCATCGGCATCCTCGACGGCGACACGGTGCTGGCGCACCAGGTCAACTGCGGCCCGCGGGACGTCGAGATCCTGGCCCGCACCGGCGCGCAGGTCGTGCACAACCCGCTCGCCAACACCATCCTCGGCTCGGGCATGCCGCCGGTGATCGAGATGCTCGCCGCCGGCGTGCCGGTGGCGATCTCGACCGACGGCTCGGGTTCGGCGCGACAACCAGAACATCCTGGCCGCGGCGCGGCTCGCCGCGCAGTACCAGAAGGCGCTGCACCAGGACGCCACGCTGCTGCGCTCGCAGCAACTGCTCGAGATGATCACCAGCGTGCCCGCGCGGATGTCTGCGGCAGGACCAGGGCGAGCTGGCGCCCGGCCGGCGCGCCGACTGGATCCTGGTCGGCCTGGACCGGCCGAACCTGACGCCGACGCGCCTCGACAACCTGATGGAGAACCTCATCTGGGCGGCGGACGGCAGCGAGGTGGACACCGTGGTCGCGCGCGGGCGGCTGCTCAAGCAGGACGGCCGGGTGCTGCCGTTCGCCGACGGCACCAGCCCGGAGTCGGTCATGGCCACCGCGCAGCGGCTCTCCGAGCTCTTCGCCGAGCACCGCCGCACCGCGCCCGAGCTGAGGGGCACCGGGGCCCACCGGTAGTCCGATGCGCGTCGCCGCCATCCTGCTGGCCGCGGGCTCGTCCAGGCGGTTCGGTGGACCGAAGCTGCTCGCGGCCTGGCGCGGAAGACCGCTCTACGAGCACGCGCTGGACGCGCTGGTGGACTCGCCCGCGGTGGCCGAGACGGTGGTCGTCGTCCCGCCCGGCTTCCCCGCGCCCGGGGTCGCGGCCGCGCTGCCGCTTCGTGGAGAACCCGGAGCACGAGGAGGGCATGGGCGCGTCGCTGCGTGCCGGTGTGCGGGCCGTGCCCGCCGACGCGGAGGCCTATCTCATCGCGCTGGCGGACATGCCCGGGATCACCCCGGGGCTGATCGCCGCCCTGCTGGCCGGCTACGCGGCGTCCGGCCGGCGGATCCTGGTCCCGGTCCACGGCGGCCGCCGCGGCCACCCGGTGGTGATGGGCCGCGAGCTGCGCGCGGCGCTGCTTGCCGTCCGCGGGGACGTCGGCGCGCGCGCGATCATCACGGCGCATCCGGAGTGGGTCGCGGAGCTCGAGACCGCGGACGAGGCGGTGCTCTTCGACGTGGACCGGCCCGCGGACCTGGCCGTGCCGGGGGACGCCGGATGAACGACGGACGCGAGAAGGTGCTCGTCAAGGGCGCCGGCGAGCAGGCCTCGGCGACGGCGCACCGCCTGTTCCGCTGCGGCTACCGCGTCGCGATGACCGACCTCGAGCGCCCGACCGCCATCCGGCGCACGGTCGCCTTCTGTTCCGCGATCTACCAGGGCGAGATCGAGGTCGAGGGGGTGCGCGGCGTGCGTTCGACGATCGATGAGGTGGCCGCGCGCGCCCGGGGCGAGTGGCGGCACATCCCGGTCTGCGTGGACCCCGGGGCCCGGCTCGTCACGCTCTGGCGCCCCGACGTGATCGTCGATGCGCGCATCCTCAAGCACAACCTCGACAACCACCTGGACGACGCGCCCCTGGTGATCGGCCTGGGGCCCGGCCTGGTGGCCGGCGCGGGACGTTCACTTCGTGGTCGAGACCATGCGCGGGCACGACCTCGGGCGCATCATCGCGAGCGGGCCGTCGTCGGGGGACACCGGCGCGCCCGGCGAGATCGGCGGGTACACGCACGAGCGCGTCGTCCGGGCGCCGGCCGACGGGATCTTCACCAGCCGACGCGCGATCGGCGAGCCGGTCGCGGCCGGCGACGCGCTGGGGAGCGTGGCGGGGATCGAGGCGAAGTCGCGGATCGCGGGCGTGCTGCGCGGCCTGCTGTGGTCCGGCCTGACCGTGACCACGGGCTTCAAGCTGGCGGACGTGGATCCCCGCGGCGACGCCGCCATGTGCTCCACGCTGTCGGACAAGGCGCGCATCATCAGCGGCAGCGTGCTCGAGATCGTGGTGGCCCACGCCGGCCGGCGGGGCCCCGAGTGATCCTCGACGCGCTCGGGCTGCGGGAGCGGCGCTACGTCCACCTGATCGGCGGCGGCGGCAAGACCACGCTGATGTTCGCCGCCGCGCACGCGCTGGCCGCCGAGGGGCGCTCGGTGCTCACCACCACCACCACGCGCATCCTCTACCCGGTGCCCGCACAGTCCGCCTGTGTCGTGCTGGGCTCGGACGCCGCGTCGCTGGTGGAGCGCCTGCGCGCCGCGTTCGCCGCACAGCGGCACGTGACCGCCGTGGCGCCGGACCCCGTGGGAGGGCGGAAGGTCGTTGGATTGACCGTCGCAGTGCTCGACGCGCTGGTGGACGCGCGCGTCGCGGAGCACGTGCTGGTCGAGGCCGATGGCGCCGCAGGGCGAGCGCTCAAGGCGCACGCGGACCACGAGCCGGTGGTCTCGCCGCGTGCCGACCTGGTCATCGCGGTCATCGGTGCGGACTGCCTGGGGGCGCCGATGGACGATGCCCACGTGCACCGCGCCGCACTGCTGCGCGAGCGGCTCGGCCGTCCGTCCGGGGCGGTCGTGACGGCGGAGGACGTGGCCGGCATCGTGCTGCACCGCGACGGCTACCTGGCGCGGGTTGCGCCCGGCTGCGAGGTCATCGCGTTCGTGAACCAGGTGGCCACGCCGCAGGCGATGGCCCAGGGGCGCCGGCTCGCGGATGTGCTGCGGCGGGCGGACGCGGAGCGACGCCTCGCACGCGTGGTCATCGGCGATGTGCGGGCGGGGGTGTTCGAGGCCGCCGGGTAAGGACGCGTCGGGCGGCTTGCTGAGGCCATCGGCGGGATGCTAGTTTCAATGCCCCTGAGGCGGCATAGCCAAGTGGTAAGGCGAGCGCCTGCAAAGCGCTTATTCCCCGGTTCGAATCCGGGTGCCGCCTCCAAGAGCATCCTCGAGTCCTGCGTGAGTTCCGCGCCCCTGGATTGCAGAAGCCTGACAACGAGGCGAAGCAGCGGGGCTAGAGTCTCTGGTCGCATCGTTGCCACTCCTGCCGTATCGGAAGAGCAAACGCCATGGACGTACATCGCCTGTTGCCCTCGTCTCGCACCCGCCGGCTGGCGCTCCTGCCGGGGTTGCTGCTGCTGCTCGCGCTCGTCGCGAGCGGGGTGCACCACCACGCCCGCGAGGACAGCTCGCACCCTTGCGCGATCTGCACGCTGAGTCACGCACCCGCGACCGCCACGGTTGCGAAGATCGATCCCGCGCCGACGCTGCACGTCGAGCGCGTGGCCCAGGCATCGGCGGACGTACCCCGCTCCACCGGTCCCGCCTCACCCTCGAGTCGCGCTCCGCCTTCGATCTGAGGTGCTGACAGCGCGCCCCCGGCGCGCCAACGATCGAACGAGCAGAGTCCGTCCCGCCTCGCGCCAGCAGTCCAGCGGGTGCGAGGTGGCGCGCACGCTCCCGGCACGCGACCTCTTCAAGGGAGACCTCCATGTCACGCAGTCCCGCGATCCTCATTGCTCTCGTTCTTGGCAGCCGTGCTCGGCCCGCCCGTGGCCTGCGCCGGCGTCGTCAATCCGGATATCTCCGTCCTCGGCCAGCCCTTCATGCACTGGACCGACGACCCGTCGGCCACGTCACCCAAGCGGATCACATTCGACCAGGGCGAGGTCGAGATGGTCTACGACTCCTACCTGAACCCCTTCGCGAAGGGTTACTTCGTCACTTCCCTGGGGACTGACGGCCTCTCCCTCGAGGAGGGCTATTTCACGCTCTTCCGCGGTCTGCCGGGCGGGCTCGCGCTGAAGGGTGGCAAGTATCGCGTCGGCTTCGGCAAGCTGAACCAGATGCACCCGCACGCCGTGCCGTTCGCGGACCGGCCGCACGTGCTCGCCGCGTATCTACCGGGCGAGGAGTCCTTCGACGAAACCGGCGTCTCGCTCTCGGAGCGCGTACCGCTGCCCGGCACGTTCTCGCTCACCGTCTCGGGCGACTGGCTGCAGGGCGACACATTCCGGATCCCGCGGGCGCCGAGCGGCAGCACGAACGACCCGCTGGAGGCCGATCCGCAGGGTGGCGACCGCGCCGCCGAGGCGCGGCCCGCGTTCGTCGGCGCGCTCAGCGGGTTCGGCTCGATCGGCGACCGCTCGGGCTACGAACTCGCTCTCTACGCGACGGGCGGCACGAACAACGTGGCCGCCTCTACGCGCACAGCGATCTACGACGCCTCCGGCAAGCTCAAGCTGTGGACTTCGGCCAACTCCTACCTGGTCGTGCAGTGCGAGGTGCTGAAACTCGACCGCGAGGAAGCAGGCTGGGACTCGGTCGCGGCCGTGTACACGAAGTCCCGGGTGCAGCCGCTCGGTGGCTACCTCTACGCGGACTACAACTTCAGCCCGCGCTACGACGCGGGGTTCTCCTACGAGCGCTACCAGCAGCCGAACGCTGGACGAAGACCTGGGACCAGGCGGTGGGCGCGTTCGTCGGGCTCGCGCTCATGGAGGAGACCAGTTCCTTCCGGCTGGAATGGAACCGCCTCCTGCCCGGCACGCCCACCGGCGTGTCCGTGAATCCGCGAGCCATCAACACGCTCACGCTGCGCGTCATCTACTCGATGGGCCCGCACAAGGCCCACCAGTTCTAGAGGAGCGAACCCATGAGAACGTCATTCCGACTCGTCGTCTTCGCTGCGGGACTCGCGCTCCTCGCACTCGTCCCCGGCGCCGCCTCTGCGAAGCTCCGCGTAGCCGCATCCCTCACCGATCTCGCCTCGATCGCCAGCTCTGTCGGTGGCGACCAGGTCGAGGTCTTCGCCATCGCCCGCCCCAATGCCGATGTCCATCGCGTGGAGGTGCTGCCCTCCTACATGGTGCAGGTCTCGCGCGCCGACCTCTACCTCAAGGTCGGGCTCGGGCTCGACCAGTGGGCCGACGGCATCATCGACGGCTCGCGCAACGCGAAGCTCAAGGTGCTCGACTGCGGCGCGGGGATCACGCCGCTCGAGAAGCCCACGAACGTCAACGCCTCGATGGGCGACGTGCACCCGTTCGGCAATCCGCACTACTGGCTCGACCCGCGCAACGGCGTCATCGTCGCGCGTGAAGTCGCGGAGGAGCTGGCCCGGCTCGATCCCGCGCACTCGGCCGACTACGGCGCACGAGCCGAGGCTTTCGCGAAGGAGGCGGAGGCCGCCTACGAGCGCGGGCAGCAACTCGTGGCGAAGCTGCCGGTCCGGACCGTATTCACCTACCACGCCTCCTGGATCTACCTCGGCCACGCCTACGGGATCGAGATCGCAGCCACGGCCGAACCGGTGCCGGGGATCCCGCCCACCGCGAAGCACCTCCAGGAGCTCGTGAACATCGCGAAGCAGCGTGGCGTGACGACGCTGATCCAGGAACCCTACTTCTCGGACGATGCCGGGAAGTTCCTGGCCCGTGAGGCCGGGGTGCACGTGATCAAGGTCTCGCCGTCGTGCGACGGCCCGCAGGCCGGCAGCTACCTCGCCCACTTCGATGCCGTGCTCGGCCTGCTGGCCGGCGCTAGCCCAAAGGCCCGCCCATGACGGCTGCATTGTCGTTGCCGTTCTTCTGGACCGCACTGGTCGCCAGCCTCGTGCTGGCCGGGATCCACGCTTACCTGGGGTTTCACATCGTGCGGCGCGGGGTCATCTTCGTTGACCTCGCGCTGGCGCAGATGGCGGCGCTCGGGGTCGCGCTCGCGCTGGTGCTGCGGGTGAACGAGAACGAGGTCCTTCACCTACCTGATCGCGCTCGGCATGACCTTCGTGGGTGCCGCGGCCTTCGCCTGGCTGCGCGGACAGGAACGGCGGGCGCCGCTCGAGGCCTTCATCGGGATCGTCTTCGCCACCGCGCAGGCCGCGGTGTTCCTGGTGCTGGAGAAGAGCCCCTCGGGTCCCGAGCACCTCAAGGAGACGCTGGCGGGCAGTCTCTTCACCGTCGACCCGCACCACGTGCTCAAGACCGCGGTGCTCTACGCCGTCGTCGGGCTGGCGCACTTCCTGTTGCGCAAGCCGTTCTTCGAGATCACCAACGACCCGAAGGGGGCCGAGGGCCGCGGTCGCCGGCTGTTCTGGTGGGACCTCGCCTTCTACGGCATCTTCGGCTTCGTCGTCACCTCGAGCGTGCAGATCGCCGGGGTGCTGCTGGTGTTCGGGCTGCTGGTCATCCCCGCAGTGGCCGGACTGATGGCGACGCAGCGCACCGGGCCGGCACTGGCGATCGGCTGGGTGTTCGGGTTCACTGGAAGCCTCCTCGGCCTGCTCGGTTCGATCCAGTTCGATCTGCCGGCAGCACCGAGCATCCTGGTCTCGTTGACCGTGCTGCTCTTCGTGCTGGGGGTAGCCGTGACTCTGCGTCAACGGATTGCGGTCCAGCGCCAGATGCGCGCGGGGGGCAGCGAGCGGGCGGGCGCTTGAGCGAAGGAGTTCCTACGGCAGGCCAATGGCCAGGCGACGGTGAAACCATCGCCGCAGCGCGTTCCACCCGTATACCCTGCAGGGCGTGCGCTACCGGGGGCTGCACTGCGGTTTCGACGCTCCGCCCGCGCGCAAGCCCTTCCGCGGTGGCCGCTGCGAGCAGCCATCGCTAGCAACCCCGACACCGTGGAAGGCGCCTGGCTAGAACGAGTGCCCGATCACGAACTTGAACAGGGCTGGGGCGACGAGTTGGTTGCCGTTGACGTGCTCGTAGAGCGGGACGTCAACGGTCAGTGTTGCGCGCAGCCTCGCGAGGCTCGCATCGAGCCCGGGGGCGGCCAGCACGCGAGTGTAGCCGCTGTCGCCCGGGTTCGCGTCGGCGCCCTGGTCGTGTGCGCGCGTCGCTCCGATGATTTCGATCAGCGGCGCCACCGTGGCGGCTCCAAATCGGAAGCCCGCGTGCGAAACCGCTGCCGTCAGGTCCACTTCGGAGCCCGGCCTGTACTCCCCGGAATACGCGAAAGGCCGCGCCCACTGCCCGTCGACGAACCAGATCCAATTCCGGTCCGCCGTGAGCGGTCCGATGTGGTACACGCCCAACAGCAGGTCCGTGCTGCCGGTGCCGATCTCCGTATCGCGATCGAAGTTGGCGTACTTGTAGTCGCCGGTCGGTAGCTTGAGTCCGGCCGTGACGCCCGTCGAGAGGTCAGCCGAAAACCCGGTGTAGATGCCCCGCACGCGCACGTCGCCCACCGCGCCATGGGTGAAGTCCACGACATTGCCGTCGTCGTTGGTCGTCTTGAAGAGCCGATTCCAGTACGGCACTTCGACGGCCGCGCCCCACGAGCGGGTCACCATGTACTGCGCGCTCGCGGTGACAAAGCTCGTTCGGATCTGCTTGTCGGCATTGTCGGACGCCGGCGCCGAGGCGGACCCGCTCCAGTTGAGGTTCTGGTCCATGAAGTCGTACTCGAGCGAGAACATGCCTCCGCTCTGAGTGGGGAACATCGAGGCGCTGCCAACCTCAAACACGCCGCAGCCACAGGCGCAGGCGCGGGCCAATTCGGGAAGCACGGCGAGGAGCATCAACGCCGCCAGGGCACGTAGCCGGGAGGAGCGGTGGGTGCACGCTTCGGCAGGGCGCCCGTGGGCGGGCGAGGGAAGGCTGGTGTATGGCACGCGCTTCACTCCTCGGGGTGGAAGGGGAGTTCGTTACGATCCGGACGCGAGCGGGACGCTTGGACCAACCACGATCACGCGGATCTTGAGCCCGGGCAGCCAAGACAGTCGACGGCGCAACCGGAAGACCGGGCCGCAGCACCAGAACGATGCATGAGGCAGCGGTGGCAGCGCATCGACAGAGAGTAAAGCAGCCCCTTTCGCGCCGGGCAAACGGCGTCGACGAAGCTCAAGGGGGCACGGCCTTGTCCTACCTTCGCAACTCCCTTCGAACCCACCACTAGCAGCCACCGGACGGGAAGGCCCGCGAGGTGTGACACCGCCGGCAAGACGGCCGCCGAAAGCGCGAGCAGCACCGCCTGCGTCGAGATCGCGCGAAGACCGAGATCCGGAAGCGTCACACGGTCGGCAATCCGAACATCGCTTTCCATCGTGTTCACGGCCTACCTCCTTCGTGCGGGACTGAACAGGTCAGCATCACGCCTTGGCGACGACGTAGACGTAGCGCAGTGACTCGTTGCCCGTGTTCGTGACGTCGTGCTCGGTGTGCGGTGGGCAGTACGCCGTGCACGGGCCAGAAGGCGCAATGATTCGTGCGCAGGAAAGCGCATCTCGCCAGCACCCGAGAGCACCACGACAAGCTCCTCATTTGCCCCAGTGGAGTGTCTGCCGACGGATTCCTGAGGATGGAGTGTCACGTACCCCGAGCGCATGGTGACGCTCTCGGGAGGCCCATTGAGCACCGGAAGGTAGCTCTCAGCCATCGCGTCCAGTGGAACGAGTCGGGGCGAAAGGCTGTTCGTGATCGGTCCCGGCTTCATGGCGGCCTCTCTAGCGGTGGGACTCCGTTCCCGTCGTCGTCATGGTCAGCTTTCCAGGTTTCACACCCTTGACTCTGGTCAGGCGATCCGCAAGCTCCCTGACCGCGCCGGCCGGACCTCGAACGGCGAGGACCTCCATGCAGTTGTGGTGGTCGAGGTGGACATGCATCGCGGCGATGATCGTCTTGCCGTGATCGTGCTGAATGCCGGTCAGTTGCGCCTGGATGTTGCGCTTGTGATGGTCGAACACCAGCGTCACATTGCCGGCAATCTCGCGCGTGCCGGTCTGGGCGCGATGCTCCACGAGCTGCCCGCGCACCATGTCGGCGACTGCCTGGGAGCGGCTCTCGTAGCCCTTGGCCTTGCGCATGACGTCGAGCCGTTCCATCAGCGCGGCCGGCATCGACACGCTGAAGCGCCTGAGCAGAGTCGTCTTCACGGTGCTGCCTCCGGCGCATTAGGCAACACGAAGAAGAGTAGGCGGTCAAACGCGGCGCCAGCGAAGCGCGTGGGAACGCTCGTCGAGGTACGGACTGTTCCATCTCATCGCTAGGGGTCCGTGGCGGACGGAAGCCGGGGCACGGGATCCTTACGAGCGCCTGGACGCGGAGGGCGTCGCGATCCACGTCCAACGCGACGTGCTCACCGTCCTCCAGAGCCCAAAGCGGCTGACCTTCGCCTTCGGTAGCTTCGGCCGCTGCGTGCTTCGCCTCGAAGCCGCTCCGTAGCTCGCGCAAGGTCGCGGTTCCGCTCCTTCAGTGCGTGAACAGCCACGCTCCTCCGGCCAGGATGAGCACCGCCGCTCCCCACCGCACCCAGCGCGTGGTGGTCTGAAGTCGCCCCGGGCGCGCCAGCGCGGCGGCCGCCCCGACCGAGGTACCGGCCACCAGCAGCAGCAGCGAGTGCCCGAGACCATAGGCGAACAGGAGGCCGCCCGCCGCGGCAGGGCCGATTTGCGGCACCAGCCCCAACAGCAGCAGCAGCACCGGCCCGGTGCACGGCAGGGAGACGACCCCGAACACGAAGCCGAGGCTGAGCGCACCCACCGCGCCCGCCGTGCGCGTGACGGCCGAAGGCATGGGGATCGCCGGCAGGCGGAGCCAACCCAGGAGGTGCAGCGCGGCAACGAGGCACACACCCGCGATGACGTAGCGCCACCACGGCGCACCTAGGAGCGCCGTGGCGCTCGAGAAGACGGTGAACAGCAGCGCCAGCTCGAGCGCGAAGCCCACCACGAAGAGGAGGGAGAACCCCAGCGTCCTGCGCCAGGGGCGCTCAGCCGCCCCACGTCCCACCAGGCCCGCCGAGAAGCCGACCAGGAGCGGGACCATGGCCAGCACGCAGGGATTGAGCGCAGTGAGCGCGCCGCCCAGGAACGCGGCCAGCGGCGCCAGGGCGGGGCTGTGAGCGATGACCGAGGCCAGTTGCTCGCTGAGGCTCTCGAGGAAGTCCACGCGGCCGGTCCCGGCTACTTCGCCGTCGCCGGGCGCAGGGTCACGCCGAGGCTGTCCTTGAAGATCTGCTCGATCTCCTCCCGGGCGAAGAAGCCTTCGTGTCGGAACCGCTCCCGGCCCTTCCGGTCGAAGAAGACCTGGGTCGGGATCAGCCGGATCTTGTAGGGTCGTCCGGCGTCGGGGTTCTGCCACACGTCGACGAACTGCACGTCCACCGCGCCCGCGTAGTCCACCCTGAGTGCCTCGAGGATGGGCGCCATGCGCTTGCATGGGATGCACTTCGTAGCGCCCAGGTCCACCAGACGCGGGAGCGTGGCTGGCGCCGGGGCCGGCGCAGCAGCTTTGGGAGCCTTGCCTGCGAAGGCGGGCACGGCGGAAAGGAGCGCCAGCCCGACGAGTAACAGGGTGGTGGATGCGAAGCGACCTCTCACGGGAATCCTCCTTCGACACGGCTCACGCGAGGAACCGCGTCGCGAATGCGCGACGAACTCTACGACAGGATGGCTTTGATCTGTTCGACCGAGGGCACCTTGCCGGCCAGCTTCACCTGGCCGTCCACCACCAGCGCCGGCGTGGACATGACCCGGTAGCCCACGATCACGTTGAGGTCGGTGATCTTCTCGACCTCGCAGGTGAGCCCGAGCTCCTGCACGGCCTGGCGCGTGCGCTCGTAGAGCACCTTGCACTTGCTGCACCCGGGCCCGAGCACTTCGATGGTGGTCATGGCAGCGTCTCCTTGAAGAGTCATCAAATCAGCCAATTGAACAGGTAGCCGACGGCGATGATCCCGAGGCTGACCACGCCGAGGAAGACGGCGATGAGCCGGGGGCGGAGGACCTTGCGAAGGATGATGGTCTCGGGCAGCGAGAGCCCGATCACGGCCATCATGAAGGCGAGGACGGTGCCCAGCGCGGCGCCCTTGCCGAGGAGCGCCTGGACGACCGGGATGATGCCGGCAGCGTTGGAGTACATCGGCACGCCAATCAGGACCGCCAGCGGCACCGACCACCACGCGCCCTTGCCCATGACGCGGGCCATGAAGTTCTCCGGCACCCAGCCGTGGATCGCCGCACCGACGGCGATGCCGACGAGTACGTACGGCCAGACCTTGCCGACGATGTCCTGCACCGCCTCGACGCCCATGCGCAGGCGGATGTCCCAGCCAAGGCTCGAGGCGTCGTAGCCGACTTCGGAGACCGCGGTGTAGACCCACGGCTCGACGTGACGTTCCATGTGCAGCCGCCCGATCACCCAGCCGGAGACGATCGCGATCACCAGGCCGGTGCCGACGTAAAGGGCCGCAACCTTCCAGCCGAACAGGCCGAACAGCAGGGCCAAGGCGATCTCGTTGACCATCGGGGCCGAGATCAGGAACGAGAAGGTCACGCCAAGCGGCACCCCGGCGGTGAGGAAGCCGATGAAGAGCGGCACGGCTGAGCAGGAGCAGAACGGGGTGACCACGCCCAGGCCCGCGGCCATCAGGTTGCCCACGGACTCCTTGCGGCCCGCCAGCATCGCCCGCGTCTTCTCTGGCGTGAAGAACGAGCGGATCACCCCGACGACGAAGACGACGAGCGTTAGGAGCATCAACACCTTCGGTGTGTCGAAGATGAAGAACTCCAACGCGGAGCCGAAGTGGGTCGACGGCGAAGCGCGCAACACGGTGTATGCCAGCCAGCGGGAGAGGGGGCCGAGGGCGGCATAGAGCGCCACCCAGGCGAGAAGACCCAAGGCGACACGCCAGGGCAGCGGCAGGCTACGGCGGGTCTTGGTGCGAGGTGGCGCCGCCTCGCTCATGAGTGCGCCCCTTCGGCGCGCTGCGCCAAGGCAGGCGTCAGCTCGAGGTGGAAGTAGCGCCGCCGGAACCACAGCGCCACGTTCACCAGCCCGATGAGGGCAGGCACCTCGACCAGCGGCCCGATGACAGCGGCAAAGGCGGCGCCGTGGTGGATGCCGAAGGTCGCCACCGCCACCGCGATGGCCAGCTCGAAGTTGTTCGACGCTGCCGTGAACGAAAGGGTCGCCGACTGGGGGTAGTTCGCGCCCACCCATTTGCTCATGAAGAACGAGACCACGAACATGACCACGAAGTAGATGAGCAACGGGATGGCGATGCGCACCACGTCGAAAGGCAACTGGACGATCTTCTCGCCCTTGAGCGAGAACATCACGACGATGGTGAAGAGCAGGGCGATGAGCGTGATCGGGCTGATCTTCGGGATGAAGCGGCGCTGGTACCAGTCCTTCCCCTTCGCCGCGATCAGGCTGAAGCGGGTGATGATCCCGGCGAGGAAGGGGATGCCGAGGTAGATGAAGACGCTCTTCGCGATCTCGGCCATCGTGATGTTCACGGCCACACCCTTCAGGCCGAACCACGCCGGCGCGAGCGTGATGAAGACGTAGGCGTAGACCGAGAAGAAGAGCACCTGGAAGATCGAGTTGAACGCGACCAGGCCCGCGCAGTACTCGCTATCACCCTTTGCGAGGTCGTTCCAGACGATGACCATGGCGATGCAGCGCGCCAGGCCGATCAGGATGAGGCCAACCATGTACTCGGGCTTGTCCCGCAGGAACAGGACCGCCAGGCCGAACATCAGGATCGGTCCGACCACCCAGTTCTGGACCAGCGAGAGTGCCAGCACACGGCCGTTGCGGAAGACGCGGCCCATCTCCTCGTAGCGGACCTTCGCCAGCGGTGGGTACATCATCAGGATCAGGCCGACGGCGATGGGTATGGAAGTGGTGCCGACGTTGAAGCGATTGATGAACGGCACGATCTGCGGGAACAGGAAGCCCCCGCCGACCCCGATGGCCATGGCGAGGAAGATCCACAGGGTGAGGAAGCGATCGAGGAACGAGAGCCGACCGACAATGCCGCCAGTGCTCCGGTTCTTGTCATGGCCTGTCACGACATCCTCCGTGGTTGCGGCATTCCGCGTCATCGTCCTTGCTCCTTCTTGTTGCCACCGGGTCGCGTCGCTTCATCCATGAGCCCATGGACCAGTTGCTCGATGCGGTCACGTACGTGCCGGAAGCCGTCGTCGTCGAGAGTCTTGGGATCGGGCAGATCCCAGTCCACGCGATGGCGCGTCGGCAGCCACGGGCAGGCGTCTCCGCAGCCCATGGTCACGACGTAGTCCCAGGTGATTCCGGTGGGCAAGTCGTCGAGGCCCTTCGACTGCTGCGGCTTCAGGTCGATTCCCTTCTCGGCCATGAACTGGACCGCGCGCGGGTTCACCTGCCCGGACGGCCGCGAGCCCGCGCTGAAGGCGGCGACGTGCTCACCTCCGAGAGCCCGGGCGAAGCCCTCCGCCATCTGGGAGCGGCAGGAGTTCTCGATGCAGACGAAGAGCAGGCGGGGGAAGGGCTCAGGCATGTTGCGGCTCCTTCCGCTGAGCGCGGCGCGGGCGTGTCCGGGAGAAGGTGGGAATCCCGGCGGGAGGGAGACTGCAGAGCTGAGTAAGCGGCACGGCGAGGACTTCCCGAAGGCGCTTGCGATCCGCAAGGATGACTGGGTCCCGGTCGAGGGGGCCACGCAACAGCGCCAGCACCGCGCTGGCGTAATGGTCCGGCGCACCCGAGAGGCAGTATTCGACCCACTTCCCGTCGCGTCGATCCTCGACGAGTCCGGCCTGCTTGAGAATCGTCAGGTGCTTGGACACGGTGGAGAGGGCCAGGCGCAGGACTGCCTGGACCTGGCAAACGCAGAGCGGGCGTCCCTCCAGGAGCTTGAGGATCCGTGTGCGGGTAGGGTCGCCGGCCGCCTTGAGGGTGAGTTCGAGATCGCGCATGGAGTGTCTCCCTTCGTCACTTCGTCACATGGCGAAGTGTAGGAGGGACGCCGGGGCTCGTCAAGTCACCTCCTCCGATCGCTGTGAATGCGTGGGCGGTCATGGTCGGCCGTCAGATCCGCAACCAACCCAGCGGTCGGGCTCAGCTTGTGGCATAGTAAAGCCATGCGTCAGGCTCATTTCGAGTCCGCGGAAGTGCGGGGCTACATCGGCGCCCGGGGCGGGGTTCTGTGCATTTCGCTCCAGGCGATCATGCACGGCTGATGAAGGGTCGACCTCGGCCCGGTCGGGTCGCTCGAGATTCCTGAGGACGCGGCCGCCTACGAGGGTCTCGAGGGGGACGGCCTTGCGGTCCACGTGCACCGTGACGTGCTCGCCAAGCTCAAGGATCCCGCGCGACTCAGCTTTGCCTTCGGAAAGTTCGGGCGCTGCTGGCTTCGTCTCGGAGCCGATCCCTAGGCGTTTCCGTGGACTTGGGCACCCCATGAACTGCAGCATCCGAGCCGCACTTGAGCCCTAACTTGAGCCCTAACCTTGACGCAGGTGAGTGGGCGAACTAGAATCGCCTACGTGCATACAGTCGCGAGGTCCTCACCGGCACAGGTCGAGCGGATGTTTCGCGCGTTCGCCGACCGCACACGGCTCCGGCTCCTTCATCTCCTGAAGGACGGAGAGCTTTGCGTTAGCGACATCGTGACGATCCTCGAGGTGCCGCAAGCGCGCGTGTCCCGCCACCTGGGCTACCTGCACCGGGCTGGACTCGTTGACGTCCGCAAGCAGGGGCTCTGGGCCTTTTACCGGCTCCGCCCGCCAGAATCTCCCTTCCATCAGCGTCTCGTCGGCTGCTTGGGACACTGCTTTGCCGGGGTGCCGGGACTGGCCACTGATTCCCGCCGCGCCGCCAGGATCAAACGCTCCGGTGGGTGCTGCCCGTGATGACCCACCCCGAGGGAGGCCTCCTGACCATGAAGGCGGCTGCGATGGGCCCGCCTTGGACTTCGTCTTCGTCGAGAGCTGGGACATCCACCACCTGAGGGGGTAACGATGAATCGCCGTGGCCTCGGACTCGCCTTGCTGTTGCTCTGCACCCTGGGACCGGTCGCCTCGGCCTCGACGCAGCGTGACGTGGAGTCCGCCGCCAAGCAGCAGAAGATCGCCTTCATCCTGGTTTACGATCAGAGCGCGACCGGTATGGCTCAGGCACGGGACGTCATCCGCCAGACCATGAAGCAGGTCAGCGGGTCGGTCCTGCTGGAACTGGACCGTTCCGCCCCGGCGAACGCCGAGTACGTGGCGAAGCTGCGGCTGGCCGGCGCACCCGTGCCGCTGATCCTCGTCGCGGCGCGAAACGGCGTCCTGGTGGCGGGAGTGCTGGCTGCCCAGGCGACGCCGGCGGTCCTGCTGAGCGCGGTTCCTTCGCCCAAGCAGGCGGAGATCATGCAGGCTCTCCAGGGCGGCAAGCCCGTGTTCATCACCGTGAGCCGAAAGGGCATGCCCCGCGAGCCCAAGGCGGTCGCGGCTTGCGTCGCGGCATGCGGCAAGATGGGCGACAAGTCCGCGCTGGTCCGCATCGACATGGCGGATCCCCGGGAAGCGGCCTTCCTCTCCCAACTCAAGATCGACTCCGCCGCGAAGGAGCCGGTGACGCTGGTGGTCAATGCGCAGGGCCAGGTCACAGGCTCGTACACGGAAGTCCAGGATGTGGCCAATCTCGTCCAGGCGGCGACCAGGGTCGTGAGCGGCTGCGGCCCCGGTGCTTGCGGTCCGGGTGCGGCGAGTTCCTGCGCTCCGGCCAAGAAGTAGCGGCGGGTCGGCATGAACCTCCGCACCATCCTCTGGAAGGAACTGTGGCTGCGGAAGTCCCGGATGATCTCCGGGCTTCTCGCGATCACCCTTGGAATCGCCGTCATCGTCGCCATCCAGTCGGTCGCTTCCGTCTCGGAGCGGGCCGTCAAGATCAAGCTCGACAACCTCGGCGCGAACATCCTGGTGCTGCCACAGGCCGCTTCCGTGGATGACTACTATACCGCGGACATCGACGCCCCGACCTTCCCCGAGGACTACGTGGAGCGACTCGCCACCTCCATGCTCCCGGGCGTCGACAACCTGTCCCCCAAGCTCACGCGACGGGTCAGGGTCGGCAGCGTTCCGGTCATCCTCACGGGCATCCTGCCGGCCAACGAGCTTGCCTCGAAACCGATCTGGCAGAGCGCCGGTCTGGCCGGCGCGGCGCTCGCCGCAGCCTGCGGCCCGAGCCCCGAGGTCGCGAAGAAGGGCCCCTCCTATGCCGACGAGCGCCTCCAGCGCAAGGCGATCACCGCGCTCGCACCGACGGAGGTGCTGCTCGGGAGCGTCGCCGCCCAGCGCCTGAACCTTCGGGCAGGCGGCAGGGTCACCATCGAGGGACGCGAGTTCTCGGCCGCGCGCATCCTGCCGGAGACGGGCACGATCGACGACGATCGCATCTACGCGCACCTGCACGTGGTGCAGGGCCTGCTCGGGACCGGAGCGCAGGTCAGCGCCATCGAGATCATGGGCTGCTGCTCCGCGATCTCCGACGGGCTCCTCGGGAAACTGCGGAACATCCTGCCGGACACCCGGATCACGACCATCGGCCAGATCGTGAACACCCAGATCGAGACCAATCGCTTGTTGGCGAAGGTCTCCCTGATCTTGCTGGTGATCATCGTGCTCGTGGGCGCGATCTCGATCGCGAACTACATGTGGGCCAACGTCGAGGAGCGCAGGCGCGAGATCGGCACGCTCCTCACGCTCGGCGCGACCCGCGGGAGCATCTACCGTCTGTTCTTCGCGAAGTCGATCGTCCTGGGTGTCCTGGGCGGGATCGGCGGCTACGCTGTCGGGACGATCGCTGCCCTGATCCTCGGTCCGCAGCTCGCAGGATTGTCCGTCCAGCCGATCCCGATCTACCTTGCCTGGTCCGTCCTGATCTCCCTGGTGATCGCCGTGCTCGGGAGCTGGTACCCGACCTACCGCGCCACTCGCCTCGATCCGGCCTCGATCCTCCAGGAGTCCTAGCGATGTTCACGCTTCAGGGCATCACGAAGTCCTATGCCAGCCGACGCGGGGTCGTCCACGCCCTCTGGGACATCTCCCTCAGCATCGAACGGGGGAGTTTCACTGCGGTCACGGGTCCGTCGGGCTCCGGGAAGACCACGCTGCTCCTGACACTCGGCGGTCTGATCCGGCCAACCTCCGGACAGGTGGTGTTCGAGGGGACCGACCTCGGTAGTCTCGACGAGAAGCGTCTCGCCGGGTACCGCAATCGGAGCGTGGGGTTCGTCCTGCAGAGCTTCAACTTGATTCCCTACCTGAGCGCCTACGAGAACGTCATGGTCCCGGCGTCACTCGGTGCGTCCACCAACGGCGACCAGACGCAGCGGGCGAGGTCGCTTCTGGATCGCCTGGGAATGGCGGACCGGATGGACCATCTGCCTCGTGAGCTTTCCGTCGGACAGCAGCAGCGTGTCGCCATCGCGCGCGCGTTGAGCAACGACCCCAAGGTCATCCTGGCCGATGAGCCGACCGGCAATCTCGATCCAGCCCTGGCCGCAGAGATCCTGGCCATCCTCCGGGATCTGAACGAGAAGGAGGGGCGGACGGTGGTGCTGGTCACGCACAGTCCCGAGGCGGCGAAGGCGGGGCGCCAGCACATACGACTGACGGCGGGGCAATGCACTGCAGAAGACCCGGCGCTCGCGGTGCTCTGATTCCGCGTGGGCGCCTGGCCGGCTTGAGGCTGGCGCCAAGCCGGGAAGCCTCCTGACCCGCTGGTGATCGGATCCCGGCCTCCTGAGGCCTCCCCTGCGCCGCTCCGTCAACCCAGGCGCCGCATCGAGGGTCACCCAGCCGTTCCGCCCTGGGCGGCTGTCAGCGCGCTCAACCTGTGGGCTTCAATTGCCCCTTACACGCCCGGCGAATCAACCGCTACTTGCCAGCTGTCCCCCCGGACCTTGTGGTAGCCTCGCGCTAGTTTCCAATTGCCCTTGACGCGCCGGTTCGAATCCGGGTGCCGCCTCCAGTTCTCCGAGTTGTGGCCCTCTCTCCGACCCTGGTTCAGGCCAGGCCACCTGGAGCGAGTCCAACCGGAGCCGCCGACGCCAATCTCGCTGCAGTTGGCCGCGCGATGCCCCGCTTGTGGTTGGCGCCGCAAGCGGGGGTTTCGTCTTGGGGGCAGGAGGGGACTGAAGAGGACCTTGACCCGGCGATCCATCGGTGAACAACGGGTTCACCCTGGGAAGATGACGGAACCCGTCAAAGCGTGGGCAGCTCGTCCACGCGGAACCGTCATCGGGTTCACCCGAGCTGTCTGCTGGGTCAATGACCCTTGGTCGCCGCACGATGCCGGAAGAGCACAAGGCACGCGACGATGAAGGTCAGCAGTGCGGCGGACGCAGAGTAGCGGCTCAGCGCCAACCCGCCCGCGCGGACCGGCTTGTCGAGGAAGTCGCCGACCACGGCGCCCAATGGACGCGTCAGGACGAAGGCCGCCCAGAAGAGCTTGGTGCGCGAGATCTTGGTCCAATAGTACGCTGCGACGACCAGCGCGAGCAGCACGCCGAATACGGCGGCCGCGCCAAGATAACCCAGCCCGGCGGTATCGGCCGTCCAGTCGCCCAGCGCGGTGCCCAGGGTCTGGGAAAGCATGATGGTCACCCAGTAGAACATCTCGGTCTTGGCCGAAATCACCGTATCCACCGACACCGACCCCATGGTGCGATACCACGTGACGAGCGACGCGATCAGCAACGCGAAGAGCAGCGATGTGCCACCTGCGTAGCCGATGTGGAGCGAGCGGTCGGCAAAGTCGGCCAGCGTGGTGCCGACGGTCGTCGTGGCGACGATCGTCGTCCAGTACAAGTACGGATGGAAGCGCTTGGCGGCGATCTGCGCGCCCACCGCGAGCAGGAAGATCAAGGCGAAGATGCCGGTGGCGACAAGGTAGCCAAGATTCATCGACATCGACACCGCGTCTCCGCCGGTCTCTCCCAGCGTCGTGGCGGCGATCTTGACGACCCAGAAGAGCAGCGTGATCTCCGGAACCTTGCTCACGCGCTTCTCAATCGCGGTGCTCACGGAGTCTCCTCTTCGCGAAGGGGTGCTGGACAGACTCCGGTGCGACCAGCGCACACCCACCCCGGCCGCATTCCGACCACGCGCGGCGCCCGCCACGCGTGGCAAACGGTGTGCTCATGAATGGGCTTTTGCTAGCGCACGGCCAGCTCTGCTTCGTCTACGCACGCCAGCAGCGCGTTCGCCGCATGCACGTCGCCGGGGCGTCCGTCCGTGACGGCCTCGATCACCGGCTCAAGCTTCTCGCTGAACGCGAGGGCGCTTGTCGAACAGGTGCGCTGAGCAGCGGAGGCTCCGGAGACACCACCAGAGGCCGATCCCAGCGCGGCCAGACAGGCCACCACGACCAGTGGGGCGGTGGTCGCATCGCGGCACGCAGATCGCGGTCGCAAAGTGCGGGGCGCGGCGCTCATTCATTGCTCCTCAGGACTCGACGGACGGCCCGGCGTGCACAGCCACGGCATGCTCAGTGTCGTAGCTGACACGAAGCGAGCAGTTGTGTCAATGCGCAGCATGAAGGCGGCCTCCCGGTGCGCCGACCGCTTCAGCCCCGCCGATCCGGGGTGGCCGGCGATCTTCTCTGCGCTGCCCGCGGGTCGAGCTGCGGGACGTGGCCCACCCTCGACGGTGAATCGGGCGACCCGGATGTTTCGGTCAAGCAACCTGCCTCGACCGCTATCCGGTCGCTTGGCCCAGGGCGGCCATACGCGTTCGATGCGCGGACTTCAACGGCCCCTTTCACGCCCGGCGGATCAGGGGCCACCCGCCGACCTCCCCATCGGACCTTGTGGGGGGCTCGGGTAGGTTTCCGATCGCCCTTGACGCGCCGGTTCGAATCCGGGTACCGCCTCCAGATTCGCTCCCGGCCCGCCGCTGCGACGACCTCTGATTCCGGTAATCGCCCGGGCATGCGATGTCGGGCCTGGGAGTCGGCGTTCCCACGCCCTGTCCCCGACGGGTTCCGTGGTGGGTCCGCCACCGCCTCCGGGCGACGCCGGCAGCGGGAACCACCGCTGCCGTACCGCCTTCCCGGAGTCTGCCCACTCCACGTGTGCGATGGCTCGTTCTCCTTGCGATGGTGCGAACCCTCGCAGACGATGCGATCGGCGCCGGCGACGTCTCCGTCGCCCGCCTTTCGGGTGCCGCCGTTCCGAGGGGCCCGGTGGCTCGCAGGGCCGGGTGTCAGAGCGGCGACAACCCCAATGTGCCCCGGCAAGCGAAGATCACGAGCACTTGAGTTCGGTATGTGGTTCGACGCAGGGGAGCCCGCGGGGAGTCGTCATGGTGGGAGCCGCCGATCCACCGCGCCCATCTGCGCTGGTCGGCTCGCGCCGGTTCCGCCGCCAGGCTCACCGTCGCGAGCGCGACGCTCGCTTGCCGGCCCCGGCGGGGACCGATGCGCCCAACACCACGCGCACGCGGTGCACCGCGCCATCGTCGGCCAGCGGGATCGCGCCGGCGTCGATCACCGCGCCATCCATCAGCGCCTCCGCGACGCCGCGATTGCAGTGCCCGGGATTCTCCACCGTGATCTCGTAGAGGCTCCGCCCATATCGCCAGCGCACGACGAAGCCGTCCCACGTCGCGGGTATGCAGGGCGCGATCGCCAGGTGCTGACCCCGGCGCCTGAGCCCGAGGATCGACTCGAGACCGAGCCGGTACATCCACGCCGCCGAGCCGGTGTACCAGGTCCAGCCGCCGCGGCCGATGTGCGATGGGTGCGTGTAGACGTCGGCCGCCACCACGAAGGGTTCCGCCTTGTAGCGCTCGACTTCGGCGCGTGAGCGGGTGTGGTTGATCGGATTCAGCATGTGGAACAGTTCGACCGCCTCGTCGCCGTTGCCGAGATGCGCGAACGCCATCACCGTCCAGAGCGCGGCATGGGTGTACTGGCCGCCGTTCTCCCGCACGCCCGGCAGGTAGCCCTTGATGTAGCCGGGTTCGAGCGCGGACTGGTCGAAGGGCGGGGCGAGCAGCTGGATCACGCCCGCGTCGCGCCGTACCAGTTGCATCCGCACGGCGTCCATGGCGCGCTCGGCCCGCTGCGGCGCAGCGGCGCCGGAGAGCACGGCCCAGCTCTGCGAGATCGAATCGATCCGGCACTCCGGGAGCTGTGCGGAGCCCAGCGGGGTGCCGTCGTCGAAGTAGGCGCGGCGATACCAGTCGCCGTCCCACGCCTGCTCGAGCACCGTGCCGAGCCGCTCGCGTTCCCCACGCCACCGGGCGGCGCGTTCAAGATCGCCGCGCACTTCGACGATCGTTGCGAAGTCGCCCAGGATCTTCGAGAGGAACCAGCCGAGCCACACGCTCTCGCCGCGGCCCTGGTGTCCGACGCGGTTCATGCCGTCGTTCCAGTCGCCCGTGCCGATCAGCGGCAGGCCGTGCGAGCCGACGGTCAGGCCGCGCTCGATGGCGCGCACGCAGTGCTCGTAGAGCGTGCCGCTCAGCCCCGACACCCCGGGCTGCCCGTAGCTCTCCAGCTCCGTCCGGCCGGAGCGCGGGGGCTTCGAGGAAGGCCACGGGCACGTCGAGCACCGCCTGATCGCCGGTGCAACGCAGGTAGTGGGCGACGGCATAGGGAAGCCACAGCAGGTCGTCGGAGCAACGGCTCCGCACGCCGCGACCCGAGGGCTCGTGCCACCAGTGCTGCACGTCACCCTCGGCGAACTGATGCGCGGCGGCGCGCAGCAGGTGCTGGCGGAACAGGTCCGGCCGCGCGAACGCGAGCGCCATCACGTCCTGCAGCTGGTCGCGGAAGCCGTAGGCGCCGCCGGGCTGGAAGAAGCCGGTGCGGCCCCACAGGCGCGAGCTCACCGTCTGGTAGAGCAGCCAGCGATTCATGATCAGGTCGAACGAGTCGTCCGGGGTCTCGACCTGCACGGCGCCGAGCAGGTCGTCCCAGCGCTGTTCGACCTCTTCCAGCGCCGCGCGCGCAGCCGCGACGCTGGCGAAGCGGCGCGCCAGTTCCAGCGCGTGCTCGCGGTCGTTCCCCTGCCCGAGCAGCAGGACCACTTCGCGCGTCTCGCCAGGCTCGAGATCCACGCTGAGCTGCAGCGCCGCGCACGGGTCGAGGCCCGCGCCGAAGTGATGCGACAGCGCCTCGCGGGCCAGCGCCGCGGGGCGGCGCAGCGAGCCGTTCCGGCCGAGGAACTCGATCCGGTCGCCGGTCGCGGACCGGGGACGCTGGCTTGCGTGCGCGAATGCGACGCGCCCGGCGAAGTCCGGGTTGTACGGGTTGTGCGCCAGGACCGCGCCGGTCTTCGAGTCCTGTTCGGTGATCACGAAGCGCTGCTCGCCGGCGCGCGGCGGGCACAGCGCCCACTCGTTGTAGGCGAAGACGCTGAGACGCCGTGGCCGGGCCGTGTGATTGCTGAGCGTGAGCAGCGAGAGCCGGATCGGCTCCTGGGCGTGAACGAAGACCGCGAGCTCGCAGACGACGCCGTGGTCGCCGTGACGGAAGCGGGTCACGCCGGCACCGTGGCGGATCACCCAGCGGCCACCGTCGGGCGGCCGCGGCAGCGGGCCCGGCGTGGCGCCCCAGGTCTCGCCGTCCTCCTCGTCGCGCAGGTAGAGGGCCTCGCCGCTGAACTCGCTCACCGGGTCGTTGCCGAACGGGGTCAGGCGGTTCTCGCGGCTGTTCCCGGCCCAGGTCCAGGCGGCGCCGGTGGCCCCGATCACCGTGCCGAAGCGCTCGTTCGCGATCACGTTCACCCAGGGCAGCGGCGTGTCCTCGTCGCCGTTCAGCACGATCGCGTATTCGCGCCCGCCGGCGGTGAAGCCCCCGAGGTCGTTGGTGTGATCGAGCGGCGGCGCCTCGACCTCCGGACCACGGTCCCGCACGATCGCTGCCCCAGGCCTCGGGTGCGTGGTCAGTGCGCGAGGCCAGCGGGGCTCGGGGAAGGGCAGCTCGAGCTGGTCGGCGAGCCCGCCGCGCTCACCGCTGAGCAGCGCGTGCGCGGCCGCCAGCAGCAGCCTGCGCTCGGCTTCAGGCATGCCGTCGCCACGCAGCAGGAACACGCCGCCGGGGCGGTGCTTCCAGGCCGCCCAGGGGCCGCTCTCGAGCAGGCCCTGGAGTTGCTCGTGCATCTCGTCGAGGTAGCTGGCCGGATGCTCGTTCAGGATCACGACCTCGGCGTCGAGGCCCATGAGCCGCCAGTACTCCTGCGCGCGCAGCACCTGGCGCACCAGCGACAGGTCGTTCTCCTCGACCACCCGCACGATCAGGATGGGCAGGTCGCCGGAGACGCCGTGGGACCAGAGACCGGGCTGGCCGAGCGTGTTGCCCTGCGAGGAACTCGGGCGCGGCGCGCAGGGAAGCGTCGGTCCAGAGCACGTGCGAGGCGAGTTGCTCGTAGAGCCGGGCCTCGTCGGTCGAGATGCCGAGGTGGCGCAGCCGCATCTGCGTCTGGGTCGTGGCGAGGGCGAACGTGCGGGCAGCCGAAGCGGGATCGTCGTACTTCTCGGCAAGCGCGATCGCCGCGGCCCGGCTCGTCGCCACGCCGGTCGCGAAGGCGAGGCGCACCTGCCCGCCGGGGGCGATGCGCACGCGCCGCCGCAGGCTCAGGACCGGGTCCAGCACCGCACCGGTGGTGCCCGAGAGCGCCCGGCCATCGAGGGCGACGGGGTCCTCCGGCGTGCGTCCGCGGCCGAGAAAGCGCACGCGGTCGGTCTCCCACTCGATCGCGCCGTAGACGCCGCCCTCGGCGCTCAGCACGTGCACGGCCCAGAGCACGGGCTCGTCGGGCGAGCGTGGGCGGCGTCCGCAGAGCAGGGCCGAGCACTCGGGGCGGTACTCGGTCTCGAGGAACAGCTTCAGGAACGCCGGGTGGGCGAGGTCGTCGGCGGGCGGCGCGAGCACGATCTCGACCAGGCTCGTCACCTCGATCTCGCGCAGGCGGTCGCTGCGGTTGACCAGCGAGACGCGGCGCACCTCGACGTCGTCCTCGGGGGACACGGTGATCTCGAGGCGTGTCTCGATGCCATCGTCCGTGCGATCGAACACGGCCTCGTCGGCGCGGAAGTTCACGAGGTAGCGTTCGGGTTCGCAGCAGACGGGCTGGTAGGCGGCCGACCAGAGCCGGCCGCTGCGCACGTCGCGCAGGTAGATGGACTGGCTGCCCGTGTCGCTGGCCGGGTCGTCGCGCCGGCGCGTGACCGCACGGCCGCGCCAGCTGCTGGTGCCGCCGCCGGCGTTGGTGACGACGGTCGTGTACTGGCCGTTCGAGAGGAAGTGGGCGCTCGGGAAGCGGGTGTGCGGAGAGCGGAAGCGCCGCGGCGAGACGTCCAGGGGCAGCGCCTCCGCCCGCGTCGACTCGGCTGGGCGCGGCTGGGTGACGGGCACGAAGCGCGGCACGCGCTCCTGCAGCAGCGGCTCCGTGGCCTGCACGCGCGGATCGGAGTGGAAGCGCCGCACCATCGGTGCTTCGAGCACGGCGTTCGCGAGCGCGACCAGGCTCATGCCCTGGTGGTGGGCGAAGAACGCGCGCACGATGTGGACCCGCGCCGGGTCGGGTGCAGGCTCGCCGTTGGCGCCGAAGGTCCTGCGCGGCGTGTAGTCGAGCGCTTCGTCGAAGCCGAAGCGCCCCGCCGCGCCTTCGCGAGCCAGGCGGCGGAAGTTCGCGGCGGCGCCCGCCGGATCGACCATGGCCGCCAGCGCGGTGGCGTAGGGCGCGATCACCAGGTCCTCGGCGAGCCCGCGCTTGAGTCCCAGGCCGGGGACGCCGAAAGCCTTGTACTGATGGTCGCCGTGCGGGTCCACCACGTTGAACGCCGACTCCGAGATCCCCCACGGCACGCCGTGGCGCCGGCCGTAGAGGATCTGCGCGCGCACCACCGCCTGGCAGGTGTTCTCAAGCAGCGTCTCGGGGTGGCTGCGCAGCACCAGCAGCGGCATCAGGTATTCGAACATCGAGCCGCTCCACGACACCAGGGTGGCGCGGCCCTCGACGCTCACCAGGGCGCGCGAGAGCCGGAACCAGTGCTCCTGCGGCACCTCGCCCCGGGCGATGGCGATGAAGCTGGCGAGCCGGGACTCCGACGCCAGCAGATCGTAGTACGAGGTGTCGAGGCGGCCCGGCCCCTCGGCGTCGGCGAGCCGGAAGCCGATCGAGAAGATCCCGCCCTGCCGGTCGTAGAGGAACTTCCAGTCCATGGCGTCGGCGAAGGCATCGCAGCGGACGGGCGAGGTCGCGAAGGCGGGCGCGCAGGCTGTCGGGCGGTGCGGTGGTCGTCGTCCACCGGCGTAGCGCGTCGAACAGCGCCCGGTCCCAGTCGCCGATCTCGTCGGCCTCGGGCCCGGCAGAGGCCTCCGTCGCGACCCGCTTCAGCATCGCGCGCAGCACGTCGGTATCGGGTAGCGCGTCGCCGGGCTCGTCGCGCGCGGGCTCCGGGCCGGCCAGCGCCGCGCGCAGTGGGGCCAGTTCGCGGAAGGCGGCGCGGCAGTGCTGATGCAGGGGCGCCGCAGCATGCGAGCGGCGGGTCAGGGCCGCCAGCGAGTCCGCGAGCACGCCCGCGGCGTCGAGGGCGCCGGCCCACAGCCGGTGTGATTCCTCCGGCTCCTCGGCGATCTGGCGCAGCCCGGCCGCCAGCGCCATCAGGGCGCCCGCCAGGTTGCCGCTGTCCACGGTCGAGACGTAGCGCGGGGCGAGCGGCGCCAGGTTGATCGTGTCGTACCAGTTGAGCAGGTGGCCCTGGTAGCGCTCGAGTGACTCGATGGTGGTGAGCGTGTCGTCGATCCGGTCCGCGAGTTCATCGGTGCGCAGGTAGCCCAGGTCGTGCGCGGCAAGCGTGGAGAGCAGTCCCATGCCGACGTTGGTCGGGAGAGCTGCGGTGGGCGATGCGCAGTTCCGGCACCTCCTGGACGTTGTCGGGGGGCAGCCAGTGGTCCTGTCCGGTCACGAAGCGCTCGAAGTAGTGCCAGGTCCGGCGTGCGACGCGACGCAACTGCCCGGCGTCCTCGGTGCTGAGCGCGAGGCGCCGGGCACGACGGGGCGGCTCAGCCACCAGGCGACCGCCGGCGAGGCCAGCCAGGCGGCGAGGAAGGGCAGCGCCACGGGCAGCGCGGTGGCGCGGAGCGGCAGCACGCCCAGCAGCACGACCAGCGTGGCCGCGGGGCCCGCCCACATCTCGGCGACGAAGACCCGCAACCCCCGGCGCGAGAGCAGCCGGGCGGCGCGCACCGCACCCGCTGCTGCGGTCTCCCATTCGAGCAGGCGCCGCTGCGTGATCACCATCCGCACCAGGGTGAGGACGATGGCGTGGAGCATCTCGTAGGCGTGGTAGGCGAGGAGCGCGATCTCGAGCAGCACCTGGACGAGCGCGGTCTCGAGCTCCGCCCAGACGTCGCGCAGGAACACGCCGAGCGGCTGCTGTGGGCGCGGGCCCCGTGCGAAGTGGACGACCGGCGGGATCAGCGGGAAGCCGAGCACCGCCAGCGCTGCCGAGCGTCCAGCCGAGCGGCGAGCCAGGCAGCCAGGTCCACGCCGACACGAGCAGCGCCACCAGCGCGGGCGCCACGAGGCTGCGGCGCAGGTTGTCGAGGATCTTCCAGCGGCTGATGAGCGGCAGCCGGCTGCGCTCGAGTCCGCGGCGGGCCGGCACCAGCGGCAGCAGCCACAGCAGGATCTGCCAGTCGCCCCGCACCCAGCGATGCTGGCGCCGCGCGTGGGCGAGCACGCTCGAAGGGAAGTCGTCCACCACTTCGACGTCCGAGACCAGCGCACAGCGCGCGTGCAGGCCCTCGAAGAGGTCGTGCGAGAGCATCGCGTTCTCCGGTACGCGTCCCTCGAGAGCGGCGGCGAAGGCCTCGACGTCGTAGAGCCCCTTGCCGGTGAAGCTGCCCTCGCCGAAGAGGTCCTGGTAGGTGTCGGACACCGCCGTGGTGTACGGGTCCACGCCGGTGTGCCCGGCGTAGACGCGCGCGAACAGCGATCCCGCGGCGCTTGCCAGGGTCACGCTGATCCGCGGCTGGAGGATGCCGTAGCCCTCGACGACCCGCCGGAGCTTGGGGTCAAGACGCGGGCGGTTGAGCGGATGCTCGATCACGCCGATCAGCTGCCGCGCCACATCGCGCGGCAGACGGGTGTCGCTGTCGAGCGTGATGCAGTAGCGGACCTGCGGCAGGATCGCGGGCTCGCCGATCTGCACGACGAAGCTGCTGTCCGTGGCGCCCCGCAGGAGCCGGTTGAACTCCTCGATCTTGCCGCGCTTGCGCTCCCAGCCCATCCACACGTTCTCGCTCGCGTTCCAGCGGCGCGCGCGGTGGAAGAGGTAGAAGCGGTCCGCGGTCTCCGGGGCGTAGCGCGTGTTGAGGGCGTGGATCCCCGCGATCGCCGCCTCGAGTGCCTCGTTCTCGCCCGGGAGTTGCTCGGCGGCCGCGTCCGGGAAGTCGGTGAGCAGCGCGAAGTGGATGCGCGGATCCATGTTCCCGAGCGCATGCACCTCGAGGCGTTCGACCAGCGCCCGCGCGCCCTCGACCGACGAGAGGATGGTCGGCACGATCACCATCGTGCGCGCCGTCTCGGGCACTCCGCCGCGCAGGTCGAGTCGCGGCAGGGGCCGCGGCCTGACGACGCGGTGGACGATGCGCTGCACGAGCGCCACCGCGAGATCGCTGGCGGGGATGAGCGCGACCAGGCCCACCCAGGCCCATATCCAGGGCGGCGCCTGCTGCGTCCGCGCGACGGCGACCGCGAGCGCGACCGCGAGCGCCGAGAGCAGGGAGACCGAGCCGAGGTAGAAGAGCGTGGCGTGGGCGAAGATCCCGCGCCTCAGGCGTTGCCTGAGGTTCGGGTGGTGAGCCACGTCGATCTCGAGGTCGCGCCGGCCGTGCCCGATCAGGTGGTGTCCGACGTGGGCGGCGCTGGAATCGAGCCCCCGTGTCTCCGCCGCCTGGCGCGCGCTCTCGATGGCGCGGAGGGCGACCCGCACCTGGGCCTCGCCGGTCGGCTCGGCCAGTTCCTCGACCGCGTGCCGGTAGCGGTCGCGGCTGGCGAAATCCATGCGGACGTAGATCCCGGGCGGGTCGCGCTGCAGGACCTGCTCGATCCGGCTGACGCGCTCGACGTACCGGTTCCAGTCGAGTGTGGCACACAGCCGCAGGCTGGTGATGGAGTTCTCCATCGACACGTGATTCATCGCCTGGCGCTGGTGCTCGGCGCGCACCGCGTCCTCGACCGTGGCGCCGGCGGCGGCCAGGCGCTCCTCGAGTTGCTTCCGCAGTTCGGCGGTCCCGGCGCCGTACTCGCGCATGCGCTGGAGCAGCTGGTCCACGAACGCGACGTGGAAGACGGCGATCAGGGGCGGCAGGCGGCCGCCCGCGGGCGCACTCTCGAAGCCGCTGAAGTGGCGATCGGCCCCGAGGCGCCCGTCGCGACTCTCGAGCAGCTCCTCGGAGAGCCGGCGGACGTGCTCGATCAGCGCGAGCTTGAGCATGCTGGGCCACGCCCACAGCTCGCCGATGCTGAGCGGTGCCACGGTCTGGTAGGCGTTCATGAAGCGGACCAGCCGCTCGAGATCGAGCCGCGCGTCGCTGTAGCGCAGCAGTTCCACGGCCATCGCGTAGACACGCGCCGTGCCGGAGAGCTCGCGGGTGGCCAGCTTCGGGAGCTCGAGGTAGTAGCGCGTCGGCAGGTGGCGGCGGATCTCGCGGAGCTCGCCCTCCACCAGATGGAAGTTGTCGAGCAGCCATTCGGCGGCGGGCCCCACGCCTTCGCCACGCCGCACGTCACCGGCGAGCAGGCGATACGCCTGGCGGAGTACGCGGGCGTCGTCCGTGAGGCGGCGCAGCAGCCGGTGGGGGCCGCGCCGGGGGTGTCGCGAGAGCGTGAAGCCCGCGGCAAGGACCCGGGCACGCTCCTCCAGGCGCTCGACGCCGAGGAGTTCGCCGTGCAGCGGGCTGGAATCGAGACCGATCGGCCGCAGAGGGGAGCTGCCCGGCTGAGGAGCGGCGCGGAACGGCGTGAGGAGGGTGCTTGCCAACAGCCTGCCGTCCTTCCGGAATGGACCGCGGAGGGCCCGCAGCCCCGATCGAGGCCAACCCAGGCATAGTAGCAGGGAAGGGTTCGGCGAGCCCTTGAGGGATGGGGGGCTCGTCCCGGGCGAGGGGCCAGGCGCCTCAGCGGCCGCAACGCCACGATTCACCGGGCGATCCTGGGGCGATCCAGCCGCGCCGGCGAACCAGGTGTTGGATCGTCTGCGGTCTCCAACCGCTCCAGCACGCTGGGAGGGTCAAGGGCCATTCATCCACGCTTCCCGACGGGCCCGGTGGCAGGTCTTGACAACCTTCCGATT
Organism: Candidatus Eiseniibacteriota bacterium; assembly: GCA_963707915.1. GTDB lineage: Bacteria > Eisenbacteria > RBG-16-71-46 > RBG-16-71-46 > RBG-16-71-46 > JANXPZ01. The sequence goes on from OY970178.1 coordinate 179,396, forward strand.
GCCGGCTGCACGCCGGTTCGAACCCGGGTGCCGCCTCCGACACCAGCTGATCGGCACTGGCCAAAGGGACCTCGGCGCCCAGCACGCGGTGATGTCGGAGCCCTCGACCAAGGCGGCGGAGCTCCGCGTCCTTCGGTGGGCAGCAGCCCAGGCTCGGTCACACGGCCCGGCTTGCGCCCCACGTCCTGCCGGTCGCGGATTCGAACAAGATTCGGGAGCCCGGGCGCGAGATCCTCCGGCTCAAGCTGCGCACCGAGCCCCGATCCGCTGCGCGCAGGCGCCCTCGGCGCCGGAACGACTCCCGCGCTGGACCGATGCGCCCGGTCCCGGCGCGCACCCTCGAAGGTGGCTTCGGTCCCACTGAAGCGTTCCGAACGGCATCGGGCCCATGCCGTGCGGTCCCAGTCCCGCTCCACGCTCGTCCCGCAGCGATGCCGCGGCCCGGTGCCGGTCGGGCGCGGTGATTGTGGGGTTCGGTTCCGCGCATCGCAGCATCCAAGTGTTCGGGCTCCGCGGTCGGAGAAGGAGGACGCGTGGAAGGACCGGTGGTGCTGCTTGCGCTCCTGCTCGCCGCGGCGGGCCCGGCTGCCCCGGCGACTCCGCGACCCAGCGGGAGCCTGCGGGAGGCCGAGGCGCACTACGCCAGGGCCCTGAGCTGTTTCGAACGCAACACCCTCGACTACCGCCTCGAGGGCCGGCGCGAGCTCGAAGAGGCCGTGCGCCTGGCACCGGCGAACACGAACTACCGGCTGGCACTGGCGGATCTTCGGTTCGCCGGCGGCTCGTACGACGCTGCGCGCCGGGGCTACGAACGGGCGGCGGTCTCCGATTCCGCCGACGCCTACCTCGGCCTGGGCCTGCTGTGGCGGCACGACTGGCTGGCCTCGGGGGACCCGAGATCGCTCGACCGGGCCGAAGACGCGGTCATGACCGCCGCGTGGCTCATGCCGACCCGGACCGACGCCTGGCTCCTGCTCGTGCCGCTGTACCTCGCGCAGGGCCGGGGCACGGAGGCCGCGTCGTCCGCCTTCAGCGCCCTGGAATCCGACCCGGGACGCCTGGAGGCGCACCTGGCGGTCGCTGCGACGCTCTGCCACCTCGGTGTGGTGGGCGTGGGGGACAGCATCTTCCGGGCGGCCATCCCGCGCCTGCCGCCCGAGCTGCGCGCGGCTTACGAGCGCGCGGCGCCTATCCCTCCGGATGCCCAGCCGCTGGCTGTCGCGGCGCCCATCGCGGGCGCGAAACCGGGCGCAAGCGCGCTGGTGCTGGCCCCCGCGGACGAGTACCGGCTGTGGGCCTGGTCGCGGCTCACCGAGGAGGCGACCCTGATCCCCGCAGGGGTGAGTTCCGGCGCGGCGGCGGGCGCGGAGAGCCAGCGCTCGAACGGGGGACGCCGTTTCGGTTGGAGCCGCAGCGGCCCCGCTGTGGAACGCTCCCCGGATGCCCCTTGGGAGAGTCCCGACCTGGGCATCCGCATGGAGATCCAGGACCGATTGCTGGTCATGCGCCCCGCCCTGTCCGAATCACGGACCCGCGATGGCGCCGCCCCGCCGGCCGCCGCCCTGGCCGCCCTGTACGCCAGGATCCTGGCTGCCCTGGACGGAGCGCGGCCGGACGGAGGTCATCCGCCGGCCGGCGCTCCGAAGGGGAACTGGAAGTGACCCTCGGTCAGCCACGCTCGCGCGGAGCGGGACAGCCGCCGCCCTAGTGCTTGGTGGCGTAGTTGCCGGCCGCGTACCAGTCCACCAGCACGGCCGGTTCGCTGCCGACGACCCAAGCGTCGTGCCCGGCGGGCAGATGGGATACGGAACCCGCCTCGAGGTCGAACTCACGCCCGTCCTTCATGACGACGTGGAGCGTCCCCGAGACGACGTACTGGAAGTGCGGGGCCTCGCACCACTCGGTGCCGGCGATCGGCTTGACGTCGGCCGACCAGCGCCAGCCGGGCTCGAGAACGAGGCGGCCGACCGGGCCGCGCTCCATCTTCAGCAACTCCACCCGGCCATGGGGGAACTTCCGGGTCTCGTCGGCCTTTCCGAATTCCTTCCACTCCACGTGTGCCATGGTCCCTCTCCCTGTCCGGCCGTGCGAACCGCATCAACTGCGTGAAGGTGCCGGCGACGTCACGATCGCCCACCTTCCGGCGGCGGCCAGTCAAGGTCTTCCGCATCTCGCGAGGCGGGTCGCGGGGCCGGTGAGTGGGCCAGGGCGATCCACCAGGCGAGGACCACGGGTTCCCGAACTCACCGAATCGTTGGATGCGCGGGAACCCGGCGCGAACCACCCGCCATGGGGCCGGAACCGCCGGTCGCGACCCGTGCCACGACACCGCCACGGTCCGGCGGGGAGTCCGCTCCAGGGCCCGGCCGCAGCCGGCCGGCGGTGGCCCGTCGGTGCGCGGGGCCGGGTGGGCCGCGGCCTGCCGGCCCCGCACCTCGTCGCGGTCTCAGCGCCCGCGGCCCGGTTCCCTCGGAGCGGCACCCTGCGGTCCGGGCACTCCGGCGAGCCACCGCACGGTGTTCAGCACCAGTCGCGGATGGTGCGCGGCCTCGGGCGAGTTCATGCCCGCCGGCACGCGCTGTGGCCCGGCCAGCTGGGCGGTGAGCATCGCGGCCTCGCCGAACACCACGACGCGGCCGCGGCCGTGCGTGAGCGCCGCGGCGACCAGCATGCCGTCCGCGCGGACCTGGGGCGTGAGGGGCGAGAACTGCCAGGCAACCTCGGGCAGCAGCACGACCGAGCCGCGGCCCATCTCGAGCAACGTGTCCACCGGCATCGCGGTACGGAACGCTTGCCCGGTGAACACCTTCACCGAGTCCACGCGCTCGGCGGGGCCGCGTCCGTCGGTGACCGGGTGGGCGTGGAGAAGCCCGTCGCCGCGGCGCAGCACGAATTCGCTCTGCCCGCTCGCGTCCTGCGCGAAGCCGTTCGACAGGAACACTCCGAACGCCGCCGCCAGTTCCTCCGCGGCGCCGCCGAACGGCATGTGATCGGCCACCAGCAGCAGCGAGCCGCCATCGCGCACCCAGGCTTCGACCACGCGCACCTCGGTGGGGTCGAAGGCCGACGCCACCGGCAGGTGCCAGGCCTCCACGTTGCGCTCTGCGAGTGCGTTCGAGATCACCAGCACGCGGGCGGAGTCGAGGGCGGCACGGGTGAACGGGCCGGCGTGGGGGCGCAGCACGAAGCCGTCGCGCGCGACCAGCCGCGCGAACGCGGCGAAGCGCCCGCCGAGCGTGTGAAAGTTGTGGTGGCCCTCGTCGATCAGCACGACCGGTCCCATGCCGGGCGCGAAGGCGGGGCGCGCGATCGGCGGCGCGAACGTGGTATCGGGCACCTGCTGGGCGAGCGCGCGGAGCGGGACCAGCAGGGCCAGCAGCGCGACGGCGAACCAGGGGAGACGGGAAGAGCGACGGGGCGGGAGCGCGAACACGGGTTCCTCCGGGAGTGGGCGGCCAGGACTCGCATGCGGGGGGCCCCAGACTACGCCCGGAGAAGCGATCCGTTCCAGCGCCACGTGGTTCGCACGGCGTGGGCCGGCATCCGCCCCGCGGCGGCGGCTACGCGGCCAGCGCCGTGGTCCCGCCGTCCTGCAGCCCGGCGAGCATGCTCTCGGTCTCGCGGGTGACCCGGTCCAGGATGGGCGCCATCGTCTCGACGTCGTTGAGCTCGAGATCGGAGAAGACGTGCTCGATCGAGAAGTCGATGTCCCGCTGGACGCCCCCGATGCCGAGATGCTGACAGACGAGGTTGCCCGCGTGGACCAGGCGGTGCGCGGGAGTGGCCCGGGCACCGCCCTGGTAGCGGTGGTGCCCGCCGGCCGCGCTGACGACGGCAGGGGACATGCCCCAGCTGCCCAGCACGTGGGCGCCGGTCTCCTCGTGGAGCTGGGAGATGAGGATCTCCACCATCGCCTCGCCGAGCACGACCCCGCGGTTCTGCTTCTCGGACTCCGCGACGGCGTTGACGAGCACGGGCGTGCCGGTGTCGTGCAGGAGCCCCATCAGGAACGCACTGTCCCGCTCCAGCCCGGTGGCCACCGACAGCGACTCGCAGGCCACCGCCGTCCCGAGGGAGAGCTTCCACGACTCCTCGAGGATCGAGCGGTACGCGCGCGCGGAGAAGATTCGCATACGGACCGACTCGGCGAAGACCATGTCCTGCACGACCCGCGATCCCATGCGCATCAGGGCCGGTGTCACGCCTTCGATCCGGCTCCCGCCGGCGTAGGCCGCGGAATTGGCGATCACCAGGATCCGCGCGGCCAGGACGGGGTCGGTCTCGATCACCTGGGCGATCTCGTCGATGGTCGTGTCCGGGTTCTGGGAGAGCTGGAGGATCCGGCCCGCCACGTTGGGAAGCCGCGGGATCTCGAGCGTGTTGGACTCGAGCTTCCGGCGGACGTGGTTCTTTAGCGCCTCCACCAGGCTGTCGTCCAGCCCGTAGGAGGCCCCGTCGACGTTGTAGACCACGTTCGCGGGCGGGCGATAGGGCTTCTTCCTCTCCAGCATGGATCGGATCCTCGAGGGAACGACCGGGGCTCGCTTCGTTATCGGCCGGGGGGGCGTGGACTTGAACCGCAAGTCCGTTCGCTCGGCGCGCGCGGCAGGCAGACGTTGCGGGTGCCCGGTGGGTGGTGCCCGGCGCCGGCCTTGCCCGCCGGCTCGGACCGGGGGCGGCAGCGGACTTCGCGCCGGCGTCCCGCTGAGATACCCTCTGCCCGCATCGGGGGGACACCCGCGCGATCACGAGGAGGATGGCCGCCATGAACGCTTCGGGATCCTTGGCAACGCGCATTCGGATTCTCGGCTGCCTGCTGGCGATGGCGGCTGGCGCTCCGTGGCACGCGGCATCGGCCGCGCCGGCGAACGTGGCCCCCTCGGCCCGCGAGCGGAGCCTGATCGAGACGCAGCTCCTGCCGCTGCCGACCCGGGTGCAGGTGGCCGTGGCGCTGGTCCGGGGCGACTCCGTGCGCTTCCTCGGGGCCGAGCGGACGCCGGAGGGCATCCGCTACCTCGACAATCGCGCGGGCGTCTTCGAGATCGGCTCCATCACCAAGGTCTTCACCGCGACCCTGCTCGCGCAGCAGGTCCGCAACGGCGCGGTGACCCTGGACACGCCGGTCAAGCGGCTGGTGCCCTTCGAGCTGAAGGCGCCCGGGCGCGACGGCGTGGACGTGACGTTGAAGCAGCTGGCCAACCACACGTCGGGGATGTGCCACCAGCCCCCGGGGCTCAACCAGCACGCGCTCTTTCACCTGCACCTGCGCGAACCGTTCCGGGACTACGACCGGAAGCGCTTCGAGCATTACCTGCAGCGCGAGATGAAGCTGGGGTTCACTCCCGGCACGAAATACAGCTACTCGAACATGGGCATGAGCCTGGTGGGCTACGTCCTCGCCCTGCGGACCGGGAAGAGCTACGAGGAACTGCTCCAGGCGGGCCTCTTCGGTCCGCTGGGCATGCGATCGTCCACCACGGACCTGGCCCGGGTCCGGGCCCGCGTGGTGAGCGGGGTGGAGAAGGAGGGTGTGATGGCGCCCAACTGGGACATGAACGCCCTGGCACCCGCGGGCGGCATCAAGACGAGCGCCGAGGACTTCGCCCGGTTCGTCCAGACCCAGTTCGAGCCGGACCCGGCGATCGCCCTGACGCAGCAGCCCACCTTCAAGATCGAGGACGGCTACTCCGTGGCGCTGGGCTGGCACGTCGTCGACCGCCGGAACGGCGAGCGCTGGCTCAACCACGGCGGCGGCATGGGGGGCTACACGGCCATCGTGAACGTGAACGTGCGCCGGAAGCTGGGCGTCGTCGTCCTCTCCAATCTCGGCAACGCCCACAAGCTGGCGGAGAACGTCTCGCAGCTCGGGCGGGGACTGCTCAAGGAGATGGAGGCGCTCCCGTGACCCATGCGGCTCGTTCGTCCTCGGTTGCCCGTGCGAACCGCGGTGTGAGGGCGGCCCGCCGGTCCCGGCGGCCTCTCGTGGAGGGATCCTGAGCGAGTCGCGGAAGCGCGCGGTCGAGTCGACGCCCGGGCGGTCACGGCCGGCCGGCGCCGTGCTGGATCTCGGTGGACTCCCCGGACTGGGTGCGGCGGAGGCCCGGGCGCGGCTGCTGCAGGAGGGGCTGAACGAGCTGCCCGCGCAGCAGAAGCGGAGCCTGCTGACCATCGGCCTCGAGGTCGCCCGCGAGCCGATGTTCCTCATGCTGGTCGCGGCGGGAAGCCTGTACCTCGTCATGGGCGAGCTGGCCGACGCCCTGATGCTGCTCGGCTTCGTCTTCGTCGTCATGGCCATCACCATCATCCAGGAGCGCCGCACGGAGCGCGCGCTGGAGGCGCTTCGCGACCTGTCGAGCCCGCGGGCCCTCGTCGTCCGCGACGGGGTGCACCAGCGCATCGCCGGTCGCGAGGTGGTGCGGGGCGACCTCGTCGTGCTCGCCGAGGGCGACCGCGTCCCCGCGGACGGCCTGCTGCGGCGCGGCATCAACCTCACGGTGGACGAGTCGCTGCTGACCGGGGAGTCGGTCCCGGTGCGGAAGGCCCCGTCGGCCGATGCCGCGGCGCTCGACCAGCCGGGTGGCGACGACCTGCCCTCGGTGTTCTCCGGGACGCTGGTCACCGCCGGGCAGGGCATCGCCGAGATCGCGGCGACGGGCCTGTCCTCGGAGCTCGGCAAGATCGGCAAGGCGCTGCAGCAGGTCGAGCAGGAGCCGACGCTGCTGCAGAAGGAGACCGGGCGGCTGGTCCGCATCTTCGCGCTGGTGGGGCTCATCGCCTGCGCGATCGTGGTGGTCGCCTACGCGCTCACGCGCGGGGGCGGCGCCGCCGTCTGGAAGCAGAGCTTCCTCGCCGGCATCGCCATGGCCATGGCGGTGCTGCCCGAGGAGTTCCCGGTGGTGCTGACGGTCTTCCTGGCACTCGGGGCCTGGCGCATCTCCCGCAACCACGTGCTCACCCGGCGGATGCCGGCGGTCGAGACGCTGGGGGCCGCCACCGTCCTTTGCGTCGACAAGACGGGGACGCTCACGCAGAACCGGATGACGCTGCGGCGGCTCGCCGCATCGGGCGTCTCCATCGACCTCGCGTCGAGCCCGGGCGCGCTCCCGGAGGCGCTGCACGGGCTCCTCGAGCACGCGATCCTGGCGAGCCGGAGCGACCCCTTCGACCCGATGGAACAGGCGCTGCACGTGGCGGGGAACGCGCTGATCCGGGACACGGAGCACCTGCACCCGGGATGGTCGCTGGCGCGCGAGTACCCGCTCACCCCCGGCCTGCTCGCGGTGAGCCATGCGTGGCACACCGGCGTCGGGGACGAGGTGGTGGTGGCGGCCAAGGGCGCCCCGGAGGCCATCGCGGATCTCTGCCACCTCGCGCCGGCGCAGCAGGAATCGCTGTCGCGGGAGGTGGCGGAGCTGGCGTCGCAGGGTCTCCGGGTCATCGGTGTCGCGCGCGGGGACACGCACCGGGAGGACCTGCCCGAGGAGCACCACGACCTCGCGCTCGAGTTCGTCGGCCTGCTCGGGTTCGAGGACCCGCTGCGGTCCACCGTGCCGGCCGCGGTCGCCGAGTGCCAGGCCGCCGGGGTCCGCGTGGTGATGATCACCGGCGACTACCCCGCGACGGCCCAGAGCATCGCCCGCCAGGCGGGGCTGGCGAACTGCGACACGGTGATCAGCGGACCCGAGCTCGACCGGATGTCGGACGAGGACGTCGCCCGACGCATCCGGGACGTGCAGGTCTTCGCCCGCGTCGTCCCGGAGCAGAAGCTGCGCATCGTCAACGCCCTGAAGGCCAATGACGAGATCGTCGCCATGACCGGCGACGGGGTCAACGACGCCCCGGCGCTGAAGGCGGCGCACATCGGCATCGCCATGGGCGGTCGTGGCACGGACGTGGCCCGCGAGTCGGCCTCGCTCGTGCTGCTGGACGACGACTTCTCGTCCATCGTCGCGGCCGTGCGGCTCGGCCGGCGCATCTTCGACAACATCAAGAAGGCGATCGCCTTCATCCTGGCCGTGCACGTGCCCATCGCCGGCCTGTCGATGATCCCGGTCTTCTTCGCCGACTGGCCGCTGCTCCTGCTGCCGGTCCACATCGTGTTCCTGGAGCTGATCATCGACCCTTCGTGCTCCCTCATCTTCGAGGCCGAGGAGGCCGAGGCCGACGTGATGCGGCGGCCGCCGCGCAGCCCGCACGAGCGGCTGTTCTCGATGCGGACGAGCGGGATCGCGCTGCTCCAGGGCGTCAGCGTCCTCGTGAGCTGCCTGGGCGTCTTCCTGCTCGCCCGCCCCGGCCACACCGTCATGGTCACGCGGGCGATGACCTTCGCGACGCTGGTGGTGGCCTTCGTCGTCATCATCCTCGTCAACCGGTCGTGGACGCGGTCCGCGATCTCGATGTTGCGCGTTCCCAACTCCGCGATGCGATGGGTGGTGCTCGGCGCATGCGGATTCCTCGCGGTGATCCTCACGGTCCCGTTCGCGCAGCGACTGTTCCACTTCGCGCCGCTTCACACGGCGGACGCCGTCTTGAGCCTCGGGGCCGGACTGGCCTGCGTCCTGTGGGTCGAGCTGCTGAAGCTCGCGCGGCAGCGACCGGGGCCGGGGGAGGTCCGGCGATGAGGGGCGAGCTGGCGGCGACACGCACGAAGCTGGTCTGGATCGCGGTGGTCCTGGTGGTGCTGGTCTGGGCGCTGCGCGACGTCGCGATCCTGGTCGGCTACTCGGTGCTGCTCGCCTACGCCCTGCTGCCCGTCGTCGATGGGATCGAGCGCCTGCGCTTCGGTCGCGACCGGCACCTTCCGAGAGGTCTCGTGGCGGCGGTGGTGATGCTCGCCCTGGTCGGCCTGGTGGGGTGGGTGCTCGCCCTGACCGTTCCGCAGCTCGGAGCCGAGGCGGCACGGCTCGCCTCGGCCGCGCCCGCGACCCTCACGAAGCTGATCGACGGCGTCGACCGCTACGCCGGGGCGAACGGCCTCGATCCCTGGCTCGGCCCGGCGATCGACGGCGCGCGGAACGACGTGCCGGGATTGCTCCGGCGTCTCGGCGGCACGCTGGCCGGGTCGGTGGGCCGCCTGTCCGGCAGCCTGGACAAGCTGCTCGGGCTCGCGCTGCTGCCGCTGCTGGCCTTCTACCTGCTGGCCGAGTCCGCGGCCGTGAGGATCAGCGCCTTGCGGTTCGTGCCCGACGAGATGCGGCCCGAGATCGCCCGCCTCGGCGCCGCCGTGGATCGTGCGCTGCGCAGCTACGTGCGCGGCCAGGCGATGGTGTGCCTGGCCACCGGGGCGGTGGTGGGCATCGCGTTCGCGTTGCTGCACTACCCGGCCGCCCTTCTGCTCGGGCTCCTCGCCGGGATCGCCGAGCTCGTCCCCTACCTGGGCTTCACCGTCGCCGCCGTCACCATCGCGCTCGCCGGTCTCAGCGTGGACCCGGTCCACGCGTTGCTCGGCGTCGGGACCTACACGGTCCTCAACTGGACGATCGGCACGTTCGTCACGCCGCGCGTGATGGGGCGATTCCTCAAGATGCACGCCTTCGTCGTCACGGTGAGCGTGCTCGCCGGCGCCCGGCTCCTGGGCCCCGCGGGCGCCCTGCTGGCCCTGCCCGGCGCCGCCATGCTGCAGGCGCTGGTCGGGGAGCTGGCGGGCCCGACGGCGGGCGAGCGGAAGGCCGCCGGCTGACCGCGCAGAGCGCTCCTAGCGGTCGGCGGCGCGGGCGCTGCGGCCGCGGAAGGTCCAGCGGTGGTTCAGCCCGAAGTTGACGCCCAGCGCCAGCACGACGCCCAGCGCCTGGGCCAGGTAGATCCACAGGCCCAGCCACTCGCGCAGCACCACGCTGCCGGTCCACTGCAACAGCGCCGCGGCGGCGGACACCAGGCAGAACTTCCCCAGCCTCCCGAACCAGTGCGGTGCCCCGGCACGCTCCCGGTCGCCCCAGGTCCAGCGGTCGTTGAGCACGAAGTTGGTCAGGATGCTGACCAGGATGCCCGCGGCCTGCGCCGCGCGCGCCTGCCACGCGCCCCAGGCCCCCGGGAGCAGCGCCAGTGCCGATCCGAGCACGGCAAGGTTGACCGCCACTCCGCTGGCGCCCACGGTGCAGAAGCGGAGAAGGCGTGGCGGGAGCGGCAGCCGCTCGAGCGACTCGTCGACCTTGCGGAGCAGCGCGCGCATGGGGAGCAGGCTACCCGCTCGGATGGAGATGTCAACGATCACGCGGCGCGGGTGCGCCGGCCGGGCCGGCCGGCGCACGCGGGAGGATACCGCCGCGGGTCCGCCGGGCTTCGCGCTCGAGCGGACACGAGCGCAAGCGGGCACGGCGGGCGACCTTGGTGTTGCCGGTCCGGGAGTGGTACCTTGCGGGCGACCGCAACGCTCAGGCCCGCTAGAAGCGCACGGTGACGGAAGGCGGAACCCGCTGCTCGAGACGACGCGTATGGCCACGGGCCCCGACGACGCAGCGACGCTGAAGCTGCCCTTGATCATCCAGGGTGGCATGGGGGTGGGAGTCTCCAACTGGCGGCTCGCACAGGCGGTGTCCCGCCTCGGGCAGCTGGGGGTGGTCTCGGGCACGGCGCTGGACACCGTCTTCGCGCGCCGGCTCCAGTGCGGTGACCTGGGCGGCCACATGCGCCGCGCGATGGAGAGGTTCCCCATCCCGCAGGCGGCGGCGGACGCGTTGAAGCGTTACTTCCACCCCGACGGGCTTCCGCCGGGAGCGCCGTACGCCACGCTGCCCATGCCCCAGCAGGTGATGAGCAAGGCGCGCCAGCAATTCACCATGCTGGCGGCGTTCGTCGAGGTCCAACTCGCGAGGGAGGGCCACGACGGGCCGGTCGGGATCAACCTGCTGACCAAGGTGCAGCACTCGAACCTGCCGCTGCTGTACGGCGCGATGCTCGCCGGGGTGGGTTTCGTGCTGATGGGCGCGGGCATCCCGCGCGAGATCCCCGCGGCGCTCGACGCGCTCGCGCTGCACCAGCCGGCCGCGCTGCGCCTGGAGGTCGAGGGCGGCACCACCGGCCCCGGCCAGTACCTGAGGCTGGACCCGGCGGGCTTCTGGGAGAGCGCGCCGCCACCCATCGGCCGGCCGCTGTTCCTGCCCATCGTCGCCAGCCACTCGCTCGCGACGATGCTGGCGCGCAAGGCCTCCGGCCGCGTGGACGGCTTCGTCATCGAGGGCCCCACCGCCGGGGGGCACAACGCGCCGCCGCGCGGGGGCAGCGGGCCGGCTGGGCCGGGCGAGATCGCGTACGGGCCGCGCGACGTGGTGGACCTCGCGAAGGTCCGCGAGCTGGGCCTGCCGTTCTGGGTGGCGGGCGGGGAGGGCTCGCCGCAGCGGCTGCGCGAGGCGCTCGCGGCCGGGGCGGCCGGCATCCAGGTGGGCACCCTGTTCGCCTACTGCGACGAGTCCGGGATCGAGCCCGGACTGCGCGGCACCGTGCTGGAGCACCTCGCGCGCGGCGAGATCGTGGTGCGCACCGATTCGCGCGCGTCGCCGACGGGCTACCCGTTCAAGGTGGTCACCTGGGGCGCGGTCGCCGCGGTACGCAAGCGCGTCTGCGACCTGGGCTACCTGCGCACCGCCTACCAGATGCCGGACGGGCGCATCGGCTACCGCTGCCCGAGCGAGCCGGAGGAGACGTTCGTCGCCAAGGGCGGCGACGCCGCGGACACGGTGGGGCGCCTGTGCCTGTGCAACTCCCTGCTCGCCACCATCGGGCTCCCGCAGGCGCGTGCCGAGGGCAACCCCGAGCCCCAGGTGCTGACCAGCGGCGATGACCTCGTCCAGCTCGGCGGCTTCCTCGCCGGTCGCACGCGCTACGCGGCGGCGGACGTCGTCGCCTACCTGCTCGAGGGCGCCACCGCCTAGCCCCGGCCGCCGCGCCCGCTCAACTCCGCGGACCGCGCCGGCGCCGCGGGCGCTCGCCGGCCACCACGGTCACCCGGTAGGTCCCGCTGCGCTCGTCCTTGCTCAGCGCGACGACCTTCGCCTCCTGCGCGTCCTCCAGCAACTCGCTGAAGCTGCCGTAGCCGAGGGCCCCCTCGCTGAAGGCGGGGCGCTTGCGCTTCATGGTGTCCTTCACCAACGACGCCTGGATCACGTCGATGTTCTCCCGCTGCAGCGCCCGCACCGTGTCCGCCAGCAGCCGGAACGCCTCGTCCTTGTCGTGCGCGGGCCGGGCCCCGGCCCGCGCCGGCTCCGGGCCGTGCTCGAGGTCCTCGTAGTAGATGAACTCGTCGCAGGCGTTGGCCAGCAGCGCGGAGGTGGACGCCTTCATGCCCAGGCCGATGACGTGCTTGCCGTTCTCCTTGAGCTTGGCGACCAGCGGGGAGAAGTCGCTGTCGCCGGAGACGACCACGAACGTGTCGATGTGCTCCTTGCTCCAGCTCAGGTCCATGGCGTCCACGACCAGGCGGATGTCCGCGGAGTTCTTGCCGGTGCTCTCGCGGCGCGGGATCTCGATCAGTTCGATGCCGTTCTCGTGCAGGCTCTGGGTGTGCCCGCGGAATCGGTGCCAGTCGGCGTAAGCCACCTTGACGATGACCTTGCCCTTCTCGAGCAGGCGGTCGAGGACGCGCCGCACCTCGAAGGGGGCGCTGGCGTCGCGCAGGCCCAGCGCGATGTTCTCGAAGTCGATGAACACGGCGATCTGCAACTGGGGTCCGCCGGTCGTGGGCGACGCGGGCATCGGGCACCTCCGGGGCTGGGTGGATGGGGGGAACGGAGGCATCATGGAACCGCGCGGCCGGCGGCACAAGCCGGGCGGAGCGCCGCCGCGGCGGGGTCCGCGGCCGGGCGCACTTGAAACGGCGGACGGCCGGAGCGTAGGGTCGCCGTGACCGTCGCTGGCGAAGGCACACCTGGACCCGAGGAGAGACCGTGGCGAGCACCAGTTCGTTCGATGTCACCACCGGCGTGGACATGATGGAGGTCACCAACGCCGTGGACCAGGCCACCAAGGAGATCACCCAGCGCTACGACTTCAAGGGGCTGAAGGCGAGCTTCGAGCTGCAGCCCAAGGAGAAGCGCATCGTCCTGGCGGCACCCGACGAGTTCAAGCTGGACGCCATGTGGGAGTCGCTGCAGGGCAAGATGGTCAAGCGCGGCGTGCCGCTCAAGAACCTGACGCGCGAGGCCCTCGAGACCGCGGCCGGAGCCAGCGTGCGCCAGCACGTCACCATCGCCGACGGGCTCACCACCGAGCAGGCGCGCGAGATCGTGAAGGTGCTCAAGGAGGCCAAGCTCAAGCGCGTGCAGTGCTCCATCCAGGGCGACACCGTTCGCGTCCAGAGCCCGAGCAAGGACGACCTCCAGGGCGTGATCGCCCTGCTCAAGCAGCAGGACTTCGGCGTCGAGTTGAAGTTCGGCAACTTCCGCTCGAACTGATGCGGCGCGGGTCGAGGCTCGCGCTGGCGGCGATGGCCGTCGTGCTGGCCGTGTTCCTGGTCCAGGCGCTGCACCGCGCGGCGCGCCCCGGCGGTTACGACCTCACCGGCTACGTCGGCGCCACGCGCGCCATGCTCGCCGGGCAGGACCCGTATGCCGCGCCCACGCCCTTCCCGTTCATCTACCCGCTGTTCCTGTGCGTGCTGCTGGCGCCGTTCACGGCGCTGCCGGCGGCGGCCCTCGACGTGGCGTGGTTCGCGCTCGGCGTGGCCGCGCTGGGCGCCAGCGCGTGGATGGTGCTGCGCCGCGCCGCGCCGCCGTCGGCGGGCGCCCGCCCGGTGGTGCCGCTGGCGGCGACCTTCGCGGTGCTGGCGGGCGTCGTGCAGAACAACCTGCTCAACGGCCAGGTGAACCCGCTCGTGCTGCTGGCCTGCGTGCTCTTCCTCGCCGCGGTCCTGCGCGGCCGTCGCCTGGTCGCCGCGCTGCTGCTGGGCGCGGCCGTGGCGCTCAAGCTCACGCCGCTGGTGCTCGTCGTGTACCTGCTGGCGCGCCGCGAATGGCGGGTCGTGGCGCTCGCCGGCGTGGCGGCGCTGCTGTTCGCGGTCGCGCTGCCGTGGATGGTGGCGGGGCCCGCGGTGGCCGGGTGGTACGCGCGCTACGCCGACGGATTCCTCGGCGCGCAGCTGGCGCCGGCGCACGGTGCGGCGCTCGCGGCGGGGTTCTCGCTCACCTCGCTGCTCGGTGTGGGGTTGCCGGGGTTGGCGCGGCCGGTGACGATGGCGCTGGCCGCGATCCTGGCGCTGGCGGCGCCGGTCGCACTGCAGGTGACGTCGCCGCGCTCGCCAGGCGAGCGGCGGGAGGTGGCGGTGTTCGCGCTCTTCCTGCTGGCGATGCCGCTGGTGAGCCCGATGAGCGAGCCGCACCACCTGGTGATGCTGCTGCCCGCGGTCGCCGTGCTGGTCGCGGTCCTGGCCGGCCCCGGGGCCCGTCACGCCCGCACCTGCGGCGGCGCGCTGCTGGTCGCGGCCCTCGGCCTCGCGACGGGGCGGGCGTGGCCCCCGTCGGGGTTCGTGGCCATGCTCGCGCTGGGCGTGGCGCTGGTGCGGGTGGCGCGCACCGGCCCGGAGGCGCGCGCGGCCTGACGGCGCGCGGCGCCCGGCCGGGCCCGCGCGCCCCGGGGGCCCGGCGCCGGAGCGGGGCGGTGGCCGGTCCCGAGGCTGTACGTCCGCACCGGGAGTCGGCTATCGTCGCGCCCCATGGCCCGCGTGGTGCTCACCACCTTCGGTTCGCTCGGCGACCTGCATCCCTTCCTGGCGCTGGCGTGCGAGCTCGCGGCCCGCGGCCACCGTCCGTTGCTCGCCACGCACGGCTCGTACCGGGAGCGCGTGGAGGCGGCCGGGATCGAGCACCACCCGGTGCGACCGGACCTCGCGGACCTCGGCGACCCGGCCGTCACCATGCGCCGGGCGATCGACTCGCCGCGGGCCACCGAGTACGTCGTCCGTCGGCTGGTCATGCCCCACCTGCGCGCGAGTCACGAGGACCTGCTCGCGGCCTGCGCCGGGGCGGACGCGTTGATCGGGCACGTCCTGGCCCTGGCCGCCCCGCTGGTGGCCGAGCGGCGCGGTGTGCGGCGCTTCCACGTGGCCCTGCAGCCGCTGACGCTCGGCTCGGCCCACGACCCGCCCGTGCTCTCGACCGCCGCCGCGTCGCGCTGGGCGCGGCGGCTGGGCCCGGCCGCGTGGCGGGCCCTGTGGGGGTACTCCCGGGCGGTCAGCCGGCCGTGGATGCGCGGGCTGGACACGCTGCGGGCCGAGGCCGGGTTGCCGCCCGCGCCCGGGAACCCGCTGCTCGACAGCTTCTCCACGGAGCTCAACCTCGCGCTGTTCTCGCCGGTGTTCGCCGCGCCGCAGCCCGACTGGCCGCCGCGGACCGTCGCGACCGGGTTCCCGTTCTGGGACCGCGACGAGGCCGGCGACGGCGCGCTCGATGCGGTCCGCGCGTTCCTGGCCGCCGGGCCGCCGCCGATCGTCTTCACGCTCGGTTCCTCGGCGGTCTGGGCCGCGGGGGCGTTCTACCGCGAGGCCGCGCAGGCCGCGGAGCGGCTCGGGCGGCGCGCGGTGCTGCTCACCGGGCAGCTGCCGGCGGCCCCGCCCGTGCCGGAGCGGCGCGACGTCCTGGCGGTGCCCTACGCGCCCCACGCGGAGCTCTTCGCCCGCGCGGCGGCGATCGTCCACCAGGGCGGCATCGGCACCACGGGTCAGGCCCTGCGCGCCGGCCGGCCGATGCTGATCGTGCCGTTCAGCCACGACCAGCCCGACAACGCCGCGCGCTGCGCGCGGCTCGGGGTCGCGCGCGTGGTGCCGCGTCACGCGTTGCGGACCCGGCGCCTCGCCCTGGAGCTCGCCGCGTTGCTCGGGGACCCGGGGGTGGGCGCGCGCGCAGAGCAGGTCGGGGCCCGGGTGCGCGGCGAGCATGGTGCGGCGACGGCGGTGGACGCCATCGAGGCGGCCCTGGCGCGGGGTTGACGGGCGTCCGGGACCGCCGGGGGGCGGGGGCCGGCGTCGGCGCTTTTCGGGTGAATTCGGCCCGGAAGCCTGCCGATATCCCCCTCGAACAGCCCCCGGCGCCGTGGCGGGCGCGCGCACAAGGCGCGGATCCGTCGCGGGGTGGGGGCCCGATCCCGCCGCACGGTGCAGGCCCGGCGGGAGGATCGGGCGTTCGTTCGAGTTCGGTGGGAGGGCGCGACTCCCGCCGGCACCACCTCGCACCCCTCCGAGGCGTCATGAGTGAGCGAAGCGCGGGCATGCACAGGGAATTCAAGGGCGCGAACCTCGTCGTGCCCGGGTTGCGCGAGTTGCTCGACGCCAGCCCGGACCTGCTCTTCGCCTGCGATGCCGACGGTGAACTGCTCTGGTTGAGCCGGGCCTTCGAGACGCTCACCGGGCGGGCGGCCGCCGACCACATCGGCCGGCACTGGTCCACGCTGGTCCCGCCGGAGCAGGCCCGCCGCGCCACGCGCATGGTCCTGCGCCAGCGTCGCCGGCGCACCGCGGTGATCGAGACCGCGCTGGCGCTGCTCGCGAGTGATGAACGCGAGGTCCGGGTCGCGGTGCGCGTGAGCCTGCTCGAGCGCGCGGATGGCGGCCTGATCTTCGTGGGCACGGCGCGCGGGCTCGAGGCCGGCGCGGACGCCGGGGTGACCACGCCGGCGGTCGCGGCCGGCGCGTCGCCCGCCCCATCACCCGCGCCCGCCGACGAGCCGGCGCCGGCGTGCCCCGCGGCGGCCACCGTGGCCGCACCCGACCCGGCGCCGGAGCCACCGGGCGAGCCGCGGCCGCGTCGCGGCCTCGCGTCCGCGTTCGCGTTCCTCGCGCGGGGCGCCAGGAGCGCGGCGGACGCGGCGCAGTCGCCCGGCGACCCGGCCGTGCTCCCGGGCGAGGTCGAACGGTTGAGGGCCGAGTCCGCGGCCGCGCGCGCCGCGGCGCAGTCCAGCGGCGAACTGCTGGCGACCGTGACGCACGAGTTCCACACGCCCCTGAAGGGCATGATGGGCCTGGCCCAGCTGCTGCTCGAGACCGAGCTGGACCGCGACCAGCGGGGCATGGTCGAGGTGCTGCTCCACTCGGGCGAGTCGCTCCTCACCCTGGTGAACGACACGCTGGACTTCTCGCGGGCCGAGGCGGGCGAGCTCCGGCTGGAGCGCGTGCCGTTCGACCTGCGCGCCACGACCAACGAAGCCGGAGCGCTGCTGGCGCCGCTGGCGAACGCGAAACGCCTGCACTTCGAGTGCGCGATGCAGGAGGAGGTGCCGGCGGGGGTCTGGGGCGATCCCGGCCGACTGCGCCAGGTGCTGCTCAACCTCGGCGGCAACGCCATCCGGTTCACCGAGCGTGGGCGGGTCCGGCTGGCGGTCGAGCGGGTGCGCGAGGACGAGCGCGAGGTGACGCTGCGGTTCGAGTTCCAGGACACGGGCACCGGCATGACCGAGGAGCAGCGGGACCGCGTGTTCCAGGCCTTCCAGGCGACCGAAGCCGCGGGGGCCGGACGCCACGGGGGTACCGGCATGGGCCTGGTGGTCTCGAGCCGGCTGGTGTCCCTGATGGGAGGCGCGATCGGGGTGGAGAGCGCGCCGGGTCGCGGGAGCACGTTCTGGTTCGACATCGCGCTCGAGAAGCAACACGCTGCCGCGCCGGCGCCGAGCGCCGCGGTTTCGCATCCGAAGCTCGCAGGCGTGAGGGTGATGGTGGTGGATCCGTCGCCGACGATGCGGCGCTCGTACCTGGGCAGGCTCGAGGCCTGGGGATGCCGCGTCGAGCCGGCCGAGAACGCCGAAGTGGGGCTGGTGATGCTCCAGGAGGCGGCCGAGGCGGGCGATCCGTACCGGCTCGCCCTGATCGAGCGTCAGTTGCCGGGCATGGACGGAGAGGAGATGGGGACGGCGATCCGGGCCGACGGCGCCTGCGACCGCACGTTGACCGTGCTCATGACCTCGGCGGGCCGCCGCGGTGACGCCGCGCGGGCCCGGGGACGCGGCTTCGCGGCCTACCTGTCCAAGCCGATCGAGTGGGAGCAGCTGGCGACGGCGATGGCCGAGGTGCTGCGGCGGGCGGAGACCGCGGCCCCGGGCGCGACGCCCGAACTGGTCACGCTGCACTCGATGGCCGAGACGGAGCGGGGCGGCCTGCGCGTCCTGCTGGTCGAGGACAGCGCGGTGAACCAGCTGGTCACGCAGTGGACGCTCAAGCGGCTGGGCTACGGCCTGCAGGTGGTGCCCACGGCGCGCGAGGCGCGCGAGGCCTGGAGGCGGGAGGCGTTCGACCTGGTGCTGATGGACATCCGGCTGCCGGACGGCGACGGGTGCGATCTGGCGCGCGAGCTGCGCTCGTCCGAGGCGGCCGGCCGCCGGGTGCCGATCGTGGCCATGACCGGGAGCACCGGGCCCGGTGACCGCGAGCGGTGCATCGCGGCGGGGATGGACGAGTACCTCCCGAAGCCGCTGGACCTCGGCCTGCTGTGTCGCGTGGTCCGGAGTCTCACCGGCGGCGGGGTGGAGGCGGGCCGCGACGCGGCCGTCGCAGAGCCCCCGCCGGCCGCCCTCGATCCGGCGACGGCCGTCGTCGCCCCCGACGACGCGCCGTTCCTGCGCGAGATCGAGGCGGCCGAGGCGGAGTTCCTCGGGATGGACGGAGTGGTCCGGGTCGTGCCTGCCGCCCCGGTGCGGCCGAGGGTGGTCCCGCTCTCGAGCGCGGACGTCATGCCGCTGACCGAGGAGGCGCTGGAGGACGCGGGCGCGACCGACCTGCCCCGGCCGGCCATCGACCTGGCCCACCTCCAGCAGGCCAGCATGGGCATCCCGGCCCTGCGCGAGTCGCTGCTGGGAACCTTCCTCAACGACGTACGGCCGCGGCTCGAGCGGCTGGGGGTGGCGGTGAACGAGCGCGACGCCCAGCGGATCGAGCTCGAGGCGCACGGCCTGAAGGGCATGTGCGCCACCGTCGGCGCGACCGCCTGCGCCGAGCGGTTCGCGGAGCTCGAGCGCGCGGGGCGCGAGCAGGCCCTGGGCCTGGCGCCGACGCTGCTGAAGCGCGTGCACCTCGAGCTGACGCGCACCGAACGATACATCACGACGATGGAGCGCCCGGCGGCCTGACCGGCTGCTGCGCTCGTCTCGGCGCCCTGCCTGAGTCCCGGCGGGGCGCTGTGCTATCGTCCGTGGTCCCATGCGCAAAGTGCTCTCGCCGCGCCTCGCGTTGCTCACCACGGCCCACTTCACCGTCGACGCCTACTCGTCGTTCTTCTCGCCGCTGCTGCCGCTGCTGGCCACCCGCCTCCACCTGAACCTGGCGATGGTGGGCAGCCTGGTGGCCCTGGCCTCGCTGTCGT
This sequence comes from Candidatus Eiseniibacteriota bacterium, assembly GCA_963707915.1. GTDB lineage: Bacteria > Eisenbacteria > RBG-16-71-46 > RBG-16-71-46 > RBG-16-71-46 > JANXPZ01. The sequence goes on from OY970178.1 coordinate 198,667, forward strand.
CCGCGTTCTCGCAGCCGCTCTTCGGGCTGGTGGCGGACCGCGTGCGGCGGCCGTGGCTGATCGGCTTCGGGCCGCTGGTGGCGGCCGTGTTCATGAGCGCCGTGGGGCTGGCGCCGTCGTACGGGGCGCTGGTGGGGATCCTGATGGTCGGCGGCCTGGGGATCTCCTGGTTCCACCCGCAGTCGGCGGTGCTGGCCACCCAGGACTCGGCGCGCCGCTCGCTCGCCATGTCGGTGTTCATCACCGGCGGCACGCTGGGCGGCTCGCTCGGGCCGCTCATCTCGGTGGCGGTGGTGGGCTGGGTCGGGCTCGGGCGCTCGTGGGTGGTGATGTTCCCGGGGCTGCTGCTCGCGGTCGTGCTGATCGCCGCCCTGGCCCGTCTGCACGGCACCGGGCGCGAGCCGCACGGCGCGGGCGGCGCCAGCGGCGGCGGGCCACCGCCGCTGCGCGCCCTGAAGCCGGTGCTCCGGCCGCTGGCGCTGCTCTACGTCGCCGTGGTGGCGCGCTCGGCGGTCTCGTACGGGTTCATGACCTTCCTGCCGATCCACCTGCACCGGCTGGGCCACTCGGTCGCGTTCGGCGGGACCGCGCTCACCGCGTATCTCTCGATGGGGGCGCTGGGCGGGTTCCTGGGCGGCTGGATGGCGGAGAAGCTCGGCGGCCGGCGCGTGGTCGTGTGGTCCTTCGTCGGCGCGATCCCGTTCTTCCTCGCGTTCCTGGCGCTGCCCACGGTGCCCGGGCTGATCTGCCTGGTGGCCGGTTCGTTCATCGTGCAGGGCTCGCTGCCGGTGAACATCGTGCTCGGACAGGAGCTGGCGCCGGGGCACTCCTCGACCATCTCGAGCCTGCTGATGGGGGCGGCCTGGGGCGTAGGAGCGCTGCTGGTCGCGCCCATCGGGGTGCTGGCCGACGCGTTCGGCATCGCCGCGGCGCTGGCGGCGCTCACCGGGTTCCTGCTGGTCGGACTGGCCTGCGCGCTGGCGCTGCCGGCGCCGCACGAGCAGGTGCGGCTCGCGGAGACGACGCACGCCTGAAGGGGCCGAAGGCCCCGCCCGGCGGGTTCGAGCGGGTTCGCGCGGGCGACGCCGCGCGGCCCGCCATGACGGCGGGCCGCTGTGGCATCGGAGGGAACCGGCGGCTACTTCTTCCTGCGCCGCCGCGCCGGCTTCACGCCGAAGATCGAGTCGAGGTAGGCGCTCACTTCCGCCCGGACGATGCCGGGGATGATCTGCCGCATCTTGTTCTGCACCTCGATGCGAACCTGCGTGCTGAGATCGCCCGCGAGCGGACGGGCCGCGGCGGCGCCCGCCGAGGCCCCGCGCCGGCGGGTGACCCCGGACTTCTTGCGCCACGAGTAGTACGTCACCGGGGTGACGCCGAACTTCTTCTGCACCTGCGCGGCCGTGAGCTTCTCGGCCTTTGCCGCGGCAAGCACCTTCTCGCGCTGCTCGGGCGTGTACTCCGTCCGCTTCTTGCGGGTCTTGGCCATGCTGCCTCCTGTGCCGAGGGTGGGGATATGCTACTCGGCAAGAAGAAGCCACAACCGCAATCTGAAGTCAAATAGCAAACCTCGCAGAGTTGACGTTTACGATACAAACGAGCTGCCGGACGCGGCGCCGCGCGCGTCGCCGCCGCTCCGCCGCGGGCGCGCGGGCGCCGTGGCGCGTCGCGCTGGCCGGGTGCCGTGGACGGCCAGGCGCGGCCGGGGCGGGCCGGTGCGCCCGGACGCTGGCGCAGGGCCGGCAAAGCCCATAGACTCCGCCCGGACCCCGCTCCACGGAGCGCTGCAGAGTCGGAACACCCGACGAGCCGCCCAAGCGGACTCAGGAGTGCATCATGAGCGACGCCACCCAGAAGCAGCCTGCTCACGTCAGCAGCAGCGCGACGCTGCGGCTCGAGACCCTGGAGGGCACGCGCCTGCGCTTCGGCGCGCGAACCGGCGAACACGTGTTCCGGTTCGACGCCGGGCCGGAGGCCGAGGGCCCCAGCCCGGTGCACGCGGTGCAGGCCGCGCTGGGCGCCTGCACCGCGATGGACGTCATCAGCATCCTGCGCAAGAAGCGCCAGGCGGTGACGGGGTACGAGGTCGAGGTGCTCGCCGATCGGCGGATGGACGAGCATCCCCGGATCTTCACCCGCATGGAGGTCGTCCACCGGGTGCGGGGCCGGGGGATCAACCCCGCCGCGGTGGCGGAGGCCATCGAGTTGAGCGACAAGCGCTACTGCGCGGTACACGCGATGCTGGAGCACGCGGTCACCATCAGCAGCCGCTTCGAGATCACCGAGGAGTGAGGCGACGGCCCGGCAGGCGCCGGGCGGGCCGCGGGGAGCAGGCCGGCGACGGTCGCGCGAGGTGCACGATGAGCGAGTATCGAACCGAGCAGGACAGCATGGGTGAGATGAAGGTGCCCGCCGCGGCCCTGTACGGGCCGCAGACGCAGCGCGCGGTGGAGAACTTCCCGGTCTCGGGCGCGCCCATGCCCGCGGAGTTCGTCCACGCCCTGGGGCTGCTCAAGCAGGTCTGCGCGCGGGTGAACGCAGGGCTCGGGCTGCTCGATCCGGCGGTCGCCGGCGCCATCGAACAGGCCGCCGGCGAGGTGGCGTCCGGGCGGTGGGATGCCGAGTTCCCGGTGGACGTCTTCCAGACCGGCAGCGGGACCAGCACCAACATGAACGCCAACGAGGTGATCGCCCGTCGCGCGGGCGAAGTCCTCGGCCGCCGGGTCCACCCCAACGACCAGGTCAACCTGGGCCAGAGCAGCAACGACGTGATCCCTGCGGTGCTCCACGTCGCCGCGGTGATGGAGATCGAGCGCCGGCTCGTCCCCGCGCTCGAGCACCTGCAGGCGACGCTGGCGGAGAAGGCGCGGGCGTGGGACCGGATCATCAAGACGGGGCGCACGCACCTGATGGACGCCACGCCGATCCGGCTGGGACAGGAGTTCGGCGGCTACGCGTCGCAGGTCGAGCATGGCATCGGGCGGCTGCGGGCCGTGCTCCCCGACCTGCGCGAGCTGGCGCTGGGCGGCACCGCGGTGGGCACCGGGCTCAACACCCACCCCGAGTTCGCCCGGCGCGTGGCCGCGGAGCTGTCGCGGGTCGCCGGCACGGAATTCCGCGAGGCGGCGAACCACTTCGAGGCGCAGGCCGCGCAGGACGCCGCGACCTGGGCGAGCGGGGCCCTGAACACGGTGGCCGCGAGCCTGATGAAGATCGCCAACGACCTCCGCCTGATGAACTCGGGCCCGCGCTGCGGACTGGCCGAGATCGCGCTGCCCGCGGTGCAACCCGGCTCGAGCATCATGCCGGGCAAGGTGAACCCGGTCATCTGCGAATCCGTGATCCAGGTCGGGGCGCAGGTCATGGGGAATCACGTCGCGGTCACGGTCGGTGCGCAGTGGGGGCAACTCGACCTCAACACCATGCTGCCGCTCATCGTCCGCAACCTGCTCGAGAGCATCCGGCTGCTGGCGAACGTGGCACGCCTGTTCGCCGACAAGGCCATCGCCGGCACGACGGCGAACGAGGAGACCTGCCGGGGCTATGTCGAGATCTCGCCCGGCATGGCCACGGCGCTGAACCCGCTGATCGGCTACGACCGCGCGGCCGAGATCGCCAAGCGCGCCTTCGCCGAGCGGCGACCGGTGCGGGAACTGGCCGCGGAGATGACCGAGCTCACGCCCGGCCAGATCGAACAAGCCCTCGACCCGCGCCGCCAGACCGAGCCCGGGCTGGGGCCGGGCGGGGGCGCGAGCGGATGACGCCGCGCGCGGGCGAGGACCACGCCGGGGCGCCGGTCGCGCCGGGGCCCGTGCGCGCGGTGGGCGGATGAGCGCGCCCGCGGCGGTCCCGCCGTACGACCCGGCCGCGTTGCCCGCGCGCGAGGCGATGGCGGCGCGGCTCGATGACGCCGTCCCGCGCGTGAGCGCGGTCGCCCACCGCACGCCGGTCGCCACCTCGCGGACCCTGGACGCGCGCACCGGCGCGAGCGTCTACCTCAAGTGCGAGAACCTGCAGCGGATGGGGGCGTTCAAGTTCCGGGGCGCCTACAACACCATCTCGCGGCTGTCGCCCGACGCGCTGAAGCGCGGCGTGATCGCCTACTCGTCCGGCAACCACGCCCAGGCCGTCGCCCTGGTCGCGCGCACGCTCGAGGCGCCGGCGGTGATCGTGATGCCGAGCCACGCGCCGCGGCCGAAGCTCGAGGCGACGCGCGGCTACGGCGCCGAGGTCGTCTTCTACGACGTGCTGGGCGAGCCGCGCGAGGCGCTGGCGGCGCGGCTCGCGGCCGAGCGCGGGCTCACGCTGGTGCCGCCCTTCGACCACCCGGACATCATCGCCGGGGCGGGCACGGCCGCCGCGGAGTTGTTCGAGGACGCCGGGCCGATGGACGTGCTGCTGGTGCCGGTGGGGGGCGGCGGCCTCATCTCGGGCTCGGCGCTGGCGGCCGACCTGCGCTGTGGCGGGCGCTGCCGCGTGGTCGGCGTGGAACCCGCGGCGGGCGACGACGCCGGCCGCTCGTTCCGCGAGGGCCGCATCGTGACCATCGCGCCGCCGGTCACCATCGCCGACGGCGCGCGCACGCCCTGCGTCGGGCCGCTCACCCTCGAGATGATGCGGCGCCACGTCGGCGAGATGACCACCGTGCCGGACGCGGCGCTGATCGAGGCCATGCGGTTCGTCTGGGAGCGCATGAAGCTGGTGGTCGAGCCGACCGGGGTGCTGGGCCTGGCCGCGCTGCTCACCGGCCAGGTGCGCGCCGAGGGCAAGCGCGTGGGCGTCATCCTCTCGGGCGGCAACGTCGACCTGGCGCGCGCGGGGGAGTGGTTCGGGAGCGCGTGACGGGGGCGCCGCGCCGGCAGTCGTCGCCGGTGGGGAGGCGCGGCCTGGACGCACGGCGCGGGAACACGAACCCCCGCCGGACGGGGACCGTCCAACGGGGGTCGTCACCTTCGCGGGCGGAGGAGTTCGACCGCTACTTCATCCCCGCCTTGGCGAGCGCCTCGCGCAGCACGCTCTCCTCGCGCACGCCGGTGAAGTACGAGCTGATCCTGCCGTCCCGGCCGATCACCACCAGCGTGGGGATGCCGTCGGCCTGGTACTTGCGCCCGACGTCACCGTTCACGTCGAGCAGGATGGGGATGGAGTAGGGGTTCTTGGCGAGGAAGCCCTTCACGGTCGCGGGATCCTCGGCGTAGTCGACGCCGAACACCACCAGCCCCTTGGCCCTGAACTCCCGGTAGAGCTTCTCCACGCGTGGCATCTCGATGCGGCACGGGGCGCACCAGGTGGCCCAGAAGTCGAGGAGCACGACCTTGCCCTTGTAGGCTGCGAGCGAGACCGTGCTGCCCTTGACCCCCTTGAGCGTGAACGGCGGCGCGGGCTTGCCGACCAGCGGCGACACCGTCTCGGGGGTGGCCGGGGGGCCGAACTGCTGCACCAGCTTCGCGTCCGCCGGGGGCGAGAAGGCGAAGAGCGCGTCGGGCAGCGGCTCGTTCACGCTGGCCAGCGAATAGCCCGTCACCTGGTCCATCTGCATCGGGGCGCCGGTCGAGGAGTTGCGCATGTGGATGCTGATGCTGTCGCGTAGCACCAGCTTCCGTGCCTTGTCCACCCAGTAGGTGGCCGTGGCGCCCGCCGAGGTGTCCGCGGCGAGCGCCTGGAACGGCGTCATGTCGGCGCGCACCACCCAGCAGTCGGCCGTGACGCCGCCGACGGTGACCGGCTGCTCCCCGGTGAGGCTGGCGGCCCGCAGGTCCTGGAGCGGGTCGAAGTAGCGCGCGAGCGGCGAGTTCTGCGGCGGTTTCGGCATCCCCGCGCTGTCCGACACGGCCTCCGCCGGTTTCTGCGTGTACTGGTTGAACGAGGCGACGTACATCGAGGTCTGGCGTCCGTCCGAGACCAGCGCGCCGCCCATCTGGGGGTGGCGCATCTCCAGGCGCGCGCGCCCCGCGCGATCGGCCGCCGCGACCACGGGGACGTCGAAGGCCTGGCCCGCCCCGCCGCTCACCCGGATGTTCATCGAGCCCTCGAAGTGATAGCTGGTGAGCGCGCGATAGGTGGCGCTCACCTGCCCGAGGAGCGTGCGCCCGTCGGGCGCCGGCTCGGCCCGCACCGGACCGGCGAGGGAGAGGGCGAGCAGCGCGACCAGGATGGGCTTGAGCATGGCGGGATTCCTCTGGGCTGGGTTCGGGTCGGTACTCGGGAGTGGCCGATGAGGATACCCCGCGGGAACGGGGCGCGTCCACGCCGCGGTCGGCGTTCTGCGGGGACGGACGCGGGGCGCGGCAGCGTCACCGTGCCCCGCGGCGCGCCCGCAGCGCCCGGGAGGGCGGCTCAGGCGCCCGCGAGCCGGGCGAGCGCGGCCGTGACGTCGCCCGCGAAGTGCAGCCGGACCACCCTCCGGTCGCGCCGGGCCAGCACCTCGTAGTCGCCGGCGGCCTGCGCGCGGCGCAGCATCCCGAAGCTGTACGGTTCGCCGGGGATCGGGACGTCGGGCCCCTCGTCCGCGGTGACCTGCAGGAAGAGGCCGCGGGCGGACCCGCCCTTGTGAAGCTGGCCGGTCGAGTGCAGGAAGCGCGGGCCGATGCCGAGCGTGGTGGCGAGCCCGGCGGGCCCGCCACCGGCCGCGCGCACGCGCTGGAGCGCCCGCTCCACCGCCGGCGTGGCGTGCAGGTAGGCGAGCAGGGCGAGGTAGTCGCCCGGGCGGGCGAGCGAGCGCAGCGCCGCGAGCGCGGCGCGCGGATCGGCGGCGCCCGCCGCGCGCAGCGCCGGCTCCGCCGGGCCGGCGGCGTACAGGCTCCAGCCGTCGCCGGTCGCCAGCGCCGCCTCCGCGGGGAAGCGGCCCTCGGCGAGCGCGCGGTCGAGCACCGCCTGCGTCGCCTGCTTGGCCTCGGACACGTTGGGCTCGTCGAAAGGGTCCACGCCGAGCACGGCGGCCGCGGCCGCGGTCGCGATCTCCCAGCGCAGGAACGCCGCGCCCAGGTCGCGCGGCGACTCGAGGTCGACCAGCCAGGCGGGGCCGGCACGATGGGCGATCGACCGGCCGAGCGCGGGAGCGAGGTCGGGCGTCGCGGCGAAGGCCCGGTCCGTGCCGGCGAGCGCCGCGGGCCCGATCGCCTCGCCGTCCACCGGCACGACGCCGAGACCGTCCTTGCCGGTGCTCTCGGCGACGAGTTGCTCGACCCACGCGCCGAAGGGCGCCCAGTGCGGGCCGAAGGCGAGCGTGAGCTTGTCCTGGCCGGCGCGCGCGGCCTCGCCCACGGCGACGCCGAAGGTCACTCCCGCGCCCCCGGCGGGGTCGCGGCGGGCCTCGTCCAGCTCGCGCGCCGCGCTCTCGAGTAGCGCGGCGGGGCTCGCGCCGATGAGCGCCGCGGGCAGCAGGCCGAACAGCGAGAGCGCGGAGTAGCGTCCGCCCACGTCGGGCGGGTTGAGGAACACGCGGCGGTAGCCGCGCGCCGCGGCGCGCCCGGCGAGCGGGCTCCCGGGGTCGGTGATGGCGACGAAGGCGCTGCCCGCCGCGGCGCCGCGCGCCGCGCGCGTCCATTCGAAGAAGTACTTCTCGAAGGAGGCGACCTCGATGGTGCCGCCCGACTTCGAGGAGACCAGGAACAGCGTGCGGCGCGGGTCGTGCGCGTCCGCGACGGCGCGCACCGCGGCCGGCGAGGTGTTGTCGAGCACGGTCAGCTCGAGGAACCCCGGCGCGACGCCGAGCATCCGCCGCAGGACCTCGGGGGCGAGGCTCGAGCCGCCCATGCCGAGCAGCACGGCGTGGGTGAAGCCCTCGGAGCGGACCCCGGCCACGAAGGCCTCGAGCCCTGCCACCTCACCGCGCATGCCTCCGGGCAGGTCGAGCCAGCCGAGGCGGTTCGCCGCGACCTTGCGGTGCGCCGGGTCGGTGCTCCAGAGCGTCGCGTCCTTGCGCCAGAGCCGGGTGGCGAAGTCCGCGCGCCGCGCGCCGTCCCAGGCGGCGCTCACGACTGGACCGCCATCCGCGCGCGCTTCTCCTCGAGCGTGGCCAGCAGCGAATCGAAGGACTTCGCGAACGCCGTCACGCCCTCCTCCTCGAGCTGGCCGATGAGCTCCCCGACCGGCACGCCCAGCTCGGGCAGGCGCCGGAACAGCGCCGCCGCCTCGTCCGCGCCGCGCAGCAGCCGCGGGTCGAGCACGCCGTGGTCGTTGTAGGCCGCGAGCGTCGCGGGCGGGATGGTGTTCACCGTGTCGGGGCCGATCAGCTCGTCGACGTAGAGCGTGTCGGAGTAGGCCGGGTTCTTGGTGCTGGTCGAGGCCCAGAGCGGGCGCTGCAGCCGGGCGCCGCGCGCGGCGAGCGCGTGGAAACGCGGCGTGTCGAAGACCTCGCGGAAGCGGGCGTAGGCCAGCTTGGCGTTGGCGACCGCGGCCTGGCCGCGCAGGTCGGCGAGCTCGACGTGCTCGACCGAGTCGGCGGGCAGGGTGGCGAGGCGCCGTTCGATCGCGGCATCCACCTTGCCGTCGACGCGCGAGACGAAGAACGAGGCCACCGAGACCACCGGGGCAAGCGGCTCGCCCCGGGCGGCGCGGGCCTCGAGCCCGGAGAGGTAGGCCTCCATCACCTGCTCGTGGCGCGCCAGCGAGAAGATGAGCGTGACGTTCACGCAGGTCCCCTCCGCGATCAGCGTGCGGATCGCGGGCAGGCCCTCGGCGGTGGCGGGTACCTTGATCATCACGTTGGCGCGGTCCACCGCGGCCCGGAGCCGGCGCGCCTCCTCGACCGTGCCGGTGGCGTCGTGCGCCAGGCGCGGGCTCACCTCGATGCTCACGCGGCCGTCGCGCCCGCCGGTCCGCTCGAAGACCGGCAGCAGCGCGTCGCACGCCGCCTGCACGTCCGCGATGGCCAGCGACTCGTAGAGCGGCACCCCCGAGAGCCGGCGGGCGAGGCCGGCGCGGATGGCGTCGTCGTAGTCGCCGCCCTGCCCGATGGCCTGCTGGAAGATGGTCGGGTTCGAGGTCACGCCGACGACGCCCTGGTCGCGGACCTGCGCGGCGAAGACGCCGGACCGGAGCTCGCGGCGGTGGATGTAGTCGAGCCAGACGCTCTGGCCGAGGTCGAGCAGTTGCTGGGCGCGGCAGGGCATGGGATCTCCTGTGGACTCGGGCCGGGGCCGATGCACGGGTTCCCGAGGCGCGGCTCCGGCCGCCGGCCTCGCGGCGCGGCACCCGGGTGGATGTCGATGCATCAAACGTCACGGATTCACGGCCAAGATGCGCCCGGGCGGGGGCCGGACGCAAGGTGGCGGACGGCCCGTGGCGGTCCGCGGGCCATTGCCGTTTGATGCAGCGGCCGCTACCATGCGCGCGTCACGCCGAGTCAAGGCCGCCCACACCAGCCTTCCGCCGCCAGGTCCCTGGCCGGGCGGGAGCATCACCATAGGACGGACGACATGGCAGCCAATCGCAAGCTCGAGGCCTGGGTCCAGGAAGTCGCCGCGATGTGCCAGCCGGAGAAGGTGATCTGGTGCGACGGATCGCCGGCGGAATACCAGACCATGCTGCGCCTCATGGTGCAGGCGGGCACCGCCCAGTGGCTCGATCCCGGCAAGCGGCCCAACAGCATCTATGTGCGCTCCGACCCGGCCGACGTGGCGCGGGTCGAGGAATTCACGTTCATCTGCTCCAGGAGCAAGGACGACGCGGGCCCGACCAACAACTGGCGTGACCCCGACGAGATCAAGCGCACCCTGACCGGGCTGTTCACCGGCTGCATGGCGGGCCGCACGCTCTTCGTGATCCCCTACAGCATGGGTCCGATCGGCTCGCCGATCGCCAAGATCGGCGTGGAGCTCACCGACTCGCCCTACGTGGTCGCCAACATGCACACCATGGCCCGGGTCGGCACCCGGGTGCTCGAGGCGCTGGGCGCAGAGGGCGAGTTCGTGCGCGGGCTGCACTCGGTCGGCGCGCCGATCGCCTCGCCCACCGCGGCGGACGCGCCCTGGCCGTGCAACGCGCAGAACAAGTACATCTGCCACTTCCCCGAGACCCGCGAGATCTGGTCGTTCGGCTCGGGCTACGGCGGCAACGCCCTGCTCGGCAAGAAGTGCCACGCCCTGCGCATCGCCTCGGTGCAGGCCCGCGACGAGGGCTGGCTGGCGGAGCACATGCTGATCCTCAAGCTCACCGACCCGGCGGGGAAGAGCCTCTACGTCGGGGCCGCGTTCCCCTCGGCCTGCGGCAAGACCAACCTGGCGATGCTGGAGCCGACGGTCAAGGGCTGGAAGGTCGAGACCATCGGTGACGACATCGCGTGGATGAAGTTCGGCGCCGACGGGCGGCTCTACGCCATCAACCCCGAGGCCGGCTTCTTCGGCGTCGCGCCGGGCACCAGCATGCAGAGCAACCCGAATGCCCTGCGCACGCTCAGCAAGAACGCCATCTTCACCAACTGCGCCATCACGCCCGAGGGCGACATCTGGTGGGAGGGGATGGGCGGCGAGACCCCGCCGAACCTGGTGGACTGGCTGCGGCGCCCCTGGACGCCGAAGAGCGACCGCAAGGCGGCGCACCCGAACTCGCGCTTCACCGTGCCGGCGCGACAGTGCCCGGTGATCGCTCCCGAGTGGGAGGATCCCAAGGGCGTGCCGATCTCGGCGTTCCTCTTTGGCGGCCGGCGCGCGACCACGGCACCGCTGGTGAACGAGGCGTTCAACTGGCAGCACGGCACGTTCCTCGGCTCGATCATGAGCAGCGAGACCACCGCCGCGGCGGCCGGTGCCCAGGGCCAGTTGCGCTTCGACCCGTTCGCCATGCTGCCGTTCTGCGGCTACCACATGGGGGACTACTTCGCGCACTGGCTCAAGGTCGGCGGGGCGAGCACGGCCGACAAGCTGCCGCGCATCTACTACGTGAACTGGTTCCGCCGCGGCGCCGACGGCGGCTTCCTGTGGCCGGGCTACGGCGAGAACAGCCGCGTGCTCAAGTGGATCTTCGAGCGCGTGACGGGGACGGCGCAGGCGGTGGATACGCCCATCGGCCGTCTGCCCGCGCCGGGCGCGCTCGACCTCGCGGGCCTGGACGTGCCGAAGGCGGCGCAGGACGAACTGCTGCGCGTGGATGCCGGGCGCTGGCTGGCGGACCTGCCCTTGATCCGGGCGCACTACGAGAAGTTCGGCAGCCGGCTGCCGGCGGTGCTGAAGCAGGAACTGGACGCGCTCGAGGCGAGGCTCAAGGGCGCGGCGAAGTAGGCGAAGGGCCGCGCCCGACGCGCGGCCCGCAGGAGATCGAGACGCGACGCCCGGGGCGCATGGCCGCGGGCGTCGCGCCGTTCAGGGCTCCGCCAGCGCCAGCCGGGCCGCGCCCCAGAGGGCCGCGCGGTCGTCGCGCAGGACCGTGACCGGGATGCGCGCCAGCACCGGGCCGAGGCGGCCCTTGTCGCGGAAGGCCTCGAGGAAGCCGTTGCCGCGCAGCAGCGGGAGGATGCGCGGGGCGATCCCGCCACCGAGGAAGACCCCGTTCACGGCGAGCGCCTTGAGGGCGAGGTTGCCGGCCTCGGCGCCGTAGATCGAGACGAAGCGCTCGAGCGCCAGCCGCGCGCGCGCGCAGGAGCCGTCGAGCGCGGCCGCGCTCACCACCGCGGCCGGGTCCGCGGCGCTCTCGAAGGCGGCGGCGACGTCGGCCGACGCCGCTCCGCGCCCGGTCGCGGCGAGGAAGCGGTAGAGGTCCGCGAGGCCCTGCCCCGAGAGGATGCGCTCGTAGCTCACGCGCCCGTGGCGCGCGCGGAGCCAGAGCAGCAACTCGTCCTCGAGCGCGTCGCGCGGAGCGAAATCGGTGTGCCCGCCCTCGGAGGCGCACGGCCGCCAGGTCGTCCCGTCCCAGGTGAGCAGCGCCTCGCCCAGTCCCGTGCCGGCCGCGATCAGGGCGCGGTTGCCGGTCCGGGGCGCGCCGGCGTGCAGCGTCTCGATCTCGCCCGCCTCCAGCAGCGGCAGGCTCCAGGCGGTCGCCTCGAGGTCGTTGACGAGCAGCACCGGGGCGCCGCCGAGCGCGGCGCCGAGCGCCGCGGCGCCGATCCTCCACGGCAGGTTGGTGGCCACCACCTGCTGTTCCACGACCGGCCCGGCGACGCCGAGGACGGCGCGGCCCGGCCGCGCGGGCGCACCGGCCAGGAACGCCCGCACCAGGGCCTCGAGCGAGGCGTAGTCGCGGCTGGGCAGGCGGCGCTCGAAGACGGGCGCGCGCACCGCGGCGGCGGGCTCGTAGAGGGCAAGGTGGGTCTTCGTCCCACCGACGTCACCGGCGAGGATCACCGCGGCATCCTAACCCGTGCGATTCACCGGCCGCCAGCGGGCCGGGACGGTTGACGCCGCGCGCCGCCGCGGACAATATCGGCCTCGTCACACCGGACCCGTACTGGCCTCACCGGGAGGGACGTCATGGGACCCATGCCTCGTTGTGTCCTGTCGCTGGTGCTGCTCGGGCTGGTGACCGCGGGTTGCGCGGTCAATCCCGTCACCGGCCGGCGCGAGTTGTCGCTGGTCGGCCCCGAGCAGGAGCTGAAGATCGGCAGCGAAGGCTACAAGGCGGTGGTCGCGGAGTACGGGCTCTATGGCGACCCGGCGCTCCAGGCCTACGTGAACGAGGTCGGGCAGAAGGTGGCGCGGACCTCGCACCAGCCCAGCCTGGCGTGGCACTTCGCCGTGCTCGACGACCCGACGGTGAACGCCTTCGCCATGCCCGGCGGCTACATCTACATCACCCGCGGCATCCTCGCCCACCTGAACTCCGAGGCGCAGCTGGCGGGCGTGCTGGGCCACGAGATCGGCCACGTCACCCATCGCCACACCGCCGAGCGCATCACGCAGCAGCAGCTCTACGGCCTGGGCCTGGGCGTGGCGTCGGCGGTCTCCGAGACCGTGCGCCGCTACGGTGACCTGGCGCAGCAGGGGCTGGGGCTGCTGTTCCTCAAGTACAGCCGCGACGACGAGCGGCAGGCCGACGAGCTGGGGGTCGCCTACGCCACCGCCGCCGGCTACGATCCGCGGGAGATCCCCTCGACCTACGCCACGCTCAAGCGGGTCGGCGAACAGGGCGGACAGCGCCTGCCGGGCTTCCTCTCGACCCATCCCGACCCGGGCGACCGCGAGGTGACCACCGCGACGCTGGCGAAGCAGGCGGCGCAGGGGAAGACCGGCCTGACGGTCAACGGGCGGGGCTACGTGCAGCGCCTCGACGGCGTGGTCTTCGGCAGCGACCCGCGGCAGGGCTACTTCGTTGGGGACGAGTACATCCACCCGACGCTGCGCTTCCAGTTGACCTTCCCGGCGGGCTGGAAGCACCAGGACACGCGCTCTTCGGTGACCGCGCAGGAGCCGGGCCAGCAGGCGGTGCTGCAGTTGACGCTGGCGGACGCCGGCACGCTCGCGCCCGGCGCGTTCGTCCAGCAACTGGCCGGCCGCGGCACCTTCACCGACGTCGCGGGCAAGCCGGAGACCATCGGCGGCTTCCCGGCCTGGGTCGGCAGGGTCTCGGTGCCCCAGGACCAGGCGGCGCCGGTGCCGGCCGCGGCCGGCTACATCCGGCGCGCCGACTCGTTGACGTTCCAGGTGCTGGGCCGCAGCCAGCAGGCCGGGGACGCGAACGACGCGAAGATCTACGCGAGCCTGCGCTCGTTCCGGGCCGTGACCGACCTGGCGCGGCTCGCCGTGCAGCCCGACCGGGTGAAGGTGGAGAAGGTCGCCGCCACCGCGACCCTCGATGCGACCCTGCGGAAGCTGGGCGCGGCCGATAGCCTGTTCCCGACCGATGCGCTGCTGAACAGCCTCGAGACCGACGAGACCGTGATGGCGGGCACGCTGCTCAAGGTGGTCGTGCCCGGGAAGCGATAGGCGCGAGGGACGACTCGTTCGCGCACCGCGGCGCCCGGACCAGGATGGGTCCGGGCGCTCGAGGACACCGCCGGGGTGGCGGAACTGGCTAGACGCGGCGGACTTAAAATCCGCCGGGCGCAAGCCCGTCCGGGTTCGACTCCCGGCCCCGGCAGACTGCGCTGCAATACGTTAGGGCGCCTCGTGAGGGGCGCCCTAGTTGTTGGAATCGTCCAACGTAGCACGCACGTAGCAACTAATCCGCTAACCGCCGCTGGAGCAGCCGGGGCGGAACGGGGCAACGTCGCGGGATCGTGGCGGGGCTACTTCGTAACCTTTGCTGGCGCTGGCATGGCGTATTTCGCCTTGAGCGCGCCGATGGAAATGGACTGCGCGGGGACGGGGTTGCCCACCCCGGCAAAGCTGCCGTAGAGCACCCACGTAGTTCCGCCCGAAGGCCAGTAGTAGCAACTGCCGTCGGCCAGAATCACTAACGCCGTCGGCCCCGCGCCACTGATCCCACCACACGTGTTGAGTACGGACGAAGTGCCCGGAATAGGAGTCGCGATGCTATGTAGCCCATCGCTCGCCACCATCCACACGACCCGGTTGATTGACGCCGTGTAGTTCCCGCCAGCGCTGTCCGCACCCTCCAGCCAACCGGCGGACTGCGCCCCTGCGCTCCGCGCACCGAGGTGGTAGCTCAGCGCGAGTAAGAAGATGCCACAGGATACGAAGAAGAACGAGCGAGCACGGTTCATGTGCGGCCTCCGAGGGGACTGTGGTGAAAGGTGGCGAAGACGACCCCTATGTGTCCTTCGGGCCAGTGTTCTGCGGGGGAGGTGTCTGCCCCAGCCGAGCCGGACTACTCGTGAGAATTGGGAGGATTGCCTCTCCGTCGTCGTAGAAGTTGAACGACACCCCCAGTCCGCGTGCTTGGCCAAGAACCTGACCAATCCTCTGCAAGGCCGCCTCGCCGATCGTACGCTGCGGTTTCCCAGACTCCTTCTGAAGGCGCGCCAATTCCGCGTCGAGTGGAGTCGGTTCCGGCAAGTCGCGCCGGGCCGCCTGACTGTCTGTGAAGACTTCGACGGCCTCCGGCACCGACTCGGCCAACATGAACCACATGTACAAGCGAGTGGCGTGGGCCTCGTCACGCAATTGCAGCAGTCGAGGCAGTAGCGCTTCAAACGACTGCACTCGCCTCCTGAGTTCTTGAACGGTCTTCGGGAAGGCAACCCTATCCCGGACAATCCGGTCCCGAATTGGCCGCAGACAGCTCTCAATGCGACTCACGCCGATGGCAGCTTGATTGCGAATCTCCACATCGGACCGGCGCTCTGCGCGGTCGGACAGGTGCTTCTGGACGAGAAAGCCGCCGAGCACGGCCAGAGCAGCCGCGCCGAGTTGGGCGAGAATCCTCCAGAACTCGGCCCACCAGCCTAGCGATGCGCTCGCGACGCGCACGACGGTATCGGGAACGGCAACGGCCACCGTCTCAGGATGGGCGAGCGCCGCCTGGACGAGCGAATCCTTGAGCGCGACGACGTGGCGCAGGGAATCGAAGATAGATGCGAACCGCTGCACGCGAGGTCTCCTGATGGAAGAGGGCGAAGCGTCCTTGCGCTAGTGCGACCTCGGAGGTAGTACCGGCCGCGTGGGCGCGGTCGGGTCGCTGCGGCAAGTTGCTCCCGCCAACAAGAAGCATACGCTGTGGCCCAAGAGGCGTCTACCTTCTACTTACTGAGGCGCAAGAACCGGAATCATGCCTGGCATCAGCGAGCGCCGCGCACGCGCAACTCATCAACGAACTTCTGGAGCACCCGCTTCTGGTCCCGCACTTCATCGGGTTGCGTTGGGCCGTAGACACCTCCGGCCCCGTTGAACTCCACCTCATATGAGTGGCTTAGACCGCAGCCACGCAAGTACTGTCGGACGTCTTGAGACCAGCGTCGGGGGCGCGCATACCGAGGCCCCGACACGGTGTACTCCCAGTCACTCAGGAGCGTATCGGCTTCGGCGATGAAAGTGGCGAGACGTCCGCAAATCACCCTGTCGTGGTCCGTGGTTGCTGGTGCGGCCTTGGCGTTGACCACGCGGAGCGAATCAGCCACGCGGAGGGAATCGCGGGCGACCCAACCTCGAATGGCTTTGCGCGCCGCATCAATCTCGCGAGAGTGCTCACTGCGCTGTTGTGACCAGACGCCGAACGGAGCCACCACGAGCAGAAGAAGAAAGGAGGCCTTTGCGAGAATACGTCCTGCCTTGAAGCGTTCCTCGAGCGCAGGCCACCTGTGCAGCACGACCTCGACTAGAACCCCAGCGGCTCCAAGCCAACTCAGGAGTCCCTTCCAGACAGTGAGCACGGCTAGCAGATAGGCAAGAACGACGCCCCACATCCTTGTCTGGTCCTCCTCAGGGTCAACACGAAGCAGCGCGCTCGGTCGCTACGGAGACCGACTGCCACCAGCATGAGGATACACCGTGGAAGCGGGCTCGGCCACGTGCGAGCGTGGGTGCAGGGTGTTCACCGGGGAGGGTCGCGCATGTCTTGGTTGAAACCGTGGGCTTTGGTGGTCGTTGCCGGACTTGCCTTCGTGTACACGGGGCCGGGCCACCCGTTCGTCTGGGCCTTCGCGGTGCTAGTCGCCATCGGATTCGCTGTTCCGTCTCTTGCAGCGGACAAGCGGTCAGACCTAGCGCCCTTCTGGGTCCGCATCTGGCCGACCAGTGCCCTTCTCACCGAGACGGGGCTCGCGACAGATCAAGAAGTGAAGGCGATGGAAGCGAAGTTGATGGCGACGCATGAAGATGCGTACTTCGGCAGGTACGAATTCCATCGCTACAGCCAACCCCGGTATCCGCACGAGCACTCGTCAAAATCCGCCGGGCTCACGCCCGTCCGGGTTCGACTCCCGGCCCCGGCACTCTCTGCCCGCACGGGGCTCGGGGTTTCCACCGGATCGGGGCCCAGCATCCGCGCCGCACTCGTGCCCGGATCGCGCCCGACCGCGCGACCTGCCCCTCGGATATTGCTGACGCGCGAGTGGGAAGGTGCTAGCCTTTGTCGACAGGCAGGTGGCGCCCTTCCGCTCGGGCCGACCCATGATCCTGCGGATCGGGCCGTCGCCGGCAACGGGATCAAGTCCTTCCCCCGTGATCTTCTGGAGCCGCATCCTGGAGGAAGCCATGAAGAAGATCCCTCTCACCGGCACGATGCTGCTGCTGGCTGCCTCCACGGCGCTGGCTGGCGGGCTCAACTTCAACTGGAACACGAACACGCAGTGCCCGGCCGCGGCCGACCAGTACGCGGCCAAGATGCTGACATGGGACTGCACCAATCCCGCGACCGCCAACTCGGGTGAGTTCTTCATGGTCGCCTCGGTGATGCCCAATTTCGCGCTCGTCGGGTTCCAGGCCCTGGATGCCAGGATCGAGGGCTGGAGCGAGGGTCCGCTGCCGGCATGGTGGGCGGCGGTCAATCCCGGTTCGTGTCGAGTGAGCGCCTTCATTCCCGGCCTGCCCCCGGCCATCCCCACGGCACCGTGTGCCGGCAACGCCACGACCAAGCTGTGGACGGGCCTCGCGTACGGCGGCATGGGCACGTGGGTCACCAACGCACAGGATCCCGGCATGGAGTTGTGCCGCTTCTACACCGTGGTCGGCTTCGCGATGAACGGTCCTCGCGCGGCGAACCTGAGCACGACCACCGAGTACAACGCCTTCAACATCGCGATGCTCACCACCAACTCCGTGGACGTCCCCGAGTCGGCGCCCGGCGCGGACGACGGCGTCGTCGCCTGCGCGGGCTGCGGCGCGGGCGTGACGCTGGTCCTCACCCAGGTGGGGCTCTACGGCTCTGCTGCCGAGGACCAGGTCTACTTCCCGATATCCAGCCCGAATGCCTCGCAGGTCATCGTCTGGCAGGGTGGCGGTCACTTCAACTGGGAGCACGGGGGGTGGTGCACCGTGGCGGCCCGCAACACGACCTGGGGCCAGATCAAGAGCCTGTACCGGTAACGGCTCCAGCCCGGAGCGGGACCCGATCCGCTCTCGTCCTTGTGCCGCAATGTGCTAGCCGGGGCCGGCGCGGGGCCGAAGAATGGCCTTCAGCGCGGCCCGGGACCCGCCGATCCACCACGGAAGCCCCGCGAGCGGGGGATCTGTTGCTTTTCGGCCGTCGGAAGTGCAGGGTTCCCCAACGGGGATCCCGCCGGCGGCAGGTGGCTCCCGACCGCGGAGCGACCGTCGCGTCGTGTCCGTGGCCAGCGTTCGAATCGATCCGGGCTCCCCACCGGAGCCGCCTCCGGTCGTTCCATCCATGTGTGGGAGAAACGACACTCATGCCCCGACGTCAGCGTCTGCCTCTGCTTCGGTTCCTCGCGGTGGGTGTCGTGGCCGGCGCGCTCCTGTGGTCCGCGAGCGCTTCCGCCGCCCAGGATTCCGGTCTCACCCTGCGGGTCAACCCCGCCTTTTCTCGGGCCGGACTGACGACGGCGGAGCAACGCTGGTATGACCTGATCTGGGCGCACAACACCGGCTGTGCGTCCACGGTCCTGACCCGTTCCAACTACGACGACCTCTACACCTACGGGCGCTCCATCGGCGACTACAACACCTTCATGCTGATGGGCCTGCGAGCCACCGGGGACCGGGCCTTCCTGGACCGCGTGAAGACCATCACCGACTCCATGCGGACGAAGCTCCGGGACGCCGACGACGCCTGCGTGGGCGGCGCGACGGACGGCTACCTCGACTGGCGCTGGCGGGCGGTCGGAATGGGGTACAGCTGCACCAACACCGGCGGCTTCTACGGCAGCGACCGGCACCAGCTGGACGACGCGATGACCCACGGCAACCTGGCCCTGGTGGCCTATGCCTTCGTCGTCAACGCGGACATCGACACGGCGTACGCCTCGCGGGCGGCGTTCTGGACGAACTACCTCGTGCATCACTGGGAGGCGAAGTGGATCGCCCGGGCGGGCGGCGACTCGGTCAAGGCCTGGATGGACAACGCCACCGGGATGTACAAGCACGAGGCGCACGTCGTCGCCAACATCATGCGGGCGGCCTACTACCTGTGGAAGATCACCGGCAACCCGTCCTACAAGGCGCGGGCGGACGCGCTCGCGGCGCTCTCGGCCGCGAACTGCGTGCCGAACCCGAGCGTGCCGACGGCGTACAGCTGGCATCACCAGGTCGACAACAACGACACCTGGCAGACGATCAACTACGCGCAACACACGAGCGGCGTCTTCTCCGACCTCCACGTCGACGGCTACACGCCCTACGCGAGCGACGTGGTGATCAAGCGGTTCACGTCCACCTACCGCGACATCGTGCTGGGCGCCTCGGCGCCGACCTACCAGCTGATGAGTCCGGACGTCTACGGGGGTGGCACGCAGATCAGCACGTCGCCGGGCTACGGCGGGATCTCGTCGTTCGCGCGCTGGGACAGCACGGGGAAGGTGCTCGCGTATGCGGCCGCCCTCACCTCCGCGTCGCCCTCGGCCAGCAGCATCTACGCCGTGCCGGTGCTCGCGGGAGCGCTGCTGGCGGTGAGCGCCCGCGGCGCCACCAACGCGCCCCCGTCCCGGATCGGCGACCTCGCCGCCCCGCAGGTGGGCGACAGCAGCGTGGTGCTGACCTGGACCGCGCCGGGCGACGACGGCGCGAGCGGCCGCGCGGCCCTCTACCAGCTGCGGCGGTCGAGCCAGCCGATCACGGACGCGAACTTCGCCGCGGCCAGCGTGGTTCCCATCTCGCAGCTCCCGCGGGCCGCCGGCACGGTCGAGTCGTTCCTGGTCTACGGCCTGGTCCCCGGCACGCCCTACTTCTTCGCGATCCGCTCGCTCGACGACGCAGCCAGCGCCTCGCTGGTCAGCAACAACGTCGCGGTCACCACCGCGGCGACCGACACGATCCCGCCCGCGGCCATCCGGGACCTCTCGGGGACCCCGTAGTCGCGGAGCCCGCGACCGGCCGCCCGCTCGCTCCCGCGACGTCGGCGGCGGTGGCGCGCCCCTACGCCGGTGGCCCGATCTTGCAGATGATCGCGGTCAGGTCGTCGGTCTGGGGGGTGCCGTCCGCGAAGGCCCGGACCCCGGCAACGAGGCCCTCGAGCGCCTGCCGGGCGGACCCGGCGAGGTGGCCCCGGAGCAACCGCAGGGCGCCCTCGGCACCGAGGAACTCGCCGCCGGGCGACTGGCTCTCGGTGACCCCGTCCGTCATGAGGACCACGGTGTCCCCGGTCTCGAGCGGGACGGGTTCCGCGTCCACGACGCCCCACGCCGGCGAGACGCCGAGCGGGGTCCCGCTGCTCTCGAGCGCGAACCGCGGCCGCCCGTCACGCCCCACCACGAACCCGGACGGGTGCCCCGCGTTGGCGTAGGTCAGGAGCCGCTTGCGCGTGTCCAGGCAGGCCAGCAGCATGGTGACGAAGCGCCCGTCCTCCAGGTCGTCGATCAGCGCGCGGTTGAGCGCGCGCAGCACGTCGCCCGGCTCCGGCAGCGTGCGCATGAAGGCGCGCAGGTAGCCGCGGGTCTCGGCCATCACCACCGCCGGACCGAGGCCGTGCCCGCTGACGTCGCCGATGACGATCCCGAGCCGGCCGTCGGCCGCGGCCACGTAGTCGAAGTAGTCGCCGCTCATCGCGGTGGAGGGGTACGCGACTCCGGCGAAGTCGAACCCGGGGAACTCGGGCGCCCCGGCGGGGAAGAGCCCCTGCTGCACGCGGCGGGCGATCGCCAGCTCGAGTTCCTGTTCCTGGCGGATGTGGCGGTCGGTCATGTCCTTGCCCACCGCCACGAAGTGCGTGACCACGTCCGCCGGGTCCCGGATCGGCGTGATGGTCATCTCGGCGTGGTAGATCTCGCCGTTCTTGCGCCGGTTGACCATCGTGCCGCGGTAGACCTCCCCCGCGAGCACCGTGTCCCAGAGCTCGCGGTAGTGGGCGGAGTCGTGCCGGCCCGAGCGGAGCAACCCCGGCGTGCGGCCGAGGATCTCGTCCTTCGAATAGCCGGTGATGCGTTCGAAGCCGGGGTTGACGTACTCGACCACGCCGTTGCGGTCGGTGATGTAGATCGCGTCGGCGGTCTGCTCGACGGCGTTGGACAGCCGGCGGACGGTGGCGTCGGCGTTCCGGTGGGCGGTGACGTCGCGAAAGACCGCGACCGCGCCGACGAGTTCCCCCGACGGGTCGCGCCAGGGCATGGCGGTGACGCTGATCACCGCACCCTCGGGCCGGTACCGGCTGCGCACGTGCATCTCGACGTCGTGCACGGCCTCGCCCCGGGCGGCCCGGACCAGCGGGAGCCGCTCGGGCGGATAGGGCGTGACGCGGTCGGGGAGGAAGAGACCGTAGGCCTCGGGCCAGTCCTCGGGCTGCACGTCCAGCGAGCCGACGCCGAGGATCCGCTCGGCGGCCTCGTTGAAGACGAGGAAGGCGCCCTGGTGGTCGACCACCACGATGCCGTCGGAGATGGTCTGGAGGATGGGTTCGAGCGCCCGTGTCCGGGCGCGCATCGAGTCGCGGCCGGTGCCGGCTCGATCTTCCTGCGTCCCGGTCTCGCCGCCTGTCCGATCCCTGGCTGTCGGCATTTCGAGTGTGCACCCCTGGGGGGAAGGGGACAGCGATGGCTTGCCGCAGCGGTGGGCGCGTCGCGTCCGCCGCTGCGACGAAACGACCGCATCCGCAGTCCCGTCGCTCGGCGACCACGGATGCGCTCCCGTCGTGATTGCTTGGATGCATCCGGGGGGCCGAGGGTGGTGCCGAAATCGATGGTCCCCCGCGCCGCCGGCCGAGCGGGCTCTGGTGTGGCGCCGCCGTGCCCGGGCCCCGGCCGGAGTGGGCTCCCCGGCGGCGCCGGCGGCCACCCGGGTGGCGGTATCGCGCGACGGACGATGGATGGACTCCCGTGGTATCCTCGGCCCGCCTGTGTCACGTCCTACCTGCCTTCCAGGGGAGCCGCCATGTCGATCACCAAGCTCGAGCAACTCGTCGAAACCGTGAAGTCACGTCCCCGCAAGCGCCTCATCGCAGCCTGGGCCAACGACTCGCACACCATCGCCGCCGTGGGGCAGGCGGTGAAGCTGGGCCTCGTGGAGGGGACCCTGGTGGGGGACGAGGCCGCCATCCGCTCGGTCTGCAAGAGCGAGGGGCTCGACCCGGCGATGTTCGCCATCGTGCAGGAATCGTCCGACACGGGTGCGTCCGCCCGTGCCGTCGCGATGGTGAACGCCGGCGAGGCGCAGATCCTGATGAAGGGGCTGGTCTCGAGCGACAAGTACATGCGCGCCATCCTCCACAAGGAGAAGGGGCTCATGGACCCCGGCGCGATCCTCAGCCACGTCACGGTCATCGAGGTGGAGCGCTACCCGAAGCTCATCGTCTGCGGTGACGTGGCGGTCCTGCCGGCCCCCGAGCTGAAGGAGAAGATCGCCATCACGCGCTACCAGATCGCGGTGGCCCACGCGCTGGGCATCGAGCAGCCCAAGGTGGCGATCATCGCGGCGACCGAGCAGATGCTCTACAAGATGCCGGCCTGCGTGGACGCCGCGATCATCGCGAAGATGGCCGATCGCGGGGACATCAAGGGTGCGCTGGTGGACGGCCCGCTCGCGCTGGACGTCGCGGTGGACGCCGAGGCGGTGGCGATCAAGGGGCTCAAGAGTCCGGTGGCCGGCGCCGCGGACTGCCTGGTGTTCCCCAGCATCGAATCGGGGAACGTCTTCTACAAGACCTGCACCAAGCTGGCGGGCGCGGAGCTGGCTGGCCTGGTGGTGGGCGCACGCGTCCCGTGCGTGCTGACCTCGCGGGGAGACACGGCCAAGAGCAAGATGTACTCGATCGCGCTGGCCGCGCTCACCGCCCGCTGAGCGGCGACGCGGCCGCCGAGGATGGCTCGCCGGTCGCGGTCGGGAAGCGAAGCCGGACGGGGCGCCCCGGGCTCGTGCCCGGGGCGCCCCGGTCTGCCTACCCGCCCGCGCCGAGCTCCTGCCGGGGCGCCGACTGCCGGGGCTCCGACACGTACTCGCGCGCCGGCTCCTTGCCATCGAGCACCCGGAGCGCGCCCTTGACCAGGGCGGAGAGCTCGTTCTCGCCGGCGTAGACGCTGATGCCGCAGCCCACGGCGGCGAGCAGGCGCTCGAGGTCGGCCACCAGGCGCTTCGAGCGGGCCATGCCGCCGGTCAGCAGCACGCGGTCCAGCGGCTGGCCGTCGAAGGCCGGGATGAGCGAGGCGATCTCCTTGGCGATGCGGTAGACCATGCGCCTCGTACACCCGCGCGGCGTCCGGGTCGCCGGCGTCGATGCGGCGCTCGACCTCGCGCAGGTCGGCGGTGCCGAGCAGGTCGACGAGGCCGCCGCGCCCCTTGTTGAGCAGCTTGAGCTCGGGCTTGGTGTAGCGGCCCGAGAAGCACAGGTCGATCATCTGGCCGGTGGGCATGCCGCCCGAGCGCTGGGGCGAGAACGGCCCCTCGCCGTCGAGTCCGTTGTTGACGTCGATGTAGCGGCCGCGCTTGTGCGCGCCCACGGTGATGCCGCCGCCGAGGTGGCAGACGACGACGTTGACCTTCTCGTAGAAGGTCTCGTGCTCCTCGGCGTAGCGGCGGGCGGTGGCGATCTGGTTGAGGGCGTGGCTGATGACCTTGCGCCGGACGGCCTTCATGCCGGTCACCCGCACGCGCTCCGCGGCCTCGTCCACCACCACCGGGTCCACGATGAAGGCCGGCGTGACGTGCTCGGTGGTCAGCTCGCGGGCGATGAGCGCCCCGAGGTTCGAAGCGTGCTCGCCGTAGCGCGCCGCGCGCAGGTCGGCCACCATGTCGTCCGAGACCGCCAGCGTGCCGTGCGGGATCGGGTGCAGCAGGCCGCCGCGGGCCGCGACCGCGTCGAGGTCCGCCACGTTCAGCCCGTGGTCGGCCAGGGCCCGGGTGATGATCTCCTTGCGGAAGGCGTACTGCTCGGTGATGCTCTTGCCCTCGAAGGGGAGCAGTTCCTCGGCGGTGTGCTGCAACTCGAGCGCGAACCGCTCCTCCTCGCCCTCGTAGACGCCGATCTTGGTGGAGGTCGAGCCCGGGTTCACCGCCAGCACGCGGTGGCGGCGGAAGTAGGTGTCGCGCGGCGTGCGCTGCCACTCGCCGAAGCGGTACATGCGCAGCACCGACGCCTTGATCGCGAGCCGGATGTCCTCGGGCGTGCAGTCCATCGGCAGGTCCACGCCGCGGAAGCGCAGGCCGAACATGGCCGGGAACTTCTTCGCCTCGGGGAAGCGGGCCGCGTAGAGGTGGTAGAGCAGGTTCCCCATCTCGAGGTTCGGGCAGATGATCACGTTGGGGCTGCCGCCCCACTTCGCCTCGCGGTCCCCCTCGTGGTACATGGCCGAGCGCTGCGACAGCGCCACGGAGACCTTGACCTCGCCCTGGATGCGGATGCTCGCGTAGCGCTCGCCCTTGTCGACGCGCTCGGCCAGCACGTCCGGGATGAGCGCCATGGCCTTGCGCACCAGCTCGGGCGAGGGCCCCTCGTCCGAGCCGCGGTTCGAGTACGAGACGATGACGCCGCGGATCTCGGGCAGCACGTCCGGCGGGATCAGGTCGCGGGCGACCACGCAGGTGCCGACCGCCACGCTGGCGAGCACCTCGGGCGTCATGGTGGCGTTCACGCCGACGTCGCCGAAGACCACGATGTTGTGCGGGAACACGTCGGGCGCGGCGTCGGCGGGGAGCACGAACACTCCCGCCTCGCAACGCACCTGCTGCTTGGCGAGCAGCCGGAGCATCGGCCGGAAGTAGTCCTTGGGCGCGTGCCGGGCGCCGGCCACGACCGTGTCGGCGTGGTCGCGGCGCACCGACCAGATGCCGAAGCGGGCGGGCTCCATGACCATGCGCTGCGCCGCCTCGAGCGGGATCGGCGAGGCCATCTCCTGGCAGAACTCGAACTGCGCCCGGGCGAACTCCTCGACCAGGTCGGTGCGCGCCGGGATGTCCACGAACGCGCTCTCCGACAGCATGAACTCCACGCGGTCCGAGTCGACGTGGCCGAGGTCGCGGGCGATGACGTCGCGCACCTGCGGCTCGGGGGCCAGGAACACGGGGCGCACGAAGCGGGCGAGGTGGCAGACGGCCTCGAGGATGCGCGGGTCGAGGGCCTCGGGGAAGACGACCGTCGGACGGATCTTGGCGAAGCTCTGGATCTGCCGGTCGAAGCTGCCTTCGATATCGAACATGCGGCCTCTGGCTCCCGCACCGGCCGGGAAGCGCGGCCGGCAGGGCAGGGGTACGGGTTGAAGCAACGTCTGACCGGTGACACCGGTCGCGGCGCCGCATTCTAGCAACGGAACGGCCCGGTGGGTACCCGAGCGCCCGGTGCTTGCGGGGCGGGCGCGAACCGGGTCGCCGACCGGGCCCCGGCGGCGCGGGCGCCGCCGCCGGTCAGCGGGGTGCGGTCCGTTCGAACGCCGCGGCGATGCCCGCGGCGCTCGCCGGCACGATCCCGACCTCGGTGACGATCCCGGCGATCAGGGCGTGCGGCGTGACGTCGAAGGCCGGGTTGAGCGCCCGCGCGCCCGCCGGGGCCACGCGCACCCGGTTCAGCCGGCCCGACGCGTCGACGCCCTCCACCGTGAGCACCTCGTCCTCGGCGCGCTCCTCGATGACGATCTCCGCTCCGGTGGGCGTGGCCCGGTCGATGGTGGTGCGCGGGGCCGCAACGTGGAACGGCACGGAGTGCGCCCGCGCCGCCAGCGCCTTGCCGTAGGTGCCGATCTTGTTCGCGGTGTCGCCGTTGGCGGCGATGCGGTCCGCGCCGGTGAGCACCAGGTCCACGAGCCCGCGCTGGATCAGGTGGGCGCAGGCGCCGTCCGCCAACACGACGTGGGCCACGCCCTCCTGCGCCAGCTCCCAGGCGGTGAGGCGGGCACCCTGCAGCCGCGGCCGCGTCTCGCTCACGTAGACGAAGGGCTCGAGCCCGGCGCGCGCCGCCCGGTAGACGGGCGCCAGCGCGGTGCCCCAGTCCTGCACGGCGAGCCAGCCGGCGTTGCAGTGCGTGAGCACGCGGGTGCCCGGGCGGAAGAGCGCGAGCCCGTGCTCGCCGATGGCTGCACCCGCGGCGACCTCGGCCTCGTCGTAGGCGTGCGCGGCGACGAGCATGGCGTCGGCCGCGGGCCCGGCGCGGGCGACGCTCTCGAGCCCGGCGCGCAGGTTCACCGCGGTGGGCCGGGTGCCGAGCAGGCGGTCCCGGGCCGGCCCGAGCGGTTCGCCGTGCCTCGCCGCGAGCGCCAGGCCGTAGGCCGCCAGCACGCCGATCGCGGGCGCGCCCCGCACCGCCATCTCCTCGATCACGCGGGCCACCTCCGCGGTGTCGCGCGCCAGGCCGAACTCGAGCGCGTGGGGGAGGAGGCGCTGGTCCACGAAGCGCACGCCCTCGTCGGTCCACCACACGGCGCGCAGGTCCCGCCCGCCGACCCTCATCGCGGCCCGGCCTGGAGCTCGAGCGCGCGGCCGAGGTGACGCACGAGGATCGCGCCGGCCTCGCCGACGCTGGGGCCGAACGTGAGCACGCCGTCCTCGTGGCCGCCCATGACGAGGATCCCCAACGCGGCGAGCGGTCCGTCGCGGTGGAGCCGCTGCACCTCGGCGGCCATCTCGGGCGTGCCGTTCTGCGCGCCGTCGCGGGTCGCAGGCAGGCCGAGGGCCCGCGCCCCCCGCCAGACCTCGGGGGCGTGGGCGTGGAGCACCGCCCGCGCCGCCGGGGCGATGTCGTAGAGGGCGCCGTGGGTGAGCGATTCGGACGAGGGCGCCACCGGCCCCGCGCTGCGCACGCGGTTGCGCGCGGGGTCGTATTCCTCCACCACGCAGAAGTCGGCGAGCGTGAGCTGGCGCCGTCCGCCGGTCTGCGTGCCGGTGACGAGGAAGCGCCGCCGTCCGCGCGGCGCACCGCCGAAGGGGCCGAGGCGCGCGCTCACGTTGCCGTAGCCGAGGCCGCCGTAGCGCGCCGGGTCCTGGCCGAGCATCCCGAGCCGGGCGAGGATCTCGCGCCACGCGGCCAGCGCGCGCACCGCCTCCGCGTGCACGCGCTCCTCGAGCGGGCGCGTCTCGTGAACGGCCTCGAAGCGGATGACGCCTTCTGTGCGCGGATCGGCCATCACCGGCACGTTAGCATCGGGTCCCGCCGGCGGCCAGCCGGTGGCCGCCTCGACGCCGGGGTCCCGGCGCTACTCGGGGTCCCGGCCCGCGTCCGCGGCGTCCGCGACCGCGGGAGGCTGCTGCTGGCACTCGGCACAGAGCTCGTCGGCGAGCAGGAAGTCGGGATGCTTGCGCAGGAAGACCTGCGCCTGGGCGAGCGGGTCGGAAGGCTCGCGGTGGGTCCCGCAGCCCGGGCACAGCGGCAACATCGCGCGCAGCTCGACGAGCTGGGTGGCGTCCTCCAGCGCGACCAGCACGAGGTCGCGGCCGCCGAGGCTGACCGGCGAGGCGCTGACCTGGAACCAGCAGTCCTCGGGCTGTCCGTTCGCCTGCACGAGCATGTGTGCCAGGCGGCGCGGCGCCGGCCTCCCCGCCGCCGCCGCCTCGATCGAGCGCCGCACCAGGCAGGACGGGCAGAAGTCGGTGGCGCCGCATTCGCCGCGGGAGTCGCGCGGGAAGATGCAGTGGACCGTGCTTCCGAGCGGCTTGCCCAGCCTGGCTTCGCCCCGGTCCCCCAGCCACAGCCGGGCCGCCCGGTTCGCCTCCAGGATCGTCGCGGCGGAGTCCACGATGAATGCCATCGAGGGGATCGCATCGAGCAGCGCGAGCTGGCTGGAGCCTTCGGGCAGCAGGGGTTCCATGGAGGTGACCTCGGAGCGCGCAGCATCAGGGCGGCGTTGCGGGAACCAGGCTCGGTTGTCGGACTCCCCCGGGAACGGGCGCTCGAGCTCCGAGATTGACGCAAGCCTGCCACAGGCGCGGACCGCAGGCAAACCGCGCGACCGGCCGGGTGATGTACCAGTGTTTGTGTCAGGGACAAGGAAGGGGGTACTCCAACAGAGGCAGGGCCAACCACCTCAAGGAGGTACCCCCATGCAGCAGGTCGCTGCGGTGCGCAGTGTGAAGCAGGCGGTGCGGATGCTCAAGTCGATGGCGGTGCAGGCGCCGGAGTGGAACGAGCTGAGGCAGGCGAGCCAGGCCGCGGTCCGGCGGGTGATCGAGGAGCGGATGCACGGCCTGGTGGGCAACCGGATCGCCGAACTGGCCGCGGCCGGGGTCGCTGACCGCCGCAATGGCAGCTACCGCCGCTGGCTGTGGCATGAGGTCGGCGTCCTGGAGTTGCAGGTGCCACGCTCCCGGACCTACAGCGCGGTCGCCGTGCTGGGCCGCTATGCCCGGCGGGTGCCCCAACTCGAGCGGGTGATCCTGGCCGGCTTCGTCCTCGGGCTTTCGACCCGCAAGGTGGGCGAGGCGCTGCTGCCCCTGCTGGGCGAGCGGGTCAGCCCGGCGACGGTGAGCCGGGTGGCGCGGGGCCTGGATGAGGCGGCCGCCGCGTTCCATCGTCGCCCGCTCGCCAACCGTTACCGGGCCGTGCTGCTCGATGGCGTGGTGCTGGCCCGCAAGAGCGGCGCCGGGGCGTTGCGCCGGCCCGTGCTGGTGGCGCTCGGGATCACGCTCGCCGGGAAGAAGGAGATCCTCGACTTCCGCCTCGCCCCGGCCGAGAGCCAGCCGGCCTGGGAGGCGTTCCTCAACGATCTCTATGCCCGCGGGCTCACCGGCGAGGGCCTCACCCTGATCGCCACCGATGGCGGTGCCGGTCTGCTCGCCGCGCTGCCGCTGGTCTACCCGCGGGTCCGGGTCGGCCGCTGCTGGGCCCACAAGACCCGCAACATCCTCGACAAGGTGCGAGACACCGACCGCGAGCGGGTCAAGCGCGACCTGCACCGCATCAGCCACGCAGTCAACCGCACCACTGCACGAGCGGCCGCCCGGCACCTGGTCGACCGCTGGCACACCCGCTACCCGGCCGCGGTCCGCTGCCTGCAGCAGGACCTCGAGGACCTGCTGGCGTTCTTCGCCTTCGACGATTCCGCCTGGCGCCAGGCCACCCGCACCACCAACGCCATCGAACGCCGCTTCCGCGAGGTCCGCAGAAGAACGCGCCCCATGGGGGTCTTCAGTGACCGCACCTCCATGGAGCGCATCCTGTTCGCCGTCTTCACCTACGAAAACCACAAGGCCGGAACCTCAGCCCCCTTCCTCCTGACACATGACTCTTGACGCTACCACCGGCCGCGCGAGCTGCCACCGCGCGACCCGCGCCCGGGTCCGGGTCTTTGACGCGCGGCCCGCGGTGGCGGACCATGCGAACGTGGGAGCCCGCCCGACCGCGCGACCGGTCCGCTGGACGGTGGCATGGGAGCGGGGAGCGCCCGTCCAGACTCGCGTCCTGTCCCATCCCGGCCCTCCGGCCATCGCCGGTCCGGCCGCGCCCCCGGGGGAGAACTCATGAGCCTCATCGCCGTGTGCCGGCGCGGATCCAGCGCCCTCGTCTGCTCCGCGACCCTCCTCGCTCTCCTGGTCTCCGTCGTGCAGGTGCCCGCCGTCCGCGCCGACGAGGGCATGTGGACGTTCGACCACCTGCCGCTGAAGCCGCTGCAGGAGCGCTACGGTTTCGCCGCGACGCCCGAGTGGATCGAGCACGTGCAGAAGGCCTCGATCAACTTCGGCGGCGGTTCGGGGGCCTTCGTCTCGCCGGATGGCCTGGCGCTCACCAACCACCACGTGGCGCTCGGCCAGCTGGCGAAGCTCTCCTCGCCCGAGCACGACTACGTCCGCGACGGCTTCTTCGCCCGCACCCGCGCCGAGGAACTGTCCTGTCCCGACCTCGAGCTCAAGGTGCTCATGAGCAGCGAGGACGTGACCGCGGCCGTCCTGGGCGCGGTGGACTCGTCGTCGGCCGACGCGGCGCAGAGCAGCCAGCGCAAGGCGGCCATGGCCCGCATCGAGCAGGGTGCGAGCCGCGACGGCCTCAAGGGCGAGGTGGTCGAGCTCTACCGCGGCGGCGAGTACTGGCTCTACCGCTACAAGACCTACAAGGACGTGCGGCTGGTGTGCGCGCCCGAGGAGCAGGCCGCGTCCTTCGGCGGCGACCCGGACAACTTCAGCTTCCCGCGGCACGACCTGGACTTCGCCTTCTTCCGCGTCTACGAGGACGGCCAGCCGGTCCACCCGAAGCACTGGTTCCGCTGGAGCAAGGAGGGCGCGCGCGAGGGCGAGCTCGCCTTCGTGTCGGGCAACCCGGGCTCGACCCGGCGCCTCTACACCGTGGCCCAGCTCGAGCACGAGCGCGGCCTGGACCTGCCGCTGCGCATCCGCCTCAACGAGCAGCGGCTCGCGGCCTACAACGCCTACGAGGCGCGCGGGCCCGAGCAGGCGCGCCAGGCGCGCGACCGCATCCGGGGACTCGAGAACAACCTCAAGCGCCAGCACGGCTTCCTCGAGGCGCTCTCCGACCCGGAGGTGATGAAGGCGCGGCGCGTCGCCGAGGAGAACCTGCGCCAGCGCATCGCCACCAACCAGGTGGCCTCGGGGATCGCCATCCTCACCTGGGAACGCATCGCGGACGCGATGAAGGAGCTGGGCCGGCGGCACAAGGAGTACGTGGTGCGCGAGTTCGGACGCTCCAGCCGCCTGCTGGACATCGCCAACGGCATCGTGCGCTACACCGCCGAGGTGGCGAAGCCCAACGAGCAGCGCTTCCGGGAGTACCGTGACGCCCGGCTCGACTCCGAGCGCTTCCGGCTCTTCTCGCGCGCGCCGGTCTATCCCGAGATGGAGGAGATGGCGCTCGGCGTGCTCCTCCAACAGTGCGTCGACGAGCTGGGAGCGGCCGATCCGTTCGTCCAGCTGGCGCTGGGCGGCCGCACCCCGCAGGAGGTCGCGCGGACGCTGGTCGCGGGCACGAAGCTGGCCGATCCCGCGGTGCGCAAGACCCTGGTCGACGGCGGCGCGAAGGCCGTGGCCGCGTCGAAGGACCCGCTCATCGTCTGGGCGCGCAAGCTCGACGCGCCCTACCGCGAGATGCGCACCTGGTACGAGGACCGGGTGCAGAGCGTCGAGACCCTGGACGGCGGCCGGATCGCGCGGGCGCGGTTCGTCCTCGACGGCCGGGCGACGCCCCCGGACGCCACCGGCTCGCTGCGGCTGTCCTACGGGAAGGTCGCCGGCTACCCGCAGTTGACCACGCTCGTGCCCTGGGCCACCACGTTCCACGGCCTGTTCGACCGGTCCGCCGGCTTCGGCGGCAAGCCGCCGTTCGACCTGCCCGCGCGCATCGCCGCGCACGAGAAGGACCTCGACCTGAACACCCCGCTGAACTTCGTCAGCACCGACGACATCATCGGCGGGAATTCGGGCAGCGCGGTGCTGAACCGCGAGGGCGAATACATCGGGCTGGTCTTCGACGGCAACGTGCAGTCCTACGCCTGGGACTACTACTACACCGACGAGCAGGCGCGCTGCGTCTCGGTGCACTCGCGCGCGCTGACCGAGGCGCTGCGCCGGATCTACGACATGGGCGCGCTGGCCGACGAGGTGGAGGGGAAGTAGCGGGTCAACGCCGGTCGCGTGGCCCCAGGGCGGCGCGCGCCGCCCGGGCGAGCGCGCGCAGCACGGGGTCCGCGGGGGGGCCCGATCGCAGGCCGCGCGCGAGCGCATCGCGCGCGGCCTTTGCGTCGCGCAGGGTCGAGTCGCGACTGGCGGCGAGCAGGCTCGCCAGTTCGAGCCACGCGGGCGCCTCGTCGGGCCTCAGCCGGGTGACCTGGCGCAGCGCCGCAGCGGCCTCGCGGTCCTGCCCGGCGGCCCGGAGCGAACGGGCGTAACCGAGCAGGCCCGGGACGTCCCACCGGGTGCCGCCGCTGGCGGCGAGGCAGATCGTCCACGCCTCCACGGCGTCGGCCGCCCGGCCCGCGACCGCCAGCCGGGGTGCGCGGAGGCGCTGCGCATCCACGCAGGCGAGCGCCTCGTCCTGCCCGCGGGGATTCTGCCCGGCCGCGCGGTCCAGCCAGCGGTCCGCCTCCGCGTCCTGGCCGCCGCGGACCGCGATCAGGCCGAGCAGCGCGGCGGTCTCGACGCTCGTCCCCGGCAGCCGCGAGAGCCTCGCCGCGGCGGAGCGGGCGCGCTCGAGATCCCCGCGCTCCGCGAGCGAGCGCCCGTGCAGGTAGAGCGCGGCCCCCGACGTCGAATCGATCGTCAGGGCCGCCCCGGCCGCGCGCTCCGCCTCCGCCCAGCGTCCGGAGCGCGCCAGGGCTCGGGCGAGGCCCACGTGGGTCCACGGCTTGTGGGGCGCCGCCCCGACCGCCGCGGCGGCGAAGACCACCGAGGAATCGAGTCCGCCGTTCGCGGCCGCGATGTCCGAGAGCAGCAGGAACCGTTGCGGGTCCGGTCCGCCGAGCGCCAGCGCGCGGCGCACCGCGGTCTCGGCCGCCGCCACGCTGTCCGCCGCGAAGAGCAGGCGTCCGACCTGGTACCAGGCGCGGGGATTCGCGGGGGAGACCCGCGTGGCTTCGCGCCACAGCGCCAGGTCGGAGCGCCACACGCGGGCGCGCCCGTGCGTCGCCCAGCCGAGCGGCAGCGCGAGCGCGAGGGCCAGCGCCAGCAGCAGGCCGCGCGGCGCCACGCGCAGGCGGGGCGCCGCGCGCGCGGCGAGCCAGGCCAGGGCCCCGGCCGCCAGCGCTGCCGCCGCGGGCGTGGCCATGGTGAGGTAGCGCTCGGCCACGAACTCGCGGTTCGGGATGAGCGAGGTCGGGGCGAGGGCCGCGAGCCACCACGCACCCCACAGGCCGGCCCACGGTGCGCGCCGCAGCGCACCGACCACGACCGCCACGAGGACCAGCACGCCCAGGGCGGCCAGCCACGCGGCCGGATCGGCGGGGCCGAGCAGCCCGAAGGTGCGGTCCACCGACAGCCCCGCGGGCCACAGGTAGAGGCGCAGGTAGAAGAGCAGCACCAGCGGCTGCGTCGCGTAGAAGCGCGCGGCGTCCACCACGCCGGCGCCGAAGACGCCCCCGTGGGGGTTCCGCAGCGTGGCGTAGGCCAGGACCAGGGGCAGCAGGGCGGCCCACACCGGCAGGTGGAAGCGCGCCAGCCGGTCGCGCAGCCCGCGCGCGTCGCCGCGTGCCGACCGGGCGACGTCGTAGAGCAGCACCAGGGCGGGGACCACGGCGCCGGTCTCCTTGCCGAGCGCCGCGAGCGCGGCCGCCAGCGCGGTGGCGAACGTGCGCCATCCCCGATGCCGCGCGTGCGACCAGCGCCCGATCGCGTCCACCGCCAGGAGCATCGCGGCGAGGGCGAACACGCTCGAGAGCAGTCCGGGCCGGCCCTGGATGTAGAGGACCGAGGTGCTGTGGGCCGGGTGAAGGGCGAGGATGAGCGCCGCCACGGCAGCCAGCAGGCCGTCGTCCCGGGCGGCGGCAGTCCCCGCGGCCGGGCGCAATCGCAGGAGCAGCAGGAAGAGCAGCAGCACGCTCGCCAGGTGGAGCCCGAGGTTGACGACGTGGTGCGCGCGCGGCTCCGGCCCGAGCGCGGCGATGTCGAGCGCGAAGCTCAGGTTGGTGAGCGGACGCGTCTCCTGCGTGCCGGCCCGGATCCAACCCGGGGGCCAGAGCTGCAGGAGCGCGGGGTTGTCACGGACGTAGCGCTCGTCGTCGAAGAGGAACGGCGAGTCGAGCGCGGGCGCATACGCGAGGACGGCACCGAGCATCGCGACGGCCAGGACGATCAAGGCGAGCGCGCCGGCCGGGGCCGGGGTCGGGAACGGCGGGGAGGCTGGATCGGTCTTGCGGCGCATCGGCCCTCGTCCGGCGGTCGGATCACGGCACGGGTGTCACCCCGTGACCGCGGGCCGCGGGAGGACGCGGTCAGGATAGCGCGGTTGGCTACCGTGCTTCCATCGGCCCGGCATCATGCACAAGCGGCGCGACGGGGTCGGCCCCGTTGGAATCGCGTTCCCGCCCTGTGGCATAGTGCGTCGTGACCATGACCCCCACCCGCGCATCCGGCCTCCTGCTGCACCCGACGTCGTTGCCTGGGCGATTCGGCATCGGCGACCTGGGGCCGGAGGCGTTGCACTGGGTGGATTTCCTCGCCGCGGCCGGGCAGAAGCTGTGGCAGGTCCTGCCGCTCGGTCCCACCGGGTTCGGCGACTCGCCCTACCAGAGCTTCTCGGCCTTCGCCGGGAACCCGTACCTCGTGAGCCCCGAGCGGTTGCACGAGGACGGCCTGCTGGAGCCCGGCGATCTCGCGGGGGTGCCCCGGTTCCCCGCCGACCGCGTGGACTTCGGCCCGGTGATCGGGTGGAAGCTCGCGATCCTGGCCAGGGCCCACGAGCGCTTCGTGGCCGGCGCCGCTCCCGGGCTGCGCGCCGAGTACGACGCCTTCTGCAAGGCGCAGGCGAGCTGGCTCGAGGACTTCGCGCTCTTCATGGCGCTCAAGGAGGCGCACGGCGGAGCGACCTGGAACTCGTGGGACGAGGGGTTGAGCGCGCGGGAGCCCGCCGCCCTGGTCGCCGCGCGCGAGCGCCTGGCCGAGGCGGTGGACTCGCAGCGCTTCCGCCAGTTCCTCTTCTTCCGCCAGTGGAACGCCGTGCGGGCGCACGTGCATGCGGCGGGCCTGCGCATCATCGGCGACCTGCCGATCTTCGTCGCGCACGACAGCGCCGACGTCTGGGCCCATCCGGAGTTCTTCCAGCTCGATGCCGCGGGCGCGCCGGCGGTCATGGCCGGAGTGCCACCCGACTACTTCGCGAAGACCGGGCAACTGTGGGGCAACCCGCTCTACCGCTGGAACGTCCTGGCGCGGGAGGGCTACGCCTGGTGGGTCGAGCGCCTGCGCGCCACCTTCGGCGTCGTGGACGTCGCCCGGCTGGATCACTTCCGCGGCTTCGAGGCGTACTGGGAGGTGCCGGGGGGCGAGGCCACGGCCGAGCACGGGCGCTGGGTGAAGGGACCGGGTGCGGAGTTCTTCGACCGCGTGCGCGCGGCGCTGGGCGCGCTGCCCATCATCGCCGAGGACCTGGGGTTCGTGACCCCCGGGGTCCTGGCGCTGCGCGATCGCTTCGGTCTTCCCGGGATGAAGATCCTGCAGTTCGCCTTCGACCAGGACGCCCGGCACCCGTTCCTGCCGCACAACTTCCCGGTGAATTGCGTGGTCTACACCGGCACCCACGACAACGACACCTCGCGCGGCTGGTACGCGGGCGCACCCGAGAAGCAGCGCCACTTCGCGCGGACCTACCTGGGTTGCGAGGGCGAGGACTTCACCTGGGAGCTGATGCGCGCCGGCCTGGCCTCGGTGGCCGACACGTTCATCGCGCCGCTCCAGG
Organism: Candidatus Eiseniibacteriota bacterium; assembly: GCA_963707915.1. Classification (GTDB taxonomy): domain Bacteria; phylum Eisenbacteria; class RBG-16-71-46; order RBG-16-71-46; family RBG-16-71-46; genus JANXPZ01. Next base: position 233,851 of record OY970178.1, read on the forward strand.
ACGTGCTGGACCTGGGGACCGAGGGGCGGATGAACCTGCCCGGCAGCGAGGGCGGCAACTGGGGCTGGCGTTACCGGCGCGACCAGCTGACCGACGCCGTCGCCGGGCGGCTGCGGGAACTGACGGAGACCTACGGGAGGTAGGCGCACGCTTCGGCGCGCGGCGGCGGCCACCCCCGGGCTCCGGAGGTGGCCGCCGCGTCACCGGCGCGGCCTGGAGTCCCGCCGCTAGTCCAGCACCACCGCGCTCGCCGACGTCACGCGTCCGGCCTGGCTGAGGCGGATCACGTAACGGCCGGCCGGGACCCGGCGGCCCGCCGACAGGTCCACCGCGTGCCGCCCCGCGCCGAGCGAACCGACCTCGCGCCGGGCCATGCGACGCCCGCCGACGTCGAAGAGCTCGAGCTGCGCCGGCGCCGCGGAGGGCAGGACGAACTCCACCGACAGCCGGCCCCGTGGGCTCGGATTGGGCCGCGCGCCCCCGAGGGCGAACTCGAGCGCGCCGACCTCCACCCAGGCCTCGCCGAAGAACAGGTGCACGCCGGCGTCCACGACGCCGAGGCAGTAGCCGTAGCGGCGGCCGGCCTGCACCGCCTCGTCCACGAACCGCAGGTAGCCCGAGCCGTCGGTGGAGACCGCCGCGATCGGGGCCCAGTCGGAGCCCTCGGTGCGCCGGTACACCGTGGCGTCGAGCGCCCCGCCCGCCGGCGCGAACCAGGTGAGCTCGGCACGGCCGGAGCGCGCGATCGCCGCGACCAGCGAGGCCAGCGTGGCGACCGGCGCGCCGGGCGAGACCACGGCGGTCCGGCTGCGATTCCCGTGCAAGTCCACTGCCACGAGCTTGTAGTGGAAGTCCCCGGTTCCGTCCACGAACGACGTGTCGCGCGTGGCGGCCACGAGGTTGCCGCTCCCGGGGACGAAATCGGCCGTGGCGCCGCGGTAGAGTCGGAATTCGAGCAGGTCCTCGGCGGGACTGGGGCCCCAGTGGAGCGAGGTCGACGCGCCGAGGTAGGCGGCGACGAAGGGGACGGGCAGCGGGGGCGCGAGGTTGTCCACGGAGTAGCCGCTGTCCACGTTGGATTCGTAGAAGACCGTCGCGCTCGTGGTCAGCGCGGTGACGAAGAACGCCGTGAAGGGGTTGGAGCCCGGCATCGAGTCCTGGGTGGTGGCGGCCGTGTACCCGTAGCCGGCGAGCTGTTCGGCGGGCAACGTGGCGATGGCCTCCCAGTACTCGATCGCCGCCGCGCCGGAGCCGGTGCGCCCCGGCATGGCGCGCACCGTCGCCTCGCCCGCGCTCCCGGCGCGTGCCCGGGCCTCCGCGGCGGCCTCCGGCGGCAGCCGGCGCCAGACCCGGTAGCCGCTGACCAGCGCGATCCCCGCGGTGTCGTAGGAGGAGCGCGTCCAGCGCAGGAACACGCGGCCGCCCTGGTCGTTGGGCACGTCGCGCACCGAGACGAGGTGCGGCAACCTCGGGTCCGGACCCGGCACCTGGCAGCTCGCGAGCAGGATGCTGATCTCGCCGGCATCGCTCCAGCCCGAGACCAGCAGGTCCTGGGCGCCGTCGCCATCGAGGTCTCCGGTCGCGAGGCCCAGCGGGAAGGGAGACACGGGATAGCTGGAGTGGACCGTGAACGTGCCGTTCCCGACCCCACCGGCGCCTCCGCCCTTCAGGACCACGACGTTGTCGCCAGTGGCGTCGGTGAAGACGAGGTCGGCGATCGCGTCTCCGTCGAAGTCGGCGGCGACCACGCCGCCCACGTTGGCCAGGCCAGCGGCGTAGGCCGTGGGCGTGCCGAAGGTGCCGGCCGCGCCGCCCTTGAGGACGGTCACGCCCCCGTAGCTGGAATTCGAGACCGCCAGGTCCAGGTTGCCGTCCCCGTCGAGGTCGCACAGGGTGACGTCATAGGGCTGAGCGCCGGCAGCGTAGTGCTGCGCGGTCCCGAAGGTGCCGGTGCCCTGGCCGAACATCACCGCCACGCCGTTGAAGCTCTCGGTCGCGACCAGGTCGAGGTGGCCGTCGTGGTTCAGGTCCCCCGCCGCGATCCCCACCGAGATCCCGGCGAGCGGGTAGGTGACCGGGGTGGCGAAACTGCCGTTGCCGACGCCGCCACTGCCCAGGCCGATCAGCACCGAGAACGCCTTGACGGCGTTGTTCGCGACGGCGAGGTCGAGGATGCCGTCCTGGTTGAAGTCCCCGGCCACCACCTCGTAGGGGCCGGGGCCCGCGCCGGAGCTCACGGCGGCCGCGAACGTGCCGTCGCCTAGGTGTGGAGTCTCAGGACGTTGTTCTCACCCGGGGTCGCAACCGACTGAAGGGTGGTAGGCCGTCCAGACTACCGTGTGGACGTCTCTGGTTGTAGTAGCGAAGCCAGCGGGGCAGGACGCGGGCCCGGACCTCGGAGGTCAGGTAGGCGGCCCCGTAGGCCCACTCGCGGATCAGGGTCTGGATGAAGCGCTCGGCCTTGCCGTTCGTCCTCGGGCGGTAGGGCCGCGTACGTTTGTGGACCAAGCGCAGCCGTTCCACCTCGTGAGCAAAGCAGCGCGCGAGGTAGCCCGAGCCGTTGTCACTGAGGATTCGGCGGATGCGGATGCCCAAGGTGCGGAACCAGGCCACAGCACGACGCAGGAACGCTGCCGAGGTCACGCCGGTCTCGTCCCGCAGCACCTCGGCATAGGCGATCCGGCTGCGGTCGTCGATGGCGACGTGCACGTAGTCCCAGCCCACCCGATGACCCCGTCGCCGGCGGTCTCCGGTGATGCGGTGACCGTAGAAGCCACTGATCCGCCCCAGTTTCTTGACGTCGAAGTGGAGCAGGTCCCCCGGGCGACGATGCTGGTAGCGGTTCGCGGGCTCCTGCGGCTCGAGCTTCTGGAGCCGTTCCAGCCCGGCGCGTTTGAGCACCCGCGCCACCGTTGCCCGCGGACGCTTCAGGTCCCGGGCGATCTGCGGCCCGGTCATCCTCGTGCGCCGCAGCAGCAGGATCATCTCCCGCCATTCGATCGGGGTCGCGTGGGGGTGGCGCCGAGGCCGCGAGCTGCGGTCCTGCAGGCTGGCCGAGTCCTCGGCCTGGTAGCGGCCCAGCCACTTGTGGGCCGTCCGGCGGCTGATCCCTGCGGCCGTGGCCGCTCGGGTCACGCTCCAGCCCGACTCCCGTACCCGGCCAACAAGCAGTGCTCGACTGGCAGGGCAGGTCCGTGCTCCACTGTGGAGGTTCATCCGGGGTTCCTCGCTGGTCAGACGTTGACGGCTTCGAACACCACCAACATCTGTCAGAAGGACCCCGGTTGAACAGTCTCAACCTGTGAACAACCTAGTGAGACTCCACACCTAGGCCGTGAAGGAACCAGACCTTGCTGTCTCCCATGGTCGTCACGACCAGGTCGAGGTGGCCGTCTCCGTCGAAGTCGGCGATGGCGATTCCGACGGGATGGGGGCCGACGGTGTGGAACTGTGGCGGGCCGAAGGTGCCATCGCCGATGCCGCCGCTTCCGCCGCCGAGCATCACGGCGATCGTGTTGTTGACTCCGCCGTCCTGGGCCTCTGACTGGCAGGCGACCAGGTCCAGGATGCCGTCGCCGTTCAGGTCGGCGAGCTCCACGCGGTTCGTGCGAGTGCCCACGGCCTGCAGCGTCGCCGGAGCGAACCAGGCCGGCTGGTCGCAAGGTGCGGACGCGCTGCCCGTCGGCGACAGCAGGCCGGTGCCGGCGAGCAGGCAGAAGGTCAGGAGCGTGGCGATGGAATGGAAGATGTTCCGCATGGTCGGCCTCCGCGCGTTCAGGGACAGGGGCGATCCCCGCTGGTCACCCAAGTACAGCATAGGACCGGCGGGAGCCGTCCGAAACCGGATTCTCGGCGCTGATGGCGGGGAGGCACGTCCGGTCCCGGCTGCGGGCACGACCCCCGCCCACTAGTGTATATTCCGACAGCCCATGACCTTCCAACCGAGGCCCGCCGCATGAACCCGGTCGCCGACTCTCCCGCGCTCCAGCCGCCGTCCGATCTCAACCCCCGCCCCGAGCCGGTGCTCGACTTTCCCGACCGCGAGCTGGGGGAGATGACGCCGGCGGACTACGACACGCTGGGCTTCATGTCGGGGCTCGAGGTCCACCAGCAGATCGTCACCCGCGGCAAGCTCTTCTGCCGCTGCCCGGCCGGCCGGCGCGTCACCCGGGTGGACGCCGAGGTGCTGCGCCACATGCGCCCCACGCTCTCGGAGCTGGGCGAGTACGACGGCTGCGCGCTGATGGAGTTCAAGACCCGCAAGGAGATCGTCTACCTGCTCGAGCGGGGCACCGTCTGCACCTACGAGATCGACGACACGCCGCCCTTCCCGATGGACGACGAGGCGGTGCGCGTCGCCCTCGAGATCGCCCTGCTCTTCGGCCTGAACCTGGTCTCCGAGCTGCACGTGATGCGCAAGCAGTACCTGGACGGCTCGATCCCGACCGGCTTCCAGCGCACGGCGATGATGGGGCTCGCCGGGAGCATCCCGTTCCGGGTGCCCGAGCTGGGGGTGGACCGCGAACTGCGCATCCGCCAGTACTCGCTCGAGGAGGACTCCTGCCGCGAGGTCTCCGACGTCGGGCACCGCATCACCTTCCGCACCGACCGGCTGGGGATGCCGCTGATCGAGACGGTGACCGAGCCCGACCTGCTCACGCCCTTCGAGGTCGCGGCCGGTGGCCGCCTGCTGGCCCGCGTGGCGCGCGCCTCGGGCAAGGTGCGGCGCGGGGCCGGCGCGGCGCGCCAGGACACCAACGTGTCGGTCGCCGGCGGCCGGCGGGTCGAGATCAAGGGCGTGGGCAACCACCGGCACCTGCCGCTGCTCACGCACAACGAGGCCTTCCGGCAGCTGAACCTGCTGCGGGTCCGGGCCGAGCTGCGGCGCCGCGGGGTGAAGGCCGAGGCGCTGGCGGTCCCCGACGGGCCGCGGCCCTGGGAGCGCTCGCCGCTGGTCGTGCATGCGGGCCCCATGCTCCGGCGCTCCGAGTACATGCCGCTGCGCGAGGCGCGCGAGCGGGGCGACACGGTGGTGGCGCTGGCGCTGCCCGGCTTCGGCGGTCTGCTGTCGCGGCCCACGCAGCCGGGCGTCACCTTCGCCCGCGAGTTCGCCGACCGCGTCCGGGTGATAGCCTGCCTCACGGCGCGCCCGTTCATGATCCACTCCGACCTGACCGACTACGGCCTGACGCCCGCCGAATGGCGCGCGCTGCGCAAGAGCCTGCGCGCCGGGCCGGCCGACGCCACCGTGGTGTTGTGGGGCACCGAGCAGGACGTGGAGACGGCGGTGCGCGAGGTGTTCCTGCGCGCGCGCGACGCGCTGGTCGGAGTCCCGGCGGAGACGCGACAGTCGTTCTCGGACGGGACCAACGGGTTCGAGCGCATCCTGCCGGGAGCCGACCGCATGTACCCCGACACCGACACGCCGCCGAAGGCCATCCCCGAGGAGTGGGTGGTCGAGATCACCGCGCGCCTGTCCGAGCGTCCCTGGGTCCGGGAGGAGCGCTACCGCGCCCTCGGGCTGTCCGAGGAGCTGGCGAACCGCCTGGCGGTCGCCACCGGGACCGCGGACCTCTTCGACGCGCTCGCCGTGCCGGTCGGGCCGGCCGCGGCGCGCGTGGCGGGGGCGCTGCTCAAGCGCCCGGCGCGGTGGCGCCGGCGGCGGTCCGGAGAGGCGCCGGCCAGCGCGGAGCGCCTGCAGCCGCTGGTGGCGGCCTTCGTGCGGGGCGAGTTGCGGCCGGAGGGCTTCGAGCGCGCGATCGAGCGGGCGCTGGTCGAACCGGGGCGCACGGTGGTGGAGCTGATCGAGGCCGTGCGGCCGCGGGCGGGCGACGCCGAGGCGGCCGCCCGCAGCATCGCCGCGGCGGTCGAGCGCTGCGCCGGGCAGCCGGAGCGCCCGCGGTCGAGCCTGGTGCGCTGGACCATGGGGCTGGTGATGCGGGACCTGGTCGGGCGCGTGGATCCGCGCGAGCTGCAGGCGCGGCTCGAAGCGGCGCTCGCGGCCCGCGAGATCGGGGTGACGCGATGAGCGACGATCGCTACAAGGGCTACCGTGACCCCTGCCTGTCGGTGCTGAAGCGCTTCGACGTGACCGTGTGGTGCGAGCTGCGCGCCCGCACCACGCGCGGCGACTTCGAGGGCCTGCTGCTCCCGCGCTCGGAGACCGCCGACCCGCTGCACCTGGTGCTCAAGCTGCCGACCGGCTACAACGTCGGCCTGCGCCACGACACCGTGACCGGGCTCGAGAAGATCGGCTACCGCGAGGCGCACTACCAGATCCCCGAGCGCCAGTTCCCGGTGAACCCCTCGATGCCGCGGGTGAAGCTGCTGGGCACCGGCGGCACGATCGCCTCGCGGCTCGACTACCGCACCGGTGCGGTCATCCCCGCCTTCAGCCCCGGCGAGCTCTACGGTTCGGTGCCGGAACTGGCGGACATCTGCAACCTCGAGACCGAGAAGCTCTTCGGCGTGTTCTCGGAGAACATGGGACCGGAGCAGTACATCGTGCTGGCCGAGCGGATCGGCGAGGCCATCCGCGACGGTTGGGACGGCGTCGTCGTCGGCCACGGCACCGACACCATGCACCACACCGCCGCGGCGCTCTCGTTCATGGTCCAGCGCTCGCCGGTGCCGATCATCATGGTGGGCAGCCAGCGCTCCTCCGACCGGCCCTCGTCGGACGCGGCCCAGAACCTGATCAGCGCGACCTGGGCCGCCGCCCACGGTCCCATCGCCGAGGTCATGGTGTGCATGTTCGGCCCGACCTCGGACCGCTACAACCTGCTGCACCGCGGCACGCGGGTGCGCAAGATGCACACCTCCTACCGCAGCACCTTCCGCACGCTGGGGGACATCCCGCTGGCGATGGTCGAGCGCGGGAAGCTCACGCCGCTCAAGGAGGACTGGGCGCCCCGGCGCAAGGACCGCGAGGTCACGGTGCAGGCGGTGTTCGAGGAGCGCGTCACCATCGTCTACTACTACCCGAACATGAATCCCGACCTGATCGACGCGCTGGTGGAGAAGGGCTACAAGGGCATCGTCATCGCGGGCACCGGCCTGGGGCACGTGAACCGCAAGATCTACCCGGCGCTCGATCGCGCGTGCAAGGCCGGCGTGCTGATCTTCATGGCGGTGCAGACGCTCTGGGGCTTCGTGCAGATGTACGTCTACGAGACCGGCCGCGAGATCCTCGAGCTGGGCGTCACCCCGCTGGCGAACATGCTGCCCGAGGTGGCCTACATCAAGCTGGGCTGGGCGCTGGGCGTGCATCCCGACGATCCCGAGGCGGCGCGGCGCCTCATGATCACGCCGATCGCCGGCGAGACCACCGAGCGCGAGCCGCACGACGGCTACCTGGTGTTCCAGGGAGGCGTTCCCGAGATCCAGGAGTTCCTGGGCAAGGTCTGGAAGTGAACCGACAAGGACGGATGGCCGCATGAAGCCGACGACGATGCCAGTGACCGAAGCGAGACCGGAACCGCAGACGGGGGGCACGGGGGCCGCGGCGCCGAGGTTGACGGCCTGCCTGCTCGAGCGCGAGATCGGCCGGCCGGCCGCGGCCTGGACGGTGGACGACCTGCTGGCGCTCGCCGCCGGGCGCGGCGTGCGCCTGGTGAGCCTGATGCACGTGGGCGGCGACGGCTGCCTCAAGGTCCTGGACTTCGTGCCGCAGAGCCGCGAACACCTGCGCGACATCCTCTCCGGGGGCGAGCGGGCCGACGGCTCGAGCCTGTTCGCCGGGCTCGGTCTCGAGGTCGGGGCCTCGGACATCCTGCTGCGGCCGCGCGTCGAGACCGCATTCCTCGACCCGTTCGCGGCCCAGCCCACGCTGGCCTTGCTGTGCGGACACGCGGGGCGCGACGGCGACAGCCTGCCCCAGTCGCCCGACACCATCGTGCGGCGGGCCGCCGCGCGGACGGCGAGCGAACTGGACGTCGACCTGCACGCGCTGGGCGAGGTCGAGTACTTCCTCGGCCGTCGCGCGGGCGAGGAGGACGCCTACGGCGCGAACGACCGCGGCTACCACGCCACCTCGCCGTTCGTCTTCGGCGAGGCGCTGCGGCGCGAGGCCATGGCCCTGCTGGCCGAGATCGGCGTGCCGGTCAAGTACGGGCACAGCGAGGTGGGCTACGTCCAGGCCACCGAGTCGGACGGGTACATCTGGGAGCAGCACGAGATCGAGCTCGGGCTCGCCCCGCTCGCCGCCGCCGCGGACGCGGTGGTGCTCACGCACTGGGTGCTGCGCAACCTCGCCTACCGCGAGGGCATGCGCTGCAGCTTCGATCCGATCCTGCGCCGCGGTCACGCCGGCACCGGCCTGCATTTCCATTTCTCGCCGGTCCGCGACGGGGCCCACCTCGGCGGGCGCGGTGCGGACGGGACGCTGAGCGCGCCCGCGCAGTGGCTGATCGCCGGGCTGGTGCGCATGGGCGGGGCGCTGATGGCGTTCGGCAACCGCACCGAGGGCTCGCTCATCCGCCTCACGCAGGCCAAGGAGGCGCCCAACACCATCGTCTGGGGCGAGTTCGACCGCAGCGCGCTGGTGCGGCTGCCGATCGTGGCGACGACCACCGACGGCCGCGCGGTCAGCCCGCCGACCATCGAGTTCCGGCTGCCCGACGGTTCGGCCCACCCGCACCTGCTGCTCGCGGGCGTCGCCCAGGTGATGATCGAGGCGCGCTCGGTCGGGCACCTCGAGGCGTTGCTCGAGCGCACCTCGGTGAAGGCGCTCAAGCGCGGGGCCGGGACCGCCACGCCCGTGCCGACGCGGTTCCTGGAGGTGGCGCAGGCGCTCCAGGCGAGCCGCTCCGCGCTCGAGGCCGGCGGGGTCTTCCCGCCGGTGCTGCTGGATCGGTTCATCGAGCGGTTGAGGGCCTGAGGCGGCGGCGGGCCCGCAGCCCCGCGGCCGCGCGCCCCTCGGGGCGCCCGGGTCTGAACGAAGACGGCCGGGCACGCGCCCGGCCGTCTTCGTGAGCGTCGCGACGCGCCTCAGGCCTTGCCGGCCAGCGCCTCCTCGATGGTCGAGCAGTCCACCAGGCCGGCGCAGCCGTAGAGCACGGGCAGCAGCTTCGCGGGCGCGTGGCGGCGACGCAGGTCGGCGACCAGGTCGGTGCCGGCGCGGTAGCACGGCAGGTACATGCGCCCCATCAGCGGGTGCTTGCCCCACGCCCCGGCGAACTTGCCGGCGCGCTCCTCGGAGACCAGGAAGTCGCGCCGCAGCACCGGCGCCACCTCCTTCTCCGCCAGGCGCTCCTGCCACGTCAGGTACGAGGCCTGGTTCTTGGCGTCGTCCTGCAGCAGCGCCAGCAGCAGGCCGATCTTGAGGTCGTCGTCGGGGACCTGCTCCAGCTCGGTCACGCCGTGGGCGATGAGGATGGCGTTGTTGGCGATGCCCTCGGAGAGCGTGGCCCCGCGGGTGTTCATGGTGAGCACCGAGGCCTCGAAGCCGATCTGCTTGCGCCAGTAGAGGTCCTGCAGGAACGCGAAGGTGGTGACGTGGCCGGGCACCACCTCGTGCGAGACCAACTGCTCGAACTCGGGCACCGTGATCTGGAGCGACGCGTTGATCTCGTACGAGGCCTCGTACTCCGGCCGGCCGCCGGGGCGGCGCTTGCGGCCCAGGTAGTTCATCGAGCCCGAGAACCATGCGTCCTTGATGGGCAGGAACTCGATGTTGTCCATCGGCACGTCGCCCATCTCGCTTGGCAGGAACGGGCGCAGGTTGCGCTCGGCCAGCGCGCGGTAGTGGGCGATGTAGGCGGCGCCGACCGACCGCACGCACGCCATCGGCACGTAGCGTGCGCCGCGCCAGGCGTCCACCGCGGCGAGCAGGTCGCGCGTCGCCCTTCGACGGGTGGCCGACGCGGGCGAGCAGTTCCTGCACCTGGCCGCGCTTGGCCGCCGGGTCCGAGGGCGAGGGCGGCTGGCCGGTCGAGGCCAGCACGCAGCGCTCGTAGGGCACGGGCTGGCCCTTGCCGAGGATCTCCATCGCCAGGTCCCACATCACCTCGAAGCGACTCGGCCATCCCCGCGACGTAGCGCCCGCGCAGGCCGGGGAGCTCCTTCGCCTCGGCGCCGAGGGCGGCGATGGCGCCGCGCACGTCCACCGCGGCGAGGTAGGCCTCGATCGCGGCGCGGTCGGGCGCCTTCGCCGAGACCCCGCCGCCGTCGCGCACGGGCGCGGCGGTGGGGTGCGTGTAGGCGAGCGGCATGGGGGCGTCGGAGAACCACGAGTCGGCGATGAAGCGCCCCAGGCCGGAGGGGTTCATGACGTCGCCGCCCCACAGGGTGTCGATGCCGAGGACGGCGTTGGCGACGTGCTCGTCGAAGCGCTGGCTCATGGAGCCTCCTCGTGGCCGGACCCGGGGCGGCGCGCGCGGGCGTGGCGGGGCTGGATGGAATCGCGATCTGCGGTCGGTCCCACCCGCCGGTGGCGGGTGGTGCCCGGGCAGTCTAGCCCGGCCGGTTCGTGAACCGCCAGCGCGAGGCGCGCCCGCTGCCGCCCGGGGAGGTGGCGGGGTGGCCCCCGGGCGGCCCGGAGACACGAACGCGCCCGGACCGCTTCATGGGTTCGGGCGCGTCGCTGTGGGCGGGGAGACCCGCCCATGTTCCGCCGAAGCTAGCGGCGGATCCACCACAGCAGATCGATGAACATGACGATCAGGCCGAATTCCACGGTCCACCTCCGCAGGGAGGGTGGCGCGCTCTTCGCGCGGTCAACCGTTCGAATCGGCCGTCCGTGGGTTGGCGTCACGGACGGGGGAAGCGGCTTCCTGTCGCTTCACCTCGTATAGTCGGCACCCTGCTCCTGGAACTTTAGCTCCTCCTGGCGCGGCCCGGGCGACGGGCGGGCGGCCTGGGTCAACTGCTTGAGCACCACGACGGTCACGTCGTCGAGGGGTTGGTCGGTGAAGGCCTGGACCTCGGCCAGCAGCACCCGCAGGATCTCGGCCGCCCCCTTGCGGGCATTGGCCTCGAGTGCGCGGCGGACCCCCTCGGTGCCGAACTCCTCGTTGCCGCGCCGGGCCTCGGTCAGCCCGTCCGAGTAGAGCACCAGGATGTCGCCGGCCTCCAACTCGACGCTGTAGTCCTCGTACTGCGCCCGGGGAGCGACCCCGAGCAGGACGCCGCTCTGGCTCAACTCCTCGAAGCGGCCGTCGCGCCGTCGCAGCAGCGGCGGCGTGAGCCCCGCGTTGGCGAAGGTGAGCCGGGCGGGCCGCACGTCGACCCGGGCGCAGAGCAGGGCCACGAACGCCTCCGGCTGGTTCAGCGCCACCAGGTCGCGGTTGAGGGCGGAGAGCAGCTTGCCGGGGGGGACGCCCTGGCGCGCCCGGTCGCGGAAGGCGGCGTGCGCCCAGGTCCCCATGAGCGCGGCGGGGATGCCCTTGCCGGCCGCGTCGCCCACCGCCAGCGTCACCACCGGGCCGGGGCTGCGAACGAAATCGTAGTAGTCGCCCCCGATCGACTCCGAGGAGAGCGCGGCGGCGGCGCAGTCGAGCGAGCGGAACACGGGCACGCGCCGCGGCAGCAGGTGCGCCTGGATGGCGCCGGCCCTGGAGAGTTCGCGACCCATCGAGCCGTGCGTGGTCGCCGCCGCGCGCAGGCGCGCGTTCTCGAGCAGCACCGCGAGGTGCCCCGAGAAGCGCTTCAGCTCGCGCTGCTCCTCGAGACCGAACCACGAGCCGCCCAGGCGCCGGCCCAGCAGCAGGCAATGCCGCAAGGTCCCGCCCACGGGCAGCAGCCACGCCACGCCCGAGCGCTCGAGCGCACGACGGTCGGGCGCCCGCAGGCGCAGCTCTTCGAGCGCCAGGACCCCGCCGCTCTCGGGCAGGGCGGCGGTGAAGTCGGTGTCCGGCGGGGGCACCGCGGTCGTCCCGGTCCGCCCGGCGGTGCGCAGCATCCCGCCGCGGGCGAGCTCGAGCGCCACGCAGCCCTCGAGGTGGAACGCCTCGGCCAGCGCCTCACAGGCGGCCCTGGCGACGTGGGCCGGGTCGTCGCGGTGCGCGGTGATCCGGCCGTCCAGCCGCTCGGTGGCGGTGGCCTCGTCGGGCACGAAGCGCTGCCCGAGCGTGCGCAGCCAGCGGCTGGTCGGGCCGGCCACCGCGGCGGTGAGGGCCACGAAGGCCAGGCCGCCGCCGGCGAGACCGGAGCCCAGGTCCTGCCGCCATGCCCCGCCGAGCCACTCGCCGGCCATGTACACGGTCGCACCCACGATGGCCAGGGCGACGAGCACGACGCCGACGCGCAGGGCCACCCTGAACTCGAACACCCGGTGGACGGCCGTGGCCCAGGCGAAGGAGGCGGGCACGAGCAGGGTGAGGAGCACGGCGAGTCGCTCGCCCGGGGCGGGACCGCCCGGCGAGAGATTGCGCACCGCGACCAGGGCGGCGAAGGGCAGTGCGCCGAGCATGGTTCCCGCCAGCGCGACGCGCAGGCGCCGTCGCGCGTCGGTGGTGGCCGCGCGACGATAGGAACCCGCGAACAGGACGAGCGCCGCCAGCAGGCCGAGCGCGAACCACAGGCCGGCGACGCCTTCGATCAACGCCTGCGCGGCGTCGGCCGGGGCCGGGAACACGGGCTCGGCCAGCATGATGAGGAACGACGCGCCGAAGAGCCCGGTGGCGATCCCGTAGGCGATGGAGGTGGCCGATCGTAGGCGGCCCCGCGGCTGCCCCGATTCGGGGAACAGCGCGAAGAAGTGGATGAAGAGCGCGGGAAGGTAGAGCCCCACGCCGGTGTAGAGCGAATCGTAGAGCGCGCCCGAGGCCGCGCTGCTCAGGCGCGGCGGCGGGGCCAGCAGCCAGGCGAAGGCCACGCACAGGAGGAAGAAGGTGCGCGCCAGGCGATCGCGCCGCTCGCTCCAGACCCAGCCGCCGATCAGCACGAACCCCGACGCCACCGCCAGCAGGGCGGCCATCATGCGCCGCTCACCCTGGGGCAGGGGCTCGGGGACCAGGCGGATGATGGCGATGCTGCTCCCGCGCTCGCGCAACAGGTCCATGGGTTGGCCCGGGGCCGTGTAGGCGAGCGGCGAGCGGGTGAACGGCGGTTGGCCGCTCAGGGGCAGCAACTGGTCGCCGTGGGCGAGCCCGGCACGCTCGGCGGGGCCGCCGGGGACCACGGCCGCCACGCGGTCGCCGCGCAGCACGAGTCCGGCGTAGGGCTGGTGGGGAAGGCTCAGGGCCGACAGGATCAGCCCGGTGGTGACCGGCACCAGCAACCAGGACAGGAGGGGTGACGAAGTGCCGCGATCCATGCGGACCTCCCGGTGCGGTTCGTGGGCCGATGCGGTGTCGGGGCGGACTTGCGCGGCCGGCGCCACGTACAGACCGTGACAGGCTACCAACCGCCGGACGCCTGTCAATGCCTCATTTGCGCCGGTCGAGGGTCCCCGGGCGCGGCGCCGCGACTAACTGCCGGACTCGACGCGCCGCTTGAGGATCTCCCAGCGCGCGTCCACCTCGTGCTGGAGCTGCCGCTCCTGCCCGGGAGCCAGGCCCGCAAAGCGGCCCTGGCGGCGGAAGCAGGGTGCGACCGGGTCGCCGGGGTGGTCGGCGGTGAGACGCCAGAGCTGCCCCTTCTCGACCTCGAAGAGCGGGAACAGGCGGGTCCGCACCGCCTGGCGCGCCAGGTCGATGGTCTCGTCATCGGAGATCCTCCAGCCCGGCGGGCAGGGCGCGAGGACGTGCAGGAACCTCGTGCCGCGGATGGCCCTGGCCTTCTGCACCTTCTCGACGAGGTCCACCGGGTGGGAGACCGAGGCGGTCGCCGCGTAGGGGATGCGGTGCGCGGCGAGGATGCCGACCAGGTCCTTCCCGAGGTGGGATGCCGGCGGGCCGGCCGGCCTGCCGGCACCTCGCATGCCCCACGGCAGGGCCGGGGAGCAATCGATCCCGGTGGCCATCCCGGCCTCGTCGTCGTGGCAGACGTAGAGGATGTCCTCGTTGCGCTCCGCCGCGCCCGACAGGGCCTGCAGTCCGGCACCGGAGGTGTCGCCGACATCCGCCCAGGCCAGCACGGTCGTGTCGCGATCGCCCCGCGCATCGAGCGCGGCACGGATGCCCGCGGCCGTGGCGGCGGCGGCCCCCGGTGCCATGCGCAGGTGCGGCACACCCAGCGCCGACATCGGCGCCGGGCCGGGGAGGACGGTCCAGCAGCACTCCGGCAGCGTGACGACGGTCTTCGGGCCGAGGGCCTTGAGCACGAGCCGCATGGCGATGCTGCCGCCGCAGCCCGGGCAGCCCACGTGCCCGGACGCCAACAGCTCGACGGCCGGGATGCTGTCCTTGATGACCGGCTGGCTCACGACTGCACCCCCACCCAGATGTCCTCGCGCTCGCCCGCCGCGGGGCGCTTCGCCGCGGTGCGCGCGCGTTCGATGCATTCGAGGACCGCCGCGCGGCCGGCGTCGCGGCCGCCCGGCCCGACGAGGCAGCCCTGGACTGAGGGGCGATGCGCGCCGTCGGCATCGTACAGGGCCGCGCGGGTCTCCCCGGCGAGGATGCCGCCGTGCCCGGGCGAGAAGTCGCGGTCGAGCACGACGACCTGCGGGGTGCCGGCGAGCGCGGTACGGAGCGCGGCGGCGGGGAAGGGGCGGAAGAGGCGCACCTTCACCAGCCCGACCTGCTCGCCCCGGGCGCGCAGCTCGTCCACCACCTCGCGAGCCGCCGAGGCGACGGTGCCCGACACCACCAGCACCAGGTCCGCGCCCTCCGCCTGGTAGCTCTCGACGGCGCCGTAGCGCCGTCCGAAGCGGCGGCCCCAGTCCTCGTCCACGGCGGCGAGCGTCGCGAGCGCCTCCGCCATCGCCTGCTGGTGGCGATGCCGCTCCTCCGTGCCGGGCGCGGGGGGGACCAGCGGGCGGAGGCCATCGGCGTCTTTGGCGCCCGGCGGCCCGGCGCGGCGCCCCGGCAGGAAGGCATCCACGTCGGCCGGCTCGGGGACGACCACCGGGCCCTTGGCGGACGCGGCCGGGACGGCATCCAGGACGACCATGACCGGCAATTGCACGTTCTCGGCCAACTTGAAGGCCTGGATCGTGGAGTCGAGCGCTTCCTGGCCGCTCTCGCAGTGGATCTGGATCCAGCCGGTGTCGCGCTGCGCGAGGCCGCGGTCCGGCTCGGTCCACGCCACCCGGCCTCTTACCGAGGCGCCAGGGACGCTGGCCATCACGATCGGCAGCCGGGCCGCGGCCGCCCGGATCAGCAGCTCGTGCATGAGGGCCAGGCCCGGCGCCGAGGTCGCCGCGAAGGTGCGGGCCCCCGCGAACGACGCGCCGATGCTCGCCGCCAGGGCCGATGCGTCCGACTCGGCCCGGACCAGGCGCGCCTTCAGCTCCCCGGCCGCGCACCGCTCGCTCAACGACTCCAGGAGCACGGCCTGGGGCATGGCCGGGCAGGCCGCGACGACCTCGGCGCGAGCCAACTGCACGCCCCACGAGAAGGCCTGGCTGCCGGTGATGGCCGGCTTCACGGCCGCTCCTCGAGCATGACCCTGGCGCCGCGCGGGCACTCCGCCACGCACAGGCCACAGCCCTTGCAGCACTGCTCGGAGAGGAGGACGCCGTGCCCGCCCGGGTTGCGCTGGATGGCCCGGTCGGGGCAGAAGGCGAGACACAGCTCGCACTCGTTGCAGACCCCGCATTCGAAGCAGCGGCGCGCCTCGGCGAGCGCCTCGTTGGCGGTGAGGCCGAGGTTGGCCTCGGCGAAGGTGGTGCGGCGCTCTTCGAAGGAACGGTGCCGGTCGGGCTTGCCGGGCACGCTCTTGAAGTGCGCCAGGTTGAGGCGCTCGAGCGGCACCACCTCGTTCACCGCGCCGGCGCGGCGCACCGGGTCGTCCCCCCGCCAGCGGGTGACGCTGAAGTTGCCGGTGCCGCCGTAGCGCAGCGCCCTCGATTCGACCTCGGGGAGGGTCTCGCCCGCCTTCCCGCGCAGGTAGCGGTCGATGCCGATGGCCGCCCGCTTGCCCGAGCCGAGCGAGTGCGCCACGGTGCGGGTCTCGCCGGTGACGTCGCCCCCGGCGAAGAAGCCGGCGTGATTGGTGCTCCCGAACTCGTCCACCTTGACGACGTAGCCCTTGCGCGTGATCTCCGCCGGCAGGAAGTCCAGGTCCGGCTCCTCGCCCAGCGCGGTGAGCAGGGTGTCCGCCGGGAGGACGAAGTTGCTGCCCGGGACCGGCAGCGCGCGACGTTCGCCGGATAGGCCCGCTTCGGCGGCGCGGGTGCGCATGCACTCGACGCCCACCAGGCGCGCCCGCGGCCGGTCGCGCTCGCTCTCGACGTACATGACGCGGATGGCCTCGATCGCCTCCTCCTGCTCGGCGTGCCCGGAGGTCTGCACGGCCACCGGCCAGGCCTCGAACTCGAAGCGGACGCCTTCGCGGACGGCCTCCTCGTAGGCCTCCGTGCTGGCCGAAAGGTCGGCGCGCGTGCCGTGGCAGACCACCACCGGCTCCGCGCCGAGCCGCAGCGCGGTGCGGGCGCAGTCCACCGCCGTGTCGGTGCCGCCGACCACCACGACCCGGTGCCCGACGGTGCCGCGGTCGGCGACCTTCGCCTCGCGCAGGAACTCGAGACCGGGCCGGACGTCCGCGGGGTCCTGGCCGGCGACCTCGAACGGCCGGTTCACGCGCGCGCCGCTCGCCAGGAAGATGGCGTCGTAGGCATCCATGTCCTTCCACGAGAGGTCTCCGCCGACGCGCACGCCACAGCGGATGGCGACTCCCTGCGAGCGGATGCGCTCGATCTCCCTCGCCAGCACCTCGCGGGGCAGGTGGTACTCGGGAATGCCGTAGCGCAGCGCCCCTCCCGGCTCGGGCTCGGCCTCGAACACCTCGACCGCGTAGCCGAGTCGGGCCAGGTGATACCCACAGGACAGGCCGGCCGGGCCCGAGCCCACGATGGCCACCCGCTCCCTGCGGGTGCGCGCCGGGATGGGCGCGTGGGCCTCGGGTTCGAGGTCGCCCAGCATGCGTTCGACCGCGTGGATGTTCACCGCCTCGTCGAAGAGCGCACGGTTGCAGGCGGACTGGCAGGGATGGTCGCAGACCCGCCCGCTGACCGCCGGCATCGGGTTCTCGCGCAGCAGCAGGTCGCGGGCCTCCACCACCCGGCCCTCGCGCAGCAGGTTCATGGCGCCCTCGATGTCCGCGCCGACCGGGCAGGCGGCGTTGCAGGGAGCGACCATGTCATGGTGGGCGGGCCGGTAGCGCTTCGGCTCGACGGCGCGCTTCGCGACGGCCGGGTCGGCGGCCGCGGAGACGGACGGCTCGCCCTTCCGGTTGCCGCGCCCGGCCTGATCGTCGCTCAAACCGCACCTCCCGGTCACCGGTCCTCGCCGCTCCCCGCGCCACCCGGCGGGCGGATGCGATCCGCCGGCCGAGGGGGCTTCCTGGTGAAAGACCCCCACGAGCGCATGGTTCGTGCCAGCGCGGCCACGGATGGTCGTGGCCTGGCCACGCCGGGAACCCGCTCCGGGAAGGCCGAATCCGCGCGCCTTGTGCCGGGGTCCCGGCCGCCGGGCGCGACCCCGTCGGGCCGCCCCGCTGCCAACCTGTCAGGCCGATGGCTCGGGCTGTCAGCCTTCTGCCGGCGTCTGCGACGGTGCGGACCGGGAGCGGCGCCCGGGGTTTGCACCTGGCCGGGTGGCCGCCTAGAGTGGATTCTCAGGGCCGCAAGCGGGCTCTGCGTCATCGGAGAGGCCATGATCGCGTTCACCGAGGCAGCACGCCGGAAGGTCCTCGAGCTGCTGGCCGGCGAGGGTCGCCAGGGCTCGGCCCTGCGGTTCTCCATCAGCGGCCGCATGGGCGGCGTCTTCCAGTACCGGCTGGCCTTCGTGAAGCCGGACGAGCGCGATCCGGGCGACATCCTCCAGGATGCCGGTGGCTTCCAGGTCGTGATGGACGCGCGCAGCGCGCCCCACCTCGACGGCACCGCCGTGGACTACGTCGAGGCCCCGTCGCACAGCGGGTTCAAGATCGACAACCCCAACCCGCTGTGGGCCGACCCGCTGGCGTCCGGGGTCCAGCGGCTCATCGACGAGGAGATCAACCCGGCCCTGGCCTCGCACGGCGGCTTCGTGCACCTGCTGGAGCTGCGCGAGGGCGTGGCCCACGTCGAACTCGGTGGCGGTTGCCAGGGCTGCGGGATGGCGCACGTCACGCTCAAGCGGGGCATCGAGGCCCGCATCCGCGAGGCCTTCCCCGAGGTCCTCGAGGTGCTGGACGCGACCGACCACGCTGGCGGAGCGAAGCCCTACTTCCGCGGCTCGGAGTCCCGCGAGTCGCCCTACGCCTGAATCGCATCGGGACGGGGCGCATCGGAACCGTCCCCATCAACCAGGAGGCGACATGCAGCGCAAGGCGACCGCGGTGTGGAACGGCGGGCTGAAGGACGGCAAGGGCACGATGTCGGGCGAGAGCCGGGGCTTCCACGACCTGCCCTACGACTTCCGCAAGCGCTTCGAGAATGACCCGGGCACGAACCCGGAAGAGTTGATCGCCGCCGCCCACGCGGGCTGTTTCTCCATGGCGCTCTCGGCCGAGCTGGGCAAGGCCGGCCTCGTCCCGGAGAGCATCCGCACCACGGCCGGCGTCACCCTGGAGATGCTGGCGACCGGCCCGACGGTCACGACCATCCACCTCGACGTGGCGGCCCGCGTTCCCGGCGCCAGCGCCACGGCCTTCGAGCAGGCCGCCCAGGCCGCGAAGGCGGGCTGCCCGATCTCGCGGCTGCTCCAGGCCGCGACCATCACCATGACGGCGAAGCTCGAGTAGCCGGCCCGGCGGGCGCGCCGTGCTTGCGGCGCCGACAGCGAGGCCCCGTTCCCTGCCGGGAGCGGGGCCCTGCCTTGAGTACGGCCAGGACTTCAGAAGCCAGGTTGGAGCGAGAGCTCCCAGTACCAGCCCTGGCCGGGCCGGTCGTTGGGGTGGACCAGGTCGGCCTCGCCGATGGCGAAGCCGAACAGGTTGGCTCGCAGGGCGATGCCATAGCTCGTCACCGTCGAGCGTCGCGGGCCGAGGAAGGCGGGCTTGAACTCGCTCGTCCAGGCGGCGCCGGCGTCGAAGAATACCGCGGCCTCGATCGGGGGGACCGCCGGGGTGGGGTAGAGCCCGAGGGCCCCGAGCAACGGGATCCGCAATTCGACGTTGGCCACGGCGAGCCGGCTGCCGAAGAGGCGATAGTAGACCGGCTCCACCGCGTCGTTGCTGTTGGTCACGTGGTTGCTGAAGGACGTGTAGTCGTAGCCGCGGATCAGCCACGGGTCGCCGACGTACAGCGACGAGAGCCGCGGGTCCTCGGCCCCCGGGCCGTAGCGCCCGTAGTGGAGCGCCCGCCCGGCCAGGATGAGGGAGCGGCTCAGCCGCACGTAGCGCCGGTAGTCGGCGAGCGCGTCCCCGTAGTCGATGCTGCCACCGAGTCCCGTGACCTCGAAACGGTAGCGCTGGCCCATCACCGGGCCGGTGCCCCCGAACACGCCGCTGTCGTGGACCAGCGCGACCCCGCCGCCGGCGAGGGTGAGGGACGGCGGATTGCCGTAGGGGTTGTTCACGGTCTTGTCGATGCTGCCGTTGTTGTCGTACGCGATGGTGCGGAGCCGGCTCGCGAAGGCGATGTTGCGCAGCCCGCCCGAGAACTCCACGCGCGAGAATCGGCTGAACGGGTAGGAGACGCTTCCCATCAGGGCGCGCTCGATCTGCCAGATCGTGAACTCGGAGTCCCGCGCGGTCTGGTCGAAATGGACCTGTTCCGGGTTGTAGTACTGCGTGATGTACGGGATCTGGCTGGCCTGCAGTCCCCAGTTCCAGCGCTGGCGCAGGTCCTGGTAGGCGACCGCCGCCGCGGTGTTGTTCAACACGTTGCCGCCCACGTTGGTGACCTGCAGCAGGGTCACCATCTCGTGGTCGCCCAGCATGTCGCTCCAGTAGAGACCGGCGCCACCGCCGACGCCGACCCCGGAGGATCCGGCCGCCACCCCCAGGCTCGGCTGGGAGATGTAGTCGAGCGAAAGCCGCGGACGGTAGCGCGAGGAGGAGAAGCGCATGGTGTCCACCGCGGCGACGCCGACGCGGGCGGAGTCGGCCCAGGCGGCCCGGGGCCGTGGCGACGGCGGCAGGACCCCGGGGGCGCTCGCCGCGGAATTGCCGGCGGCCGCGGCGGCCAGCGAATCGCTCACCAGCGCGGACGCGACCGGCAGCGAGTCGCGCGCGGCGGACGGCACGGTGGCCGGCGCGGCGGCCAGCGAATCGCGCGCGGCGGAGAGCACGGTGGCCGGCGCGGCGGCCAGCGAATCGCGCGCGGCGGAGAGCACGGTGGCCGGCGCGGCGGCCAGCGAATCGCGCGGGATCCCCGCGACGCGGCGCGCCTCGTCGAGGCGGAAGAGTTCGAAGTTGCCGGCGTCGTAGGCGCTGAAGACCACCTTCCCCGACCGGCGCGCGACCGTGAGGGCGGGGCTGAGGCGGGTGAGGCCCGACACGCCGGTCAGCAGGTTGGTGAGCGGCTCGATGCGGCCGCTCGCCAGGTCGATCCGGTAGAGGTCGGCGATCCCCTCGGGATCTCCGACGAAGTACAGGCCGCGCCCGTCCGGGGTCCACTGGGGGTTGATGCTCTTGCCGGCCGGGAAGGTCTCGAGCGCGCGGATCGCGCCGCTCTCCGGGTCGATGGTCGCCAGGCGGTACTCGCCGTAGCGGGTGCTGTCCGAGACCGGACCGAAGCGGTCGGTGACGAACGCGATGGTCTTCCCGTCGGGTGACCACGCGGGCTGCAGGTCCGCCCAGTCGTCGTGGGTGAGGCGCCGCGAAGCGCCGCTCTCGAGGTCGAGCACCCACAGGTCCGTCACGCCGTGCCCGAGCGCGGAGAAGGCGACGCGGCGGCCGTCGGGCGACCAGGTCGGATGGAAGACCTCGCCGAGGTCCGGGAAGGGCACGCGGCGCACGATGCGGCCACTCGCCATCTCCATCACCGAGAGCACCGGGCGGCCACGGTTCACGGCCGAGAACGCCAGGCGCGTGCCGTCGGGGCTCCACTCGCCGCCGGAGTTGACGAATCCCAGGTTCTGCATCTCCAGGTCCACGGTGCTGCGGGTGATCGCCCGCAGTACCTTCCCGCTCTCCGCGTCCGCGAGGTACATCTCGATCGACAACTGGCCGCGCTCCGAGAAGAAGACGATCTGCCGGCCGTCGGGGGAGAGCGCCGGTCCCAGGTTCATGCGGCCGCCGCCGTGCTTGGTGATCACGAGCGGGGTGGCGGCCTTGCGGATCGGCTCGGTCCGGCGGGCGAGCCGGCCCTCCCAGCTGCGCAAGGCCCGGTGCCACGACATGATGACCGAGTCGGCCGGCACGCCGAGCGTGCCCTGCAGCGCCTGGCGGACGTCACCCGAGCGGCCCGCCGCCTTCAGCAAGCGGGCCACGGCGTCCTCGCCGAAGCGGCCGGTCAGGTACGCCCACAGCGACTGCCCGTAGCGGTAGGGGAAGTAGCGCGAGTCCTCGAGCCGGCCGTACTTGGGGAGCCTGCCGGCCTGTGCCGCATCGCGCATCCACATGGCCGTGTGCGGGTCGTCGGCGCCGAGCGTCAGGTACTCGGCCATGCCTTCCATGAACCACAGGGGCAGCCGCGCGGCGGTGGTGAGCCCGAGGGTCTGAGAGCGGCCCTGGCCGACGACGTCGTACTGGAACGCGTGCACCAGCTCGTGGCCGATGACGTGGTCGGTCTCAGCGAGCGGACCGGCGAAGGGGACCACGATGCGGCGCTTGAGGGCCTCGGTCACGCCTCCCACGCCCTCGCCCAGGTCGCCGTAGATGGCGTTGGTCTGCTGGAAGGCCGGGTGGCTGGCGTAGAGGATCAGCGGCTGGCGGCGCGAGAGATCGTGCTGCAGGGCCTTCGAGATCCGCGCGTACCAGCGCTCCGCCATCCGCGCCGCCTCGGGCGCGATGTCCTGGGTCTCGGGGTAGTAGTAGATGTCGAAGTGCTCGGTCCTGAGCACCTGGAAGTCGAAGGCCTGGTAGCGGACCTTGTTCTGGCCGAAGTAGTCCTGGGCGCCGGCCAGCGGCGCGAGCACGGCCGCCAGCGCGAGGCAGGCGATGAGCGGCGCGACCGGACGACGCCACGAAGACATGAAGCGGGCCTCTCGCAGTTGGAGACGGGCGGATCGAACCCTTCACAGGGTCGGGCGCGGGTTGCTCCCGACGTCTTTGGGGACAGGCAAGAGGCTCATTGTAGATGAGCACGAGTCCACCTGCCGACCCGCCCCGTCCCCACGTACCGGGAGTGCAGATACGTATATACGTCACCTACAGTCCTGTGGAATGCCGCGCCTCGTGAACGCCGCATCCACCATTTCTCCGCCCGCGCTCAAGGCAGAGTTACATGCCTTTCAACCCGAGCGCGCGAAGGTGGTACACACTCAGAATCACGATCAACGCTCCTGCTGCGTCGATCAGAACTACGCGCCACGAAGAGGAGGGGTTGAACTTGAATTTGGTCGGGTTGAACCAGTGCAGGATCATCGGGAGACCAGTCCCGAGGAGCACCATGAAGAAGCCGTAGAAGCTCATCGAGAGGACACCTGCCGCAAAGGAGGCAACAAGGCCGCTGATGAAGCAGAACTTCATCGACACGGGGTTCTTGGTCTGCGTTGTCATCGGTACGCCGCCTTGAGTTGCCCCCACGAGGGCCGCCGCGCCCCGAGGATCACCTTCTGCGCGGCCCCGGTTTGGGGGGACACGGATGCCATGGGCATCGGCACTTTGGGCTTCGGTGCGGGCTGGTTCAAGAATTGAAGCGCAGCGAATGCCACTCCAGCCATCGCACCGAGTCCAATGCCCGGGAGGGTCGCAGCAAGGTTGCCACTTCTCACCGAAAGCATCCCGCCCGCGAGGGCACCTTCGCAGGCGGCAGTGACGACAGTATTCACGAATGCTGTCCCGACATTGCGGTCGTTGAAGATCTGGCTTGCCCAATAACGGTTGTTCGCTTCCGACGTTTCGATAAACGCCATGATCTCATCCAGCCACTCTTCCCCTTCTACCATGGCGGGGGCTTCTACGGGGGCGGTGGCACCCTCGGGCACTGCGGTCCACAGCACAGCGATCTGGAACGCTCCCGGGATATCGTCACAGAAGGTTGGGACTTCCTGTCCGTTGACGATGGTCTTCTTGTAGGCACCACCGAAGATGTTCGTGCACGCGTGTCCATTCTCGGGGAGGACTTTGGTCACGATGTTGATGATCGGCTGTACGCTGTCGATGCTGACGCCGGGGTACTCGAATCCGATGACCGCGCACGAGTACCCGGCCAGAGTATAGGCAGCATCGGAGTCCGGGCGTCTGACTGCACCGTGCGTCTGTGCCTCAGCCATGGCGGATTGCACGGCGGGCATCTGCAACGCCCAAGACAGAACCTCCTGTGCGGTGCGGTCTGTACCGAACGGGAGCGTGTAGTCCGTCCCCGGCCACGAAGTGGCGTAGGCGGGCGGCCAGCCACCGGACTGGTAGGGTTCGAATTCGGTAGAGAAGTTCTTCTTGGTCTGTGCGGTGGCAGGCGTAGCGGCTACGGCGAGGATGAGTGCGGCGAGCAGGGTGAAAAGGATTCGTTTCATCGCGACCTCTTGTGTGCTGCGGCGGGGGGGCCGGCACTACGATGATCACTCAGACGCGGAGCCTTTCTGTCACCATAACGCCGAGACGCCCCGGACGCCAGCGGGATCCGGCGGACGCCAGAGCGGCCACCCCGGCAGGGGCGGCCGCTGCGCGCTGCTCCCGACCGTGCGCTGCTCAGTTCAGACAGTATGGAACGACCGGCTCGCGGTCGTAGGGTCGTGCCCTCGCGAACGAGAGGCACGACCGGTGGCGGGGATGCCGCCACGCTCGATCGCGGGTTAACGCCTTGCGGCGCCAGAGCCGCATACGAGAGGAGCCGGTCGTGAGCACGGAGCATATCACCTGGGTGGGGCTGGATGCCCACAAGAACTCGATCAAGGTGGCGGCCTTCTTGCCGGAGCGCCCCGAGCCCGTGGAGTGGACCGAGGCGACCACGGCGGAGGCGATCCGCCGACTGGCCCGCAAGCTCCAGCGCGAGGCCCCCGGGCGAGGTGCACTGCTGCTACGAGGCCGGCCCGACCGGCTACGGGCTGCAGCGGCAACTGCGCGCCGCCGGGATCGCCTGCACCGTGATCGCTCCCTCGCTGACCCCGGTCAAGCCCGGGGTGCGGATCAAGACCGACCGGCGCGATGCGCGCAAGCTGGCCGAGTTGTTCCGGGCCGGGCTGCTGACCGAGGTCCACCCGCCGAGCGAGACGGACGAGGCCCTGCGTGACCTGTGCCGCTGCCGCGACGACGTCCGGGTGGACCTGCTGCGGGCCCGGCATCGGCTCAGCAAGTTCCTGTTGCGGCGCAACTGCATCTACCGGCAGACCAAGCACCACTGGGGCAGCGCGGCACTGGGCCTGGCTCGAGCAGCTGCGCTTCGATGACCCGATCAGCCAGGCCACGTTCGACAGCTACCTGCTGGCGGTCCAGCAACTCGAGGAGCGCCAGCAACAACTCGACACTCAGTTGGCCGAGTTTGGCGACCAGGAGCCCTACCGCGAGCCGGTGGCCTGGCTGCGCTGCTTCCGCGGCATCGACACGGTGACGGCGGTCTGCCTGGTGGCCGAGCTCCACGACTTCCGCCGCTTCCACTCGCCCCGGCAGCTGATGGCCTACGTCGGACTGGTGCCGAGCGAGTGCTCGAGCGGGGAACGCGAACGGCGCGGCGCGATCACCAAGGCGGGCAATCGGCACGTGCGGCGCCTGCTGGTCGAGGCCGCCTGGCATCAACGCTTCCGGCCCGCATTGAGTGCCCCGTTGCGGCGCCGACGCGAAGGACAGCCAGCCCGGGTGCTGGCCATCGCCGATCGGGCCCAGGAGCGGCTCTACGCACGCTACCGGCGCATGAGTGCTGTGGGCAAGGTCCGCGCCCAAGATCATCGTCGCCATGGCACGTGAGTTGACCGGCTACCTGTGGGCGGTCCTGCATCCGGCGGCCGCCGCCACCCGAGTCTGAGTCGCAGAACGCAGCTCAATCGCAGTCAGACAGTGAGGGTGAACGGATGAAGGTCGGCACGATCTGAAGGACGCGCGACTGCGGTGTGCGATACGGAGGCTCTGCCTCCCGAACTCGCGTCTTCAGAGAGCGAACCCTCCCGACGGATCACAGTCCTGCGGCTCTGGCCGGGACGCCGGTGCAACCCGCGAATACTAGCGTGACTCGTCGTCGAAGCGCCCGGCCTTCTCCGTCGCCCTCGTCATCACCGTTCGCACCAAGACCCGCGGCCACCCCGAGGGGTGGCCGCCAGGAAGACCAACCAGTCGCCTTGACTCAGGGTCGTTCCATACTACTTGAGGCGCACCATCCGCTCGGTGCGGGTGCCCCACGGGGTCACCAGCCGCACGAAGTAGAGCCCGGCGCCCGGCGCCGAGCCGTCCGGGCCGCGACCGTCCCAGCGCCACGCCTGCGGGCCGGCCGCGAAGTCGCCCTCGTACGCGCCCAGCCGCCGCCCCGAGACGTCCACCACCTCCAGCCGCGCCCGCCCCGCCGCCGGCAGCGAGAAGCGCAGCAGCGTCGTGCCGCGGCTCGGGTTCGGCACCGGCCGCGCCAGCGCCAGCACCGCCGGCCCGCCACCCCACACGTCGGCGATGGGGTCCACGATGCGGAACGAGCTGTCGCTCGCCGCGCGGCCCGCGTTGTGCGCCGGGTCGTAGGCCGTGACCCGCACCCGCGCGCTGTCGCTCGCCACCGCCGGCACCGTCCAGGGGAAGGAGCCCGAGTTCGCCACCCCGTGGGCCACCGCCACCCACGGCCCCCCGGGGCCCGAGAGCGAGTAGTCCACGTCCACCGAGTCCACCGCGGCATTGTCGGTCGCGCTCCAGGTGATGGTGCGCATCGTGCCCTGCACCATGATCTCCCCGCCCACCGGCGAGAGCAGCGTCACCACCGGCGCGGCCACGTCCACGAACGTCGCCGTCACCGCCTTGTTCGCGTTCACCGTCAGCGTCACCGGGTCGGCGACCCCGCTGGTGTCCCCGCTCCAGCCCGCGAACGCCCAGCCCGCCGCCGCCGCCGCGTCCAGCACGACGCTGCTGCCGTAGGCGTAGCTCGCCAGGTCCGGGCTCTTCGTCACCGTCCCGCCCCCCACCGCGCTCACCGCCAGCGCGAACTGGTCGGCCGAGAACGTCGCCGCGATGGCGTGGTCCGCCGTCACGTTGCTGAACACGTAGCTGGTGTCCGCCGCCACCGCCCCGCCGTCCACCGTCAGCCCCAGCACGTGGTAGCCGGTCGCCGGCCGGATCGCGAACCCCTGGCTGGCGCCCTGCACCACCGCCACCGCCCCGCTCGGCGTGATGCTGCCGTTCGCCCCGGCCGATGCGGTGATGGTCCAGCGGTCGATGGTGAAGTTCGTGGCACTCGAGTCGCGCCCGGCGTTGCCCGCCGCGTCACGGGCGATGACCCGCACCCGCACCGTGCCGCTCGGCGCGTTCGGCACGCTCCACGACCACGAGCCGCTGTTGGCGATGCCGGTCGCGAGCGCGTTGGGGAAGCTCGCCCCGCCGTCGGTCGAGTAGGCCAGGTCCAGGCTGGTCACGCCCACCGCGTCGGTCGCGCTCCAGGTGATCGACTGGGTCGAGCCCGCCTTCCAGGTCTCGCCGCCGTTCGGCGCGGTCACCGCCACCACCGGCGCCGTCACGTCGCCGGTCGCGGCGCGCCGCGTCGCCCAGATCGTGGCGTTCATGAAGAAGGTGCTGTCGGTGGCGCCGGCCTCGCCCCAGCCGTCGTAGATGCTGCTGTTGCCGGGATTGGCGGAGCCGTCGTCGGCGGGCGAGCTGTCGCCCGCGATGACGATGCGCCCGTTGCCGTAGACGGAGGAGGCGGCCATCAGGCCGGTGGTGCTGGTCTGCGACAGGCCGTTCATCCACACCTCGCCGCGCACGGTCGGATTGACGGCCGGGTAGAGGGTGAAGGTGGTCCCGTTGTGGAAGGCGAAGCCGGTGACGTTGCCCACCGGTCCGCGCGTGACCGAGTCCGACGCCGACGCGTTCACGTTGGTCGAGGTCTGGGTGATGTTGTTGTTGGTCTCGTTGTACACCTGGCAGCGCACGCCGAAGAGCCGACCGGGGTCCAGGGCGTTCCAGATCATCGGGGAGTCGTAGCCGTCGTTGTTGCGGTCGGACTGTCCGTGGTCCACGACCATGATGAGCCCGCCGCCGTCCCGCACGTAGTTGAAGATCGCGGCGGCCTCGGCGCTGGTGAACAGGATGTTGGGCTCGGGGACGATGAAGACGTCGTAGTTCGAGAGGTCGTACGGGTTGCCGCTGTTGCCGTAGGTGATGCCGTAGGCCGGGGTCAGGGTGGCGACGGTGTAGCCGCGCTTCACCAGGTCCACGCCCCAGGACGAGATCGCGCCGGTCCAGTAGGTGCGCGGCGTGGCCGGTCCGATTCCGGCCTGGTCGGGCAGGGGCACGGGCTGGTTGTCGTCGATCACCCAGTCGGCGTTGCCGGCGGTCTCGGCCTTCGTGTTGTCGAAGAGGGCCTTCCTGGCGGCGGCGGCGGGGGAGGCGACGAGCAGGACGAGCAGGGGGGCGACCAGCCAGAATCGCATCGGGTGCCTTTCGCGCGCGAGGTGTCGGATCGTGCGCGAGGAAGGGACCCGCGCGTGGTGTCTGGAAAGGCGGCCGGAAGAATTGTAGCTGCAGGAGTGCCGCCGCTCCAAACGTCAGCCCGGTTCGATGCGGCCGGCCGGGTCGCGGCCGTGTGGAAACCCGCGACCGGGGCCGGGAAGTGGGTGGAATCGCCGCGACCGCGACGCGCATCCCAACCTTCCCGCTCACCACCGGGGCGGGCTGGACCGGGTGCGTCCCGCGAGCCGTGAACTGCCCGGACCGGCGGCTTCGTGGTAGTCTGCGGCCCGCCTCGACAACGATGATCGTGCGTCTCTGCCACCGGCCGCGGGGCAGCCATCGAGGGACACATGGCCTCCAGGCTCGATGCCATCCAGCGTGCCAGCGCCTCCTACATCGAGGCGCTGTACGCCCAATACCGGGAGGACCCGGGCGCGGTCGCCGAGGACTGGGGCATCTTCTTCGCCGGCTTCGAGCTGGCGGGTCCGCCGCGGCCCGGCGGGGGCGTCCCCGGCCAGCCCTCGGGCGAGGTCTTCGGCCTGGTGCAGCACCACCGCATCTTCGGGCACCTCGCCGCCTGGCTCGATCCGCTCAGCGAGCGGCCGCGGATCCTGAACCTGCTGGACCCGGCGTCGTTCGGGTTCCAGGAGTCCGACCTCGACGCCGTGGTCTCCTGGGAGCCCTTCAAGGGCGGTGCCCGGGGCCCGCTCCGCGACCTGATCGCCGCCCTGCGCCGGACCTACTGCGACACCATCGGCGTCGAGTTCATGCGTCTCGCCGACGAGGAGCGGCGCGCCTGGCTGCAGGAGCGCATGGAGCCGGTGCGGAACCACCCGGCGCTGGAGCCGCCCGAGCGCCTGCGCATCCTGCGGCAGCTGGCGCTGGCGGACGGCTTCGAGGAGTTCCTGAACGTGCGCTACCCCGGGCAGAAGCGCTTCTCGCTCGAGGGCGGTAGCGCGCTGATCCCGATGCTCGACGCGCTGGTCGAGGCCGCGGCCGCATCGGGCGTGCAGCAGATCGTCCTGGGGATGCCGCACCGCGGGCGCCTCAACGTGCTGGCGAACCTGGTGGGGAAGCCCTTCGAGGAGATCTTCCGCGAGTTCGAGGCCACCGAGCAGCCCGAGGAGGTGCAGGGCCACGGCGACGTGAAGTACCACCTCGGCTACTCGACCGACCGTCAGACGCGTGGCGCGGGTTGCGTCCACCTGGACCTCTACTTCAACCCGAGCCACCTGGAGTTCGTGAACCCGGTCGTGCTGGGGGCGGTGCGGGCCAAGCAGGACCGCATGGGCGAGGCCGGGCCGACGCGCTGCCTGCCGGTGCTGCTCCACGGCGACGCCGCCTTCGCGGGCGAGGGCATCGTGACCGAGACGCTGGCGATGTCCGCGCTTCCGCACTACGACACCGGTGGTACGGTGCACGTCATCGTGAACAACCAGGTCGGCTTCACCACCTCGCCCGCGGACGCGCGCACCTCGCGCTACCCGACCGACGTGACCCGGATCGGGGACGCCCCGGTGTTCCACGTGAACGCCGACGACCCCGAGGCGGTCGTGCACATCGTCCGGCTCGCGCTCGAGTACCGGCAGCGGTTCCGGCGCGACGTCTTCGTGGACCTGGTGTGCTTCCGCAAGTACGGGCACAACGAGCTGGACGACCCGACCTTCACCCAGCCGGTCATGTACCGGAAGGTGGCGGCGCACCCCGCGGTCTCGCGGCTCTACGCGGAGCAGCTCGAGCGCGAGGGCGTGATCGACGGTGCCGGGGTCGAGGCCCTGCGGGGCGAGCTCTCGGCTGCGTTCCGGGCGGCCCACCAGCGGGCGCGGTCCGGGCGGGCCGCCCGGGTCTCGCGGGCCCTGGGCGGCGCGTGGGAGGGCTTCGAGTGGGCCGGCGAGGACTGGACGGCCGAAACCGCGGCGCCCCGCGAGCGGCTCGAGTTCGTGGCGCGCACGCTCGCCGCGGTGCCGCCCGGTTTCCATCCGCACCGCAAGCTCGCTGCCCTGGCGGCGGAGCGCCTGAAGATGCTGGAGCAGGACCGCGTGGACTGGGGGCTGGGCGAGGCGCTGGCGCTCGGCACCCTGCTGCTCGAGGGCCACGACCTGCGCGTGAGCGGGCAGGACACCGGGCGCGGCACCTTCAGCCACCGTCACGCGGTGCTGCACGACGCGGAGGACGGCCGCCTGCACGTCCCGCTGCAGCACCTCGCACCGGGCCAGGGCCGCTTCGAGATCTTCGACACGCCGCTGGCCGAGTCGGCGCCCGTCGGCTTCGAGTACGGCTACAGCACCGCCGCGCCGCGGACGCTGGTGGTCTGGGAGGCGCAGTTCGGCGACTTCGCGAACGTGGCCCAGGTCTACCTGGACCAGTTCCTGGCGAGCGCGGAGTCGAAGTGGCGGCGCATGTCCGGCCTGACCCTGCTGTTGCCCCACGGCTACGAGGGCCAGGGGCCGGAGCACTCGAGCGCGCGGCTGGAGCGCTTCCTCGAACTGTGCGCGCGCTGCAACCTGCAGGTCGTGAACCTCACCACCCCGGCGCAGTTGTTCCACGCGCTGCGGCGCCAGATGCACCGGCGCTTCCGCAAGCCCCTCGTCATCATGAGCCCGAAGAGCCTGCTGCGGCACCGCTCGGCGGTCTCGCCGGTCCGGGAATTCACCGACGGGCACTTCCGAACGCTGATCGACGACGGGACCGTGCGGGACCCGGACGCGGTGCGGGGCGTCCTGCTCTGCTCGGGGAGGCTCTGCCACGCCCTCGAGGAGGCCCGGGCCGCGCGGCCGGATCTGCCGGCGGCGCTGGTGCGGGTCGAGCAGCTCTACCCGTTCCCGCGCGCGGGGCTCGATGCGCTGTTCCGGCGCTACCCGAACACGCGCGAGGTCCGCTGGGTGCAGGAGGAGCCCGCCAACATGGGTGCGTGGCGCGGCACGCGCCACCGGATCGAGGGCGTGCTGCCCGCGGGCGCGCGCCTGCGGCTGGTGGCGCGCAAGGCCTCGCCCACGCCGGCCACCGGCAACTACCACGTCCACGTCGAGCAGGAACGCGCGCTGCTGGAACGCGCGCTCGCGGAGTTCGGGGCGGCGCGCAAGGCGTCCGCGCCGGCCCGCGGCCGGGAAGGAGGAGCGCCGTGAGCGTCGAGGTCAAGGTCCCGCGGCTGGCGGAGTCCATCGCGGACGCCACGCTGGTCGAGTGGCTCAAGGGCGACGGCGAGGCGGTGCGCATGGACGAGCCCATCGCCACGCTCGAGACGGACAAGGCGGCGGTGGAGATCGCCGCCACGGAGAACGGCCGGCTGCGCCACGCGCGCAAGGTGGGCGACGTGGTGCGGGCGGACGACGTGCTGGCCCGGATCGAGCCCGGCACGGTCGCCCCCGCGGCCCCGGCGACGCAGCCGGCCGCCCCGCCGGTCCCGGCGACGTCCCCGGCCGCCGCCGCCACCGCACGGCGCCCCGCGCCGGCCGCCCCGCCCGCCGCCCCGCCCGCCGGGGCCCCGCCGGGGCCGGCAGTGCGGCGCCTGCTCGAGGAGCACGGGCTCGACCCGGCCGCCCTGACGGCGACCGGCCCGGGCGGGCGGCTGCTCAAGGAGGACGTGCTGCGGCACCTCGAGCAGGCAGCCGCCTGCCCTGCCGTGCCCGCCCGCCCGGTCCCCGACGCGACCGCGCCGGCGCCGCCCGAGGCCGCCGCCCCCGCGGGTGCCGGCGAGCGTGTCGTGCCGATGAGCCGCATCCGCCTGCGCATCGCCGAGCGTCTCGTGCAGGCGCAGCACACGGCGGCGATCCTGACCACCTTCAACGAGGTGGACATGAGCGCCATCGTCGAGTTGCGCGCGCGCCGTCGCGAGAGCTTCGAGCGGCAACACGGCGTGAAGCTCGGCATGGCGAGCTTCTTCGCCCGGGCCGCGATCCAGGCGCTGCGCGAGGTGCCCGAGATCAACGCCGGCATCCGCGGCACCGACTTCGTCTACCACGACTTCGTGAACCTCTCGGTGGCGGTGCAGACCGACCGGGGGCTGGTGGTCCCGGTGGTCCACGACGCTCACCGGCTCTGCTTCCCGGACCTCGAGCGCGAGATCGCCCGCCTGGCGGCCAAGGCGCGCGAGCACCGGCTCTCGCTCGACGACCTGGCCGGCGGCACGTTCACGGTCTCGAACGGCGGGATCTTCGGCTCGCTCCTGTCCACGCCCATCCTCAATCCGCCTCAAAGCGGCATCCTCGGGATGCACAAGATCGAGAAGCGTCCCGTGGCGGTGGCCGACCAGGTGGTGATCCGGCCGATGATGTACGTCGCGCTCTCCTACGACCACCGCATCGTGGACGGCGAACAGTCGGTGACCTTCCTGGTGAAGGTGAAGGAGCGGCTCGAGGACCCCGAGCGCCTGCTGCTGGATATCTGAGAGGCCGGGCCGGGCGGCGGGACACCTCCGCGCGGCCGCTGCGCATCCTCGAGAACGAAGGAGACCCGCTCCATGGCTGAGCACGACCGCTACGACCTCGTCGTCATCGGCTCCGGGCCCGGCGGCTACGTCGCCGCCATCCGGGCCGCCCAGCTCGGGCTGAAGGTGGCGTGCGTCGAGAAGCACGCCGCCCTCGGAGGCACCTGCCTGAACGTGGGCTGCATCCCCAGCAAGGCCCTGCTCGACTCGAGCGAGCACTTCGCCTTCGCGCGCGACCACGCCGCCGCCCACGGGGTGCGGACCTCCGTCGAGCTGGACCTCGCGGCCATGATGAAGCGCAAGGACCAGGTCGTCCGCGAGCTGACGAAGGGGGTCGAAGGGCTGTTCCGCAAGAACGGCGTGGCCCGCTTCACCGGGACCGGACGCATCGTCTCGGCCGGAGCGGTCGAGGTCGCGAACGGGCCGGGGAAGGAGACCCTGGAGACCGCCCGCATCCTGATCGCCACCGGGAGCCGCCCCGCGGCGCTGCCCGGCGTCCCCTTCGACGGCCGGCGGATCGTCCACTCGACCGGCGCGCTCGCGCTGCCCGAGGTGCCCCGCCGGCTGGTGGTGGTGGGGGCCGGGGCGATCGGGCTCGAGCTGGGCTCGGTGTGGAGACGGCTGGGCAGCGAGGTCCGGGTGCTGGAGTTCATGGACCGCATCGTGCCGGGGATGGATCGGGCGAGCGCGCTCCTGCTCCAGCGCGCGCTCGAGAAGCAGGGGATCCGATTCGGCTTCGGGGCCTCGGTGCGGGCGGCCTCGGTCGAGGGCGATCACGTGCGCCTGGCCGTGACCCGTGGCGGAGAGCCGGTCGAGGAGGAGTGCGACGTGCTCCTGGTCGCGGTGGGGCGCAAGCCGTTCACCGAGGGCCTCGGGGCGCTCGAACTCGGAGTGCGGACGGATGACCGGGGTCGCATCGAGGTGGACGGGGAATGGCGCACGAGCGTGCCCGGCATCTGGGCGATCGGCGACGTCATCCCGGGGCCGATGCTCGCGCACAAGGCGGAGGAGGAGGGCGTGGCGGCGGTGGAGCGCATGGCGGGCCGGGCGGGACACGTGGCCTACGATTGCGTCCCGAGCGTGGTCTACACCTGGCCCGAGTTCGCGAGCGTGGGCCTCTCCGAGGAAGCGGCGAAGGACCGTGGGATCGAGGTGGCGGTGGGAGCGTTCCCGTTCCTCGCCAACGGGCGCGCCCGGGCGATGGGTGAGAAGGACGGGCAGGTGAGGATCCTGGCCGACGCCCGGACCGACCGGATCCTGGGAGCCCACATCGTGGGGCCGCGCGCCAGCGACCTGATCGCGGAGCTCGTCCTGGCGATGGAGCTGGGAGCGAGCGCCGAGGACGTGGCCCGCTCGGTCCACGCCCACCCGACGCTGCCCGAGGCCGTGAAGGAGGCGGCGCTGGCGGTGGGGAAGCGGGCCATCCACATCTAGCCGGCGGAGCGTGGTGCCCCCCCGGGGACCCGCCGCCGGCCGGTGGGCGGGGCCGCAGGACGATGGGGGGGGCCGGACCCGGTGCCGGGCGCGACCGCGTTCCTGGGCCGGCCCCCCGGCTCGCTTGCGCTGGGGCTGATGACCCAGGACAGCCCGGTCGAACCCTTCCCCATTCCGTTACATCAAATGTCCCGGGTGTGTTGATTGTACGGGCCGTCTGTTGATAGACTTCCCACCAGTCAAGGTCCTGCGCCTGCCCATGGTCCCCCCCTGCGGCGCGGACTGTCGTCGAGTGCCCGACGACCGCATATCCCACAGGTCCTGCATCGTGCTTCGTTGGATTGGGAGAACCGCTCCATGAGAGTACCGACCGGGCTACTGCTCACTCTATTCACCTGTGCCGCACTCTGCGCGGCCGTCCCTTCCCACGCGGTCGTGACGGTGGTCTGGGGCGACTCCTGGGACGGGCCCAGCGCCGGTCTCCAGCACATCGTGGATGACCTCTACGGGGCCGGGCACGTCGACGTGAAGACCGACTACCTGGGGGCCAAGGCGGGGGATCCGGACCCGTGGTTCTGGGTGGACAACCAGTTCTCGGCGCTGCTGGTGAAGGAGGTCGCGGGGAACGCGGACTACAACCAGGTCGGCTGGTTCCAGGACAACGGCTCGTTCCCCGTCCTCGTGAACGACGGCGTGCATGACGGGGTGGTCTTCGACGGCCCGGCGGGCACCGGCACCGCCGCGATCGTGACGTTCCTGAAGCCGATGACCCGGTTCAACTTCTACCTGAATCCCAACGGGCCGGGGGATGCCACGAACGCTCCTGAGCCGGAGAAGTTCTACACCAATCGCACCTACAACGACGCCGGGTCCGACGGCAGCGGGGCGCTGCACGCGCCGCTGGGCGGCGACGTGCAGGCGCTGGTCTACGACCTCTCGCGCATCAAGGGAACGAACACCTGGCTCGTCTGCTTCGAGGATCTCGACTCGGGCGCGAACCCCGGTCCCTGGGGCCAGGCTCAGACCGACAACGACTTCAACGATCTCGTCTTCGAGGTGACCGCCTTCGGCGCGACGCCGGTCCAGGCGCTCTCCTTCGGCGGACTCAAGGCGAAGTACACGCACTGACACCGGTGTCCTCCCCGCGCCGCGGGCGCGCCCTTCACCGGGCGCGCCCTTCGTGCATCCGGCTGAAGCGTCGCGCCCGCCGGGACCGGGCAGCCGCCGCTTGACGCCGGCGAACCGGCTGCGACATCCTGCGCGATCATGACCCTCGCTTCCCCCGGGCCCGCCTGAGGTGTTCCACTCGCTGCTGACGCTCTGGTTCGACCTCACGCTCCGGTGGGGCTACGCGGGCGTGTTCACCCTCATGGCCATCGAGTCCACCGTGTTCCCACTGCCCAGCGAGGTCGTGGTCCCGCCGGCGGCCTACCTGGCGACGCAGGGACACCTGCACTTCTGGGGCGTGGTAGCCGCCGCCACGCTGGGCTCGTGGGCGGGCTCCGCGCTCTCCTACTGGGTGGCGCGCGCGGCGGGCCGGCCGCTGCTGCTGCGCTACGGCCGCTACGTGTTCGTGCCCGAGAAGAAGTGGATGCTGGCCGAGGGCTGGATCAACCGGTACTCCGCCGCCGGCATCTTCTTCGCGCGGCTGCTCCCGGTCGTCCGTCACCTGGTGTCGCTCCCCGCGGGTGCGGCCCGCATGGACTTCCGCGTCTTCACCACCATGACCCTGCTGGGCTCGTTCGTCTGGTGCACGGTCCTGGCCTGGTTCGGTGCGGTGGTGCTGGGGGAGGAGAAGCAGCTGCTCCAGGACCCGTCCGCGATGGTGCGCGTGCTGAAGCACAAGCTCGGGTGGTTCATGGCCGCCGCCGCGGTGCTGCTCGTGCTCTACATCCTGGTGGACGTGATCGGTCGCCGCATGCGGCGCGACGGCGCGGGCAGCCCGAAGGCGTCCTGACGTGCGGGGCCGCGCCGCCGCATCGTCCCGCCGCGCGGCCCTCGCGGGGACGCTGGTCCTGCTCGCGGCGGGGATGCCCACCGGCCCCGGCCCGGCGGGCGTGCCGGAGGCGAGGGGGGAGCCGATGCTCCAGGTCATCGCGGTCGACGTGCCCGGCGGCACGCCCGTGGACGACCCGATCTGGATCTCGGGCGACCTCCCCGCGCTGGGGGCGTGGAACGGCGCCGGCGTGCGGCTCGAACGCGTCGGAAGCGGGCGCTACCTGGCGCGCGTGGCCCTCGAGCGCGGTGCGCCCTTCGAGTTCAAGGTGACGCGCGGCAGCTGGGAGACGGTCGAGAAGGACGCGCGCGGCGGCGAGATCGCGAATCGGCGCGCCCGCTCGGGCGAGTCCGACACCCTCCGGGTGACGGTCGCCGGGTGGCGCGACCCGTCGGGGAGCGGCGCGGCGCGGCGCTCGACGCTCACCGGCGACGTGCGGCGGCACGCGGCGATCCCCTCGAGCTTCGTGCGCAGCCGTGAGGTGCTGGTGTGGCTCCCGCCGGGTTACGGGGCCGACCGCACCCGGCGCTACCCGGTGCTCTACTTCCACGACGGCAACAACGTCTTCGACGCGGCCACCAGCTTCAAGGGCACCGAGTGGGGCGCGGACGAGACCGCGGCGCGCCTGGTCCGGTCCGGCGCGCTGCGCCCCTGCATCCTGGTCGGCGTGGCGAACACGCCGGACCGCACGTCCGAGTACACGCCGGTCGCCGATGCCGGCCACGGCGGGGGAGGAGCGGCCGCGTACGAGCGCTTCCTGGTCGAGGAGGTGAAGCCCTTCGTCGACCGCTCGTACCGGACGCTGGCGGGGCCGGGCGACACCGGGCTGGTCGGGTCCTCGCTGGGCGCCATCGTCTCGCTCGACCTGGCCCTGAAACGTCCGGACCTGTTCGGGCTGGTGGGCTGCGTGTCGCCCGCGGCCTGGTGGGCGGACCGCGACATCGTCCGCCGCGCCGCGGCCGCCCCGGTCGGGACCGCGCTGCGCATCTGGCTCGATATCGGCACGGCCGAGGGCACGGAGAAGGCCGGGGCCAGGGAGTGGCTCGACGACGCGCGGGCCCTGCGGGGTGCGCTGGTGGCGCGCGGCTGGCGGGAGGGCGCAGGCCTGCACTACGAGGAGGTCGAGGGCGCGGTCCACGACGAGGGCGCCTGGGCGGCCCGGCTGGACCGGATGCTGGTGTTCCTGCTGGGGCCACCGCGGCCCTGAGGGCGGGGCGTGGCCGGGTTGTATCGATCCCGCCGATTCGCTAGGGTCCGAGCGACACTGAGCCGTACCTGCGCGGGAGAGCGACGATGCCGACGGTCGAACTGATCCGGGTGAGCAAGACCTACGGGCGCGGCGCCCGCGCCGTGGACGACGTGAACCTCTCGATCCGCGACGGTGAGTTCCTGGTACTGGTGGGACCTTCGGGCTGCGGCAAGTCCACCGTGCTGCGCATGGTGGCGGGGCTCGAGGAGGTCACCGAGGGCGAGATCAGGATCGGTGACCGGGTGGTCAACGACGTCGCGCCCAAGGACCGGGACATCGCCATGGTGTTCCAGAACTACGCGCTCTACCCGCACATGTCGGTCTACGACAACATGGCGTTCGGCCTGCGCCGCCGCAAGTTGCCCGCGGCCGAGGTGGACCGCAAGGTGCGCGGCGCGGCGGACACCCTCGGACTCGAGAGCTACCTGCAGCGCAAGCCGCGCGAGCTCTCGGGCGGCGAGCGGCAGCGCGTGGCGCTGGGGCGCGCCATGGTGCGCGATCCCCAGGTCTTCCTGTTCGACGAACCGCTCTCGAACCTGGACGCGAAGCTGCGCGTGCAGATGCGCGCGGAGATCAAGCGACTGCACCAGCGCGTGAACGCCACCATGATCTACGTCACGCACGACCAGACCGAGGCGATGACGCTGGGCGACCGCATCGCCGTCCTGCGCCGGGGCGTGCTGCAGCAGGTCGCGGACCCGTTCACGCTCTACGGGCGCCCGGCCAGCCAGTTCGTCGCCGGTTTCATCGGCAGCCCGCCCATCAACTTCTTCTCCGCCGCGCTCGACGAGGCCGGCACGACGCTGCGGAGCGGGGCGGTGAGCATCGCCCTGCCGCCCGACGTGGCGGCACGACTCGCGCCGCGCCGCGGCAGGACGGTGACGCTGGGCATCCGGCCCGAGGACCTGCTACTCGAGGAGCGCGGGGCCGGCGTGGCGCTCGACGGGGTGGTGGACGTGCGCGAGCCGCTCGGTAACGAGGTGCTCGTCCATCTCGCCACGCCGGTCGGGCCGTTCATCGCGCGCTACCCGGGACAGGGCGTGCCCGAGGTGGGATCGAAGGCGAAGCTCCACTTCTCGTTCGCCAAGCTCCACTGCTTCGACCCCGACACCGAGCTCGCCCTGGACGGCGCCGGCTAGGGCACCGCGCGGAACTCGAAGCGCCCCGCCGCAGCGCAGCGCGGCGGGGCGCTTCGTTCGTCCGGCGAGACTACTTCCCCGGCGTGGACTTCGCGGGCGCGCCCGGCTTCGCCAGCTTGAAGAGGCGACCGCTCTCCGGCGCGAGCGCGATCCTCGCGGCGCCGTCCCACGCCTCGGTCGTGCCGGCCAGCACGTCGAAGGCCTTGACGCTCCCGCCGAGCGCCGCGAGGTCCACGGGCACCTCGGCGGCCTCCTTGCCCGCGTTGAGCGCGACCAGCCACAGGTCCCCGCCGCCGGCGCGCACGTAGGCGTACGACTTGCCCTGGGCGTAGACCGTGCGGAAGTCGCCGGTGCGCAGCGCGGCGCTGGAGTGCCGCGTGGCCGTGAGCTTCTTGTAGTAGTCGAGCAGTTCGACCCGCCACGCGTCGCGGGCGTAGTCCCAGTAGAAGGGCCGGCGGCAGTCGGGGTCCTTGCCGCCCTCCATGCCCACCTCGTCGCCGTAGTAGATCTGGGGCGCGCCGACGTAGGTCATGGCGAACAGGGCGGCGAGCTTGAGACGCTTGACGTTCCCGTTCACCTGGGTGAGGAAGCGCGGCGTGTCGTGGCTGTCGATCAAGTTCATCTGCGCCTCGACCGCCTGGCTCGGGTAGGCGAGCCGCCCCTGCGAGAGCGAGCCGTCGAACTCGGCGGCCGTGCCCTGGCCCAGGCCGAGGAACTTCGTGACCGGGTCGCGGAAGAAGGCGTAGTTCATCACCGCGTCGAAGACCCCGGGCTTCACCCAGTCGGTGGCGTTGCCCCACAGCTCGCCGACGATGTAGGCGTCGGGCTTGACCTTCTTCACCCGCTCGTTGAACAGCTTCCAGAACCAGCGGGGCACCTCGTTCGGGACATCGAGCCGCACGCCGTCGGCGTCGGCCACCTTGAGCCAGTACTCGGTCGTGTCGAGCAGGTACTGGACCAGCGCGATGTTGGGCTGGGCGTCCTTGATGTCCTGGATGGTGCCTTCCTGCGGCCGCGTGTGCGCGAGGTCGAAATTGAGGGCGGGCAGGTCCCCGAAGCCCCACCAGCACTGGTAGTAGTCCGCCGGCTTCCACGGGCCGTCGACGTTCGGCCAGCCCTGCGGCAGCGGCCAGCGCTTGAACTCGAACCAGCTGTAGTAGGGGCTCTGCACACCCTTGTCGACCGCATCCTTGAACATGTACGACGTGTTGCCGCAGTGGTTGTAGACGATGTCGAGGACGATGCGGATGCCCCTGGCCTTCGCCTGCTTCACGAACGCGGCGAACTCCTCGTTGGTGCCGAAGTGCGGGTCGATCTTCGCGTAGTCCGCGGCGTCGTACTTGTGCGCCGATTTGGCCTGGAAGAGCGGGTTGAAGTAGATGACCGTGATGCCCAGGTCCTTCAGGTAGTCGAGCTTCTGCCGCACGCCCTCGATGTCGCCGCCGTAGAACACCATCCAGTCGCGGCCGTCCTGGGTGTAGGGGTTGCCGCTCAGCGCCTGCCAGTGGTTCCAGTCGCGATCCAGGTGGTAGTACTCCTGGTAGTCGGTGTTGAGCCTCCCGCTCGCGGGTGGCTGGTTGCGGCCCTGGTAGTACCACTCGGTGAAGTCGGGGTCGTTCGCGGTGCTGCCGTTGCGGAAGCGCTCCGGGTAGATCTGGTAGAAGATGCCGTTCCGGACCCAGTCCGGCGTGACGAAGGCGGGGAAGCGCGATTCCGCGTAGGCGAAGCGGCCTTCGGCGGCCGAGACCTTGAGACCGGCGCTCGTCAGGTACCAGCTCTTCGCCCCGTCACGGTAGCGGAACACGTACGGGGTCTCCCCGGCCGGCATCCTCACCTCGGTCCGGTAGTAGTCGTAGACCTTGTCGCGGTTGGTCCAGCGCATCGGCGTCACCAGTTCCTTCGCGCCCTCGAAGCGGACCAGGTCCACGCCCTCCACGTCGTCCGCGTGGGCGCGCGCCGTGAACTCGACGAGCCCGCCGCCGCGGTTGTTGACCTCGTTCGCGCCCTGCCCGTGCGCGATGCCGTCGGGGTAGACCTTGCCGTCGCCGCGCTTCACCTCGATCTTCGGGAAGCGTTCGTCGACGTTCTTGACGGAGTTCTTGCCGCCGAAGCCGTCGTCGAGCTCGGCGTCCTGTCCGACCTTGTCCTGGGTCCAGCCGTTGTCGCCCACCACGAACTTGTACTGGTAGGTCCCCGCGGGCAGCAGCAGCGTGGCCGCGAAGTCGCCGTTGGCGTCCGGGCCGGCGAGCGGGTTCTTGCCCACGGTCCAGTCGTTGAACGTGCCCGCCACGCTGACGCGCTCCACCCGGGTCCCCGGGCGGAACACGAACGGCACCTGGTGGAGCCCGACGCCGGCCTGGGCCGCGGCCTTCTTCGGCGCGGCGCCGTAGCCGGCCACGAGCGGCTCGTCCTTCAGCACCAGCACCGCGTTCTGCCCGCCGAACCCGTCGGGCGAGGTGTCCGCGGCGTTCTCGTCGGCGAACCACTGGTCGCCATTCACCACGAACTTGTACTCGACGCGGCCGGGCGGGATCTCGACCGGGGCCTCCCAGACGCCGTCCTTGTTGTCGTCGTTCAGGGGATTGGCCTTGACGTCCCAGCCGTTGAAGTTGCCCGCCACGGCGACGCTGTTCACGCCGCCGATGACCGGCTGGTAGCGGAAGGTGACCTTGGTGGCCCACGCGGCCGTGGCGACGAGCAGCAGGCCGATCGTGGCCACGGTCGCGACGAACGCGCGGGAGCCCCGCGGTCCTGGGAGCGGCGTCCTCGTCATGGCTCGATACTCCTTGAGGGGGTTCGCGAAGTCCGGCGCGGGGGAGTCCCGCGCCGGTGGGTCGGTCGGAAGTCCGAAGCGCCGCCCGGTGCGGGCGGCGCTTCGCGCAGGCTCACTTCACGGTGACGACCGAGTTCTTGCCGCCGTACGGATCGGCCTTGGACTCGGGATTGGCCTCGTCGATCTTCCAGGTGGTGCCGTTCACCACGAACTTGTACTCGTGGGTGCCGGGCGGCAGCTTCTTCGTGATGCTCCAGGTGCCGTCCGCCTGCTTCGCCAGCGGGTCGGCGGCGATCGCCCAGCCGTTGAACGCCCCGGCGAGCGCCACGCTCGTGGCCGCCCCGGCGAAGGTGAACACCACGCCGTCCGCGGTCGGGACGGGCGCGCGGCCCTTGCCCGCGGGGGTCGCCGTGGCGGCAGCCGGGGCCGCCGCAGTGGCCGCGGGCGCCGCCGCGCCGCCCACGATCACGACCGAGTTCTTGCCGCCATAGCCGTCGTCGGCCGTCTCCTGCGCGTTCGGGTCTTCCTTCCAGTTCGTGCCGTCGATCACGAACTTGTACATGTAGCGGCCGGGCTCGAGCTTCCGGGTGAGGGCCCAGCTGCCGTCGGCCTGCTTGGTGAGCGGATCGGCGGTGGTGTTCCAGGCATTGAACTCGCCGGCCACCGCGACCGAACCGCCGCCGCCCTTCCAGGCGAAGGTGACGCCGCCGGCGGAGGCCGCGGGCGCCGCGGGTGCGGCCTTCGCCACGGGCGCTGCGGATGCGGCAGGGGTCGCGCCGCCCACGATCACGACCGAGTTCTTGCCGCCATAGCCGTCGTCGGCCGTCTCCTGCGCGTTCGGGTCTTCCTTCCAGTTCGTGCCGTCGATCACGAACTTGTACATGTAGCGGCCGGGCTCGAGCTTCCGGGTGAGGGCCCAGCTGCCGTCGGCCTGCTTGGCGAGCGGATCGGCGGTGGTGTTCCAGGCGTTGAACTCGCCGGCCACCGCGACCGAACCGCCGCCGCCCTTCCAGGCGAACGTGACGCCGCTGGCGCCGTGGACGGCGCCCGTCCCGGGGGGGGGCGTGGCGTGGGCGGTGGCCGCGACCTGCCGGGCCCCCGGCGGCGGGGTGAAGGTGAACAGGGCGGGGTCCGCAGGCTCCCCCAACGTCAACTTGCTGGAGATGAACTCCCCGAGGCAGGGGATGGTGCGTCCGCACATGCCCAGGCGATACTCGGCGCGCAGCGGCAATCCGCTCGCACGGTCCAGCCAGAGCCGGATGGACGCCATCGGGTCCCCCGCATCGACCCGGTCGCACTCGTAGTGCTGCCCGCCGACGTCCAGGCGCACCGGCCCCGCGAGACTCACCTTCGTTCCGCCCTCGAGGACGGTGCCCGCCAGAAGTGCATAGGTCGCCGGGAGCGCGCTCAGGGCGGTCCTGGCTGCTTCGCCGATCTCGGGGCTCTCGGAATCGATCGGGTCCCCGGCCTTCCAGGGGCGGCTCGCGTATCGCCCCTCCTCCGGCGAATAGGCCCACAGCGTCTGCCCGTCGAAGACGATCAGGTCGACGCCCTTGGGCCCGGTGACCTCCGCGCGCTCCCGGCCGTCGGCGGCCCTGAAGTAGCGGAACGGCTGCCGGTGGTCGGATTCGGTGTACTTCACGTGGACGGTGCCCTCGATGGCGTAACCGCCCGCTTTCGCCAGCGCGCCGTCGAGCCCGCGGATCAGCGCGATCCCGCGCGCGTCACCCGTGGGTGCAGCCGGCTGCCCGGTGTCCGCGGCCTTCGCGGCGGGCGCGGTGGACGCGGCGGACGCGGCGGTTCCGGGAGGCGCGGCGTTGCGCCAGCCTCCCGCGCAGCCGGTCACGGCGAGCGCCACCAGGACCGCAGGAATCGTTCGCTTCATCGTCGTCATCTCCTCGGGCTCGACAGCGGTGCGGCCGCGGCCTGGATGCTCAGGGTCTGGCGCCGCTCGTCGAGCGTGAAGGTGTAGTTGCCGGTCGTCGGGAAACTGGCGCGAACGGCGTTGGTGGAGCTGCCGCCGCCCGTCACCAGTCGGGTGGGCTGGTTCGAGACCGGGACGCTCAACGTGGTCCCCGGGTCGCCGCCGTAGGCGGGGTCCACGAATCCCCCGTTGCGGGCGAACTTGAAGTCGTGCACGCCCGCCGTGATCGGCGTGGTCGTCGTCGCCACCCACGCGAGGTCGCCGTTCAAGTCGGCGGCGAGCGCGCCGGCGGACCAGCCGTTGAAGTCCCCGGCCACGTTGATGGTGTTGGCGAGCAGGAAGAAGTCGGTCACCAGGTTCAGCGTGCCCAGGTTCGCGACGCCGCTGCCGACCGTGACCGGCACCTCCACCGTGGGATAGAGCGGGGAACTGAGCGTGAGCCGGTAGGTGGCCTGGTCCAGGTCCGTCAGGTCGAGCGTGTTCCCGCTGGTCGGGATGAGGAGCGAGTCGAGCCGCTCGGTGCCCCAGTAGAGCTTCGCCGTCGTGGGCGGGTAGGGCGGGGTGGTGATGGGCAGGGCGTAGGGGTCGTAGGCGAGCGTCGCGTGGATGCCGCCGGGCAGGGTCGCGACGTTGTAGACGAACGAGCCCTCGATCGTGTGGTCGGCCGTGACGTTCGCCAGGGTGTAGGCGGTGTCCGTGCTGACGACGCTCCCGTCCAGCGATATGGCGTCCACCTTGTAGTGCGGCCACGGCACGAGGCTGAAGTGCTGGCTCGCACCGCGGGTCAGGGTCAGGTCCCCGACCGGGACCATCGTGCCGTGCAGTCCCGCCGACGCGTGGATCACGTAGTTCTGGCCCGACGTGGACACGGTGCCGAGGTCCTTCATGCTGTTCCCGACCACGACGTCGGTCAGGGTGAATGACGGCTGCCCGGGCACGCGGAACAGCACGTTGTAGGTCCCGGCCACGAGCCCGGTGATGGTGAACCGGCCATCGGTGCCGCTGAACACCGCGGGGGCCCCGGGACCGATCCTCAGGATGGAGTAGGTCGGCGGGGCCGGGTTCTCGTCCAGCGCGCAGACCGACGCGCCGGCGGCCGTCGCGGCCACGTTGGCCATGAGGTTCTTGCCGCCGCCCGGATCGGTCTTCAGGCTGCCGGCCAGGCCGTCGAGCTCCGTGGCCGCGAGCACGGAGCAGTAGGCGTTCGCCCAGGCCGAATTGATCACGAACTTCCATTCGATGGGGCCCGACGGCATGGTCAGCGTGTCCACCCACGCCTTCGGGGCCAGCTGGGTGAGCCGCGGGTTCCCGGCGCCGCCCGGCGTCCAGGCGGGCGTGAGGAAGCTCCCGGCGAGCTCCATGGTCGTGGACGTCGAAGGCGTCGCGCCCTGGATCCGCGCGACCATGACCAGGACGGGCGGGTGCGGGGCGGGAGTGCCGAAGTCGAGCTGGCCGGTGATGGCGGCGACGGCGGGCGGCGCCGGCGGCTGCCCGCTGGGGGAGAGGATCATGTCGGCGCGGTTCCGGCCGCAGGCGC
Source organism: Candidatus Eiseniibacteriota bacterium (assembly GCA_963707915.1). GTDB lineage: Bacteria > Eisenbacteria > RBG-16-71-46 > RBG-16-71-46 > RBG-16-71-46 > JANXPZ01. Next base: position 277,977 of record OY970178.1, read on the forward strand.
CCGCCCCCATGAGGAAGCCCGCTGCCGCGCCGAACAGGATCGTGCGCTTGAGGATGCTGCTCATCGTAGGGCTCTCCGATTGATTCCCGCCGGCATCAGCGGACGTCGATCACCGAGTTGTGACCGCCGTAGCCGTCGTCCGTCCACTGGGGGTTGTTGGGGTCTTCCTTCCAGTTCACCCGATCCACCACGAACTTGTACAGCTTGCGCCCGGGCGGGAGCTTCTCGGTGCGCACCCAGAGGCCGCTGCCCGGGGGGCTCTCTTCCATCACGCCCACGTTGAAGCTGCCGGTCTGGGCCTGCCCCGCGAGCCAATTGTTCTCGGGCCAGTCCCCGGCGAGCTGCACCGTCCGCGCCGAGGGCGAGAAGAAGCGGAAGGTCACGCCGCTCGGTCCCTGCGTGGGGGGCGGCAGGCGGCGCTTGACGAAGTTGAGAGTGCTGCACCCGGCGACCAGCAGGCCGAGGGCGAGCAGCAGGAGGGTCAGGTGTCGCATGGGGCTCCCCGCGGCCGGCTAGAAGTGGACGATCGCCTTGAGCTGCACGACCCGCTCGCTCTCGAGCGCCTTCTCGGCGGCCGCGATCTTCGGGCCCAGCCCGTAGTAGTTGTCGTGCGCGGTGGCGCCGCTGGCGCCGCGCGCGAACAGGAACACGTCACGGCCGATGTCGGCGTAGTCGTTCAGCACGTCGTCGATGACCCAGGGATCCACGCCGAAACCGAGAGCGAGGCTCGCGCCCGGGGCGAACGTCCAGGTGCAGTCGGCGAAGTTGCTCAGGTAGCCCGAGGTCAGCCCCAGGAACGGGGCGTCGTACTTCACCCAGCGCAGGTCGGTGCCGATGCGGCAGGTCCGGGTCAGGTCGAGGCCGAGCTGGAAGCGGTACTCCGCGTACTTGGGGCGCCGGTCCAGCGCCTCGGTCTCGAACGTGCCCTTCCAGCGGAAGAGCCCGTTGCGCCGGGCCAGCAGCGGGACCTCGAGCACCGGCCGGATCCGCAGGGCGTCGGCGCCGCCGAGCATCACCATGCGGTCCACGCTGACGACGTGCTCGGTGCGCTCCAGCCAGAAGTTGCCGTCGGGGAACCAGAACTGGTAGCCCCACGGAGTGCGGGGGTCGTAGTCGAACCGCGTGTACTCGACCCCCAGCGCGGTCTTGACCTCGCGGCCGAGGTAGTAGCGCCAGTTGCGGTCCCAGTCGAGCCGCGCCACGGTCATCGAGTTCGAGATGCCGTCCAGGATGATGTGGTACGCGTGGGTCTCGTGTTCGAGCTCGGCGCGCACCAGGACGTCGCCGTGCGATTCGGCCCAGGTGCCGCCGACCAACCAGCGGCCGCTCCGGTCGAGGTCGAAACTCTCCGCGCTGGTGCCGTTCCCGCTGTCGCGCACGGCGGTGTACGACGTCACGCCGTTCGCGTCGGCGCCGGTGACCACGAAGTCGTTCCAGTAGGTGAATTGCCCCGGCATGTAGGTCAGGCGCCGGGTGCCGGCCAGGTACTCGGCGTAGCCCCCGAACCCGCGCGGGCCGTCCCAGCTCAACTCACCGCCGAGGGCGTACCACGCCTGGTCGAAGCACTGGGTGTACGACTTGAAGGTGAGCGGGCCGGTGACGACGTTGAAGATCCCGGCACCCAGGTCGAAGCCGCGCTGGGAGCGGCCGAGCAGGCCGGCCCGGAAGCCGCGGCCCAGCGAACGGCGCAGCCGGAACGCGAACATGTCGGCGTTCTGGTCCGAGGTGTTGACGCGCAGCACTCCCGGCGCCCGCCACGGGGCCAGCGCGTAGCCGCCGGCGGAGGGCACGGTGCGCAGGCTGTCGAACGCCGTCTGGGAGAGCGGGAAGACGTCCTTGTAGCCGCTCGCGAAGTTGGGATAGTCGATGCCGCCCACCTGGAAGTTGTCCGCGTACATCGCCTCGCCGTCGAACCCGTAGAGCTGCGAGGCGATCTTGAAGCCCTGCCGGTCGTAGCCGTAGGGGTGCTGGTAGATGCCGATGGAGCCGACCAGGTGCATGGGGTCGTCCCAGGTGCCCACGGTCTCGTGGTCCCAGCCGAGGATCTGCAGCTTGCCCTTGGCGAACTGCAACGAGCCGCGATCGAAGGTCAGGCTGGTGCGGTAGTCCTGCGCCGACTGCTTCTCGCTGTTGATGTTGGTCAGGACGTGGGCCCGGAGCACGTCCGAGACGCGGATGTCGAATCCCAGGTCGGTGTCGAACTCGGGCCGGCGCAGCTCGTAGCGGCGCGTGACCGGGTTGTGCACGTCCTGGAACAGGCCGATCATGCGGCCGCCGATCAGGATCTTGGAACTGTAGGGGGAGTTCGCGGTGGCCGGGGCCGCGCCCAGGTTGCCGTCCGTGCCGACGCGGACCACGCTGTTCCCCATGTCGCCGGCGGTCGCGCTGTTCTCGGGGTCGGCCACCCACTGGCCGTCCACCACGAGCTTGTACTGGTGCTCGCCGGCCGGCAGCGGGATCACGACGCTCCAGACGCCGCTCGCGCCCTTCGCGAGCGGCGCGGCGGTCGTGGACCAGCCGTTGAACTCGCCCGCCCAGGCGACGGTCCCGGCGTTGGGGTCGGTGTAGGTGAACCGGATGCCGCCCGTGGCCTTCTCGGGCGCAGCCGGAGCCCCGGGGGCCAGGACGGCCAGGCCCGCCAGCGCGAGCAGCACGGTCAGGGTTACGCGCTTCATCATCGGTCTCCGCAGGCCTCCGGCCCCATCGGCTAGAAGTAGCCCTTCAGGATGAATTTCACGAGGTCCGTCTGGTCGCCACTGCCCTGGAGGTTGCCCTCGTCCACCGGGGTCGGGCTGTTGCCGATCCAGTCGGGTCCGTACTGCAGGTACATCTCCACGTTCCCGGTGGGGCGGTACTGCAACTGGGTGAAGACGGCCTTGCGCAGGATGGTGGCGTCGTTGCCGAAGGCGAAGCGGTTGTAGACCTTCAGCGCGTTGGTCAGGTTCACGGAGTTCTCGACGGCGTAGAGCTGCTTGTGCTCGGGCCGTCCCACGTTCTTGACCATCGCCTCCACCCGCAGCCAGGCGAGCTTGCTCTCGACCTGGACCTCGCCGAACCAGTCGTTGTAGTCCTCGCGGGCGGGCACGCCCATGACCTGGCGGTACTCGCTCCGCTGCCGGTAATAGGTCTTGCCGGTGAAGCCGTTGACGAACTCGATGTAGAGCTCGTTGTAGATCTGGTGCACCCGGTAGCGGCTGGTGGCGTAGCTGGAGTAGCCCAGCAGCTCGTTGGTGTAGGTGATGGCGCGCTCGGGCAGCAGGTAGTAGTTGTGGAGCTTGAACCCGGTCTCGTCGCGGCCCGGCTCGCCCTGCCCGTTCTGCCACTTCGCGCCGCGGGTCCAGTAGGTGGGGATGCAGTTCAGCGTCCCCAGCACCGGGAGCGTCAGGCGCAGCGTGCGGACCTCGGCCTGCAACACGTCCCGGTCGGGGAAGGCGATGCCGGTGGAGGTGCGGAACACCGTGACCTTGCGGCGCAGTTCCTCGGGGTACTGCACGGTGGGATCGGTGCCCTGGCTGGTGCCGTACTCGAGCATGAAGTCCTGGCCGAGCCACTTGTAGCGGCCCGCCAGGCCGAAGATCTCGTTGCGGTCGCGGGTGCCGGCCTGGTTGTTCTCCCGCCGGCTCCAGGTGAACCCCAGCCGCAGCCGCTGGTCCTTGAAGAAGTCGCGGCGCACGCGGGCCAGGTAGATGTCGTCCGTCTTCAGCGGGTCGAGGCTGTTGTTGTACTGGTCGCTGTAGTCGCCGACCAGGAACCAGGTGCTGAACCCGCCGTAGCCCCAGGTGTCGAAGCGCACGCCCTGCCCGCCGCCGTACCCGTTGATGAAGCGGATCAGGTACTGGTCCCAGGTGGGGAAGCGGTCCTGCTTCGAGTAGACGTAGGTGTCCATGCCGCGCTTGCCCTGCTCGCGGCGGAAGCGCATGTGCGCCTCGTTGAACTGGAACACCGGCCGCGCCGTGTTGTTGGAGCCGCTGTTCCAGTCCGCCGTGGCCTTCACGAAGGCCTCGATCCCCGGCCGGGGCTGGGAGAAGACCCGCAGTTCCACCGGGTCCCAGTTCTCGTCGCTGTTGCTGTTCCAGTCCCAGGGGAAGACCCGCCCGGTCTTGCGCAGGTCCATCATGAGCTGGTACTGGCCCTCGAGCTTGGTGAGCGCGTGCGCGGCGCCCGCCGCCAGCATCACGCACAGCGCGAGGCCGGCGGCCGACGCGAGCCGGGCCGCTCCGGGCGGCCGCCGCGCGCTCACCGGGCCCTCCGGCCGCTGAGCGGGACCAGCACGCTGACGCGGTAGGAGGCGCCGAGGTCGTGGTTGGTGGTGACCGCCGCGTCCACGTAGTAGCCCTGGTGGAAGACGCCGAAGCCGCCGGTGTACTGGAAGTCCCCGGGCCAGCCGTTGGACTGTACGATCGGCCGCAGGTTGGTGAGGCCGGAGCGCACCGCGAAGACATCGTAGAAGAGGATCTCGAACCCGAGGTTCAGCGAACTCCGCGTGCGGTCCACCTGCGACCAGGCGGCCGTGACGGTGGACTCCTTGTTCCAGCGCAGCGCGGCGGCGAACTCGCTGCGGAACGGCACCGGGCCGCCGCCGGAGCCGGGGATGAACTCGAAGCGCGGCGCGAGCAGATCGCGCCCCACCCAGGCCAGGTCCACGCGCCAGGGCGTGGTCCAGAGCAGCCCGGCGTCGAGCGAGCCCTTGGACTGCGAGCCGTAGTCCACCCGCATCCCGGCGTCCGCCGCGGCAAAGGCGGCGACGTCGAACGGTTGGAGGCCCACCCGCTCGAACTTGAAGGTGGCGCCCGCCGCCAGCCGGTGCCCGCGGCCGAAGTCGCGCACCCTGCGCCCGGCCGAGACGCTCAGCAGGTCCTCGGCGTAGGCGTCCGCGATGCCGAGCCGGTGCCAGCCCAGCGCCCAGCCGGTCCCCCGGTACCGCGACCCGACCAGCAACGCGCCCTCGGAGAGGTCCTGCACGCCGTAGGGCCGGCAGTAGTCGGTGAACACCTGGGTGCCGCCGAGGTCCGCGAGCCCCGCCGGATTCCAGTAGCCCGCGGTCACGTCGCGGATGCTGGCCAGCGCCGAGAAGCCCAGCGAGACGCCGCGCGAGCCCACCGCGGTCTCCTCGAAGTAGGCCGCGGCGGGGCGCACCGCGATCGCGGCCGCGAGGCCGAGGGCGAGCGCGGCGATGCGGGCGGTCCTCAACGCACCACCACCACGGCGCGGGTCTGCCGGCTCAGGTTGGGCTCGATGACCAGCCGCACGACGTAGACCCCGGGAGGCACGATCTGGCCCGACGCGTCCCGGCCATCCCAGGTGTCCAGCGCCGGGGCGACGTAGCAGCCCGGGCAGCCCGCGCTGACCCTGCGCTGGTTGCTGATGTACAGGTTGCGCACGAAGCGGCCGCGCATGTCGAAGACGTTCGCGGTGAGATCCATCGTGCGCTCGGGGTCGTTCGGGCCGAGGCGCGGCGTGATGTCGAAGCGGAAGTCGAGCCGCTCTCCGCGATCGGGGGCGAACGCCGGGCGGCTGAACTCGAGCTCGGCGAGCCCGAAGCGCACGGGCACGATCGGGACCGGGAAACGGAAGCGGAAGCGCCCCGGCTCCAGGCGGTCGGTCGGCGAGACGCCCCAGTCCGGGAAGCCGTCCGGGGCGCCGCGCCCGGGGCCCACGTCGTCCTTCAGGTCGAGGGCGATCTCGGCGAAGTTGTCGATGTAGACGAAGGCGGAGCCGTCGCTGGTGTGGCCGCGCGTGTTGTCGGGGGCCGAATCGGGGCCGCCGGTGTTGTCCCCGCCGGCCGTGATGGCGGCGCAGAGCTTGAGCCGGCGCTGCCCGGGCGGGAACCAGCGCAGCGTGTCGGTCCGGCCGCCGACCGTGACCACCGAGTCGCGCGTCTCGGGATCGTTCGCGAACACCACCTTCCAGGGGATCGCCATCTCCATCGCGCGGCCGTCGCGGTCCTGGGAGAACGTCGAAGCGGCGCTGAACGGCCCGCTGCCGACCTGCTGGTCGGTCACCTGCGTCCCGCCGTTCGCGATGACGAGGTGGGGGGTCGGGTTGTTGTCCCAGGTCGCCCCGAACAGGTCGGGCGCGAAATCGTTGTCGTGCGCCGCGTCCGACACGTCGAAGCTGAAGTTGCGCGACCAGGAGTTGAGGCCGCTCATCGTGGTCAGGCCCTGGCCCGGGATCGCGTCCACCCAGATCACGAGGTTGTTGCCCCAGATCTTCGCTTCGCCCGCGAGGTAGAGGCTGTCCGCGTCCCAGGTGACCAGGACCTGGGTGACGTCGTTGTTGACCCCCCACTTCGAATCGTCGATCGGTTCTTCGGGCAGCTTCAGGGTCGCGTTGTAGCCGAAGATCCGCTCGTCCGCGGCCCAGTCGCTGGTGGCGCCGTCGATGACGATGCGCTGGCCCATGTCGCGGGCGGTCGTGGCGCCGAGCGGGGAGGGGAGCAGGAGTGGGAGCAGCAGGAAGGGGGCGGCCAGCGCGCGTCTCATGCGGTCCTCGGGTCACGGTGGGCGAGAACACGCACCGTGCCACGCATAATGCCCGCCGGCCTGCGGAGGGTCAAGTCCCGGGGCCCGATCGCGGACGCGGCCGCGCGCCCCTGCGGGGCGCCGGTCCGTGGTTGCCGGGGTCGCGATGCGCGGAATATAATCAGGCGGCCTGACCGCTCCCGTGCCGCAGGTTTCGCGGCCGGGCCGGCATGCGCCCGATCGGGCTCGGCGCGCTGCCGGATCGTCGTGCTCCCAAGGGACCGCCCGGCTGGAGACTCCCCGCGATGAGACTGCTACGCCCCCTGCTCCTGGCCTCCTGCCTCCTGGTCGCTGCCGCGCCGGCGCTCGCCTACGACGCGCAGACCATCACGGTGGACGGCGTCAACGACTTCGTGCCCTCGAACCTGGTGAGGGACGACCGCTACGACACGCAGCGCTTCTTCTGCTCGCCCGACTCGGTCTTCCCGCTCGACATCGGACGGGTGTTCGTGACCAACGACAACAACTTCCTGTACATCGGCTTCGACTGGCCGCACAAGTGGAACTGCTACGACAAGAGCCCGAAGCCGAACCTCGGCATCGCCATCGACGTCAACACCGCGGCCGGCGGCACGACCGACCCGTGGGGGCGCAAGATCGGCTGGGCGAACGTCCCGAACAAGCCCGACTTCGTGGTCTACGACGTGCCGAAGAACCCGGAGGACGCCTACCACTTCCAGGTGATGTACAAGTGGACCGGTACGGCGTGGGGCGACAGCACGAGGCTGGTGAACGGCGTGGGCTCGGGCCCGAACGCGCTGGGCATGGTGGACACCACCGGCTTCGTCGAGTTCAGGCTGCCGCTCGCGGCGCTGGGCGTCACCTCGGGTGCGCAGCTCAACCTGGAGTGGTGGTACACCCAGGACGGCGGCAACAAGGGCCCGCTCGACGCGGCCATGAGCAGTGACGTGCAGATGTCGAGTTTCCCGAGCCGGACGGCGTGGGACACGACGGTGGTCGTGCAGATGACCGCCATGGCCCCGTACACCGTGCTGGCCTTCAACGACGTCACCCCGCCCACGGTGAGCCAGGCGGTGGCGGCGAACTTCCCGCTGCTGGCCGACAAGCAGTTCGGCCTGAGCACCAACAAGATCGACGTGACCTTCAACGAGCCGGTGGAGCAGGCCTCGGCGAACATCGCGGCCAACTACGTCTTCAGCGGCCCGGTCTCGCGCACCGTCATCGCGGCCTCCCGCGACCTTGCCGCACCGACCGTCGTGCACCTGCTGCTCACGTCGGCCATCCAGGCGAACGCCGCCTTCTACAACATCACCGTGAACAACGTGAGGGACCTGGCCAGCAACACCATCGTGTCGGATGGCATCACCAACGTGGGCTCGTTCTTCATCCAGGACCTGGTCTTCAACGTCGATCCCGCCGTGGCGCTCTGCCGGGCCACGGTCGCGGCCGGCGACACGTTCGCGGTCGAGGGGAGCCTGGCGCCCCTGACCATGGCCAGCCTGTGCGACAACGGCCTGATGTACGACGGCGACGCGAACCTGGTCTGGAGCACGACCGTACCCTTCGCGATGCCGAAGAACGCCGTCAGCGGCAAGGCGGAGGCCGACCTCGAGTACAAGTACTCGCACAAGTGCGGCTTCGAGAGCGGCGCCAACCGCACCTACCACCTGTCCAGCGACAACGGCGCGAGCGTGCCACTGACCGACGCCTGGAACCGGGACAACCCGGCGGACTTCACGGCCCAGGCGGTGGACGTGATCTTCCAGGTGAACGCCGCGCGGGTCACGCCGACGCCGGCCGATACGATCTACCTGCAGGGGAACGAGTCGCCGTTGAGCTTCACGCCCGCCGGGCTGGCGATGGCGGACGACGGCGTGGCTCCCGACCTGGCCGCGGGGGACGGCATCTACACGCGGAAGGTGCGTTTCCCGAGGTGCGCGCGGAAGAACGCCGAGTGGAAGGTCTTCTACCGGGGCGCGTTCGAGTGCTTCCAGCAGGGCAACCGAACGGTCTGGATCAACGATGCCGCCTACGACACGGTGGGCGGGGCGATGGGGCCGCTCTGGCTGCCGGCCCGCGGCATCGAGCGCTGCTCGGTGACGGACAAGCCGGTGACGGTGGTGTTCAGCGTGAGCATGTTCCCCCAGCCGCCGGCCGCGGACACCGTGGCGGTGCTGGGCAGCATCGCCCCCCTGGTGTGGGATCTGCCCATCGTCTCGCAGGCCCGCCTGAACGACGCGGGGGTGGCGTTCGACCAGGTGGCGGGCGACCGCCTCTGGACCGCCGGCGTCACCTTCCCGGACAGTTCGAACCTGAACCTGGAGTTCAAGTTCTGGCACAACGGCATCCTCGAGTGCTTCGGGATGGGCAACCGGACCATGACCCTCGACGACGTGCTCTACTCCACGGCGACGCCCCAGGTGCGGCCGCCGAGCGTCTGGGACTACTGCAGTGACGCCACGACCGGGGTGCTGGACGGACCGCGTCCGCAGGAGCCGCCGGCGGGCTTCGCGGTGCTCAACCAGAGCTTCCCCAACCCGATGAGCCCGCGCACCACGATCCGCTTCGACCTCAGGCGCGCCGGCGTGGTGACGCTGTCGGTCTACGACGTGACGGGGCGGCGGGTCGCCACGCTGGTGAGCGGCGAACTCCAGGCCGGCCCGCACGACGTGCGCTGGGACGGCCGGGACGACGTCGGCAACCGGCTGCGCAGCGGCGTGTACCTCTGCGAGCTGGCCATGGGCAAGGACCGCCTCAGTCGCCGGATCGTGATCACGCGGTAAGCGGGGGAGGGCGCGGAGGCACACCGGGAGGGCGCCCGCCCCGGGGCGGGCGCCTTCCCCTTCCCGGGTCGGCCGGCGCCTCGGGCCGGGTGAAATGCCCCGCGCGAGGTCGGCGCCGCGGCGAGTCTCCCGTGGCTGGCCGGGGCGAAGACGCGGTGTCCGGCGTCTTGGAAGGCGTCCGCGCTCCTGATACAATCGTACGGCGTTCGTCCGGGATGGCGTGCGGACGGCCTTCCGGTTGGTCGCTGGCCCTGGGGAGGTGTCGCTCTACGGTCCTGACGGCTGCACCTGCCTGCGGAACGGATCTCACATCACTGCACTCGCTCACGTTCTTCGGAACGGGTCCCGTACGGCCACACGGGTCTGGCCGCCGACGGGGCCATGCTGGATCCCGTCCGACCCGGTGGAGACTCCTCGATGAAGTTCCTGCGCTACTCCCTCTCCGCCCTCTGCCTGCTCGCCGCCCTCGGCTTCGCCGCCGACGCCCAGGCTGCGATCGGCTGGGCCGGCAACGTCTGGCCGCTCCACAACTCCGTCCAGGTCCCGACCGGTCCGGTCACCGTGTACGCCCAGGCCTGGAAGGGTGGGGTCACCGATTCGCCCGGACAGGGCGCCGGCATCTCGGCCGAGCTGTTCTACAAGACCGACATCGCCCCGACCGAAGTCAGCGTCGCGATGGCCTACCAGGGTGACGTCGGCAGCAACGACGAGTACAAGGGCGACGTGCCCCAGAGCGCCCTCGCCGGCGCCGCGTGGGTCGAGGTCCGGGTCGTCTTCACCGACCTCACCGACCTCACGACCTACACCGGCGTGAACGACCAGAACGGGAACCCGCCGCCGCAGCGCTACAGCATCACCAACGTGCTGCCGAACGACGTCAACGTGAAGTTCACGATGTGCATGAGCGGCACGCCGACGACCGGCGCTCCCTGCGTCATCGGCAGCGCGGCGCAGATCGGTGCCTGGGGCACGGGGGTCGCGATGACCAACGTCTCCGGCGAGCTGTGGAACGTCACCGTCACCTTCCCGGCCGGCAGCAGCCCCGCCTTCGAGTACAAGTACAAGGCCGACGACTGCGTGAACTGGGAAGGCGTGGGGAACCACTCCGTCCTGCTGCCGACCAACGGCACCACGCTGGTCGAGCTGGCGCCGGACAGCTACAACAACGCCCCGCTCGGCTGCGGCCTGGCCCCGCTGAGCGCGGACAAGGTCGTCTGCTACCGGCTGTGCATGGCGGGGGTCGCCGGTCCGGACGTCTGCGTGATCGGCTCCGGCCCGCAGCTCACGAACTGGAGCACGGGCGTGCCCATGACACTGATCGGCACCGACCTGTACGAGGCCTGCGTCACGTACGCGGCCGGCACCCCGATCCAGAACATCGAGTTCAAGTTCAAGAAGGACGGCTGCTCGACGTGGGAGAGCGTGGGCAACCGCCTGCTGACCATCGACAACGGCAGCCCGGCCTCGCAGACCCTCACCAACAGCTGGGACAACGGCGCGGCCTCGTGCTCGCCGGTCGACACCCGGCGCACCACCTGGGGCAAGGTGAAGTCGATCTACCGGTAGACCCGGGAACGGCGACGGCGAGGGGCGGGCTCTCACGGGCCCGCCCCTTCGCATGGTGCGCCCGGCCAGGTGTCGGCCCGGACGCCCTGCCCCCGGCCGTTCTCGAACCGAACCTAGCTGTGGAGTCTCAGGACGTTGTTCTCACCCGGGGTCGCAACCGACTGAAGGGTGGTAGGCCGTCCAGACTACCGTGTGGACGTCTCTGGTTGTAGTAGCGAAGCCAGCGGGGCAGGACGCGGGCCCGGACCTCGGAGGTCAGGTAGGCGGCCCCGTAGGCCCACTCGCGGATCAGGGTCTGGATGAAGCGCTCGGCCTTGCCGTTCGTCCTCGGGCGGTAGGGCCGCGTACGTTTGTGGACCAAGCGCAGCCGTTCCACCTCGTGAGCAAAGCAGCGCGCGAGGTAGCCCGAGCCGTTGTCACTGAGGATTCGGCGGATGCGGATGCCCAAGGTGCGGAACCAGGCCACAGCACGACGCAGGAACGCTGCCGAGGTCACGCCGGTCTCGTCCCGCAGAGCCCTTGACGCCGCCCAGCGACAGGCCCGAGACCAGCCAGCGGTTGAGCAGCACGAAGAGCACCATCACCGGCACGCAGACCAGCAGGCTCCCGGCGGCGTAGTTGGCCCACTCGGTCTGGAACACGCCGGCCAGGCTCTCGAGCCCCAGCGGCAGCGTGTAGAGCCCGAGGCTGCTCACCACGATGCGCGCCACCAGGAACTCGGACCAGGCGCTCATGAACGAGAACAACGCGGTGATGGTGAGCGCCGGGGCCGCGAGCGGCAGCGTGATGCGGGTGAACGCTGTCCACGGTCCGCAGCCGTCGATCAGCGCCGCCTGCTCGAGCTCGACCGGGATGGTGTCGTAGTAGCCGCGCATGGTCCACACGCAGAAGGGCAGCGCGGTGGCGGTGTACGCGATGGTCAGCCCGGCGAACGTGTCGAGGAGGTGCAGGGCCTTCATGAGCACGTAGAGCGGCAGCATCAGCATGGTGGCGGGGAAGAGCTGGGTGAGCAGGAACGAGTAGAGCCCGAGCCGCCAGCCCAGGAAGCGGAAGCGCGAGAAGGCGTAGGCCGCGGTCGAGGCCAGCACGACGCCGAACACCGTGACCGCGAGCGAGACCAGCGCGGAGTTGCGCATCCACAGCAGGAACTGCTTCTCGAACAGGATGGCCCGGTAGGCCTGCAGCGTGGCGTGCTCCGGGATCAGCGCCAGCGAGGTCGAGTAGAGCGAGTCGGTAGGCCGCAGCGACACGGTGACGATCTGCAGGATCGGGTAGACCGTGGCCAACGAGAAGAGGACCAGGAAGGCGTGCGTGAGCACGCTCGCCGCGCGGGGCCGGCGCCGGCCGGCGCTCACGGCTTCGACTCCAGCGGGGCGGCGCGGCGCAGCGTGAAGACGACGAAGCCCAGCAGGATGAGGAACACCACCACGGAGAACGCGGCCGCGTAGGAGTAGCGGTAGTAGGTGAAGGCCGCCTTGTAGATCCAGGTGACCATGATGTGGGTCTGGTCGGCGGGGCGCCCCTGCTGCGAGACCAGCCAGATCACCACCATGTTGTTGAAGGTCCAGACCGTTCCGAGCAGCACCGCCGGCGTGAGCACCGGCAGGATCTGCGGCCAGGTGACGTGCCGGAAGCGGTGCCAGGCGTTGGCGCCGTCCAGTTCCGCGGCCTCGTAGAGGTCGCGGGGGATGGCGGTGAGCGCGCCCAGCGACACCACCATCATGAACGGGAAGCCGAGCCAGATGTTGACGATGACCGGCGCCACGAACGCCCAGGTCGGGTCGGAGAGCCAGGGCACGGCCGGGAGATGGAGGCGCTGCAGGATCAGGTTCACCGCCCCGTATTCGTAGTTGAACATCCCGCGCCAGGTGAGGGCCGAGATGTACTGGGGCATCGCCCAGGGCAGGATGAGCAGCGTCCGGTAGAACCCGCGCCCGCGCACCGGGCCGGCCAGCAGCACCGCCAGGAACAGGCCGATGGCCACGTGGAAGGAGACGTTCAGGACCGTCCACAGCAGCGACTTGGCGAACAGCACGTAGAGGACCGGCTGCGAGAACAGCTCCCGGAACTGCGCCAGCCCCACGAACGTGTGGTCCGTGAAATGGTAGAGGCTCATGTTCCGGAAGGCGAGGTAGAAGTTGTAGACCAGCGGGAACAGCACCACCAGCAGCATCGCCGCCATGGCCGGCAGCAGCAGCAGGTAGGGGAAGGAGCGCGGCGCGCGGATCGTGGCGTTCACGTCGCTACTTCTTCATGTTCGCGATCTGGGAGACGGCGTTCAGCTGCATGTCCTTCGCCGCCTGGGCCGGCGTCTTGACGCCGTTCATCACGTTCTGCATCTCCGGCCGCATGGCGTCCCAGATCACGCGCATCTCGGGCACGACCGGCATGCGCCGGCCCCGCCCGATGGCGACCAGCGACACGGCCAGGTACGGGTCCTGCAAGAGCGTGGAATCGCGGTAGGCGGCGCGGTGGCTCGGCAGGATGGCCAGTTCCCGCACCGAGCGCAGCTCGGCCTCGGGGGAGGTGAGGAAGCTCACCAGCTCGGTCACCAGCGGCATCTTCTCCTTCGGCACGTTCACGCTGATGGAGTAGCCCTTGCTCGCCACCATGGGCTCGGCCCAGCGCCCGCCCGGGAGCCGGAAGATCGGGGCGATGCCGAGGTCCACTCCGGCCTTGCGGTAGGCGGACCACGACCACGGGCCGTTCACGATCATCGCGGCCTTGCCCTCCTTGAACAGGGTCTCCGCGATCTGGTAGTCCGACTCCAGCGGCATCAGCCGCTGATCGCGCAGGTCCTTCACGAAGGCCAGCGCCCGGGCCATGGCGGGTGAATCGAGCGTGGGCCGGGCCTGCGCGTCCATGATCCAGCCGCCGTAGCCGCCCAGGAAGGGCACCAGCCAGTAGGGCTCCGTGACGTTCATCGCGAACCCGTAGACCCCGCCGCGACTGAGCTTCCGGGCCACCGCGACGAATTCCTCGGCGGTCTCCGGCGCCTTCGGCACCAGCTTGCGGTTGAAGCACAGCACCAGGTGGTTGCCGACCTGGTCGGGCGCGGCCCACAGGTGGCCGGCGAGCGTGTCGAGCGCGTTCGGGACGAAGCGATCGAAGAACCCCGCCGGCAGCGCCTGGTCGAGCGGCTGGATGGTCTGGAGCAGCGAGAGCGGGCCCACCTGGTCCGACGGCCCGAACACCAGATCGGGCCCGCCGCCGCCGGAGACCGCGGTCTGGAACTGCGTGCGCAACTGCTCCGTCTCGTACGGGGTGTGCTGGATCTCGACGCCCGGATGGGTCTGCCGGAACGCCGCGAGGTTGGCCTCGAACCGAAGGCGCTCTTCGGGGTCCATCTGCTCCCAGATGACGATCGTGCGGCCGGGCTTGGCGCCCGACTTCGGTGCGCACGACAGGCTGGACAGGGCGAGCAGCGCGCACAGGGCGAGCCGGGCGGAACGCTGGACCCGCATCATCGGGGCCTCCCTCGGGGCGGACGTGGACCTTGGCCGGGCCTCGCGGCACGTCCCGCCGGGTCTGCGGGTGAGGACGGGCTGCGCCGCGTTGGCCACGGAGCGCGGTTCGCCGACGGGCCGGACGCGCCGCACGACCGCGCGGCGCGTCCGGCAGCCGTCGTGCGTCAGGGCAGGATGATGAGCCGCTTCACCTGCTGGCTGGCGCCGGCCGAGAGTCGCACGAAGTAGAGACCCGACGCAAGGCTCCGGCCGCCGTTGTCGCGCCCGTCGCAGGCCACGCGGTACTCGCCGGCTGGCTGCACCGCGCGCACCAGCGTGCGCACCAGCCGCCCGCCCAGGTCGTAGACCTCGAGCGAGACCGCCACCGGCCCGTGCGTGCCGGGCAGCGCGTAGGCGACGATCGAGCGGCCGCGCGTCGGGTTGGGGACCGGCGTGGCGAGCGACAGCGCGCGCACCGCCGGCGCCCCGCGGTCCACGGCGACCGGCGGGCCCTGGAACTGGATGCTGGTCTGGGCGGCCGCGTTGTGGAAGCACGAGACGTCGGCCACGCCGCTGGCGATCGCCGTGTAGGGCACGTGGGACATGGGCGAGACCAGCAGGCGGACGCTCTGCTGGTCGGCCTGCAGCGTGGCGCTGCGCACCTCGAGCGAGGCCGAGGGGTTGCCGGTCTGGTAGATGGTGTAGCGGGTGGCCTGGTTCGCGGTGGCCGCGGTCACGGGCTCGTCGAACTGGACCGTGATGACGCTGTCCCAGCCGGTGTAGGCCGCGCCCACGAGGGTGGGGGCGGTGCGGTCGGTCGCGTCGGGCACGCCGTCGGCGTTCGCGTCCACAGTGACGAGCCGGAAGTCGTCGAGGGTCGGGGCGGTGGCAGCGAGGTTGTTCGGGGCCTGGTCGCCGCCGAGCGCGCCGCCCGGCTCGGGGTCCCAGGCCAGCGAGGCCACGAAGCCGACCGAGGCGCCGGACGGGACGCGACCGGCGCCCAGGCCGTAGAGCGTGTTCCAGGGGATGGCGATCTCGCTGCCGCCGTTGAGCCCGTGGGTGTGCATGGGGTCGAAGGCCGCGAGGATGGCCGGCGTCGAGTCGGCGGAGGTCGTGGCGCTCGTCAGCTTCCAGAACGACTGCCCGTCGTAGATGCCCTGGTGCTGGTAGGAGCCGAACTGCCAGTCCGGCTTGAACCCGGCCGCCGTGAACTGCGCTCCGCGTTCCCAGTGATCGATGGTCCGCAGGTCGGTGAATCCGTTGGGGCCGTTCGGGTCGGTGTCGAGGTAGAGCAGCCAGGAGTTGCCCGTGACCACGCCACGGATGCCCAGGTAGAGGTAGGTGCTGTCCCACTGGCAGTAGACCGCCTGGATCTCGTTGTTCGTCTGCCCCGGCGAGTTCCAGCCCGAGTCGAACGAGTCGGCGACCGCCATGGTGCAGGACGGCCACTCGGACGGGTTGACGTAGCCGTCGAGGGTGATGAGCGTCGGCGGGCCGTAGGAGACCGGCACGTTGCCCGCGTTGGTGAGCAGGGCGCACGGGTTCGCCGCCGGATCCCGCACCGCGCCCGGCTGCAGCAGCAGGCGCATCTGGTTGTGGTCGACGCCCTGGATGGCGGTGTGGACCGCGCCCGAGACCAGGATCGTGAGGATCGCGCTGTTCGCGCCGTTCAGCACCGTGCAGCCGCCGTCGAGCGTGACCTCGGCGGTGCCGTCGTTGTTCGCGTCGACGGCGATGCCGGCCATCGTGACCTGGTCGTAGCGCACGGTCTCGTCGAAGGTGAGCGTCAACTGGTGGGTGGCGGGGAAGTAGGTCCCGCTCACCGCCTCGGGCGGGAGCCGGTCGCCGAGCGCGGCGGACAGCGCCTGCAGCTCCGCCACGTTGCCGCCGCCGTCGGGCGCGGAGGTCGGGCCGGCGTAGACGTAGAACTCGAACTTCTGCGTGCCGCGCACCTCGTCGGCCTTCATCAACGTGCCGCCGACCTCCTTCTGGAACTGGGCGCCGCCGCCGCCGAGCACGAAGGCGCCGGTCGCCCCGGTGTTCGGGTTGCGCCGGCCCATGTAGGAGATGTCGGGGGCCCAGATGCGGTCCATGCGGGCGTTGTAGAGCAGGTCCACCAGGTCGGGCGTCCAGCCGCTCTGGATGTACTGGGTGTTGGCGCCGACGCGGTAGACGCAGTCCAGGTAGGGCTGGCCGAGCGTCAGGCGCACCACCTTCTTCACGCCGGAGTGGGCGAACGTGGCCTGGACGGTGTTCCCCGACGAGGTGTCCACCTGCATCGCGTAGAACTCGCCCTGGTGGTCGGGGCCGACGTCCGAGAGCGCGGCGACGTGGTTGCCGTCGTTGTAGTCGCCCTCGGTGCCGTACCAGTAGGCGTTGTCCACCCCCACCACCGAGAAGCTGGCCGGGCCGCTCTTCGCGAACACCCACGGGGCCCGCCCGCCGATCGACTCGAAGGCCGCCAGCACGCGGTCGTTGTACATCACCAGCTCGCTGTTGCCGTCGTCGTCGATGTCCGAGAAGTAGGCGCCCGTCGGATTGACGAACTGTCCGCCGGCCCAGCGGGCCGCCTCGGCGTAGACGCTCGCGTTCTTGATGTGCGCCGAGTACTGGCGCTGCCAGCCCGAGAGCGGTCCGCCGAGGTAGTCGTGCCAGCCGGTCTCGTGCAGGTTGGTCATCATCACGTACCAGCCGGCCTCGCGGATGTTGTTGTCCGGGGCGGCCTGCAGCGCCGCGTGCGCATCGTTCCAGAGCGTGCCGTGGTCCTTGCAGTTGCCGCCCGTGCCCGCGCAGCCGCCGCTGCCGTTGCCGCCGGTGGAGTAGGGGACGTAGCCGGCCCAGTCGGCGTACCAGGCGTTGTTGTTGCCGCCGTAGCCGTTGACGTCGCCGATCCCGCCGTAGGTGCCGTTGGCCGGCGTGAAGGTGTCGCCGTTGAAGTTGGCGTTGGCCAGCGCCGGATCGAGCTTCCAGGTGTGCAGCCACGCGCTCTCGGTGGCGCACTTGTCGATCATCCACTGGTAGGTGCCGTAGGCGTAGGGGAAGTCGGTCGCCCAGTTGCCCAGCCCGGCGGCCATCTCCCAGTCGTCCGCGTAGGTGACGAGACGGTAGGTGCCCAGCCCGGAGCCTGCGAGTCCGGAGAGCACCGCGAGCGCCCCGGCGCCGTCGCCGGAGTGGAGCTTGCCGGTGAAATCGGAGTCGCGCGGGATCAGGCGCAGGCCGGTGCCGGACATCGTGTGGATCCGGTGGTTGTCGTGGCCTTGGAGGTGGGGCCAGTCGTCGAGGATCACGCCGTCGATGCCGTGCGACTGCCAGTGGTTCGAGGTCGCATCGATGACCCCGTCGCCGGGGTACTGGCCGGGCGTGAGCCAGACCCGCTCGGGCACCCAGGCGACATGCGGCGTGTAGCCGTAGCGCCAGGTGTCCATCGCGACCTGGCGATCGATCGCCCAGTCGTTCATCGCTCCCTGCAGGAACGGCAGGATGGGCTGGCCGTAGGCCGAGGAGACGATGCCCAGCCAGCCGGCCGTCACGCCCGCGCGCATCCACGCGTTGAAGTCCACCGGGTCGCCGTTCCTCGCGTCCCACTCGGCCGAGGACTGCAGCAGCCCGCTCAGGTGGACGTTGACCGGAACGTTCTTGTTCTGGTGGACGCGCAGGATCTCGTCGAACCCGCTGGAGGCCTCGGCGCCCGATCGGCCGTGGAAGACGTCGCTGTAGGTGAGCCCCTGGTTGCCGAAGTGCATGAAGGCGACGTTCGCCTCGTAGGCCGCAGCCTGCTGCCCGCCCAGTGGGACCACCAGGCGGTCGAGCTCGCGGCCCCGCGCCAGCGTGATGACCGCGGCCTGCCGCGGCGCGCCGGCGCCGCGCGGCAGCGAGGCGGCGAGCCACCCCTGCTCGAGGTGGAAGGCGGCGCGATCGGCCGCGAGCGGCGTGCCGGGCTCGAGCGCGGCGGCGCTCACCAGTGCCGGTCGGTCGGCGCCCGGCTCCAGGACGACCATCCGGTCCCAGGCGAAGGGCGCCCGTCCCCGCAGCGGCGCCGGCAGGTCGGTGTTGCGGCCGGTCCCCTCGTCCAGCAGGAGGAGGGCGCGGACCTGCCCGCGCTCGAAGTGGTTGACGCGGTCGCGGATTCCCAGCGGGGCCACCAGGCTCACGCGGAACGTGAGGTCATCCCCCTCATCGTAGTATAATGCAAGGATGTTGGCGGCACTCTCGAGCTCGCCGACACCGGTCCGGATGTGGCCGATGCCGACGACCGAGCCGCGCGGCCAGGCGTCGGGGCGGGCGAGCAGGGCCTCCGCCCGCCGGGGAACCGCCGCGGACGCCGAGAGGGCGATGAGCGAACCCAGGAGGATGACGAAGGTGACGAGGACGTGGGGGCGGGCAGGTCGCATGGGAGGCTCCGGATCGCAGGGTCAGCCCGGTGCAGATAGCGCGGGAAGCGAGCCCTATGATTCTAAGGTCGCCAGGTGCACCGGTCAACGGCCGCCCGCCGCGCCCGGGGGCTCCGCCCGGCGCGTCATCCTCGGCCTGGCGCTCCTCGCCGCCGGGGCCCTGGCCGGGCGGCCGGGCGTCGCCGCCACGCCATCGCCCGCGGACTGGCGCGACCTGGTCATCTACCAGGTCCTCACCGACCGCTTCTCCGACGGGAACCCGGCCAACGACTTGGTGGAGGGCAGCTACGCCCCGGCCGACGGCTACCGCATCCACGGTGGCGACTTCGCCGGCCTGACGGCGCGGCTCGACTACCTGTCGAACCTCGGGGTGGACGCCGTGTGGATCTCGCCGGTGGTGCTCAATGCCAACGCCGAGTACCACGGCTACGCGGCGCGCGACTTCTTCTCGATCGCGCCGCACTTCGGCACGCTCGCCGACCTGCGCCAGTTCATCCAGGCGGCGCACGCGCGCGGCATCCGGGTCATCATCGACATGGTCTGCAACCACATGGGCACGCTCATCAACAGTTCGGGCTCGGGCTGGCCCGCCTACAAGTACCCGGCCGGCTACACGCTCAAGTGGGCGAATTCCGGGAAGCGCTTCGCCGGGGTGTTCGACGATCTGACCAAGTTCCATCCCTACGGCGACATCGGCAACTTCTCGGACCCCGAGCAGATCCTCGGGCAGCTCTCCGGCCTGAACGACCTCAAGACGGAGGACCCCGCCGTCCAGCTCGCGCTCTACCAGGCCGCCCGGTTCCTCATCGACAGCACCGATTGCGACGGCTTCCGGGTGGACACCGTCAAGCACGTGGAGATGTCCTTCTGGAACACCTGGTGCGCGAACGTGCGCCTGTATGCGGCGATCGCCGGGAAGACGCACTTCCTGATGTTCGGGGAGGCCTTCGACGGCGACGACGCCAAGGTGGGCTCCTACACCGGCACGATGGCCGGGGGCAACTACAAGTTCGACTCGATGCTCCACTACCCGATGTACTTCACCACCAACGGCGTGTTCGCCTTCAACGACGCGCCGGCTAATCTCACCAGCCGCTACGCCGCGCTCGCCAACTACGACGTCTCGACCCGCGAGCGGCTCACCACCTTCCTCGACAACCACGACAACGCGCGCTTCCTCTCGTTCGGGCTCGCCAACCAGGACGAGAGCCGCCTGCGCGCTGCGCTGGCCTGGCTGCTCACCTCGCGTGGCGTGCCGATCCTGTATTACGGGACCGAGCAGAACTTCGACGGCGGCGGCGACCCGTGGTGCCGCGAGGACATGTGGGCCGGGCAGTGGAACTACGGTCCGTCGCTGGGCGACAACTTCGACGAGTCCCACGCACTGTTCCGCCACGTGCGCGAGATCCTGGAGGCCCGCCGGCGCCACGAGGCCCTGCGGCGCGGGGCCACGACCGAGCTGTACGCCGAGGCCACGGGACCGGGGCTCTACGTCTTCCGCCGCGAGAGCGCGACCGACAGCGTGCTGGTGGCGATCAACACATCCAACGGTCCGCTGACGCGCGAGGTGGCCACGCCGTGGCCCGCGGGCACGGGGCTGGTGGACGCGCTCGAGCCCGGGCTGACCGCGACGGTGGGCGCGGGCGGTGCGCTCGCGCTGCCGCTGCCGGCGCGGGGCGCGCGCATCTACGAGTCGGCCTCGGCGCGCGCGGCGGGGCTCGCGGCGGAGGACCGGCTTCACGTGACGGGCGTGGCGCCGGCCCACGACCGGGCCGTCAACGACCTGTGGTCCCCGTTGATCGTCGCCTTCGACCGCGAGGTGGACGGGGCGGCGTTGGCCGGCGCGTTCAGCGTCACGCCCGCGACGGCGGGCACGTGGCAGGCGTCCGGGCGGGAGGCGCGCTTCTACCCGGGCACCCCCTGGAGCGCAGGGCAGACCTACGCCTGGGCGATCGACACCACCCTGCGCGCGACCGACGGCGCCCGGCTCCCCGCACGTTTCGAAGCCCGCTTCCGAACGCTCGCCTACTCGACCGGCGTCACCGTGCCGGCGGGCTACGTCGCCGACCGCATCGCGCGCCAGGACCTCGAGGCGCCCGAGGGGCTGCTGCCCGCTCCCTGGCTCGGGCCCGGCGTGATGCTGCTGGCCGACGCGGGACGCGACCGGCTCTTCACGCTCACCACCGGCGGCGACCTCGGCCACTACCTCGGCGACTCGCGCTGGAGCAGGCCCGAGGGCCTGGCGCTCGCCGCCGACGGCAGCCTCGCGGTGACCGACCCCAACGGGCTCTTCCAGGCCGACGCGCACCGCATGACCACGCTCGCGCTGGGCGGCTCGACCGCCACGGCGGCCGGGGCCCTGGCCGGCGGACCGGGCGCGTTCCTCGACCGGCTCTACCTCTGCGACCCGGCGAATGACCGCGTGGTGCGCACCACGGCCGGCGGCGCGCTCGAGACGTTCGCCACCGGCGTGAAGGGCGGCAAGGGACTGGCGTTCGGCCCCGGCGGTGCCTGGGGCACCGATCTCTACGTCGCCGACTGCGATCTCACCTCGCTCGGCGCCACCGCCGACGGGCCCGGTCGCATCGCGCGTGTGACGCCCGCGGGCGTGGTCAGCACGGTGGCGCAGAACTCCCTCCTGCTGGGCGCCGGCGCCATCGCGATCGACCCGTCCGGGCGGTTCGGCGGCGACCTGTTCGCGGCCGACATCCTGAACGAGCGCATCCTGCGCGTCACCGCCGCGGGCTCGGTGAGCGTCTTCGCCACCGGCTTCGCGAACCTCGCGGGCTCCGGCTGCCTGGCCTTCGGCGACGACGGCGCGCTCTACGTGGCCGACCCCGGCGCGGGCGAGTCGTTCTCGAAGCCGGGCGGGACGGTGGCGCAGGGCCAGGTCATCCGCATCGCGCCCGCGGTGCTGACCGTGGACGTCCCGCCGGGGGCGCAGGACGTCGGGCTCGAATTCGCGCCGCCGGCGCCCAACCCGGCGAGAGGACCGGTGGCCTTCCGCTTCGCGCTTCCGGCCGCGGGGCGCGTCCGGCTGGCGGTCTTCGACGTCACCGGGCGCCAGGTCGCGGTGCCGGCGGATGGCGCGTTCCCCGCCGGGGTGCACACCGTGGTTTGGGGCGGAGGCGCCGGGGCCGCACCGCCCGCGGAACCGGGGCTCTACTTCGCCCGGATCGAGGCGGGCGGGAGCCGGCTCACCCGCCGGATCGTCGTGATCCCATGATGCGGCCGCATCAACGCTCCCGGGGGTGACGCCGGCCCCGGGGTCGAACGGCAGCAGGAGAGCCCCGCCGGCCGCGGCGGGGCTCTCCTGTTGCCCGGGCGGCTACCGGGCGACGACGAACCTGGAGACGAATGTCCGGCCGCCGGTCGCCAGCCTCACGAAATAGAGCCCCGCGGGCACCGCGCGCCCGCTCTCGTCGCGTCCGTCCCAGGTGAGCGCGCTTTCTCCGGCGGGCTGGGTGCGGGAGAGCAGTCCGCGCACGCGGCACCCCTGCGGGTCGTAGAGCCCCAGGTCGACCGCCGCCGCGCGCGGCAGGCCGAATCTCAGCGTGGTGAACCCGGGCGCCGGCTTGGGGGCCGGCGCGGCGAGGCAGAGGACTCCCGGCCGCTCCCCATCCACCACCCCCGCGACCACGACCGGGTAGGTCGTGGCGTAGCCGCCGACATCGCCGTGGACGTCCACGGCGCAGAGCTTGTAGTACAGGAACGCGCCGACCGGGTCGGCGTAGCCGGTGTCGGGCAGGGTCGCGATCAGGTTCCCGGCGCCGGGCACGAAGCGATGACGAGGGCGGCAAACATCAGGAAGGTCGGCAACGGTGCCGCGGGCAGGTGCATGGCGTGCCTCGGCTGGATCATGAACGGCCGTCCCCGCACCGGTGGGCGAGGGTGACTGGAGGACCGAGGAGTGCAGATCGCAACCCCGTGCGCACGCCCGCGCGCCGGCCGGCCAGCACGAGGCCGGCTCGCGCCCGTCCCCCCGGGTCACGCCTCCGGCTTGAGGATCACCCCGCGGTTCTGCCGTCCGTTCATCTTCGCCAGCAGCGGCTGCTCGAAGCGCAGCAGGCGCACGTGTCCCTCCACCGACTCGGCGGGCTGCGCGGCGAGCCAGTCCCAGTCGACGAAGCCCTCGCCGTGCTCGGCGTTGACGGTGAAGTACCCGATCTGGAACGAGGTCAGGTTCTGGAAGAAGTGGCTGCCCTGCGAGGGCGTCACGCGGAAGTCGCGGAACCCGGCCTCCACGATGACGCGCGCCCCGGAGATCTCGTCCCAGGTGACGGGGATGCCCAGCCACGGGTCGGTCGAGCCCCAGCGCCCCACCCCGACCAGCAGGTAGGGCGCCCCGCGCGACAGCAGTTCGGCGTTGAAGCGCGCCACGGCGCGGGCGGCGAGCGGGCTCTGGGAGCGGTCGAAGCGGTGGAAGTCCACCACCACGACGTGACGCAGGCCGTCCACCAGGCCGTTGCCCAGCACCTTGGGGCTCAGGCAGAGCAGCCGCGCGGGGTCGGCGTCGTCGATCTCCAGCGCGGCGGTCTCGCGGGCGAGCACCAGCGGGCGCATCTGCAGGAAGCCGAACTCCCGCGGCTGCCCGTCGGGCACGTCGAGGCGCACCGCGAACTCGATCTCGGTGGCGCGGTTCATGCCGCGGCCGGCGATGTCGAGCAGGTCCTCGAGGATCCCGGCGAGCGGGAAGACCCCGTGCTTGAGCACCGGCGCGAAGGAGACCAGGCGGGCGCCGGGCCGCGACAGCCCGTCGTAGACCACGCCGTTCTCGTGCGAGTAGGTGGAGCCCAGCGCGAGGAGCGTCCCGTCCGCCTCGGCCATCTCGAGATCGAAGCGGCTCTCGCGCAACTCCCGTTCGGGGCCGCCACCCGAGGCGGGGTCGAGTTCCAGCGCCCAGAACTGGCGCTGGGAGTTCTTGACGATGTCCTTCACCGAGGAGAACTGCAGCAGGTGCTGCGGGTAGCGCGGGCAGAAGGAGAGGCACTTCTCGCCCTCGACCACCGAGCGTCCCATCCCGAGCGCCACGGCGGCCACGCCGTCCTCGGACCGCAGGGGGGGAGTGGGGTAGAAGTTGAACGAGCGGGCCACGCCCGAGAAGTCGGGATAGAAGCGCCCGCCGTGGGGCGCGCCGACGACCTTCTGGAGGATGACCGCCATCTTCTCCTCCTCGAGCCGGTAGGGCGTGGCACGCAGGTAGCCGCGCGCGTGACGGCTGAAGGTGGAGGCGTACACGCGCCGGATCGCATCCAGGAGCCGCTCGAGCCGCACGCGCGGGTCGGGGTCGTGGTTCGGCAGCATGAAGGTCTCGTAGACCCCGGTGAACGGCTGGTACTGCGAGTCCTCGAGCAGGCTCGAGGAGCGCACCGCCAGCGGGCAATGCACGGCCGCGAGGAACGCCTCGAGGTCGGCGAGCACGTCGGCGGGGAGGGCCGCGGCGAGGAACCGCCGCTGGATCTCGTCCTCGTCGCTCGAGTGGAGCGCGAGCTCGGTCAGGCCGTTCTCGACCAGGAAGCGGTCGAACACGTCGGTGCCCAGCACCACCGCCGCGGGCACGCCGACGTGCACGCCGGGGAAGCGGCGGTCCAGCTGGCGAAGGCCGAGCAGCCGCCGCACGAAGGCGAGACCCCGCGCCTTCCCGCCGAGCGAGCCCCCGCCGATGCGGAGGAAGAACGGCGACTCGGCGTCGAACGTCGCGCGGTCGAAGTCCCCGACCAGCGACTCGGCCCGCTCGCGCCGGTACCCGGCGATCGAGTCCACCAGGTCGTCGCGCAATCCCTCGAGGCTCGCGTAGTCCTCGACCTTGCGCGGACGCAACCGGTGCGCCAGCGCGAACTCGGTGCGCGCGGTGAGCCAGTTGGAGAAGTGGTTCCGCTCGGCGTGGTAGCCGACGCTCTCGGCGGGCACGGTGAGCAGCTTCGCCTCGAGCGACTTGAGGTCGGTGGCGCGGTCCACCTCGCGCCCGTCGGGCAGCCGGAAGACGAAGTCGCCGAACGCGAACTGCTCGACCAGGAACCGGCGCAGGTCGTGGAGCATGGCGTCGGAGCCCTTGAGCAGGAAGGGCATGCCCGCCGCCTGCGCGCGCGCGGCGAACTCCGCGCGGCCCGACTGGATCAGGACGGGCAGGTCGGGGGTGTGCTGGCGCGCCATCCGGGCGAGCTCGAAGCCGGCCTCGCCCGCCAGCTCGCGGCCGCGCGGGAACTCGACGTCGGTGATGATGCCGAGCAGGTGGTCGCGGTGGGCGAGGAAGCGTTCCCAGGCCTCCTCGAAGGTCGTGCACAGGAGGATCTTGGGACGGGCGCGCAACCGCACCAGCTTGTGGGAGAGGTTCACGCCCTCGCTGATGAGGCGCTCGGACTGGCGGATGATCTCGGTGTAGATGGTCGGCAGGAACGAGGAGTAGTAGCGGATGCTGTCCTCGACCAGCAGGATGACGCGCACGCCGGTCGTGCGCGTGTCGTGCGCCGCGTTCCGCTGGTCCTCGATGGTGTTGACGATGGCCAGCAGGATGCGCGCGTTGCCCTGCCACAGGAAGCAGCGTTCGATGCCGGTGGTGTCGGCCCGCGCGACGAAGTCGCTCAGCTCGCGATCGTCGTAGGCCAGCACCACGACCGGGACGTCGAGCCCGGCCGCACGGACCGCGCGGGCCAGGTCGGTCGCGTCCATGTCACCGGTCTGGATGGTGGTGACGATGAGGTTGAAGCGCGGCTGCTCGCGAGCCAGGGCCAGCGCCTCGGCGCCGCTCGAGACGTGGGTGATGCCCGGCGTGTGGTGGAGGTTGAGGTCGAGGTACTCGCTCAGGATGAGCTCGTTGAGCCGGCCATCCTCCTGCAGCGTGAAGGCGTCGTAGAGGCTGGAAACCAGCAGGATGTCCTGCACCCGCCAGGGCATGAGGTCCTGGAAGCCCTGCAGTGTGCCCCCCGGCACGGGATCCGCCGGGCGGGGCGCCGCGTCGTCCACGAGTCACCTCCCAACAGGAAGGGCGCGGAGTGGAGGCCTCCACCCCGCGCCCCTGGATCGTGAAGATACGCGCTAGACGAGACCCTGGTCCATCATCGCGTTGGCGACCTTGAGGAAGCCGCCGATGTTGGCGCCGTTCACCAGATTGCCCGGCGTGCCGTACTTCTCCGCGGTCTCGAAGCAGTTCTTGTGGATGGCGATCATGATGTTGTGGAGCCGCTCGTCCACTTCCTCGCGGGTCCACGAGAGACGGATGCTGTTCTGCGACATCTCGAGGCCGGAGGTGGCCACGCCGCCGGCGTTCGCCGCCTTGGCCGGGCCGTAGAGGATCTTGGCGTCGAGGAACAGCTTCGCGCCGTCGAGCGTGGTGGGCATGTTGGCGCCCTCGGACACGACGTACACGCCGTTCTTGAGCAGGTTGGCGGCGTCCTTGGCGTTGATCTCGTTCTGGGTCGCGCTGGGGAAGGCGCAGTCCGCCTTGATGTCCCAGAGCGGGTTGTAGTCGAGCTTGGCGTCCATCGGGATGAACTTCGCGCTCTTGAACTTGTCCGCGTACTCCTTGATGCGGCCGCGGCGCACGTTCTTGAGGTCCATCACGAAGGCGAGCTTCTCGGCGTCGATGCCCTCGGCGTCGTAGATCACGCCGTTCGAGTCGGAGAGGGTGACCGGCTTCGCGCCCAGTTGGAGGAGCTTCTGCGACGGTGTACTGCGACACGTTGCCGCTGCCGGAGACCAGGCAGACCTTGCCGGCGAACGACTGCTTGCGGGTCTTGAGCATCTCCTCGGCGAAGTACACGCTGCCGTAGCCGGTGGCCTCCGGCCGGATCAGCGAGCCGCCCCAGTTGAGGCCCTTGCCGGTGAGCACGCCGGTGAACTCGTTGCGCAGCCGCTTGTACTGCCCGAACAGGAAGCCGATCTCGCGGCCGCCCACGCCGATGTCGCCGGCCGGCACGTCGGTGTCGGGGCCGATGTGGCGCTACAGCTCGGTCATGAAGCTCTGGCAGAAGCGCATGACTTCGTTGTCGCTCTTGCCCTTCGGGTCGAAGTCCGAGCCGCCCTTGCCGCCGCCCATCGGCAGCGTGGTGAGCGAGTTCTTGAAGACCTGCTCGAAGGCCAGGAACTTGAGGATGCCGAGGTTGACCGAGGGGTGGAAGCGCAGGCCGCCCTTGTAGGGGCCGATGGCGCTGTTCATCTGGATGCGGAAGCCGCGGTTGACCTGCACGTCGCCCTGGTCGTCGAACCAGGGCACGCGGAACATGAACACGCGCTCGGGCTCGACGATGCGCTCGACGATCTTCGCCGCCCGGTACTCGGGGTGGCGCTCCAGCACCAGGCTCAGGGACTCGAGCACCTCCTGGACCGCCTGGTGGAATTCGGGCTCCGCGGGGTTCTTGGCCTTCACCTGGGCCATCAGACCGACGACGTACTCCTTCGAGGACATGGCGCTCACTTCGGTCATCCTCCGGCATCTGGGTCGGACTTGCAGCGGACGGGCTTCGTTGGCCTCGCTGGCCAAGCGCCGGCGAATGTACGCCGGAAGTCATGGTACGTCCAGCGGTGGCCGGTGGATGAATGGTGTGTGGAATGGCGCCTGGGCCGTACAACATTCGGTGGGTCGGGTCTTGCGGGCGGCTCAGGCCCGGTCGGGCCTCCGGGCCAGCAGGCGGGCGGTCACCGGGCCGCCCGCCGGCTCGGGCTCCTCGTAGCGCACGGTCTCGAGCATCGGAAAGGCGCGCGCCAGCTCGTCGCGGGCGAGCAGGAAATGCGCGCGGATCGGCCGGCCGAATCGCTCCTGCCCTGCGCGGTACGTCTCGTAGACCAGCCAGCCGCCCGGCGCGAGCGCGCGCTCCATCCACGGGAAGAGCGGGCGATGCAGGAAGCGGAAGCAGATGACCAGGTCGAAGAGCCGCCCCGGGGGCGGCAGGTCCGGCCGCTCGATGTCGCGCAGTTCCGTGTGCACCGTCACGCCGTGGCGCTCCGCCAGCTCGCGCGCGCGCTCGAGCGCCTCGGGGGCATGGTCCCAGCCCTCGACCTCGAAGCCGTGCTGGGCGAGGAACACCGCGTCGCGGCCGGCGCCGCAGGCCAGGTCGAGCGCGGCAGGCGGGTCGCGCAGGGGAGTGCCGCGGGCCGTTGCGGCCGCCCGTGAGCTCAGGATCCCGGGCAGCACCTCCTCGAGGAACGGCGCGGGGTGCCACAGGCGCGCCGCGGGGGCGCGGTCGGCGAGACCACCCGCGACCGCGCCGGGCGGCGCGTCGAGCCAGGACACGGAGGAGTAACCCAGCGCCTCGATCGCGGCGGCCGCGGCCGCCGCGGCGATCGCGTCCTCCGCCACCACCAGGATGGCCGCGCCGCGCGGGGGCAGCTCGGTGCGTCGCGCGCGCAGTTCGGCGCGCGGGATGTTCCCGCTTCCCGCGAGGTGCCCGCGGGCGAACGTCTCCGTCTCGCGGGTGTCCAGCAGCACGAACCTCCCCGCGCCGGGCTGAACGGTCCGTGGATCGACGGGTCCCATCCGGCCATTCATCGCACGCCAGGCCGCGGTCCGCAAGGGCGGGCCCGGGCCCCGGCGTTGACCGCCCCGGTGCGCGCGGGGATACTGCGCGCGGCCGGGACGGTGACCACGACCTTGAAACGATCCAGCCTGCTCCTCCTGTTCCTCCTGATCGCCGGGCCCGCGCACGCCGCCGCCGACCCGGCCGCCTCGGCGCGCGCCCGCGGCCAGGCCGCGGCGCTCCACCAGCGCTCGCTCGGGTGGCTCGCCCGCAACACCGTGGACACGCGCCGCCAGGCGGTGCGCGCGCTGGAAGAAGCCACGCTCCTCGATCCCGACAACGCCGAATATCAGCTCGCCCTGGCCCGGGCCTACTACGCGTCGGGCTTCCTGAAGAGCGCGCGGGAGCGCTTCGAACAGGTGACGCGGCTTCAGCCCAACGAGGCGGGCGGACCCCAGGGGCTGGCCCTGGTCTGGCGGCGGGACTGGCTCAAGTACCTGGACCGCCGCTCGCTCGCGCGCGCGGTGGAGTTGCTCGCCACCGCGACCCGCCTCGACCCCGGCAACTCCGACGCGTGGCTGACGCTGGCGCCGCTGCTCGTCGAGCAGGGCGACTTGCCGGGCGCCTCGCGCGCCGCCTTCAGCGCCCTGCGCGCCGATCCGGGCCGGATCGAGGCGCACCTGGCCGTGGCGCACGCGCTGTATCGCAGCGGGATGCTCCGCGAGGCCGACAGCGCGTACCGGGCGGTCATCCCGCGCCTGCGCGGGAAGGTGCGGGAGTGCTTCGAGGACATCGGCCCCATCGCCACCGAGGAGGACACGACCACCCTGCGTCACCTGCCCCGCGCCGACCGCCCCGCGTTCGTCGAGCGTTTCTGGCAGGAGAACGACCCCGACCTCTCGACCCCGGAGAACGAGGCGCGTCTCGAGTACTGGGGCCGGGTCACGCAGGCCTACTTCCTCTTCTTCGACGCGCGGCGCGGCGCCTGGGACGAGCGCGGCGAGGTGTTCGTGCGCTACGGGCCGCCCGCCGAGATGCAGTACGACCCGGTGGGGCAGAGAGCGAGCTGGGCCTTCGGCACCGGGCCGGACTTCCCGGCGAACCTGATGGTGTGGAGCTACCCGGAGCTGGGCATGACCGTGGTCCTGCAGGACCGGTTGCTCTCCGAGTTCTACCTGTTTCCGCTGTCGCGCTTCTCGGACCCGGATCCGCGGCCGAATCCCGATTCGCTGGCGAGGTGCGCGGACGCGCTCGGCACGCGCGGCGGGCGCGGCGTGTTCCACCTGCTTCCGCCCGGCACGCGGCCGCTGCCGGTCGAAGGCGTGGTGGCCCGCTTCGAGGGCGCCGCCGGCCCGCGCGTGCTCGCGCAGTTCGAGGTGCCGGGGGGGGCGGCCGACAGCGTCTGGGCCGACTGGGCCGTGCTCGACTCCGCGCGGATCGTGCGATCGCGCGGCACGGTGATGCTCGGCCCGTCGGCCTGCGCGGCGGCCTCGCGTCGGGTCGGCGAGCTGGCCGCCGACCTCGAACCCGGCCCCTACGTCGTCGGCGTGACGGTGCGCGACGCCGCGGACCGGCGCGGGATCCTGCGCGTGCCGGTCCGCGTCGCGTCCGGCGGGCTCGAGCTCGCGTTGAGCGACGTGGTCATCGCGTGCGGCGCGCCGGCCGCCGGGGAAGGCCCGGTGCGCATCGAGCCCAACCCGGGGGCGCGCGTCGCCGGGGCGGGGCCGCTCACGGCGTACTTCGAGATCTACCACCTGCGGCCCGGTGACGACGGGCTCGCGCGCTTCGAGTACGTCTATGCCGTGCGATCCACCCGGCCCGACACGCGTCACTGGATGGCGAAGCTGCTGTCGCCCGCGCCGCCGCCGCCGGTCTCGGTGTCGCGCGAGGAGGTGAACCTGGGCGCGTTGCGGCGGCAGTTCATCTCCGTGCCGGTGGCCGCGCTGGAGCCCGGCCGCTACCGGCTCGAGATCACCGTGCGCGACCTGGTCGCCGGCACCTCGGTCACGAAGAAGCTGGGCTTCGTCAAGACGAGGTAGCCGGGGCCGCCGCGGGGCGCGGGCCCGGGCTTCAGGCTGGCCCGGCCGCTGCGGCGATGATCGCCATCATCTCCCCGTGCAGCGCCGTGTTCGTGGCGAGGACCTGGCGGCCGTCGAGCCGGAACTCGCCGCCGTCGTAGCGGGTCACGCGCCCGCCGGCCTCCCGCACCAGCAGTGCGCCGGCCGCCATGTCCCAGGGCGAGAGCGACGCTTCCCAGAACCCGTCGAAGCGCCCGCAGGCGAGGTAGCAGAGGTTCAGCGCGGCCGAGCCGTCGCGGCGGATGGCCTGCGCGCGCACCAGGAACGCCCCGAACAGGGGCAACGAGCGCTCGGGGTTCTCGCGCACGTCGTAGGGGAAACCGGTCACCAGCAGCGCGTCGTCGACCCGGGCCACGTCCGACACCCGGATCGCGCGGCCGTTGAGCGTCGCCCCGTGGCCCGCGGCCGCGGCGAACAGTTCGTCGCGTATCGGATCGTAGACCGCGCCCGCGGCGAGGCGTCCCCCGCTCTCGGCCGCGACGGAGACGCAGAAGAACGGGTAGTTGTGCGTGAAGTTGGTGGTGCCGTCGAGCGGGTCCACGACCCAGCGCACGGCGCCCGCCGCGTCCGCCGGCCCGCCGGCGTGCGCGCCCGACTCCTCGGCGAGGATGGTGTGGCCCGGGTAGCGCTTCCGGATGCCGTCGAGCACCAGGCGTTCCGAGCGGCGGTCGTACTCGGTGACCAGGTCGATGCGGCCCTTGTGCTCGGGGACGTGCGCGCGGCCGTGGCCCTCCCGCAGGATGGCGCCGGCCGCGACGGCCAGTTCCGCCGCGGCGTCGCGCAGCTCGCGCGGATCGGGCGCCCTCACGAGGGTCCCCGCGCGGCGCTGTGGATGCAGAAGCGCGAGTAGGGGCAGTAGCCACAGTTGCGCTGGTCGGGCTTCGGCGGGAACTGGGCGCTGCGGATGCCGGCCGCGGCCTTCGCGACGCGTTCGCGCGCGCGCTCGAGGTGCTCGGGCGTCACCACGGCCGAGCCGACCGTGCCTGGTCCCACGAAGCTCAGCTCGGCGCTCGCGGGCATCACGCCGGTCGTCTCGCGGTAGGCCAGCGCGTAGAGCCCGAGCTGGCCGTCCTTCAGGTCGTTCTTCGCCCGCTCCGCCGCCTTCGCGGGGTCCCCGACCTCCGAGGTCTTGTAGTCCACCAGCACGATGCCCTCGGGCCGCTCGTCGATCCGGTCCCAGCGGCCCACGACGAGGTCGTTCCCGAGCTTGAAGCGGAACTCGAGTTCGATGGCGAGCGGCACCTGCGGCCGCGCCTCCTCGCGCGCGACGAAGCGGCGCAGCGTCCCGCGACCCTCTTCGAGCCGGCGCTCTTCGTGCTCGCGCGAGTAGAAGCCCTCGCTCGACCAGGCGCCCTCGAGCGCCGCGACCACGTCGTCCGCGGTGATCGGCAGCCGCTTCATGCGGTGCTGGTGGTAGACCTTGATGGCGTGGTGGATGGCGACGCCGTACATCACCTTGTCGTTCGAGCCGAGCGGCACCTGCGCGACGTGGGCGTAGCGGTACTTGAGCGGGCAGGTGAGGTAGTCGTCCACCTGGCCATACGAGATGCGCAGCGGCTGCTCCGGGGGCACCGGCGCGATCTCGGGCGGCGCACCCTCGGGGGCCGGCGCGTAGCGCGCGATGGACTCCAGCGCCGAGGCCGCCGCGGCGCCCTTGGGCGGGCTCGGCAGGTCCAGCGCCTCGACCACGAAGCGGCTCGGCTTGTGCGCCCGCTTGCCGCCGTAGTCCGCGGCGTGAGTGAGCACGAGCCGGTCGCGCGCGCGGGTCATGCCGACGTAGAACAGCCGGCGCTCTTCGCGGTAGTGCTCCTCGGGGTCGTCCGCCACGCCCTTGCGCAGCTCGGGGGGGAAGGGCAGCGGGTCGCCGGTGCGGAAGCGGGGGAAGCGGCCCTCGACCAGGTGCACCAGGTACACCACCGGGAACTCGAGGCCCTTGGCGTTGTGGACCGTCAGCAACTGCACCGCGTCCTCCTCGCCCTCGATCGCGGCGGCCGCCGGGTCGTCGCCCATCTCGATCAGCAGGTCGAGGTGCCCCATGAACTGGTCCACGCGGTCCTGCTTGAGCAGCGGGCCGACGCGGGCCACGATCGAGAAGAGCCGGTTGAGGTTCAGCACGCGCTCGGCCGCCTCCGCGCTGTCGTCGGCGGCGAGGCGGCCGAGCAGGCCGCTCTCGGTCACGAACTCGTAGAGCACCTCCGAGGTGGGCCGGGTGAGCGCGCTCGCGGCCAGGCGGCGGTGCAGCTCCGCGAAGCGGCCGACCGCCTCGCGCGTGGCGTCGGCCAGGGCGTCGTCGCCGGCCGCCGCTGCGGCCGCGAGCGCGAGCAATCCGCGGTGCGAGCGCCGCGCGGCGGCGCCGAGCCGCGCGAGATCCACCGGGTCCGCCCCGAACAGCGGGTCCCCCAGCGCCAGGTGGACGGCCGGGCCGTCGTCCGGGTCGGCCAGCGCGCGCAGCGCGTTCAGGCACAGGTGGACCTCGGGCCGCGAGTAGAGCCCGCGCAGGCCCATGCGGCGGAATCGCACGCCGGCGGTCTTGAGCGCCAGCGCGAACGGGTCGAGGCTCGAGTGCGCGCGGGCCAGCACGGCGAAGTCCTGCGCGCGCCGTTCGCCGGACGCGACCGCGGCGGCGATCTCGGCGGCCACGGTCTCGGCCTCGTCGCTGGCCGCGGCGAAGGCGCGGTGCTCGACCTGCGCCGCGAGTTCGCGCTGGGCCAGCAGGCGCTTGTCGTAGCCCAGCCGGGCCTCGAGGCGGGCCGGGTTGTTGGCCTGGATGAGACGGTGGGCGAGGTCGAGGATGCGCTGCCCGGAGCGGTAGTTCCGCGTCAGCAGCAGCACGCGCGCGCCGGCGAAAGCGTCGATGAAGCCGAGCAGGTTCTCGACCTTGGCGCCGCGGAAGCGGTAGATGCTCTGGTCGTCATCTCCCACGACGGTCAGGTTGCGCGACAGCCCGGCCAGCAGCTTCACCAGCTCGAACTGGACGTGGTTGGTGTCCTGGAACTCGTCCACCAGCACGTAGCGGTAGCGCTCCTGCAGCTCGCGCCGCAGGTGGGCGCGCTCGCGCAGCAGGCGCAGCGCGAGGCCGATCTGCGAACCGAAGTCCACGCGCCCGCTCGCGAGCAGCAGGTCCTGGTAGACGCCGTAGGCCCGCGCCTTCTCGCGCTCGGCGGCGGCGCGGTCCTGCAGGGCCGGGTCGTCGCCGGCGTCGGCCGCGAGGCGCGCCGCGAAGGCGGCGTACTCGGCGAGGGAGACGTCCTCGTCCCGCGCGCGGTCGAAGCAGGCGACCAGGGCCTTGAGGTGTTCGTCCGGGTTCCCCAGCGGCAGGAAGCGCTCCAGCCCCAGCTCGAAGAGCCGCTCCCGCAGGAACACCAGGATCTCGGCCGGGGTCTCCACGCGCAGCTGCGAGGTGAGCCCCAGCTCCACGGCGTGCTCGCGCACCAGCCGGTCGCAGAAGGCGTGGAAGGTGGAGAGCGTGGCGCCGACGAACCCGTAGGGCACGAGCACGTCCACGCGAGCCTCCATCTCGGCGGCGGCCTTGTCGGTGAAGGTGAGGCCGAGGATCTCCTCGGGTCGGGCCCGCTTGGTGGCGATGAGCCAGGCGATCCGGCGCGTGACGACCTGGGTCTTGCCGGTGCCCGCGCCTGCCACGATCATCAGCGGGCCGTCGCCGTGGGTCACGGCCTCGAGTTGCTCCGGGTTGAGGCCCTCGAGGATGCGATCGAGCACCGCGGTCGCAGCGGCGGGCGGAACGGCGCCCGCGCTCATGCTCTGGGACGCGCGATGGGGGAGGAAGGGGGCACGGCCGGACGCTAGCATGGCCTCGAGCGCACGGGCAAAGCCGCTCCCGTGGCGCGTCAGTGGCGCCCGCCGTCCCGCCGCAAGCGGGGGAAGGAAGGGACGGTGGGCGAGCGCATGGTGCTTCTGCTCGCCCGCCATCCCGTCCGCCCCCGCCCCGGATCATGCATCGGACCCGGCGCCCGCGCCCGCGCGGCTTCCGCCCGCCGCCGAAGCCGTCTAGACTGCGCGGGTCCATGAACCGTCGCCCTCGTCGCCCTGCGGTCGTCGTGCTCGCCGGCCTGTCCGTCCTGGCGGTGCTGTGCTGTGCCGGGTGCGCGGGCCGCGCGCCCGCGCGCGGAACGTCCTTCGTCTGGATCGCGGGGCGGCCGCAGCCCGCCTTCGATCCCGGCGGGCCGCCCGATGCCCTGCGCTGGTCGATCGAGCGGCTGCTCTCCCGCGGCCTCGTCGAGGAGGACTCCAGCGGTGCGCTCCGGCCGGCGGCGGCCGAGCGCTGGGAATGGTCCACCGACAGTCTCACGCTCACCCTCCGCCTGCGGCCGGGGCTCGAGTTCGCCGACGGGGCCCCGTGCGGGAGCGCGGACTTCCGACGCGCGCTGCTCTGCGGACTCGGGCGCGAGGACCATGGCTCACGCGCCTGGCTGCTGGGCGCGATCTCCGGGGCCGACCGCGTGCGCGCGGGTCGGCCGCTGCCTCCGCTCGGCATCGAGACCCCCGACCCCCGCACGCTCGTGCTCCGGCTGGCGCACCGCGACCCGCAGTTGCCCGCGAAGCTCGCCTTGCCCGGGCTGAGCGCGCCGTGGTCGGTGGCGACTCCCGGCCGGTGGCGCGGCGTCGCGGGGGTGGGACCGTACCGCGTGCTGGGGGAGGAGCCCGGGCGTGCGCTCACGCTGGTGCGGCGCGCGGGCGCGGCCGGCCCCGACACCATCGTGGTGCGCTTTCAGCCCCTGGCCGGGCGGGTGCTGACGTTCATGCGGACGAACGCCGCCGACCTGGTCTGGCCGCTGCCCCCCGCGCTGGATGTCGCGGCCGCGCCGGCCGGGTTCCGGTCCGCGGCGCGGGCGGCCGCGCCCGCGCGCACGCTGCTGCTGGTCATGCGCGCCGACCTGCCGCCCACGTCACGCCTGGCGACGCGCTGCGCGCTGGCGCTGGGGGTGAACCGGGACCGCGTGCTCGAGCTGCTGGGGGCCCGCGCGCAGCGGCTGGGAAGCTGGCTGCCGGGCGCGGGCCCGTACGACTTCCCGGCGCTGGACGAAGGACGGGCCCGCGAGTGGATGGAGCGGGGGCAGCTCGGGAAGGCCTTCCACGTGGTGATGACCTACGACGCGGACGGTGCCGGAGCCACGGTGGCAAGGGCCTTGCAAGAGGATTGGTCGAGATTGGGCATCTACGCCGAGCTCCGCCCTTCGCGCGGAGCGAAGCTGGCGCACGAGCTGCTCGCCGGCTTCTCGCATCTCGCCCTGGTCGAGGAGCAACCCTGGACGGACGACCTGCCGGGAACGCTGGCTTCGCTCGTCGTGCCGCTGCGCGGGCCGGCCGTGGGGGCCTTCCGGACCGGCTGGCGGACGCGGGAGTTCGACGGATTGCTCGGTCCGCTGCGCCGGCCGGCCCCGCCCGGACCGGACGCGGCGCAGGCCCGCCTGCAGGAGGAGCAGGTCGTGCTCCCGCTGGCGCGACTGCCGTGGGTGTGGCTGGCGCGCGAGGGCGCCACGGTCCTGTCCTTTCACCCGCGTTTCGGGCCAGGTTGCGAAGCGGGTGGGTGGCCTGCCCCGGCCGGGTCGGCGGTGGCCGGGCCTCCCGGGGGGGAGCCCCCCGCCACGGCGCGCTAGGTGGTATCCGGCCGCCGGGTTATCATCTAGGCTAGACGTACCCATTTCGAGGTCTCCGGGCCTGTTCGAGCATCCCAGGTGATCGCATCCATGCCCGTCCCCACTCCGCGAGTCGTCCCGGCAGGTCTCCCGGCCGCCCGGTCTGTCGCTGCGTTCCAACCAACTCCTCGGGAGCACCCATGAAGAAGTCGCTCGTCCTGGTCCTTTCCTTCGTGCTGGGCCCCTTGTCCTGGGTGGCCATCGCCTCGGGCGCCGCTCCGGCCCCGACGGCGATCGAGCGTGAGTTCCACTACGGCCCGGGCCAGTTCACGCTGACCCCGAACGCCGACGGCACGACCCAGGTGGAGATGGGCTCGGGGACGCGGGAGTACGCGGCCGGCCGGCCGGACCTGCCCCTGGTCGGCGAGCGAGTGGAGTTGCCCCTGGGGTCACGGCTCGCCGCGGTGGAGGTCCTCGAGCTCGAGACCGTCCCGCTCGCGCAAGGGGTGCGGCTGCCCAGCGCGATGGTCATTCGTCCCGGCGAGGAGACCGTCGAGCGCACGGTGCCGGACTCCGCGATCTTCGGCCAGGCCGGCTTCGTCCCGGAGCAGCTGGCGCAGGTCGGCGCACAGGGATTCGAGCGCGGCGTGGTGGTGGCCTACGTCATGGTCGCCCCGGTGAGGTGGAACCCGGCGACGGGCGAACTGGAGCGCGTCGAGCGGATACGCGTGCGGCTGGTGCTCGAGGCCTCCGCCGGACGGCCGCTGGAGCGCGATCGGGTGGTGCCCGATTGGGAGGACGGCGCCGCGCGGACAGCCGCGCTGCGCTCGCCCGCGGTCCAGCCGGCGTCCCTGGTCGCCGGCACGCGGCGGGCGGAGCCCTTCAAGGCCACCCAGGTGCCCTCGCTGCTGGGCAGCCCGGTCGCCTATGTCATCGTCACGAACGACGCGATGGCGCCGGCCTTCCAGCAGCTCGCGGACTGGAAGACGCGGAGCGGCGTGCCGGCCGTGGTCCGCACGCTCTCGTTCATCAAGCAGCAGTACTCGCTCGGCGCCGACGACGCCGAGCGCGTCCGCCTCTTCCTGCGCGACGCCTACTCGCGCTGGGGCACGAAGTGGGTGCTGCTGGGGGGCGACACCGACGTGATCCCCACTCGCTTCGCCCGCACGACCTACTACGGCGGCGAGACGATCGCCACCGACCTCTATTTCTCCTGCCTGGACGGCAATTGGAACGGCGACGGGGACAACGTCTACGGCGAGGGCATCTCCAGCGTCCCGCCCGCGCTGGGGGACTCCGCCGACCTCTTCCCCGAGGTCTTCGTGGGGCGCCTTCCGGCCAGCACGCTGGCCGAGGCGCAGGTGCTCGTGGACAAGGCCCTGAAGTACCAGCGGGAGCCCGTGGGCGACTACATGAAGAACCTCATCTCCTTCGCCGAGGTGCTCTTCCCGAACCCGTGGTCGGCGGGCATGTCGACCCAGCTCGACGGCGCCGAGCTCATCGACTACGACCTGCTTCCCATCCTGGACACCGTGCCCTGGATCCACTCCGCCCGGCTCTACGAGAACTACCCCGACACGCGCTGGCGGGCGGGCTCACTTCCCGAGACGCGGGCCGCCGTGATCGATTCGCTGAACCGGGGCTACAACGTCGCGCTCCACGTCGGCCACGGCTACCGCAACGTCATGAGCGTGGGGGACAACAGCCTCACCAACACCGACGCGACGGCGCTCACCAACGGGGACCGCCTGACGAACCTCTACGCCATCAATTGCAACTCGGCCTCGATCGACTACCCGTGCATCGCCGAGGCGTTCATGAAGGCCCCCCTCGGCGGCGCCGTCACCGTCGTCGGCTCCACGCGCTACGACTTCCCGACGTACGGCCGACAGTACAAGAAGGAGTACTTCCAGCTCCTGTACCAACGGGGCGTCTCCGCCGTCGGCGAGTTGCAGGCGCGCCAGAAGCTGCCGTTCGCCGGCTTTTCCGAGTACGACGGCGTGCACCGCTGGACGCAGATGGCGCTGATCCTGCTGGGTGACCCCGAGCTCCACATCTACACCGACACCCCGCGCGTGCTCAGCGTCACGCATCCGTCCTCGATGCCGGTCAGCGACTCGGCGCTGGCCGTGAACGTGGCGGTGGGCGGCGTGCCGCTGGACAGCGCCCTCGTCACGGTGTACCGGGCGGGCCACGAGTACGCCAGCGCCCTCACCGACGTGGCCGGGAACGTGACGCTGGCGGTGCGGCCCGATACGGTCGGCGCCCTGGCGCTGACCGTGACCGGGTACAACTGCCGGCCCTACCAGGCGTCGATCGACCTCGTGGCCGGCGGCTACCCCGCGCTCGCGGTGCGCGCGGTGCGCATCGAGGACGGCGGGACGGGGGGCACTTCCGGCAACGGGAACGGGCTCTGGGACGCGGGCGAGACGGTCGCGCTGTACCCGATGCTGCGGAACAATGGCGGCTCGGCCGCGACCGCGCTGTCGGGCACGCTGCTGACCCCCGACGGGCTGGTCACCGTCCTGCAGCCGGCTGCCGGCTACGGCACGATCGCCGCGGGAGACAGCGCGAGCCCATCGGCGGGCCTGCTCGTCCGCCTTCCGTTCACGGCGGACGACCAGCGCGAGGTCCCCTTCGAGCTGCGCCTGGCGGACGGCTCGGGGCGCACCTACGTCGGGCGCTTCCAGCTGACGGTGCGGGCCCCGGAGTTGAGGCACATCGGGCACGTCGTGACCGACGGCAACGCGAACGGGATCCCCGACGCGGGCGAGACGGTCAGCTACGCGGTCAAGCTGCGGAACCTGGGCAGCGGAGTCGCGCGGAGCGTGTCGGCCCGGCTGCGCAGTCTCGACGGGCTCGCCACGGTGACGGACAGCATCTCGGTATGGGGCGACATCCAGCCCGGCGAGGAGCGGACCGGTGACGGATTCACGTTCACGCCGTCGAGCGCCGCCGCCACGCTCCAGCTCGTGGTGTCGGACGGTTACGGGGAACGCCTGCGGGAGACGATGGACATCCTGTACCCGGCCACGCCGACCGGCCTGGCGGCCTCCGGGTCGGCGGGCACCATCACGCTCACCTGGACGAAGTCCCCGGATGAGGACCTGGCCGGCTACAACGTCTACCGCGCCGCCGTGCCCGCCGGGCCGTTCGTCAAGATGACCCCGGTCCCCACCGGCCGGACGGCCTACTTCCTGGACGACGGGCTCGCGCAGCTCACCCGCTACTACCACAAGGTCTCGTCGGTGGACATGTCCGGCAACGAGTCGGCGCTCACGTCGGCGGTATCCTCGAGCACGAACCCGCCGATGCATTCCATGTTCCCGTTCCCGACGCGACGCCTGTCACCGGCCCCGGTGGTGGTGGACCACATCTACGCCGGCTACCCGATGGACATCGTGGTCGGCGCCGACGTGCTGTACGTCTGGCACCCGGACGGCAAGACCCCGGTGGACGCCGACGGTTCCGGTTCCACTCCGGGCGATTTCACCACCCTGGGCAGCTACTACGCGGGCGGTCCCAGCGTCGCCGACCTCGACGGCGGCACCAAGGAGATCATCGGCGCCACCCAGGACAACAACAGCGTGTACGTGTTCGACCTCGCCGGCCAGAGCAAGCCGGGCTGGCCGGTCACGCTCCCCGACGCCATGTACGGGGCCGTGGCCGTCGCCGACCTGCAGGGCGACGGGCTGAAGGAACTGGTGGTGGCCTCGAACGGCTACAGCGTCTACGCGTTCCGCGCGAACGGCACCGAGCTGCTGGACGGCGACAACAATCCGGCGACCTTCGGCGTGTTCAAGCGGACGGGCGGCCTGTACAACTACGGTTCGCCGACGCTGGCGCCGCTCCAGAACGACGGCACGAACTCGATCGTCTTCGCCGGAAGGGACGCGCACCTCTACGCGTGGCGCTACGACGGCGCCGACCTGCCCGGATTCCCCGTGCACCTCGGGGGCGGCGCGCTCGCCTCGACGGCGGTGGGGAGCCTGGACGGACCCGCGGGCCCGCTCAGCATCGTGGTGCCGGCACTGAACGACTCGGTCTACGTGATCCGTGCCGACGGTTCGCGCCGGCCCGGATTCCCGGTCCGCTGCCGCATGGAGTCGACCTACGGGCGGCACCCATCGCCCGCGCTGGCCGACATGAACGGCGACGGCTACCTGGAGATCGTCCAGGCCAGCACCGACGGCCTGCTGTACGTGTGGGACCGCAACGGCGTCGTCGTCCCGGGCTGGAACGGCGTCCGCTACAGCACGCTCACGACGCAGGCGTCCGAGTGCAGCCCGGTCGTGGCGGACATCAACGGCGACGGCCATCCCGACGTCGTCGTCGGGGATGCGAACGACGAACTGTCGGCGTTCTCGGGAGCCGACGCCAGCATGCTGCCCGGGTTCCCCATCCAGCTCGCCGGCGAGGTGGTCGCCACCCCCGCGTTGTGCGACTGCGACGGCGACGGGAACACCGAGATCGTGGCCATGGGCCTGGACTTCAACGTCTACATGTGGGACTACGACTTCCCCTTCTCGCCCGGGCAGGTCCCGCCTTGGCCGCAGTACCACCACGACGCCGCGCGCACGGGCTACGCCGGGACCCCGATCCTGGCCGGAGCCGGGGACGAAGCCACGCTCCAGCCCCGCGCGCTCGAACTGGCGCCGCCGGCCCCCAATCCGGCGCGGAGCGCGATGCGCCTGTGGTACGGCATTCCCGCCGACCGGGTGGGGGAGGCGCTCGACCTGGCGATCTACGATCTCAGCGGGCGGCGCGTGCGCACCCTGCAGGGCGGGCGCGCCGAGGCCGGCCGCCACTCCGCGGCGTGGGACCTGCGCGACGAGTCGGGGTCGCCGGCCCGACCCGGCGTGTACTTCGCGCGTCTCGCGCTGGGCGCCGAGGCCCGCACGCGGAAGCTCGTCCTCGTCCGCTGACCGGACGCTGGAAGCGGAGGCCGCCCGGTAACTCCCGGGCGGCCTCCGTCGTGACCGGCGGACCGCGCCTCCGCCGGCCGCGGGCCGGGGACGGTGCGCTGTGCTAGAGTCCGGCGGATCCGCCGCGAGTCCGCGACCCGTCCCACCCACAGGC
The DNA here is from genome assembly GCA_963707915.1 of Candidatus Eiseniibacteriota bacterium. Taxonomy (GTDB): domain Bacteria; phylum Eisenbacteria; class RBG-16-71-46; order RBG-16-71-46; family RBG-16-71-46; genus JANXPZ01. The sequence continues at coordinate 318,851 of OY970178.1, forward strand.
CCATTCCGGAAGCCGACATGAACCAGGACCCGTCGACGCAGGAGCACCAGGACTTCATCCGGGAGATCGTCCAGCAGGACCTGGCCGAGGGCCGCTGCCGCGGCGTGGTGACGCGCTTCCCGCCCGAGCCCAACGGCTATCTCCACATCGGGCACGCCAAGTCCATCTGCCTGAACTTCGGCATCGCGCGGCAGTTCGGCGGCCAGTGCAACCTGCGCATGGACGACACCAACCCGACCAAGGAGGACGTCGAGTACGTCGACTCCATCACGGCGGACGTGAAGTGGCTCATCGCCGGCTGGGCCGACCACTGCCTGGGCCTCAAACCGGCCGGGCGGACGGCCGAGCCCCGCGCCGTGGGGGGCCGGGACGACTTCTACCTCGCGCCGGTCATGCCGGGGCAGGGTCGCGGCGAGGCGCTCGAGCCGTTCTACGCGTCGGACTACTTCGGACCGCTCTACGAGTACGCGCTCGAGTTGATCCGCCGGGGCAAGGCCTTCGTCTGCGACCACACCGCGGAGGAGGTCGACCTGATGCGCGGCGCCCCCGACCGGCCGGCGCAGGCGAGCGCCTACCGTGACCGTGCGGTGGCGGAGAACCTCGACCGCTTCCGGCGCATGCGCGCCGGCGAGTTCCCGGACGGCGCCTGCACGCTGCGCGCGAAGATCGACCTGCTCGCGCCCAACGTCTGGCTGCGCGACCCCGTGCTCTACCGCATCCGCCACGCGTCGCACCATCACACCGGCGACCAGTGGTGCATCTACCCGATGTACGACTTCGCCCACGGCCTGAGCGACTACATCGAGGGCATCACCCACAGCATCTGCACCCTCGAGTTCGAGGTGCATCGCCCGCTGTACGACTGGATCCTCGAGGCGCTCGACTTGCCGCGGCCGCAACCGCACCAGTACGAGTTCGCCCGGCTCAACGTGACCTATACCGTGATGAGCAAGCGCAAGCTGCTGCGGCTCGTGCAGGAGGGGCAGGTGGGGGGCTGGGACGACCCGCGCATGCCGACCATCTCGGGCATGCGGCGGCGTGGCTACCCGGCCGAGGCGATCCGCGCGTTCTGCGAGCGCATCGGGGTCGCGAAGCGCGAGAACATGGTCGAACTGGGGCTGCTCGAGCACTTCGTGCGCGAGGACCTCAACCGGCGCGCCCCGCGCGCCATGGCGGTGCTGCGGCCGCTCCGGGTGGTGATCGAGAACTACCCCGAGGGGCAGGTCGAGGAGATGGAGGCGATCAACAACCCCGAGGACGCCGCGATGGGCTCGCGCCGGGTGCCGTTCTCGCGGGTGGTCTACATCGAGCAGGACGACTTCCGCGAGGTGCCGCCGCCGAAGTACCACCGCCTGAGCCCGGGCGTGGAGGTGCGGCTGCGCTACGCCTACCTGGTCACCTGCACCGGCGTGGTCAAGGACCCCGCGACCGGCGAGGTGGTCGAGGTGCGCGCCCGCTACGATCCGGCCACGCGCGGCGGCGACACGCCCGACGGGCGCAAGGTGAAGGCCACGATCCACTGGGTGTCGGCGGCCCACGCGATCGAGGGCGAGGTGCGGCTCTACGAGACGCTCTTCGGCGTGGAGGTCCCCGAGGCCGTGCCGGAGGGCCAGGACTTCACGCGCAGCCTCAACCCGCGGTCGCTGGAGACCCTGAAGGGCTGCAAGCTCGAGCCCTCGCTGGCCATGGCGGTGCCCGGCGCGCCGTGCCAGTTCGAGCGGCTCGGCTACTTCTGCGCCGACCCGGCGGACTCCCGCCCCGGCGCGCCGGTCTTCAACCGGACGGTCACCCTGAAGGACGCCTGGGCGAAGATCGAGAGGAAGCAGGGCCGGGGCTGACGCCCGGCCCCGCCGCCGGCCGAGGAGCCTCCACCGTGACCGTCCGAGTCCGCTTCGCCCCGAGCCCCACCGGCTTCCTGCACGTCGGGGGCGCGCGCACCGCGCTCTACAACTACCTGTTCGCGCGCGTCCACGGGGGCGTCTTCGTGCTGCGCATCGAGGACACCGACGCGGCCCGTTCCACCGACGAGTCGGTGACCGCGATCCTCGACAGCCTGCGCTGGCTCGGGCTCGCCTGGGACGAGGGCCCGGGGGCCGGCGGCGCCCACGGCCCCTACTTCCAGTCCGAGCGCCGCGAGCATTATCGGCGGCACGCCGGGGCGCTGCGCGCGGCGGGCCGGGCCTACCCGTGCTACTGCACGCCCGCGGAACTGGAGGCGATGCGGGAGTCGCAGGCGGTCCACAAGGAGCCGCAGCGCTACGACGGGCGCTGCCGCGGCCTCGACGCGGCAGCCCGCGCCCGGCTCGAGGCCGAGGGCCGCGCCCCGGCGCTGCGCTTCGCGCTCGAGACCGGGGGGGAGACCGCGTGGCAGGACGTGGTGCGCGACCGCGTCGCCTTCCGCAACGACGTGCTCGACGATTTCGTGCTGCTGCGCGCCGACGGCCTGCCGACCTACAACTTCGCCTGCGTGGTGGACGACCACGAGATGGAGATCAGCCACGTCATCCGCGGCGACGACCACATCTCGAACACGCCGCGCCAGGTCGCGCTCTACGCGGCGCTCGGCTGGGAGCCGCCGGTCTTCGCCCACGTCTCCATGATCCTCGGCAGCGACGGCTCGAGGCTCTCGAAGCGGCACGGCGCCACGTCGGTGGCGGCCTACCACGAGCTGGGCTACCTGCCGGCCGCGATGGTCAACTTCCTGGCGCTGCTGGGCTGGGCCTACGACGACAAGACGGAGCTGTTCACGCTCGCCGAGCTGGAGCGGGTCTTCCGGCTCGAGCGGGTGAGCCGCAACCCGGCGGTCTTCAATCTCGAGAAGCTGGACTGGCTGAACGGCCAGCACCTGAAGCGGCTCCCCGAGAGCGAGCGCACGGAGCTCGTCACGCGCTTCCTCGCGGGGCGCGGCTTCGACCTCGCGCGACATCCCGCGGAATGGTGGACGGCGCTGGTGCGCACGCTCGGCGACCGGCTCAGGACCCTGGCCGACGCGGAGAGCATCGGGGCGTTCGCGTTGCGGGAGACGCTCGAGACCGAGCCGGCGGCGTGGGCCGAGCTGCTGGGGAAGCCGGCGACCGGCCGGCGGCTCGAGCAACTGGCGGAGGCCCTAGCGGCCGACGAGGACTTCACGCTCGAGAGCCTCGAGCGAGCGACCCGCGGCCTGGCGGCCGCGCAGGGGGTGAAGCCGGGGGAGCTCATGGGCACCGCGCGAATCGCCCTGACCGGCCGCAAGACCGCGCCGGGACTGTTCGAGGTGATGTGGCTGTTGGGCCGCGAGCGGGCGGTGGGGCGGCTGCGGCACGCCGCCGCGCGCTGGAGCGCGGAGTCCGCCCTCGCCGGCGGCTGATCGGCGGGGCGCCGGCCGCCTTGTCCGGGAAGGCGCCCTTGGGTTACATTTCCTGCCGCATCGCCTTGATTGCCCGGTGGTGTAACGGTAGCACGACTGGCTCTGGACCAGTTAGTCGAGGTTCGAATCCTTGCCGGGCAGCCATCTCTTCGGTACGCGCGCCTGCGGCGTTCCCTGACGCCTGCGGCGCGAACGCCCCGGTGGCCGATGGCCGGATGCGGTCGCCGGTGGGCGCTTGACGCTCCCGCCACCGGTGGATAGATTCCCCGCCTTCATCGTGGCGCTATCGTCTAGGGGTCTAGGACAGGTGGTTCTCAGCCATCAGACCGGGGTTCGAATCCCCGTAGCGCTACCAGCCTCGTGAACGCCCGCGGAGCCGCCTCCGCGGGCTTCGTCGTCGGCCCCGGGGCGCGGCCCGGTCGCCGGGCGGGCCGTGCCCCGCGATCGCGAGCTCGCCGGCCGCGGTTCATGGCACGGGCCCGCCGGCGTGCGGTACGATCGGCCCGTCCACGCGCGGGTGGGGAAGCGGGGGGACGGCGGGCGCTTCCGCGACGCCGGGTCCCGCAGGGAGTCGGTCGCCGGGCCGGTCGCGGCCGGAGCCGGCGGACGAGGGCCCGCGGAGGCAGGAGGCAGGGCGTGAGCGTCGCGAAGCGCAGCTTCGGAAGCACCGGCGTCATGGTCTCGGAGATCGGGTTCGGCTGCGGCGGTTACTGGGGCTTCCCCCATTTCCCCGAGAAGCGGGCCGCCGAGATCCTCGACCTGGCGCTCGAGCACGGTGTCGACCTGGTGGACACGGGACCGAACTACTCCGGCGGGAACGCGGAGCCGCGCCTCGGGAGGATCCTCGCGGGCCGGCGTGAGCAGGTCTTCCTGGCGACCAAGGTCGGCACGCGGGCCGAGCGGGGCCGGGTGGTGAAGGACTGGAGCGCGGGCGGCATCCGGGCCTCGGTGGAGGCCAGCCTCGGGAGGCTGCGAACCGACCGGCTCGACCTGGTCCAACTCCACTCGCCGTCACCCGACGTCCTCGAGAACGAGGGGACCCTGGGGGCGCTCGCCGCGCTGAAGCGCGACGGCCTCGTCCGCTTCGTCGGCCTCTCCACCGACGCGAAGCTCGCGACGCGGGCGATCGAGCTCGGGGTCTTCGACTGCGTCATGCTCACCTACAACATCCTCCACCAGCGTTCCAGCGAGCGGGTCGCGGGGATCGCGGCAGGGGCGGGCCGGGCGGTGCTCGCCCGCTCGCCGATGGCCCACGCGGTCTACGAGGCGGCGCTCTTCCGGCCGACCTCGTGGGCGCGGGTCTGGTATCTGCTCCGGGCACTCAGGAACTTCCGCGGCGACGTCGCGAAGGGCCGTTCCCTCCGCTTCCTGCAGGGCTGGGAAGGCTGGTCCGGCCCGCGTGCGGCGCTCCGCTACGTGCTCGAGAACCCGCTCGTGACGTCGGCGGTCATCGGCACGACGGACCCCCGCCACCTGCTGGACAACCTCTCCGTCTCCGGCGGTCCGGCACTGCCCCGGGAGCTCTTCGAGCGGATCCGCGGCATCGATCCCTGATCCGGCGCCGGCTGCGGCCCGGGCGAGCCGGGCGCGATCCCGCCCGGTGCGCCCCGGGGCCGCTTCCAGGCCCGCCGATCCACCATCGGGCGAAATGCAATCCGCGCTGCACATTGCGGGGCGCGATTCGACTAACACATTACAGTCGCTATACTTGACACCCCTGTTCGGTGGCCCATAGAATGCTCGGGTCCGGGGTGGGTGTCAGAATCCTCGCTTCCTTGCATGATGGGTGATTCCTGGAGCGCTACCAGCCGATTCTCCCGGTGACGGGCGGGTCGGCAGGCCGCGGGACTGGATACGCTGCCCCGCATCGGACCCAGAACGACGCGCAACCATCCCTGACCACGACGTGCCCGGCGCCCCTCGCCGAAGACCCGCCTCCCGGGCCCGCGTCAGGCTGAGCAGTGGTCGGCAGCGACGACTCGCCGCAGGATCGAGCCCATGAAGAAGACGCAGCGATACCTGATCCTCACGCTGGGCTACGCGCTGCTCCTGCAGCTGGCCTTCGCGGGAGCCCTGCTGCTGCGCTTCGAAGGTGTCGTTCCCGCCCACTTCTGGCACGGCTACCTGCTGTCCGCGCCGTGGTTCACCGGGCTCTCCCTGGCCGGGTTCTACGTGGCCGGCCTCTACCACGGGCTGTGGCGCTACGCCAGCACGGTGACGCTCTTCCAGATCCTCAAGGGGGTCACGCTCTCGGCCCTCTCCCTCGCGATCATCAGCCTGTTCTCCTACGACCTGCTCTTCCCGCGCAGCGTCATCGTCCTGGTGTGGCTGTGGGAGATCATCTTCATGGGCGGCGTGCGCTTCGCGTGGCGGCTCTCGCGCGAGCGCGTGCTGGGGCCGACGCCGCTGCGGGCGGGCCGCGCGGTGGTCGTCGGCGCGGGGCACGCGGGCATGCACCTGATCACCGAGATGCGCCGCGGGCCGGCGGGCAACGAGGTCCTGCAGCCGGTGGGCTTCATCGACGACGACCCGCACCTGGCCGGCCACCTGCTCGAGGGCGTGAAGGTGCTCGGCAGCATCGCCGACCTGCCGCGCGTGATCGAGGAGCAGCGGGTCGAGATCGTGATCGTCTCGGACCCCGCGCTGCCGGCGAAGGTGGTGCGCGAGATCGCGCGCTTCTGTGTCGAGGCCCACGTCCGGGTGAAGACGCTCTCCGGGCTCTCCGACCTGCACCACGGCCGCTCGACGCTCTCGCAGATGCGCGACGTGAGCATCGAGGACCTGCTGGGGCGCCAGCCCGTGCACCTGCACCTGACCGAGGTGGCCGAGTTCCTGCGCAGCCAGCGCGTGCTGGTGACCGGCGCGGGCGGCTCGATCGGTTCCGAGCTGGCGCGCCAGGTGGCGAGCTTCGGCCCGGCCTGCCTGGTCCTGCTGGACCACGCGGAGAACGGGCTCTACTACGTCCAGAACGAGCTGGTCGCCCAGTACCCGTCGTTGCCGATCCACGGCGTGGTGGCCGACGTCCGCGACGCCGAGGCGGTCGAACTGGCCTGCCTGAAGTTCCGGCCCTCGGTGGTGTTCCACGCCGCGGCGCACAAGCACGTCCCGCTGCTCGAGACCAATCCGCGCGAGGCCGTGCTCAACAACGTGGTGGGCACGCGCAACCTGCTGGACGCCGCCGAGCGCCACGGCGTGGGCAAGTTCGTGCTCATCTCCACGGACAAGGCGGTGAACCCGAGCAGCGTGATGGGCGCGACCAAGCGGATCTGCGAGATGATGATGCAGAGTCGCTCGCACCGCAGCCACACGCGCTTCGCGGCGGTGCGCTTCGGCAACGTGCTGGGCAGCGAAGGTTCGGTGGTCCCGCTGTTCCAGCGGCAGATCCAGCGCGGCGGGCCGCTGACCGTGACCCATCCGGAGGCGCGCCGTTTCTTCATGACCATCCCCGAGGCGGTGCGGCTGGTGCTGCAGGCCGGATCCATGGGGCGCGGCGGCGAGGTGTTCCTGCTGGACATGGGCGAGCAGGTGCGGATCGACGACCTGGCCCGGCAGCTGATCCGCATGGCGGGCCTGCGCGAGGGCGAGGACATCGAGATCGTCTACACCGGACTGCGCCCGGGGGAGAAGCTCTACGAGGAGCTGCACTCGGACGCCGAGCGCATGCGCATCACCCGCCACGAACGCATCATGGTGTGGGACCTGGACGCCCCGCCGGAGTCCGAGCTGCTCCAGGACGTGGACGAGCTGGAAGCCCGCGCCCGGAACGGGGACGCGGCCGGGGTACGCCTGCAGCTGCAGCGGATCGTCCCCGAGTACCGCGAGCCGACCCCCGAGAGCCTGGCGGCGCCGCAGGGGGACTCGGACCTGGTGGAGCTGCCGGCCCTGTCGCCGGGGAACGCCGATCCCGTGCCGTTGCCCGGCCCGGAACGCGTGCGGAGCGCGGTCGACGCGCTGGTGGCGTTCGGGCTGATCGTGGTCACGGGGCCGCTCTGGGTGCTGGCCTGGCTCGAAGCGCGGAGCGCCGGCGAGCGCGATGCGTTCCGCCGCTTCGATTGCGTGGGGCGCAACCGCCGCTGGCGGCGGCGGCGCTCGTCTCCCGACGGGTCGCCCATCGACCGCCGCAGCGGCGAGCGGCGCACCCAGGACCTGTTCGGCGTCCCCCTGGTCTGCGCCCACTTCCGCGTCGACCTCGGGCCCGTCGGTCGCTGGCTGGCGCGCCGCAACCTCGACCGCCTGCCGCTGCTCCTGAACGTGCTGCGCGGCGAGCTGGCGATGGTCGGTCCGCGCCCCGAGACGCAGGACGCCGTGCTGCGCTGGCAGGGCCTCTCGCCGGAGTTCGCGCGCCGCTTCTCGGTGCTGCCCGGGGTGACCGGGCTGGCCCAGCTCTCCGGCTGCCCGGACGCGGGAGCCGAGGGCATGGCCTGCCGCATCCAGTACGACCTCTACTACATCGATCATCGCTCGCTGCTGCTCGACGTGCGGACGCTGGTCCGCACGGCCCGCGTGGTCTTCGGCGGGCCGGGCAGGCTCGCGGCGCGTCAGGGCTCCGCGGCGGTGGTCGCAGGGTGCCGGCCGGCAGGGCCGGAGACGACGGGGACCGGCGCGATCGTCGCGGCCGGCCCGACCCCGGTCAAAGGAGTGACACGATGAGACGGTCCTGGCTGGCGATGATGGGGATGGCCTTCGCACTGGGGACCCTGACGGCCGCGGCGCCGGCGCGCGCCGAGGAGTACACGATCGGGCCCGAGGACGTCCTGCAGGTCTCCGTCTGGATGCACCCGGAGCTGGAGCGCACGGTCACCGTGGACGCGGACAGCAGCATCACGTTCCCGCCGGTGGGCGGCCTCAAGGCCGGCGGCCAGACCACCAGCCAGCTGGCCACGCGGCTCGCGGACCGGCTGTCGAGCTACCTGCGCCAGACCGCCACGGTGACGGTGACCGTCAGGCAGTACCTGAGCCAGAGCGTGTTCGTCTCGGGCGGTGTGGCCACGCCGGCACGGTACGGCTTCGAGCGGTTGCCCGGGCTGATCGACGTCATCAGCCGGGCGGGCGGCGCGATCGCCGGCGCGGACCTCTCCCAGGTGCAGATCATCCGGCGGGAAGGGGACCTGCGACGCCCGCAGACGGTGGACGTGGCCCGTGCGCTGCGCCAGGGCTCCGACGCGGGACTGCCGGCGCTCCGGCCGGGGGACGTGGTCGTGGTCCCGGTGGAGGCCGCCCGCGGGGCCGCGACCGGGAGCGACGTCGTCGGCGTGCTGGGCGAGGTGACGCGGCCGGGCCTGTACCCGGTCGGGTCGGGCCAGAGCCTGTGGATGGTCCTGGCCGCGGCGGGCGGAGTCACTCCGGTGGGCAAGCTGGCGGACGTGCGGGTCGTGCGCCCGAAGGACGCCGGCACGTCGGTCTTCAGCGTGAACCTCAAGCAGCAGCTGGCCAACGGCGCGCGCGAGTCGTTCGTGGTCAGCCCGGGCGACGTGGTGTTCGTCGCCGGCCGCGGCGGCCTGGCCAACACCTGGATCGCCCTGACGCAGTTCCTCTCGATCTCCCGCGACCTGGCGAACATCGTCGTGGTCGCCGACTACCTCAACCGCCAGAGCGGCAACTGATGTCCGTGACCCCCGAACCCGCCACGCTGGACCTGCGCCAGCTCATCCGCGTCCTGCTGCGCCGCCGGTGGCTGTTGGTCCTGCCCTGGATCGCGGCCTCGCTGGTGGGCGTGGCCGCCGCGTTCCTGCTCAAGCCGGTCTACGTCAGCCAGGTCACGCTGGTGCTGGAGCAGCCGCAGGCGCTCACCGGGCCGCTCGGCGGCATGGTGGGCGGCGGGGTGAGCGGCGACCAGCAGGCCGAGATGATGCGCGCGCACCTGCTCAGCACGCCGTTCCTGCACAGCGTGATCAGCGCGGCCGGCCTGAGGACCGACGCGGCGGCGCGGGCCTGGGCGCTGACCGGCGCGAAGCGGTATCCGGGGCTGACCCCGGACCAGCAGGTCGAGGCGTTCCTGACCGACTACCTGCGCGGCGTCATCGAGGTGCGGCGCGAGCGGGGGGACGTGTTCGAGATCTCGGTCGGCGATTTCGAGCGCGAACGCGCCCAGCGGCTGGCCCGGTCGGTCAGCAGCCAGTTCGTGATGGTCTCGAAGGCGGCGCAGCTCGAGGCCACGCGCGGCACCCAGGTCTTCTCGGTCGAGCAGCAGGAGGTCTACCGGCGCAAGCTGGTGGAGAGCGAGGCGCGTCTCGAGGCGGCCTCGCGCGCGGCGCAGGGCAGCAGCCTGCCGCAGGTGGACGCCACCAACGCGACGCGCGCCCGCGGGCTGCTCGAGCAGGCCAACCTCGAGCTCGAGGAGCAGCGGCAGAAGGTCTCCGGGCTCCGGGCCCAGCTGCAGGACCGGGGACTGGCCGGCGACCTCGACCTGATCTCGAGCCCGCGCACCACGGCGATGGCCGCGCAGCTCGCGCAACTCGACCGGCAGCTCTCCGCCGTCCTCCTGACCGAGGCCGCCCGGACCGAGCCGGGCGCCGACGGGGGCGCGGGCGTGCGGCTCCTGATCAGCCGCAAGTACGCCGAGCTCGAGGACGAGCTGGACCGCAACGCCGCCACGGCGCTGCCCGCGCTCCCGCCGGACGCGCACGAGTTGCTGGTGCGCACGCGCCTGGCGCAGGCCGACATGGGCGCCAAGCAGGCCGGGCACGACGAGATCGAGCGGCAGGTGTCGAGCTACCAGCGGGAGCAGTCGCTGTCGCCGGACCGCGACCTCGCCGTCCAGCGTCTCCGGCAGGAGGTCGAGGCGAACCGCACGCTGTACAACTCCTTCGTCCAGCAGGCGGCGGCCTCGCAGATCAGCGAAGCCTTCCAGAACGCGCGGGTCGGCGGGCGCTTCAGCGTACTCGAGCCGGCGACGCTCCCGCTCGCGCCCTCCAAGCCCAACCGCCCGCTCATCGTGATCCTGGCCTTCGTGCTGGGAGGGATCGTGGGCGTGGGGACCGTGCTGGTCGTGGAGCAGCACGACGATTCCATGAAGGACGCCCAGGAGGTGGAGAGCCTGCTCGGGCTGCCCGTGCTGGGCGCCGTGCCGCGGGTCGGCGAGCTCGGGCGCTCCTCGCGGCGCAGCGCTCCCGGTCCGGCGGGCGGAGTGCCGATGCGGAAGGCGGGCGCCGCGGGCAACACCGACGGACTGATCCACCGGCTCAAGGTGGAGAGTCCGCTGGGCCTCGAGTTCCGGCGCATCTACCTGAAGCTGGCGAAGACCCACGGGCGGACGTTGCCGCGCACCCTGATGATCACGAGCGCGACGCGCGGCGAGGGGAAGACCACGATCACCGCCTGTCTCGCGATCACGCTGGCCCGCGAGCTGCGCGAGAAGGTGCTGCTGGTGGACTTCGACCTGCGCAGCCCGTCGCTGCACCGGGCGCTGGGTCTGCCGAGCGCCAGCTGGGGGCTGGCCCAGATGCTCCAGGGACGCGCCTTCGACGAGCGCCACGTGCGCGCGACCTCGCTGCCGCACCTCGACTTTCTGGCCGCGGGCCGCTCCGAACGGCCCGCGGGCGAACTGGTCGACACCGCGGCGTGCGAGTGGTTCTTCCAGGAGGCCCTGGCCCGCTACTCGATGGTGCTGGTGGACGCGCCCCCCAACCTGGCGGTGCCCGATCCGCTCATCCTCGGCCGGTCGGTCGAGGGCGTGCTCTACGTCATCAAGGCGGGCAGCACGGTCCGCAAGGCGGCCGAGTACGGGGTCAAGGTGCAGCGCGAGGCTCGCGAGAACGTGATCGGGATCCTGATGAACGACGCCGGGGAGGTGCTGCCCAGCTACTACGGCTACCGCGCCGGGAGCTATGGCTACGCCCCGGAGGAGGCGGGCGGCGCCTGATCGCCGCCCAGGCACGGAGGCCGGTCCGGTGAAGCACGGTGGCGGGGTGGCCGCCGCGCGGAGCGCGCCGGAAGCCTTCTCGAGGAGTCGCCGTTGCGCATCGTCCGGCTGCTGAAGATCGTCGTCACCCACGTCCCCCGGCGGCTCGCGGCGCGGCGCGGCCGCCCGGGCCGCGAGCGCGGATCGCGCAGGCGGCCGCAGGGTTCGGGAGGGGGCGCGTGAGCGCGGGCCCCCCGAGTCTCCGGCCGGCCCCGGTCGTCGAGGCGCGCGGAGCGGCGCGGCGGCAGGCGCGGCAACTGTCCGCCGGCCTTGCGGTCGTGGTCGGCACGACGCTGGCCCTCGTGCTGGTCGTGGCCTTCGTCGCGCTCGACTACCGCTTCAACCTGGCGGCGCATCGCCTGGTGAAGCTGATGCTGGGCGGGGGCATCGCGGCCTCGATCGTGATCTTTCCGCGCTTCGGGTTCTACCTCCTGCCCGTGGCCACGCCGTTCATGTCGTGGATGCCCCGCATCCCGTTGCCCGGCGTGAGCATCCTGAACCTGCTGTTCTTCATGGTCTTCGGGACCTGGGCCCTGGCGCGGATCTTCGCGCACGAGCCGATCGTGCGGCGCACGCGCCTGGGGAGCATCATCGTCGCCGTCCTGCTGATCTGCGGGTTCTCCATCGTGCGCGGCTCCGCGTTCCCGACCGGGTACCGTTACGACGGCGTCGAGGCGGCCTGGGGGCTGATGCGTGGCGCCATGAGCTTCGCCTACTACTTCCTCGCCTTCTGGATGGTGCGCGGCGCGAAGGACCGCCGCCGGCTGGGGTGGGCCATCGTGCTCGCACTGCTGGCCGAGGCCCTGGTGACGATCGCCTACGGGCGCAACGGGCGGAGCGGCCGCGCGATCGGTTCCTTCGGCCAGTCCAACGACCTCGGTGCCTACCTGGCGATGTTCACGGCCTTCTCGGCCGCGCTGCTGCTCGCGGCCCGCGGCTGGCTGGCGCGCATCGTGCTGGCGGCGGCGGTCGTCTCCGGGGGCGTGGGGGTCGTGCTGTCGGTCTCCCGCGGTGCGGTGGTGGCCCTGGTGGCGGCGCTGCTCCTGGTCGCGCTGCGCAGCTCCCGCGCGCTGACCCTGGTCCTGCTGGTCGTGCTCGTGACCTCGCCGCTGTGGACCCCGGACTACCTCAAGGAACGCATGATGAGCACCCAGATCGAGACCGACGCCACCGACGAGGCCGGGCTCGAGGTCTCGGCCCAGCTCCGCGTGGACACCTGGCGTGCCATCCTCAAGCTGGTGCGGGAGCACCCGCTGGACGGCGTGGGCTTCTCGGGGCTCGGCTACGTGCTGCCCGCCGCGGGCGAGGAGCTCGGGGTCAAGGTGAAGGATTCCTCGCACAACACCTACCTGCGCTTCCTGGGCGAGATGGGGGTGCTGGGCCTGGCGCTCCTCCTCCTGCTGTTCTGGCGCTGCTGGGCGCTGGCGAACGAGGGCGTGCGGCTCGCCCGCGACCGCGCCGACCGGCAGCTCGCGCTGGGGCTCGCTGCGGCCACGCTGGCGATGGCCATCTCGTGCGCGTTCGGCGACCGCTTCTTCAGCCCGCTGATCGCGGGCAACTTCTGGATCGCCTGCGCGCTGGTGAACGACATGGTGGCCGAGCGCCGGGCGGAGCTGGCATGAGCGGCCGCGCGCTGCGCTGGCTCGCGAGCCTGCTGTCGCGCCCCGCCGACCGGAGCGCGGCGAGCCTGGTCATCGTCCGGCACCACCGCGTCTTCGGCCCGGCCGAACGTCCGCTCAACCGGCTGGGCGTGGCGGAGGACGTGCTGCGCGCCCAGCTCGCCCTGCTGGCGCGGCGCGGACTGTCTCCGGTCACGGTCTCGCGGGGGCTGGCGCGGCTGGCCGGCGGCGGGCCCGGTCGCACCGTGGCGATGACCTTCGACGACGGCTATGCGGACAACGTGAGGCGCGCCCTTCCGCTGCTCGAGGCCGCGGGGGCGCGGGCCACGTTCTTCCTCACCGCCGGGCTCATCGAGGAGCGGCGCGCGCCGTGGTGGGACGCGCTCGCGCACCTGCTCGCCACCACCCGGGCGGGGCGGCTCGAGCTCGGGGGCCGCGTCCACGAGCTGGCGGACGAGGCGGGGCGGGCGCGGGCGCTGCGCGCGCTGGTGCCGGCCTTCCGCGTCGCCCCGGTGGAGCAGCGCGCGCTGCTCCAGGACCTGGCCGGGCGCCTCGGCGTCCCGGGTGGCGCTCCCTGCGAGCTGGCGACGTGGGAGGAATGCGCCGCGCTGCGGGCGGCGGGGATGGAGGTCGGGGCGCACACGCTCACCCACCCGTTCCTCTCGACCCTGTCCGCCGCGGGACAGGCCACCGAGATCGCCGGGTCCTTCGATCTCATCGAGCGCCGGCTGGGCGAGCGGCCGAGCGGGCTGGCCTACCCGGGTGGCGACTACGACGCCGCCAGCGTCGCGGCGGCGCGCGCCGCGGGCGCATCGTGGGCGGTGACCACGCGAGCGGGGGAGAACCGCGCGGGTGCCCCGGCCTTCGAACTGCTGCGGCGGGGGCTCTCCGAGGGCGCGTGCCTGGGGCCGGGCGGGCGCTTCTCCGCGCGCTTGACGCTGGCCGAGCTGGACGGCCGGTTCGAGGGACTGCGGGCGCGTCGGGGGCCGGCCGGCGCGGGCGCGGCGGGGGTCACGGGATGAGCGCGCGGATCCGGGTCCTCTTCGTGGTCGGCAACTTCGTCGCGGGCGGGGCGGAGCGCCACCTGGTCGAGCTGTGGAAGCGGATCGACCGCGACCGCTTCGAGGTCGTCATCGCATGCTTCCGCCGCGAGGGCGCGTTCCTCGCGGAGGTGGAGTCGCTGGGCTGGCCGGTGCACGATCTTCGCATCGGGCGCCGGATCTACGACTCGAGCGGGATCGCGGGGCTCGTGCGCCTCGTGCACCTCGTGCGCGACGTGCGCCCGGACGTCGTCCACGGGTACCTCTTCGGCCCGAACCTCTTCGCGGTGATCGCCGGGCGGCTGGCGGGCGTGGCCGGGGTGGTGGTGGCCAAGCGCAACGTGGACGCCTTCGAGACGCCCCGCCAGGTGCGGGTGTCGCGGGTCGCGCATCGGCTGGCCACGCACGTGACCGCGGTGAGCGAAGCGGCCGCGGATTCGGTCGTCGCGCTCGGCGTGCCCCGCGCCCGCATCACGGTGATCCCGAACGGCGTGGACGCCGCGCGCTTCGACCCGCCGGCTCCGGCGGAGGCGGCCCGGCGCGCGCTGGGCGCGGACTCCACGCCGCTGGTGGGGAGCGTCGGTTGCCTGGCCGCGCGAAAGGACTACGGCACGCTGCTCGAGGCCCTGGGGCTGCTCGCGGGCCGCGGGCTCGCGTTCCGCGCGGCGCTGGTGGGGGACGGCCCCGAGCGCGGCGCGCTCGAGGCCCGTGCCGCCGCCCTGGGGCTCGCGGACCGCGTACGCTTCCTCGGCGAGCGCACCGACGTCGACCGGCTGCTCCCCGGCATGGACGTGTTCGTGCTGTCGTCGCGGGAGGAGGGCATCCCGAACGCGTTGCTCGAGGCGATGGCCGCGGGACGGGCCTGCGTCGCGACCGCGGTGGGCGGTACGCCCGAGGTGCTCCACGACGGGGAGACCGGCTGGCTCGTGCCGCCCGGCGCTCCGGGAGCGCTGGCGGACGCGCTCGAGCAGGCGCTCACGCAGCCCGGCGAAGCGCGCCGCCGCAGCGAGGCGGCCTGCCGCGCGGCACGCGAGGAGATGAGCATCGAGGCGATGGCGCGGCGGCACGAGGAGTTCTACCTGCGGGCCATCGGCCGGTCGCCGGGACCGGCGCGGCGCCGGAACGGGAGGGACGCGTGAGGGTCGAGACGTGGGACACGCGGCGGCCGCTCGATCCCGGGTTCGAACGGGAATGGCGGGCGTCGCTCGAGCGCTGCAGGTACGCGAACTTCTCGCTGGATCCGCGCCACCTCGCGTGGGAGGCGCAGTGCGGCCGCCACGCCCTGGCGGTGCGCGCGGTGGACGGCGGGCGCGCGGCCGTCCTGGTGATGCGCTCGCAGGGGGCGGGTCTCGTCTCGGGCTGGCCGTGGCGCTGGCAGGTGGCGGTCGAGGACCCGGCCGGCGCGGCCGGCGCCGGGCTTGCCGCGGAGGAGTGCGCCTGGCTGTTCGACCGTGCCCGGGCCGCCGCCGGGGGGCGCCGCCTGACCTGCTACCTGCCGATGACCGCGGCCGCGACCTCGACCGCGGCGGGCTTCCTCGCCGGGGCGACGCTGCTGCGCAGCCTGCAGGAGGACGACGACGGCTTCCTGCGGCACATGGACGTGAACAAGCGCCGCGCGGTGAAACGCGCCCTGCGCGAAGGCTGGGAGGTGCGCCAGGCGGCGGGCCTCGAGGAGTTGCGCAGCTTCGCGGTCATCCTGCGGGAGATGGAACTGGCGCGCGGGAAGCGCGTGCCCGAGATCCCGGCGAGCCCGCCCGGCCCGGGCGAAGGCTGGCGCATGTGGGAGCTGCCGTGGATGTGGGCGCTGGTCGCGGTCCGGGATGGCGTCATCGGGGCCGGTTCGGGCTACGGCGTGCTGGCGGGCGGGACGATGGACTACCGCTCGAACGGCTCGTCGAGCGAGGCGCGGAAGGCGGGGGTGAACACCCTGCTGGCGTGGGAGGCGATGCGCCGGGGACGCGACCATGGTTGCCGGTGGATGAACTGGGGCGGAGTGACCGAGTTCAAGCGCGAGCTGGGAGGGGCGCGCGTCGAGATGGCCTGCCGGCTGGGGGGCGGCGCCCTCTGGGCGATCCCGAACCAGGCGGTGGTCGGGTGGCACCGGGCGCGCCGGCAGCTGGGGGCGCTCGCGCGCCGGGTGAGGCCGCACAAGGAGGGCGGAGGGGCGTGAGCGGAGGACGGCGGATGCGCGTGTTGTTCGTGACCCAGTACTTCCCGCCCGAGACCGGGGCGGCGCCCGCGCGGGCGCTGCACTTCGCGCGGGCGCTCGAGCGGGCCGGACACGAGGTCCGCGTGGTGACGGGGCTGCCGAACCATCCGTCGGGCGAGGTGCAGCCCGCCTACCGGCAGGTGCGGCGCGCGAGCGAGCGGGTCGGGGGAGTGGCGGTCGAACGCGTGTGGCTGCACGCCACGCCACGCAAGACGCCGCTGACCCGCCTCTGGAACCACCTCACCTTCGCGTTCTCCGCCGCCGGGCCCGCGTTCGCCGGGCCGCGGCCCGACGTGGTGCTGGCGACCATGCCGCCGCTCTTCCTGGGAGTCACCGCCTGGCTCGCGGCGTGCCGGCACGGTGTCCCGCTGGTGTTCGACTGCCGCGACGACTGGCCGGCGGCGGCGGTCGCGCTGGGCGAGATGCGCGACGGTCTCGCCACGCGCCTGCTCGGCGGGCTCGCGCGCTTCCTCCAGCGGCGCGCGGCGCGCGTGCTCGTCGTCACGCCGGGGATGCTGCGCGCCTTCGAGCGCGCCGGTCTCGACGCGGGCCGCCTGCTGCTGGTCACGAACGGCGCCGACACCGACCTGTTCCGCCCGGCCCCGGCGGGGCCGACCGCTGCGGCCGGCGGGGCGCTCACCGTGCTCTACTCGGGGACGCACGGCCTGATCCACGGCATGGAGGCCCTGCTCGACGCGGCGGAGATCCTGCGCGCCCGCCGCGACCTGCGCTTCCTCCTGGTCGGCGACGGGGTGGCCAAGCCCGCGCTCGAGGAGCGCGCGCGCGCGGCCGGGCTCGGGCAGGTCGAGTTCCGTCCCAGCGTGGCGCCCGAGCGGCTGGTCGGGGAGATCCACGCGGCCGACGTGTGCGTGGCGACGACGCGCGACCACGCGTTCTGCGGCGAGACCATCCCGGTCAAGCTCTTCGACTACCTGGCGTGCGGGCGCCCGGTGGTGGCCGCGGTGAGCGGGGACGCGGCACGCGTGGTGGAGGAATCCGGCGGGGGCGTGGTCGTGCCTCCGGGCGACGGCGCGGCGCTGGCGGAGGCGCTCGTGACGCTCGCGGCCGATCCGGCGCGGCGCGCGGCCCTGGGCGCGGCGGGTCCCGCGTTCGTCGAGGAGCGCTATTCGCGCCGCGCGGTGGGGACGAAGCTGGTGAGCCTGCTGGAGCAGGTCGTGCGCCTGGCCCGCGGCCGGGACGTGGCGCCCCTGCCGGCGGGATCCGGCGGCGCCGCCAAGCGCGCGGTGGACGCGGTCGTGGCCGGTGGCCTGCTCGTGGTCCTCTCGCCGCTGCTGGCCCTGGTCGCGCTGGCGATCCGGCTCGATTCGCCCGGGCCGGCGCTCTTCCGCCAGCGGCGGGTGGGCCGCGCCTCGCGCGAGTTCACCATCCTCAAGTTCCGCACCATGCGCGTGGGCACGCCGGACCTGGCCTCGCACCTCGTGGGGCCGGGCTCGGCCCGGGTCACGCGCGTCGGGCGCTGGCTGCGGCGCACCAGCCTGGACGAGCTGCCGCAACTGGTGAACGTGCTGGCGGGGGACATGTCGCTGGTCGGGCCGCGCCCCGCGCTGCACAACCAGCACGACCTGGTCGCCCTGCGCCAGCAGGCCGGCGTGGACGCGCTCAAGCCCGGCGTGACCGGCTGGGCGCAGATCAACGGGCGCGACGACCTCCCGCTGGACCGCAAGGTGGCGTACGACCGGTGGTACCTCGAACACCTCTCGTTCGGGCTCGACCTGGGCATCGTGTTGCGCACGCCCCTCGTGCTGTTCTCCTCGCGGGGCGTGTACTGATGGAACGCGCGAGCCCGGCGGCGGGCACGGCGGTACCTCCGGCGACGCGCGCGTGGACCGGACGCGCCGCCGCGTGGGCGGGCGCCGTGCTGGTGGCGGCGCTGCTCGTGCTCGTCTACCGGCGCACCGCGGCCGGGCTGTGGACCGTCTGGGTCACGAACGACAACTATTCCCACGGGCCGCTGGTGCCCCTGGTCTCCCTGGCGCTGGTCGTCTCCCGTCGCGCCCGGCTGCGGACGCTGCCGCAGGCGGGCGACTGGCGCGGGCTGGCGCTCGTGGCCCTCGCCTGCGTGCTCCAGGTGCTGGGCGCGCGCGCCGACGTCCTCACCGTGCAGGGCTGGTCGTTCGTGGTGATGCTCTTCGGGCTCGCGCTCGCGCTCCTGGGCGGACCGCTCACCCGGGCGCTCGCCCTTCCCATCGGCTACCTGGTGTTCATGCTCACCTTCCCGCCGTTCGTGATGAACCGGCTCAGCTTCGCGCTGAAGGAGGTGGCGGTCCAGCTCGCGGCGCGGGCCTCCGAGCTCCTGGGCGTGAGCCTGCTGCGCAGCGGGATGACCCTCTGGGTCGCCGGCGGCACGCTCCAGATCGAGAACCCGTGCAGCGGCCTGCGTTCGTTGCTGGCGATGCTGGCGACCGGCGTGCTGCTGGCGTCGCTGTCGTCCGCGGGCTGGTGGCGGCGCGCGCTGCTGGTGGGGCTGGCGGTGCCGATGGCCATCGCGGGGAACGCCCTGCGCCTCACGCTGCTGGTGCTGACGGCGCACTACGTCGGGATCAAGCAGGCGCTGGGGACCTTCCACGACGTGTCGGGCTACCTGACCTACGGCCTCTCGGTCGCCGGGCTGCTGGCGGCCTGGGCGCTGCTCGACCCCCGTCGTCCGCGGGAGACCCGCCGGCCATGAAGCTCCTGGTCACCCTCGCGCTGCTCGCGGCCACGGCCGCGTACGTGGTGCTGCACCCGCCCCCCGACCTCGCGGTGGGACGCGGTGCGCTGGCCACCTGCCCCGTGGTCTTCGGCGGCTGGAACGGCACGGAGCTCTCGTTCGAGGACGCGGTGCTCGAGGAGCTGAAGGCCGACGACGTGCTGGTGCGACGCTACGTCCTCGGGGACGAGGTGGCCTGGCTCACCATCGTCTATCACCGGAACCGCCGCTACGGTGCGCACGATCCCCGGGTGTGCTACGAGTCGCAGGGCTACGTCGTGGAGCCGCGGGGCCTTCGCACCATCCCGGGCGCCGGACCCGCCGGTCTGCGGGTCAGCGTGTTTCGCGCGGTCCGCCCGCGCGAGCAGCGGCTGGTGTATTACTGGTGGACGACGAGCGGCCTGGCGACGGCCGATGTCTCCGCGCTGCGGGAGCGCATGGCCCTGGCGGGCGCGCTCGACAACCGCTCGTGGGGGGCGTTCGTGAGGATCGAGATGCGGATGGGGAACCGGGGCGAGGCGGGGAGCGCGGCGGCGCTCGACGACTTCGCCGCGCGCGTCGCGCGGGCGCTGCCGGGCGTGTTCGCCGCGGCGGAACGGAGGCCGGGGCCGTGAGGATGCTCGAGCAGTTGACGCTGGCGGGGCAGGCGCTGTGGCTCTCGTTGCGCGAGTCGCGGGCCGGCCGCCTGTGGGGCCCGTGGCTCGTGCTCGGCACGCTGCAGTGCGCGGTGCTGGCGGCGCTCCTGGGCTTCGCGCATCCCCTGCTCGCCGGGACGGTCGCCCCGTTCGTGCGGGCGGTCGCCGGCGAGCCGGCGCTCCACTACCCCGGCTTCTTCCGGGCGCTGCCGTTCCTCTACTCGCGCGTGGACCTGGTCCTCGGCTCGCTGGTCGGCGCGGTCGCGACGGGCTGGAGCACCCGGCTCTTCGCCGCGCGCTGGCGCCGGGAGACGCTGGCGGCCGGTGAAGCGTGGCGGGAGACCGCGCCGCGGGCGCTGACACTGGTGCTGGCGCAGTTGCCCTTCCAGTTGCTGGTGCTGGGCTTCACGGGCCTGCTCGACCTGGCCCTGGCCGGCCGGGGCGGGCTCGCGCGCGCCCTCGGATACGCCGTGACCATGGCGGGCACGGCCGGGCTGCAGGCGCTCTTCCTCTACCTTCCGTGCCTGATCGTGCTCGAGCGGCGCGGGCTGGGGCAGGCGCTCGCGGGCCTGCCGAGGGCGTGGGCCCGCGGCTTCTGGGCGGCCCTGCTGCTCGGGCTGGTCACCCTGCTGCCGCTCCTGCCGTTCGATGCGCTGTGGCAGAGGAGCGGCCTGCTGGTGGATCGCGGGACCCCGGAGCTGGTCGCCTGGGTCACGGCGGTGCGGCTGTTCGTCGGTCTTGCGGTGTCGTTCCTGCTGGCCGGGAGCTCGACGCTGGCCTACCTCGGTGCGGTGGCCGACGAGCCCGGGGAGGAAGCATGAGCGCGAGGGCGTCCCGGGTGGGGGGGCGGGGCCGGCTGGCCGTCGTGATCGCCCTGGCACTGCTGGCCGCGGGCTGTGGCGAGGTCGGGCTGTGGGCGCGCTGGCGCGCGGAGCGCGGGGCCTGGCGCGCGGAACGCGCGGTCGGGAGGATCGAGATCAATCCCCAACTGGCGGCCCCCGCCGACTGGGCGCGGGCGGAAGCGGCGTGCCGCTCGGTCACGCGGCGCTTCCCGGCGGAGGCCTGGGCGGAGCGGGCGCGTGCCGGCGACCGCATGGCCTTCGACGTGCTGGAGGCGTCGGGACGCGCCGCGCTGTTGCGCGGCCGGCTGGCGGAGCTGCAGGAGCGCTTCGACCCGGCCGTGACGGAGTACGACCGCGTGCGCCGTGACTACGCGGCGGTCCCGGCCGTCTCGCTCCGTGCGGCGGTGGCCCGGGCGGAGTTGCTGGCGGGCTCGGGACGTGCGGCGGACGCGGAGGCGGCCTGGGTCGCCATCGCTCGGGACTACCCGGCGGCCGATCCGCGCGCCGGCACGGTCTTCGACGCGGTGCTGGACGCGCCGATGCGCGTGGCCCGCGAACGGCGCGCGCGCGGCGACGCGGGCGGCGCGGACTCGCTGTCGCGCGCGGCCGAGGCCGCCTGCCTGCGCTTGTTGGCCACGCGCCGCGGACAACCGGCGGCACCGGCGCTCTGGGTGCGGGTCAGCGAGGCCCGCTCGGCCCGCGGGGACGCGCCGGGCGCGCGCGCCGCGCTCCGGAACGCGCTCGCCGGCCCGGCGACCGCGCTGACCCCGCGGCTGGTGCTGGCGCTGGCCCGCCAGGCGCTCTCGAGTGCGCTGCCCGACACGGCGCTGGCCTACGCGGCGTGGGCGGCGCGCGACTTCGCCGGCGTCGAGCGCCCGGCGTCCCTGCTGGTGGCCGCCGAGGCCTGGCGGGCGCGCGGCGTCCCGGACTCGGCGCTGCGGACCTACGAGGCACTGCTCCAGGAGGCGCCCGACGCGCCGGACGCGTTGGCGGAGGCCCGCTTCGGCCGCGCGCGACTCCTCGAGGACCTGGGCCGTTGGGACCAGGCCCGCGGGGAGTATCATGCGCTGATCAGCGCCATGCCGACACATCCGCGGGCCTTCGAGTCCATGGTGCGCGTGGTCCGCTACCACCTCGGGCAGGGGGAGCGCGAACTGGGACTCACGGAAGCGCGGCACGCGCTGGCCACGCTGGACGCGTTGATCGCCAGCCATCAGGATGACGACGTGCAGGTCCGGGCGGGCGAGGTCCGCGCGCGCCTGCTGTTCGAGACCGGCGACACCCGCGGCGGCTGCGGCGCGCTCGGCGCGCTCCTGCGGCGGTACCCGGAAGCGGAGCTCGACGCCGGGTTGCTGGCGAGAGCGGGAGAGGATGCGGAGACGAAATTGAACGACGCCGACCTGGCGACGGCGCTGTACCGGGCGGCCGCCGCCCGGTCGGTGGACCCCGGCCTGCGCCGCCGGGTCCTCGACGCCGTGGATCGCCGGGCCGGCGCGCACCGATAGGAGGACACGACTTGGACCTGACGTACCTGCCGCTCCAGAGCAGCCTCGTCACCGCGAGCGCGCTGCTCGCCGCGATGATCGGGTTGCTCGCCCTGTTGCGACGCGGGCACTGGCTGGTCACCCTGCTCTTCTCGTCGGCGTTCCTCAGCATGGCGGCGTTCCAGGCCGGCACGCTCGGCATCGTGCACTCCGACTCCGCCCTCGGGGCGCGCACCTGGGCCACCTACCTGGCGCAGGTCTCGGCGCTGGCGTCCTGGCTCTGGCTCGCGCTCAGCGTGGTGCTGGCCCGGCCCGACCCGTGGAAGCAGGTCCGCCAGGCGGGGGCCTACCTAACGCTCGCGCTGGTGGGCTGCGCGATCCTGTGGGCCGTCGCCGGCACGCCCTGGGTGGTCCGCGACGTGATCGGTGCGCGCGGCGAAGCGGTGATCCGTTTCGGCCCGATGGGCAAGATCTACCTCATGTACCTGGTGGTCGTGATGGTGGCGGTGCTCATGAACCTCGAGCGCATGCTGCGCATCGCCCCGGCCACCGTGCAGTCGTGGCTGCGTCCGCTGTTCGTCGCGTTCCTGGTGGGCATCCT
Source organism: Candidatus Eiseniibacteriota bacterium (assembly GCA_963707915.1). Classification (GTDB taxonomy): domain Bacteria; phylum Eisenbacteria; class RBG-16-71-46; order RBG-16-71-46; family RBG-16-71-46; genus JANXPZ01. The sequence goes on from OY970178.1 coordinate 341,237, forward strand.
GAGCGAGGTGCTGCTGGTCTCGGGCGGGTTGCTGTTCAGCGGCCTGTGGGTGTCGTGGCTGGCGGCGAGCGCGATGCCCATGTTCGTGGCGGGAACGGTCACCGCCCTGGCGCTGGCGCGGCGGCGCCTCTCGGACATGAGCGTGCCGGTGGCGCGGCCGGTGATCTACTACTCCTCGGTCTCGCTCACCCTGGCCGGCTCCTTCCTCCTGCTGATGGCGGTGCTGGCCAACGTCGTCCCGGTGCTCTCGCCGGACGCCAAGCGCGGCGTGAGCCTCGCCTTCTACCTGCTGGCCGGCGGCGGCGGACTGTTGCTGACGCTGAGCCCGCGCGCCAACCGCGCGGTGAAGCGCTTCGTCGACCGCAACTTCTACGCCAACCGGTACGACTACCGGCGCGAGTGGGAGCGCGTGAGCGCGGGCATCGTGCCGACCGCCCGGCCGGACGACGTCGCGCGCCAGATGGAGGTGATGGTGTGCTCCATCTTCGGGGCCGAGCGGGCCGCGGTCTACGTGCGCGACGAGCGCATGGCCGGGCGGCCCGGCGCCGCCGCCCCGTTCCGCCGGCTGCACGGCCCGGCCGCCATGCCGGCGGTGATCGATCCCGGCAACGCGTTGGTGTGCGAGCTGGAGCGCACGGGCCGGCCGGTGGTGTTCCGCGAGGTGCGGCGGGACCTGGACCTCATCCCCATCGCGGTCGAGAACCGCCCGGCCATCCAGGTGATGGCGGCCGCGGTGTGTGCCCCGCTGCGGGCCGGCGAGAACATCGTGGGGCTCCTGTGGCTCTCCGAGAAGCGCGATCACGAGGCGTACAGCTACGAGGACGCCGAGTTCCTCGGCGCGCTGACCCGCCAGCTGGGCGCGGCCCTGTGGTTCGCGCGGCTGGCGGAGCAGCTGGCCGAGACGCGGCAGCTCGAGTCGCTGAACCGGCTCTCGAGCTATGTGCTCCACGACATCAAGAACCAGGTCTCGGGCCTCTCGCTCGTGGTGCAGAACGCGCGCCGCTTCATGGACAACGCGGAGTTCCAGCGCGACGTGCTGAAGACCGTCGAGGGGACCGTGACGAGCCTCACGCAGCTCATGAACCAGGTGGCGGGGATGGCGCGCCCCGGCGAGCTGACGCTGGCGCCCTGCGACCTCAAGGGCCTGCTGGAGGAGGCGGTCGCGGCGAGCGGGTTGAGCGGGGCCGGGTCGACCGCAGCGGACGTGCGGTTCCGGCTCCACTGCGGCGGGCCCGGGACGGTCGCACTCGACCGCCGGCTCACGTTGCGCGTGCTCGTCAACCTGCTCACCAACGCGCGCGAGTCGCTCGGCGGGCCCGGCGAGATCGAGCTGACCTCCGCGCTCGAGTCGGACGGTGCCGGCGCGCCGAGCCTCCTGCTCCGCGTGCGCGACACCGGGCGCGGGATGAGCGAGGAATTCGTCCGCACGTCCCTGTTCCGCCCGTTCGCCACCACCAAGTCCGCCGGGCTGGGCGTGGGTCTCAGCCAGTGCCGGAACATCGTCGAGGCCCTGGGAGGGACCATCACGGTCGAGAGCCGCCCGGGCGCGGGCACGACGTTCGACGTGCACCTGCCGCTCCCCGCCGCGGAGAGCGCGGAGACGCCCGTATGAGCCGCGAGAAGGTCCTGATCGTCGACGACGAGGAGAGCATCCGGAACCAGCTGCGCTGGGGCCTCCAGGAGGACTACGAGGTGCTGACCGCCTCGTCGGCCGAGGAGGCGCGCCGCCGCCTGCGGGAGGAGCGCCCCAGCGTGGTGACGCTCGACCTGACGCTGGACAGCGAAGGCGGGCCAGAGGACGGGCTGCAGCTGCTCGACGAGATCGTGGACCAGTACCCGCTGACCAAGGTGGTCATGGTCACGGGGAACGACGACCCGCGGAACGCCCTGCTCGCGATCCATCGCGGCGCGGTGGACTGGTACTCCAAGCCGATCGAGCTCGAGGAGCTCCGGGGCATTCTGCGGCGCGCGTTCCACGTGCGCTCGATCGAGCAGTCGCGGGGCGCCGCGGTGCTCGGCGGCCCGAAGCGCTACCACCGGCTGGTCGGGGAGTCCGAAGCGATCCGCCGGGTGTTCGCGCTGGTCGAGCGCGTGTCCGCGACCGACGCGACGGTGCTCATCACCGGGGAGAACGGCTCCGGCAAGGAACTGGTGGCCCACGCCATCCACTCGGCCGGCGCGCGGCGGACCGGCCCGTTCGTGCCGATCAACTGCGGGGCCATCCCCGAGCAGCTGCTCGAGAGCGAGCTGTTCGGCCACGAGCGCGGGGCCTTCACCGACGCCCATCGCACGCGCGAGGGCAAGCTCGAGCTGGCCGAGGGAGGCACCATCTTCCTGGACGAGATCGCCGAGCTGCCCCGGCACCTGCAGGTGAAGCTGCTGCGCTTCCTCCAGGACAAGGTGGTCGAACGCGTCGGCGGGCGGGAGCAGCGCAAGGTGGACGCGCGCGTCGTGGCCGCGACCAACCAGGACCTCAAGGCCGCGATCGCCGCGGGGAGCTTCCGCGAGGACCTGTTCTACCGCCTCAGCGTGGTCAACATCGTGGTGCCGCCGCTGCGCGAACGCGGCGACGACCTGCGGCTGCTGGCGGAGTACTTCCTCGAGTACTACGCGAAGCACCACAACCGGCGCATCCGCGGCTTCACCCAGGCGGGGCTGCGGGCGGTGCAGGCGCACCCCTGGCCGGGCAACGTGCGCGAGCTGGAGAACCGCGTGCAGCGGGCCGTCATCCTGGCCCCGGACGCCTACGTGCGGCCCGCGGACCTCGAGCTGGAGGCGGCGCCCGAGGAGGGACCGCAGAGCCTGCAGGCCGCCCGCGACGAGGCCGAGCAGCGCCTGCTGGCCGACGCGCTCACCCGGAACGCCGGCAACATCACGCGCGCGGCGCGCGACATCAAGGTGAGCCGGCCCACCTTCCACGACCTGCTGCGCAAGCACGGCATCGACGCGGGGCGCTACCGCAAGCCCGACGTGCCCGGGCAGCCGGAGGCCGCGGAGGTCGCGGACGAGGAAGGCGACGACGCGGCCGGGACGGGGGAGGAGCGGTCATGAGCCCGGGCTACTTCCTCGCCATCGCCGGGAACATCGGGGTCGGCAAGACCGAGCTCACCACGCGGCTCAGCGCGGAGCTGGGCTGGATGGCGTACTACGAGCCGGTCATCCAGAACCCCTACCTCGACGACTTCTACGCCGACATGTCGCGCTGGAGCTTCCACCTGCAGATCTACTTCCTGAGCGAGCGCTTCAAGGCCCAGGTGCAGATCGGCGCCAGCCCGCTGCCGTTCATCCAGGACCGCACCATCTACGAGGACGCCGAGATCTTCGCCCGGGTGCTGCACGACCAGGGCTCGATGACGGCGGTGGACTACCGCAACTACACGTCGCTGTTCCACGTGCTGGTGGGCTTCCTGCGCAAGCCGGACCTCATCGTCTACCTGAAGGCGAGCCCCGAGGTGCTGATGGGACGCATCGCGCGCCGCGGGCGTGCCAGCGAACAGAGCATCGGCATCGACTACATCGCCCGGTTGAACGACGCCTACGACGACTGGATGCGGCGCGCCCGCGCCGAGACGGAGGTGCTGGAGATCGACACCGACAGCGTGCCGCTCCAGGGCGAGACCGAGGCCTTCGAACAGCTGGTGAACGCCCTGAAGGCCCGCTACCCGCGCCAGGCCATGCTGGACCTGGGGGAGTAGCGGGGGGTGGGAGCGGCGAGCGCCCCGAGCGCCGCCTTCGATCAGCCGCCCGGCCGCTTCCCCGTCGCCTCCAGCGCCGCCACGCACCGCCCGCACAGGCCGGCGCGCTCGCCCTCGGCCGCGACGTCCGCCCGGCGCATCCAGCAGCGCTCGCACTTCGCGAGCCCGGTCTGGCGCACGGCGACCTCGAGCTCGAGGCCGGCTCCGTCACCGCCCGCGGCGGCGGCCGCCGCCGGTCCTTCCGCCAGCTCGGCCCGCGCCACGATCAGGAACGCGGCCAGCTCGGCATCGTAACCGCGCAGCCGGGCGATCACCCCGGGCGCGGCGGTGAGCGTCACCTCGGCATCCGCCGGCGAGGCCAGCGTCTTCGCCGCGCGCAGCGGCTCGAGCGCGGCGTTCACCGCGTCGCGCACCGCGTGCAGGAATTCCCACTCCTCGTCGGAGGCCGCGGGCGGCTCCGGCCAGCGCGCGAGATGTACGCTCTCGCACTCGGCCAGCAGGGCGGGGTGGTGCTGCCAGACCTCCTCGGCGGTGAAGGCGAGCGCCGGGGAGGCGGCGATGGCCAGGTCGTGCAGCGCCTGCCAGAGCACGGTCTGCGCCGAGCGCCGTTTCGGATCGTCCGGCGCCAGGGTGTAGAGGCGGTCCTTCGCCACGTCGAGGAAGACCGCGGAGAGGTCCACCGTGCAGAACCCGAGCAGCAGGTCGAGCGCGCGGTGGAACTGCAGCGCCTGCCAGGCCTCGCGCACCCGCCCCAGCCGCGCGGTGAGCGCGTCGCTGAAGGCCCGGTCCACGGCGGTGAGGCGCTCGCGCGGCAGGGCCTGCGCGGGGGAGAAGTCCCCGAGGTTGCCGAGCAGGAAGCGGAAGGTGTTCCGCACCTTCCGGTAGGCGTCGGCGGCGCGCTCGAGGATCTCGTCGCTGACCCGCACGTCGGTGCGCCAGTCCGTGGCCAGTGCCCACCAGCGCACGATCTCGGCGCCGTGCTTCTTCACCACTTCGCGGGGCAGGATGACGTTGCCCAGCGACTTGTGCATGGCGCGGCCCTCGCCGTCCAGCACCCAGCCGTGGGTGCACACGTCGGTGTAGGGCGGCAGGCCGGTGGTGCCGACGGCAACCATCAACGAGGAGTTGAACCAGCCGCGGTGCTGGTCGGGTCCCTCGAAGAACACGATCCGATCGTCGGGTCCTTTCCGGTCTAGCCGCACCGCTTGGCTTGCACGAGTCCACGCCGCATCGAGCGCGGGGTGCGTGGCGCGTGCCGCGCGGTGGGTCGAGCCCGAGTCGAACCACACATCGAGGATGTCGGTCTCGCGGCGGAACGGGCCGGTTGCGCCGCACTTCGGGCACTTGAGGGCGGGCGGCAGGAACTCCTCGACCGGGCGCTCGTACCAGGCGTCCGAGCCGTGCGCGCGGGTCTGTTCGACCGCGCGGCGCATCACGCCCTCGTCGAGGATGGGCTCGCCGCAGGCCTCGCAGTAGACGGCGGGGATGCCCACGCCCCAGGAGCGCTGGCGCGATAGGCACCAGTCGGGCCGACCGCGCACGGACTCGCGGATGCGGTTCTGCGATGACGGCGGGTCCCAGTTCACGAACTCAATTGCCACCAGTGACCGTTCGCGATGAGACGGATGGGGAGGCGGCCCGGTGGGGTCCCGATGGTCGATGATCATGAACCACTGGTCGGTGGCGCGGAAGATCACCGGCTGGCGGCAGCGCCAGCAGTGCGGGTAGGAGTGGACGAACGAAGCGGCGGCGAGCAGCCGGCCGCGGTCCTTCAGCCACGCGATGATGTCGGCGTTCACGTCGAGCACGCTGCGGCCCACGAAGGGCTCCGCTCCCTCGAGGAAGCGGCCGCCTTCGTCCACCGGGCAGGCCACCTCGAGGCCCTCGCGCTGGCCGACGGCGAAGTCCTCCTTGCCGTGGCCGGGCGCGGTGTGCACCAGCCCGGTACCGTCCTCGAGGTTGACGAACGGCATCCCGTCGACGACGCGGGAATCGCGCCCCCAGGGGTTCTCGAAGATGCCGCCCACCAGGTCGCGCCCGCGCACCCGCCCGTCGACCTGCGGGTCGTCCCAGCCCACGGCCTTCGCCACCGCCTCGAGCCGGGCGGCGGCCAGCAGCCAGTGACGGTCCGCCGCACGGACCACGGCGTAGTCGGCGTCGGGGTCCACCATGAGGCCCACGTTCGCGGGCAGGGTCCAGGGAGTGGTGGTCCATGCCACGGCCGCGATCCCGGGCCACGCGGCGAGCGCGCCGCGCGGGTCGGAGCGCAGGGGGAACGGCACGTAGATCGAGGGCGACGGATCGTCCTGGTACTCGATCTCGGCCTCGGCCAGCGCGGTCTTGTCGGTCGGGCACCAGTGGATCGAACGCAGGCCGCGCTGGATGAAGCCGCGCGCCGCGAGGCCGGCGAAGGCCTCGAGGATCGCGGCCTCGAAGTTGGTGTCCATGGTCAGGTAGGGGTGCTCCCATTCCCCCCAGCCACCGAGGCGTTCGAACTCCTCGCGCTGCACGCCGACCCACTCTGCGGCGTACTCGCGGCAGCGGCGCCGCAGCGCGATGCGGTCGGGCTGGAGCCGTTTCTCGCGGAACTCGCTCGCCACGCGCGTCTCGATCGGCATGCCATGGTTGTCCCAGCCGGGCACGTAGGGCGAGTCCCAGCCCATGAGCGACGCCTGGCGCACCGCGGCGTCCTTCCAGATCTTGTTGGCGGCCGTCCCCATGTGGAGGTGGCCGTTGGAGTACGGGGGGCCGTCGTGCAGCAGCCACACGGGCCGCCCGGCCCGCGCCGCGCGCAGCTTGCGGTAGAGGTCGCGTTCCTTCCACCAGGCCAGGCGCTCCGGTTCGCGCTTGAGCAGGTCGGCCTTCATCGGGAAGTCCGTCCGCGGCAGGTTCAGCGTGTCGCGATAGCCGGCCATCGATTCCTCCAACGTGACGAACGGACTGCAAAAGCAAGCGCCCCGACGCCTGGGCGTCGGGGCGGACGGGGCCGCGGTGCCACCCGACTTCGCGCGGGCCTCGCAGCCGGCGCCTCGGGAGCCATCGTGGATGGCTCCAGCCCACTGACGCGGGGCAGGCGGCCGAGCCTAGCGGGGGGCGCCGCTGGGATCCCGCGGTGGCGCCCGCCGTTCGGTCGGCGGCTCGGGGGTGATCTTCGACGCGCGCGTGGGTGCCGGGCTCACACCGTCCCCGACTCGCTGGTACGCGCCGCGCGCCTACTCGTCCCCGTCATGGCCTCTGACGTCGGGACGTTGACATGGCCGCCGCCCGGGGTCAAGCGCGGGGCGCCGGCGCGCGGGACCGGCGCCCGCGCGTTCAGCGCGGCCGTTCCCCGGGCGCGGAAGCCGGTGGCGGAACGCTCGCCGAGAGGTCGGCCAGCAGCAGGCAGGCGTCCGCCAGCGTGGGCGGATCCTTGCTGTACAGGCCGTCGAGATCCTTCGCGGGGTTCTCGAGGCCGAACCGCTGCCGGCAGGCCCGGCGATGGAGCGCCGCCTCGAGCGGGGCGGGGGGCAGGTTGGCGCCGAACGCGGCCAGCGCCACGAGGTCGCGGCGCAGGTCGCGCCAGGTGGCGGGCCGACGCAGCGCGGCGTGCTCGCGCATGGGTAGCAGGCCCGCGTCCACCAGCGTCTCGCGCAGCGAGCCGGCGTCGGCGGGGAGGTCCGGCAGCGGAAGCCGCGCCGCGCGTGCCAGGAGGAGTTGCCAGGTCGCGCGCTCCAGCGGCTCGTCCCCCCGGGACTCGCGCCCGATCAGGCCGGCGCGTTCGGCCCACTCGAGGTAGGGCCCGGTCGTGCCGGTGTCGGCGCGATGGGCCGGCAGCCGCTGCTCCAGGAAGGGCAGCGGGTCCATGGCAGCCTCGTTCTCCCAGCGCGCGGCGGGGTCACGGGTCTGGCGCACCTCGAAATGCAGGTGGTCGGTGGTGGCGCGCCCGCTGTGGCCGACCTCGCCCAGCGGTTCGCCGGCCCACACGGCCTGGCTCTGCCGGACGCGGGTCGAGCTGTTGCGCAGGTGCGCATACACGCTGTAGGCGATGTCGCCGTCGGGGGTGCGGTGGGCCAGCACGACGTGGCAGCCGAAGCCGCTGCCGTCCGGGCGATCGTGGACGACCACCACGAGACCGTTGGCCGCGGCGCGCACGACGTCGCCCCCGCGGCCGTTGGCCAGGTCGGCGCCGAAGTGGACGTCGCCGGTGATCGCGAAGCCGCGCAACAGTTGCCACGCCGGCTCGCCGGCGGGAGAGGGCTGGGTGAAGTCGCTGGCGGCCCCGAGCGGCCACGTCCACGCGCCGGCCCACGGCCAGCGCGAGATCGTGCCGTCATCGAGCGGAAGCAACCCGCCGAGCAGCACCGGGGGCTCCTGGGAGGATGGGTCGGGCAGGGCACGCTCCCTGGCGGCCGGCCCCGCGTGGGCCGCCAGCGCCACCAGCGCCGCCAGCGCCGCGAGCCCCAGGAGGGTCGCACCGGCGCGGCGGTGGAGGCGGGACGACCGGGGGGGCTTCAGCGGAGGACCACGAGGCGTTGCGCCGGGCCATGGGCCCCGCGGGGGAGCACGAAGTACACGCCGGCCACCCAGGGCCGCGTCTGGCCGCTCGCCAGGCGACCCCGCGACTCCGGGCCCCGGGGCAGCAGTTCCACCACGGCCACCCGCCGCCCGGCCAGGTCGTAGATTTCGAGCGCTTCCGCGGCCGTCCCCCCGGGTGCAGCTGCCCAGCGGAACTCGACCTCCCGGCCCGCGAGCGCCGGATTGGGCCGGATCGAGATCGGCGACGGCACGGCGAGCGCGGCGGTGAGCGGGACGGCGAGCGGCGGGCGCCAGTCGGTGAGCCGGCGGCGTTCCATGAAGTGGGCCGTTCCCCCCTGATAGCTCCGGAAGAGCACGGTCACGTTCCCCGGCGAGGAGGCGAGCACGGCGGGTTGCACGGCCGCTTCCGCCGTGGCCTGGGTGATGTCCGTGCTGTTGGCGTCCCAGCCGAGCCTGGGATGCCGGCGGCGGTAGCGAATGTGCGTGACTCCGCTCACCGAGCGCTCGAACACCACGTGCAGGCCGCCTTCGGCGTCGCGCGCGAGCCGCGCCCCGGCGAGCGTGCTGTTGCTGGTTTCGATCACGGTGTCCGCGGGCGCGAATCCCCCCAGGGCCAGGCGCCGCTGGTAGTGCAGCTCGCTCCCGGTCGCGCCGCTCTCGATCCACAGGCTGTGCAGCGTGCCACTCGACTCGGCCAGCGCCGAGACCCACGTCTGGGACAGCCCGTTCTGGGGAGTCAGCCGCAGGCCCGTTCCGGGGAGGGAGTCGAGACCGCAGCGCGAGAACCACAGGGTGGTCGGCCAGTTCGCATTGTTCGCCCAGATCACGACGGCGCCCCCCGATGGCAGGACCGTGACCAGCGGGTTCGCGGCCGACTCGCTGACGCCCGACAACGTGAACGACTGCCCGAAGGGTGACAGGTAGGGGAACCTCAGGTACTGGATGTTCGGCAGGTCCTGCCCGATCAGGACCCAGGCGACGTGGACGCCGCCCTTGCGATCGGCCCCGACGGAGGGGGCCCGGTGCTCGCCCGAAAGGGTGCTGAGGACCTGCTCCGACGTCCACACGCCACCGACCCGGGCGCGGTAGAAGATGCGGATCGGCCCGAGTCGCGTGTCGCACCACACGAGCGCGAGGTCGTCGGTGCCGAGCACGGCCAGGGCGGGCTCGAAGGCGTCGCCCGAGGACTGCGAGACGACGACGCCCTCGCCCCACTCGCCTGCGCGCCGCGAGCGCAGGACGATCTGGAGATGGCCGAGGCGCGTCTCGCTCGCGACCGAGTAACCGGTCCCGCTGGGCGCCAGCGCCGCCCTGGCTGCGGTGGTCGGCGTCTCGGACGGGGTGTACTCGCCGACCGTGCGGTCGGCGGCCGGCTCCCAGCCGGTCGCGCGGACCTGCGCGAGGAAGCTCATCCCGTCCGCCATCGGGGCGATGTCGTAGAGGCCCACGCCCGTCGGGGCGCCCAGGAAGGTGAGGGTGTTGGGTGGCGGCGTGTCGTCGAACAGCGCGGCCCGGCCGCTCGCGCCCGGGTAGACGTCGCCCGCATCACCGCGGTTGACGCCACTGGTGAGATCGGTGGTCCCGGCCGCCTCTTCGACGACGAGTCCCGGGACCGCTCCCGAGTTGACCGAGTTGGATTGGATGCCCTGGCCGATCACCGCGTCGTTGACGTGGTAGACGACGAGTCCGCCCGCGGGCAGATTGCGGTCGAAGCCCGCCTGCCGGCGGGCCTCGACCAGGAAGTGCTCCGGGTTGGCCTCGCCCTGGAAGGAGAGTTGCAGGACCTGGTTCCCGATGCCGAGCGGGGGCAGCACGACCGGCGTGTCCTCCGTGGGCGCGAGCACCTGCGTCCAGCCCAGGAAGAGCGTGGGCCAGGCCCCGAGGTGGGCCGGGTACTCGGGCGAGTGGCCGTCGCCTCCATAGGCGCCGGTCCCCATCAGCGACCAGTTGCCGGGGCCCGAATTGGTCGTCCCGCCGTCCCGGGTGTCGTAGAGGTCCGGCAGGCCCAGGGCGTGGCCGAACTCGTGGCAGTAGACGCCGATCTCCGAGCGCTGTCCGGGGGCGAAGTAGGAGAGCTCCGGCAGGATGGTGAAACGGTCGATTCGCATGTGCTGGGTGAGTGAGCCCGGGACGTGCTCGGGGGTCTGGTAGGCGCCGGTGCCGCTCCAGAAGGTGGAGAGCCGGGAGGTGATGGACCACAGGTCGTTGTTGAAACGGTCCGGGGCGGCCTCCCCGGGGAGGCCGGCGTGGACCACCCAGAGCATGTCCACGAAGCCGTCCCGGTCGAGGTCGAAGTCGGACCACTGGACTTGCGCGGCGCAGGCGTTCAGGGCGTCGATGACCAGCCCGGCGGAGTTGTGCGGGGTGGACGTGCGGGACAGTCCAAAGCTGTTGTAACCGTAGTAGAGCTTGTCGTGCGGCAACGCCACCGTCGCCACCACCCGCCCGACCACGCTGATGCGATTGCTCGAGACCCAGTCGTAGTAGTCGTGGACCGACCCCGTGGGAGTGGCCTGGGTCGTGTCGAAGAGGGCGAGGTCGAAGTCGGCGCCGGCGTAGGCGAGGGGGGCGTCGGTGTACGAGACGAGGACCACCGGGATCCGGAAGGCCTGCTGGACCGCGCTCGTGCCCAGGACGGTCCGGGGGGCGGGGAGGTCGAAGAGCCCGTCGCGGAACGCGGCGGATACCTCAGCCGGCGGCCGGCCCGAGATCGTGGGCATGGTCGCCCTCGCCGGAGCGGCCAGCAGGGCCAACTCGGCCAGGAGACACCAGGTCACGGGGCTCGGGTATCGGGACACTGGTACCTGCTTGAACGGGTTTTCTCGGACGCATCGAACGGCCCCGGTCGCGACTCCTCCATCATTGTGGCAGCGGACCGCGCAGGTCAAGAGGTCTCCTCCCAACGGCTCTCCGGGGAGAACCGGCGCGGCGAGGGCGTGCCTGGCGGGGCCCCCGCCCTCACCGGCGCCGCGTGCCCGGGAAGGGCCGGCGGAAGTGGTGGGCCCGGGGGGGCTATGCTAGCTTGCCGTTCCGGTCGAGCTCGCCCCGGTCGAGCCGGGTGCGCCCGATGTCCGTGAGATGGGCTATCCCCGGGCCGCCGGGAGCCGTGGGCCCGGGCCAGGGGACCCCGATTCGGCCCGGGAAAGCCCCTGTGGAGCGTGGAGATCAACCCGATGATCAGGACGCTGGAGCGAGTCGTGGGCGCCGGTCCCGCATGAGCCGGCTCACGCACGCGGTCGTCTCGCTGGCGGCGCTGGACCTGCGCCGCAGCCCCGCGCACGGGGCGGAACTCACCAGCCAACTCCTGCTGGGCGAGGTCGTCCGGGTGATCGGAGGGCGTCCCGGCGGGAGCTGGTGGCGGGTCGAGGGCCTGGCGGATGGCTACCGTGGCTGGGTCCGGGACTGGGGGCTCGTCCGCGTGCCGATCGCCCGGGCCCGGTCCTGGCAGGAGAAGTCGGTCGCGCGGGTGGCCGTTCCCATCGCCGAAGCCCGGACCGGGACCGGCAGGGGGGCTCTCGTGAGCCCGCTGTTCCTGAACAGCCGGGTGATCCCCGGACGCCGCCGGGGGGGCCATCGCCGTGTCGAGCTGCCGGATGGGCGCAGGGGCTGGGTGCCGGTCGCATCATTGGCCTGCCGAGGGGAGCGGCCCGCGCTTCTCGACCGGGTCCTCAGCCTGCTCGGGGTCCCGTATCACTGGGGTGGGCGGACCGCCCTCGGGCTCGACTGCTCCGGCTTCGTCCAGCAGGTGCTCGCCGAACAGGGACTTGGACTTCCGCGGGATGCCGCGCACCAGTTCAAGGCCTCGCGGCGGCTTGCCATCGACGAGCGGCCGGGGCCTGGCGACCTCATCTTCTTCGCATTGCCGGGGCACCCCCCCGGCCACGTCGGGATCGGGCTCGGTGGCGGGTACTTCGCGCACTGCCGCGGGATGGTGAGAATCAGCTCGTCAGAATCTGGTAACAAATTGTACGACAACGAGCTAATGCCTCAAAGCGTGGGATGGATGAGGCTTCCAGCGGCCACCGGATGAGTCCGCCGTGACCCCCGGTGGTGCGATTCGACTTGACAGGCTTTCGTCAGTTTCCCTAGTTTCCCTGCGGGCGTGTGCCAGGGACCTGGGGTGGGAACCCAAGGTCTTGGCTACTTCTTGGTGAGCTCCACCCGCACGGAGGCGGTGGAGCCTTTGCCTTGTCAATGACGGATTTCAAAAAAGAACCTATGAAAGGAGGTGGGGCTCCGAACCAGACCGCGTGGCAGTGCCCCGGCCATCCAGACCGGCGGTGATTCTGTTTCGTGGATTTCGTAGCTCTCTCGAGCAAGGAGGCTGTTCTAATGAGTTCTCGCACCGTGAAGTGGCTGCTCCTGGCGTCGGTCCTGCTCATCGCGTTCCCGGTCGTGGCAGCCGCCTCGACCGCCCGCGTGCAGGGCATGGCCATCCAGAGCGACTACATCAAGGACTACACGAACGTCTATACGTACCTTTCGGAAGTCAGCTGTGTCGGAAACGTCGTCTTCGGCGAGTTCGGCAACGTGGAAGGCGACACCTACACGCGCGACCGTGGCGTGGGCGTCATCCTCAACAACCTCTGGGACGGCAAGTACGGCGCCATCGCCCTGCGTCTCAGCGAAGAGACCGCTCAGATCGGCCAGGGCGACGCCAACACGGCCCCCGGCGCCGGTTACGACAGCTGGGATCCCAATCACAACACCGAGCACGCGTTCGACATCGTCTGGGGCAAGAAGTTCGGCTCGATGAGCCTCGGCCTGCAGATGAACCGCTCCTACGGCCGGATCGAGGGTGACCCGTCGATCTACTACGGCTACTACGGCGGCTGGAACGACATCAAGGGCGACTGGTGGGAGAGCTACAGCCCGTCCGAGCTCAACTGGCACCGCAACGTCCTCGGTTTCGGCGCGGGCCTCGGCTACGAGTTCAGCCCGAAGCTGACCGTCGAGGGCTCGATCCTGTACCAGAGCCGGACCTTCATGGCCAAGGACACGCTGTACGACCACGGGGAGTTCTCCGGCAACTACGGTTACTACGCCGAAGAGAGCCTCACCCCCGGCCAGAAGTACGAGAACGACGGCTCGGCGGCCTACCTGGTCGCTGCCCGCGCCCTGTGGCAGGCCCAGCCGAACCTGCTGCTCGTGCCGGTGTTCAAGTTCTACAGCTTCAACGTGGGCTACAAGGGCGAGTTCTACCTGCCGGACAGCCTGACCAGCACCCGCGCGGTGAAGCTCGACTTCACGCCGATGGACGACAAGATCAGTGGCTGGCAGCTCGGCATCGCGGGCAACTGGACGCTGAACCAGAACGACCTGCTGGTCCTCGGCGCGACGATCGCGAGCAACAAGGAAGAGGTGAAGTACCGCGACGTCGAAGTCACCTATGACTACTACGGCGGTGGCGGCGAGGGCGACCCGAACGTCACCTACTCGGCTCCGTACGTCGCCGACGAGTACAAGTACACCGAGACCATGATGCCGACGATCTTCGCGTCGCTCGAGACGCACCTGAACTCGTGGCTGACGCTGCGGTTCGGCGCCCAGCAGGGCGTGTTCTACTCGTACAAGAACGAGACCAAGCATTTCGAGCTGAACGCCGACGGCGACGTGGTTCCGGATCCCGACTACCCGACGCAGACCACGACCGAGAAGTACTCGCCCTTCACGATGATGCTGGGCGCGGGCTTCAAGTTCGGCAACCTGCAGCTCGACGCGACCGTGAACCCGGACTTCTTCCACAACGGGCCGTACTTCATCAGTGGCCAGACGACCGGCTACGATGCGTACGATTTCGACGGCAACGCGCTGTTCCCGAAGGTCACCGCGACCTACACGTTCTGATCGCGGTAGTCGCAAACGGACACGAGGGGGACGCCTCCGGGCGCCCCCCTCGTTCCATTCCGGGCACCGGAGCCGAAGCGGCCCGCGGGGGATGGTCCCGCGGGCCGCTCATGGCCTGCTCCCGGTCGCCGCGTGGCGCGGCCCGTCCTCCCGGCTAGTAGGCGTAGAGCGCGTTGAGCGCTCCCCAGGTCATCTCGTAGGGCCAGGTGGCCGCCGCGGGGGCAGCCGGCCGGCCGGCGGGGCCGGCGAGCGCGGAGGCCGTCACCCTTCGGAAGGCCCCGGTGGCCAGCGAAGCGCCCGGGCCGGCCGGTGCCACGGCGCCGGCGGACCCCTGCAAGGTCTCGTCGCGCCACTCGTCGATGTACCAGCGCGTCGAATCGGGACCGAACCCCAGCTCGCGCGGGATCAGCGCGGAGTCCCCGCGCACCACGAAGAAGCGGGCATTGCCCTGGATGCGGTACTCCCCGCCGTCCTCGGTCTTGATCGTGAGGTTCACGCTGGTGACGATCTCGTTGTGCCATTTCGCGTTCTTGCCGGGCCGGCTGTCGGGCAGCGCGCGGATGGTGGGATCCAGGATCAACGCGATGCTGCTGGCCGGCGGCGCGGTGCCGCCGCCCACGAACAGGTTCGTGGCGATGTTCAACTCCATCTCGCGGGTCACCGGCGCCTCGCGGAACATGTTCCCCGCCGAGTCGCCCAGCGCGAAGATGAATCGGAAGTCGTCGGTGAAGATCGTCCGGTAGACGGTGATGTCCCGGTTGTTCCAGCACCACTCGAACAGCCGGATCACGTTCTGCGGCGAGTTCGGCGTGGGCGGCGGGATGTAGATGCCGGTGGTGGGCGCGAGGCGCGGGGCGAACGGGTTGAAGCAGCCGGCCGCTCCCAGCAGCAACAGGGCGACCGCGCACGCGCCCGCGGACCGACGGATCGTCCTCTTCATGACGCTCATCCTCCCGCTCCGGCATTGAGCCTGAGATAGCCGAAGGTCTTCGGGTTCTTGTCCGTGAGCTGCTTGGTGATGGCGGGGTCCTCTTCCCAGAGGACCAGGGCCCAACGGGAGGCCGAGATCCGGGCGAAGGTCAGCCGGGCGTAGCCGTCCGCGATGAGCAGGGCCTCGCCGGTGGCCTGCCGCACCGCCCAGACCCGGTAGCGCCGCTGCATGATCGCCTGGGTATCGCTGAGGATGTCGTTGGAGATCGGGATCTTCTCGTTCTCCAGCCACTCCATCAGGTAGGGGTCCGAGTAGGAGCGGACGAACACGGACACGAACTGGGTCTCGTGGCGCAGGTCCCAGTCCCCCGGCGCGGTGCCGCCGCCCTGCACGTAGGCGTTCAACACCACGGGGTCGAAGAAGGCGTGGAAGGCCTGCCCGTCGGCCGTGGTGTCGGCCAGGGCGCCGAGGTAGGCCGCCTGCCCGACGTTGTCCTTGCGCTCGATGCCGACCCGCATGTAGTAGAGGCAGCTCTCGGGCGCGGCGTAGTTGGGCAGCAGGGTCGACACCACGCCCCCGACCTGCGGGCTGGCGGGCCGGAAGATGTCGCAGCCCGCGGCCAGCACGGCCAGCAGGCCGAACGCGAGAACCGCCCGCAACGGGCGGGAGCCCCGGCGGATCACAGTTCCCATGAGAGCTGCAGGCTGCCGTTCCAGAAGTCACTCTCCGTGCGTGGCTGCACCTGGGGAACGCCACGAGTGTAGTTGATGAGGCGGTCGGTGCGGTAGGTCCGCAGGATGTCGCCGGTGAGGCGGCCCTTGGGCCCGAGGGGCAGGTTCAGGCTGGCGCCCGCCGAGAAGTTGAGGGACCGGTTGATCCGGGTCGGTGCCAGGGTGCCGGACTGGGAGGCGTTGCGTTCGCCCGCCAGGTAGTCCGGCTGCATGAAGAACGACAGGGTGGGGCCGGGCGTGTACGCCAGCCGCGCGGAGAGCGTCGAGTTGTCGTTCACCTCGGAGCGGCTCAGGTAGTAGAGCCCGTCCGGGAACTCGGTGTAGGCGCCGCTGGGCGTGTGCTTGACGTTGTGGCGCACGTCCACCGTGAAGCGCGGCGACAGCACGGCGTTGAGGGACGTGGCCGAGCTGTAGTCCAGCGAGAGCCGGTCGCTGGCGGGCAGGAAGTTGAAGTGGATGTAGTCGGCGCTGACCGTGTTGTTCTGGGTGGCCGTCAGCCCCTTCAGCAGGCGGTAGCTCCAGCGCCACTCGGCCTTGTAGTTGTTGGTCACCGAGTTGGCGTTCGTGCTGCCGGCCGGCAGGTTCACCAGCATGCTGCGGGTGACGTTCAGGACGAGCCCGCTGTTGAAGCGCGTCGAGCCGTTGTACTGGGTCTCGATCCGGTAGTTCTGCCGGTACTGGTCGTTGTCCGGCTTCGGGTTCGAGTAGTTGCCGATGACGAAGATGCGCGAGGCGTTCAGGCTCACCCCGCCGCTGGCCCGCAGCAGGATCTTCCGGGTGAGGTTGCGGCTCACGGTGCCGTCGATCGTCGCCACCCGGAGGGATTCGCCGTAGCCGCCGGTATTGTCGATGTGCGGGTTCTCCGAGCGGGTGCGGGTCAGCGAGAAGCGCCCCTCGAGGTTCCAGCCGGCCATCAGGTAGCGGCCGTCGACGCCGAAGCCGAGGTCCCGGCGACTGGACGTGACGTCGATGGTCTGGGCGCCGTAGCGCCCGGTCAGGTTCACGTAGCGGTCGTTGTCCTGGCGCAGGCGCAGCGTGGCGTCGGAGCCGCTGTCGAACGTGCGGCGCGTGGTCGTTCCCGTGGTCGCGGGGATCTCGACCCGCGTGCGGCGGACCGAGTAGTTCAGATTGAGTCCCACCGGCCGGCCGGGCAGGAGCCCGAGCGTCCCGCGCAGGTTGTTGCTGAGGTCGCTCGAGCGCGTGCTGACCGGGTTGGCGGGGGTGCGCAGGCGGGACAGGTTGCCGTTCACCTGGCCGGAGAAGTCGTGGGTGACCCAGGGGGTCTGCAGGCGCAGCGTCCCGTTCAGGTCGGCCGAGAGGCCGCGCTTGACCTGCTGGAGGTTGTTGAGGTCCAGCAGGCCCGAGAAGAAGTTCACTTCCGAGCGCAGCGCCTTCACCGGCTGTTGGCGGGTGCGGAGCGAGAGCTGGAAGTCGTTCTTGCGCTCCCCCTGGTTGTTGAGGGAGCCGGGATCGCGGCTGTTGAAACGGTCCAGGTTGGCCCGCGCCCCGAGCGAGAAGTCGGGCGAGAACCGCCAGCCGCCCTCGGTCCCCGACGAACGGGACTGCCGCACGCTGGTCTGCCCGCCGGCGGTGTAGCGGTCGATCTGGATGGTGGTGGTGTTCTGCAGGAACAGTGAGCCCATCACCAGCTTGTAGTCCCCGGTGTTGCTCCACGTGGTCGAGGTCTGCTGGACGGTGTAGCCGCTGCTGTAGCGGAACGTGGTGAGCTGCTTGACCGTGCTCGCCAGCGGGTTGAAACGCTCCCGCTCGAGGTACACCCCCACGCTGTCGACCGGCATCCGCAGGCTGTCCGCGAGGTGGACCATGCGCTGCAGCGACCAGCGGTAGCGGATCGAGAGCGCGCGAAGCGTGTCGGGCGTGAGGCTCAGGCTGTCGGCGACCGGGAAGAGGCGGTCGAAATGCAGGCCGAGGGTGTCCCGCAGCAGGGTCGTGTCCGCGAACGCGTAACGCGTGGACTCCGCCTGCTGGGCATGCCCGGGGATGACGGCGAGAACCACCTCCAGCGCGACCGGCAGAAGGAGGAGAGCGAGGCGTCGGGCCCTCATCGGGAATGCGCTGGGACGAGTCTCATCACGGCGTTCGACAGTAGCACCCGCTTCGAAAGTGGGTCAACGCAACGCGCTGCCTCAGCTTGCTACCCCGTGACCCGCGCGTTCGGTCGGGAATCTTCGCGGGCGAGGCGCAGGGCGCGGAGCCGCTCCCTGCACGCGGCCGGCCGCGCTTCGGACCGCTGCGGAGCCGCGCGGCGCTGCCCGCGGCGGGGAGCGGCGGCCCCGGGACTCTCCGCTT
The DNA here is from genome assembly GCA_963707915.1 of Candidatus Eiseniibacteriota bacterium. Classification (GTDB taxonomy): domain Bacteria; phylum Eisenbacteria; class RBG-16-71-46; order RBG-16-71-46; family RBG-16-71-46; genus JANXPZ01. The sequence continues at coordinate 359,266 of OY970178.1, forward strand.
GCGGCATGCCCGAACGGGTGCTAGCGTGTAGTGGTGCATCGTCATGGAAGACAAGGCCCGATGCCGTTGCGGGCCCAGCGGTTCGTCCGACGGCACAACGAAGCCCGGATCCGCCCCCCCCGGCTCGACGAGCCGACACTGGAGAGACAGGGATGTTCCTCAGCAATCTGATGGGCTTCTTCTCCACCGACGCGGCCATGGACCTGGGGACCGCGAACACCCTGGTCTTCGTCAAGGGCCGCGGGATCGTGCTCAACGAACCCTCGGTCGTGGCCGTGGAGAAGGCCACCGGCAAGGTCCTGGCCGTGGGCAGCGCGGCCAAGCTGATGCTCGGGCGCACCCCGGACGAGATCAACGCGGTGCGGCCCCTCAAGGACGGCGTCATCGCCGACTTCGAGATCACCGAGGACCTGCTGCGGGAGTTCATCCAGCGCGTCCAGAAGCACAAGTTCCTCTACCGCCCCCGCATCATCATCTGCGTGCCATCGGGCATCACCGAGGTGGAGAAGCGCGCGGTCATCGACTCGGCCGAGCGCGCCGGCGCGCGCCAGGTGCTGCTGGTGCCCGAACCCATCGCGGCCGCCATCGGCGTGGGGCTCCCGGTCGACACGCCCACCGGCAACATGGTGGTGGACATCGGCGGCGGCACGACCGAGATCGCCGTCATCGCGCTGAACGGCATCGTCACCAAGTCCTCGATCCGCGTGGGCGGCGACGAGATGGACGACGCCATCGTGAACTACGCGAAGAAGGCGTACAACATGCTCATCGGCGAGCAGACCGCGGAGCGCATCAAGATCGAGATCGGCTCGGCGTTCCCGCTCACCGAGGAGATGGACATGGAGATCAAGGGCCGCGACCTGGTGCGCGGCATCCCCCGCACCCTGCGGGTCTCCAGCGTCGAGATCCGCGAGGCCCTCGAGGAACCGGTCACCGCCATCGTCAACGCCCTGCGGGAATCCCTGGAGCGCACGCCCCCCGAACTGGCCGCCGACATCGTGGACCGCGGCATCTACCTCAGCGGGGGAGGCGCACTGCTGCGCGGCCTCGACCTGCTCATGCGCGAGGTCACGAACCTCAACGTCCGGGTGGCCCAGGATCCCCTCACCTGCGTGGTGCTCGGGGCGGGGAAGATCCTCGAACAGCTCGAGGACTACGAGAAGGTGATCCTGCGCGGACACAAGGACTGACGGGTCCCCGGAAGATGCGCGGGACCGTGCCGGGCCGGCCGCGGCGAGTGGGGCGTGGACGCGACCGCCGGGCGGCGTGGGCCGGCCGGTCCGGCGCCGCCGCCGGACCCCTTCCGGTCGCCTGATGGGCGGCTTCCTCCCCCCTGCCGAGCGCCACAGCGGGGCCCTGCTCGGGCTCTACGCGACGCTGGCGCTGCTGCTGCTGGTCACCGGGGAACGCATCCCGCAAGCCGGGCTGCGCGGCGCCGGCGCCTGGCTGTTCGCGCCGTTCGACCGGTTGGTCCTGGCCGTCGACCGGGCGGGCTCCGCATGGCGCGAGAACGAGCGCCTGCACGAGCGCATCACCCGCCTCGAGATCGAGACCGCCCGGCTGCGCCAGGCGGGGGTGGAGAACGTGCGCTTGCGCGACAGCCTGGACCTGCCCGCCTACCGGGCGCTGATGCTGCGCCCGGCCGAGGTCCTCTCGCTGGCGGGCGAGCCGGTCCCGACGTCGGCCACGCTGAGCGCGGGCGCCCGGCAGGGCGTGAAGGTGGGGGACGCGGTGGTGACCAGTGACGGGCTCGTGGGCCGGATCGGCGAGGTCTACGCCGGGCTCTCCCGCGTCATCCTGCTCGCCGACCCGAACTCCGCCGTGGCCTGCGAGGTGGAGAGCACCGGGGTCCAGGGCGTGCTGCGCTCCTTCACCTCTCCGCGGCCCCAGTTGCTGCTGACCGGCGTGCCGATGGCGGACACCGTGCGCGTCGGGCAACTCGTCCTGACCTCCGCGCTCTCGCTGCGCTATCCGCGCGGGCTGCCGGTGGGCCGCGTCCAGCGGCTCGCCCGCGACCTGGACGGGCTGACGCTCGAGATCGAGATCGCGCCGGCGGTGCGCCAGTCGAGGCTGCGCCACGCCTACGTGGTGCCCGGGCCGGCGCTCCCTGCCGTGCCGGGCGCGGAGGCCGGGCGATGAGGGCCCTGGTCGGGCTGCTGCTGCTTGCGGGAGCGGCGCTGCTGCTCCGCTCGACCGCGCTCTCCGAGCTCGCCGCCCGAGGGGTCATCGTGGACGTGCTGGCCTTCGTCACCGTGGTATGGGCCCTGCGCTGGGGCGAGAGCCAGGGCTCGACCTTCGGCTTCCTGCTGGGACTGGCCGCCGACCTCGACGCGGCCCACTGGCTGGGACGGCACGCGCTGGCGCTGGCGCTGGTGGGTTACGCGATCGGCCGGCTGTCACGCGCGCTGGTGCGCGACAGCCCGGCGACGCAGTTCATGCTGCTCTTCTCCGCGACGGTGGTCCACCAGTCCTGGGCGCTCGTGTTCGAGCTGGGCGGGGTCGCGGGCTGGCAGTTCCTGCTCGGGCACGTGGCGGTCTCCGGTCTCGTCACCGCGCTGCTCGGCGTGCTCGTGCTTGCTCTCGCCGGCCCCGGGAGCGGAAGGTCGCTGTTCAAGCGTGCTGCCACCGAAGCCATTCCGCGAACGTAGGCACCAGCGATACCGCGCGCTGGTCGCCCTGACACTGGCGGGCTTCGGCCTGGCGGTGCTGGGGTTGGTGTTCCTCCAGGTCGTGGACGGCGCGAAGTACGCCGGCCTGGCGAAGGAGAACCGCGTGCGGCCCGAAGTGCTGCGGGCGCCCCGCGGCACGATCTACGACCGGCACGGCGAGCTGCTGGCCGACAGCGCCCCGAGCTTCGGCATCGTCTTCCGGCCGTTCCCGGCCGAGAGCACCGAACGCGCGCGCGAGACGACCAACCCGGAGTGGCTGCTGAGCGTGGGTGCCCTGGTCGAGCTCGACTCGGCCGAGGTCCGGCGCCGCGTGGACTTCGCCAACCTCTCGGGCCAGAGCGCGGTCCTGCGGCACGACGCCCCGTTCGCGATGCTCGCCCGGGTCGAGGAGTCGCGCAGCGAATTGCCGGGCATCGAGGTCCAGGTGGAGCCGATCCGGCGCTACCCCAACGGGACGCTCGCCGCACACCTGCTGGGCTACGCGGGAGAGATCAACGGCGCCGAGCTAGACTCGCTCAGGAAGGCCGGCTACCAGCCGGGCGACCTCATCGGCCGCACCGGGGTCGAGAGCCGCTACGAGGACGTCCTGCGCGGTCGCGACGGCGTCGAGTACGTCGTGGTGAACGCGCGCGGGCGCCGGGTGTCCACGCTCAAGGAGTCGGGCGCGCTGGCGCCGATGCCCGGGCAGGACCTGGTTCTCACGCTCGACCTCAAGGTGCAGCGCGCCCTCGAGGAGGCGATGGCCGATGTCCCCCGCGGCGCGGCGGTGGTGCTCGATCCGCGCGACGGCGGCGTCCTCGCGATGGTGAGCCGGCCGGTCTACGACCCGAACGAGTTCTCGCACGGCCTGACCCGCGCCCGCTGGAAGGAACTGAGCGGGGGCGGGGCCAACCCGCTGCTGGACCGGGCCATCCAGGGCGTGTATCCGCCCGGGTCCACGTTCAAGATCGTCACGATGAGCGCCGCGCTCGCCCGCGGCGTCGCCCGCGCGGACACGCGCCTGGCGCCCTGCGCCGGCGGCATGGTCTACGGCGGCCGCCGCTTCAATTGCTGGGACCACAAGGGCCACGGCTCCCTCGACCTGATCGGGGCGCTCCAGCATTCCTGCGATGTCTACTTCTACCAGCTGGGGCTCAAGCTGGGGCTCGCGGGGCTCGAGGAGACCGCGAAGGCCCTGGGGCTGGGGGCGCGGACCGGCATCGACCTGCCCCAGGAGGCGCGCGGCCTCATCCCGAGCGCGGCCTACTACGACAAGCGCTGGGGCGCCCGCGGCTGGCGATCGGGCCTGCTGCTGAACCTCGCGATCGGCCAGGGCGAGCTGCTGCTGACGCCGCTGCAGCTCGCCCTGGTGGCCGCGGAGGCGGCGAGCGACGGCCGGCCGCTGCGCCCGCACGTGGTCGAGCGCGTGGGTGCCGCGCGGACGTTCCGGCTGGCCCGGCCGCTGCAGCCGGGGCTCCCGGCGGGCCCCGCGGTATGGCGGCCGGTGCAGGAGGCCATGGAGCTCGTGGTCGCCGCGGGCACGGGCGGGGCGGCGCGGGTGCCGGGCGTGCGCGTGGCCGGCAAGACCGGCACGGCGCAGAACCCGCACGGCCAGGACCACGCGCTGTTCGTCTGCTACGCTCCAGTGGACTCGCCGCGCGTGGCGATCGCCATCGTCATCGAGAACGCCGGGCACGGCGGCAGCGTCTGCGCGCCCCGTGCGGGGGCGATGTTGCGGCGGCTGTTCCTGCCGGACTCGTTGCAGCGCCCGGCGGCGCGCGCGGCGCCGCGCGACTCGGTCCGGGCGGCCGCACGCGACACGGGGGTCGTGGATGGGGACTAGGCTGAGGCTGAGGCTGCCGCCGGTCGACATGCCGCTGCTGCTGGCCGCCCTGGCGCTGGTCAGCGTGGGGCTGCTCACGGTCTACAGCGCCACCTCCATCCCGGGTGCCCACCAGGGACTGTGGATGCGCCAGTTGGCCTGGGCAGGCGTGGCCTTCGTCGTGGCCTGGGTCGTGGCGGGCATCCACTACCGGGCCTACGACGCGCTGGCCTGGCCGCTCTACCTGGTCGCCATCGCGCTGCTCGTGCTCGTGCTGGCGAAGGGCTCGAGCGCCATGGGGGCGAAACGCTGGCTCGACCTGGGGCCCCTGCACTTCCAGCCGTCGGAGCTGGCCAAGGTGGCGACCGTGGTCCTCCTGGCCCGCCGCTTCGACCACGAGAAGCTCGACCTGCGCCGCCTCAGGCACTGGCTCCCCGCGCTGTTGATCGTCCTGGTCCCGTTCGCGCTCGTGGCCAAGGAGCCCGACCTGGGGACCTCGCTCACCTTCCCGGTAATCCTGATCGTCATGTACTTCTGGGCCGGCATGCCGGTGGGCCAGTTGCTGCTCGGGCTCTCGCCGCTGCTCAACGCCGCGCTCTTCTTCCTCACCGGCGGGCTGTGGTGGTCGGGCGGACTGGTGGTCGTGCTGCTGGGGGCGGTGCGCCCGAAGCTGTCGACGCTGGCCATCGTCCTGTTGCTCAACGTCGGGGTGGGGTACGCGCTGCCGCACGTCTGGGACCACATGCACGACTACCAGAAACGGCGCATCGCGACCTTCATGAATCCCGGCGAGGACCCCTACCGCGCCGGCTACCAGATCATCCAGTCGCGCATCGCCATCGGCTCGGGCGGGCTCAAGGGCGCGGGGTACCTCCGGGGCACGCAGAAGGCCCTGGCGTTCCTGCCCATGCGCCACACCGATTTCATCTTCTCGGTGGTGGGCGAGGAATGGGGATTGCTGGGGACCCTCACGGTGGTGCTACTGTATGCGCTGCTCGTCCTGCGCGGCTTCAGGCTCGCGCTGGTGGCCCGCAGCGGCTTCGCGAGCCTGGTCGCCGTGGGGGTGATGAGCGCCCTCTTCTATCACATCATGGTGAACATCCTGATGACCATCGGCTGGGCGCCCGTGACCGGGCTGCCGCTGCCGTTCATCTCCTACGGAGGCACCGCGCTGGTGGCGAACGGAATCCAGATCGGACTGCTCCAGAACGTGGCCATCCGCCGCTCGGAGCTGTGACGTGCACCCCGAGATCCTGCGCTGGGGGGTGCTGCGCATCACGTCGTACGGCCTGATGCTGGCGGTCGCGTTCCTGGTCGGCACCTGGCTGGCGCTGCGGGAGTCGCGTCGGTTGGGGCTGGACGAGGACCACGTGGTGACCGTGATCCTGGTCGCCCTGGTGGCGGGCGTGGTGGGCGCGCGGGCGCTCTACGTGGCCGAGCACCTGCGCGACTTCCGCGGCAGCTACCTGAGCGTGCTGGCGCTGTGGCAGGGCGGGCTCACGCTCTACGGCGGTGTCGTGGCGGGGACCGTGGCGGGGCTCTTCGTGGCGCGCCGCATGGGACTGCCGATGTGGGTGACCGCCGACGCGCTGGCGCCGTCGCTGGCGCTCGGCACGGTGTTCGGGCGCGTGGGCTGCTTCCTGAACGGCTGCTGCTACGGGCACCCGACGCGGCTGCCGTGGGGCGTGGTCTTCCCGCCCGACTCCTTCGCGGGGCTCGAGTTCGGCCCCGTGCCGGTGCACCCGGCCCAGCTCTACTTCGCCGCGGCGGGCCTGCTCCTGTTCGGGGTGATCTGGTGGATGCGTCGCCGGGTGCGCGTGCCGGGCGTGCTGCTGTGGAGCCTGATCGCGCTCATGGCGCTGGTGCGCATCCCGCTCGACCTCACCCGCGTCTACGAGGCCGAGGCCACGATCGCCGAGTTCGGCGTGGTGCGGATCAGCGAGAGCCAGGTCACGAGCGTGGCGATGCTGCTCTTCGCCCTGTTGATGATCGCCCGGCTGAAGCGCGAGTCGCGCCCAACCGCCGCTCCCCTCGCGCCGCCGCCGTGAGCGCGCCCGTGAAGCTGGCGGTGCTCGGCGATCCGCTGGCCTTCACGCTCTCGCCGTCGCTCCACCGCGCGGGACTCGAGGCGCTCGGCGTGCCGGGCGGATCGGAGGCGCTGCGCGTGCCCCGGTCGCGCCTGGGCGCGACCCTGGCGCGGCTCGCGGCCGAGGGCTACCGTGGCGTCAACCTCACGCATCCGCTCAAGCGCGCCGCGCTCGAGCACCTGGCCGAGACCTCGGAGGCGGCCCGGCGCGCCGGCTCGGTGAACACCGTGACCTTCGGGCCGGGCGTGGCGCGGGGCGACACCACCGACGGAGCCGGGTTCATGGCGCTGCTGGAGGACCTCGGCTTCGGGGTCCGGCAGGCGGAGGTGGCGGTGTTCGGCGCCGGGGGCGCCGCGCGCAGCCTGGGCCTGGCGCTGATGGAGGGCGGGGCCGCCCGCGTGACCGCGTGGGCGCGCCGGCCGGGCGAGGAATCCGCGGCGTGGGAGGGGATCGCGGGGGCGCAGGTGGTGGGCTGGGACTCCGAGGCGGGGCGCGCCGCCCTGGCGGGCGCGTCGCTGGTGGTGAACGCCACGCCGCTGACCGGCGCCGACGAGCCGTGCGCGATCGACCGCATCCCGCGGGGGGCGCGCGTGGTGGACCTGGTCTACGGTCCCGAGCTGACCCCGTGGGTGCGCGCGGCGCGCGGGGCCGGGATCGACGCGGTCGACGGTCTCGGGCTGCTGGTCTTCCAGGCGCAGCGCTCGCTGGCGCTGTGGCTGGGCCGCGAGGTGCCGCTCGCGCCGCTCGCCGCGGCGGTGGGGTGGCCGCGGTGAGGCCGCCGGCGGTGCCGGCGCTGGCCGTGGCCGCGGCGCGCGATCTCGAGGCCTTCGCCCTGCCGCAGGCCTGCCCGGGCTGCGGCGCGCCCGCGGAGCCGGAGCGGCTGCTGTGCGGGGCCTGCTGCGAACGCGTCCCGGCGCTCTCCTTCGCGCTGTGCGCGCACTGCCTGGTGCGCGGGCGCGAGCCGGTCGGCTGCGGCCGGCACCCGCAGGCGCAGGTCTGGCCCGCGCTGGTCTACGACGAGCGCGCGGCGCTGCTGGTGCACGCGCTCAAGTACGGCGGCCGACCGGGGCTGGCGGACGCCCTCGCCGGGCGGCTGGCGCGCGCCCTGCCCGCGGCGCTCGCGGCGGACCTGGTGACCGCGGTGCCGTTGCACCCGGCGCGGCGGCGCGAACGCGGCTACAATCAGGCCTGGCGGCTGGCCACGGGACTGGCGGGCCGGCTGGGCGTGCCGGCGATCGAGGACGTGATCGAGCGCGTGCGCCACACCCCGTCGCAGGCGCGGCTCGACCCGGAGAGCCGTCGCCGCAACGTGGCGGGCGCGTTCCGGGTGCGGGAGCCGCAGCGCTACCGGGGACGGAGGGTGATCGTGGTGGACGACGTGCTCACCACCGGCGCCACGCTCGAGGCCTGCCTCGGGACGCTGGCGGGAGCCGGGGCACGGCCGGTCGGCGCCGTGCTGGCGTGGGCCCAGTAGATGTCCCACCTGCACATCCCCGACGGCGTGCTGCCGGTGCTGCTGTGGGCCCCGGGGCTGGGCCTGGCGCTGCTGCTGCTCGCGCTCGGCGCGCGCTCGCTGCGCGGGGCGTCACCCCAGCGGCTGGCCTACCAGAGCGCGCTGGGGGCGCTGGTGCTGGCCGCGATGGTGGTGGAATTGCCGCTCGGCCCGCTCGACTACCACCTCACGCTGGTGGGCCCGGTGGGCGTGCTGCTCGGCGCGGCCGCGGTCTTCCAGGTCGTGTTCGTGGCCAGCGCGATCCTGGCGCTGGTGGGCCACGGGGGACTCACGGTGGTGGGGCTCAACGCGCTGGTGCTGGGCGCGGGCGGGGCCCTGGCGCGCCCGGTCTACCTGGCCTGCGTCCGGCGCTGGGGGCCGCCGGCCGCGCTGGTCGCGGCGACGGCGGTCACCCAGGCGGTCTCGGGCGCGCTCTGGTTGACGGTGATGGCGCTGGCCATGCACGTGCAGGCGGTCGGGCCGCAGCGCGTGCGACTGGTCGCAGGCGTGGCGTTCCCGCTGTACCTGGCGGGCATCGTGATCGAGTCGGCGGTGGCCTTCGGGGTGGCGCGCTTCATCGCCCGCGTGCGACCGGACCTGCTCCCCGGCGCCGATCCTCCGGCGGGGAGGCCGCGGTGATCAACACGCTGGCGCAGATCGACCACCTGGCGAGCGCCGGGCGCACGCCCTGGCACCGGGCCAGCGCGCTGTCGAAGCTGTTGCTCGCCGCCGGGCTGGTGTTGCTGGCGGTCTTCGCGCCCGCGCTCCGGCTGCTTGCCGGCCTCTACGCGGCGGCCTGGGCGCTGGCGCTCACCGCCCGGCTGCCGTGGCGCCTCACGCTGGTCGCCTCCGGCTACCCGGTGGCCTTCACGCTGCTCTTCGTGCTGGCCCGCTGGGACGGCACGGCCGAGACCCCGCTGCGGCTGCTGCTGCGCCCGCTCACGGCGAGCCTGGTCGCGGTGTGGCTGGTGGGCACCACGCCCTACCCGGACCTCTTCGCCCCGCTCTCGCGCCTGCTGCCGCGCAGCGTGGCCGACAGCCTCTTCCTGACCTATCGTGCGCTGTTCGAGTTGATGCGCCGCACCAGCGGCCTGGGGCGGGCGTTGCGCCTGCGCGGCGGCGCGAGCGGCCCGGTGCGGCGGCGGCTCACGCTGGCCGGCGAGGGTTTCGCCACCATGGTGCTGTACGGGTTCGAGCGCAGCGAGCGGCTCTATGCCACCATGCGTCTGCGCGGGCACAGCGGGCGCATCTGCGGCTGCAACCATTTCGCGGAAGGCTCGCGGGCGGACCTGCTGGTCGCGGCGACGGGGTTGGCCGTGGCCGCCGGCGCCGCGCTGCTGTGGAGGTCGCCGTGAACGAGCCCATCGTGCGCGTCTCCTGCGTGCGCCACACCTATCCCGACCGCAGCGAGGTCCACCTGTGCGGCCTCGATTTCGTCGTGGCGGCGGGCGAGCGGGTGGTGGTGGTGGGGCCGAACGGCTGCGGCAAGACCACGCTGCTCTTCCACATCCTCGGACTGCTCGAGCCGCGCGAGGGCGAGGTCGCGGTGTTCGGCGTGGACCCGTCGCGCCAGTTCAACCGCATCCGCGAGCGGATCGGCGTGCTGATGCAGAACGTGGACGAACAGATCATCGCGCCCACGGTGTGGGACGACGTCTCCTTCTCGCCGCGCTCCTACGGCTACACCGGGCCCGACGTCGAGCGCATGGTGGGCGCGGCGCTGGAGCAGGTCGGCATCGCCCACCTGCGCCACAAGGTGTGCCACCACCTCTCGGGCGGGGAGAAGCGCAAGGTCGCGCTGGCGGGCGCGCTGGTGCTGGAGCCCGAGTTGCTGGTGCTGGACGAGCCCTTCGAGGGGCTCGATCCCGCCTCCCGCACCGACCTGGTCGAGCTGCTGAACCGCCTGCACCGCGAGCACGGCGTCTCGCTGGTGATGGCCACGCACGACGTCAACGCCGTGGCGGTCATGGCCGACCGGGTCTACGTGCTGGTCGGGGGGGGCGAGATCGTGGCGCAGGGGCCGCCGAGCGAGATCTTCCGCGACCCGGGACTGCTGCGCCGCAGCAACGTCGAGCCGCCGGTGCTGGCCGAGTTGTTCCAGCGGCTCGAGGAGCGCGGCGTGGCGCTGGGGCGCCCGGTGACGGTCGAGGAGGCGGTGCGCGCGATCCTCGCCTGGACCGCGAAGCACCCCGCGCACGGGGACGCCGGCGACCTCGGGCCGCTCTTCGCCCCGGGTGAGGCGGCCGGTGGCCGCGCGCCGGGCCAAGGCGGTCCGGGCCCCGGGGCAGCGGAGGCAGGATGACCGGCGACCTCTTCGGCCCCGCGGTGCCGCCGGGGCCGCCCGCGCCCGGCGAGCCGCCGGCCGACCGCACGCCGCTGGCCGATCGCATGCGGCCGCGCTCGTTCGACGAGCTGGTCGGCCAGCCGCAGCTCTTCACGCCGGGCTCGCCGCTCGCGCTGATGCGGGATGGCCGCCACCTCGCCCCGGTGATCCTCTGGGGCCCGCCGGGCACCGGCAAGACCACCCTCGCTCGCCTGGTCGCGACCACCGCGGAGGTGCCGTTCGTGGCCTTCAGCGCCGTGCTCTCGGGGGTGAAGGAGGTCCGCGAGACCATGGAGCGGGCGACGCTCGAGCGGAAGCGCTCGGGCCGGCCCACGCTGCTGTTCGTGGACGAGATCCACCGCTTCAACAAGGCGCAGCAGGACGCCTTCCTCTCGTACGTCGAGAAGGGCGACATCGTGCTGATCGGCGCCACCACCGAGAACCCGTCCTTCGAGGTGAACGCCGCGCTGCTGTCGCGGATGCGCGTGGTCGTGCTCCAGCCGCTCGGGCCCGCCGACCTGGTGGTCCTGCTGCAGCGCGCGCTGGACGATCGCGAACGAGGGCTGCAGCGCGAGTGCGCGGCCGACCCGGACGCGCTGGAGCTGATCGCGGCGAGCGCGGACGGCGACGCCCGCCGCGCGCTCAACACGCTGGAGATGGCCGCGGCCTCGGTCGGCGCGGCCCCGCCGGGCGAGCCGCCGCGGATCACCGTGGAGGTCGTGAAGCAGGCGCTGGCGCGGCGCCACCTGCGCTACGACCGCGCGGGCGAGGAGCACTTCAACCTGATCTCCGCGCTCCACAAGTCGCTGCGCGACTCGGACCCGCACGCCGGGCTCTACTGGCTGGCGCGCATGCTGGCGGCGGGTGAGGACCCGCTCTACGTCGCGCGCCGGCTGGTGCGCTTCGCCAGCGAGGACGTCGGCAACGCCGACCCGCAGGCGCTTCCGCTCGCGGTCGCCGCGTTCCAGGCCTACCACCAGCTGGGGACCCCCGAGGGCGAGCTGGCGCTGGCGCAGTGCGCCGCGTACCTCGCGACCGCCCCCAAGAGCAACGCGGTCTACGTCGGCCTCGGCAAGGCCATGGCCGAGGTGGAGGAGAGCGGCAGCCTGCCGCCGCCGCTGGTCATCCGCAACGCGCCCACGGGGCTCATGAAGGAACTCGGCTACGGCCGGGGCTACCGCTACGCCCACGACGAGCCGGGCGGCATCGCGGACCAGCAGCACCTGCCGGACGAGTTGGTGGGGAAGCGCTTCTACGAGCCGACCGGAGCGGGGCAGGAGGCCGTGATCGCGGCGCGGATGAAGGAGTGGGAGCGCCGGTTGGCGGGCCGGAAGCGTCCGGGGGCCTGAGCGGGCCCGACCGTGTGACGGGGCGGCGCGCCCTGCCGCCGATTGCGCCCGAGTCGCGCCGGCCGTGAGCGCATCTATCCCGATTGGTAGGTGCCTTCCGCCGCCGGGTGGCGCTTGACTCGCTCCCGGCACGAATCTAATCTAACCCGTTCTTGTCCAGCCGACTAGGGTCCGGAGCCGCGCCGGTCGCCTGGTCCGCCCGCCCCCGGATGCCGGCGCCCGGCTCACCAGCCGCGCCGGCCAGGAGACCCGCCCGCCACATGCCGAACGTCCGTTCCGAAGACGTCCTGACCGCCCTGCGCACCGTGCAGGACCCGGACCTGCGCCGCGACCTCGTGACCCTCGGGATGATCGAGGACCTCGTGGTCGAGGATGGCGCGGTCGCCCTCACGCTCGTGCTCACCACCGCGGCCTGCCCGCTGCGCGGAGCGCTCGAGGACGACGTGCGCCGGGCCGTGCTGGCCGTGCCCGGCGTGCGGGACCTCGCGCTGAAGACCACCTCGCGCACGCGCGCCCCCAAGGACCCGACCGCCGACCGCCGCGCGCTGCCCGGGGTCGCGCACGTCATCGCCATCGGTTCGGGCAAGGGCGGGGTCGGGAAGTCCACGGTCGCGGCCAACCTCGCCATCGCCCTGGCCCAGTCGGGGGCGAAGGTGGGGCTGCTGGACGGCGACATCTACGGTCCCAACCTGCCGCGCATGCTGGGCGAGAACCGCCAGCCGGACCTGCGCGACGGCAAGATCGTCCCGCTCGACGCCTTCGGCATCCGCTTCATGTCCATCGGGCTGCTGGTGCCGCAGGGCGACGCCGTGGTGTGGCGCGGGCCGATGCTGCACGGCGCGCTCAAGAGCTTCCTGCACGAGGTGGACTGGGGCGGCCTCGACTACCTGCTCGTGGACCTGCCGCCCGGCACCGGCGACGTGCAGCTCTCGCTCGCCCAGCTGACGTTCGTGGACGGGGCGGTGGTCGTGACCACGGCCTCGACCGTGGCCCTCGAGGACGCGGTCAAGGCGGTGGACGCCTTCGCCCGGTTGCAGGTGCCGGTGCTGGGCATGATCGAGAACATGAGCTCCTTCGTCTGTCCCGACTGCAAGTCGCGGCACGCGATCTTCGACACCGGCCGCACCGAGGAGCGCGCGCTGGCGCTGGGCGTGCCGTTCCTGGGCGCCATCCCGCTGCACGGCGCAGTGCGCCGCGGCGGGGACGAGGGCCGCCCGGTGGTGGCCGACGATCCCGGCGGCGAGTACGCCGGCGCGTTGCGGGAGATCGCGGGGCGGCTGGCACAGCGCGTCTCGATCCAGACCCACGGCGCGGATTGACGCCGATGCGCGAGGTCTACGCCGATCACGCCGCCACCACCCGCGTGGCGCCCGAGGCGCTCGCGGCGATGGCGCCCTTCCTGGGCGCGGGCTTCGGCAACCCCTCGTCGGCGCACCGCCGCGGCGAGGCCGCGCGCGACGCGGTGGAAGCCGCCCGCGCGAGCGTGGCGGGACTGATCGGCGCCCTGCCCGAGGAGATCGTCTTCACCGCGACGGGATCCGAGGCCAACAACCTGGCCCTCAAGGGTGTCCTCTCCGGTCCCGGCCACGGCCCCGCGCGCGGACGGCGGCGCCTGGTGGTCTCGGCCATCGAGCACCCCTCGGTGATCGAGACCGCCCGCCACCTCGAGTCCCGGGGTGCTGCGCTCACGGTGTTGCCGGTCGGGGCGGACGGCATCGTCGACCCGGAGAGCGTGGCGCGCGCGCTCGGCGACGACGTCGCCCTGGTCTCGGTCATGTGGGTCAACAACGAGGTCGGCACCATCCAGCCGGTGCGCGAGGTGGCCGCGCTGGCCCACGCGGCCGGGGCGCTCTTCCACTGCGACGCGGTGCAGGCCGCGGGCCGGCTGCCGATCGCGGTGCACGAGCTCGGCGCCGACCTGCTCACCCTCGCCGGGCACAAGCTGGGCGGACCGCCGGGGGCCGCCGCGCTCTACGTGCGGCGCCGGGTGCGGCTCGTGCCGCTGGTCCACGGTGGCGGCCAGGAGCGCTCGCGGCGTGCCGGCACCGAGGACCTCGCCGCCGTGGCGGGCCTGGGTGCCGCGGCCGCGCGGGTGCGGGAGCGGCTGGCCGCGGACGGGCCCGCGCGGCTCGGGACGCTGGCGGAGCGGCTGCGCGCGGGGTTGCTCGCGGCGTGTCCGCGGGCGACCCTGAACGGGGATGCCGCCCGGCGCGTGCCGGGCATCGTGAACCTGTGCTTCCACGGGGTGGACGGGGAGGCGCTGCTGCACGAGCTGGACCGCGAGGGCATCTCGGTCTCGACCGGCTCGGCCTGCAGCGCCGCCAGCCCCGGACCGTCGCCCGTGCTCACGGCCATGGGCCTCCCCGCGGCGGACGCGCACGCCAGCGTGCGCTTCTCGCTGGGCGAGGGGAACGACGAGGCCGACATCGACTGGATCCTGGAGGCCACCCCGGCCGCGGTCGCGCGCCTGCGCGCGATGGGCGAGCCGGGCGTGCGCCGCAGCGCCTAGCCCGGAAGGAGGACGGAACATGGACCAGAACGAACAGTTCCGCATCAAAGTGGGCCTCGCCGAGATGCTCAAGGGCGGCGTGATCATGGACGTCATGACCGTCGACCAGGCGCGCATCGCCGAGGAGGCCGGAGCCTGCGCGGTGATGGCGCTCGAGCGCATCCCCGCGATCATCCGGCGCGAGGGCGGCGTGGCGCGCATGTCGGACCCCCGGCTCATCCGGGAGATCGAGGCCGCGGTCTCGATCCCGGTGATGGCCAAGTGCCGCATCGGCCACCTGGCCGAGGCGCAGATCCTGGAGGCGCTGGGCGTGGACTTCATCGACGAGAGCGAGGTCCTCACGCCGGCCGACGAGGAGAACCACATCGCCAAGCACGCCTTCAAGGTGCCGTTCGTCTGCGGCTGCCGGGACCTGGGCGAGGCCCTGCGCCGCATCGGCGAGGGCGCCGCCATGATCCGCACCAAGGGCGAGGCCGGCACCGGCGACATCGTCGAGGCGGTGCGCCACATGCGGTCGGTCCAGGGCGAGATGCGGCGCATCCAGGGCCTGCGCGACGAGGAGTTGATGGCGGCGGCGAAGCAGCTGGGCGCGCCCTACGAGGTCCTGCTGCAGGTGCGCGAGCTCGGCAAGCTGCCGGTCCCGAACTTCGCCGCCGGCGGGGTGGCCACGCCCGCGGACGCCTCGCTCATGATGCAGCTGGGCGCCGAGTCGGTGTTCGTGGGCTCGGGGATCTTCGAGGTGGGGGACGCGGACCCGAAGAAGCAGGACGAGCGGCGCCGCGACCAGTTGCGCATGGCGCGGGCCATCGTCCAGGCGGTCGCGAACTACGACAAGCCCGAGATCCTCGCGCAGCTCTCGGAGGGGCTCCCGAAGGCCATGAAGGGCCTGTCCGTCGCGGCGATCCCGGCGGGCGAGCACCTGGCGAAGCGAGGCTGGTGACGGAGTGGCGAGCCCCCGCGTCGGTGTGCTGAGCCTGCAGGGTGACTTCGCGCGCCATGACGCGGCGCTGGTCGCGCTGGGCGCGGAGCCGGTGCGCATCTCGCGGCCGGAGCACCTGCGCGACCTCGAGGCGCTGATCCTGCCGGGGGGCGAGTCCACGACCATGCTGCGGCTGCTGGAGGCCACGGGCCTGCGGGGCCCGCTGGGGGCCTTCGCCGGCAGCCGCCCGGTGCTGGGGACCTGCGCGGGCCTGGTGCTGCTGGCGAAGGAGGCGGGCGAGTTGCCGGCGCCCACCCTCGGCCTGCTCGACGTGTCGGTCGAGCGCAACGCCTACGGCCGGCAGGTGGACTCCTTCCGCTGCGCGCTCGAAGTCCCGGCGCTGGGCGGTCCGTTCGACGCCGTCTTCATCCGCGCGCCGCGCATCCGCCGGGTCGGCCCCGCCGTCGAGGTCGTGGCCCGCGCCGCCGACGGCGAGCCGGTCGCGGTGCGCGCCGGGCGAGTGGTGGGCCTGGCGTTCCACCCCGAGTTGACGCCGGACCGCCGCTTCCACCGCTGGTTCCTGGCCGAGGTGGCGGGACTCGGTCTTCCGGGGGAACGCGCGGCCGCGGCGCCGGGCGACGGGGGCCGGCCATGAACCCGGCGAGCCCCGAGCGCGCGGCGTTCCACGCGTTCGTCGCGAAGCACGCCCGCTTCGTCCTCACCACCCACGTGAACCCGGATGGCGACGGGCTGGGCAGCGAGGTCGCGGTGGCGCTCTGGCTGCGCGCGCTCGGCAAGCAGGTGCGCGTGATCAACGACTCGCCGGTGCCGGCGGCCTACACGTTCCTCACCCGGCACGTGCCGGTCGAGCTCTTCGAGCCGGAGGCGGCCGAGCGCGCCTTCGACGAGGCCGAGGCGCTGATCGTGCTGGACGTCAGCAACCGCCAGCGGGTCGGGCGGCTCGCGCCGCTGCTGGACCGGCACCTGGTGCCGGTCGCGGTGGTGGACCACCACGTCACGCACGCCCAGGGCTTCGGGCAGGTGAACGTGATCGAGCCCGAGGCATCGGCCACCGGCGAGATCGTCTACGACCTGATCCGCGAATCGGGGCGCGAGCTCGACGCGGACGTGGCCGAGGCGCTCTACGTCGCGCTGATGACCGACACCGGCTCGTTCCGTTTCTCGAACACCGACAGCCACGCGCACCGCATGGCCGCGGACCTGCTGGGCCACGGCCTCGATCCCCAGCGGCTCCACACCCTGGTGCACTCGCACGCCTCGGCCGCCCGCCTGCGCTTCTTCGGCGAGATCCTGGCGGCGCTCGAGCTGGTCGACGACGACCGCATCGTGGTGCTGGACGCCGCGCCCGAGCAGTTCCTCAAGCACGGGCTGGTCGGCGCGGACACCGAGAGCCTGGTCGACATGCCGCGGACCATCGCCGGCGTCGAGGCCGTGGTGCTGTTCTCCGAGGTGGAGCCCGGCAAGGTGAAGGTGAGCATGCGCTCGACCGGCCGGATCGTCGTCAACCAGATCGCCTCGCGCCTGGGCGGCGGCGGGCACCCGCAGGCGGCCGGCGTGGCGCTGCGCGGCACGCGCGCCGCGGCCCGCGAACTCATCCTGCCGGAGCTGCACCGCCTGGTCGCGGAGCTGCCGCCGGGGCCGCGGCCGTGAGCGCGCTCATCGTGCCGGCGGCGACGCTCGCGGTCGAGGCCACGGGGCTCGAGCACCTCTACGCGGGCCGCCGGGGGCTCGCCGCGCTGAGCTTCGCGCTGCAGGCGCCGGGCGCGGTCGCCGTCACCGGGCCGAACGGCTCGGGCAAGAGCACGCTGCTGCGCCTGCTGGCCGGGCTGCTGCGCCCGACCGCCGGCCGCTCGGTCGTGACCCTCGGCGGGCGCGCGGTGCCGCCGGCGGAGCGGCGCCGCGTGCTGGGCTTCGCATCGCCCGAGCTGGCGTTCTACGAGGAGCTCTCGTGTCTCGAGAACCTGGCCTTCGCCGCCGAGGCCCATGGCCTGCGCGAGCGCGAGGCGCCGGCCCTGGCGGCGCTGGAGCGCGTGGGCCTGGGCGCCCGTGCCCGCGATCGCGTCGCCGCGCTGTCGTCGGGGATGACGCAGCGCCTGCGCCTCGCCTTCGCGCTGCTCCTGCGGCCGCCGCTGCTGCTGCTGGACGAGCCGGGCAGCCATCTCGACGAGGATGGCCGCCGGCTGGTCGAGCGCGTCGTGGACGAGGAGGCCCGCACCGGGCTCGTCGTCATCGCCACCAACGAATCAAGGGAGTGGGGACTTGCCGCCCAACGGATCGAACTCCGCGGCCGCGGTCTGGGCCGTACTGCGTAAGGAGTGCCGCAGCGAGTGGCGCACGCGCTACGGGCTGAACGCGGCGCTGCTCTTCGCCGTGAGCACGCTGACCAGCGTCTCGTTCGCCGTCGGGCGTCTGCCCGACCGCACCGACCTGCTGGCCGCGCTGCTCTGGGTCGTGCTGTTGTTCGCGGCGCTGGCCTCGCTGGCGCACGCCTTCGTGCGCGAGGTCGAGGGCCACACGCTCACGCTGCTGCGCCTGGTGGCCTCGCCGACCGCCATCGCACTGGGCAAGCTGCTCTTCAACCTGCTGTTCCTCGGCCTGCTCGAGGTCGTGACCGTACCGCTGTTCCTGGTCCTGATGGGCGGGCCGCCCGTACACTGGGGGCCGTTCCTGCTGGTCCTCGGGCTCGGGAGCCTGGCGCTGGCCACCACGACCACGCTGGTGGGGGCGGTGGTGTCGCAGGCCCGCGGGCGCGGGGCGCTGTTCGCCGCGGTCTCGCTGCCGCTGCTGATGGTCGTGCTGGCCGCGAGCGTGAGCGGGCTGCGGGCGCAGTGGGATGGCAATCCGGTCGGCACCGAAGCGCGGCTCCTGGCCGCATACGCCGCCGTCGTCCTGGGGGCGAGCGTGCTGCTCTACGATCACCTGTGGGAGGATTGACGTGATCCCGAGGCTGCTGTTGTTCCTGTGGATCGCGGCCGCGATGCTGGGAGGGTTCCTGTGGGCGCCGCTGGTCACCGCGCTGGGCGGCAGCACGCGCGTGCTCTACTTCCACATCCCCAGCGCGTGGATCACCGCGCTCGGGCTCGCCTGGTCCATGCTGCACAGCGTCCAGTACCTGCGCACCCGCCGCCTGGAGCACGACGACCAGGCGGCGGCCGCGGCCGAGTTGGGCGTGCTGTTCGGCATCGTGGCGGCGGTGAGCGGGTCGCTGTGGGCCAAGTCCCAGTGGGGCTCCTACTGGAACTGGGACCCGCGCGAGACCACCATCTTCTTCCTGCTGCTCATCTACGGAGCGTACCTCGCGCTGCGCAGCGCCATCGAGGGGGACGAAAGGCGGGCGCGCCTGGCCGCAGTTTACTCGGTCGTGGCATTCGTCACCGTGCCGTTCCTTATCTTCGTGGTGCCGCGCCTGTACGCCACGCTCCATCCCTCGCCCATCCTGCCGCAGCAGGGCGAGGGGCGGGCGATGGACCCGCGGATCCGGATCAGCTTCCTGGCCATGCTGGCGGGCTTCACCGCCCTGTATTTCTGGATCCTTTCGCTCAAGGTGCGCCTCGTCCGCTCGGAGCGGCGCATCCGGTCGGAGTCCGCGGCGCAGTCCTGAGCCGCGGCGTGTAGGTCGGCGGGGGCGCGGGCCCCCGGTCAAGGGGAGAGTGGACCGTGAACGGAAACCTGGTGGTTCTCGGCGTGGCGCTGCTGGTGTGGGGACTGCTGTTCCTCTACCTGCTCCGGCTCGAGCGCCGCATCCGTGACCTGGAGAAGCGATGAACGTGAAGATCATCATGGCCGTGGCGCTGGTCGCGGTCGGCGCGGCCGTGGGCGTGACGAGCTTCAGGAAGTCGGTGACGCCCTACCTCAGCTTCTCCGAGGCCCGGCGCGCCTCCGGGCTGGTGCAGGTGAACGGCCAGATCGCCGACAAGAACTACGTCATCAAGCCGCTCGAGCAGTACATGGAGTTCAACCTGCGCGACCAGAAGGGCGAGGTGATGCCGGTCGTCTACCATGGCGTCATCCCCGGCAACTTCGACCAGGCCACCATGGTGGTGGCCATCGGGCGCTACCGTGACGACCGCTTCATGGCCGAGCAGTTGCTGGTGAAGTGCCCCTCGAAGTACCAGGCCGAGGCGGACAAGCAGAAGGCCGCGGGCTCTTGAACCCCGGGCAGATCCTCGACTGGCTCGCGTTCCTGGCCTCGCTGGTGGCCGGGCTCGCGTGGCTCGCCGCCGTGGCCGGCGGCAGCCCCGCCGCCGGGCGCGTCGCCCGCGCGGCGTTCCGCGCCCAGTGGCTGGCGCTGGCCGCGGCCGCGGGGTTCCTCTGGCTGGTGATGTTCCGCCACGACTTCCACTACCAGTACGTGGCGTCCTACTCGTCGTCCACGATGCCGGCGCACTTCATCTTCGCGGCGTTCTGGGGCGGGCAGGAGGGCACGTTCCTGCTCTGGGCGCTGCTCACGGCGACGCTGGGGCTGGTGCTGATGCGGCTGCGGCATCCGCTGACCGAGACGGCGATGGCGTTCGTGAACCTGCCGCTGATCATGCTCGGGCTGGTGAGCGTGATGCGCGGGCCGTTCCTGGTGTTCGCGCACGGGCGCGTGCCGGCGGACGGCCAGGGCCTGAACCCGCTGCTCCAGGACCCGTGGATGACGATCCACCCGCCGGTGCTGTTCGTCGGCTTCGCCGCGCTCACCGTGCCGTTCGCCATCGCCATGGCCGCGATGGTGAGACGCGACTGGGACGACTGGGTGAAGGCGGCCCTGCCGTGGGTGGTGTTCTCGACGGCGATGCTGGCCACCGGCTTCGTCATGGGCGGCGTGTGGGCCTACCGCGTGCTGGGCTGGGGCGGCTACTGGGGCTGGGACCCGGTCGAGAACGGCTCGCTCGTCCCCTGGCTCGCGAACGTGGCGCTGCTGCACGGGTTGCTGGTGCAGCGCGCGACCGGCAGCCTGCGGCGGACCAACCTGTTCCTCGCCGTGACCTCCTACGTCCTGGTCCTCTACGCCTCGTTCCTGACCCGCAGCGGCGTGCTGGCCGACTTCTCGGTGCACTCCTTCGCCAACCTCGGTCTCACCAGCTTCCTGCTCACCTTCCTGCTCGGCATCGCGATCGCCGGCTACGGGCTGCTGGCCCTCCGCGCCCCCGCGATCCCCGCGGCGGTCCAGCGGGTCGGCGGCCTCTCGCGCGAGTCGATGATGTGGCTCGGGCAGCTGGTGCTGCTGATGATGTGCGCGCTGATCACCGCCGGGATGAGCGCCCCGCTGATCACCCGCCTGTTCGGGCCGCCCTCGAACGTGCAGACCTCGTACTACAACCTGGTGAACGCGCCGCTCGCGATCATCATGGGCCTGCTGCTGGGGGCCGCTCCGCTGATGCGCTGGCGGCGCCAGGACCCGCAGGCGCTGCTGCGCGCCGCGCTGCCGGCGCTGGCGGTGGCGGTGACGCTCACCGTGGTCATCGTCGTGCGCGGGGTGCGGGACGCCCTGCCGGCCGGCGTGATCTTCGCCGCGATCTTCGCGCTGGCGGCGAACGTCGGGGTCGCGGTGCGCGGCTTCCGCGTCGGCTGGCGGCACGGCGCCGCCGCCCTCGGGCACATGGGTGTGGGCATGCTGCTGGCCGGGGTCGTGGCCTCGAGCGGCTACGGCGTCGCGGCGCAGGTGCAGCTGCCGCAGGGCGAGGAGCGCCAGGCGCTGGGCTACTCGCTCACCTACCAGGGACGCATGGTGGGGCCCGACGGCACCGGCCGCGTCCGGATCGCGGTGAAGTCGCGGGAAGGCCGCTTCGAGGCCACGCCCGCGCTGTACTGGAGCGAGTTCAACCAGGGCTACATGAAGAAGCCGCACGTCGAACGCTACCTGACCCGCGACGTCTACATCTCGCCGCTCGAGCTGGCGGGCAACGACGGCGGGGCGGAGGGCGAGGCCGGCGGGGCCGTGTGGTTCGCGCCCGGCGAGACCCGGAGCGTGGGCGGGACGCGCTACACGTTCGAGAGCCTGGACCCGCAGATGGGGCCGGTCGTGCGTCTCGCCGCGCGGCTGCGGGTCGAGCGGAACGGCCGCACGGCGCCGGCGCGGCCGGTGCTGGAGATCAACACCTCCACCGGCTCGCGCAACAGCATCCCGGCCTA
The DNA here is from genome assembly GCA_963707915.1 of Candidatus Eiseniibacteriota bacterium. Classification (GTDB taxonomy): domain Bacteria; phylum Eisenbacteria; class RBG-16-71-46; order RBG-16-71-46; family RBG-16-71-46; genus JANXPZ01. The sequence continues at coordinate 380,553 of OY970178.1, forward strand.
CCTCCCGGGCGGCTCGTCGGTCGAACTCGTGGACGTCGAGCCGGGCAGCCGGCGTGTCGCCCTGGTGCTGCCGGGGACCGGGCCGCCCGGCGGGGGCAGCGTGCTGGCGGTGGAGTTGAGCACCAAGCCGTACATCAACCTCGTCTGGCTGGGCTCGATCCTGATGCTGGGGAGCGCGTTCCTGGTCGTGTTCCGGCGGGCGCGTGATCTCGGGGAAGGCGGTCCGGCGGCGGAGACGAAGACGGCGTAGCCGGATGAGGGGAAGAGGTTTGCGGGCGCAGGATCCAGGCCCGGGCCCGGTTCGGAGCCCGGGCCGATTCTTCCCTTGGTGACTGCACGGATGTGCAGTATCCTCGACCCCGTGACGCGACCGGCAAGGTTCGAATCCCTCAACGACCCCGTGGAGGTGCTCACGGTGTTCGCGGAGGGCAAGGTGAAGCCCCTGCGCTTCCGCTGGCAGGGACGGGTCATCCGCGTGAGCAAGGTGAGCGGTGAGTGGACCCGTCGCGAAGGCCAGACCCTGCTGCGCTACTACGCGGTGGAGGGCGCACCGGCCGGGACGTACGAACTCTGCTTCGACGCCAGGGGACCGGGCTGGATCATCTCGCGGGCCTGGCCCGCGGGAGCATGAAGGAGGAGGGACGGTCGCCGCGTCGCCGCGGCCGCCGCGCAGCGTCATGTGGATCCTGCTCGCGGACATGGATGCCTTCTTCGCCTCGGTCGAGCAACTCGACCGGCCCGACCTGAGGGGCCGTCCGGTCGTCGTCTGCGGCGACCCGGGGCGGCGTGGCGTGGTGACCGCGGCCTCGTACGAGGCGCGACCCTCGGGCGTGCGGGCCGGGATGAGCCTGGCCGAGGCCCGTCGTCGCTGTCCCGGCGCGGAGTTCGTCGAGGGCCACCCGGCGCGCTACGTCGCGCTCTCCCTCCAGTTGCTCGACCTGTACCTCTCGTTCACTCCGGACGTGGAGCCCTTCAGCGTGGACGAGGCGTTCCTCGGTCTCGATCCGAAGGTGGCGGGTCCCGAAGCGGCCGGGGCCGTCGCCCGGCGCGTGCAGGAGGCGGTGCAGGAGCGCTTCGAGCTCTCGGTCTCGGTGGGAGCGGGCCCGAACAAGCTGGTCGCCAAGATGGCGGCGGGGCTCGGGAAGCCGCGGGGACTGACGGTGCTGGACGAGGAAGGCTTCTGCCGGGCCTTCTGGCCGCTCGACGTGCAGGAGTTGTGGGGCGTGGGACCGAAGCTCGCCGGGCGCATGCGGTCGCTCGGGATCATGACCGTCGGCGATCTCGCCCGCGCCCCCATCCCGTCCCTCCAGTCCGCTTTCGGCGTGGTGGGCCCGTCGCTGCGCGAGGCCGCCCGGGGACGGGACGACACGCCGCTGGTACCGTGCCACCGGGGCGTGGACCCGAAGTCCATGGGGCACGAGGTCACCCTGGCGGAGGATTCGGCCGACCCGGCCTTCCTCGAGGGGACGCTGCTGCGGCTGGCGGACCAGGTGGCGCGCCGCCTGCGCAGCGACGGCTTCGTCGGCCGGACCGTGACCCTGCGGCTGCGCGATGCGCGCTTCGTGACGATCACCCGGCAGCGCGCACTGGAAGGCTACACCGATGACCACCGGCTCATCTTCGAGACCGCGCGCTCGCTGTGGCGCGCACACTGGCAGGGCGGGCCGTTGCGGCTGCTGGGCGTGAGCGTCTCGGCGCTCCAGCCGCACGGGGACCACCCGCAGGCCGAGTTGTTCGAGGAGGACCGGCGCGAGGACCGCCTGACGAAGACGCTCGACCGCCTGCGCGACCGGCTGGGCGAAGCCGCGGTCGTCCCGGCCGGCTCGCTCACCCACCGGCGCGCCCTCGGCCACGTGCCGTTCGGCACGCGCCCGGGTCGCGGCAGGGAGAAGGAAGGATGAGCAGCGGCGACCTGTTCGCGGGCTTCCCCGCCGAGGGGCCGCCCCGCGTCGTCGACCCCGGCCGGCGCATCCTGGTCGGGACCTCCGGATACTCCTTTGCCGACTGGGTGGGGCCCTTCTACCCGCCGGGCACGCGGCCGGCCGACTTCCTCTCCTTCTATTCCCGTCACTTCGACACCGTCGAGGTCAACGCCACCTACTACCGCGTGCCGCCGCCCTCGACGCTCGAGCGGATGGAGCGGAAGACCCCGCCCGGCTTCCGCTTCATGGTCAAGGTGAACCAGGCGATGACCCACGAGCGCTCGCTGGAGGCGGGCCTGGTGCGGGGATTCCGTGCCGCGCTCGAGCCGCTCAAGGCCGCGGGCAAGTACGACGGACTGCTGGCCCAGTTCCCCTGGGGGTTCCGCCGGACCCCGGAGAACGAGGCGCACCTCGCCGCCCTGCGCGACTCGCTCGCGGAAGAGCCGCTGTTCGTCGAGTTCCGCCACGCCTCGTGGGCGCTGCCCGACATCCCGGAGCGGTTGCGCGCGCGGCGCCTCGGCTTCTGCGCCGTCGACGAGCCCGCCATCGCCGGCCTGATGCCGCCGGTGGCCTGGGTCACCGCCGAGGACGCCTACGTGCGCTTCCACGGACGCAACGCGGCGAACTGGTGGGGAAGCCGCCCCCCGGTCACGACCGGCGCGGCGGTCGCGGCCACCGGGGACCGGTACGACTACGACTACCGCCCCGAGGAGTTGAAGGAGTGGGTGCAGAAGGTGCGCGACCTCGCCGGGCAGGCGCGTCGCACCTACCTGTTCTTCAACAACTGCCACGCCGGCCACGCGGCGCGCAGCGCGAAGCTCATGCAGGAACTGCTGAGGCAGCAGGGCCTGCCCGCGTAGCCGGGCAGCGCCCTTCGTCGGCCGGCGAGACGAAGCGGCCACCCCCTCGACCGGGGATGGCCGCATCACCGCGGGCCGGTGGGACTACCGGTACATCGACTTGATGGCACCCCAGGTCGAGCCGCGGGTCGAGGTGGCGCAGTCGGCATTGATCTCGATGACGATGTCGTTGACGTCGCCCCACGCCCCGAACTGGTGGCTCGCGTCGGCCGGCGAGCAGTCGGCCGCCAGGAACACCGGGTACGTCGCCGGCTTCGTCATGTACGGCGGGTCGCTGGTCTCACCCTGGCCGTAGCCGTTCCCCATCGCGAAGCTCATCGTGCAGCCGATGTCGAACTGGCCGGTCGTCACCCCGGTGAAGCTGGACGAGACCGGCATGTTGTTCAGCAGGTAGACCTGGGTGGCGACCGAGGTCGTGTTCAGCGTGCCGTTGCCGGAGCCCCAGCCCACCGCCGGGTCCGCGAAGAGCGTGAAGGTCCCGCCGGCGAAGGTCTGGCTGTACGTGACGGTGCCGGTCATCGTGCCGAAGTTGAATCCGGGGCCGAACACCGGCAGCGTGCTGGTCGTCTCGATCCCGCAGCGGAACTCCCACTGCGCACCCAGAGCGGAGCCGTTCCACGACTGCCCGTGGAAGATCTTCGGGTTGCCCGAATTCGGGTACTGGCGCGATACCGACATGTGCCCGAGCTGCACGCCCGGGTGGGTCCCGGGACGCAGCGCGGACGTGTAGGTGCCCGGCACGGGATCGGCGATGGCGGTGAGCGACACGAGCAGGAGGGGGATGGCGAGAACGACGGTGGCGCAATGGCGCATGGCATGACCTCGCGGAAGGAGCCGGTACTGGGCCGAGGGGCCCGCTAGTCGTTCCGAATGCTGCCGACGACTGCGAGTACGATAGCTCCGCGCGCTGCGGGGACGATAACGATTACGGCGTCCGCCGGGGTCGGCCGGCAGGATTCACGACGCCGGGGAGAGGCTCCTGTGGGAGGCGCCCGCGTGCCGGGGCCCGGGCGCCCCCGCGGCGGCGGCCGGTCCGACCGCCCCCGCTACTTCCCCGCCACCGCCGGGTGGCGGCGCTGGATGAACTCCTCGCACTCGCGCACGTCCTTGCTGCTGCCGAGGAAGAGCGGGGTGCGCTCGTGGAGCGAAACGGGCGTGATGTCCATGATGCGCCGCGTGCCGTCGCTGGCCGCGCCGCCCGCCTGCTCCGCGACGAAGGCCAGGGGGGCCGCCTCGTAGAGCACGCGCAGCTTCCCCTTCACGCTGCGGCGGCTCGCGGGGTAGAGGAAGATGCCGCCGTACAGGAGGTTCCGGTGGAAGTCCGCGACCAGCGAGCCGATGTAGCGGCCGGTGTAGGGATGGTGGAGCGCGGCGTCGTCGGCCTTGAGCCAATCGACGTAGGCGCGGACCTCGTCGGACCAGTAGGCGTAGTTGCCCTCGTTGGTGCTGTAGATGTGGCCGCGCGCCGGGGTGCGGATGTCCGGCTCGGAGAGCAGGAACTCGCCGATGCTGGGCTCGTAGGTGAAGCCGTGGACGCCGTTGCCGGTGGTGTAGACCAGCATCGTGCTCGAGCCGTACATCACGTAGCCCGCGGCCACCTGCCGCTTCCCGGGCTGGAGGCAGTCCTGCATCGTCCCGTTCCCACCGCGCGTGACCCGCGGCAGGATGGAGAAGATCGTCCCGATGTTGACGTTCGCGCCGATGTTCGAGGAGCCGTCGAGCGGGTCGAAGTTGACCACGTAGTTGCCCGGCCGCCGTCCCTGCAGCACGGGCACGATGCCCTCGTCCTCCTCGGACGCGAGCACGGCGAGCTGCCCGGTCGACCCCAGCAGGCGGTGCAGGGTCTCGTGGGCGTAGCGGTCGAGCCGCTGCACCCGCTCGCCCTGCACGTTCTCCTCGCCGGTCTCGCCGATGATGTCCACCAGGCCCGCCCGGACCACCAGCCGGTTGATCATCTTCGCGGCCAGGGCGATCTCCATCAGGAGGTCGGTGAACTCGCCCGAGGCCTCCGGATGCTGGTCCTCCTGCTGGAGGATGAACTGCGACAGGGGCAGCGCGGTGTCCGGCACCCGGGGCTCCTAGTCGGCGAGTCCCGTGACGTCCTCGTGGCCGCGCACGCTGCCGGCCGCGCCGAGCACGGGGTACGAACCCGGCACGAACGGCGCGTGCTTCGCCGCGATCGCTGCGGTGCCCGGCACCTGCAGCTTCTGCATCAGGAAGCGGAACTTGTCCTCGAGCGCCTGGCCGATCGCCGCGCGCACCGGCACGGGCAGGCTCCACAGCTCGCGCTTGTACAGTCCGCTCAGCTTCTTGCGTGACTTGTAGAGGAACTGCTCCTCGGAGTCGCCGGCCTTGCGCTCGTCCGCCGCCACCGTGCGCAGGCGGTCGTACATCTCGCGCTTCAGCCCGGCGGGGAAGGCCGGGTGGTCGAAGATCATGTTCTGGAACTCGGTCGCCAGGTGGATCTCGATGCAGCCCAGCTTCGCGAAGCGGTCGAACAGCTCGGCCGGCAGGGTCGAGGCGCCGTGCTGCACGGCCCCGCCCATCCCGTAGCGGTCGGTGGCCAGCTTCGAGAGCGACTCGATCACGCCGAAGTCCACCTTGACCTGGGCCATGGTGCCGTCCGGCAGGGGCACGCCGCCATGCGAGGTCCCGGTCTGGATCGAGATCTTGCTGATGCCCTCGGCGCCGGGGGCGAGGCGCGCGAGCTCCTCGAGGTAGAGCTTCATGAACGCGTTGAGCTCGTCGGGCGTCGAGTTCTGGCTGCCCACCTCGCCGATCTCGCCGCCGACCGAGATGGTCACGCCCCTGGGCTGCAGGCCGCGGATGAACGCCGTCAGCCCGGCGCACAGCGTGCCGTTCAGGTGCTGCTGGGCCTCGTGGCCTGCCTTCGAGAGGTCCACCAGGGTCGAGGTGTCGATGTCGATGTTGTAGAAGCCCGCGGCCACGGCCTCGCGGCTCATGTCGCGCACCGCCTGCAGCTCGGCCTCGGGGCCGGCGGCGTACTTCTTCGCGTTGACCTGGAAGTGGTCGCCCTGGATGAAGACCGGTCCCTTGCAGCCCTCGCGCAGCGCCGCGGCCAGCATCACGAAGGCGTACTCGGCCGGACGCTGATCGGTGTAGCTGCATTCGGAGCGCGCGATCTCGCAGATCACCGCGCCGACGTCCAGCGCCTTGCGGGCGCGCATCAGCGCCCGGGCCGTGTCGTAGGCCATGCCGCGGATGTTGAAGGCGGGCACGGTGAAGGTCGCGGGCAGCTCGCGGCGACCGCGGGCGGCGTAGAGACCGTGGATCGACGCCGGGTAGATCCCGGCCGACGCGGCCTGCGCCAGCACGGCGGTGCGGGCCCGGTCACGCAGCTCGCCGGTGCCGAACACGCCGGTCCAGACCAGCCGGTCGAGTGCGTCGTGGTTGCCCGTCGCGATGGCGGCCGTGGCGTGGCGGATCTCTTCGAGGGTCTTGAGTTCCATGGCGGTCGGGTCTCCTGTGCGGGCACGGCGTCGGTGGCGGGCGCATCCCGGCCACGGCGCCGATCGGGTCCGTGGGCGGCGAGGAATCGGCCGCAGTATAGACTCATGCGCCGACGCGCTGCCATGCGGCGGCGGGCGGGAGCACGGCGCCTCTGCCCGATCAGCACCACGCCCGGGCCCCGTGCCCGGCCCTTGTTTGACACCGTCGAGACGAGTCGCTTCAATCGCCACGGCCCGTTCCGTACCCCATCGAGGAGCCCGCGTGAGCACCCCTGACGAAGAGACGCCCCTGGCCGGACCGCCGGTGGGCGTGGACAGCGAGGTCGGGCCCGGGGACGACGAAGGGCTGCTGTGGGCGACGCTGGCCGGCTGGCGCGCCGAGCGGCGGCGCTTCGCCCTGCTCACCGTGGTGGAGACGCGGGGCTCGACGCCGCGCAAGAGCGGGGCCCACGTCCTGCTGGCGGAGGACGGCGAGACCGTCGGGACGCTGGGCGGGGGCGCGATCGAGTACGAGGCGCTGAAGCAGGCGCGCACGGCGCTGGCGCAGGGCGGGACGGCGCTCTTCCGGCGCCACCTGGCGCAGGATCTCGGCATGTGCTGCGGAGGCGAGATGAGCATTTTCATCGAGACCGTGGAGCCGAAGCCCCGGCTGTTCATCTTCGGGGCGGGCTACATCGGCAGGCCGCTCGTGGCCATGGCCACGGCCTGCGGCTTCGAGGTCACGGTGGTGGACGGCCGCAGCGAGTGGGCCGACCCCGCGCGCTTCCCGGGGGCGGCCGTGCGCTGCCAGGATCCCGAGGACGCGGCGCGCGCGCTGCAACTGACCCCCGGCGACTACGCCTGCGTGGTGACGCACGACCACGCGCTCGACCAGCGCCTCGTGCAGATCCTGGTCCGCCGCCCGCTGCGCTTCCTGGGCATGATCGGCAGCCGCGCGAAACAGCGCCGGTTCGTCCAGCGCCTGCGCGGGCACGGCCTCGGCGAGGAGGAGATCGCCCGGCTGCACACCCCGCTGGGGCTGGCGATCGGCGCGGCCACCCCCGAGGAGATCGCGGTGAGCGTGCTCGCGCAGCTCATCGCGGTGCGACGTGGCGTCGCGATCGAGCCCGGCTGGGAGGCGCCCACGGGCGCGCACCCGGCGGGAGAGGAAGTGGACCCGGCCGGGGTCCGGCCCGCGCAGGACGCGGGAACGCCGGGCCCGGCCACGAAGGAGGGCGAGGGCTCATGATGGTCGGCGTGCTGTTGGCGGCCGGTGCCTCGACGCGGATGGGAAGCCCGAAGGCGCTGGCGAAGACGGGGAAGAAGACCCGCCAGGAGAGCTACATCGCCCACGGGGTGCGCAACCTGTGGTGCGCCTGCGACACCGTGGTGGTGGTCCTGGGGGCCAACGCGAAGCTGATCCGCAAGCGCACCGAGGACGAGTTCGTGCGCCTGGTCGAGACCGGCTGCTTCGACCAGGAGTTGCACGCGGCGCACCGCCACGCGGCGCAGAAGCTCGAGGTGCGCTTCGTCGTGAACCGCGCCTGGAAGAAGGGCATGTACTCCTCGGCGCGGGTGGGGCTCGAGGCGGCGCTGAAGTACGCGCCGGCGGGGTTGTTCGTGCTGCCGGTCGACCACCCGTCGGTGCGCGCCGCCACGGTCCTCGACCTGGGGACGGTGATGGCCCAGGCCATCCACGCCGCGCACGGCCCGGCGCGCAAGGGGGCGGCCCGGCGCGCCCCGTTCTGCTACGCGCTGGTGCCGCGCCGCCGCGGCCGCCGGGGCCACCCGGTCGTGCTGACCGCCGCGCTGGCGCGGGCCATCCTGAAGGACAAGGGGGCCGAGCACCTGAGCGATGCGGTGCGCCGCAGCGCCCGGTTGGTGGGCTACCTGGACGTGCGCGACGCCGGGATCACGCGCAACGTGAACCGCCCGGGGGACTGAGCGTGCGAACGGTGCGCCGATGAGCCGCCGGCCGCTGGTCGCGGTCTTCGGCAGCAGCACGATCCGCGAGTCGAGCCCGGAGTTCCGCGAGGCCGAGGAACTCGGGCGGCGGCTCGCGGCGGCCGGGGCGGACGTCATCACCGGCGGCTACGGCGGGGCCATGGCCGCCTGCTCGCGCGGCGCCCACGAGGCCGGTGCCCACGTGGTGGGCGTGACGGTCGAGCTGTTCGCGGACCGCGCCCCGGTGAACCCCTGGGTGAAGGAGCGGGTGCACACCGGCGACCTGTTCGAGCGCCTGCGCACTATCATCGGCCGGGCGGACGCGTTTATCGCCGTCTCGGGGAGCGTGGGCACGCTGGCGGAGATCCTGCTGACCTGGAACCTGCTCATGGCGAAGGGGCATGCGGCGGCGCCGCTCGTGCTGCTCGGCCGGCCCTGGAAGGGCTGGCTCGAGGCGCAGCGCGCCCCGGGCCTGGTGCTGCCGGAATTGTTCGCCTTCGTGCAGCTCGCGGACACGCCCGAGCAGGCGGTGCGGCTGGCGCTCGACGGCGCGGCGCCGCGGAACGCCTGAAGCCGCCGACCGCCCGATGGAGCGCCGGCCGCGCGCTCTGCTAGATTGCGGGCCGCCACCCGCCACCCCCCACCCAGCAGGAGGCCCAGGCATGGACGCGAGCGGTACGGCCCGTCCCCTCAGGATCATCCACGAGCCGAAGGTGTACCTGGTGGGCCGCCAGGTGACGGACCCCGCGGCCATCGAGCGCTTCCTCGCCGATCACGAGCTGACCTGGACCACCGACACGGAGGTCGGCGCCGAGGCGCTGGCCGAGATGGCCGGGCGGCTCTGCTACCTGTCGTACGGCAAGGGCCGCAAGACCAATCGCGAGTTCCTCGACCACCTCATCGAGGTGGGGCACGGCTCGGTGCTGGAGCACGCGGTGTGGAGCTTCGTCATCACCGGCGTGTCGCGCTCGCTCACCCACGAGTTGGTGCGGCACCGGGCGGGCTGGGCCTACTCGCAGCTCTCGCAGCGCTACGTGAACGAGTCGGAGTCGCCCTACGTGGAGCCCGGCGTCGTCGCGGACGACCCGGCCCTGCACGCCGTCTGGGTCGCGGCGGTGAACCAGGCGCGCGGCGCCTACGACCGGCTGGTGGAGGGGCTCGAGCGGCACTACGCGGGCGAGCCCGACACCACGCAGCGCCGCAAGCTGGCCCGCCAGGCCGCGCGCTCGGTGCTGCCGAACGCCACCGAGACCCGCATCTTCGTCACCGCGAACGCGCGGGCGCTGCGGCACTTCATCGAGATGCGCGGCTCGGCGGCGGCCGACGTCGAGATCCGCACGGTGGCGCTCCAGTTGCTCGAGTTGATGCGCCGGGAATCGCCGGCCCTGTTCTCGGACTACGAGCGGGTGCCGCTGCCGGACGGGGGCGAGGCGGTGCGCACCGCCCACCCCAAAGTCTGAGGGGGGGCGGTCCGCCGGGTCGGCCCGCCGCGCGTCCGGCGTGACGGCGGAGGCCGACGGTAGTAGGCTCCACAGCCATCATCCAGCCCCGCGCGCGGTTCGTGGCGGGGGGCCGCGCCGCACGCAGCCGGTCGGCGCCGCCGCGTTCGAACGTGAGACTCTCCACGGAGCGTGTGACCATGTGGAAGACCTCGCCCGGCAGCACCGGGCGGCTGCTGCAGCTCTGCCTCGGCTACTTCTCGCTCTACGTCCTCAACGGGGTGTTCGCCAAGGTGTTCACCGGCGGCCAGCCCTACCGCATGCCGGAGATGGCCTACCTGTTCAACAACACCCTGGGCGGCAGCATCCTCGCGCTGCTGGTGGTGTTCGCGCTGGGCTGGTACAAGCTCAAGTCCAATCGCCTGACGAAGTGGGGCCCGCTCACGGTCCCCTCGGAGGCCGCCTACATCATCCCCTCGGGCATCTGCACGGCCATCGTCATCCCGACCACGACCCTGATGTACACCCTGCCCATCTCCGTCATGGTGGCCATGGTGATCATGCGGGGCAGCATCATCGTGATCAGCCGGCTGATCGACGCGGTCCAGATCCGGCAGGGCATCCTCAAGAAGCGCGTCTACGCCGAGGAGAACTGGGCCGTGCTGTTCGCCATCCTCGCGGTGGCCACCAACGTGGTGCTGCTCCCGATCGTCGCGTGGCTCGAGGGCCACGGCGTCGAGGCCTCGCGCTGGCTGGGGCTCAAGCCCGGGGCGCTGGCGGGCGGCTTCGACTTCCTGCGCTCGGGCCAGGCGATGACCATCATGGGCCTCTACATCACGGCCTACACCATCCGCATCTACATCATGAACTACTTCAAGAACACCCGCGCCCGGGGCGTGCCGCTCGACAACCAGGGCTTCATCGGCGTCGAGCAGATCGCGGCCAGCCTGACCATGGCGGGGATCGTGGCCCTGTTCTACTTCGGCTCGCCCGCCTTCGGCTGGACGGCGAAGCCGGTGGTCGATTTCCGCGCGGCGGTCGAACAGCCCAACCTGGCGGCGTTCCTCTCGGGCCTGCCGTACGGCGCGCTGGCGTTCTTCTCGGTCTTCATCTTCATGTTCAAGGGCCGCACCGCGACCTTCGCCGGCCTGGTGAACCGGCTGACCTCGCTGCTGGCCGGCACCGCGGCGACCCTGCTCATGTTCTTCATCTTCAAGGCCAAGTTCCCGGCGGTGCAGGACTGGGTCTCGGTGGCCTTCATCCTGGTGGCGGTCTACTTCCTGGGCCTGGCCGAGAAGCGGCGGATGGGCGAGCTGGCGCGGGAAGCGACGGTCTGAGCGGGCGCTGCCCGGGACGGGGAAGGAGGCCGCGATGAGATCCCTGCAGGACGCGACCGGCCGCGAGCTGGTCTGGAAGTCCCGAAGCCTGCTGTCGCGCACCCACGACCTGCTGGACCCGGACGCCGGCGCCGACGGGCTCTACGCCACGCTGGTCTGGCGGGCGGGATTCGTGCTGCAGGCCCCGGCGGAGGCCCAGTCGGGCGACGGCAGCTGGCACTTCCTCCACCAGGGCTTCTTCCGGCGGGACGTGCGGGTCGTGGCCGCGGACGGCAAGACCCCGGTGGCGACGCTGAAGCGCCACTGGCGGCGCGGCGTCCTGCGGTTCGAGGACGGCCGGGAGTTCATCTGGCGGCGGCGCTCCTTCCTGAGCCCTTCTTGGCGGTTCGAAGACCCCAACGGCACGATCGTGGTGGGCCTCCAATGGAGGTTCGCGCTGCCGCGCAGCACCATGAGGGTGGAGTCCGAAGCGTCGGCCGCGCCGGCCGTCGACCGGGCGTTGCTGGCGTGCCTGGGCATGTACCTGGTGCTCATGTCCCGTCGGCGGGTGGCGGCCCACGGAGCGGGCTGATCAGGATGGCTGGCGGTTCTGCGGTGACGGTAGCGCACTCGCTTCGGCCATCATCGGGCACCAAGGCGCTCGGGATTGCGTCTAGAAATGGAACGATACGTTGTGCTGCAAGAGTTTAGCGTTATGGAACCGAGTTTGCGGATGGTCCGGGTGGCCACTGCGGGGTTGACTTTGGCCGAGTCCGGTCGGTAGGTTCCGCATCGGAAGCGGCGGCCACGGAGGGGCCGTCGAAGACAGCAGGCGGCCCGAGCCGCCGCGGCTGCGCATCGGGACCAGGGAGGGCATCACATTTCTCGTGTCCGATCCCGCCCGGTCGAATGCTCCCTGTACCGAGGCGCCGGCTTCCTCCCGGATGCACGCGGGGAAGTCCACCTTCAAGCGTGGAAGATCCTGATGGTCGGCCCGGGCCGTCCGACCATCCTCACCAGCAGGCCCAGGTGAAATCGGAAGTGAGTCGGTAGTCTCTCGAAGTGGCGGCGGATTCCGGTCCCAGGGGCCGGCCCGACCGCCCAGTCAGACCCCTGAAGTGGAGGAAACAAAGATGCGGAAGCTCGGAATCGTCGTGACTGCGATCGCGTGCCTGATGGTGTCGGCTGTTGCTTTCGCGGCTGACGCGCCGGCGGCCGGCAAGGCGGCCGGTGCGATGACCTTCGGCGTTGACGGCGGCATCGCTGTGCCGACGGGCGACTACGGAGACGTGGCCAAGATGGGCTTCACGGGCGGCGTGTTCGGCGAGTACGGGATCAACGAGATGTTTGCGATCGGCATCGGCGCGGACTACGTCAAGATCTCGGCGAAGGACGATGTCGTCACGGTGGCAGAGGCCGTTTACTCGCTGGTGGCGGAAGAGGCGATCACCGCGAAGCTGAGCACCTCGATCATCCCGATCCTGGCCTACGCGAAGTGGACGCCGCCGATGAAGGACAGCAAGGTTGCCCCCTACATCATGGCCGGCGGCGGCTTCTACATGATGAAGGCCAAGTCCGAATTCACCCCGGATCCGTTGAGCCTGAATGGTGACACCTCCGAGAACAAGGCCGGCTTCTTCGGCGGCGTGGGCGTTGATTTCAAGGCGTCGCCGCAGGTCAAGGTCGGCGTGTTCGGCAAGTTCCACGATGTCCTCACCGATGTGAAGTCCACGATGTTCATGACGGCTGGCGTCAGCGTGGGCTTCGGGCTGGCCACCAAGTAGCTCCAGTCATCGTACCGGCTGAAACGACCGGCCCGGGTCTCGCGACCCGGGCCGGTGTCGTTCGCGGGGCACCCGCCGCCCCTACCGGTACGCCGCGATTCCCGTGACCTGCTCGCCCAGCACCAGCGTGTGGATGTTGTGCGTGCCCTCGTAGGTCTTCACCGACTCGAGGTTGCACATGTGCCGGATGACCGGGTACTCGGCGGTGATGCCGTTGGCGCCGAGGATGTCGCGGGCCTCGCGCGCGATGTCGAGGGCGACCTCGCAGTTGTTGCGCTTGGCGAGCGAGATCTGCGCGGGCGTGACCCGGCCCTGGTCCTTGAGACGGCCGAGCTGCAGGCAGAGCAGCTGGCCCTTGGTGATCTCGGTGAGCATCACCGCCAGCTTCTCCTGGACCAGCTGGAACGATCCGATCGGCCTGCCGAACATGACGCGCGTCTTGGCGTACTCGGTGGCCTCGTGGAAGCAGGCCATGGCCGCCCCCAGCACGCCCCAGGCGATGCCGTAGCGGGCCTGCGAGAGGCAGGCCAGCGGCGACTTGAGCCCGTTCACGCCCGGCAGGTGGTTCGCCTCCGGCACGAAGACGTCGTCGAGGATCAGCTCGCTGGTGACCGAGGCGCGCAGCGAGTGCTTGTGCTTCTGCTCGGGCGCGGAGAAGCCCTTCGCGCCCTTCTCGACCAGGAAGCCGTGGACCTCGTCGCGCCCCGAGGCGTCGTTCTTCAGCTTGGCCCACACCACGGCGAGATCGGCGATGGTGCCGCTGGTGATCCACATCTTGGCGCCGCTGAGCCGGTAGCCGCCGTCCGCGCGGACCGCCCGCGTGATCATGCCGCCGGGGTCCGAGCCGAAATCGGGCTCGGTGAGTCCGAAGCAGCCGATGACCTCGCCCCGCGCCATGGGCGGCAGCCAGCGGCGGCGTTGCTCCTCGGAGCCGAAGGCGAAGATCGGGTACATGCACAGCGCGCCCTGGACCGAGACGAACGAGCGCAGCCCGGAATCGCCGCGTTCCAGTTCCTGCATGGCCAGGCCGTAGGCGGTGTGGGAGACCCCCGCGCCGCCGTACTCCTCCGGCAGCGTCGCGCCGAACAGGCCCATCGCGGCCAGCTCGGGGACGACCTCGATGGGGAAGGTCGCGTCCTCGTAGGCCTGCTCGACGACGGGCAGGTAGCGCTCCTCGACCCAGCCGCGCACGTGCTCGCGGATCTGCCGTTCGTCCTCGGTGAAGAGCGGGTCGATCCCGTAGAAGTCGATGCCGGTGAAACGGGCCATGGGTTGGCTCCTCCGGAGTCCAGCGGGGCGTGGCGCGGGTGCGAGGCCAGAATATAGGGGAGCCCTCCAGCCCCGACAATCCCGCATGGGTGCGAGTGCGGCACCCGGGGCTCCCGCCGCCCGGCGGCGCACCCGACGCGGGCGCCGGGGGTGGTGGTGGGCGAGCAGAGGCACCGTGCGCCCGCCCGCCACCACCCACGGCGCCCGCCCATCCAACGCCCACCGTGCCCGCCGGATTGCGGCCGTGCCTGCCGCTCGCTACGCTGCCCGGCATGGTGTCCGTCCCGCCTGCCCAGGAGAACCCGCCATGCCCCGTCTCCGCTGCCTGCCGCCCGCGCTCGCCGCGCTCCTCGTCGCCATGAGCCTCGTCCCTCCCGCGGGTGACGCCGCCGCCGCCCGCGGCGTGGCCAGCCGCTCGGTGGTCTACGCGCGCCACGGCATGGTCTGCGCGGCGCAGCCGCTGGCGGTCCAGGCCGGGGTCGAGGTGCTCCAGGCCGGCGGCAGCGCGGTGGACGCGGCCATCGCGGTCAACGCCTGCCTGGCGCTGATGGAGCCGACCTCGTGCGGGCTGGGCGGCGACCTGTTCGCCATCGTCTGGGACCCGAAGGCCGGTCGGCTGGCGGGGCTCAACGCCTCGGGTCGCGCACCGCTCGCGCTCACCATCGACCAGGTGAAGCCCGAGCCGGACGGCACCATCCCGCTCTACTCGCCCTACGCCTGGACCGTGCCCGGTTGCGCGGACGGCTGGTTCGAGCTGCACGCGAAGTACGGCCGGCTGCCGATGCGCCGGGTGCTGGAGCGCGCGATCCGCTACGCCGAGGAGGGCTTCCCGCTCTCGCCGGTCATCGCCTCGGACTGGGCGCGCGGGGCGGCGCGCTTCAAGGACAAGCCGGGCTTCGCCGAGGTCTTCATGCCCGGCGGGGCCGCGCCGCGCGAGGGCGAGACGTTCCGCAACCCGGCGCTCGCCAGGACCCTGCGCCGGCTGGCGGAGCAGGGGCGCGACGCCTACTACCGCGGTCCCATCGCCGAGGCGCTGGTGCGCTACTCGAAGGCGCACGGCGGCTTCTTCGCGGCGGAGGACTTCGCGCGGCACCGCTCGACCTGGGACGCGCCGATCTCGACCGACTACCGCGGCTGGACGGTCTGGGAGCTGCCGCCCAACGGGCAGGGCCTTGCCGCGCTGCAGCTGCTGAACCTGCTCGAGGACTTCGACCTCAAGGCGATGGGCCGCGAGTCGGCCGACTTCTGGCACGTCATGACCGAGGCCAAGAAGCTGGCCTTCGCCGACCGGGCCCGTTACTACGCCGACCCGGCCTTCGCGAAGGTGCCGGTCGAGGCGCTGCTGTCGAAGGAGTACGCGAAGCGGCGCGCGGCGCTGGTGGACCTGCAGCGCGCCGCGCTCACCGACAGCGCCGGCGACCCGGTGGCCCTGAGCCGCCGGGAGACCACCTACCTGTGCGCCGCCGACGACAGCGGCATGATGGTCTCGCTCATCCAGAGCAACTACACCGGCTTCGGATCGGGCTACGTGGTGCCCGAGCTGGGCTTCGGCCTGCAGGACCGCGGGGGCTGCTTCTCGCTCCAGCCGGGCCACGCCAACGCGCTCGCGCCGGGCAAGCGCCCGTTCCAGACCATCATCCCGGCGTTCGTGACCCGCGACGGCAAGCCCCTGATGGCCTTCGGCTTGATGGGCGGCGACATGCAGCCGCAGGGCCACGCGCAGATCATCGTGAATCTCCGGGACTTCGGGATGAATCTGCAGGAGGCCGGTGACGCCATCCGCTTCCACCACACCGGCTCGAGCGAGCCGACCGGCACGGTGATGACCGACGGCGGCGTGCTCCACATCGAGGACGGGCTGCCGCCGGGCGTGCTGGACGAGTTGAAGCGCCGCGGCCACGTGCTGGAGCCCGAGCCGGTCGGGGCCTACGGCGGCTACCAGGCGATCTGGCGGGACCCGGTGACGGGCTTCTACAGCGGCGCGACGGAGAAGCGAAAGGACGGGTGTGCGCAGGGCTACTGACCTGACGGGCGGGACCGGGGCCGCGGGCCACGGCGGGCTGGGCCCGAGGAGCTCGTCGCGTTCTACCGCACGATGGTCACCTCGCGGCGGCTGGACGACGAGGAGATCCGCCTCAAGAAGCTCAACCAGACCTACTTCCAGATCTCGGGGGCGGGACACGAGGCCGTGCTGGCCGCGGCGGGCAGCGTGCTGCGGCCTGGGCACGACTGGTTCTATCCCTACTACCGCGACCGCGCGCTCTGCCTCGCGCTCGGCATGACGCCGCGCGAGATGCTGCTCGCCGCGGTCGCCTCGGCCGAGGACCCCGGCTCGGGCGGCCGGCAGATGCCCAGCCACTGGGGCCACAAGGCGCTCAACATCGTCTCGCAGAGCAGCCCGACGGGTACCCAGTTCCTGCAGGCGGTCGGCGCCGCCGAGGCGCTGGTCAAGTACCGCGCCCTGGAGCGCGAGCACCCCGCGCTGCGCGGCCGCGTGCAGGGCGACGAGGTGGTCTACGTCAGCTCGGGGGAGGGGACGACCAGCCAGGGCGAGTTCTGGGAGGCGCTCAACTCGGCGTGCAACCTGCGGCTGCCGGTGCTCTTCCTGATCGAGGACAACGGCTACGCCATCTCGGTGCCGGCGGACGTGCAGACCGCGGGCGGCGACGTGGCGCCGCTGGTGCGGGGCTTCCCGAACCTGTACTGGTGCGGCGAGGTCGACGGCAGCGACCCGGTCGCCTCGCATGGCGTGCTGCGGGAGGCCGTCCGCCACTGCCGCGAGCGCCGCGGGCCGGCCTTCGTCCGGGCGCTGGTGACCCGGCCGTACTCGCACTCGATGTCGGACGACGAGAGCAAGTACAAGCCGCGGGCGGTGCGCGAGGCCGAGGCGAAGCGCGACTGCCTGCCCCGCTTCGCGGGCTTCCTCGAGCAGGACGGGCATCCTCGACGCGGCGGGCTTCGAGCGCCTGCACGCCGAGGTCCAGGCCGGGATCGCCGCGGCGAGCGAGGCCGCCCGCGCCAGCGCGCAGCCGGAGCCCGAGACCGCGCTGCTCCACGTCTACTCGTCCGAGGTGGACCCGGCCGCCGAGCGCTTCGCCGCCGAGCCGCGGCCGCTGCACCCCGAACGCACCGAGACGCTGCTGCAGAGCATCAACTTCTGCCTGCGCGACGAGATGCGGCGCGACCCGCGCATCCTGGTCTACGGCGAGGACGTGGCGGACTCGTCCGACGAGGAGCTGCTCGCCCAGATCAAGGGCAAGGGCGGCGTCTTCGGCGTCACCTGGGGACTGCAGAAGCTCTTCGGCAAGGAGCGCGTCTACAACTCGCCGCTCGCCGAGGCCAGCATCGTCGGGCGCGCGATCGGGCTCGCCACGCTGGGGCTGCGGCCGGTGGTCGAGATCCAGTTCGTCGACTACATCTGGCCCGCGATGATGCAGCTGCGCAACGAGCTGTCGATGTTGCGCTGGCGGTCGAACGGCGCGTTCGCCGCACCGGTCGTGGTGCGCGCGGCCTACGGCGGCTACCTGCAGGGCGGGGCGCCCTACCACAGCCAGTGCGGGGAGAGCATCTTCGCCCACTGTCCCGGGCTGCGCGTGGTGATCCCGAGCGTGGCGAGCGACGCGGCCGGGCTGCTGCGCACGGCGCTGCGCAGCGAGGACCCGGTGCTGTTCCTCGAGCACAAGCACCTCTACCGGCAGCCCTACGCCAAGGAGGCCTACCCCGGGCCCGACTACACCGTGCCGTTCGGCCGCGCCCGCCTGGTGCGCGCGGGCGCGCACGTGACCGTGGTGACCTGGGGCGCGGTGGTGCAGCGCTCGGTGCTCGCCGCGCAGGAGGCGGCGGAGCAGGGCATCGAGACCGAGATCCTCGACCTGCGCACGATCCAGCCGCTCGACTTCGGCGCGGTGGCGCGCTCGGTGGCGAAGACCGGGCGCCTGGTGGTGGCGCACGAGGACACGCTGACCTGCGGGTTCGGGGCGGAGGTCGCCGCGCGGGCCGCGGCCGAGTGCTTCGCGGACCTCGACGCGCCGGTGCGCCGCGTGGCCGCGCTCGACACGCCGGTGGGCTACGCACCGCGGCTCGAAGACCGCATCCTGCCCCAGAAGGACGACCTGCTGGCCGCGATCCGCGAGATCGCGGCGTACTGAGGTCCGGTCCCCTCCGCACGCGAAACGGGCCCGGGCGGGTGCGCCCGGGCCCGTCTCGTCGACGAACCGGCTAGGGCTTGACCTCGGCGGCGGGCGGCTCGGTGCGGGCCTTCTGGCCGCCGAGCGGCACCTTCAGCCCGATGCGGAACACCAGTCCGCTGTAGTCCAGCCGGAGCTGGGAGCCGTCGGGATTGCGGGCGACGACCCCGCCGATCTTGACCTCGGTCGCCTTCGCGGTGCGATAGCCCAGCGTGGCGTAGACCCCGCAGCGGCGCTGTCCCCACCAGTCGGCGCCGAAGTACGGCTCGAACAACGACGCCTTCGCGCTCACGTCCTGGCTCGCGACGCCGATCAGGCGCGACCCGGAGGTCGACACGCTCCCGGCGGCCACGCCGAGGTGGGCGCCCAGCGCGCCCCGCGTGGGCAGGGCGTATTCGGCGACGGCGCGCAGCACGTTGGCGGGCAGCTGGAGATCGTAGCGGCGGGTGGCGGTCTTGACCCCGGACGAGGCGTACCAGCGCTCGTAGCCGGCGCCGATCGAGAGTCCGCCCCAGAGGTCCAGCCCGGCGCCCGCGCCCCAGGCGGGGCCATTGTCGATCGGCCAGAGCGTCGCGTTGGCCCCCTGGTTCTGCGCTTCGAGGGAGCGATTCACGTCGTCCAGGGAGTACCGGCCCAGGGAGCCGCTGAGACCGACCCACGGCCGCAGGGTGGTGGCGGCGGCGGGCACGGGGACGGACAGCGCGACGGCCAGCAGGAGAACCGGGATTCCTCGCATCGTTTAGCCTCCGACGAATATCGCCAGACTCGGTTGATTCCACAGGTGCCGGAGGCCGGGCAGCGGGGGATACCCCGGTGGGGCGGCCACCCCGGGTGAAGACCACGGCGACGGCCCGGCGGCCGGATGCTCCGGATGGGACGAACCGGTGCGGACACTACCACACCCCGAGGATCCCCCGGAAAGGCCCGGGAGCGGCTCAACGCCTGCGCGGCAGCAGCCGGAGCGCGCTCTCGCCGGCAGCCTCGGCGCGCTCCCAGGAGAGGTACAGCGGCACGTCGCCGTGCCGGGCCCAGCGCGCGAGGTGGTCGCGGGCGTGCGGGCTGCCCGGGTCGCCGGAGTTGCCCGGCGGCAGCACCACGAACGAGGACTCCGGGACCGCGAGGTCCACGAGGTGCCGCAGCACGGGACCGTGCGTCACCCAGGGGTTCCAGGGCAATCGCGAACCGCCCACGCTCGGCGTGCCGGCATCGCCGTCGACGGGCACGGGCGGCGGCTCCCAGGCGGCGATGCCGAGGTCGCGGCCCAGGTCGTGGCGGAAGCGGGCCTGGTGCGCCCGGCCGTAGCGCCAGCGAGCGAGGTCCGGGCCCAGCAGCTTCGCGAGCTCGGCGAGGCCCAGCCGCAGGGCCGCCACCGCCGCCACGGCGGGCCGCTCGGGTGCGCCGGTGGCCGGGTCGCGCAGCGCTTCCGGCGCGCGGCCCTGCAATGCGCTCCACGCCAGCCCGGGCAACCCCTCGAGCCTCGAGCGCCGCAGGTAGGCGCCGTACCAGCCGCGCCACAGCGTGGGCGCGACGCGCGAGCGGCGGGCGGAGAAGTCCCAGCCGCGCAGCGTGTCCACCGCGGCGCGCAGGCGTGCGTCGAGCGAGTCGGGCAGCGAGTCGGCACAGGCCAGCAGCAGCGGCAGGGTGCGGCGCGCGAGGCGCGAGACCACGTCGTTCTGCACGCTGCGCAGGTCGGCGAGCGTGAGGCTGCGCGCGCCATCGAGGCGCTCCGCGATGCGGAGCGCGCGGTCCTGGGGCCAGTCGTAGCCCGCCAGCCGGGGCTCGAAGCGCGCGCCCACCGGGGCGTTGTTGGCGTTCACCACGATGCCGCCCGGGGGCGCCTCCCACGCCGGCATCTCCCCGGGCGGGATGGTGCCCCGCCACTCCCAGCGCCCGTCGCCCGGCAGGACCCCGGGCGGCGGCCGGAACCCGCGCCAGGGCAGGCGCCCCGCGGCCTGGTAGCGGACGTGGCCGTCGCGGTCCGCGGCGACCACGTTGAGGGTCGGGGTGACGAGCGCGCGGAAGGCCGCGCAGGCCTCCGCCGCGGAGCCCGCGCGGGCGATCCCGAGGAGCGCGCCGAGGTCCACGTCGTCGGCGACGCCGGACCAGCGCAGGCTGAGCGCCACGCCGTGCCTGCGGTCCAGCGCGATGACCGGGCCGTGCGGGGTGTAGCGGCGCACCTGGCCCGCGAGCCACACCGGGAGCGGCACGCCGAGCACGCGGAAGCTCATCCGGTAGGGCGCCTCGCGCACCTCCGCCCACCCGCCCTGCCAGCGCACGCGCTTGCCGTCGCGCGAGAGGCTGTCGGCGTAGACGTCGGTGGTGGCGGCGCTCAGCGCGGTGATGCCCCAGGCGCAGCGCGCGTTGCGGCCGCTCACGATGGCCGGCAGTCCCGGCACGCAGGCGCCGGCGGCGTCCACCACGCCCGGCACCGTGATGTGGACGAGGTGAAGCGTGCCCGGCGCGGTGAGCGGCAGGTGCGGGTCGTTGGCGAACAGCGGGCGCCCGCCGGCGCTGCGTTGCGCGCCCACGGCGAAGACGTCGCTGGCGCGGGCGTCCAGATCGGGTGCCGCGCCCGGGCGCTCCGCGCCCAGCGTGCGCCGGGCCGCGGCGAGCAGGCCGGCGGGGAGTACCACGGCGGGCGGCTCGAGCGTGGCGCCGGGGCCCGGTGCCGCGCCCGCCCGCGCGCCGTAGAGGCGCCGCGCGGCGCTGTCGGGGATGGTCGCGTAGGGCCAGAGGCCCTCGAAGCGGCGGCGGTGGGCGAGCCAGGCCCGGCCGCGTGCCGCGATGGTGTCGCGCTCCGCGAGCTGCGGGAAGTCGAGGTCGAGCAGCGAGCCCATGGCGAGCAGGACGCCGGCGACGTCCGCAGGCGCCCAGTCGTCAGGGCGGCAGCGCAGGCGCTCGACCTCGACCGGCCAGGGGAGCGTCCCGCTGCGGCACCGCGCGAGGTAGGCGTTCACGCCCAGGCTGTAGCGCTCGAGCGGCATCGCCGCCGCCGGGTCGCGCCGGGCCCGCTCCCAGATCCGCCGGGCCAGCGCGTCCATCTCGAGCAACTGCGCGCCGCCGTCGGCCTGGAGGTGGCGGTTCCCGCCCCAGCGCGCCATCTGGCCGCGCACCGCCTGTCGCATGGCCAGCATCTGCCAGAGCCGGTCGCGCGCGCTGACGAAGCCCCAGGCGAAGTAGAGGTCGCGCTCGTTCGCGGCGCGGATGTGGGGCACCCCGAAGCGGTCGGTGAGCACGCGCACCGGCTGCTCGAGCCCCGCCAGAGTGAGCGTCGTGTCGAGCGGCGCGCCGGCGGGAGCGGCGGTGGGCCGGGGCGCGGCGGACAGGAGCAGCAGGGCGGCGATCGCGCAGCCGAGCAGCAGGCGGGTGAGCATGCCGGGCAGGGTGCCATGGCCGGCCCCGGGCCGTCGAGCGGGAAGCGCCGTGCCGGCGAAGCGCTGTGCTAGGCTGGCCGGCCGGAGGAGCCATGGAGCCACGCTACGCGATCGGCCTCGACCTGGGAGGCACGGACCTCAAGGCCGGGCTGGTGTCGAGCCGGGGTGAGGTCGCGCACTTCCAGCGCCGGCCGGCGCGCGCCGGGGAGGACGCGGACGCGCCGCTCCGGGTCATCGCTCGAGCCGTGAGCGAGCTGCGGGCCGCGGCCGGTGGCCCGCTCGTCGGCATCGGGCTCGGCTGCCCCGGCGTGATCGACCCGGCCAGCGGGGCGCTGGTGGGGCGCACGGCGCACCTGCCCCACTGGGACTCGCTGCCGCTGCGCGCGCTGCTGGCGGAGCGGCTCGGCAGCGGCCTGGTGGTCGAGAACGACGCCAACCTGGCCGCGCTGGCGGAGGACCGGGCGGGTGCGGCCCGCGGCGCGCGGGCCTCGCTCACGGTCACGGTCGGCACGGGCATCGGTTGCGGCGTGATCGTGGAGGGCCGCGTGCTGCGCGGGGCGCACGGGGGAGCCGGGGAGCTCGGCCACCTGCCACTGGACGGGCGCCACCCCTGCCGCTGCGGCGTGCCGGGCTGCGTGGAGCCCGAGTGCTCGGGCAGCGGACTCGCGGCGCGGGCCGCGGAGGCGGGGCTGGCGGCGCCGGACGCGGCGGCGGTGTTCGCCGCGGCGTCCGCGGGAGACGCGCGCGCCACGCGGCTGATCGAGCGCATGACCGACCGCCTGGGCGCCCTCATCGCGGCGGCGGTGCAGCTGTTCGACCCGGACGTGGTCGTGGTCGGGGGCGGGGTCGCGAACGCGGGCGAGGCGCTGATGGACCCGCTGCGCGCGGCGGTGAAGCGCTACGCGCTGGAGTCGCACCACCGCGGCCTGCGCATCGCGCCCGCGGAGCTCGGCGAGCGCGCGGGCGTGGTGGGCGCCGGGCTGGCCGCGTGGGACGCGGCGCCCAGGAGCTAGCAGCTAACGTGGACTGCGCATGACCCGCTGCTGCGAACGCGAGCCGATCGCGAGCTGACCGCGATCGGCAGCGGGCCTGTGCGTCGCTGCCGGCGAAGATGTCACCCGTGCCCGGGGAGTGATCTGCTACGGGCGTCGCCAGTCGCAACCTCGATGTCGGCGATGGTGTCACCCGGGTCCCCGGTCTGCGGTGTCACCCGCGTCCCCGCTCGGGACTTCGATTCGGGCGGAAGGTGTCACCCATGTCTCCGGTCTGATCTGTTACCAATCTAGGCGGTCTGGACATCTGAAGCAACCGGGGACATGGGTGACAGGACAGACCGGGCACATGGGTAACACATTCTAGCTTCCATAACGGCGGCGACGACGTCTGCTCAAGGCAGGATCAACGATGGGTTCGAGCCGCCCAAAGTGGCGGGGTCCGCGGTCGGTGGCCTGCTTGAGATCTAGCAGTCCGATCGGCACCCAGCCGAAGTGGACACGCCACCGGCCATCGTCGCAGGGCTCGAGTCCGACCCGTTCGCCGACGAGGCAGTTGCTCACGTACCACTGCGTGGTGCCGAAGGTGATCACGCCGTTGGGATAGGCCACCCGGGTCTCGAAGTGTCGCGGGTACTCTGGTTCGGGGAGCTCGCGCGGGTACGAGCGAAGCGATGGGCGGTAAAGCGCGGCCGGCACCTCCTGGCCGAGCGCCTCGTGCGGCCGCTCCTGGTTGTACTCCGTCTGGAAGCGATCGAACGCGCGTTGCTGGGCGCTGAAGCTCGAGCGCGGCGGTCTGGCGGTCTCGGCTTTCAAGGTGCGATGCATGCGCTCGTGGCGCCCGTTCTGTTCGGGACGACCTGGCATGATGCGTTCGGGACGGATCCCGAGTCGGATCCACCAGACCGAGAGACGCGACAGTCCGCCCGGGGCGAGCGTCGAGAACGGCGGCCCGTTATCGGTGCGGATCGCCCTCGGCAAGCCGTATTCGGTGAAAGCGGACTCGAAGACGCGCCGGACATGCTGAGTGAGCGGACGACGCAGGGCGCGGCAGCGAAGGAGCAGGCGACTGTATCCATCGCTGATGGTCAGCGGATGACAGCGTTCACCCCGGCGACCCAGCGGGAAGTGGCCCTTGAAGTCGGCACACCAGACGGCGTTGGGTGCGTCGTACTGCCGCAGCCGGTCCCCGTACGGTGAGCTGCGCCGGACTCGCCGGCGCGGGCGAACCAGTCCGCTGCGCCTCAGGATGTCGCCGATCGTGCTGGCCGCCGGGAGCGCGACCGGCGGCCGTTCCCGCTTCAGCACCACCCGCACCTTGCGTGGTCCCCAACGCGGATGGCGACGTCGGATCGCGACGATCGCCTGCACGAGGTCGGCGGCGACGGCGTTGGGATGAGAGTGCGGCGCGCGTGAGATCTCCTCGAGGGCCGCGACCCCGTCGGCCTCATAACGACGGACCCACTTGTACCCCGTCTTCCGGCTGACCCCGAAGTCGTGGCACAAGTCGGAGAAGCTGGCCTCCGCCTGCAGGTAGGCGGCAATGAACTTCACTCGTTCAGACATCCAGTCGGTCCTCGCCCAGGGCATCGTGTGGTCCTCCTCGAACCACCCATGATGCCCGCGGGCTGTAACCCATGTCCCCGGTCTGATCTGTTACCAGTGTGCCCGGTCTGAACCATCGATTTCGCTTGACAGGTGTCGGGGCTCGCGATGCGCCACGACTGCCGGGCTGTTCGCGCGGCTCGCAGGAAGTCGCAGGTCGAGCGGAGTACGCATCGCGGCCGCGATCGTGAACGCGTTCTCCCGCCGAGCCTCGTTGTGCGACCTGCCGGGCGCTGCGAGAGCTGAAGACCGGCATGATATGAATGGCCTCGCACTGCCCCCGTGACCCGCCCCCGCGCGGAGTCACACGATGGATCGCTACTCCCTGGCCCACGTTCCCGACCCGGTCCTGCTGCGCGAACTGCGCTCGCTCGTCGCCCAGGACCGCGTCACCACCGCCCTGCTCGTCGCCCACCTCGGCGAGGTCGATGCCCGGCGGCTCTACGCCGAAGCCGGCTACCCCTCGATGTTCGCCTGGTGCGTGGAGCGGTTGGGCTTCTCCGAGGACAGCGCCTACAAGCGCATCCGGGCGGCGCGGACCGCCCGCGAGTTCCCGGACGTCCACGCGATGCTGGCCGACGGCCGGCTGCACCTCGGTGGCGTGGTCGCGCTGGCGCCCTGCCTGACCGCCGCGAATGCGGGGGAGTTGCTGGCCGCCGCGGCGCACCGGAGCCGCGCGGGCATCGAGCAGATGCTGGCCGAGCGGTTCCCGCGGCCCGACCTGCCGGGCCTGATCCAGCCCGTACCCCAGCCGCCGATTAGTACGGATGTTCAGTGTGATCAAATTTCACTGGCCCCGGGGCCAGTGATTTCCAGTCCTGCTAAACACGAGGCCGCATCTCCCGCATTCGGTGAGCGCCAGGTCACCCCTCTCGCTCCGCAACGCTTCGCCGTGCAATTCACCATGGACCAGGAAGCGCACGCCGACCTGCTCTACGCCCAGGCCCTGCTCGGGCACGCGGTGCCCTCCGGCGACCCGGCCGCGGTGTTCGCCCGCGCGCTGAAGACCCTGATTGCGCAGCTCGAGCAGCGCAAGTTCGCGAAGACCGACCGGCCCCGCCGCTGCCGCGCCAGCGACGACCCGCGGCACGTCCCCGCGGAGGTGAAGCGCGCGGTGTGGGAGCGTGACGGTGGCCGCTGCACGTTCGTGGGCACCGGCGGGCATCGCTGCGAGGCGCGCACGCGGCTCGAGTACGACCACGTCGAGCCGGTGGCCGACGGCGGGCGCGCGACGGTGCGCGGCCTGCGGCTGCGCTGCCGGGCGCACAACCAGTACGAAGCCGAGCGACACTTCGGGCGCGACTTCATGGCGGCCAGGCGGGAGAGCGGCGGACGTGGGTCGGCTCCGAACGGGGCCGAGCGACACGGTGGGCGCGACTTCATGGCGGCCAGGCGGGAGCGGAGCGGGAAGCCCGGGCTGCCTTCGCACCTGGCGGAGCTGGTGCCCTGGCTGCGAACGCTCGGGCTCCGCGCGGAGGAAGCGCACCGGGTCGCGGAGAACTGCGGCGCCCCACCCGACGCCCCGCTCGAGGAACGCGTGCGCTACGCGCTGCGCTGCTACGGCGGTCCGCGCGGCGCGGTCACACGTCCCGCGGCCTGAGCGAGGCGGATGCGCGGCGGCGTGAGCGGGCTGGAGGCCCGGCAGCACGGGAGCCGCGTGGCCCGCACGACCCGAACCCGTGACGCGTCCGACTCGAACCTCCGGATCGTGCGCGCCGCGCTTGCGACTACCCGGAAAGGCTCCTAGGCCGGCACCGCGACCAGCGTCATGGTGGTCGCCGCGGTCACCCGCAGGCGCCGCAGCGTGCCGGCGGGCGTGCCGTCGGCGGGGAAGACCACCGCCTTGAACTGCGCGGTGCGCGCGTAGAGCTGGGCGGGGTTGCGGCGCGCGGGCCCTTCGACCAGCGCCTCGACCTCGCGCCCGATCCAGGCGTCGTTCATCGCGCCCGAGATGCCGTGCTGCAGCTCGATCAGCCGCGCGAGCCGGCGGCTCTTCTCCTCCTCGTCCACGGTCTCGGCGATGCCGAACGCGCGGGTGTCCGGCCGGGCGGAGTACTTGAAGAGGAAGGCGCTGTCGAAGCGCGTCGCGCGCAGGAAGTCCACGGACTCCTGGAAGTCCGCGGCGGTCTCGCCCGGGTAGCCGACGATGATGTCGGTCGAGAGCGCGAGGTCGGGGACCGCCGCCCGCAGCCGCGCGACCACTTCCCGGTAGCGCGCCAGCGTGTGGCCGCGGCCCATCGCCTCGAGCACGCGGTCGGAGGCCGTCTGGAGCGGCAGGTGGAGTTGGGGGCAGACCGCCCCGCCCTCGGCCAGGACCGCGATGAGCCGCTCGTCCACGTGCGCGGGGTGCGGCGAGATGAAGCGCAGGCGCAGCAGGCCCTCGACCTCGCGCGCGGCCCGCAGCAGGTCGGCGAAGTCGCGCCCGCCGTCGTGCCAGGAGTTCACCGTCTGGCCGAGCAGGATCACCTCGCGGCAGCCCTCCGAAACGCAGCGGCGCACCTCGCGCAGCACGTCGGCGAGCGGCAGGCTGCGCTCGCGCCCGCGGGTGTAGGGGACCACGCAGTAGCCGCAGAACTTGTCGCAGCCGCGCTGGACCGTGACCCAGCCGCGCACCCCGGGCGCGCGGCGCGGCTCGAGATCGCCGTAGGTCTCGTCGCGGTCGGGGCGCAGCTCCGCCACGGGCTCCTGCGCCGCGCGCTCGAGCAGGGCGGGCAGGTCGCGGTACCCGTCGGGTCCCACCACGAAGTCCAGCGCGCGGCCGTGGTCGAGCAGGCGGCCGCGCAGGTTCCGGGCCATGCACCCGGTGACGCCGACCAGCAGCCCGGGCCGGCGCGCCCGGTAGCGTTCCAGTTCGGTGATCCGGCCCAGGACGCGCTGCTCGGCGTGGGCGCGGACGGCGCAGGTGTTGAGCAGCAGGACGTCGGCGTCCTCGGGCCGCAGGACGATCTCGAGCCCGGCGTCCTCCAGCACGCCGGCGATCAGTTCGCTGTCGGCCTCGTTCATCTGGCAGCCGTAGGTCTCGAGGTAGATGCGTTTCATGGGGCGCGGACGATACCACGCTCGACTTCGCGGCGCGCAGCGCCCCCGGCGGGGGCGGCTTGACCCGGTCACGGGCGGCCTTCAGACTGCGGCCCGCGCCCCAAGGAGGAGCCATGGCCAGCCGACCCCGACGCACGCTCGACACGTTCCCGAACCCCAGCCCGGACCGGGACTACGTCATCCGGCACGAGTGCCCCGAGTACACGGCCCTGTGCCCGGTCACCGGACAGCCGGACTTCGGCACCATCGTGGTCGTGTACACGCCCGACCGCACCTGCGTGGAGCTCAAGTCGCTCAAGCTCTACCTCTGGTCCTTCCACGACGAGGGCCACTACTTCGAACAGGTCACGAACCTGATCCTCGACGACCTGGTGCGCGCGCTGCGGCCCCGTAAGCTCACGGTGATCGGCAAGTTCAACGTGCGGGGGGGGATCTGGAGCACGGTGGTGGCGCGCTACGAGGCGCCCGCCGCCCGCCGCCGCAACGTTCGGCGCGCCCGGCCGTAGCAGGGGACAGCCCCTCACCGGGGGGCCGCGGCCCCCGGCCACTGGAGTCCGATGAACGCGTTCCTGCTCCTGTCCACCCTGAACCTCTCGCTGGGCGGGCTCGTCTTCCTGCTGGGCTTCCTCATCCTGCGCGAGAACCCCGGGCAGCGGCTGAACCGCGTGGTCGCCCTGATGCTGTTCTTCGGCGGGTTGGGGGCGGTGTTCTCGGCGCTCTCCTTCATGGCCTCCCGGGGAGGCACCACGGCGGCCCCGGGCACGCTGCGCGACCTCTCCTACATGTGGGAGCTGTTCTTCCCCACGTTGTTCCTGTTCGCGAGCATCTTCCCCGAGGAGCGCGCCTTCGTGCGCCGCCCGCTGCTGCGGATCGGCCGCCGGTGGACCGTGGGGTTCACGCCCGTCCTCTTCGTCCCGCACGTCTTCCACTTCTTCTTCGTCCTGGCGGCCTCGTCGTGGCGCCCGGACGTGCCGTCGGCGGGACTCGGGGCGTTCCACTACCTGGGCGCGCTGGCCACGCTGCTGGGGCTCGTGGTCAAGCTCTTCCTGTTCGTCCACCGCGCGCTGTTCTCGCTCGTGAACCTGGGTTTCGGGCTCGCCACCATGGCGCTGCTGTTCGACTCCTACCGGCGCGCCCGCGTGCCCCGCCTGCGCCAGCAGATCGGTGTCGTCGCGCTGGGGCTGTCCGCGAGCCTGGTGCTCTACAGCGCCGCCAGCTCGATCCCCACGCTGCTCGGCCTGCAGCTCGCGGAGGACCTGCGCGCGAGCCTGACGTTCGCCGCGCTGACGCTGGGCCCCGGCTCGATCGCCTACGCGGTGGTGCGGCACAAGTTCCTGGACGCGAAGCTGCTGGCGCGCCGGGGCATCCTCTACGCGCTCTCGTCCGCGGCGCTGGTCGGGCTCTACCTCGCGGTCGCCGCGCGGCTCACCCGGGCGCTGAGCGCCGCGGCCGGCACCGACGTGCGGGTCGTCGAGTCGGTGCTGCTGATCGTGGCGCTGGCCCTCTCGCAGCCCGCGGTGGCCTGGCTCGAGGCCATGCTCGACCGGGCGTTCCTCAAGGACCCCGGCGACTACCGCAACGTGCTGCGCCGCCTGGCCGGCGAGCTGCAGACCACCATCGACCTCGACGCCCTGCTCGGCCGCACCATCACCACGCTCACCGAGGCGATGCTGCTGCGCACCGGGTACGTGGTGGTGTTCGGCCGGGGCGCGCCCATCGGCCGCAGCGGTGCCGGGGCGCCGCCCGACGCGGCGGCGCTCGAGCGGGTCGCCGCGCTGCTCGGGCGGGTGCCGCCGGGCGAGGGCAGCTTCCGGGTCGCGGACCCGGTCGAGGGGCTGGGCCCCGCGGACCGCGTGTTCCTGGCGTCGCTGGGGATCTCGCTGGTGGTGCCGCTGCGCTGGCAGGAGGAGCTGGTCGGGGCGCTGCTGCTGGGGGAGAAGCACACCGGCACGCCACTGACCTCGGAGGACGCCGCGCTGCTCGCGACCCTGGCCGGCCAGGTCTCGGTCTCCCTGCAGAACGCGCTGCTGCTGAGCGACCGCGTGGCCGTGGCACGCTTCGAGGAGGAGCTCAACCTGGCGCGGCAGATCCAGCGCAACTCGCTGCTCTCGGAGTTCCCGGCGCTGCCGCGCTGCGAGGTGCACGCGCTCATGCTGCCCTCGAAGCACGTGGGCGGGGACCTCTACGACGTGGTCGAAGCGGGCGACGGCTCGTGGTTCGTGGCCATCGCCGACGTCTCGGGCAAGGGCGTGCCGGCCGCGCTGCTGTCGTCGATGCTCCAGGCCTCGCTGCGCACGCAGGCGGCGAGCGTACGGTCGCCGGCCGAGATCCTGCGCAACATCAATCACCTGATGTACCGGAGCACGGCGGTCCAGCAGTTCGCCACCTTCTTCCTGGCCCGGCTGGACGGCGAGCGCCTGGAGCTGTCGTGCTCGAACGCCGGGCACAACTGGCCGGTGCTGCTGCGCCGCGGTCACGAGCGGCGCTTCCTCGAGCGCGGCGGGCTGGTGCTGGGGTTCCGGGAGGGCGCCGAGTTCGAGGAGGAGCGGGTGAGCCTGCTGCCCGGGGACCTGCTGGTGCTCTACACCGACGGCATCAGCGAGGCGGCCCTCGCCAGCGGCGAGCAGTTCGGCGAGGAGCGGCTCTACGCGGCCCTGGCCGCGATGCCCGCGGCGCTGCCCGCGTGCGAGGTGGCGGCCCGCCTGCTCGCCACGCTGCGCGGGTTCCTGGACGGCGTCGAGCCGCAGGACGACATCACGCTGCTGGTGCTGAGGGTGCTGGAGCCGGTCGCTCAGCGGCCCGGCGTGGTGCCGGCGATGACCGAGTCGAGTTCCGCCGAGCTGGCCACGCGCAGCGCGCCATCCGGGCGGTAGACCGCGTAGCGGTAGGGCTCGGGCAGCGGGCGGTAGTCGGCGACGAACCGCACGCTGTCCACCTGCGGCAGGAAGACGCGGACGGCCAGGCCGTCGAACAGCGCCGTGCGCACGTTCCGCTCGAAGTAGCCCTCGGCCGCGCCGCCGGCGAGCGAGCGCCCGATCGGGGACCAGAGCAGCAGCCGGGTGCCGGCGGGGAGCGCGGCGCCGCGCAGCGCCGCGACGGCCCGCTCCGCGATGAGCGCGCGGTCCACCACGGCGTCGGCGCGCAGCGCGGGCGCCGCCGCGAAGGGCATGGTCTCGATCTTGCGGGCCAGCATCCCGCCGTTCACCGCCAGCAGCGCGACGGCGGCCACGCCCAGTCCCCAGGCGAGCGGGCCGCTGTCCGCGCGGCCGGGCGCGACGGGCGCGGGCGGCCCCTTCCGTTCCGGCTCCACCCCGCGGTCCCGGCGCGGGAGGTGCTCGAGCAGCAGGTCGATGGCGGCCGCCACGCACCAGGCCAGGCCCGCCAGCGGGGCGTAGAGGTAGTAGTGGTAGGTGTGGTGCGCGAGCGGGAGCGCGGGAAGCAGCAGGGCGAGGTAGAGCGCGCCCGCCGCCAGCCAGCCGCGGCGCCGGAGCCCGGGGGAGAGGAGCCCCGCCAGCCACAGGGCGAGCAACCCGGCGCCCCAGCCGTAGACCAGCGGGTCGGCCCCGTCCTGGAAGCGGCGCACCGTGGGCAGCAGGAAGTTCGCGCTCCAGCCCAGGTAGGACGCGAGGTTCGCCAGCAGGCCCGGGCCGAGGTCGACCCCGTAGGCGCCCGGGCCCGACCGCGTCCCCAGCGTGTCGGCGGCGATCACGTACCCGCCCAGCGCGACCGCGAGGGCGGCCAGCGCAAGGACGAGCGGGTCGCGCCAGGCCCGCGCCCCGCGGCCCGGCCGCCGACGCGGGTCGCCGCGCAGCAGCGGCACGAGCGCGAGGGGCAGCAGGAGCACCGATTCCCGGGCGAGCAGGGCCGCCGCGAAGAGCGGCAACGCGAGCCAGCGCGCCGGCCCATCGCGCAGCGCCGTGGCGATCACGGCGAGGCCGAGCAGCAGGGCCAGCGGCGCGCCGACCGCCGAGACCCAGTAGGCGGCCGCGTAGTGGGACGGGTGCGCGGCGAAGAAGCCGGCGCCGACGAGCGCCGCCGGGGTCGAGAGCCGGCGCCGCAGCAGGGCGTACAGCGCGACCGAGCAGGCGGCGTGCAGCAACAGGCTCGCCGCGTGGTAGCCGCGCGGGTCGAGCCCCGCGATCGGCCGCATGAGATCGAAGTAGAGCTGGCCCGAGAGCAGGCGCCAGGGACCGTGCAGGCGCGGCAGGAGCCCCGCCGCCCGGGCCAGCGCGGGGAAGTCGTCCGCCGAGAAGAAGTAGCCGAGCGCGCCGCGGAAGACCCAGAGGGCGACCGCGGCGACCAGCAGGCCGCCGAGCAGGCCGGTCGCGGCCCGCGATCGCGGGGAGGATGCGGGAGTGCCGAGCATGTCCGCGCATCATATCAATGACCGGCGCGGGCCGCCTCCGGGAGGCCACGCGGGTCGGTCGGCCGGGCGGGCCGGGCGCCGCCATGACATCCGCGCGCGGTGGGGCTATCGTACGCCCCGCGCGGGGGCGTCCGCGCGGTCGCCGCGCGACCCGGGAGGCGGTTCCACCGGGCGCGCGGGCGGGATCGCGGGAGGGGACCCGGCGAGGGAGGACGATCGATGGGACCGTGGCCGATGTCGAGATGGCTGTCGTGCGCGCTGCTGCTCGCGTTCCTGGCCGGGCCGCCGCCCGCGGCCGGGGAGCCGGCGCCGCCCGCGCTCGAGGACCAGTTGCGCGAGCTGAAGGCGGCGAACGAGGACCTCAACCACCGCCTGGACGAACTGGCCAAGTCGGTCGACGACGTGGCGTTCTTCGTCCGGCTCGGCGACGTGGCCGAGGTGGACAAGTGGCGCATCACCGGCCCGCCGCCCGCGAACGTGAAGAACCCGCAGGCCGCGGGCGCGACCAACCCGGTCAAGTTCTACACCTACACGTTCGTCCCGAAGAACCGCAAGCCGGGGGAGAAGCTGCCGATGCTGATGCTCCCCCATGGCGGCGTGCACGCCGACTTCACCACCTACCACGTGCACATCCTGAAGGAGCTGCTCGCCCAGGGCTACGTCGTCGTCGCGCCCGAGTACCGCGGCTCGACCGGCTACGGCGGGGGCTTCTACCGGCTGATCGACTACGGCGGCCGCGAGGTGGACGACTGCCACGCGGCCGTGCAGTGGGCGCTCGAGAACTTCGACTTCATCGACCGCGACCGCGTCGGCCTCATCGGCTGGAGCCACGGCGGGCTGATCGTGCTGTTCGAGGCGTTCCAGCACCCGAAGGACTACCAGTGCGTCTTCGCCGGCGTGCCGGTCTCGGACCTGGTGCAGCGCATGGGCTATTCCGACGACGAGTACCGCGGACTGTTCAGCGCGCCGTACCACATCGGCAAGACCGCCGAGCAGGACCTCGAGGAGTACCAGA
Source organism: Candidatus Eiseniibacteriota bacterium (assembly GCA_963707915.1). GTDB lineage: Bacteria > Eisenbacteria > RBG-16-71-46 > RBG-16-71-46 > RBG-16-71-46 > JANXPZ01. The sequence continues at coordinate 413,114 of OY970178.1, forward strand.
AGCGCTCGCCGGCGTGGCACGTGGACAAGCTCCAGATCCCGCTGCGCATCCACACCAACACCAACGACGAGGACGTGCGCTACGTCGAGGTCCAGCACCTGATCGAGGCGCTCAAAGCGGCGGGGAAGCAGTTCGAGGTCAAGGTCTTCCAGGATGCGCCCGGCGGTCACAGCATGGACCGCCTCGACACCGCGCTCGCGAAGGACGCGCGGCGCGAGATCTACCGCTTCCTGGCGAAGTACCTGAAGCCGCCGCGGCCGGCGAAGTAGCCGGGGCCGGCGTGGCGCCGGGCGACGAGCCGCGGCGCCACGCCTACGCCTCCGGCGGGGACGGCGCGGCTTGCGGGTCGCTGCCGAAGGCCGCGTGCTTCGCGGCGATGGCGTCCGCCAGGCGGTCGAGCGCCTCGAGGTCGGCGGGCTTCGGCAGCCCCCGGGCCGTGATCGGCTCGAACCAGTCGAGCTTGAGCGCGGGCATCAGGGCGGTGAGCTGGGCGACGGTCTTCCCGCCCCAGCCGTAGGAGCCGATGACGGCGCCGTGGCGCGCCCGGGGCTTGAGCAGGTTCGCCACGAAGGCGGCGTTGGCGACCAGCGGGTGCGCGCCGCCCACCACGGTGGGCGATCCGAGCACCAGCGTGCCCGCGTCCACCAGCGCGACCGCGAACTTGCCGAGGTCGGCGGTGGCGAGGTTGAAGAGGTCCACGCCCACGCCGCGCTCGATCAGCCCCTCGGCGAGGCGCTGCGCCATGAGCCGCGTGGAGTCGTGCATCGAGGCGTACGCGATCACCACGCGCTCGCCCGGCCGGTCGGCGACCCAGCCCTGGTAGGCGTCGAGGATGGCCCGCGGCCGGCGCAGCACTGGCCCGTGGCTCGGGCAGATGGTGGCGACCGGGAGCGCGGTCACGCGCGGCAGGTTGCCGCGGATCACGCCGCGGTAGGGCATCATGATCTCGGCGAAGTAGCGCCTGGCGGCCTCCATGGCGACGTGGTCGTCGGGCGCCGCCAGGTCGCCGACCGCGAGGTGGGCGCCGAAGAGGTCGCAGGAGAACAGCACGCGGTCCGGCTCGAGCCAGGTGAGCATGGTCTCGGGCCAGTGCACCCAGGGGAAGTGGATGAAGCGCAGCGTGCGCCCGCCCAGCTCGAGGGCCGCGCCGTCCTCGGCCGGCAGGAACCGCTCCGCCGGGATGGACAGCAGGTCCGCGAGCAGGCCCTGGCCCTTGGGGGTCGCGACCACCCGCGCCTCGGGATGGCGCGCGAGCACCGCCGGGATGGCGCCGGAGTGGTCCTGCTCGGCGTGGTTCGAGATCACGTAGTCGATCCGCGTCGTCCCGAGCGCCGCGAGCCGCTCGAGCAGCACGCCCGCGAAGGCGGGGTCCACCGAGTCGATGAGCGCGGTCTTCTCGGCGCCCTTCACCAGGTAGGCGTTGTAGCTCGTGCCGTCGGGCAGCGGGATGAGCTCGTCGAAGGTGCGGCGGTCCCAGTCGATCGCCCCCACCCAGTGGATCCCGTCGGTCAGCGTGCGGCTCGGCATCGTCTCGCCCTCCCCAGGTTCGTGGTCGTGGCCGTCGCGACGATCCGGGCGAAGCGCGCGGAGCGTGGCAAGCCGGGCGCCGTCAGAGCACGCGGTCGAGCGCGGCGACCAGCCGGCCGACCTCGTCCGCGGTGTTGGTGTGGACCATGCTCGCCCTGACGACGCCGTTGCACCGGTGCAGGCCGAGGGCCTCGATCGCCCGGTGGGCGTAGAAGTGCCCGTAGCGCACCGCGATCCGCTCGGCGTCCAGCAAGGCGGGGATCCCGCCCGAGTCGCGGCCCTCGGCCACGAACGAGACCGTCGGCGCGCGGTCGGCGTCGGCCGCGGCGCGGCCGAGGATGCGCACGCCCCGGCGCGAGCGCAGGAAGTCGAGCAGCGGCGCGACCAGGGCGGCCTCGTGGGCCGCGATGTCGCCGAAGACGCGCTCGAGCCGCGCGGGCTCGGGGGCGGCCGCGCCCGGGTGCAGGTGCCCGTCCAGCGCCAGCAGGTACTCGGGGATGGCCGGGAGCGCGGCCGCCAGTTCGTGGGGCACGCTGCCGGGCTCGAGCTTGCCGGGGATCTCGTGTTCGGGGACGAAGAAGTGGTTCCGTCCCCGGGCGCGCAGCAGCAGGTCCCGCCTGCCGTAGAGCATGCCGAGGTGGGGACCGAAGACCTTGTAGGCCGAGAGGAAGTAGAAGTCGGCGTCGAGCGCCTTCACGTCCACGCGCCGGTGCGGGGCGCAGGCGACCCCGTCGACGCAGGCCAGGGCACCGGCCTCGTGGACCCGGCGGATGATCGCCGCCGCGTCGTGGATGGTGCCCGCGAGGTTCGAGCAGTGGGTGAAGCAGACCAGCCGAGTACGTTGGCCGAGAATGGGTTCCAGTCCTTCGAGCGTCAGCTCGAGGCTCCCGGGGTCGAAGCCCCATTCGCGGATGACGAGACCGTCGGCCGCGAGCGCGCGCCAGGCCCCGATGTTGGCTTCGTGGTCGAGATTCGTCACCACGATCTCGTCGCCGGGGGAGAACAGCGGCGCCAGCGCGCGGGCCAGCGTGCCGACGTTCGCGGTGCTGGATGGGCCGAGGACGATCTCGTCGGGCGCGGCGTTCACCAGCCGCGCCATGGCGCGGCGCCCCTCGGCGACCAGCGCCGTGGCCGTGGCCGACTGCCGGTAGGTCGCGCCGAGCTGGACCTGCCAGCGGCTCATGTAGTCGCGCACCCGCTCGATCGCGCCCGCGAGCGGCACGCTCCCGCCGGCGTTGTCGAACAGCGCCCAGTCGTTCGACAGGGCGGGGAAGTGGCTCCGTGCGAACGCGACGTCGAAGGCCGCCGACGCGCCGGGGTGGCCGGGCGTGGTCGGGCTCACGCGAAGAACACCGAGCGCATGGACAGCGATCCCAGGTCGAACCCGGTGACCGGGAAGCTGACCGGGGCGGCTTCGCCGGCGGCGCCGGCCGCGTAGAGCAGAGGCAGGTAGTGGTCGGGCGTCGGGTGGGACATCCGGCCGTTCTCGTCGTCGAGGGCGCGTGCCAGGAAGGCGTGGTCGTGCGTCTCGAGCGCGCGGGCGATCGTGGCGTCGAAGGCGCTCGCCCACGCGGGCGTCGAGTGGTCGCCGCGCGCGTGGCTGCGCATCGCGTGGCCGAGGTTGTGCACGAGGTTGCCGCTGCCCATCACCAGCACGCCCTCGTCGCGCAGCGGCGCGAGCGCGCGCCCGAGCGCGAGGTGCGCCGCGGCCGGCAACCCGTCGTGGACGCTGAGCTGCACCACCGGGACGTCCGCCGCGGGGCGCAGGTGGAGGAGCACGGACCAGGTGCCGTGGTCGATCCCCCACTCGGTGCTGGGCGCCACGTGCGCCGGGCCGACGAGTTCCACGATCCGGCGCGCCAGCCCGGGGTCGCCCGGTGCCGGGTACTGCACCGCGTAGAGCGCGGGCGGGAACCCGCCGAAATCGTGGATGGTCTCGGGGCGCTCGTTCGCTCCGACCCAGGTCCCCGGCACGAACCAGTGCGCCGAGACGCAGAGGATCGCCTTCGGCGGGGGCAGCCGCCCGGCCAGCGCGCGGAAGGCCCGGCTCCACTCGTTGTCCTCGATGGCGTTCATCGGCGAGCCGTGGCCGACGAACAGCACCGGCATGCGGGGCGGCGGGCCGGACGTCACGAGACGGCCCCGGGCGTCGGGCGGGGGTCCGCGAGCGCCGCGCGTCGGCCCACGAACGCGAAGACCAGCAGGATGCCGCCGGTCAGCCAGCCCCCCGCGCTGAACGGGGCGCGCACGTAGAGCCCGAGCGCGAGGCCGAGCGTGACCAGCAGGCCGCAGAGGACGGCGAACTGGCGCATGCCGTACAGGAACACGAACGGCAGGTAGTGCGCCCCGAGCAGGATCATGAACGATGGATAGAACCAGTCCGCGCGGTGCAGCGTCGCCGCACCCACCAACGGCAGCCCGAGCGGGAGCGTGAAGGCGACCTGCATGGCGAGACCGTTGAACGGATGGCCCGGCGGGAGCGAGGCGGGGCGTCGCATCGCGCGCAACACGGCCTGCGTCAGCGGGAAGATGAAGAAGCCGCCGACCACCAGGGCCAGGATGGCCTGGCGCGGCGAGCCCCAGGTCCCCAGCGCCGCGGACAGCAGCCAGAGCGCGCCGGAGACGAGCTGCCCGGCGAATCCCCCCAGGAAGGTCGAACGGACGTCGCGCTGCGCATCACGGACCAGCATGGCTTCCTCCTCCTCGGGGCCGCCGCCATCCTACCGCAGGATGCCCGGCATGGCGGATGCGGGGGGCCGACCGGGGTCGGGTGATTCCCGGCCTGGCCCCGCGCATCGTACCCGAGGATGCCGCGCCCCAGGGATCCTGGAAGGGGCATCGTCGCGCTACCGGGCCGGCGATCCCGCCTCGGGCAGCAGCGTGATGACCGTGTAGCGGTCGAGCGGGAAGTACTTGCGGAAGGTCTCCCGCAGATCCGCCGTCGTCAGCCGGTCGATGCGCTCGCGGCGGCTGGCGATGCGGCGCGGGTCCCAGCCGAGCCGGTTCACGACCTGCAGAGCACCCAGCCAGTAGCCATTCTCCCGCAACGAGGTCTCCAGCTCGCGGCGCTGGATCTCCTGCTCGCGCTTCAGGTCGGCGTCCGATGGTCCGGCGTCGCGCAGCTGCCGCACCTCCTCCAGCGCCGTAGCCACCATGGAATCCACCCGTGCGGGGTCGCAACCGAACTCGATCGACATCGTGGCGTACCCGGGCAGTGGACTGAGGTAGGAGAACGAGGCCGCGGCGCTGTAGGTGCCGCCGAGCAGCTCGCGAAGCGACTGGCGCAGGTGCTCGGTGAGGATCGAGGCGCACGAGCGCGCGCGGTGCAGGTCCAGTTCCTCGAGACCGTCGTTGATGAAGAAGGTGATCCTCGTGCTGCTCTGCGGCTCGACGCCCTTGTGCACCGCGACCTGTCGCACCCCGGCGGGGTAGCGCGGTCCCCGGGCCACGTACGCCGACGTGCGGCGGCCCGTCGAGGGCAGCGAGGCCAGGTATCGTTCGATCAGCGGCGCCACCGAATCCACCTGGAACGAGCCGACCATGAAGAACGTAAAGTCCGCGGCGTTGGCGAAGAGCCGGCGGTGGAAGGCGAGCGCGTCCTCCAGCCGGACCGCGTCCAGCTCGGCCACGGTCGGGACCCGATCGAGGTAGAAGCCGCCACTGTTCACGGCGATCAGCGTGTCCTCGAACGCCGCGTCCGGGCTGTTCGCGCGCTGGAGCAGGAAGCCGTGGAAGCCCCGTTGCATGGAGATGAACGAGGCGGAATCCGAGGTGAGATGCGTGAACTCCAGGTGGGCGAGCTGCAGGGCGGTCTCGAGGTCCGCCGGACGCGCCGCGCCCGACAGGCCGTGCACATAGGCCTCCATGTTTGTCCCCGCGCTCGCGATGCGTCCGGCGAGCAGCTTCTGCACATCGGTCGAGGTGAAGCCGCCGACGCCGCAGCGCCCCACGACGACGGACGAGAGGCCGGCGGTGAGGACGGCGGCGGAATCGGCGAGCGAGGTTCCGCCCGGGGCCTCGGCGCTGAAGACGATCTCGTCGGCCTTGAAGTCGGTGGGCTTGAGCCACACCTCGACCCCGTTCGACAGGGTGAGCACCGTGACGCCGATTTCGTCGAGCGACCGGCGCGAGACGATGCGGCCCGGCGCGGGCAGCGTCTTCATCAGCACGCTGCCGGCGATGTCGTCCCGCCACGCGGCGAGTGGCCGCTGGCCGGTGCGGGCGGCGAGCGCGCGCAATGTCGCCTCGGCGGGCACGGCCACGCCCGGCTTCTCGGGCGAAGAGGCCAGCACGACCCGCCCCTCATCGGGCATCAGCGTGGCGCTGAGCGCGTTGACCTCGTCGAGCGTGATGCCGCCGATCAGGGCCTGGGTGATCGTGTGCCGGGCCTCGATCCCCGGCACGGGAACCCCGTTCAAGAAGCCTCTCACGTAGGCTCCGGCGAAGCCCGGGCTCTCGCTCTTGTCGCGTTCCGCCCAGGCGCGCTCGTCCGCCGCGCGCTGGCTCTCCCGGGCGCGCTCGAGCTCGCTGGCGAGGAACCCGTGCTGGCGGACGCGCGCCGTCTCCTCGAGGAGCACCGCGAGGCCCTTCTCGATGCCGCCATCCTGCACGGTCGCATACACCAGCCACCCCTCGATCGTGCGGCCGAGCGCGGTGCTGGACGCGCCCGCCCACATGATGGGCGAATCCGCCCGGCGCGAGACCTCCGCCAGCCGGGCATTGAGCATCGCCGCATAGAGCCCCACGGCCAGGTCGTTCCGGAAGTCCGCCACCGTGCGCGTCAGCTCGAGCGGTCGCTTGAAGTACAGCGTGACGTTGGACAGGGTCAGTTCCTTGTCGGTCGCCACCGACACCAGCGTCTCGCGGTGGAGCGGGATGTCGAAGCGCGGACGGGCCAGCGTGCGGGCCGGCCGCTTCAAGCCGGCGAAGTGCACGTGCAGCAGGCTGTCCATGCGCGCCGGGTCGACGTCACCCACGATCACGACGGCCATCCGGTCAGGCGTGTACCAGGTGCGGTAGAAGTCGCGAAGCCGCGCCGCTGGAGCGTGCTCGATGATCTCGGGCCGGCCGATCGGCAGCCGGTCGGCGTAGCGCGAACCGTGATAGAGCACCGGATACTGCTTGCGGGAAACGCGCTCCTCGGCGCCGCGACCGAGACGCCACTCCTCGAGCACGACGCCCCGCTCCTTCTGGATCTCCGCGTCGGCGAACGTCGCGCGCCCGGCGAAGTCCGCCAGGGCCATCAGGCCGCGGTCCAGCAGCGTGTCGCGATCGGTGGGTACCTCGAGGCGGTAGACCGTCTCGTCGAACGAGGTGTAGGCGTTCGCATCCGATCCGAAACGCAATCCGATCGCCTCGAGGTAGGCGATCATCTCCTCGGGCTTGAAATGCTCGGAGCCATTGAAGTCCATGTGCTCGGCGAAATGCGCGAGGCCGCGCTGGTCGTCGCGCTCCGCGGTGGAGCCCGCGGCGATCGCGAGCCGCAGGGAGACCCGGGCCGCGGGCCGGTCGTTGTGGCGGATGTAGTAGCGCAGTCCGTTGTCGAGCGTCCCGGTTCGCACCGCCGGGTCGAAGCGCAGCGAGTCGCCGAGGGCGGGGACGGCCGCGGCGGCCGGGGTCGCATCTGCGGCGCAACCGAGCGCGACGACAGCGGCGAGGGCGAGGACACGGAGCGGGCGCGGCGGTCGGTTCGTCACGGGGGCCTCCTGGCGAATGCCGGTATCTCGGCGACCGGCGGGGGCGATCGGTGGCCCCGGCGCTGGCGGCCCCATCCTATCACCGTCGGCGCTCCGGCCGCCGCGGCCGCGGATCGGGCGCGAGGCACGAGACGGCCGAACAATGTTCGGCGGGGCGGGAGCTGCTCCGGCCCGGTCGCGGGGGCTGCCGCCCTCGCCCGGGGCGGCCCCGCCCGCGTGCGCGGAGGGGCCCCTTTCCGCTATCTTCTCCCGACGTAGTCAGCACCTGCGTATCCGCGGCCGATTGGCATCTTGGGAACCAAGGAGAGTCGACGATGCCCAGCGTGGAAGAGAAGCCCAAGCCGTTCCTGGTACCCGAGTACTGCAAGGGTTGCGGCCGGTGCGTGAACGTGTGCACCAAGGGCTGCATCGCCTTCTCCGACGAGATCAATCCCGTTACGGGACTCGTTCCGATCGTGCTGGACCTGGCGAACTGCACGGGCTGCGGCCTCTGCATCGACGCCTGTCCGGAGCCCTACGGCCTGCGCGCCATGGAGCAGGGCGAGAACTACGAGCTGCTGGATCCCGCGAAGCTGTTCGGGGCCAAGCCCGAGCCCGTCGCCGCGCCGGTCGACATCCCCGCCCGCCGGATCCCCCTGCCGAAGACCCAGCCGCTCATCATCAAGGGCAACTACGCGGCCGCCGTGGGCTCGCTGCTGGCCGGCTGCCGCCACTTCTACGGTTATCCCATCACCCCCTCCACCGAGGGCGCGGAACTGATGGCCAAGCTGCTGCCCAAGCTGAACGGCGTCTTCCTGCAGGCGGTCTCCGAGGTCGCCACCGTGAACCACATGTACGGGACCGGCGGCGCCGGGCTCGGCTCCCTGACGTTCACCTCCGGCCCCGGCTTCTCGCTGATGCTGGAGGGGATCTCCTACATGGTGGGCTCCGAGCTGCCGGGCGTGTTCGTGAACGTCATGCGCGGCGGGCCGGGCCTCGGGAACATCGCTCCCGAGCAGTCCGACGTGAAGCTGGCCTGTCACGGCCTGGGTCACGGGCACACGCAGTGCATCACGCTGATGCCCAGCACGCCGCAGGAGATGCTGGACTACGCCATCCTGGCGTTCGAACTCAGCTTCAAGTACCGGAACCCGGTCGTGATCCTGGCCGACGGCTACCTCGGCCAGATGACCGGCAAGGTCCAGCTCCCCGACTACATGGTGAAGCCGGGGATCCCCGCGTGGGCGGTCTACGGCGACAAGGGCCACCGCGGCAACCTGGTCTCCTCCATCCAGCTCCTCGAGCTGGACCTGGAGAAGTTCAACACGCACCTCGAGGAGAAGTACCAGTCCATGAAGGCGGAGGCCCGGGCCGAGTCCTACATGACCGATGACGCCGAGGTGCTGCTGGTGGCCTGCAACACGCCCGCCCGCGCCGCCAAGGGCGCGGTGAAGAGCCTGCGCGACGCGGGCGTGAAGGCGGGGTTGTTCCGCCCGATCACGATCTGGCCCTTCCCGGTCGCAGCAGCTCGAGGCGCTGCTCCCCAGGATCCGGCGCATCGTCGTGGTCGAGGCCAACGCGGGCGGCCAGATCATGGACGAGCTGCGGCTGAGCATGAGCAAGGCGGGCGTGGAGAAGCTGCCCCCCCTCACGCACGTGCGACGGTTCGGCGGGATGCTGCCCCAGCAGACCGAGATCGTCGACCACGTCCACTCCATCCTCGGCAAGTAGGGAGGCACTCATGTCCGTCTTCTATCAGAAGTTCGAGCGCCACTCCCACGGCGAGGGCCTCAAGGGCCAGTCCACGCACTACTGCGCCGGCTGCGGGCACGGCCTGGCGCACAAGTACCTCGCCGACGCGATCGAGGAGCTGGGCATCCAGGACCAGACCGTGCTGGTGAGCCCGGTGGGTTGCTCGGTGTTCGCCTACTACTACTTCGACACCGGCAACACGCAGGCCGCCCACGGGCGCGCCGCCGCCGTCGCGCTCGGCCACAAGATGGCCAACCCGGAGGCGATCGTCATCTCCTACCAGGGCGACGGCGACCTGGCCTCGATCGGCCTGGCGGAGACGGTGGCCGCGGCCCAACTGGGCGCGCCGATCACGGTCGTCTTCATCAACAACGCCATCTACGGCATGACCGGCGGCCAGATGGCGCCGACCTCGGTGATGGGGCAGTCCACCGCCACCAGCCCGTCCGGCCGGAGCCGCTTCAACGGCGAGCCCATGAAGATGGCCGAGCTCATCGCCAGCCTGGACGGGCCGGTCTACGTCGAGCGCGTGGCCCTGTTCACCGCCGCCGGCCGCAAGAAGGCCGCACGGGCCATCAAGAAGGCCGTCCGGATCCAGAAGGAGGGGCGCGGCTACGCCTTCGTCGAGGTGCTGGCCGAGTGCCCGACGCACCTGAAGATGACCCCCGACAAGGCCGAGGAGTGGGTGAAGGAGCACATGCTGCCCATCTTCCCGCTGGGGGTGAAGAAGGACGTCGAGGCGGAACCCTGGTTCAAGCTTCCCGTCCCGGGCTTCGAGGCCGAGACCTTCATCAAGACCGTGGAGGCCAGCACGCAGGCGCAGTCGCGATTCTGCCAGGGCTTCCCCGCCCACCTGGCCCCCCACGACATCAGCATGAAGCTGGCCGGCGCGGGCGGGGACGGCGCCCAGACGGCCGCGATGCTGGTGGCCATCGGTGCCATCAACGAGGGCTTCGACGGCACGCACATCCCCAGCTACGGTCCCGAGAGCCGCGGCGGCACGAGTTACGCGGACGTCCACGTGGCCAAGGACGAAGTGCTGAACCCGGCCAGCCCCACGCCGGACATCCTGATCGCCTTCAATGCCCCGAGCCTGGCCAAGTTCGGCCTCACGGTGAAGAAGGGCGGCTTCATCATCTACGACAGTTCGGTCGCCAAGGACGTGAAGCCGGGGGACCCGAGCATCACCGTGGTGGGCGTGCCCTTCACGGAGATCGCCGCGGGGCTGGGCAAGCTGGTGGTCAAGAACATCGTCGCCCTGGGCGCGCTCCAGGCGGCCACCGGCCTGTTCCCGAAGGAGACGTTCATCGCGGCCATCCACGAGGCGCTCAAGGAGAAGGCCAAGCTGATCCCGCTCAACGAGCAGGCCTTCCAGGCCGGGATGGAGGCCGCGGAAGCGGTCCTGGCCGCGAAGCAGAAGTAGCCGCTTCACCGTCGACGAGGGCCCGGCGCACGCCGGGCCTTCGTGTCGGGGCGAGGAGTGAACGCTTCGTCCCGGTCGGCGGTTGTCCTATCATCGTCGGGCAGAGGTTCCGTCGGCTCCGACCCCGCACCCGGAGAATCCCGCCCATGCTGCACTCCCGCCATCGCCTCGCCCGGGTCTTCCCGCTGCTCGCCCTCGCCACCCTCGCTCTCGCCCCCGCGGCCTCGGCCGCGAGCCTCGGGATGGAGAAGATCGACCCCTGGGTGGTCCAGCGCGCGGCCGCCGAAGGGCAGGCGGAGTTCATCGTGGTGCTGGGGGAACAGGCCGACCTGTCGCCGGCGGCGCGGCTGGCGGACAAGGCGGCGAAGGCCCGCTTCGTGCGTGACGCCCTGTACGCCAAGGCGCAGGCCACCCAGGCCCCGCTGCTGGCGACGCTGCGCGCACAGGGGGCGGCGGTCCGCCCGTTCTTCATCGTCAACGCGGTGCTGGTGACGGGACCGCTGGCGCTGGCGCAGGCCGTCGCGGCCCGGTCCGACGTTGCGCGCATCGACGGCAACCCGGAGCTGCCCGCGCTCCAGCCGGTCGAGCTCACGCTCGAGGAGGTCGAAGCGGCGGCGCGGAGCGCGATGGCCCCGCAGGCGATCGAGGCGGGGGTCAGCGCCATCCGCGCGCCCGAGGTCTGGGCGCTGGGCTCGACCGGGCAGGGGATCGTCATCGGCGGCGCGGACACCGGGGTGAAGTGGGACCACGCGGCCCTGGTCGACCACTACCGCGGCTGGAACGGCGTCTCCGCGGACCACGACTACAACTGGCACGACAGCGTGCACAGCGGCGGCGGGGTCTGCGGTCCCGACTCGCCGTTCCCGTGCGACGACCATGGCCACGGCACGCACACCATCGGCACCGCGGTCGGTGCGGATGCGAGCGGCGTCAACCAGATCGGCGTGGCGCCCGGGGCGAAGTTCATCGCCTGCCGGAACATGGGGCAGGGGGTCGGAACGCCGGCGCGCTACCTCGAGTGCATGGAGTGGTTCCTCGCGCCCTACCCGGTCGGCGGGACCCCGGCCGAAGGCGACCCGTCCCGGGCCCCGGACATCACCACCAACTCGTGGGGGTGCACGGCCTCCGAGGGCTGCGGCCCGGCGACGCTGCAGATGGCGGTCGAAGCGCAGCGGGCCGCCGGGATCCTGTTCGTCGCCGCAGCCGGGAACGGCGGGCCGGGCTGCAGCACGGTCTCCGAGCCCGCGGCCATCTACGACGCCGCCTACTCGGTCGGGGCCTACAGCGCCGGCACCGGGACCGTCGCGTCGTTCAGCAGCCGCGGACCCGTGACGGTGGACGGCAGCAACCGGCTCAAGCCCGACATCGCGGCGCCGGGCGTTTCGGTGCGCTCAGCCTACGTGACGGGCGGCTACTCGGTGATGAGTGGCACGTCGATGGCGGCTCCGCACGTGGCGGGGGCGATCGCGCTGCTGTGGTCGGCCCGCCCGGGGATGCGCAACGACATCGAGGAGACCGAGTACATCCTCGACCAGTCGGCCGTGCCGGTGAGCTCGACGCTCTGCAGCAGCGCGGGCGTCCCCAACAACACCTACGGCTGGGGCCGGCTCGACATCAAGGCGGCGGTCGACCTCGGCTCGACGGTGGCCGTGGAGCCGGGCCTGCCGGACTCGCCGGTCTCCGGCGGCATCTCGCTGGCCCCCGCCTCCCCGAACCCGGCGCGCCGGTCGACCGCGATCCGCTTCCAGTTGCCGCGCGACGGGTCGATCGATCTCGCGGTGTTCTCGAGCGGCGGTCGGCGAGTGCGCACGCTCGCAGCGGGGACGGTCCCGGCGGGCGAGCACGCCTTCCGCTGGGACGGCAGCGACGCGCGCGGCGTGACCGCGCCGCCCGGCGTCTACCACGTGCGGCTCCGCGTCGGGGACGAGGGCGTGACCCGCAAGGTGATCTGGCTCGGCCCCTAGGCCGGGGCGGGCAACGAAGCGGCGACGGCCCAGGGCCGAGCCGAGGCGCCGTGCGCCCGGCCCCGGGCCGTCGCCGTTTCGCCCGATCCGCCCGGACGCGCCGATCGAGCGGTCCGACCGGGCTCTTCCGCGGGTGGCGGGGGCCGTGAGCCGGCCGGGACCGGCAACGCTCCCGGCCCGTCTTCCGGGGTTGCAGCCTGCACGGTCGGGCGCCGTCCACCCCGGGCGCATGGCGGCGGTGCCTGTCCTTCCGGTCGCCGCCCGAAGTATCATCAACGGAACCATTCCACGCGAGTGCCGGCAGGAGCAGGACGCGGACCGACCGCAGCATCCGGGCGACGTCGGGCAGGTCCGGCCCGCACGGGCCGCGTGGGCCCACCCCGAAAGGCGTGCCCCCATCCGTGCGAAACCTCCCCGCGCTGTTCGTGGCCGCGATGTTCGCGGTGTCCGTCGCCGTGACCCCGGCCCGCCCGGGCGTCCTCCTCTCCGAGCTGTGCGATCCTGCGAGCAACTACACCACCGATCGCTTCATCGAGATCTACAACACCGGCCCCGACGCGGTGGACCTCACGAGCTGGTCGGTGGTCGCGGTGGCGAACGGCGGGGACGGCACCACCTGGGCGCTCTCGGGCACCATCGCCCCGGGACAGGCGAAGGTGCTGGGCTACACGACGCCGACGACCGCCTTCACCGTGAACTTCCCGAACGCCGCGTGGAACGCCAACAGCAGCTCGGGCGGCGCCTACAACTGGAACGGCAAGGTCGGTGACGGCGCGAAGCTGAAGAACGCCGGCGGCACGGTGATCGACATCGTGGTGGCGACCGGGACGCTGTTCGAGAACTCGTCCCTGGCCCGCAACGCGAGCGTCACCAGCCCGAACTCCGTCTACACGCCCTCCGAGTGGACCGCGACCGCCGTGACGCTCGCCACCGACGCGACCCCGGGGTCGCACAACGGCTCGCAGGTCACCGCCGCGGGACCGAGGATCGCGAACCTCGTGACCGACCCCGCGGTCCCGGTGGCGGGGGCCGGGGTGGCGGTGCAGGCGAGCGTGGTGGACACCAGCGGCGCGATCGCGTCGGTGACGCTGTCCTGGGGCACGGCCCCGTCGTCCCTGCCCAACGCCATCGCGATGACGCTGCTGTCGGATTCCACCTACCGGACGAGCGCCGCGATCCCGGCGCAGTCCGCCGGGGCGACGGTCTACTACCAGGTGACGGCGGTGGGCGCATCGGCCAGCAGCACCTCGTCGGTGCTGAGCTACACGCTCGGCGGCGGCGGGAGTGGGGCGCCGACCCTCCTCTGGGTGTACGAGACCAGCGACTCGACGCTGCTGGTCCAGTTCAGCGAGCCGGTGGAGGAGACCAGCGCCGAGACCCCGGGCAACTACACGGTGGGTGCGCTGGTCGGCGTCGACGCGGTGCGCGACCCGGCCCAGACCTCCCAGGTGCTGGTGACCGTCCGCGGCATCCCCGCGGGAACGCGCACGCTGGCCGTGAACGGCGTGGCCGACCTGACCGCCAGCGTGGCGTACGGTGCGACCTGCAGCTTCAACTACGTGGACGTGAGCATCCCGGCCGGCTATTACGCCGGCACCGCCGGACTCAAGGGCTCGGCGCTGCGCGTCGCGCTCCACAACATCATCAAGAACCACACGGTCCAGAGCTACGCGTACGCGCTCACGGCCTTCGGGACCACCGACGTCAAGCCGAACGGCAGGATCTGGGACATGTACTCCGACGTGCCGGGCGGCACGCCGCCCTACGAGTACGCCGTCGGCGGGACCGGGCAGGGCGGCTCCGAGGGGCTCGGCTACAACCGCGAGCACTCCTGGCCGCAGTCCTGGTTCAACGGCGTGTCGCCGCCGTACTCGGACCTGTGGGTCCTCTATCCGACCGACTCCTACGTGAACAACTACCGCGGGAACTACCCGTACGGCGAGGTCGCCGGCGCCACCTACACCTCGCTCAACGGCAGCCAGCTCGGATCGAGCGCCAGCGCCGGCTACTCCGGCACGGTGTTCGAGCCGATCGACGCCTTCAAGGGCGACCTCGCGCGCAGCACGTTCTACGTCTCGACGCGGTACTTCAACGAGGACGCCAGCTGGGCGAGCAGCGGGTCGGCCAACCGCGCCGAGTTGCTGGGCTGGGCGGTCGATCAGTACTCGGCCTGGAACACGGCCGACCCGGTGAGCTGGAAGGAGCGCATGCGCAACGGGGCGATCTACGTCATCCAGCACAACCGGAACCCCTTCGTCGACCATCCCGAGTACATCGCCATGATCTACGATTCGAGCTCGGTGGTCGGCGTGGGTGACGTCGCGGCGGCGAACGCGGTGCGCCTGCGTCCGAACCTGCCGAACCCGTTCGGCGCGCAGACCACCATCGCGTTCGACCTCGCCCGCCGGGAGCGCGTCACGCTCCGGATCTACGACGTCACCGGGCGCCTGGTCCGGACCCTGGCCGACGGCAGCGAGCTGGAGGCCGGCGGTCACCGGGTCGAGTGGAACGGGCGGGACGAGGGCGGCGCGCAGCTCGTGGCGGGGCTGTACTTCTGCCGGCTGGTCGCCGGCCCGGCGAGCGAGACCCGACGGATGGTGCTCGCGCGGTGACCGGGAACGCCCCCGAATCGAGGCACGGCTGCTGATCTCCTGGCGGCCACCCGCGCGGGTGGCCGCCGCACTCCGGACGGTTCGTCGCGCGGTTGCGCCACGCGGTCCCATGCGCTAGAAGGAGGCGAGCGGTCGGCGACCGGTCGCCCGCGCGCCCCCTCTTCCCGAGCGAGGAGCCATGACGGCTGTGCATCCTGAACTCGTGGTCATGGCCGCCGGCGTGGGTTCGCGCTTCGGCGGCCTCAAGCAGCTCGAGCCGGTCGGTCCGGGCGGCGAGAAGCTCATCGATTACTCGATCTACGACGCCCTGCGCGCGGGCGTGGAGCGGGTCGTCTTCGTCATCCGCCCCGAGATGGAGGCCGACTTCCATGCGCTCGTCGGCGCCCGTTTCACGGGGCGCGCGGAGGTCGTCTACGCGCACCAGGCGCTCGGCGACCTGCCGGACGGCCTCGTCCCGCCGGCGGGGCGCGTCAAGCCGTGGGGGACCGCGCACGCGATCCTCGCCGCGCGGCGGGTGGTGCGCGCGCCCTTCCTGGTCATCAACGCGGACGACTTCTACGGCGCCGCGGCGTACGGCGCCGCGGCCGCCTTCCTGCGTGCGCCGGCCGGCGCGCCGCCGGAGCGCTGGGCGATGGTCGGCTACCACCTCGCCAACACGCTGTCCGCGCACGGCGCCGTCTCGCGCGGCGTGTGCTCGGTCGGGTCCGGCGGCCTGCTGCGCGACATCGTCGAGCGCACCGCGCTCACCCCGTGCGACGGTGGCGCGCGCGAGACCGGCCCCGACGGTGCCGAGCGCCGCTACCCGGGCGACACGCCGGTCTCGATGAACTTCTGGGCGTTCACGCCCGCGATCTTCGGCCACCTGACCGAGCGGTTCGCGCGCTTCCTGGAAGGGCGGGGGCAGGACCTCAAGTCCGAGTTCTACATCCCCGCCGCGGTCAAGGAGTTGATGGACGAGGGCCGCGCGACGGTACGCGTGCTCGATTCTCCGGACCCGTGGTTCGGCCTGACGTATCGCGAGGACCGCGACGCGGTGGCGGCCCGGCTGCGCGAGCTCGTCGCCCGGGGCGACTACCCGGCGCGGCTCTGGGGGTAGGGGACCGCCCGATGGGGGCGTCCGACCGGCCGCTCGCCACCGCCGTGCTCGCGTCGCTCGCCCTGGCCGCCTTCGCGGCCAACTCGGTGATCTGCCGCGCGGCGCTGGGCGGCCGCCTGATCGACGCTCCCGGGTTCGCGGCGATCAGGATCGCGGCCGGCGCCGTGACGCTGCTCCTGCTCCAGGGCGGGTCGCGCCGCAGCCTCCGGCCCGGGTCCGACCTGGTGCAACCGGCCATGCTCTTCGTCTACGCGACGGCCTTCGCCTTCGCCTATCTCCGCCTGGGAAGCGGCACGGGCGCCCTCCTCCTGTTCGGCGCCGTCCAGGCCACGATGATCCTGGCCGCGTTCCGCTCGGGGGAGCGCTTCCGGCCGATCGAGGCGATCGGGCTGGTCCTGGCCCTCAGCGGGCTCGCCTGCCTGGTCGCTCCGGGCGTGACCGCGCCTTCCCCGGGCGGCGCGGCCATCATGGTCGCGGCCGGCGTCGCCTGGGGGATCTACTCGCTGCGGGGCCGGGGCAGCGTGGACCCGCTGGGCGACACCACGCGCAACTTCGTCCTCGCGGTGCCGCTGTCGCTGGTCGTGGTCGGATTCGCGCTGCGCGATTCCCACTTCACGCCGCCGGGCGTCGGGTTGGCCGTGGTGTCGGGCGCGATCACCTCGGGGCTGGGCTACGTCGCGTGGTTCGCCGCGCTGCGCGGCCTGACCGCGATCCGTGCCGCCATCGTCCAACTGGCGGTGCCGGCGCTCGCCGCCGCCGGGGGCGTGGCCTTCCTCTCCGAGCGGGTGTCCCTGCGTCTCGTCCTGTCGGGTCTGCTGATCCTGGGAGGCGTCGCGCTGGCGATCGCGGGGCGGTCGCGATCGGGCGGGGGCCGCGCCGCGGCCTAGGCACGGGCCGGGCGCGGCGACGTGCAGCGGCGGGCCCGGCGTCCGCGACCTAGCTGTGGAGTCTCACTAGGTTGTTCACAGGTTGAGACTGTTCAACCGGGGTCCTTCTGACAGATGTTGGTGGTGTTCGAAGCCGTCAACGTCTGACCAGCGAGGAACCCCGGATGAACCTCCACAGTGGAGCACGGACCTGCCCTGCCAGTCGAGCACTGCTTGTTGGCCGGGTACGGGAGTCGGGCTGGAGCGTGACCCGAGCGGCCACGGCCGCAGGGATCAGCCGCCGGACGGCCCACAAGTGGCTGGGCCGCTACCAGGCCGAGGACTCGGCCAGCCTGCAGGACCGCAGCTCGCGGCCTCGGCGCCACCCCCACGCGACCCCGATCGAATGGCGGGAGATGATCCTGCTGCTGCGGCGCACGAGGATGACCGGGCCGCAGATCGCCCGGGACCTGAAGCGTCCGCGGGCAACGGTGGCGCGGGTGCTCAAACGCGCCGGGCTGGAACGGCTCCAGAAGCTCGAGCCGCAGGAGCCCGCGAACCGCTACCAGCATCGTCGCCCGGGGGACCTGCTCCACTTCGACGTCAAGAAACTGGGGCGGATCAGTGGCTTCTACGGTCACCGCATCACCGGAGACCGCCGGCGACGGGGTCATCGGGTGGGCTGGGACTACGTGCACGTCGCCATCGACGACCGCAGCCGGATCGCCTATGCCGAGGTGCTGCGGGACGAGACCGGCGTGACCTCGGCAGCGTTCCTGCGTCGTGCTGTGGCCTGGTTCCGCACCTTGGGCATCCGCATCCGCCGAATCCTCAGTGACAACGGCTCGGGCTACCTCGCGCGCTGCTTTGCTCACGAGGTGGAACGGCTGCGCTTGGTCCACAAACGTACGCGGCCCTACCGCCCGAGGACGAACGGCAAGGCCGAGCGCTTCATCCAGACCCTGATCCGCGAGTGGGCCTACGGGGCCGCCTACCTGACCTCCGAGGTCCGGGCCCGCGTCCTGCCCCGCTGGCTTCGCTACTACAACCAGAGACGTCCACACGGTAGTCTGGACGGCCTACCACCCTTCAGTCGGTTGCGACCCCGGGTGAGAACAACGTCCTGAGACTCCACACCTAGCGGGCCGACCTCGCCAGCGGGTGGAAGTCGCCGGTCAGCCCGACCGGGCCGGACGTGCGGATGCGATGCGCCAGCTCGATCGCGGGGCGCGCGTCGCGCACCCCGAACCCCCGGCCCTCGAGCATCTCGCGGTAGCAGGCGGTGTGCAGGTCGGCGAAGCCCTCCGAGAACTCGATCGCCTCGCCGTCCAGCGTGAGGGAGCGGAAGGTGGAGCGGCCCCCGGCCTCGGCGGGCAGGTCGGCGCGGTCGAGGGAGAGGAACCAGCGCACGCGCGCCCGCTTCAGCTCGATGAAGCCCGCCATCTTGTCAGGTCGCGCCAGGTGGACGCGCTGGTCGAGCACCGGCCCGAAGACCCAGGCGAGCATGTCGAAGAAGTGGATGCCGATGTTCGTGCCGATGCCGCCGGAGCGGCTCTCGTCGCCCTTCCAGGAGACGAAGTACCACGGGCCCCGCGAGGTGATGTAGGTGAGATCGAGGTCGTGGACGCGGCCGTCCGGCTCCGCCGCGATGCGCCGGCGGAGGTCCACCATCGCCGGGTGCAGGCGGAGCTGCAGCAGCGCGTAGACGCGCCGCTGGTACTCCGTCTCCAGCTCCTCGAGCGCGTCGAGGTTCCACGGGTTGAGCACCAGCGGCTTCTCGCAGAGCGCGTCGGCGTGGATGCGCAGCGCGAAGCGGATGTGCGCGTCGTGGAGGTAGTTCGGGGAGCAGATCGAGACGACGTGGATCCGCTGATCCGGATCCATGCGGCGCAGCTTCTCCGCGTGGCGGTCGAAGCGCTCGAAGTCGACGAAGAACCGCGCCTGGGGGAAGTGGCGGTCGAGGACGCCCACCGAGTCCGACGGGTCCAGGGCGGCGACCAGGCGCTGGCCGGTGTCCTGGATGGCCTGCAGGTGCCGCGGGGCGATGTAGCCCGCGGCGCCGGTGAGAGCGAAGTTGCGAGGGGACGTTTCCATGGGTCCATTCTCCAGCGACGCGTGAGCCCGACCGCCGGCTCGCAAGCGTCGGGACGGGGCAACTGCGGCATCCTACCAGATGCGCAGGAACGTGCGGCACCCGTCGTGACCTCGCCCCCGCGGCCGAGCCGCTCCGGCACCTGGGCGCGGCAAAGGTGCGGCCGTCCCGCCGTCGGGTCCCGGAGGGATCCCGCCGCCTACCCGCCGAACAGGGCCTGCGGCTTTACGCGGAACGACTCGTTGAACAGGACGACCACGAGGCCGACGTACGCCGCGAGCCCCAGGACGATCAGCCACTGAGCCGTGGACGTCTTCTGGATGGCCTGCCGCGATCCTGCGTCACACGTCTCTCCAGGGCAGTACTGCGCCTTCTCGCGATAGACCAGCGAGTAGACCTTGCAGCCGAGGCAGATGCCGAAGGCGGTCTCGAAGAACAGGAAGATGAGGCAGGCGAGACAGATGAGGCCGGAGATCATGCCGTAGGTGTTCATCACGTTCACGAGGACGAACATCGCCGAGACCAGGACCACGCCGATGATCCAGGCGAACCGCTTCTGCTGCGCGCCGACGTATTCGGGGACCTGGTTCCTGACGATCAGCCGGCCGAGGATCAGCGAAGGGGAGAACCGGGGATTGATGAAGACGCGGATCATGATGTCCGGGAGGAAGATCGCGACCGCGTACTTCAGGAGCAGGAAGTTCTCCTTGAGGCCGGCGGCCATCACGGAGATGAACATCATCAGGAACAGCAGGCCGGCCGCCGCGCGGATCTCCCGCTGGTTCAATACGGGGATGCGATACCCTTCCACGTCCTCTCCGAACCTGAAGATCCTGCTCATGCGGCGTTCCCTTTCCACCGATGGACTGCGCAAGTGCGGGCGACTCCTGGCGCCCCTGGGCGAACGTCCATCATGCAGGATAGCCGGGTCGACCGGCGCCCCGAAAGTGACCGGCGCGAGGTGCGATCCGTCGAGCGCGGGGTCCCGCGGGATGTCCGAGCAGCGGGCCTTCGCCGGTCAGTCTTCCTGCGGCCAGCCGTACTCCCGCGCGATCGCCCGGACGATCTCCATGGCGAGCAGGTTGCCCTTGGCGCCGTTGGTCATGACGACCGCCCCCTGGCCGGACTCCGGATAGCCGACCAGCCAGCAGGTCGCGCCGGGCCAGTTGTCGCCTGGATGGAGGAAGGACAGGCCCGGCCCCCGGCCGTGGAGCAGGATTCCGAGTCCGTCGGACAGGGGCATCCCCAGCAGCTCGGGGTCGAGTTCCACCTGCGGCTGGAACATCTCCCGGGCGGTCGCCTGCGAGAACAGCCGCTCCGAGCGCCCCTGCCGGGCGAGCATCAACTCGATCGTGAAGCGAGCCAGGTCGGAGGGGGTCGTCATCAGGCCGCCCTGGGCCAGGGCGGTCGGGTGCATCGCCGGCTCCTGGACCGCCCCCTCCTGGTCGTGCGGCAAGGCCTCTTCGGCGCGCAGCCTCGGCGCCAGCGGATAGATGAAGGTGCTGGACCGCATGCCCAGCGGCCGGAAGACGATCTCGTCCACGATGCGTGTGAGCGGCCTTCCGGTGACGTCTTCCAGGATCATCTGGATCACCGCGTAGCCGACGTTCGAGTACTCCCAGCTCGTGCCGGGGACCGTCCCCACGATCGCGGGCTTGTTCCGGGCGGGGGGCTCGCCGTTCAGGACCTGGACCAGCGTGGGCGGCGTGTCGTCCCAGCCCATGTTGGTCGAGGGCAGGCCGGCCTGGTGCGTCAGCAGCAGGCGCAAGGTGACCTTGTGGTCCCGCGTGAGGTCGCTGGCGGGGGTCCGCCAGGACTTCAGGTAAGTGTCGACGTCCGCGTCGAGGTCGAGTTGGCCGCGTTCGACCAGATGCATGACGGTCGCCGCCACCACGGCCTTGCTGGTCGAAGCGGCTTCGAAGCGGGAGTCCGGAGTCGCCGGCGCGCGACCGCCGGCCTGGAGAAGCCCGTATCCCTTGGCCCACTGGATCCGGAAGCCGTCGATGACGGCGATGCTCACCCCCGGAATGCGGTAGAACGCCATGCGCTCGGACAGCGTCGCAGTGTTCGCCGGCCCCCGGCCGGCGGAGTCGGCGGATGCCGGTGCGCCCGCCGACAACCCGTTCTCGATGCGCCATGCCCGCTGTTCGGGCCGTGGCGCCGGCACATCGAGCGCCCGCGCCTCGAGAGTCGAGCACGAGGCGAAGGCGATCACGGCGGCGAGCAGGTGGGGCGGGGAGATCCGCGGCATCATGGGAGCCTCTCGAGTGGCTTGGGAATTGGCGACCGCCCGCCGGATGGCGCCGGCGGGCCGTTCCGGCGGCCGGTCCGCCGGCGCTGTAGCGACGGACCCGCCCCGGGCTGGATGTGGGACCGCATGGATGGACCGCGATCGCGCGGCGAGAGGTTTCGGCGCGACCCGGATCGTCCACGAACGCACCCTTTCCGATGACGGGTGCACGGGGTACGGCCTTCACTCTCCTGTGCGCCCGCGGTGCAGAAGCGGACCGAGCCAATCACCGGCGGCACCCGCGACCCGCGAACCTGCACGGCCTCGAATGACGAGGCCGAGTTCGAAGAGAAGGGCATGCGGGTCATCGAGCGCCTCTACGTGGTGGGTTCGACCGAATTCCAGCGGGTCGCGGCCGTGCCTCACGGGGACGACTGGAAGCTCGGCAACTTCCTCGATTCGTTCCAGATCACTCGCTGGCTGCGGCGGTGATCCACCAGGATGGCGTCCCCAAGATTCAGGATTTCGAACCGGGTCGCCCGCTGGCTGCGAAGGATGGATGCGCTTCGGCAGGCGATCAGCACCGCGGCCTGGGTCTGCGCCAGCGTCAAGGTAGTGGCAACGGGAGGGTCCGCGCCCCGGTGCCGGACAGCGGCGCCCGCCCGCCCGAGATGTCCGCCCGCCGCTCGGGAAAGCCATGCGCGGATCCGTGCGGGCCTCGCCTATCTCCCGCCCGGGTGTGACGCGGAGGCCGTTGCTGTCTCCAAGCGGTGTCCACGATGCCGTGCACGTCCACCCGCCTGCATCCCGATGTGAGGAGCGTCATGTCTGAAATCCACCTGGGGATATCCGGCCGTCGTTGCGCCCTCGGGCTGTTCCTGCTGTTGTCGCTCGGCGTTGTCTTCGTGGGGATCCAGGCCTGGTCCCGGGACAGGCACCACGGACGACCGCGCTCCTCGCCGCTGCCCGGGGGAAGGGCGATTCCGGCCAGTTGGTGGGCCCAGGTCCAGCAGCGCATTGCGGCCGAGGAGTACAACGCGACCCCACAAGCGGGCTTGCTCCAGGCCCCGAATCGCGCGCAGGGCTTCCGTACGATCTTCACGAGCGAGGGAATCGAGGTCGTGCCCCGGGTCGGTGCGGCGGAATGGCGCCTGCGCTGGCGAACCGTGTCGTGGGGCCGGGAAGGCGCACTTGCCACCGTGGCCACCGTGCCCCCTCGCGCACAGGAGGCGCGGGTCGAGTACGAGCGCGGGCCGCTCGTCGAGTGGTACGAGAATCGGCCCGAGGGGGTCGAGCAGGGTTTCACGATCTCGGGCCGTCCGCGAGGGGAAGGCGGGGTGCGCATCCGGGGGCGGTTCAAAGCCGAGGGATTCGAGCTGCAGCCCGCCGCGAACGAGCGAGGCCTGACGTTGCGGAACCGCGTGGATGCAGCGGTGCTCACGTACGCCGGGCTGGTCGCGCGGGACGCGCGCGGAATCGAGCTGCCCTCGCGACTTGACCTGCGGGGAAGCGACGTCGAACTGGTCGTCGACGACCGGAGCGCGCGTTACCCCGTCACGATCGATCCGCTGCTCTCGGCCCCTTCGTGGACGCACGAGGGCGACCTGGCCAATGCCCAGTACGGCTTCTCGGTGGCGACGGCGGGCGATGTGAACGCCGACGGCTTCAGCGACCTGCTCGTGGGCGCCCCGGGCTACGACAACGGTGCCCTGAAGAGCCTCGGTCGCGCGTTCCTCTACCTGGGTGCGGTCGACGGCCCGTCCGTGGTCGCCGATTGGAGCGCGCAAGCCGGCTTCCTCGGCGGTCCGGGCGCGTTCGGGGAGTCGGTGGCGTCGGCGGGCGACGTGAACGGCGATGGCTACTCCGATGTGATGATCGGGGCGCCCCAGATCTCGAACGGTCCGGAGGCCTCCGAGGGGCACGTGTACCTGTGGCTCGGCGGACCGAGCGGTGGCGCAGGAGGTGCCTCCGGAATGGGCGCCAACGGCACGGCAGCGAACGCCGACTGGTTCGCCCAGGCCGACCTGCACGACGCGCGCCTCGGTTACTCGATCGCGTTCACCGGCGACCTGAATGGTGACGGCTACGACGACGTCGCACTCGGCGCGCCCGGCTACTCGAACGGTGAAGCGAGCGAGGGCATGGTGTTCGTATGGTTCGGCGCCGCCACCGGCTTGGGAGCCAATGGGACGCCCGCGAACGCCGACTGGTCCGCCCAGGGCAACGCGGCGAACATCGCGTTCGGCCACTCGGTCGCGGGCGCCGGCGACGTGAACGCGGACGGCTACGCCGACCTGCTGGTGGGCGCACCGCTCGCCAACTTCGCGTTCCTCTACCTGGGCAGCGCCACCGGGCTGGGCGCCCCGGGCACGCCGCTCAACGCCGACTGGTCGGCGAACGGCACGCAGGCCGGCGCGCAGTTGGGTTACAGCGTGGCGACGGCCGGCGATGTCAATGCCGACGGATATTCCGACGTGATCATCGGCGCGCCCTACTACGACGATCCGACGCTCGACGAGGGCAAGGCGTTCGTCTGGCTCGGCGGACCGAGCGACCTCGGCGCCAATGGCAACCCCGCGAACGCGGCGTGGTCGTATCGCGGAGGCACCAACGCGGCAAGATGCGGATGGAGCGTGGCGACGGCGGGCGACGTGGACGGCGACGGGTTCGCCGACGTCGTCGTCGGCGTCCCCGGGTACTCGGGCGGCCAGGACAGTGAAGGGCGCGTGGTGGCGTTCCGCGGCTCGGGCTCGGGGCTGGGCACGCTGTCGTTCTGGAGCTACCAGAGCAACCAGTCGGGCGCGCAGCTCGGCGCGTCGGTCGCGACGGCCGGCGACGTCAACGGCGACGGGTTCGCGGACATCGCCGTCGGCGCCTGGCTCTTCCACGGCGACCTCTCCGACGAGGGTCAGGCGGCCGTGTTCTTCGGCCGCGCCTACGGGCCTGAGACAACGGCGTCCTGGATCGGCGAGAAGAACGTGGCCGGGGCCCGGCTGGGCGAGCGCGTGGCTGCCGCGGGCGACGTGAACGGCGACGGCTACAGCGATGTCCTGGTGGCCGCGCCCTACTATGACGGCGGCAACGCGGACGAGGGGCGGGTCTACCTGTTCGTCGGACAGCCCACCGGGCTGGCGCTGAACCACTCGTGGAGCGCCGAGGGCAACCAGACCTCCGCGTTCCTCGGCGGCGGGATCGGCGCGGCCGGGGACGTGGACAACGACGGCTACGACGATGTGCTGATCGGCGCCCCCCTCTACGACAGCGGCGGAATGCAGGACAACGGCGCGGTGTTCCTGTGGCGCGGCGGGCCCGCGGGGCTCGGCGTGGACGGCACGCCTGCGAACGCGAGCTGGAGACAGGACGGCACGCAGAGCGGCGAGTACCTCGGCCTGTCCGTGTCCGGTGCGGGCGACGTGAACGGGGACGGGTTCGCCGACGTGGTCGTGGGCGGCTACGGGTGGAGCAACGGCCAGGCGGGCGAGGGACACGCGCTCCTCTTCCTCGGCGCCAGCACTGGCCTGGCGGCCGCACCCGCGTGGTCGGCCGAGGGGAACCAGGCGGGGATGAGGTTCGGCTACACCGTCGCCAGCGCGGGCGACGTGAACGCCGATGGGTTCGGCGACGTGATCGTCGGCGCACCCGAGTACTCGGGGGGGCAGGCTTCGGAGGGCCGCGCGTACGTGTTCCTGGGCGTACAGGGCGGGCTCGCGGTCGTCGCGCAGTGGACTGCCGAAGGGAACGTGGCCCAGGCCTATTTCGGGCACTCCGCGGCCTCGGCGGGTGACGTGAACGGCGACGGCTACTCCGACGTGATCGTCGGCGCCTACGGCTACGATGGCGATCAGGTGGCCGAGGGGCGCGCGTTTGTCTACCACGGCTCCGCCGTGGGAGTCGGCGCCGCCCCCGCCTGGACCGCGGAAAGCAACCAGTCGGCCTCGCAATTCGGCATCTCCGTCTCGTCGGCAGGAGACGTGAACGGGGACGGCTACAGCGACATCGTGGTGGGCGCTCCCGGTTACCAGACCGGCGGCGTGTCCACGGGAAGCGCCTTCATCTGGCTCGGAGGCTCCAGCGGGCTGGGCGCGAACGGTTCGCCGCTCAACGCCGACTGGAACGACAACGGCGCCCAGTTGGGCGTCCAGGGCATGAGCTTCGGTGACGCGGTCGCATGCGCGGGCGACGTGGACGGCGACGGCTTCAGCGACGTCATCATCGGCGCGCCATACGCCGACGACGGCGAAGTGGATGAGGGCGCCGCGTTCGTGTTCTACGGGAACCTCGGTCACGGCATGGACCGCGCGGTGCAGCAGCGGCGCCACGACGACGCCAGCCGTGTCGGCCTGCAGAACTTCTCGAGCTCGGAGACGGCGTTCCGCATCCGCTCGCTCGCGCGCAGTGCCGGCGGCCGGGCGCACGTCCGGCTCGAGTACGAACTCCGCTCGCTCGGGGGGCCGTTCGAGCCGGGCAACGCCGGGCGAAGCCCGGCATGGAGCTCGACCGGGGTCCCGGGCGCGCGGGGGAGCGTGATCGCGCTGGACGACTACGTCGGGCTGCCGGAGGGGGGGGGTGTGATCCGCTGGCGCACGCGCGTGGTGACCGATTCTCCGCTATTCCCGCACGGCCCGTGGCTCTCGATCCCCGGCAATGGCCGTACGGAGGGCGACATCCGGCTGTTGAACGGCGTGCTGGCCGTCGGTCCACTCGCCGCCGGGGAGCTGTCGTTCGCGCTCGCCGGTCCGAACCCGTTCCGCGACCGTCTCGCGCTGTGCTTTGTCCTGCCCGCGCCCAGCCATGTACGGCTCGAAGTGTTCGATGCCGGCGGCCGCAGAGTGACCACGCTGGTGAACGGTGCGCTGCCGGCGGGAGTGCACGCAGCGGCCTGGAACGGACGAGACGACGCCGGGCATCCGTCGCCCACCGGGATCTACTTTGCGAGGCTCACCGCGGGTTCGGTTTCGCGCACGTTGAAGACGATTCGCGTCAGCTAGGAGCCGGTCCGAGCGCTCGCAAGCGCGGCGCGCATGATCCGAGGATCCGGATGGTGCGCGCCGATCTTCATTCCGGCTCGTCGGGGAGCGAGTCGGAGGCGGTGCGGGCAGCGGGCGAACTCGCCGTGCGCCGCGGTGGGCGCAGGCGAGCCGCCATTCATGCGGGCCTCCACGCGACCTTGAGCTTCAGCAGGTTCGTGCACCGTGCAGACCAGCGACCACTCCTGACCGACCCGCTCCACGCCGCGCCACGATCACCTGCGCCCGATCGTCCAGCGACGCCTTCGCCGCCATCCGCCGCGGCCCGTACGTCACCGTGCGGTACGCGTTCAACAGCAGCGTCACCATCAGCCAGCGCGGCGCTCGCGACGGAACCGCGAATGACATATAGTCGAGTGTGGCGGTGAGGGCCGTCGCCGCCGACTGGGCATCCCCCGGTGGCCGAACCGACTGCAGTCGTCGCGCCTTCGGAGCGATGCGAACAGTGGAGTGTCGGCCGTGCGCCTGGTCGTAGAGCTCGGACTGCTGCTGCTATCGGGTGCCACGTGTCTGCCGCGTGCGACCCTCGCGGTCGCGGCGCCCGCCGCGGTGGCCGAAGCGGACTCGCTCGCCCGCGGAGGCCATGTGCCTGCCGCGCTCGCCACACTCGATCGCCTCCTGCGTCAGCTGCACCCGCCGGCCGATGCGCCCACGCGCCGCCGGGCCTTGCTCCTGGAGGCGCGCCTGCTGGCGCTCAGCGGGCATTCCGGGGCGGCCGAGGCCGCGGCGCGCGAGGCGCTTGCGGGCGCCGAGGCCACGGGCGACTCGGCCCAGCTCGGCGAGGCGCTGCGCTGGATGGCCTATGGCGCCGGCGCGCAGGGCCGGGTCGCCGACGCGGCCGCGCTCTGGTCTCGACTCCTGAACGTGGCGCGGGCGCGCGGGGACCGCGAGCGAGTGGGCTACGCCCATTATGGGCTGGGCTACGCCGCCCAGATTGCCCGGGACCTGCCGCGGGCGCGTCGCGAGTACGCGCACGCGGCGGAGGTGTTCCGCGCGCTGGAGCTGGCGCCCTTCGACCAATGGGCCCTGGCGGCCCACGCCAGCGCCTGTGCTTCGCTCGGAGATTTCGGCGCCGCCCGCGCCGGCTACCGCGAGGCGATCGCGCTGGGCCGGCGGCGCGGGGATGCGATGGGCGAGGGGAGGGCGCTCAACGATCTCGGCGCGCTCGAGTTCGAGTTCGGAGATCCGGCGTTGGCGCTCGGGCTCTACGAGCGGGCGCTGGTCGTCGCTCGTGGCCGCGGCGATGCGGCCGGCGCTCTCACTCCGCTGCGCAATGTCGCTGTGGCGCTCACATACCTCGGCCACCTCGACGATGCCGCCGCGCGGATCGAAGAGGGTCTCGGGACGAGCGGCCGGCTCGGACTGGCGGTGCAGACCTCCGAGCTGCTGGAGCAGCTGGCGTACGTCCGCGGCCAGCAGGTGCGCCTGCACGAGGCCACCCGGCTGTTCCGTCGCTGCATCGCTCTGGACGACTCGCTGGGACGGCAGGACAACGCCGAGCCGGTGCTCGGTTTGGCGGCCTGCCTCGGGGTGATGGACAGCACCGACGCCGCGCTCGAACTGCTTCGCACCCGTCTCGAGCCTCGGCGCGGGGAGCTCGGCGAGTACGATCGGCTGAAGCTCGACCGGCAGTGGGCGGAGCGGCTGGAGGAAGCCGGACGCTACCCCGAGGCGCTGGCCCATTCCCGCGCCGTGGAGCGGGCGGCGCAGCGGCTCGGGGTCGCGAGCATTCAGTTCTCGGAGCGCACGACGGCGGCGCGATGCGAACGGGCGCTTGGCAGGCCGGACCGAGCGCTCGCTCAGCTTCGGCGCGGGGCGCGCGATTGGGAGGAATTGCGCACCACCCAGCGCGAGCCCGAGTGGCGCGAGCGCCTCGGCGACGAGCGCCGCGAGCTGTACACCGAGCTGGCCGACCTGCTGATCGAGTACCCGGCCGAACTCCCGGCCGGGGAGCGGATACGACGCGCGCTCGAGGCCGTTCAACGATTCAAGGCGCGCACGCTCTACGAACGGGCGCGCGGGCCGGCGGCAGCACCTCTGCCACCGGCAGCGTACGAAGCGGTTGGCTTGCGCGAACTGCAGACCGCTGTGCTTCGACCGGGCGAGGCGCTGGTGGATGCCTACATCGGCCGCCGGTTGGGCATCGTCTTCATCGTCACGCGCGATACCTGCCTGGCGCGGCGGGTGCCGATCGCCGCCAGTGGTCTGGGGATGCGGCTGCGGCGGTTCCGGGAGTACCTGGCCACCCCGCCTGCCGGCGCCGGGCTCGACGGCGCGGCGCCCGGGTCCGCCGCATCGCACTCGCTCCTCACGCCCGCTGCGAAAGCGCGGCGGACGATGCTGGCCAGCGCCGCTCGCGGGATACGCCGCGAGTTGTTCGGGGATGATGCACCATGGCTCGCGCGCCAGCGTCGGCTGCTGTTCTGCCTCGACGGTCCGCTCACGGCGATTCCGCCGGGTGTGTTGATCCCGGGGAGCCCGGAGGCCGGTCCGCTCATTGGGAGCCCCGAGGTGGTGGTCGTGCCCTCGGCAACGTTGCTCGCCGAGTCGCGGCGATCTGCCACGGGCCCGCTTGTGCGCAAGCCCGGTGCCCTGCTGTTACTGGCATCGGGCTCGGGTCCAGGGCGCACCGTCCTGCGCGGCGCCGAACGCGAGGCGCGCTGGTTGGCCGGGCGATTCACGACCATCGCATCCGAGAGCCTGGCCCGCATCGCGAAGGGCCCGGATTCCGCTCCGCCCCGCTGGTTGCGCGGGTGCGCGGCGCTCCACGTGGCCGCCCACACGGAGCTCGATGACCAGCGTCCATGGCGGTCGGGTATCCGGCTCCCCGGGGTCGCGGATGCGTCCGGGGATTCGCTGCTGCGTGCCGGACGCATCGCGCTGCTGCGGCTTCCGGTCGGGCTTGCGGTGTTGTCCGCATGCGAGACGGCCGGTCAGCGCGCGCCATCCGGCGAGGGCATGCTCGGGCTTTCCAGCGGCTTCCTCGCTTCCGGCATCCCCGCGGTCGTCGCCAGCCTGTGGCCGGTCAGCGATCTTGCGACCGCCCAGCTCATGGAAGTCTTCTACGATGGACTCGACCGCGGCCTGAGTGTGGCCGCGGCGCTGCGCCGGGCGCAGCTCGCGCTGGCCGGTCGCGACCCGACCCGGGACCCGTTCTACTGGGCGGGCTTCGTCGTGATCGGCGAGGGTGACGCCCGCGCCGTGCTGCGACGCCGCCGGATCCCATCGCCGGCCAACGCGGCGGCAGCGCTTGTCCTTGCGCTGGGGGGGATTGCGGCCGTGCGCGGATGGCGAAGGCGGACGCGTGTGACGGGGCGTGTCGCTGGGACTCCAATGCTATGACTGGACCGGAATCACGACAGGTCCCCGATGCAGAGCTGGTGCGTCTTGCGCAGGCCGAACGGGGCCACGCGCGGGGACGCGCGGCGGCCGAGCAGCTCTTCGGTCGCTATCATGGGCGGGTCTTCGCGTGGTGCCTGAGGCGGGTGCGAAATCGGGACGAAGCCTACGACCTGGCGCAGGACGTGATGTTGAATGCCTACAGGGCGCTGCCGGCCTTTGCCGGCGAGTCGAGCTTCTCGACCTGGCTCTACGTGATCGCGCGCAATCGTTGTGGGCGTGCGATGAGGAGGATGAGCTTGGTGCGCGACGAGGCGCAGGAGCCGGACGCCCTGCCTTCCAGCGGAGCCTCTCCCGATGACGAGGTGTCGGGGCGATTGGAGCAGGAGGCCGTGCTCGACCTGATGCGCCGGCACCTCGAGCCGCGGGAGCAGATCGCACTCTGGCTGCGCTGCTACGAGGGGATGGACGTGGCGCAGATCACTGAAGCACTCGGTATTGCCACGGCCTCGGGCGCACGTGGCATGTTGCAGACGGCGCGACGCAAGCTGCGCGCGGCGCGCGAGCACCCGTCCACGCAAGGGGAATGACGCCATGGACGACCGCTGTCCTTCCGATCCGGAATTCGCGGCAATGATCGAGCTTCCCGAGGGCGATACCGGACGCGCTCACGTGGAACGCTGTCCGCGCTGTCAGGCGCGCCTGATCGACCTGAACGCATTCCTTCGGCCCGCCACAGAAGCGGAGATCCCCGGACTCGCGTCCGTCGAACGGCGGATGGCAGCCGCGCTCGAAGCCGAGATGGAACGGGACGCGGCGTCCGCGGCCCCGCGTCCCGTCCCATCCGGGCCCGCCGATACGGCTTCAGCGCGGCCGACCCGCACCGGGGCGCTCGTGCACCTCTGGAACCGGCCGGCCTGGGTGATGGCTGCCGCTGCTGCCGCGCTCGTGATGGTCGCCGGAGTGTTCGCGCTGTGGCCGCATGCGCCGGGCGGCGATGCACTGAGAGGGACCTCGGGTCCCGGCAACGCCGCGAACCGTCAGGTGCACGTGTTCCCGGCCCGCATCGAGGGCGCGCGGGCCATCCTGCGCTGGAGGGCGGTCCCCGGTGCCGACTCGTACCTGGTGAGCCTGTTCGGCTCCGACCTGGCCGAACGTGGGCGGCTCGGCCCGCTGGCCGGTACGGCGATCGGACTTCCGCTCGACACGCTTGCCGCCGGGGGCGGACCGGCCGGACCGCTGGTGTGGCAGGTCATCGCGCTGAGAGCCGGGGACGAACTCGCACGCTCGGCGCTGCAGACGGCGCTGCCAGAACGCTAGTGAACAAGACTCTCTTGGGCACACTTGGCATGATGGCCCCCGGTTGGACGGTGCCCGAGTTGGCGGGCGCTCGTGGCTCCATGGGGTGCGGCTGCCCCGCCTGCCCCGATCAGGCGCCGGACCGCCGTATCAGGGAAGCGTGCGGGCCGTGGCCTCGCTCCAGGCGGCGATCGGAGCCGCAGTCTGAGCGCGGAGCAGCGCGCCGGGATGCTCCCGTTCCATGCTTTCGGGACAGGGACGCTCCATCTGGCGCTCCGCTCGCGGTCCCGGCGCCGCGATCCCGTGCCGGCGTGGCTGGGATTTGCCGGGCCGGGAGAGTCGGTCCTGGAGTAGAATAGAGGTCCCAACGAAGCCCTCTGACCCGGGAGGTCGCGCCATGCGCAAGGCTGGAACGTTCCTTCTCGTCTGTGCCGGGATTCTGTGCCTGCTGCACGAGACCGTCGACGCGCAAGTGCCGCCTGCTCCCCGAGGCGCAGAGCAACCAATGCTGGCTTCGCTGGATTGGCGCAACGTCGGCGGACACAACTATGTCAGCGGCGTTCGCGACCAGGGACAGTGCGGCTCCGACTGGGCCTTCGTGACGGTCAGCATGCTCGAGTCGGCGCTGATGATCCGGCTCGGACTGCCCGACGTCGACCTGGACTACTCCGAACAGCGCCTCCTTTCCTGCGGCATTCCCTATAGCGGCTGTAATGGCGGCCAACCGTCCGGTGCTCTGAACTACCTTCGGGACACCGGCACGCCGCGCGAGACGTGCTTCCCGTACCAGGCGAATGACCAGGTGCCCTGCAGTGCGGCTTGCGCGGACGCCGCGAACCAGATCCGGCGTCTGCAGAGCTGGCGGTGGGTCGGCGGGTACACGGGAGCGCCCATCGATTCCCTGAAGGCGGCGCTCGCTTACGGGCCGATCGGGGTCTGGATGGACGTCTACGACGACTTCTACCACTACGCGGGCGGAGTCTATTGGCATGTTCCGGGAGGAAGCCCCGTGGGTAGCCACTATGTCCTCGTCATCGGCTATGACGACGCCCAGCAGTACTGGATCGTGAAGAACAGCTGGGATACCTGGTGGGGCGACCAGGGCTTCTTCCGCATCGCGTATGTGAACAATTGCAGGTTCGGGGACTGGGCGACGGCATGCACGGCGGCGATTCCCCCGATCAACTGGTGCAACCTGCAGTGGCCGCCGGCGTTGAACGCGACCGCCGGTGTGGCGAGCGACCTGGTCTTCGGGCAGCTGTGGATCGATGTCGTGACGAGTCACCCGGGCGCGACGCCCGAACTCGTGGCCGAACTGGGCTACGGACCGGACGGGAGCGATCCGTCCGCGGACCCGGCCGGATGGCAGTGGACGCCGGCCGCGTACAACCTCGACGTCGGCGCCAACGACGAGTTCATGGCCAGGGTCACCGTGGCCACGCCCGGGGAGTACGACTACTGCTACCGTTACTCGTACTTCGGCGGACCGTGGCGGTACGCCGACCTGGACGGCACCAACAACGGTTACTCGCCGGCCCAGGCCGGGGCGCTCACCGTGACCTCGGCGAGTGCGGCGGAGGACGGACTTCCGGCACAGCTGTCGTTCGCGCTGCAGGGCGGAAACCCGTTCGTCGGATCCGCGCGATTCCGCCTCGGACTGCCGCAGCGGACCAGGGTCGAGCTCTCGATCCACGACGTGACCGGCCGGCGCCTGGCGACACTGGCGTCGGGCGAACTCGACGCCGGCTATCACACGCTGACCTGGGAGGGCGAAGGCACGGTGCAGGCGGGAGCGTACTTCGCCCGGCTCCACGCCGACGGCAGATCGTTCACACGGAAACTCACGGTGCTGCGTTAGGCCGCGCGGAAGTCCGACGTCGATCGCCACATCGGGGCGGCCGCCTCGTCCTGGCAGCGGACGGGAGAGACGCGGGGGGTTCTGCGAGCGCCTGCGGTTGGCGTCGCCAACGGGATTCGAATCGGAACCACCGCTGGGACCAAATGTAAGCAAGGAGAACCAAGCGAATAGCACCAAGGACTTGGCTTCTCGCGGGGGAGGGGACTGTGACCCCTAGTGCCCCTTGGTGCGCACCCGTTCCCGCACAGTTCCCACACAGCGGACGAGAGATCGCACGACTTCCGTGGGCCCGCTGCGACTTCTGCGGGCGGTTGTTCCCGCTGGCCCGGTGGAACGGTCGCACCTGCCCAAGATGCACCAGGATCGGCGCTCCAGATCAATCCACGCTGCCTTGGCCGGAGTACCTCCGCCGAGCTCGTCGCTTCCTGCGGTCCACCGGCCGGCTCGCGCCTCTCGCCGGCACCGCTGCCCAGCTCGAGGCGCATGCGCTGGCGCGAGTGAGCGTCCATGGACCTCCATCACAGCGGCGAATCTCCCCCA
Organism: Candidatus Eiseniibacteriota bacterium; assembly: GCA_963707915.1. Classification (GTDB taxonomy): domain Bacteria; phylum Eisenbacteria; class RBG-16-71-46; order RBG-16-71-46; family RBG-16-71-46; genus JANXPZ01. The sequence goes on from OY970178.1 coordinate 446,414, forward strand.
CGACGGGCGACCGCCCTCTGGCGAGGGTGTCGGGCTTCCCGGCTTCCCGGTAGGGCTCAGAACGGGGAATCGCACCAGGTCGATTCGGTGCTGCCAGGGGGAGGCCGGCTCATTGGCGAGCGGGGGGACCCCGGTCGGAGCGCGGGTCTAGGAGAGGGGGTCTCCGCACATTCGCGTTTCCTTCGCGGCCCCGGAGAAATGGGTCCCACTGGCAGGTGCCGTTCCGAATGGGCCCCCTGGTTTGAGTCCTGTGGATGGGACCCAGGGAGCGGTGGTCATCGGGACGGGGGCTTCTGCAAACCGCTGGCAGGCTCGCCCCGCCTTCGTGTGCGGCGGTCCTGAAATCGCGCTCCTGGTCCGTCCGATGACCGCAGTACGCTCCGGGTCGAGTACTTTGCTCCGCCTGCCCGAGCGTGACCGCATGGCGCGCTCCATGCGTAGTGGTGGGCTCTTCTTGCTCCGCAGCGAACTAATCGTAAGCTCCTCCGACGGTCGCCTGTCGCTTTCCACCTCCCCCGAGCCTGGGCCGCTGCCGGGTACCCCTTACCCGGAGGCTTGCCATGAACCGCACCAGGTCATTCTTCTTCGTCTGCGCGGGGTTGTTTGGCATCGCGCTCTTGCTGCCGCGCCCGGCGGCTGCGGCCTGGCCCACCGATCCTAGTGAACCGCGCCGGGTTCTCCGGAGAGCTCCGGACTTGAGTTACGCCACCTCGGTCTGGGTGGCCTGACGATGATAGTACGCCTCCTCGAACTCGATCGGGGGAACGTATCCGAGCGGTTCGAGCAGGCGCTTGCCGTTGAACCACGCGACCCAGTCGAGTGTTGCGAACTCCACGTCGTCGAGCCCCTTCCACGGCCCCAGGCGATGAATGACCTCCGCCTTGAAGAGCCCGATCACGCTCTCGGCCATCGCGTTGTCGTACGAGTCCCCCTTGCTGCCCACCGAGGGCTCGATGCCCGCTTCGGCCAGCCGCTCGGTGTAGCGAATCGACAGGTACTGGACGCCCCGATCGCTGTGATGAACCAGCCGCTCCGACTCGGCGATGGGGCGGTCGTAGAGCGCCTGCTCCAGCGCATCCAGTGCCAGGTCGCTGCGCAGCGAGTTCGACGCCCGCCAGCCCACGATCCGCCGCGAGAACACGTCGATCACGAACGCCACGTAGACGAAGCCGCGCCAAGTCGCCACGTACGTCAGGTCGGCGACCCAGAGCTGGTTCGGTCGCGTCGCGCTGAACTGCCGCGTCACCAGATCCAGCGGCCGCGCTGCCAGCGTGTCCGGAATCGTCGTCACCTTGAACCGGCGGCCCCGCACCGCACCCTGCAGGCCCAGCCGGCGCATCAGGCGCGCGACCGTGCAGCGGGCGACCGGAACCTGCTCGCGCTGGAGCTGCTTCCACACCTTCCGCGGGCCGTAGACCTGCTGGTTCTCGTTCCAGACGCGCCGGACCTGCTCAGCCAGCTCCTGATCCCGCCGGGCACGCGCCGGACGGCGTTCGGGATCGCGCTCCCGCGCCTTGTGCTCGTGGTAGACGGATGGGGCGATCGGCAGCACCTCGCAGATCGGCTCGACCCCGTACTGCTCGCGGTGTTCGTCGATGAACCGCACCATCACTTCGCTCGGCGGTCGAGCTCCGCCTGGGCGAAATACGCCGCCGCCTTCTTCAGGATCTCGTTGGCGCGCCGCAGCTCGAAGTTCTCGCGTTCGAGCTGCTTCAGACGGGCGCGCTCGTCGGTCATCAATCCGGGTCGAGTACCCGCGTCCCGCTCCGCCCGCCGCACCCAGCTGCGCAGCGTCTCAGCCGCACAGCCGATCTTCTCCGCGATCGAGGTGATCGCCGCCCACTGTGTCGCGTACTGCTCGCGGTGCTCGAGCACCATCCGGACCGCCCGCTCGCGCACCTCCGGGGAAAACCGGCTCGCTCTCGCCATGACTCCATCCTCTCAGGCAATGGAGCCTCCGGGAAACCCGGCGCGGTTCACTAGCGTGAACGTGCCAATCTGCACCGCCGATAGCGCGCAGTAATCCGCCACCATCGTCTCAGATGGAGCGGGTGGGGCCATCGTCGCCTGGGAGGACTGGCGCAACGGCAACTGGGACATCTACGCTCAGCGCATCTCGGCCACCGGCACACCACTGTGGTCGGCCAACGGCGTAGCGATCAGCACCGCCACCAACTATCAGACGCGCCCCGCCATCGCCTCGGACGGCGCAGGCGGGGCCATCATCGTCTGGACAGACTACCGTAACGGCATCGACAACACCGACATATACGCCCAGCGGATCTCAGCCGATGGCATGGTCCAGTGGACGGCCAACGGCGTGGCCCTCTGCACCACCAGCAGTTACAACTATTCCGGCCTGATTGCCCCGACCATCACTTCGGACGGCGCGGGCGGCGCCATCGTCGCCTGGGGCGACTACCGAAACCGCGGCGCGGACTTCTACGCCCAGCGGATCTCGGCCGCCGGCGAGGTTCAGTGGACGGCCAACGGCGTATCGATCAGCACCGACACCAATGGGCAGGGAGTCGCCATCGCCTCGGACGGCGCAGGCGGGGCCATCATCGCCTGGGGCGCCAACCCCCTAGACATAGATGGGGACCGCGCTTTCGCCCAGCGGGTCTCGGCCACGGGCGCGGTCCTGTGGGCTGTCGGTGGCGTGCTGCTATCCACCGATATGTGGGGCCGGAAGCTCCCCACCATCGTTTCGGACGGTGCCGGCGGGGCCATCGTCAGTTGGTGTGACGAAGACGCCTGCGCCCAGCGGATCTCGGCCACCGGTACGCTCCTATGGACGACCGCCGGCGTGAGACTCGGCCGCAGTTCTTATATTAATGGTCATAGTCCACGTATCGCCTCGGACGGCACGGGCGGGGCCATCGTCACCTGGTACGACCGCCGCGATGGAGTGCCCCCTGTCATCTATGCCCAGCGGATCTCAGCCGATGGCACGGTCCAGTGGACGGCCAACGGCGTGGCCCTCTGCACGCCCACCTACCGGGACCAGCGCTGCCCCACCATCGTCTCAGATGGAGCGGGTGGGGCCATCGTCGCCTGGAGGGACAACCGCGAACTCAGCATCTACTTCGACATCTACGCCCAACGCATCTCTGCTGAAGGCACGGTCCAGTGGGGGGGCGACGGGGTGGCCCTCACCGCTCCCGGCAATCAGGGATACATTTATCAATACCCCCCCATCACCTCGGACGGCGCAGGCGGGGCCATCGTCGCCTGGGGCGACTGCCGAAACGGCAACTGGGACATCTACGCTCAGAACGTGAAGGCGAACGGCCAACTCGGCGGCGACGTTCCCACCCCCGTGCTGCTCTCGTTCGTCAGCGTCGAGACGGACGCGGACGGCATCCAGCTCACGTGGTTGGCGGGCGGGAGCATGAGCGCCGTGGCTACCGTCTACCGGTCCGCCGTGGGCGGCGAGTGGACGCGGGTCGCGGAAATCACGGCGGATGGCACGGGCTACCTCCGCTACACGGACCCCATCGACGCCACTGCCACCCGCGTGGGCTACCGGCTCGGCATCGTCGAGGCGGGCGTCGAGGGCTTCTACGGCGAGACCTGGGTGGACCTGCCGACGGGCGAAGCCTCACTCGCGTTCGCTCTCGACCCCGTGCGCCCGAATCCCTCACGCGGCGGCACGCTGACGGTCCGCTTCTCGCTGCCGACCAACGCACCTGCGCGGCTCGACCTTCTCGACGTCGCCGGTCGCCGCATCGCCTCGCATGATGTCGGCATGGGCCAGCACACGCTCGACCTGGGAGCGGGCCAGCACCTCGCACCCGGGCTGTACCTGGTGCGCCTGACGCAGGGCGCTAACACGCGCACGACGCGGGTGGCGGTGATCAGATAGTGTGAGGGCCGCAGGATCAGCGAGAACCGCAGCATCTTACAGCGACAATCACCCCTTCGGAGGCCGCCCATGCACAAGCGTTTCTTCGTTGCGCTCCTCGCCATCCTCCTCGCAGCCGCGTTGCTCCCCGCCACGGCCAGCGCACAGACACCTCCACCGTACCTCACCCAGTGGGGCACGCAAGGCAGCGGGAACGGGCAGTTCAACGGCCCAGTCGGCGTGGTGGTGGATGGCAATGGCAGCGTCTACGTGGCGGACCATGGCAACGACCGCATCCAGAAGTTCACCGGCACCGGCACGTACCTCACCCGGTGGGGCACGAGCGGCACCGGGGACGGGCAGTTCATCGGCCCGAATGGCGTGGCGGTTGACGGCACCGGCAATGTCTACGTGTCGGACTCCGGCAACAAACGCATCCAGAAGTTCACCAGCGACGGCACGTATCTCACCCAGTGGGGCACGAGCGGCACCGGGGACGGGCAGTTCTTCCGCCCGCAGGGCGTGGCAGTGGATGGCAACGGCAACGTCTACGTGGCGGACGCCCTCAACTTCAACGACCGCATCCAGAAGTTCACCAGCGACGGCACCTACCTGACGCAGTGGGGCACGACCGGTAGCGGGGACGGGCAGTTCAACAACCCATCGAACGTGGCCGTGGATGGCAACGGCAACGTCTACGTGTCGGAATGGGGCAACCACCGCATCCAGAAGTTCACCAGCGACAGTACGTACCTCGCCCAGTGGGGCTGGTTCAGCGCCCCGTCTGGCGTGGCGGTTGACGGCAGTGGCAATGTCTACGTGACGGAGTACCAGAACCACCGCATCCAGAAGTTCACCAGCACGGGCACCTACCTCACCCGGTGGGGCACGAGCGGCACCGGGGACGGGCAGTTCATCGGCCCGTATGGCGTGGCGGTTGACGGCAGTGGCAATGTCTACGTGGTGATCCGCTCCCCGTTTCCTGGAGCAGCGGGACTGTCGCAATGAGCTAACCTCGGGGCCTCCTGAACCGCAAGGAGGAGGACCCAGGATGAAGACCAGCAAGTTCACGGTCGAGCAGATTGCCCAGGCCCTGAAGCGGGTCGAGGGCGGGGTGGTGGTCGGGGAGGTCTGCCGGGAGCTGGGCATCACCGAGACCACGTTCTACCGCTGGAAGAAGAAGTTCGGTGGGATCTCCTCACCGGAGCTGCGGGAGCTGCGGCAGCTGCGGGACGAGAACCGACGCCTCAAGGCCGTCGTCGCGGACCTGACGCTGGACCGGACGATGCTGCAGGAGGCGCTCCGAAAAAAGTGGTAAGGCCGGTCGAGCGCCGCGCCGTGACCCGCTGGATGCAGGAGGCCTACCGCGTGAGCTTGCGCAAGGCCTGCCGCGCCTCGGGAACGGCAATGTCCTCGATGCTGTACCGCCCGGTCCGGCCGGATCAGACCCCGCTGCGCCAGAGGATCAAGGAGATCGCGACGACCCGGGTGAGCTACGGGTATCGCCGCGTGCAGGTGTTGCTGCGTCGGGAAGGCTGGAAGGTGAACGCCAAGCGGACGTACCGGCTATATCGGGAAGAAGGGCTCTGTCTGCGGTCGAAACGGCCCAAGCGGCGCCGCAGTGCGGTGCGCCGGCAAGAGACACTCACGGCCACCGGGACCAACCAGCTCTGGGCGATGGACTTCGTGAGCGATGCGCTGGCGGATGGCCGGAAGCTGCGGGTGCTGACGGTGCTCGACACGTTCACCCGCGAGTGCGTGGCCCTCGAGGTCAGCGGCTCATTCGGCGGCGCCGAGGTCGCCCGGGTGCTGACGCGCGAAGGTGTACGGCGCGGGTTGCCGGCGGTGATTCACGTGGACAACGGGACGGAGTTCACCTCGAAGGCGTTCGACCACTGGGCCTACGTCAATCACGTGCGGCTGGACTTCAGCCGTCCGGGCAAGCCGACCGACAACCCCTTCATCGAGAGCTTCAACGCCCAGCTGAGGCGTGAGTGCTTATCGCAACACTACTTTCTGTCTGTCATCGACGCCCGGGTGTCGCTCGACGCCTGGCGGGAGGAGTACAACAACCGACGGCCCCACGGGAGCTTGGGGCAGCGGACCCCGGCGGAGTATCGTGCCGAGGTCGAAGGAGCCGAGGCGCCCGAGGAACTCGCTTCGAGCGTGCCCGGCTGCTCCAGTGGCGGGTAGCGGATCAGGAACTCGCTTTGAGCGTGCCCGGCTGCTCCAGTGGCGGGTAGCGGATCAAGAGCACGAGCTGGGGCCGCATCAAGGCGCTGTACCGGTAGCAGCGGTTGCACTGTGTGGAGGCCCCTAAGGAGACGCGATGCCGAGGCTCATCATGCAATTCGAACTTGACAGGTGCCCGCACTGCGCAGTCCACAGACCGAGGCTTGCCCGTGTATGGGCTACTACCACCACCGAACACTCGGGGGACCATAGGCGCACGTGGGCTGTCTACTGCTGCGCGACCTGCGGCTCTCTCGTGACGGCGTGGGCGTACGGGGAGACGGGTGACGTAATCGATTGGTACCCCAAGCGTGCCGCAATTGAAGAGTCGGTGCCGAAGGAAGTAGCGCATTACCTCCAGCAGGCTCTGGATACGCTTCACTCACCGGATGGATCCATCATGCTCGCTGCTTCGGCGGTCGATGCCATGCTCAGGTTAAAGGGGTTGGTGGATGGTTCCCTCAACAGCCGAATCGACAAGGCTGCTAAGGACCATCTCATCACCGAGGACATGGCGCTCTGGGCTCACGACGTGCGGCTCGACGCGAATGCGACGCGGCACGTGGACCCACAGGCCTCTCCCCCCACTTTCGATGACGCCAAGCGAGTCGCGAACTTCGCCCAGACGCTCGCCGACCTTCTGTTCGTGCTCCCGGAGCGCGTGACACGGGGCCGCAAGTCTCCCTCGGATTCATAGGCCGCTCCCCGCGATTAGAGTTCTTGGCGTAGACGCCCTCCCCTGCCCGGCGTATCCTTACTGCTGGCGGGAGTCGCTTGCCCCTGCGACCGGACCGCGCCCGCCCGGTCGGTTTCATCCTCGGAGGCCGCCAATGCGTGCCGCTCGCTCTCTAGCTTGCGCTTTACCTCTCGCCTTCGCTCTGCTTCTTGCCGCAGGCGTCCACGGCGAGCCTCTTCAGGTCGGTCCGGGCTACTTCGGCCCCACCTCCCACCTAGTCAACTTCGACACTAGCCCGGGAGGAACGCAGATTCCCAACCACGCCGTCCTCGGAAGTATCTACGCCGAGTGGGGCGTCACCTTCGGGGCCAACGACGGGGTCACCAACTGGCCAAACATCGGGACGTCGCTGCCCAACATGGCGTGGGGAAGTTCTGACGGACTCGAACCGATTGACTGCCTCTTCCCTTCCGGGGTCTACGCGGTCGGTGCCTATGGCTTCGACTTCGCCTTGGAGGCCTTTGACTCGGAAGGCGGACTCATCTACCGCGTAGCCTACACAGACGGCACAGCGGGTCTCTACAGTCCCAATGAAATCGGGTTCCTAGGTATCGCCAGTGACGTCCCGATTCACCACGCGCGCTTCTCGCGGTACTGGTCCGCCCAGTGGGCATTCGGCTTTGAAATTGACGACCTGCGTTTCACCACGGAGCAGCCGGTGCCCACGCGGTCCACGACTTGGGGCCGCATCAAGTCCCTGTACCGCTAACGGAGACCGTCATGCACAAGGCAAGAGCGTTCTTCTTCGTCTGCGCGGGAATCTTCCTGCTTGCCATCACCTACCACCTTGGAGCGCGGAGTGCGGGGGCGCAGGCGGGTGCCGCCACTGCGAGTGAGGTGGCCGTCGTTTCTGGAACCGCTCATGACATGGACGTTCTTCCGCTTCCCACATACTCCGATGGCACGGTAGCCAGTGAGAGCGAGTGTCGCTGGATAGTGAGCCTGTACAGCGTGACGTATTATGCTCACTGGGGCCAGTCGCTCTGTTATACAACAGGGCTCACGGTGCATATTCAGAGTTCTAACGGAGACAACACCGTAAGCTATCTGATCATCGCCACCCGGGGGGCGGCTCCGCCGACTCCCGCGCAGAGTGTCTCCATCGGCCGACTGAAGGCGAAGTACGCGAAGTGAACGGCGGCTCAAGCCTCGGCGAGTGACCGCGCACCTTGGGTCATGCAACAAGGACGTGCAAGGAGGAAGATGTGAGCGAAGCGACTTCCGTCACCAGGAGTAGTCCGCAGCCGCCTAGTCTCGAACACCAACTTGAACTTATCGTGTCCTCGCGAGTAGGTGTGGACCAGGTAACATGGACCATCTTCAGCATCTTCTGGGCAGCACAGATTCTTCTCATTGGCGTGTTGTTTCAGGGGTCCGGCTTTCCGCCCAATCCTATGCTTGGGCTCATCGCTTCCGTTCTGGGTATCTTTATGTCGGTGGCTTGGGCTGTCGCACAGAGTCGAGCCTTGTTGCACCTTGAGCGATTAGAACATCTCATGGAGTCGGTTGAGAGTGAGCTGCAGCAGACGGGGCATCTTCGCTTTGAGCATCGCATACTCAAGAATCCGACATTTCCTGGCGTGAAGGCGAGAACCGTGATGCGCATGTGCGCCTGGGGTGCCGCATGTGTCTGGCTAGTGAGCGCTGTGGCGTTCTTGATCTGCGTAATGTGCCCCGGCGGGTGCTGCCAGCCCCAGTAGGGGGGCCGCACGGCACCTAGAGGGCCGGGACGCGGGTGGGCGGTGCGGTGTGCTTGGGACCTGAGAGGACGCTGAGACCGGGACTCGAACGGCGAAGGAAGGACAGCGGCATCAGAGACCGCTGCCCGAACGCGGGGCACACATATGGAAGGTAGGGAGAGAGCGATGATTCCGGACTGGTTGTTGACTCTCATCTTGGCCGCATTCAGCCTGATTGCGGGAGGTGTGGGGTTCTATTTCTGGAGGGAGGGGGGGAAGACTGCCGGTCTCTGGATCTGGTTCGCGGCGGGGGTCTTGCTTCTGCTTTGGGTGACCCTCCAGATTCAGAAGGGCATTCTCACTGGACGGAATCTCGCTGACACGGCCGTATTCCACGGACGACTCGTCCCCGCGAACGAGGAGACGCCCAACGTGCCGGTAGATGCCTGGGTGCTCATGCTCGGGGACAGCTTGCAGGTGCGGACGAGAACCGCGAGCAACCTACGAGTGTTTACTAAGAATGGCCGCCCATTCTTGAAGCTACGAGTCGTCGATGGCCAACTCCTGGTGTCGGCGTCGGTGATTGACAGCAAGGGTGACCGCATCGTCCAGATTGTCGACAACGAATTTCAGGCCAGCCAAGAGCGTGCATTCAACCCAAAACAGCCGGATCCAAGTACTCTGGTTGTGCGCGATTGCGACGGCGTCGAAGTGCTCAACATTCGTTACGTGAACCCTCGTGTGATTCGAATCGTGGGTCGTTTCTGCCTCCCAGGATACGACGCGCCTGTTGAGATTCTCGCGGCCGACGGGATACGTTGGCCTGGGGGAGGAGGCTTGAGTAGCATGACTCTGGAAATGGCGGGCGGAGGGAAGGGTAGCGTGATTGCGTTCTGAGTCGTCGCTTTTGGCTAGAACAGGAATATCTCAAGGTCACGGGGCCGGAGCCAGCATGACGGGCAGTGGTCCGTTGTTGTGCAGCGCAGGTTTGCGCGGCTGAGTCGCGAGTCGGCGAAGCGGTGTGGCGGAGAGACTCACGAAAGCAGGGGGGGCCGTGGCTGGTAGACGAGCAAGGTGGCGGTGGTCGGCGGCGCTGCTGGTGGTCGCCGTCGTGGGCGGCACGGTCGGGTGCGCATCCCAGGAGGATCTGACGTAGCCCCCGGAAGCTGACACAGAACGAGTAGCCAGTCCTCTGCTAGCCTGAACGGCACGGAGGATCTCATGGCGAGCACGGGGAAGCGTTACAGCGAAGAGCAGATCATCGCGATCCTGAAGGAGGCGGACAGCGCCGGGAACGTCGGCGAGCTGATCCGGCGCCACGGGATCTCCGCCCACACCTACTACCGCTGGAAGAGCAAGTACGGTGGCCTGGAGGTGAGCGAGGCGCGGCGGCTCAAGCAACTCGAGGACGAGAACCGCCGACTTAAGCGGATCGTCGCCGACCAGACGCTGAACATCCAGATCCTGAAGGAAGCGCTGGGAAAAGACTGACGACGGCTGCGGCCCGGCGCGCCGCCGTCCTGGAAGCCCGTTCACGCCATGCCGGACTCTCGGAGCGACGCGCCTGCACGGTGCTGGGTACGCCGCTGTCGGGCCAGCGCTATCGATCACGTCGCGCTCCGCAGGAGGCGCTGCGCCAGCGGCTGCGCGAGCTGGCGCTGATCCGGCTGCGCTGGGGCTATCGGCGGTTGCATCGCGTGCTCACGCGCGAGGGGCTGCGGGTGAACGTCAAGCGCGTCTACCGCCTGTACCGCGAGGAGGGTCTGGCCGTGCGGCGGCGGAAGCGCAAGCGGGTGGCGGTGGCGCGGCAACCGATGCTGGTGCCGACGCGGCTGAATGAGTGCTGGGCGATGGACTTCATGTCGGACGTGCTGTCGAGCGGACGACGCTATCGGGTGTTCAATGTGGTTGACGTGCTGAGCCGCGAGGCGCTCGCCGCCGAGGTCGACACCAGCCTGCCGGCGGCTCGGGTGATCCGGGCGCTGGAGGAGATTGCGATCATGCGAGGCTATCCGGCGCGGATCACGCTCGACAACGGGCCGGAGTTCCGCAGCATGGCGCTGGACACCTGGGCGTACGAGCACGGGGTGGTGCTCGACTTCATCCAGCCCGGCAAGCCGATCCAGAACAGCATGGTGGAGAGCTACAACGGTCGGATGCGTGACGAGCTGCTCAACCTGCACTGGTGGCGGAGCATCGGCGAAGCGCGCGACGCGATCGACGCCTACCGGCAGGACTTCAACGAGGCCCGGCCACACAGCGGCCTCGGTCACAAGACGCCGAGCGAGTTCGCCCGGCACTATGCGGTAAACTCGAACCCGCAGCGGCTGGCCTCTTGATCTGTACCAGCGTTGGGGGCTACGTCACGGTGCCACTCGCCCCCGAGTTGCTTCAGGAGGTAGCCGCCCACGTCGGGAGGCTGGTTCCGTTCCGCGAGGCTGACCCCGGCACGTTCAGTTGGCACGTTCGCCAGATGAGCGGGGTAGAGAGGTTCCACCCGCACATGCTGCGTCACACGTTCGCCTGCCGGTGGATTGAGCGTGACGGGAGCCTGCCAGCCTTGCAGCAGATTCTGGGCCACGCCTCGATTGCCACAACCCAGCGCTACGCCAGGCTGGGTGACGCGGTGGTGAAAGAGCAGGCCTTGAGGGTGCTGGGCGGGACGCTGTAGCAAATGCGTAGCAAGGGCACGCAGGGCAGGGGCGCATGTAGCAGGCAGGATTCCCTAACCGCTTGCGGTTGGCGTCCCCAACGGGATTCGAACCCGTGTCGCCGCCGTGAAAGGGCGGTGTCCTAGGCCTCTAGACGATGGGGACGCAGATGCTGCGGGGGCGGCACACCTTAGATGCGCCCGTGGCCCCCGCGCAAGTCGCAGGGCCCGCGGGCGCGGCGCCGCGGGTCATGGCCTGGCGCGGACCGTGCGGGCGATGACCCGCGCCTCGTCGATCGTACCGCCGGAGACCAGTTCGCCGGCCTTGCGCTCCGCGGTGTCGCGATCCGAGAACGCTCCGACGATGACGGCGTACATCGTCACGCCTTCCCTGCGCAGGTCGGTGATCCGGCCGGTCAGCCCGCTCGCCCCGCTGATGCGCGCGAGTTCCGCCTCGGCCCGGGCACGGTCGAGGTAGGTCCCCACGGAGAGGCTGAACTCCTGGGTCGTGGGCGGCGTTGGCCGCGAAGCCGCGACGACGGGTTTGGCGACCGCGCCCGGCGCAGGCGTCACGACGGGCGCCGGCATCACCTCCGGTGCGCGGGCGGAGAGCAGCGTGTCGATCCCGGAGGCCGTTGCCCCGGAGGTGTCGGCCAGGGTGGAGTCGGCGACCTGCACCATGGCGGTCGAGTCGATCGACGCGATCGCCATGCTGTCGGCCAGCAGGTTCGCCGCGGACGGAGGCACCGGCACCGCCGGCTTGGCCCAGGGTCCGAAACGGAACATGAGGATCGCCGCGATGGCGACCAGTGCGGCGATCGCGATCCCGATGAGCAGCTTGAACCCCAGGTTCGAGGGCTTCTTGGGCTCCTCGTCGCGCATGCGGTCGTACAGACGCGATGGCAGCGCGTCGGCGCGCGGCGCGTGCGGGCGTGCCGTCCGTTCGGCGGGCGACGGGACGCCGGGGGCCGGGGGCACGAGCGCGCTCTCGGCGGCGTAGCGCGTTCCCGGGCCGGCCGGTGGCGGCTGCGCCGGTGGTTCCGGGGCGCGCGGGACCTCGATCCTCGGCACCTCCTCCAGCGCCAGCGGGGGCGGTGCGGGCACCTCGGGCGTGGCGTTGGCGCTCGGCGGTGGCGCCGGCGCGGGCGATTCGACTGCCGGCGCGGGCGCTTCGACCGCGGGCGCCGGCGGGTGGGGCGCGGGCAGCGGCAAGGCCGAGGGCCACGCGGGGAGTGGCGCGAGCAGCGGCCCGGTCTCGCTCGCCGGGATCACGCCGTGGAAGGTGGCCTCCTGCGCGGCGGAGCGCACGTGCTGCGGGCTCACGCTGGCAACGCCCTCGACGTAGGCGTCGAGCATGGCCTGTGCGCAGATCTGGTTGATCTCGCGCGGGATGCCGTGCGTGACGGCGTGGACCTCGGCGCAGGTCTCCGACGGGAACAGGCGGGGCGCGTCGCCGCCGGCGACGGTGACGCGATGACGGATGTAGCGTTCGGTCTCTTCGAGGGTCAGCGGGCTCAGTCGGTAGTGCACGGGAATCCGCTGGCGCAACTGGCGCAACTCGGGCAGCGTGAGCTTGGCCTCGAGCTCCGGCTGGCCGACGAGGATGATCTGCAGCAGGTTCTCGCCGCCGGCCTCGAGGTTCGAGAACAGCCGGATCTCCTCGAGCAGCTCGCGGTCGAAGTTCTGCGCCTCGTCGAGCAGCAGGATGGCGCGCTCGCCGCGTCCGCGCAGCGCGAGCAGGTGCTGCTCGAGCAGGGCCATGGCCTGCGGCTTCGAGGCGGGCTGCGGGACGCTGACCCCGAATCGCAGGCAGATCTCCTCGAGCAGTTCGCCCCGGGTCAGCGCGGAGTTGGTGATGAGCGCGACCGAGACCCGCGTCTGCAGCTCGACGACCGCCTCGAACAGGGCGGTCGTCTTGCCCGTGCCGACCTCGCCGGTGATGAGCACGAACGGCTCGAGGTTGCCGATGCCGTAGCGCAGGTGGGCCAGCGCCTCCTGGTGCTCGTGACTGGGGTACACGAAACGCGACTGGTGGCCCGAGGCGAACGGGTTCTCGCGCAGCCCGAAATGACTCTCGAACATGGGTCAGCTTCCTCGGGCGATGGAACGTGGAGACGAGCGTGCCGGCGCTGCGGTCATCGGCGGGGACTTCCGGGAGCTCGACATCGGACCGGGGTCAGCCCCGCTCCGCGGGCAGCAGGTCGTTCACGGTGAAGAGCGGGGTGAACGGGTAGCCGCGCTGCTGGAAGACCTGCGCGGCGCCCTGGTTGCGGTCCACCACCGAGACGATGCGCACCACCTGGGCCCGGTAGGACTCGACCGCCTCGACGGCGACCAGCGCGCTCTCGCCGCTGGTGATGAGGTCGTCGAGGACCGCCACGCGCTTGTGACCGGCGAGGTTGCCCTCGACCTGGCCGAGCGCGCCGTGGTCCTTGGGGGCGCGTCGCACGAGGAAGCCGTCCAGCGGACGGCCCGCCTGCAAGCTGTGAAGCATCAGGCCGGCGACGAGCGGGTCGGCACCCATGGTGAGCCCCCCGACGGCGGTGATCCCTTCCGGCTCCAGCAACTCCCAGAACAGCCGCGAGATCAGCTGCAGCCCCTGCGGGTGGAGGCTGGTCTTGCGGACGTCGATGTAGTAGTTGGACGTGATCCCCGAGCTGAGCACGAACTCGCCGAAGCGCATGGAACGTTCGAGCAGCATCCGGCGGAGTTGGTCGCGGTCCGCACTCTCCAAGGCTCCCTCCGTGGGCAAGTTCGCAGCGTCGTCCATTGGACGGCGGCCGAGTGTGCCCGCCGCCCCCGGCTGGCGTCAAGCGCGGGGCGGGTCGGCCGCAGACCCGCCTTGACCGCGCTCCGAGGCGCTCCCTAGACTTCTGGGGGTGGCGTGGCCGGGCCCGCCCGTTCCATGCGGGCGGCCGCGCGCCTTGTCGGGGTGACCGTGCGTTCTGCCGTCGCTGTCCTGATGCTGCTCACCCTGGTGGTCCCGCGGAGCGCGCGGGCCCTCGATCTGCCCGTGCGCGACCCGCGCCGCGAGTCGGTGAGCGGGCCGTCGTATGCGGCCGACCGCCTCGAGATCCGGCTGGCCCCCGCGGCGGCGCAGCGGGCGCGGGCCGCCCGCGCGACCGGGGCCGTGCCCGCGGGCGTCGTTCACCCGCGACTGGGGCTCGCAGCCCTCGACGCGGTGGCGGCCGGGTTGGGCGCCTGGTTCGAGCCCGAGTTCCGCGGCGAGACGCCGCCGCCGCCGGGCTCGGTGGATGCCGACTTCACGGCGTTCTACATCGCGCACCTGCCGGAGGGCGCGGACCTCGAGGGGGCGCTGGCGAGCCTGGCCGGCCTGGCCGACGTGCAGAGCGCTCAGCCCATCGCGGTGCTCCCGGTCAGCGCGGTGCCGAACGACTCGCTGTGGAGCGCCTCGTGGTGGCATGACCAGGTCGCGGGTCACTGCATCCACGCGCCCCAGGCGTGGGACGTCACCACCGGCGACACGTCCGTGGTGGTGGCGATCCTCGACACCGGCGTGATCCCGTATCACCCGGACCTGGGCGGGACGGTCGCCGGGCTCCCCGGCCAGATCTGGACGAATTGGGCGGAGCGGGGCGGCGTGCCCGGGGTGGACGACGACGGCAACGGGTTCGTGGACGACACCTGGGGCTGGGACTTCGTGAACCTGGCGAGCGGCAGCTTCGTGTCGCCCTTCGAGGACTGGCGGGACCAGGACAACGACCCCAACGACTACGCCGGCCACGGCACGCAGGTGGCCGGGATCGTGGGCGCGCTGGCGGACAACGGCATCGGCGTGGCGGGCACCGCCTGGCGGGTGGCGCTCATGCCGCTGCGCATCGGCTGGGCGGAGAACGCCTACCCGCTCGGGTTGGTGGACATGTCCTTCGCGGCCCAGGCGGTGCGTTACGCCACGCGCATGCGGGCGGACGTGATCAATTGCTCCTTCGCGAGCCTCAACCAGAACGGGCTGGGCGTGGCGCTCGACGCCGCGATCGCGGCGGGCGTGACGGTGGTCGCCGCGTCCGGCAACAACGGCGCGCCGAACTACATCGGCGCGCGCGGGGACGTCGTCGCGGTGGCCGCCACCGACCCGAGCGACCAGGTCGCGGCGTTCTCGAATCTCGGCAGCTGGGTGGACTTCGCGGCGCCGGGCGTGGGGATCTTCTCCACCTTCATCACCCGCGCGGTCCCGGCGAGCGACAGCCTGGGCTACCGCCAGCCGGCCTACAACGCCCCGGCGGGGCTCAGCGGCACGTCGTTCTCGGCGCCGCTCGCGGCGGGCGCGGCCGCGTTGCTCCAGGCCCGGCAGCGGCAGCTCGGACGGCGATCGCTGACGCCGCGGGGGGTGCAGCTCAGGCTGCGCGAGACGGCGGACGACATCTCGTCGCTGAACGGCTCCACCACGGGCTACGGCACCGGCCGGCTCAACGCGGCGCGGGCGCTGAGCGACCGGCTGACCTCGACCGCTTGGCGCGCCGCGAGCGCCACCGTCGGTCCGGACGTGCCGATCCCGCTCAGCGGTCCGGCCCGGAAGCTCGCCTGGGTGACGACGGCCACGCAGTTGCTGATCCAGGACTGGGTCACCGGCGACACGCTCGCCGTGGCCGACCTGGGGGCCGGCCCGGCGCGCCAACTGGCGGCCGCCGACATGGGTGGCGGCCACGGCGTGTGCCTCTTCGTCGGTATGCTGGACGGCACGCTGGCCGGGTTCGACACCACGGGCGCCGCGCTTCCCGGCTTCCCGGTGAGTCCCGACGAGATCTCGGTGCTGTCGGGCGGTCCGGCGCTGGGTGACATCGACGGCGACGGCGAGCTCGAGATCGTCTGCGGCCGGGACGACGGGCGACTCTTCGCCTGGCGGGCGGACGGGTCGGGCGTGCCGGGCTTCCCGGTGGTGACCGACGTCTCGGGGGTCAGCGCTCCGGTCGCGCTCGCCGACCTCGACGGCCAGCCCGGGGAGGAGATCGTTGCGGCGGCGGTGGGTGGCGCGGTCTACGTCGTGAAAGGCAACGGGACGTTCGCGCCGGGCTGGCCGGTGACGCTCGACCCGCTCCCGAAGGCGCCGGTGGTGGCGGAGTTCGGTGGCGAGCCGGTCGTGCTGGTGGCGGCCGGCACGCAACTCGTCGGGCTGCGGCCGGACGGCAGCGAGCGCTGGCGCTGGTCGCTGGGCGCCAGCGTCGCGGGCGACCCCGCGCTGGGCGACCTCAACGGGGACGGGGCGGACGAGATCGTGCTGCCGGCCACCGCACCCAACCAGGTGATCGTGCTGGACTCCACCGGGGTGGCGCCCGCCGGGCTGGGCTGGCCGTTCGCGCTGGCGGCCGCGCCGCAGGGCCCGCCGGTGCTGGGCCACCTCGAAGGCGGCGGGCCGCCGGGCGTGATGCTGATGCAAGCCGGCGGGCTCGTGGCGCTCAACGACAGCGCGAAGGTCCTGGGTCGCTTTCCCAAGCCCGGGGGCGCCGGGATGTCCCCGACGCTGGCGGACCTCGCCGGCGACGGCGCGACGAGGATCGCGGCCGGCTCGGGATCCGACCTGCTGCTGTACGTCTACGACGCGGGCGCGGGCAGTTCGGCGGCCGCGCGGCAGACCTGGGCCACCGCGCGCGGCAACTTCGCCCGCACGGGCACCCCGGCCGACACGCTGCCGCCCGCCACGGTCGGCGACCTCGCGGCGGTGCGCTGCGCGCCGGACTCGGTGCGGCTGAGCTGGACGGCGCCCGGGGACGACGGCGGGACCGGCCGGGCGGTGGCCTACCGGCTGTGGGCCACGACGATGAGGTCGGCGATCGGGAGCGCGGACGCGGGCGCCGTGCGCCTGGCCGCACCTGCGCCGGGCGTGGCCGGATCGAGCGAAGTCGTCACCGTCCCGGCTCCGGAGCCCGGGGTGACGGCCTGGTACTGGTTGTTCGCCAACGACGAGGCGGGGAACGCCAGCGGTCGCTCGAATGTCGTCGGGTTCACCCAGCCGCTGGGCCCCGCGGGCCCGGACGGCCAGGCCGGACTCGCGTTGGAGGTGCGGCAGCGGCCGTCACGGGTGCCGGTCCTGCTGGCCTGGAGCGGTGCCAACGCCGAGGCCATCCGGCTCTACGACGTCTCGGGGCGGCTCGTGCGCACGCTGCGGCTCGCCCGGGGCGGGCATGACACGGAGCCATGGGACGGCCGGGACGAGAGTGGAAGCCTCGTCCCGGCCGGTCTCTACTTCGCGCGTCTGACGGGTGGCCCCCAGCACGCTCAGGCGCGCATCGTGTTCCTGCCCTGAGTCGCGGAGTCCGGGTGCCCGGTTACGGCCTGATCTTGAGGGTGATGCCGTCGCCGGGTTCGGGATCGCTCCCGAGCGGGGCGCCGACCGTGACCTCGATGGTCGCAGACCACGCGCTCTCCACCCCGGCGGTCGACGTCGCGCGCAGGCGGTAGTACTCGGTGTCCTGCGTCATCCGCGGGAGGACGTACTGCGTCGTGCCCGAGTCGGTCTGGCCGATGAGGACGTAGGCGCTCTCCAGGGCCGGGTCCGGCGAGTACTGGTAGACTTGGTAGCTGGCGACGTTCGCCGAGGAACTCGGGGTCCACTCGAGCGTGCCCCGGCTGGTCGCGCCGTTCCAGTCGCTGACGATCTGCGCCGGGACTGCCGGCGGAGCCTGGTCGAGCGCGGGAGCGGCGGCGTCGAGTCCCGTGGGGGACGTGTTCTTGCTGCAGCCGCTCAACATCGCGGCCAGCGTCAGCGCAAGCAGAATCGGAGCGACGTGCTTGAGGGACTTCACGACCGGACCTCCTTGTGCGACAAGGTTGTTCCTGCTGGGGGGGACTCCCGAGCGGAGTCAGTCCACGCTTCCTGCCACAGGTTCGCGTTGCACGAGCAATCCGGGTGCCAACCGGCCTCTGCGCTCGCCTGTCAGGGGATACCCGGCACGGGCCGGGCACGGTTGGGGGGGGAGGGTATGCAAAGCCCAAGGACCGGCGCCGCGAAGGATGCGGAATGCAACGGGGCTTTCTCGGGAGCCGGGGCACGGCGGGTGGATTCGCGTGCGCGCGCCCTTCGTGGTGGAGTAGCGCCATGAGGCGCGCTGGCGGTGCGGAGGCGGGGAGGGCGCGCGCGTCCGTGGCGCTGGGCGTCCTGCTCTGCTGCGTCTGCGCCGCCGGGGACGGGCTCGCCGCCCAGGCGCCGGACACCTCCCGGGCACAGGTGAGCGCGCCCCGGTACTTCCCGCCGCTGGATCGCCCGCCGCTCGATCCTCCGCTGCGGCTCTCGGGCAGCTTCGGCGAGTACCGTCCCGGCCACTTCCACGCGGGGCTCGACTTCGCCACCGGGGAGCGTACCGGCCTGCCGGTCTATGCCTCCCTCGCCGGCCGCGTCGTGCGGGTCCGGGCCTCGGGGACCGGTTACGGCCGCTCGGTCTACCTCCAGTCGGACGACGGGCGGCTGCTGGTCTACGCGCACCTCGACGCGTTCGACGAGCCGCTGGCCTCGTACGTGTCGGCGGCGCAGGACTCGGCCGGCGAGTACGAACAGGACCTCTGGCCGGAGCCGGCGCGCTTCCCGGTGGATTCCGGGCAGCGCCTGGGCTGGAGCGGCCGCAGCGGCACGGACGCGCCCCACCTGCACTTCGAGATCCGCCGCGGTGATGTCGCGTACAACCCCCTGCTGGCGGGCGTGAGCGTGGCGGACACGGTGGCGCCGCTCATCCCGCGGGTGGCGCTGGTGCCGGTGCGCTCGCGCGCCGACGCCTCGTGGGAGGGCCAGCCGGAGACGGTCGTGTGCACCGGGAAGGACACGGCGCTGATCACCGGTGAGGAGCGGCTCGTCGTCGAGGCGGTGGATGCGCGCGCCGATGGCCGGTTCACGATGGCGCCGTGGCGCATCGCGCTGGAGGGCGGCGGCATCGCCGTCGAGTGCCGCTTCGACAGCGTCTCCTGGGCCGAGGGGATGAGCGAGGTGGAGTTCGTCTACGACCGCGGGCGCGCGCTGCCCGCCGGGCGCCACGCGGTCGTGCTCGGGGCGCCGCCCGGCTTCCGGCCGCACGTCCTGCGCGCCGGCGGGCCGATCGGGGCCGGGGCGGGGGGCGTGACGGTGCCATCGAGCGGCCGGCCCTTCACGGTGCGGCTGACCGCGCAGGACGTGGCGGGCAACGTGCGGACCGAGACGCTGGCGCTCGGGCCGGCGCCGGCCGGCGGGCGCGGCGCGACGGCGCCCCCGGGCACGTGGGTGGCGCCGGACTCGGCGGCGCAGGGCGGGATCGCGGGATTCGCCTGGAGCGTGACTGCGGGCACGCTGTTCGAGACCGTGCGCCTCTCGCTGGCCGACCTCGGGCACCCCGAGGCGCCGGAGGAACTCGAGGCCCGCAGCCACGTGTTCGCACTGGGGCCGGCGCTGACGCCCCTGCGCGGGCCGATGCGCGTGGCGGTCGAGCCGCGCGGGGTGCGGCGCGGGCCGGCCGGGAGCGCGGAGACGGCGGCGAGCGCGCTCTACCGCGATACCGGGAGCGGCTGGGAGATGCTGGGCGCGGACCGCGCGCTGCGGGCCGGCTGGATCGGCGCCGAGACGCGCGCGCTCGGGCGCTTCGCGCTGTTCCGCGACCGCAGCGCGCCGCGGGTGCGGCTCCTGCCGCCGGCGCGCGGAGCGGCGGCGGGACCGGGCGCGCGCTGGGCGCTCGAGGCGCGCGTCACCGAGGAGGGGAGCGGGGTGGACGCGCGCGCATCGGCGTTCGTCGTGGACGGGCGCCGGGTGCCGAGCGAATGGGACGCGGTCGAGGGCACGCTGCGCTGGCGGCCGGCGCGGAGGCCGTCGAGCGGGCGGCACGCGGTGGAGATCGTGGTCGCCGACCGGGCCGGAAACCTGCGCCGCCGGCACGCGGACTTTGTGCTAGATTGAGCGGCGAAGGGACTCGCGCGTGACCCGCGCGCCACGCATGACCCTCAGCCAGGGCGCGCAATGAAGTTCGCCGAATTCGTCCACCTGCACAACCACAGCGACTACTCGCTGCTCGACGGCGCCATCACGGTCCAGGCGATGGTCGAGCGGGCGGCGCAGATGCACATGCCCGCGCTCGCCCTCACCGACCACGGCGCCATGTTCGGCGCGGTCGAGTTCTACCAGGCGGCGAGCAAGGCCGGGGTCAAGCCGATCGTCGGCATGGAGGCCTACGTCACGCGCGGGCGGCGCACGGAGCGCACGCGCGAGACCGGGATGCACCACCTGGTCCTGCTGGCGCGCGACGAGACCGGCTTCCGCAACCTGATGCGGCTCTCCTCGCTCGCCTTCCTCGAGGGCTTCTACTACAAGCCCCGCGTGGACCACGAGCTCCTGGCGCAGCACTCGCAGGGGTTGCTGGCGCTCTCGGCCTGCCCGCAGGGCGAGGTGGCGGCCGACCTGCTGGCGGACGACGACGATGCGGCGGCGCGCACGGCGCTGCTCTACCGGGAGATGTTCGGCGCGGAGAACTACTTCCTCGAGATCATGAACCACGGGATCGAGATCGAGGACAAGATCCGCGGGAAGATGCGGGCGCTCTCCTCGCGCACCGGCATCCCGATGGTCGCGACCAACGACAACCACTACCTGGAGCGCGACCACTGCGAGGCGCAGGAGGTCCTGCTCTGCATCCAGACCGGGAAGACGATGGACGACCCGAAACGGATGCGGAGCATCGAGAACCTGCACTTCCGCTCGCCCGAGGAGATGGCGCAGGCCTTCGCCGACTTCCCCGACGCGCTGCGCAACACGATCGCGGTGGCGGAGCGCTGCAACCTGCAGATGGCGTTCGGGCGGCCGCTGCTGCCGGCGTTCCCGCTGCCGCCGGGGGAGGGCAGCCCCGAGGAATACCTGCGCGGGCTCGCGTGGGCCGAGCTCGGGCCGCGCGTGCCCGAGGTCACGGAGGAGGTGCGCAAGCGCTTCGAGTACGAGCTCGACGTCATCTGCCGCATGGGCTTCGCCTCGTACTTCCTGATCGTGCGTGACTTCATCGCGTTCGCGCGCGCGCGCGGCATCGGCGTGGGGCCCGGGCGCGGCTCGGTCGCCGGCTCGCTGGTGGCCTACGCGCTCCACATCACCGACATCAACCCGCTGGAGCACGGGCTCATCTTCGAGCGCTTCCTGAATCCCGAGCGCGTGACCATGCCCGACATCGACATCGACTTCGACGACCTGCGGCGCGGCGAGGTCATCGAGTACGTGAAACAGCGGTACGGCGAGGCGAACGTCACGCAGATCATCACCTTCGGCACCATGGGCGCGAAGGGCGTGCTGCGGGACGTCGGGCGCGCGCTGGGGATCGCCTTCGCGGACGTGGACCGGGTGGCGCGCATGGTGCCCGACGGGCTCGGGATGACGCTGGCGCGCGCGTTCGAGCTCTCGCCGGACCTCAAGAACCTGCCGCAGCGTGGCGAGCCGTACGCGCGGCTGCTCAAGAACGCGCGGGTGCTGGAGGGCATCGCCCGGCACGCCTCGACGCACGCGGCGGGCGTGCTCATCACTCCGGGCGCGCTGCTCGACCACGTGCCGCTCTACCGGCAGAAGGACGAGTCGGTGACCACGCAGTGGGACATGAAGGCGGTCGAGAAGGTCGGCCTGCTGAAGATGGACTTCCTCGGACTGCGCACGCTCTCGGTGCTCGAGGAGGCGGTGCGGCTGATCGCCGAGAAGACCGGCGAGCGCCCCGACCTCTCCCGCCTGCCGCTGGACGACGCCCCGTCGTACGAGGTCTTCCAGAAGGCCGAGACGGTGGCGATCTTCCAGTTCGAGTCGGCCGGGATGCGCGACTACCTGCGCAAGCTCAAGCCCACGGTGTTCGAGGACCTGGTGGCGATGAACGCGCTCTACCGCCCCGGGCCGATGGAGAACATCCCGTACTTCATCGACTGCAAGCACGGCCGGCAGGTGGTGCGCTACGAGCACCCAGCGCTCGAGCCGATCCTCCAGCGGACCTACGGTGTCTTCGTCTACCAGGAGCAGGTGATGGAGGCGGCCCACCGGCTCGCGGGCTTCTCGCTCGCCCAGGCGGACGAGCTGCGGCGGGCGATGGGCAAGAAGCTGATCGCCGAGATGGAGAAGAAGCAGAAGGCCTTCCTCGAGGGCTGCGCGAAGCACAGGATCCCCGCGCCGAAGGCGCTGAAGATCTTCCAGACCATGGAGAAGTTCGCGGGCTACGGCTTCAACGCCTCCCACAGCGCCGCCTACGCGCTGATCGCCTACCAGTGCGCGTGGCTCAAGGCGCACCACCCGGCGGAACTGATGGCCGCGACCCTGACCAGCGAGATGTCGGACTCCAGCCGGATCGTCACGCTCATCGCGGAGTGCCGCCACATGGGGATCGAGGTCCTGCCGCCCGACGTGAACCGGTCGCAGTGGCGCTTCTCGCTCGAGGACGGCAGCATCCGCATGGGCCTCGGCGCGGTGCGGAACGTGGGGCAGGCCGCCGTCGAGGGCCTGGTGGCGGCCCGCGAGCGGGCCGCCGGGCAGGACGCGGAAGCGGCGCCGGGCGGGCCGTTCCGCGACCTCTTCGACCTGGCGCAGCGCGTGGACATCCGCACGCTGAACCGCCGCGTGCTCGAGAGCCTGGTGGCGGCGGGCGCCTGCGACGGCCTGGGGGCCGAGCGCGGACGGATGTTCGCCGGCGCGGGCCGGGCGCTCGACCAGGCGGCGGCGCTGCACCGCGACCGCGAGCGCGGGCAGTCCTCGCTGTTCGGCGACGAGGGCCGCTCGGTCGGGGTGGTGGCGGCCCCGGACCTGCCGGCTGCGCCGGCCTGGTCGAGCCGCGAGCGGAGCGCCCGGGAGAAGGAGGTGCTGGGCCTGTACCTCTCGGAGCACCCGCTCGAGCCGTTGCGGGCCGAGCTCGGGCGGCTCGCCACCCACGCGGTGGGCGACCTGCTGCAGCTCCCGCACGGCAGCGAGGTGCGGGTGGGCGGCCTCATCGGCGAGGTGCGCACGATCAATACGCGCGCCGGGAAGCTCATGGCCGCGGTGACGATCGAGGACCTGACCGGGCGGATCGAGGGTACGATGTTCCCGGACCTCTACGAGTCCTCGCGCGGCTGGCTGGTGGCGGACGAGATCGTGGTGGTCTCCGGGCGGATCGAGACGCGGGACGACCGGGGCGCGAAGCTGCTGCTGACCGAGGTGCGCCGCCTCGACGAGGCCCGCGCGGCCTGGGCGCCGTGCCTGCACGTCGAGGTGCGGGCGGAGGACATCTCGGTGAAGTGGCTGGAAGAGGTGGACGAAGTGCTGTCATCCTGCCCGGGCAGTTCGGAGGTCTACCTGCACGTCATCATGCCGGACTTCTCGCGCAAGGCGAGGCGATCGCGGCGGTATCGCGTCGCGGAGGACAGCCCGGTGGCCGACGCGTTGCGGCACCGGTTCCCGGGCCTGCGCGCGTTCTGGGGAAAGGGGGCGTCGTGACGACCACGCTGGGATTCGAGAAGCCGGTGCTCGAGCTGGAGCAGCGGATCCAGGAACTCAAGACGCGCGCCGCGGACAGCGGGCTGGAGGTGGGCGCCGAACTGGCGGAGCTCGAGCGCAAGGCGGACGCGCTGCGGCGCGAGATCTACGCCGGGCTCACGCCGTTCCAGCGGGTGCAGCTGGCGAAGCACCCCCGGCGCCCGTTCAGCCTCGACTACATCCAGGCCTGCTTCAGCGACTGGATGGAGCTGGCCGGGGACCGGCACTACGCCGACGACCCGGCGATGATGACGGGGCTCGCGCTGCTGGACGGGCGCCCGGTCATGCTCGTGGCGCAGCAGAAGGGGCGCGACACGAAGGAGAACCTGTATCGCCGCTTCGGCATGTCGAATCCCGAGGGGTACCGCAAGGCGCTTCGCGTGATGAAGCTGGCCGAGCGCTTCGGGGTGCCGGTGATCACGCTGGTGGACACGCCCGGGGCCTTCCCCGGGCTGGGCGCGGAGGAGCGCGGCCAGGCCGAGGCGATCGCGGTCAACCTGCGCGAGATGGCGCGCCTGCGCGTGCCGATCGTCACCGTCGTCATCGGCGAGGGCGGCTCGGGCGGGGCGCTGGGCATCGCCGTGGCGAACGTGGTGCTGATGTTCGAGAACTCGATCTACTCGGTGATCTCGCCCGAGGGCTGCGCGGCGATCCTGTGGCGCGACCGGGCGCGCTCCGCCGACGCGGCGGAGGCGCTGAAGCTCACCGCCACCGACCTGGTCCAGCTCGAGGTGGTGGAGGGCGTGCTGCCGGAGCCGCTGGGCGGGGCGCACCGCGACCCGGCGGCGGCGGCCGCCACGCTCAAGGCCGCGCTGATCGAGCAACTGGATCGCCTGGCGTCGCTGAGCCCGGATCAACTCGTCGACCAGCGCCTGGCGCGATACCGGCGGATGGGGGTCTATCGGGACGACCGCGTTTGACCGGCGGAAAACGCGGTTGCTAGACTGACGACACGCTGCGCCGACGCGATGGCCGGGGCCGCGCGGATGCTCCGGGCCGCACCGGGAGGACGACCGGCTCCCGCGATCGGGCGGCGCGCCTCCCGGGCGCAGTCCACGACGACAACGCGATCGACCGAGGGAACCGATGCCGCTCAGTCCCGAACTGCTCAGCATCCTGGTGTGCCCCGCGTGCAAGGGCGACCTGGTCTACGAAGAGAGCCTGCAGCGCCTGACCTGCAACGCCTGCCGGTTGCGCTACCGCATCGTGGACGACATCCCGGTGATGCTGGTCGAGGAAGCGGAGAAGTTCTGACCACCCCTGGCGGTACGCCTCCCGGGGCCCGGCGCCGCGCCGTGTCCGGCCCGGGCCTGCTCGCGCTCGCGCTGCTGATCGGCGCCGGGGCGCCGGGCAGCGCGGTCGCGCAGTTCCAGGGCGTGAAGCTCGCGGCTGCCGGCGACGCCACGATCCGCTTCGAGCTGGCCGTGCCCGCACCCCGGTTCGAGGCCGTGCCGTCCGCGGACGGCACCGGGGCCGCCACGCGGCTCGTCCTCGACGGTCACGAGAGCGGCGTGGGGGCGGGGGACCGCGCGCTGCCGGGGCGTATCGTGGTCGTGGCGGTGCCGCCGCTGGGGGACGTCCGGGTGAGCGCGGTCGGTGGCGAGCCCGAGGTCCACGAGGCGTTCCGGCTCGCGCCCGTGCCCGGCGCGCCGTCCGGCCCCGCGGCCGCCGGCGGCGGGGTGCGCGCGGAACTGCTGGGCGTGGGCTGGCTGCGCAACCAGCGCATCGCACGGATCGCCGTCCACCCGGCCGACTACGACGCGGGCTCGCGCCGCCTCGTGGTCTACCGGCGCGTCGAGGTCACGGTCGCGGTCGATCCGGCGGGCGACCTCGGCCCGCCGGCCGAGAGCCCGGACCCGTTCGAGGAGGTCTACCGGGGCGCGTTGCTCAACTACGAGCAGGGGCGAGGCTGGCGCCGGCCCGCGACCCGCCGGCTGCTCGCGGGCGCGGCCCTGCGGCCGGAACGGCTCGCCGCCTTCGCGGCCGCGGTGCCGGAGACCAGCATCTACGTCGGCCGGCAGTGGATCAAGATCGCGGTGCAGCAGAGCGGGTTCTACAAGGTGGAATACCGGCTGGTGCGGAACCTGTCGCTGTTCTCCGGCGACGTCGACGTGGACGCCTCCGCGCCGCTCGACAGCCTGCGGCTGTTCAACTGGCCGGGAGTCCCGGTGCTCCCGGTGGACTCCTACTGCGACAGTTGCGACTACCGCGAGGTGGCCATCGCCTTCCAGGACGACGGCGACGGGCGCTTCGGGACCAACACCGACGCGTTCTACTTCTTCGCCATGGGGCCGAGCGACTGGGCCAGCCTCTACGACGCGTCGAGACCGGAATCGATCTTCGTCGACCATCCGTACGAGACCAACAACTACTACTACCTGGCCCGCTCCACCCCCGAGGCGCCGATGGGCGGGACGCCGATGCGGATCGCGTCCGTGAACGGCACCATCACCGACCCGTCGCTGTCCGCGTCCACCCCGGTCACCTTCCCCGCCCGCGGCCACTTCGAACAGGACCTGGAGTACTGGCCCAACGCGTCGCCGCTCTACTCGATCAACGACCGGGCACGCTTCTGGGAGAAGTGGTTCTGGCAGGGCGTCTCCCCGGGCGGGAGTTCCACCGCCGTGCCGCCGGTGGACCTGCCGGGCGCCGACGTTGCGCAACCGTTCCGCCTGCGCGCGCTGGCCTGGGGCCTCAACGCGCCCGACGACTACCCCCTGCACGCCGTGTCGGCCGACTTCAACGGCCTGAGCCTCGAGCCGGCGCCGCGGGTGTTCTACGGGATGCTCGAGCAGGTCTACGACGTCACGCTCGCGAACCTGCAGACCGCCGGGAACCAGTTCATGATGCGGGTGCCGACGACGGTGAGCCAGAAGACCGGGCTGGCCTGGTACGACCTCTATTACCGGCGGGCCTTCCAGCCGGTGGGCGAGTGCCTCGCCTTCGACACGCCGGCGGGTGGGAACGGCGGCGTCATCTACCGTCTCGGACCGTTCGCTCACGCTGCGCCGCCATTCGTCTTCGACGTCACCGACCCGGTCCGGCCGGTGCAGGTGTTCATCCCCGTGGACACCACGCAGTACGCGCCGCGCCCGGACGGGTACTACCTGAGCTTCCAGGTCGTGGAGACGTCCCGGCGGCGCTACCGGGTGGTCGGCACGGACAGCATCACCTCGGTGCCGCAGCCGAACATCCTGGAGGCGCCGCTCACGAGCTTCGAGAACCTGCGATCCTTCACCGAGCGGGCGGACTACATCATCATCTACTACGACGGCTTCCGTGCCGCCGCCGACTCCCTGGCGGCGTGGCGGCGGGAGCACCTGCCCCTGGCGGGCGCGACGGCGCCGTTCATGGCGAAGACGGTGCCGATCTCGGCGCTGTACGACCAGTTCTCGGGCGGGCGCACGGACCCGGCGGCCATCCGCAACTTCCTGCGCGCGGCCTTCTACAACTGGAACGGGGGCGGCGATCCGCGTCGGCCCTCCTTCGTGACGCTGCTCGGGGACGCCTCCTACGACTTCAAGAACATCACCGGCCGGGCGCCGGCGGGCCAGCCCGGTTGCCTGGTGCCGACCTACGAGGACAACTTCGACTACGGCGTGATGCGGCAGTTCGTCACCGACGACTGGATGCTCAACGTGGACTCCGCCGCGGTCGTGATCCCCGACTTCAACGGCGGGCGCCTGCCGGTCGGGGACCCGGCCACGGCGCTCGCGGTGGTCGTGGGCAAGGTGCTGGCCCACGAGCGCAGCTCGCCGCTCGGAGAGTGGCGCAACCGGCTCATGCTGATCGCGGACGACGACATGCAGGGAGCGAAGCCGGACCCGCTGCTCTGGACGCACCTGAAGCAGACCATGCGCCTGGACGCCTGGTTCACGCCCCCGCACATCGACCGGGAGTACGTCTACCTGCACACCTATCCGACCGGTCCCGGGGCCAGCAAGCCGGGCGCCAAGGCGGCGATCCGCCAGGGGATCAACGACGGCGTGTCGCTGGTGAACTTCGTGGGGCACGGCAGCCCGTTCCAGCTCGCCGACGAGCGGGTGATGCTCGACAGCGACGTCGGTGCGCTGACGAACGCGCCGCGCTTCACGGTGCTGGTCGCGGCGTCCTGCGACGTGGGGAAGTTCAGCGATCCGACGGTGCAGAGCCTGGGCGAGCGGCTCATCACCAGCACCGCCGGGGGCGCGGTCGGGGTCATCTCGGCGACCGAGCTCTCGTTCAGCGGGCAGAACGCGACGTTGAACCAGGACGTCTACCGGCAGCTGTTCTCGCGCGACACGATTTGCCAGTACCACACGCCGCTCTCGGCGGCCCTGCTGGCGACCAAGACCGGCGCGGTCAACCCGCAGAAGTACCAGCTCATGGGCGACGGGGCGACCCAGATGGCGCTGCCGCGGCTGTGGGTGGACATCGCGGTGGTGGACTCGACCGGGGCGCCGCTGACCGCGGTGAAGCGCGGACGGACGCTGGCCTTCCGGGGGCGCGTGCTGACCTGCCCGGGCGGCGGGGCGGTGCCCCTCGACGGCGTGGTGCGGCTGCTGATCGAGGACTCCCAGCCGATCGATTCGGTGATGACCGACGTGGTCTACGAGGGCGAACGCTACGTGGACTCGACCCACTACTACTACCGGGCCGGCGCCATCTATCGCGGCGACGTGGGAGTGGCGAACGGCGAGTTCCACGGCCGCTTCGTGGTGCCGATGGAGGCGCGCGAGGGCGACCGGGGCCGCCTGCGGGCCTACGTCCAGGGGCGTGCGGCGGGCGAGGGCTTCGACACCGACGGCGTCGGGTTCTCGGCCACCGCGGTGGACTCGGGCGCGGCGCCGCCGGGCGACGTCACGGGGCCGCGGATCGGGCTCTCGTTCGTGGGAGGGGCGACCTCGGTGCGGGCCGACGCGGTCCTCCAGGTGGACCTGTACGACGAGAACGGCATCCTCACCACGGACCACTCGCCGCGGAACGGCATCATCGTGACGGTGGACGACAACAGCGCGAGCCGCGTGGACATCACGGAGTCCTTCCGCTACGCGGCCGACTCCTACCAGTCGGGCCGGGCGACCTTCCAGCTCCCCGACCTGGCGGCGGGGCCGCACAAGGTCGGCGTGAGCGCCGCCGACAACCAGGCCGCGGGCCTGGGCGCCGGGCTCCACCGCTCGGAGGCCAGCCTCGACTTCATCGTGGTGGATCAGCCGAACCTGAGGATCACGAGGGCCCGGTTGTTCCCCAACCCGACCCAGTCCCGCGCGGACGGCGGCGGCGGCGGGCAATTCGTGGTGGACGCGCCCGGCGACTCGGTCAACACCCTGCTGCGCATCTACACGGCTTCGGGCCGGCTCATCCGCACGCTCACCGTGTTCGGCGGGCTGGAGCAGGTGCAGGTGCCATGGGACGGACTGGACGAGGAGGGCGATCCGTTGGCCAATGGCGTCTACTTCTTCCGGGTGCACATCAACCCGCGGGATCCGGATGGCAGGAGCAGCCCGAGCCAGAAGGCCCACGCCGACGGACGTTTCGTCATTGTTAACCGGTGACGTGCCCGCCCTGCCGGCCCATCCGGGGGGCTGGCAAAGGGTTCGGGTCGGTGGAACGGGGCGCTCGTCGATCGGCCGGGCTCCCTGGTCCGAAATGCGTGGAACGTTCGGCGGGGCTCTAGTGTAGTATGTTGGACCGCTCGCGCGGGGGGACTGACCGTACTGACGGAGGAAGAACCCAAAATGCGCTTCAATAACGCGACCGCAACCGCACTCATCGCCGGGCTCCTCTTCGCGGGGCCGGTTTTCGCGCAGGGGGCCGGCCGTTCTCTCGACATCCAGCCGGGTGCCCGGGAGAACGGGATGGGAGGGGCGGGAGTGGCCCTTGCCGACGATGCGACGGGGATGACCTGGTGGAACCCGGCGGGCCTGGGGTTCGCCAAGCGGTCCGCCATCCAGATGACCAACGCCAAGCTGGTGCCGGGCCTGGCGGACGACGTGGCCTACAACCACCTGGCCTACACGCTGCCCATGCAGGGCTGGGGCGGATTGGCCCTCTCGCTCGCCTTCCTCTCGTACGGGACCAGCATGGCCACCTCCACCGAGGGCGCCAACCTCGGGGAGTTCACCTCCTACGAGGCCTCCTCGGGGCTCTCCTACGGGGTGGACCTGCTGCCCGACCTGGCCGTCGGCGCCAGCGTCAAGTACATCCACATCCAGTTGTCGCCCGGGGGCATGGCGGGCGTGGAGAAGGGCGTGGCCTCGGCGCTGGGCTTCGACCTCGGGTTCCTCTACCGCCTCCAGCCGGCCCGGTTGCGCCTGGGAGCCACCATCCAGAACCTCGGGCCGAGCGTGGTGTTCATCGCCGAGGACCAGGCGAGTCCGCTCTCGCGGAACATCAAGGCGGGTTTCGCCTGGGAGCCGCTGCGCAGCGGCGGCGGCATCACCTCGACGATCATCGGGGACTTCAACCAGTCGCTCGTGACCGAGGAATTCCGCACCTACAACGGCGGGATCGAGCTGAAGTACTCCAGCGAGACGGGCCAGGGGATCGGCCTCGCCGGGCGCGTCGGCTACTACTACGACCCGCTGGGTGAGATCAAGAACATCACGTACGGGCTGGGACTCAACTGGGGGAGGCTGGCGCTGGACTACGGTTCGGTCCCCCAGGCCACCACGCTCCCGTACGTCGATAAGTTCAGCCTGGGCTACCGCTTCTGAGGGGTCCCGGCCCAATCGGAAAAGGATTCATGCGCGGCGCCTTCCTGCCGGTCCTGCTGAGCCTGGTGCTGCTGCATTCGGCGGCACCCTCGGCGCAGGCCGCGGGAGCGCTGACGGTGCGCCGGGTCGCGGGCCCCGAGGAGGTCGCCCGGCTGCGGCGCCTCGGCCTGCCGGCTCCGGCCGAGGCGCGCCCCGCGGAGATGCGCATCCAGGCCGAGCTCGAGCGGCGCTGGCGCGCGACCCGCGACGTGCTCACCGCTCCCGGGGTGGACTGGTCGCTGCGCGGGCAGCGCCGCGCGAGCTGGCGCCCCGACGGGCGGCCGGCGCGTGACCCGCGGGCGGCGGCCGCGCGCGCGGTCGGGGTGGTCGCGGACGCGCCGCCGGAAACCCTGCGGGTGGCGTTCATCCGCATCGACTTCCTCGCGGACCGCGGCGGCGCCGCATCGACCGGTGACGGGCGCTTCGACCTGTCGCCCCTCGACACCAGCGCGAGCGCGATCCCGATCGACCCGCCGCCGCACAACCGCGCGTTCTTCCAGGCCCACTTCGAGGCGCTCCGGCGCTACTACGCCGCCACCTCGTACGGGCGCGTGGTCCTGGTCGGCGAGGTCTGGCCCCGCGACCCGAACGCGGCCTACTCGCTCAGCGACATGGCGGACTACGGCCCCTGGACCTTCGGCCAGGAGATCTACGGCGCGGCGGTGCGCATGTTCCGCGACATGTTCTTCGCCGCGGACTCGCAGTCGGTGGCGCGCGGCGACGCCATCCCGTGGCGCGACTACGATCGCTTCTTCCTGATCCATGCCGGCAGCGACCTGCAGAGCGACGTGCTGCAGGACAGCAAGGAGGACATCCCGTCGTTCACCATCGGCGTGGACGGGGCCGACCGCGTGGTGTTCCGCGACACCACGGTGATCGGCGAGACCACCGTCATCGACTCGACGGTCATCGACCGGGCCACCATCGTGCCCGAGCTCGCCGCGCAGGACGGCTACTACGGCGCCATCAACGGAGTGATCGCGCACGAGGGCGGACACAACCTGCTCGGTCTCGCGGACCTCTACAACGTCGACACCGGCTACCCGGTGGTGGGCTTCTGGAGCCTGATGGACAGCGGCAACCTGCTGGGCTCGCAGGTCACGCTGCGGGACGGCACCGTGATCTACGCCACCGGGCTGCTGCCCCCCAGCGTGGACCCCTGGCAGCGCGCCTTCACGACCGACGTCCTGGCCTTCCCCGAGGCGGACTACGCCGCCGACACGATCGCCCTCGCGAACAGCGAGCGCCACCCGGACGTGCAGCGGGTCACGCTCTCGAGCGACGAGTACCTGCTGCTCGAGAACCGCTACCTCGCGCCCGCGGACACGGTCCGGCTGGACCAGGACTCGACCAGCCGCGTCATCCTCGGCCCGCTGCGGCCCGGACCGGATGGAGTACGACGCGCTCCTGCCCGGCAGCGGGATCCTGGTGTGGCACATCGACGAGAGCGTGATCCCCTTCACGACCTCGCTGCGCGTCAACCCGGGATACGGCTACAACACCAATCCCGATCGCCTGGGGATCTCGGTCCTCGAGAGCGACGGGCTCCAGGACCTGGGCGACCCGGGCTCGCCCTACTTCCTCGGCGCGCCCTTCGACCCGTGGTTCCGCAGCTTCAACCGGACGCTCTCGGACACGACCTTCCCGAACCTGATCCCGCACATCGGGACGCGGCCGCACGCGCGCCTGGACTTCTTCGACGATCCGGACTCGGTGATGCACTTCGGCGCCCGGCGTTCGTGGGCGCTGCCGGGCTGGCCGGTGGCCGCGGACTTCCCGCCCGGCGGGCCCGACCTGCTCGCGGTGGACGCGGACGGCGACCGGGCTCTCGAGGTCTGCTGGGCGGGAGGGCGCGATTCGCTCGACGTCCTGATGCCCGGCAACCCGGACTCGATCATGCGGGTGGAGAACCCCGACCGCGCCGCGCTCTTCGCGGTGCGCCCCGACGGGGCCGCGCTCGACGGCTCGTACGCGTTCGCGCACCTCGACGGCGTGCCGCGGCCCGAACTGGCCGCGCTCCCGATCGGCGAGGCGGGCCTGCCCGCCGCCGGCCCCGCCTGGTTCGCGGTCTCGACCTACGCGGCGGGCGCCGACACCAGCAGCCCGGGCGGGCGCGTGCTGCTGCTCGACCACCACGGCCAGGTGCGGCCCGGATGGCCGCCGGCCCTGTCGTCGGTCGTGACCACGCCGCCGGTCATCGCCGGTGCCTACCCGGGCGCGGAGGTCTTCGTCGGCTGCGCCGACGGCACCGTCTACGGCCTCGACCTCGACGGCGCGGTCGTCGACTCCTTCCGCGTCACCGACCAGGCGAGCGGCCCGGTCACGGGCCGGCTCGCGGCGGTGCCCGCGCCGGGAGCGGGGGACGCGTGGCGGGTCGCGGCGGGCACCCGCGACGGCTGGATCGCCACCGGTCTTGCGCGCCACGCGACCAACGACCACGCCGCGGTGCGCGAGCTGTCGGTGGACCTCGGCGTCGCGGGACTCGCGCCCGACTTCCTCTGGAACCCGTTCGACGGTGCGCTGCGTCCCGGCTCGGCCGGCGCGGGTGTGCGGGGCGCGGGGGTGGTGTGCGGCGCCGGCGAGTTCGCGCTCGTCGTCCACCACGCCGACCGCCTGTGGGCCTTCTGCCCGGACGGCACGCCGCTGGCCGGTTGGGGACGCTCCTTCGGCGACACGCTGGTGGCCGGGCTGGGAGCGGGCGATCCGGACGGCGACGGCCTGCCGGAGGTGCTCACGCAGAGCGTCCGCTCCGGGCTCGCGTTCGTGAGCCGGGGAGGCTATCCCTCGCCGGGGTGGCCGAAGCGCGGCACCACCGAGGACCTGCGCACCGGCAGCCCGCCGCTGGCGCTCGACGTGGACGGCGACGCCCGCAGCGAGATCGTCGGCATGAACGCGAGCGGCATCGTGGCGGCGCTGCGGGCCGACGGCAAGGTCCCCGAGGGCTGGCCGCTGGGCAGCGGCAGCGGCGCGACCGGCTCGCCGGTCGCGGCCGACCTGGATCGCGACGGCTCGCTCGACCTGGTGGCGCCGGACCGGCTCGGCCGGCTCTTCGGCTACTCGCTGCCGGTCGCGGCCGGCGACCCGGTGGCGACGTCGTGGACGATGATGGGCGGCGACGCGGGACGCAGCTCGGCGCTCGGCGCGCTGGCCACCCCGCTGGTCCCGCTGCCCTCGTCGGGGCCGCTGGTGCGCGGCTCGCTCAAGGTGTTCCCGAACCCCGCACGGCGGCAGCCGGTCAGCTTCGCCTACCGGCTCACGGAGCCCGCGGACGTGGAGTTCCGCGTCTTCGATACCGCCGGCCACCAGGTGGCGTCGTTCTCGCGCCCGGGCTTGCAGGCCGAAAACCGCGAGTCCTGGGACCCGGGCACCCTGCCCGCGGGCCTCTACCTGGCGCGGCTGCGCTTCCGCGGGGCGTCCAGCGAGCGGGTCGAGGTGCTCCAGGTGGGGGTGCTGCGATGAAGCCGCGCCGCGCTGCGGGCCCGTGTGCCCTCGGCCTGGCGCTGCTGCTGGCCGGTGGGGTTCTGGGCGCGGGCGCAGCGGGTGCCGTGATCCGCGGCTCCGTGCTGGCGATGCCGATGGTCACGGACCCGGGCCGGCCGCAGTTCCGCCTGGCCCAGCGCGCGATCGGGCGGTCCTGGGGACTCTCGGAGGACTCGTCCTACACCGAGGTGGACGTGCCCGAGTGGCGCTCCGAGGGCCTGGCCGCCGGCTTGTCGGCCGTGGTCCCGGGAGCCGGGCAGATCTACGCGGGCGACGGCGGCGGCCTGTGGTTCGCGCTCGGGGAGCTGGTGGGCTGGACGGCGAACCGCATCTTCCTGCACAAGGCGCGCGACGAGCGCGACCGGTCGGCCCGCTTCGCCGGCGACCCGCGGGACCCGGCGAGCGCCTGGTCCTTCGAGCGCTTCCGGGCGGCCACCGGGCAGGACACCCTGGCCGCGGAACTCGAGGCGGTCTGGGCCCGCGACCCGCAGTCGTTCTACGACCGCATCGGCCGCGACCCCGCCTACCTCGCCGGCTGGAACGGGCAGGCCGCGGTCACGCGGGAGGAGTTCTTCGGGATGCGCGACGCCTCGCGGGGAAACTACGACCGGGCGTCCACCGCCGGCTACGCGCTGTGGATCAACCACGTGGTCGCGGCGGTCGACGCGCTGCGCGCGGCCCGGCTCCGCAACCTGGAGTTGCAGCACAACCTGGAGCTCAAGCTCCGGAGCTCCTGGCGCGCCGGTCGCCCGACCGTCGTGGCCGCGCTCGTGAGGAGGTTCTGATGCGACCCTGGCCGAGACCGTGGCTGGCGACCGCAGTCCTGCTGGCCGCGCTGGGCGGAGGCGCCCTGCCGGCGGCCGGGTCGATGGCTCCGCCGGCGGGCGGCCCGGACACCGGGGCCGGGCAGGACGCCGCACTGGCGCCGGTGGCGGAGACTCGCAGGGCTTCCGGGGCGGGCCCGCTCGCGATGGCCCGCCGGGTGGACGGCCTCTTCTCCGACCCGCAGCGCGACGGCGCGGCCGAACCGCTCGCGCTCTCCTTCGGCCGTCGCGGCGCACGTGCTCCACGCGCTCCACGCGAGGAGCGGCCGCCCGGGATGGTGGGAGGCGAACGGGCACGTGTCCTGTTGCGCTCGCTGACGCTGCCGGGCTGGGGGCAGGCGACCCTCGGCCGGCGCACGTCGGCGGTCTTCTTCGGGCTGACCGAGACGGCGATCTGGGGGACGTTCACCGCCTTCCGCATCCAGGTCGCGATGCGCGAGGACGCCTTCCTGCGCACGGCCGCACTCCAGGCCGGCATCGACCTGAGGGGGCGTGACGAGGAGTGGCGCCGGATCGTCGGCGGCTTCTCGAGCAGCGACGAGTACAACCGGCTGGTGGTGGCGCGGGACGCGGCCAATCTCTTCCTCTCCGACACGGTGGTCTACAACCGGCCCCCGGAGGAGACGGTCCCGTATTTCGACTACATCGAGCAGCACAAGCTCAAGGGTGCGGACACGTGGAGCTGGACGAGCCCCGAGGCGCAGCGCAGCTACCGCGACCTGCGCAAGACCGCGCAGCGTGCTGCCCAGCGCGCCAACACGATGCTGGCGGTGGCGGTGGTGAACCGGATCGCGAGCGCGCTGCACGCGGCCCGCGCCGCCGGGCACACGGCGCCGTCCGCGCACGCGTGGCGGTTCGAGGTCGTCCCGGTGGCGAGCCCGGACCCGACGGCCTTCCAGGTCCGGGTGCGCACGCGGTTCTGAAGCCGGGCTCGAGCGGCCACCTCATGCTGCGACGATCGCGTCTCCTTGGCCCCGTGGTGCTGCTGCTGGTCGTCGCCGCGGCGGCGCTCGCGGCCGCGGCGACGGAGCCCGGGGCCGGGCGGGACGCGAGCACTGGCTCCGCGGACTCCACCGGCGCGGACACGCTGCCGCTGCGGCTCGTGCCGGTGCAGGCACTGGGGACGGCGGGGGGCGGGCGGGCCGCGCTGGTCGAGCCCAACGGCGTCGCGGTCGACGCCTTCGGTCGCATCTACGTCACCGACGCCTCCCAGCACCGGCTCGTGCGCTTCGACGCGCGCGGGACCTGGTTGGGCGAGGCCGGTGCGCTGGGAAGCGCTCCGGGCGACCTGCGACGGCCGGGCGCGGCGACCGCCGTGGGCTCGCTCGGTGTCGCGGTGCTCGACCGCGAGAACCTGCGCGTCGTGCTCTACGACCTGTTCGGGCGGCTGGTGGGGGTGCTCGCGGACTTCACCGCGCTCGAGGACGACCTCGGCCGGGTGGACCCGGTGGCGCTCGCGGCCGACCGCGGCGGCGCGCTCTACGTGGCCGACGCGGACCGCGACCGCGTGCTGGCGCTGGACTTCTCCGGCCGCTTCGTGCGCTCGCTCGGGGGCTTCGGCGTGGGAGCCGGCTCGTTCCGCGGGCTGGCGGGCCTCGCCACCGGACCGGGCGGCGAGCTGGTGACCGCCGAGCGGACGGGCGCACGTGTGCAGCGGCTCGACGCGACCGGCAGCCCGGTGGCCGCCTGGCCGCTCCCGGTGCGCCCGGGGCGCGGCCGGCTGGCCGTCGCGGTGGACGACTCGATGCGGATCGCGGTGGCCGACGAGACCTCCGGTCGCCTGTGGGTGTTCGGCTTCGACGGCCGGCTGCTCGGCACGCGCGCGGACCTGGCCGGGCCGCGCGCGGTGGCCTTCGCCCCGGACGGGAGCCTGCTGGTGGCCGAGGGCGGGGCGGGGCGGGTGCGCCGCTTCGCGTTCGAGCCCCCGGGGACCGCCGCGCCGCCCGGGCGCTGAGTCATGGCGCCCGTGGTGCTGGCCCTGGGCGCGGCGCTGCTGGCCGCGGCGGCCGCCGGCGTGCCCGCGGGCGCCCCGTCGAGCGCGCGCATCCAGCGCGATCCGGGCTGCGGCACGCTGGTGGTGGTGCAACGGGCCGACGCGCTGCTCTACCGGCTGCCGCGGACGTTCCTGCAGGCGGGCAGCGACTCGGCCTGGAGTCGCACGGGCCCGTGGCGGCGCGGCACGGACTACCTGATCGAGCCGCTGCGGGGCGAGTTGCGGCTGCTGCGCTCGCCGTTGCCGGGGGACACCCTGTGGGTCGCGGCCTGCTGGCTGCTGGCGCCGCCCGCGCTCGAGTGGGAGATGCAACGCTACCGTCCGGCGCGTCCGGCCGGCACGCCGGACAGCGCCGGCGGGCGCCTCCCCGGGAGCCCGGGCCCGGGCCTGCGCCCGGCCACCGCGCGCAGCCCGCTGGTCGCGCCCGCGGGGGCGAGCCTCGCCGTGAACGGGAACAAGACCATCGCGGTGGATTTCGGCTCGAGCCAGGACGCCTTCCTGCGCCAGTCGCTCGACCTCGCGGTGAGCGGGACGCTGGCGCCGGGCGTGCAGCTCACCGGCGTGCTCTCCGACCGCAACCTGCCGCTCACCTCGGCGGGCAGCACGCAGGACCTGCAGGCGCTCGACCGGGTCCTGATCGAGCTCACCGCGCCCCAGGGCTCGGCCGCGCTGGGCGACGTGGCGTTGAGCCTGCAGCAGGGCGAGTTCGGCCGGCTCGACCGCAGGGTGCAGGGCGTGCGCGGCGAGTGGGGCGTGGGAGGCTTCCGCGGACTGGTGGCGGCGGCCAGTTCGCAGGGCGAGTACCTGCGTGCGCAGTTCTACGGTTCCGAGGGCCTGCAGGGGCCCTACCCGCTCCACGACCGCGCCGGCAACACCGCCATCTCGGTGGTGGCGGGCAGCGAGGTGGTGACGGTGGACGGCGCGCGCATGACCCGCGGGGAGGGGGCGGACTACGCGATCGACTACGAGCGGGCGCGCATCACCTTCACGAACCGGCGGCCGATCTCGGCGACCTCGCGCATCACCGTGGACTACCAGTACACGCTCAATCGCTACCGCCGGAACCTGGTGAGCGCGGCCGGCCGCTGGGAGTCGGGCCGCTTCCAGCTCCACACCGAGGTGATCCGCGAGAGCGACGACCAGGGCCGGCCGCTCGACGCCACGCTGAGCGCGGAGGACCTGGCGGTGCTGGCCGCGGCCGGCGATTCCGCGGGGCTGGCCCTGGGGTCCGGCGTGGTCGCGGGCGGCGGGGACTACGACACCGTGCGGGTGGCGGGTGGCCGGCTCGTGTTCGCCTTCGCCGGGCCCGACTCGGGCGACTTCCGCGTGCAGTTCGCGCGCGTGGGCGCCGGGCAGGGGGACTACGCGGACTCGCTGCTGGCCTCGGGACGCACGGCCTACCGCTGGACGGGCGCGGGCGGCGGCGCCTTCCGCGTGGGGCGCGCGCTGCCGCTCGCCGAGTCGCACGAGCTCTGGTCGCTCGGGACCGGCGTGAAGGCCGGGCCGCTGCGTCTCGAGCTGGAGGGCGCGGTGTCGAAGTTCGACCCGAACACGTTCTCGCCGCTGGACGACCCGTCCCACGGCGGCACCGCCGGCCGGCTCGCGGCGGGCCTCGACGGCCGCCTGCCCGGGGCGCTGGGCTCGGGCGGGCTGCAGCTGGCGTCGCGCGCGGTGGGGGAGCGCTTCGCGCCGTTCGCGCAGGTCGAGCGTCCCTTCGAGCAGGAGGACTGGGGCCTGCCGGTGGGCGAGGACCTCCAGCACGCGCGTCGCACGGAGCTGAACGGCTTCCTGCGGCCGCGGGCGGGCGGGGAGCTGCGCGGACGGGCGGGATGGCTGGCGCTGCCGGGCGGCTTCTCGTCCTGGCGGCGCGGGCTCGAGTGGCAGCGCGACGGGGTGGTGGGGACGCGCGCGCGCTGGGAGCGCGCGGACGCCGTCCGGCCCGGGCTGCGGTTCGCGGACGGCGGCCGCGAGCGGTGGTCCGGCGAGCTGCGGCTGCGGCTGCCGTGGCTCGAGCCCGCCCTGCGGGGCGAGACCGACGAGCGGCGCTTCGCCGGCGACACGACGCGCACCGGCGACCGCTACCGCGAGACCGGCGTGGAATTCGGCAGCCCGGCGCGGCTCGCGTGGCGCGCGTCGGCGGGCTGGAGCCTGCGCCGCGACGGCCGGCTGGTCGGCGGCGGGTTCGTCGACCAGTCGCTGGCGCGGACCGTGCGGTTCGGGCTCGAGACCCCGTCCGACGCGGCGCTCTCGGCGGTGCTGAACCTGCGGCGCCGCGTGATCGAGCCGCTGGCGGACCCGCGGCGCGGCCGCAGCGATCTGGCCAGCGTGCGGCTCAAGGGCGAACAGCGGCGCCACGGGCTGCGCGGGCACCTCGACCTGGAGATCACCAGCGAGGGTGAGAACCAGCGCGTGCGGCGCGTCGTCTACGTGGGGCCGGGCCGGGGCGGCTACGACGCCCTCGGCAACCCAACCGGCACGGGCGAGTACGACCTGGTGGTCGTGGTGGACCCGGCGTTCACCCCGGTGGCCCGCGCGGCCACCAGCGCCCGCGCCGAGTGGCAGCTCCCCACGCAGGGCGCGTGGCGGGGCACGCGGGCGGGGTTCGACTTCGAGACCGAGTCGCGCCGGCGCGGGGAGCTGCGCACGCTCGACCCGTTCCTGGCGCCGGGGGCGGCGCTCGGCGACCGCCTGCTCTCGCGCGCCAGCGTGCTGCAGCGGCTCGAGGCCGACGTCGCGCCCGAGTCGCACGGCGCGGCGCTGCTGGTGCGGGCGGAGCGCCGCGTGACCGGCGACCGCGCGTACGAGAACTTCGCGCAGACGCTCGATGACCGCACCGTGAGCGCGCGCTGGCGCACGCGGATCGCGGCGGTGCTCGGCACCGAGCTCGAAGCACGGGTGCGGCGCCGCGTGGCGGTGCAGGCGCTGGCCGGCGGCGCGGGCTACGCGCGGACGCTGGTCGAGCAGACCGGCACCGGGCAGGCGGTCTACACGCCGGACGCGAAGCTGCGCGTGGTGGGAACGCTCGAGTTCACGCGCGCGCGGCCCGACGGCGCGACCGACTACACCCGGACCGTGCGCTTCGGGCCCGACCTGGGCTATGCCTTCAGCAAGCGCGGGCGCGCGGAGCTCAAGCTCAGGCGCGCGTTGGTCGCGGGCCCGCCGGCCGTGAATCTGCTCCCGAGCGCCGACCCGGCGGGCGTGCCGCGCTGGGAGGTCGGCGCCCGGGCCGACTACCGGGTCCAGGAGAACACCACCGCCAGCCTGTCGGTGGACGCGCGCGAGCGCGAAGGGCGCGCGCCGCTCACGACCGGTCGCGCCGAGTTGAGGGCCTTCTTCTGATGAAGCGTGGGGGCGGAGTCCTGGCGGCCCTGGCGACGCTCGGGGCCCTGGTGGTCGGGGACGGCGCGCGCGCGGCCGCCCGGCTCGACTACCGGGGCACCGCGCTGCCGCGGCGCGAGGTCGAAGCGCTCGCGGTCCCCGCGTTGCGCTCGCCGGGCGACTCGACGGCGGTGGCGGCGCTGCTCGGCGCGGTGGTCGCGCGCCTGCAGGAGACCGGGCGCCTCGAGGCCCGGGCCGAGGCCGCGTGGGACAGCGCCCGCGCCACGCTGCGGCTGGAGACGCGCGAAGGCCCGCTCTTCCGCCTGCGCGCGGTCACGGTCGAGACGCCGGACCTCCCGGACTCGCTCGCGTTCGC
Source organism: Candidatus Eiseniibacteriota bacterium (assembly GCA_963707915.1). Taxonomy (GTDB): domain Bacteria; phylum Eisenbacteria; class RBG-16-71-46; order RBG-16-71-46; family RBG-16-71-46; genus JANXPZ01. The sequence goes on from OY970178.1 coordinate 486,710, forward strand.
CGCGGCGCTCGGGCTCGAGGTCGGCGACCCGGCGTCCGCCGGCGCGGCCGGCGCGGCGGGGGAGCGGGCGCTGCGGGCGGTCGCGGACGCCGGGTACCCGTACGCCCGCCTGGGCCTGGACCGGTTCGACGCGGACACCGCCCGGGGCGCGCCGGGAGCGGCGCGCGGCGTGGCGCTGGTCTACACCGGCGCGCGCGGGCCGCGGGTGCTGATCGTGGGGGCCCGCGTGGAGGGGCTGAAGGTCACGCGGCCGGAGGTCGCGGCGCGCCCGCTGCGGCGCATGACCGGGCGGCCCTGGGACCGGGCCGAGGCGCTGGCGGGGCGGGAACGGCTCGCGCAGCTCGGCCTCTTCCGCAACGTCTCCTTCGAGGGGCTCGAAGGAGAGGCCGACTGGGGCCGGGCGCGGGTCGTGTACCACGTCGAGGAGCCGCGCTACAACCGCTTCGAGGCGGTGGCGGGGTTCCAGGGCGACGCCGGCGCCGCCGGGCTGGCGCGGCTCGAGCTGGGGAACGTGCTGGGCACCGGGCGTGCGGCGGCACTGCGCTGGGAGTCGCGCGGCCGCGGACGGTCGGACTTCGAGGCGCGTTACGCCGAGCCGCTCCTGCTCGGTGCGCCCCTGCGGCTCGAGGGCGTGATGCAGCAGCAGATCCAGGACTCGCTCTACGCGCGAACGCGCTGGGGGGCGCGGGGACGCTTCACGGTCGCCGCCCAGGAGCGGATCGAGGTGGGCTGGGAGCAGGAGCGGGTGGTGCAGGAGCGCGGCGAGCTGGAGCGCGCGGAGATCCAGAGCACGCTATTCGCGCTCGAGCGCAGCACGCTGGACGAGCCGCTCGCCCCGCGCCGCGGCACGCGGACGCGGGTCGACGCCCGGCAGTCCTTCAAGCGCGAGGTGCTGCGGCCCTCCGGGGAGCGGGGCTCGCGGGCCTCGGCCGCGGAGTTCCACGGCGAGTGGCACCGGCCCTTCGGCCGCGCGGCCGGGCTGAGCGTGGAGCTGACCGGCGCGGGCCGGCTCAGCTCGCAGCGCGTGCTGCCGCTCTTCGAGCGCTACCCGGTGGGCGGGGCGGCCAGCCTGCGGGGCCACGACGAGGAGGCCTTCCGTGTCGACCGCTACGCGCTCTCGCGCCTGGAGTGGCGCTGGTTCCTCGGCCCCGGCGGGCAGCGCGCCTTCGTGTTCTGGGACCACGCCGAGATGGGCACGCGCCTCGCGTTGCCGCAGGGCGGCGACCGGCTCGTCCTGGAGCGGGGCGACGGCGTGGGCTTCGGCCTGCGGCTCGAGACCGCGGGCGGACTGGTCGGCGTGGACTACGGGCTCGAGCCGGGCCGGCCGCCGCTGGAAGGCAAGATCCACCTGCAACTGGTCTCGACCTTCTGACGGACCCGCCCCGCCGGGGCGTTCGCGCGCGTGCGCGCTCTTCGGGCATGATGCGCGCCACGGCTCGTCCAGGCCGGGAGGGGGTGCATGTCGCTGGTCCGCGAGGTCGAGAGGTTGCTGGCGCCGGGGGGGCGACTCTCGCAGCGCTGGCCGCGCTACGAGGAACGGGCGGCCCAGGGGCGGCTGGCCGCCGACATCGCGCGGGTCGTCGAGCAGGGCGGCGTGCTGCTGGCGGAGGCGCCGACCGGCGTGGGCAAGTCGCTGTCCTACCTGCTGCCCGCGGTGCTCCACGCGCAGGCCGGCGAACGCCGCGTGGTGGTGGCGACGTGCACGCGCTCGCTCCAGGACCAACTCTTCGAGCGGGACCTGCCGGCGCTGCTGGAGGCGCTGGACCTGAGGCTGTCGTGCGCCCGGCTCAAGGGCAAGCAGAACTACCTCTGTCCGCGCGCCCTCCAGCAGGCCGGCGGCCGCGGTCTCGAGGAGGACGAGACGCTCGACGAGCTGCGCCGCTGGGCGGCCGCCGACGAGGAGGGCGACCTGGACCGCTTCCCGGCCTCGGACCCGGAAGCGATGCGGCGCCTGCGCGGGCGCCTGGGCGCGGACCCGCACGCCTGCACCATGCTCACCTGCCGGAAGGGGCGCGAGTGCTACTGGGTGCGGGCGCGGCGCGCGGCCGCGCAGGCGCGCGTGGTGGTGGTGAACCACGCGCTGCTGGCGATCTCCGGCGAGGTGGAGGGCCTGCTGCCCGACTTCGACGTGCTGGTGGTGGACGAGGCCCACCGGCTCGAGAGCGTACTGCTGGGGCAGCTCGAGGTCGGGGTGTCGCGCAACCGCATCGAGGAGGTGCTGAGGCTGGTGGGCACGGGCCGCCGGCGGGGGGGCGTCGCGGCGGCCTCCGCGGGCAGCCCCGCGGGGCTCATCGCGCGGGTGCGCGGCTTCGCCCTGCCGCTGTTCGGCGCGGAGAAGGGCGGCTCGGGGGCCGAGCGCGAGGAGTTGGACGCCCTGGGGAAGCGGGTCACGCAGGCCCGCGAGGATGCCGACCGCTTCTTCGCGGCGATCGAGCCCAGGGGTGAGCGCCACGAGGTCTACGGCGCCCGCGAACGCTACCGCTCGGCCCTCGAGCTGCTCGGGCGCGATCTCGAGCCGCTCGAGTCCATCCTCTCCCATTGCAACCGGTTCGCTCGCTCGCTTCACCTTCTGGCGGAGGACCTGGACGCGCTGCACGCGGGCGAGACGGCCGACGATTTGGTGGGTGAGCTCGAGCAGGCCGGCGGCCGGTTCGCCCAGCTCGGCGTGGACGTGGGGCACCTCTCCGAGGCGACCCACCGGGACTGGGTCTACTGGCGGAGCTCAGGCGGGCGCGGGGTCGAACTGCACGGCGCCCCGGTGAGCGTGGGGGACCACGCCCGGCGGCTGGTGATCGGGAGGGCCCGCGCGGCGTTCCTCACCTCGGCGACCATCTCCACCGGCGGGGACTTCGGCTTCCTCGCCGAGCGGCTGGGCCTGGGCGAGTCGCGCGGGTTGCCCTACGAGACGGCCTCGTACCCGTCGCCGTTCCCGCTCGCCACCCAGATGCGGGTGTTCGTCTACGAGGGGACCGGGGGCGAGGCGGAGGTGGTGAGCGAGGTGGTGGCCGAGCTGGCGCGGGCGACCGGGCGCAACCAGCTCGTGCTGTTCACGGCGCACGAGCGCCTGCGACGGGCCCGCGAGCGGCTGTTGTCGAGCCTCGGAGCCGGCGGGACGCTGCTGGCCCAGGAATGGGACGGGCCCGCCAGCCTGTTGGCCGAACGCTTCCGCCTCGAGCGTGGCGCCGTCTTGCTCGGAGTCCAGAGCCTGTGGGAAGGTGTCGACTTCCCGGGTGAGGCACTCGAGATCCTCGTGGTCGCGAAGCTCCCCTTCTCCGTGCCGGACGAGCCGCTGGTCGAGGCGCGGGGGGAGCGGCTGCGCGAGCAGGGGCTCGATCCGTTCCAACACGACGCGGTGCCCGAGGCGGTGCTGCGTTTCCGACAGGGGGTGGGGCGCCTGATCCGCCGTTCCGACGATCGCGGGGTCCTGGTGGTCTGCGACCCGCGCCTGGTCACGGCCTCGTACCGCAGGCCGTTCCTCGATTCGCTGCCGGTCGCGCCCGAGCGGACCCGGGACGTGCGGGCCCTGGCCGCCGGTGCGGCGCGCTTCCTCGGCGTCCCGGAGCCCCCGGCGGAGAAGGAGCAGAGCGAATGAATCCGACCGCCGTGTACCGCCCCGTGCGCGCGCCGCGCGGCACCGCGCTGTCCTGCAAGGGCTGGGCGCAGGAGGCCGCGCTGCGCATGCTGATGAACAACCTCGACCCCGAGGTCGCCGAACGGCCGGAGGACCTGGTCGTCTACGGCGGTCGCGGCAAGGCGGCCCGGTCCTGGGAGGCCTACGAGCGGATCGTCGCCACGCTGCGCGCGCTCGAGGGGGACGAGACCCTGCTGGTGCAGTCGGGCAAGCCGGTCGGGGTCTTCCGCACGCACCCCGGCGCCCCGCGGGTGCTCATCGCCAATTCGCTGCTGGTGCCCCGCTGGGCCACCTGGGAGCACTTCTGGGAGCTCGAGGGCAGGGGCCTGATGATGTACGGGCAGATGACCGCGGGCTCGTGGATCTACATCGGCTCGCAGGGCATCGTGCAGGGCACCTTCGAGACCTTCGCCGAGTGCGCGGCCCGCCACTTCGGCGGCTCGCTCGCCGGGCGGCTGGTGCTGACCGCCGGGCTCGGCGGCATGGGCGGCGCCCAGCCGCTGGCGGCCACGATGAACGGCGCGGTCTGCCTGGCCGTCGAGGTGGACGAGGCCCGCGCGCAGCGCCGCGTGGATGGCGGCTACTGCGACCGGCTGACCCGCGACCACGACGAGGCCGTCGCCTGGTGCCGCGCGGCGCAGGCGGCGGGGCGGCCGCTGAGCGTCGCCCTCGTCGGCAACGCGGCCGAGACCCACCCGCACCTGGTGAAGCAGGGCCTGCGGGTGGACATCGCCACCGACCAGACCTCGGCGCACGATCCGCTGAACGGCTACGTCCCGGCGGGGCTCTCGCTCGAGCAGGCCGCCGCGCTGCGCGTGCAGGATCCGGGGGAGTACGTGCGCCGGGCCCGTGCATCGATGGCGACGCAGGTGCGGGCCCTGATCACCATGAAGCAACTGGGCTCGGTGGTCTTCGACTACGGCAACAACCTGCGCGGCGAGGCCGAGCAGGGGGGGCTGCCGCACGAGCAGGCGTTCTCCTATCCGGGCTTCGTCCCGGAGTACATCCGGCCGCTGTTCTGCACCGGCAAGGGACCGTTCCGCTGGGCCGCGCTCTCGGGCGACCCGGAGGACATCTTCGCCACCGATCGTGCCGCGCTCGAGGAGTTCCCGGACGACGAACGGCTGCACCGCTGGATCCCGCTGGCCCGGAAGCACGTGCGCTTCCAGGGACTGCCGGCCCGCATCTGCTGGCTGGGCTACGGCGAGCGCGCGCGGCTCGGCCTGCGCTTCAACCGCATGGTGCGCGAGGGCGCGCTGAAGGCGCCGATCGTGATCGGGCGCGACCACCTCGACGCCGGCTCGGTCGCGTCGCCGTGGCGCGAGACCGAGGGGATGCGTGACGGCAGCGACGCGGTGGCCGACTGGCCCATCCTCAACGCGCTCCTCAACACGGCCTCGGGCGCCTCGTGGGTGAGCGTCCACCACGGTGGGGGAGTGGGGATCGGCAACTCCATCCACGCGGGCGTGGTCATCGTCTGCGACGGCAGCGCCGACACGGACGCGAAGCTCGAGCGCGTGCTCACGAACGATCCGGGCACCGGGGTCATGCGCCACGCCGACGCCGGCTACCCGAGCGCGATCGAGCACGCGCGCCGGACCGGGATGAAGCTGCCGGGCGTGACGTCGTGAGCGGTTCGATGGGCCCCGGGCCCTCGCGGGATCCGTCGGCACGGGCGGTGGCCGGGCGCACGTCCTATCTGATCCTGCACAACACCTCGGAGGTGGTGACGCCCGACCCCGGGGGCCGCGCGGTGCTGCGCTACCCGCGCGGGGCGATCGTCTTCCGGGAAGGCCGCGTGCTGGAGGTCGGGCCGGGCCCGGAGTTGACCCGGCGTCACCCCGAGGCCCGCCCGCTCAATGCCCATGGCAAGCTGGTCACCCCCGGGCTGGTGGACTGCCACACGCACATGATCTTCGCCGGGCACCGGGCCGCCGAGTTCCAGCGCCGGCTCCGCGGCGAGGCCTACGCCGCCATCGCCGCGGCGGGCGGCGGCATCCGCTCGACCGTCACCGCGACCGCCGCGGAGCGCGACGACGCGCTCGAGAAGTCGCTCGCCAACCGGCTCGAGCGCTGGCGCGCCAATGGCTGCACGACGGTCGAGGTCAAGAGCGGCTACGGCCTCACGCCCTCGGGGGAGACCCGGCTGCTGGAGCTGATGCGGGGCGCTGCCCAGCGCGTGCCGGCGTGGCTGCACCGCACGGCGCTGCTGCTGCACGCCCTGCCGCCCGAGTTCCGGGAGCGCCGCGCCGAGTATCTCGCCGCCATGGTCGATCGCGTGCTGCCGGACCTCGGCGTGCGCCAGCTGGCGAGCGCCGTGGACGTGTATTGCGACCCGGTGGCCTTCACGGTCGAGGAGTGCCGCGCGGTGCTGCTGCGCGCGAAGGAGCTGGGGCTGGACGTCAAGCTGCACGCCGACCAGCTCGAGCGCAGCGGCGGCGCGCGCCTCGCCGCGGAGCTGGGCGCGTGTTCGGCGGACCACCTCGAGTGCTCGACCGAGGAGGACTGGGGCGCGCTGGCGGAGGCCGGGGTGGTCGGCGTGCTCCTGCCGGGCGCGGCGCTGACCCTGCGGCAGTCGCTGCCCGAAGCCGGGATGCTGCGCCGCAGCGGCGCGCGCTGGGCGATCGCGTCCGACTTCAATCCCGGGACCTCGCCGGCGCAGTCCCTGCTCGAGTGCGCGGCGCTGGCCGCCCGGCTGTGCGGCTTCGATGCCGAGGAGACGCTGCTGAGCATCACTTGGAACGCGGCACGCGCGTTGCGGGTCGAGGCCGAGGTGGGGCACCTGAACCCCGGCGCCTGGGGCGACGCCGTGGTCTGGGAATGCGAGTCGCTCGAGGAGTTGCCCTACTGGCTTCCGGCCGTGCGGCCCGACATCGTCTTCATGCGGGGCGCCGACCTGGCGCTGCCGAGCGTCGAACGGCGGGTCTGGCCGTGATGGCGCCGCGCCGGGATGTCCGGCTGCTGCGTTGGGCAAGCCCGCGCGGCCTGCGACGTGTCCGGTTGACACGCCTCGGCCGCGCGGGCTTGCCCGCCTTGCATCCGGGCATCCGGGCGCGGCTCGGGGGTCTGGCACTGCTGGTGCTGGTCCTCGGTCCCCCAGCGCTGGCCGCCCCGGCCGACACGACCGGCATGATCGTGGGCTGGGCGCGCGACTCGGTGAGTGGCCGTGCGCTGCCGTATGCCAGCGTGGTGGTGCAGGGCACGCACCTCGGCGCCACCGCGGACACGAGCGGCTGGTTCCGGCTGGCCGGGGTGCCGGCCGGCGAGCGCGTGGTGCAGGCCCTGGCGCTCGGCTTCCGGCGTGGCGAGGCGCGCGTGAGGGTGCGCGCCGGGTGCGCCGACACCGTGCGGCTTCGTCTTCACGCAGTGCCCATCCACACGCAGCGGCCGGACCCGATCCGGAATCTTCTTCGAACCCCCGGGAACCACTGACGGAGAACCCAACGTCCATGTCCAAGCTCGTCGAATGCGTCCCGAACTTCTCGGAAGGCCGCCGCCGCGAGGTGGTGGAGGAGATCATGCAGGCCATCGCTTCCGTCCCCGGCGTCACGCTGCTCGACAGCGAGATGGACGCGGACCACAACCGCTCGGTGCTCACCTTCGCGGGCGAGCCGGAGCCGGTGATGGAGGCGGCGTTCCGCGCGGTGAAGCGCGGCAGCGAACGGATCGACCTGAACCAGCACCGTGGCGAGCACCCGCGCATGGGCGCGGCCGACGTGGTGCCGTTCGTGCCGGTCGAGGGGCTGACGCTCGAGGACTGCGCGGAGCTGGCGCGCCAGACCGGCCGGCGCATCGGCGAGGAGCTGGGGATCCCGGTGTTCCTCTACGAGGCGGCCGCCTCCCGCCCGGACCGGGTGATCCTCGCCGACGTGCGGCGCGGCGAGTTCGAGGGGCTGCGCGAGCTGATCGGGAAGGACCCGAAGAAGAAGCCCGACTTCGGTCCCGAGCGCATCCACGCGACTGCGGGGGCGACCGCGGTGGGGGCCCGGCGCTTCCTCGTGGCCTTCAATGCGAACCTGAACACGCCGGACCTGCGGGTGGCGAAGGCCATCGCCGCCTCGATCCGCGAGCAGAGCGGCGGCCTCAAGAACGTGCGGGCGCTCGGCTTCTCGATCGAGGGCGGGCGGCGGGCCCAGGTGAGCATGAACCTGGTGAACACCGAGGCCACTCCCATCCACCGGGTGCTCGCCCTGGTGCGCGCCGAGGCGGCGCGGCACGGCGCGGCCGTCCAGGGCTGCGAAGTCGTGGGGCTGGTCCCCGAGTACGCGATGCTCGACGCCGCCGAGCACTACCTGCAGCTCGAGAACTTCCGCCGTGACCAGGTGCTGGAGTTGCGCCTCAAGACGCCGCCGCTCACCGAGGCGGTCTCGGTGGCGTCGTTCTTCGACTCGGTCGCCTCGCCGACCCCGACGCCCGGGGGCGGCACGGTCGCGGCCTTCGTCGGGGCGCTGGCCGCGACCCTGCCGACCATGGTGGCCGGCCTGACGCTGGGCAAGAAGAAGTACGCCGCGCACGAGGAGGCGATGAAGGAGGTGCGCCGCAACGCGGCGACGCTGCGCGGGCGGCTGCTGGGGCTGGCGCGCCGGGACAGCGAGGCCTTCGAGGCGGTGCTGCGGGCGCGGAAGCTGCCGCAGGCCAGCCCCGCCGAGGCCGAGGCGCGGGAGAAGGCCATGGCGGCCGCGGACTTGGCGGCGATGCGCGTGCCGCTCGAGACCGCGCAGGCGTGCCTCGAGGTGCTCGAGCTGGCCGCCGAGGTCGCGGAGAAGGGCAACATCAATGCCGCGAGCGACTCCGGGGTGGCCGGGCTGCTGGCGAACGCCGCGTCGGAAGGGGCGCTGCTGAACGTGGAAATCAACCTGAAGTCCGCCGGGCCATCCGCCGATAAGACCGACATCGAGATGAGCCTGCAACGCATCCGGACAGCGCTCGGCCCAATGGCGCGGCGCTGCCAGGATGCCGTGCATGCCGCCTTGAACGCTTGACAGGGACTGCGTCATGGCGGGAGGGCCGCCGCATCCGGGTCCGGCGCGGTGGCGTGCTCCGCGGAGAGAGCCAGCTTGGAAAAGGCGATTGACATCAAGCGACGGGCCCAGCGCTGTCTCCAGAGCGGTGATCTGGACGGCGCCCTGAGCGAGTACGACAAGCTCACCCGCGCAGAAGACTCCGAGCCCATCAACCTGGTCGTCATGGCGGACCTCCTCTACAAGAAGGAGGACCTGGCCGAGGCGTCACGGCGCTACCTGCAGGCGGTTGAAGCCTACAAGGGGGCGGGGCTCTACAAGAACGCCATCGCGGTCTGCAAGAAGATGGCGCGGCTGTCGCTCTCGCTCGCCGCGGTGCTCCAGCATCTCGCCGAGCTCCACGCGCTGGACGGCCTGAGCACCGAGGCGGCGCTCTATTACCAGGAGTACGCCGAACACCTGGCCCACGAGCAGAACTTCCGCGGCGCCGCCGCCAGCCTGCGCAAGGCCTTCGACGCCTCGCCCGAGAACCCGCGGCTGCTGGAGAAGGCGGCCGACTGGCAGCAGCAGGCGGGGGATGTGACCGGGGCGGCGGCATCGCTGATGGAGGCGTCCCGGCAGTACGCCCGCCGGGCGCAGACCGAGGACGCCACCCGGGCGCGGACGCGGGCGGATGAGCTGGCGCCCGGCGCCGGCACGGCGCGCCCGGCCCCGGTGAGCGCGGAGACGGCCTCGGCCGCGCCCGCGGCGGCGGATCCCGTGGTGGTCGAGCCCGTGGTGGTCGAGCCCCGCGCTGCCGAGGCCGGCGCCCCGGCACCGGAGCCGGCTCCGGCCCCGGCCGCGAGTGCCCCCGAGCCGGCCGCGCCCGATGCCGGGGACGCGCCCGCCGGGGAGATCGTCGACGGCCTCGAGCACCAGCGGACGTTCGTCTCCCCGCTGCGCGGCGAGCCGCAGCCCGAGGCGGAGGCCTCGGAGGCGACGCCTCCGTCGCCCCCCGAACGGCACTTCGGCTCACCGCAGGAGTCGGCGGCCGATCCCGGGGACGACTCGACCCCCGCGACCAGCGCGATCTCCGCGATGCCGGAGATGTCGGAGATCGAGGACCTGCTGAGCCTGGCGGCCGAGCGGTTCAAGCAGGGGGAGCAGGACCTGGCAGCCGACGCGCTGGTGGAGGCGGCACGGGCCTACGAGGCGCTCGAGCGCCTGGAGAGCGCGGCCGCGATCTACCGCAGCCTGGGACGCAGCACGCATTGCACGCCCGAAGTCCTGGCCCTCTGGCTCCGGAACTGCGAGCTGCGCGAAGAGCCCCGCGAAGCGGCGGAGGTCGCCTGCGGGCTCGGCGACCGTGCCCTGAACGACGGCGACCTGGACGGCGCGCGCGCCTGGTTCGAGCGTGCCCTGAAGCACGTCCCGCACCACGAACTGGCGACCCGCCGGATGCAGCGGATGGGGCCGGGCGCGCCGGTGGCTGCGCCGGTCGAGGAGCAGGGCGCGCCGGGAGGGGCGAAGGGCCCGAACGGCCGGGTCGAGGTCACCCTGGGCCGCGCGCAGGCCGTCACGCTCGACCTCGGTTCGCTGATCGCGGAGTTCCGCACCGGCATCGAGTCGCAGATTTCGGGCGACGCCCAGAGCCACTATGATCTCGGCATGACCTACCGGGAGATGGGACTGTTCGACCAGGCCGTCGAGTGTTTCCGCACCGCGGCGCGCGACCCCAGGTTCGCCTCGCGCGCGGCCGAGATGGTCGGCCGCTGCCTGCTGGACGAAGGGCGATTCGACGAGGCGGTCGAGGAGTTCACGCGCGCGCTGAAGGGCCTCGAGGACGCGTCCGAGGCGGGTATCTGCCTGCGCTTCCAGCTCGGTCTGGCCCACGAAGTCGCCGGCCACGCGCCCGACGCGCTGGCCGAGTTCGAGCGCGTCTACGCCGTCCAGCCGAACTACCCGGATGTGGCCCAGAAGATCGGGGTGCTCCGCAGGGCCCTGGAGCGGGTGTGATGCATCGGCCGCCTGCCCCGGGAGGCGGTCGCCGGGTCGATCTCCACGTGCACACCCTCTTCAGCGACGGCGTGCTCACGCCCGAGGCGGTCGTGGCGCACGCCCTCGAGCGCTCGCTGGCCGCGCTCGCCATCACCGACCACGACTCGATCGAGGGCGTGGAGCGCGCGCGGATCGCGGCCGGGACGGCCCTCGAGCTGGTGCCGGGGATCGAGGTCTCCTCCACGCTGGACGGCGCCGACCTGCACATCCTCGGCTACTACCTCGACCCGGAGGATGCCGGATTGACGGACTCGCTGGCGCGCTTTCGCGACGAGCGGTTGCGCCGCGCCCAGTCGATGGTCGATCGCCTGCGCGCCCTGGGCGCCCCGGTGGACTTCGAGGAAGTGCTCGAGCTGGCGGGGCCGGGCGTGGTGGGGAGACCGCACGTGGCCGAAGCGCTGGTGCGCGCCGGGCACGTCGAGACGGTGGACGAGGCCTTCCGGCGATTCATCGGGGCGCACGGCGAGGCCTTCGTGCAGCGGCCGGCCTTCCATCCCGAGCACGCCATCGCCCTGATCCACGCGGCCGGCGGGGTGAGCGTGCTGGCCCATCCCGGTCCCTCGCTGCCCGACCTGGTGGTGGAGCAACTCGCCGACGCCGGGCTGCGTGGCATCGAGGTCTGGCATCCCCAGCACGGCGCAGCCGCGGTGCGACGCTTCCACGCCCTGGCGCGGCGTCTCGGTCTGCTGGAGACCGGCGGTTCCGATTACCACGGCTGGCCGCGCGGCGCCGCGCTGGGCGAACTGCCGGTCCCCGCGAGCGTACTGGGCCCCCTCAAACAAGCCGCCGGCGTCCCCGGCTGATCCTCGCCGGAGCGAGCGCGGCGATCGGGCGGGGCCGGCCGGCGCGGGAGACGCTCCCGGCCGGCATGGCGAACGCGCGAGGCGGGGCGGAAGCGGGCGGCCGGCGGGCCGCGCCCGCCTCGAACGTCGCCACCCCGGTTCCGTTGACTTGCGCGCACCGGTGACCCTAATCTGCGCGGGCCCTCATGGATGACCTCCCGCCCCCTGTGGAGCCCGCGATCGAGCGCCCGCCGCTCACGTCCCGCCGCCTTGCGTACATGGCGCTGCTCGTCGCTGTCTGCCTCGCCGGGGCCTACGCGCCGCGCCCCCCCGACTTCGAGGTGCAGACCCTCGGGATCTTCGGCGCCGGCGTGCTGCTCGGCGCCCGCGACGGCGCCCTCGTCGGGGGGCTCACGATGCTGGTGTACTCGTTGCTGAACCCGTACGGTCCCGCCCATCCGCTGGTGACCGTGGCCCAGTTGCTCGGGCAGGTCCCGGCCGGCATCGTCGGCGGCGGCTTCGCGGCGCTCGGTCTGCACGGGCGCCCCGTGGCCGTGCGCGGCGTCGCGCTCGCCGCCGCGGCCCTCGCGCTCACCCTGTGGTTCGATCTCGTGACCAACGTGGCGACCGGCCTGGTCTTCGGCCAGATGCGGGTCGTCCTCCTGCAAGGGATCCCATTCGCGCTATGGCACACCGGCTCCAACCTGCTGCTCTTCGTGCTGCTCGGGACGCCGCTCGTCGCGGTGTTCGGGCGCTATCGGGCGCGGCTCTCCTCCTGACGCTGGCCGCGCCCGCCGCGCGCGCGCAGGCCCCGGACGCCGGCGCCGCGGCGCTGGCGGGACTCGGCCTGTGGGACGCCGCTTCGTGGTGGGGGCAGCCCGGGCGTGCCGGTTGGCAGCCCGGGGCGTGGTACGGGATGGCTCCTCCGGCCGCGCTGGCCGGCCTGGTCGTCGGCAGCTGGCGGCTGGACGAGCCCGGCCGCGCACCCGCCGCCATGCCCTGGCCGGGCGTGTGCCAGGCCCGCTCCCCGCTCGCCTGGTACGACTCCCTCGAGGTGCGCGGGGCGGATGAGGCCACGCTCGCCGGACTCGGCGGGACGCTCGCCGAACTGCGCGCCCGGCCCTTCGCCGTCGAGCGGCGGGCCCACTCCACCTTCGCGCTCGCCAACGGCGCGGGAGGCGTCGACGAGAACGCGCTGACCCTCGCCCGGGGAGACTCGCTGCGGGACTTCGCAGTGGACGTGGCGAGCGGCAAGAGCGGCGCGGTCGCGGGGCAGATGCTCACCAACCGGCACCTGTGGGGGGCGCACGCGAACGTGGCGCGGGGCCGCCACCGATTCTCGGCGGAATACTCCCAGCGCGGTGCGGCGACGCAGCTCGGGAGCATGGAGGGGCAGTCGGCGTCGGGCCGGAGCGCGGCGGCCCGGTGGCGCTGGCAGCGTGGCGGGGCGGCCTGGACGGCCGCGGTCTCGCAGGGGATGGACGAGCACGAGAGTTCCGGCGGGCGGCTCGACTACTCCAGCCGGGCCGCGCGGGAGACCCGCGTGGGCGCCGGCTTCGAACAGGTGCGCGACGGACGCGAAGCCGGAGCGCGGATCGAATGGAGCGATGCCTCGGTCAGCCGGTCGGGGGGCGGGGCGTTCTCGCGCGAGCGCCGCGACCTGTGGGGCTCGGTCCGCGCGCAGCTGCCCGCGGCGGGCGGACGCCTGGATCTCTCCGTGGGCGCGGGCCGGCTCGGGGGAGTGGAGCGTTTCGACGTGGCGCCCAGCGCCGCGTTCCGGGTGCGCGCGCGCGGGGCCGACGCGTCGCTGGGGATCGAGCGCACGCTCGCGCCGGTGTGGGCGGACCTTGCCGCGGGGACCGACCCGTTCCTGCAGCACGCCTGGATCGGCACGATCCGGCTGGCGCGCGCCCAGCCCGCGACCTGGCGCCCGCGCGCCTCGCTGCGGGCGGGGCGGGTGTACTCGCGCGCGTTGCTCGAGCGGCTGCCGTTCGAGGAGCTGTGGCTGCGCCGCGGGCTGCGCGCCGAGCCCGGTACCTACGACCTCGCGCTCGCCGAGGGTGGAGTCGAGTGGGCGGGGCGGCACGCCGGCGCGGGGCTCGAGGGCTTCGGTCTCGCCCACCGCAGCACCGTCACGCCGGCGGGCGTCGCGCGCGCCCCGCGGTCGGACCCGGATGCCGGCTTCCGGGCCTGGCTGGACGGGCACGTCACGCTGCTCGGCGGCGACCTGCGCCTGGGACTGCGGGGCGAGGCGGCCGGAGTGGGGTCGCGCGAGGCGCAGGCCGAGCCGCTGCGGCGCCTGCCCGGGTTCGTGACCTTCGCGCTGGTCGGCCAGGTCACGCTGCTGGAAGACGCGCTCATCGTCGTCCGCGCGACCAACCTGGAGGACCGCGTGCGCGAGCAGCCGTGGACCGACTCGGCGACCGGACTGCCGGCGTTGACCGAGCGGCGCAGCGTGGTGCTGAGCTTCGTGTGGAGGCTGTTCGACTGACCCCGGCTCCCGCGAGCGGGCCGGGCCGCCGAAGGCCCCGCCCGTCGCGGGAACGGCGCGCCCCCGCGGAGACCGGATGCCTGCCTGGACGCCGGCGGAGCGGCGCGGCGCGCTGGTGGTCGCGTTGCTCCTCTCGCTGGGCGCGGCGCGTGATCTGTGGCGCGCGGCGCACCCGCGCATGACCCCCGCGCCGCCGGCCACGACGGAGGTCTCGAGCGGCGCTTCGGCGCCCGCCGCCGGCCCGCCGGCGGGAAGCGCCGGCCCGGAACCGGCCGGGGCCGGGGCGGTGGTCGACCTCAACCAGGCCGGGCTCGCCGAGCTGGACGCCCTGCCCGGCATCGGTCCGGTGCTGGCCGGACGCATCCTGCAGCACCGCAGCGCCCACGGCCCGTTCCGGGAACCGGAGGACCTGCTCGCGGTGCCCGGCATCGGGCCGCGCCTCTACGAGCGCCTCCGGCCCCGGATCCGCGTCGGCCCCGCCCGGGCGCCTGCGGCCGGGAGTCGAGCGAAGCCGGGCGGCCCGTCCGGGCCCTGAGGGCCTTGCAATCGGCATCCCCGGCGCGGCTTTCCGCCTGCGGATTCTGGTTCAGGAGTCCGGGGAGGCCGGCCGATAACCCAGGTGAAACACGACGCCCAAGTGCATCGTGCGCGGCCGTTTGCTCCCTGGAGTCCGGCCGCGCGGATGCACGTGGCTTTCGTTCGCAGGCTCAGCGCCGCGCGACTCCAGTCTCCGCTGCCGCGGAGCGCGTGTCGCGTGGCAGGACCACCGCCGGGGACGAGATTCGTGCAGGAAGACATCGGACAGCTGCTCCTGGCAGCCCAATTGATCGACGAGGACGGGCTCGGCAAGGCCTCGCTCCAGCAGAAGAACATGGGCGGGAGCCTGACCGGGAACCTGGTCAAGATCGGTGCGATCAGCGAGGACGCGCTCCTGGAGTTCCTCGCGTCGCACTACGGGACGCCCCAGTTCGACCTGAAGAACTTCACGCCCGACCCGGCGCTCACGCGCCTGATCCCGGGCGACGTCGCCAGCCGCTTCATGGCCCTGCCGGTCGCCCGCAGCGGGCGGCGGCTGGTGGTCGCCATGGCGAACCCGACCAACATCTTCGCCATCGACGACATCAAGTTCATCACCGGCTACGAGGTCGAGCCGCGGGTCGCGACGGAGGCCGCGCTCAAGAAGGCCCTGGACCGCGCCTACGACTCGGCCAGCACGATGGCCGACGTGATGAAGGGCATCGAGGACGACCTCTCGGTCGTCGAGGACGACGACAGCGCCGAGGCCGAGGCGGGGCTCTCGGCGGCCGACGAGGCGCCGATCGTGAAGCTGGTGAACTCGCTCATCGCCGACGCGGTGCGCAAGGGCGCCTCCGACATCCACGTCGAGCCCTACGAGCGGAGCATGCGGGTGCGCTTCCGCATCGACGGCGTGATGCAGGAGATGATGGCGCCGCCGTTCAAGTTCAAGGCCGCCATCCTCTCGCGACTGAAGATCATGGCGGAGCTGGACATCGCCGAGCGGCGCGTGCCGCAGGACGGGCGCATCAAGATCAAGGTGATGAACCGCACCATCGACCTGCGCGTCTCGTCGCTGCCGACCATCTTCGGCGAGAAGATCGTGATGCGCATCCTCGACAAGGCGAACCTCAACATCGACCTGGAGAGGCTCGGCTTCGAGCCGGCCTCGATGAAGGAGTTCATCTCGGCGATCGCCAACCCGTACGGCATGGTGCTGGTCACCGGGCCCACCGGCTCCGGCAAGACCACCACGCTCTACTCGGCGCTCTCGCGGGTGAACACCCCCGAGGTCAACGTGATGACCGCCGAGGACCCGGTCGAGTACAACCTCGACGGCATCAACCAGGTGCTGGTGCACGAGGACATCGGCCTCACCTTCGCCGCGGCGCTCAAGGCGTTCCTGCGGCAGGACCCCAACATCATCATGGTGGGCGAGATCCGCGACCTGGACACCGGCTCGATCGCGGTGAAGGCGGCGCTCACCGGCCACCTGGTGCTCTCCACGCTGCACACCAACGACGCGCCGAGCGCGATCGGCCGCATGATCGACATGGGGGTCGAGCCGTTCCTGGTGGCGTCGTCGGTGAACCTGATCCTGGCCCAGCGCCTCGTGCGCAAGGTGTGCAACGGCTGCAAGGCGCCGATCACGCTCAGCCAGGAGGTGCTGCACGAACTGCAGCTCACCCCCGAGCAGGCTGCCGGCGCGACGTTCGTCGAGGGACGCGGCTGCGTGGACTGCAACAACACCGGCTACCGCGGGCGGCAGGGCGTCTACGAGGTGATGTCGATGACGCCGGCGATCCGCGAGCTCGTGCTGGAGCGGGCATCGGCCAACGAGATCAAGCGCGTGGCCATCTCGCAGGGCATGCTGACCCTGCGCCGCGACGCGCTGGAGAAGCTCAAGCGCGGCATGACCACGGTCGAGGAAGTGCTCAAGGAGACGGCGGCCGACCAGTTCTAGGAACGCACCGGCGCGGGTCCCGCAACCGGCGGGGGCCCTCACCGTCGAATCGGAGAGGAGAGGACCAGACGTGGTGACCCTTCGCCAGCTGCTCGAGGACATGGTGTCGAGGCGGGCCTCGGACCTGCACATCACGGCCGGAGTGCCGCCGGAGTTCCGCGTGGACGGGATCATCGCGCCGAGCGAGTACGAGGTGCTCAGCCCCGACGACACCGGCAAGCTCGCGTACAGCGTGATGTCGGACGAACAGCGCAAGCGCTTCGAGACCACCAAGGAGCTGGACTTCTCGTTCGGCATCAAGGGCCTGGCGCGCTACCGCGCGAACGTCTTCCTGCAGCGTGGCACGGTCTGCATGGTGATCCGCCAGATCCCCTTCGAGATCCTGCAGATGGACAAGCTGGGGCTGCCGAACGTGGCCCGGGAGTTCACCAACCGGATGAAGGGGATGATCCTGGTGACCGGGCCGACCGGCAGCGGCAAGTCGACGACGCTGGCGGCGATGCTGGACAAGATCAACCAGACGCGCCAGTGCCACATCATCACCATCGAGGACCCGGTCGAGTACATCCATCACCACAAGAAGTGCATCGTGAACCAGCGGGAGGTCGGCTCGGACACGACGTCCTTCCCGACCGCGCTCAAGTACGTCCTGCGCCAGGACCCGGACATCATCCTGATCGGCGAGATGCGCGACCTCGAGACCATCGAGGCGGCGCTCACCATCGCCGAGACCGGGCACCTGGTGTTCGCCACCCTGCACACCAACTCGACCTACGAGGCGGTCAACCGCATCGTGGACGTGTTCCCCGCCGACCAGCAGAAGCAGATCCTCACCCAGCTCGCCTTCACGCTCGAAGGCGTGATCACCCAGCAGCTCATCCCGCGCAGCCACGGCTCGGGGCGCATCCTGTGCGCCGAGGTGCTGGTGTGCACGCCGGCCATCAAGGCGGTGATCCGCGAGGGCAAGACGCACCAGATCTACAGCCTGATGCAGGCCGGGCAGAAGTTCGGCATGCAGACCATGAACCAGGCGCTCCTGCAGGCGGTGCTCGACAAGCACCTGAGTCCCGAGGACGCGTTCGAACACTGCAGCGACCGGACCGAGCTCGAGGGGATGCTCGGGAAGGTCTGGGCCGGTTCGGCGGGCGGTTCGACCCACCGGAAAGTCGCGTAGGAGGATCCCATGCCTGTCTTCGTTTGGAAGGGACGCACGCTCGCCGGTGAGGCGCAGAGCGGGGAGATCGAGGTCGGGCGCCAGGACGAGGCCGTCGACCTGCTGCGCAAGAGGAAGATCCTGGTCACCTCGATGCGGCCCAAGTCCGGCGGCTTCAAGATGCCGAAGCTGGGCGGCAGCGGCGTGACGACCAAGGACCTCGCCATCTTCACCCGTCAGTTCGCGACCATGATCTCGGCCGGCCTGCCGCTGGTCCAGTGCCTCGACATCCTCGCCAAGCAGTCGTCGAAGCCCTCGTTCGGCCGGGTGATCGGCGAGGTCACGCGCGAGGTCGAGGCCGGCGCGACGCTCGCGGACGCGCTGGGCAAGCACAAGGACGTCTTCGACGACCTGTTCCGCAACATGGTGGCCGCGGGCGAGGCCGGCGGCGTGCTGGACGAGATCCTCATGCGGCTCGCCACCTACATCGAGAAGGCGGACGCCCTGAAGCGCAAGGTCCAGGGCGCGATGGTCTACCCGGCGGTGGTGCTCTCGGTCTGCGTCGGCGCCGCGGCCTTCATGCTGATCTTCATCATCCCGACGTTCGCGAAGATGTTCACGGACTTCGGCGGGGAGCTGCCGCTGCCCACCAAGATCGTCCTGATGCTGTCGAACGGGCTGCAGCGGTACTGGTGGGTGATGGTGCTGGGGATCGTCGGCGGGGTGATCGCGTTCAAGCGCTACCACGCCACCGAGTCCGGCCACCGGAACATCGACGCGACCATGCTGAAGGTGCCGGTGCTGGGCGACGTGCTGCTGAAGGGCGCGGTGGCCCGCTTCACGCGCACGCTCGGCACGCTGATCGCGTCGGGCGTGCCCATCCTGGCGGGCCTCGAGATCACGGCCCGCACCTCGGGCAACCGGATCATCTCCGAGGCCATCATGACGGCCCGCTCGTCGATCAGCGAGGGCGAGACGGTGTCGGCCCCGCTCAAGGCGTCGGGCGTGTTCCCGCCGATGGTGGTGCAGATGATCTCGGTGGGCGAGCAGACCGGCGCGCTCGACGAGATGCTCACCAAGATCGCGGTGTTCTACGAGTCGGAGGTGGACACCGCGGTGGACAGCATGACCTCGATCATCGAGCCGCTGATGATCGTGATGATGGGCGGCATGGTCGGCGGCATGGTGGTCGCGATGTACCTGCCGATGTTCAAGCTGATCAGCGTGGTCGCCGGCGGGTCGAACTGACGATGACGACGCTCGCGCACGAGCCGGCCGGTCCGGGCAGCCCGCCCGCCCTGCCGCATCCCGCGCCCGGCCCCGGTGGCCGGGAGCGGGCGCCCGTGCGTGGGCTGATGACGCTGGTGTGGGGCCGGCTGGTGGTCGCGGCGCTGGCGTTGCCGTTGGGCCTGCTGATGCGCCCCGACGCCGACGGGGGGGCGCGCGCCCTGTTCGCCGCGTCGGCCGCGTGGGTCGTGGCGCTCTCGGCGGTGTTCGCGCTCGCGCTTCGCACCCGGCGCTCGCTCGCGCTCCAGGGCCACGCGCAGCTGGTCGCGGACCTCCTCCTGGTGACGGCGCTGGCGGCGCACACCGGCGGGCGGGGCAGCCCGTTCGTGCTGTTCTACGTGCTGGTGGTCATCTCGGGCGGGCTGCTGGCCCGGCTCGGCGGCGGGCTGTTCGCCGCCGCGGGCGCGGGCGGCGCCTACCTGCTCCTCCCGGCGCTCGCGGCGCGCGTCGACCCCTCCGGGGCCGCGGCCCCGGAGACCGCGCTCCCGGCCGGGATGCTGCTGGCCTTCGTCGCCATCGTGGGGGTGCTGGCCGGTGTGCTGGGGCGCCGGGTGCGCGCCACGCGCGACGACCTGGAGCGCACCACGCGCGAGCTCGACCGGGTGCGCGTGGATAACGACGTCATCCTGCGGCACCTGGCGACCGGCGTCCTCACGGTGGATGCCTGGGGGACGGTGGCCTACCTGAACCCGGCCGCCGAGCAGGTGCTGGGACTGCGGACGCCGGAGCTGCGCGGGCGCGCGCTGCGGGAGGCGCTGCCCGATCGCATCGGGCTGCTGCGCGACCTGGTGCAGGACACGCTGGCCCGCGGCGAGCCCCGGATGCGTGCCGAGATGACCGCGCGCTCGGCCGCCGGTCACGAGCTGGTGCTGGGGGTGACCACCAACCTGTTGCGCCACGAAGGCGCGGTGACCGGGGTCGTGGCGGTCTTCCAGGACCTGACCGCGGTGCGCGCCATGGAGCAGCGCGCGCGCCGCAACCAGACGCTGGCCGAGGTGGGCGCGCTGGCCGCGGGGATCGCGCACGAGTTGCGCAACGGGCTCAACCCGATCAGCGGCTCGGTGGAGTTCCTGCAGCGCGAGCTCAAGCCCGAGGGGGAGAGTGCCGTGCTCATGAACCTCATCACGCGGGAGTGCGGGCGGCTCAACCGGTTCGTGTGCGACCTGTTGAGCTACGCGCGCGAGCGCGACCTGGTGCTGGAGCCGTTCGACCTCGACGACCACATGGACGAGCTGCGCGACGGGCTGCGGAGCGATCCGCGTTGCGGCGCCGGGGTCCGGGTCGCCTTCGAGCCGCCGGGCACCGGCGTGCGCCTGCGGGGCGACCGCGGGCAGTTGCGGCAGGTCTGGCTGAACCTGGTCAACAACGCGCTGGACGCGATGGCCGGCGTCGGCACGCTGACGGTGCGCTGGCGTCCGGCGGATGGCGGGCGGGTGGTCGTGGAGTTCCAGGACCAGGGGGCCGGCATCGCCCCCGAGGTCCTGCCGCGCGTCGGAGAGCCCTTCTTCACCACCAAGCAGGAAGGCACCGGGCTGGGCGTGGCGATGGCCCAGCGGATCCTGGAGCGGCACGGCGGCTCGCTGGTCTTCGAGAGCGCGCCGGGCCGCGGCACGATCGTCCGGGTGAGCCTGCCTGCCGAAGTCGAAATCCTGGCGAAAGCCGCTTGAGAGCCACGAACGCCCTTCTGGAGAGGTGATCCACATGCCCACGGAGAAGATCCTGATCGTCGACGACGAGCAGAGCATGACCCAGTTCCTGGGCATCGTGCTGCGCAAGGAAGGCTACCAGGTGGCGTCCACGAACAGCGGCCGGGACGCGCTGGAGAAGGTCCGGGGCGAGGGCTTCGACGTCGTCATCACCGACATCCGCATGCCCGGGATGGACGGGATCCAGCTGCTGCAGGGGATCAAGAAGATCGACCCGACGCTGCCGGTGGTGATCATGACCGCCTACGCTTCCCAGGAGTCGGCGATCGACGCCGTCAACCTGGGGGCCTTCCAGTACCTCATCAAGAACGCCAAGAACGACGAGATCAAGCTGGTGGTGCGCAACGCCATCGAGATGCGGCGGGTGCGGAGCGAGAACCAGTACCTCAAGCGGGAGCTCAAGAAGGGGCACGAGGAGAAGGTCATCATCGGCAGTTCCGACGAGATGCAGCGCGTCTTCAAGATGGTGGGGAAGGTGGCCGACAGCGAGGCCACGATCATGATCCAGGGCGAGAGCGGCACCGGCAAGGAGCTCATCGCGCGCGAGATCCACTACAGCAGCCGGCGCGCCAGCGGCCCGTTCGTGAGCATCAACTGCGGCGCCATCCCCCGCGACCTGCTCGAGAGCAACCTGTTCGGGCACGTGAAGGGTTCCTTCACCGGCGCGGTGCGGGACTCGGCCGGCCTGTTCCAGGTGGCCGAGGGCGGCACGTTCTTCCTCGACGAGGTGGGGGAGATGCCGTCGGCCACGCAGGTCAAGCTGCTGCGCGCGCTGCAGGAGCGCGAGATCATCCCGGTGGGCGGCACCCAGCCCATCAAGATCGACTGCCGGCTGGTGGCCGCGACCAACGCCGACCTCGAGAAGGAGGTCGCCGAGGGGCGCTTCCGCGCCGACCTGTTCTACCGGCTCAACGTCATCCCGATCCGGCTGCCGCACCTGCGGCAGCGCCGGGACGACATCCCGCTGCTGGTGGACCACTTCCTCAAGCGCTACGCGCAGAACAACCCGGCCAAGACCGTGAGCCCGGAGGCCATGGAACTGCTGATGAAGTACGACTGGCCCGGGAACGTGCGCGAGCTCGAGAACGTCATGGAGCGCGCGCTCATCCTGGACGAGGGCGGCGTGGTCGGGCCGGACGACCTGCCCGACAAGCTCCGGTTCGGCGCGGCCCACCGGGGGAGCCTGATCATCGACTCGCCCACCCTGACGCTCGAGGAGCTCGAGAAGGAGTACATCCTCAAGGTGCTCAGCTACACCCGCTGGCAGAAGAAGAAGGCCAGCGACCTGCTCGGGATCAACGCTTCGACGCTGTACCGCAAGCTGCTGGCGTACGGAGTGGAGGGGAACGGCGCCGGCGAGCCGGAGGACGGCGCGGTCCCGCAGGATCCCCAGACGCACGCCGCGTGAGGATTGCAGCGTGCACGGAATGGCCGCCTGCATTGCGAATCGCGCAACCGGTGGCCGGTCGCAAGGAGGATTGCGCGGTCCCGGCCCGGCCCGGGGGACGCGCAGGACGGACCCGAAGCAGTCAACTCGAAGTGCGGGAACGCAGTAGGGAAGCAGCACGGGGAAGGCCGCGCGTGGCACGGCGGTTGCTCGACTAGCAGGTCGAGGGTCCAGGAAACGACGCGAAGGGCGACCCGAGGAATCCACCAGGAGGAGTGCCAGCCATGTTCCGTTCCCAGAAGGGCTTCACCCTGATCGAGCTGATGATCGTCGTCGTCATCATCGGCATCCTCGCTGCCATCGCGATCCCGAACTTCATCGCCATGCAGAACCGCGCGAAGGAAGGCAGCACCAAGGCCAACATGCACACCTTCCAGCTCGCGGCCGAGGACTACGGCGTGCAGAACGACGGCGTCTACGCCGCGGACGCCGCCACCGTCGCGCCCCTGCTGCCGGCCGGCGGCGCCACCTTCAAGAACCCGTTCGACGGCGACACGGGCACTGCGTACGACGACATCGGCAGCTTCGTCCGGCCGCTGGTTCCCGACCGCGACGGCCGGCATCGTCTCGTACAGCGACTCGTCGACGGCGCTGTACATCATCGCGGGTCAGGGCAAGGACGCGGCCCTCACGCTGCAGCTCACCGCTGGCCAGTAGCAGCCGACGGTAGACGGGGCGGGAGGCGCGCGACGCCTCCCGCCCATTCGATGACGCGAGAGCCGGGAGACGGACTTCGAAACGGCGGCCGTGGAGCGCCGCCAGGAAGGTGAGTCGGGCCATGCGAGAATCGCCCAGAGGGTTCACCCTGATCGAGTTGATGATCGTGGTCGTCATCATCGGAATCCTGGCGGCCATCGCGATCCCCAACTTCGTCGCGATGCAGGTCCGCGCCAAGGAAGGCAGCACCAAGGCCAACATGCACACCTTCCAGCTGGCGGCCGAGGACTACGGCGTGCAGAACAACGGGCGGTACGCGGGGACCGCGGACGAGGTCGCACCCGGGTTGGCCGGCGGCGGCTCCACGCTCAAGAACCCGTTCGACGGCAGCACGACCACCGCCTACGCGGACCAGCCTGCGTGGGCACGGCCGCTGGCGACCGGCGTGACGACGCCCGGCACCGCGGTGTACGGGGACTCCTCGAACGTGGTCTACCAGATCGCGGGCGAGGGCAAGGACGCCACCCTGAGGCTGGTGCTCACCAGCAACTGACGGAGCCCGGGGCCGCTCTGCCCGGCCCGTCGCTACGCGCGGCAGACCCCCGAGGTTCTCCTGCCCAGGAGAGCTTCGTGGCGTCCGGATGAGCCCGGTCACCCGCCCCGCCTTCCCCTGGCGCCCCGCCTCCTCACCTCCGTGCGGCACGCCCGTTGCAAGCACAGGCGCCCCGGTGGAGCCGCCATGCGACAGGGCCGGCCATGGCCCGATGGCGCAAGGGCTTGGCCCCATCGGAGGGGACCCGGAGGTGGACGAAACCATGCAGAGTTCGATCGCCTCGATTGCGGACCGGCAAGCGACTGGCCGCCCTCTGGCCGCGGCGACTGCCCCGGATCCCGGCCTGGCCGTGTGCGTCCGGGGGCTTGCGAAGCACTACGTGCACCCGTGGACGCTCCGGGTGACGCGCGGTCTCGACGCGCTGGACCTCGACGTGCGCCGCGGCGAGGTGATGGGCCTGCTCGGTCCCAACGGGGCCGGGAAGACCACCACGCTCAAGCTCCTCACCGGGCTGCTGAAGCCCACGCGCGGGCAGGCCTGGCTGATGGGCGAGCCGGTCGAGGACACCGCCTCGCGCCGCAGCCTCGGCTTCCTGCCCGAGCAGCCGTACTTCTACGACTACCTGAACGGCATCGAGTACCTCGAGCTGGCGGCACGGCTCTCCGGCATGACGGCGGCGGCGGCGCGCGACCGCGCGCGCCACTGGCTCGGACGGGTCGGGCTCGACGAGCGACCGCGCCTTGGCCTGCGCAAGTACTCGAAGGGCATGCTGCAGCGCCTCGGGCTGGCGGCCGCGCTGGTGCACGGGCCCGGGTTGCTCATCCTGGACGAGCCCATGAGCGGGCTCGACCCGTTCGGCCGCCGCGACGTGCGCGACCTCATCACCGAGCAGCGCGAGCGCGGCGTGACCGTGCTGTTCTCTTCGCACATCCTGCCGGACGTCGAGATGCTGTGCGACCGGGTGGCCATCATGACCGGCGGCCGCCTGACGCGAGTGGCCACCGTCGGCGAACTGGTGGAGGACGGGCCGCAGGCGGTCGAGATCCGCTGTGCGGCGGGGGCGCTGCTCGAGGTGCCGTCCCGCTGGGCGGGCCAGGTCTCGCGCACCCAGCGTGCCGACGAGTCCGTCTTCCGGGTCGAGGACGAGGCGCGGCTGGGGGACGTGCTGGGCTGGCTGCTCCAGTCCGGCGTCCCGATCCGCGCGGTGACGCCGCAGCGACCGACCCTCGAATCGCTCTTCCTGGCCGCCGCCGAGACCGAGCACGAGCGGAGGAGCGCATGATCCCGCTGCTCATCGCGCGCAACACCTTCCGCGAGGCGACGCGCGACCGCGTGCTGGCCGGGGTGGTGGTGGCCGGCCTGGCGCTGCTCGCCCTGACGCAGGCGGCGAGCTCGCTGGCGATGGGCGAAGGGCGGCGTTTCACCGTGGACCTCGGACTGACGGGCATCTCGGTGCTCGGGCTGCTCGTCATCCTGCTCACCGGCACGAGCCTGGTGGCCAAGGAGGTCGAGCGGCGCACCATCTACAACCTGCTCTCGCGCCCGATCACGCGGCCGGCGTACCTGGTGGGCAAGTGGATCGGGTTCTCGGCGACGCTCTGGAGCGTCGCGTTGGTGCTGGGCGTGGCCCTGTGGGGGCTCGTCCTGTTCCGCGGCTGGGGCGGGAACGGCCTGGCGGTGCTGGAGGGGGTCTACCTCGCCGGGCTCGAGCTCAGCGTGATCACCGCGCTGGCGGTGATGTTCTCGGCGCTCTCGACGCCGGTGCTCTCGGCGCTCTACACGCTGGGCTTCTACGTGGTGGGGCAGTGGAGCTACGACCTGCGCATGCTCGCCGAGAAGCTCCCCCGCGAGCTCGGCGGGCTGCTGTCGGTGGTCGCCAACCTGGTCCCCAACCTGCCGCTCTTCAACATGCGCACGCTGGCGGCCGAGGGCACCCCGACGACCTGGCTGCACCTCGGGCTGGCCTCCGGCTACGCCGCGGTCTACGTGGCCTGCGTGCTGTGCCTCGCCACCGCGGCCTTCGAGTCGAAGGACTTCAAGTGAGCGCGCCGGCCGCGGTGGGCCCGCGCGGCCGCCGCTTCCTCGCCGCGTGGACGGCGGCCGTCGTGCTGGGCGCCGCGGCGTTCACGCTGGCGGGCGCCGCCTGGCGGGTGCTGCCGCATCCGCAACCGCTGGAGGAACTGTCGTACTACCCCTCGGGGCGCTACCTCGAACCCGCGACGCTCGGTCACGCCGCGACCGCGGCCGACCTCGCGTGGCTGCGGGCGGTGCAGTACTACGGCCAGCACCGTGCCACCGACAACCAGTTCGTGAGGATGGGGCACGTGTTCGACATCCTCACCACGCTCGACCCCCGGTTCGAGCCGGCCTACTCGTTCGGCGCCTTCGCCCTGGCCCAGGAGGGCCGGGACTTCCCGGCGGCCGAGCGCCTCATGCGGAAGGGCCTCGCGGCCAACCCGGCGAGCGGGGAACTGGCGTTCGAGATGGGCTTCCTCTACTACGTGCGCCCCGGCGCGCGGGACTTGGAACGTGCCGCCGACTTCTTCGAGCAGGCCGCGCGCCTGCCGGACGGCCCTCCCCAGTCGGCCCGCTTCGCGGCCTTCGCCCGGCAGAACTCCGGCGATCTCGCGGCGGCCTACGAGCTCTGGTCCCACGTCGAACGCACCTCACCCAACCGCTACCTGCGCGAAATCGCCCAGCGGGAGATGGCCCGGATCGTCGAGGCGCTGCAGCGCGGCCGCCGGGAGCACGCCATGGATCGCCTCGCCACGCCGGTCGTGCTGCTCCGGGAGCGGTCGTGAGGGCGCGCCCGGGGGCCCCGCCGGGGGGGGCAATGTCCGCTCAAGTCCAATCCGCGTACCGCCGATAAGCACCATGACAGGTCACCCGACTGGGTCCCCGGATCCAGGGGTGGCCCGGAGTTCGGCCCGTTGTCGTTCGTTCCGCCGCGAGTGGCCAGAGAGCCCCGCGGTCCAGCCCGCCGTGCCGGGTCAGGCCCGCACCGCGTCCAGGGAGTGAAGACATGCTCTTCGGCAAGAAGCAGTCCCTCGTGGGGCTGGACATCGGCAGCCACACCATCAAGGCGGTCGAGCTGGAGTCGTTGCCCAACAAGTCCTGGCGGCTCACCCGCTGGGGCGTCTCCGCTCCGCTCGCCGAGGCCATCGTCGACGGCGAGATCATGGACCGCCAGCTGGTGACCGACGCCATCTCCAACCTGTTCGAGTCGCGCGGCATCAAGTCGCGCAGCGTCGTGGCGGCGGTGAGCGGCCGCGCGGTGATCGTGAAGAAGATCACGATGAACCGCCTCTCCGCGGCCGACGCGCAGCAGGCGGTCTACTGGGAGGCCGAGCAGCACGTCCCGTACGACATCAACGACGTGTCGCTCGACTTCGAGATCGTGGGCCCCGCGCCGAACGACCCGAAGCAGATGCAGGTGCTGCTGGTCGCGGCGAAGAAGGACATGGTCACCTCGTTCGGCGACCTGATCCGCGAGGCGGGGCTCTCGCCGGCCGTGGTGGACGTCGACTCGTTCGCGGCGCAGAACGCGCTCGAGGCCAACTACGACTTCGCGCCCGAGGAGGTCGTCGCGATCCTGAACATCGGGGCGGAGATGACCAACATCAACATCGTCCAGGCCGGCGTGCCGTACTTCACCAAGGACCTGCAGGTGGGCGGCACGACGTTCGTCGAGGCCGCGCAGCGCAAGTTCAACCTGAGCCAGGCCGAGGCCGCGGCCGCGGTGCGCGGCGAGTCGGGCTCGAGCCTCGAGCTCGCGCCGGTGATCGAGCAGGCCTGCGAGGGGCTGGCGACCGCGCTCGAGCGCGCGCAGGCGTTCCTGCGCACGTCGGGCGAGGCGGGCGCCATCTCCCGCATCATGCTGTGCGGCGGGAGCGCGCTCACGCCGGGCGTGCCGGAGTTCATGCAGCGCCGCTTCGGCGTCACGACCGAGATCGCCAACCCGCTGGCCCGTGTCAGCTATGACCCCGCGTTGTTCGCCGGGCAGGACGTCATGAAGGTGGCGCCGCTTCTGACGGTCGGGATCGGACTCGCGCTGCGCCGCGTGGGAGACAAGAAATGATCCGGATCAATCTCCTCCCCGGGGAGGACAAGCGGCAGCGCAAGTCCGCCGTCGCGCTGAAGGCCGGCGACATGCTCGTGCCGCTCGCGCTCGTCGTGGCGACGGTGCTGGTCGTGGCGGGGACGGCGCTCTCGCAGCGCACCCGCGCCGACGGCCTGGTGCGCTCCATCGCGGACGTGGACGCCCAGTCGCGCGTGCTGGCGCCCCAGATCGAGCGGGTCAACCGCCTGGCGCAGGAGCGCGCCGAGCTGGACCTGCGGCTCGGCATCATCGGCAAGCTGCAGAAGGGACGCACGCAGAGCGTGCGGCTCATGGACGAGCTGGCGCGCTGCATCCCCGAGCACCTGTGGGTCGGCGTCGTCAACCAGGAAGGCGCCTCCACGCTGAGCATCGAGGGCACCACGCTCTCGAACCTCGTGGTCTCGGACCTCATGTCGAGACTCGAGCGCTCACCGCTCTTCGCGAACGTGGAGCTCGACGTGGCCGAGCATGCCGCCATCGCCGATCGCGACGTCGTGCGCTTCCGGGTGACCTGCCAGGTCACTCCGGACGAACCGGCCCAG
This sequence comes from Candidatus Eiseniibacteriota bacterium, assembly GCA_963707915.1. Classification (GTDB taxonomy): domain Bacteria; phylum Eisenbacteria; class RBG-16-71-46; order RBG-16-71-46; family RBG-16-71-46; genus JANXPZ01. Next base: position 514,535 of record OY970178.1, read on the forward strand.
TAGGGAGAACGCCATGCCCAACCTCGATCTCAAGAACCCGGTGGTGCAGAAGACGGTGCTCAGCGTGCTGCTGTCGGTCGGCCTGCTGGGGGTCTTCTTCTTCACGCACTTCCTGCCGTTCGGCTACCCGAACCAGCAGGACCGGCTCAATTCGCTCAAGAGCGACTTCGAACGCAAGTCCACCGAGCTGGCCCGGGCCCGCACCACCGTGGCGGACCTGCCCCGCTTCGAGGCGGAGTACGAGCAGCTGCACGACCGCTGGGTGCTGGCGGCCGAGTTGCTGCCGACGGACCGCCAGCTCGGCTCGCTGCTCCGCAAGATCACGCTCGCGGGCCAGGAGACCGGCGTGCAGTTCGGGCGCTTCAAGCCCTCGGCCCCCAAGACCGAGACCTACTACACGGAGATGCCGGTGCAGATCGCGGTCAGCGGCGGTTACCACCAGGTGGGGTCCTTCCTCGCCGAGCTGGCGAACCTGCGCCGCATCGTGACGGTCACGGACCTGCGGCTCAAGACCAACCCGGGCCTCGCGGCCAACCCGCTCGCCACGACCGCCATCGAGGTCACCGCGTCGGCCTACAGCCTGAACACCACGCCGGCGGTGGCGCCGGCGAAGAGCGCCCGCAAGGGGGGAGGCCCGGATGCGCGCAAGTCTTCGTAAGCGGATCCCGCACGCCGGGGTCGCGCGCACCGCGGTGGTGCTGCTGGTCGCGTGCGCCGGCCTGACGGCGGAACCGGTCCTGGCGGGCTCCTCGGTCGAGGCGCGCGCCGTCCTCGCCGCACGCCAGGTCGCGGCGCGGGCCGAGACCCGCGTGCAGGCGCAGAACGTCATCGCGGGCACGAAGGTGCCCGCACGGAAGCCGGTCCCGGCGAAGGCCGTGGTTCCGGCGAAGGCCGTTCCGGCGGCGGTCGCGGTCCCGGCAAAGGTCGGGAGTCCCGCGGTCCGCCCGCCGGTGAGCGGCCGGCCCCGCGTGGCGGCGGTCGTCCGCCCGCAGGTCACGGCGGTCCCCGCGTCGACGCGGCCCGGCATGAGCACCGTGCCGGCGCCCGCGGTCGCGCGGCTCGACGACCAGGTGACGTACCAGTACAACGCGCTGGGGCGGCGCGACCCGTTCATGCCGCTCGTGGGCGGCGCGGAATACGTCCCCATCGACGCCCCGCCCGACGTCGGCGCCCTGCAGGTCGTGGGCATCGTGTGGGGGAGCACGGACAAGTTCGCCATCGTCGAGGATGGCCGGGGGAACAGCTCGGTGCTGCGCCCCGGCGACAAGGTCATGAACGGAGTGGTGGAAGGTCTGAAGCGGGACGCCATCATCCTGAGCCTCACCACGGACGGTCAGACGCAGTCGGTGACCATTCCACTGACGCGGAAGGGAGATTCGAATGCGAACCGCTAAGCTCCTGGCGAGCCTGATGCTGGTCGCCGGCACCGTCCTCCTCACCCTGGCGCCCGTCCCGGCCGGCGCGCAGGACTCGGGATCCATGAAACAGGTGGGCCTCGTCCGCACCGGCTCGGGGACGTTCAGCATCGAGGTGGAGGGCGCGGACATCCGCACCGTGCTGCGCGCCATCTCCGAGTTCAGCGGGCGCAACATCGTCATCAGCGGGGAGATCAGCGGCAAGGTGCGGGTCGCCCTCAAGAACGTCGCCTGGCAGGACGCGCTGCGGACCGTGCTGCGCTCGAACGGCCTGGACTACGTCGAGGAGAACGGCATCCTGCGCGTGGACCAGATGACGAAGCTCCAGGCGGAGGCCGTCGAGCGCGAGACCGCCAGGGCCAAGCAGCAGGAACTGGTGGCGCTCGAGACGCGCATCGTGAAGCTCAACTACGCCAACGCGGGCGAGCTCACCACCGCGCTGGTCGGCTCGCTGACCAAGCGCGGCAGCATCCTGGTCGAGAAGCGCACCAACTCGCTGATCGTCAGCGACCTGCCCGAGCGGGTGGGCCCGGTCGAGAAGATGGCGCGCGACCTCGACACCGCCACGCCGCAGATCCAGATCACCGCGAAGCTGGTGGACGTCGACGTCGAGGCCCTGCGCGGGCTCGGGGTCGAGTGGAACATCGCGCCGGCGGAGCCGGAGTACTGGAACGGCACGAGCCTGCCCGGCGGCGGCGCGCTGCACAATCCCGACCGCAGCCTCAACCTGGCCGCCGAGCACAAGACCGGCATCAGCGATCCCGCGAACCGGCTGACCTTCGGCATCTTCAAGAACTGGGGCTCCATCGAGGCCCAGCTGCAGACGCTGGAGCAGAACCGCAAGGCCAAGATCATCTCGAATCCCCGGATCACGACGGTGGACAACCGGGAAGCCAAGATCCTGGTCGGCCAGAAGATCCCGCTCATCGTGCAGGACGTGGCGGGGAACCCGGTGTCGCAGCTGCAGACCATCGGTGTGCTGCTCCGGGTCACGCCGCACCTGACCGACGACAAGAAGATCGTCATGGACCTCCACCCCGAGGTCAGCGACCTGTCCACGCAGAGCACCGTGCAGGGCGGCGTCATCATCAACACCAGCGAGGCCGACACGCGCGTGATGGTGGACGACGGCCAGACCGCCGTCATCGGCGGCCTGATCCGCACCAACGAGGGCACGGTGCGCCGAGGCGTGCCGTTCCTGAAGGACATCCCGCTGCTGGGGCTGCTGTTCAGCTCCACGAACACGGTGGACTCGAGCCGCGAACTGCTCATCTTCGTCACCCCGCGGATCATCACCAGCATGGCCAGCAACGAGTAGCGGGCCGGCTGCGCGCGACGGCCGCCGGTGCTCCCGGCGGCCGTCGTCGTTGTGCGCCCGGACCACGGGCCTCCGCTGGCCGCGGCTGGCGGTCCTCGAATCATCCGGGGTAGGGTGTCCGCCATGACGATCCCGGATCAGCGCCCCATCGCCCTGGTGGGCTTCATGGGCGCCGGCAAGAGTACCGTGGCGCGGGCGCTGGGCGAGCGGCTCGGGACGGCCGTCGCCGACCTCGACGCGATGGCGGAGGCCGAACGCGGCCACTCGGTCGCCGAGCTCTTCGCGCGCGAGGGCGAGCCCGCGTTCCGCCGCCTCGAGGGCCGCATCCTCCACCAGGCACTGGCCGCGGGGGCGGGCGTCATCGCCTGCGGCGGGGGCATCGTGCTGGACCCCGCTCACCGGGACGCGCTGGCGGCGCGCTGCCGCGTCGTCTGGCTGGAGGTCAGCCCGGCCTGCGCGGCGCTGCGCCTGGCGGAGACCGCGGGCTCGCGTCCGCTGCTCTCGACCGCCGCGGCGGGCGGTGCCGCGACGCTGTCGCAGCGGATCGACGCCCTGCTGGCCGTGCGCCGGCCCCTGTACGAACAGGTGGCGCAGGCGCGGGTCCCGGTCGATGGCCGGACGGCCGACGAGGTCGCGGACGAGGTGCTCCGCGTGCTGGCGGTGCGGGCGGGATGACCAGGCTCCGGCGGGCCGTCGCGCGGGCGGCGATGATGTTGGCGCTGGTCGCGGGATGCGCGCCGCGCCCGACGGGAGTCGCGCCGGTGACCGGCGGGGCGCGCGAGGAGCTCTACCTGTCGCAGCTGTCGCGACGCGAACAGCGCGCGGCCATGGTCGAGGGGGCGGCGACGGTCTGGGCACGGGCCGGTGCGGCGTGCGACAGCTGCCCGCCGCTCCGGCTGCCGGCCGTGCAGGCGGGGTTCGTGGTGGCGTGGCCGGAGGCCTTCCGGCTGCGCGTCGGATCGCTGTTCGGCGCGGCCCTCGATGTCGCCCTGGACGGCGACTCGATCACGGCCTACGTGCCCTCGCAGCGGCTCGGCCTGGCGCTCGACGCGGGGAGCGACTCGCTCGGCGTCGAACGGCCGGGGCGCTTCGCGACGCGCCTGGTGAGCGCCGGGTGGCGGCCGCCGCGGCCGGCCTGGGCGGACGGGACGTGGGAGGGACGGTGGCTGGTGCTGCGCTGGGCGGAGGCCGCGGATTCGATCGCGCTGGCGGTCGACGCGGCCGGCGTCCCGGCGTGGGCGCGCCAGTGGCGGGACGCCGGCCGCGGGGTGGTCATCGAATACCAGCGCTGGGAGTCGGTGGACGGCGTGGACTGGCCGGCCCTGGTCGAAGTGCACGCGCCGGCCGGCCCGCTCGACCTCACGCTGCGGCTCGACCGCGTGACGTTCCCCGCCGTCCCCGACCGCTCCCGCTTCGGGGTGCGCATCCCCGGGGACGCCGAGCGCGTCGGGCCCGAGCGGCTGCGGGGGATGCTGGAGCGCGCGGGAGGCCGGCGATGAGGCGGGCCCTGTGGATCCTGTCGTGCGCGCTGCTGGGGCTGCCGGCCGCGGGCCCGGTCGCCGCCGCCGTGGGCGACGCACCGGCTTCGAGCCGCGCCCTGCTGGCCAGGCTGCGCTCGGCGGGGCGCGCCGAGGCCACGCTGCGGCTCGGCCGGCTCGACCCGCTGAGCGGGCGCACCACCGTCGTGCGCGGGCGGCTCGTCCTGGAGCTGCCGCGGTTCGCGCGCCTGGAGCTCGAGGACGGGCAGCGCCTCACGCTGCGCGCGGACGGCGGCGACTGGCTCCAGCCGGCGACGCGCCAGCTGGTGCGCGCGGGGAACCGCTCGGCAGCGGGGGCGCTGGTGTGGTGGGGCGTGCTGCTGGACCCGCAGTCGACCGGGATCCTGGAACGCAAGGTCGGTGCGCGCCAGTACCTGCTCCGCTGGCCGGCGGCGGGTGAGCCCGTGATGCAGCGGGTCGAGCTGGGGACGGACGGACTGCCGCGCCGCCTGACGGTCGAGGCGGGCCCGGGAGAGCGCGTGGAGTACGTCCTCACCCGCTGGCGCTTCGTGCGGTCGCGCGGCCCCGCCGAGTTCACGCTCGCGGCCCCGGCGGGCTTCGAGGTCGTGGAGCTGCCGTGACGCTCCTCGACCGCGGCCGATCCCGTGGGCGCGTGGATGCGCCGAAGTCGCGCCTCCCGCTTGACACCCTCCGGATGCTCGCGGAGACTCGCAGCCGCTCGTGCGCGTGATCGCGGGGTTCCTCGGAGGGCGCAGGCTCAAGGCGCCGCGCGGCCGGGAGACGCGGCCGACCTCGGACCGCGTGCGCGAGTCGCTCTTCATGGCGCTCGAGCCCCTGGCCGGGCTGATGGTGGTCGACCTGTACGCCGGCTCGGGGGCGCTGGGGATCGAGGCCCTCTCGCGCGGCGCGGCCCGGGCGGAGTTCGTCGAACGCGAGGCGGCGGCGCGCCGGGTGCTCGAGGAGAACCTCGCGGCGCTCGGACTGGCCGGTTGCAGCCGGGTTTGGGCGCTCGACCTGCCGCGCGGGCTCGAGCGGTTGCGCGGGGAGCTGGCGCGGGCCGACCTCGTGCTGGCCGACCCGCCGTACGGCGGAGGGCCGGCCCGGGAGGTCCTGGAGACGCTGGGGCGGCCGGGGACGCTGAAGCCGGGGGCGCGGGTGGTGGTCGAGCATCACGCGAAGGACGAGGTGCCGGAATCGAGCGGGTGTCTCGCGCGGATACGCACGCGGCGGTACGGCGAGACGACGCTGAGCACGTACCAGGCGGCGGAGCCATCCGCCGCCGAGGAGCGAGGGCGATGACCACGAGCCGGACGGCGCTGTTCCCCGGGACGTTCGATCCGTTCACCAACGGGCACCTCGACCTGGTACAGCGGGCGGCGCACCTCTTCGACCGGGTGGTCGTGGCCGTGGCCGACAACCCGGCGAAGGGAGTGCTGTTCACGCTGGAAGAGCGCGTGGAGATGATCCGCGACGCCACGCGGGGGATGAAGAGCGTGGCCGTGGTGTCGTTCGGAGACCTGGTGGTGGACTGCGCGCGCCGGGTGCGCGCTCAGGTGATGATCCGGGGCCTGCGGGCGGTCAGCGACTTCGAATTCGAGTTCCAGATGGCGCTGATGAACCGCCGGCTCTCGCCGCGGCTCGAGGTCGTCTTCCTGATGCCGAGCCAGCAGTACACCTACCTGAACTCGACGCTGGTGAAGGAAGTCGCGCGCCTGGGCGGCGACGTGCGGGACCTGGTGCCGCGGCTGGTGGCGGCGCGGCTGGACGAGCGCCTGCGGCCGGCGGCGCGCCGCGGGGCGCGGACCCGCGGCGCGGCACGGACGACGGGGCGACCACCGGCTTGAGTGCGATCCTGGAGCGTCTGCGGCGTGCGGCGCGGTCGCGTCCCCAGCGGCTGCTGCTGGCGGAGGCGGAGGACGAGCGCGTGGTGCGCGCGGCGGAGACGATCGTCCGCGAGCGCATCGCCCGGGTGGCCGTGGTGGGCTCCCGCGCCGTGCTGCGGGAGACCGCGCGCAAGGCGGGCGTGGGGCTCGCCGGCGTCGAGCTGATCGAGTCGGACGGGGCGGACGAGATCGCGCGCACCGCCGCCGAGTTGCGCGCGGCGCGCGGTGACCGCCTGGGCGGTGCCGACCTCGAGCGCTACGCCCGCGACCCCCTCTTCCAGGCGGCGTGCCGCGTCCGGGTGGGGCTGGCGGACGGATTCGTGTGCGGGGCGGTAAGGACCACCGCGGACGTGCTGCGGGCGTCGCTGTACCTGGTGGGCCTGGCGCCGGACACCCGCACGCTGTCCTCGTACTTCCTGATGGTGCTGCCCGCCGCCGCCGGGCGCGAGCGCGTGCTGGTCTTCGCGGACTGCGCGGTCGTGCCCGACCCGACCGCGGAGCAACTCGCGGACATCGGCATCATGGCGGCGACGCACTTCCGGCGCCTGACGGGGGAGATCCCGCACACCGCCTTCCTGTCGTTCTCGACGCGCGGGTCGGCCGACCATCCGCACGTGGCGAAGGTGCGGCAGGCCGTGTCGCTGGCGCAGGAACGGCGGCCGGACCTGCACCTGGACGGCGAGTTGCAGCTCGACGCGGCCATCGACCCGCAGGTGGGCCGCCGGAAGGCGCCGGGCAGCGTGGTCGCGGGAGCCGCGAACGTGCTGGTCTTCCCGGACCTGGACGCCGGCAACATCGGTTACAAGCTGGTCCAGCGGCTGGCCGGAGCGCGGGCCTGTGGCCCGATCCTGATGGGACTCGCCCGGCAGTGCAACGACCTCTCGCGGGGGTGCAGCGCAGCGGACGTCGTCGAGACCGGCACGATCGCCTGCGCGCTTTCCGCGACGAACTGAGGGAGGACGGACTCCATGCCCACCTACGACTACCGGTGCCGCAAGTGCGGACACTCGTTCGAGCTCTTCCACGGCATCAAGGACGATGCGCCGAAGCGGTGCCCGAAGTGCAGGGGCAGGGCGCAGCGCGTCCCGGCCGGAGGGGCCGGCGTACTGTTCAAGGGGACCGGCTTCTACGTCACCGACTACCGGAGCAAGGCGTACAAGGAAAGCGCCCGGCAGGAGAAGAGCGCGAGCGGCGGGAGCGGTGGCAGCGGCTCGTCGGGCGGTGGCAGCGGCTCGACCGGCGGTGGCAGCGGCTCGGCCGGCGGTGGCAGCGGCTCGTCGGGCGGTGGCAGCGGCTCGGCTGGCGGTGGCAGCGGCTCGTCGCGCGGTGGCGGCTCGACCGGCGGCAAGACGCCCGCGGGCGCCTGAGAGCCTGCGCCCGTGGCCTTCGGTCTGGTGCAGGCCGTCCTGGAGTCGCACGGGCTCGAGCGGACGGTGGTGGAGCGCACCCGCGACGCGGGGATCCGGATCGTCGACCAGGTGGTGCTCGGAAGTGAGCAGGTCCCGCTGGTCGTCGCCCTGCTGAGGCGCGCGGGCGTCGAGTCCGCACGCGTGAGTCCCGCCCTCGCGGATCCCGGCAGCGGCAACGACGGAGACGAGGACGAGCCGGCGACCGACTGGCGGCGTGCGGCGCTCGAGCTCGGGATGCTGATGCCGCGGCCCGGGCACGGCGACCTGCGCGTGCTCCACCGCGAGCGGCTGGCGGCGCCGGGGCGCCTGGCGCTGGTCTCGGGACGGATCGCCGCCTGCGGTGCGCTGGGGATGCTGGCGCTCGAGGCGGACGCGCTCGTGGCGGCGGCCGTCCTGGCCGGCGGGCCGTTCGTCCCGGAGGAGCCGCGGGTGCTCGGCGTGGAACTGGCCGGTGCGCTGTCGCCGGTGGCGGGCGGCGTGGACCTCGCGCTGGCGCTGCTCTCCCGGCTGCGCGAGACCGGCGCGGCGGCGGACGTGCTCGAGCTCGGAGGCGGCGGAGTCGCGACGCTGGCGATGACCGAGCGGATGAGCGCTGCCTGGGTCCTCGGGGAGGCGGGGTTGCTGGCGCTGTTCCCGTCGGACGAGGTGACGCGCGCGGAGCTGGCCGCGCTGGGGCGCGAGCAGGACTGGCGCCGCATCGAGGCGACCCGCGCGGGCGACGGGATCGTGTGGAGCCTGGAACTGGGGGAAGTCGCCCCGCTCCTCGCTCCGCTCGAGGAACTCGGGCGCCCGCAGCCGGCGAAGGCGTTCGCCGGGACGCCGATCGAGCGCGTGCTGGTGGGGCCGGGCGCCACGCTGGCCGATCTCGCGCGGTTCGCGGCCCGGCTCGAAGGCCGCCGGGTCCACGAGCGGGTCGAGTGCACGGTGGTGGCGGGGAGCCGGGCGGTGCTGGATCGCCTGGTGTCGTCGGGCGTGACGCAACGGCTGGCGGTCGCGGGGGCGCGGGTGACGGAGGGACGGGTGGCGGCCCACACCGCGGGCGCGGGTGCAGGGCTGTGCGTCGGCGTGCCGCACGACGCCGTCGCGGCGGGCCGTGCACGATGGCTCGTGGGAGGCGTAGAATGCTGCGCGGCGGCGGCGCTGGCGGGAGCCGTCACGGTCCCGGCGGGCGGCGACGTGCCGGCGGTGGTCGAGGTCGGGGGCGGGAGCCCGGCGGATCCGTGGAGGCCCGGGGCCGCCGCTGGGCCGGCCGCGGAGCGCGCGCGGCCCGGGGCGCCGGGGATGGCGCAGGGCCGGTACCGCGGAGAAGTGCTCGCGATCCTGGGCGACGAGGTGGAGTGCGCGCGGTTGCTCGCTCCCGGCGCCCGGCTCGAGGGCCTGCGCGGCCGGCTGCGCGCGTTCGCGGGGCAGTTGCTGGCCGGGATCGATCCCGGCTTTGCAGCCCGCGCGCACGAGCGGGGCGGAGGCTTCGTGGTGGCGGGGACGGGGTTCGCTCGCGGGGAGCCGCGCGCGGCCGTCGCCGTCTGCCTGGCCGAGTGGTCCGTACGGGCCGTGCTGGCGCGTTCGTACGCGCCCGGAGCGGCGCAGGCGCTGGTGAACGCGGGGGTGATGCCGTTGAGGTGGACGCAGGTGGGGACGACGGGACCGTTCGATCGGGGTGACGAGCTGGAGTTGCCGGGTTCGCCGGAGGCGCTGCTGCCGGCGCAGCCGCTGACGGTCCGCAACCTGACGCGCGGCACTCACGTGACGCTGCTGCACGACCTGTCGGCGCAGGCGATCGCGGTGCTGCGGGCCGGCGGGCTGCTCCCGTTCGTGATCGGACACGCGCCGGGCGCGGGGAGGCCGTGACATGCTGATCGACCAGGCCCGCATCCACGTGCTCTCGGGCGCGGGAGGCGAGGGCTGCGTGAGCTTCCGCAGGGAGAAGTTCGTGCCCAAGGGTGGGCCGGACGGGGGCGATGGCGGGCGCGGCGGCAGCGTGTTCCTCGAGGTGGACGTGCACGTGCGCACGCTGCTTGACTGCCGCGAACAGCCTCGTTACCGTGCCGATCGCGGTGGTCACGGCTCGGGCAACCGGCGCTCGGGCAAGGATGGACGGGACCTCGTGGTGCGCGTCCCGCGCGGCACGGTGGTGCGGGACGCCTCGACCGGCGAGGTGCTCGCGGACCTGGTCCACCCGGGGGAGCGGTTCGCCGCCGGGCGCGGCGGACGAGGCGGACGCGGCAACGCGCACTTCGCGACGCCGACGCACCAGGCGCCGCGACACGCCGAGCCCGGCGGTCCAGGCGAGGAGCGCTGGTTCGAACTGGAGCTCAAGCTCATCGCCGACGTGGGCTTCGTGGGCCTGCCCAACGCGGGCAAGTCCACCCTGCTCTCGAGGGTCACGAAGGCGCGGCCCCGCATCGCGCCGTATCCGTTCACGACGCTGGAGCCGCACCTGGGGATCGTGGCGCTCGACGACGAGCGCCAGTTCGTCGCGGCCGACCTGCCGGGGTTGATCGCGGGAGCGCACGAGGGCAAGGGGCTCGGTCACCAGTTCCTGCGCCACATCGAGCGCACGAGGGTGCTGCTGTTCATGGTGGAGTCCGGCGCCGAGGATCCGGCGCACGACCTCGAGGTGCTCGAGCGGGAGGTGTCGTTGCACAGCCCGGCGCTGAAGGACAAGCCGCGACGCGTGGTCATCACCAAGGCCGACCTGGTCCCGCCGGAGGATCGCGCGGCCGCCTGCGCGCGCCTCGGGATCCCGGACGCCCGGCTCATCAGTGCGCAGAGCGGCGAAGGGTTGGCCCCGCTGCTGGAGGACGTCTGGGGACTGATCACGACGAGCCTGGCGGCGGAGGCGGCCGCGCCCGCGGACGAGGAAGAGGAAGAGGTCGAGGATGAGTGACGACCGGCACCCCCCGGCGAGGAGCTACGACGCGCTGAACACGCGCGGCCTCGCGGCCAAGCGGGAGTACGTGCGCGGGCTCGAGAAGCGCCGCGACAGCGAGGCCCTGTCGCTGCTGGTCGAGTGCCTGTGCGACGAGTCGTGGTACCTGCGGCAGCTCGCCGAGCAGGCCTTCCTGAACCTGGGCAGCGAGGGGGCCCCACTGCTCCTGCCGTTGCTCGAGCAGGGGCTGTGGTTCACGCGCGTGAGCTCCGCCGGGATCCTCGGCAAGCTGGGCCACGCTCCGGCGGTGCCGGGGCTGCTCCGCCTGACCGAGGACGAGAACCGCACCGTGGCGGAGGCCGCGCGCGAGGCGCTGATCGCGGTCGGCCGCTCGAGCGGCGCGGTGCGGATCGCCCACGTGCTGCACCGCCTGGCGCCCGATTCGCGGCGCCGCCGGCTGGAGGACCTCGCTGCGCGGGACGCCGAGCTGGCGGAGCGCATCCAGCGGCTGATGACGAACGACGAGCTCATGGCGGTCGAGGACACCGAGCTGCTCACCGACGATCATCCGGTGGTGCGGGCGAGCGAGGACGGTTTCGAATGGGAAGTGCTCACCAGCCCGCCCGCGCCGAAGACGCCCGCCGAGCCCGGGCCCCCGCCGGGGCCGCAGGGAACGCCGCCCGCGCCGTCCGGGACGGAGTCCCCCCGCCGCAGGGAGGATGACGGACCGTCCACCGCTTGAAGCGCGGGTGCTCTTCTCCCGCACGCCGGCCGCGACCGACCCGGGATCCGCCTGGCGGGCCGCGGGCAGCGCTGAACGCGGGACGGCGGCCGGCGTGGCGCGGACCCTCGAGCGCCTGGGCGTCTGCGCCCCGATGGCGGGGGAGCCGGGCTATCCGGCGGCCCTGCTCGAACTCGCCGACGCCCCGCGCGTGGTGTTCGTCCGTGGGGTGCTGCCCGAACGCAGCCGGGCGGTCGCCGTGGTCGGTTCCCGCGCCGCCACGCCGTACGGGCTGGCCCAGGCCGGGGCCCTGGGCGCGGACCTCGCCCGGCTGGGCTACACCGTGGTGAGCGGCCTGGCGCGCGGCATCGATGCCGCGGCGCATCGCGGGGCGATCGAGGCTGGCGGCGCGAGCGTGGCGGTGCTCCCCGGCGGGCTCGACGCGGTCACTCCGCGGCACCACGCCGCGCTGGCCGAGGAACTGTGCGCTCGCGGCGGGCTGCTCAGCGAGCGGGCCAGCGGGCCGCCGCCGTTCCGCGCGACGTTCCTCGAGCGCAACCGGCTCATCGCGGCGCTCGCGGCGGCGACGGTGGTGGTCGAGGCGGCGGCGCGCAGCGGCGCGCTCGCCACGGCGGCCCGCGCGCGCCAGCTCGGCCGGCCGGTGCTCGCGGTTCCGGGCGATGTCGACCGCGAGACGAGCCGCGGCACGCACGCGCTGATCCGCGCCGGGGCGCTGCTGTGCGAGGGCGCCGGCGACGTGCGGAACGCCATCGGGTGCGGTGCGGGCCGCGGCGGAGAGGCGACGCCGCAGTCGCGGCTGGGCGCCGCCCTCGGGGTGGAGCCGCGCGGCGTGGACGAGATCGCCGGGGCCGCGGGTCTCGCGGTGGACGAGGCGCTCGCGCTGCTGCTCCAGTTCGAGTGGGCGGGCGCGGCCGTGGCGGTCCCGGGGCAGCGCTGGCGGAGGGCCGGCTCGTGAAGGCGGGGGACCGGGCGGTCGGGCTGCTGGCACGCGGGATCCTGGGCGGCCTGCGCGCGATGTCGTGGGAACGTTCGCGGGCGGCGGGCGAACGCCTGGGCGATGCCGTGCGCGCGCTGGGGCTGCGGCGGCGCGTGGCGCGGGAGAACCTCGCGCACGCCTTCCCGCAGTGGAGCGCCGCCGAGCTCGAGCGCGTGCTGCGGGAGCACTACCGCGAGCTGGGACGCGTGGTCGCCGAGTACGGACACCTCGACCGGCTGGCGCGTGCGCCGCTGGGGGAGGTCTTCGTCGAGCGGAGCGGGATGGAGGCGCTCGATGCGCTGCGGGGCCGCGGCGCGATCCTGATGAGCGGACACTACTCGAACTTCGAGCTGATGGGCGCGATGCTGGCGCGGCTGAACCCGGTGGACTTCCTGGTGAAGCCGCTCTCGAACGCGGGAGTCGAGCGGCTGATCGACGGACGCCGTGCCGCGGCGGGGGTGGGCTGCATCAGCACGAGCGAGGGCACACGGGGCGTCTACCAGGCGCTGGCGGCGGGCCGCTGGGTCGCCATCCTGGCCGACCAGGACGCGGGACGACGCGGCCTGTTCGTCCCGTTCTTCGGGCGGCCGGCGAGCACGCCCGCGGGTCCGGCGCGCATCTCGATCAAGACCGGGGCGCCGATCGTGGCGGGGTTCGCGGTGAGGCGGCCGGACGGGCGCTTCGACCTGCGGATCGAGCCGCCCTTCGAGCTGGAGGAACCGGCGGCCCCGGATGCGGTCCTGCGTCTCACCGCGCTGCACGTGGGCTTGCTCGAGGCGCGGGTCCGCGAGCGCCCGGAGCTGTGGTTCTGGCTCCACCGGCGGTGGAAGAGCGTCCCGCCCGCGGGCGGGGCGGGGGACGGGGCGACGAGCGTGGAGAGACCGGCGTGAGCGGCGACCGGGTGGCGCCCGGCTTCCGTTTCGTGGAGCGCGTCCGCTACGCGGACACCGACCAGATGGGGATGGCCTACCACGGGAACTACGTCCGCTGGTTCGAGGTGGGCCGCACGGAGATGCTCCGCGCGCAGGGGATGAGCTACCGGGAAGTGGAGGAGGCGGGGGTCCGGATGCCGGTGCTGGAAGTCCACTGCCGCTACCTCAAGCCGGCGCGCTACGACGACGAGCTGGCGATCGAGACGATGCTCACCGAGCTGGGACGGGCCTCGCTGCGCTTCGAGTACCGCGTGGTGCGCGTGGCGGACGGCGAGCTGCTGGCCTGCGGCGCCACGCGGCACTGCTTCGTCGATCCCGCGGGCAGGCCGGTGCGGCCGCCGGCCTTCTTCGCGGAGCTGCTGGAGCGGGTCGCGCGCGGCTGAGCGCGTCGGGCCAGACCGACGACGAAGGCCGTGCGGGAACCGGCCGGGGAGCGCTCCGACCGTTCCCCGCGGGGCTCGATCAGGACTTGAAGCCGAGTCCCTTGGACGGGCTCTGTTCGCCGTGGAGCTTGATCGCCCCGAACTGCGCTTCGTAGTTCTTGAGATTCTGCTCGAGCGCGCCGAGCAGCGACTTGGCATGCTGCGGGGTCATGATGACCCGGGCGTGGACGCGTGCCTTCGGCAGCCCGGGCAGGGCGCGCGCGAAGTCGAGGATGACCTCGGACGGGGAGTGGGCGATGAAGACGAGGTTGGAGTAGATGCCCTCAGCTTCCTTCTCGCCCACCTCGACCTGGAACTGGGGCGGGACCTGGTTTTGGCCATTTTCCACGATGGTCTCCTGTCTGCACCCAAGTGGCACCGGATGGGGCCTCCGGCGGGGCCTCACCGCCCCGCGAACGAGCTTGCGCACCATATGAGGGTGGCTGTCTAGCGTCAAGCAGAAAGCCGAGTTAGCCGCCTGGCACCGGCGTGCCAGTGGCCCGGCGGCAAAGGCGACGGGCGGCCGAAGGATGGCATGCGCCTTGCGCACACCCACTTGTGCCCTTTCCGACGTCCTTCTCGCTGGGAGGTTGATCTGAGCCCTGACGCTTACCCGGGCGATCTGCCCGACGGCCTGGACGCCTGTGCTGCCGGCGACCTCGCGGGCAGTTGGGAGCTGGTCCGCGCGCTGACCGGGGCGCGGGACCTGGAGAGCCTGGAGCGCGGCGCGCTGGCCGCCGCGGTGCATCCGGCGGGGGCCGGCTTCGAGCGGGCCTGGCTCTTCGACTGGGACGCCGGCTCCGGCCGGCTCGAGGGCCGTGAGTCCGCCGGCTCGCCCGCCACCCCCATGTCGCTCGTCGCCTGGGTGGGGCGGCATGCGATGCCGCGCGGCGAACCGGAGGCGCGCACCCGGTCGCTGGCTCTTCGTCCGGAGCGCCTGGGTGCCGTGGTGGGCCAGGCGTGGAACCCGGGCGCGACGCCTTCCGCCGAGCCCGAGCCCGACGCTCCGTGGGCCGGGGCCGCGCAGGTCGGCGCGATGGCGCTGCGCCGCTCGGGACTTCCCTGGGCGCTGGTCGTCGGCACGTGGAGCGCACCCCCGGAGCCCGAGCGGCGCCGGGCGCTGGAGGCGATCGCGGGCCTGTGCGGGCAGGCCGCGCGCGCGCTGGACCAGGAGCGCGAGGGCCGTCGTCGCACGTTGCACGCGACCCTCCTCGCGCAGGCGGCGCACGCCGTCTGCGCCTCGCTCGATCTCACCGAGGTGCTGCAGCGGCTGACGCGCATCGCCGCGCAGGGCGCGGGTGCCCGCGGCGGAGCGCTGTGGGTCGCGGAACCGGGCGGCCTTCGTCTCGAGGTCGCGCACGGTCCCGCGGGCCGACGGGAGCGCACCGCGGGGGTGCTGCTCGGCCTCGCACGGAAGGTGGTCGAGGAAGGGCGGGCGCGCGTGGTGGACCGGGCGACCGAGGAGTTGCTGCTCGCGCCCGAGGCGGCCGCGGAGGTGGAGACGGTGGTGGTCTGCCCGCTGGGCGTCGGCGGGCGCGTGCTCGGGGCGCTGGCCTGCTACGACCGCCAGCTCGCGCACCCGAGCGAGCGCGCCGGCTTCCCGGCGGCGGACGTGGAGCTCCTCGCCGCGCTCGCGGACCTTGCGGGGTTGGCGCTCGACCAGGCGGGGCGGTTCGCGGAGCTGCGCCAGGGTGAGCAGCAGCGACGCGAGCTGGCCGGTCGGCTGCAGCGGCAGGAGCGCATGGCCTGGCTCGGGGAGCTGGCCGGCCGCATGGCGCAGGAGACGCGCAACCCGCTGGCGTCCATCACCGCGTTCTCCCTGCGCACGCAGCGCACGCTCGCCGAGGACCACCCGGGCCGGGGCTACCTGGAGATCGTCCTGCGCGAGGCGGAGCGGCTCGAGCGCCTGCTGGGCGAGCAGCTCGGCTACGCGCCGTCGAGCGAGGGCGCGCTGCGGCTCGAGAACCTCAACGGCGTGGTGCAGGAGGTGCTCGCCGGGGCCGCCGACGCCCTGGTGCGCCGGCGCGTGCGGCTCGTCAAGAAGCTGGCGCCCGACCTGCCCACGCTGCTGCTCGACCGCGACCGCATCCAGCGCGTGGTCGCGAACATGCTCGAGAGCGCCCTCGAGTGCGTGGGGGTCGGCGGCCGTGTCCGCATCGAATCGCGCCGGCTCGGGGCCGCGGTGCTCCTGGAACTGGCGCACGACGGCCCGCGCGCCCCGGGTGACCTGCTGGAGCAGGTCTTCGTGCCCTTCGCGAGCCAGCGGCCCGGCGGACCCGGGGTGGGGCTGGGCGTCGCGCAGCAGATCGTGCGCGAGCACGGCGGCGAGATCCGCGTGCGCAGCGACGGCGAGTGGGGGTGCGTGTTCTCCCTGAGCCTGCCGGTGATCGAGAACCAGGATCGCCGGCGCGCGGGAGGGGGACGGCGCCGGAGCCGCTCCGACCGCCGCTCGCGACCACCCGACCCGGGACCGGTTTGACCCGTTTGCGGCGGGCGTGATAATCGTGTGCGGTCTGCCGGGCCTGCCGGTGGCGCCTCCGCGCGGCGCGCCCGACGGATGCGGTGCGACCCTAGCTCAGTTGGTAGAGCACGTGACTGAAAATCACGGTGTCCCCAGTTCGATTCTGGGGGGTCGCACCATAGCAGTGCCGGTGGAGGTCGGGGTCGTGCGCCCGCGTTCGCCGGAGGAGAGAGAGCCGGTGTAGCTCAGTTGGTAGAGCATGCGATTCGTAATCGCAAGGTCAACGGTTCGACCCCGTTCACCGGCTCCACAGATGCCCCGCAGGTGCGAGGTCTTCGGAAGAACGCGGCGGCGGCTGCCGACCGGCCGCCTCCGAGCTGGCGGGCACCTCGGGCGAAGCGGCCCCGGCGCGCGTGCGCCGGGGCCGCTCCGTCTCCGGGGTCGCTCGCGGTGCGGCTCCGGTTGGCGCCGTTGCGCATTGTTTGGCAGTATCCGGCGGTGCCGGATCGGATACGCGCTCGAGCGACCGGCGGTCCGGACAGGTTCATGGGCGCGAGCCCCGGGCCGAAGGCGCGGGGAAGGCCCGGCCCGGCGATCCGGCGCGGCGGGCGGTGGCCCTGGGAGGGGCCCGGACGATGACCTCACCCTTGATGATCAGCGTGGCGGGCGTGCGTGGCGTGGTAGGGGACTCGCTGACCCCGCCGGTGGTGACGCGGTTCTCGGCGGCCTTCGCCCGCTCGCTCGGTCCGGGTCCGGTGGTCGTGGGCCGCGACGGGCGGCCCTCGGGCCCCGTGGTCTATCACGCCGTGGCCGCCGGGCTGCGCTCGGCCGGCCGCGAGGTCGTGGACCTCGGGCTCGCGACCACCCCGACCACCGAGATCGCGGTCGAGCACCTGGGCGCGGCGGGGGGCGTGATCATCACCGCGAGCCACAACCCCGCGCCGTGGAACGCGCTCAAGTTCCTCTCGTCGCGCGGCGAGTTCCTCGGGCCGGTCGAGGGCGCCGCGGTGCGCGCGGCGTTCGAGGCGGACGCGGACCTCTGGGTGGAGGCCGCCGCGCTGGGAGGCGAACGCGCCGAGTCGGCCGCGCTCGACTGGCACCTCGAGCGCGTGCTCGGGCTCGACGTGCTGGACCTCGGCGTGATCCGCGCCCGCGCCCTGCGCGTGGTGGTGGACGGCTGCTCGAGCGTCGGGGGCCTCGCGGTGCCGCCGCTGCTACGCGCGTTGGGCGCACAGGTGGTCGAGCTGGACTGCGTGGCGGACGGCGACTTCCGCCGCGAGCTCGAGCCGCTGCCCGAGCACCTCGGCGGCCTGTCGCGCGCCGTGGTCGAGTCCGGTGCGGACTTCGGCGTCGCGCTCGACCCCGACGGCGACCGCGCGGCGTTCGTGGACGGCGCGGGCGTGCCGCTGGGGGAGGAGTTCACGCTGGCCCTCGGCCTGCAGGTCGTGCTGGCGCGGCGGCGCGGCCCGGCGGTGACAAACCTATCCACCTCCCGTATAGTCGACGCGGTCTGCACCCGCGCGGGCGTGCCCCTTCACCGCACGCCGGTGGGCGAGGCGCACGTCGTGGCGGGAATGCGCGCCTGCGGCGCGGTGGCGGGAGGGGAGGGCAACGGCGGGATGATCCTGCCGGCGGCCCACCACGGACGCGACGGCCTGGTGGCCGCGGCGCTGGTGGCGCAGGCGGTGGCGGCGGGAGGCGTCAGCCTGCGCGTCCTGGCGGACGCGCTTCCCGTGCTGCACATGGTCAAACGCAAGTTCCCGCTGGTCGGGGGGAGCTGGGAAGGCCCTTCGGGCCGGTTGCTGCGTCGTTTCGCCGGTCACGGGGTGAACGAGGCGGACGGGCTGCGGTTCGACCGCGGCGAGGAGTGGGTGCATGTGCGGCCCTCGGGCACCGAGCCGGTGGTCCGCATCATCGCGGAAGCCCCCGCGGCGGAGCGCGCGCTGGAGTTGATCGAGCAGGCGCGCGAGGCGTTGCAGGGGTAGGGGGGTCCTTCTCATGTGCGGCATCATCGGCTACGTGGGGCTCAGGCCCTGCCTTCCCATCATGATCGAGGGCCTGAAGCGGCTCGAGTATCGCGGCTACGATTCCGCGGGGGTGGCGGTGCAGACGCCGGAGGGGCTGCGCGTCATCAAGGCGGCGGGCAAGATCCGCGAACTCGAAGCGCGCCTGCCGAAGGAGGGCCTGACCGGCACGGTCGGCATCGCGCACACGCGCTGGGCCACTCACGGCGAACCCAACGACACGAACGCCCACCCGCACATGGACTCGTTCGGGCAGCTCGCCCTGGTGCACAACGGCATCATCGAGAACTACGCCGTGCTCAAGGCCGCCCTGCAGGCCGAGGGCCGCGTGTTCACCACCGAGACCGACACCGAGGTGCTCGCGCAGCTCATCGAGAAGTACCGGCAGCGCGGGCTGAAGCTCGAGCAGGCGGTGGTGAAGGCCCTGGCCGACGTCGAGGGCACCTACGGTATCGCGGTGGTCTGCGCGGACGAGCCGGACACCGTGGTGGGCGCGCGCAAGGGCAGCCCGCTGGTCGTGGGCGTCGGGGACGGCGAGTACTTCCTGGCCTCGGACGTCGCGCCGCTGGTGGACCACACGCGGCAGGTGGTCTACCTGGACGACGGTGAGATGGCGGTGCTCACGCCCGCGGGGTTCCACACCGCGACCATCAAGGCGGAGCGCATCGACAAGGCGGTCCACGAGGTGGAGTGGGACCTGGCCCAGATCGAGAAGGGCGGCTTCCCGCACTTCATGCTGAAGGAGATCTTCGAGCAGCCGGTCTCGGTGCGGAACTCGATGCGCGGCCGCCTCGACGTGAAGGAGGGCCTGGCGCGGCTGCACGGCCTCAACCTGACGGACGAGGAGTTGCGCGAGATCCGGCGCCTCATCATCCTGGGATGCGGCACCTCGTGGCACGCGGGGCTGGTCGGCGAGTACCTGATCGAGGAGCACGCGCGGGTCCCGGTCGAGGTCGAGTACGCTTCCGAGTTCCGCTACCGCAACCCGGTGGTGGGCGACGGGACGAGCGTGCTGGTGATCTCCCAGTCGGGAGAGACCGCCGACACGCTGGCGGCGATGCGCGAGGCGCAGCGCCGGGGATCCCGCGCGCTGGGGATCGTGAACGTGGTCGGTTCCACGATCGCGCGCGAGTCGGACGGCGGCGTGTACATCCACGCCGGACCCGAGATCGGCGTGGCCTCGACCAAGGCGTTCACCGGACAGGTGGCGGTGTTGTCGCTCCTGACGCTCGCCCTGGGACGGCTGCGCGAGATGAGCGCGGACGCCGGCATCCAGCTGGCGCGCGAACTGGACTCGATCCCGTCGAAGATGGAGCGCATCCTGGAGCGCAGCGACGCGATCCGGACCATCGCCGAATCGTACTGCCACCACAACAACTTCCTGTACCTCGGGCGCGGCTACCAGTTCCCGGTGGCGCTCGAGGGGGCCTTGAAGCTCAAGGAGATCTCCTACATCCACGCCGAGGGCTACCCGGCGGCCGAGATGAAGCACGGTCCGATCGCGCTCATCGACGAGCACATGCCGGTCGTGTTCCTGTCCACCCGCGACAGCGCCTATGACAAGGTGATGAACAACATCATGGAGGTGCGCGCGCGCAAGGGCGCGATCATCGCGATCGCGACCGACGGCGACACCGACGTGGCGCACCACGCCGACCACGTCATCCACGTGCCGCAGACCCTGTCGATGCTGCAGCCGCTGCTCACCGTGATCCCGCTCCAGCTGCTGGCCTACCACATCGCGGTGCTGCGGGGCTGCGACGTGGACCAGCCCCGGAACCTGGCGAAGAGCGTCACGGTCGAGTGAGGCCGCGGCGGAGGAGCCCATGAAGACCCCCCTGAACGTCCCGGACGCGCCGGCCGCGATCGGCCCCTACAGCCAGGCGCAGGTCGTGCGTCTCCACGGCGGCAGCCGGATGGTCTACACCTCCGGCCAGCTCGGGCTCGACGCGGCCAGCGGGAAGCTGGCCGGGGGCGGGATCGCCGGGCAGGCGGAGCAGGCGCTGCGCAACCTCGCCGCGGTGTTGCGCGGGGCGGGGCTGACGCTCGCCGACGTGGTGAAGACCACCGTCTACCTCGCGGACATGGCGGACTTCGGGGCCATGAACGAGGTCTACGGGCGGCACTTCGCCAGCGACCCGCCCGCACGGACGACGATCGCCGCGGCCGGCCTGCCGAAGGACGCGCGGGTCGAGATCGAGGCGGTGGCGGTCGGACGCGAGCCCTGAGCGGCCGGTGAGCGAGCGACGACGCATCGAGGTGCGCCTCACCGCGCAGGTCGCCTGCGCTGGCTGAGCGTCCAAGCTGGGTCCGGCGGACCTGAGAGCCATCCTGAGCGGGCTGCCCGCACGACCGCGCGACCGGCGGGTGCTGGTGGACCAGTCCACCCTCGACGACGCGGGCGTCTTCGCCTTCGGCCGTGGCACGGCGCTGGTGCAGACGGTGGACTTCTTCACGCCGGTGGTGGACGACCCCTACGACTTCGGGCAGATTGCCGCGGCCAACGCGCTGTCCGACGTCTACGCCATGGGCGGGCAGCCGCTCACCGCGCTGGCCATCCTGTGCGTGCCCGAGAAGCAGGTCGTTCCGGAGGTGCTGCGCGAGGTGCTGCGCGGCGGGCAGGACAAGATGCGCGAGGCGGGCGTGAGCATCGTGGGCGGCCACTCGGTGACCGACCCCGAGCTCAAGTTCGGCTACAGCGTCACCGGGGTGGTGCAGCGCCGCCGGCTGCTCACCAACGCGGGCGCGCGCCCGGGGGACCGCCTGGTGCTCACGAAGCCGCTCGGGACGGGCGTGCTGGCCACCGCGCTCAAGCAGGGCCGGCTCGACGCCGCGCAGACGCGCCGGCTGACGCGGACGATGGCGGCGCTCAACCGCGGCGCGGCCGAGGCGGCGGTGGAGTTCGGCGCGCACGCCGCGACCGACGTCACCGGTTTCGGGCTGGTCGGCCACGCGGCGCAGCTGGCCGAGGCGAGCGGCGTGACCCTTCGCCTGAGGCCGGTGCGGGGTTGGTTCCTGCCCCGCACGCTCGAGCTGGCGGAGCAGGGCGCGGTGGCGGGCGGGCTGAGGCGCAATCGCGAGTACTACGCCCCGGCGGTGGGCGGCGACGCGCTCGCGGAGCCGCTGGCCCTGGCCCTGCACGATCCGCAGACCTCGGGCGGCCTGCTGATCGCCTGCTCGTCCCGGCGGACGGCCGGCCTGCTCGTGGCGCTCAAGCGGCGCCGCGTGTGGGCCGCCGAGCTGGGCGAGGTGCTGCCGCGCGCGGCCCACGCGCTCGAGTTCGTCGCTCCCTGACGGCGCGACGACCGCGCGAAGCGGCCGCGGCGGCCGGCGCCGGCCGGTCCGGACCGGGTTGGCGCGCGGGGCCGACTCTCTGGTAAGAGTGTAGCAATGGATCTCGTGCGAGCGGGCCCCGGTGGGGCGGCAGCGGTGCGGGAACGAATGGGATCTGGTGGTCCCCGGGGACTTCAAATCCCGCGGTCGGGCGTTAAGAGCGTCCGAGGTGGGTTCGATTCCCACGCGTTCCCGCCATTCCGACGACGGGCCGCCCGGCTCGTGGCGGGGATGGCGGTGGTGCTGGCCCTGTGCGGTGGGCCGGGAGTGGCGCGGGCGATGCCGCCCCCAGGGCCCGCGGAGGCGGTCCCGCCGGCGCCGGCGCCGGCGGATGCGCTGGCTCCGTTGCCGGCGGACTCGAGCACGGGGAGCGACCAGGGTGCGACGGGGCCGCTCCTGGTGACGGGTGCGCGGCGGGGGGCACGCCTGGATCGTCGCGCGGACGGGAGTCCCGACACGGTGCGCGCGCGGGTCCGGCGCGGGCGGTTCGACACGCCGCGCTGGGTCATGCTGCGGTCGCTGGCGGTGCCGGGCTGGGGGCAGCTTCACAACGGGTCGTGGCTCAAGGCGGCCGTCCTGGGCGGCGGGGAGATCTGGATCGTGGCAGGGCTGGTGGACGACGATCGGCGCATGCGGCAACTCAAGGTGGAGGCGGACCTGGCGAAGTCGGAAGGGGACAGCGAGCGCTCCAACCAGCTGATCGACGCGTACAACAGCCGTCTCGACCGGTTCGTCGCGCGCCAGTGGTGGCTGGGAGGGCTGCTGATGTACGCGCTGATGGACGCCTACGTGGACGCGCATTTCCGGGACTTCAAGGTGGAGTTCGAGTACGACCGCGCGCTGAAGGGCGGGAAGCCGCCGGCCGGCCAGACGAGGCTCTCGCTGCGGTGGGCGTTTTGAGCGGATCGCGCCAGGACCGCATCCGCAACTTCTGCATCATCGCGCACATCGACCACGGCAAGAGCACGCTCGCCGACCGGTTGCTCGAGCTGACGCACACGCTCACGCCGCAGCAGATGAAGGCCCAGGTCCTGGACGACATGGACCTCGAGCGCGAGCGGGGCATCACCATCAAGTCGCACGCCATCGCCATGGAGTACACGGCCCGCGACGGCGCGACCTACGAGTTGAACCTCATCGACACCCCCGGGCACGTGGACTTCACCTACGAGGTGTCGCGCAGCCTGGCGGCCTGCGAGGGCGCGATCCTGGTGGTGGACGCCTCGCAGGGCATCGAGGCGCAGACCCTCTCGAACTACCTGCTGGCGCGCGAGCAGGGCCTGACGCTGACCGCGGCCATCAACAAGGTGGACCTGCCGTCGGCGCGCCCGGACGACGTGGCGCTCGAGATCGAGCACGCCACCGGCCTGCCGGCCGAGCACGTGGCGCGGATCAGCGCCAAGACCGGGGTGGGCGTGACGGAACTGCTGGAGCAGGTCATCCGTGACATCCCGCCGCCGGCGGGCGACCCGGACCAGCCGCTGCGGGCCCTGATCTTCGATTCGCGGTTCGACCAGTACCGTGGCGTGGTCGCGCTGGTCCGGGTGGTGGACGGCCAGGTGCGGGCCGGCGACGCCATCCGCTTCCTCTCGACCGGGAAGGTCCACGAGGTCACCGAGGTCGGGCACCTGCGCCTGAAGCTCGAGCCCACGGAGACGCTGGGGGCCGGCGAGGTGGGGTACATCGTGGCGGGCGTGAAGACCGTCGCGGACGCCCGCGTCGGCGACACGGTGGGTGCGGCGGGGACCGCGGAACTGGCCGCGCTGCCGGGGTTCCGCGAGGTGAAGTCCATGGTCTACTCCGGCCTCTACCCGATCGAGTCCGAGGGGTACGAGTCCCTGAAGGAGGCGCTGGCGAAGTTCGCCCTGAACGACGCCGCGCTGGTCTACGAGCCCGAGACCTCGGTCGCGCTGGGCTTCGGCTTCCGCTGCGGCTTCCTCGGCCTGCTCCACATGGAGATCGTCCAGGAACGGCTGCGCCGCGAGCACCAGCTCGACCTCATCGCCACCACCCCGAGCGTCGAGTACCACGTGCTGCTCGAGAGCGGCGAGCAGGTCAAGGTGGACAACCCGAGCCAGATGCCGTCCGCGGGGGACATCGTCCTGGTGGAGGAACCGTACGTGCTCTCGCACGTGCTCACGCCGGCCGAGTACCTCGGCGCGGTGATGAAGCTGTGCCAGGACCGGCGCGGGGTGTTCGTGAGCCTCGACTACCTGGAGGAGCAGCGGGCGCGGGTCGCCTACCGGCTGCCGCTGGCGGAGATCGTGCTCGACTTCTACGACCGGCTGAAGAGCGTCTCGCGGGGCTACGCCTCCCTGGACTACGAGTTCGAGGGGTGGCGCGAAGGTGACGTCGTGAAGCTTGACATCCTCTTGAACGGCGACCGCGTGGACGCGCTCTCGGCCATCGTCCACCGGGAGAAGGCCTACGAGTGGGGGCGCGACATCTGTGCGAAGCTCAAGGAGTTGATCCCGCGCCAGATGTTCCAGGTCGCCATCCAGGCGGCGCTGGGCGGCAAGGTGATCTCGCGCGAGACGGTCGGAGCGCTGCGCAAGAACGTCACGGCCAAGTGCTACGGTGGCGATATCACCCGCAAGCGCAAGCTGCTCGAGAAACAGAAGGAAGGCAAGCGCCGTATGAAGCAGATCGGCACGGTCGAGGTGCCCCAGGAAGCCTTCCTGGCGGTGCTGAAGGTCGAACGTTAGGGGAACCCATGGCGGCCAAGAAGCGTTCCATCGTCCGCGAGTACGTCGAGGCAGCGCTCTGGGCGCTGGTCCTCACGTTCGTGCTGCGCGCCTTCGTCATCCAGGCGTTCCGCATCCCGTCCGAGTCCATGGTCCCCACGCTGCTCAAGGGGGACTTCCTGTTCGTGAACAAGTTCCAGTACGGGCCGAAGATCCCCTTCACCCACGTCCGCCTGCCCGGGCTGCGGGGCCCCCGCACCGGGGACATCATCGTCTTCCAGTTCCCGGCCAACCCGAGCCTGGACTACATCAAGCGCTGCATCGCGACCGGCGGCCAGACCGTGGAGGTGCGGAACAAGGTGGTTTACGTGGACGGCGTGCCGTCGCTCGCGGCGGATCGCTACGCCTACCACATGGACGCGGGCATCTCCTGCGGCGGACAGGTCGGGCCCTTCCCGGAGGACGTCGAACTGCAGACCTGCCGCGACAACTTCGGCCCGTTCCGGGTGCCGCCCGGCCGCCTGTTCATGATGGGCGACAACCGCGAGAACTCGAACGACAGCCGCTTCTGGGGCACCGTGCCGATGGACTACGTGAAGGGCCGCGCCATGTTCATCTACTGGTCCTGGGACGGCACGCGCTTCATGCCGCGCTGGGAGCGCCTGCTCCGCATCCTGCACTAGGCGGGACGGCCCATGCCGCGCGGCATCGAGGGCCCCGGCGCGGCCGCGCGGGAAGCGGCGCGTGCGGGGCTCTACGTCCACGTGCCGTTCTGTGCGGCGCGTTGCGCCTACTGCGACTTCTCGAGCGGCACGTTCTCGGACGCCTCCGCCCAGCGCTGGCTCTCGGCCCTGGAGCGCGAGATCGGGCTGCGGGCGCCGCCGGCCGCGGGGCTGGTGTTCAGTTCCGTGTTCCTCGGCGGCGGGACGCCCTCGACGCTCTCGCCGGAGCACGTCGGACGGCTCTTCCGCTCGTTGCGCGGCGGCTTCGCGCTGGCGCCGGACGCCGAGGTCACGCTCGAGGCGAACCCGGAGTCGGTGGACGAGCGCCGGCTCGCCGCCTGGCGGGCGGCCGGCGTGAACCGGCTCTCGGTCGGGGCGCAGAGCTTCCACGCCGACGAGCTGGCGCGGCTCGGGCGCATCCATCCGGCCGGGCGGCCGGCCGAGGCCTTCGCGCTCGCCCGGGCGCACGGCCTGCGGAGGCTCTCGCTCGACCTGATGTTCGGCTTCCCGGGCCACACCATCGAACGCTGGGAAGGGAGCCTCGAGCGGGCGCTCGAACTGGAGCCCGAGCACCTGTCCGCCTACGCGCTATCGCCGGAGCCGGGCACGCGGCTCGGCGACGCCGTCCTGGGCGGGGCGGCCCCGGTGCCGCCGGACTCGCAGCTGGCCGAGTCCTACGAGCGGTTCCTGGAGCGCGCCGCCGGCGCGGGCCTGGGGAGCTACGAGACGTCGAACGCGTGCCGCCCGGGTGCGGAGGCCCGGCACAACCTGGTCTACTGGCTCCGTCGGCCCTACGTCGGGCTCGGGCCGTCGGCCCACGGCCTGCTGGGGGGCGCGCGCTACGGGAACCTCCGTGACCTCGAAGCGTGGGCGGCAGCGCTCGAGTCGGGTGGCGCGCCCGAGGCGGAGCGCGAGGTCGAGAGCACGGCGGCGGCGGCGCGCGAGGTGCTCCTGCTGGGGCTGCGGCTCACGACCGGGGTGCACCGGGGCGACTACCCGGCGGGGCTCTGGGATGCGGTGTCGCGGCGCTACGGGGCGGCGCTGGAAGAGGCCGCTTCGACCGGGCGGCTGCTCGCCAGCGCGGATGGCTTCGCCATCCCGCCTGCGCTGCGCTACCTCGCCGACGACCTGCTCGCCTGGATCGAGGCGCGCGCCGAGGCGCACGGATTTGACAGTGACTCCGCGCACTCCGTACCTTCGCCCTCATGTCCAACCCCGCCGTCATCGGCAACCGGAGCGTCTCCGACCCGGACCTGAGCGCCCGCCTGTGCGAGGTGTTCTCGGCGCTGGTCCAGGTCCACCGCGAGACCGCCCACCCGGTCGGGGCCGAGACCCTGGCCCACCGGGCGCGCATCCGGCTCTCGCCGGCCAGCATCCGCAACGCGCTGGCGGAGCTGGAGCTGCTGGGGCTGCTCGAGCAGCGCCACGCCTCCGCCGGCCGCGTGCCGACCTCGCGCGGGGTGGACCTGTACGTGCGCACGCTGCTGGCGCCCGCGTTGCTCCCGCCCGAGATGGTCGCGGAGATCGAGCGCACGCTGTCGCGGTCGACCCGCGACATCCAGGACCTGCTCAGCGAGGCGTCGCGGCTGCTCTCGACGCTGACGCACCAGCTGGGGCTCGCCGTGGCGGAGCTGCTGGACGACGAGCCGGTGCTCGAGCTCGAGCTGGCCCCGCTGGACCCGCGCCGCAGCCTGATGGTGCTGAACCTCGGGGCCGGCAACGTGCGCACGCTGGTGCTCGAGCTGGAAGGCCCGCTGCAGCGCGAGGAGCTCCAGGAGGTGGCCGACGTCCTGCGCGAGCGCCTGTCGGGGCGGCCGCTCTCCGAGGTGCGCGAGCGCCTCGCCACCGACGCCGACCTGGCGCGGTACTCGGCGGTGCGGGTCGTGGCGCGTGCGGCGATGGCGGGCTGGAGCCGCCCGGTCTCCACGCCGTTGTTCTCTTCGGGCGCCATGCACATCGCCGAGTTGCCGGAGTTCGCGGACGCTGCGCGGCTGGGCTCGGTGCTGCGCTCGGTCGAGTCGGGCTCCCCGCTCGACCGGCTGATGGTGAGGAACGTCGAGGGCCAGGTGGCCGTGCGGGCCGGGGTGGACGAGGACCGTGCGTTGCTGGGCTGCAGCCTGGTGAGCTACTCGCTGCCGGGCTCCGTGCGCGGGGCGGTGGGCGTGCTGGGGCCGTTGCGCATGGACTACGCGCGCACGCTCGCCGTGGTGGACGCGGTCGGCAGCCGGGTGGCGGACCTGCTGTGACGCCAGGCCGCCGGCACGGGAGACCCAGGCCGTGAGCGAGCACCGCAAGGGCAGACACGCCCGGCCGCCGGGCGAGCCGGCGGACGGGCACGCCGCGGGCCCCACGCCCGACGTCACCGCCCCGGTCCCGGAAGGTGAGACTGCCGGCGGGATGCGCCCGGCGGAGGCGGCGGGCGCCGGACCGAGCGAGGCCACGGAGGATGCCGCGGTCCTGAAGGACCGCTGGCTGCGCGCGGAGGCCGAGCTGCAGAACTTCCGCCGGCGCGCGGCGCACGACCGCGAGGAGAGCCGCCGCAACGCCGAGGAGAGCGTGATGCTCGAGATCGTCGCGGCGCTCGACGACCTCGACCGCGCGCTGACGACGGTGCCCGAGTCGGGCTCGCAGGAGGCGTGGGCCGAGGGAGTGCGGATGGTGGGGAGGCGACTGGTCGAGTACCTCGGGCGCCAGGGTGTGACGCCCGTGGACCCGGTGGGCCAGCCCTTCGACCCGGCCTTCCACGAGGCCGTGCTCGAGATGCCGGTCGCCGACGTGCCGCCCGGGCAGGTGACGCAGGTCCTGGTGAGGGGCTGGCGGCGCGGGAAGCGGACCTTGCGCGCGGCGCGCGTGGTGCTGGCGCGGGCGGCGGACGAGGCATCCGGATGACCCGGCGCGACTACTACGAGGTGCTGGGGATCCCGCGCGGGGCGAGCGAGGACGACGTCAAGAAGGCCTATCGGAAGATCGCCTTCGAGAGTCATCCCGACCGCAACCCGGGCGACAAGGAGGCCGAGCGGCGCTTCAAGGAGGCCACCGAGGCGTACGAGGTGCTGCGCGACGCCGACAAGCGCGCGCACTTCGACCGGTTCGGACACGCGGCCCCCGCCGGTGCCGGGCCGCAGGGCTTCGACGTCAGCGGCTTCGACCTGGCCGATGCGCTGCGCGCCTTCATGAACGAGTTCGGCGGCGACATGGGCGGCCTCGGGGACCTGTTCGGCGGGGGCGCGGGGCGCGGCGGCGGGCGCCTGCGGCGGGGCGACGACCTCCAGGTCCGGGTGCGGTTGACGCTCGAGGAGGTCGCCACCGGGGTCGAGAAGAAGATCCGGGTGAAGCACCTGCGCTCGTGCGCGGCCTGCCAGGGCCGCGGCGGGACCGGCGAGGGCGCCTGCCCGCAATGCCAGGGCCGCGGCCAGGTCCGGCGCGTGCAGCAGTCCATCTTCGGGCAGTTCGTGAACGTCTCCACCTGCCCGCAATGCGGGGGCGCGGGCCAGGTGGTGCGCGAACGGTGCCGCGAGTGCAAGGGCGAGGGCCGTGTGCCGGAGTCCGACACCATCGCCGTCAAGGTCCCGCGCGGGGTCGCGAGCGGCAACTTCATCCCGCTGCGGGGCATGGGCGACGCCGGTCCGCGGGGCGGCCCTGCGGGCGACCTCATCGTGCTCATCGAGGAGAAGCCGCACGCGGTCTTCGATCGCGACGGGGACGACCTCCATGTCGACCTGCCGATCGGCTTCGCGGTCGCGGTCATGGGCGGCAAGGTCGAGGCCCCGCTGGTGGACGGCACCAAGGCGGCGGTGAACGTGGCGGCGGGCACGCCGACCGGCCACGTGCTGCGCCTGCGCGGCAAGGGGCTGCCGTCATTGCGCGGCGGGACCGGCGACCTCCTGGTCCGCCTGGTCGTGTGGGTCCCGGCGCGGGTGAACAGCGAGGATCGCCGCCTGCTCGAGCAGCTGGGGCGTTCCGAGGGCTTCAAGCCGCCCGCCCCCTCGCGGAGCCTCTTCGAGCGGGTCAAGGACACCCTTGGTGGCTGAGGCCGCACCGGCCCTGCTCTACCTGCCCGGTCTCCCGGAGCCCGGGTCGCGCGTCGAACTCGAGGCCGCCGACGCCCACTACGTGGCGCGGGTCTGCCGGGCACGCGTAGGGGAGCGCGTGGAGGCCACCGATGGCCGGGGGGCAGGTGCGGTCCTGCGGCTGGTCGAGATCCGCCGCGGGGTGACCGTGGAGGTCGAGGCGGTCACGCGGCAGCCGGCCCCGCGGCAGTCGTGGGTGATGTGCGGTGCCCCCGAGGGCGAGCGGGCGGACTGGCTGGTGGAGAAGCTGGCGGAACTCGGGGTCGGACGCTTCCAGCCGGTGGACGCGGCGCGGGGGCGCTGGCGGGCCGGCCCGGGAAGGCAGGCGCGCTGGGAGCGCCTCGCCATCGCCGCACTGCGCCAGTCGAGGCGACTGCACCTCATGGCGGTAGGGGTGCCCATGCCCCTGCGGGAGGCGCTGGCTTCGGTCCCCCCGGGCAGTTCCGGCTGGCTCGCCGACCTGTCCGGGGTCGCCGGTCCGGCTTCGGCGGCCGGGGACCCGGCGGTCGGGCTGGTCGGGCCGTCCGGGGGACTGGATGACCTGGAGAGGGGCCTGGCGCTGTCCGCCGGTTTCCAGCCGGTGCGTCTGTCGGACGCCCGCCTCCGGACGGAGACGGCCGCCCTGGCATGGGCTGCCTGGTGGGCCGCCCGGGGGGCCTGAAGGTCCTCCAGCCCGGCCCGGCTTGACGCTTGGTGCCAGCGGCCATAGACTCCACATGCTCGTTCACGCCCAGGTCGTTCCCCGAGGGGCGTCCTCAAGGCAGTTCAATCATGAATATATTTCGCGACTGGGCGGAGAGGGGGGGATTGATTGCCCGGAATCAGGGTGAAGGACGGCGAGTCCTTCGAGAGTGCCCTGCGTCGATTCAAGAAGAAGTGTGAGAAGGCTGGGATCTTGGCTGACCTGCGCCGTCATCAGCACTTCGAGAAGCCGAGTGAGCGGCGCAAGCGCAAGCTGAACGCGGCCAGGCGCAAGAACCTGGCTCGACGTCAGCAGGAGATCTGAAGAGCCTGAACCTCTGGCATGGGTTCACCGCGCTGGACTGGGGCATCCTCGGTCTGGTCGTGGTGTTTATGGTTCGAGGTGTCATCCGCGGGTCGGTACGGCAGGTGTTCGGCCTGCTGGGCGTGCTGATCGGCCTCTGGGTGGCCGTATGGGTTTCACGGTGGGTCGGAGCGCAGTGGCCTGGCGCCCGACCCGCCTTGGTCTATTGGCTTCTGCGGTGGCTGGTGGCAGCCGTCGCGGGGCTGGCGGTGGCTTCCATCTTCCATTGGTGGGGAAGCCTGCTCGGCAAGGCCGCACAGGCCGGGCCGGCGGGTTGGCTGGATCGCGTCCTTGGCGTCGCGCTGGGGGCGTTGATCGGCATGATGTGGGTGGTCGCGCTGGTGACGCTCGCGTTGTTCGCTCCTCGGCTGACCGGGGCGCGGACCGCGGTGACACGGGCGGTGACGGCCCACGCGCTGGTGAGCACGGGTGCGCGTGCGTGCGATGCGATCGAGCCGCGGGTGCCCATGCTCCACGGGTTGGGGCGTCTGCTCCACGAGGCAGAACGCCGCGCCCGGGCGCAATCCCGAGGTTCGTGACATCCAAGTGCGAGCGCGGGAGGGCACCCGCGCCGAGGGGGGCGGCGTGGACGATCATTCCCTGCGACTCCTCGAATACGATCGCGTGACCGCCGCGATCGCGGCGCGCACGGCCGGGAACGGTGCCCGCGCGCGCCTGCTGGCCTGGCGCCCGTGGACCGACCCCGCGGAGCGGGCGCGCGAGAACGCGCTGCTCGACGCGGCGATCCGCCGCCAGCACGAGCCCGGCCCGTGGTGCCGGGTGGGCGCGGAAGACCTCGCGACGCGACTGGCGCCCGACGCGCGCGAGGCCCTCGACGGGCCCGGCCTGGTCGAGGTGCTCGGCTGGATCGAGGCGGCGCGCGAGACCCGCGGACTCTGGTCCGATGCGGGGGTGCGCGCGCGTTACGCCGGGCTGGCCGAACTCGTGGACGCGCTGCCCGAGTTGGAACTCCTGCGGCGCCGGCTGGCCGCCTCGCTCGAGCCGGACGGGCGCGTGGCGGACGGTGCCTCTGCCGACCTCGCCCGGCTGCGGCGCGGGCTCGAGCAGGGCGAACGCGGGGTCCAGCAGCGCCTCGAGCGCTGGGCGCACGGCTTCGGGGAATCGGCCTACGTGACCCGGCACGACGAGCGCTTCGTGGCGCTGGTGCCCGCGGCGGGCTTCCCGCGGCGGCGCGGCATCGTGCACGACGTCTCCGGCTCCGGGCACTCGCTGTTCGTCGAGCCGATCGAGTTGTGCGAGGCCAACAACGAGGTCATCGAGCTGCGCGCCGGGGTCGCGGAGGAGGAGCGCCGCATCCTCGTCGAGCTCGCCGCTGCGGTCCGGCAGGCGGGGCCGGAGCTCGAGGCCCTCGAGCAGGGGCTCGTCCGGCTCGACGGCCTGCACGCCCGCGCCCGCTGGGCGGCGGAGTTCGGCGCGATCGCCGTGGAGCCCGGCGGGGAGCGGCTCGCGCTGCGCGCCGCCCGGCACCCGTTGCTGGCGATGGGCGAGGGGCGCTCCGCCATCGTTCCGCTCGACCTCGAGCTCACCGCGCCGGGCCGCATCCTGCTGGTCAGCGGGCCCAACATGGGGGGCAAGACGGTGCTCCTCAAGACCGTGGGGCTGGCCGTGGCGCTGGCGCACTCGGCGCTGCCGGTCCCGGCGGCCGAGGGCAGCGCGGTGCCGGTGATGGACACGATCGTGGCCGACCTCGGTGACGAGCAATCGGTGGACGAGGGGCTCTCGACCTTTGCGGGCCACTTGCGCGCCCTGGGGTGGATGGCGGAGCGCGCGGGCCCGCGTTGCCTGGTGCTGTGCGACGAGCTCGGGGCGGGGACGGACCCGGAGGAGGGCGCCTCGCTGGGCCGTGCGCTGCTCGAGCACTTCGCGGCGCGCGGCGCCTGGGGGGTCGTGACCACGCATCTCGGGAGCCTCAAGCGCGCGGCCGGCGAGGTGCCGGAGGTGGTGAACGGCTCGCTCGACTTCGACCTCGCGACCATGGCCCCCCGGTACCGCTTCCTCGCGGGGATCCCGGGTGCGAGCCACGCACTGGCGGTGGCCGAGCGGCTGGGGTTCCCGCCGGCGCTGGTGGCGCGTGCCCGCTCGCTGGCCCCGGCGGAAGCCGTGGCGCTCGAGCGGCTGCTGGCGGAGCTGCAGGAGACCCGGGCGCGGCTCGAGGACGAGCGCGCCCGCCTGGCGCAGTCCGAGGCGGACGCGCAGGCGGCCGCGGCGGAAGGCCGGGCGGCGGCCGAGGGGGCGCGGCGCGCGCTGGAGGAGTTGCGCCGGCGGCTGACGCGCGAGAGCGAGGCGGTGCTGGCGCGCGCGCGGGAACTGTGGCAGACGGTGCGGCGCGAGGCGCGGAGCGCGGAGCGGAGCCGCAACGGGGCCGAGCGCATCGGCGCGGAGATCGTGGCGGTGGAGGGCCAGGTGGAGGCGCTGCTGCGCACGGCCGACGAGGCGCTGGGCACGCCGCCGCCGGCCGGGGTGACCGGCCCGCTGGAGGCCGGGCGCCGGGTGCGGGTGCGGAACCTGGACGTCGAGGCCGAGGTGGTGAGCGGCCCCGACGGCGAGGGGCGCGTGCGGCTGCGTCGCGGCAGCTGGAACATCCAAAGCCACGTGGGCCAGCTGGAGCCGGTCCGCCCGGCGGCGTCCGGAGCGGCCTCGGCGCCGGGCCCGCGGGCGTCGTGGAACGTTCCCGAGGACGCGCCGGGGATCGAGATCGACCTGCGCGGACTGGAGGCGGACGAGGCGCTGCGGAAGCTGGACCAGGGGCTGGACCGCGCGGTCCTGAGCGGCTTCTCCGGGCTGAGGATCATCCACGGCGTGGGCCGGGGCGTGTTGCGCAACGTGGTGGAGCGCCACCTGCGCGGGCATCCGCAGGTCGCCTCGCAGCGGCTGGGTGGCGTCGGCGAAGGCGGCCGCGGGGTGACCGTGGTGGTGCTGCGATGAGGGACGACGTGCGGGGCGGCGCGGCGGTCCGCGGTCCGCGCGGGCTCGACGACTGGGTGGAGCGCGTGCGCGCGGCCAGCGACATCGTCGAGATCGTCGGGCAGACCGTGGCGTTGAAGCGCACCGGGCGGAACCTGGTCGGGCTCTGCCCGTTCCACAAGGAGAAGAGCGGCTCGTTCTCGGTGAACGCGGAGCGCCAGTTCTACCACTGCTTCGGCTGCAAGGCGGGGGGCGACGTCTTCCGGTTCGTGCAGGAGACGGAGAAGGTGGGCTTCATCGAGGCGGTCGAGATCCTGAGCCGGCGCGCGGGCATCGCGGTGCCCCCGCGCCACGGCGAGGCCGCCGGGGCCGCCGGCGGGCGCGGGCGGCTGAGCGAGGCGCTCGAGGCGGCCGCGCAGGCGTACGAGCAGTGGCTGGGGGATCCCGACGCGGGCGCGGCCACGCGGGCGTACCTCGAGCGGCGCGGCCTGACCCGGGACACGCAGCGCGCCTTCCGCCTCGGGCTCGCGCCCGCGGGCTGGGAGAACCTGGTCCAGCGCCTGCGCGGGCGCGTCGCGGACGACGTGCTGGTCGAGGCGGGCCTGGCGGCGCGCCGGGAGAGCGGCCGTGGCGGCCTCTACGACCGCTTCCGCAACCGGCTCATGGTGCCGCTGGTGGCACCCGGCGGCGCGGTGGTGGGATTCGGCGCGCGCGCCCTCTCGGACGCGGAGCAGCCGAAGTACCTCAACTCGCCGGAGACGCCGGTCTACCACAAGGGCGCCTTCCTGTTCGGCCTCGACCAGGCGCGGCGCAAGACCGACCGCGACGGGGAGATGATCGTGGTCGAGGGCTACTTCGACGCCATCGCCCTCCACCAGGCCGGGCTGGGGAACACGGTGGCGACCTCGGGAACGGCGTTGACGCCGGACCAGGCGCGGCTGCTGAAGCGCGTGGTGCCGCGGATCGTGCTGACCTACGACGGCGATACCGCGGGCCAGGAGGCGATGATGCGCTCGCTCGGCGTGCTGCTGGCCGAGGGGCTCGACGTGGCGGTCGCGGACCTGCCCGCGGGCGAGGACCCGGACACGCTGGTGAAGCAGGGCGGGCTCGAGGCGTGGAGCGCGGTGCGCGCCCGCGCCGCCGACCCGGTCGAGTTCATCCAGCGGCACGTGCTGCGCGGCCACGCCGGCGGGCGCGATCCGCGCGAGCGCGCGCTCCAGGCCGTCGTCGACCTGGGCGTGAGGGTCCCGGACCCGATCCGGCGCCAGGCCCTGGTGGAGCGCGCCAGCCAGGTGTTCCGCCAGCCCGAGCGCGTGATCGCGCGGGCCATGGACCTGCGCCGCGCGGGGCAGCCGTCGGAGCGCCCGGTCGAGGCGGCGGTCCGGCAGCAGCGCGCCGGCGAGGTCCACGGCGAACGCCGGCTGCTCGAGGCGCTGCTGCACCGGCCCGAGAGCCTCGACCGAGGTCCGCGCGCTGGTCGCGCCGCAGGACTTCGGCGACCCGCTGTGCGCCGCGCTGGCGGAGTGGCTCTGGGCGGGACGCGCGGGCTTCCCGGCGGAGGACGAGGCCGCCGCGCTGGCGCGCGAGCTGGCCACGTCCGAGCCCGAGGACTGGGAGGCGCTCGCGCGGGGCGCGGCGCGGCGCCTGCTGCAGCACCGTCTCGCCCGCCAGCACCGCGAGAAACAGGAGGAGTTGCGCCGCGACCCCCACGGTCCGGGGGCGGCCCGGCTCCTGCAGGAGATCCAGCAGATCGCACTTTCCATCCGAGAGATCGACCTATCCGTACAAGGGCCCTCCCGTTGAGGAGAATCTGAATCCCATGGCGACCGCTTCCACGAAGACCAAGAAGGTGAAGCTCCAGGAGAAGGCCGAGAACCGCAAGCGCCTCGACGAGATCAAGGGGCTGGCGGTGCGGCAGGGCTACATCACCGAGGACCAGGTCGTCTCGCTGCTGGGAGACGACGACGATCCCGAGGTGCAGGTCGAGCAGATGGAGGAAGTCCACGACATGCTCAACCAGCTGCACATCGAGGTCTTCGCCGGGGAGGAGGAGGCGCACGAGCGCGCGAAGCAGCTGCGCAAGCTCGACGACAAGAAGCCGCCCGCGCCGTCGAAGGCGCTGCCGCAGCAGCCGGTCCGTTACGACGACCCGGTCCGCATGTACCTGCGGGAGATGGGGCGCGTGCCCCTGCTCACGCGCGAGGGCGAGGTCGAGATCGCGCGCCGCATCGAGGCGGGGGAGCGGCAGATCGTGGCCGCCCTGTTCCGGGCGGGGCCGTCCAAGGCCGAGATCCGTTCGCTCGGCAAGCGGCTCCGGGACGAGCAGCTCAAGATCGAGGACTTCATCAAGGTGGACGAGAACGCCACCACCGAGCAGGCGCTGCTGCGCGAGCGGCAGCGGGCGCTGAAGATCCTCGACCGCGTCTTCCTGCTGCAGAAGCGCTACGACGAGAACCTGAAGAAGGAAGGCAGCCGCATGAGCGAGCGGGTGCGCCACAGCTACCAGGCGAACTTCGCCAAGAACGAGGCGGAGCTGACCCAGGAGCTGCACAAGCTCTCGATGAACCCCCGCATGGTCGAGGACCTGGCCGCCCCGGTGAAGGCGCTCGCCGAGCGCGCCCAGCAGCTGGACGAGCGCGAGGCCGAGCTCGAGCGCCAGTTCGGCCACGGGGTCGACGAGATGAACCGGTTCGCCAAGCGCCAGAAGAAGGGCGGGCGCGAGCTGCGCGCGGTCGAGCGCGAGTCGGGGCTCAAGCACACGCAGGTGGCCGAGTTCCAGAACGAGCTCAAGGAGGTCCGCAAGGAGACCAAGGCGCTCGAGGCCGAGGGCGACATGACCCGGGAGCACCTGCACGAGCTCTACCGGCAGATCATCGACGGCGAGCGCGCCACCGGGCAGGCCAAGAAGGAGATGATCGAGGCCAACGTCCGGCTGGTCATCTCGATCGCCAAGCGCTACACCAACCGGGGCCTCGAGTTCCTCGACCTGATCCAGGAGGGCAACTCGGGCCTGATGCGCGCGGTGGACAAGTTCGACTACACCAAGGGCTACAAGTTCTCGACCTACGCGACGTGGTGGATCCGGCAGGCCATCACCCGTGCCATCGCCGACCAGGCCCGGACCATCCGCGTGCCGGTGCACATGATCGAGCACATCAACCGCGTGGTGCGGGTCTCGCGCCGGCTGGTGCAGGAGCTCGGGCGCGAGCCGACCCCCGAGGAGATCGCGGAGCGGCTGGACCTGCCCGCCGACAAGGTGAAGAGCATCCTCAAGGCGGCGCAGGAGCCGATCTCGCTCGACCGTCCGATCGGCGAGGACGACGACTCGAACCTCGGCGACTTCATCGAGGACACCAGCGTCGTGAGCCCCGCGCACTCGGCCGCCTCGGCGATGCTGCGCGACGAGGTCAGCGACGTGCTCAAGACGCTCACGCCGCGCGAAGCGAAGGTCATCCGCCTGCGCTTCGGGCTCACCGAGGACGGCGCCCAGCGGACGCTGGAGGAGGTCGGCGCCTTCTTCAACGTGACGCGCGAGCGCATCCGGCAGATCGAGGCGAAGGCGCTGCGCAAGCTGCGGCACCCGACCCGCAGCCGCCGGCTGAAGGCCTACACGGAGCTGTTGTAGCGGCACACCGGGCCGATGGGGGGCGGGCGCGCCTTGACACCCCTCGCGAGCGGGTGCTAGAAACACTCGGTTTCGGGCGCCGGTGACGTGAAGTTCGGGCACCGGGCCCATAGCTCAGTGGTCCAGAGCGGCCGGCTCATAACCGGCAAGACCCTGGTTCGAATCCAGGTGGGCCCAGAATCGAACGCCGCAGGTGGCCCGCGCGGGCCGCGTCGAGTGGGGCGGGTAGCTCAGCTGGCAGAGCACCTGGATCACAACCAGGGGGTCACAGGTTCAAGTCCTGTTCCGCCCACCATCTCCGACGCGAGCGCGGCCGAACGAGGGAGTGCGTGAGCCGATGATGTCGCCACCGCGTGCGAACGCCGGCCGCCGGCCGGCCCGGAGGTGGCGCAGTCGGGCGCCGCTCTGCCCGGGCCGCGTGCGCGGTTCTGCCGGAGCGGCGGTGCGCGCTGCCGAGCGGGGACGTCCCCAGGGGACGTCCCCGCTCTTCATTTACGGGGAGAGACGATGAGCGAGGAGATCGACCGGCTGTGGGCTCTGCAGGAGCTCGACGAGCAGGCCGCCGGCCTGCGCGAGGTCCTGGCGCGGTTCCCGGAGCAGCGCCGCGAGCTCGAGCGCCGGATCGTGGAGGCGCGCCAGCGGCTCGAGCAGGCCAGGGCGCGGGTGGCGGAGGCCCAGCGGCAGCGCCGCGAGCTCGAGCGTGAGGCGGGCGCGCTGGTCGAACAGGAACGGCGCTTCCAGCAGCAGCTCCCCGCGATCAAGAAGAACGAGGAGTACACGGCGCTGCTGCACGAGATCGAGGGCTCGCGCAAGAAGCGGTCGGCGATCGAGACCCAGGTGCTCGAGCGGATGGAGGAGGAGGAGCGCGAGCAGCGGGAGCGGCCGGCGCTCGACCAGGCGCTGAAGACCGCGGAGGGCGAGGCGGCCGCCCGGGCGAAGCAGATCGAGGCCGAGCAGGCCGCCGAGCAGGCGAAGCTGGACGTGATCGAGGCCCGCCGCGACGCGCACGTCCGGGAGCTGGCCCCGGCGACCCGGTCGCGCTACGAGCGCGTCCACGCCTCGCGCGAGGGGCGCGCGGTGGTGGCGATCCTCAAGGGTGCCTGCGGTGGCTGCTACCGCACGCTGCCGCCGGCCGTGCTGCAGGAGGCCCGCCGCCGCGACCGGATGATGAGCTGCGAGGGTTGCGGACGCATCATCGTCTGGCCCCCCGTCGAACCGTAGCCGGCCCGCGATGCACGATCCCGTGAGCGAGGGTCCGGCGGACGGTCGGACGCCGGGGCCGCGCCGGCTGCGGTCCGACCTGCCGTTCCGGCGCATCGCGCTGGTGCTCTCCGGCGGCGGCGCGCTCGGCGCCTACGAGGTCGGCGTGCTGCGGGTGGTGGAGGCGGTCCGGCTGGCGCCCACCATCGTGGCCGGGGTCTCGGTCGGGGCGATCAACGCGGTGGTGTGGCGCGCGCACGGCGGGCGCACCGCGGTGCTCGAGGAGGTCTGGCGGCGGATGACCGCGGCCGACGTCGGTTTCCGCTGGGTGACGCTGGTGCTGCGCGGCGCTGGGCGCACTGGTGGCGACGCTGGGACTGGTCGAGCTGGTCCTCACCCTGATCGGCTCGCGCGAGCTGTCCGGCTCCTACTGGCTCTGGAAGCACGGCAGCGCCCGCATCGACCGGGCCTCGACGATGCTCGACCTGTGGATGTGGGGGCTGTTCGCGATGGTCGGCCTGCTGGCGATGGCGCTCATCGCGCCCGGTGGAGTCGTGGCTGGCGCGCCAGCGTCCGGTCGCGGACCTCGGCCGCGCCTCGCGCCGCTTCGGCCGCATCGTGCTGGGGCTCTGGATGGCGTACGCCGTGGTCTGGATCCTCGGGGTGCCCTGGCCGCACCGCTTCACCGTGAGCGCCCTGCTCGCGCTCGCGGTGGTGTGGCTGGCGAACCGCCCGGGTCGCACCGAGCGCCTGGGCGCGGCGGGTGACACACCTGCTCACGCCGGAGACGCGGGGCCGCGGGCTGTGGGGCGTGGCGGGGCGGCGAGCGCATGCTCCAGCGCCTGGTGGGATCCGGCGACGCGGCCCGGCTCATGGATCCCGCCGTGCGCCTGGTGATCAGCGCGCTGGCCATCGATTCCGGGCGCATCGCGCACTTCGTGACCGGCCCGCCGCCGGGGGACGCCTTCGTGCAGCGGCTGGAGGGCAGCCTGGGCGAGGTCGTGCGGGTGCGCGAGCCGGACGAGGTCCTGCAGGCGGTGCTGGCCTCGTCGGCCATCCCGGGAGTCTTCGAGCCGGTCCGCATCCGCGGCCGCGACTTCGTCGACGCGGGCGGCTTCGCGAACCAGCCGCTGCACGTCGCGCTGGCGGCCGACGCCGACGCGGCGCTGGTGGTGCTGCTGTCGCCGAGCGGCCCGCCGTCGCCGGCGCCGCCGCCGTCGAGCCTGTTCGCGCTCGGCAGCCGGCTGCTCGAGGTGGCGAACTGGCGCGACATGCAGGCGGAGTTGCGCAGCCTCCCGCCGGGCTGGTCGCGCGAGGGCGACCCGGCGCGCATGTGCGTGGTCGAGCCCGACACGACGCTGCCCGGCGGCGTGCTGGGATTCGATCCGGCGCAACGCCGCGGCGCTCATCGCGCGCGGCGAGGAGGACGCCTGGGAGGCGCTCGAGCGCGCCGGCTGGCTGGCGCCGGCCGGGAGCGCGGCGCGGCTGAGCAAGCCCGGGCGCGGCGCGCGCGCGGCGCGTGCGCTTGTGACTCCGGGGGCGTTCGTCTAACCTCGGCGCGTGAGCATCCCGACCGGCGGTGAGTGGATCGTGCGCTGCGACGGCGGCTCCCGGGGCAACCCCGGGCCGGCGGCGCTGGGCTACGTGCTCCTCGACCCCGCGGGCCGCGAGGCGGAAGCGCGCGGCGAGCGCATCGGGGCGGCCACCAACAACGTGGCCGAGTACCGGTCGCTGATCGCGGGGCTGGAGGCGGCGGCCCGCGCCGGGGCCGATCCGCTGCTGGTGTGCATGGATTCCGAACTGGTGGTGCGTCAGATGACGGGTGAGTACCGCGTGAAGAACGCCGGCCTGAAGCCGCTGCACGCGCAGGCCCGGCGCGTGCTCGCGAAGCTCGGCCGGGTGCGGTTCAGCTCGGTGCGGCGCGAGGCCAACACGCACGCCGACCGGCTCGTCAACGAGGCACTCGACGAAGTCCTGGGTTCCGAGTCTCCCAGGTGATCGCGGGCGGTTCTCCGACACTTCCGCGCAAGCGGTCGCCGAGGACGCCGTTCGAGGAAAGTCCGAACTCCACAGGGCAAGGTGCTGGGTAACTCCCAGGGGGCGCGAGCCCACGGAAAGTGCAACAGAGAGCAGACCGCCAACGGATGCGCGGCTGCCCGCAAGGGCGCGGCGCATTGCGGGCAAGGGTGAAACGGTGCGGTAAGAGCGCACCAGCGGTCCCGGTGACGGGGCCGGCTCGGCAAACCCCACCTGGAGCAAGACCGCATAGAGGGGGAGGAGTGTGTCCCGCTCCGTCATCACCCCGGGGTCGGTCGCATCGAGGCGCGCGGAGACGCACGCCCCAGACGAATGATCACCACGGAGCAATCCGACAGAATTCGGCTTACGGGAGACTCGGGTGTTTCCTTCCGGAGAGCCGCCGCGCGCACGGGACCGCCCAGGCGGATCCTGCCGCGCCGGCGGTGCCGGACGGCCGGGACGCGGCATCACGCGCGCGACCGACGGCGCCGGGCCGATACAGGTCCGAGGCCGGCGGTGGCGCGTCCTTGACCCTTTGGAAGCGAGGCTGACAGCGTGACCGAAGCGTCGTCCTCCGTCGCGCGCCGCGTGCTCCCGTTCGTGGGCCTTCCTTGAGCCGCTCCGGCCCCCGCTGCGAAGTGGGTCCCGCACCCGCGACGGGACCCGGCCCGGGCCCTGGCGCTGGCCCGCGACCTGGGCGCGCCGGTGGCCGTCGCGCACGCCCTGGTGAACCGTGGCGTGCTGGACGCGGAATCGGCCCGGCGCTTCCTCGATCCCGGCATCGAGGACCTCCACGACCCGTTCCTGCTGCGTGACCTGGACGTGGCGGTGGCGCGGATCGAGCGGGCGCTGGCGGACGGCGAGCGCATCTTCGTGCACGGCGACTACGACGTGGACGGGATCACCTCGACCTTCCTGCTCTCCTCGGTACTGCGACAGCTCGGCGCGCGGGTGGAGGTGCGGATCCCGCACCGCACCCGCGACGGCTACGGGCTGTCGGTGGAGGCCATGAACGACGCGCACCGCCGCGGCTGCGGGCTGGCCATCACCGTGGACTGCGGCGTCACCGCGGTCGACGCCGTGGCGCGCGGGCGCGAGCTGGGGCTCGACACGATCATCACCGACCACCACGAGCCGCCCGCGGTCCTGCCCGCGGCGCTGGCGATCGTGAACCCCCGGCGCGCCGGCTGCGCCTACCCGTTCAAGGCGCTCGCCGGCGTCGGCGTGACCTTCAAGCTGGCCGAGGCGCTGCTGCGCGGGCGCGGCGGCTTCGAGCTGGCGCGCCGGTTCCTCGACGTGGTGGCGCTGGGGACGATCGCGGACGTGGTCCCGCTGGAGGGGGAGAACCGCGTGCTGGCGCGACTCGGGCTCGAGAGCCTGAACCGCGCTCCGCGCGTGGGGCTCAAGGCGCTGATGGAGGTTTCGGGCCTGGCCGGCCGCCCGGTGACCAGCCGCCAGGTGGCGTTCGTGCTCGCGCCGCGCATCAATGCCGGCAGCCGCATGGGCAACGCCGAGCAGGGCCTGCGGCTGCTGGAGGCCCGGGAGCCGACCGAGGCCCGCGACCTGGCCCAGAGCCTCGACGACGACAACCAGCAGCGGCGCCGCCACGACGAGGAGGCGCTCGCGGAGGCGGCCCAGCGCGTCGAGCACGAGCTGGGGAAGGACTGCGCGTCGATCCTGCTCTGGTCGGAACACTGGCACGCGGGGGTGATCGGCATCGTGGCCTCGCGCCTGGTGGACCGCTTCCACCGACCGGCGGTGCTGGTGCGGCTCGACGGCGAGCGAGGGCGGGGCTCGGGCCGCAGCGTTCCGGGGCTCGACCTGAACGCCGTGCTGGCCGAGTGCAGCGACCTGCTCGAGGCGTACGGTGGTCACGCGTTCGCGGCCGGCCTGACGGTGCACCGCTCGCGCCTGCCCGAGCTGCG
This sequence comes from Candidatus Eiseniibacteriota bacterium, assembly GCA_963707915.1. Lineage (GTDB taxonomy): Bacteria > Eisenbacteria > RBG-16-71-46 > RBG-16-71-46 > RBG-16-71-46 > JANXPZ01. Next base: position 556,033 of record OY970178.1, read on the forward strand.
CGAGCGGCTCGAGCGGCTGGTGGGCGAGCGGCTCCCGGCGGGCGCGCGCGCGCCGCTGCCCGAGATCGACGCCGAGGTGACGCTGGCCGACTGCGACCTCGGCCTGGTGGGCTGGCTCGAGCGCATGTCCCCGCACGGTCTCGGGAACCAGGAGCCGCTGTTCCAGGTCACCGACCTGACCGTGGACTCGGTCAGCACCATGGGGCCCCGTGACGAACGGGGGCAGGGGCTGCACCTGCGGCTGCAGGTGCACGACGCGACCGGCGGAGCGGAGGCGGTCGGCTTCGGCCTGGGCGCGCGCGCGCGCGAGGTGCGGGGCGCGGCCCGCTGCGCGCTGGCGATCTGGCCGATGCGCAACGAGTGGCGGGGGGAGACCCGCGTGCAGCTCAAGGTGAAGGAGATGGACGTCGTCGAGCGGGCGGGCCGCCCGTGAGCTCGGCCGGGCAGGCCCCGGAGGCGGCGGAGCTCCGCGCATCGCTGCTGGCCGTCCTCGACGAGAAGGTGCCGCGGGTGGACCGCGACCGCGTCGCCGCCTGCTTCGACTTCGCCGCGCAGGCGCACGGCGCGCAGCGCCGCGCCTCGGGACAGCCCTACATCTCGCACCCGGTGGCGGTCTGCCGCATCCTCATCGACCTGCTCGAATCGCGGCTCGACACGACCCTGGCCTGCGCGGCGCTGCTTCACGACGTCGCGGAGGACACCGCGACGCCGCTCGCGGAGGTCGAGAAGCGCTTCGGCCGCGAGGTCCGGGGCCTGGTCGAGGGCGTGACCAAGCTGGCCGGGCTGCACGTCGACAGCCGCGAGGCGCAGCAGGCCGAGAACTTCCGCAAGATGCTGCTCTCGATGTCGCGCGACCTGCGCGTCATCTTCATCAAGCTCGCGGACCGCCTGCACAACATCCGCACCCTGGAGTTCCTGCCGCGCGAGCGGGCCGAGCGGATCGCCATCGAGACGCGCGACATCTACGCGCCGCTCGCCCACCGCCTGGGGATGGCCGGCATCAAGCGCGAGCTCGAGGACCTGAGCCTGAAGGTGCTCGACCCGCCGGCCTACCAGGAGCTGGCCCAGCGCATCCAGGCACGCCGGCAGGAGCGCGAGCGCTTCCTGTCGGGCGTGCGCGAGCGCCTCGAGGAGGGTCTCAAGGCGGTCGGCATCCGGGCCGAGGTCAGCGGCCGCCCCAAGCACTTCTACTCGATCTACGCCAAGCTCCGCGGGGGGCACGACTTCAAGAACATCTACGACCTGTTCGGTCTGCGCATCATCACGCACACCCGCGGCGACTGCTACCGCGCGCTGGGCGTGGTGCACGACCTGTTCGAGCCGGTGCCGGAGCGCTTCAAGGACTACATCGCCACCCCCAAGAGCAACATGTACCAGTCGTTGCACACCACCGTGCTCGCCACCGGCCAGGAGATGGTGGAGGTGCAGATCCGCACGCGCGAGATGCACCGCACCGCGGAGACCGGGATCGCCGCCCACTACGTGTACAAGCAGGGCGGCAAGGTGGACGAGGAGCTGGACGCGAAGCTCGGCGGGTTCATGGCGCAGACCGCGGACTGGCAGCGCGCCGCGAACGACGACGAGTACATGGACTTCCTGCGCACCGCCCTCTACCAGGAGGAGGTGTTCGCCTACACCCCGCGGCGCGAGCTCAAGCGCCTCCCCAAGGGGGCGACGGCGCTGGACTTCGCCTTCATGATCCACACGGCGGTGGGCCAGCACACGGTCGGCGCGCGCGTCAACGGCGAGCTCGTGCCCCTGCGGCACGCGCTGCAGAACGGCGACACGGTCGAGATCATCACCTCCCCGCAGGCCCAGCCGCACGAGGACTGGCTGCACATCCTCCAGCTGCCGGGCGCGCGCAGCCAGGTGCGGCACTGGCTGCGGCAGCGGCGCCGCACCGACAGCGTGGCGCTGGGGCGCGAGATGCTGGAGCGCGAGCTCAAGCGCCTGCGCAGCCGGCCCACGGAGGTGCCGCTCGAGGAGGTCGCGCGGGCCTTCGGCTGCGCGGACCTCGAGACGCTCTACGCGCGCGTGGCCGAGGGGCAGGTCTCGCTGACCCAGGTGACGCAGAAGCTCCTGCCGCCGAAGGAGGGGCTGGCGGAGCGCCTCACGAAGGGGCCGCTCGAGGCGCTGGGCCTCGGACGGCGGCCGACCGGCGGCATCCGCATCCAGGGCGTGGAGAACGTCATGGTGACCTACGCGCGCTGCTGCCAGCCGGTGCCGGGCGATCGCGTGGTGGGCATCGTCACGGTCGGGCGCGGCGTCTCGGTGCACCGGCAGGACTGCCCGAACACCTTCGGCGACCGCGTGCCGCGCGAGCGCCGGGTCTCGGTCGACTGGGACGTGAGCCTCGACCACAAGTTCCCGGTGCGGCTGCTGGTGTACGGCCACGACCGGAATTCCCTGCTGGCCGACATCGCCCGGGCCATCTCGCAGACCTCGGTCAACATCCGCAGCGCCGGCGTGGCGAGCGAGGACCGCCGGGCGCGCGGGGTGTTCGTGATCGAGGTGCCGCACCTGGCGAAGCTGCAGGACGTCATCCACACCATCCGGCAGGTGAGCGGCGTGACCCGGGTCGAGCGGCGCCAGCGGCTGCTCCGCGCCGACCGGCCGCCGGGCGGCGGAGACCGGCGGTGAGGGCGCTGGTGCAGCGGGTGACGCGCGCGCGCGTCAGCGTGGCGGGACAGGTCACCGGCGAGATCGGCCCGGGCCTGCTGGTGCTGCTCGGGGCGGGCCACGCCGACGGCGAGGGGCAGGCGGCGTGGCTGGCGCGGAAGCTCGCCGGGCTGCGGGTCTTCGCGGACCCGGAGGGCCTCATGAACCTGGACCTGCGCCAGGCCGGCGGGGCCGCGCTGGTCGTGCCGCAGTTCACGCTGTACGGCGACACCCGGCGCGGCCGGCGCCCGGATTTCACCGCGGCCGCGCCCCCCGCGCAGGCGGAGCCCCTGTTCGAGCGGTTCTGCGCGCTGCTGGCCGCCGAGGGCGTGCCGGTCCGGCGCGGCGTCTTCGGGGCGCACATGGCGGTCGAGCTGCTCAACGACGGGCCGGTGACGCTGCTGGTCGAGACGCCGCCCGCGGGCACGGCGGGGGCGGAGGGGGGATGAGCGCGCCGCGCCGCGACCCGGGTGGGCTGTTCTACGCGGGCAGCGCGCCCGTCGTGCTGGCGTCGGCCTCGCCGCGCCGCGTCGCGCTGCTGCGCCAGGTCGGCCTGGCCTTCACGGTGGCGGACCCGGGGCCCGACCGCGACTGGCCCGGGCGGGCCGAGCCGCGCCACGGGGTGCGCGCCCTGGCGCTCGAGAAGGCGCGGCGGGTGGCGGCGCGGCGCCCCGGGGCGCTGGTCATCGGTGCCGACACGCTGGTGGTGGCGCGCGGGGTGCGGCTCGGCAAGCCCGCCAGCGAGGCCGAGGCCCTCGAGATGCTGCGGCGGCTCCAGGGCCGCACGCACGAGGTCTGGACCGGCCTCGCCGTCGTGAGCGGCGGCGAGCAGCGCACCGCCGCCGAGGTCACGAAGGTGCAGTTCGCGCGGCTCGACGACGACGAATTGCGCGCCTACGCCCGCAGCGGCGAGCCGCTGGACAAGGCGGGGGCCTACGGCATCCAGGGGCTGGCCGCGCAGCTCGTCCGCCGGATCGACGGGGACTACAGCAACGTGGTCGGGTTGCCGCTGGCCCGGTTGCGGCAGGTGCTGAAGGAGTTCGCGTAGGGGTGGCGCGGCCGCCGGGCGCGCGGGGCCGGCGTGCCCCGGAAGGCGGCCGGGAGGGGCGGGAGCGCCCCGGCTTGACACCCGTTTCCGCAGACTGCTAGTCTCCGACGCTTCTTGTGGATACGGGGGAGTCCCTGTAACCGGTGGCTGCGGCTCGCCGTGGCCCCGCCGAGGCTCGCCCGACGGGATCGTGTAGCGGAGGATGGCATGAAGACTTATTCCGCCCGGCCGACCGACGTCCAGCGGCAGTGGCTGGTCGTGGATGCCGAGGGCAGGACGCTGGGGCGGCTCGCGACTCAGGTTTCGATGGTGCTGCGAGGCAAGCACAAGGCGATCTACACGCCCCACATCGACACCGGCGACCACGTCGTCGTGATCAACGCGAGCAAGGTGGTCCTCACCGGTCGCAAGCCCGAGGACAAGCGGTACTTCCACCACTCGATGTACCCGGGCGGCGCCTCGTGGACCTCGATCCGCGAGCTCATGGCCAAGCATCCCGAACGGGTCGTGATGAAGGCGGTGCACGGCATGATGCCCAAGACGAAGCTGGGCCGGGCCATGGAGAAGAAGCTCAAGGTGTACGCGGGGGCGGAGCACCCGCACGTGGCGCAGCAGCCGGTTCTCTGGAACCCCGAGTAGGACGAGGAGAGGCATGGCGACCGAGATCACGAACAAGCCCCTGACGGGGCGGCGCAAGCAGGCGGTGGCCCGCGCGTTGTTGACGCCCGGCAATGGCAAGCACCTGGTGAACGACCGCACCCCGCTCGAGTACCTGACGCGGGAGACGCTGGTCCAGACGGCCTTCCACGCGCTGGTCGTGGCGGGCGCCGAGGGCAAGTTCAACGTCGTGGCGCGGGTGCACGGCGGCGGGCTCACGGGCCAGGCCGGCGCCATCCGTCTCGCCGTGGCGCGGGCGCTGGTGCGCCAGGACGAGGCCCTGCGTGCCGTGCTCGGCCGCGCCGGGCTGCTGACGCGCGATCCGCGCATGAAGGAACGCAAGAAGTACGGACAGCCGGGGGCGCGCAAGCGCTTCCAGTTCAGCAAGCGCTAGTCCGGGAAACCAAACCACACGCCCTGCCGGAGCGCCGGGGTCCCCGAGGGGGGCCGCGCTCGTGGACGACGGACGGGGCGGAGGGCAGAACCCCGAGGAGGATGGTCGTGGCGGACATCGTGATGAAGGAACTGCTCGAAGCCGGTGTGCACTTCGGGCATCAGACGCGGCGGTGGAATCCGCAGATGAAGAAGTTCATCTTCATGGAGCGGAACGGCATCTACATCATCGACCTCCAGAAGACGCTGAAGTGCGCGCAGGAGGCGAAGGCCGTGATCGAGAAGGTGGTGCGCGGCGGGGGGCACGTGCTCTTCATCGCGACCAAGAAGCAGGCCAAGCCCATCGTGGTCGAAGAGGCCACGCGCTGCGGCCAGTACCACGTGACCGAGCGCTGGCTGGGCGGCATGCTCACGAACTTCAAGACCATCCGGACGAGCATCAAGCGGTTGCACGATCTCGACCGCATGGCGACCGACGGGACGTTCGAGAAGATGAGCAAGAAGGAGGTCTCGCGCCTGTCGCGCGAGCGCGCCCGCCTGGAGTTCGCCTTCTCGGGCATCAAGGAGATGCCGGGCGTGCCGTCGCTGGTCTTCGTGATCGACACCAAGAAGGAGAAGATCGCGATCGCCGAGGCGAACCGCCTCGCGGTCCCGATCGTGGGCGTGGTCGACACCAATTGCGACCCGACCGTGGTGAACTACCCGATCCCGGGGAACGACGACGCGATCCGCTCCATCCGCCTGTTCACGCGCATGGTCGCGGACACCATCCTCGAGACGCGCGCCGTCGCCCTGGAGGGCGCCGACCAGGAGACCGTCTCGTTCGGCGGCGAAGAGGCCGAGGGCGAGGTCCAGACCGCGAGCCCTCGGTAACCGGGGACCGGGTTCGATGGACGCCCGTCCGTGAGTTCGTCGCGGGCGGGCGTCGTGACGACAGGGGAGTGAGATGACGATCACCGCCGAACAGGTGAAACAACTCCGGGACCGCACCGCGGCCGGGATGATGGAGTGCAAGAAGGCGCTGAACGAGGCCGGCGGCGACCTGGAGAAGGCCGTCGACCTGCTGCGCAAGGCCGGCAACGCGCGGATGGAGGGGCGGGTCGGGCGCGCCGCGAACGAGGGCCTGGTGGAGGCGTACATCCACCCGGGAAACCGCACGGGCGTGCTCATCGAGGTGAACTGCGAGACCGACTTCGTCGCGCGCACCCCCGAGTTCGCGGAGCTCGTGCGCAACCTCGCCATGCAGGTGGCGGCCCTGGGCGCGGAGTTCGTGAAGCGCGAGGACGTGCCGGCGGAGCGGGTGGAGCGCGAGCGGGCCATCTACGCGGGCCAGGTCGAGGGGCAGGGCAAGCCGGCGGCCATCGTCGAGAAGATCGTGGAAGGCAAGCTCGAGCGGTTCTATGCCGAGGTGTGCCTGCTCGACCAGCCGTACATTCGCGACGACAAGATGAAGGCCGGCGACCTGGTGCGGGACGCCGCCCGCAAGACGGGCGAGAACGTCTCCGTGCGTCGCTTCACGCGGTTCCGGCTCGGACAGGACTGACCCGGTGGCCGGCCGCTGGCAGCGAGTGCTGCTGAAACTCTCGGGCGAGCTGCTCGCCGGGGGGGCCGGTCACGGCATCGACGAGTCGGTGCTGGACTCGCTGGCCGACGAGATCCGGGACGTGCGCGGGCACGGCGTCGAGGTCGGGATCGTGACCGGCGGCGGGAACATCTTCCGGGGCCTCGCGGCGAGCACGCGCGGGATGGACCGGGTCGGCGCCGACACCATGGGGATGCTGGCCACGGTCATCAACGGGCTGGCGCTGCAGCACGCCCTCGAGAAGCGCGGTGTCCACACCCGCGTGATGTCGGCGATCGAGATGGACCGCGTGTGCGAGCCCTACATCCGGCGGCGCGCGGTGCGCCACCTCGAGAAGGGGCGCGTGGTCGTGCTGGTCGCGGGGACCGGCAACCCGTACTTCACCACCGACACCGCCGCGGCCCTGCGGGCCGTCGAGATCGGTGCCGAGGTGGTGCTCAAGGCCACCAAGGTGGATGGTATCTTCAGCAGCGATCCGGTCACCCACCCGGACGCGGTGTTCTATCCCGGCATCACCTATCAGGAGATCCTCGATCGCGGTCTCGCGATCATGGATCTGACGGCGATCACCCTGCTCAAGGAGAACCGCCTGCCGCTGGTGGTCTTCAACGTGGGTCAGCGGGGGAACCTGCTGAAGCTGGTGCAGGGGGAGGCGCTGGGGACCTCGGTCACGGAGTGACGGCCATGACGCACAAGATGCTGGTCGAAGCCGAAGATCGGATGAAGAAGGCGGTCGAGGGGGTGCGCCGGGAGCTGACCGGCATCCGCTCGGGCAAGGCGAGCCCGGCGCTGCTCGACAGCGTGCGCGTGGAGGCGTACGGGCAGGTCGTGCCCCTGATCCAGGTGGGGCAGGTGTCCGCGCCCGAGCCGCGGCTGCTCATGGTGCAGCCCTACGACCGCAGCCTGGTGAAGGTGGTGGCCCGGGCGATCCTGCAGTCGGACCTGGGCCTCAACCCGACCGACGACGGGTCGGTCGTGCGCGTGCCGATCCCGACCCTGACGGAGGAGCGGCGCCGGGACCTGGTGAAGCTGGTGTCGAAGTTCGCCGAGGAAGGCCGCGTGCACATCCGGCAGATCCGTCACGACGTCATCCACGACCTCAAGAAGCAGGGCAAGGAAGGCACGCTCCCCGAGGACGAGGAGCGCCGGCTCGAGACCGAGACGCAGAAGCTGACCGACCGGTACATCGTGGTCGTGGACGAGCTGCTGAAGAAGAAGACGGCCGAGGTCATGGAGGTCTAGCGCGCGCGGTCGCAGGACCGCCCACGCTGGCGCCCCCGCGCCGGGAGCCGTGCCGGGCCCCGGGAGGATCGGTGCCCACGCGCATCCCGACGATCGAGGAACTGAAGGCCCGCGGCAACCTGCCGCGCCACGTCGCCATCATCATGGATGGCAACGGGCGCTGGGCGAAGGCCCGCGGCGCGCCCCGGCTGTTCGGACACCGCGCCGCGCGGGAGTCGGTGCGCGAAGCGGTGCGCGGTTGCGCCGCGCTGGGGGTCGAGGTCCTCACCCTCTACACGTTCTCGACCGAGAACTGGGACCGGCCGGCGCGCGAGGTCGCGGCGCTGATGGCCCTGCTGCGTGCGAGCCTGCGCCACGAGCGGGCCGAGCTCAAGGCCAACAACGTGCGCCTGCAGGTCATCGGGCGCATCGCCGACCTCCCCGCGCCGGTGCGGCGCGCCATCGCGGAGACCCAGGAGCACCTGGCCGGCTCCACCGGGATGCTGTTGAACCTGGCCCTGTCCTACGGCGGCCGGGTCGAGCTGGTGGATGCCGTCCGCCGCATCCTGGGAGAGGGCGCGGAGCGGCGCCTGTCGCCCAAGGACGTGGACGAGGAACTGGTGGCGAGCTTCCTCTACACCGCCGGGCTGCCCGACCCGGACCTGCTCATCCGCACCAGCGGGGAGATGCGCATCTCCAACTTCATGCTCTGGCAGCTCGCCTACACCGAATTCTGGGTGACGGACACGCTGTGGCCCGACTTCCGGCGCCGGCACCTCTTCCAGGCGGTCGCGGAATACCAGCGCCGGGAACGGCGCTTCGGCCGGGTGGACTGACGTGGACGGGGGACCGGGGCCGGCGGAGGGCGAGGGCGGGGCGGCGGCGGGCCGCGCGAAGAGCGCGCCGTGGTCGCTGTGGCTGCGCATCGCGAGCGGCGTGGTCTTCGTGCCCCTGCTGGTGCTGCTGGCCCGCGCGGGCGGCGTCGCCTTCGCCGGGCTGGTCGCGCTGGTGGTGACGGTCGGGCTGCGCGAGTTCTACCGGATGATGCGGGGCAAGGGCCTCTTCCCGTACCCGCTCCTGGGACTGCTGGGCGGTCTGGGCGTGGTGGCGAAGTGCTTCCGGCCCCACCAGAGCCAGAGCGACCTGCTATTGACCGGGGCCGTGCTGGTCACGCTGGGGCTGGGCCTGCGGCGCCCGGACCTGAAGGGCCGCGTCGAGGGCATGGCGGTGACGCTCTTCGGCGTGCTCTACGTCGGCTGGCTGTCCGCGCACCTGGTGCTGTTGCGGGAGCTGCCGTGGCGCGCCGGCACGCCGTATGCGGACGGCGCGGCCTACGTGCTGCTCGCCTTCTTCCTGACCTGGAGCTGCGACACGGCGGCGTACGCGGTGGGGCGTGCCTTCGGGCGCACGCGGCCGTGGACGCGGATCTCCCCGCGCAAGTCGGTGGAGGGGGCGTGGGGTGGACTGGCCGCGGCGGTGGTGGCGGGCTTCGTGGCGCGGGCCTGGTTCGCGCCGTTCCTCACCCTGCTGGACGCCGCGGTGCTGGGCCTTGGCGTCGGCGTGTTCGCGCAGGTCGGGGACCTGGTCGAGTCGATGCTCAAGCGCGACGCGCAGCACGGCGACTCCTCGGACTTCATCCCGGGCCACGGTGGCGTGCTCGACCGCTTCGACTCGCTGCTGTTCGCGGCTCCGCTGGTGTTCTACTACCTCAAGATCGCCGTCTTCCGGATCCCGTGAGCACGGCGGTGAAGCGACTCGCCGTGCTGGGTTCGACCGGCTCGATCGGGACCCAGGCCCTCGAGGTCGCCGCACGGGCGCGCGGGCGCGTGCAGGTCGTGGCCCTGGCCGTCGGTCGATCGTTGGACGCGCTGGTGGCGCAGGCGCGCGTTTGGCGCCCCGCCGCGCTGGCGCTCGAGTACGCGGCGGACGGTGCCGCGGCGCGGGCGGCCCTGCAGGCGGCGGCGCCGGGCGCCGCCGTCGAGGTCGGGCCGGGTGCGGCGGCCCGGCTGGCGGCCGGGTGCGGTGCGGACGTGGTGCTGAACGGCATCGTGGGATCGGCCGGGCTGCGCGCCTCGCTCGCGACCCTCGCCCGCGGGGCGCGCCTGGCGCTCGCCAACAAGGAATCGCTGGTGGTGGGAGGGGCGTTGGTGAGGGCCGCGCTGGCGAAGGGCGGCGAGGTCGTCCCCGTGGACAGCGAGCACAGCGCCGCCCTCCAGTGCCTCGGCGGGCGCCCGCCGCGGGAGGTCCTGCGCCTGACGCTCACCGCCTCGGGCGGGGCGTTGCGGGGCCATCCGGACTGGCGGCGCGCGACGCGCGAGGAGGTGCTGGCCCACCCGGTTTGGAGCATGGGTCCGCGCATCACGGTGGATTCCGCGCTGCTGTTCAACAAGGGACTCGAGCTGATCGAGGCCCAGGCGCTCTTCGGGCTGGAGTGGGAGCAGCTCGGCGCGGTGCTGCACCCGCAGACCGTGGTCCACGCCGTGGTGTCGTTCCGGGACGGCTCGTCGGTCGTGCAGGCGGCGGTGCCGGACATGCGGCTGCCGATCCAGCTCGCGCTCTCGTGGCCGGAGCGCTGGGACGAGGCCGTGCGCCCGCTCGACCCGGTGGCGCTCGGCGGCCTCGAGTTCGCGCCGCTCTGCGCCGACCGCTTCCCGGCGTTCGCGCTCGCGCTCGCGGCGGGACGGGCGGGCGGCACGGCGCCGTGTGCCCTCAACGGGGCGGACGAGGTGGCGGTCGCCGCGTTCCTGGATGGCGCGATCACGCTCGACCAGGTCCCGGAGGTGGTCGCGCGGGTGGTGGAGGCGCACCGCGTGGAGGTGGTGGAGTCGGTGGAACAGCTGGAGCGCGTGGACGCGTGGGCGCGGGAAGCGGCACGCGTCGCGGTGTCGGCGCGATGAACCGGGCCGGCCTGCGGCTCGCGCGCCGGAGACGACGGGTGACGTCGTCGCACCGGCGGGCTTGACCCCCTGCGCCGGAGCGCGATAGCCTCGCAGAAACCGGCCCCTTAGAAGGGAACCCTCTTGCACTGGATGAGCGTCGTGAAGGCCATGGCCCCCGGCATCGTGCTGCTGGGCCTCGTCATATTCGTGCACGAGCTGGGGCACTTCCTCGCCGCCAAGCTGCGGGGGGTGCGGGTCACGCGCTTCTCGATGGGGTTCGGCCCCGCGATGCTCAGCACGACGCGGGGCGGGACCGAGTACCGGCTGGCGTGGTTCCCGCTCGGCGGTTACGTCCAGATGGCCGGCGACAGCCCGGGCGAGGACGGCGCCATGCCCGGCCGGCGCGAGGAGTTCCTCTCGCACCCGTGGCCGGGCCGGCTGCTCATCGCCCTCGCCGGCCCGATGGCGAACCTGTTCACCGCCTTCCTCGTGATGGTCTCGGTGGGGCTGGTCGGGGTCCAGTACCCGGACTTCCCGAACCAGCTCGGCGCCACCCCCGACACCAGCCAGGCGTTCCAGGCGGGCCTGCGCGAGGGGGACCGCGTGCTGGAGGTGGGCGGCCGGCCGGTGAAATCGTGGATCGAGATCTTCACGAAGAGCGAGCGCCAGCCCGCCGACCGCCCCCTGCCGGTGGTCGTGCAGCGGGGAGCGGCGCGGATCGCGGTCACGCTCGCCCCGGAACGGCGCGAGCCGGTGTTGTCGAGCCTGCGCCGCCCGTCCGATCCGCCGGTGGTGGGAGTGGTGGTGACCGGCATGCCGGCATACAAGGCCGGGCTCAAGGAGGGCGACCTCATCCTGACCGTGAACGGCAGGCCCGTCCGGGCGTGGGAGGAACTGCCGGCCATGCTCCAGGACCAGGCGGACGTCCCGGTGAAGCTGCGGGTGCGGCGCGACGGCATGGACTTCGACCTCACGGTGACGCCGATGAGCTCGGGCGAAGGCGTCTCGGGCGGCCGCATCGGGATCGAGGCCCCGCGGCACGGCACCTACGTCGAGCGGCACAACCTGGTCGAGTCGGTGGACATGGGCTTCCGCGCCACCGGCGCGCTGATCGTCAACGTGTACGCCGGCATGTGGCTCACCGTGAGCCGCCCGATCTACTACCGCGAGTACCTCGGGGGACCGCTCTTCATCGCCCAGGCCGCCAGCCAGCAGGCGCAGCGCGGCCTCGACTCGTACCTGCAGTTCCTGGCCATGATCAACATCGCCATCATGGCCTTCAACCTGCTCCCCATCCCCATCCTCGACGGCGGCCACATCGTGCTCGCCCTGCTGGAGGCGGCGCGGCGCCAGGCCATCTCGGCCCGCGGCTACATCTGGTTCCAGAAGATCGGGCTGGTGGTGATGGGTGCGCTCTTCATCATGATCCTGGCCAATGACCCGTTGCGGTGGCTGCAGCGCCAGCGCGCGCTCGACCGGGCTCCCCAGGAAGAGAAGCTTGCCCCGACGCCGCCCTAGGCTCCGCGCGCGGGACGGGCGACGGACGGTCGCCGTTCTGCTGGGGCTCCTCCTGTCCATCCCGGGCCCCGCCGCTTCCCGGAGCGATCTCGAGAGCCAGCTCAAGACGGTCGCCGCGGTCGGGATGCGTGGCCGGCACTCGGTGAGCGCCGGCGAGCTCCGCGCGGTCCTGAAGACCCGGCCGCCGTCGTTCTGGCCGTGGACGGAACGGCAGCCGCTGCGCACCGACTTCGTCAACGCGGACTGCGCGGCCATCGAGGGGGTCTACCACCAGCACGGCTTCCTCGACGCCACCGTGCGGGACAGCCTCCTGCCGGTGAGGGACCCGGGCCGGGTGCGCGTGCTGTTCCTGGTCCACGAGGGCCCGCGCTCGCGCATCGCCACGGTGGACTTCGAGGGCGTGCGGGCGGTGCCGGTGGAAGCGCTGCGCCGGGCGATCTACGCCCGGCCGCGCCGGCCCTTCAACCCGGCCTACCTGGTCGCCGACACGGCGATCATCGCGCGCGAGGAAGGCGAACGCGGGCACCTCCCGCGCGTCGTCGGCACGGCGAGGCGCGACGAGCGGGACTCGCTCCAGGTGCGCGTGGTCTACCGGGTGGAGGAGGGGCCGGCCTACCGGGTCGGCGCGGTCCACATCGTGAGGCCGGAGTCCCTGCGGGTGAGCGAGCGCCTGGTGTGGCGGGAACTGCTGCTCAAGCCCGGGAGCGTCTACCGGCAGTCGAAGATGCAGGAGACCGAGGAGCGGCTCTACGAGACCGGGCTGTTCAGCGAGGCGCAGGTCAGCCCCCGGCCCGACTCCGCGAACAACCGGATGGAGTTCCTCGTGCGGGTGCGGGAGCGCAAGCTGCGGTGGCTGGACGCCGGGGTGGGCAGCGGCACGCAGGAGCGTCTGCGCTTCGAAGGGGAGTGGGGGCACCGCAACCTGGGCAAGCACGGCCTGCAGGGCCTGCTCGGGGCGCGCCTCGCGCTCGACAAGGACGCGAAGTTCCTGCTGTCGCGGGGCGAGGCGTCGGTGCTGGAGCCGTGGCTGCTCGGGACGCGCAACCGGGCCCAGGTGACGGTCTACATCGAGAAGCGCAAGGACTTCCGCGTCGACACGCTCGAGATCGAGAAGCGGGCGCGCGGGGTCGCCTTCCAGGTGCAGCGCGGCTTCGGTCGGCTCGCCTACGTGAGACTCACGCAGGACAACACCTGGGTGGTGGACCAGCGGGCGACGTTCCTCACCGCCGCGCTGTCGCCCGCGGTGCGCGACAGCCTGCTGCAGGGGTTCCTGCCGTCGTACTCGACGCATCGCGTGCAGCTGTCCGGGATGCGCGACCGGCGCGACAACCCGCTCAGCACCACGCGCGGCAACCTGCAGGTGGCCTCGGCGGACCTCGCGGGCGGGCCGTTCAAGGGCTCCACCAGCTTCACCAAGTTCCAGGTCAGCTCGTCGTGGTTCGCGCCGCTGCGCCACCCGGGATGGGTGCTGGCGGCGCGCGCGCGCGGCGGGGTGGTGAAGCCCTTCGGCGCGGGCCAGGACTTCATCCCCCTGGCCGGCGTCGACCGCGAGGTCGCGCGGGTCCCCACCGAGGACTTGTTCCGCCTCGGCGGGGTGAATTCGGTCCGCGGCTACGCCGAGAATGAGATCGCGTCCACCGGGGGGCTCGCGCTGCTGAACGCCAACCTGGAGCTGCGCGTCCCGGTCGTGGGGCTGTTCGGCCTGGAGCTGTTCCTGGACGCCGGGAACGTATGGGCGCGGCCCGAGTTCATCCGGGCCGCGGATTTCACGCCGCGCTTCGGGCGCGCGACGCTGGGTGCCAACGACGTGCGGTACGTGATCGGGGTGGGGGGGCGGTTCAACCTGGCCTTCGCGCCCGTGCGATTGGACGTCGCGTGGGGCGCGGAGGCCGGCCACCGTGTCGGCAGCGTGCAGTTCGCCGTCGGCCCGACCTTCTGATGAACATGAACCCGCTCGATCCGCACGACTCGAAGGAAGCCCCCCGCCGGGGCGAAGACGCGCGGCCCCCCCGGCACGAGGGCGTGGTCGAGTCCCTCCGGGAGGAGGTCCAGGAGCTGCACGACCGTGTCGAGGACGCGGTGGAGCACGCCCTGCCGCCCCGGGCGCGGTGGTCGGCGGGGCGCATCGCCTGGCTCATCGTGCTCTCGACGCTCGGCCTCCTGGCGGTGCTGGTCGGCGGCGGCGTGGCGTGGCTGACCCAGCACACGCAGTACGTCGCGGGCACCCTCACCGGGGTCGTCAACCGCGTGCTGGCCGACCACAGCGACGTCGTGCTCGAGGTGCGCGACGTGCGCGGCAACCCGTTCCGGAGCGTGACCATCGTCGCGCCCCGCCTGCGCTTCCGCGGCGACTCCGGACCGGCGCTGCTCGAGGCGCGCTCGATGGTGCTGCGTTTCGCGCCCTGGGACCTCGCCTTCGGCAGCCGGCGCTCGCTCGAGATCGGTCTCGAGCGGCCCGTCGTCCACCTGGCCCGCGGCGCGGACGGGAAGCTGCGCCTCCCGCGCTGGCGCTCGGGGCCGGCGGGACGGGGGCCGGCGCGCGAGTTCGACGTGCGCCTGTCGATCGGCGGCGGGGAGGTCCACGCCCCCGATTCGAGCCTGGACATCCGTGGCCTGGAATTGCGCGCGCGCGCGCAGCTCGGGAGGCTGGACGAGATCGAGGTGCTGGGCATGAGCTGGGCGCGGGGCCCGCTGGACACGCGGCTCGAGGCGCTGCGCGGGCGGCTGGTCGCCGGCGACAGCACGCGCTTCGAGCTCGCCGAACTGCGCACTCCGGACCTGGCGCTCTCGGCGAAGGGCGGCTGGCGGCGGGGCGGACCGGCGCGATTCGCAGCGGTCGATCTCGTGCAGGTGCGCTGGCGCTGGCTGGCGAAGGTGTTCAGGAACCCGCTGTTCGATGTGCCGGGCGAGGGCGGAGGCCACTTCGACGTGCGCTTCGACCGCGCGGTCAGCGGCACGGGCACGGCCGAGGCGGTGTGGGACAGCGTGCCGTTGAAGGCGCGCGCCGGGTTCCGATGGGAACGCGGCCGGTTGACGGTGGCCCCGCTGGACGGCGTCTCGCCGGCCGGCGCGTTCCGCGGGCGGGTGGTGTACACGGCGCGCGACCTCGATATCCGCGCCGCCGTGACCCACGGCAACCCGGTCTTCTGGCGCGCCATCGGTCTCGCGGGCTGGCCGGCGGGTGACCTGACCGGCGAGATGCACTACTGGTCGTGGCGCGCGGCGCCCGCCGGCTCGCGTTTCGAGGCGGAACTGGGCGCTTCGGAGCTGGCGGGCTGGCGGGCGGACTCGGCGCACGTCCAGGTCGACGCCCCGTCGCAGGCGCCGGGCACGTTCGACGTCCTGATGCACCGTCGGGGCGGCCGCGTCGACCTGCACGCCGGCATGGACCACGGCGCCTGGCAGGGGACCTGGCAGGCCACGCGCTTCCCGCTCGACGAATGGCCGGACGGACGGGCCACGGACATCCGGGGGCTGCTGGGCGAGGGGCGCGGGACCGTGGAGAGCCGGAGCGGTGCCCTGCGGGTCGCCGGCCGGCTCGCCGGCAGCCCGGCCAGCTGGCTCGGGATGCAGGCCGGCTCGTGGCGGCTCGGCGAGGTGAGCGGGGCCCTGCTGCCGAAACCGGACCTCGTGCTGAGCGACGTGGCGCTGCGGGACGTGTTCTTCCTGGGCGTGCACTTCGACAGCGCGCGTGCCGTCGTGCGCGTGGGAGACGGCGAGGCGCGGCTCGAGCAGGTGACGGCGGCGGGGGGCGACACGGTGGTGACCGCCGCCGGGGCCAGCCGGTGGGGAAAGGCGGGGTGGGGGACGACGCTGGCGCGGGCCGCGGCCCGCAGCAGGCAATTCGACTGGGTCGCGGAGGGGCCCCTGGAGCTGGAGGGCGACAAGGAGGGCGTGACGTTCCGGCGCTTCGCGGCCCGTGACGGCGAGGCCCGGCTCGAGATCGAGGGCCGTTGGGCCGCGCCCGGGGGCAGCTACGACTGGACCGGGAGCGCTGCGGGCCTCGACCTGCACCGCCTCGGCCTGCCGCCCGAGTGGGAGCTGGCCGGGACGGCGGACGCGGTCCTCAGGGTCACGGGCCGCTCGGGCGACCCGCGCTGGACACTCGAAGGCCGGGCGCTGCGCCCGGGCGCGCTGGGACACCGCGGCGACTCGCTGCGCATCGCGCTCTCGGGCGCGCCGTCGCGCGTGACGGTGGAGGACTTCGTCTACCGCCTCGGGAGCGGCTCGCTCCGGGCCGCCGTCGTGTTCGAGGGGACGGGCAGGGCGTGGCCGGACACGCTGACCGGGCCGGGCGTGACCCGGTGGTTGTCGAGCGCGGGGGCCTGGAACGGACGGATGGAGGCGGATGGCTTCCCGCTCGACCGGCTCGGACGGCTGGTGCCGGGGGCGCGGGGCGTGTCGGGCCGGCTTTCGGGGACGCTGGGCCTGGCAGGACGACCCGCAGTACCGCTGCTCGACCTGCGTGCGGAGGCGGCGCCGCTCGCATGGGACAGCCTGGCGGCGGAGCGCGTCGTCCTGCGCGCGAGCTACCGCGACGAGCGCGTCGACGTGCCGGAGCTGCGGCTGGTCCGCGCCAGCAGCGTCTCGACCGCCTCGGGCAGCCTGCCCCTGCGCCTCGCGCTGGGCGCGCTGCCGGTGATGCCGGAAGCGCCCATGAACGGGCGCGTGGACCTGGAGAACGGGGACCTCGCCATCCTGCCGCAGTGGGTCCCGCAGATCGCGGCCGCCCGGGGCCGCCTCGACCTGCACGGCACGGTGGGCGGCACGCCGCGGCATCCGGACCTCGCCGGCTCCGCGCTGGTGCGCGACGGCCAGTTGCTGATCTCCGGCCGGAGCGAGCTGATCGAGGGCCTGAGGGCCGACTTCCGGCTCGAGGAGACGCGCATCACCATGGACAGCCTGTTCGCGCGCTCGGGGCGCCGGGGCACGGTGCGCGCCGCGGGGGCGATCGACTTCGACGGCGGACGGATGAAGCACTACGCCTTCCGCCTCGCCATGAACGGCTTCACCGCGGTGGAGCCGGGCCTCTACGCGGCGGAGTTCGACGCGCCCCGGCTCACGGTCACCGACGGGCCGCGCCTGAACGGCCAGGTGCTCCCGCACGTGGAGGGTGACGTGACCCTGCGCGGCGCGCGGGTGCTGTTCGACTTCGCCAACCAGAGCGAGACCCAGCAACTGGCGGCGCGCACCCAGCCGCTCTACTGGACGTACCGCATCCGGCTGCTGGCGAACAGCAACCTGCGCTGGCAGCCGCCCGACGGCGACATCGAGTTCAACGCGGACCTCACGCTCGAGCAGACCGAGCAGACCCTCGGGATCTTCGGGGACCTGAGCGCGCTGCGCGGGACCTACGACTTCCTGAGCAACCGGTTCAACGTGGCCGTGGCGGACCTGACGTTCGACAACGTCGGTGGCGTCAACCCGACGCTGGACATCGAGGCGACCACCCGCGTGGTGCCGGTGGCCCGCGCGACCGGGGGCGGCGAGCTGCAGGGCGGGTCGGGCGCGGCGGGGAAGGTCCACACCATCACCGTGCGGATCAGCGGCCGGGCCGCCACCCCGACCATCGTGTTCGAGAGCGACCCGGGCGACTGGGACCAGCCCACCATCCTGAGCCAGCTGACGGTGGGTCGTTTCCTGGGCGGCGGAACGCTGAGTCAGTTGCCGGTCCTCAGCGGCGGCACCATGGTCGCGCAGCTCAGCGACCCGCTCGACAGCTACGTGACGCGGAAGATCAACGACCAGCTCTCGCCGCTGCTGTCCCGCACCTTCCTGCGGGACGTCGGGCAGTGGCGGCTGGAGCGGCAGCAGGGCGGCCTGTTCGGCGGTCGGGGGGAGCTGTTCGTGACCCTCGCCCAGCAGTTCAACTCGCGGATGCAGGCCAGCTTCAGCCAGCGGCTGCCAGGCTTCGAACGGCCCGGTGCCGCGAGCCTCGGGAGCACGGGCACGGTGAATTCCATCGAGCAGGGGCTGCTGGAGCGCAACGTGGCGCTCGAGTACCGGATCAACCGGTTCTTCTTCGTCACGACCGAGCTGGCCCAGCGGCGCACGCAGACCGCGACCACGGTCCCGACGCTGGTGCCGGAATTCAACGTCAACCTGAAGGCGCGCTGGGAATACTGACCCTCGGGGGCCGGGGATCGCGATGGGCGAGCGCAGGGTGCCCCGGCTCGCCCTGAGCGGTCCGCGGTCCGGTCGCTTCGCGGCGGGTCGCCCGGGCGGGCGGAGGTTGGACGGCCCCGCAGCGTTCCGCTAGATTGCGCGCGACCTCCTCCACCACCTCCCCGACCCGACGAGCGCCCTTGGACCTCCTCGAGAGCCTCAATCCCGAACAGCGTGCCGCCGTCGAGCACCCCGGAGGGGCGCTGCTCGTCATCGCCGGCGCCGGCAGCGGCAAGACCCGCGTGCTCACCGCCCGGGTCGCGCGGTTGCTCGCGGACGGCGTGCCGCCGCGCGGGATCCTCGCGTTCACGTTCACCAACCGCGCCGCGCGCGAGATGCGGGCACGGATCGACGCCGCGGTGGCTTCGTTCCTGCCGGCGGGCTCCGCGGCCGGCGAGATGTGGGTGGGGACGTTCCACGCGACCTGCGTGCGGCTGCTGCGGCGCGAGGCGGAGGCGGCGGGTATCCCGCGCGGATTCGCGATCTACGACCGCGAGGACCAGGAGACCGTGATCCGCGGCCTGGTCAAGAAGCTCGAGCTCCCGGAGGCGGCGTACCGGGTCGGGATGGTGCTCGCGCGCATCTCGGACGCCAAGAACGCGCTGGTGGGTCCGACGGAGTTCGCGGGCGCGGCGGCCAGCCCGCACGAGCGTCGGCTGGCGGAGCTCTACGGTCTCTACCAGCGTGAGCTGGCGTGCAGCGGGGCGCTGGATTTCGACGACCTGATCGGCTCGACGGTGCGGCTGCTGCTGGAGCGGCCCGACGTGGCCGAGCGCTACGGGCGGCGCTTCCAGCACGTGCTGGTGGACGAGTACCAGGACACCAACCACGCCCAGTTCCGGCTGGTGCACGCGCTGGCGGCGGTGCACGGCAACCTGTTCGTGGTCGGCGACGACGACCAGTCGATCTACGGCTGGCGCGGCGCGGACCTGTCGAACGTGCTCGAGTTCGAGCGGGCCTTCCCGGGTTCGACGGTGCTGCGGCTCGAACAGAACTACCGCTCGACCGGGAACATCCTCGGCGCGGCGAACGCGGTGATCGCGCACAACCGGGCGCGCAAGGGGAAGACCCTGTGGTGCGAGCGCGAGGCGGGGGCCCGGCTGCGCTTCGCGCTGGCGACCGACGAGTCCGACGAAGCCCGGCGCGTGCGGCGCTTCCTCGAGGAGCGCGTGCGGCGCGGGGGTCGGCTGGACGAGGTCGCCGTGCTGTACCGCACGAACGCCCAGTCGCGCGCGCTCGAGTCGGAGCTGCTCCACCAGGGGATGGCGTACGAGATCGTCGGGGGCGTGCCCTTCTACCAGCGGCGCGAGGTGAAGGACCTGCTGGCGTACCTGCGGGTGGCGGTGAACCCCGCGGACGCGGTGGCCTTCTGGCGCATCTGGAACACTCCGCGGCGCGGCCTGGGGGCGGCGGTCCGCGCCGCGGTCGAGGCCGTGGTGTCGGGGCGCGGTGCCACCCCCGTCGAGGCGCTGCGCGTGCTCGTCCGCGAGGACGGCCTCGCGCGGGCGGCGGCGCAGGGGGCCGAGCGGCTGCTCGGCGTGATCGACGAGCTGGCCGGTCGGCTCGAGGACCCGGTGGACGTCCTCCTCATGCGGTTGCTGGCGGGCACGGACTACCTGCGCCACCTCGAGTCGCTGGGGGAGGAGAATCACGAGGACCGCCGGGCCAACGTCGAGGAGCTGGTGGCGACCGCCGGGGGCTTCGCGGCGCGTGGCGAGGGCACGCTCGCGGACTTCCTCGCCGAGACCTCGCTGCTCAGCGACGCCGACCGGCTGGCCGAGGGCGTGGACCGCGTGCTGCTGCTGACGGCGCACAACGCGAAGGGACTCGAGTTCGACGCGGTCGTGGTGGCCGGGCTCGAGGAGGGGTTGTTCCCCCACGCCTCGTCGCTCGAGGATGACGCCGAGCTGGAGGAGGAGCGCCGGCTGTTCTACGTCGCCGTCACGCGGGCGCGGAACGAGGTGCTGCTGACGGCGGCGGCGACCCGACGGCGCTTCGGGGCGCTGGGCGGTCCGTTGGGGGGGCAGGTGTCGCGCTTCGTCGAGGAGATCCCCGCGGAGTTGCTGGACCGCGAGTTGTCGCCGGCCCTGGCGCGGCCGTCGCGGAGCGGCGGGGGCCGATGGGAGGGCGACGGGGCGGCCCGGGCGGCGGGTCCCTCCGCGGGGGCTTCGCGGCGCGGGTGGTCCGAGGGGTCGGGGAGCGCGGCGCGGCGCGCGGAGGGCGGCCGCGCGCCGGAGTCGGCCGGGCGCGGCGGGGCGGCGCACCGCGTGGTCGGCCGGGAGGTCTATCACGAGATCTTCGGTCGGGGTATCGTGGTGGACGCGGAGGGGCCGCCCGGCGACCTCAAGTGCACCGTGCGCTTCGCTGCCGGCACGAAGAAGGTGATGGGGCGTTTCCTGACGGGAGGAAGCGATGGCGATCCCGCGTGACGAGGTCCGGCGCATCGCCGGGCTGGCGCGCCTGGAGATCCGCGAGGAGGATCTGGAACGCCTCGCGGCGGAGCTCTCGGCCGTGCTCGACTACGCGGAGGCCCTGAAGCGCCTCGACCTGACCGGCTGCGAGCCGCTGAGCTTCGTCCCGCCCGGGGGCCCGCTGCGCCCCGACGAGCCGGACGGCCGGGGCCTCACGGCGCGGCAGGCGCTCGCGATGGCGCCCGAGGCGGAGGGCGGGTTCTTCGTCGTCCCCGCGGTGCTGGAGGGCCAGGACCCGTGACGTCGCGGGAACTGTGGCGCCTCTCGGCGCGCGCGCTGGCGGACGCGGTGCGCGCCGGCGGGTGCACGGCGCGGGAGGCCGTCTCCGCGGGCTGGGAGGGCCCGGCGGCCGCCTGGGAGCGCGACGTCCACGCGATCGCGCACTCGGACGCCGAGGGGCGGGGCGCGGAGGCCGGGGCGGCGACCGCGGGTCCGCTGGCGGGCGTGCCGGTGGTGGTCAAGGACAACCTCTGCACGCTGGGGCTCCCCACGACCTGCTGCTCGCGGATGCTCGCGGGCTACCAGCCTCCCTACGACGCCACGGTGGTGCGGCGGCTGCGCGCGGCGGGCGGCGTGGTCACCGGCAAGGGCAACATGGACGAGTTCGCGATGGGCTCGTCCACCGAGCATTCGTGCTATGGCCCGACCCGCAACCCGTACGACCTCGCCCGCGTGCCGGGCGGTTCGAGCGGGGGGCCCGCCGCCGCGGTCGCCTACGGTCTCGCGCCGCTGGCGCTGGGCAGCGACACCGGCGGGTCGGTGCGTCAGCCAGCCGCCTTCTGCGGGGTCATCGGCCTCAAGCCCACCTACGGCCGGCTCTCCCGCTACGGGCTCGTGGCGTTCGCCTCCTCGCTCGACCAGGTGGGCATCTTCGGGCGCCATGCCGGGGACGTCGCGCTGCTCTATTCGTTGCTCGCGGAGCCGGACCCGCTCGACGCCACCAGCCGGCCCGGCCCGCCGCCGGACGTGAGCGGCTGGGACGGCGGGGTGGAGGGCGTGCGCATCGGCTGGCCCGCGAACCTCTGGCGGGAGGGAGTCGCCGCCGAGGTGGTGGAGGGGCTCGAGGAGGCCGCGGCGGCGCTCGAACGGGCCGGAGCGCGGCGGGTGCCGCTCGACTTCCTGCCGGGGGAATACGCGGTCGCGACCTACTACCTGGTGGCCACGGCGGAGGCCAGCTCCAACCTGGCGCGCTTCGACGGCGTGCGGTATGGCCAGCGGGCGCCGGGGAGCGCCGACCTGCCCGCGCTCTACGCGCGCAGCCGCGGGGCGGGATTCGGCGCCGAGGTGCAGCGGCGCATCCTGCTCGGCACCTGCGTGTTGTCAGCCGGCTACCAGGACCGGGTCTACCTCACGGCGCAGCGCGCCCGCGCGCGGATCCGCCGGGAGTACGAGGCGGCCTTCGCCCGCTGCGACCTCCTGCTCATGCCGGCCGCGCCGACGCTGCCGTTCCGGCTGGGGGAGAAGCTGGACGACCCGCTCGCCATGTACCTGAGCGACATCTTCACGCTGGGTGCGAACCTCGCGGGCATCCCGGGACTGAGCGCGCCGGTCGGGGCGGCCGCGGGCGGACTGCCGCGGGCGGTGCAGTTGCTCGGCCCCGACGACGGCGAGGGACTGTTGTTGCGGGCCGCGCGGGCGCTCGAGGTGCGGGGCGCGCGGGCGCGGCTGGATCGCTCCCACGAAGCGGAGTTCGCGTGGCCCACGAGGCGGTGATCGGGCTGGAGTGCCACATCCAGCTGCGGACCCGCGGCAAGATGTTCTGCGGGTGCCCGGCGGAGTTCGGCGCTGTCCCCAACGCCAACGTCTGCCCGGTGTGCCTCGGCCTGCCGGGCGCTCTGCCGAGGACGAACCGCGAGGCCGTGGTGCTCGCGCTGCGGCTCGGGCTGGCCCTGGGCTGCGCGGTCCGCGCGGAGAGCCGGTTCGCGCGCAAGCACTACTTCTACCCGGACCTGCCGAAGAACTACCAGATCACCCAGTATGACCGGCCGCTCTGCCACGGGGGCGCGCTGCCGGTGGAGGACGGAGGCGGCGGGCGCCGCTACGCGCTCGAGCGCCTTCACCTGGAGGAGGACGCCGGGAAGTCCTCGCACCCGGTGCGGGCCGGCGACCGGCCGTTCTCGCTGGTGGACTTCAACCGGGCGGGGGTGCCGCTGCTCGAGCTGGTGACGGCGCCGGTGTTCCGGGAACCGGCCGAGTGCGCCGCCTTCCTCGCGGCCCTGCGCCGCCTGGTGCGCTGGCTCGACGTCTCGGACGGCGACATGGAGAAGGGGCAGCTGCGCTGCGACGCCAACGTGAGCCTGCGGTCGGCCGGCGCCGAAGCGCTGGGGGTCAGGACGGAGCTGAAGAACCTCAACTCGATCCGGGGGGTCGAGAAGGGCCTGGCCGCCGAGATCGCCCGGCAGCGTCGGCTGCTCGACGCCGGTCGCCCGGTCGAGCCGGCCACCCTGCTCTACGACGTCGAGCACGACCGGCTGGCGGTGATGCGGTCGAAGGAGGCCGACCGCGACTACCGCTATTTCCCCGAGCCCGACCTGCCCGCCCTGTGCGTGGAGGACGCCGTCCTCGCGGCGGTGCGCGGCGGGCTGCCCGAGCTGCCGTGGGACCGGGCGGCGCGCCTGGCCGCGCGCCACGGGCTGTCCCCGCGCGACGCCGCGATCCTGTGCGGGCAGCGCGAGCTCGCGGATTACTTCGAGGCCTGCGCCGCGGTGGCGGACCCGGGGCTGGCGGCGAACTGGGTGATGACCGAGGTGCTGCGCGTGGTGCGCGAGCCGGCCGTGCCGATCGGGGCCTTCGCCGCGCGCGTGCCGGCGGCCCGGCTGGGCGGTCTCGTGGCGCGCGTCGCGGCGAAGGAGATCCCGGGACCGCTCGCGAAGCAGGTGTTCGCGTGGATGCTGGCGGAGGGCGGGGACGCGGACGAGTTGCTCGCACGCCACGGCGTGCGCGCGATGCGTGACGCCGCGGAGCTGCTGCCGCTGCTCGCGGAAGTGTTCGGGGAGCACGGGGCGGCGGTGGCGGAGGCCGTGGCCGGGAACCGCAGGACGGTGGAGTTCCTGGTCGGGCAGGTCATGAAGCGGAGCCGCGGCCAGGCCGTTCCGCGGGTCGTGCAGGAGCTCGTGGCGACCGAGCTCGCCCGGCGCGCCGCGGGGGGCGGTCCGCCCCGCGATCCCGCGGACGCTCCTTGACCCTCGCACGGAGCACTCGATAGAGTCGTGCCCCGGACGTCTGCCGCGTCCCCGTCGTTCCCCGGGCGCGTGCATGCGCCGGGCCCGTTCCGCGGAGTGGAGGCTGAGCATGCAGGTCCTGCGCATCGACCCCGAGCATCCGGACGAGACCGCGTTGACCCGCACCGCGGAGGAGGTGCTGCGCGGCGGGATCGTGGCGTTCCCGACGGACACCATCTACGGGCTGGGGTGCTCGCTGTTCGACGCGGCCGCGGTGGCGATGCTGGCGCAGATCAAGCGCCGGGCGCCCAGCCACGCATTCATCTCGCTCATCCCCGAGTCGATGCAGGCGTGGGGCCTGGCGGCCGACGTGAGTCCCGTGGCGGAACGGCTCATCGATCGCTTCTGGCCGGGCCCGCTGTCGCTGATCTTCCGTGCCTCGCCGCTGGTGCCGGAGCGCGTGCTGGGCCGCGGGGGCACGGTCGCCCTGCGGTGCCCGCGCGACACGCTGTGCGAACGCATCCTCGAGCGGATCGGCGGGCCGGTGGTCTCCTCCAGCGCCAACCTGTCGGGCGAGCCGCCCGCGGAGAGCGCCGCGGAGGTCGTGGCGATCTTCGGCAACCAGCTGGACCTGGTGCTGGACGGCGGCCCGCGGCACGCCCGGCCGCCGACGACGCTGGTGGACGTCAGCGGCGAGCGGCCGCGCCTGCTGCGGCGCGGCACCCTCGACGTGAGCGCGGAACTGGGTCCGTTCGACGACGAGACCCGGAGGCCTAAGGGGGCCTAGCCTCGATGGTCCGCTCGGGCCGACGCGCCGCGGATGGCGGCGTGGGCCGCCACGAACCGCGCGCGGTGCAGCCGACACGACGAGCGGTGGAACCACGGGCGCCGGGCGTCGCGGATGCCCGCGAGCCGGTCCTTCGTGGGGCGACATCCTCCCGGACGAGCCAGGGGGGACATCCCCGGTCACGGACGACACCGGCGTCCGCGGGGTTTGACCCTTCCGCGGGCCGAGCCTATGCTCGGTCGCGATGATGTCCCGCACGCCGCCCTTCCGCCTGGTGTTGCTGTGCACCGGCAACACGTGCCGCAGCCCGCTGGCCGAGGCGCTGTTCCGCGAGGCACTGGGGCCGGATTCGGGACGAGTGGAGGTGGTGTCCGCCGGGACCGCGGCGTCGGAAGGGCAGCCGGCCAGCGTCGGGGCGAGCACGGTCGCGGCCCGGGCCGGGCTCGACCTGGGCGGCCATCGGTCGCGGCGGGCCAGCGCGGAGCTGGTGGCGGGCGCCGACCTGGTCCTCGTCATGGAGCACGAGCACGCGCGCGTGGCCAGGGCCCTGGGCGCCGACCCGAGCCGCACCCACGTGCTGTCCGAGTGGCCCGAGCCGGGTGATCCATCGCTCGCCGTGTCCGACCCGTTCGGGGGTTCGTTGGAAGGATATGAAGAGTGTCTGGGCCGGATCCGGTGCCACGTCGACCGGATCGTGCCGCGCATCCGCGAGGCGTTGCGGTCGCGGCCGGCCTGAGCTTTCGTGCCGCATATCCCATGAGGTGAATCATGCCGATGACCAAGGCGAAGAGCATCTGGATGAACGGGGAGCAGGTGCCTTGGGACGACGCGAAGGTGCACGTGCTGACGCACGCGCTGCACTACGCCTCGAGCGTCTTCGAGGGCATCCGCGCGTACGAGACCCCGCAGGGCACGGCCATCTTCCGGCTCGAGGAGCACATCGACCGGCTGATGTTCTCGGCCCGGGTGTACCGGATGGAGCAGGAGCTGGCCTTCTCGCGTGACCGGATCCGCGACGCCTGCCTGCAGACGGTGGCGGCGAACGGGTTGAAGGACTGCTACATCCGCCCGCTGATCTATCGCAGCTACGAGCACATGGGAGTGAACCCCTTCGGCAACCCGGTGCACGTGTGCGTGGCCGCCTTCATCTGGGGCCAGTACCTCGGGAAGGACGCGCTCGAGAAGGGCAGCGCGGTCAAGGTCGGGACCTGGCACCGCCTCGCCCCGAACACGCTGCCGGTCATGGTCAAGGCCTCCGCCAACTACATGAACTCCCAACTCCTGAAGATGGAGGCCGTGGTGGAGGGCTACGACGAGGCGATCGCCCTCGACGTGAACGGGTACGTGAGCGAGGGCAGCGCGGCCAACGTCTTCGCCGTGGTCAAGGGCGAGATCCTGACCCCGCTGCTGGCGAACAGCGTGCTGGCGGGCATCACGCGCGACAGCGTCATCACGCTGGCGCGCGAGCTGGGCTACACGGTGCGCGAGCAGTCCCTGCCGCGCGAGATGCTCTACCTGGCCGACGAGCTGTTCTACAGCGGCACGGCGGTCGAGGTGACGCCGATCACCTCGGTGGACAAGATCCCGGTGGGCAAGGGCGTGGTGGGGCCGGTCACGCGGGCGCTGCAGAAGGCCTACTTCGCCGAGGTGCGGGGCGAGGCCCCGGATCGCCACGGCTGGCGCAGCCTGGTCCCGCAGGGCGCGGCCGCGGCGCACTGAGCCGCCGGGGCCCGGGAGGCGGTATGAAGGTCGCGATCGGCACCGACCACGCGGGTTACGAGCTGAAGGAGCGCTTCAAGCGCGAGCTCGCGTCGCTGGGCCACGACGTGCGGGACGTCGGCACCGCCGCGGCTCTGCCGCCGGTGGACTACCCGGACTACTGCTTCCCGGTGGGCGAGCTGGTGGCGCGCGGCGCGGTGGATCGCGGGGTGGTGCTGGGCGGCAGCGGGATCGGCGAGGCGATCGCGGCGAACAAGGTGGCGGGCGTGCGGGCCGCCCTGGTCACCAGCGACGAGACCGCGCGGTTGACCCGCGAGCACAACGACTCCAACGTCATGGCGGTGGGGGCCCGGACCAACCGTCACGACGACGCCGTGCGCTGGCTGCGCATCTGGCTCGAAACCCCCTTCGAGGGCGGGCGTCACGTCCTGCGACTCGAGAAGATCCGGACCTACGAGGACCTCCACTGGAGAAGCCGGCAGGCACCATGACCTCACTCCGCGAGCAGGACCCCACGATCTTCGACGCCATCCATGACGAGCGCCGCCGCCAGCTCACCACCCTCGAGCTGATCGCCTCGGAGAACTTCGTCAGCGAGCCGGTGCTCGAGGCGCTGGGCTCGGTCATGACCAACAAGTACGCGGAGGGCCTGCCGCGCAAGCGCTACTACGGCGGCTGCGAGTTCGTGGACGTGGCGGAGGAGCTGGCGCGCGAGCGGGTGAAGCAGTTGTTCGCCGCCGATCACGCCAACGTGCAGGCGCACTCGGGGGCCTCGGCGAACATCGCGGCGTACCTCGCGGTCTCCAAGCCGGGCGACACGCTGCTTGGCATGAGCCTGGCCCACGGCGGGCACCTCACGCACGGCCACCCGGTCTCGTTCACCGGGCAGCTGTGGAAGTCGGTGCAGTACGGCGTGCGCCCCGAGGACGGGCGCATCGACTACGAGCAGCTGGAGGCCCTCGCCCGCGAGCACCGGCCGCGGATCATCGTGGCCGGCGCCAGCGCCTACCCGCGGATCATCGACTTCCCGCGGTTCGCGGCGATCGCGCAGGAGGTGGGGGCGAGCCTGGTCGTGGACATGGCCCACATCGCCGGGTTGGTGGCGGCCGGCCTGCATCCCAGCCCGGTGCCGCACGCCGACCTGGTCACGAGCACCACGCACAAGACGCTGCGCGGTCCGCGCGGCGGTTTCATCCTGGCGAAGGCGGCGCTGCTCGAGAAGCTCGACAAGAGCGTGTTCCCGGGGCTGCAGGGCGGGCCGCTGATGCACGTCATCGCGGCCAAGGCCGTGTGCTTCGGCGAGGCGCTCACGCCCGGCTTCCAGGCGTACCAGCGGCGGGTGGTCGAGAACGCGCAGGCGCTGGCCCAGCGGCTGCTCGGCCACGGCATCGAGCTGGTGTCGGGGGGCACGGACAACCACCTGATGCTGCTCGACCTGAGGAAGCGCGGTCTCACCGGCAAGCTGGCCGAGGAGGCGCTGCACCGGGCGCGCATCACGGTGAACAAGAACGCGGTGCCCAACGACCCGCAGAAGCCGTGGGTCACCAGCGGCGTGCGCATCGGCACGCCGGCGCTCACCACGCGCGGATTCGGCGTGGCCGAGATGCAGGTCATCGGGGACTGCATCGCGAAGGTGCTGGAGAAGCCGGACGACACGACCCTGGCCGCGGCGGTGGAGCAGGACGTCCTCGCGCTGTGCTCGGGCTTCCCGCTGTTCTCCTGGGAGCCGGTGAAGCGGGCGGACGTAGCGCGGTAGCGCCGACGCCCGCAGCGATCGGTGGCCGGCCCCCGGGGCGCCTCCCGGGGGCCGGTTCGTGCAAGGTGAAGCGCGCGCCGGGTCAGGATGCATCGCGCGCGGGCCGGGGCCCGGGGTGCCGCGTGAGGTGCGGGCCCGGAACGGTTGTCCTGCAACGCGTTGGGGGCATCGGCCATCGCCGCCGGGTGGCACCGTTCCTGCCTATGCGGCCGGTGTGCGACTTTGCCTGGTCTCCCTGCCCGACATCCTCGAGTCCCCGCGCACCTGGGCGCTGGCCTGCCGGCACCCATGGCTGTTCGACGGCGAGACGTTGCACCTGGCGGGGCTGCGCGCGGCCTGGGCCGGGGAGCACGACACCGCCATCCGCCTGTTCGAGGGCGCGGCCCGGCGCTACCGGGCGGCGCTCCGGGTGGAGCCCCTTGCCCGGGTGCGCGTCCACCAGCTCATGGTCCGCGCCTGCGCCGCCGGCGGTTGGATCAGCCCGTTGTCGCTCGAGGTGGACCGGGCGCTCACCCGGCTCGAACAGATCGAATCCCCGGAGCCGCCCTTCGAGCTGGTGCCGGCCCACGTCCTGCTCGCGAACTGGCTCGCGGGCACCGGGCCCGAGAGCGACGCGGGGCGGCTCGCGGCCTGAGTCCCCCGCGCGGGGCGCGACCGGCGCCCGGACCGCGTCCTCCTCCTGCGCGGATTGAACTCGACCGCCGCTCCGATATACTGCGCGCGCACCCGCACCCGCCGAGACGGCCCGATCTCCGCGTCGCACCTTCCCTGGAGGAGCCTGCATGACCGTGGACCTGAAGGAGGCCGCGCGCCGCATCGAGCGCGCCGCCGAGATCCTCCAGCGCGTGCGCGACGAGGTGGGGCGCGCGGTGGTGGGCCAGCACGCGATGGTGGACCGGCTGCTCGTGGGGATGGTCACGGGCGGGCACGTGCTGCTGGAGGGCGTGCCCGGGCTGGCCAAGACGCTCGCCGTGAAGAGTCTCGCGGACGCGCTGGCGATCCGGTTCCGCCGCATCCAGTTCACGCCCGACCTCCTGCCCGCCGACCTCACGGGGACGCTGGTCTACAACCCCCGGGACGGTTCGTTCACGGCCAAGCGCGGGCCGCTGTTCGCGAACCTGGTGCTCGCCGACGAGATCAACCGCGCCCCGGCCAAGGTGCAGTCGGCGCTGCTCGAGGCGATGCAGGAGCGGCAGGTGACCCTGGGCGACGACAGCCACCGGCTCGAGGAGCCCTTCCTCGTCATGGCGACGCAGAACCCGATCGAGCAGGAGGGCACCTACGCGCTGCCCGAGGCGCAGAGCGACCGGTTCATGCTCAAGGTCAGGATCGGCTATCCCGAACGCGCGGAGGAGAAGGAGATCCTGCGCCGCGTGGGGCTCGCCGAGCTGCCCGCGCTGCAGGCGCGTGCCGGACGCGACGACGTGCTCGAGGCGCGGAGCGCGCTCGCGGCGGTGTACGTGGACGACAAGATCCAGGAGTACGTCCTCGACCTCGTGGCCGCCACCCGGCGGCCGCGCGATTTCGGGCTCCCGCTGGAGGGCCTCATCGCCTTCGGCGCCTCGCCGCGCGCCACGCTCTTCCTGGTCCGCGGCGCGCAGGCGCTGGCGATGCTGGCCGGCCGGCCGTACGTGCTGCCCGAGGACGTGAAGGGCATCGCCCCGGACGTGCTGCGCCACCGCATCCACGTCTCCTACGAGGCCGAGGCCGAGGGCGTGGACGGCGAGGAGGTCGCGCGCCGGATCCTCGAACAGGTGCGCGTGCCTTAGGTCATGCAGACTTCTGAGCTGCTGCGCAAGGTCCGGCGGCTCGAGATCCGCAGCCGGCACCTGGTCGCGGACCTCTTCGCGGGGAACGCCGAGAGCGTCTTCAAGGGCCGGGGCATGGAGTTCGAGGAGGTGCGGCGCTACGTCCCGGGGGACGAGGTGCGCGACATCGACTGGAACGTCACGGCCCGTTTCGGCGAGCCGTTCGTCAAGCGTTTCGTCGAGGAGCGCGAGCTCACGGTGGTGCTGGTGGTGGACGTCTCGCGCTCGATGCGCTTCAGCACCGCCGCGGTCGAGAAGCGCGAGCTGGCCGCCGAACTGTGCGCGGTGCTGGGATTCGCGGCGCAGCGGCACAACGACAAGGTCTCGCTGCTGCTGGTGGGCCGCCGCGTCGAGCACTTCGTCCCGCCCGGCCGGGGGCGCTCGCACGTGTTGCGGATGCTGCGCGACGTGCTGGGTGCCGAGGCCCGGCCGGGCCCGGCGGGTGCGCGGGACGCCGCGCACTTCCTGCTGCGCACCGCGCGCCGGCACAGCGTGGTCTTCTGGATCTCCGACTTCGACGACCCGCTCGATCCGCGCGACTGGAGGGTGCTGGCGCGGCGCCACGACGTGACCGCGCTGTTGCTGCGCGACGCCCGCGACGAGTCGCTGCCCTCGGTCGGCTGGGTCGAGCTCGAGGACCTCGAGAGCGGGGAGCGGCGGCTGGTGGACAGCGGCGATCCGCGCACCCGCGAGCGCTACCAGCGCGAGGCCGCGAAGCGGCTCAAGACGGTGAGCGGCGCGCTCGCCCAGGCCCGCTGCCCGTTGCTGGTGCTCCAGACCGGCCGGCCCTGGCTGCCGGTGCTGATGCGCTACTTCAGCCAGCGGCGCCGGGGGAGGCGCGGGTGAGGCGCGCGTGGGCGGTCGCCCTGGCGCTGGTCGCAGGGGTGGCGTCGGCCGCTCCGACGGGCGGCGGCCTGCCGGTCGTGCCGGTCCGCTCCGGTGTGGCCCGCGCGGCGGGGTACGCGTGCCAGGCCGCGGTGCGGCCCGGCGTGGCGAGGGTGGGAGAGCCGGTGCTCTACCGGGGCCGCGTGATGCTTCCCGGGCTCATGGAGCTGCGCTGGCGGCCGCCCGCCGGGGGCGGCGACTTCGAGTGGGGCAGCCCCCGGGTGCGGCGCATCCCCGCGTACTCGGGCTCGCGCAATCGTTCGCGCGAGCGGCTGCTCACCGACACGCTGGAGGTCGAGATCCCCCTGCAGGCGTTCACCCCGGGAATGCTCGGCGTGCCCGGGCTGGGCTTCGAGGTGCGCGGGCCCGACGGCTCCGTCCGGACCGGGCAGCTTCCCGTGGTCCGCCTGGCGGTTGCCCCGGTCCTGTCCCCCGACGACACCAGCGCGAGCCTGCGCCCCCTGCGCGGGCCGCTGGGGGCGCCGTGGTGGGAGCGGGTGCCCTGGCTCGCCGTGGGGCTGGGCGCGCTGGTCGCGGGGGGCGTCGGCTGGATCGCGTGGCGCCTGCGCCGCCGGCGCGTCCCGGAGGCCGGGCCCGTGCGGACGCGTCCGTCGGCGGACCCGGCGACGGTGGCGCTCGCGGCGCTCGCGGCGCTGCGCGGCCTGCGGCTGCCGGAGCAGGGCCGCTTCGCCGTGCATGCGCTCGAGCTGACCGGGATCCTGCGGCGCTTCCTCGAGGCCACGCAGGGCTCGCCGCGCCCCGGTGACAGCACCCCCGAGCTGGTGGCCCGCCTCGAGGCCACGCGCCTGACCCCGTCGGAGCGCGAGCGCGTCGCCGCGCTGCTCGCGGCGTGGGACCGGGTCAAGTTCGCGCGCGCGGCGAGCAGCCCGGAGGAGGCGCGCCGCGCCGAGGGCGCGGTCGAGGGCCTGGCGCGCCGACGTCTCCCGGGCGCGGGCGAGGGGGGCGCGTGATGCGCTGGGAGGCCCCGTGGCTGCTGCTCCTGCTGCTGCTCGTGCCGCTGCTCGCCGTGCTGTCGCGCCGTCGCCCCCCGGCGCGCCCGGCGGCGGTGCTCTGGGTGCGGGCGGACGGTCGCGCCGGCGTGCGCGCCGGGCTGGTGCGCGCCGTCTCGGTGCTGCCGTGGCTGGCGCTCGCGCTCGCGCTGGTCTCGCTCGCGCGCCCGCAGCAGGGCCTGAGCCTGAGCGAGACCGAGAGCCGCGGCGTGGACATCATGCTCGCGATCGACATGTCGCCGAGCATGTCGGCGCAGGACTTCCAACCGCTCAACCGCCTCAGCGTCGCCAAGGCGACGGCGCGCGAGTTCATCCGCCGCCGCCCGCACGACCGGATCGGCCTGACCGGGTTCGCGGCCACGGCGTTCACGCAGTGCCCGCTGACGCTCGACCATGACGCGCTCGTCGAGCTGCTGGACGGACTCGACTTCGGACTCGCCGAGGACGGCACCGCCATCGGCATGGGGCTGGCGACGGCCGTGGCGCGGTTGCGCGAGAGCCGCACCCCCAGCAAGGTGATCGTGCTGCTCACCGACGGGGCCAACAATCGCGGGCAGATCGATCCGCTCACCGGCGCGGACCTGGCGCGGGCGCTGGGGGTGAAGGTCCACACCATCCTCGTCGGCCGGGGCGGGATGGTGCCGGTGCCGATGGACGACCCGGTGACGGGCCGGCGCATCCAGATGATGCAGATGGAGGTGGACCCGGTGACGCTGCAGGAGATCGCGCAGCGCACCGGCGGCCGCTTCTACCGCGCCACGGACGCGGGCGCGCTGGCGGGGATCTACGGCGAGATCGACCGGCTCGAGCGCGTCCCGGTGCGCTCCATCGTCTACCGCGACTACCGCGACCTGGCGCCCCTGGTGCTGGGCGCGGCGGCGTTCCTGCTGGCGGCGGCCGTGCTGCTCGGCAACACCCTGGCCTTCCGGCTCCCGTGAGGACGCGAACGTGACCTTCCCCGATCCCCGCTGGCTCCTGCCGCTGCTGGCCGTGCCCGCGCTGTGGCTGCTCGCGCTGCTGGCGCGCCGGCGCGCCCGCCTCGGCCTCGCCCGGCTGATCGGGGAGCGCCCGGACTCGGTGCTGCGCGCGCAGGTGCTCGCGGGCTCGCGCCGCGCCGAGGCGCTGCTGCGGCTGGGGGCGCTGACTGCGCTGATCGTGGGCGCGGCGGGGCCGGAGTGGGGACGCGAGGTGGTGCGCCGCGCGTCGAGCGGATCGGACGTGGTGCTGGTGCTGGACGCGTCGGCCAGCATGGATACCCGGGACGTGGCGCCCTCGCGGATCGAGGAAGCGCGGCGCGAGGCGCTGGCCGCGCTGGACCGGCTCGCGGGGAGCCGCGTCGCCGTGGTGGCGTTCGCCGGGGACGCCTCGCGGCTCTGTCCGCTGACGCTCGACCGCAGCGCGGCGCGGCTCACGCTCGAGTCGTTGTCCAGCGCCTCGGTGAGCACGCCGGGCACGGACCTGGGCCGCGCGCTGCGGATGGCGGCGCGGGTCCTCCCGCCCGGGCGGCGCGACGAACAGGCCATCGTGCTGTGGACGGACGGGGAGGACCTCGAGGGCGGCGCGAAGGGCGCCCTGGACGAACTCGCGATGCACGGCGTGCGGGTCTTCGCCGTGGGGGTCGGCACGCCGGCGGGGGGCGAGGTGCCGGTGCTGGACGACCAGGGCCGCGCGGTGGACGTGAAGCGCGCGCCGGGCGGCGGGCCGGTGGTGAGCCGGCTGGACGAGGGGCTGCTCCGGGCGGTGGCCCGGCGCACTCGTGGCGGGTACTACTCCGCGTCGCGCCCGGGCGGGGAGTTGCCGCGGCTGCTGGCCTCGCTGGGCGGCCTGGCGCGCTCGGCGCGGGGCACGCGGATGAGCGAACGCCCGGTACCGCGCTTCCGGTGGTTCGCGCTGGCCGCGATCGCGCTGCTGACGCTGGACCAGCTCCGGGCGCGCCGGCGCCGCGAGGCGGAGTCCGAGGCCGGCGCCCCGCTGCACTCCGAACGGAGCACGGCCGCGGCGCTGGCGCTGCTCCTGCTGCTGGTACCGGGACCGGCCCGTGCGCAGAGCGAGTGGGCGCGGGGCGACCGCGCGTTCCGCTCGGGGCAGTGGGCGGTGGCGGAATCGCTGTACGCGAGCCGGCTGAGGTATGGCGCGCCGCCCGAGGTGCGGGTCAACCTGGCCACGGCACGCGCGCAGGGCGGGCAGGCGGAGCGCGCCGAGCGGGAGTGGTCGGCGCTGGCCGGGAGCGACACGCGCGCGGGGCGCGCCGCGGGGTACAATCTGGGGACGCTGCTGGGCGGGCGGGGCGACGTGACGCGCGCGCTGGGGGCGCTGCGGAACGTGCTGAAGCGCGACCCGGCCGACGAGGACGCGCGCTGGAACTACGAGGTGCTGCTGCGGGAGCGCGAGCGGCGCGAGCAGCAGAAGCAGCCCCGGCCCGAGCCGAAGCCGCAGCCGGCCGGGGGCGGGGGCGCGAAGCCGCAGCCGCAGGGCGCGCCGCCGAGCCCGCCGCCGACGGGCGGTGCGGCGCAGCAGCCCGCGCCGGGGCCGCAGGGGACGATGAGCCGCGCGCAGGCCGAGCGGCTGCTCGACGCGCTCGCGGAACTGGAGCGGTCCCAGGTGGGGCGCCAGCGGAAGGTGCGCGTGACCGACGAGAAGCGGGGGAGGGACTGGTGAGGCGCCCGGGTCGCGCGTCGGCGATGGTGGTGCTGGTGCTGGCGTGGCTCGCGGCCGCGGTCGCGGTCGCGGCCGGCGCGACGGTCGTGGCGCGGCTCGAGCGGGCGCGGGGGACCGTGGACGAGAGCGTGGGGTTCACGGTCACGGTGAGCGGTGCGGGGGCCGGTGTGCCCGCCCCGGTGGTGCAGCTGCCGGCCGGCCTCGAGGTGCTGGGGGTCTCGCGGGGTGAGAGCGCCTCGCAGACGGTCTTCCGCTACGAGATCGGGCTGCAGCGGGCGGGGCGCTACTCGGTCGGACCGGTGCGCGTGAGGGCCGACGGGCAGCTCCTCGCCAGCGGGGCCTGTGCACTGGTGGTGACGGCGGCCGCGCCGGGGCTCGCGGCGACGTCCGGCGCGGCGTCGCTTCTGGTCGACGTCGAGCCGCGGGCCCCGTGGGTGGGGGAGCCGGTGATCCTGCGCGTGCGCCTGGTGCTGGCCCGGGACCTCGCAGAGGAGCCGGCCTACGTGCCGCCCGTGACGACGGGGTTCTGGGCCGAGCCTCCCAGTCGCCCGGAGTCGTACTACGCGACGCAGGCCGGTCGCCGCGTGCTCGTCACCGAGACGCGGACCCGGCTCTACCCGCTGGCGCCGGGAGTGGCGCGCATCGGCGCGGCGGGGGCGGTGGTCGTGTTCGCGGGCGCGGACGCCGCCGATCCGCTGCGGTGGGAGTCGGGCCGGGTGCCGCGTCGCGAGGTGACGCTCCGGAGCCAGCCGCTCGAGGTGGGGATCCGGCCCCTTCCGCCGGGCGCGCCGGCGGGATTCGACGGCGCGGTGGGATCGTTCGCGGTGCGCTGGTCCGCGGACCGCGAACGCACCTCGCTGGACGTCCCGCTCACCGCGCGGCTCGACGTGCGCGGCGTGGGCAACCTGCCGCTGGTCAAGGCGCCGGTCCTCGCCCCGGCGGACGCCGAGGTGTTCGCCGCGGGATCGGAGGACAGCCTCGCGGCCCCGGGATCGCGCGGGGACGGCCGGAGGCGCTTCCAGTGGACGGTGCTGCCCCGCCGGGAGGGGACGTGGTCGATCGCGGTGCCGGCGTTCGTCTGGTTCGATCCGGCGGCCGGGGCGTACCGCAGCGCGCCCCAGCGTCCGCTCGTGGCGGAGGTGGGCCCGCGGGTGTTCTCGTCCGCCGCGGAGCACGCGGGATTCCCGGCGGTGTTCGAGCGCGAAGCGCCCGACCCCTTCTCGCGCGGAGCGGCACCGTGGATCTGGGCGCTGGCGGGACTGCTGGCCGGTGCCGCCGCCGTGGCGTGGCGGGTGCGGCCCCCGGCGGAGGCGCACGCGGAGGCGCGCGCCCGGGCGGCGGCCTGGCGCAATGCCCTGCGCGCCCCCGGAGGGCCGGCCTTCTGGCGTGCGGCCGAGGAGGCGGTCGAGTGGCTGGAGCCCGGCGGGCGGCCGGTCGCCGAGGTGCGCGAGCAGATCGTCGCCACCCGCTACGGCGGCGCCGAGGGTGACGTGGACGCGGTGCGTCTGCGGCTCGCCCGCGAGCTGGCGCTCGCGCTGCCCGCGGTTCCGGCGGCCTGGCGCTGGCGGCCCGTGGCGGTGGCGCTGGCGGGGATCGCGGTGGTGGTGATGGTGCTGGGCGGCGTGACGCTGGGGGAGAGCGCGAACGCCCTGCGGCTGCGGGCGGCGGATCGCGTGGCGCGCGATGGAGACGTGGCGCGGGCCCGGGCCGCGTGGTACGGGATGTGGCAGGAGGGCGGTCGCGCGCCCGCCCTGGCCGCGCGACTGGCCTGGGCCGAGGCGACGCGCGGCGCGCTGGGCCCGGCCGCCGTGTGGGTGTTGCGCGGCCAACAGGGCGACGCCCGGGATCCGGCGCTGGCATGGGTGTCCGACCTGGTGCGCGAGGGCGGAGGGCTGGCGGGCTCGCGCCCCGTGAGGCTGCCGTTGCGGCGGATCGAGTGGGCGGCACTCGGACTGGTCCTGGGCCTCGCGGCGGGTGCGGTCTGGCCGCGGCGCCGTCTCGCGCTGGTCCTCGGCCTGCTGGCGCTGGGCACGGCGGGGGTGGAGCCGGTGCAGGACGCCTGGGTCGCTCACGTCGGACAATCGGTGGTGGGAAGGAGCGTGACGCTGGCGGGCGCGGGGCTCGAGCTCGAGCCCGGGCAGGTCGTGCAGGTGCTGGGCACCGAGGGTGCGTGGGCCCGGGTCCGCGCGGGGCGCGAGCTGGAGGGGCGCGTGCCCCTGGTGGCGCTGCTGCCGGTGGGACGACCGTGACGAAGGTGCTCATGCTGGCCCTGGCCCTGCTGGGCCCGGTGGAACGTCTGGACTGGGCGGTCGCCCGAGGCGTGCAGGAGGCGCGGCGGCCGGCGCTCGAGGGGGTCATGAGGGAGGCCACGGCGATCGGGCGGCCGGCAGTCGTGGCGGCCGGGCTCGCGATCGTGCTGGCGGTGGACCTCGCCGGCGGGGGCGGCTGGAGCACCGTGCGCCTGGCGGTGGTGGCGCTCGCCGGGACGAACCTGGTCGTGGAAGGGCTCAAGCGCGCCGTCGGGCGCACGCGGCCGGACGGGGACCCCAAGCGCTCGAACTCGTCGTTCCCGTCGAGCCACGCGGCCAACGCCTTCGCGCTGGCCTGGGTCCTCGGCCACCGCTGGCGCCGGGGGATCGTGCCATTCGTGGCGCTGGCGCTCGTGGTGGCGTTCTCGCGCATGTACCTGAACCGGCACTTCCTGAGCGACGTGGTGGTCGGCGCGCTCATCGGCGCCGGCTGCGCCTGGGCGGCGGCGCGGTGGCTGCCGCTGCGTCGGCGGGTCGGGCCGCCGGGGACGGGGAGCCACGCGGGCTGAGCCCCTCGATGCGGGGGCTGGCGGGCCCCCGGAGGCTTTGCTATCGTCCGTCCGGGAGGTCGTGCGGACCATGTCGATCCTCGTCGGTCCTGCCATGCACCCTGCTCGTCTCATCCCGGACCTCAAGAGCTCCAGCCGTGACGGCGTTCTCGGCGAGATGGCGCGCCAGGCGCTGGGGCTCGGCGTCGCGCGGGAGCCCGCGGCGCTCCGCGCCCTGCTCCTGATGCGCGAGCGTCTCGGGGCGACGGCCGTGGGGCACGGGATCGCCGTGCCGAACGCCCGCTCGCTGCTGGTGACCTGGCCCGTCCTGCTGATGGGGCGCTCCCGGCCGGGCGTGGACTGGGGGGCGGAGGACGGCCTGCCGGTGCGCCTGGTCCTGCTCCTGCTCTCCCCGGCGCAGACCGGCGCGACGTTCCACGTCGGAGCGTTGTCGCGCGCGGTCGCCGCCGTCCGATCGGCGCGGGCGCGCCAGCGGCTGTTCGAGAGCGACGACGAGTGCGAGATCGCCGATCTGCTCGGAGCGGCACGGGGATGACCGACTGGAGCGACGTGGTCGGACTGCACGACCTCGACCTGCTGATCGAGGAGGCGGGCAGCGGCGGCACCCGGCAGATCGTGCTGGGCCTGGGGTTCAGCCTCGCCGGGCTGCCGGCCGTGGAGCGGGCACGCGCCCGCCTGCACGCGCGGCTGGAGAGCCGGTGGGCGCACGCCTACGATCGCGCGCGGCGGCGCTACGGCCGCGGCGTCGTGCTGGTGCGCGACCGCGTCTGCCAGGGCTGCTTCATCACCCTTCCCACCTGCGCCGCGGCGAGCCGGGACTCCCTGACCCTCTGCGAGTCCTGCGGCCGCATCCTGTTCTGGCGCTGAGCGCCCGCTCCGGGGTCCACGCCGGGGTGCGGCCTGCGGTATGCTGGGCGGGAGCGGATCGGGCAACGGGAGGAGCGCTGATGAAGCGGAGCCGTGGATGGCAGGTCGTGATGCTGCTGGCCTGGTGCGCGGGATCGGGTTGCACCGCGCTGCGCGAGATCCCGCGCGTGGACTACGTGGCCCGCGCACAGGACCGTCCGGTCCGGATCGTGACGCGCGAGGGCCTGAGCTACGAGCTGGATTCGGCGAAGATCGAGGCGGACACGCTGGTGGGCTATCGCCGCCGGGACGTGCAGGGCCCGATCGACGAGTTCGACACGATCCGGTTGCCGCTCGACGAAGTGGCCACGATCTCGGCCCGGCGCATCGACTGGTACCGCACGGGCCTGGTGGGCGGACTGTCGATGGCGGCGATCGTGATCGGGGCCTCGGTGGCGCGGCGAGGGACCTCGGGAGGGACGTCGGGGACGCCCTCCCCGTGCCGCAAGGAACCGTGCCCGCAGTAGCTCACCGGGCCAGGGCTCCGGTGGCGAGCGCCGCCAGGCCCGCGCCGATCGCGTCGGCCGCGAGGTCCACGGGGTCGAAGCCCCCGTGCCGGCGGTCGCGCGCCTCCTTGGCGAGGCCGAGAGCGAGCGCGCTCGCCGCGCCCGCGGCGGGGCGGCGCGCGAGCAACCCCACGCCGAGGCCGAGCGTGAAGGAGAGCGAGGCGTGCTCGAGGCGGTCCGCCCGAAGCAGGCCGGTCTGCCACGCGCGGACCGACGGCGGGGGTGGCGCGGGCGGGGGCGCCGGCCCGGCCGTCGCGGTCAGGGGCGCGAACGCGAGCCGAGCGAGGAGCAGCGTGCCGGCCAGCCGTGCCGGGTGTCGCATGTGGGCCTCCCCGTGCCCGCCGGCGGCGCCGGGCAGCCTCGGCGTTGACGTCCCCGGGGCGCGTGCGCGAGGCACGTCGTGAGTGAGTTCGTGGCGACGGCCGCCGCGCGCCTCGCGGCGCACCCGTGGCCCGCCGAAGTGCTCGCCGCGCTCGAGCGGTTGCGCGCGGACGGCCACCAAGCCTACATCGTCGGGGGGGCGCCGCGCGACGTGCTGCTGGAGCGGGCCGGGTCGGAGTTCCCGGACGTG
The DNA here is from genome assembly GCA_963707915.1 of Candidatus Eiseniibacteriota bacterium. Taxonomy (GTDB): domain Bacteria; phylum Eisenbacteria; class RBG-16-71-46; order RBG-16-71-46; family RBG-16-71-46; genus JANXPZ01. Next base: position 595,210 of record OY970178.1, read on the forward strand.
GCGACCGACCGGCGGCCGGAGGAGGTCATGGCCCTGTTCCCGCGGGTCGAGCCGATCGGGCTGGCGCACGGCACGGTGCTGGTGCTGCTCGAGGGCTCCGGCTTCGAGTGCACGACCTTCCGGCGGGAGGGTGCGTACGCGGACGCGCGCCACCCCGACGAAGTGGAGTTCACCGCCGACCTGCCGGCGGACCTGGCGCGGCGCGACTTCACCGTGAACGCCCTGGCCTACGATCCGCTGAGCGGCGTGCTGGTGGACCGCCACGGCGGGCTCGCCGACCTCGCCGGGCGGCGCCTGCGGGCGGTGGGTGAGCCGCTGGCGCGTTTCCGCGAGGACGCGCTCCGGCCGGTGCGGGCCGCCCGCTTCGCCGCCACGCTGGAGTTCGAGCTCGAGCCCGCGACGCGCGCGGCCCTGGCCGGGGTCGCGGACCGCGCGCGGTTCGTGGCGCCGGAGCGGGTGCGCGTGGAGCTCGAGAAGCTGATGGCCGCGCGGCGGCCCTCGGTGGGGCTCGAGCTGCTGCGCGAGGCGGGCCTGATGGAGATCTGGATGCCGGAGCTGGCCCGCTGCCACGCCGTGCCGCAGAACCGCTGGCACGCTCACGACGTCTTCACCCATTCGCTCGAGACCTGCGACCACGCGCCGGCAGGGAAGCCGGCGGTGCGCTGGGCGGCCCTGCTGCACGACATCGGCAAGCCCGACACGCGGGTCGAACGGCGGGGCGACGGGACGTTCTACGGTCACGAGCGGGTGGGCGCCGAGCTCGCCGACCGCCTGCTCGGGCGGCTGCGCTTCCCGGGGGCGCTGCGGGCCGAGATCGTCCACCTGGTGAGCGAACACATGTTCGACTACCGCGCGGAGTGGAGCGACGCGGCGGTGCGACGCTGGGTGCGCCGGGTCGGGGAAGCATCGGTCGCGGACTTGTTCGACCTGCGGATCGCGGACATGCTGGGCAACGGCCTGAAGACGGGGTTCCCGGCCCAGCTCGAGCCGCTGCGCCGCCGCATCGCGCGGGTGCTGGCCGGGTCGCGTGCGCTGCGGGTCAGCGACCTCGCGGTGGACGGCCGCGACGTGATGGAGTCGCTGGGGATCGGGCCGGGGCCCGCGGTGGGCGAGGCGCTGGCGGCGCTGCTCGAGGAGGTCCTCGAGGACCCGGCGCGCAACACCCGCGAGCGGCTGCTCGCGGGGCTGGCGGAGCGGCGCGAGCCGCGCGCCGGCGGTGCTTGACACTCTCGAAGAGCGGCCCGTATCCTGCGCCGCGCATCGGAGTGGCGCATCGTCCCCATCCCCGGAAGATTCGACATGTCGTTTACCGCCGTCCAGAGGCCCGTGCGACGCGAGTTGGCGCAGGTCCAGGGCCTGCTGCGCGACGCGTTCCGGACCTCGATTCCGATCCTGAACCGGGTGGGCGGCCACGTGCTGGCCACCCGGGGCAAGAAGTTCCGCCCCACGCTGGTGCTCCTGACGGCCCGCGTGCGCGACCGGCTCGACGGGGCGGCGGTGATGTCGGCGGCGGTGGTCGAGATGGTGCACGCCGCGGCGCTCATCCACGACGATTCGGTCGACCGCAGCGCGTTGCGCCGGGGACTGCCCACGGTCAACGGCCTGTGGACCGACGAGATGGCGATCATCATGGGCGACTACCTGTTCGGGCACGCAATGGGGCTCATGGTGCGCAACGGCCTCGACCACCCGCTCGAGGTGCTGGCGCGGGTCGTGACCGAGATGTCGTGCGGCGAGGCGCTGGAGTTCCAGTACGCCTACGACCTCGAGACCACCGAGGAGCAGTACGTCGAGATGGTCCGGGCCAAGACCGGCTCCCTGATCGGGGCCGCGACGGAGATCGGGGCGGGCCGCACGGCGGACCGCGGCGAGCGGCGTCCCATCGCGAAGAGCGGCGGCCGTTCCCGGCGCCGCCCCGCGGGCGAGCAGGTGACGTTCCGCGAGTTCGGCGAGCGGCTGGGTGTGGCGTTCCAGATCGTGGACGACGTCTTCGACTACCTGGGCGATCCGGACGTGACCGGCAAGCCGACGGGCTCGGACCTGGCCGAGGGCAAGATCACGCTGCCGCTCATCGCGGCCCTGCGGGAGGCGAGCGAGGCCGACCGGCGCCGGCTCAAGCGCCTCGCCCTCGGCCAGCGCCGCACCGATGCGCAGTGGAACCAGTTGCGCGCGCTGATCGAGAAGTGCGGCGGCTTCGCCTACGCGCGCGAGTGCGCCGGGGGCTTCGCCGGCGACTCGCGGCGCCTGCTCGACGAGGTGCTGGGGCCGCGGCGTTCGCGTTCGGCGCCCGCCGTGGCGGCCCGCCGGGCGCTGGACCAGATGGTGGACTACGCGGTGCGCCGTGACCACTAGGGCGCACTTCCGTGGCGCCGGGGCGCCGTGATCCGCCGGCCCCGTCCCACCGCCGGAGCGGACCCCATCGTCCTGCTGAAGGCCGCGGCGCGCGCGGCGCTCGCCAAGAAGGCGCACGACCTCGTGGCGCTCGACCTGCGGGGCCTCGACGCGGTCTGCGACGGGTTCCTGCTGTGCTCGGCGTCGAGCGACGTGCAGGTCAAGGCGGTGGCGGAGAGCATCGAGGAGGCGCTGCGGGAGCAGGGCCTGCGCCCCTGGCACGTCGAGGGGCTGCAGGGGCGTCGCTGGGTGCTGCTCGACTACGTGGGCGTCGTGATCCACGTGTTCCACGAGAAGACCCGGGAGTACTACCTGCTCGACCGGCTCTGGGGCGACGCGAGGAGCGTGGATCTTGGTCTGGAAGGAACTGACTGAGGGCCTGGACGCCGCGTTGCGCGGGACGGGACTCCACACTCCCGAGCGCATGGCGCGGCTCGAACTCTCCATCCCGCGCGAAAGCGCGCACGGGGACTGGACCACCAACCTCGCGCTGTTGATCGCCAGGGAGGTCGGGCGGCCGCCCCGCGCGGTGGCCGAGGCCCTGGCGGCGGCCTTCCCGCGCGACCCGGCGTTGTTCGCGAGCGTCGAGGTCGCGGGCCCGGGCTTCCTCAACTTCCGCTACAGCGAGGCGTTCCTCGACCGCCTGCCCGGGCACGTCCTGGATTCGGGTGGGGGGTTCGGCACGAGCGTGGGCGGCGGCGGGGCGCGCGTGCTGGTGGAGTACGTGAGCGCGAACCCGACCGGGCCCCTGAACATCGTGAGCGCGCGCGCCGCCGCGGTGGGCGCGACGCTGGTGCGGTTGCTGCGGGCGACCGGGCACGACGCGGCGGGCGAGTTCTACGTCAACGACGCGGGCCGCCAGGTGGACCTGCTCGGCCAGTCGGTGGCCGCGCGCTTCGCCGAGGCCGCGGGGCTCGACCGCGCGTTCCCGGCGGGGGGCTACGAGGGCGAGTACGTGCGCGATATCGCCGCGGCGTTGCCGCCGCAGGATGCGCGCGCGGCGCTGGACGCAGCCGCGGGGGCGGCGTGGTTCCGCGACCAGGCGCTGGACCAGATGGTGCGCGAGCAGCGCCGCGACCTCGACGAGTACGGCGCGGAGTTCGCGCGTTGGTTCCGCGAGTCCGAGCTCCACCGTTCCGGGGACGTGGCGGCGACGCTGGCCGAGCTCGAGGCGCGCGGCATGACCTACCGTGCGCGGCTTCCCGAGGTGGACCGGACCCCGGAAGGCGTCGGGGCGGAGGGCCCGGCGGCCGCTGCCGGGGAGCTGGAGGAGGCGACGTACCTGCGCACCGGCCGCTTCGGCGACGACAAGGACCGGGTGATCGTGCGCAGCGACGGCACGCCGACCTACCTGCTCCCGGATCTCGCCTACCATCGCGACAAGCGGGGCCGCGGCTTCGGGGTCGCGATCGACCTCTGGGGGCCCGACCACCACGCCTACGTCACCACCATGAAGGCGGCGCTCGCCGCGCTGGGGGTCGAGGACGGGTTCCTCGAGGTGCTGATCGTCCAACAGGTGAACCTCTGGGAGACCGGTGCCGACGGCCGGCGGGAGCAGGTCAAGATGAGCAAGCGGCGCGGGCGGATCATCACGCTGCGCGACCTGGTCGACGACATCGGGGCCGAGTGCGCGCGGTTCTTCTTCCTGATGCGCTCCACCAACGCCCACCTCGACTTCGACCTGGACGTGGCGCGCCGGCAGAACGACGAGAACCCGGCCTTCTACGTGCAGTACGCGCACGCGCGCATCGCCTCGATCCTGCGCTACGCGGCCGAGCGTGGCCTGCGGCCGGCGGACGGGGCCACGCTGCGGCTCACGGTCCCGGAAGAGGTGGCGCTGGTGCGGCGCCTGGCCGTCTACCCGGAGCTGGTGCGTGGGGCGGCGGCGGCGCGCGAGCCGCACCGCCTGCCCGCCTACCTGGTCGAGACGGCGGCCGAGTTCCACCGCTTCTACCACGCCTGCCGGGTCGTGGGGGAGGACGCGGGCGTGAGCCGCGGGCGGCTGCTGATCGCCGAGGCGGCCCGCGTCGTGCTGGCGAACGGGCTCGCGCTGATGGGTGTTTCGGCCCCCGAGCGCATGGAACGCGCCGCGGAGGTCCCCGCGTGAGCGCCGCGCCGGAGATCCTGGTGGTGGGGTCGGTCGCGCTCGACTCGGTGCGCACGCCGTACGGCGAGGTGGTCGAGGCGCTGGGCGGATCGGCGTCGTACTTCTCGCTCTCGGCGAGCCGGTTCGCCCCGGTGAGCATGGTCGCCGTGGTCGGCGAGGACTTCCCGCCCGAGCACCGCGCGCTCTTCGAGGCCCGCGGCATCGACCTGTCCGGCCTGGAGACCAGCCCGGGAAGGACCTTCCGCTGGCGGGGCGAATACGGCCCGGAGCTGGCGCACGCGCACACGCTCGAGACCCAGTTGAACGTCTTCTCGACCTTCCACCCGCGGCTCGAGGAGCAGCACCGCGAGTGTCCGTACGTCTTCCTCGCCAACATCGACCCCGAACTGCAGCTCGAAGTGCTCCAGCAGATGAAGCGGCCCCGGTTCACGCTCAGCGACACCATGGACTACTGGATCGCGCGCAAGCCGGAGCTCGTGCTGGAGGTGCTGCGGCGGGTGGACGTGGCGCTGCTGAACGAGGAGGAGGCGCGGGCGCTGGCGGGGGAGAGCCTGCTGGTGCGGGCGGCCGACCGCCTGCTCGAGCAGGGCGCGAAGTCCGTCATCATCAAGAAGGGCGAGCACGGGGCCCTGTTCCGCACGGCCGGGGAGCGCTTCATCATCCCCGCGTTCCCGGTGGACGCGATCCGGGACCCCACCGGGGCCGGCGACTCGTTCGCCGGCGGCTTCCTGGGCTGGGTGGCGCGGTGCGGTCGGACCGAGGGGGGCATGCTCCAGCAGGCGATGGCCTGCGGGACGACCATGGCGTCCCTGGCCATCGAGGATTTCAGCCCGAGGCGGCTGGCCGAGGCGGGCTCGGACGAGATCGCGCGGCGCGTGGCCCTGCTGCACCGCATGGTGCACTTCGACCTGGTGCCCCTCTCCTAGGCCTTCGACGGCCGCGGGTTAGACGTCCCTTCTCACGGTGGGCGCGAAGCGCGCCGACCGTGGCGATGCCGAGGAGCCCTGTGCTAGAATGAAGCACAGTCCCCTCATCCGAAGGGAAGGAGACCAGCGGTGGAAGACACGCGGATGTCATGGAAGACGGACGCCGAGCAGGGGATCCGTGGCCTGCCGGACGTCGAGGACGCGAAGATCCTCGTGGAGGCCGGCGAGATCCGCGAGGTCCACGTCATTTCGTCGGCACGCAAGCCGGCGAAGCTCATCGTCAAGGACGTGGTCGGCCTGATCTGGACCCGCTACAACCGGCGCATCGACCACCGCATCGTCGGCGTGGTGCGCGTCCGGTCGCAGGCGGACTCGGCCGCGAAACCCGAGCCCGTGAGCGTGCTCGAGGAGGCCGCGCCGGCGCCGCCGGACGCCAGCCGCGTCCGCTTCGGGAGCGTCAACCTCTACATGGACGGCGCGCGCGGCCAGGCGCAGGTGGAATTGCGCTGGAAGGGCATGCTGCGCATGGGAAGCGCCTCCGGCTGGTGCTCGCGGCAGGGGTCGCACCGCCTGGTGGCGGCCGCCACGCTGACGGCGCTGCAGGAGTTCCTCGACGACGACGTCGCCCTCGGAGTGGAGGGCGTGCACGTGGTGGGCATGGGCGGCCACGAGATCGTGATCGTGGGCGTCACGCTGCTCACGCACCGGCAGGAGAAGCTCCTGACCGGCTGTTGCACGGTGGGCCGCGATCTCCCCCAGGCGGTCGTCCTGGCCTCCCTTTCAGCCTTGAATCGCGTGATCGGCGGCCTGAAGACGAAGGAGCCGATCGAGTACGTCTTGAGACCGGCATCGACCTAGGAGCCAGCGGAGCGACAAGACAATCGAGAAGCGAAGCGAAGCCGCCTGTCGGGAAGCTGTTCGTACCCGCAGAGTCCCATGCCAAGTAAGGAGGTGGGCTTCGTGCTCTTTATCCTCGAGCTCTTGGAGTTCTTCGGCCGCGCGGGCTGGTAACCTAGTCCCGTACGTCCGGACCTAGGAAGTGACCTCCGAAGTGGATGCCGGTCTCTGCATCTTCACGCATGCGGAAGCCCACCCGCCCCCGATGATCGACCTCGCATGAAAGACTCGCCGGTCCCGACCCACCCGCGCGCGTTCCGGCTCTACTACGCGCTCGTGGTGCTGGCCGCAGGCGCCTTCTTCGTGCTGGCCACGCCCACGGCGGGGGCGCCGCGGCTGGTGGCCCTGGGCGTCGTCCTGGTGCTGATGGTCGTGAGCGAGGCCCGCCCGGTGCCGCTCCCGAGCGGCGGCTACGCCACCGGCAGTGCCGTGCTCGACCTGGCGTCGATCATCATCCTGGGCCCGGTGTGGACCGCGTGGGTGGACCTGGCCAGCACGGTGATCGTGCAGGGCGTCCTGCTGCGCCGGCCCCTGGTGCGCGTGCTGCACAACGTGTCCATCTTCGCGCTCACCTCGTTCGTGGCGGGCTACGCCTTCCTGGCCGCCGGGGGGCAGGTGGGCACCCTCGCGTTCCCGCGGCACATCGTGCCGCTGCTGGTGTGCGGGGGCGTCTACTTCCTCTGCAACTCGACGCTGGTCTCGACCGTGCTGGGGCTCACGGTGGGCCCCGGACCGTGGCGCATCTGGCAGCGCAACTTCCTGCAGGGGATCCTGCACCACCTCTCCTTCGTGGCCCTCGGCACGCTGGTGGCCGTGGTCTTCTTCAGCGCGGGGCCGTGGGGCCTCGTGCTGGTGGGGATCCCGTTCCTGGTCGCACGCCACTCGTTCGGCGTCTACATGGAGATCCGCGCGGACCTCAAGGACTTCGTCCGTGCCCTGTCCGAGGTGCTCGAGGAGGTGGATCCGTACACCCGCCACCACTCGCACCGGGTCGCGCAATACGCGGTGCTGCTGGCGCGCGGCATGCGGCTCTCGGAACGCGAGGTCGAGGAGATCGAGTACGCGGCCCTGGTGCACGACCTGGGCAAGATCGGGCCGCAGCACCAGCACATCCTGCAGAAGCCGGGCTCGCTGTCGCACGAGGAGCAGCGCACCTTGCGGGCCCACCCGGCTGCCGGGGCCGAGATCGTCGCGCGGGTCCGGGCGCTGCGGCGCTCGGCGGAGATCGTGCGCACCCACCACGAGCGGCCCGACGGCCAGGGCTACCCGCTGGGCCTGCACGCGGAGGACGTGCCGGTGGGGGCCCGCATCCTGAACGTGTCGGACGCGTTCGACGCGATGACCTCGGACCGCCCGTACCGGCGGGCGCTGTCGGTGGCGGCGGCGCTCGACGAGTTGCGGCGCGGCGAGGGCTCGCAGTTCGACCGGGCCGTGGTGGAGTGCCTGCTGCGCCTCTACGGGTCGGGACAGTTCCCGCTGATCCCGAGTCCCACGAGCGAGGACCTGCAGCTGTTGCGCCTGAAGCCGCGCGAGGCCCAGGGCTGAAGGACTGACGTCCGCCGGCCCGTCGCGGCCGGCGTGGCCCCCGGGAGTGAGACAGGGCGACGTGACGTGCGGCCGCTCCCCCGCGCGCCACGTCACCGAGGCACGTGCCCCCGGCGAGGCGGGCGTTCCTGCACGCGGCAGGGCGGGGCCTGGTGGCCGGGCCCGCCTGCCGGTCGGGGCGCACGGGGGACGGGGAGCCGGGGTGGCGGGCGCTGCCCGCGGCGTCCCGTGGGGCGGAGGGGAGGACGGGAGGATGGAGCGCCTGCGAAGCGAACGAGATCCGGATGCGCCCGCCGCGAAGGCGGACCGCGCGGCGACGCCCGCCATGCTGGGGGACTCGCCGGCGTGGGCGGCGGTGCGGGAGATGCTGCCGCGGGTCGCGCGCAGCGGGCTCCCGGTGGTGGTGCTGGGGGAGACCGGGACCGGCAAGGAGCTGGTGGCGAGGGCGATCCATGCGCTCTCGGCCCGTGCCGCCCAGGGGTTCGTGGCGCAGAACTGCGGCGCCACGCCCGACACGCTGATCGAGAGCGAGTTCTTCGGCCACACGCGCGGGGCCTTCACCGGGGCGGTGGCCGACCGGGCGGGGCTCTTCGAGTCGGCCGCCGGGGGCACGCTGTTCCTGGACGAGATCGGGGACGCCAGCGCCCTGCTCCAGATGAAGCTCCTGCGCGTGCTCCAGGAGGGCGAGGCCCGGCGCGTGGGGGACACCCGCCTGCGCCGGGTGGACGTGCGGGTGGTCTCGGCCACGCACCGCTCCCTCGAGGAGGCCGTCGCGGGCGGGAGGTTCCGGGCGGACCTCTTCTTCCGGTTGAACGCGGTCCGCGTGAGCCTGCCCCCGCTGCGGGAGCGCGGCGACGACGTCCTCGTGCTGGCGCGGCACTTCCTGGCGGGAGCCGCGGCGCAGCTGGGACAGGAGCCGCCCGTGCCGGACCCGGCGCTGGTCGACCACCTGCGCTCGTACGCCTGGCCGGGCAACGTGCGGGAGCTGGCGAACGCCTGTGCCTACGCGGTGCACGTGGGCGGAGCGCGGGAGCAGGCGGACCTGTCGCACTGGCCGGAGACGCCGTCGATGCCGGGGCCCGGCGCGCGACCGGTGACGGCGGGACTTCACGCCGAGACCCGCGCGCTCGAGGAACGCCGGCTGCGCGAGGCCCTGCAGCGGACCTGCGGGAACAAGTCGCAGGCGGCCCGTGCCCTGGGGCTCTCGCGCCAGGGGCTGCTGAAGAAGCTGCGGCGCTACGGGTTCACCAGCGCGGAGTCCGCGGCGCTCGCTCTTGACGGTGCGGGGGGCGCTCCCTAGAGTGCCCGTTTCGGGAGGACCGACTCGCGGGCCGCCGGCGCGCCCACCCATCGTGGGGCCGCGGGCTCGGCGGGTTCGAACCTGCAAGAGGGAGGGAATTCGTGGCCCGCAAGACGCTTCGTATCGGGCTGGTCGGCGTCGGCGCCGCGGCCCAGATCAACCACATCCCGGCGCTGAAGAGGGTCGAGGATTTCGAGCTGGTGGCGCTCTGCGATCGCGACGCCGAGAAGGGCGCGCGCGTGGCGCAGAAGTTCCAGGTCCCGCGATCGTACGCCCGCATCGAGGAGCTGCTCAGCGACGAGGACGTGGACGTCGTGGACCTGTGCACGCCCAACTACCTGCACGCGCCCATGGCGGTCGCGGCGCTGGAGGCCGGCAAGCACGTGTTCTGCGAGCGGCCGCTGTCGCGCAGCGCGGACGAGGCCGCGGCCATGGTGAAGGCGGCGAAGAAGCACGAGCGCGTCGTCATGTGCTCGGTGCAGCACCGCTTCCGCCCGGACGCCCAGTTGCTGCGCAAGTTCATCGAGAAGGGCGACCTCGGGGAGATCTTCTTCGTCAAGGCGGGGTGGCTGCGCCAGCGCACGCACTGGGACTCCGACGAGTGGCGCCGGCAGAAGCGGGAGTCGGGCGGCGGCGTGATCCTCGACCTCGGCTTCCAGATGCTCGACCAGGCGCTCTGGATCCTGGGCTGCCCGAAGGTGGAATCGGTGACCGCGAGCCTGCACCGGGCCCGCAAGGGCGAGGTCGAGGACAACGCGATCGCGTTCTTCCGCCTGGCCTCCGGGGCGACCCTCACGCTCGAGGTCACCTGGGGCCTGCTGATGGAGAAGGACTTCGCTTACGTGAACCTGTTCGGCTCGGGCGGCGCGGCGCTGCTCAACCCGCTGCGGATCCACAAGGGCATGCACGGCACGCTGGTGAACGTGACCCCGCAGGTCGACACCTCGCGTTTCCAGTACAAGGCCTCGATGGAGGCGCAGTTCGCCCATTTCGCCGACGCGCTGCGCAAGGGCGGCCGGCCGATGGGCGCGGCGGAGGAGATCCTGCCCGTCATGGAGATGCTGGACGCGGTCTACCGGTCGGCCGAGCAGGGCAAGGAGGTCCGACTCGTCTAGGTCCGGGGGATCTCGGGAGCGCGCGCTGGCGATCGTCTCGGGCATCCTGCTCGGGGCCGCCTTTCTGCCACGCGTGCCGGGCTTCGTCGCGTGGGGGGCGCTGGTCCCCCTGCTCGTCGCGCTGGAGCTCCGCGCGCGACGCTCGGCCCCGGCCGGGGCGTTGTTCCGGCTGGGCTGGCTCTTCGGGTTCGTCTTCTTCCTGATCGGGATGCACTGGATCGGGCTGCTCTCGGACGTGGCGATCACGGTGCCGTGGCTGAAGTACCCGGCGTGGATCCTGGCGGCCGCGTACCTCGCGGTCTACGGGGGGCTCGTGACGCTGGTCGCCGGCGTGCTCGCCCGACCGGCGGGCCCTCGTTGGCGGGGCACGGCCCGGGTGCCGCTGGCGCTCGCCTTCCCGGTCGTCTTCCTGTGCGTGGAGGAGCTGCGCGCGTCGGGTGAGATGGGCTTCCCGTGGTTCCAGCCGGGCTACACGCAGCACGCCTACGTGCCGCTGCTGCAACTCGCGAGCCTGGGAAGTGTGAGCCTCGTGACCCTCTGGGTGCTGGCGCTGAACGTGTTCCTGTGGCGCTCGCTCGCGGGACGCGCGCGGCTGCGCTCGGCGCTCGGCGCTCTCCTGCTGGTGCTCGTCCCGTGGTTCTGGGGGCAGCGCGTGCTGCAGGCCACCGCGGCGCCCGCCGCGGGCCCGGCCGCGGACCGGGTGGTGGCGCTGGTGCAGGGGAACGTGGCGGGGGAGATCAAGTGGTCGGGGAGGCACCAGCCCGAGATCCTGGCGACCTTCCTCCGGCTTTCGGGCGAAGCGGCGGGGCGCGTGCCGCGGCCGGTCCTGGCGATCTGGCCGGAGACCGCGACCGGGAGCTACCTGCGCAAGCAGCTCGACCAGGCGCTGGCGGTGGCCGGGTTCGCGGCGCGCACCGGCGTGCCGGTCTTCTCGGGCTACGCCGACTACGAGTGGGACCGGGACGGGCGGCAGCGCTCCTACAACGCGGCCGGCCTGTTCGCGACCGACGGGTCGCTCGGAACGGCCTACGCGAAGCGGCACCTCGTGCCGTTCGGCGAGCGCATGCCGTTCCAGCGCCTGCTCCCGTGGCTCGGCCGCCTCGAGTTCGGACAGGCGGAGTGGACCCCGGGCGAGCGGACGGTGCTGTTCCCGTCCCCGCCCGGCCCGTTCAGCTGCCTGGTGTGCTTCGAGGCGATCTTCCCGGACCTGGCGCGTTCCGACGTCCGCGCGGGGGCGCGCTGGCTGGTCAACATCACGAACGACGAGTGGTTCGGGAACAGCGCGGCGCTCTACCAGCACGCGGCGATGTCGGTGTTCCGCGCGGTGGAGAACCGGGTCCCGCTGGCGCGTTGCGCGAACACCGGCCTGACGCTGGTGGCGGACGCCAACGGCCGGGTGGTCGCGACGCTGCCGGTGTTCGCGCCCGGGGTGCTGGTGACGGAGCTCCCGCGCGCCGGCACGGTCGGGTTCCCGACCCCGTACACGCGCTTCGGCGACTGGCCGGGGGTGGTGGGCCTGCTGGCGCTCGCCGGGATCGCGGTGCGCGCCCGGGTGCGATCGCGATGAGCCTGCGCCTCGGCATCCTGGGGGCGACGGGGCTGGTGGGCCGCACCATGCTCGCCCTGCTGGAGGAGCGCAGCTTCCCGGCGGACGAGCCGCGCCTGCTGGCCAGCGGTCGCTCCGACGAGCGCACCCTGGACTTCCGCGGGCGGGCGAGGCCGGTCGTGCCGGTCTCCGCGGAGGCCCTCGCCGGGCTGGACGTCGTGCTCTCGGCGGTGTCGAACCCGCTGGCCCTGGAATGGGTGCCGGTGGCGCGGGCGGCGGGCGCGGTGGTCGTGGACAACAGCAGCGCCTACCGCTACGACGCGGACGTGCCGCTGGTGGTCCCGGAGGTGAACGGCGACCTGCTGGCGGAGCGCCCCGGGCTGGTGGCGAACCCCAACTGTTCCACCATCGGGATCGTGATGGCCCTGGCGCCGCTGGCGCGCGTGGCGCGGCTGCTCCAGGTGGTGGTCTCGACCTACCAGTCGGTCTCGGGCGCCGGATCGGAGGCGATCGCGGAGCTCGAGCGCGGCGTGCGGGCCGGGCTCGACGGCGATCCACCCGCGCGCGGTGACGGGGCGCCGCCGTTCGCCTTCAACTGCATCCCGCGGATCGACCGCTTCGAGGCGAACGGGTACACGCGCGAGGAGATGAAGGTGGTGTGGGAGACGCGCAAGATCCTCGGGTTGCCGACGCTGCCCGTGGTCTGCACGGCGGTGCGGGTGCCGGTGAGGGTCGGCCACGGCGCGGCGGTGCACGCCGTGTTCGACCGTCCGATCGCGCCGGCGGAGGCGCGGTCGAGGTGGGCGTTGTTCCCGGGGCTGGAAGTGGCGGACGATCCGGCGCGCGATCTCTATCCGACGCCGCTGGCCGCGGCCGGCCGCGACGCGGTGCTGGTGGGACGGGCCCGGGCGGACCTCGACGACGCGCGCGGGCTCGAGTTCTTCACCTGCTCGGACAACCTGCGCAAGGGGGCGGCGCTCAACGCCGTGCAGATCGCCGAACGCTGGTTCGGGGTCGCTCCGCGGGGGCCGGGCGAGGTCCGGCGCCCATGACGCCGGGGGAGCGGATGGCGCCGCTGTTGCTGGGCGCCCTGGCCGGATCGCTGGTGGCGGGGCGGCTGGCGACGGCCATCGGCTGCCTGGCGCTGGCGGCGACCTGCGGCGCGCTCGCGGGGGCGCGCTGGCCGCGGCCGGCGGCGTTGCGGCTGGTGGGCATCGGCATGGCGGTGGCCGTGGTGCTGAACACGCTGCTGGTGAGCGGCCGGCCGCTGGGCGAGGTGCCGCACGCGAGCGTCGCGGGCCTCCGCCTGGGCGCCCTGCTGGCGCTGCGTCTCGCCGGGGCCGCCGCGGCGGTGCACGGGCTGGCCGCGGCCTGGCCGGGTGAGCGCGCCGCCGACGAGCTGGCGCGCCTGTTGACCCCGCTGGAGCGCGTGCGCGTGCCGGTGCGCGACGCCCGCGCCGTGCTGGGGCTGGCGGTGCGCTTCGTCCCGCTGCTGGCGGGCGAGGGGGCGCGCATCGCCCGCGTCCAGGCGCTGCGGGCGGGCGGGCCTCCGCGGGGCTGGCGTGAGCGCTTCACGCGCCGGCGCGCGGTCGTCGTCCCGGTGATGGTGAACGCCCTCGAGCGCGCGGAGCGCGTGAGCCTCGCGCTCGAGGCCCGGCACCACCGCCTGCGGCGGGTGCCGCCGGCCGCGGCGCCCGGCCCGGTCGGGAACTGGGCGTGGGCGCTCGCGGGGCTCGCGGTGGCGGTGACCAGCCTGGTGTTGCGGGGCTGAATGGAGAACTATCGGCTGCAGGTCGCCTACGACGGCACGGACTTCCATGGCTGGCAGCGGCAGCCGGAGTGCCGCACGGTGCAGGGTGTGCTCGAGGCAGAACTGGCGGCGCTGCTGGGGGCGGACGAGGTCGTGCTGCGGGGCGCGGGGCGGACGGACGCGGGCGTTCACGCCCGCGGGCAGGTGGCGTCGTTCCGCGCGCGGACGCCGATCCCGGGCGCCGCGCTGAAGCACGCGCTCGGCCCCCGGCTGCCGCGGGACGTGCGCGTGCTGTCCTCGGCGGCGGTGCCGGACGATTTCGACGCGCGCCGCTCCGCCGTGGCGCGGCGGTATTCGTACCGCCTGCTGGGCGCGGAGGACCCGCTGGAGGAGCGGTTCGCCTGGCGACCCCGGCGCTGGCCGGAGATCGCGGCGCTGGAAGCGGCCACGCGCGCCCTGGAGGGCCGGCAGGATTTCTCGTCGTTCCGGTCGACGGGGAGCTCGGAGACGAACCCGGTGTGCGACGTCGCGCGCGCGCGCTGGGTGCGCTGGGAGAAGGGACTCCGGTTCGAGATCGTGGCGGACCACTTCCTCTACCGCATGGTGCGCAGCATCGTGGGCACGGCGCTGGAGGCTTGTGGCGGCACCGATCCGGCGGGCCGGATGCTCGCGGTGATCGAGGCGCTGGACCGTTCGGCGGCGGGGCCGACCGCGCCGGCGCATGGACTCTGCCTGGAAGAGGTCACGTATCCGGAGGTGACGTCATGAAGCGAGTGAAGACGGGTTGGCAGCTGGCGGTTCTCGCGTGCCTGCTCGCCGGCGGGTTCGCGGGCGGGGCCCGCGCGCAGCGGATCGCCGCGGATCCCGCGCCGGCGCGCCGGCAGGCGGGTGCGCAGCTCTCGGCCGCGCGGCGGAACGTGATCAGCGCGGCCGCCGAGCGGGTGAGCCCGGCGGTGGTGACGGTGAGCGTGGAAGCGACGCGCACGGTGCGCGTCGAGCCCTTCGCGGGCCTGTTCCGCGACCCCTTCTTCGACCAGTTCATGCCGTCACCCGAGCGGACGGAGCGGGTCTCGGGGCTGGGCTCCGGGGTGATCGTGGACGCCGGCGGGATCGTGCTCACCAACGAGCACGTGCTGCGCGACGCGCAGCGGGTCTCGGTCACGCTGTCCGACGGGCGCCAGTTCCCGGCCGAGGTGCTGGGCGGCTCGCCGGCCTACGACCTGGCGGTGCTGCGGGTCAAGGGCGGGCGGCTGCCGGTGGCGCCGCTGGGCCACAGCGACGACCTGGTGGTGGGGGAGTGGGCGATCGCCATCGGCAATCCGTTCGGCAACCTGCTCGAGAGCACCGAGCCGACGGTGACCGCCGGCGTGATCAGCGCCACGAACCGCGACATCAAGGGCGGGGCCACGCAGAGCGGGGTGTACAAGCACATGATCCAGACCGACGCCGCCATCAACCCGGGCAACAGCGGCGGCGCGCTGGTGAACGCGGACGGCGACGTGATCGGCATCAACACGTTCATCATCTCGGGCAGTGGCGGCTCGGTGGGCATCGGGTTCGCCATCCCGATCGACCTGGCGCGGCGCATCCTCGACGAGGTGACGCGCTACGGGCGGGTGCGCGTGGCGTGGCCGGGGATGCAGGTGCAGGTGGTGGACGGCCGCCTGGCGCAGCAGCTCGGATGGCAGGACGGGGGCGGCATGGTCGTGACCCGGGTCGAGCCGGGCGGGCCCGCGGCCCGGGCCGGGGTGCGGGTCCGGGACCGCATCCGGAAGGTGAACGGCCGCGTGGTGGACTCGGTCGACGACATCCAGGCCAGCGTCTACGGGCGTTTCGTGGGGGACGAGCTGACGCTCGCGCTCGAGCGGGACGGCCGCGCGCTCACGCTGCCGGTCGTCCTGGCGGAGGCCCCGCGCGGCACGGAGTGAGCGCGGTTCCGTACGCCCGCTGACGCCGGCATCCGGGGCCCCGCCGGCGCCGGCCTGCCTTGACGCCCCGGCGGCGGCTCCCTAGAGTCGCCCGGCTTCCCCGTACCCCCGAGTGGCCCGGATCGGCCCAGGAGAGTCCCCGTGTCCCTGCGCGAACTGATGCGCCAGCGCGAAGAGAAGCTCGCCCAGTGGCGGGCGCTGGGGGTGGAGCCGTACGCCTACCGCTACGAGCCCACGCATCATGCGGCGGAGGTCCTGGCCTGGGGCGAGGCGGTCACCCAGGAGCCCGGCCGGCGGGTGTGCGTGGCCGGGCGGATCGTCGCCCTGCGCGGTCACGGCAAGGCCGGTTTCGCGCACCTGCTCGACGGCAGCGGGCGGCTGCAGCTCTACTTCCGGGCGGACGCGCTGGGGGAGGGCTTCCGGCGCTACGAGCTGCTGGACGTCGGCGACTGGGTCGGCGTGGAGGGGGCGGTGTTCCGCACCCGGACCGGCGAGATCACCGTGAAGGTCGAGGCGGTGGAGTTGCTGGCCAAGTCCATCCGGCCGCTGCCCGAGAAGTGGCACGGGCTCCGGGACCCGGAGACCCGCTTCCGGCAGCGTTACGCCGACCTCTTCACCAACCTGGAGGTGCGCGAGGTGTTCCGCCGCCGCGCGCGCCTGGTCTCGGCGATCCGCGGCTTCCTCGACGGCCGGGAGTACCTCGAGGTCGAGACGCCGGTGCTGCAGCCGCTCTACGGCGGCGCCTTCGCGCGCCCCTTCGTGACCGAGCACCACGCGCTGGGGATGCAGCTGTACCTGCGCATCTCCGACGAGCTGTACCTAAAGCGGCTGATCGTGGGCGGGCTCGAGCGGGTCTACGAGTTCTCGCGGGACTTCCGCAACGAGGGGATGGACCGCTCGCACAATCCCGAGTTCACGCTGCTGGAGTACTACCAGGCCTTCGCCGACGTGCACGACATGATGACCCTCACCGAGGAGCTCGTCGGGCACGCGGTGAAGGCCGCGACCGGCGGGCTGGAGGTCGCCTGGCAGGGGCAGAGCCTCGACTTCGCCGCGCCCTGGCCGCGCGTCTCGATGCTGGACGAGGTGGGGCGCGTGGTGGGCGAGGACGTCTCCGCGCTGGACCCGGCGCAGCTGGGACGGCTGGCCGCGACGCGCGGCATCGCGACGCGTCCCGGCACCGGGGCCGGCGGGCTGCTGGACGCGCTCTTCAGCGAGCTGGTCCAGCCGGGCCTGGTGCGCCCGTGCTTCGTCGTGGACTTCCCGGTCGAGACTTCGCCGCTGGCGCGGGTGAGCCGGGTCCGCCCGGGCGTGGTCGAGCGCTTCGAGGTCTACGTGGGCGGCATGGAGCTGGCGAACGCGTTCTCCGAGCAGAACGACCCGGCCGCCCAGCGGGCGGCCTTCGAGGCGCAGATGAGCCGGCGCGCGGCGGGGGACGACGAGGCGCAGGTCATGGACCACGACTACGTCCGGGCGCTCGAGTACGGCATGCCCCCCACCGGCGGCGTGGGGATCGGCGTGGACCGCCTCGCGATGCTGGTCACCGACTCGCGCACCATCCGCGACGTCATCCTCTTCCCGCAACTGGGGCCCGAAGAGGGGCTGGGCCAGGCCGGCGACGAGGACGAGGAGCCCGCTTCGCACGAGGGTGCCCCGGGAACGGCCGGGCCGAAGTGAGGCTTCCGCTGTGGATCGCCGTGCGCTACCTGCGCACGCGGCGGCAGAGCGGGTTCATCACCCTGCTGACCGGCATCTCGGTGGGCGGCGTGGCCGTCGGCGTGACCGCGTTGCTCACGGTGCTCGCGGTGATGAACGGCTTCGAGAACGAGGTCCAGACGCGCATCGCCGGCACCGACGCGCACATCGTGCTGCTGGGGGAGACGGCCGCGGGAGTCACGGGGGCCGGCCCGCTCGCGGCCGAGGTGGCCCGGCAGCCCGGCGTGGAGGGCGTCGCGCCGTTCACCTACGCCAAGGCGATGGTCTTCCACGAGGGCTTCACCGAGGGGCTCATCGTGAAGGGCGTGGACCTGGCGGCGGAGCGCGGGGTGACCAGCGTGGGACGCAACATCCGGCCGGCCCTCGATTCGATCCCGGTCCTCACCGCGGGCGGCTTCCCGGGCATCGTGCTGGGCAACGAGCTGGCGGGCCGTCTCGCCGCGCGGGTCGGCGACCGCGTGGTGCTGGCGATGCTGAGCGGGGGCGGCGCTTCGCCGCTCGGGTTCACGCCGCGGCTCAAGGAGTTCCGCGTGGTCGGAGTGTTCACCTCGGGGCTGTACACCTACGACTCGAGCCTGGGGTTCACGTCCATCCCGGCCTCGCAGGCGTTCTTCCAGATGGGGGACGCCGTGACCGGAATCGAGGTGCGGATCACCGACATGTTCGAGGCGCCCCGCGTGGCCGGCGAGCTGCTGCTGGCGGTGCGGCGGCCGGGGCTGCGTGCCAACAACTGGATCGAGCTCAACCGGAACCTGTTCACCTGGATGAAGCTCGAGAAGACCGTGATGTTCCTGATCCTCGCCCTGGTCGTGCTGGTGGCGGCCTTCAACATCGTCAGCACGCTCTTCATGGTGGTCATGGAGAAGCGCCGCGACATCGGCGTGCTGCGCTCGCTCGGCGCCGGACGCGGCGTCGTGCTGCAGGTGTTCCTGGCCGAGGGGCTCCTGATCGGCGGCCTGGGGACGGGCCTGGGCGTGCTGCTGGGCTCGACGCTCATCGCCGTGCTCAAGCGCTACCCGTTCGTGCGGCTCCCCGGGGACGTCTACTTCATCGAGCGCCTCCCGGTGCGCCCGGAGGCCGGGGACTTCCTCTTCGTGATCCTGTCTGCGGTCGTGCTGTGCCTGGCCGCTGCGCTCTATCCGGCCTGGCGCGCCTCGCTGCTGGACCCGGTCGAAGCCATCCGCAAGCAGGCTTGAGGGACGACATGAGCGGACCGGGCCAGGTTCCTGGGAACGAAGACGTTGCGGGTGCTGCGCCCGTGCTGGTCGCGCGCGGCATCGACAAGGGCTACGCGACCACCCGGGGCCGGCTCGAGGTCCTGAAGGGCGTGGACCTCGACGTCACGAGCGGCACCATCGTGGCCATCCTGGGGGCGTCGGGCTCGGGAAAGAGTACGTTGCTGAACATCCTCGGGACACTGGACCGGGCGGATGCAGGCATTGTGGAGGTCCGTGGCTGGCGGGTGGACCCGCTGCGGGACGAGGAACTCGCGAGCTTCCGTGCGCGGCACCTGGGCTTCGTCTTCCAGTTCCACCACCTGCTTCCGGAGTTCAGTGCGGAGGAGAACGTGATGCTGCCGCTGCTCATCGCCGGGCAGGGTCCCGGGCCGGCCCGCGAGCGGGCCCAGGCGGCGCTGGCCGACGTGGGCCTGGCCGAGCGCTGGGACCATCGGCCGGCGCAGCTCTCGGGCGGCGAGGCCCAGCGCGTGGCGGTCGCGCGGGCGCTGGTGGCGGATCCGGAGCTGGTGCTGGCGGACGAGCCGTCGGGCAACCTGGACCAGCGTTCGGCCGCGCAGTTGCACGAGCTCATCGCCTCGCTGGCCCGGGAGCGGCGGCAGACGTTTGTGGTGGTGACGCACAATGATAGGCTGGCCGCGATCGCCGACCGGGTGCTGACGCTCGAAGGCGGGCGGCTCACCGGCGGCTCGTAGAGGGACAGGGATGCTCTGCCAGATCTGTGGGAAGAACCCGGCCACGGTCCACTTCACCGAGATCCACGACAACAAGATGTCGGAGATCCACGTGTGCGAGCGCTGCGCCGAGGAGAAGGGGCTGCACGCGACCTCGAAGAAGCAGCAGTTCGACATCGCGGACCTGCTGGTGAAGATGGTGGACGATTCCACCGGAACCGAGGAGGAGCGCGTCGGGAACGTGCAGTGCCCGCGCTGCGGACTGCTCTACTCGGGCTTCAGCGAGACCGGGCGGCTCGGCTGCGCGGACTGCTATACCGCGTTCCAGTTCCAGCTGCGCCCGTTGCTCCGGCGGATCCACGGGGACACGCGCCACCGCGGCAAGCGCCCGGTGGGCGAGGGGGAGGGGGCGACGCGCTTCCGCCAGATCCAGCGCCTCCACGACGAGCTGCAGCGGGTGGTCGAGCGCGAGGAGTTCGAGCGCGCGGCGGTCCTGCGCGACGAGATCCGCAAGCTGGAGGAAGAGACGCGCACGGCCGGGAAGGACAAGCCATGAGCGGCCCGGACCGCCCGCCCGCGGACTTCGACGAGCTGGTCGCGCGGCCGGCCCGCTGGCTCTCGGCCGAGGGCCCGCACGCCGACCTGGTGCTGTCGAGCCGCATCCGGCTGGCCCGCAACCTGCGCAGCGTCCCGTTCACGCACCGGGCCCACGAGGAACAGCTCCAGGGCGTGCTGATGAGCGTGTCCGGCGCGGCGCAGCGCAGCGCGGCCCTCGCCGACGGCCTGCTGCTGCGGATGGCGGAGCTCGCGCCGCTCGACCGGCAGGTGCTGGTGGAGCGGCACCTGGTCAGCCACGAGCTGGGGGACGGGACCCGCCCGCGCGGCATCGTGGTCTCGAGCGACGAGCGGCTCTCGCTCATGATCAACGAGGAGGACCACCTGCGGCTGCAGGCGATCGCGCCGGGCTTCCAGCTGACCGAGGCGTGGGCCGCGGCCGACGCGGCCGACGACGAGCTGGACCAGTCGCTGGACTTCGCCTTCTCGGAGGAGATCGGCTACCTGACGGCCTGCCCGACGAACGCGGGGACCGGCCTGCGGGCCTCGGTGCTCATCCACCTGCCGGCCCTGGTGCTGCTCGACGAGATCCAGCGGGTGCTCAAGAGCATCACGCAGGTCGGCCTCAACGTGCGCGGGCTCTACGGCGAGCACAGCGACGTCATGGGCAACCTGTTCCAGATCTCGAACCAGACCACGCTGGGCCGCAGCGAGCGGGACTCGATCGAGATCCTGGACCGGGTGACGCGCCAGATCATCGAGACCGAGGAGCAGGCGCGCGAGCGGATGATCCGCGACGCGCGCGTCCAGATCGAGGACAAGGTGTGGCGGGCCTACGGGACGCTGCGCCACTGCCGGACCATCCACTCGCGCGAGGTCATCAATCTCTGCTCGGCGGTGCGGCTCGGCGTGGCCCTCCAGCTGTCCGGGCTGTGCCCGCTGCGCGTGATCAACGAGCTGCTGGTGCTGACGCAACCGGCGCACCTGCAGCGGGCTTACGGGGGCGAACTGAGCCCCGCCGAACGCAACGTCTACCGCGCCCAGCTCGTGCGCGAGCGGCTGGTCGCCGCCGAGCCCGGGCCCGGGCCGTCCGCCTAGAAGGGGAGCCTCCCGACCATGCACGACAAGTTCACGGAACGAGTCCGGAAGGTCATCTACCTCGCGCGCGAGGAGGCGGCCCGGCTGCAGCACGACTACATCGGGACCGAGCACCTGCTGCTCGGCGTCATCCGCGAGGGCGAGGGCATCGCCGCGACGGTGCTCAACAACCTCGGCCTGGACCTCGACCGCATCCGCCAGGAGGTCGAGAAGATGGTGAGCCCCTCGGGCGGCACCATGACGATCGGCGAGATCCCCTTCACGCCGCGCGCGAAGCGCGTGCTGGAACTGGCGGTCGAGGAGGCCCGCACGCTCGGGCACAACTACGTCGGGACCGAGCACCTGCTGCTGGGCCTGATCCGCGAGGGCGAGGGCGTGGCGGCGAAGGTGCTGCTCGAGCTCGGCGTGGACCGCAAGCGGGTGCGCGAGGAGACCCTGAAGCTGCTGGGCGGCGCCCCTTCGGGCCCCGGGACGCAGGAGCGCGAGGAGCGGCCCGAGACGCCCGCCCTGAACCAGTTCGGCCGCGACCTCACGCAGCTGGCGCGCGAGGGCAAGCTCGACCCGGTGATCGGGCGGGAGAAGGAGATCGAGCGCGTCATCCAGGTGCTGTCGCGCCGCAAGAAGAACAACCCGGTGCTGATCGGCGAGCCGGGCGTGGGCAAGACCGCCATCGCGGAGGGCCTGGCGCAGCGGATCGTCTCCGCGCAGGTGCCCGAGAGCCTCAAGAACAAGCGCATCGTGACGCTCGACCTCGCGGCGGTGGTGGCCGGGACGAAGTACCGCGGCCAGTTCGAGGAGCGCCTGAAGACGGTGATGAACGAGATCCGGG
This sequence comes from Candidatus Eiseniibacteriota bacterium, assembly GCA_963707915.1. Taxonomy (GTDB): domain Bacteria; phylum Eisenbacteria; class RBG-16-71-46; order RBG-16-71-46; family RBG-16-71-46; genus JANXPZ01. The sequence goes on from OY970178.1 coordinate 616,822, forward strand.
AGTCGAAGGACATCCTGATCTTCATCGACGAGCTGCACACCATCGTCGGCGCCGGCGGCGCGGAGGGCGCGATCGACGCCTCGAACATGCTCAAGCCCGCGCTGGCGCGGGGCGAGCTGCAGTGCATCGGCGCCACCACGCTCGACGAGTACCGCAAGTACATCGAGAAGGACGGCGCCCTCGAGCGGCGCTTCCAGCCCATCATGGTGGAGCAGCCGAGCGTCGAGGACACCATCGCGATCCTGATGGGCCTGCGGGACAAGTACGAGGCCCACCACGGCGTGAAGATCACCGACGAGGCCGTGGTGCAGGCGGTGAAGTTGGCGGACCGCTACATGAACGGCCGCTACTTCCCCGACAAGGCGATCGACGTCGTGGACGAGACCTGCGCGCGGGCCCGGCTCTCGGTGACCACGGTGCCGACCGAGATCCACGAGCTCGACCAGAAACTCGAGGAGGCCATCAAGGAGAAGGAGGCCGCGATCTGCGGCCAGGAGTACGAGAAGGCCGCCCGCCTGCGCGACAAGGAGAAGGACCTGCGCGCGCGGCGCAACGAGCTCAAGAAGACCTGGTCGGAGTCCAAGCGCGACGAGAAGGTCCAGGTCGACGGGGAGCTGATCGCCTCGGTGCTGTCGATCATGACCGGCATCCCGGTGGTGAAGCTGGCGGAGGAGGAGACCCAGAAGCTCCTGCGGATGGAGGACGAGATCCGCAAGCGGCTGGTGGGGCAGGACGAGGCTCTGGCGGTGGTGGCGCGCGCGGTGCGGCGCAACCGCGTGGGGCTGCGCGATCCGCGGCGGCCCATCGGGTCCTTCATCTTCCTCGGGCCGACCGGCGTGGGGAAGACCGAGCTGGCCCGGGCGCTGGCGGCGTTTCTGTTCGACAGCGAGGACGCCCTGGTGCGGATCGACATGTCGGAGTACATGGAGAAGTTCTCGATCTCGCGGCTGATGGGGGCGCCTCCGGGGTACGTGGGGTACGAGGAGGGCGGACAGCTCACCGAGAAGGTGCGCCGCAAGCCCTACTCGGTCGTGCTGCTGGACGAGATCGAGAAGGCGCACCCGGACGTGTTCAACGTGCTGCTGCAGGTCCTGGACGACGGCGTCCTGACCGACAGCTCGCGCCGCCGGGTGGACTTCAAGAACACGCTCATCATCATGACCTCGAACCTGGGCGGACGGCAGATCATCGCCGGCGGGAAGCACCTCGGCTTCAAGCAGGCCGAGGGCGGCGCGGAGCAGTTCGCCTCCATCAAGAGCACGGTCCAGGACGAGCTGAAGCGCACCTTCAACCCGGAGTTCCTCAATCGAATCGACGACACGGTCGTCTTCCACGCGCTCACGCGCGAGAACATGCAGGCCATCGTCCTCATCCTGCTCCAGCAGGTCCGTGACCGCCTCCACCTGCAGGACGTGGTCCTCGACATCGATCCCGCCGCGATCGAGTTCCTGGTCGAGCGCGGCTTCGATCCGTCGCTCGGGGCCCGTCCCCTCAAGCGGGCCATCCAGCGGCTGCTCGAAGACCCCCTTGCCGAGTGCATCCTGCGCGGCGAGGTCAAGGGCGGCGGCACGGTGCGCATCGAACGGCGCGGCGACGTGCTCGACTTCACGACCACCGCGGCCGAGCCAGGGCCCGAAACGGCCGCCGCCGACGCTCCGGCGCCGGCGAGCCCGGGAGGTTGACGTTCTCCGCATCCTGCTTCTCCTCGCGCTCCTGAGTCCCGGGGTCGCCCTCGCGCAGGGGGACTCCGGCACGCCGGGGGCCCCGGCGCAGGAACTCGCCCCCGCCGTCGCCGGCGCCGATTCGGCGTCCCCGGCGCCGGGCATCGACTACCGCGTCGGGGTGGTGCGCGTCCGCGGGAACGCGCACACCGACAGCGTGCGCATTGTCCGCACGTTCGAGGTGCTGGCCGGCTCGCGCTACGCGGACGACGCGGTGCGGCGCGGCATCCGCAAGCTCTTCGCGCTGGGCCTCTTCAGCGACGTCTGGGTGGACAAGGCCCCGGTCGCGGACCGGATGGACCTCATCATCCACGTGAAGGAGAGGCCGCGCATCGGCAAAGTCGAATTCCGCGGCAACGCGAAGCGCAAGACCGAGGACCTCGAGAAGAAGCTCGTGCTGCGCGAGGGCTCGGTCTACTCGCCGGTGGCGGTGCAGAGCCAGGTGGACTCGCTGGTGAAGTATTACCGGGACGAGGGCTTCTCCAGCGCGACGGTCGCGGCCGCCAGCGACACCGCGGCGGACGGGAGCCTCGACCTGCGATTCGAGATCCGCGAGGGCGTGAAGGTGCGCATCACCAGCGTCGAGTTCGTGGGGGCGCGCGCCTTCCCGGCGAAGCGGCTCCGCAAGCAACTCAAGACGCGGGCGAAGGGGTTCCTCGGCGGGGGCAGCGTCAAGGAGGAGGAGGCGGCCGAGGACCGGGAGAAGCTCGAGCGCTTCTACCACGATCACGGGTACCGCGACATGCGCATGGTGGCGCGCGAGCTGGCGGAGACGGCCGACCCGCGCAAGCTCACCCTGCGGGTCACGGTCGACGAAGGGCGGCCGTACCGGATGGGCACGGTGACCTGGGTGGGCAACCAGGTCGTGAAGAGCGCCGCGCTGGCCGAACTGTGGAAGGTGAAGCCGGGCGAGGGATACAGCGCCGCCAAGATCGAGAAGACGCAGGGGCTGGCGTACGCGGAATACGCCGAGAACGGGTACCTGGCCGAGGTGATCGTCGAGCCGCGGGAGTCGGTGCGCGATTCGGACGTCGTGGACATCGCGTTCGCGCTCAACGAGGGGCGGCCGTCGAACATCCGCTACGTCAACATCCTCGGCAACCGGGGGACGCGGGAGAAGGTCATCCGGCGGGAACTGCTGGTGCACGAGGGGGACCGGTTCCGGCGCTCGGCGCTGATGCGCACCCAGGGCGAGCTGTCGAGGCTCGGCCTGTTCGAGGACGTCGTGCCGGACTTCGCCCTGGCCGAGAGCACGGACGTGGACATCAACATCCGGGTCAAGGAGAAGCAGGTCGGCACCGCCTCGGCGGGCGCGGGGTACACCGGCACGACCGGTCTGACCGGCTTCGTCGAGCTCGGGCACAACAACGTGCTCGGCAACGGCCAGAGCCTGGCCCTCCACCTCGAGCGCGGGGACCGGCGGAGCGACTACTCGCTGAGCTTCACCGAGCCGTGGTTCCACGACAGCCCGACGCTGCTCGGCTTCTCGGCGTTCAACATGTCCACCGAACTCGACCTCTACAAGGAGAAGCGCCGCGGCGGCTCGGCCCGCATCGGGCGTCCGCTGCCCTGGCCGGACTACTCGCGCGGCTCGATCGGCTACAGCCTCGAGGACGTGACCATCAGCCAGTTCGGGACGACGCTCTCGGGCCAGGACTCGATCGTGCTCTCGGGCATCGCGACCGGGACGGCGGTGCGTACCAGCAGCGTCCTGCTGAACTTCAGCCGCAACTCCACGGACAACGCCTTCTACCCGACGCGGGGCACGCGCCTGACCTGGAGCAGCGAGCTGGCCGGGGGCCCGTTCCTGGGCGCGGTGAACTACATCAAGAACCGCGCGGAGGGCCGCGTCTACCTGCCCTCGTTCCTGAAGCACCTGACCACGATGGTGCGCGCGCGGGTCGGCGTGCTCGGCATCTGGTCGGGCCAGACGAGCGCGGTGCCGACGTACGAGCGATTCCGGCTGGGCGGCGGGAGCGTCGCCGACCCGCTGCGCGGGTACGAAGACTACATGGTCGTGCCGGACAAGTTCATCCGGACGACCACCGTGCCGACCACGACGGGCACCTACACCAGCAAGGTGCGGTACCCCGGCGGCCGCTACATGCTGACCTACAGCGTGGAGCAGCAGTTCCCGATCGTCGTGCCGCTGCGCGGCGTGGTGTTCTTCGATGCGGGCAACACCTGGGACCGCTGGGAGGAGATCAGCCCGTTCCACCTGCGGACGAGCGTCGGTGTGGGGGTCCGGATGGAGATCCCGATGCTCGGCAACGTCGGCTTCGACTACGGCTACGGCTTCGACCGCGACGACGGTCCGCGCGGGAAGGGGCATTTCCTGCTGGGCAACGTGAACTTCTGACGAGGATCCGGGAGGCGCCATGAACCACAGGGCTATCCTGCGCTCGGCCGGTGCGGCCGCCGCTGCCGCGCTGGCGGTCGTGGCGCTGGCGGCGGCGCCGTCGCGCGCCGAGACCCGCTTCGGCTACATCGACTCCGGGCGCATCTTCACGGAGTACTCGGTCGCCCGGGACGCGCAGGCCCGCTTCGACCGGCAGGTGCAGGGCTGGCGTGACGAGGCCGCCGAGAAGGAGAAGGTCGTCGGCCAGCTGCGCATCGAGGTGCGCGACCTCTCCCCGATCCTGTCCTCGCTGAAGCGCCAGGAGAAGGAGGAGGCCCTGCAGAAGGCGATCAGCGAGTACGAGCGCTTCATCCAGGACGTCTGGGGCCCGCAGGGACGGGCGAGCCAGGAGAACGACCGCGCGACGAACGACGTGGTGCGCCTGATCCGCGCCGCCGTCGAGAAGGTGGCGGGCGAGAAGAACCTGAACCTGGTCTTCGACGCGGCGAGCGGGATGATCATCTACGTCGACAAGACGCTCGACGTGACCGCGGACGTCCTGACCGAGCTGAAGGCCGGGGCGCAGGGCACGACGGGCCCGTAGGGGGGGCGTGACGATGGTCCTCAAGACACTGGCGGAGCTTGCCGCCGGGCTGGGCGGCACCGTGGTGGGGGACGGCTCGGTGGTGATCCGCGGCGTCGCGGGGATCCGCGAGGCCCTGCCGGGCGACCTGACCTTCCTGGCGAACGCGCGCTACGAGTCGCACCTGGCGGAGACGCGCGCCTCCGCGGTGATCTGCGACCGGCAGCCCCGTGCGTGTGCCATCCCGTTGCTGCAGGTGGAGAACCCGTACCTGGCCTTCCAGCAGGCGGTGCGCGTCTTCCGTCCCGACCTCTACCGTCCCGCCCCCGGCGTGCACCCCACCGCGGTGATCGCTCCGGACGCGACGCTCGGCACGGACGTCTCGATCGGCCCGTACTGCGTGATCGAATCGGGCGCCCGGATCGGCGCGCGGGCGGTCGTGATGAGCGGCGGGTACATCGGGGGGCGGGTCGAGCTGGGCGACGAGTGCTTCCTCTACCCGCGGGTCGTGGTCCGGGAGGAGTGCGTGATCGGCGCGCGCTGCATCCTGCACGCCGGCGTGGTGATCGGCGCGGACGGCTTCGGCTTCGCCTTCGACGCGGGCCGGTACCACAAGATCCCGCAGGTCGGCAACGTCGTGATCGGCGACGACGTGGAGATCGGCGCGAACAGCTGCGTGGACCGCGCGACCACGGACAGCACGCGGATCGGGGACGGGACGAAGCTGGACAACCTGGTGCAGATCGGGCACAACGTGAACGTCGGCCGCCACTGCATCATCGTCGCGCAGGTGGGCGTCGCCGGGAGCACCGAGCTCGAGGACTACGTGACGCTGGGCGGGCAGGCCGGGATCGCCGGGCACCTGCGGATCGAGAAGGGGGCGGTCGTGGCGGCGCAGAGCGGCGTGAGCCGGAATGTGAAGTCGAAGGAGGTCGTCTCGGGCTACCCGGCCGTGGCGCACGGCGCGTGGAAGCGCGTGAGCGTGCTGCTGCGCAAGCTGCCGCAGCTCTTCCAGAAGACCCGCGAGCTGGAGCAGCGGGTCGAGGCGCTGGAGCAGCAGCCGGCCCGCGAGGAAGCGCGATGAGCCCGCGCATGCAGCAGACGCTCGCCCGGGCGGTCGGCCTGGAGGGGGTCGGCCTGCACACCGGTGCGCCCGGGCGCATCACCTTCCGCCCGGCGGCGGAGAACACGGGCGTGCGCTTCGTCCGCACCGACCTGCCCGGCTCGCCCGCGGTGGACGTGCGCCCCGAGAACGCCACGTTCGACCCGCAGGCCGGGCGGCGGACCATCCTGCAGCAGGACGGCGTGCAGATCCACAGCATGGAGCACGTGCTCGCCGCGGTGTCCGGCCTCGGGCTCGACAACCTGGTGATCGAGACCGACCAGATGGAGATCCCGGAGCCGGCCGACGGCAGCGCCCTGCCCATCGCCCAGGCACTGCTCTCCGCGGGCTTCGAGTCGCAGGCCCGGGCCAAGCGGCACATCAAGGTCGCCAAGCCGGTGCGCTGGAAGGAGGGCGACGTCGAGCTCGCCGCCGTGCCCTACAACGGCTGCCGCCTGAGCTTCACGATCGTCTACGACCACGCCCTGGTGGGCACGCAGAGCCTCACGCTGGACATCGATCCGGAGACGTTCCTGCGGGAGATCGCGCCGGCCCGCACCTTCGTGCTCGAGCGCGACCTCGAGTCGCTGCGCCGCGCCGGCTGGATCAAGGGCGGGCGGCTGGAGAGCGCGGTCGTCATCGGGGCCGACCGGATCCTGAATCCCGGCGCGCTGCGCTTCCCCGACGAGTTCGTGCGCCACAAGCTGCTCGACCTGCTCGGCGACCTGTTCCTGCTGGGCGCTCCCGTGCTGGGGCACGTCAGCGCCGTCCGCTCGGGGCACGAGGGGCACGTCGCGTTCGTGAAGCGCCTCAAGGAGACGCTGCCGCTGCCGGGACGGCGTCCCGGCGGGCCCCCCGACGAGTGGGACATCACGTCGATCCTCGACCTGCTCCCGCACCGCTACCCGTTCCTGCTGGTGGACCGGATCACGTCGCTCGAGGAGGGGCACTTCATCGAGGGCGTGAAGAACGTCACCATCAACGAGCCGTTCTTCCAGGGGCACTTCCCCGGTCACCCCATCATGCCGGCGGTGCTCATCCTCGAGGCGATGGCCCAGGTGGGCGGCCTGTTGCTGCTGCATTCGGTCGGGGACCCGAACGACAAGCTCATGTACTTCATGAGCATCGACGGCGCGAAGTTCCGCCGCCCGGTCACGCCCGGCGACCAGCTGCACATGAAGCTCCGCATGATCAAGCTGAAGAACCGGGTCGCGAAGATGCGTGGCGAGGCCTACGTCGAGGGGAAGCTGGTCGCCGAGGCCGAGTTCGTGGCGACGGTGGTGGACCGGAGGCCGTCGTGAGCGTCACCGTGCATCCGACCGCGATCGTCGAGGACGGCGCGCAGCTGGGGACCGGCGTCACGATCGGTCCCGGCGCCATCATCGGGCCCCACGTCACGATCGGCGACCGCACGCGGGTGGACAGCCACGCGCTGGTCACCGGCTGGACCCGCGTGGGCAGCGATTCGCACGTGCATCACGGCGCCGTGCTGGGCACCGCGCCGCAGGACCTCAAGTACACCGGGGTGGAGTCGTACCTCGAGGTCGGCGACCACGTCGAGGTGCGCGAGTTCGTGACCGCGAACCTCGCCTCGGACCCCGGGGCGACGACCCGGGTCGGCGGCCACTGCATGCTCATGGCCTGTGCCCACGTCGCGCACAACTGCGTCCTCGGCGACCACGTGATCGTGGCGAACGGGGTGCTCTTCGCCGGGTACGTGACGGTGGAGGACTGGGTGATCGTGGGGGGCGGCTCGCAGGTCCACCAGTTCACGCGCATCGGCCGCCACTCCATGATCGGCGGCGGCTCGCGCGTCACCCAGGACGTGGCCCCGTTCATCAAGCTGGGGGGCTCCCCGCCGCGACTGGGCGGACTGAATCGCATCGGGCTCGAGCGGCGCGGCTTCAGCCGCGCGACCTGCGACGCCCTCGGGGTGGCGTACCGCCTGCTGTTCCGGCGGGGGCTCCCGGTGGCGCTGGCGGTGGCCGAGATGCGCGCCGCGTTCCCCGGCGTGCCCGAGGTGGAGCACCTCGCGCGGTTCGCCGAGACCTCGGCACGCGGGTTGACGCGATGAGCGCCGGCGCGATCCGCACCGGGGTGTGGGGCGTCGGTGCGTGGGGCGAGAAGCACGCCCGCGTCTACCACGCGCTGCCCGGGTCCCGGCTGGCCGGCGTGTACGACCAGGACCCCGGGCGCGCGCGCGAAGTGGCGGAGCGCCACGGCTGCGTCGCCTTCGCCAGCCCGGATGAACTGCTCGGCGCGTGCGAGGCGGTGTCGATCGCCGTGCCGACGGTGGAGCACCGTGCGGCGGCGGAGCGGGCCGCGGCCGCGGGCCGGCACGCGCTGGTCGAGAAGCCGATGGCGGTGACGGTCGAGGAGGGACGTTCGATGATCGCGGCCGCGCGGCGCGCGGACGTCGTCCTGCAGGTGGGACAGGTCGAGCGGTTCAACCCCGCGCTGCTCGCGGCGCGCCCGCACGTGCGCCGGCCCAAGTTCATCGAGGCGCACCGGCTGGCGGTGTTCCAGCCGCGCTCGCTGGACGTGGACGTCGTGTTCGACCTGATGATCCACGACCTCGACGCGGTGCTCGACGTGGTGGGGGCCTCGCCCCGCTCGGTGTCGGCGGTGGGGGTGGCGGTGCTGTCGGGAAGCGAGGACATCGCGAACGCGCGGCTCGAGTTCGAGGACGGCTGCGTCGCCAACCTCACGGCGAGCCGGGTCTCGCAGGACCGGTTGCGGCGCATCCGCTTCTTCCAGGGCGACGCGTACGTCTCGGTGGACCTGTTCGGGAAGACCTGCGACCTGCTGCAGGTGGACTCCGCCCGGCTCCGCGCGGTGGTCGCGCAGGGCGGCCCGGTGGAGGCGGGGCTCGCGGCGATCGAGCGGCGTCGGCTCGACGTCGATGCGGGCGAGCCGCTCACGCTGGAATTGCAGGCGTTCCTCGGCTCGTTGCGTGGCGAGGGGGCCGGGGCGGCGTCGGCGGAGGCCGGGTGTGCGGCGCTCGCGGTCGCGGCCGAGGTGCGCTCGGCCATGAAGTTGCGGGCGAGGCAGTGGGCGGACCGGGCGAACGCCGGTTCCTGATCGCCGCCGGGGAGGCCTCCGGGGACGCGCACGCCGCGAAGCTCCTCACGGCCCTGCGGGACCTCGGGCCGTGTCGCGTCCGGGGCGTGGCGGGCCCCGCCCTCCTGGCCGCGGGCGCCGAACGCGTCGTCGCGATGGAGGACCTCGCGGTGCTCGGGTTCTCCGGCGTGGTCGCGCGCCTGCCGCGCATCTGGACCGCCTACCGTCGCCTGCTCGCCGAGGCGCGGGAGTTCCGCCCGGACGCGGCCGTGCTGGTCGACTCACCCGGGTTCAACTTCCGGGTCGGGCCCGCGCTGAAGCGGCTGGGCGTCCCGGTCTTCTACTACATCGCGCCCCAGGTCTGGGCCTGGCACCCGGAGCGCGCCGCGCAGATGGCGCGCTGGGTGGAGCGGCTCGCGGTGATCTTCCCGTTCGAGGAGGGCTTGTTCCGCGACGCGGGGGTGAAGGCGCGCTTCGTGGGGCACCCGCTGGTCGACGGCCTCGAGCCCGAGATCGGCGCGGACGCGTTCCGGGCGGAGATCGGGGCCGCAGCGGACGCGCCGATCCTGGGGCTGCTGCCGGGGAGCCGGCCGCAGGAATTGCGCGCGCACGCGCCGGTCATGGCCGCCGCCGCCCGGCGCCTGCGCGCCGGCCGCCCCGGCCTCGCGGTCGTGCTGGCGCTGGCGCCGGGGCTCGAGCGCGAGGTCGCGCGGCTGCGCCCCGCGCTCGAAGGCGTCCGCGTCGTGAGGGGGCGCGCCCGGACGGTCCAGGCGCACGCCGCCTGCTGTGCCGTCGCGTCGGGGACGGCGACCCTCGAGACCGCGCTGTTCGGCACGCCCGAGGCGATCGTCTATCGAACCGGGTGGCTCAACTACCAGATCGCCCGGCGGCTGGTCACGCTGTCACGCATCGGGCTGCCGAACATCGTGGCCGGCGGCGAGGTCGCGCCGGAATTGCTGCAGGGCGACCTCAGCGCGGAGCGGCTCGCCGCGACGCTCGCGCCGTGGCTGGACGACCCGGCGGCGCGCGACCTCCAGCGGGCCCGCCTCGGCGCGGTGCGCGCCCGCCTCGGCGGCCCCGGCGCGGCGCTCCGCGCGGCGGAGTGGCTGTGGGAGATGGTCGCGTGAGCCGGCGCCGGGCGCGCCCCTGGTGGTTCCCGCTCGCGATCGCGGCGGGGGCGGCCGCGCTGCGCGCGCTGGGCGGGACGTGGCGGCTGCGGCGCATCGACACGGAGGAGTTCGACCGGAGGCTCGCGGCGGGCGAGCGCTGCATCTACGCGCTCTGGCACTGCCGCATGCTGCCGCTGATCTACGCCTATCGGGGTCGCGGCGTGGCGGCGCTCGTCAGCCACAGCCGCGACGGAGAGCTCATCACCGGGGTGATCGAGCGCATCGGCTACGTCGCCGCCCGCGGTTCGAGCAGCCGGGGCGGGCAGGAGGGCTTCAACGAGTTGGTGCGCTTCGCCGAGGAGGGCCGCTCGCTCACGCTGACCCCCGATGGACCCCGCGGCCCGGGCGAGGTCGTGAAGCCGGGCGTGGTGCGACTGGCGAGCCGCACCGGGCTGCCGGTCCTCCCGGTGGCGAGCGCGTCGCGCGGCGCCTGGGTCCTGCGCTCGTGGGACGGCTTCCGCGTCCCGCGGCCCTTCGCACGGGTGTGGATCTCCTACGGCGAGCCGGTGCGGGTGCCGGCAGGACTGGACGACGCGGGGGTGGAGAGCTGGCGGCGGCGGCTGGAGGAGGCACTGAAGGCGAACACCGCGCGCCTGGCCCGCGAGGCCGGGGAGGACGCGTGAGCCTGGCGTGGAGCGCCTACCGGCTGCTCGCGCCCTGCCTCGGGGCGGTCCTGCCGATGGCCCGGGCCATCGTCCCTCCGCCGGAGCGGGCGCACTGGGACGAGCGGCTGGGGCGCGTGAGCCTGCCTGGAGGAGTGGACGCCTGGGTGCACGCCGCCTCGATGGGGGAAGCGACGGCGGTGGGGCCCTTCGTCTCCGCCCTGCAGGCGCTGGCGCCGAAGTCGCGCTTCCTGCTCACGGCGACGACCCGCGCCGGGTGCGAACGGCTCGGCGTCCTCGGGCAGCCCGCGGCGGTCGCGCCGCTGGACTCGCCGCAGGCCGCGGCACGTTTCTTCGGCGGCGCCGCCCCGCGGCGATGCTTCCTGCTCGAGACCGAGCTCTGGCCGCACTGGCTGCTGCAGGCGCGGGCCTCGCGGGTGCCGATCGGGGTCGTGAGTGCGCGGTTGTCGGGTAGGTCGGTGGCCCGGTACCGGCGCCTGGGAGCCGAGTTCCGCGGGCTGGTCGCGGGGCTCGACGCCGTGCTGTGCCAGACCGCGACCGACCTGGAGCGCTGGCGGTCGCTGGGCGCACGCGCCGAGGTCTGCGCGGTCACGGGCAACCTGAAGGACGACGGCCTGCCGGTCGCCGCGACGGACCGGGCCGCGGCCCGCGCGGCGCTCGGCCTGCACCCGGAGCGCCCGCTCCTCGTCCTGGGCAGCCTGCGCCCGGGCGAGGCGCGGGTGCTCGCCCGCGCGTGGCGCGCGGTGCCGGCGGCGTTGCGTGAGGCCTGGCAGGTCGTGGCGGTGCCACGACACCCGATCGCCTCGGCCGGGCTGCGGGCCGAGGCGACCGGGGCGGGCCAGGCGGTGTCGGCAGACGTCGGCGGCGAGGCGGGAGCGTGGCGCTGGGACGACCGGCTGGGAGTGCTGCTGGGCTACTACGCGGCGGCCGACGTCGCTTTCGTGGGCGGCAGCCTGTCCCCGCACGGCGGGCACAGTCCGCTCGAGCCGGCGGCCTGCGGCGCAGCGCTGCTCATGGGGCCGCATCACGCCAGCCAGCAGGACGCGGTGCGCGAGCTGGAGTCCGCCGGGGCGCTGGTCGTCACCGCGTCCGGGGTGGAGGTCGCGGCCGCCCTGGAGCGCCTGCTGGGGGACGCGGGCGCCCGCGGGGCGGCCGGAACCGCGGCCCGCCGAGTCGCGGAGCAGCGCCGCGGGGCGGCGCGGCGAACGGTCGCGCGGCTGGTGGAGCTGGGCCTGTGGGCGGCGTCGTGACCGGGGCGCTGGGCTCGCTGGCGGCCGGGCTGTACGGGGCGGCCTGGGAGCTGCGGCGCAGGGTGTACGCGGGCGGGCTGCGACGGCCCCGCCGGGTGGGGGCGCGCGTGGTGAGCGTGGGGAACCTCACGGTGGGCGGCACCGGCAAGACCACTCTCACGCTCCGGCTGGCGCGGCGCGCGCGCGAGCGCGGGCTCGCCCCGGCGGTGGTGTGCCGACGGTACCACCCGGGACCCGGGGGCCGCGGCGACGAGGAGTTGATGTACCGCGCCACGCTGGGACCGGACTGCGTCTTCGCCGGCGCGAGCAAGCTCGGGTCGGCGCGGGCGGCGGCGGGTGCGGGGTTCGATCCGGTCTTCGTGGACGACGGCCTGTCGCACTGGCCGCTGGCGCGGGACGCGGACATCGTGCTGCTGGACGCGCGCGACCTGACCGGGGGCGGGCGGCTGCTCCCCGCGGGACGGCTGCGCGAGCCACTGCGCGCCCTGCAGCGCGCGCGTGCCGTGGTGGTGTCGCGGCTCGCCGCGGGCGAGGACCCGGCGCCCTGGCTGGAGCGCGCGCGGGCACTGGCGCCCGGGGCGATGGTGGCGGCGGCCCGGCACCGTCCGATCGGGGTGCGTGCGCTGGGCGGGGGAGCGCTGCCGCCGGGTGTCCGGGTGCGGGTGGTTTCGGCGACCGGGAACCCCGCGGCGGTCGAGGTGAGCGCGCGGGAGGCCGGTCTCGAGGTCGTGTCGGCCTCGCCCTGGCGGGACCACCACTGGTTCACGCTGCGCGAGGCGCGGGCGGAACGGGCCCGGGCCGCCGACCAGGGAGCCTGGGTGCTGCTCACGGCCAAGGACGCGGTACGATGGCCGGAGCCGGCGGGCGCCGGGCAGGTGGCGGTCCTGGAAGTGGAGTGGGAGTGGATCGCGGGTGGCGACGCGGTCGAAGACCTGGCGATCGAGGGGAAGGGGGAGTAGTGGAAACGGACGTGCTGGTGCTCGGCAGCGGGATCGCGGGGCTCATGCTGGCGCTCGGGTGTGCGGAACGCGGAGCGGACGTGCGGGTGCTGACCAAGCGCGGCGCCGCCGACTCGAACACCAACTGGGCGCAGGGCGGGATCGCCGCGGTCTTCGACCCCGCGGACAGCTTCGCGCGCCACCGGCGCGACACGCTCCGCTGCGGCGCCGGGTTGTCGGACCCGGAGGTGGTCGCGCAGGTCATCGCCGAGGCCCCCGAGCGGGTGCGGGAGCTGGAGGCCCTCGGGGTCGAGTTCACCCGCACGACGCGCGGCTTCGCGCTCGGGCGCGAAGGCGGGCACTCGGGGCGCCGCATCGTCCACGCGAAGGACTTCACCGGGCGGGCCATCGAGGAGGCGCTGCTGCGCCGCGTGCGCGCCCACCCGCGGATCCACCTGGACGAGGACCAGCTGGCGCTGGACCTGATCCTGGAATCGCGCATGGGGGCCCCGCGCGGCTCGCGGAAGGCCGCCGGGCGCGCGGAGCGCTGCTGGGGCGCGTACGTGATGGAATGCCGCCCGGGGGCACCGGGCGCCGGGCGCATCCACCCGGTGACCGCGAAGGCCACCGTGCTGGCGACCGGCGGCTGCGGGAAGATCTACCTCTACACCACGAATCCCGACGTGGCCACGGGCGACGGCATCGCCATGGCCTACCGGGCCGGAGCCGCGGTCGAGAGCCTCGAGTTCGTGCAGTTCCACCCCACCTGTCTCTACCACCCCGAGGCCAAGTCGCTGCTGCTGACCGAGGCGCTGCGCGGCGAGGGGGCGGTGCTGCGCACGCTCGACGGCGAGCGCTTCATGCCGCGCGTGCACCCGATGGCGGAACTGGCCCCGCGCGACGTGGTGGCGCTGGCCATCGACCGCGAGCTGAAGCGGCGCGGCGACACTCACGTCACGCTCGACATCAGCCACCTCCCGCCCGCCCGCGTGCGGGCGCGGTTCCCGAACGTGTACGCGTCGCTGCAGCGCTTCGGCCTCGACCTGACGCGCGAGCCCATCCCGGTCGTGCCCGCGGCGCACTACATGTGCGGCGGCGTGAAGGCGACGCTCGCGGGGCGCACCTCGCTGCGCGGGTTGCTGGCGCTGGGCGAGACGGCGTCCACGCGGTTGCACGGCGCGAACCGCCTGGCGAGCAACTCGCTGCTGGAGGCGCTGGTGGGGGCGCACCACGGCGCCGGCGAGGCGTGGCGGCTGGTGCGCGGCGCGCAACGGCCCCCGCGGGCCGAGCCCTGGCGCGCCCGGGGCACGCGCCCGCCGCTCGAGACCGTGGTGTTCGACCACCACTGGGACGCGGTGCGGCGCCTGATGTGGGACCTGGTGGGCATCGTGCGCAGCGACCAGCGCCTGCTGTACGCCGAGCGCCTGCTCGCCCTGCTGCGCGAGGAGATCGAGCTCGACTACGTGCGGCTCCGCCTGTCGCGCGACCTGGTCGAGCTGCGCAACATCGCGCTGGTCGGCAGCCTGGTCGTGGAGTGCGCGCGGCGGCGGGGCGAGAGCCGGGGGCTGCACTTCAATCTCGACCATCCGCGCCGGGACCGGCGTTACGATGGGCGCGTCACCGTGCTGCGCCGCTCGCGCCCGGGCGCCCGGGCGCGGCGCCTTGCCGCCCCGGCGGGGCGCGGCCTATAGTCGCGCGCAAAGCGACGGGGCACGCGCGGACGGTCCGCTGCCGCAGGCGGCCCGTGGAGACGGCCGGGAGGGACGGGGATTGAGCTCGAGCGAACTGCTGTTCTGGGACGCGGTGGACGGCATCCGCGAGACCGAGCCGCGCTACCGGCGCGAGGCCTACGGCTTCGTGGTGGCGGCGCTGGGCAGCACCGTCGCGGCCCTGCCGCCGGAGCGTCTCGCCGATCCCGCGCTCCGCCATCTCACCGGCGGGGAGCTCCTGCGCGGGGTGGTCCGGCTCGCCCGGCAGGAGTTCGGCGTGCTCGGGCCGACCGTCTTCCGGGAGTGGGGCGTCCTCACGGGCGAGGATGTCGGTCATATCGTCTTCCGCCTGGTGGAATGCGGCGAGCTGAGCGCCCGTCCCGAGGACACCCTGGCCGATTTCCGGGACTTCGACCTGCTCGGCGGCCTGGCCACCGACATCGGGACCGGCCGGCTGGTCGCGCCGCGGGAACCGGCGCCGCGTCCCCCGCGCGGGGCCGGCGGTCCCGGTGCCGCGCACTAGGCGCGCGGGGACCGCCGCGGGCCGCGGCCCCGGGACGCTCCCGTGAAGACGTATCTCCGCCTGCTGGGCTACCTGCGGCCCTACCTGGCGCGGCTCTCCGTCGCGCTCGCCTGCATGGCGCTCTTCGGCGTCACGAACTTCGTGTCGCTCGGGATGATCTCGCCGCTCATGAGCGTGCTGTTCCGGGAGAGCGGCGGCACCCACGTGGCCGCGGCGGCGCCGGCGCCGCTCGCCGCGATCCAGGGACGCCTGCAACTGCCCGCCCAGGTCTCGGCGCTGGGGGAGCGCTGGATCGTGCAGGCCAGCCCGCTGGTGGCGCTCGAGCGTATCTGCGTCATCCTGATCGTCATCTTCGTGCTCAAGAACCTTGCCGACTACATGCAGTCCTTCCTGATGGTGTCCATCGAGCAGGGGGTGATCCGCGACCTGCGCTCGGCGCTCTACGCCCACCTGCAGGAGCTCTCGCTCTCGTTCTACCACGGGCGCCGCACCGGGATGCTGGTGTCGCGGATCACCAGCGACATGGAGTTCCTGCGCGAGGCGCTCTCGTCGAGCGTCAGCAACCTGGTGAAGCGCGGGCTCACGCTGCTGGGCGCGTTCACCTGGGTGTTCGTGACGTCGTGGCAGCTGGCGCTGCTCTCGTTGCTGGTCGTGCCCCCGCTCGGGCTCGCGCTCGCGAGCGTGGGGCGCAAGATGCGCAAGCGCTCCGGGCGCGCCCAGGAGCGCATGGGCGACGTGACCGCCATCGTGCAGGAGTCGATCGCCGGCGTCCGCGTGGTGAAGGCGTTCGGGATGGAGGCGTTCGAACGCAGGCGCTTCGACCGCGCCAACCAGGAGTACTACGGGGCCTTCGTGCACCTGCGCCGGGTCTCGGCGGCGGCGCAGCCGCTCACCGAGCTCGCCGTCGTCCTGGCGGCCGTGGCGATGCTCTGGTTCGGGGGCCGGGAGATCTTCGCGCACCACGGCCTCTCGCCCCAGTCGTTCATGCTCTTCGTGGGCGCGCTGCTCACCATGCTCTCGCCGATCAAGAGCCTCGCCGAGGTGAACGCGAACATCCAGCAGGGCGTGGCCGCGGCCCAGCGGGTGTTCGCGACGCTCGACACCCCGCCGGCCATCACCGACCGCCCCGGGGCGCGGGCCCTGCCGGTGCTCGCCGGGCGGATCCGCTTCGAGGACGCGTCGTTCGCCTACGAGCCCGGACGGCCGGTGATCGAGGGCGTCTCCTTCGAGCTGCGCCGGGGCGAGGTCGTGGCGCTGGTGGGGTCGAGCGGCGCCGGCAAGAGCACGCTGATGGACCTGCTGGCGCGGTTCTACGAGCCGACCTCGGGCCGCATCACGCTCGACGGCATCGACCTGCGGGACGGCACGGTGGCCTCGCTGCGCGCCCAGCTCGGCATCGTCACGCAGGAGACCATCCTGTTCCACGACACCGTGCGGGCGAACATCGCCTACGGGCTGTCGGACGCGAGCGACGAGTCCGTGCGGGCCGCCGCGGTCGCGGCCCACGCCCACGACTTCATCTGCGGCCTCAGCCACGGCTACGACACGGTGATCGGCGAGCGCGGCGTGAAGATCTCGGGCGGCGAGCGCCAGCGGCTGGCCATCGCGCGGGCCCTGCTGAAGAACCCGCCCATCCTGTTGCTCGACGAGGCGACCTCGTCCCTCGACACCGAGAGCGAGCGCCTGGTCCAGGACGCGCTCGAGCGGCTGATGCACGACCGCACCGTGCTGGTCATCGCGCACCGTCTGTCCACGGTGCAGCACGCGGACCGCATCCTGGTGCTGGAGCAGGGCCGGGTCGCGGAGTCCGGCACGCACCGCGAGTTGATGGCGCAGGACGGCATCTACCGCCGGCTCTACGACCTCCAGTTCGCCGGCTGACGTGAGACGGGTCCCGGTACCGCCCGAAGGCTTCCGCCGCATCGCGGTGCTGCGGCTCTCGTCGCTGGGGGACGTCGTCCTGGCGTTGCCGGTCACGCACGCGCTGGCCCGGGCGTTCCCCGGCGCGCGGATCGAGTTCTGGACCAAGGAGGAGTACGCGGACGTCGTGCGCTTCGATCCGGCGATCGCGCACGTGAGGGTGCTGGAGCGGGACGCGCGCCGCATCGAGGACCTGGTGTCGATGAGCGCCGAACTCGGGGACTGCGACCTCATCGTCGACCTGCACGGGAGCCTGCGTTCGCGGTTGCTCACCTTCCGGCAGCCGGCGCCGGTCCTGCGGTCGGCGTCGCTGCGCCTGGGCCGGTGCCGCTGGGTCCGTGCCCGGTGGACGCGCCCCGGGCCGCTGCCGCACGCGCTGGAGCGGTACGCGCGCGCGCTGCGGCCGGTCGGGCTTGCCGTGGCCGGGGCGCCGCGCCTGGCGGCCGGCGCGGCGGCGGAGGCGTGGGCGGAGGAGTGGCTGCGATCGTGGCCGGGCGCGGGGGACCTGGTGGCGCTCTGCCCGGGCGCCCGCCATGCGACCAAGCGCTGGCCGGAGGAGCACTGGGTGACGCTCCACCGCGCCCTGCGGGCGCGCGGCGCCCGGTTGCTGTACCTGTCGCTCGAGTCCGAGCGCCGGGCGCTGCCCACGCTGGCCGCGTGCGCGTCGGGCGACCCGCAGGTCCGCTGGTGCGCCGAGCCGCTGGCCCGGATGGCCGCCGTGCTCTCGCATTGCCCGGCCGCGGTCGCGCAGGACAGCGGCCTGATGCACGTGGCCGCGGCGCGCGGCGCGCGCCTGGTCGCGCTCTTCGGCAGCACCTCGCCGGTCCTCGGCTTCGCCCCGTCGGGGGAGGGACACGTCGTGCTGTGCCGGAACGAGCCCTGCCAGCCCTGCACGCTGCACGGGCTGGAGCGCTGCCCCCGGGGACACTTCGACTGCATGCGGAAGCTGGAGCCGGGCCAGGTCGTGGACGCGCTGGCGCGGATCGGCGTGCCGCGCGCCTGACGGCCGGTCGCGCGCCCGCGCGGCGCGCGGCGGACCGCCCCGCCGCTTGTCGCTCCACGGGGCGCTGCCTATACTGCGCTCGAGCGCGCTGCGCCTCGTGCGCGGCCTTGACGCGGAATCGCCCCGGCGGACGGAACGCCGCGAGCGGCACCCCAGCACGGAGACCCGAGTGAGCCAGGACCAGAGCCCCGCCACCCCGCAGAGCCTCACCCCGCAGTCGAAGGACTTCTCCGAGTGGTACAGCGAGGTGGTGCAGCGTGCGCAGCTGGCCGACCACTCGGGCGTGCGCGGGTGCATCGTGTTCCGGCCCTACGGCTACGGGATCTGGGAACACATGCAGCGCCTGCTGGACCGGCGCATCAAGGCCACCGGGCACCAGAACGCCTACTTCCCCCTGCTGATCCCCGAGAGCCTGCTGCAGAAGGAGGCCGACCACGTGGAGGGCTTCGCGCCCCAGGTCGCGTGGGTCACGCACGGCGGGAACAAGAAGCTCGAGGAGCGCCTCGCCATCCGGCCGACCAGCGAGGCGATCATCGGCTCGATGTACTCGAAGTGGATCGAGTCGTACCGGGACCTGCCGGTGCTCATCAACCAGTGGGCGAACGTGATGCGCTGGGAGATGGTGACGCGCCCCTTCCTGCGGACCGCGGAGTTCCTCTGGCAGGAGGGCCACACCGCGCACGCCTCCGCGGCCGAGGGCAAGGCCGAGGTGCTGCGCATGCTCGAGGTCTACCGCGATTTCGTCGAGACCGAGCTGGCGATGCCGGTGCATCCGGGCGCCAAGAGCGACGCGGAGAAGTTCGCCGGTGCCGAGATGACCTACTCGATCGAGGCCCTGATGAAGGACGGCTACGCGCTGCAGGCGGGCACCTCGCACGACCTCGGCCAGCACTTCGCGAAGGTCTTCGACATCACCTACCAGGACGAGCAGGGCGTCCGCCA
The DNA here is from genome assembly GCA_963707915.1 of Candidatus Eiseniibacteriota bacterium. Lineage (GTDB taxonomy): Bacteria > Eisenbacteria > RBG-16-71-46 > RBG-16-71-46 > RBG-16-71-46 > JANXPZ01. The sequence continues at coordinate 635,703 of OY970178.1, forward strand.
GCACGTCTGGCAGACGTCGTGGGGCGTCTCGACCCGGCTCATCGGCGGCGTCATCATGACGCACGGGGACGACCACGGGCTGCAGCTCCCGCCGCGCATCGCGCCGGTGCAGGCCGTGGTCGTGCCGATCTGGCGCAAGCCGGAGGACCGTGGGCCCGTGCTGGCGTTCATCGACAAGGTGAAGGAGGCGCTCGGGGAGCGCGTGCGGCTGCTGGTGGACGACCGCGAGCAGTACTCGCCCGGCTGGAAGTACTACGAGCACGAGTTGCGCGGCGTGCCGGTCCGGCTCGAGGTCGGGCCCAAGGACGTGGAGAAGAACGCGGTGATGAGCGTGCGTCGCCTCGATCGGAGGAAGGAGTCGATCCCGCTCGATCAGCTCGCGGCGCGCCTGCCGGCGCTGCTCGAGGAGGTGCAGGCCGACCTGTTCAAGGCGGCGCTGGCGTTCCGCGCGGAACAGACCGCCACGGCGACCTCGATCGAGGACCTGGAGCGGCACTTCCTGGCCGAGGGGAAGCGCGGCTTCGTCGCCCTGCCGTGGACCGGGGACGCCGAGCTCGAGGCGCGGATCAAGCAGCGCTGCGCCGCGACCTTGCGCTGCGTCCCGCTCGACCAGGCGCCGTTCGCGGGGCTCGCGCCGGCGGGCGGGCGGGTCGCCCTCTTCGCGCGGGCGTACTGAGCGCGGACGCTCCCGCGGTGCGGCCCCTGGAACGGATCCTCGTCCGCCTGCCCAACTGGCTCGGGGACGTGCTCATGGCGCGTCCCGCGCTCCACGCGTTGCGGGCGGCCCATCCCGGGGCGGAGATCACCGCCTGCGGCCCGCCGGCGCTGCTCGAGCTGCTGGCGCCCGAGGCGCTGTGGCAGCGGACCGAGGAGTTCCCCGGCGGGCGGGGGCTGGCCCGCCGGCTGCGGGCCGAGCGATTCGACGCGGCGCTGGTCCTGCCGCCGTCGTTCTCCAGCGCCTGGCTCGCGTTCCGCAGCGGGGCGCGCCTTCGGGCGGGGTTCGCGGCGGATGGCCGCTCGCCGCTCCTGACGCACGCCCTGCGGCGGCCCGCGCGCGGCGACCTTCACCAGTCCCGCGAGTACCTGCGGCTGGTCGCCGGCCTGGACGCGCCCGAGGTCGCGGTGCCGGCGCTCGCGGTGGGCGCGGGCGCGGCCGCCGCAGCCGGCGCCCTGCTGACGCATGCCGGGGCCGCCCCGCGCGCCTTCGCGATCCTCGCGCCGGGCTCCGCCTACGGCCCCGCCAAGCGGTGGGGAGCGGAGCGCTTCGCCGTGCTCGGCCGCCGGCTCGCGGCGCGGCAGCTCGCCGTGCTGGTGTGCGGCGCGGCCGCCGAGCGGCCGGTCTGCGGCGAGGTGGCCGCGGCCATCGGGGAGGCGGCCACCTCGCTCGCCGGGGAGACCCGCCTGCCGGTGCAGGCGGCGCTGTGTGCGCGGTCGGCGCTGACGGTGTCGAACGACTCGGGCCTGGCGCACCTCGCCGCCGCCACCGGGGCCCCCACCGTGGTGGTGTTCGGCTCGACCAGCAGCGCGTGGACGGCGCCGCTCGGGACGCGGGTGCGCGTGGTGCAGCGCGCCCCGGTGTGCTCGCCGTGCTTCGCGCGGCAGTGCGCGATCGGCACCGTGTGCCTGGCCGCGGTCGACGCGGGCATGGTGGAACGCGCCGCCGGGGAGCTGGTGGCGTGAGGATCCTGGTGCAGGGCGGGCTCTCGCGCGGACCGGCGCGGCGGCTCGCGCGGGCCGCGGCGGGCCTCGCGCTGCGCGGCCACGAGGTGTCGTGGGCCCGACGGGACGACGCGCACCTTCCCGCGGGCGTGCCTGCGACCGTGCGCGACGTCCCCGCGGGAGCCGGCCTGGTGCGCCACTCGGCGGAGATCGTGCTGGGCGGGCCCGGACCGGTGGGGGCGGCGCTGGCGGGCTGGCTGGTGCGCGCGCGCTGCATGGTGCTGGCACCGGACGCCGGCGCGCTGCGGGGCTGGGGACACACCCAGCGCGGGGCGTGGAACACGCTCCACGCGTGGGCGGTGATCGACGAAGCCGACGGCCCGCTCGTGCAGTCCGGCGCGCCGGGCATCGATCCGCGGCAGGTCGCGCTGTGGCCCGCGGGCGGGCCGCCCGACGAACCCGACGCCGCACACCCCGATACCGAGGTGCTCGAGCGGGTCTGCGAGCGGGCGCTGGCCCGCCAGCGCGGACGCGCACCGCGTGCAGGGGTCTTCCTCGACCGTGACGGCACGCTGGTGGTCGAGCGGGGCTACCTCGCGGACCCGGCGGGCCTCGAGTTCCTGCCGGGGGCGGTCGCCGGGTTGCGCGACCTGCAGGCGGCCGGTGTGCCGCTCATCGTGATCTCGAACCAGTCGGGCGTGGGACGGGGCCGCTTCCCGCTGTCACGCGTCCACGAGGTCATGGCGCGGCTGCGCATCGAGGCGCGCGCCGCGGGGATCGAACTGGACGGCGTCTACTTCTGCCCGCATCGGCCGGAGGACGGCTGCGCGTGCCGCAAGCCGGGCACGCAGCTGCTCGAGCGCGCCGCCGAGGACCATGGCCTGAGCCTGCGGGGCTCCTTCATGGTGGGGGACAAGCTGCTGGACGTGGAGACGATCCAGCGCGCGGGCGGACAGGGCGTGCTCGTGCGGACGGGATACGGGCGCGAGCAGGAGGGATCGCCCGGCGTCTCGCCGGACCACGTCTGCGACGGCCTGCCCGAAGCGAGCGCGTGGATCCTGGCGAGCCTGGAGTCCGCGGCTCCGGCGTAGGCCCGGCGCCACGGGCGGCTACCGGGCGGAATCCCGGTCGAGCTGGTAGGCCTGCCGGTCGGGCCGGCAGACATAGCGCATCCCGTGCCCCGCGACCCGGAGACCGTCGTGGGTCAGCCAGCGGTCCGCGACCAGGTCCTGCAGCCCGGCGGGGTAGGCGCCGTGCTCGCGCCGGTAGAGGTCGAGGGCCATGCGCAGGTCGCGCACCTGGGCGGCCGCGAAGATGTCGGTGCCCGGGGGACGCGAGGTCGCGTGCGCGACGACGTGCGAGGTCGCGCGCAGCACGACGAGGGTGGCGATCAGCAGCCCCGCCAGCGCGAGCTCGCGCTCCCAGCGGATCCGCGCAGGCCGGGCGGCCACCGACGGTTCCGGCGGGGACGAGACGTGCCCGGGCGCGCGGCGCCCGACCGGCTCGAACCATCCCGCGTCGACCATCCGCTGGAGCGCCTCGTAGGTCTCGTACTCCGACATCGGCGCGGCGGCCACGACCTCGGCCAGCGTGCGCCGGCCGTCGATGATGCCGAACAGCTCGCGCTCCTCCTCGGCGAGTTCCACGTCGGGATCGGGCAGGTCGCGCAGGCCGAGGATCACGTTCGCATCGGGGAAGGCGGCGGCGTAGCGCTTCTCCTCGTCCGAGCGCCGCGCCACTTCCATCAGGACGCCCTCGATGCTGAGGCGAACGAGCAACGGCTGGGTCCAGCGCAGGCGGGGGTCGAAGCGGTAGGTGCCGTCCTCCCAGCGGACGAGTCGCATGAGGTCGTCGAGGATCTGGCGCTCGACGAAGCCCGCGAGCTCCTCGGCGTCCAGGTAGCGTCCGTTCAGGAGCAGGTCCTCGAGGTCACGCGACGACTCGCGCTGGATGGTGAGGATGCCGCGCTGCTGCTCGTCGGAGAGGCGGTGCGCCTGCCGCAGGAACGCCAGCAGCGGGTCGCCCTTCTCGAGGCCGGGGTTGCGGGTCGAGACCACGCGGCCGTCCTGCACGTAGATCACGACCTGCTGCCCGGCGCGTTCGAGCGTGAGGCATCCGGTCTTCTTCTGCGTGCCCAGGAGCTGCAGGATCTCGCTGGCGGAGAAGTCGCGGAGGTTCCCCTGGAGGGCCATGCGGTCTCCTAGGCGGCCAGCGCCGAGTGGTCGCGGCTGGCCAGGCGGATCCGGCTCCGCAGCGGCGCGGCCTGGGCGGCTTCGGCCGCATCGGCGCGCGCCAGGCTGCCGAAGTAGCCGAGCAGCGAGACCAGGTAGACGGCCAGCCAGCTGCCGACCTGCACCGCGAGCGGGAACTCCGCGATCGGGACCGCGAGCCGGGTCTCGAAGGTGAACGGCGCGGCGCATCCCGCGGCCACCGCCAGCAGGGCGGCGCTCACGGTGAGGAGCAGCACGGCGGGCACGACGCGGCGGAAGGTGAGCAGCCCGAAACCGGGGACCACCAGCGCCAGCGCGGTGAGCAGGCGGCGTTGTGAGCGGCGCACCTGGCGGCGGCGCTGCAGCAGCAGGACGCGGCCGAAGTCCGGGGTCTCGGCGCCGGCCTCGACCGCCGCGCACGCCGGGCAGAGCGCGGTCTCGCGCCGACGGCAGGCGCAGCGGCGGCAGATGACCGCGCCGCAGTTGCTGCAGCTGCGCAGCGGCACGGTGCGCTGCGAGCGCGCGGTCGCGGCGAGGGCGATCAGCGCCAGCAGCAGCGCGGCGGCGCTGAACCCCCAGCCCGAGGCCTCGATCGCCGGCCGCCAGGCCGGAGGCAACGCCCCGCGGCCGGCCGCCCGGCCGCGCTCCGCCGAGAGGGCGGTCCAGAATGAGTGCGGGGCGATCCACTGGTCCACCAGCGGAAGGGCCCCGTCGTCGCCCGCGAGGGACTGGTAGTTCTTCACCAGCTCGAAGTTGAGCGCCGCGGCGCGCGAGAGCGCCTCGGTGGCGGCGTGGAAGTCGAAGCGCTGGGTGTAGATCTGCGAGGCGTTGAAGGCGGCCGCGGGGTTTGCGGGGTTCAGCGTGCCCGCGCGCCGGTACGCCTCGAGGGCCTCGTCGGCGCGGCCCTGCATGGCGAGGACGTTCCCGAGGTTGTTCAGGGCGCGGTCGTCGTCGGGCCACAGCTCCAGGGTGCGGCGGTAGCCCGCCTCCGCGGCCGGCAGGTCGCCGTTGTGGCGTGCGGCCCACGCCGAGGCGAACTGGAGGAACGGGTTGTCGGGGTCGCTGCGGCGCAACGTCGCGAACTCCTCGCGGCGCTCGGTCGAAGGCGGCTCGGTGGGTGCCAGCGCGACCGCGTGGAAGGGCGCCTGCCCCTCGCGCAGGGGGAGACCGAGGTGATCGAGCGTCGCGACCGCCCAGGGCGCGGCCAGCAGGACGCCGAGCAGGCCGACGAAGACCGCCCGCTCCGCGGCCTTGAGGGAGGGCCACAGCAGCGCGAGGAAGACCACGGTGGGAAGCGCGAGGCCGAAACCGGCGGCGAACGGCACGAGCAGGAAGGCCCAGGCCCAGCCGCGGGCGGACCCGGGCGTGGCGTAGCGGGCGAGGCGCTCGGAGAACGCATGCCGCAACTCGCGGTTGTGCAGCCCCAGCACGATGAGCCCCGCGGCGAGCAGTGCGAGGAAGAGCGACTGGAACGCCAGGGTGAGCGTGTTGCCGAGCAGGGCCAGCTGCAGGAGGAAGTTCTGGCGGCCGAGGTCGATCACGCTGGCGTACTGCAGGAGCGCCTGGCTCGGCTCGCGCAGGAGGAGCCAGGACGCCAGCGTCAGGTGGGGCGCGACGAAGGCCGGGTCCAGCTCCGCGGAGCCGCGCACCAGGCGGATCGCGTCGTCGAGGTCCCCGGTCCGTGCCAGCAGGAGGCCACGGCGGTAGAAGATCCGCGCCTCCAGCGGCAGGCCGGCGAGCCGGTTGCGTGCCCGGTACTCGATCCACGCGGGAAGGTCGTCGAGGTCGCGGGGCGGCGCCACGGCCGTCGCGGACGCCTGGACGCGCCCGGCCTGGGTGGTGGCAAGCGCGGAGCCGCCCACCGGCACCGTCCCGTACGAGGGGCCGGGCCCGCGGTAGGGAACGGCGGACTGGGCGCGGACGCCGGGCGGCAGGACGGCCCCCGCGACGAGGAGGGCGAACGCGAGCGCCAGCCCGTGACGCAGGCGCACGGCGGGAGGTCGCTGCGACCACGGACCCAGGCGCCGAACGGCGCGGGAACGTTGTCCGTCGGATACGTGCATGGTGTCGCGGTCCCTTGACAGTGCTGGAGGGCGACCCTAACGTGATTCGCTTCGACGGGGTTATCGGCGCCGGGAATGGCCCCCTTGAGGGGTTTGTGACCCGGCCGGGAGTCGTCGTCTCAGGGGAGGGAAGGATGACCGGAGCGGAAGGCGCGGGCTCGCCCTGGGTGCGCATCTGCGAGGGCGGGGCCCACGTGGGCTCCGTGGTGGAGGTGCGTGGTTGGCTGACCCACCACCGCTCGAGCGGCAAGGTCCAGTTCCTGGTCCTGCGCGACGGCTCGGGGACCCTGCAGTGCGTGGCGGCGCGGAGCGACCTGCCGGCGGAGCAGTGGGATGCCCTGGGCGCGCTCACGCTGGAGTCCTCGCTGATCGTGCGCGGGAGCCTGCGGGCCGACGCCCGCGCCCCGGGCGGCGTCGAGATGGGCCTGCATTCCGTGAGCGTGCTGTCGGTGGCGGAGGCCTACCCGATCACGCCCAAGGAGCACGGCACCGACTTCCTGATGGACCACCGGCACCTGTGGCTGCGCTCGTCGCGGCAGCACGCCATCCTGCGGATCCGGGCGGAGCTCATCGGCGCACTGCGGGACTTCATGGACGGCGAGGGCTTCCTGCTGGTGGATTCGCCCATCTTCACCCCGAGCGCGTGCGAGGGCACGAGCACGCTGTTCGAGACGGAGTACTTCGACGAGAAGGCCTACCTGTCGCAGAGCGGGCAACTCTACCAGGAAGCCGCGGCGCTGGCGTTCGGGCGCACCTACTGCTTCGGCCCGACGTTCCGGGCCGAGAAGAGCAAGACCCGCCGGCACCTGATCGAGTTCTGGATGATGGAGCCGGAGTGGGCCTTCGCGACGCTCGAGGACGTGATCGCGCTCGAGGAGCGGATGCTGGTGTCGGTGGTGGGGCGCGTCCTCGAACGCCGCGCCGAGGAGTTGAAGGTCGTCGAGCGGGACACGCGCGCACTGGAGCGGGTGCAGGCCCCCTTCGCCCGCATGCACTACAGCGAGGCGGTCGATCGCCTGCACGCGGCGGGCAGTCCGTTCGAGTGGGGCGGCGACTTCGGCGCGCCGGACGAGACGGCGCTCTCGGAGCAGTTCGCCACCCCGCTGTTCGTGACGAACTACCCCGCCGCGGTCAAGGCGTTCTACATGGAGCCGGACCCGGCGGACGCGAGGCTGAGCCTATCGTGCGACTGCCTGGCCCCGGAAGGCTACGGCGAGATCATCGGCGGCGGGCAGCGCATGGCCTCGCTCGAGCTGCTCACGCGCCGGATCGAGGAACAGGGGCTGCCGCAGGAGGCCTTCGAGTGGTACAAGGACCTGCGCCGCTACGGCAGCGTGCCCCACGCCGGGTTCGGGATCGGCGTCGAGCGCACGCTGGCCTGGATCGCCGGCCTCGACCACGTGCGCGAGACCATCCCCTTCCCGCGGATGCTCAACCGGCTGAAGCCGTAGCCGGCGGTCAGCGCACGCGGCGCAGGATCACCAGGGCGTTCTCGCCCGCCGCCTGCTCGTCGACGACCGCGGCCTGCGCGTAGCGGGCGAAGCACGAATCGCGCTCGGCCCGCGAGCGGAAGGGCATCCCCGCCCCGGCGAAGGCCGTGGACCCGGTCATCGCGGTCCGGCGGACGACCAGCCAGTCGGGCTGCTCGGCCGCGGCGACGTCCGCGTACCAGCCCGGCCCCTGCAGGCGGCGCCTGGCCACGGCGGGGGAGACGAGCCCCACCTCGTCCACGATCACCACCGGGTTGCGCCAGCCCACCAGCCCGATCGGCTCGAGCATGACCTTCTCGCCGGGGCGCACGTGGCCGTGCAGCCAGTCCGCCACCGCGGCGAACCCGAAGTACTCGTTCTGGGCGCGGCCGACGTAGAGGTTGCGGGCGTCCACCCACATGGTCGCGACCAGCAGCGCCGCGCTGGCGAGGAGCAGGCCGCCGCGAGCCAGGCGCGGCAGGCCGACTGCGGCCAGCGCGGCCACCCCGGCGAGCGGCAGCACCAGGTACCAGTAGAAGTACGCCACCCCGAGCAGCGCGTACCCCAGCCACACGGCAAGGCAGGCGCCCACGGCGAGCACGAGGGCCCCGGAGCGCCGGCGCCACAGCGCGATGGCTCCGGCCACGGCCGCCGGGCCGAGCAGGACGGAGAGAGCGGAGAGGTGTCGGGCCTCGCCGATGGCGAGCATGCCCGGCAGGCGGAGCGGCGTGGCCAGCCCCACCAGAAGCGTCCGAACCACGGGCCGGGGGTGCCGTAGAGGCTCGACTTGGCGAGCACGCTCTGCGGCACCGGCGAGCCGAAGGTGGCGGTGAGCGCGGCGATGCCGGGAGCGAACACGCCGAGGCCCACGGCGCGGTCGCGCGGCCGGGCACCGAGCGCGACGACCGCGGCGCAGGCCGCGCCTTCGGGGCGCCACAGGGCCAGGAGGCCGAGGAGCGGTCCGGCGGCGGCGCTTCCGCTGCGGGCGGTCGCCGCCGCGGAGGCGACGAGCGCGAGCATGGCGCTGTTCTCCATCCCCGACATCGCCACCACCGAGAAGTACGGCCAGGCGGCGAAGAAGAAGGTGAAGCACCAGGCTGCCGCGCGGGCCCGGCCTCCGGGGCCGTCGGCCTCGCGCTGGATCATGTGGCCGACCAGGAGCAGGGTCAGCGCGTCGGCCAGCAGCGTGGTGGCCCGGGTCCACGACACCGGGTCCTGGGCCAGCGCGCAGCCGAGCGCCGTCCACAGGGTCCACGGCGGGGAGGAGAAACCGAACACCGGGGTGCCGGGGTTGTAGACCAGCCCGTGTCCGCCCGCCAGGTGGCGGGCGTAGCGGAAGGTGATGTAGGCGTCCTCTGCAGCCATCGGCAGGGCGAGCCAGGCGATGACCCGCGCCACGACGAGCAGCGCGACCGGAACCAGGAAGGGGCCGCCCGGATCCAGGAAGTCGCGGAGACCGGGCAGGACACCGGGTCCTCCGAGCCTCCCTGGCGCCCGCGCGCCGTCCGGGTGGGAGTGCCTCGCCGCCGGGGTCGCCTGGTGCGCCGGGTGTCTCTTGGACATGAGGGCCTCGGCTGGTGTGGGGCAGCCCGGTAGGGAAACGGGATCGCCCCGGGATCGGCTCGGCCTGCCATCGCCGCCGCGGTCCGGCCCGGTCCGGGCCAGAGGCGAGCGGGGCCGGGGTAGAAGCCGCCGCCTCCGCGCCATGGGCCGGGGCCGCGAACGGCCAGGGCTCCACCGCGGGGGGGAAGTCTATCGAATCGGCGAATCCGGCGGCAAGGGCGAAGGATCCGAGGGAGACCCGCGGCCTTGACACTCCCTTCACGCACTCCTAATGTGCCCGACTCGTGCTTCATGTGCTGCCGACAGGCGGGAAGCGGATGGCTCTACAGGCTTTGATTGACAAGGCGCGACCGCGTTTCCTAGACTCTGAGGGCTTCGGCGTCCGGGATTGCCATGGCCCGAGAGGGTCGCGGTGGGTGTTCGCATTCCTGCTGGTGGCGGTGGTTGCGGCGGGTTGCGCGTCCCAGCGACGCCCTGGCGTCGTGGAAGATTCCCTGACGAGCGGGCGTATGACGATCGTGTGTGCTCCGGAAGCCCGCGATCTCATCGTCCGCGAACGGGATGCCTTCCAGGCGCTCTATCCCCAGGCGGACATCGAGGTTCGGGTCGGAACCTCCAGGGACGCGGTGAGCGATCTGTTCGCCGCGCGCTGCGGAGCCGGGGTGATCACCCGGGAGCTGGTTCCTGAAGAGCGGTCGGCGGCGGTGAAGGGTGGACTGGAGATGGAGGGGTACCGGATAGCCCGGGACGCGCTGGTGGCGATCGCGCACCCGTCGAATCCGGTGCAGAACATCTCGTTGCCGAAGTTGCGGGCGATCTACGCCGGAGAGGTGAGGGATTGGTCGCAACTGGCGGGCGAGCGCCGGGGGATACGACCGGTGACGCAGCCCATGGAGTCGGACGTGACGGCGTTCTTCATCGAGAAGGTCATGCAGGGGGCCCCGATCGCAGCCCGGGTGCTCACGGAGGTCTCCGACTCCGCCGTGGTGGAGCGCGTCCGGAAGGACCCGCAGGCGATCGGCTACGTGACGCTGGCCTGGGCGGACCGCGGGGCGCGGGCCCTCAACGTCTCCGCCCTGAGCGGGTTGCCGTACACGCAGCCGGATCCCGAGACCGTGTACGGGGGGAAGTATCCGGTCTGTCGGCAGTTCAACTACTACGTGAGGCAGGGTGGCCCGATGGTCGCGAACGGATTCGTCACCTTCCTCACCAGCACGGGCGGTCAGAAGATCGTCCACGAAGCCGGCTTCGTGCCGACCTCGGTACCGGTGCGCTTCGTGCGCCGCTCCCCGATGTTCAAGAGCCATTGACAGGAGAACGGAGCCGAATCCCATGAGAACCCCGAGCGCTGTTGGAAGGACCCTGTGGCTGCTGGCCGTGCTGGCCGGATGGATGCTCACCCTCCAGCCCGCCGCGCTGCGTGCCGACGAGCTCAGGGACGGTCGTGCCGCGCTGCAGGCCGGGCAACTGGAGGACGCGCTGCGCTTCTACGAGCAGGCGGCCGCTCAGGGCAGCGCCGAGGGCCGCGCGGGCGTGGGCCTGGTGTGGCTCAAGCGGCACAATCTCGCCAACGCGCGGGAGGCGTTCGAGCTCGCCGAGAAGATGGACAACCAGCTGGCCGTGGCCCACTACGGCCAGGCCGAGGTGCTGCGGCAGCTCGAGAAATGCGACGAAGCCGTGCCCCGGTACCAGCGGGCGGTGGAGCTGGACCGGCGCTTCCCGGAGGCGCAGCTCGGCCTGAGCGACTGCCTGTCCCAGCTCGGGCGCTACGCCGAGGCCGTCGCCGCGGCGAACCGGGGGCTCAACTGGGGCATGAAGTGGCGGCCGCAGTTCCTGATCGCGCTGGGGAACATCGCGCTGGCGCGCGACTCGCTGCGCGACGCCGGCATCTGGTACACGACCGCCGCGCAGGAGTCGCCGGACGACCCGGCCACCCACCGCGCGCTGGGCGATTTCTACGTCAAGCGCGGCACGTTCGACCTGGCCTACCCCGAGTACCAGTCGGCGGTGGCGCGCGACTCGGGCAACGTCGAGCTGCACTTCGCGCTGGGCCGGGCGCTCTACTACGGCCAGCGCTACGTGTCCGCGCTCGAGGAGTTCCAGTGGGTCGTCGCCCGCGACCCGGAGTTCCCGGCGGCGCAGCTGGCCCTGGGCGACCTGCTCTATCGGTCGGGCAAGGCGGACCCGAGGCGCTACGCCGAGGCCCGCGCGCCGCTCGAGAAGTACGTCCAGCTGAGGCCCGACGACCCGAAGGGATGGAGCGTGCTGGGGCGGGTGTACTACTACGTCGAGCTGGCCGAGAAGGACTCCACGCTCAAGAACCGGGCGCTCGAGGCCCTCGACAAGGCGGAACAGCTCGGCGACAAGACCAAGGAGATGTACGCGATCCGCGCGCGGCTCCACATCGACCGGCGCGAATACGATCGGGCCGCCGCCGACTACGACCTGGCCGGGAACGACCTGCCGCCGGAGGACGTCTACCGGCAGGCCCGGATGCTGACGATCCAGAAGAACTTCACGCGCGCCGAGTCGCTCTACTCGGTCATCGTCGACCGTGATTCGACGTCGCGGCTCGCGTTGATGGTCCTGAACGAGATCGGGAAGATGCGCTTCGGGCAGGCGGCGGACGCCGCGAAGGCGGACAAGGCCTCGGCGGTGCCCATCTACGAGCAGACCATCGACATCTTCCGGCGCCGCGTCGCGCTTGACCCGGGCAGCGACGAGGCCTACTACTACATCGGACTGTGTTACCGGGAGTTGGGACAGTACCCGGAGGCGATCGCGGCGATGCGCCAGTCGGCGAACCTCGCCGACGGCAAGGCCGACCGGCACTTCTGGCTCGGGCTGCTCTACGTGCAGGCGGATTCCGTCGAGCAGGCGCAGCAGGAATTCCAGCGCGTCGTCGATCTCGACGCCGGCAATTCCAACAACAAGGCCATCGCGCTGCGGCAGTTGGGTTACTATCGGCTGCTCCGGAAGGAGTACGGTGGTGCGATCGAGTTCCTGGAGCAATCGGCCGGCATCAATCCCAGGGATGCCGGAACGCTCCTGTGGCTCGCACAGGGCTACCAGAACTCGGGCAATCGCGCGCGGGCCGCGGAGTACTATCGGCGGGTGCTGGCGCTGGACCCGGGCAATGCGGACGCACGGAACGGCCTGAAGATCCTTGAGGGCGGAGCCAGGTAGGGAGGAGTCCCATGAAGCAACGCCAGGTGGGCAGCATCTTCATCGTGACGCCGAAGGGGTACCTGACCGGTGGCAAGGAGACGGACGAGCTGGAGCAGGCCATCAAGCAGCTCAGCGAAGCCGACGCCAAGCACCTCGTCATCAATCTCGCCGAGGCGCAGCACCTCAATTCGACCGCCCTCGGCGTGCTCATCTCGGCGCATTCCAACTTCGTCCGGCGCGGTGGCCAGATGAAGCTCTGCTCCGTCGACAAGCGTATCGAGAACATCTTCGTGATCACCAAGCTGTCCCTCGTGTTCGACGTCTATGCGACCGAGGAGCTGGCGATCGCCAGTTTCGCCGAGAAGAGCTGACCGCCCCCCGGCGGGGCGTCCTGCCGGCGGGCAGCACAGGGGTCGCGGGGAGGGGCGGTACGAGCCCTGCGGCCCGGATGGGAAGATCGAAGGATCAACTCGCCGTGACGAAGCCCGTCATGGTGTTCGCCCACCCGGCGGCCGGGGCGCGGTGCCCGCGGAGCAGGGTGGCGTGTCGGTCCCGCTGACCGGGCGGGTACGTGGATGATCACCAAGGGAAGCGGGGTACCTCGAAGGAGGCGCGCCGCCTCCGGTTCGACGGGAAAGGCCTGTTCGAACCCAAAGGACCAGCCTGCAGGGGCGTGATTGCGACCTCCGCGGGGGTTGGAGGAAGGAAGTCCAAGAATGAGCCGTATCATCGTCCCTCTCGGATTCATCCTGGCCCTGGCAGTTTCGATCGTCGCGTGGTGGTTCCTGCCCGCGCTCGGCCCCATCGGTGAGCAGATGAAGGCAGGCGGTCCGCTGGTCGCGATGCTGATCCTGCTGCTGATCCTCGAGACGGCGTTCATCATCGAGCGGACCTGGAGCCTCAAGAAGGCCCAGGGCAAGGGCAGCATGCCGGAGTTCCTGAACGAGGTCCGCAAGAAGCTGCACTCGGGCGACGTGGACGCCGCGATCAAGCTGTGCGGTGCGCAGCGTGGTTCGGCGGCCAACGTGATCCGTGCCGGCCTCGAGCGCTTCCAGGCGATCCGCGCCGAGGGCGCGCCGCGCGAGAAGGTCGTCGCCGACACGCAGGCGGCCATCCAGGAGGCCAACGGCCTCGAAGTGCCGCTCCTCGAGCGCAACCTGATCGCGCTGTCGACGATCGCCTCGGTCGCCACCATGGTGGGGCTGCTCGGGACCGTGCTCGGGATGATCCGTTCGTTCGCGGCGCTCGGTCACAGCGGGGCGGTCGACGCGCAGAAGCTCGCCATCGGCATCTCCGAGGCCCTCATCAACACGGCGGGCGGCCTCTTCATCGCCATCGCGGGCATCGTGACGTACAACGTCTTCGTGACCCGGGTGGACAACTTCAACTACATGATGGACGAGGCCTCCTACGAGGCGGTCCAGCTGCTCGCTTCGAAGACGATCGAGCGGAAGTAAGGGAGCGCGCGGATGCTCAAGAAGAAACGCCGCATCGGCATCAGCATCGATATGACGCCGATGGTGGACGTCGCGTTCCTGCTGCTCATCTTCTTCATGACCACCACGCAGTTCAAGCCGCCGGACCAGGACAAGATCACCCTGCCGGAGTCGAACTCGGAGCTGAAGACGCCGGAGACCGGGATCATCACGGTCGTGGTCAGCGCACCCAAGCCGCCGGCGAACGTGTCGACCGTCAAGCTCGTCTACCAGAAGAGCGGCGAGAAGGTCGAACAGCTCGTGAACACCGACAACCTGGTCGAGGACCTCACGAACTGGCTCAAGGACGCACGTCGCAGCCAGCCCACGGCGCGCATGGTCGTCAAGATGGACAAGGACGCGCAATTCGGCATCATGGCCGACATGATGGACGCCCTGCAGGCCGCCAACGCTCCGCGCTTCAACGTCATGACGGAGCTCGGCATGAAGGGCGGCCTGATGGGCAAGAAGGAAGCCAAATGACCGCCAACCCCCGAGGAGGTGACGCTCCATGGGCGCAGTAGACGCCCCCCAGCCACGAAGCGGTAAGAAGAAGGGCGGTAAGCGGGCCAAGCGGCGGGTCGGCATCCGTATCGACATGACGCCGATGGTGGACGTCGCCTTCCTGCTGCTCATCTTCTTCATGGTGACAACGGTCTTCCGCAAGCCGCAGGCGCTGGAGATCAACCTGCCGCCGGACAACAAGTCGACGGTGTCCGTCGCGCAGTCGAAGGTGCTCGAAGTCCGTGTCCTGACGGATCGCGCCTACTGGCGGAACTCGTCGGACCCGTGGGTCCGCGCGGCGGTGCTGGACCTGACCGGGGTCTTCGGGAAGTTCAGCAATGACGCAGCGAAGATCGTGCTCGTGAAGGTGGACCGCGAGGCGAAGTTCAACGACATGGTCAAGATCATCGACGAACTCGACCTCGCCAAGCTCACCCGCTTCTCCCTGCAGACGCTGAAGCCGGAAGAGAAGAAGGAGGTCGAGACTCTATGACGACCCTCCACGATCAGATCTCGCTGTTCGAGTTCATGCCCTACGGGGCGCCCGAACTCAAGGAAGTCGCGAAGAAGTACATGGTCCGGGCGATCGCGGTTTCGTCGGGGGCCTGGATCGCGGTGTTCCTGTTGAGCTTCGGCGGCAGCGTGCTGATGGCCAGCCGCCCGAAGGAGACGAGCGTGATCGTCGTGCCGTATCGCGAGGTCACCGCGCCTCCGCCGCTCTCGGACGACACGCCGCCGCCGCAGGTGGCGGTGGCCACCGCCGTCGCCGCGCCCGCCGCGGCGATCCCGGTGCCGGTGCCGGACGCAGAGGCCCCCATGGAGCAGACCATCAAGTCGCAGGAGGAGATCGCGGCGGCGACGCCGAGCATGACGGCCCAGGACGACAAGGGGGCGTCGATCATCGTCGCCCCGCAGTCGGAAGAGGAGCTGCCGAAGTACGGCGAGTACGTCTACGTCGAGGAGTTGCCGGAAGCGATCACGAAGGTCAATCCCGTGTACCCGGACATCGCCCGCGAGGCGAGCGTGGACGGTACGGTGATGGTCCAGGCGCTGGTCGGCCGGGACGGCAGGGTGAAGGACACGCGTGTCGTGAAGTCCATCCCGATGCTGGACGCCGCGGCGATCGCGGCGGTCAAGCAGTGGGTCTTCAAGCCGGCGCTCTCGAACAACAAGCCGGTCGCGGTGTGGGTCGCCGTGCCGTTGAAGTTCACGCTGCGCTAGGCGTCGCGGACCGGGGCTGCATCCGGCCCCGCTGGAACAGGACGGGGAGCCGAAGACGGCTCCCCGTCTTCGTTTCCGCCGGGGGGGGACGGGCGCGGGACGCGCCCGGACCCGCTTTTCCCGCGCCCGTGGGCGGCCGTTTGCCTTGCCGGGGGGGAGTCCATACCCTGCGGGGGTTCATGCGGTCGTCCGCACCACCTTCCCGGAGGCAGACATGGAGATGATGGCGCAGCCCCCCGCGGCCGGAGTGCAGTCGGAGCCCGTGATGTCGGTCTGGGAACGCTCGTTGGCGATCTTCGCCCGCCCCGCCCAGGCGTGGGCCGGGCTCGAGCACCGGGGCCGGTGGTGGTTCCCGCTGGCCGTCAGCGTGCTGGTGTCGGTCGCCTCCACCGGCGTGATCTACCAGAGGGCCGTCGTCCCCACCCAGCTCGCCCAGCTCGACCGCCAGGTGGAGGCCGGGCAGATCCCCCCGGAGACGCTGGACGAGTTCGAGCGGCGCGTGTCGAGCCCCGCGACGCTGGCCATCACCCTGGCCTCCATCGTGATCGTCCTGCCGGTGATGAGCCTGGCCTTCGCGCTGATGCCGTGGATGGCCGCAGGGTTCATGCTGGGGCGCAGGTTCCGGTACCGGGACGCCTTCGTGGTGACCGCCTGGGCCGGCCTGGTGAGCATCCCGGCCCAACTCCTGACCTCCGTGCTGGCCTGGACCAACGAGACCATGACCAACATCCACGTCGGCTTCGGCGTGCTGCTGCCGGTCGTGGATCCGCCTTCGAAGCTGCTGGTGGGGCTGGGGACGTTCCTCGACCAGGGCATCGGCCCCTTCGCGATCTGGTCGTTCGCAGTGCTGGCCCTGGGGACGGCGGCGCTCTCGGGGGCCCCGCGCCGGTCCGTGGTGCTCGCGCTCGGGGGGATCTGGCTGGTCGTCATGGCGATCATCTCGGTCATGGCCGGCGTCCTGACGCCCGGGGCCTGAGCCGCCGGACTTCGTGCAACACAATCGGTCGCATCCCGTATACAGAACAGGCGCGTCCGGATGGACGGACGCCATCCATGGAGGATCCGCATGAGCAGGACGAGCCGGACCATCGCCAGCGTCGCCCTTGCGGGGGTCGTCTGGCTTGCCTCGGATTGCGCCGCGCAGCCGGTGCTGACCGCGGATGACGCGGTGAAGATGGCCCTGGAGCACAACAGCCAGGTCATCAACGCCGGCGCGGACGTCCTGAGCGCCCGGGGCGGCCTCTACCGCGGGCTCTCGGGCGTGCTGCCGTCGGTGTCGGCGGGCCTGTCGCGCTCCGGGTCGTGGAACGAGAACAAGCCGGGCACGCAGGCGTTCGCGGGGGCGACCTTCGAGACCCCGCTGCGCTCCGAGACCTACCAGACCCAGCCGGGCCTGTCGGCGACCTGGAACGTCCTCAACCTGTCCTCGCTGGCGGCGCTGTCCTCGGCCCGCTCCGGCCTGACGGGAACGACCTGGCAGCGCGTGGCGGTCCGGAACCTGGTGGCGCTGCAGGCGCGCCAGCAGTTCTACGAGGTGGTGAAGGCCGCCAAGCTGGTCGAGGTCAACGACAACGCGCTCCTGCTGGCGCGCGACAACGAACGCCGCGTGCGGGTGCTGTTCGAGGTGGGCTCGGTGTCCCGCAGCGACCTGCTGAAGACCCGGGTCCAGACCGCCCAGAGCCAGCTCGACTCGATCGGCGCGCTGCAGTCGCTGCTGGTGCAGCGCAACGCGCTGGCGAGCCTGATCGGCGTCGCCGAAGCCGCGATGGGCAGCGTGGACACGGTGCTCGTGATCACGCCCCGCGACTACGACGAAGCGGCTCTGCTCCGCGAGGCCGAGGCGAACCGGCCCGATCTCAAGGCGGCCGCCGCCGGACTGCGCTCGGCGCGTGCCACGCTGCTCTCCGCGCGGATGCAGCGCCTGCCCTACGTGAGCGTGTCGGGGAGCGCCACCTTCAACCCGGTCACGACCACCAAGAACACGCTGGCCGACACGCTGGGGGTCGAGTTCAACCGGAGCAGCCGGTCGGAATCGGAGCGGCAGCTGGCGGCGCGCGTCTCGCTCAACTGGGACTTCTTCGACGGGTTCTCGACCGACGCCGGCGTCGCCTCCGCGCGCGCCGGGCTGCTCAAGGCGCAGGAGGCGCACGACGCGCTGCGCCGCGACCTCGCGGGCGAGGTCCACCAGGCGGCGCTCACCTACCAGCAGGCGCTGGCGGCGCACAACGTCGCGGGCAGCGCGGTGGAATCGGCGACCGAGAACATGAAGCTGACGCAGCAGAAGTACAACGTCGGCTCGGCGACCATCCTCGATCTCATCGATGCGCAGGTGCAGCTCCAGCGTGCGCAGAGCCAGCTCGTCTCGGCCCTCGCGGGGATCCGCGTGGCCGAGGCGCGCCTCGACCAGGTGCGCGGCCGCGGCGTCTGACCCGGAAAGAAGGAGTCACCCAGGTGAAGAGCAAGAAGTGGCTGTGGATCGGTCTCGCCGTGGTGCTGGTCGCCGTGGTGGTGGTCGCGAACGTGCTCCGCAGCAAGGCGGGCAAGGTCGAAGCGGTGCAGTTGACGCGCGTGCGCCTGGAGGACATCACCTCGCGCGTGCGGGCCCCCGGGAAGATCGAGGCGAAGACCCAGGTCAAGGTGAGCGCGGACATCATGGGCAAGATCGTGGTGCTCGCGGTCAAGGAGGGCGATCGCGTCCGCGAGGGGCAGCTGATGCTCCAGCTCGACGACACCCAGTACCGTGCGTACGAGGGACAGGCCCGTGCCACCGCCGCGAGCGCCCGCGCCCGCGCGCGCGAGGCCGAGCAGAGCCTCAAGGGCGCGGAGGCCACCTACCGGCGGCAGCAGGCGCTGTTCGAGCAGAAGCTGCTGTCGGAGGCCGAGAAGGACCAGGCCGACAGCGCGATCGAGGCGGCCCGCAGTGCCGCGCAGGCGGCGCGCCAGGAGGTCTCGCGCGCCGACGCGGCCGTGACCGGGGCCGCGGACAACCTGCGGAAGACGCGCTTCGTCGCGCCGTTCGACGGAGTGGTGAGCGCGCTGAACGTCGAGGCCGGGGAGAACGTCATCACCGGCACGATGAACAACCCCGGCACCGAGATCCTGATCGTCTCCGACCTCTCGCGGATGCTGGTGAAGGCCGACGTCGACGAGACGGACGTGGTGGAGATGAAGATCGGGCAGAAGGCGAAGATCACCGTGGACGCGCTGCCCGACACGTCGTTCCCCGGCACCGTGACCGAGATCGGCAACACGGCCAAGCGCTCGCTGACCTCGACGGTCGAGGGGCAGACCAACTTCGAAGTGAAGGTGGTGTTCGACGCCGACGTGCCGCAGGTCCGGCCCGGCATGACCGCGGACGTGGACATCGAGACGGAGACGCACCGAAAGACCCTGGGCGTCCCGGTGCAGGCCGTGGTGGTCCGCACCCAGCGCGAGTTGGACCGGGCCGCGCAGAAGCCGGGGGCCCGGAAGCGGCCTGCGAAGGGCGCCGCCGTCGCGGCCGAGGAGGACACCGTCGGTCGCAAGGACAAGGAGATCACCGGCATCTTCGTGGTGGGCAAGGACAACGTGGCGAAGTTCGTCCCCGTCCGCACCGGGATCTCGAGCGAGACCGACCTCGAGATCTTCGGCGCCATCAAGCAGGGCGACACGGTGGTGGGGGGGCCGTACAAGGCCCTTCGCGAGCTCAAGCCCGGCGCCAAGGTGAAACGCGAGGCCGCCAAGGCCGAAGGCGGACGCCGGTGACGCCGGGCATGCTCATCGGCATCCGGCAACTGCGCCGGTTCTACCAGGTGGGGTCGGAGGAGGTGCACGCCCTGAACGGCGTGGACCTCGACATCGCGCCCAACGAGTACGTGGCCATCATGGGACCCTCGGGCTCGGGCAAGTCCACGCTGATGAACATCATCGGCTGCCTCGACACCCCGACCGGCGGCTCGTACCAGCTCAAGGGCGTCGAGATCTCGTCGCTGGCCGACGACGAGCTGGCCCGGATCCGCAACAAGGAGATCGGCTTCGTCTTCCAGACCTTCAACCTGCTGGCGCGCGCGGACGCCCTGCACAACGTGGAGCTGCCGCTGGTGTACGCGGGGCTCCACCACGAGGAACGGCGCCGCCGTGCCCGCGAGGCGCTGGAGCTGGTCGGGCTCGCGGACCGCATGAAGCATCGGCCGAACGAGCTCTCGGGCGGCCAGCGGCAGCGCGTCGCGATCGCCCGCGCGCTGGTGAACAAGCCGAGCATCATCCTGGCCGACGAGCCCACCGGCAACCTCGACACGGCGACGGGGGAGGAGATCATGGCCGCCTTCGCCCGCATCTGGGAGCAGGGCAACACGGTGATCCTCGTGACCCACGAGGCGGACATCGCCGCCCACGCGCGGCGGGTGGTGCGCATGCGTGACGGTCACATCGAGAGCGACACGCCGAGCCCCGGCCGGGCGACGCGAGGCGACGCATGAACCTGCGGGAGAGCGCCGGCATCGCGCTGCGGGCGCTGCAGGCGAACAAGCTGCGCTCGTTCCTGACCCTGCTCGGCACCATCATCGGGGTCGGGTCGGTCATCTTCGTGCTCTCGGTGGTCGAGGGCCTGAACCAGTACGTCTCGCAGAAGATCCTGACCGCCGGCTCGAACGTCTTCTGGCTCGACAAGTTCGGCGACGCCATGAACGAGGAGGCGTTCGAGAACGCCCTCAAGCGCCCCGACATCACGATCGACGACGTGGAGGCCATCCGGTTGCAGTCGCGCTACGTGAGCGCGGCGGTCGCGGGGGGCAACGCGGTCGCCCCGGTCCGCGTGGGGAACAAGCTCGCGAGGGGCGTGACCATCAACGGCCGCAGCCCCGGGTACGACATCGTCGAGGACTATGCGATCGGCCAGGGACGCCACCTGAGCGAGCTGGACGACCGGCGCCGGCGCCCGGTGTGCGTGATCGGCCCGGAGGTGGCCGACGAGCTCCGCATCGAGCAGGATCCCGTGGGACGCCGCATCCGCGTGGGCGAGCAGACCCTCGAGGTGGTCGGCGTGACCAAGGCCAAGGGGAAGCTCATGGGCGTGACCCAGGACCGCTTCGTGACCATCCCCATCCACACGTTCAGCAAGTACTGGGTGTCCCGCTTCAGCTACTACGCTTACATCAAGAGCGTGGAGCAGTCCTCGCTGCCGCTCGCGGTCCAGGAGGTGCGGAACGTGATGCGTGCCCGGCACCACTTGGCACCCGGCCGCCCCGACGACTTCGGGATCACGACGGCGGACACCTGGATGGAGGTCTACCGGCGGATCACGGGGGGCGTCTTCGCGCTCACCGTCGGCGTCGCGGCCATCTCGCTGCTCGTGGGCGGCATCGTCATCATGAACATCATGCTGGTCTCCGTCACGGAGCGCACGCGCGAGATCGGGATCCGCAAGGCCCTGGGCGCCCGGCGCCGCGACATCCTGAGCCAGTTCCTGGTCGAGGCCACGACCCTGTCCCTGGCGGGTGGCTCGGTCGGGGTCGCGCTCGGGGTGGCCCTCGCGCTCCTCGTCGGGGTGGTGAGTCCGCTGCCGACCGCCGTGAGCGTGCCGTCCCTCTTCCTGGGCGTGGGCATGGCCTGCTTCGTCGGCGTGTTCTTCGGCTCGTACCCCGCCTGGCGCGCGTCCCGCCTCGATCCCATCGAAGCGCTCCGCTACGAGTGACCCATGGAAGCCCACCTGCTGATCGAGACCTTCCGGATGTCCACGCGTGCGCTGACGTCGAACCGCATGCGTTCGCTGCTCGCCCTGCTGGGGATCGTCATCGGCGTCGCGACCGTGATCGGCATGGTCGCGCTGATCAACGGCTTCCAGCGCTCGGTCGAGCAGAGCATCCGCTCCATGGGCACGAACACGATCTACATCCACCGCATCCGTCCCGGGGTCCACGTCGGCGGGAACGAGATCCCCGACAGCCTCCGGCAGCGCAAGGCCTTCACCGTCGAGGACGGCCAGGCGATCGCGACTTCGGCCCCCGCGGTGCGGGCCGTGGCCGCCATCAAGTACGACTACTACGGGCTGCGCCTCGGCTATCGCGGCAAACTGACCCGGGGCACGGAGGTGTACGGGACGGACGACAACTACCTCGTGGTCCACGGCTTCGAGGTCCAGCGCGGTCGCTACCTCAGCCCCCAGGACGTCGCCCGTCGGGCCAACGTCGTGGTCATCGGGCCCAGCACGCGGGAGGCGCTGTTCGGGAACCTCAATCCGGTCGGCCGGACCATCCGCGTCGGCACGATCCCGTTCACGGTGATCGGGGAGTACACCCCCAAGGGGAAGATGCTGGGGCAGGACCTCGACAAGTCGGCGGCCATGCCCTACACCACCATGGACAAGTACTTCTCCGCGCCCGCGGACGCCCCGCCCTGGGTCCCGCGCCGGGGCGAGCTGTTCCTGCACGCCGTCGCGAGGTCGCCCGAGCTCAGTGAGAAGGCGCAGCAGGAGATCATGGAGATCCTCCGGGTGCGCCGGCACCTGCGGAGCAACAAGCCGAACGACTTCGCGGTGTTCACCGACGAGGCGATCCTGTCGATCCTCAACCAGCTCACGGGCGGGATCGTGCTGGTCATGATCCTGATCTCGGGGGTCTCCCTGCTGGTGGGCGGGATCGGGGTCATGAACATCATGCTGGTGGCCGTCACCGAGCGGACCCGCGAGATCGGCCTGCGGAAGGCCGTGGGAGCGCCGCGGAAGGCGATCCTCGCCCAGTTCCTGGCCGAGGCGATCATGCTCACCGCCACGGGCGGGGCCATCGGCGTGGCGCTGGGCTGGATCATCGCGGCGGGCGTGAGGGCGGCCACGCCGCTGCCCACGTACGTATCTCCATGGTCGGTCGTCCTGGGGCTGGTCTTCTCGGCGGCGGTGGGGGTCTTCTTCGGGCTCTACCCGGCCATGCGTGCGTCGCGGCTCGACCCGGTGGACGCACTGCGCTACGAGTAGCGAGCCGCCGGCGACGGCGGCGCGCGCAGGGCACTCCTGCTATATTCCGGGCATGACTCCGCGTGCCCGAACCCCGCGTCCGCTCCGGACCGCCCACGCGGCGCCGGCCCCTGCCGGGCGCGGGCTCTCCGACATCGTCATCCGCGGCGCGCGCGAGCACAACCTCCAGGACCTGACGCTCCGGCTGCCCCGGCAGAGCCTCATCGTGGTCACCGGCGTCTCCGGCTCGGGCAAGTCGTCGCTGGCCTTCGACACGCTCTATGCCGAGGGCCAGCGACGCTACGTCGAGTCGCTCTCCGCCTACGCGCGGCAGTTCCTCGGCCAGATGGAGAAGCCCGAGGTGGACTCGATCGAGGGGCTCTCTCCCGCGATCGCGATCGAGCAGCGCAGCGCGGGGTCGAACCCGCGCTCGACGGTCGCCACCATCACCGAGATCTACGACTACCTGCGCCTCCTGTTCGCGCGGCTCGGGGTGCAGCATTGCCCGGCGTGCGACACGCCGATGCGTCGCCAGAGCGTGCAGGAGATCGTCGACACCGTCGCGGGGCGGTTCGGCGGGGCGCGGATCGCGCTGCTCGCGCCCCTGGTGCGCGGCAAGAAGGGCGAGTATCGCAAGGAGCTCGAGGCGGTGCACCGCCAGGGCTACCTGCGGGCGCGGATCGACGGCGAGTGGGTGGAGCTGGACGATCCGCCGAAGCTGGCGCGCTACAAGCGCCACGAGATCGACGTCGTCGTGGACCGCCTGACGGTGGACGAGGGCGCGCGTTCGCGGCTGGCCGACTCGATCGAGACGGCACTCAAGCTGGGCGGGGGGCTGGTCGCCGTGGCGCGGGCCGAGGGCGTGCGCGGCGGCGAGGACCTGCTGTTCAGCCAGGGGGCGGCCTGCCCGAAGTGCGGGACCAGCGTGGCGGAACTCCAGCCGCGCAGCTTCTCGTTCAATTCCCCGTTCGGCGCGTGCCCGACCTGCGAGGGGCTCGGCAGCCTGCTCAAGGTGGACCCGGAGCGCGTGGTGCCGGACCCGTCGCTCTCGATCGCCGACGGGGCCATCGCGGCGTGGGGCGATGCCGGCGGCACCTGGGTGGGCGGTACGCTCAAGGCGCTGGCCAAGCGGTTCGACTTCTCCCTGCAGCAACCGTGGAAGCGGCTCCCGCAACGCGTTCAGACGCTTCTGCTTCACGGCACGGGCGAGGAGGAGGTGCGCTTCGAGTACAAGATGCGCAAGGGCTCCTCGTGGGTCCATACCGGCGCCTTCGAGGGGGTGATCCGGAACCTGGAGCGGCGCCATCGCGAGACGACGAGCGAACACGTCCGCCGCTGGATCCACAGCCTGATGAACCCGCGGCCCTGCCCGGCGTGCCGCGGGCGGCGGCTGAAGCCCGAGAGCCTGGCCGTGCGCCTGGCGGGGCGCGACATCTCCGCCTGGGCGGCGTCCTCGGTGGAGGAGGCGCGGGCCGCGCTGGCGGGGCTCCGGTTCGAAGGGGCCCAGCGCGCGATCGCCGGGCCGATCCTCAAGGAGATCGAGAGCCGCCTGGGATTCCTCGAGGACGTCGGGCTCGGCTACCTGACGCTCGACCGCCCTGCGGCGAGCCTCGCCGGCGGCGAGGCCCAGCGCATCCGGCTCGCCACGCAGATCGGCTCGCAGCTCACCGGCGTGCTGTACATCCTGGACGAGCCCTCGATCGGGCTCCACCACCGCGACAACCAGAAGCTCCTCGCGACGCTGCTGCGCCTGCGGGACCTCGGGAACACGGTGGTGGTGGTGGAGCACGACCGCGACACCATGCTGGCCGCCGACTGGCTGGTGGACCTCGGCCCCGGGGCCGGGCGCCACGGCGGCCGCCTGGTCGCGGCGGGAACCCCGGCCGAGGTGCTGCAGGTCGCGGGCTCGCTCACCGCCCAGTACCTCTCCGGGGCGCGCACCATCCCGGTGCCCGCGACGCGCCGCCCGGGGGATGGCCGGCAGCTCGAGATCCTCGGCGCGCGCGAGCACAACCTGAAGGACGTGGACGTGCGCGTCCCGCTGGGGACCTTCACCTGCGTCACCGGCGTGTCGGGCTCGGGCAAGAGCACGCTGGTGAACGACATCCTGCTGGCCGCGCTGCAGCGCCGGCTGCTCGAGAGCGGGCCGGTGCCGGGGGCGCACCGCGCCCTCAAGGGCGCCGAGCACGTGGACAAGGTGGTGGCCATCGACCAGAGCCCGATCGGGCGCACGCCGCGCTCGAATCCCGCCACCTACACCGGCACGTTCGGCTTCATCCGCGACCTGTTCGCGCGCCTGCCCGAGGCGAAGGTGCGCGGGTACGGGCCCGGGCGCTTCTCGTTCAACGTGAAGGGCGGCCGCTGCGAGGCGTGCGCGGGGGACGGGCTGCGCAAGATCGAGATGCACTTCCTGCCCGACGTCTTCGTGCGCTGCGACCTGTGCCACGGCCGGCGCTACAACCGCGAGACGCTGGAGGTGCTCTACCGGGGGCGATCCATCGCCGACGTGCTGGACCTGACGGTGGAGGAGGCGCTGGAGTTCCTCGGGGCCGTGCCGCCGCTCCGGCGCAAGCTCGAGACGCTCCGGTCGGTCGGCCTCGGGTACGTGCACCTGGGGCAGTCGGCCACCACGCTCTCGGGCGGGGAGGCGCAACGCGTCAAGCTCGCGACCGAGCTGTCGCGGGTGGCGACCGGCCGGACGTTGTACATTCTGGACGAGCCCACCACCGGGCTGCACTTCGAGGACGTGCGCATGCTGCTGGAGGTGCTGCACTCCCTGGTCGAGCGCGGGAACACGGTGGTGGTGATCGAGCACAACCTGGACGTCGTCAAGAGCGCAGACTGGTTGATCGACCTGGGTCCCGAGGGTGGGGAGCGCGGCGGTGCCGTGATCGCCACCGGGCCCCCCGAGGTGGTGAGCCGCGCACGGGGGTCCTACACCGGAGAGGCTCTACGGGAGGTCCTGTCCCGATGAATCCGACTGCCGCCGTTCCCCGCGAGACGCCCCGAACGCCCCGCGCCGTCCCGACCGGCACCATGAGGGCCGTGGTCAAGGCCCGGGCCGGCACGGGCGTCGAGATCCGCGAAGTGCCGGTCCCCGTAGCGGGGCCGGGGCAGCTCCTCCTGCGCGTCCTGCGCGCGGGCATCTGCGGCACCGACCTGCACATCTACGAGTGGGACGACTGGAGTCGGAACCGCATCCGGCCGCCGGTGACCATCGGCCACGAGTTCGTGGGCGAGATCGTCGCCGTGGGGGCGGGGGTCACCGACTTCGAGCCCGGCGAGCGGGTCTCCTTCGAGAGCCACATCGTCTGCGGCCACTGCACCGCGTGCCGCACCGGCAACGCGCATGTCTGCCAGAAGACCCGGATCCTCGGCGTGGACGTCGACGGCGGGTTCGCCGAGTACGCGGCGGCGCCCGCGGTCAACGCCTGGCGCGCCCCGGCGAACGTGCCGCTCGAGGTGCAGAGCATCATGGAGCCGCTCGGCAACGCGGTGCACACCGCCTTCTCCGGCGAGCTCTCCGCCTGCCGTATCGCCGTGACCGGCTGCGGCCCGATCGGCCTGTTCGCGCTGGGCGTGGCGCGCGCGGCGGGCGCCTGCCAGGTGATCGCCAGCGACGTCTCGCCCTACCGGCTCGAGCTCGCGCGGCAGATGAAGGCGGACGCCGTCATCGACGTGTCGAAGGAGGACTTCGTCGAACGGGTCGCGCAACTCACCGACGGACGCGGGCTGGACGGCGTGCTGGAGATGTCCGGCAACGCGAAGGCCATCCGCGACGGCCTGGCCGCGCTGCGCAACGGCGGCCGGCTGTCGCTGCTGGGCCTGCCTCGCGAGGAGTTCGGCCTGGACTGGAACAAGCTGCTGGTCTTCAAGGGAGTGACGATCCACGGCATCGCCGGACGGCGGATGTACGAGACCTGGTACCAGATGGACAACCTGCTGCGTACCGGCAGCCTGGACGTGCGGCCCGCCATCTCGCACGTCATGCCGATGGAGCAGGTGGTCGAGGGCATCGAGCTGCTGCGCTCCGGCAACGCCGGCAAGATCGTGCTCGTTCCCTGGGGGCAGGAGGCGTAGCCCCTCGCACCGCCGACCGGGGGCGCTCCCGGTCTGCGGCGGGCCCGGCACGGGTGACTCCGCCGGACGGCCCCGCGTGCCCGCCGGCGCGCGGGCGGGCACGCCGTCCACCGTGGTTCAGCCCGTGAATACCCCTGGACCGGGCGCGCCTTGACCGCATCCGGAGCCTTCGCTACCTTGCGAATGTCCGTCCATCCGCAAGGAGCCGCCATGTCCAGTCACGCAGTCGCAAGGCCCACACCGTTCACCGTTTACCACCGTGCGCTCGGTGCGAAGCTCGTGGAGTTCGCGGGCTTCGAGCTGCCCCTGCGCTACTCCGGAGACCTGCGCGAGCACCTTTGCGTGCGCAACGCGGCAGGCGTCTTCGACATCACCCACATGGGCGAGTACCACGTCTCGGGGCCCGGCGCGGGGGAGTTCATCCACCGCATGGTCACGAACGACGTGCTGGGCATGCAGGTCGGCCAGGCGATCTACACGGCGATGTGCCGCCCGGACGGGGGCATCGTGGACGACCTGCTCGTCTACCGCCTGCCGGACCGGTGGATGATGGTCGTGAACGGGGCGACGAACGCCAAGGACTGGGCGTGGCTGCAGGGCCAGGTGCCGGCGGGCGTCGAGCTGCGCGACATCAGCGACGAGACCGCGCTGCTGGCCGTGCAGGGGCCGAAGGCCGAGCGGGTGCTGCGCGGGCACGTGCCCGACGCGGCCCTCGACCTGGGCTTCTACCGCCTGATGGAGGGCGCGGCGTTCGGCGCCCCGGCGGTCATCTCGCGCACCGGGTACACCGGCGAGGACGGCTTCGAGCTGTATTTCGCCCCGCGCCACGCCGCCCAGGTATGGGAAGGGCTGATGGCGGCGGGCCGCCCGCACGGGCTCGAGCCGGTGGGGCTCGCGGCCCGCGACTCCCTGCGGCTCGAGATGGGCTACATGCTCTACGGGAACGACATCGACGACACGACCACGCCGCTGGAAGCCGGGATCGGCTGGACGGTGAAGCTGAAGAAGGACGCGTTCAACGGACGCGAGGCCCTGCTGCGGCAGAAGGAGGGGGGACTCGCCCGCAAGCTCGTGGGCTTCGATCTCGATGGGCGGCGGGTCGCGCGGCACGGCATGGTGATCGAATCCGGCGGGCGCGCCGTGGGCCGGGTCACGAGTGGCACGTTCAGCCCGAGCCTCGAGCGCCCGATCGGCATGGGCTACGTGGAAACCGCGCTGGACCGACCGGGCGGCACCCTCGAGGTGCTGGCCGGCGGGACGCGCCTCAATGCGCGCATCGCTCCGCGCCCGTTCTGGACGCGGGGCTCGCGCCGTTCCTGAGGAGGGTGCCTTGGGCTACCCGGATGACGTCCGTTACACCGCCGAGCACGAGTGGGCCCGGCTCGAGAATGGCATCGTCACGATCGGAGTCACGTCCTACGCCACCGAGCAGCTCGGCGACGTGGTCTTCGTGGAGCTGCCGGAGAGCGGCGCGCGCCTGGAGGCGCTCAAGGCGTTCGGCGTGATCGAGGCCGTGAAGACGGTGAGCGACCTCTTCGCCCCGGTGTCGGGCGAGGTGCTCGAACGCAATGGCGCCCTCGCGGACAACCCGGCGCTGGTGAACCAGGACCCGTTCGGCGAGGGCTGGATCCTGCGCGTCCGGCCGTCGGACCCGGCCGAGTATGCCAAGTTGATGTCGAACGTCGACTACGAGCGTCACGTCGAGGAGCAGCACGCATGAGCTTCATCGGCCTGACGCACGACGAGGAGCGGCGCATGCTGGGGGAGATCGGTGTCGCGCGGTTCGAGGATCTGCTCGCGGCCATCCCGCGGGAGGTGCTGCTCGAGCGCCCGCCCGCGATCCCGGGCCCGCTGTCCGAGATCGAGCTGCGCCGCCTGCTGGGGCGCTGGGCCAGCGAGAACCACGCCGCGGAGCTGGTCTCCTTCCAGGGGGGCGGGATCTACGACCACTGGATCCCCGCCGCGGTGGACGCGCTGGCGAGCCGTGCGGAGTTCGTCACCGCCTACACGCCCTACCAGCCCGAGGTCGCCCAGGGCACGCTGACCGCCATCTTCGAGTTCCAGAGCATGATGGCGGAGCTGACCGGTTGCGACGTCGCCAACGCCTCGATGTACGACGGGGCCACCGCGACCGCCGAGGCCGTGCTGCTCGCGCGGCGGCAGACCGGGCGCAAGCGCGTGGTGGTGGCGGGCATGGTTCACCCGCACACCCTGGCGGTGCTGCGCACCTACCTCGACCCGGCGGAGGTCTCGCACGTCGAGGACCCGTCGGGGCTCGCCGTCCCGGCGGGGCTGAAGTCTGCGCTCGGGCCGGACGCCGCCTGCCTGGTCTACCAGCAGCCGAACTTCCTCGGTCTGGTCGAGGACCCCGCGGCGTTGCACGCGCTCGCCCACGACGCCGGCGCGCTGGCCGTCGCGGTCTGCGACCCGGTCGCGCTCGCGCTGCTGGAGCCTCCGGGCCGCAGCGGCGCCGACCTCGTGGTGGGGGAGGCGCAGTGCCTGGGCAGCCCGATGTCGTTCGGCGGGCCGCTGCTCGGGTACTTCGCCGCGAAGCGCAGCCTGTTGCGCGCGCTGCCCGGCCGGCTCGTCGCGGAGACCGCCGACCAGCAGGGCCGTCGCGGCTTCGTCCTGACGCTGCAGACCCGGGAGCAGCACATCCGCCGCGAGAAGGCCACCTCGAACATCTGCACGAACCAGGCGCTGATGGCGCTGCGCGCCACCATCCACATGGGGCTGCTGGGCCGCCTCGGGATGCGCGAGGTGGCGGAGCTCTGCGTCCAGAAGAGCCACTACGCCGCACGGCTCGCCGCCGGGATCCCGGGCTATGCGCTCGCGTTCGCGGCACCCTTCTTCCGCGAGTTCGTCCTGCGCTGCCCGGTCGAAGCCCGCCGGGTGGTGGAGGCCGGCCTCGAGTTCGGCGTCAGCCCGGGGATCAACCTGGGACGGTTCCGCCCCGAGTGGCGGGACCTGCTGCTGGTCGCGGTGACGGAATCGCGGGATGCGGACGAGATCGACCGCTGGGCCCGGGCCCTGCGCAAGGCGGGAGGCGCGCGATGACCATGCCCCGCCGGTTGCTGATCGAGCAGGGCGGCGAAGGCCACCGCGGCCCGGCGCTGCCCGCGTGTGACGTGGAGCAGCGGCCGCTCGCGGAGTTGCTCCCGGGCGTCCCGTTGCGCGCGGATCTGCGCCTCCCGCAGGTGAGCGAGCCGGAGGTCGTGCGGCACTTCACCGAGCTCTCGACGCTCAACCACCACGTGGAGCGGGGGCTCTACCCGCTCGGCTCGTGCACGATGAAGTACAACCCGAAGATCGACGAGGAGCTCGCCGGGCTCCCGGGCTTCGCCCGGGCGCACCCGCTGGCGGGCGACGATGCCACCCAGGGCTGCCTGCGCGCGATGGTGGAGGTCCAGCGGCTGCTCGCCGAGGTCACCGGCTTCGCCGCGGTCACGACGCAACCTGCCGCCGGGGCGCACGGCGAGATGACCGGCCTGCTGCTGATGCGCGCGTACCACCGGTCGCGCGGTGAGGGCGAGAAGCGCCGCCGGGTGATCGTCCCCGACTCGGCGCACGGCACCAACCCGGCGAGCGTGAGCCTGGTCGGCTACGAGACCGTGGTGGTCCCGTCCGGGCCGGACGCGACCGTAGACCTCGACGCGCTCGCGAAGCAGCTCGACGACCGCACGGCGGCGGTGATGCTCACCGTGCCGAACACGGTCGGCCTGTTCGAGCCGCGGGTGCTCGAGGTGACGCGGCTGGCGCACGCCGCGGGGGCGCAGTGCTACATGGACGGCGCCAACCTCAACGCCCTCGTCGGGCGCGTGCGGCCGGGCGACCTCGGCTTCGACGCCATGCACATCAACGTGCACAAGACCTTCTCGACCCCGCACGGCGGCGGCGGCCCCGGGGCCGGTCCCGTCGCGGTGGCCGCGCACCTCGAGCCGTTCCTGCCGACGCCGGTCGCGGCGGTCCGGCCGGACGGCCGATTGCGCCTCGACTGGGAGCGGCCGCTGTCGATCGGCCGCGTGCACTCCTTCAACGGGAACTTCGGCATCCTGCTGCGGGCGCTCGCCTACATGCTCTCGCTCGGCCCCGGCGGGCTGGCCGAGGTCAGCCGGGTGGCGATCCTGAACGCCAACTACCTGATGCGGCGGCTGGCGAAGACCTACGACCTGCCGAACCCGCAGCACTGCATGCACGAGTTCGTGCTCTCGGGCCGCGGGCTCAGGAAGCACGGCGTGAAGACCCTCGACGTGGCGAAGCGGCTGCTGGACTTCGGCGTCCACGCCCCGACCGTCTACTTCCCGATGATCGTCGAGGAGGCGCTGATGATCGAGCCCACCGAGACCGAGACGCTCGACCGCCTCGATCACTTTGCCGCGAGCATGGAACGCATCGCCGCCGAGGCGGGGGAGGACGCCGAGCGGCTGCACCGGGCGCCCCTCACCACGCCCGTTGGCCGTCTCGACGAGGCCCGCGCCAGCCGCGAGCCCCGGCTCCGGTGGAGTGAACCGTAGGGCCGAGACCCGCTGGGCGGGAGGGAAGGGAGACTTGGCGCAAGGCGCAGGACGCGCTTCGCAGGGAGGGCGCTCCGCCGTGCCGGACACGACGCCGGCCACGGTGGAGTGGACCACCAGCCCGTGGCGGGACGATCCCGGCCGGGCGGCGGTCGTGGCCGCCGCGGCGCTGGCGCTGTGGCTGCTAGCCGCCTGGCTGCTGGCGGGAGAGCCCCTCCTCGTGCTGTTCCTGGGCCTGGCGGTGATCGTCGTCCTGGCGCCCGGCATGGTCCCGACCCGGTGCCGGGTCGACGCCGACGGCGTGGCCCGCCGGGTGCTCTTCGCCTGGGACCGCAGGGCGTGGCCGGACATCCGGCGCGCCCGGGTGGACGTCCGCGGGCTCTTCGTCTCCCCGCTCGCGCGCAGCAGCCGCCTCGACCGTTACCGGGGCCTCTTCCTCCCCGTGCCGCGCCGGGCCGGGGAGCCGGGGACGCTGCTCGAAACGCTGCGGCGGGAACTGGGGCGGCATGGCCTCTGACGCGCAGCCCCTGTCGGCGGGGGACCTGGAACTGCTGGAGCGCGTGGCCGCGCGCGTGGTCGAGTTGCGCCTCGAGGTGCCGGCGGTCCTGGCCCTGGAGTCCGTCCGGCCGCTGTCGTTCGTCGCGGGTCAGGCGATGGTCTTCTTCCAGCCGCTGGTGCAGGCGTTCCTGCGCTTCGGCGACTACCGGCACTTCGCCGCGCTGATCGAGCGCCGCGAGACGCTCGACGCGCTGGCCACGCTCATCGAGCGCCGCGCGGCGGAGCCCCGGGCCGCGCGCGGCGCGCCGCGCCCCGGGAAGGCGTCGTGAGCGGCCCCGCGGCGGTCCCCCGCCCCGAGGACGTCCAATCGATCCTCGCCACGGACTGCGGGTCCACCACCACGAAGGCGATCCTCATCGAGCGGCGCTACGACGTCTACCGGCTCATCGCGCGGGGCGAGGCGCCCACCACGGTCGAGGCCCCGTTCGAGGACGTGACGCGCGGTGTGCTGAACGCGGTGCGCGAGGTCGAGGAGCTCGTCGGCCGGCGCCTGCTGGACGGGGACGCCATCATCACCCCGATGCGACAGGGCGAGGGGGTCGACCTCTACGTCACGACCTCGAGCGCCGGCGGCGGGCTCCAGATGATGGTCTCGGGCCTGGTGCTGCAGATGACGGGAGAGAGCGCGCAGCGGGCGGCGCTGGGCGCAGGGGCGATCGTGATGGACGTCCTCGCGCTGAACGACGGGCGGCGGCCGCACGAGCGGATCCGGCTGCTGCGCCAGCTGCGGCCCGACATGATCCTGCTCTCCGGGGGCACGGACGGCGGGGACGTGCGGCGCGTGGCCGAGCTGGCCGAACTGCTGGTCGCCGCGGGCCCGAAGGCGCGGCTCGGCGCCGGCTACGAGCTCCCGGTGGTCTACGCGGGCAACCGCGACGCGGCGGGAGTGGTGCGCGACCTGGTGGAGCCGCGCGCCGCCCTCAAGGTGGTGGCGAACCTGCGGCCCGCGCTCGAGCGGGAGAACCTGCGGCCGGCGCGCGACGCGATCCACGAGCTCTTCATGCAGCACGTCATGGCCCATGCCCCGGGCTACGCGCCGGCTGATGAGCTGGACGCCCGTGCCGGTCATGCCCACGCCCGCGGCGGTGGGGCTGCATGATCGAGCGGCTGGCGCGGCGCGACGCGCTATCCGTGCTGGGGGTGGACATCGGGGGAGCGACCACCGACGTGTTCTCGGTGTTCCCCGGGAGCGACGGGGAACCGACGTTCCACCGCACCGTGTCCGCCAACCTCGGGCATGAGCTACTCCATCTCGAACGTGATGGCCGAGGCCGGCCTCGAGAACATCCTGCGCTGGGTGCCGTTCCCGGTGGAGGAGTCGGCCCTGCGCAACCGGATCCGGAACAAGATGATCCGCCCCACGACCATCCCGCAGACCCTCGAGGACCTGGTCATCGAGCAGGCCGTCGCCCGCGAGGCGCTGCGGCTGGCGTTCGAACAGCACCGGACGCTGGCGGTGGGACTGAAGGGCGTGCAGCAGGAGCGCACGATCTCCGAGGCGCTGCGCCAGTCGGCCGGCGGCGCCTCGATGGTGGACCTGCTGGGTCTCGGGCTCATCGTGGGCTCCGGCGGAGTGCTCTCGCACGCCCCGCGCCGCGTCCAGGCGGCGCTGATGATGGTGGACGCGTTCCTGCCGGAGGGCCTGACGCTGCTCGCCGTGGACAGCATCTTCATGATGCCCCAGCTGGGCGTGCTTTCCACCGTCCACCCGCAGGCCGCCGGCGAGGTCTTCGAGAACGATTGCCTGGTGCGGCTCGGCGCCGTGCTCGCCCCGATCGGCACCGGGCGCCCCGGCCAGCGGTGCGTCACGGTCGAGGTGAGCGGCCCGGACATGGCCCCGGTGAGCCGCCAGGTGGCTTTCGGGGAGATGGCACTGCTGCCGTTGCCGCCGGCGAGCGCGTTCGGACGGGTGAGCGCGGTCCCGGAGCGGGGGTTCGACCTCGGGGCCGGGCGCGGCCGGCCGGTGAGCGCCCGCATCCCGGGCGGGAGCGTGGGCCTCATCGTCGACGCGCGCGGCCGGCGGCCGTTCGAGCTGCCCCCGGCGGCCGCACGCATCGAACGGCTGCGAGCCTGGCACCACGCGCTCGCGCTCTATCCGCGGGAGGTCTGAGCGTGGCGCACGCGTACACCCCCGGGCTTCGAGTGACCGCGCGGACGGTCACGCGCCGTGAGCGCCGGCTGCCCCTCAAGGGCCAGGTGCTGGTCCGGCTCGGGGACGCCGGTCGGGCCGCAGGACGTCGTGGCGCGGACCGAGCTGCCCGGGAACGTGCAGACCATCCACCTGGCCTCGCGGCTCGACGTGGACCCCGGCCGGGTCGCGGAGGTCCTGGTGAAGCGGGTGGGCTCCGACGTGCGCGCCGGCGAATTGATGGCCGAGACGCACGGGCTGTTCGGGTTCGCCCGGCGGAGCGTCGAGGCCCCGGCGGACGGCTTCATCGAGAGCGTGTCGTCCGTGACCGGGCTGCTCGTCCTGCGCGAGCCCGCGGTGCCGGTCGAGGTCAACGCCTACGTCCGCGGCGTCGTGGTCGACGTGCTGCCGGACGAGGGCGTGGTGGTGGAGGCGCGCGGGGCGCTCCTGCAGGGCATCTTCGGCGTGGGCGGCGAGGCCTGGGGCGCGGTCGCCGTGGCGGTGGATTCCCCCGACGCGGAGCTGACGCCCGCGCGGCTGCGGTCCGAGCACCGCGGGCACGTCGTCGTGGGAGGCTCGTTCGTCACGCACGACGCGCTCATGCGGGCGCGCGAACTGGGCGTCGCGGCGGTGGTGGTGGGCGGTTTCGACGACGTCAGCCTGCGCCGCCTGCTCGGGCGCGAGCTCGGGGTGGCGATCACCGGCTCGGAGGACCTGGGCCTCACGCTCGTGCTCACCGAGGGGTTCGGCCGCATCCGGATGTCCGACCGCGCCTGGGACCTGCTCGTCGAGCGCACCGGGCGGATGGCCTCGGTCAGCGGGGCGACGCAGATCCGCGCCGGCGTGCTGCGGCCGGAGGTGCTGATCCCGGAGTCCGACTCCGGAGCGGCGCCGGCCGACCGCGGCGCCGAGGTGGGGCTCTCGATCGGGTCACAGGTGCGGGTGATCCGCGAGCCGCACTTCGGGCGG
The DNA here is from genome assembly GCA_963707915.1 of Candidatus Eiseniibacteriota bacterium. Lineage (GTDB taxonomy): Bacteria > Eisenbacteria > RBG-16-71-46 > RBG-16-71-46 > RBG-16-71-46 > JANXPZ01. The sequence goes on from OY970178.1 coordinate 670,209, forward strand.
GTCGGGCAGGTGGTGGAGTTGCCGTCCGAGCTGCGGCGGCTCGAGACCGAAGCGATGGTGCGGGTGCTGGTCATCGTCTTCCCGGAGGACGGAGAGCGCGCCCTGGTGCCGCGCGCCAACGTGGAGATCATCGCGACATGAGCGCGCGACCCCCGGCGACTTTGACATGGACACCCCGTGGCCCCTACGTTCCTCCGTCGTCCGCTGCGCATGCGCGACGCGCCGCGTCGGCGACGTGCGCTCCCCGGGGAGGTCGCGATGACGGGAGGGTCGGAGTGCTGGTCCGCAGCGGCCTGAAGGTCGCAGTCCTGGTGGCGGCGCTGTTCGCGTGCCCGGCCCGCGGCGAGGTGACGGCGATCGCCGGTGCGCCGCCGATCGTCGTGCCGGAACCCGCGGCCGCGAAGGCGCCGGCGGTGGAGCCGCCGGCCGGGGCCGTGCCGGTCCCGCGCGCCGCCCGGGGCCTGATCTGGCGGGACGTCCCCGACGACGCCGGGCGCGCGCTGGACCTGATCTGGGACCTCTCACCGGACGACGGGACGGCGCTGGTGAGCGGTTACCGGCTGATGCGCGCGGAGAGCCCGGGCGGGCCCTGGTCGGTGGTCGACTCGGTCGGCCCGGGCGTCACCAGCCTGCGCGACCAGTCGCCAGGCCTCCGGCGCGACATGGCCTACTTCTACCGGGTGGACGCGTGGGGCCCCGGCGGCGTCACCCCGGCCGGGAGCCTGACCGGGCCGGCGATCGCCACCTCGCAGTGGTTCAACAGCACCCGTTGGAGCGTGCTGGTGCTGACCATGCTCTTCTTCGGCTTCGTCCTGTTCTCGATCCAGGGAGCGCAGGGCAGGAAGCAGTTCCTGCGGCGCATCCCCGGCATCGACGCCATCGAGGAGGCCATCGGCCGGGCGACCGAGATGGGGCGCCCGGTGCTGTACGTGCCCGGCGTGCAGGACATCGACGACATGCAGACCGTGCAGTCGCTGATCATCCTCGAGAGCGTCGCGAAGACCACGGCCCGCTACGAGACGCCGATCAAGGTGCCGGTCACCTATCCGATCCCGTTCACGATCGCGCAGGAGATGGTGAAGAGCGGCTACGTCCACGCCGGCCGCCCGGACCGCTACGATCCGGAGAGCGTCCAGTTCGTCTCGCCCGAGCAGTTCGCCTACGTCGCCGCGATCAGCGGCGTGATGATGCGCGACAAGCCCGGCGCCCACATCTTCCTCGGGGCCTTCTTCGCCGAGTCGCTGCTGCTGGCCGAGGCGGGCCATGCGACCGGGGCGATCCAGGTCGCGGGCACGGCCAACGCGGACCAGTTGCCGTTCTTCGTGGTGGCCTGCGACTACACGCTGATCGGCGAGGAGTTGTTCGCGGCCAGCGCGTACCTGTCGGGGGAGCCGAAGCTGGTGGGCAGCCTGAAGGGCGCCGACCTCATGAAGATCGTGATCATCGTGCTGGTCGTGTCCGGCTGCGTGCTCGAGACGTTCGGGCAGCACGCCCTCACGCACTGGCTGGTGACGCAGTAGGAGGAGAGGAGTGAAGCGCGAGATCCCGCTGTTCCTGACCGCCGCGGTCGGCCTCTTCATGATCCTGTCGTTCTTCGTGCCGCACCAGGCGGTCAGCGTGCCGGCGGACTTCCTCCAGCAGAGCGCGATCATCATCGTCGCCTTCGGCATCGTGCTGGGCGGCGCGAACCTGCTCCGGGTGAACCTCGAGGCGGTGGCCCGGCGCCAGCCGGGCTGGATGTACAAGCTGGTCCTGGTCGCGGCACTGGTCGGGACGGTCGCGGTGGGACTCATCGAGGGCCGCGACTTCCAGGCGGCCGGCACGCGGTCCACGTGGATCTACGACGAGGTGTACTCCTCGATGAGCAGCGCGATGTTCGCCCTGCTCGCCTTCTTCATCGCCTCGGCGGCGTTCCGCGCGTTCCGCATCCGGACCGTCGAGGCCGCGCTGCTGGCCGTGGCCGCCCTGATCGTGATGATGGGACGGGTGCCGCTCGGAGGCGTGCTGACCGCCGGCCTCCCGCCCGGGTGGCGTGTCGAGACCCTCGCGCAGTGGATCCTGGACGTCCCGCAGAATGCCGCGAACCGCGCCATCCTGATCGGGGCGGCGCTGGGCGTGATGGCCACCGGCCTGCGCGTGATCCTGGGGATCGAGCGCAGCTACCTCGGCGGGGAGGACTGAGCCGTGAGCCTCGCCGACTCCTTCGCGCGGCTGGACCGACGCTGGATCTACGTCATCATGGCGGTGCTGGTGCTGCTGCCGCTGCTCTGGCCGTTGAACCTCCCGCTGGAGCCCTCGCCGCCGGTGCGGGCCTACCACGACACGATCGCCGCGCTGCCGCCGGGGAGCACGGTGCTGGTGTCGTGCGATTTCGACCCGGCGTCCGGCCCCGAGCTCGAGCCCATGACCCGCACGACCTTGCGGCAGCTCTTCGGCCGGCACTGCAAGGTCGTGGTGGTCGCGCTCTACCCGGGCGGCGCCCGCATGGTCGACGGGATCGTCCAGGACGTGGCGCGGGACTGCCGGCAGGTCGACGGGGTCGACTACGTCAACCTCGGCTACAAGGCGGGCAACGAGGCGGTCATGGTGCTCATGGGCCAGAGCATCGCGGAGGTCTTCCCCCGCGACCACCGCGGCCGTGACGTGGCCAGCCTCCCGATCATGCTCTCCGCGCGCAACTACGCGAGCTGCGCGCTGCTGGTCAGCCTCTCGGTGGGCTACCCGGGCACCAAGGAGTACGTGCAGCAGGTGCAGGGCAGGTTTCACATCCCCATCATCGCCGGGGTGACGGCGGTGTCCGCGCCCACCCTCTACCCGTACCTGCAGACCCGGCAGCTCTGGGGGCTGCTGGGCGGCATGGCCGGGGCCGCGGAGTACGAGGACCTCCGCCTCGAGCGCGGCATGGCGTCGCGGGGCATGGACGCGCAGTCGCTCGCGCATCTCTTCATCGTGGTCTGCATCGTGCTCGGCAACCTGGCGCAATGGGAGCGCAAGCGGAAGGAGGGCGCATGAGCCCGCACCCGAGCCCGGACCCGGGAGTGTGGGTGGCCGCCGCGCTCACGCTGTGCATCTTCAGCTTCCTCTACAAGGAGAACCCGTTCTACCGGTTCGCCGAGCACCTGTTCGTGGGCGTCTCGGCCGGGTACTACATCGTGCTGAACTTCTGGACCGTGCTGGTGGCGAACCTGTGGGACCCGCTGCTGGCCACCTTCACCGGCCGACAGGGCTCGCCGCTGGCCGCCCACCTGGGCGACTACCGCGCGCTGCTGCTGCTCCCCGCGCTGCTCGGCCTGCTGCTGTTCTCGCGCTTCGTGCCCCGGTACGCCTGGGCTGCGCGCTGGTCGCTGGCGTTGATCATCGGGGTCTACGCGGGACTCAAGACCACCGGCTTCGCCCAGAGCGACTTCGTCGCCCAGCTGCAGGGCAGCATCCAGCCGCTCTGGACCGGTCACTGGGGCTCGAGCTTGAGCGCGTGGGTCTTCACGATCGGGCTCGGCACGTCGCTGCTGTTCTTCTTCTTCAGCCGGGAGCACAAGGGCGCGCTGGGCTCGGCGTCCCGCGTCGGGGTCTTCTTCCTGATGGTGTCCTTCGGCGCCGGTTACGGCTACACGGTGATGTCCCGCATCTCGCTCCTCATCGGGCGCTTCCAGTTCCTGCTGTTCGACTGGCTGGGGCTGCGCTGACCGCCACGCCGCGATGATCCTCTGGTGCGACGGGGGCCACGGTCCCGCCGAGAACATGCGGCGCGACGCCGCGCTCCTGGACGCGGCGGCCGCCGGGGCCGGGCCCGTCCTGCGGCTCTTCACCTTCGTTCCGGCGGGGATCACCCTGGGCCGCGCCCAGGACCCGGCCCGGGAGCTCGACCTCGCAAGATGCGCCGCCGCGGGGGTCCCGTGGGCGGTGCGCCCCACCGGCGGGCGCGCCGTCTACCACGACGAGGAGTGGACCTACTCGATCGCCGCCGGCCTGGCAGACCCGTCGTGGGGAGGCGGGCTGGAGGTGGCGTACGGGCACGTCTCGCGATTGATCGTGGCGTCGCTGGCGCGGCTGGGGGTGCCTGCCATGCTCTCGCCCGGGGCGGCGCGCGGGGACCTCGCACCGCGCTCCGCGACGGGTGCCGCGGCGCCGTGCTTCGCCTCGACGGCCCGCCACGAGATCGTGCTCGAGGGCCGCAAGCTGGTGGGCAGCGCGCAACGGCGGACGGCACGGGCGCTGCTGCAGCAGGGGAGCCTCCTGACTCGGTCCGGCGCACCTGCGGCTCGCGGACTTCCTGGCCATCCCGGACCCGGCGCGGGAACGGGTGCGCGCGGGTCTCGAGCAGGCCGCGGCGCACGCCGGCCGCTGGCTCGGTTCCCGGCCGCCGCTCGCGCGCTGGGCCGACGCCCTGCAGGCGGAGTTGCCCCCGGACACGCGGCGGCTCGAGGGTGACGCGGGCCTCGAGGCGATCGGGGCGAGCGTCGCGTGAGCCGGCACGACGGGTTGACCCCCGCCCGGGGCAGCCGGATACTTCCCGTCCGACACGCTGTCCCGCACCTCCCGGAGGGCACGCCGATGGGCCGCCGCGCCACGATCCCGATCGTCTTGGCCATCGCGCTCTTCGGCGGCGGGCTGCCCGGGGCCGCCGGTGCGCAGCCCATGCGGGCATCGATGCGCGAGCCCGGGGTGCCCGGCGGTCGATTCGTCATCGGCGTGACCAACGACGCCCGGACCCTCAACCCGATCATGTCGAACGAGACCAGCTCGAGCGAAGTCAGCGACCTGCTCTTCACCGCGCTGACGGAGTTCGACAACGTCACCCAGACGCCGTACCCGGTGCTCGCGCGGAGCTGGAAGGTGAGCCCCGACGGGCTCACCTGGACCTGGCACCTGCGGCGCGGTGCGCGCTTCTCGGACGGCCATCCGATCACCGCCGCGGACGTCCTGTTCAGCTTCGCGGTCGCCTACGATTCCACCCTGCACCAGTCCATCTACGACCTCCTCACGCCGCACGGGCGCAAGATGCAGGTCTCGGCCCCCGACTCCTACACGGTCGTGACCCGCATCGCCCGGCCACACGCGCTCATGGTGGAGGCGGTCGGGGCCCTGCGCATCCTCCCGCGGCACGTGCTCGAACCGGCCTGGCGCGCGGGCCGCTTCGCCTCGTCCTACGGCGTGGGCACGCCGCCCGAGAGCCTGGTGACCAGCGGGCCCTGGATGCTCAGGCAGTTCGTCGCGCGCGAGAAGACCGTGCTCACCGGCAATCCGTACTGGTTCGGGGTGGACGCCCGCGGCCGGCGGCTGCCGTACCTCGACGAGCTCGTGTTCCTCGTCGTCCCGGACCTGAACACCGCGACCCTGAAGTTCCAGGCCGGCGAGCTGGACGGCATCGACGACGTGAAGGCCGAGGACTACGCGACCTTCGCCCGGAACCAGGCGAGCGGCGGGTACACGCTCCACGACCTGGGCGCGGCGCTGACCAGCAACTTCTTCTGGTTCAACCTCAACACGGTGAAGACGCCCGGGGGCAGGAGGCCGCCGGGCGCGCCGCTCGCGGACCCGGTCCAGTACGCGTGGTTCGCGGACCCGGGACTTCCGCCGCGCGGTGTCGATGGCGATCGATCGCGACGCCATCATCCGCAGCGTGTTCTTCGGCGAGGGCGTGCGGAACTGGTCGCTCATGACGCCCGGGCTACCGCGGCTTCTTCTCCCCGCGCACGACCGCCCCGGACTACGACCCGGTCGCGGCGCGGCGGCTGCTCGCGCGCAGCGGGTTCCGGGACCGCGACGGCGACGGCTGCTCGAGGACGCGAAGGGCAACCCCGTGCGCTTCACGCTCAAGACCAACGCCGGCGGCATCCGCGTCCAGATGGCCAACTTCGTGCGGGATGACCTGGCCCGGGTCGGCATCCAGTGCACGGTGGCCGCGGTCGACTTCAACACCCTGCTCCGGAACATGCGCGAGGACTTCGACTACGACGCGCGTCCTGGCGGGCCTCGGCGCCGCGGTACCGCCCGACCCGGGGATGTGCGGGAACTTCTACCGCTCGAGCGGACTCTCGCATTTCTGGAACACCCGGCAGGCCCGGCCCGAGAGCCGGCAGGAGGCCCGGCTCGACAGCCTCTTCGGCGAGCTGCTGCGTCCCGCCCCGCTCGCTGCCCGCCGCCGGCTGAGCGCGCGGCTGGACGAGATCGTCAACGACCAGTGCTGGGTGATCTGGCTGCCGACGATGCGGATCAAGCTGCCGGTCCGGGACCGCTTCGGCAACGTGCACCCGACCATCCTGCCGCAGCGACTGCTCTGGAACATCCAGACCGTGTTCGTGAAACCGCAGGGCCGGAGGTAGGGCCCGGGGCCTGCCGGACCCCGCGCACCCGCCGGAGCATGCGAAGCTACGTCCTGCGCAGGCTGCTGCAGCTGGTCCCGCTCCTGCTCGCCGTCTGCGTGCTCACCTTCGTGCTGCTCAAGCTCGCCCCGGGCGACTACCTCACGACCCTCTCCGACAATCCCCAGGTCTCGGCCGCCACGATCGACGCCATGCGGCACCGCTTCGGGCTCGATCGGCCCTGGACCGTGCAGCTCGTCCTCTACCTGAAGAACGTCCTGCTGCACCTCGACTTCGGCGAGTCGTTCTCGCGCCACCAGCCGGTCTTCGCGGTGCTGCGCGAGGGGTTGCTCAACACCCTGTTGCTGGCGCTGGCCGGGGCGCTGGTGACCTGGGGGCTGGCGATCCCGCTCGGGGCGTGGGCGGCCGCCCGGCAGGGCACCGCGGTGGACCGCACGCTCTCGCTGGTGGCGTTCGTCGGCCTCTCGGTGCCGGAGGTGCTCTCGGGGCTGCTGCTCCTGATGCTGGCCGCCAACACCGGGTGGTTCCCGGTGGGCGGGATGCGCTCGCTCGACTGGGAATCGCTGCCGCCCGCGGGGCAGGCCGTCGACCTCCTGCGACACCTCGCGCTGCCGGCGCTGGTCGTGGGGCTGGTGCCGCTGGCCGGCCGCATGCGCCAGATGCGTGCCAACCTCCTCGACGTGCTGCGCCTCGACTACGTCACGACCGCGCGGGCGAAGGGCCTGGACGAGCGCGCCGTGGTGATGAAGCACGCGCTGCGGAACGCCCTCAACCCGCTCATCACGCTGTTCGGGTACACGCTGGGGTCGCTGCTCTCCGGCTCGCTGGTCGCCGAGATCATCTTCTCGTGGCCCGGGCTGGGGCGGGTCACCTACGAGGCGATCCTGGCGCGCGACCAGTACCTCGTCGTGGGCTCGGTCCTGATGGCCGCGGCGGTGCTGGTGCTCGGCAACCTGGTCGCCGACCTGCTGCTCGCCGCCGCCGACCCGCGGATCCGCCATGAGTGAGGCGCGCCGCGCGGGCCCGGCGGAGTCGCCGGGACGGTTGTTCCTGCGCCGGTTCCGGCGCAATCCGCTGGCGCTCGCCGGCGCCACGCTGCTCGGCGTGCTTCTACGGGCTGGCGCTGCTGGCGCCGTTCGTCGCTCCGTATCGCGAGGACGAGCTGGACCGCTCGCGCTTCTACCACCCGCCCGCAGGCGCTCCACTGGCGGGACGCGGGCGGCCGCCTGCACCTGCGTCCCTTCGTGCATCCGACCGTGCAGGGCCCGGGCATCTTCGAGTACCGGGAGGACCGCTCGCGCGAGGTGCCGCTGCGGTTCTTCGTCCGCGGCTCCCGCTACCGCCTGTCCGGCCTCGTGCCGGCCGAGCGGCACCTCTTCGGCGTGGACCCGCCCGGACGGGTGAACCTGCTCGGGACCGACCCCGCGGGGCGCGACGTGCTGTCGCGACTGCTCTTCGGAGCGCAGGTGTCGCTCACCGTGGGGCTCGTGGGCATCCTGATCTCCTTCAGCCTCGGGCTGCTGCTGGGTGGCGTCTCGGGCTACCTCGGGGGCTGGGCGGACGGGCTCATCATGCGCTCGAGCGAGGTCCTGCTCAGCATCCCGGGGCTCTACCTGATCATCGCGCTGCGCTCCGCGTTCCCGGCGAGCCTGCCCAGCTGGAAGGTCTACGTCGCCATCGTGGCCATCCTCGCGCTCATCGGCTGGGCCGGACTGGCCCGCGTCATCCGCGGGATGGTGCTCTCCATCCGGCGCTCCGACTACGTCGCCGCCGCGGAGGCGCTGGGCATGAGCCGGACCCGCATCATCGTGCGCCACGTGCTGCCCAACACCCTGTCGTTCGTGATCGTGGCGGCGACCGTCGCCGTGCCGGGCTACATCCTGGGCGAGGTCTTCCTGTCCTTCCTCGGGGTCGGCGTGCAGGAACCCAGCGCCTCGTGGGGGAACATGCTGCAACAGGCGCGCAGCGTCACGGTCCTCACGGACTTCCCGTGGCTGCTGTACGCTCCGGGGGTGGCGATCTTCCTGACGGTGATGGCCTTCAACTTCCTCGGCGACGGATTGCGCGACGCGCTCGACCCGCGCCGGCCGGGCACGGGCAGGGCCCAATGAGCGAGCCGATCCTCCGCGTGGAGGAGCTGCGGACGCACTTCACCACCGACGCCGGCGTGGTGCGCGCGGTGGACGGCGTCTCCTTCGTGATCCGCGCCGGGGAGACGCTGGCGCTGGTGGGGGAGTCGGGCAGCGGCAAGAGCGTGACGGCGCTCTCGATCCTGCGCCTGCTGCCGGAGCCCGAGGCGCGGGTGGTGGGCGGCCGGGTGATCTTCCAGGGGCGCGACCTGCTCGCGCTCCCGCCCGCCGCGATGCGCGCGGTGCGCGGCCGGGAGATCTCGATGGTCTTCCAGGAGCCGATGAGCGCCCTGAACCCGGTGTTCACCTGCGGCGAGCAGATCGTCGAAGTGCTCGTCCTGCACGAGCGCATGGGGCGCCGCGCGGCGCGCGCGCGCGCCGTCGAGCTGCTCGGCTGGGTCGGCATCCCCGCCCCGGAGCAGCGCGCGGCCGAGTACCCGCACCAGCTCTCGGGCGGCATGCGGCAGCGCGTGATGATCGCGATGGCGCTCGCCTGCCGCCCGGCGCTGCTGATCGCCGACGAACCGACCACGGCGCTCGACGTGACCATCCAGGCGCAGATCCTCGAGCTGCTGCGGCGGCTGCAGGCCGAGCTCGGCATGGCCGTGCTGCTCATCACCCACGACCTCGGCGTGGTGGCCGAGACGGCGGACCGCGTGGCGGTCCTGTACGCGGGCCAGGTGGTCGAAGTCGTGCGACGCGGCTGCGGCGTTCCGGCGCACCCGCCACCCGTACACCGCGGGCCTGCTGGCGTCGCTGCCCCGGCTCGGCACGCGCGGCCAGCGCGCTGCGCGTCATCCCCGGGCAGGTGCCCGACGCCGCGCACTTCCCGGCCGCCTGCCGGTTCCACCCGCGCTGCCCTGCGGCCGAGGAGCGCTGCCGCACGGCCGAGCCGCCGCTGCTGACGCCGGACGACGGACACGCGTCGCGCTGCTGGCGTGCGGCGGAGATCGCCGCCGGCACGCTGGACCCGGTCACCGGGAAGGAGCCGGTCCGTGGCTGAGCCGCTGCTCGAGGTCCGCGACCTGGTCAAGCACTTTCCCATCCGCCGCGGGATCTTCGGCCGGGCGGCCGGGCAGGTGCGCGCGGTGGACGGCGTCTCCTTCGACGTCCGCGCGGGCGAGGTGCTCGGCCTGGTGGGGGAGAGCGGCTGCGGCAAGACCACGACCGGGCGCTGCGTCCTCCGGCTGATCGAGCCGACCTCCGGCACGGTCCGATTCGACGGGCGGGACATCACGCGGCTCTCGCGCCGCGAGCTGCGCCCGCTGCGCCGGCGGATGCAGGTCGTCTTCCAGGACCCGTACTCGAGCCTCAACCCGCGCCTGACCGTCGGCAGCATGCTGGGCGAGGCCCTGACGATCCACGGCCTGGCTCGCGGGGCGGAGGTCCGGACCCGGGTCGGCGAGCTGCTCGAGCTGGTGGGGCTCTCGCCGGACCACGCCCGACGGTATCCGCACGAGTTCTCGGGTGGTCAGCGCCAGCGCATCGGGATCGCGCGCGCGCTCGCGGTCGAGCCGCAGCTCATCGTCGCCGACGAGCCGGTCTCGGCCCTGGACGTCTCGATCCAGGCGCAGATCGTGAATCTGCTGCAGGAGCTCCAGCGCAGCATGGGGCTCACCTATCCTGTTCGTGGCGCACGACCTCTCGGTGGTCGAGCACATCAGCGACCGGGTCGCGGTCATGGTCCTGGGCCGCATCGTCGAGCTGGCCGACGCCGACGCGCTGTACCGCGCCCCGCGGCACCCGTACACGTCGTCCCTGCTGTCGGCCATCCCGGCGCCCGATCCCGGACGCCGGCGCCGCATCGTCCTCCAGGGCGACGTCCCCAGCTCCTCGAGCCCGCCCGCGGGGTGCGGATTCCACCCGCGCTGTCCCATGGCGCGTGAACGCTGCGCCCGGGAAGCGCCGGCGTTGCGCGAGGTCGCCCCGGGGCACGCTTCCGCCTGCCACTTCGCCGAGGAGTTGGGCGTGCCCCTCGTACCGGGCCACGCCCCGCCGGCCCGATAGGGCCCGGCGGGACCTGCCGGGGCCCGAAACCACCCCTCGCCGGCCGCGCCTGCGGGACCTGCCCCAATCGGGGCCGCCGGGCGGGGTGGAAACCCCCGCGGCGTCGGGGCGGTCGAATCCCGGCGCCCGGTCCGCGCGGCTCCCGCGCTCCATCCCTCACCGGGCGCAACGGTCTGCAGCGGAACGGCATCGCGCGGACGCGGCCGGGTCGGCGAAGCGCGCCGCCCGGGACGGCACCACCCTTGCGGTACCACTTCGTCGAGGTCGCCGATCCGGCGGACGAGACCAGCGCCAGGGGGCGCGGCAACCGGCGGAGCGGAAGCCGACAACCGAATACGATGTGTTCCCTGTGCGACTCGTGCTTCGCTGCCTTCAAGGCTGATCCCCCTATCGCGAGCGAAGGAGTCTTGAGGAACGGCACACGGTCGAAACGGGGAACCTATCTGAAGGGCCCTGGCCGCAACGACCAGGGCCCTTGACGTCGTGCCTCTCCCGAGCGGAAGGCGTGCCCCATCCCCGAACGCTCACGCCCTCCGCAGGCTTCCGCCGCCGCCTCCCGGGGAGGCCCCCGCGCGGCCGTTCGGCACCGTCATTCCCGCACGGCACCGGCACTTGCGGCCCTGCACTCGTTGACCGGCTCCGCCATCCCTGATAGCGTCCCGCCCCGGAGCGAGCAGGAGCCGCGCTCGGGTCGTCATCGTAACCCGCCAGGGAGGAGTCTCGGAGCCCGTGCCACGAGAAGCGTTGGGGCTGGTCGAGACGCGCGGGATGGTCGCTGCCGTGGAGGCCGCCGACGCCATGTGCAAGACGGCCCGGGTCCGCCTGGCGCGTTTCGAGGTCACGCGTGACGCCCTGGTCACGGTGACGGTCCGGGGCGCGCTCGCGGAGGTCGAAGCCGCGGTGGCCGCCGGAGCCACGGCTGCGGCGTACAAGGGCGAAGTGGTCGCGCGCCACGTGATCCCGTCGCCCGATGGGCAGCTCGAGGAACCGATCGCGGGACCTTCGCCGGGTGCGGCGGCCCGTGGGAACGACACCACCCCCTAAGGAGAGTCCCATGCAGGAAGAGGCTCTGGGCCTGATCGAGACACGCGGCTTCGTCGCGATGGTCGAAGCTTCCGACGCGATGGTGAAGGCCGCGCGGGTCGAACTGGTGCACTACGAGAAGATCGGCGGCGGCTACGTCACGACGATCGTCCGCGGCGACGTGGCCGCGGTCCGCGCCGCCACCGAGGCGGGCTCGCTGGCTGCGGCGAAGGTGGGCGAGGTGGTCTCCGTCCATGTCATCGCGCGGCCGCACGCCATGCTCGAGGACGTGCTGCCCATCCGGCGGCCCGAGAGCAGCGGCAAGAAGTAGCGATGATCCTCGCACGCGTGCAGGGCACCGTGGTCTCGACCCGCAAGGACCACGGCCTGACGGGCCTCAAGCTGCTCCTGGTCCGCGAGGTCGACGCGCAGTTCAAGCCGGCCGGCAGCCACGTCGTGGCCGTCGACGCGGTGGGCGCGGGCGACGGCGAGATCGTGATGGTGGCCGCGGGCTCCTCGGCGCGCCTGACGGAGGTCTCCCGCGACCGGCCGGTGGATGCGGTCGTCGTCGGGATCGTGGATGCGGTCGAGGTGGCGGGGAAGGACGTCTACCTCAAGAGCTCCGGCGTGACGGGCTGAGCCGGCACCCATGGCGCTCGACGAGAAGCGGATCGCCTCCATCGTGAGCGAGGTGCTGGAGCGCCTCGATTCGGGCCGGCGGGCCGGCGGCGGGGCCCCCGCGCGGGGCGCGCCGCTGGGCGTGCACGCCGATCTGGACCGCGCGGTGGAGGGTGCCCGCGCCGCGTTCAAGGCCTACGACCAGACCCCGCTCGAGACCCGCCGGCGCATCATCGCCGCGGCGCGGGAGGCGCTCTCGACGCAGTACGAGACCTTCGCCGCCCTGGCGGTCGAGGAGAGCGGCCTGGGGCGGGTCGAGGACAAGATCCAGAAGAACCGCCTGGTGACCGAGCGCACGCCGGGGACCGAGGACCTCGAGCCGGTCACCTGGACCGGCGACCACGGCCTGACGCTGATGGAGCGGGCGCCGTACGGGGTGATCGCCGTCATCACGCCGGTCACGAACCCCAGCGAGACCATCATCAACAACGGCCTCTCGATGATCGCCGGGGGGAACACCGCGGTGTTCTGCCCCCACCCGTCCGCCCGCAAGGTCTCGATCCTGACCATCGACGTGATCAACCGGGCGGCGCTGCACGCGGGAGCCCCGTTGCCGCTGCTGCACACGGTGGAGCAGCCCAGCATCGAGGTGGCGAAGGCCCTGCTGAACTACCGGGGGATCCGCCTGAACGTCGTGACCGGCGGGCCGGGCGTGGTGAAGGAGGCGCTCGCCGCGGGCAAGAAGGCCATCACCGCCGGGCCCGGCAACCCGCCGGCCGTGGTGGACGAGACCGCCGACCTGCAGCGGGCCGCGCGCGACCTGGTGGCCGGTGCGTCCTTCGACAACAACATCATCTGCACCGACGAGAAGGCGGTGGTCGCGGTCGCGATGATCGCCGACGGGCTCAAGGAGGCGCTCGCGCGCGCCGGGGCCGCCGTGTTGCCGCCGCACCAGGTCGAGAAGTTGCGCGGCCTGCTGCTCGAGAAGGAGAACGGTCCCCGCCACCACGCCGAGATCAACCGGCGCTACGTCGGCAAGGACGCGGGCGTGATCCTGCGCGACGCCGGGATTCCCTGCGACCCCCGCACGCGGCTGGCCCTGTGCGAGGTCGACGCGGACCATCCCTTCCTTTGGACCGAGATGATGATGCCCGTCCTGCCGCTGACGCGCGCGCGCACCGTGGACGAGGCCATCGACTTCGCCCTGCTGGTCGAGCAGGGCAACCGCCACACCGCCTCCATGCACTCGCGCAACATCGAGAAGCTCTCGAGGATGGCGCGCCTGTGCGACTGCTCCATCTTCGTCAAGAACGGCCCCAACTACGCCGGCCTCGGTTTCGGCGGCGAAGGCCCCACGAGCTTCACGATCGCGAGTCCGACGGGAGAGGGCATGACCACCGCACGCAGCTTCACCCGGGTGCGCCGCTGCACCCTGGTGGACCATTTCCGGATCGTCTGATGAACGTCGCCATCGCCGCCCTCGAGACCAGCAGCATCGCGCAGGGGACCGTCGCCGCCGACGCCATGGTGAAGACCGCCGAGGTGGAGCTCCTCGAGCTCGGCCCGCTCTCGCCGGGCAAGTTCTGGGTCCTGATCGGGGGTGAGGTCGCGACCGTCCGGGCCTCCTTCCAGCGCGGCGTCGCGGTGGCGGGGGAGACCCTGCTCGACTCGCTCTTCATCCCGCAGCTCCATGAGTTCGTGATCCCCGCGCTGCGCGGCATCGCCCCACCGCAGGACCATGACGCGCTGGGGGTCATCGAGACGCTCAGCGCGGCGTCGGCCGTCGTGGCGGCCGACCGCGCGGCCAAGGCCGCCGACGTGGCGCTGCGCGACCTCCGGCTCTCGAACGGGATCGGGGGCAAGGGCGTGCTGTGGCTGAGCGGCGCGGTGGGCGACGTGCAGGCCGCCGTCGAGGCGGGACGGGCGGAGGCGCTCCAGAAGGGCCTGCTCGCGCGGGCGGTCGTGATCCCGCGGCTGCACCCGCAGCTCAAGGCGAGGATCTTCTAGTGTTCTTCGCGCGCGTCGTCGGGACCGTGGTCTGCTCCACGCGGGTCCCCGCCTGGACCGGCCAGCGCACGCTCCTGATCCAGCCGACCGACCCCGACGGCCATGACCAGGGCCGCTGGCTCGTGGCGGTGGACCTGGTTTCCGCCGCGCAGGGGCAGCGGGTCTTCTACGTGCGCGGCCGCGAGGCCGCGAACGCACTGGCCAACCCCGAGAACCCGGCCGACGCCGCCATCGTGGGCATCGTCGACGAGGTTCGCGCGCACGCCTGGACCGGCCCGGGAGACGCCTGATGTTCCTGGCCCGCGTGATCGGCGAGGTGGTGGCCACCATCAAGCACGGCGACCTCGCCGGCCGGAAGCTGCTCCTGGTCCAGCCGGTCACCCCGGCCGACGTTCCGACCGGCAAGCCGGCCATCGCCGTGGACGCCACGGACGCCGGCCCGGGCGACCGCGTGCTGGTCGCGGACGAAGGCAACATGGCCGCCCAGGTGCTCAAGTCCGCGCGGGGACCGGTCCGAACGGTCATCGTCGGGGTGGTGGACAGCGTGGAATCCGGGGAGGCCGCGGGGCCGGTCCCGGCCGCCCGGGGGCCCCGGCCGAGGAATGGGCTGCGCAAATCGCCGTCTTAGTGTAGATTACCCGGGTTCAGTGCCGTGTGAGGTGACTTTGCCGATCTACGAATACCGCTGCAGGGCCTGCATGCACCGTTTCGAGGCCCTGGTCGGACGACCGGGCGAGGCGGTTCCGGAGTGTCCGAACTGCGGAGCGTCACAGTCCGACAAGATGTTGTCCGCGTTCGCCGTGACCCGAGGGAGCCGCCCGGGCCCGACGGACATGTGCGGTTCCGCGGGCTGCGAGGGTTGCAGCAGACGGTAGCCGTCCGGAGAGCCGCGCCGGACGCGCAGGACACCCATCGACCGGGTCGATGGGCGGGCAGGCACACGGAGGACCAGCCATGACCAAGGCGGACCTGGTGGAGGAGATCGCGGTCCAGACCGGGATCTCGCGCAACCAAACCGCGGTCATCGTGGACCAATTGCTGGACGCGATGTCCCGGGCACTGAGCGAAGGCAGGCATCTCGAGATTCGCGGCTTCGGCACGTTCAAGGTACGCGAGCGCCGCGCGCGGCGGGCACGGAACCCGCGCAGCGGCTGCGAGGTGCTGGTGCCCGCGAAGCTCGTGCCGGTGTTCAAGCCGAGCAAGGAGCTCAAGGCCGTTGTGCTGGGAGAGGTCGCCGAAGTCGCCGAGCCCGTACTGAGCTGATAGACACCGATCGCGGAATGCCATCGGGCAAGGGCATGGAGGATGAGGAATGGGGTCAGGCAAGAAGCGCAAGCGTAAGAAGATCGCAACCCACAAGCGCAAGAAGCGGCTCCGCAAGAACCGCCACAAGAAGCGGATCCGCTAGCCCCACGGAGTCGCCCACCCGACGCCTCATCGGCCGCGCGTACGTCACGCGCGGCCGATGGGTGTTCGACCCGGCGCGCCGCTGGCGAGGAGGCCGCCGGGAGCTGGTGTGGCGCGGGGACCACGAGCCGCTCGACGGCGACTGGTGCATCGCGGAGGTGCCCGACGAGGGCCCGGCCTTGCTGGTCGAGGTCCTCGGGGCGGACGACCGTCCGGAGTGGGACATCGCGGGTGTGGCGTCGCAGTTCCGGCTCCGCACGCGATTCCCGGCGGCCGCCGAGCGCGAGGCGCTCGCCCACCACGAACCCGGGGCCCGCGAGCGCCACGGGCGGCTCGACCTGCGGGACGAGTTGGTCTTCACCATCGATCCCGAGGATGCGCGCGACCACGACGACGCGCTCTCCGTGCGGGATCTCGGCACGGGGCGCTTCGAGGTCGGCATCCACATCGCCGACGTCTCGCACTACGTCGCGCCCGGCTCGGCGATCGACTGCGAGGCCCGGGCGCGGGGCACGAGCTGCTACCTGCCCGGCGTGGTCGTCCCGATGCTGCCCGAGGCGCTCTCGGGCGACCTGTGCTCGCTGCGCCCCGGGCGCGACCGGCTGGCCCTCTCGGTCCTCGCCGAGCTCGATCTGCACGGCGCCCTCTTCGGCTGCCGCTTCGCCGAGACGGTGGTCCGCAGCCGCCATCGACTCCACTACGGGGAGGTCCAGGCGGCGCTCGACCATCCGGGGACGACGGACCCGGCCCTGCAGCAGGCGCTGCAGACCATCCGGAGCATCGCCCGGGCGCTGCGTCGGCGGCGCGTCGCCGCGGGGGCGCTCGAGCTGGAGCTGCCGGAGGTCAAGGCCTGGGTGGACGCGCAGGGCGTACCGTGGAAGATCGAGCGCATGCCGCACCTCGAGAGCCACAAGCTCATCGAGGAGTTCATGCTGCTGGCCAACCGCTGCGTGGGGCAGGAGGGGGCCCGGCGCGAGGCCGGCCTGCTCTACCGGGTGCACGAGCCGCCCTCGCCCCTCAAGCTGGAGGCGCTGGACGCCATGCTCGGGACGCTGGGCCTGCCCCGGCTCGCGTTGCCGGGGCCCGGCCGGCACACGATCCCGTTCACCGACCCGGCCCGGCCCCTCCAGGCCCTGCTGCGGGCCCCGCTCGACCCGCCGCGGCGGCGGCTCCTGCACCGGCTGGTGCTCCGTTCGCTGGCGCGCGCCCGCTACCTCGAGCGCGACCTGGGCCACTTCGGGCTGGCGGCCCGCGAGTACTGCCACTTCACCTCGCCCATCCGGCGTTACCCTGACCTCCACAACCACCGCCGCGTCCGCGAGTGGATCCGGTCCCTTCCCCGGCAGGCCTGGGACCCGGTCGCGCTCGAGGCGCTCGCCCTCGGCTGCAGCGCCACGGAGCAGGACGCGACCGACGCCGAGCGCGAGGGCACCCGCGTCAAGGGGCTGCGCTTTCTCGAGACGCGACTCGGAGACCGGGGTTCGGGTATAGTGACCGGGCTGGTGCCGCAGGGGCTGTTCGTCGAGCTGGACGACGTCCCCGTGGAAGGGTTCGTGCGAGTCTCGCTGTACCTCGATGACGAGTTCACGCTGGACCGGACCGGGGTCCGGATGGTGGGACGTCGGACGCGGCGCCGCTTCTCGCTGGGCGACGCGATCCAGGTCACCATCGCCCGGGTGGACGTGCCGGCGCGGGAGTGCGACCTTGCGCTGGAGGAGCCCAGGCGGCGCGGAGCGCGCCGGCGGGGCCGCAGCCGCGGTGGGAGGGAGTGATGCCGCAGAAGCGCAGCACCCGGAAGAAGGAGCGGCGCGCGACGGCGCGCGTGGACGCCCGGCTCAGCATGAGGCTCAAGGGCACGCGCGCGGACGGCGACCTCACGCAGATCGTGACCGAGAGCCAGAACATCTCCGCGAGCGGCGTCTACTGCCTCTCGCCGCACTACCTGGCCCCGCTCTCGAAGGTGAACCTCGCCATCGTCCTGCCGCGCCTGCCGGGAGGGCGTGGCACGAAGGACATCATCAGCTCCGAGGGCATCGTGGTGCGCTGCGAGGCCTCGGCGCCGAGGAGCGAGGGCCAGTACGAGTTGGCCTGCGTCTTCACCGAGCTCGACGCGAAGCGCCGCGAGCGCATCGAGGAGTTCGTGACCTGGCGCAACCTTCAGGCGTTGCGCGCGGCGACCGGCAGCCGGGGCAAGATGGCCGTTCGCGCCCGCGTCGCGGCGAGCGGAGCGACGGCGACCCGCGCGAAGCGCGCAGGGTCCCGGGCGGGCGGCAAGGTCGCCGGCCGGCGGCGCGAGACCGCGCACTGACCGCGCCGGTCCCGCGGGGCATGGCAGAGGCTCGAACGTCCGTGGCCCGTCCGCTCGTCGTCCATCCCGGTCCGCCCCTGCGGGGCGAGTTGCGGCCGCCCGGCGACAAGTCCATCACGCACCGCGCGTACATCCTCGGGTTGCTGGCCGAGGGCGAGACCTCGGTGCTGGGTCCGAACGCCGGCGCGGACTGCGAGGCGACGCTGCGCTGCGTCCGGGCGCTCGGGGCGCGGGCCGAGGCCACGGCGGACGCGGTGCGACTGCTGGGCGCCGGCGGCCGGCTTCGCGCCCCGGGCGGCGCCCTCGACTGCGGCAACTCCGGGACGACGCTGCGCCTGCTCGCCGGCGTGCTCGCGGCCCAGCCGTTCGAGGCGACGCTGACCGGCGATGCGTCGTTGTGCCGGCGCCCGGTCAACCGGGTCATCGAGCCGTTGCGCGCGATGGGGGCCACGCTGTCGGGACGCGAAGGGGACCGGCTGCCGCCGCTCGTCGTCCGCGGCGGGCCGCTGCAGGGCGTGTGCTTCCCGCACCCCACGCCCAGCGCCCAGGTCGCCAGCGCGATCCTGCTGGCCGGCGTGCAGGCCCGCGGTGCCACCGCGGTCCGGACCGCCTGGGGCGTTCGCGACCACACCGCGCGCATGCTGCGCCGGTTCGGAGTCCCGGTCGACGAGCAACTCCAGCCCGGCGCTTCCCGCCTCGTCGGCGTCGCCGGCCCGGCCCGGCTGCGCGGGTGCCCGGTGCGGGTGCCGGGCGACTTCTCGGCGGCCGCGTTCTTCCTGGCGGCCGCGGCCTCGCGTCCCGGGGCCCGGGTGACGGTGCGGGGGGTGGGCCTGAACGAGAGCCGGATCCAGCTCCTGGACACGCTGCGGGAGATGGGGGCCCGGGTGGAACTCGGACCGATCGGGGTCGTGGACGGGGAGCCGGTGGGCGAAGTCACCGTGACGGGGCCCGACGAGCTGCGGCCGGCGGACATCGCCGCGGTGCAGGTCGCGCGCCTCGTGGACGAGGTCCCGGCCTGGGCCGTGGCGGCGAGCGCCGCCCGGGGCATCTCCCGGCTGCGCGGTGCCGAGGAGCTGAGGCTCAAGGAGACGGACCGGCTCCGTGCCCTGGCCGACGGCCTGCGGGCCCTCGGGGTCGACGTGGTGGAGTTCCCCGACGGGCTCGACATCCGTGGCGGCCCGGTCGGCGGGGGGCTGGTGCGTGCCTGTGGAGACCATCGCATCGCGATGGCGTTCGCGGTCCTCGGCGGCCGGGCCGGCGCCCCGGTGACCGTAGACGACGCGGCCAGCATCGCCACCTCGTACCCCGGCTTCGTCGACGACCTGCGCTCGCTGGGCGGGCTGGCCGCGGAGCCGCCGGCGGACGGGGGGACACGATGACCTTCGTCGTCACCATCGACGGCCCCTCCGCCGCGGGCAAGAGCACGGTGGCGCGCGAGGTCGCCCGGCGCCTCGGAGTGCTCTACGTGGACACCGGTGCCCTGTACCGCGCGCTCGCCCTCAAGCTCCAGAGGCAGGGCGGCTCGCCGGACCGGCCCGGGGAGGTGGACGACCTGCTCGAGGGGACGGTCCTGGACCTCTCCGGGTCGCCCGACGAACCGCACGTGTGGCTGGACGGGGAGGACGTGAGCGGCGAGATCCGCACCCCGGAGGTGAGCGAGCTCTCTTCGCGGCTGGCTGCGCTCCCGGTGGTGAGGCGGCGCCTGGTCCGGTTCCAGCGGTCCCTGCGCGAGCGCGGCCCCCTGGTGGGCGAGGGCCGTGACCTCGGGACCGTGGTCTTCCCGGACGCGGAGGTGAAGATCTACCTGGATGCCGACACGCTGACCCGGGCCCGGCGCCGGGCCGCGGAACTCGCCCAGCGGGGGCTGCCGGTCCCCCTGGACCAGGTGGCGGCGGAGACCGAGCGGCGGGACCAGCGCGACCGCACGCGCGCGGACAGCCCCCTGCGGCCGGCCCCGGGAGCGATCACGATCGAGAGCGGCGGCAAGGACGTGGAGACGGTCATCGGGGAGGTCCTGAGCGTGGTCCAGGCCGCGCCCGGCTGTCCGCGGCCCCCCCGTGCCGGGTCCGGCCCGGTGCCCCCCCGGGGGTCCGGCGGCGGTCCCGGGCCGGACCCGGCCGATTAGGAGTTTTCTTGAGCTGGCATTATAGTCTGGCGAAAGTCGTCATCGGTGTCGTGTTGCGTGCGGCGACCGGTTGGGAAGTGACGGGGCGCGATCAGGTCCCGCGGTCGGGGGGCCTAATCGTCGCTTCGAATCATGCTTCCTTCTGGGACCCGCCGCTGATCGGTGCCGTCCTCCCCAGGGAAGTGCATTTCCTCGCCAAGGAAGAGCTGTTCTCGAACCCGGTCTTCGGCGCTCTGATCCGAAGCTACAATGCGATCCCGATCCGCCGCGGCATGGTGGACCTGAGCGGGATGGCCCGGGCGGTCGAGACGCTGCGCCGGGGCGAGGCGATGATGATGTTCCCGGAGGGGACCCGGATGCGCGACGGCAGGCTTCACCCGGCGCGGCCCGGGGTCGGCATGATGGCGGTGAACGCCGACGTGCCGATCGTGCCGTGTTACATCTCGGGCAGTGGCCGGCCAGGCAGCTGGCTGCTGCGGAAGGTCAGGGTCCGCATCTCGTTCGGGCCCGCGCGGAAGTGGCAGGACCTGGTCGGACCGGGGGCGGAGCTCACGCCCGGACGCGCGCTCTACCAGCAGCTCGGGGACGCGGTCATGCGGGAGATCGCCGGCCTCAAGGCCGGGCAGGAAGCGACGGCATCACGCGGGGTGGTTTGAACCGCCCCCTATCTTAATTGTTCAAGGAGGTTCTCATTCCCATGCAGGACACGACCGACACGACCCTCAACCCCATTGCGGACGCACCGCAGCGGGCCCCGTCACCCCCCCCGATCCCGTTCAACGCCGACGACGAAGACGACCTCGACCTCGACCAGCGGGCCGAGATGTTCGGCCAGTACGAGGAATCGCTCCGCTCCATCAGCGAGGGCGAGATCGTTCGCGGCACGGTGCTCGGCATCGACGAGAAGGAAGTCCTGGTGGACGTCGGCTTCAAGAGCGAGGGAGTCATCTCGCTGGCCGAGTTCGCCGACCCGTCCAGCATCAAGGTGGGCGACATCCTCGAGGTCTTCCTCGAGAAGATGGAGAACCAGGACGGGCTCGTCGTGCTCTCGAAGCAGCGCGCCGACTTCGTGCGGGTCTGGGACCGCGTCAAGGAGGCCCACGACACGGGGCAGGTGGTGGAAGGAAAGCTGGTCCGCAAGATCAAGGGCGGAGTCGTCGTGGATCTCTACGGGGTCGAGGCCTTCCTGCCCGGCTCGCAGATCGCGTTGCGCCAGGTGCAGAACGTGGACGCGCTGCTGGGGCAGAACGTGCAGGTCAAGATCATCAAGCTGAACAAGCGGCGCCGGAACATCGTGGTGTCGCGCCGCGCCGTGCTCGAGGAGGAGCGCGACCGGATGAAGTCCACCATCCTCAAGGACCTCGCCAAGGACCAGATCCGCGAGGGCGTGGTCAAGAACATCACCGACTTCGGCGCGTTCGTCGACCTCGGCGGCATCGACGGCCTGCTCCACATCACCGACATGTCCTGGGGGCGTGTCTCGCACCCCTCGGAGATCTCGAAGATCGGCGACAAGGTGCGGGTCAAGGTGCTCAACTTCGACCCCGAGAAGGAGCGCATCTCGCTCGGCCTGAAGCAGCTCGAGCCCTACCCCTGGGAGGGGGTCGAGAACAAGTACAAGGTCGGCGACCGCATCAACGGCAAGGTCGTCTCGATCACCGACTACGGCGCATTCATCGAGCTGGAGAAGGGGGTCGAGGGCCTCATCCACGTCTCCGAGATGTCCTGGACGCGTCACGTGCGGCACCCGTCCAAGGTCGTCAATATCGGCGACATCATCGAGGCCGTGGTGCTGAAGGTGGACAAGGCCAACGAGAAGATCTCGCTCGGCCTCAAGCAGGTCGAGCCGGATCCGTGGCTGACGCTGGACGAGAAGTATCCGGCCGGCATGCGCGTGCGCGGGAAGGTCCGCAACCTGACCAACTTCGGCGCGTTCGTCGAGCTCGAGGAGGGCATCGACGGGCTCGTGCACGTCTCGGACATGTCCTGGACCAAGCGTGTCGCGCACCCCAACGAGGTGCTCAAGAAGGGGGACACGGTCGAGGTGGTGATCCTGTCCATCGACAAGGAGCACCGCCGCATCAGCCTCGGCCTGAAGCAGGTCAGCGAGGATCCGTGGCCGTACCTCGCGGAGCGCTTCCCCTCGGGCATGGAGCTCGTGGGGGTCGTCAATCGCCTCTTCGACCGCGGCGCGATCGTGGACGTGGGCGAGGGCATCGAGGGCTTCGTGCCGATCTCGCAGCTCGGCCTCGAGGACCTCAAGCGGCCCAATGACGCCTTCGAGCCGGGCGAGGAGCTCACGATGAAGGTGACGCGCGTGGACGTGGCGAACCACCGCCTGATCCTCAGCGTCAAGGCGTGGCTCTCCGAGCAGGACGACATCTCGCTCGCCGGGTGGACCTCCAGGCGCAACGCCATCCGCGCCAAGATCGCGGCGAACCCGCCGCAGGAGGCCCCGATGGACGCGAAGGCCAAGGAAGTGGACTCGGTCCCGCTGGACGTCGAAGAGTAGGCCGGGAACGCGCCTGGCCCGCGGCCAGGCGGGTGCGCACGAACCGGGCGGGGGGCGATCCCCGCCCGGTTTACTTCGTGCGGCTTCGAGTCCTATCCTGCCGCCCATGCTGGCTGCGCACGCGCTCGTCCTCCTCGTACTGGCGGCCACCCCGCCGCCCCTGACCGTCCGACAGGTGCTGGAGTCGTACCCGGCCGACAGCCTGTTCGCTCCCCTGGCGGCCCTCGAGAGCGGCCGTCGCGGAGCGGAGTCGGCGCAGGCGGCCCTGACGCTCGGCCGGCTGCACTATGCCCGCGGCGAGTACCGGCAGGCCGCGGCGGACTTCTCCCGCGCCGTCCCGCACGCCGATCCCGTCCGTCGCGGCGAGGCCAGTTACTGGACGGGCCTCGCCGCGCTCGGGGCCGGCGAGGTCCGGCAGGCCCGCGCGGCCTTTGACGAGGCGTCCAGGAGTGGCTCGGCGCGCCGGCCGGAGGCCCAGCTCGGCGTGGCGCTCTGCTGGGAGGCGTCGAACCGGCCCGAGCGCGCGCTCGAGACGCTTCAAGCCCTGCTCGCCGGCGACCCGGGCGAGGCCGGCCCGCCCGCCCTGGAACGGGTCGCCGCGCTCGCCACCCGCCTCGCGCGGCCCGAGCTCGCCCGCCGTGCGCGCGAGCGCCTCGCGAAGGACTACCCACGCAGCATCGAGGCGGTCCGGGCCAGCGGGACGGCCGCCGCCGGGGCCCCGCGCGCCTCCCGCCCGGGAGCGGGCGCGCCGGGCGTCGCCGCGGCGCGCGTGGCGCCCCCGCCGGTCGCGGCGCAGGTGCCGCTGGCGGTCCAGGTCGGCGTCTTCCGCGAGGAGGCCAGCGCGCGCGATCTCGCCGCGCGGGCCCGGCGCGAGGGCTTCGGGCCCGCGCGCGTCGCGGTCCTCCCCGAACCGGGAGGCAGGCTGTTCGCGGTGCGCGTGGGGGTCTACGCCACGGCCGGGGACGCCCGCGCCGCGGGCGAGCGGCTGGGTCGGGCGCTCGGCCTCTCGTGGCGGGTGGTGCCGGTACCGTGAGGGCGCCCGGAGCGATGGGCCGGACCCCGCTGATGGATCAGTACCTCCGGGTCAAGCGCGAGCATCCCGACGCCTTCCTCTTCTTCCGGCTCGGCGACTTCTACGAGATGTTCTTCGAGGACGCCACGCGGGGCGCCGCGCTGCTCGGTCTCACGCTCACCTCGCGCAACAAGCAGGACCCCGATCCCATCCCGATGTGCGGCATCCCCTGGCACCAGCGCGATGCGTACCTCGCGCGCCTGCTGCGGCTCGGTCACAAGGTCGCCGTCTGCGACCAGCTCGAGGACGCGGCCGTGGCCAAGGGACTGGTCCAGCGCGGCGTCACCGAGGTGCTGACCCCGGGATCGGTCACGGGGGACGCCTTCCTCGACGCCTCGGCCAACAACTTCCTGGCAGCGCTCTGGCCCGGCCCGGAAGTCCTGGGCGTCTGCCTGGCCGACGCCTCGACCGGCGAGGTCAAGCTCGCCGAGGCGCCATGGGGAGACGCGGCCGGGTTCCTCTCCCGGCTGCGCGTGGCCGAGTGGCTCACGCCCCAGGAGTCCGACCTGCGCGAGTCGGCGGGGGACGGGCGCCTCGCGGCCGCGCTGCTGGGGCTCCCGGGCACCCGCAGCTCCGCCTCCGCGCGGCGCTTCCTCGATCTCGGTCTGCCGCGCGCGCGCTGGGACGCGGCCGGCGCGGCCCTGCTCGACGAGCTGCCGGTCGCGGCCGTGGCCGCCGCGGCGGCGCTCGACTACCTCGACCGCGTGCAGGGCGGCGCGGCGCTCCAGCTCACCCGGGTCGAGCGCTGGGCCGAGGAGTCCGTGTTGCGCTACGACGGCGCCACCGCGCGCCACCTCGAGCTGTTCCAGGCGCAGCCCGGGGGCGACCCGGCGCACACGCTCTGGCGCCACCTGAACCTGTGCGCGAGCCCGCTCGGCACGCGCCTGCTGCGCGCGTGGCTCGAGCGCCCGCTCACCGACCTCGCCGCGATCACGGAGCGCCACGACGCGGTCGCCGCCTGGCTCGGGGCCGGCACCGCGCGCACCGCGTTCCGCGAGCGCCTCAAGGGGCTCGCGGACCTGGAGCGCCTCGCGGCCCGGCTGGCCTGCGCCCGGGCCACCCCGCGCGACCTCGGGGCGCTGCGGGATTCGCTCGGCCGCCTCCCCGCGCTGGCGGCCGCGCTGCAGGAGCGTGCCGGGGCCACCGCGGGCCCCGCCCCGCTCGCGGTCGATCCGGTCCTCGAGCGGATGCTGGCGCAGGCGCTGGTGGACGATCCGCCGCCGGTCTCGCGCGACGGCGGCATCATCCGCGCCGGTCACGACGAGCGGCGCGACGAACTGGACGCCCTGGCCCATTCGGGGAAGCGCTGGATCGCCGAGCTCGAGTCGTCGGAGCGCGCGCGCACCGGGATCGGCAGTCTCAAGGTCGGCTTCAACCGGGTCTTCGGCTACTACCTCGAGGTCACGCGGTCCCACCTCGACAAGGTCCCGACCGACTACGAGCGACGCCAGACGCTCACCACGGCCGAGCGCTTCGTCACGCCCGCCCTGAAGGCGCGCGAGGCCGAGGTGCTGGGCGCGGAGGAGAAGCTGAAGGCGCTCGAGCACGAGCTCTTCACGGCGCTGCGCGACCGGGCGGCCGCCCATGTCGCCGGGGTCCTGAACGTGGCCGCCGCGCTCGCGCGCCACGACGCGGAGGCCACGCTCGCCGAGGTGGCGGCGCGCTACGGCTGGGTCCGGCCCGAGATGGACGATTCGGATCGCATCCGGCTGGTGGCGGCACGGCACCCGGTGGTCGAGCGCCTGCTGGCGCGCGGCGAGTTCGTGCCCAACGACTGCGCGCTGGACGGCTCGGCCCGGCAGATCCTGCTGTTGACCGGCCCCAACATGGGCGGCAAGAGCACCTACCTGCGCCAGGTCGCGCTCATCGTGCTGCTCGCGCAGAGCGGCTCGTTCGTGCCCGCCGCGAGCGCGGCGATCGGGCGCGTGGACCGGCTCTTCACGCGCGTGGGCGCGGCCGACCGGCTGGGGGCGGGGCAGAGCACCTTCATGGTCGAGATGAGCGAGACCGCGGACATCCTGCGGTCGGCGACGCCGCGCTCGCTGGTGCTGCTGGACGAGATCGGGCGGGGGACGGCGACCTACGACGGGCTCGCCCTGGCCTGGGCGGTGACGGAGCACCTCCACGCGGGCGACGGGCCGCGGCCGCGCACCATCTTCGCGACCCACTACCACGAGCTCACCCAGCTCGCCGGGAGCCTGCCGCGCCTCGCGAACATCCAGGTGACCGTGGAGGACTCGGGTGGCGGCGTGGTGTTCCTGCACGGCATCGCCGATGGCGCGGCCGACCGCTCCTACGGCATCCACGTCGCGCAGCTGGCCGGGCTCCCGGAGACGGTCCTCGCCCGGGCGCGGGAGGTGCTCGTGGAGCTGGAGAGCGAACGGACGGTCGAGCACCTCGAGCCGCCCGGACGACGCCGGCCGCGCGCCGCGCGTCCGGCCGCGAACCAGCTGCCGTTGTTCGGCGCGGACCCGCACCCGGTGCTGGAGGAGCTCCGGCGGCTGGAGCTCGACCGGCTCTCGCCGCTCGACGCCCTCAACCGGATCGCGGGGTGGAAGCGCTCGCTCGGGACGGGATGACGGCGGTGCGGCGCCGGCGCGAGCCGCCCGCGGCGGCGATGCGCTCCCGGCGCCACGCCTGCAGGCGCGCCCAGTGCGCCGGGCGCTCGGTCCGGATCCAGTCCTCGAAGTCCGCGGGCGTGGCGAACCAGGCCCGGATGTCCGAGAGCGGCAGCCAGCGCTCGCACGAACGCGGGTCGTACTCCCGGCACATCACCGGATGCCGGCCGTGGATCGCGCAGCGATCGTCCGCGGCCAGTTCCGCGCACCGGGTCTCGAAATGCAGCGACCAGCGCTCCGGGCGCTCCACGTAGAGCTGGACGCCGCGGTGGTGCAGGGCCCAGATCCACTGGTCGTATTCCCACGGAGAGCGCGGCGCGTCGACTTCGACGGTGATGTAGGTGCAGCACTTGACGCAACCGCGGCACAGCGCCGCCGTCTCGGCCCGGCGCAGCGCGAGGGAGGGCCGGGTGTCCTCGGCGGGAGCCGGGCGGCGCGGGGGCTGCCGATCTCGTCGTTTCATGGGGTCCCTGTATAGCCCAAGCGGGCCGGGGAGCCAAGCGGACGAGGCGCGACGGGCGCCCCTCTCCGACGTCGGCCCGGGGCGGCATCGCCGGCGAGGGTCACGGGCGGGCAGCGGTCCCGCGCGCCCGCCCGCGACCCTCGCCCAGGATGCGGCGGGAGCTCAGTGGGACCGTGCGAGCCCCTTCCAGACCATCCCCACGATACTCAGCACGACGGCCGCGATGACCGTCGTGCCGAAGCCGCCGGGGATCGAGAAGCCGTCCACGAGCCGCGACGCGAGCCACAGCATCAGCCCGTTGAGGACGAGCAGGAAGAGGCCGAGCGTGAGGACCGTGAGCGGAAGCGTCAGCAGGAAGAGGACGGGCTTGAGCAGCGTGTTCAGCAGGGCGAGCCAGAAGGCCGCCCACAGCGCGGGCCCCCAGCCGCTCACGTGGAACCCCGGCAGCACGCGCGTCAGCAGGAGCATCGCGCCCGCCATCATGACGAAGTACAGCACGATCCCGCTCACGTGTCCTCCAGCACGTCGAGGCAGTTCTCGTAGCGGCCGAACGAGGGCATGAGGTAGACCCCGTTGGCGCTCGAGCGACACTGGGCGAGGAGGTCCCGCGCGAGCTCGACGCCGGCCCGCTGGCCTTCGTTGCCCGCCGCGTGGAGCCGGGCGCGGATCCAGTCGGGCACCTGGATGCCCGGGACCTCGTTGTGCAGGAACTCCGCGTGCCGGAACGACTGCAGCGGCAGGATCCCGACCAGGATCGGGATGCCGGGGCTGCCGCCGAGGCGCCCGAGGAATCGCTCCCAGGTGCCCAGCTCGTAGACCGGCTGCGTCATCACGAACTGCGCCCCGGCGTCGAGCTTCTGCCGGAAGCGGTCCAGCTCGATGTCCAGGTCCTCGGCGGTCGGGTTCACGCCGCAGCCCATCACGAACGAGGTGCTCGCGCCGATGGAGTTCCCCGCCAGGTCCGTGCCGTGGTTCATCTGGCCCACGATGCGGATGAGCCCCATCGAGTCGGTGTCGTAGACGGCGGTGGCGTTCGGGTAGTCGCCGAGGCTGGGCGGATCCCCGGTGAGGCACAGGATGTTGCGCAACCCGAGCGCGTGGCAGCCCAGCAGGTCGCTCTGCAGGCCCATCAGGTTCCGGTCGCGGGTGGTGAAGTGCAGGATGATCTCGAGCGCGGGCAGCTGGGCGTGGACCTCGTAGGCGAGCGCCAGCGCGCTCATCCGGATGCGGGCCATCGGGGAGTCCGCGATGTTCACCGCGTCGACGCCCCGCCGCGCCATGAGCTGGGCGCCCTCGAGCACCTTCTTCGTGGAGACCCCGCGCGGCGGGTCGAGCTCGACGCTCACCACGAACTTGCGCCGCAGCTGCGACAGGAACGGCGCCTCGGAACCGGCGGGCGCGGACTCGGCCGGGGCCGGGGGCTGCTCCAGCACCCGCACTTCGGCCCCGGGCGTCAGTTTCTCGGCCGGCAGGCGCGAGGCGAGCCGCTCGTGCATGGCGCGCACGTGGGCGGGGGTGGTGCCGCAGCACCCGCCCACGAGGCGCACGCCCATCTCCAGCGCGCGGGCGGCGAATTCCGCGAAGTACTCGGGGCTCGCGAGATAGTGGAATCGGCCACCGTGCAGGTGCGGCAACCCGGCGTTCGGCATGGCCGATACCGGCACGCTCCCGGCCGCCGCCGCGAGCATCTCCTCGAGCACTTCGAGGGTCGCCTGCGGGCCCACGCCGCAGTTCACGCCCACGACGTCCGCCCCGGCCTGTCTCAGCGCGGGCACGGCCAGCGCCGGGGCGTGCCCGTAGAGCGTCTTGCCGTCCACTCCGAACGTCATCTGCGCGATCACCGGCAGATCGATCGAGACCCTGCGCACCGCGCGGAGGGCGGCCAGGATCTCGTTGAGGTCCTGGAACGTCTCGAGGATGAAGCCGTCCACGCCTCCCTCGATCAGCCCTTCCGCGGTGGCCTGGAACCAGCGCTCCGCGTCGGACACCGCCACCTGCCCGAAGGGCAGCAGCGCCTTGCCGAGCGGCCCGATGGAGCCCGCCACGAACGCGGGCACGCCGGCGATCTCGCGCGCGGCGCGGGCCACGCGCGCTCCCTGGCGGGCGATGATCCGCACGTCCTGCTCGAGCCCGTGGGAGAGCAGGCGCTGGTGGTTCGCGCCGAAGGTGTTGGTCTCGATCAGCTCGGCGCCCGCGGCGAGGTATTCGCGGTGGATCGCCTCGACCAGCTCGGGGCTCGTGACGTTGGCCTGGTCGAAGCAGTGTCCGAAGGGGACGCCGCGCTCGTAGAGCAGCGTGCCCATCGCGCCGTCGGCCAGGAGGGGTCCCTGGGCCAGCCGGTCGAGCAGGGGCGCGCGCATGAACGACAGCCTACGTGGTGGAGCGCGGGGTGGCAAGACCGGGCCCGGCCGCGGCGCCGCGCGCCAACGGGGGCGCACGGGCTTCCGCATCTACATCGCTTCGTCAATTCCGCGCCGGGAGGATTGGCCGCCCCGGGAGCCTCTGATAGAGTGCCGGTCCATGATACGGATCCGGTGCGACCTTCCCGCCCTGCGCACCCCGCACGGGGCCCGCGTGACGGCCGGGCTGCTCTTCGCCGTGCTGGCCGCGCTCGCGAGCGCGGCGTCGTCGCACGCCGGGACCGGGCCTCCGCCCACTCTCGCGCCCGAGCAGCTCAAGTTCGGCGACCGGGCCATCGTCCGCTCGGTCTTCCGCGGCGACTCGATCGAGGAGTTCCCCGCGGAGATCGTGGGGGTCATCTCGGGCGGCCGGGTCGACGGCCAGACCATCATCGCGCGGGCGACCTCGGAACGCCTCCGGCAGCTCGGCGTGGCCCAGGGGATGAGCGGCTCGCCGGTCTACGTGGACGGCCGCCTGATCGGGGCGCTGGCCTCGTCGTGGCCCTTCGGCCGCGAGCCGCTCTTCGGCGTCACGCCGATCCGAGAGATGCTGAGGTTGTTCGACCAGCCGCCGGCCTCCACCAGCGGTCCCTCGGGGGGCCCCGCCGGCGTGGAGCTTTCCGGCCTGCCGGGCGGCGTCAGCTTCGGCGAGTTCCACTGGGACGAAGGCGCATCCGGCGAGCCGTTGCCGGCCCCCGGGGCCGATCAGGCGCCGGGCGGGCCGCTCGCGGGCGAGCTGGTGTCGCTGCCCGTCCCGCTTTCGTGCGGCGGCCTGGCCCCGGCCGCGCTGGACGCGGCGCGCCGGTGGCTCGCGCCCCTCGGCTTCACCGCCGTCCCGGGCGGGAGCACCCCCGACGGCGGTCCGGACGCCGCGAGCCTGGAGCCCGGTTCCGCGGTCGCGGTCGATCTGATGCGCGGGGACCTGCAGGTGTCCGCCATCGGCACGCTCACCTGGCGCGACGGCGACCGGGTGCTGATCTTCGGGCATCCATTCTTCCAGTCCGGCGACGTGCGGTTGCCGCTCTCGACCGCGCGCATCACCACCGTGGTCGCGAGCGAGTACGTCTCCTTCAAGCTGGGCTCGCGCGGGCGGGAGGTGGGCGTGGTAACGCAGGACCGGCGGCCCGGCGTGTCCGGCATGCTCGGGCCGCGCGTGCCGCTTCTGCCGCTGACGGTCCGCATCGACGGCGCGCGGCCGGCGTCGCAGAGCTTCCGCTTCGAGGTGGTCGAGGACCGCACCCTGGCGGCGCAGATGGTGGGGCTCGCCACGTTGAACTGCCTGCTCGAATCGGGCGGCACCGGTCCGGGCCAGACGCTGGCGTGGACCCTCACGCTCCACCGGCGCGGCTCGCCTCCGCTGGTGGTGCAGGACTTCAGCGCGGGAGAGTCGCCCACCGGCGAGGCCGCGAGCGCGATCAACGGGCCGCTGGCGTTCCTGATGGGGAACCCGTTCGAGCGCCTGCGCCTCGACAGCATCGGGATCGCGATCCAGGTGTCGCCCGGGCGGCGCCAGTGGGCCCTGCGCTCGGCCCGGCTGCTCGATGCGACGGTCCGGCCCGGCGGCCGCGCGCGCGTCGAGTGCCGCATCGAGCGCTGGCGCGGCCCGACCGAGACGCGCGTCATCGAGCTGCCCGTCGCGGCGGAGCTTCCCGATGGGCGCTACAGCCTCTGGGTGGGCGGCGGGGCGGAGCTGTCGCGCTACGAAGCCACGCGCTTCCCGGCCCGCTACCGCCCCACGTCGCTCGACGACGCCTGGCGGCGCCTCGGGCGCCTCCGGTCCTCGGGCACGCTGTGCGCCGTGATCCTCGCGAGCGCGCCGGACGTCACCGTCGAGGGGCGCGATTACCCCGAGCTGCCGGCGTCGGCCGCGGCCCTGCTCTCGAGCGGGCAGGCGGCCGGCGACCTCGCGCGCCGCGCCGACGCCGCGCTGCTCGACGAGACGCGGCTCCCGCTCGGGGAGACCATCCGGGGCGAGCTGCAGCTCGCCCTCACCGTCGATTCCAAGACCCCATGAGCCAGGGAGATCCCGTGCACGTGTCCCCGAGACGTCGCCTTCTTCCCGCGTCCGCCGTGCTCCTCGCGCTCGCCCTTGCCGCCGTCCCGGTGACCGGCGCGCGGGCCTCGGACACCCAGTGGTGGGTCCTCGACAGTCCGTCCGACTACGCCAGGTCCGAGTCGCGCGGTATCGTCGTGCGCCCGGACGGCGCGCTCGAGACCGGGCCGCGCGCGACCTCCGCTCCGCTCGACAGCCTCACGGTCGTCTGGGCGGCCGTCGTGCTCAAGGACGGCTCGGTCGCGCTGGCGGGCGACCAGGGACGCATCCTGCGCTGGAGCCCCGGCGGGCCGGCCCGCCCGTGGGCCCGGGTCGCCGCGGGGCAGGTGCTCTCGCTGGCCGTGGACGGCGACGGCGTCGTGGCCGGCACCGGGCCCGAGGGGCTGGTCTACCGCGTCTCCGCGCGCGGCGACACGACGCTGCTGGCGCGCACCGGCGAGCGCTACGTCTGGGGCCTGGCGCGCGCCGACGGCGCCGCCTGGTACGCCGCGACCGGCTCGAAGGGCCGCCTGCTGCGCATCGAGAGCGGGAAGGCCCGCATCCTCGCGGACACCGACGAGAGCAACCTGGTCTCGATCCTCGCGGACGGCCACGGCGGGGTGTTCGCGGGCGGCGACTCCAAGGGCCGCGTCTACCACGCGCTCGCCGACGGCTCGATCCGCACGGTGTTCGACGCCAGCGAGGACGAGGTCCGCGCCCTCGCCTTCGGTCCGGACGGCGCCCTCTACGCGGCGGCCTTGAGCACCCCGGGCACGACCGAGGAAGAGAAGGCCGGGACACCCGCGCCGGTGGAGAGCGCCCCGGCGGGCGGACGGGCGACGCTCTACCGCATCGTCCCGGACTCCTCGGCGATGGCATGGTGGACTTCGCCGCAGTCGCTCGTCTTCGCCCTCGCCGGGGCGGGTGGGGCCTCCGGGGAACGCAGGGGGCTGGTCGCGGCCACCGGGAGCCGGGCGGCCGTGTACCTGGTCGAGCGCGCCGGCGGCGCGACCCAGTGGCTCGCCAGCCCCGCCGGGCAGGTCACGGCCCTGGCAGCGGGCCCGGATGGCCGCTTCTACGCCGCGACCTCGAACCCGGCCACAGTGTGGCAGCTCGGCCCCGATCCCGCGCCGCGGGGCGAGCTGCTCTCCCAGGCCCTCGACGCGCGCCGCGTCGCGCGCTTCGGACAGCTCCGGTGGCGGGGGGACGCCGCCGGGGGCCGGGTCTCGGTCGGCACGCGCAGCGGCAACACGGACGAGCCCGATTCGACCTGGGGACCGTGGGCCCCGGTGACCGGCGGCGAACACGGTGGCGCGATCCGCTCCCTGCCCGCGCGCTACCTGCAGTGGCGGGTCGTGTTCGAAGGCGGCCACCCGCGGGTCGAGTCGGTCGAGGCCGCCTGGCGGGAGCAGAACCAGGCACCCCGGGTCGAGGACGTGCTGGTCTCGCCCCAGGGGGGAGCGTTCCGCGAGGGCGAGCTCCAGCCCCGCATGGACGCCGTCACCCAGACGTTGCCCGGCGGGCAGCGCGTCGAGTACAGCGCCCCGTCCGCCACCACGCCGGCCCGGTTGCGCGACCTGCCGATGTGGGCCCGCGGACTTCGGACGGTCCAGTGGCGGGCGAGCGACCCCAACGGCGACCCGCTGCGCTTCCGACTCGACGTCCGGCCCGAGCCCGCCGGGCCCTGGACCCCGGTCGCGAAGGACCTCGAGCAGACGAACCACACCTGGGACACGAGCGCGCTGCCCGACGGGCGTTACCGCCTGCGGGTGACGGCCAGCGACGCGGACGGCAACGCAGTGGGCGAGGAGCTGCGCATCGAGGCCCTCAGCCAGCCCTTCACGCTCGACAACACGCCACCGCTCGTCACCGACCTGGAGGCGCGCGGCGAGGCCGGTGCCGTGGTCGTGACCGGCAGGGCCGAGGACGCGGTGGGCCCGCTCCAGCGCATCGAGGTTTCGCTCGACGACGCGGGCTGGCGCGCGGTGACGCCCGAGGGCGGGTTCACCGACCAGGCCGCGCACTCGTTCCGCGTCCGGCTGGAGGACGTGGCCCCGGGTGATCACACCGCCAGCGTGCGCGTGGTGGACCTCTCGGGCAACCCCGCCGTGCGGTCCGTGCGTGCCACGGTGCCGGCCCGGGCGGGCCCAGCGCCCCCGGGCCGCTGACCGGGCCGACCGGAGAGACACGGCCATGCAGATCCAGCCCACCCGCTACGGGTACGCCGTCAGGATCGAGACCGGCGAGGAGATCATCGCCTCGCTGGCCGGGTTCGCCCGCCGCGAGAACGTCCGCGCCGGGCTCATCTCCGGGCTGGGGGCGGTCGGGGAGTGCGAGCTGGGCTTCTTCATCCGCTCCACGAAGGAGTACGTCCGCCGCGTGTTCACCGGCGAGCACGAGATCGGCTCGCTCACCGGCAACTTCAGCGAGCTGGACGGGGAGCCGTTCCCGCACTGCCACGTCCTGATCGCAGGGGAGGACCTCGTCGCCTGGACCGGGCACCTGTTCCGTGGCGTCGTCACGGTGACCTGCGAGGTCCAGGTCGTGACGGACCCCGGAACGCTGCGGCGGGTGCGCCGGCCGGACCTGGGCTTCAACCCGCTCGAGCTGGGATGAGCAGGAGGCACGCTCCGCGAACCCTGCTATAATCGGCGCCGCCCTTTGCGCCCGTGCGGGCCGCGCTCAGGCGCGCAGGGCCGCGAGGCCCCAGTGGCGCCCGGTGAGACCGGCGTCGCGGCGGTGGGAGAAGTACCGCGTGCGCTCGCAGCAGGTGCAGGCGCCGACGTCCTCGAGGGCTTCCGCGGGGAGGCCGGCGTCGGTCAACTGGACGCGGGCGGCACCCGGCAGGTCGAGATGCAGGCGGCCGTCCACGGTCCTCACGGCCGAGGCGGGGAAGCGCCGGGCGACGTCGGGGCCGACTTCGTAGCAGCAGGCGCGGATGCACGGCCCGATGGCCACTCGCACCGCCGCCGGCGGCACGCCGCCGGCGGCGCAGAGGGCGTCCAGGGTGGCGGCGGGAAGGCCGGCGGCGGCTCCGCGCCAGCCGGCGTGTGCGGCGGCAACCGCGCCCGGGGCGGAGTAGAGCAGGCTCATGCAATCGGCGGTCGCGACGGCGAGGACGACGCCGCGCGAGAGGGTCAATAGCGCGTCGCAGCCGGGCTCGTGCCCGGGGCGCGAGACGGAACGGATGGAGACCCCGTGGACCTGGCCGGCGGTGGCGAGGTTCGCGGGATCGAGCCCCAGGCTCTCGAGCAGGCGGCGGCGGTTCTCGAGCACGGATTCGGCCCGGTCGCCGCAGGAGAGCCCGAGGTTGAGCGTGTCCCAGGGCGGGAGGCTCATCCCGCCAAGCCGCGTCGAGAAGGCGAACACGCGGGCCGGGTCGGCGGGCGCCGGGCGCCAGCCGGGCACGGTCGCGGCGGAATCGAAGGTCCAGGTCACAGCTCCGCACGCTAGTGAAGGGCGCGCGGCAGCGTCAAGGCGGCGGTCAGGAAGGGAGAGTTCCGGATGAACGAGTCCAGGTGGCGGACCGTGGCGGCGGTGGTGGCGGTGTCGGCGATGGCCGCATGCATCGCGGGCGCGCAGGTCGCGCCGCGGGCCCCGGCCGCGCCTCCGGCCGCTGCGACCGTGGGCGACCTGCGTATCGCGCAGGCCGAGCTCGATCGGCGCGGGCAGATGACGATCTCGGACTACAAGGCCCGCACGGGCAGCGACCTGCCGGCCGAGTTCCAGCCCCTCATGCGCCGCCAGATCCTCGAGAGCCTCATCCGCCGCGACCTGCTCACGCTCGAGGCCAGGCGCCGCGGGCTGCTGGCCAGCGAGCAGGAGGCCGAGGCCCAGCTCAAGAAGGACCCGTTCTTCCAGGTGAACGGGCGTTTCGATCCCGCGCGATACGAGGCGGCCCGTCTCCAGAACCCCGCCCTGCTGGCGAGCACCCTGCAGAACCTGCGGGCGACCCTCGGCGCGCAGGTTCTCATCGAGCGGGTGCAGAAGGAGAAGGCGCCGGGCGAAGCCCGGCTGCGCGCCCGGGCCGCCCGCGCGCTCACCCGCGCCTCCATCGACTACCTCGCCTTCCGCACTCCCGATTTCGACGACACGCCGACCGAGCCGCGCGAGATCGACGTGCTGAACGAGTATCGCGCCCATGCCGCCGACTACCTCCAACCGGCGCGCGCCGTGCTTTCCATCGTCTTCGTCGATCAGCCGGAGCTCCCCGCCGCCGAGGCTGCGGCCCCGGCGGCGCTCGCGGCCTGGAGCGCCCGCATGAAGCAGCGCGCCGACAGCGTCCTTGCCGCGGTCGCCGGTGGCGCGACGCTGGAGACGGCCTCGGTGGACCTCGGCGGCCCGCGCCCGAACCAGGTCGTCCTGCCCGGCAACTTCCCGGGCTACTGGCGCGGCGACCCCGCGACGAACGCCGCCCTCTTCGCGTCCCCGGCCGGCACCGTCCTGCCCCGGCCGGTACCGGCGCAGAAGGGCTGGCTGGTCGTGCGTACCGACGAGGTCGAGCCGGCCCACACGCGGCCGCTCGAGGAGGTCGCCCGCGAGATCCGTTCGCGGCTGCGCTCCGGGCAGCGCGCGGCGCTCGATGAGCGCGAGCTCCGGGCACTGTACGGCGAGGTGCGGGACAGCCTGAAGGTGACGGCGTATCGGCTGCGATACGCCGTCGCCGACACCGCCGTCGTCGCGGTCGCCCGGCCGACCGCGGCGGAGGTCGAGCGGTACTACCGCGGTCACCTGGCCGACTATTCCTCGTTCAGCAGCCGGACGGGAGGCGTCGTGGCCCGGAGTCTCGACGAGGTGGAGGGCGACGTGCGGGCGCGGATGCTGAGCGAGCGCCGGTTCGAGCAGTCCCGCGTGCTCGCGAGCCAGCTGGCCGACACCTGGGCGCGCGGCCGGCGGGACGCGGCGCTCGAGCGGCGGTTGCGGACATGGGACGGTGACCCGGTCGTCCCGGGCCTGCCGGCGGATAGCGGGAGCCTGGGGGCGATGCTGGGGGACACGCTGGCGGGCCGCGCGGGCGCGCTCGGGTCCGGCCTCGCTCGTGCCACGCGGGGTTGGGTCGCGTTCGACATCTACCAGGAGGTCCCGGGACACGTGCCGTCGTTCGAGCAGGCCCGCAAGGACCTCGCGGACCGCCGGGCCGCGCGGCGGCTCGCGCGCGAGGAGGAGGGGGCGCGACGGCTCTACGATTCCTCGCCGCAGCGATTCACCGGGGCACCCGTCATCCACTATTCGCGCGCGTTCGTGCCCATCCCGAAGGCGCTCACGATCCACCTCACGCGGGCGGAGGTCGAACGGTTCCACCGCGACCACATGGATCTCTTCTCGGCCCCCGAGTTGGTGCGCGCGAGCCACATCCTCATCAGCCCGCGCGACTCGACGCCGGCGGCCGACCGCGAGGCCCGGGCCCGGGCCGACAGCCTGCTCGCCCGCCTGCGCGAGGGTGAGGACTTCGCGGAGATGGCGGCGCGGGTGACCGACGACCCGGCCACGAAGGATACCGGCGGGGATCTCGGCACGTTCGGACGCGGCGCGATGCTGCCCGAGATCGAGCGCGCCGCGTTCGCGATGCGTCCCGGGGACCTGAGCCCCGCGCCGGTCCGCAGCCCGGTCGGCTATCACCTCATCAAGACGCGGGAATACGTGCCGATGGTCGCGCAGCCCCTGGCGCACATCTACTCCGACGTCGCCGAGATGGCGGCCGAGCAGAAGGCGGACTCCGTGGCGGCCCGGCGCGCCGACAGCCTGCTGCGCGTCCTGAAGAACGCCGGCCAGGCGCGCGAGGCGGCGAGGCGCATGGACCTCACGACCTACTCCTACCAGTACTCGATCGGCGAGTGGAGCAAGAACCCGCCGAACCTCCAGGCCTACTACCAGCAGCTCGAGCGGCTGGCGGTCGGGCAGCTCGTCCCGCTGCACCCCCGGATCGGCGCACTGGGCTACGCGGTGACCTGGGTGGACAGCATCAGCCCGCCCGGCCCGGCGAGCTGGGAGAACGCCCGTGACCGGGCGCTCGAGGCCTACCGTGCCGACGGGGCCCTGCGCACGCTCACGGCCAAGCGGGTCGAGCTGGATTCCCTCCTGCAGGGCGGCTGGTCGTTCGACAGCATCGGCGCGCTCTGGGGCGGACTGCGGCACGCCGCGGACGTCGCTCCGGGCCAGACCATCGCCGGGATCGGCACCAGCGGCGCGGTGGACACGTTGATCTTCGGGCTCCACGGCACCGACGGTCTCGCGCCCGGCGTCCTCAGCGACTGGGTCACGCTCCCGGCCGGAGTCCTTCGCCTGCGCACGAAAGAGATCCGGCCGCCGGACGCGGGCGCCCTGACGACCCGGGTGGAGACCGAGCGCCGGACCGAGACGGAGCGTGCGCTGGTCGGCTTCTTCGAGGACCTCAAGAAGCGCTACCCCGTGCGGATCCTGGACCGCGGGCTGCGCGACGTGACGTTGCCTCCGCCGCCCACGCGCTGATGGGAGCAGCGGGCGCCAGGGTCTCCCGGGACCGGGCGCCCGCTGGACCGGCGTCTCCGGCCGCCCGGGGGACAGCACCCGGACCCGCGGACGATACCGCCATTCCGCAACCCCCCCGGCTCCACGTCGTGCGCGATGCCCGGCCGCGTTCGCTCCGGCTCGGCCGAAAGGGCGGCCGAACCGCGGACTGCGGGAGCCCGGCCCGTGGTACGGTCCCTGCATTCGCCGTAGCGGCCCTGGGCCAGGAGCTCTCCGT
The DNA here is from genome assembly GCA_963707915.1 of Candidatus Eiseniibacteriota bacterium. Taxonomy (GTDB): domain Bacteria; phylum Eisenbacteria; class RBG-16-71-46; order RBG-16-71-46; family RBG-16-71-46; genus JANXPZ01. Next base: position 707,976 of record OY970178.1, read on the forward strand.
GACTTCATCCGCGACGACGTCCAACGAGTCCATCCCCAAGCGGGTCGTGCTGGTCGACTTCGACTGGCGCGACGCCGACCTGATGCCCGAGCTGCTGGCGCGGCCGGGGCTCTCGGTACGCCTGGTGGCGGGCCCGGCGGGGGACGGGCCGGGGCTGAAGATGGCCGAGCTCTGCGAGCTGCCGCGCACCACGGACCTGGCGGACCTGACCCGCGAGATCTTCGATCTGGCCATCGTGAGCGAGCGGAGCCCGCGGCGCACGCAGGTCGAAGGCCTGCTGCTCGCGCTGGGCACCCCCTGCGTCTCGCCCGAGTCCCTGCTGCACGGGACCGACCTGGAGCACGCCCACACCCCCGGCGTCGAGGCGCCGCTCGCACTGCACGCGATCGCGCTGGAGAACGCCCTGGGCGGAGCGGAGTTCGATGCGCTGATCGAGCACGCGCTCCCGGACATCGGCGAGGGCGGTACGACCGCCCCGCGGGAGGTAGCGCCCATCGGACGCTCCGAGCTGCAGGTGCGAAGCCTCGCGGAGTTCCCCTCGATCGAGGACCGGCAGGGGCTCGAGCGGGCGCTCGCCGATCTCGCCAACGGCACCGGGGCGCGGTCGGCCGAGATGCGCGCGGGCCGCTCCGGAGCGGTCCAGTTGCTGGCGCGCGTCGGGGAAGAGGACACGCTGCTCGCCGGCCTGATCGACCTCGCCTTGAGCGAGAACACGCCCCAGGTGATCACGCGCCTGACGGGGCCGCAGGAGGGCAAGGCCTGGGGGGCGTGGCCGTTCCGCACCACGCGCAGCCACGGAGTGATCGCGGCCGCCGCCATCGACCCGGCCTCGGGCTGGACGACGTGGCAGCAGACCGTCGAGGACCTGCGCCAGGCCTGGGACCAGCGCGACCGCGAACAGGTGGTCCCGGCCTTCCCGCTCGTGCCGGAGGACCAGCACGGGTGGCTCGACCTCGAGGGCTTCCGCTCCGCGCTCTCGCTCGCGGTCGCGCGCAACCAGCGCGACGGGCTCGCCTTCGCCGCGCACCACTTCGAGTTCGCGGACCACGTGGAGGCGCTGGCCTGGCTGTGCGAGCGGCTCCCGTCACAGCTGCGCGACACCGACCGGCTGTTCCGGCCCCGGCAGAACGTCGTCGTGATGCTCACGGCCTGCTCGCTCGTGGCCTTCGGACCGGTGCGGCGGCGCATCGCGGCGCTCTGGGAGGCGGCATGGCGGGAGGGCGGTGGCTCCCTGCCGGCCCCCGTGCCGGCCGAGGACCGCGTCCAGGTCGCCACGCCCGCCGAGGCGGAGCGCTTCCTGGCCACCGCCAGCGGCTGGCTGGCTCCGTAGCCTCGAAGGCCGTCCCCCGGCGCGGCGACCGGCGATCCGCCGCCCGCCAGCCCATCCTTCCATCCCGCAGGACTGCGACGGCGCAGTTATCCACAGCTCGTTCTTGACCGGGCTTCCGGCGGTCGGGTATTGCTCCGCCCCTCAAGCGGAGGCCCGATGGAAGGCTCCATCCGGCGGCTGCCGCCCGAGACCGCCTCCCGCATCGCGGCGGGGGAGGTCATCGAGCGGCCGCTCTCGGCCCTGAAGGAGATCCTCGAGAACGCGCTCGATTCCGGGGCGCGCTCGGTCGAAGTGCGCGTGGAGCGGGCGCTCGACCACCTCTTCGCGGTCGCCGATGACGGCTCCGGCATCCGCGCCGACGAGCTGGACCTGGCGCTGGAACGTCACGCGACGAGCAAGCTCGCGCGCCTCGAGGACCTCGACCGCCTCGCCTCCCTCGGGTTTCGCGGCGAGGCCCTGCCGAGCGTCGCGGCGGTGAGCCGGCTGCGGCTCACCAGCCGCCCCGCCGCCTCGGCGTCCGCCGCCTTCGTCGCGCTCGAGGGGGGCGCGGTCACCGACCGCGGCAGCGCGGCGCGTGCGCCCGGGACCACGGTCGAGGTCGCGGAGTTGTTCTACAACACGCCGGCGCGGCGCAAGTTCCTGACCTCGCCGACCAGCGAGTTGCGCGCGGCCCTGCGGCTGCTGGAGGCCTACGCGCTGGCCTATCCGCAGGTCGGCTTCCGGCTGGTGGTGGACTCCAAGGAGCGGCTGCAGTGGCCCGCCGTGCCGGGGACGGGCCTCGCGTCCCGGCGCGACCGCGCCTCCGCGCTCTGGGGGGCCCGCCACGCCACGCAGTTGCTCGAGGTGGAGGCCGAGCGCGAGGGCATGAGGATCGAGGCGCTGCTCGGGCTTCCCGAGCACGCGCGCGCCACGCGCGAGGGGCAGATCTACATCGTGAACGGGCGCTGGATCCAGAGCCCCATGCTGGGTGCGGCGCTGCGGCAGGCCTACGGCAACCTGCTCCCGCCGGGACGCTTCCCCGCGGCGACGCTGTGGCTCACGGTGCCCCCCGAGCGACTCGACGTCAACGTGCACCCGACCAAGCGCGAGGTGCGCTTCGCGGACGAGGACCGCGTCTTCTCACTGGTCACCTCGGCCTGCTCCCGGCCCCTGTCCCAGGTCGCGCCGCCCTTCGCGGTCGTGGCCGGCGGCACGCGGGAGACCGGTGCGTACCCGGCGTGGTCCGAGCGCGTGCGCGAAGGGCCGCCGGAACAGACCTACCTCGGCCTCGAGCTCCCGGGTGCACCCGCGACGGCCGCCCCGCCGGCCGCGCCCGCCGCCGGGGCCGAGCCCGTGCTCTGGCAGCTCCACCAGACCTACGTGCTGGCCCCGGTGCGGGGCGGCCTGGTGATCATCGACCAGCACGCCGCGCACGAGCGCATCCTCTACGAGGAGGCGCTGGCGCGGCTGCAGGGCGAGCACGGGGTCGCGCAGCAGCTGCTCTTTCCGACGCTGGTGGACCTCACCAACGACCAGTTCGAGCTGCTGCTCGAGCTGGGCCCGTACCTCAAGCAACTGGGCTGGGACCTCTCCCTGCTGGGCCCGCCCACCGTGGTCGTCCAGGGCGTGCCCTCCGGGCTGCGCCACGAGCGCCCGGGCCAGCTCCTCCAGGACGTCCTCGACGGCATGAACGAGAGCACCGGCCGTTCCCCGGACGAGGACCTCTCGCACCGGCTCGCCGCGTCCTGGGCCTGCCATGCCGCGACCCGCGCCGGCGACCCGCTCACGCAGGAAGAGATGCGCTCGCTGGTGGACCGGCTGTTCGCCACCTCGCGGCCCCACGGCGACCCGCACGGGCGCGTCACCTTCGTGCGGCTCGACCTCGACGAGCTGCACCGGCGCTTCGGCCGGGCGTAGTCCCGTGGCCGCGCCCCGCGTCATCGCCGTCGTCGGCGCGACCGCCACCGGCAAGACCGACCTCGGCGAGGCGCTGGCCGATGCGATCGGCGGCGAGGTGGTGTGCGCCGACTCGCGCCAGGTCTTCCGCGAGCTCGAGATCGGCACCGGCAAGCCGTCGGCCGCCGAGCGCGGGACGCGGCCGCACCACCTGTTCGACGCGCTCGAGCTCGGGCAACGGCCGAGCGCCGGCTGGTACGCGAAGGCGGCCGGCGCGGTCTGCGGGGCGATCCACTCGCGCGGCCGCACTCCCGTGCTGGTGGGCGGCTCGGGGCTCTGGCTGCGCGCCGCCCAGCACGGCCTCTCGGGGGAGCCGCCGCACGACGCCGCGGTGCGGGCCCGCGTCCAGGCGGAGCTGGACGCGGCCGGCCCCGAAGCACTGCACGAACGACTGGCCGCCGTCGACCCGGTCACCGCCGCGCGGCTCTCGCCCCGCGACCGCCAGCGCGTCACGCGCGCGCTCGAGGTCCACGAGGCCAGCGGCCGGCCGCTCTCGTGGTGGCACGAGCGCGAGGGCGAGCCCGCGGTGGTGGGGGAGTGGGCGGTGCTGGAACTGGCGCTGCCGTCACCGGAGCTGGACGGGCGGATCGAGCGGCGCACGCGCTGGATGTTCGAGAACGGGCTGGTCGACGAGACGCGGGCGCTGGTCGGGGCGGGAAAGGCGGAGCCGCTGCGGGCGCTGCGCGCCGTGGGCTACGACGAGGCGCTCGACCTGATCGCGGGAGGAATCGGTCGCGCCGAGGCCGAGGCACGCACGAGCCTGCGCACCCGCCAGCTGGCCAAGCGCCAGCGGACCTGGTTCCGGCACCAGGGCGAGGCGATCCGGCTGGAGGCCGGCGGGCCCGCGGGTGGCCGGCTCCTCGAGGCCGCACTGCGGGCGCTGGGCCCCGGCCGGGCACGATCCTGAGCGCCCCAGCCCGGTTGACACCATCGCGTTCGGGCACTAGGTTCAGCCCCGGCTTGAAGCGGACCTCGTGTGGGCGGGCATAGCTCAGTTGGTAGAGCGCGAGCTTCCCAAGCTTGAGGTCGCGGGTTCGACCCCCGTTGCCCGCTCCATATCATCATGGCCTGAGGCGCACCGGCGCGGGTGGAACATCCTGCCGGCGCGTCGAGCCTTCCGAGGAGGCTTCCCTGGCCGCACCCGCGACTCGACAGCCCATCGTGGCCATCATCGGCCGCCCGAACGTCGGCAAGTCGACGTTCTTCAACCGCGTGCTCGGCGAGCGTCGCGCGGTGGTGCACGACCGGCCCGGGATCACCCGCGACCGCAACACCGCGCAGGCCGATTGGGCCGGCTACACCTTCCTGCTGGTGGACACCGGCGGCTTCCTGCCCGGCGCTGCCGAGGGCCGCGACGCGCGGGTCCGCCGCCAGGCCGAGATCGCCATCGAGCTGGCCGACGCGGTGATCTTCATGGTGGACGTCAAGACCGGCGTGACGGACCTGGACGTCGCCATCGCCCGCGATCTGCGCCGCCGCCAGGTGAAGAGCCTGCTCGTGGTCAACAAGGTGGACAAGCCGGGCGACCTCGGCACCCATGACTTCCACCGCCTCGGGCTGGGCGTGCCCCAGCCGGTCTCATCGGAGAACGGCTTCGGTGTCGGCGACCTGCTGGACGAGGTGGTCGCGCTGCTGCCCGGGCGCTCCGAGGAACTGGCGCCCCCGAGCACGCGGGTCGCCATCGTGGGACGGCCCAACGTCGGCAAGTCGTCGATCGTGAACATGCTGCTGCGCGAGGACCGTGTCCTGGTGGAGCCCCTGGCCGGCACCACGATGGACGCCATCGACACCGAGTGGAAGACCCCCGCCGGCACCTTCACCCTGATCGACACGGCCGGCATCCGCCGCGAGTCGCGCTACCAGGACGAGGCCGAGTTCTATGCCGTGGTGAGGGCGCTGAACGCCCTGCAGCGCGCGGACGTCGCCTGCCTGGTCCTGGACGCGACGCAGGGGTTCCTCAAGCAGGAGGCCCGGCTCGCGCACAACGCCCTGGACGCCGGCTGCGCGCTGTTGCTGGTCTACAACAAGTGGGACCTGATCGAGGGCCGGCACGAGGCCTGGGAGCGCCTGACGCTCGAGCGGACCGACCGCTACCCGACGCTCAAGGACCTCCCCGCGGTCCCGGTGTCGGCCACCGAGAAGATCAACCTCGGCCGCCTTCCGAAGCTCATCCTGCAGCGCGTCGAGGAGCACTCGCGCAAGATCCCCACCCGCGCGCTGAACGACTGGCTGGAGCAGGTGCAGCGGCAGCGCGGCGTGCCGTCCACCGGGAGCGGACTCATCCCCAAGCTGTACTACATCGCCCAGACCGGCTCCTCGCCGCCCGAGTTCACCCTGTTCGTGAACCACCCGCAGCGGCTCAACGACAACTACCGCCGCTTCCTCTGGCTGCGCTTCGCGGAGCACTTCGGCTTCCACGGCACGCCGCTGAAGATGCGCGTGCGCAAGAGCGAGTAGCGCGGTGGCCGCGGCCCTGCTGCTGTGCGTCGCCATCGCCTACGGGAGCGGCTCGCTGCCCTGGGGACTGTGGATCGGCCGGCTGGCGCGCGGCGTGGACGTCCGCACGATCGGCTCCGGCAACCTGGGGGCCACGAACGTCTACCGCTCCCTGGGCCCCGCGCTCGGCATCCTCACGCTCGTCCTGGACATCGCGAAGGGGGCATTGCCGGTGTGGCTGCTGCCGCACGCCGCCTTCGCCGCGGCGTTCCCGGGCGGTCCCGAGTGGTGCCGGCTGGCCGTGGGGGTCGCCGCGGTGGCCGGGCACGTCTGGACCTGCCTGGCCGGCTTCAAGGGCGGCAAGGGCGTGGCCACCACCACGGGCGTGCTGCTCGCGCTGGCCCCCGTCGCCTTCGGCGTCTTCGTGGGGGTCTTCCTGCTCACCCTGGCGGCCACGCGCTTCGTCTCGCTGGGCTCGACGCTGGGCGCGCTCGCCTTCGCCGTGGCGCTCGGCTTCCTGGCGCCGGGCGGCCTGCGCAGCCCCACGTTCCTGCTGGGCCTGTTGCTCGCGGTGCTCGTGGTGTTCCGGCACCGCGACAACTTTCGCCGGCTCGCGCGCGGCGAGGAGCGACGCTTCTCGTTCCGGGGAGGGCGGACGTCATGAGCACCGTGGCGGTGCTGGGGGCCGGCTCCTGGGGAACGACGCTGGCGATCCACCTGTGCCGGGCCGGGTCCGACGTCCGGCTCTGGTGCAACGTGCAGGCGGACCTCGAGGCCATGCTCCGCGACCGGGAGAACCGGAAGTTTTTGGCTGGCATCAGGCTCCCCGATGGGGTTAAGGTTCTACCGGAGCTGGAGGCCGCGCTCGAGTCGGCGGATTTCACGTTTTACGTGGTGCCCTCGCAGGCGGTCCGCGAGGTGGCGCGCAAGGTCGCTCTCGTCGGGCACGGCGGCGTGCCGGTGTGCGCGGCCAAGGGCCTCGAGCTCGGCAGCCTCAAGCGCATGAGCGAGGTGCTCTCGGAGTGCCTCGGCGATCCCGGCCCGGTGGTCCTCACGGGCCCGAGCCACGCCGAGGAGGTCAGTCGCGGCATCCCGACCACGGTGGTGGCCGCCGCGGCGGACGAATCGCGGGGCCGGGCGGTGCAGTTGCTGTGCTCGACACCGGCGTTCCGCGTCTACACGAACACCGACGTCGTCGGCTGCGAGTACGCCGCGGCGTTGAAGAACGTCATGGCGATCGCCGCCGGGGTGTGCGACGGCATCGGCTGGGGGGACAACACCAAGGGCGCGCTGCTCACGCGGGGGCTGGCCGAGATCTCGCGACTGGGCGTCGCACTCGGCGGGCGCCGCGAGACCTTCTTCGGGCTCGCGGGCCTGGGGGACCTGATCACGACGGCCATGAGCCGCCATAGCCGGAACCGGCACGTGGGGGAGGAGATCGGGCGCGGCCGCCCGCTCGCCGACGTGCTGGGGGACATGGTGATGGTCGCGGAAGGCGTGACCACCGCCCGCGCGGCCCGCGACCTGGGCCGGGCACACGAGGTCGAGTTGCCGATCACGGAACAGGTGTGCGCGATGCTGTTCGAGGGCCGCAGCCCCCGCGAGGCGGTGCAGAGCCTCATGACGCGAGACCTGAAGAGCGAGCAGTGAAACCCGCATCGCCCGCGCCACGCCGCGGCGGGACCGGCACGGGCCGGCAGGGGAGGATCGAATTGTCGCCGCTCAAGACGGAACCCGAGTCCGAGTCCAGGCTCTACCGGCCCATCAGCGATGTCGCCGAGGTCGTCGGCGTGAAGCCGCACGTGCTGCGTTACTGGGAGACGCAGTTCAGCATGCTGCGCCCCAAGAAGAACCGGGCCGGGAACCGCATGTACCGGCCCGACGAGGTGAAGCTGCTGTTCCGGATCAAGGAGCTGCTCTATGACCGGCGCTTCACCATCGCCGGTGCGAAGCGGCACCTGCTGGACCTGCGCAAGGAGCCCGCGCCGCAGCAGGTGGAACTGGTCTTCGGCGAGGCCGAGAAGAAGCTCGCGATCCACGAGGTGAAGACCGAGCTCAAGCAACTCCTCAGCCGCCTGCGCAAGCCGGGGCTGCACGCCTGATCGGCGCCCCGGCCCCGCCCGGACGCCCACTTGCGCGATGGGCCGCGGTCGCATAGATTCACGTCGCAACGCATCGGTCGGGGCGTAGCGCAGCCCGGTAGCGCACCTGCATGGGGGGCAGGGGGTCGAAGGTTCAAATCCTTTCGCCCCGACCACTTTCACTGCGGCGTTCCCCACGCCGCCCGGCGCACCCCGCGCCTCCCGCCTCGCCCGCCCCGCGCCTTGACCGCGCTCCGTTCGTCGTGTTACGAAGTGCGCGAAAGGTCACACCATGAACAGACCCCCGCTCACCCGGTTCACCATCTCGATGCCACGCGTCCTGGCCGGGCAACTCGACTCCATGGCCAGGGCCAAGGGCTACGCCAACCGCTCCCAGGCGGTCGCGGACATGGTCCGCGCCCACCTGCTGGAACATCGCGCGCAGGCCGGGACCCACGAGATCGCCGGCACCATCACGCTGGTCTACGACCACCACCGGCGGAACATCCAGGCGCTCCTGACGAACCTCCAGCACGACCACGGCGACCTCATCGTGGCCACGCTGCACGTCCACCTGAGCCACCACGACTGCATGGAGGTGCTCGCGGTGCGCGGGCCGGCGGATGCCGTGAAGCGCCTGGCCGACCGCCTCACCGCCGCGAAGGGTGTCACGCACGGCCGGCTGACCGTGACGACGACCGGCGAGTAGCCCCGCGATCGCGCGGCGGCTGCCACCCGGCCCCGAGAAGGAGGGACCCCAGTGCACATCCCCGACGGCTTCCTCGACGCGAAGACGGCGGTGACGACCGGCGTGCTGGCGACCGCCGGCCTGGGGCTGGCGCTGGCAGCCGTGCGTCGCACCGTCCCCCCGCGGCGGATTCCGTTGATCGGCCTGGCGGCGGCCTTCGTCTTCGCCGCGCAGATGCTCAACTTCCCGGTCGCGGGCGGGACCTCGGGGCACCTCATCGGAGCCGTGCTCGCGGCGGTGCTGCTCGGTCCGGCCGCCGCGGTGCTGGTCATGAGCGCCGTGCTCATCCTGCAGTGCCTGATGTTCGCCGACGGGGGCGTGACGGCGCTCGGCGCGAACCTGTTCAACATGGCGCTGGTCGCGCCGACCGTGGGCTACGTCGTCTACCGCGTCCTGCGACGCGTCGCGGGGGAGGGGTTGCGCGGGCGGCTCTTCGCCACGGCCTTCGCCGCCTGGTCCTCGACCGTCGCCGCCGCGCTCTCCTGCGCCGGGCAGCTCGCGCTGTCGGGCACCGTCCCGCTGCGGGCCGCGCTGCCCGCGATGGGCGGCGTCCACATGTTCATCGGCCTCGGCGAGGCCGTCATCACCACCCTCGTGGTCGCGGCGGTCGCCCGGGCGCGCCCCGAGCTGCTGCTCGAACCGGCCGGACCGGGGCCACGGCCGCGCCTGGGCGAGCTCGCGGCGCGGGGTCTGCTGGTCGCGCTGGCGCTGGCGCTCTTCGTGGCGCCATTCGCCTCGCGCTGGCCCGACGGCCTCGAGCGGGTCGCCGCGACCCTGGGCTTCGAGCACCGGGCGGCGCCCCCCGTCCTCGCTTCCCCGCTCCGCGACTACCGCTTCCCCGGGATCGGCTCCGCCGCGCTCGCCACGGGCATCGCCGGCGGCGCCGGCACCCTGGTCGCGTTCGTCCTGGCCTGGTTGCTCGCCACCCTGCTGACGCCTTCCCGCGGCGCCGGCGCCCCGCGGGGCGGGAAGGGGCCCCATGGCGATGCGCCGCGCCCTGCTTGAGCCGTACCAGCACCGCCCGAGCGCGATCCACCGGCTCCCGGCGGGGGTCAAGGCCGGCGCGGCGCTCGCGTTCGTGCTCGCCGTCGTTCTGCTGCCCCGCGCGTCGTGGGCCGCCTACGGGGCCGGGGCGGGGCTGCTGCTGCTGGTCGCCGGGCTCTCGCGCATCGCGCCGGCGGCGCTCGCCCGCCGGCTCCTGCTGGTCGAGCCCTTCGCCCTCGGCGTCGCGCTGCTCACGCTCCTGCAGCCGGACGGGGTCCGGGTCTTCGCCGTCACGCTGACCCGGAGCACGCTGTGCCTGTCCTGCATGGTGCTGCTCTCCGCCACGACGCGCTTCTCCGCCGTCCTCGGCGTGCTCCGGCGCGTCCGCGTCCCGTCCCTGCTGGTCACCACGCTGGCGCTCATGCACCGCTACCTCTTCGTGCTCGCCGACGAGGGCGGCCGCATGGCGCGCGCCCGTCGCAGCCGCACCTTCACCGCGGACCGCGCGTCGGCCTGGCGCTCGTCCGCCTCGGTCATCGCGCACCTCTTCGTGCGCAGCAGCGAGCGCGCCGAGCGCATCTACGCGGCGATGTGTGCGCGGGGCTGGAGGACATGAACGCGCTGGAGGTCCGGGGCCTCGGCTACCGCTACCCCGACGGCACGACCGCCCTTCACGACGTCCGATTCGACGTGGCCGAAGGCGAACGCGTGGCGCTCATCGGTCCCAACGGCGCCGGCAAGTCCACGCTGCTGCTCCACCTCAACGGGCTGCTGCCCGAGCGTGCGGCCGCGGTCCCCGCCGTCCACGTCTTCGGCAACCCGGTCGCCGAGCCCCACCTGGCGGCCATCCGGGCCCGCGTCGGACTGCTGTTCCAGGACCCGGACGACCAGATCTTCTGCCCGACCGTGTGGGAGGACGTCGCGTTCGGCCCGCAGCAGCTCGGCCTGCGCGGGGCCGACCTCGCCGCCCGCGTGAACGCGGGCCCTCGACCAGGTCGGCCTCGCGGGCTTCGACGAGCGCCTGCCCCATCACCTCAGCCGGGGCGAGAAGCGCCGTGTCTGCCTGGCGGGCCTGCTCGCCTGCGAGGCCCGCCTGCTGGCGCTGGACGAGCCGACCAGCGACCTCGACCCGCGCGGCCGCCGGGAGCTGAAGGGCCTGCTCGCGAACCTCCCGGTGGCCCAGGTGATCGCGACCCACGACCTCGAGCTGGTGGTCGAGCTCTGCCCGCGCGTGATCGTGCTCGACCGGGGGAGCGTGGTGGCACAGGGGCCGACGCGCGGAGCTGCTCGCGGACGAGGACCTGATGCTGGCGCACGGCCTCGAGCGACCGCACGTCCTCCGCCACCGGCATCCGCACTGAGCCCGCGGCGCCCCGGGCGCGGGCTTGCAAGTTGCCGGTCCGCGCCGCAAAGTGACTCCGACATGCTCACCTGGATGCTGTATCTCGCCGCCGACCGGCTGGTCCGCGCGCTGCCCGCCGCGGCGGCCGACCGCCTGGCCGTGGGGATCGCGCGGCTGGTCTTCGCGCTGCGGGTGCCGGCCCGTGCCCGCCTCGAGGAGAACCTGGCGCGGCTGCTCGCGGGCGAGCCCGGGGCGCCGTTCGACGCCGTGGCGCGCGAGGCGTTCGACAACTTCGCGAGAAACTTCGTCGACTTCCTGAGGCTCGGCCACGCTCCGCCCGGCGCCCTGGCCGGGGCGGTCGAGGTGCACGGCGCGGAACACCTCGAGGCCGCGCGCAACTCGGGGCGCGGCGTGATCCTGCTGTCGGCGCACCTCGGCAACTGGGAGCTGGGCGCCGCCTGGCTCGCCGCCGGCGGCACGCCGGTCCACCTGGTCGCGCGTCCGCACGGGAGTCCGCGGGTCGAGCGCTTCTACGCGCGCCGCCGCCGCGCCTGGGGCGTGCGCCTGATGCCCGAGCGGCCGCTCTGGCGCCCGGCGGCCGCCGCCCTTCGCCGCCGCGAGTGGGTCGCCCTGATGGCGGATCGCGGGGCGCCCGGACCGCAAACGGGCCGGCGCGCCTCGGTCTGTGCCTGGGCCGCGGTGCTGGCCCGGCGCACCGGCGCCCTGGTGCTCCCGGCGGTGATCGTGCGCCGGCCCGGCGGACGCTACGCGCTCCACTTCGAGCATCCGCTCGAGCCCGCCGCGGTGCGCGCCGACGGCTTCGTCGAGAGCCTGCGCCGTCACCTGCGACAGCATCCGCGGCAGTGGTCCGCGTTCGAGCCCCTGCCGGAGGGCCTGGCCTGATGCGTCTCGCCGCACTCGTTCCCGCGTACCAGGCGGCCGCGAAGCTCGGCGACGTGCTGCTGCGGCTCGCCGCGCTCGAGCAGCCTCCGGCCGTGCTGGTGGTGGATGACGGCTCGCCCGACGACACCGCCGAGGTCGCGCGACGGCACGGCGCCCGCGTGCACTCCTTCGCGACGAACCGCGGCAAGGGACACGCCCTACTGGCGGGCTTCGCCGCGCTCCGCGACGAGTTCGACGCGGTGGTGACGCTGGACGCCGACGGCCAGCACCCGCCCGAGTGCCTGCCCGCCCTGGTGCGCGCGGCGGAGCGCGGCGCGGACCTGGTGCTGGGGACGCGGGCGCGCACCTCCGACATGCCGCTGGCGCGCCGCTTCGCGAACGCGTTCTCCTCGCGGTGGGCGACCTGGCTCGCCGGGCAGCGCGTCTCCGACAGCCAGTGCGGCTACCGCCTCCACTCGAGCCGCCTGCTCGAACGCACACCGCTCACGCCCGGTCGCTACGAGGTCGAGACCGAGATGGTGGTGCGCGCTGCGCGCCTCGGCTTCCGCATCGCCGAGGTCGAGATCCCGACGATCTACGGCGAGGAGCGCAGCCAGGTCCGCGCCTTCCAGGACGTGCCACGCATCATCGGCACGCTGCTGCGCCTCACCGGCGAGGGCGTGATGCCGCCCGCCGCGATGCGCGCGGCGCACCGGGCCGGGATCGCGGGGCCACGCTCCGCCGGAGCGGGAGGGACGGTCCGGTGAACGTGCTGCTCACCAACGACGACGGCATCCAGGCGCCCGCGCTGCGTCACCTCAAGGACGCGCTGACCCCGCTGGGACGGGTGATCATCGTCGCGCCGGACCGCGACCAGAGCGCCACCTCGCACGCCCTCACGCTCCAGCGCCCCTTCCGCATCCAGCAGCACGAACCCGACGTCTACAGCGTCGACGGCACGCCGACCGACTGCGTGATCACGTCGTTCTACGGTCTGCTGGATCGCGCCCCCGACCTGGTCATCTCCGGCATCAACCTGGGACCCAACATGGGGGAGGACGTGTTCTACTCGGGCACGGTGGCGGCGGCCATCGAGGGTTCCCTGCAGGGCACCCCGGCGATCGCGGCCTCCTTCGCCACGCGGACGGTGCCCGACATGGCTGAGCCCGCGCGGTTCATCGCCCGCCTGGTCGGGCGGCTGCTCGACGAGGGCCTGCCGCGCCGCCACCTGCTGAACGTCAACTTCCCCGGCGGCCCGTGGTCCGAGTCCCGCGGGGTCAAGGTCACCCGCCTCGGCAGCCGCGTCTACCACGACACGCTGGTGAAGAAGGTGGACCCGCGCGGCCGCGACTACTATTGGATCGGCGGGGAAGACCCCGAGTGGGAGTCCATCGAGGGCACCGACTTCCATGCCGTGCACGACGGCTGGATCTCGGTTACCCCGTTGCGTCTGGACTTCACCGCCGACACGGCGCTCGCGGAGCTGGAGGCATGGCGCCTGGAGAAGTAGCGCCGGATCCGGGGCAGGCGGAGCCCGACGCCTTCGCGTCCGAGCGGGCTCGCATGGTGGACGAGCAGCTCCGCGCGCGCGGGGTGCGCGATCCGCGGATCCTGGCCGCCATGCGCGAGCTGCCCCGGCACCTGTTCCTGCCGCGCGAGCGGTGGAGCGCGGCGTACGGCGACTGGGCGCTGCCGACCGCCTGGGGGCAGACGATCTCCCAGCCCTACATCGTGGCACGCATGCTCGAGCTGGCCGAGCTCGAGCCTGGCCACCGCGTCCTGGAGATCGGCACCGGGAGCGGCTACCAGGCCGCACTGCTGGCCCGGCTGGTCCGCGAGGTCTGCAGCGTCGAGCGGATCGGCGGACTGCTGGCGGAGGCGCGGGAACGCCTGACCGCCCTGGGCGCGGCGGACGTTCGCCTGCTCGAAGGCGACGGCACCCTCGGCTGGCGGGAGTTCGCGCCCTATGATAGGGTCGTTGTCGCTGCGGCGGCTCCCCGGGTTCCGGAGGCCCTCAAGGAACAACTCGGCGCGCGGGGCGTGCTCGTGATTCCCGTGGGCGGGGCCGCGATCCAGCGCCTGGAGGTCTGGCGCCGGTCGCCGGTCGGCGAATGGCAGTGCAGCCGACACGGGGAGTGCCGTTTCGTCCCGCTGCTCGGACTTGACGCGTGGCGGGAGGAACGGCACCCATCTCGGGATTGATCATCGGTCGGGGCGTGGCTCAGCCCGGTAGAGCACCTGGTTCGGGACCAGGGGGTCGGAGGTTCAAATCCTCTCGCCCCGACCACTTCTTCCCTCGTCGTCTCCCCGCCTCCGCAGGACCGCCGGCGCGCCGCCCGGCCGGCGGGGACCCGCTGCGCACCCCTGCGGCCTGAGCCATGGACCGCGTCGTCCTCGTGATCACGGGAAGCGTGCAGGGAGTGGGCTTCCGCTGGTACGTTCTCCAGGCGGCGAGGGCCCTCGGGCTCACCGGCGAGGTCCGCAACCGGTCCGACGGCGCCGTGGTGGTCGAGGCCGAGGGCGCGCGCGACGCGCTCGAACGACTCATGGAGATCGCGCGAGAGGGCCCCGCGATGGCGATAGTCGGGCAGGTGGAGGCGAGCTGGAGCGAGGGGCCCGCGCGATTCCGCGAATTCCGCATCGGCCGCTCGAGCTGAGGGGGCCCATGGTCACCGGCCTGGTTCGGTTCCGCGATCGGCTCGCCGCCGCCCTCGCGGCGGCGCAGCCCCGCGGCGCGGTCCTCCAGGACGAGTACGAGGGCCTGCTCGTCGATCCGGACTTCGACGACGTCGAGTTCGAGCGCTTCCGTGCCGACGCGCTCCAGGCCGGGGTGGAACTGCCGGAGCCGGAGATCGAGCCCGGGGCGGGGACGCGGGAGCCCGCCGTCGGGGCGGACCGGGCCGAGCGCGACCTCCTGGACATCTACCTCGCCGAGATCGGGCGCGTGCCGCTGCTCGAACATCCCGAGTTGATGGAACTGGCGGGCCGCGCCCGCGCCGGCGACGCCGAGGCCCGCAAGCGGATCATCGTCGCGAACCTGCGGCTCGTGGTGTACCTCGCGCGCGCCTACCGCAACCGCGGCCTGCCGATGCTCGACCTCATCGAGGAGGGCAACCTCGGGCTCATCCAGGCGGCGGACCGCTTCGACCCGGGACGCGGACTGCGGTTCTCGACGTACGCCGCGATCTGGATCCGCCAGGCCATCCTGCGGAGCGTGGCCGAGCAATCGCGCACGGTCCGCATCCCGGTGCAGATGTTCCAGCAGGTCAACCGCTTCGTGCGGGTCGAGCGCGCGTTGCGCGCGCGCCTCGGGCGCGACCCGACCGCCGAGGAGGTCGCGCACACGATGGAGATCTCGACCCCGCGCGCGGCGCGGCTCGGGGGCCTGCTCGCGAGCCTGCGGTCGCTCGACGAAGGCACCAGCGTGCAGGCCTACGAGCAGCTCTCGACCGAGGACCTGGCCGAATCGCCCCCCTCGGTCGAACGCCTCATCGAGCTGCAACTCGAGCACGAGCAGGTGGGCCGCCTGCTGCGCTCGCTGAGCCAGCGCGAGGAGCAGATCGTGCGCATCCGCTACGGCTTCTACGACGGGGTGGCGCGAACGCTGGCGCAGACCGGCGGCCTGTTCGGGATCTCGCGCGAACGCGTGCGGCAGATCGAGGCCCGCGCCCTGCAGAAGCTGCGCCGGGCGATCGAGTTGCAGGAGACGGCGCGCGCCGGCGACGGCAGCGTCCAGTGAGGGCCGCGGGGAGCTCGCGACGCCGCCCGCCAACCGGAACCATGGAGAGCCGCGCATGGACGACCTGAAGAAGTACATCCGCGACGTCCCCGACTTCCCCCGCAAGGGGATCGTCTTCAAGGACATCACGCCGCTGCTGCACGATGCGGCGGCCCTCGGCCGTGCCGTCGAGCGGATGAGCCAGCGCGCCGCGCGGCCGGCAGGCGTCGTGGCCATCGAGTCGCGCGGCTTCGTGTTCGGCACCGCGCTCGCGCTGCACTGGCGGGTGCCGCTGGTGCTGGCGCGCAAGTTCGGCAAGCTGCCCGGCCGGACCGTCCGGCAGGTCTACTCGCTCGAGTACGGCGAGGACACGCTCGAGATCCACGCGGACGCACTCGGCCCCGGGCAGCAGGTCGTGGTGGTGGACGACCTGCTGGCGACCGGCGGCACCGCCCTTGCCACGGTCCGCCTCGTCGAGCAACTCCAGGCCCGGGTGCTGGCGACGCTGTTCCTCATCGAGCTGGCCGGGCTCGGCGGCCGTGAGCGCCTTGCCGGATACCCGGTGGAGTCGCTGCTGCGCTACGAGGTGACGGGGTAGGGGCGGCTCGACGTCCGCAAAGAGAGGGGCGCCGTGCCGGCCCATGTCGCAGGTGCCGGACGGCGCCCCTCCCGTATGGCGTGCTGGTCCCGGGGCCTGCTAGACCTTGCGGACGTTCGCGGCCTGAAGTCCCTTGGGGCCCTGGTTCACGTCGAACTCCACGGCATCGCCTTCGGCGAGCGTCTTGAATCCTTCGCCAGAGATCGCCGAGAAGTGGACGAACACGTCCTCGCCACCCTCCTGAGAGATGAATCCGAACCCCTTCGCTTCGTTGAACCACTTCACGGTGCCACGAGCCACTTGGAACTCCTTGATGCCGGGTCCGGGGACCCTCTCGTGCCGCCTGGACGCGGCGGCTGCGCCCGGCCACTCTGACCGGCTTCGGTCTGCCCGCGATGACGGAACCAGCGGCCGGGGCCGGGGCGGACCCCGACGCACGGACCGGAGGTTCGACCCCCCGCAGGTGACCAAGGCGGACGCAAGTATCGGCAGGGCCCGCTGGAGTGTCAAGCTCCCGGTGGGGCCTGCGGCGCTCCATCCCCCGGTTCGCACGGACCCGGAGCGAGAGGTAGAATCATCGCCCGCGCGCGTGGAGCCGTCACGCACTCGCAGGCACCATCGACCAGGAGTCCCCCATGCGGGCGCCAAAGGCCGCCGCACTCGCAGCCCTCCTCCTCCTCCCGGAGGCTTTCGCCGCCGCGGCGGCCCCGGCCGCGGCCGCCGCGGATCCGCCCATCTACGTCGCCTTCCTCTGGCACATGCACCAGCCGATCTACTGGCCCTACGAGTCCGTCCTCCAGACCGAGGCCGGCCAGCGCTACCCCTACTCGGTGGTGGACATCCACAGCCAGCGCAGCGGGCCGTATACGGGATGGCCCAGGGACGCGGTCGAGAAGGGGATCGCCGCGGGCCTCGGCCATCTCGGTGCACAGGTCAGCCTCAGCGGCTCCCTGATCGAGAACCTCGACGCCCTCGAGGCGGGCGGCAACCCCAACTTCCAGCAGTGGAAGAGCCCCTGGACCTCGATCCACTCCCAGACCACCGTCCTCGGCCACCCGCGCGTCGACCTGGTCGGCTTCGGCTACCACCATCCGCTCATGGGCCTGATCGAACCCGCCGACCTGCGCAGGCAGATCCAGGCCCACCGCGGCCGCCTCGCCTCCGCGTTCGGCGGCGCCACCTCGCGCGGGATCTTCCCGCCCGAGAACGCGTTCACGCAGCGCATGATCCCGGCCCTCGCGGCCGAGGGGCTCGAGTGGGTCCTGGTGGACAACGTCCACTTCGACCGCGCCGCGACGGCCTACCCCTACAGCACCGGCGGGAACCTGGTCGAACCGAACCGGGCCGACGTGCGCAACCCGGACCCTGCCGACTGGGTCCAGCTGAGCGGGGTCTGGGCCCCGACGCCGGTCTCCGGCGCGTGGGGCCACCGCCCGCACTTCGTCCAGTACCGCGACCCGGCGAGCGGGCAGACCTCGCGCATGATCGCCGTCCCGGCCGATCGCTACCTGGGCAACGAGGACGGCCGCGGCGGCTTCGGCGCCCTGCAGTACGACGCCGTCATGAGCCAGCTCCAGCCCTACAACACCGATCCCGCGCATCCGCTCCTCGTCGTGCTCCACCACGACGGTGACAACTACGGCGGCGGGAGCGAGAGCTACTACCACGGGAACTTCCAGGCCTTCGTGGACTGGCTCGCGGCCAACCCCGGCCGCTTCGTCGGCACGACGGTCGAGGACTACCTCGAGATGTTCCCGCCCGACACCGGCGACGTGATCCACGTCGAGAACGGCTCGTGGAGCGGCGCGGACAACGGCGACCCCGAGTTCAAGAAGTGGCTCGGCGATCCCGGATCGACCGGCTACAGCCCCGACCGCAACTCCTGGGCGGTGGTGACCGCCGCCCGGAACGTCGTGGCCACCGCCGAGCTGATCGCCCCGGCGGCGTCCGGCACCATCGACGCGTGGCGCGACCTGCTCAACGCCGAGGCCAGCGACTACTGGTACTGGGACGGCGCGCAGGGCGGCATCTGGGACGCGCACCCCACGCGGGCAGCGAACCAGGCCGTGCTGCACGCCCAGCCGGTCGTGAGCGGCGGCGCGGACCTCGCCGGGCCGACCGTGTTCGTCCCACAGCGCGAGCCCTACAACCCCGGCGGCACCGAGTGGACGATCGCCCAGTCCGGCGATTTCGAGGTCTGGACCTTCGCCTACGACGTGAGCGGCCTCGCGTCGGTCACCCTCCGCTACCGGCTCGACGATGACGGGCAGCTGGCGGTGGACGCGGCGGCGAACGACACCTACGCCGGCGGGGCCGGCGTGGGCGCGTGGGTCTCCGTGGCCTGCACGGCCAGCGACCTGGCCTCGACGACCGACCCGCTGCCGCTGCGCCGGGCGAAGCGCTACGCCGCCCGCGTCACCGGGCTCGCCAGCGTCCTGGTGGACTACTACATCGAGGCCGCCGACTCGCTCGGCAACCTGAGCCGCTCCGCCATCCAGCACGTCTGGGTGGGCGCGGGCGGCGCTGGCCCGACCGGCGTCACCGTCATCCCCGGCGCCCCGCAGCAGACCGACTCCGTCACGATCACCGTGCACGGCACGACGCAGCCGGCGCGGCTCCACTGGGGCGTCAACGGTTTTGCCACCCCGATCCCGGCCTACCGTCCGGCCGGCACCACGCTCTACAACGGCACCGGCCCGGCGGTCGAGACCCCGTTCAACGTGACGGGCGGCGACCTGGCGCTCACGCTCGGCCCGTTCGCCGCCACCGGCCAGGCCGTGACCTCGCTGGACTTCGTCATCCACTACGACGCCGGGGCCTGGGACAACAACGGCGGCCAGGACTGGCACGTCCCGGTCGCGGGCGGCGCCGGCCGGAGGCTCTACGTCATGGACGGCGCGCTCGACGCGGGCGTCGCCGTGGCCTGCAGCAACGCCGGCGTGGACCTGTACCTGGACTGGAACGGCACCGAGCTCTACGCCGCCACGCCGGCCGCCGGCGCGGCGGGGTGTGACGTCTTCATCCTGGTGGCCGGCACGCGTGGTGTCCTGCGCGGCGCGCCCTGGGCGAAGGCCGGCCAAATCGGCACGTGGGCCGCCTTCCTCGGCAACGAGAGCTCCAACAACTGGTGCGGATGGTCCGACCAGCAGGGGACGGTGGGCAAGGCCGCCGCCAGCTTCCTCGAGGGGACCATCGACCTCGGCGCCGAGCTGGGGAGCGTGCCGCCGAGCGTCTTCGTCGCGGTCGGGCGCTACGCAACCGCCGACGGCGGCGCCCTGCTCGCCCAGGCGCCGGCCGGCAACGGCGACGCGAACCTCGACGGCACCGAGTACCTCGAGTTCCCGCTCGGCACCACGGCCGTGCGGCCGGAGCCCCGGGGGACGGCAGTGGCCCTGCTGCCCCTGGCGCCGACCCCGCTCCACGGACCGGCCTCGATCACCTACGTGCTGCCGCGCGCAGCGCACGTATCGCTCGAGGTGTTCGACACCGGCGGCCGGCGCGTGGCTGCGCTGGTGGACGGGGTGGAGCCCGCCGGCACGCGCGGGGCGCGGTGGGACGCGGCCGGCCTCGGCCCCGGCGTCTACTTCGTGCGGCTGCGCGCCGCGGGGGAGAGCATCACCCGGCGCGCCGTCGTGATCCGCTAGGGAAGCCGGGCCCGCGTTCCGGCCCGCATCCGGACGGGGCAGCGTGCATCGAAGGGGTATCCACGCGCCCGGTGCTAAGATGCCACCGCGCCGGGCGCCCGCACGGGCCCCTCCCTTCGATCACCCACTCCCAGGAGGTTTCACATGGGCGTTCTGGTCGGCCGCAAGGCCCCCGACTTCACGGCGGCCGCCGTCCACGGCGACGGCAGCATCGTGGAGTCCTACAACTTCTCCGCCGCCACCCGTGGCAAGTACGCCGTCGTCTTCTTCTGGCCGCTCGACTTCACCTTCGTCTGCCCCTCCGAGCTCATCGCCTTCCACCACCGCCTCGAGGACTTCAAGTCCCGCAACGTCGAGGTGGTCGGGGTGTCGGTGGATTCGCAGTGGACCCACAACGCGTGGCGCAACGTCCCGGTGGCGCAGGGCGGCATCGGAGCGGTGGGCTACACCATGGTCGCCGACCTCTCGCACGCGGTCTGCAAGGCCTACGACGTCGAGCATCCCGACGGCACGGTCGCCTTCCGCGGATCCTTCCTCATCGACCGCGACGGCGTGGTGCAGCACCAGGTGGTGAACAACCTGCCCCTCGGCCGCAACATCGACGAGATGCTGCGCATGGTGGACGCCCTGCAGTTCCACGAGGCGAACGGCGAGGTCTGTCCGGCCGGCTGGCAGAAGGGCGGGAAGGGCATGAAGGCCACGCCGCATGGCGTCGCCGACTACCTCGCCGCCAACGCCGCGAAGCTCTGAGCCCGCGCGTCCGCCGCATCACGGGCCTGCGGGCGGCGTGCCCGCCCGCCGGCCCGCAACGTTCCCGGAGGGAGCGCACCATGAGCCGTCTGCATCCTGTCGTCGCCGGTCTCGCGTTCGCCTCGGTCCTCGCCGCCGCGCTCCCCGCGCATGCGGTGCGGGCGGGCGAGGCCCTGCCGGTGTTCGCGCCGGAGACGTTCGAGGCGCACCTGCGCTTCCTCGCCGACGACCTGCTCGAGGGCCGCGGGATCGGCACGCGCGGCGGACGGTTCGCCGCCGCGTACGTCGAGTCGGTGTTCCGCACCGCCGGGCTGCAGCCCGGCACGCGCGGCGGGTTCCTGCAGAAGGTCCCGATGGAGGCGTTCGCGCCGGACCCGCAGGCGAGCATCACGCTGGAGCGCGGGGACGCGCGGGCCCAGCTGTCCACGGGCGACGACTTCGCCGTGGTCAACTGCGGGCTGCCGGGCGGCGTGCTGAGCACCGAGCCGCTGTTCGTCGGCTACGCCATCAGCGCGCGCGAGGAGGACTGGGACGACTACAAGGACACCGACGTGCGCGGCCGCCTGCTCGTCGCGCTGGTGAACGAGCCGGGGCGCGACGACTCCACGCGGTTCCGCGGGCGCGCGCTGACCCTGCACGGGCGCTGGCGGACGAAGCTCGAGGAGGCGGCGCGACGCGGGGCCGCCGGCATGCTGCTGATCCACACCGACGCCGACGCGGGCTACTCCTGGGACGTCGCCCGCAGCACGGCGACCAAGCGCACGCTTGCGCTGGCGGACGACCCCGTGCGCCTCCCGGTGGGCGGCTGGATCCGGGAGGCCGCCGCGCGCCAGCTCCTGCGCATGGCGGGCCAGGACCTCGACGAGCTGCGCCGGCTGGCCGAGCAGCGCTCGTTCCAGCCGGTGCGGCTGCCGGTCAGCGTGCGCATCGCGTCCCGCCTGTCCCGCAGCCCGCTGGCCGGCACCAACGTGGTCGGCGTGCTGCCCGGGGCGGGCCCGGACGCCATCGTGCTGACCGCGCACCTGGACCATCTCGGGATCGGCCGGGCGGTGGACGGCGATTCGATCTACAACGGCGCCGTGGACAACGGCACCGCCCTGGCCGTGCTCCTCGGGCTCGCGCAGGGCTTCGCGCGCGCCGGCTCCGCATCGCATCCCACGCTGGTCTTCGTCGCGGCCGACGCCGAGGAGGAGGGCCTGCTCGGGTCGCTCTACCAGGTGCGGCACCCCGCAGTCCCGCTGGAGCGGACGCTGGCCGCCCTCAACTTCGAGATGTCCAATCCCTGGGGCCTGACGCGCGACGTGCTGCTCATCGGCGCCCCGTTCGCCGCCTTCGCCCGCGCGCTCGCGCCCGTGCTCGGCCCCCGCGGCATGCGCGTCAGCCGCGACCCGGCCCCCGAGCAGGGCTTCATGTTCCGCTCGGACCAGCTCGCCTGGGCCCAGGCCGGCGTCCCCGCGGCATGGATCGACGGCGGGACCGACTACGTGGGCCGACCGGCCGGGTGGGGGGAGGCGAAGCGCGCCGAGTACCGCGCCCGGACCTACCATCGCCCCACGGACGACGTGCGCGCGGACTTCGACTACTCCGGGCTCGCCCAGCTCGCCGAGATCTCCGCCGCGCTCGTGCAGCGGATCGGAGCCGGCGGCACGGCCGCGTGGAAGACCGACCCGGAACTC
The DNA here is from genome assembly GCA_963707915.1 of Candidatus Eiseniibacteriota bacterium. Lineage (GTDB taxonomy): Bacteria > Eisenbacteria > RBG-16-71-46 > RBG-16-71-46 > RBG-16-71-46 > JANXPZ01. The sequence continues at coordinate 730,100 of OY970178.1, forward strand.
GTGGGCATGCGGAGCAGCGCGAGCCGCTGATCCGCGTCCGCCGGATGGCAACGGGAGCGCCGGAAGCGTCGCTTCCCCGCGCCGCCCTCACGCGGTAGGGTGCCGGCATGCCGCCTCCCCGTGCGCCCGCGGGCCGCGGGGTCGATCCGTCCCGCAACGTCCCAGGTCACGGGAGCCCTGCCATGCGACGCCTCGTCCTTGCCGCGCTAACGCTCACCGTCGTGCTGTCCGCCCCACCGGCGGCGGCCGCGACGGACTCGCCCGCTCGCCCCACGATCCAGCAGTTCCTTCGCATCCGCACCCCCGGCGCCCCGGTCATCCTGCCGGACGGCTCGCTGCTGCTGCGCGACTGGCCGGACGGCGTGCGCCAGCTCTATCGCGTCGTGCCGAAGCTGCGTGACGGACAGGAGCCCTCGTACCAGCCGGGCGAGGCGACGACCCTCCGGCTCACCGACTTCCCGGACGGGCTCTCGGGCTTCTCGCTCTCGCCCGACGGGAGCAAGGTCATCCTCTCGCATGCGCGCGGCGGCAACGAGAACACGCAGCTGACCCTGCTCGACCCGCTGGCGGAGCCCGGCAAGGGACTCACCCCGCTCTTCGCGAACCCGAAGGCGCAGGCCGCGGTGAACGCCTGGCTGCGGGACGGCTCGGGCTTCGTCTACTCGGCGAACGACGAGAGCCCGAACGACTTCTACCTCTACCGCTACGACTTCGCGACCGGCCGCACGACCCGGCTGCTGGGGGAGAGTGGCTCCTGGTCGGCCCAGGACATCACGGACGACGGCCGGCGCCTGCTCGTGCAGAAGTACCTCTCGGCTTCCGACGCGCAGTGCTACGAGCTGGACCTCGCCACCGGCCGGCTGAAGGACCTGACCATCCGGCCCGAGGGCGGGACCGCCGCCTGCTCGTTCGCGGGCTACATGCCGGGCGAGCGCTCCGTGCTCATGCTGTCGGACCTCAAGGACGGGATGCAGCGCCTGTACCTGAAGGACCTCAGGAGTGGCGCGGTGCGCGAGCCGGTCCCCGCGCTCGGCCGCTTCGAGCTGGACGGCGCCGGTCCCAACGACGGGCGCGACTACCTCTTCGCCATCGCGAACGAGGACGGCTACGGCGTCCTGAGCGTCTTCACCCTGCCGGACTTCAGGCCGGTGCCCATGCCCGCGACGGACCCCGGGGTGATCTCCGTCGCCTCGTTCCGGGGCCCCACGCTGGTCTGGACGCTCGGCAACTCCCGCACGGCCGGCACCGCCTCCGCCACCACCTTCACGCGGCCCGCCCGCGGCCCCACGACGCAGCACACGCGCCAGCTCACCTGGACCCAGGACCAGGGCATCGACCTGAAGAGCTTCCCGCTGCCCCGGCTGGTCCGCTACCCCGCGTCCGACGGCCGGCAGATCCCCGCCTTCCTGTTGCTGCCGCCGGGCCACGTCGCGGGGACGCCCGTCCCGTTCGTGATCGAGTACCACGGTGGCCCGGAGGGCCAGAGCCGGCCGGGCTTCAGCGCCACCGACCAGTACCTGCTCTCGCGCGGCTTCGGCATCCTGCTGCCGAACGTCCGCGGCAGCACCGGCTACGGGCGGGCCTACCAGATGCTCGACGACTACAAGGGCCGCTGGGGCAGCGTCCGCGACGGGGTCGACGCCGCCGAGTGGCTGGTGAAGAGCGGGTACGGCGCGCCCGGGAGGATCGCCGCCTACGGCGGCTCCTACGGCGGCTTCATGTCCGTGGCCTGCGTCGTCGAGGACCAGGAGCGCGTCGAGCGCGGCGAGCGCCCGGAGCGCCTGTTCGGCGCCTGCGTGGACATCGTGGGCATCGTGAACCTGAAGACCTTCCTCGAGAAGACCAGCGGGTACCGGCGCAAGCTGCGCGAGGTGGAGTACGGCCCGCTCACCGATCCGGAGTTCCTGACCAGCATCTCGAGCCTCGAGCGCGTGGACAAGATCCGGGTGCCGGTCTTCATCGCGCACGGCTTCAACGATCCGCGCGTGCCGGTGCAGGAGGCGATGCAGCTGGCGACGGCGCTGAAGGAGCTCGGCCGCGAGCCGCGCCTGTTCGTCGCCCCCGACGAGGGACACGGCTTCGCGAAGCTCGACAACCGGGTCTACTTCAACGAGCGGATGACGCAGTTCCTCGACGAGACCATCGGTGGCGGGAGGGGGGCGGCCCGGTAGCGGTCACCGCCCCGCGCCCGGCGGCTCGCCTCCGCCCCGCCGCGAGGCGTCGCGCGGGCTGCCGCCGAAATCCATGCGGCGCAGCGCCGTCGCGGTGATCAGCCCGATGACGATCATCGCGACGGCGAAGCCGAGGTACGCGATCCGCCAGTTGATGCCGCTGGTCATCATGCTGTACTCGGACATGCCCCCGATCCCCGCGATCAGGTTGAGCGGCAGGAACACCACGTTGATCCGGGTCAGGTTCTTGAGCAGCTGGTTCATGTTGTTGTTGACCAGGCTGCCGCGGGCGTCCATCAGCCCCGAGAGCACCGTGGAGTAGATCTCCGCCTGCTTGAAGCACTGGTCGTTCTCGATGACCAGGTCGTCGAGGAACTCCAGATCGGCGGTGGAGAACCCGGTCTTCTCCGCGTGGACCCGCAGCCGCGCCAGCGCGACGCCGTTGGAGTTGATGGCGTTGAGGTAGTAGATCAGGCTCTCGCTGAGGTTGAACATCTGGATGAGGTGCTTGTTCTCCATCGAGGTGTTGATCTTCTGCTGGAGGTCCCGCGCGATCATCTTGATGACCTTGAGGTGCTCGAGGTAGTGCTGGATGGTGTGCGCCAGCAGCCCGAGCAGGACGTCGGCGGGACGGTGGAACGCGGGAACATGCCGGGCCCCGCTGGTCAGGGGCAGGGTGTCCGTCACGATGACGGCCATGCGCCGCTCGAGCAGCAGGATCCCGATCGAGGCCACGTCGAAGTAGAACGTGTCCCTGCCCGAGTAACTGGTCGGCCGTTTCCAGATCAGCAGCACGCGGCCGGGCGCCAGCTCGACGCGGGGCACCTCGTCGGGGTCCAGCGCGGAGGACAGCGTGTGCTCGTCCAGGCCGAAGCCGGTGCGCAGCAGGTCCCGCTCGGCGGCGTCGGGGTTCACGAAGACCTGGATGGCGGGGTCCAGCGAGGTGGCCGGTACCATGGCGCCGTCCGCCAGGTCGAAGAGTTGGATCATCTGCGCCTCCCGCAGCGGGTGCCGGTGGACCTCGGGGACATCGCGCTGCGTTCGAAGCATGGGAGCCCCACCCGCGGACCGGTCCCATCCGATCCGCGCGTCCCGCAGCCGCGCACCGGCCAATATGGCGCGGGTGCGCATGCCGGGCAAGCGGGCCCGCGCGGGCCGGCCCACGCCACGCGGCGGTCGCTTGACGCGGGCCGCGCGGCTCCCGAACATGCCGCCATGAACCCGCTCCCGACGCAGTCCCCGCTCGCGCCGTCCCGCTTCCCGTTCTACCCCGCCGTCTCGAGCATCCACGACGGCCAGGCGCTCCGCGACCTGGTCGAATCCTACGCGGCGCCGCTGCGGGCCCTCGGGGGCGAGGCGTGGGCGCCCGCCGCCGGGCCGGCGTCGTCCACCCCGCTGGTCTTCGTCGCCACCGGCGGCACGGAGCGCCTGATCCTCGACGGCGCGGGCTTCGACGCGCGCGAACCGGCTTTGCTGGTCGCGCACCCGGGGCACAACTCGCTGCCGGCCGCGATGGAGGTGCTCGCGCGCGTCCAGCAGCTCGGCATCCGCGGGGAGATCGTCTACCTCCGCGGGCCGGAGGACGACGCCGGGCTGCAACGGCTCGCCGCGGCACTCCACGACCGGCAGGTGCGGCGGGCCCTCCGCGCGAGCCGCATCGGGCTGGTGGGGGAGCCGTCGGACTGGCTGGTCGCGAGCAGTCCTCCGCTCGCGACGGTCACCGAGGTCTGGGGGCCGGCCGTGGTCCCGGTCCCGCTCGAGTCGATCCTCGCCGACCCCGACGCCGAGGTCGCGGCCCGCGGAGCCGCTCTCGCCGACGATTTCCGTGCGGGCGCGAGCGCGCTGGTGGAACCGGCGGAGTCCGACCTGCTGGCCGCCGGAAACGTTTACGAGCTGCTCCGCCGGGTGGTGCAGGCCGGGCGCTTCGACGCGGTCGCGGTGCGGTGCTTCGACCTCGTGGTGCGCAAGCGGACCACCGGCTGCCTGGCACTGGCCCGCATGAACGAGCAGGGCGTGATCGCCGGCTGCGAGGGCGACCTGATCGCCACCGTCGCGATGCTCTGGGTCCGCCGGCTGCTCGGCAGCATCTCGTGGATGGCCAACCCGTCACGGATCGACCTGGACGGCCCCCGCCTGAGCCTCGCCCATTGCACCGTCCCCCGCAGTCCGGGCGGCGCGTATCGCCTGCGCTCGCACTTCGAATCGGGCCTGGGGGTCGGCATCCAGGGCACGCTCCCCGCCGGCCCGGTCACGCTGGTGCGCATCGGCGGCGCCCGCATGGAGCGGCTGCTGGCCGTCGACGGGGACCTCGTCCGCAACACCGACCACCCGGACCTGTGCCGCACGCAGGTCGAGGTCGAGGTCGGCCGCGACGTGTTGCAGGAGTTGCTCGACCGGCCGCTCGGCAACCACGTGGTGGTCGTGCCGGGTCACCACGCCGCCGCCCTCCGGCGGTGGCACGGGACGATGATCGCCTGATGCTCCGACCCGCCGGACAGAGCGCGCCGGAACCCTGCCGGCCGGCGCTGGTCGTGCTCGACTTCGACGGGACGCTGACCGACGCGGACGCCCACGCTCCGGCCTTCCACGAGGCCTCCGGCCGGGAGCTGGCGCGCCGGCTCGGCTGGGACGACGCCACGCTGAAGTCGGAATGGCGGCGCGCGCGGGGCGCGGTGGCGCGGCTGCCGGCGAGCGCGGCGTGGATGGTGGACGGGCGTGGAGTCTGTCCCGCGGCGGCCGACCCGTACCTGGTCGCGAACAGCGTGACCCGGCGGCTGCTGCGCGAGCACCGCCCCGGCCTCGACGACGCGGCGCTCACCGCCGGCGTGCTCGAGGTGCACCGCGCGACCTACCAGCGCGTGGCGCCGCCCTTCCGGCCGGACGCCCGCGGGCTGCTCGAGGCGCTCTGCGCGGACGGTCTCCACGTGCGGGTGGTCACCAATTCGGACACGCGCGCCGTGGCCGCGATGCTGGACGCGCTGGGCTTCGCCGGCCGGCAGCGGGTGGTCGTGCGCGGGGAAGCGGGCAAGTTCTCGGTCTGCGCGAGCTCCCGACCGGACGAACGCTTCGACGCGCTGCCGGAGACCGTGGACTGGCCGGGGGTCGGCCGGCCGATCCACCTGCGCCGCGGCAGGTACTTCGACCTGCTGCGCGCCGCCTGGGACGAGACCGGCACCGCTCCGGCGTCGACACTGGTGGTGGGCGACGTCTTCGAGCTCGACCACGCCATGCCGGCCGCGCTCGGGACTCACGTCCACCTGGTCACGCGCGCCGGCACGATGCCCCACGAGGAGAGGCTGGCGCGGATGATGGTCCGGGGCGACGCCGACGGGCGGCTGGCGGCCATCGTGGAGCGGGTCCTCCGATAGCCGGGGCCGTCACGGCGCGGCGGCGTCCTTCGCCGGCCCGGGACCCGCGGCCGGGCGATCGTCCGCGTCCTTTCGCGCGGTGGGCGACAGGCCGCCGTGCTCATCCACCGGCGGGCGCCGCTGACCCTGCTTCCGCCACGCCGACTCCCGCGCTCGTCACCCGATTGCACCCTTCCCACGGCATGCGCGCGCGGTGTACTCTTCCCGCTTCCGCCGCCAGCCCATGGCGGCCATCCATTTTGGCGCCACGCGCCTCGGGAGGTCTTCGATGGCAGCACAGCCCGCCGTCCCCACGTACGCCCCGCGCGGCTACGAGTTCGCCGACGCGGGCCTGGCCCGCAACTGGATCGGCGGCGAGTGGCGCGATTCGTCCACCGGCGCCACCCTGGACGTCGAGAACCCCCGCCACGGCCGCACGATGGGCCGGGTGGTCGTCTCGCCCCCGGCCGACGTGGACGCCGCCGTGCAGGCGGCCCGTGCCGCCCTGCCGGGCTGGCGCGCGCTGGCGCTGCGCGAGCGCGCCCAGGTGCTCTACCGCCTCAAGGCCATCCTCGAGCGCGACATGGAAGAGCTGTGCTGGCTGCTCTCCGCCGAGAACGGCAAGGTCTACAGCGAGGCCCTCGGCGACGTCGGCAAGGGCATCGAGTGCATCGAGTTCGCGGCCTCGCTCGCGATGGGCGGCGCCGGACCGCAGCTCGACGTGAGCCGCGGCGTGAACTGCAAGGTCAGCTACGAGCCGCTCGGCGTGGTCGCCGGCATCACGCCGTTCAACTTCCCGATGATGGTGCCGCTCTGGATGATCCCGAATGCGCTGATGGGCGGCAACGCCTTCATCCTGAAGCCCGCGTCCAGCGTCCCCTTCGGCCCGACCCGCATCGCCGCCGCGTTCGAGGAGGCCGGCCTGCCCCGGGGGATCCTCAACATCGTCAACGGGCGCCGCGAGGTGGTGAGCGCCATCGTCCAGCACCCCGGCATCGCCGCCGTGCAGTTCGTCGGCTCGACCGCGGTCGCGAAGAGCCTCTACGCGCAGGGCGCGTCCCTCGGCAAGCGCATGATGTGCCTGGGCTCGGCGAAGAACCACGCCATCGTGGTGCCCGACGCCGATCCCGAGCTCACCGCCTCGACCATGGTGGCCTCGGCGTACGGCTGCGCGGGCCAGCGCTGCATGGCCGCCACGCTCATGGTCGCCGTCGGCGACGTGCAGCACATCATCGACGACATGGCCCGGCGCACGCGCCTGCTGAAGCTCGGCCAGGACATGGGCCCGATCATCACCCGCGAGGACCACGCGCGCATCCTGGCGCACATCGACCGGGCCGAGGCGATGGGCGCCCGGATCCTGGTGGACGGCCGCAAGGCCACCGTCGACGGCTGCGCCGGAGGCCACTGGATCGGCCCGACGCTCCTCGATGGCGTCACCCCGGACATGCCGTGCGCCCGCGAGGAGATCTTCGGGCCGGTGTTCGGCATCGTGCACACCCGGACGCTGGACGAGGCCATCGACTTCGCCAACGGCAGCCCTTACGGCAACGGCGGCGCCATCTTCACGCAGAGCGGCAACGTCGCCCGGATCGCGGCCGAGCGGCTCGACGTCGGCATGTTCGGCGTGAACATCGGCATCCCGGTGCCGCGCGAGCCGTTCGCCTTCGGCGGCTGGAAGGACAGCGGCTTCGCCCACATGGACATCACCGGCCTGGACGGCTTCCGCTTCTGGACCCGTACCAAGAAGACCACCGAGAAGTGGGCGCAGCAGGCCGGCGGATCGTGGATGTCGTGAGCCCGGCCCGCCGGCGGGGCGGGGCGCTTCGGCTGGACCGGTAGGTTCACGCGCGTGGCATCGCCGGCGTCCGCGCGACGGCTTCGATCGGCACGGGCTCGATCGGTTTACGTCTCACTGGAGGCTTCCGCCATGCGGGTGCTCATCAAGAACGGCACCGTCACGACCTCGGTCGACTCCTGCAAGGCCGACGTATGGATCGACGACGGGACCATCGTCGCGGTCGCCGCCCCCTCGGCCCGCGCCCGCTTCGAGGCGGACCGCGAGATCGACGCCACCGGCAAGCTGGTGATGCCGGGCGGCATCGACGTCCACACCCACCTCGACATGCCCTTCATGGGGACGGTGTCCAAGGACGACTTCGAGACCGGCACGATCGCCGCGGCCCACGGCGGCACGACCACGATCATCGACTTCGCCATCCAGGCGCGCGGCGCGGCGCTGCGGGCCGGCCTCGACGCCTGGCACGCCAAGGCCGAGGGCAAGGCGGTCATCGATTACGGTTTCCACATGATCATGTCCGACGTCAACCCGGCCACGCTCGACGAGATGCAGGGGCTGGCCGGCGAGGGCATCACCTCCTACAAGCTGTTCACGGCCTACCCGGGCGCGCTCTACTCGGACGACGGCCAGATCCTCCGCGCGCTGCAGCGGGCCCGGGAGGTCGGGGCGCTGGTGCAGATGCACGCCGAGAACGGCATCGCCATCAACGCGCTCATCGAGCAGGCCGTCGCGCGCGGCGAGACCGCGCCCCGCCACCACGCCCTCAGCCGGCCGGAGATCGCCGAGGCCGAGGCCACGCACCGTTCGCTGTGCCTCGCCGAGATCGCGGGCGCACCCATCTACATCGTGCACCTCACCGCCACGCGCGCGCTCGAGGCGGTGACGCGCTTCCGCGAGCGCGGGCTGCCGGTGTACGCCGAGACCTGCCCCCAGTACCTCTATTGCTCGCTCGACGACATCTCGCGCGAGGGGTTCGAGGGCGCCAAGTTCGTCTGCAGCCCGCCGGTCCGGCCGAAGGCCATGCAGGACGACCTCTGGCGCGGCCTCGCGAACGGCAACCTCCAGGTGGTGGCCACCGACCATTGCCCGTTCGACTTCGCCACCGACAAGCAGATGGGGCGCGAGGTGTTCACCCGGATCCCCAACGGCATGCCGACCATCGAGACGCGGCTGCACCTGCTGTGGGAGGGCGTGCACACCGGCCGCATCACCGCGCAGCGCTTCGTCGACGTCGTCTCGACCGCCCCGGCGAAGCTGTTCGGGCTCTATCCCCGCAAGGGCACCATCGCCCCCGGGGCCGACGCCGACCTGGTGGTCTGGGACCCCGCGAAGCGCCAGGACCTCTCGGTCGCCCACATGCACATGCGCGTCGACTACTCACCCTACGAGGGCAAGGTGGTGCAGGGCGCTCCCGACCAGGTCCTGTCCCGCGGCCGTGTCATCGTCGACGGCGGCACGTTCCTCGGCCAGCGCGGCACCGGCCGGTTCCTCAAGCGCGCGGCGTTTTCGCCCATCTAGGAGAGCACGATGAGCCCTGTCGTCCGCTGTGGCCTGATCCAGTGCAGCAACCCGCTGAACGATCCGTCGCGTCCGATCGCCGAGATCCAGCGGGCGATGATCGACAAGCACCTGCCGTTCATCGAGGCGGCGGGGGAGAAGAAGGTCCAGATCCTCGGCTTCCAGGAGATCTTCAACGGGCCGTACTTCTGCCCGAGCCAGGACCCCCGGTGGTACGAGGCGGCCGAGCCCGTCCCGGGGCCCACCACCGAGCTGATGGCGGGCTACGCACGGCGCTTCGAGATGGCGATGGTGGTGCCGGTGTACGAGCAGGCCGCGCGCGGCGTGTTCTTCAACACCGCGGCGGTCCTCGACGCCGATGGCCGCTATCTCGGCAAGTACCGCAAGCAGCACATCCCGCACGTCGCCGGCTTCTGGGAGAAGTTCTTCTTCACCCCGGGGGACGGCGGCTACCCGGTGTTCGCCACGCGCTACGCCCGGGTCGGCGTGTACATCTGCTACGACCGCCACTTCCCCGAGGGCGCGCGCTGCCTCGGCCTGAACGGGGCCGAGATCGTCTTCAACCCGAGCGCGACCGTGGCAAGCGTCTCGCGGCACCTGTGGAAGCTCGAGCAACCCGCGCACGCGGTGGCCAACGGCTACTACGTGGCCGCGTCGAACCGCGTCGGCACCGAGCCGCCGTGGAACATCGGCCGCTTCTTCGGCAACTCGTACTTCGTGAGCCCCCGTGGCCAGATCCTCGCCGAGGCCAGCGAGGACCAGGACGAACTGCTGGTCGCCGACCTCGACCTCGCCTTCATCGACGAGGTCCGCAAGTCCTGGCAGTTCTACCGTGACCGTCGGCCCGATGCGTACCACGAGATCGAGCGTCGATTCTCGTAGCCGCGGGCCCGCCGGCGCCCGCGGTGGCGCCGGTCCCCCGGCTTCGGCGACTGGAGAGTGGTGATGAACACGCAGGAGATGATCGATCTCTGCAAGCAGCACACGATGTACACCTGGGCGGCCACCGACCAGGTCACGCCACTGCCCGTCGCCCGCGCCCAGGGCGTCTACATCTACACGCCCGAGGGCCGGCGCATCCTCGACTTCAACAGCGCAGCTGATGAGCGTGCTCATCGGCCACCACCACCCCCGCGTCATCGCGGCGATGAAGGCCCAGCTCGACGAGCTGATCTACGCGTACCCGCAGACCGCCACGGCGGTACGCGCGCGGCTGGGCAAGCTGATGGCCGAGGTCATCCCCGGCTTTCACACCTTCTTCTTCACGCTCGGCGGCGCCGAGGCCAACGAGAACGCCATCCGCGCCGCGCGCCTCTACACCGGGCGCCAGAAGATCCTGAGCCGCTACCGCAGCTACCACGGCGCCACCAACCTCACGATGCAGCTCACCGGCGACCCGCGCCGCTGGCCGAGCGAGCCCGGCTCCCCGGGCATCGTCCGCGTGATGGACCCGCAGCCCTACCGGTTCTCGTTCGGCAGGACCGACGAGGAGAAGACCGCCGCGAACCTCGCCTACCTCGAGGAGATCATCGAGTACGAGGGCCCGCACACCATCGCGGCGATGATCATCGAGACGGTCACCGGCACCAACGGCGTGCTCCCGCCGCCCGCCGGCTACCTGCAGGGCCTCAAGCGGCTGCTCGAGAAGCACGGCATCCTGCTGATCTGCGACGAGGTGATGTGCGGCATGGGCCGCACCGGCAAGATGATGGCCTACGAGCACGGCGGCATCGTTCCCGACATCGTGCACGATGGCCAAGGGGCTCACCAGCTCCTACTTCCCGCTCGGCGCCATGGGCGTCTCCGACGCCATCGCCGCGCACTTCCGCAAGAACGTCTTCTGGGGCGGCCTCACCTACAACTCGCACCCGCTCGGCCTCGCCACGGCGGAGGCGGTCATCCAGGTGATGATCGACGAGAAGATGATCGAGAACGCCGCCCGGCTCGAGCGGGTGATGCGGCGGGAGATGGACCGGCTCCAGGCGAAGCACCGCTCGGTGGCCGAGGGCCGCTGCATCGGCCTGTTCGGGATGATCGACATCCGCAAGAACGCCAAGCGGCGACTCGATCGCGCCGTACAACGGCAGCCACCCGGCCATGGCGAAGCTCCAGGCGTTCTTCCGCGAGAACGGCCTGTTCACCTTCGTGCGCTGGTCCAGCTTCACCTGCAAGCCGCCGCTGTGCATCACCGAGGAGCAGCTGCTCGAGGGCTTCGAGATCATCGATCGCGGCCTCGACATCACCGACGCGGCGTTCGAAGGATAGGAGAGAAAGGCGTGACCGCAACACCCCGGTGCGAGCTCGCGGCAGAGACCGTGACTTCCCCGCTCCACGGCCGCAACCCCCATGGCGATTTCGCACCTGTCGGGAGGTGACGTGCTGAAAGCCGCAAGACGGACGACCCAGAGGCTCAAGAACCTGACGGACATGGAGGTCGGGTTCACGCTGTCCCAGGCCATCGCGGAGGCCTCGCGCTGCCTGCTGTGCCACGACGCGCCGTGCTCCAGGGGTTGCCCCGCCGGCACCGACCCGGGCACGTTCATCTGGAAGCTGCGGGTCCGGAACGTCCGCGGGGCGATCCGGACGATCCGGCAGAACAACCCGCTGGGCGGGGTCTGCGGCGTCGCCTGCCCGGTCGAGCGCCTGTGCCAGAAGAACTGCAGCGCCACCGGCATCGACCGGCCGATCGAGATCGGCCGGCTCCAGCGGTTCCTGGTCGAGCAGGGCTGGGGCATGGGGTTCGACCCCATCGCCCAGGCGCCACCGCGGAAGGAGTCCGTGGCCATCGTCGGGTCGGGCCCCGCCGGGCTCACCTGCGCCGTGGAACTGGCGCGCGCCGGCATCCAGGCCACGGTCTTCGAGGCCCGACCGCGACCGGGCGGCGTGCTGCGCTACGGCGTGCCCCGGTTCCGCCTGCACGAGGAGTTCCTCGACCGCGAGCTCGAGGACGTCCGCAAGCTCGGCGTCACCTTCCGCTGCAACACCACGATCCAGCGCGACCAGGCGGGACGGCTGCTCGAGAAGGGCTACGCCGCGGTGTTCATCGCCCCGGGGGTGTGGGAGCCCCGGCGCCTGCCCCTGCCGGGAGCCGGCCTCCGGAACGTGACCACGGCCACCGAGCTGCTCGCGGGGGTCCGCGCCGGCGCCGCGGCCGCGGTCGCCCGGATGGTCCGCAAGAAGAACGTCGCCATCATCGGCGGCGGCTCCGTCGCCATGGACGTCGCCAGCACCTGCAAGGCCCTCAGCGCCGCCAAGGTGTACTGCATCTGCCTCGAGAGCCTGGCCGAGATCCCGGCGTCGAAGGCCGATCTCGGCATGGCGCTCGAGAACTTCGTGGTCGTCAAGCCGCAGGCGCAGGTCACGCGGATCCTGGGACTGGCCGGCAAGGTCACCGGCGTGCAGGGCATCGAGACCGTGTGGAAGCGGCCCGGCTCGTTCGCGCCCGCCAACGCCCGGCCCGTGCCTGGCACCGAGTTCAAGCTGCGGGTCGACGCGGTGGTCTTCTCGATCGGCTCCGGCCCCGCCGCGGAGGGCCGGGAGCTCGCCGCCGGCCTCAAGACCGCCCGCGACGGGCTGATCCAGACGAAGCGGGACGGGGTCTCCACCTCGAAGCCCGGGATCTTCGCCGGCGGCGACATCGTGCGCGGACCGGCGCTCATCGTGAACGCCGTGGCCGACGGCAAGGCGGCCGCGAAACGCATCCTCGAGTCGCTGGGCGCGGGGGAGAACCACCATGACTAGTCACCGGGACCTCAGCGTCGAGATGTGCGGGGTGACGTTCCCCAACCCGTTCATGCTCTCGTCCTCGCCGGTCTCCAACACCGCCGAGATGATCGGCCGCGCGTTCGATCACGGTTTCGGCGGCACGGTCTACAAGACCATCGTCGACGACAAGACCAAGATCATCCACCCCTCGCCGCGGATGGCGAGCTACGACGTCGGCACCCGGCGGATCGTCGGCGTGCAGAACGTCGAGCAGACCACCGACCGCTCGCTCGCCGACAACCTGGCCGACATCCGCTACCTCAAGAAGAACTGGCCCCGGCACGTGCTGATCGTGAGCATCATGGGCTTCAGCGAGGACGAGTGGGTCATGCTCGCCCGGGCCAGCGAGGACGCCGGCGCCGACATGGTGGAGCTCAACTTCTCCTGCCCGCACATGACGGTCGAGGGGTCGGGGATGAAGGTCGGGCAGGCGATGGAGCTGGTCGAGCGGTTCACCGCCGCCGCGCGGCGCGCCATCCAGGTCCCGATCCTGGCCAAGCTCACCTCCAACGTCACCGACATCACCGTGCCCGCGCGGTACGCGAAGAACGGCGGCGCGGACGGCATCACCGCCATCAACACCGTCCGGGCCCTCACCGAGGTCGGGCTCGACGACCTGGTCCCCAGGCCGAACGTGTTCGGCAGGGGCGCGATGAGCGGCTACTCGGGGCCGGCGATCAAGCCCATCGGACTCAAGTGCGTCACCGAGCTGGCCAAGTGCGCGGAGCTGGGCCTGCCGATCTCGGGCTGCGGCGGCGTCGAGACCTGGGTCGACGCGGTCGAGTACCTGGCCTGCGGGGCCTCGACCGTCCAGATGACCACCGGCGTCATCCACTACGGCCAGCGCATCGTCGAGAGCCTCAACGAGGGGCTGGCCGACTACCTCGACCTGAAGGGACTCGCGAGCGTCGGGCAGCTCGTCGGCGCCGCCCTGCCCAACGTCCATCCCACCGACGCCTTCGACCTCACGCGCCAGGGCGTGGCCGACTACGACCTCACGCGCTGCGTCGGCTGCGGCCAGTGCTTCATCGTCTGCCAGGACGCCGGCGGCCAGAACCTGCGATGGGACGACCGGAAGCGGCGGCCGATCCTCAACGACGAGGGCTGCCTGAGCTGCATGGTCTGCAGCTTCGTCTGCCCGGTCGACGGCCTGATCACCTACCGCGAGGTCAAGGACAAGAAGGCCGTCGTGCCGCCGGTCTCGGTCTAGCGGGAAGACGAATGGCTCGCGCCGCGATCGCCGCGATCGCTGCAGCACTGGCGTGGGGACCGGGGGCTGCCGCCCAGCCACCGGCGCCCCGCGCCGATTCCGCGGTCGTGCAGCTGCCCGAGGTCCTCGTGCGGGGCTCGCGCCCGGTCGTCACGCCGGGCGGGGCGGGGGCGATCACCGCCGCACTCGACTCGATCCCGCTGACGCCCGACCCGACGATGGAGGAGGTGCTGCGCGCGCTCCCGGGCACGCACCTGCGGACGAACTCCCGCGGCGAGGCCGAGGTCACCGTGCGGGGCTCCGAATCGCGGCAGGTCGCCGTCCTGCTCGACGGCGTCCCGCTGACCTTCGCCTGGGACGGCAGGGCGGACGTCTCCGTGATCCCGGTGCTCGCCGTCCGTGAAGTGACGCTGGTGCGCGGCCTGTCCTCGCTGTCCCACGGACCGAACACCCTGGGCGGCGTCGTGGAGTTCGACACCCGCGACCCCGACCCGGCCGGCGTCCGGCGCGAGCTGCAACTGCGCAGCGGCGTGGACCAGTTCGGCGCCTACGGCGTGGCCGCTTCCGTGGCGGCGCCGCTGCGCCTGCGCCCGGGGGTCTTCACCGCCCGTGCCGGTGCGGGGTTCCGTGACTCCCCGGGCCAGGGGCTGCCCGGGACCGTCGCCGAGCCCGTGCCGACCGGCCGCGGCATGCGCCGCAACACGGACGTCCGGCAGGCCAACGGTTTCCTCTCCCTGCGTCTCGACACCGACGGCGGCGCGTTCCTCTCGCTGCTCGGCACCGGCTACCAGGCGGAGCGCGGCATCGCCGCCCAGCTCGGAGTCGCCTCCGCCCGGTTCTGGCGCTACCCCAGGCTGGCCCGCGGGATCGGCATCCTCTCCGCGGGCAGCGGGCGGCACCCGATGCCGTGGGGCGGGCGCGCCGACGTCCAGGTCAGCGCCGGGCTCGACCGGGGCCGGACCGAGATCGACGCCTACTCCTCGCGGCAGTACTCCACCGTGACCTCGCAGGAGGACGGCGAAGACCGGATCTGGACCCTGCGCTCCGTCGCCTCCCAGTCGCTCGGGCAGCGCGCCAGCCTGGCGCTCGGGTTCTCCCGCGGCGACATCCTCCACGACGAGGTCCTGGACGGCGTCCTCAACCCCTACGAGCAGCATCTCTGGGACGCCTTCGGCCAGGCGACGATCGGCCTCCCGGGCTTCGGTGCGGCGCGGCGTTTCGACCTGAGCCTGGGCACGGCGCTGGACGGCGCCAGCACGCCGGTGACGGGGGACAAGCCGTCGCTCGGGGACCTGCAGCGCTGGGGCGGGCGCTTCGGCCTGGCCGTGCATCTCGACGGCGGGACGACGGCCCACGCCAGCGTGAGCCGCAGGGCGCGCTTCCCGTCACTGCGGGAGCTGTACTCGGGCGGACTGAAGCGGTTCGAGCCGAACCCGGCGCTCCTGCCCGAGAACCTGCTGGCCGTCGAGACCGGCGTCACCTCGCGTACCGCTCACGGCGACCTGCAGCTGGTGGGGTTCCACCACCTGCTCTCGGACGCCGTCGTGAAGGTCCGTCTGCCGGGGCCGGCCAAGATGGATCAACGCGTGAACCAGCGGGGCATCCGCAGCACCGGCGCCGAGGCGCTCGCCTCCCGGGCCTTCGGCCGGCTGGAGCTCGGCGGGGACCTCGTGGTGCAGAGCGTCCGGGTGCTCGACCCGGCGGCCGGGCTCGCGCGGCCGGAGAACATGCCCGGGGTCATGGCGGGCCTCCGCGCGCGCGCGCCGCTCGCGGCGGGGTTGTCGGTGGCGACGGAGGTGCGTTTCACCGGGGAGCAGTTCGTGCTCGACCCCGACTCCGGTCTCGAGTCCCGGCTGGCCCCGGCGGGGCGATGGGACCTCGAAGTCTCCCGCGAGTGGCCGCTCGGCGCCGGGACCGCGTGGTTCGACCGCATGCAGGTCCGCGCGTCCCTCGACAACCTGACCGACGCCGTCCAGTACGATGCCTTCGGCCTTCCGCGACCCGGCCGGACCCTCCGAATGGACGTCTGCGTGAACTGAGACGGCCGCGCGGGCCCCCACGATCACCGTGCCGCGAATGCGATCCCGAAGCGGCCGGCGGCGGCGACGCCGGGCGTGACGCGCCCGCGTCCCGTGCCGCCGGCACTCCCAGCGAATCCCGACGAGAGGAGAGACGACACCGATGGCCCACCGATTCCAGACCCCCGCCGGCTACCGCCCCGCACTGACCGCCCTCGAGACGGAGAAGGCGATCAAGGAGGTCAAGGACTTCTTCCAGGCCGCCCTGGCCCAGGCCCTGAACCTGCGCCGCGTGACGGCGCCGCTGTTCGTGGAGGCCGGCACCGGCATCAACGACGACCTGAACGGGGTGGAGCGCCCGGTCACGTTCACCGTGAAGGACCTCGGGAACACGACGGTCGAGGTCGTGCAGTCGCTGGCCAAGTGGAAGCGGTTGGCCCTGGCCGACCTGGCGATCCCCGCGGGCGAAGGGATCTACACCGACATGAACGCCATCCGCCCGGACGAGACGCTGGACAACCTCCACTCCATCTACGTCGACCAGTGGGACTGGGAGCGCGTGGTGGTCGCCGGGGAGCGCAACCTCGACCTGCTGAAGGCGACGGTGCGGGACATCTACCGCGCCATCCGCCGCGCCGAGGCGTTCGTCGGCGAGCGCCATCCGGTCCTCGGCGCCAGCCTGCCCGAGGAGATCACGTTCGTGCACGCCGAGGAGCTCCAGGCGCGCTTCCCGCACCTGTCGCCCTCGGAGCGGGAGACGCAGGTCGTCCGCGAGCACGGGGCGGTCTTCGTGATCGGGATCGGCGCGCCGCTGGCCGACGGCAAGCCCCACGACGGCCGGGCCCCCGACTACGACGACTGGAGCACCCCCAACGGGCGCGGAAACGGCCTGAACGGGGACATCCTGCTCTGGTACCCGGTGCTGGACGCGGTCTTCGAGGTCTCCTCGATGGGCATCCGCGTGACCCCGGAGTCGCTGCGCCGGCAGCTCGCGATGTCCGGGCAGACCGCCCGCGAGGGCCTCTACTTCCACCGCCGCCTGCTCGCCGGCGAGCTGCCGCTCTCGATCGGTGGCGGCATCGGGCAGTCGCGGCTCTGCATGCTGCTCCTGAAGAAGGCGCACATCGGCGAGATCCAGGCCGGCATCTGGCCGGCCCGGATGCGCGCCGAGCACAAGGAGCGCGGCATCCTCCTGCTGTGAGCCCGCCCCCGCGCCGGGTGGTGGCCGGGGTCGGGGTCCCGGGCCTTCGGCGCGCAGTTGGAAGTCGCCGCCGCTGCGCGTAGGCTCGGCGCGGCGCGGCGGGAGACCCGCGGCGGTTCGTCGGAACCTGGGAACGGGAGGGACTCGATGAGACTCGGGAGCGTTTGCCTGGTGGCGGCCGCGATCACGGTGCTGGCGTGCGGCGAGGCGGCCGCGGTCAAGCGAGCGGCCCAGGCCCGGCCGGCCGTCCAGGGCGCATGGGAACTGGTGTGGCCGGAGAAGACCGGCCACGAGCGGCAGATCAAGCTCATCACGCCCACGCATTTCACCTGGACCTGCTGGGACACGGAGACCCGCCTCGTGCTGGCGAGCGGCGGCGGCGGCTACACGCTGGTGGGGGACGGCTACTGCGAGCAGCTGCTCTTCGCCCAGGGTTACGCGGAGCACCTCGGCGGACAGGTCCTGTGCTTCCAGGTGAAGGTCAAGGGCGACACGCTGTTCCAGTTGAGCCCCCCCGGCGAGGACGGCATGCGCTCGCGCGAGGTGTGGAAGCGGATCCGCTGACGCATGGATCCGCGGCGCCGTCAGGGAGGCGGGAGGAGAGGGCCGGCGGTGCCGTCCAAGGCGATCCCATGCGACGGGCATCCCCGGGCGCTCCCGCCTCACCCGTCGTCGATGCTCCACACCCGCCGGGCTCCCGCCGGCCGCGTCGGCCCCGGTGGCGCCGCAATCGCCGCAGCGGCCACGCACCGTCCCTCTGGCACGCGTGATGCTGTAGCCCGGCGTGGGGTGGGGGGTGTGCGGCTCGGCATGCACCAGAGCATGACAGCCTCTCCGGGCCAGCCCCACCCGCCTCACCTGGCCGACGACACTTCACGCGGCTCCCTGGACTCACCCGCCGAGAGGGAATGGACACCATGCGCAGACCGATCACGCTCGCCATGGCCGCGGCCATCGTGCTGCTGGCCGGGGCCGCCGGCCTCTTCTTCACCAAGTACATGACCACCAAGTACGAGTACAACGACGTGAAGAACGCCGAGGAGTCGGCCCGCTCGCAGTACGCCGACGCGTTCAGCGCCATCGCGGAGATCCAGGACAGCCTCAACGCGATCGCCATCGGCGACCGCGGCCTCCCGATGGTCTCGGACGGGCTCCGGGCCGAGCAGCGCCTGACGCAGCCCAACAAGCGCGAGGCCCTCGAACGCATCGCCATGCTCAACGCGGGCGTCGAGCGCACCAAGGAGAAGATCCGGCGCCTCGAGGGGACCCTCCATCGGAAGAACCTCCGCCTGGACGGCCTCGAGAAGCTGATCGCCACCCTCAAGCGCGACCTCTCCGGCAAGGAGATGCTGATCGCGCAGCTCTCGGGCAGCGTGGACTCCCTGCAGACCGAGGTCACCGGGCTGCAGGGCACGGTCGTGGCGAACCAGACCGCGATGCGGGTGCAGGAGCAGACCATCGAGGAGAAGCGGCACGAGCTCGCCACCGTCGAGGTCATCGTCGGGACCAAGAAGGACCTGACGTCGTCCGGCGTCATCACGGCCAGGGGCGGCGCGCTGGGCCTGGGTCGAACCCTGGTCCTCTCCGGCCGCTTCGACCAGGGCCGCTCCACCCCGCTCGACACCGACCAGGAGACCATCGTCCGGGTCCCGGCCGCGAAGGTGGAGATCCTGAGTCCTCAGCCCGCCTCGAGCTTCACGGTGCAGGCGGTCGGCGGCCAGACCGAGATCCGCATTCTCGACCCGATGGAGTTCCGGAAGGTCAGGCACCTCGTCATCATGACGAAGGCCTAGGTGTGGAGTCTCAGGACGTTGTTCTCACCCGGGGTCGCAACCGACTGAAGGGTGGTAGGCCGTCCAGACTACCGTGTGGACGTCTCTGGTTGTAGTAGCGAAGCCAGCGGGGCAGGACGCGGGCCCGGACCTCGGAGGTCAGGTAGGCGGCCCCGTAGGCCCACTCGCGGATCAGGGTCTGGATGAAGCGCTCGGCCTTGCCGTTCGTCCTCGGGCGGTAGGGCCGCGTACGTTTGTGGACCAAGCGCAGCCGTTCCACCTCGTGAGCAAAGCAGCGCGCGAGGTAGCCCGAGCCGTTGTCACTGAGGATTCGGCGGATGCGGATGCCCAAGGTGCGGAACCAGGCCACAGCACGACGCAGGAACGCTGCCGAGGTCACGCCGGTCTCGTCCCGCAGCACCTCGGCATAGGCGATCCGGCTGCGGTCGTCGATGGCGACGTGCACGTAGTCCCAGCCCACCCGATGACCCCGTCGCCGGCGGTCTCCGGTGATGCGGTGACCGTAGAAGCCACTGATCCGCCCCAGTTTCTTGACGTCGAAGTGGAGCAGGTCCCCCGGGCGACGATGCTGGTAGCGGTTCGCGGGCTCCTGCGGCTCGAGCTTCTGGAGCCGTTCCAGCCCGGCGCGTTTGAGCACCCGCGCCACCGTTGCCCGCGGACGCTTCAGGTCCCGGGCGATCTGCGGCCCGGTCATCCTCGTGCGCCGCAGCAGCAGGATCATCTCCCGCCATTCGATCGGGGTCGCGTGGGGGTGGCGCCGAGGCCGCGAGCTGCGGTCCTGCAGGCTGGCCGAGTCCTCGGCCTGGTAGCGGCCCAGCCACTTGTGGGCCGTCCGGCGGCTGATCCCTGCGGCCGTGGCCGCTCGGGTCACGCTCCAGCCCGACTCCCGTACCCGGCCAACAAGCAGTGCTCGACTGGCAGGGCAGGTCCGTGCTCCACTGTGGAGGTTCATCCGGGGTTCCTCGCTGGTCAGACGTTGACGGCTTCGAACACCACCAACATCTGTCAGAAGGACCCCGGTTGAACAGTCTCAACCTGTGAACAACCTAGTGAGACTCCACACCTAGGCGTCCGACGCCCCGCCCTGGACCCGCGCGGCACCACCCCGCCGCGCGGTCCAGGCGCCGGGGGCCGTGCCCTGGTCTAGGCCGTCTCGCCGGGCCCCGCCACCTTCAGCCACGAGAACCACAGCGGGTGGTGCCGCTTGTACCAGCGCAGCACCTCGAGCAGCACCTTCTGCTGCTCGGGCGGGATCACCTCGGGCGGGATGCGATCGAAGTGGATGCGCATCTGCTGCTGGTCCAGGTACTCGATCGCCTCGGAGCACAGCGTCTGGAGCTCGTTGCGGATCCGGCCCGAGTCGGAGATCTTCACCGGCCGGGTGCGGAAGTCCTCGCCGTAGATGAAGCGGGTGAGCAGCGGGTTGAACACCAGCCGCGACACCCGGCGGTCCTCCATCAGGCGCAGGGTGAACAGCAGGCGCTTGTCGCCACGCGCCGTCGCCAGCCGCACCCCCACGCGGTAGGTGCCCGGCGCCGTCTCCACGACGCCCGCGGCGCCGGAGTAGGGGTCGTCGCGCATGTAGCCGGAGAGCGCCACGACCTCCCAGCGCTTCTCGGGGAAGAAGTCGTCGGCGCCGATGACCGGCTTCTCGAGCGGGATCCCCGAGTCGCGGGCCTCGAGGATCAACCCGCGGTAGGCGGTCTGCCCGGCCTCGTCCACCGGATGCCCCAGCCGCGCGGCCAGCCGCCCGGCGAAGTCCGGGCCCTCCGGGTCGAGGTGCATGATGTGCTGTTCGGATTCGTAGGGCAGCTCGAACCTCGACGTGAACACCGCCAGCGAGGCCTCGAGGCCCAGCATCGGCGCCAGGCTCGCCGCCTGCATCGCCTCGGCCGACGCCGCGTAGCCGTCGCACAGGAAGAGGTGCGACTGGCCGTCGCCGTCGGTCCACGCGCCGATCCGGTAGGTCGGGGCGTAGGTGCCGGACTCGTTGAAGGCCTTCATCCCCGAGGGCAGCACCCAGCCGTCCTCGACCACGTGCGCGCCGGCCGCCCGCCACTCGTCCCAGAGCTTCCCGATGCGCACCTCGCGGCTCTTCCCGCCCAGGGTCCAGACGTGGACGTTCCCGCGCTGCAGCCCGGGATAGGCCGCCTCGATGACCTCCATGACCCGCCCCCGCGGCGTACGGTAGTCGATCAACAGCGACTGCTCGGCGGCCTTCTCGACGACGACGCGGGGGAGGAACAGGTTCCCGACGTAGCCTTCGTAGGGGCGCCTCATCCGCAGCGGCTGGTCGAACAGGTGCAGCACCGTCAGCGGCCCGGTGAGCTCGCCCTTCGCGAAGCGGGAGGTGTTCTCCAGCGTGTCGATGGCGGCGCCCCAGATGGTGATGCCGGCCGCCTTCACCTCGCGGTAGAAGGTGTCCCAGCCGTACTCCGGGAAGTTCAGCATCCGCGTGACCCGCTGCTCGAGCCAGCGCGCCACCTGCGGCCGGGCGTAGATGCGGCCGTAGCCGAGCTGGGGGTTGGAGCCCATCTCGGGCGTCTCCCCGGCCTTGGGCATGAGGCCCTCGCCCAGGCACACCATGATCGCGTGGTTCTCCGGCAGGTGCCGCGAGGCGAACCACAGGCCCTCGCTCATGGCGTAGGCGGAGATCGCGTCGGCGTCCTTCTTGACCTGGTTGAGCCCGGTCTTGTCCTTGCCCTGGCCCTCGCCGAAGCGGCCGAAGAGCTGGGTGCCCAGCGCGGTGACCGCCACCGTCATGGCCATCAGCCGCTCCATGCGGCCGTCCAGGAAGGAGATCTCGCCGGTGAACTCGGCCACGGGCTCGCCCCGGATCCACTCCACCGAGACGTCCTCGAGCCACAGGTGCAATCGACCCAGGATGGGACGGGTGTCGAAGGCCCACTGCGCGATCCGGTCCCGCTTGAGTCGATCCGCCTCGCTCATGACGCGTCCCTTTCCGGCGGGTTCGCCCCGACCGCTTGCATCCCGTCCCTGGCCCCGTCCACGCCGTCCCGGGAGCCGCCCGCGCGGGCCCGCTCCCGGTGGGGCACCCACCGAAGCCACCGCAGGCTAGCAGGACCGCGAAAGCCGGGGCAAGGACGACCGGATCGCGGACATCGCGCGTGGACGCGGCCCGCGCGCCCCTGCAGGACGAGAGGCGAGACGGAACTCAGCGAGTCGAGCCTGGCCCGCCGTTCCAGCGCGGCGCGGGGAGGATGAACTCGCGTGCGACGTTCCACCCGGCGTTGAGGAGCAGGCTGTACGCCCCGCTCAGGAGGCCATCGGCGTACGTATACCGTGCCGGGTAGAGCGTGGTCGTCGTCACCACCGGCCCCACGAAGGGCGCGAGCGTCTTGCCGGGGGAGAAGCGCGCGGCCCCGCTCCGGTCGCGCGCCATGACCGTCATCGACGCCGCATGCCACAGGCGCGGGCCGAAACCGTCACGCGGGGAGCGGTAGTACTGCGCGTCCTGCCGCATCGCCGCCATGCTGAGCGAAAGCGAGGTCTCGCTCACGAAGGTCGTGAGCGAACCTGCACCGAAGCGCCGCCCGAAGCCCCGTCCGTCGGTGTCCCACTCGGCGGGCTCGTCCGTCACCCAGTGCCGCCACGAAGCGCCGACGAGATTGCCGGCGATCGCGGACGGGCCGACGGCATTGCTCGCCCACGCGCGGAACTGCACCCGCGGGGAGGGGAAGACGTACCCGGCGGGATCCGTGGCCCGCAGCGAGGACGAGTCGGGCGCCGCCGGCGCCACGCCGAGCGCGCGGCCGGGCATCAGGGCCCCTGCAAGCACTGCGATCACGACGGTCCACCGCGGCCACGCCATCGCCGACTCCTCGCGCGTCCCTCGCCGGGTCGGCGGGGAGGTCCGTGCCCCGCGCCCGACCGGCACTGCGGGAGCATCTTCGCGCATCGGCTCCCGAGTGCCAAGCGGCCATCCCGGGTCGAGCTCCGTCGGAGCCTGTCCGGGACCCGTGCAGCTTCCGGATTGAACTCGCTCCGGCGCGGGTGCTAGCCTCCGCACGGTTCTGGATGCAACCTCGTGCCACCTCAACGTCGCGGGCGCGGGGGAGTGGTTGTCGTGTGCCGCGGCCGCGCCTCGACCCACCGCGCAGCGATGCGCCGCCGCGATCACCTGGGATGGCGGATCCATGATGACCGCACGCATCGTGATGCCGTTGCTGCTCCGGCTGCTCTGCGCCGTGGCGATCGTGGCGCCTCCGTTGGCCCACCCGGACGACGCCGGAGCCGTCCCACCGGACCGGCCCCGCATCGGACTGGCGCTCAGCGGCGGCGGCGCCCGTGGCGCGGCCCACATCGGCGTGCTGAAGGTGCTCGAGCGGCACCGCATCCCGGTCGATCTCATCGCCGGCACCAGCATGGGCGCGCTGGTCGGCGGGCTCTACGCCTCCGGGCTTTCGCCCGCCCAGCTCGACAGCGTCGTCTCGGAGACCGACTGGGCGGAGGCGTTCGCGGACAACATCCCCCGGGGCGAACGCTCGTTCCGCCGCAAGCGCGACGACGACCTCTACCTCGTCAAGCACAAGCCCGGGTTCCGCGGCGGGCAACTGCTCCTGCCGCCCGGCATCCTCGACGGCCATCGCATCGACCTGCTGCTCAAGCGGCTGTCCCTGCCGGTCACCTCGGTGCGCGACTTCGACCAGCTCAGCATCCCGTACCGCGCCGTCGCCGCCGACATCGTGACCGGCGAGGCGGTGGTGCTCGACCACGGCGACCTGGCGCTCGCCATGCGCGCCAGCATGTCCATCCCCGTCGCCTTCGCGCCCCGGGAGATCGACGGCCGCCTGCTGGTGGACGGCGGCATCGTGAACAACTTCCCCATCGACGTCGTGCGCCGGATGGGGGCGGACGTCATCATCGCGGTGGACATCGCCACGCCGCCCACGGACCGCGAGCACCTCTACTCGCTGCCCGCCATCTCCGGCCAGCTCGCCACGCTCGGCTCGGAGCAGAACAAGCGGCAGCAGATCGCCTCGCTGGCCGAGGGTGACGTGTTCATCCGGCCCGAGCTCGGCTCGATCACGGTGGCGTCCTTCGACCGCGCCGCCGAGGCCGTGCCGATCGGCGAACGCGCGGCCGAGGCCGTGCTGGGCCGCCTCGAGCGCCTCGCCCTCCCGCCCGACGAGTACGCCGCGTACCGCGACCGCCGGGCGGAACGCGCCGCGCACGGACCGCCCCCCACCCTCGCCGCGACCGTGTTCGTCAACCGTTCCCGGCTGGCCGACGAGGTCATCGCCGATCGCCTCGAGGCGCCGCCCGGCGGGCCCGTCCGCGTCGCGCGCATCGAGGAGGGGTTGAACCAGATCTACGGGCTCGAGCTGTTCGAGTCGGTGTACTACGACATCGCCCCCACGCCCCGCGGCGACGTGATGACCGTCACCGCCCGCGAGCGCGCCTGGGGCCCCAACTACGTGCAGGGCGGCATCGCGGTGTTCGAGGACTTCGAGGGCCCGAACTTCAATCTCGCCGTGGCCTACAGCCGCACCGCGGTCAACCGCCTGAACGGGGAGTGGCGCACCGGCGTGCAGGTGGGGCAGGAGCCCACCGCGTGGACCGAGTTCTACCAGCCGCTCGACACCGGCCTGCGCAAGTTCGTCCATCTCGACGTGCTGGCGGCGGAGCGGACGATGAACCTGTTCGACCCGCGCGGCCACAAGCTCTCCGAGCTCGGCATCACGCGCTTCGGCGCCACGCTGGCCGCCGGGAGGGAGATCGGGACGTGGGGCGAGCTGCGATTCGGCGTGGTGCGCGAAGGCGGCGTCATCCGCGTCCAGGTGGGCGACCCCGCGCGCCCGGAGAGCCGCTACGACACCGGCGAAGCGTTCGCCCAGTACTTCGTCGACAAGCTCGACGAGCTCGCATTCCCTCATCGGGGCGCGAGCCTGCGGGCGCGCGTCTCGGCCGGGCGCGATGCGCTCGGCTCCACCGTGAACTACGAGCAGGCCAGCCTCGAGGGCTCGCTGGCCGCCACGCGGGGCCTGCTCACCGGCGGGTTGGGCGCGCTGTTCGGCACCACGCTGGAGAGCGACGCGCCGCTCGAGAAGCGCTTCGTCCTCGGCGGCCTCGGCCAGCTGTCCGGGCTCGAACAGGACGAGTTGATCGGACAGCACGCGCTGATGCTGCGCGCGACGCTCTACCGCCGCCTCACGCGTTCGCAGGTGGTCCGCGCCTACGCGGGGCTCTCGGCCGAGTACGGGAACGTGTTCCAGTCGCGGTCGGCCATCGGCCTCGAGCACGGGATATCGACCGGCAGCGTGTTCCTCGGTTTCGAGACGCTGCTCGGCCCCCTTTGCCTGGCCTACGGCCGGGCCGAGGGCGGTCGCAGCAACTACTACCTCACCCTGGGCCAGCCGGTCGGCGGCCGGCGGCCCGGATTCGGGGCCCGCTGAGATGGGCGGCTCACCGGCTTCCGACCGCCCGCGCCGGCCACGTGCGTGGCGGGCATTCGCGCCCCTGCTGGCCACGGCGCTGCTCGCGCCCCCCGCGTCCGCATACTCGGACCGTGCCGGCACCGACGTCGTCATGGACGCCCCCTGGCGGAGCGTGCGGGACTACATCCCCGTGCTGTTCTTCTTCCCGCAGTTCGAGGGCGGGCGCCGGGTGGAGCGGATCCGGATCTTCGAATGCGTCGCCGGCGTCCCGACCGGCCCGGCGGTGGTCACCGACGCGGCAGCCAGTCCCGACACGCTCCACGGCGCGACCTTCGTCGGTCCGCTCGGCGAGGCCCGCGGCGGGCTGGACGCCGGGGAGCGCGTCACCAGCTTCTGGCACTACATCGTGCGCGTCCCGCACGCGGCGCTCTCCGGGCACGCGACGCCCGACGTCCACGAGCTGCGCGCCGAGGTCGATTGGACGCGGCCCGGGCTGCTCGGAGTCCGGCACTTCCGCAGCTTCCGCGTGGTGCGCGTCCTCGTCGACCCGGCGCGGTTCCCCTCCCTGCACCCGGAGGACCGCTACCTCGACACCCACGTCCATACCATCGCCGAGCAGACCACCTCCGCCGCGCTCGACGTGGACGGCGGGAGCAAGGCCTACGGCGGGCCCGTGGTCATGCTGCTCGAGTCGGCCTACGCCCTGGGGCTGGTGGAGACGCAGCCGCGGGACGGCAACTGGGGAGCGTACCGGGACAGCATCGTGGTCACCGACCACAATCTCTTCTACTCGCGCGAGCCGTACGACGCCGGCGTGGCGCCACGCTTCGGCCCCACCGCGTCCACCGACGGGCACGCGGGCGAGGCCGCGTGGTACCGCGCCAACCTCGGGCGGCTGGCGGGGGAGGAGATCACGCTGCGACGCGGCTCCAACCAGGATGGCTCGCTCGCGCCGAACCTCGGCCACCACCTGCTGGCCTACGGCACGCGTCACTTCGAGGGGACGTGGCACGGCGGGCGCTTCCTGACCTCCCGGCTCGAGAACCCCAACACGCTGGAGACGGTCCTGGCGGGCATGAAGTCCGCCGGCGGCCCCGGCTTCCTCTACGCGGCCCACCCGAACCTCGACGGCTTCGTCTGGCCGGCCGAGTACTACGCGCAGGGGATCGGCTTCCCGCCCTACAACTCGCTCGCCGGCCCGCTGGTGGATTCCAGCGGCACGGAGTTCCTGTTCAAGGGCTCGGAGGTGTGGAACACCAGGATCGCACGGGTCGCGCGCGACAGCGGGCGCCTGCCCGCCTCGAGCGCCTTCGACGCGATGGACCCGTTCCCCGGGGGGCCCGAGGCGCAACGCTTCCGCCCGGTCGCGTGGGACGGCGAGTTGATGCGCTCGCTCGACACCTTCCTCGGGCTGCTCGGCCGCGGACTCCGCTTCTCGTTCAAGGAGGCCCCCGCGGACCGCTTCATCCGCAAGCTGTACATGACCGCCGGTTCCGACGCTCACGGCGACTTCAACTACTCCGACGAGGTCTCCGCCACGGTCGTGCCCTACTCCGGCGCGCTCCACGACAACGCCTACGCGCGGGCCCGCACCTACCTGCTGGCGCACGACCTCCCCGCGGACTCGCGCGGAGCGCTCGAGGCGCTGCGCAAGGGCAATGCCCTGATCACGGACGGGCCGGTGTTCGAGTACCAACTGGATGCGGATGGACGGCACGACCCCGATGCGGGAGCGGCCCGCTGGCACGACGCGGCCGTCCGCTGGGAGAACCCGGACGGCCGGATCGGCGGGTCCGGGGCGTTCGACGGCGCACGCACGATGCTGGTGCCGCTGCCGGGCGACGGCGTCTGGATCCGCAGCCGGTGGAAGCGGTCCGTGACCCCCGGCGCCGGGGACGTCACCCGGTTCAAGTTCGACCGCGTGACGGGCACCGCGCGGGACTCGTTCCACGTGGCCGCGGGCCCCGAGGGCGTCGAGGACTCCCGGCCGCTGCCGCGGGCGCTGGACAGTCTCGCCGCGCTGGTCGCCACCGCGCGCGACCTCGACCGGGACGAGCGCTGCATCGCGAACCCGGTGTGGGTCGCCCCGGTCCGCATCGAGATCGCGAGACCGGAGGGCGGGGGGCAGGCTCGAGCCGGGGTGGCGCTGCCCGCCGGGACCTTCCGGGTCACGTTCCGCTTCCCGATCTCCATGTCCGCGGCGCCCGGCACCCGCGCCTGCCTGCGGCCGCTGGACGCGCGCGGGAACAGCACGGATCCCGAGATCGAGCTGGCCGCGGACCCCGGCTGGCAGGAGGATGACGGCGTCGGCTCCGCCCGCTACACTGCGGTCAACGTCGCGGACGTGGCCGATCCGCCCGGGGACTGGGACGCCGACTCGCACGCCGGCGTGTCGGGCGTCCGCTCCTTCGTCGTATACCTGAAGGGCCCGGCGGATCTGCATGGCAACCGCTTGAACGACGTCGCGAGGGCCTTCGCGGTCACGGGGCCGCGGACGTCGCCAGCGGCGCCGTAGCCGGAGGCCCGCCAGCGCGGCGGGCACCCCGGGCGCCCCGGAGACTGTGGAGACCACTCGAATGAGATCCAGGATTCCCACCCGTCGGATGTGGACGCTCGCCGCGATCGGCCTGCTGTGCGTCGCGATGGCCGTGAACCTCCAGGGTTGCACCGCGGTCGGTTTCGCGGTCGGCGCCGCCGCCGATGCGCAGGAAGGCAGCGGCGGTCCCGCGCTGCTGCTGAGTGTGAAGACCGGTCGCCCGGTGACGTTGACGCTGTGGGACGGCCGCTCGCTCGAAGGCCGCTTCGCTGGATGGTCGCGCGATACCGCGGTCGCGATCGCGGCGGCCGACTCGATCTATCCGCGGGGAGCGACGGTGCGGCTCGCGACCCGGGACGGCGAGCTCCGCATACCGGCGGAGCGCATCGCCAAGGTCACGATCTCGGTCAACAGCCGCAAGTTCGTCGGGCTGCTGATCGGGCTCGCGGCGGACGCGCTGGTGATCTCGACGCTCCGGTCGGCGTGGCATCCGACTCCGCTCGGTTGCGAGGGGGATAACCTCGGCTCCCCCTGGGCTCGGGTCGCCCCGGCCGGCGCACCCGCATCGGACCGACTGCCAGGGCGGTCCGTAGCGCGCGGCAGCTCCGTGTGGCCGTCGTCGGAATCCCCGGCGATGGGCTTCCGCCCGCGGGCTCGAGCCGGACGAGGTGGAGGCCGTGGCTAGAGCATCGTGGCTGAAGGTCGGCGCCGGGTTGAGCTTCTTCATGGCGGCATGCCAGGCGGTGATCTCGCACCTGGTGTTCCTGGCGGCAGGGATCGCGTACACGGTGGGGACCGTGGTCAACTGGCGAACCATGAAGTCCAATCGATAGGCCGCCATGTCCAGACCGCGGACGATACTTCTTCTCGGCGGCACCGGGCGCACCGGCCGGCGCGTGCTGGAGCAGCTCCTGGGTCGCGGCTTCGCGGTACGCGCCATCGTGCGCTCGCGCGCCGGGCTGCCAGCGGGCGCACTGGCGAACCCCGACCTCACGGTGATCGACGCCGACCTGCTCTCCCTGACCGACGAGGACCTGCAACGTCACCTTCGCGGCTGCGACGCCGTGATCTCCTGCCTGGGCCACTTCCTCAGCCTCAAGGGGGTCTTCGGCCCACCGCGCGATCTCGTCACCCGGGCCACCTCGACGCTGTGCCGGACGATCGAAACGCTGGGGCCCGCCGCGCCGGTCAAGTTCGTCCTGATGAACAGCGTCTCGGTCCATCGCCCCGGGGGGCTCGACGCGCGACGCGGCGCCGTCGAGAGGGCGCTCCTCTGGATGCTGCGCGGCGTGCTCCCGCCGGCCCTCGACAACCAGCGCGCGGCGGACTTCCTGCGCGAGAGCGTCGGGGCGCTCCATCCATCCATCCAGTGGACGGTGGTCCGCCCCGACTCGCTGCTGGAAGGCGACGTGACGCGCTACACGCTGCACCAGGGGCTGGTGAGCAGCCTGTTCAAGCCCGACAGCACGAACATCGCCAACGTCGCCCACTTCATGTGCGAGTTGGTGGCGAACCCGGCGACGTGGCGGGAATGGAACGCCGGCTTCCCCGTGATCATCAACGCGGCCGCGTCGGGCGGCACGGCCCCGTAGCTCGGGCCGCCCCGTCCCCCGGCGAATCGCGGCGGGCGCCCGGGGCGACCCGACGCGGCGGCGTTCGACCGCCGTTCCTGCTACGCTCGGGGGAAGACGAGGCCGAGCGGTGCGGCGGCCGGCCGGCCGAGCCCGAGTCCAACCCCGGAGGCGATACCCGATGGCGACCGTCGCAGACGTCCAGCAGCGCGTGCAGCAGCGCCGCGGCGAGATCATCCAGTTCCTGCGCGACATATGCGCCATCCCCTCGATGGACT
Organism: Candidatus Eiseniibacteriota bacterium; assembly: GCA_963707915.1. Lineage (GTDB taxonomy): Bacteria > Eisenbacteria > RBG-16-71-46 > RBG-16-71-46 > RBG-16-71-46 > JANXPZ01. The sequence goes on from OY970178.1 coordinate 759,707, forward strand.
CCCAGCTCGGTCCGGTCGGGGAGCGCATCCAGGCCGAGATGCGCAAGCTCGGCTTCGAGGAGGCGCGCTTCGACCGGATGGGCAACACCGTCGGGCGCATCGGCGACGGCCCCCGGGTCATCGTCTACGACTCGCACATCGACACCGTGGGCGTGGGCGACCCCACGGAGTGGGCCTGGGACCCGTTCGTGGGCAAGGTCGAGGACGGCCGGCTCTACGCGCGCGGCGCGGTGGACGAGAAGGGCAGCACGCCCGGCATGATCCACGGGCTGGCCATCGCCCGCGATCTCGGCCTGCTCGACGGCACGACCGTCTACTACTTCGGCAACATGGAGGAGTGGTGCGACGGCATCGCGCCCAACGCCTTCGTCGAGGTGGACCCGAAGGTGCGGCCCGACCTCGTCGTCATCGGCGAGCCGACCAACCTCGATATCTACCGCGGGCACAAGGGACGCATCGAGATGAAGATCACCGCCACCGGGCGGTCCGCGCACGCCGCCTCGCACTATCTCGGCGACAACGCCGTGTACAAGATGGCCGCGCTGATCAGCGACATCCGCGACCTCGACCGCCGGATGCGCTTCGGCATGGGCGCGCACCCGGTCCAGGGCTTCGCCTCGATCGCCGTGACCGACGTCGAGGCGCGCACCGCCTCGCTCAACGCGGTGCCCGACCAGTTCACCATCTTCCTTGACCGGCGCATCACCCTGAACGAGCCGCACGACGAGGTCATCGCCCAGGTCCGCGGCCTGATCCCCGACTACCTGCAGGACGAGATCTTCGTCGAGGAGCTGGTATTCGATCAGCCCTCGTATACCGGCTTCCGCTTCCCGGTGACGAAGTACTACCCGGCCTGGCTGCTGGAGGACGCCCACCCACTGGTGCGCGCCGGGCAGCGGACCCGCGCGCAGCTCTGGGGACCGGAGCGCCCGCTCGGCACCTGGGACTTCTCGACCAACGGCACCTACTGGGCGGGCAAGGCCGGCATCCCCGCGATCGGCCTCGGGCCCGGCGACGAGAAGACCGCCCACATGACCCACGAGAACGTGCCGCTCGACGAGGTCGTGCGCGCGGCCGAGTGGTACGCCTGGCTGCCCAAGGTGCTCGCCGACGGGGAACGCTGAGAGGGACAAGAATGGACTTCCAGGACCTGATCCGCGCCCGCTACAGCTGCCGTGCCTACCTCGACACGCCGGTCGAGGAGGAGAAGCTCGCGGCCGTGCTCGAGGCGGCTCGCCTCGCGCCGACGGCGGCCAACCGCCAGGCCTTCCGCGTGCACGTGCTCACGACCGCCGGCCGCCACGACGAGTTGCGCCGGCTCTACGCGCGCGACTGGCTCGCGCAGGCGCCGCTGGTGATCGGCGTCGCCGGGGAGCCCGCCCGCGGCTGGGTGCGCCGCGACGGGCGCAACTACGTGGACGTGGACTGCGCGATCGTCATGGACCACCTCGTGCTGCAGGCCGCCGACCTCGGCCTCGGCACCTGCTGGATCGCGGCGTTCGACCCGCCCGCTGCGCGTGAGCTTCTCCAGCTGCCGCCCGGGTGGGAGCCGATCGCGTTCACGCCGCTGGGGTATCCCGCCGACACCTGCCCGCCCAGGAAACGCCGGCCGCTCGAGGAGATCGTGACCCGGCGGTAGGCCTCATCCGCTGGCGCGCTTTCGGGGAGCCGGTTGAACCGCCTGCGCCGCTGATCGCGGCGACGAATCCGTGACTGCTTCCCTAGGAGAGGAACAACCTGCGGTCGAGGTCGCCGGCCCGGACGGGCTTGCCTTGCAGGATGGTCCACTCGGGGATGATCCGCCTGGAGGTCCGGCGGATGTCGCCGGTCACGTCCTTGCAGGTGAATTCACCCTCGGCCAGTCTGAAGACGGTGAGGAAGGCTTCGGCGCCGGGCCGGATCTCCCGCTCGAGCTTGAGGAACTTCGCCGGCCCCGTGCTCGCCCGTTCCATGATCGCGGCGAGTGGCAGGCCCAGCGCCAGGAACTTGGTCAGCACATTGGCAAGAGTCTTGGCAGAGCCCGTGCTGAGGATATAGAGGTCGGAGCTGATGGTGAAATCGAGAAAGCCCTGGTCGAGCGCCTGCTCGGCCGCCTTGAACTCGAAGCTCGCCATGCCGTGGCCGACGTCGAACTTCACGCCCCGGGCCAGGGCGTCTTTCACCGCCTCGTGAATCTTGCCGTTCTGGTCAATGATGCTGTTGCCATGGCCGCGCAAGAAATGCGTGACGACGTCGCCTTCCTTGAGATAGGGAAGCATATCCGTGAGGTAGGGCGGCGGTGGGCCGATATGGGCCATGCCCGGCAGATGGAGCAGGTCGCCGGCCTCGCGCAGCTTCTTCACGTAGTAGAGCTGGTCGGAGCGCGGCGACACCTGCTTGTCGGCCCGCACCTTGAGACCCACGATGCGGTGATTGCCTCCGGCGATGAGCTTCTCCATGGCCGGCAGATCGGCCCAGCCTTCCTTGGTCCGATAGTACTTGGTGATCTCGATCCCGTTCTTGACCACGCTCAGGAGGGCGAAGCAGGGCACTTCAGGGTTCGGTCCGACCGCGCGCTCCAGGCGGTCATAGTTGTTCACGCCCGTGGTGCCGGCGTCGAGCAGCGCGGTCACGCCGTGCGCCGCGCCCAGCCGCGAGATGGGTGACCCCGCGCTCTTGCCGTGTTGCCAATCCACGTAGTGAACGTGCAGGTCCACCCAGCCCGGGGAGACGTGGAGATCCCGGCCGGAAATCGTCTGGCCGGCTGAGGCCAGACTTCCCGGCGCGGCAATCTCGGCGATCCGGCCGTCCCGGATGCCCAGGTCGCAGCGCGAGAAGGACCCGCCCATCAGGGCCTGCACGTCGCGGAGCACCAGGTCGGCGACCGGCGCGGCCCAACCGCGGCCGGCCACCATCAGCCCCGCGGCGGATGCCGCGGTCCGCTTCACGAAGTCACGGCGCTTCATCCTTCTGCCTCCGCAAGCTGGTACGTCGGCCACTATCCCGCCCCCGGACTCGCGGTTCAAGCGGCATCTTTCTTCCCATCGATCGCCCTCCGATCCCGGGACCGATCACGCGTGTTCGATAGAAGGGTGGAGGCGCCCTTGCTGCCCCTCCCGGCGATGAGGCCCAGGCTCCCTCTGGGCCGGGCACCGTCGGGCCGCCCGTGCCGCATCCTGCCGGCGGGGTGCTATATTGCCCACGAGGTTCATGGGAGGGAGGGGCTCGCTGGCCGCGCTTCCCGAGCAGCTCGCGATCTTCAGCGCACGTACCACCGTTTCCGCCGCGCCCCTCGGTGCGGCCGACGAAGGAGGTCCAAGCATGAAGACGGCACTTGCTCTCGCGTTGGGAATGCTCCTCGCATCCTCCGCACTTGCCGAGCCTCCGCAAAGGAAGAATGAGGTCTTCATCGGAGTCGGCTCTGGCCCCGTCGTCTTCGTCCTGCAGGCGATTGGGGACGTGTTCGTCGACGTCGCATTCCACGGCGGGGGCAGCTACCGGACCGAGGGTTCGGGCGGCGGGCAATTCGTGGCCGGATACCAGCATCGGTTCAACCGTTTGCTGGGGGCTGGCGCGAGCGGATCCTGGGCCAAGATCAGCGAGGATCTGTACCGGGAGGGCGAGAACCAGAAGCTCTCCACGACCACCCGCCAGATGGTGACGATTCAGGTGGACGGGCGCCTGCACTGGGTCGACTGGCGTTGGGGGGGGCTCTACTCGAACGTCGGCCTGGGCTTCGCCGCGCGCCACTACGAGTACACCGACGATGAGTACCACGTCTCGTTTTCGCACGACTGGAGCCACGCCGCCGTGAACCTGATCCCGCTGGGCGTCCGCCTCGGGGGCGACGTCGCCGGGCACCTCGAGATCGGCGGCGTCACGAACAGCTGGGTCACCGCCGGGCTCTCCTACCGCTTCTAGGCTCCAGGCGATGGCTGGCATCCCCGGCGTGCGGCTCCATCAAGCCGGCGCGCCGGGGATGTCGGTTTCCGCACGGCAAAGGCCAGCGCCACGCCATTCAGGACGTTGCCGTGGTGGTCAGCCGGGTGTTCGAAATCGGCGACCGCAGCCAGTCTGCTCCGAGTCCCTACGGAGGAGCCGGAGGAACGGGCAAGGCCACTTGGCATATCCTTGAAGGCCCTGGGGCCGCTGTCTCGGCAGCCGCGCGGCTCAGACGCTTCGGGACAGGAAGAGTGACGCTCGAGACCAGCACCAAAGCGGGACCAACAACCCGTGCACTTGCGCCCACAACCGCGGACCCGTAGCCACGCAGGGTAAGCAGGGTGCTGACCAGCTGCGTAGGTCCGCCGACCTGCCGGCTTCAGGCTGACCGATGGCGGGAAGGCCACCACGCTGGCCAGGTCCTTCCGGCCGATGGTGAGCGTACCGAGGTGGCCGGTCCCGGCCCTCCGTGCTCAGGCACGGGCGAACGCCTGCCGTTGAGCTCTTCGTGTAGGTTCCTGCGATGTCCGGCAGATTGCAGCGTTCCACCGCCGCGGGAGACGGTGCCGGGGTCGCCGACCGCGGAGTCTCCGCGCGCTGTAGCCCGAGCAGAATGCACGCGGCGAGCGCACAAGGGATGAACCAGGGGAGGAAACGCGCGACCGTCCGGGTGAACGCAGAGCGACGAGGGTCCAGGTCTTGGTGGCACTCCTTCGACCTGGGGGAGGGCCTCCTGCACGATCGAGTGTTGCGACTCACAACGGAGTCGCCTGCGAAGCCGTCAGCACGCCACGGCGGCCACCGGGGAGTTCGCAGCCACGACGCGGTTGCGTGGCCAGATCCTCCGAGACCACGAGGCGACATGTTACGCCTCGACCCGTCATGTACAAGGCTTCTTCGGACGACGGTCTGACGGACCGCGTGCCTGCTTGATTTCCCCCCTGAGCGAAGTGCGCTATCTTGCTGCCGCGTGGCCCCGTAGCTCAGACGGATCGAGCAGCGGTTTCCCAAGACGTCACGGGCAAGCTGCGTCGCATCGTGTCGGCACGCGCCGAACCGTGCGCGCCCGGCTGCGGGGCCACCGAGGAGACGCCCCCGATGTCGGACTTCTCGCTCGACAAGTGGTACATGGACGCCGCCGACGGCGAAGGCAATGTCTACATCGGCTACTGGGCGGCGCTGCACTGGAAGGGGCTGTCGTCCCACTTCGGCCACCACCTGTGGCGTGCCGCGACGGGCCGCTCATGGTCGCGGGCCGATCTCGGGGCGCCGCCCGCGCCAGACCGCGCGGCCTCCGACGTGTTCCACTGGCGCACTGCGCATGTCGATGCGACCTGGCGGCGGTCGGAGACGCCGCGCCTCTCCGAAACGCTGCTCGACACCGAACAGGGCCGGATCGAGTGGACCTGCCTGCTTCCCCGTGCGCGCGCGACGGTGCGCTCGCCGCGGCTCTCGGTCGAGGGCTGGGGCTACGTCGAGCGGCTCGAGCTCACGCTGCCGCCGTGGGGCCTGCCACTCGAGACGCTCCACTGGGGCCGCTGCCTGTCGGACCACCACAGCCTGGTGTGGATCCGCTGGGACGGTCCCGACCCGCGGCGGCTGCTGTGGGTGGACGGCCGGCGCGGCACCGAATACGAGCTCACGGAAGACGGCCTCGTCGCTCCCGGTGCCCGCTGGGAGATCGAGAGCACGATGACGCTCCGCACGGGCACGATCGGCGCGACGGTGTTGCGGCCGTTTCGCCGGCTATTGCGGCTGCTGCCCGACGCGGTGACACGCATCGACGAGCACAAGCGCTTCGCCCGCGGCGTGCTGCATGTCGGGGGCGCGTCTGAACCGGCCACCGCCATCACGGAGCGGGTGACGTGGTGACGAACGGCCGCGGGCTCGCGGGCCGGGTCGGCTACGGACTGCTGTTCGTGGCCGTGCTGCCGGCGCTCCTCCTGTCCTGGGCGAACCGGCTCGACGCCGTGCTCCGATGGCCCGTGCCGGAGTGGCACACGCCCGGCCTCGTGCTCGCCGGCGCGGGCTCCCTGCTCGCGCTTGCCGGCATGCGCGCGCTGATCGTCCGCGGGCGCGGGCTGCCCATGAACGCCTATCCACCCCTCGTCTTCGTCACCAACGGCGTATACGCGCTCCTGGCGCACCCGATCTACGCGGGCGCCTTCCTCGCCGCGGTGGGCGCATCGCTCTGGAGGGGATCGGCGTCGGGCCTGGTGCTGGTGGCACCGGCGCTCGGCCTGATGATGCTCTCGCTCGTCTACGGCTACGAACGTCCCGCGCTGCGCCGGCGCTTCGGCGCGAGAGCCATCGCGCATCGACCCCGGATCGCGCTGCCGCCGTCCGATAGCGCAGCGACCCGCGGCCCACGACGGCTCGCGACGGCAGCGGCGATCGCGGCGCCCTGGCTTTTCGCCGGCTATGCGATCGACTTCGCGCGGCACGGCCCCGCCATCGCGGCGCCCTATCTTTCGCTGTGGCAGCCCACGGAGTGGTCGGCGCCGTGGCGGTTCACGTGGCTGGTGCCGGGGGCGTTCCTGCTCGCGCGCGTGCTGCTCGCCCGCACGAACCGGCAGCTTCGCCACGCGTCGATCGCCGCCATCGCCTGGGCCGCCGCGATGCTCTACCTCGACGTCGTCGCACCGCCGCTCGGCGACGACCTCGCGCGCTCCGCGCCGTGGCTCGCGCTCGTCGCGGCCGCCGCCGCTGCGCCCGCGGCCGGCTGGCGTGCTGTCTGGGACGTGACGCGCGCCGTGGCCGAGGCGGTCGCGAACTCGCGGTGCGACTGGCTGCTTCTGGGCGGCCGGCTGCGGATCATCAACCACGCGGCGTTCTCGTTCGCGCTGGGCGCGGTCTCCGCCGCGATGGCGTGCGCCGTGCTGCGCGACCCGGCCCCGGTGCTGCTCGGCATCGCCTGCGCACTTGCGGGCGCGGCGCTCTACGCACAGCTCTCGTGGGGCAGCGGCGCGCTGCAGCGGCCGTTCGGCTTCTGGGGCTCGGTGCCCGGGCTCGCCGTCGCGCTGGTGCTCGCGCGCGTGTTGTTCGGGACGCCGTTGCTGCAGGTGACGCTGGCGGCCGTGCTCGCCGCGCCGTTCGGGCAGGCCGTCGGCCGGCTGCGCTGCCTCGCCCAGGGCTGCTGTCACGGCGTGCCCAGCGACGCGCGCTTCGGGATCCGGGTCTGGCAGGCGCAGTCGCGCGTGGTGGTGCTATCGAAGCTCGCGGGTGCGTGGATCCTGCCCACGCAACTCTACTTGATCCTGTTCAACCTCGCGCTTGGCCCGCTGCTCGTCTCGATGTGGCTCGCGCATGTGTTCCCCGCGACGCTCGTCGGCGGCGCGTACTTCTTCCTCACCGGGATCGAGCGCTTCGCCGAGGACGCCTATCGTGGCGAGACGCAGACGCGCACCATCGCCGGCCTCAAGGAACCGCAATGGATCGCGCTCGGATCGGTCGTGGGCGGCATGGCGCTCACGGTCGTGCCGTCGCCGGTGCTGCTGCCGCAGCCGCTGCCGGCCGGCAGCACCTCGGTGGCGACCGCGATCACCGGCGGACTGCTCACGGCGTTCGCCATGAGCGTGGACTTTCCGCGCTCGCACGCGCGCTTCTCGCGCCTGAGCGGCTGATGCCGCACGCCTGCGAGGCCGACCCGCTGGGGCGCGGGCGGTGATGTCCGCGCCGTGCGGGGTGCGGACGAGTGGGGGAGGGGGCGAGCCTCGGAGGGTGAGCGGGCGCGGTGCGAACATCGCCGGCGTGCGGGACGTCCGAGGGGTGGCGATCGACTTCATCCGGCCCGGCAAGCCGGTGGACAACTCGTTCGTAGAGAGCTTCAACGGCCGGCTGCGGGACGAGTGCCTGAATGGGAAGTGGTTCCAGAGCCGGGACGAGGCCCGCGAGTTCGTGGAAGCCTGGCGGGAGGACTACAACAACGCTCGGCCTCACAGCGCGCTGGGCCAGTTGTCACCGGCCCAGTACCGCAGCCAGGTCGAGGCCACCGGAGACCGGAAGAAGCTCGCTCTACGCCGGGCCTAGTGGTCCTGGGATTGGGAGCGGACCACAACCCCGGCGGACTGGAGGAATCGCTACGCGCAAAACGGGGAGCCGGTCAGATGGACACCAAGTCTGCGGGGCAGGCACAGATCCAAGTCCCGGTTTTGAAAACCCTACAAGGGTGGATGCACGCTTCTCCAATGGCTCGACCGAAACCGGAGTGCCCCAGCAGGAGGTATGGCCCCGCGTCGCCCCTATCTCGCTCGCCCACAAGGCAATGAGTCAGATCGCCCCCGGCAGGCAGAAGGTGGCCCCGAGTTTGCTGCAAGTCTGGTGACCTAGTCTGTCCGCGCCAAGCTGGAGCGTGCGGGTGAGGTCGTGGGCTGGTCCTCGGGGAAGCCCCCGAGCGGCCGCGCCACCGCTGCGCGCCGGGGGATGTGGCCTCCGAATCGGCATTGTCTGCCATGGAGTTCACCCAGACATGAGCAAGACCCAAGTTGCGAGCCAGAACCGCTCGCTCCCGAAGGCCGCGACCGGCATCGCGGGACTCGACGAAATCACCGGCGGCGGCCTGCCGCGCGGCCGGCCGACGCTCGTCAGCGGCAGGGCCGGCTGCGGCAAGACCCTCTTCGCGATGGAGTTCCTGGTCCGCGGCGCGACCGCAATTCGGCGAGCCCGGCGTGTTCATGGCCTTCGAGGAGACCGCCGAGGAACTGACCCAGAACGTCCGCTCCCTCGGCTTCGATCTCGACGAGCTCGTCGCACGGAAGAAGCTGCTGATCGACTACGTCCGCGTCGAGCGCAGCGAGATCGAGGAGACCGGCGAGTACGATCTCGGAAGGCCTGTTCGTCCGCCTGGGTCACGCCATCGACATCGATCGGCGCCAAGCGCGTCGTGCTCGACACCATCGAGGCGCTCTTCGCCGGACTGTCCAACTCCGGCGCGTCCTGCGCGCCGAGCTGCGCCGGCTGTTCCGCTGGCTCAAGGACAAGGGCGTCACGGCGGTCATCACCGGCGAGCGCGGCGACGGCACGCTCACCCGCCACGGTCTCGAGGAGTACGTCTCCGACTGCGTCATCGTGCTCGACCACCGGGTCACCGAGCAGCTCTCGACCCGCCGGCTGCGCATCGTCAAGTACCGCGGCTCGGTCCACGGCACGAACGAGTACCCGTTCCTGATCGACGAGGACGGCATCTCCGTCCTGCCCATCACCTCGCTCGGCCTCAAGCACGAGGCCTCGACGGAACGGATCTCCACCGGGGTTCCCCGCCTCGACGCCATGCTCGGCGGCAAGGGCTTCTACCGCGGCAGCAGCGTGCTGGTCTCCGGAACCGCGGGCACGCGGCAAGACGAGCCTCGCGGCGCACTTCGCCGACGCGGCCTGCCGGCGGGGCGAGCGCTGCCTCTACTTCGCCTTCGAGGAGTCCGAGAGCCAGATCGTCCGCAACATGCGCTCGATCGGCCTCGACCTGATGCCCTGGCTGAAGAAGCGGCGTGCTTCGCCTCCACGCCACGCGGCCCACGGCCTACGGTCTCGAGACGCACCTCGCCGCGCTCCACAAGCTGGTGGGCGAGTTCGAGCCCAGGGTGGTGATCGTGGACCCCATCACCAACTTCCTGAAGGCGGGCACCCACGTGGAGGCCGAAGCGATGCTCATGCGTCTCATCGACTTCCTCAAGGCCCGGCAGGTCACCGCGGTCTTCACGAGCCTGACGCTCGGCGGCGGCATCCAGGAGCAGACCGACATCGGCATATCGTCGCTCACCGACACCTGGCTGCTGCTGCGCGACATCGAGCTGGGCGGCGAGCGCAACCGCGCCATGTACGTCCTCAAGTCCCGCGGCATGGCCCACTCCAACCAGATCCGGGAGTTCCTCCTGACGGATCACGGCGTCGAGCTCAAGGACGTGTACGTCGGTCCGGAGGGAGTGCTCACCGGATCCATGCGCATGGCACAGGAGGCGCGCGAGAAGGCCGCGGCGCTCGGCCGGCTGGAGGAGATCGGCCGGCGCCAGCGCGACCTGGATCACAAGCGCCAGGCCCTCGAGGCCGGGATCACGGCGCAGCGCGCCCGGTTCGCGGCGGAGGCGGAAGATCTCGAGTTGCTCATCTCCCAGGACCAGGCCGCCGCCGGCCGCGCGGCCGAGGGACGCGAGAAGCTGGCGCACAGCCGCAAGGCCGACGAGCCGGTCCATGGAGCAGGCAACGGTTCCCGAAAGACCCCCAGATCGGGAGGACGCAAGTAATGCACGACCAAAGCAAGCCGCAGGCCCTGGAGACGTTGGACGACTCCGCGCAGGTGGACCCGAATATCTGGGAGCTCCGACTGTACGTCGCGGGCAAGACGGCGCGATCCGTCGCCGCGCTGGAGAACCTCACCAGGCTCTGCGAGGAGCACCTCCCCGGCAAGTACCGGATCGAAGTGGTCGACCTGCTGGTCCACCCGAAGCTGGCCGAAGGCGACCAGATCATCGCGATCCCCACATTGGTCCGCAAGCTGCCGCAGCCGATCCGCAAGGTGATCGGCGACCTGTCGAATACCGAGCGCACGCTGGTCGGACTTGCAGCTGCGTCCGTCCAAATCGTAGTCACGCCGGTGCGATGAATCGACCGCAGCCCGGGTGCCGGCAGCCCGTCCAGGGTCTGCGAATGCAACGACAGGCAATGAGGCGATCGTCCGACACCGTCCGAGACTCCGCCATGAACGCCCACACCATCGAGGAGTTGCAGCTGGAGAACCAGCGACTGCGTCACCGGCTGGCGGAGGCCGAGGACGCGCTCCGTGCGCTCCGCGCGGGGGAAGTGGACGCGGTCGTCGTGGGCACCGATGGCCCGCAGGTCTACACGCTGGATGCCGCCGGCAAGCCCTATCAACTGTTGGTCGAGCAGATGCCCCAGGCCGCCGCTTCGTTCACGATGGACGGGGTCATCCTGCACGGCAACAGCCGCTTCGCCAGCCTCCTCGGACGACCTCTCGAGATGCTGGTCGGCAAGCCGATCTACGACTTCCTGGCCGACGAGAGCCGTGCCCCCTTCGCGTCCCTGCTGCGAGATGTCCAGGCCGCCGAGGTTCAGGCAGAAGTGATCCTGCGACGGGCGGACGGCACGCTGATACCCGCATACCTCGGCATCAACGCGTTGCGTGAAGGCCCGCTCGGCGTATGCCTGGTGGTCACTGATCTGACCGAGCAGAAGCATTATGCCGAGTTGAAGCTCGCGCAGGAGGCCTTGCGAGAGGCCGACCGTCGCAAGAACGAGTTCGTCGCCATTCTCGCCCACGAGCTGCGCAATCCCCTGGGCCCGATTCGCAATGCGGCGCGCATCCTGAAGCTCAAGGGGGCCCTGGCCCCGGAGTTCAGGGTTCCGATCGAGATGATCGAACGGCAAACGGAACAACTGGCCCGGCTGCTTGATGACCTTCTCGATGTGTCCCGCATCACGCGCGGTGCGCTGGAGATGCGTCGAGACCGCGTCGTGATCTCGGGCATCGTCGAGGCATCGGTGGATGCCTGCCGTGAAGAACTGCTGCAGCGAGGAGTCGACCTGCGCGTGAGCCTTCCCGCCGAACACACCGAGCTTGTGGCGGACCGCGCCCGTCTCATTCAACTGCTCTGCAACCTGATCACGAACGCGGCAAAGTACACCCCATCGGGCGGGCATATCGAACTCACGGTAACAGCAAGCGACGGGATCCTGAGGACTTCCGTGAAGGACAACGGCCTGGGCATCCCCCCCGAGAGGTTGACGGATATCTTCGAACTCTTCGCGCAAGTGGACCGCTCGTCTGAACGGTCAGGAGGCCTCGGCATCGGACTCACGCTGGTTCGTCAGATCGCCACGCTCCACAATGGCAGCATCGAGGCGCGAAGCGGGGGGATTGGCCACGGCAGCGAGTTCATCCTGACATTGCCCATTGCGGCCGCTACGGCGGCGGCGCCGGCAATGGCTCCCGTTCGGGCCCCGCGGCTGCGCCGAGACGCGTTCTGGTCGTGGACGACAACCGTGACGCGGTCGAGAGCCTGGCAATGCTGCTTGAAGTCGCCGGGCACGAGGTCCACTCTGCACTCGACGGGGATGCAGCCATTGCCCTGGCCCAGGAATGCCGGCCAGACGTCGTACTTCTCGACCTCGGGATGCCCAAGGTCAGCGGCTACGAAGTGGCCCGGCGCATTCGCGAGCATCCTTGGGGCAAGAAGATCTATCTGGTGGCACTGTCGGGCTGGGGCCAGGCGGACGACAGGATGCATACGCAGGAAGCGGGCTTCGATGCCCATCTCGTCAAGCCAGTTGCTCCAGAAGCTCTCGAGCAACTTCTCAAGACGATGAACGCCCGACCGACTAGTCCCGCCTCAGCCTGAGCCTTGATCACAGCACCTCCCATTGGAGATCTGCTCCGCGATGCGCTGGTTGGTCTCGAGGCCGACCCCGAATCCCTGATCGCCGCTCCAGCCGGTGGAAGGGGTGAGGGCAACATGTAGCACCCACATCGGCCTTAGTTCGTGAGGCTAGACATGTGCGCACCGTCTACCCGACCGCGTGCCTGATTACTTCCGCGCGCGATGAAGTCGTGCTAGCGTGTTGCCGCACGGCCCCGCAGCTCAGACGGATAGAGCAGCGGTTTCCTTCTGTGAAGCGGCCGCCCCTGTCAAGCGCGATGTGCGGGTACGTCGTTCTTGAGTGGATGGTTCCAGTGGCCTCCTCCTGCTGTGGAGCCAGCCCGGCGTTGTCCTCGGCGAGGTTCCTCACCCTTCTGTCCGCGCTCTTCAGTGGCGGCCCGCAGGCTGCCGGCGCAAGAGGATCGTGCGATGGGGCGGAGGCGCCATCTAATGAACGGCCTCGACTGCAGCCATAGGAAACTACGCGCTCATCCGCCCCTTGTTCGTGAACGTCGCCCAGGGATGGAGATGATTCGCCGTCACGCGACGTCGGCCTGCAGGCGTGACCGTCGCTCTGCCTTGCCGAACTCGGTCTCATCGCGCCACATCGCGAACAGGATCCCGGCCAGCTTTCGAGCTAGAGCCACGATGGCGATGCGCTGACCACGACGCAGTGCGATGCGCTGTGCCCACAACCTCAACTCCTCCGTGCGCGAGTGCCGCGATCGGAGGATCGACCAGGCTGCCTCGACCAGCAGCCAGCGCAGACGGGTGTTGCCGGTCTTGGTGATAGCTCCGCGTTGCTGACGTTCGCCGGAACTGAACTCGCTCGGGACCAGCCCGAGGTAGGCCTGGACCTGGTGTGCGCCTTCGAACCGCTGGACTAGATCGAGCGTCGAGACGAACGCCACCGCGGTCACCGGCCCGATGCCGGGCGCCGTGCACAAACGTTGCACGACCGGGTCCCCATCGACGATCTGTTCGATCGCCCGCTCGACGACCAGCATCTCTCGGTTCACGCTATCCATCACGGCCCGCAGAGGCGCGATGATGTCGTGCAACCACTGCGGCGTTTCGATCTCGTCCATGCGCTTGCCGAAGCTCGAAGCCTGGCCGCTGCGCACGCGCAGGCCCTCGCGGCGGAGCAGCGCGCGCACGACCTGGATCTGCCGCACCCGTGTGCGGACCAGGTTGTCGCGCACGGTCAGCAGGGTTCGCACGCGTCGCTGGGGCTCTGAGGTGCGGTGCGCCCCGCGGTAGGCGCCGAGCCGGCAAGCATCCATCAGCGCTTGAGCGTCCCGGCGGTCCGTCTTCACCCGGCGGCTGCGAGTGGCGTACATCGGCGCGAAGTTGGGATCCGCCACGATCACCTCGTGCCCCAGCTCCTCGAGGCAGCGGGCGACCCATTCGCTCTCGGTCGAGGCCTCGATCAGGATGCGGGCCCGTGGGCGCTTGCCCAACGCCTCAGCGAACCGGTCGTGACGTGTCAGGATGCGCCGCTCGACAATCTCGCCGTCATTGCTGAGCCGACAGATTTGACTTTCATTCTTGTGGACGTCGATGCCAATATACTCCATGGCTGACCTCCCAGTTCTTGCGGCTCTGACCGCGTTGAACATCCTGTGGACCCGGCAACGGGTACCACGTCAGGCTGGGGGTCAGCCGCTTCATCTCATCTAACGCGGGACCGCATGAATACAGGGTGAAATGGGCCTTGCGGCCTAGCAGGCGACGCGCGTACTACTTAGCATGAGCCCCAACGGTCTAGATTCCGTTGGGGCTCGTGCTGTCTCGAGACTGGAAGAGACGGCTCGGGACCTGAAAGGACGCTGAGACCGGGACCACACCGGGACCAGACAAGTGCTGACACGGACGGCGGGCGGGCTGGCGCTCCGTGAGAGCATGGACGTAGGTGGACGGCTCAATCTTGGCGCATGGGCATGAAGACCGGAGGACACGTGGCGGGCGCATCGCGAGGACGGTACTCATTGGGGGCTCTCAGGGGCCACACGGAGCACATTCGCATCAAGTCTCGGCGAAAGCTCCGGGGAACCAGTCCTGAGCTAGATGAGGCGTTTGCCGTCCTCGCGCGGTTCATTGGGGAGCTTGAGGGGCTGCCCCGCTGCCTAGCTCCGAACGTCCACTTGCTCTTGTCGTGCCGCTTCATGAATCAAGTTTACGCTGCGCTCCTTCTGGCGGAATCGGGCCTCTTCGCAGAAGCAGCGATCTGCGAACGGGCGGCGATCGAAACGCTCTCGGCGGCGAAGCTCCTGCAGGTCAATCCGTCGATTGAGCAGCAGTACGAGAGTGGGCGGTTCCTGAAACCAGTTGAAGTGCGCAAAGAGCTGGAACGGCTCGGCTACCCTGAAGAAGTGGAGTGCCTACGAGGGCTCTACGGCGTCACGAGTGATGTGATGCACGTATCACGTGCGGCTGAGAGGTGGAGCACGAAGTGGCTCTCAGCCGATGAAGGGACGCTTCTGCTCGGCGGGAAGTACTCGCATACAGACCTGGAGAGCTTCACAGGGGTGCTGGTGACACTGACGCGTTGGTTCGCATCTGATCTGGAGAGCAATGCGAAGCAGTAACATGGGGCAGCACCCGCTGCCTGGACGGGGGAGTCCGAGGCCTCTACGCGGCCTGGTGTCTCACTTGGCAACGCGCCCAGGCTGCACGAGCTTCGTGAGAATGGGCCAGAATGGGCGGTCTCGGGCATCGGAGCACATTCGAAGGGAGGGTGACAGCCGTGGCCCCCATGTGGACTGACATCGTGCAGGCTTTGGGAGCTATCGGCACGCTACTGGTTGCGGTCGTCGGGTTCTGCTTCGTTGTTCGGCAACTGACGCAACTGGAGCGTCAGATCAGAGGCACGACGCATAGCGCGCTTTACGGCCAGGGCTTCGATCTGATGCAGTCGTTGGCCGCGACGCCGGAGTTGAGGTCGTACTTCTTCGACAATGAGGCCCTACCTGATGACCCTCATCTCAAGGCGAAGGTGTTGATCGCTGCCGAGACGGTTCTCGACTTTCACGAGCACGTCGCGGTTCAACGGTCCAACCTCCCTCGGGAGGTGTTCGCTCGATGGGAGGTATACATCCGGTCGATGCACAAGAGCAGCATCGTGCTGCGCAACTACTTGAAGCTCCATCGTGAATGGTATGCGGAGGAGTTGTCCACGTTGCTGGCACATGGAGGTGATTAGCCCGACCGTCCCGGGATGGGCCTAGCGAGGTGGAGGGGAGAGGCGTCGCCGAGGGCGCGGATAGCACTTGCTCGACCGCGCGTCGAGATGCGACCCCCTTGGCCTGAGTGCGCAGAACTCGAAGTCAGGGGACGGTGGCGGACGAGCACGACAGGGGCAGAGTGGACTCTGAGCGACGGATGGGAGGGGTTGGCGGCAGTAGGTGAACGGTACGGGACCGGAGGGGGGCGAGACCATGAGACTGACGGGGGCAACGGCGGTCGTGGTGGCGACGCTGCTGGGGGCGGTCGTTACGGGCGACGCGCGGGCCACTGAGGAGTCCCCGCTAGAGGTCGCGCAACCGATCTGGTGCGAGAACGGCGTCGTCGTCTCGACCGTCACGGTCATTGTGATGAGAGGATCGGCGTGGCCAGGACTTGCGGTTGCGTGGACGGCAAAGCCGAACTTCGTACAGCGAGAAGGGAACGATGCGCCGCTCAGTCGAAACGCGGCAGCGATGTACGGGATCGAGGTGAAGGTGTTGGAGGGGCGAGGTTGGCCGAGCCAGGCCTTCTCCTATGCCGACACGCTGGACACGCTGAATGTAGTCCTGGATCTTCGGAGGCTGAATCCAGGCGCCTCCTACTTGGCTGATTCGCTGGTGGTGGAGGCCACGGTGGAGTGCATCCTGACGAACGCAGGGCATGATCAACCATCGGCCCGCCACGTGAATCTGACCGTCGAGGGGTCGCAGCGTTATGCCTACCTCCAACGGGTGTACCCGCTGGGCGACTATCGGACGCTTCCTCGACGTCGGGCCTTTGACTAGGCGGGCCGTGGCCCGCCGGAGGATGTGACGGCGGGGTGGCTCGCACGATGCCGCGCAGGTCGAGACGCGATTCCCTTGGGAGACTCGAAGCGTTGATTCGAGAGCACGAGCCCGCGTTAGTCCTGCTGGATGTGGATGAGGCGCCAAGCGAGGCGGGGCAGATGAAGGCGAATGCCTTGTGCAGGCGGCTGAACGTGGCGTTGCTGTTCTTCGTGGGGCAACGCGGGCCGGATGGGCGGGTCGTGGACCCCGGGAAGGGCCCCGCGTCGCGCGGCCGACTCTGCTTGGCTTACTCTGCCGGCCGGGCGAACTTCCGTTTCACGCGAACGTCCACCATCCGCCGGATGGCCGGGCAAGCTATGCGACCCCACTCCATTCTCCGAAACATGATCGCACGGAATTCCTGCCGCCATGATAGGCTTGAGTCGTTTCGCGTTCAGGGGAACGCCTGAGTCCCCGTCACTTTGCGGTTAGAGGAGGCCGCCGCCATGCGAACCAGCCCTGCTCTGATTGCAGCCCTGCTCCTTCTGCTGTCGGCGCCCGCGGGTGCGGACGTGTTCGAGATTCCGCTTCCCGAATTGGCGTGGACCTACGGACCACAAAGTCCCGACCCGCGGACTGTCACGTTCCACCTTCCTGGCATTCCAGCCGTCATTCACGGCGCGTCCTTGCGTGTTCGAGGCACGACCGAAGTAGGCATCGTCCGCTGTGACCCCCCGCGTGGGGATTACCCCTGGGTGCCCTCTACCCTGGGCGAGATGTTCGCCGGGCCGGAGCAGTATTGGACCAGCCAAGCCACGAATCCGCCGGTGGCCGGAGCGTTCGAGATGGTCACCCCGTTCGTGTTCCTTTCGTTCGACCACACCCCCGCGAATTGGACCTTCCTGGCCGACGGAGAGGGCACGATCTGGTTTTACGGGGCCATGGTGAGCGAAGTTCTCGATTGCATCTACTTGAATCCTCCATCGGTCACCGTGACGGAGGCCACGCTGATCTTCGACGCGGACTTTCTCGTGCCGACCCAAGCCCAGTCCTGGGGACGAATCAAGGCCGCGTACCGCTGATTGTTCGTCGCGCCTGGAAGCACATCGCGTCGGCCGTGACGGGCGTGGCGCCCATCCTCCCTTGGCTAAAGTAAGGAAAACCAAAAATGAAGGGACTGGAAGGGATAACCGGGTAGGGTGGTTCAGTTTCCCCTTGACAAGTCGGGCAGTGGACGCCCGTGAAGAGCAAGCTGTACGCGGGTGAGACGCTCCTAGGCACGCTGACGCCATCGGGGCCACCTGCCGCGGGGTTCTGGGCCTCATACACATTCGACCCTGAATCGGCGTTTGAAGCCTACCGGGCGACACTGGCGGGGGTGAGTCGGTCGGAGCTTGATTGGGTCCAGGCCAGTGAGGATCCTGCCGCCATGTTCGCGGAGGTGGCTGCCGCTGCCGACAGGCGTTGGGCAGCAGCGGAGAAGCTGAACCTCCGGATGGTCACAGAGGGGTGGCCGGACAGTTTGCTCACGTGGATTCTCATCGATGGTAACCGCGCAACCGTGCGGGGCGCGCACCTGCGTTTCGAAGCAAAGGGGAATCCGGGCAGCGGCGAGGTCTCTGAGACCGGCACCAAGACCGGCACCAGACCCGGAGAGAGAGGTTGAGGGGATGCCGTTGGCGAGTTGCGTAAGTCGAAGCGTGCAAGCGATAGTGGCCCGCGTTGTGGCCCCGTAGCTCAGACGGATAGAGCAGCGGTTTCCTAAACCGCGTGCCGCAGGTTCGACTCCTGCCGGGGCCACCACGCTGCAGCGGCTTCGCCTTCACGCGACGCCCGATTGAGTGCGCCGCCCAACGCATCGGCGAGGATGGATCGCGCTCGCGACCAGCGGGGAAGGCTTGGCGCGGCCCGCGGCACCGCGCGCGTCGGCTACTTCGTCGCGCCCGGCAGGCCCCGGCCGGTGACCAGGTAGGTGGCGAAGCTGCCCAGCCAGTGGCCACCCTCGTAGTGCTCACCGGTCACGCGCGGGAGCGAGGCCTCGCGGTGGCGCCGGGCAAGCGCCAGCAGCCCCGGCCGTCGTGGGTCCGCCTCGGGCAGCCGCGCCGCGATCCCTTCCGCCATCCACGCCCTCGACAGGTTCAGGCCATCGAGGTGCGCGAGCTTGGGGTCGCTCGGGTCGGTCACGACGCCCGGCTCGAGCCAGTCGCTGCGGCCATCGCGCGGCAACTGCGGCAGGAACGCGTCCAGCCAGCGGGCGAACTCCTTCGGCGGCAGGACACGGCCGACGACGTCCGCCTCCGCCAGGCACGGGGAGAGGAAGTCCTCGCCCGAGGGCTCGTAGTCGAGCGGGCAGCCGCGGTCGCCGACGTAGAAGCGCTTCACCGCGGCATCGAACACCTCGCCGCTCGCGCTGTCGCCGACCACTCGTGCCCAGTCGAGCGCCAAGCCGAGCGCGAAGGCGGTCTGGTTGTGCTCGCCGATGCGGATCGGCTCGGTGAGCTTCGGCAGCCACGTCGTCATCCGCTGCGCGCAGACCCGCGCCAGGGGCGCGACCGCGGCGGCCCACTCGCGCGCCTGCGGGTCGTTCCACTGGACCAGCTCCGCATGCAGTTGCAGCAGCCAGGCGAGCCCGTAGGGCCGCTCGAACGACGCGCGGCCGGGCGTCTCGAGGTAGCGCAGCTCGACCGCGATCCGCTCCGGCGTCAGGCTCGCGGCCAGCGCGGCGCGCGCCCGCGGCGCGAAGGGAGCGTCCGGATACCAGCGGGCGAGACGCGCCAGCAACCAGTGGCCGTGCACCGCCGAGTGCCAGTCGAAACACCCGTAGAACGCCGGCGTCAGCGTGCGCGGAGGCAGGACGTCCGCGTCGCTGGCGAGCACGTGGGCGAGCTTGTTGGGGTACTCCTGGTGCACGCAGGCCAGCGCGAGGTCGGCGAACCGCTCGACCGCCGAGGCGGGCAGGGTCTCGGCAGCGCACGCGGGACCGGCGGGCCGGGCCAGCGCCAGCAGGGCGAGGGCAGTCGCGAGCAAGCGTGCGAGGCGGCGCATGCGGGCATCATACCCGCGGAACGGCCCCGGGCAAGTCGGTGCGACCCCGGTCCCGGCAGGCCCGCTCGACCGTGCCGGGGCCCCCTCGCGTGGTAGCCGTTGGTACCGTTGAGCGGGCCCGCCGGGTGGCGCACAGTCTGAGGCGAAGTCCGTGCGTTCGTCCGGGTTCCCGCCGAGGAGCCCGTTTCGCGCCCAGCCGCGTGGCCGCGTCCTCTGGGTACCACCTCCACGTTGGAGATGCGACCGAATGACCGTCCCCGCCACGCACACCACCGAAGGCGCCGCGCCGGCGCGCCCGAAACCGTCCGCCGGCCTGTTCTCCGAGCGCACCCACCAGCTCGGCACCGAGAACGCCTTCAAGGTCGGTCCGTACATCAAGGCGATCGAGGACGCCGGCCACCGGGTCATCAAGTGCAATCTCGGCGAGCCCGATTTCCCGCTGCCCCGGCACATCGCCGACGAAGTGAAGCGCTGCATCGACCTCGACATGACCCACTACGTCGATCCCCAGGGCATCCTGCCGCTGCGCGAGGCGATCGCGGCGCACATGACCCGCACTCGCGGCATCGCCGTGACGGCCGACCGGGTCGTGGTGTTCCCGGGCGCCAAGCTGCCGATCGGCTTCTGCCAGCAGACCTACTGCAACCCGGGCGACGAAGTGATCTACCCCAGCCCGGGCTTCCCGATCTACGAGTCGTTCACGTCGTACATGAACACCCGGCCGGTGCCGCTGCACCTGCGCGAGGAAGCGGGCTTCAGCTTCGGGGGTCGCGAGCTCGAGGCGCTGATCACCCCGCGCACCCGCCTGATCATCCTGAACTTCCCGTCGAATCCCACCGGCGGCGTCGCGACGCGCGACCAGCTCGAGGAGATCGCCGCGGTCATCCGTCGCAAGGCCCCGCCGCAGACGCGCGTCTACTCGGACGAGGTCTACGAGGACATCCTCTTCGACGGCAACCGGCACCTGAGCATCGCCGCGCTGCACGGCATGGCCGGGCGCACCATCATCGTGGGCGGGGTGTCGAAGTCGTACGCCTGGACCGGCGGGCGGCTCGGCTGGGCCGTGATGCCGACGGCCGAGGAGGCGGCGATCCAGAAGAACCTCAACATCAACTACTTCTCGTGCGTGCCCGCCTACAACCAGATGGGCGCCCGGATCGCGCTCGAATCGCCCGCGAGCGTGGCGGAGATCGCCCGGATGGGCGCGGCATTCCAGCAGCGGCGCGACGTGATGGTCGCCGGCCTGAACGCCATCCCGGGGATCCGCTGCAAGACCCCCGGCGGCGCGTTCTACCTGTTCCCCAACATCGGAGCCCTGTGCGAGTCGATCGGCGCGATCGAGGCCCACGCCGGGCTCGCGCCCGCCGTGCGCGCGCGCACCAGCCCCGCGGGACTGTTCCAGATGTTCCTGTTGTGGCAGCATCACGTCGCGACCCTGGACCGCGGCTCGTTCGGCCGGGTCGGGTCCGACGGCCAGCACTACCTCCGTCTGTCCATCGCCACCGGCCTCGAGGACCTCGAGAAGGCGCTCGCGATCATCCGCCGGGCGTCGCTGGACAAGGACGGCTTCGGCAAATTCGTCCAGGAAGGCAGGCACCTGTGGTAACCACCGACGCCACCCGGAGTGCGCGGCCCATGACGTTCGGTCCGCGCCGCGGCGTTCACCTCGACATCCGCGACGCGATCGCGCGCGACGGCGCGCCGCTCGACGCCGCCACGCTCGGGCACTTCGAGGCGTTCGACCAGGTGTACCGCGCTCTGGTCGCGGCGATGTTCAACTACGTGCCGCTCTCGGGGCATCCCGGTGGCTCCATCTCGTCGGGCCGTTTCGTGCAGGCGCTGCTGTTCGGCACGCTCGACTACGACCTTTCCCGCCCCGACCGCGACGATGCCGACCTGGTGTCGTACGCCGCCGGCCACAAGGCGCTGGGGCTGTACGCGCTGTGGGCGCTGCGCAACGAGGTCGCGCGCCTGGCGGCGCCCGAACTGCTCCCGAAGGACGGCGCGCATCAACTGCGGATCGAGGACCTGCTCGGGTTCCGCCGCAACCCGATCACGCCGACGCCGCTGTTCACGAAGTTCGAGTCCAAGGCGCTCGACGGTCACCCGACCCCCGGCACGCCGTTCGTCCGGCTCGCGACCGGGGCGTCGGGCGTCGGGCTGCCCGCGTCGATCGGCCTCGCCTGGGGCGCCGCCGACACCTACGGCGCCGACGCGCCCCGCGTGCACATCGTCGAGGGCGAGGGCGGAATGACGCCCGGCCGCGTGGCCGAGGCGCTCGCCGCCGCCGGCACCGCCTCGCTGGGCAACGTCATCCTGCACGTGGACTGGAACCAGGCCTCCATCGACTCCAACCGCGTCTGCCGCGACGGCGACCAGCCTGGCGACTACGTCCAGTGGACCCCGGCCGAATTGGCGTACCTGCACGACTGGAACGTGATCGAAGTCGCCGACGGCTTCGACTACCAGCAGGTCTTCGCCGCGCAGCGCGCCGCCCTGGCGCTGGACAACGGGCAGCCCACCGCGATCGTGTACCGCACCGTGAAGGGCTGGAAGTACGGCATCGAGGGCCGCGCCTCGCACGGCGGCGGGCACCCGTTGTGCTCCGAGGGCTTCTACACCGCCGTGGCGGGACTGGGCGAGACCCGGCCCGACTCGTTCCCGCGTTGCGACCACGGCCCGCAGCGCTGCGGTGCCGGCGCCGATCCCGCCGTGGTCGAGGCCTGCTTCTGGGAGGCGCTCGGCGTGGTGCGTGACGCGCTGGCCCGGCGGGGTCCGGCGGTCCAGGCGCTGGCGGGGCGCCTGCGGGACGCGCGCGAGCGACTCGAGCAGCGGGCGCTCGCGCCCCGCCCCGGCGCGCCGGACCTCGCCGCCGCCTACGCCGCCGCCGTGCAGGTGACGGAGGTGGTGCCGGCCGGGCTGGCGCTCAAGCCCGGGGCCAGGGCCACGCTGCGTGACGCGCTCGGCATGACGCTCGGCCACTACAACCAGCTGACCGGCGGCGCGTTCGTGGTGGCGGCCGCCGACCTGCTCGGTTCGACCAGCGTGAACAAGGCCGCCGAAGGCTTCCCGGCCGGCTTCTACAACCGCCGCACGAACCCGCTCGCGCGGACGCTCTCGATCGGCGGCATCTGCGAGGACGCGATGACCGCGATGCTGGCGGGCATCGCCGCGTTCGGCCGCCACAGCGGCGCGGGCTCGTCGTACGGCGCGTTCCTGGCGCCGCTGGGCCACATCGCCGCGCGGCTGCACGCCATCGGCAACCAGGCCCGCAACGCCGTGGACGGCGGTCCGTACCGGCCGTTCTTCCTGGTGTGCGCGCATGCCGGGCTCAAGACCGGCGAAGACGGTCCGACCCACGCCGACCCGCAGCCGTTGCAGCTGCTGCAGGGGAACTTCCCGCCCGGGACCATGATCACGCTGACGCCCTGGGACCCGCAGGAGATCTTCTTCCTGGTCTCGGCGGCGCTCGCGAAGCGCCCGGCTGTGATCGCGCCGTTCGTGACCCGCCCCCCGGAGACGGTCATCGACCGCGCGGCGCTCGGACTCGCCCCGGCGTCCGCGGCCGCGCAGGGCGTCTACCAGCTGCGTGCCGCGCAAGGCGCGGCCGCCGGCGTCGTGGTCCTGCAGGGCAGCGCGGTGACGTATGCGTTCATCGAGCAGGCGCTGCCGCTGATCGAGGCGGCGAAGCTCGCTCTCGACGTGTACGTGGTCACGTCCGCCGAGTTGTTCGACCTGCTCCCCGAGGCCGAGCGCGAGCGGGTCTTCCCCGAGGCGCAGCGCAAGCTGGCGATGGGGATCACGGACTTCACGCTGCCGACCATGGACCGCTGGCTGCTGTCGGAGCGCGGGCGCAAGGCGACGCTGCACCCGTTCATGCACGGCCACTTCCTCGGCAGCGGCCAGGGCAGCGTGGTGATCGCCGAGGCGGGGCTCGACGGGAAGAGCCAGTTCGAGGCGATCCGGCGGTACCTGCAGGGCGTGTAGCCGTCGCCCGCGATCGCCGACGTCGTGGCGGGCGCTCCCCCGGGGCGCGCCACGCTGGCTCTCGCGCGTCCGGCCCGGCGGGCCCGTTGAGCGGGGCCCGGATCGGCACTACACTGCGGCCTCTCAGTCGAGGTACCCGGTCCGGCTCCAACCTCGGGAGGTACGCCGTGAAGGTCCGCTGCGCATCATGGCTGCTGGTGTGTATCGCGCTTGTGACGCTCGGCTGCGCCAAGGGCGATCGGGGGCCCACGGGTCCGGCCGGGCCCCGCGGCCCCGTCGGGACGACGAATGTGATCTACTCGGAATGGTACAGTCCTGCCACCTGGGTCCTGGAGACGCAATTCGGCATCGTCTTCCGCACGTTCACCATGACGACGACCTCTCTGACGCAGGCCGTGATCGATAACGGCGTCGTGCTGGTCTACATCAGGCCCATCGGGCTCAATCCGGCCATCCTGCAGTTGCCCCAGGTAATCGGGGAGTACTCCTTCCAACACCAGTCGCAGGCGGGATCCATCAAGGTCCTCTACTGCCTCACCGCCACTCCCGCGAGCGACCCGGGCGTCATTCCACCGGGCAACCAGGTCCGCTACGTCCTGATTCCCGGGGGCGTGCTCGATGCGGTGGCCTCCGCCGATGGCGGCACGCGCGACCAGTTGACCACCAGCCTGAAGTCCCTGTCCTACGCGGACGTCTGCCGGAAGTTCGCCGTCCAGCCCTAGGCGCCGCTCGGACAGACCGCAAGAGGGATCGAACGAGCACGGGGCCCGGGCGATGCACCGCCCGGGCCCCGTGCGTTTCGTCGCGGGTCAGCGCCCGGGGCGCTCCGCCACGCGGGCGCGCGCCGCGTTGAGCGCGCCGGGCGGCAGGTCGAGCAGGCCGCCCATCCGGCGGATGAGCGACGCCTCGTGCTGGGAGAGCACGCCGTCGGCGTCCACGACCCGCCACAGCAGCTCCGCGAGCTCGCCGCGCTCCGCCAGCGTGTAGCGCGCGTTGATGATCGCCGCGAACTGGTGCAGGTCCACGGCCTCGCGCAGCGACTCGTCGGCCGCCGTCATCAGCTCCCGCGCGCCCAGCTCGGTGAGTTGGAACTCGCTCACCAGGATGTCCGCGATGTGGGCGCGCTCGACCTCGCTGAATTCGCCGTCGGCCCGTGCCAGTTCCACCAGCAGCGCGCAGGCGGCGAGGCGCAGCGGGTCCTCGGCCGGGGACGCAGGCAGCGCGTCGTCGGCCGCGGGCTCCACCACGGGCGGGGGAGCGAGGTAGCGACGGATCAGGTCGAACATGGCGGCACTCTAGCGCATGCGCACGAGGCGCGTCGCGGCGGTCCGCCCACCCGCGCTCACGCGCGCCAGGTAGACGCCGGGCGCGGCCGCTGCGCCGTCCATCCCGCGGCCGTCCCAGGGGAGCGCGTGGCGCCCGGCGGACAGCTGCCCGTGCGGCATCGACGCGATGCGGCGGCCGGACAGGTCGAACACCTCGACCGCGACATCCCCCGCCACCGGCAGCTCGAGCGTGAACGACATCGCGCCGCGGGACGGATTGGGCGACGACGCCAGGCGCAGCTCGCGCGGCGGCAGCGCGGGCCCGGGCGGCACGTCGACCGCGGCGTTGGTGTCGGCCACGAACCCGAGGGCCGCCAGCGTCGGGGCGATCTCCGGGTTGGCCATGAAGTGGTCCCACAGCAGCGCGGTGCGCGCGTTCTCGATCATCAGCACGATCGGGCCCTGGTCGATCGCGATGTAGTCGCTCGCGGTCCACCCGAGCCCGGGATGGAAGGCGTCGCGGAACCCGTCGTACCCCCACAGCGTGGCGCCGTAGGTCTCGTAGAAATGCCGCGCCGCGGCCAGCGACTGCTGCGGCACGTAGGGCATCGAGGACAGCGCCGCGCTGGGCGTGATCGTGCCGTTGTCGTTCGAGTAGGCGGCGTGCGCGCTGTAGCCGTACGGGTCGTCGCTGGCGGTGAGCCCCCAGGCCAGCGCGCTGTAGCCCGCGAACCCGAGCGGGTTCGCGGCGCCGTAGGCCACCTGGACCAGCGAATGGTTGCGGTTGTGCGTGTAGTAGTTCGCGTAGGCGTCGTGCTTGGAGCGCGGGTCGAAGCCCACGAACGAGTAATGGGCGAAGAACATCGGCCCGCCGTAGGCATAGCCGACGTTGAGGGGATATCCGTAGTAGCTCTGCCCGAGCAGCATCGCGCCGCTGCGGGCCCAGCCGGCGTGGTAGAACGCCGTCGCGACCGGGTGCGTGGGCGAGGCCACGGCGAGCAGGTAGGTGATCATGCACTCGTTCCAGCCGGTGACGTTGTGGTCCGACAGCCCGGTGGTCGGGGAGCGGTGCCAGCGCAGCACGGTCTCGCCGGCGGGGACGAAGGCGTCCCACTCGATCGCCTCCCAGAGCTGCGTGGCGAGCGCGCGGATCTCGACCTCGTCCGCGTCCGCGCCGTCGAAGTAGCGGCGCACCGTGAGCAGGCCCTGCGCGAGGTACGCCGTCTCGACCAGATCCACGGTGTCGTCGGTCGGGCCGAGGAAGCCGACGTACTGCCCGGTGACGCCGTGGATCCAGTGCGGGAACGCGCCCCAGTGCCGCTCGGCCGTGTTGGCGAGGAAGTGGAGGACCTGCCGCACCCGCGCCGCGCCCGCGGCGCGGGTGACGAAACCGCGCTCGATGCCCACCGGCACGGCCATGATGCCGAAGCCGGTGCCGCCGGCGGCACACACGTCGCCCGAGGACGAGCGCTCGCGGATTAGGCCCGACACCGGGTGGGCGCTCTGCCAGAAGTAGCGGAAAGTCGAGCGCTGGACCATGTCGAGGAAGGCCGCGTCGTCGAGCGACTGGGTGGTGGCGGTGAACGCCTCGGTCGGCGCCGACTCGCGGAAGCTCCAGTCCTCGGTGACCGCGCGCAGCGTGCAGGTCACCGCCGCCGCGCCGGTCCACAGCGCCCGGCCACCGTCCTCGGCGCTGGCCCATACCCACGGCGACCAGGCGCCGTTGGTCAACCGCTCGATCCGGTACGACTCCACGTCGGCCGGGGTGGGCAGGTCCCAGCCGAGGTCGACGTGGCGCTCGCCGGCGGTGGCCAGCACGCCGGTGGGCGTGAGCGGCAGCGTGGGATCGGAACGCACCCAGCGCAACTCGTCGAGGTACACCGTGCGCTGCACGTTGAGCGTGCCGCCCGGGGTCTGCGCGAAGAACGTCTTATTCATCACCGAGAGGTCCGCGCTGCCGGGACCGGCCTTGAGCGGCGCCAGGGCCATCACGAGGCGGGTCCAGGTGGCCGCCGGCAGGCCGGCCGGGTTGTAGGGCGCCATCGGGTAGCGCGGCGTGCGCGTGTTGTTCCGGTCCTCGATGAACACGGTGGGCAGGTCGCTCGCCGCCAGCGCCGTGCTCGAGTAGGCCCAGAACACCAGCGAGTCGAGTTGCGCGCCGTCCACCGCGGTCCAGCCGGTGTTGGCCACGCCGAGCAACCAGTCGCCCCCCGACCTCGCGGTGGTGCGCATGCGCAGGCTGCTGGTCCCGCGCCAGCGCGTGGCGTACTCGAGCGGGGCCTTGCTGCCGTTGATGACCTCGACCGCGCTGCCCCCCGAGGCGTACCCGTAGGAGAGGTCCCAGTAGGTGCCGGTGCCGTCGCGGAACAGGCGCACGCCCTGGGCGCGGACGGTGGCGGGGGCGAGGCCGGCGGCGAGCAGGGCCGAGCCCAGGACGACGGCGAAGAGCAGGCGGATGCGAAGGGCAGGAGGAGTGGGTTCCATGCCGTAAGAGTATCAGGCGGGCGAGCGCCGGGCGAGCGGCCCGGGACCGGGTCCGGGGCGCAAGAGAAGCGGCGGTCGTGGCCCGGCTGCCCGGCGCACCGGCGATCGATCGGCGAGGCCACGGGTCGGGCGCCGCCGCTCCCCGGCGGGGTGGCCCGGATTCGGCCCGGGGCCGACGCTTTCCCGTTGCCTGCGCCGCGGGGGCGTGCCAGTATGCCACCATTCGGATAGGGTGAAATGGGATTCGTCGTAGTGTCCGCGGCGCCCCGCGGCGCGCGGGTGGACCTGGCCATCGTCACGGGCGTTTCGACCTGACCTCGACAGACTTGAGGCGACCATGAACGAATGCCGCACGGTTCGAACGCCGTCGAGCGCTCACCGTCGACTCGCGTCTCCCTCCCGGTCGGGCATCGCCCTGCTGACCCTCGCCTGCCTGGCGTTCTTCCCTCACGGGACCGACGGCGCGCGCGCGGCGAAGCCGGTCGTGCTCCAGAAGCAGGTCGACGCCCTCGTCGGCCAGCTCTTCTCCGGCCCCCTGGCCCGCTCCGGCGCGATTCGCGGCACGATCCGCTTCGACGGCGTCGCCTGGGACACCGGCGAGGGCGTCGCGGCCGGGACCAGCCGGCTCGGCCTGGATCTCGACGACGCGCTCAAGGGGGCACTGGCGGAGCGCCGCATGGACGTCGCCACGGGCTCGCTCGCCGGCAGCAAGGGCATCGGCAGCACGCTGCTGCGCGGGGGCTTCAAGGTGCTCAAGTCCGGCGTGCAGCTCTCGCTGGCGCTGGTGGACGCCAACACCGGGCGGGTGATCTCCAAGGCGCAGCGCGTCATGAGCGCGAACAGCCTGGCGGGGGTCGCGCAGGAGGAACTGCTGCCCCCCGACGCGACCAACGCGCGACTGCTCGCCCGGCTGGTCACCGGGAGCCTGGGCGGCGCGACGGCGGCCGGCGGGCTGCGGCTGAGCACGGATCGCGGGACCCAGGCCGCGTACGCGGAGGGGGACACGTTGCACGTCCTGGTCGAGTCGGACCGCGACTGCTACGTGCGCCTCTACCACATCTCGTGGAGCGACCGCGCCCTCACCCTGGTGTTCCCCAACCGCAGCGACCGGGACTCCTACCTGCCGGCGGGGACGCTCAAGTCCATCCCCGCGGAGGGCACCGGCGTCGTCTTCGAGGTCTCCAAGCCCTACGGCGTGGACGCCCTGGTCGCCATCTCGAGCGCGACGCCCTTCGATGACGATGCGGCGGTGACCGCCGGCCTGGCCGGAGCCGCCGCCCTGCCGTTGAGCGGCGCGGCGAAGGGGGTCTCCCGCGTGGGCGACTACCTCGCGCGGCAGGGGGTCAGCGCAGCGCAGGCCAGGGGCGTGCTCGCCAAGGGGCTCTTCGTCCGCCTGCCCGAGAGTGGCTCGAGCGCGGAGGCGGTCGCGGAGCCGGCCTACGTGCCCGAACCGGCCGCACCGCCGGCGGGCGCCGAGACGATCACGCCCGAGGCGGCCCCGCAGCCGGCCGACCCGGAAGCCCCAGCCGTGCAGACCAGCCCGCAGGAAGCTCCACGCGACCCCCCACCGACCAGCCTGTCCCCGCCGCCCCCGGTTGCCCCCGGGAACTCCCCACTCGCGAGGGCCGTATGCTACTTCACGACGCTACCCCGGCTTCGACTCCTCCGTTGAACCTCCTGCGACTGGCGAGCGTGCTCCTGCTCGTCGCCGCGCTCGCACCCGCGCCCGCGGCCGCGCAGGCCGACGGCCAGAAGGGCCTGCAGCTCATCCTCGCCGATTCCACCCAGAAGCAGCTCACCGGCTTCACCTCGCTGGCCAAGTACGCGCTGGTGATCGGCATCAACCAGTACCAGAACCAGTCCCAGGGCATCACCCCGCTGCGCTACGCGGTGGGAGACGCGCGGGCGGTCTACCAGGCGCTGGTGGACCCTCGACGCGGGGGATTCCGGCCCGAGAACGTCACGCTGCTGACCGACGACACTCCGGAGAAGCCCACCAACACCGCCATTGGCAAGGCCCTCAACCGGCTGATCACCTCGACCGGCCAGGGCGACCTGGTGCTGGTGTTCTTCTCGGGCCACGGTTTCGAGGACCAAGGCCGCGCCTACCTGTTGCCGGCCAACGCCGATCTGGAGGCGCTCGACTACAGCGCCATCGAGCGCGACGCCTTCGTGCGGCAGATCGACCGGATCACCGCCAAGAAGGTGATCGTGGTGCTCGACGCCTGCCACTCGGGCGGGGTGAACCGCGGCGGCAAGAGCGTCGGCAAGGACGCGGCGCTGAGCACGAAGTACTACGAGAACTTCGCCGGCTCGCAGGGCCGGGCCTTCATCGCCTCCAGCGGCGGGGGAGAGCTGTCCTGGGAGGACGAGGACAAGGGCCACGGCGTGTTCACCTCGGCGCTGGTGGACGCGCTCTCGGGCAAGGCGGACACCCAGCCGCGCGACGGCGTGATCTCGCTCAACGAGCTGCGTGGCTACGTCGAGACCCAGGTCAGCGACTGGGCCGGGCGGCGGGGCAAGTCGCAGCACCCGCAGGTGAGCCTCGAGTCGGCGTTCGGCGACATCCCGCTGGCGCTCGACTACGGCTACCTCGAGAGCCAGTCGCAGGACCTGGCCGGGCGGCGCGACCTGGTGGCGCGGCTGAAGCCGGGGCTGACGACGCTGGAGGGCCTCAAGCCGGAGGAGTTGGCCCAGGCGGTGGCGGTGCTCGACCGCTACGCCCGGGGCGAGAAGCTCAGCGACGCCGAGAGCCAGCACTTCGAGTTCGTGCGCAAGCTGGCGGACGGCGCCATCGACCTGAAGCTGTACCGGGCCGGGACCGCCAAGGTGCCCTCGCTCGCGACCGCGGCGCAGATCACGCCGCAGAAGAAGAAGTCGCCGGCGATGTGGATCCTGGGCGGCGTGGTCGCCGCGGGCGCCGGCGTGGCGC
Organism: Candidatus Eiseniibacteriota bacterium; assembly: GCA_963707915.1. Taxonomy (GTDB): domain Bacteria; phylum Eisenbacteria; class RBG-16-71-46; order RBG-16-71-46; family RBG-16-71-46; genus JANXPZ01. Next base: position 789,699 of record OY970178.1, read on the forward strand.
TCGGCATGGCCGGCGGCGGCAGTGCCGGCAGCCCCGGTGGCGGCGCCACCCCGATCACACCGACCACGCTGCCGGCGCCCCCGTCGCCGCCGGCGCCTTGAGGCCCGCCATGAGAGCTCCCTGCACCCATCCGAGCATGGGAAGCGCCCGGCGGCGGGATGCCGGCCCCGGGGCGCCAGTTCGCTGGCGCGCACGGGCGGTCCGGTTCGCGGCCGCGCTCGCCTTCGTCGTGTGCGTCACCGGCCTGGCGCCGGTCGCGCCCGCACGGGCGGAGTGGCAACTGGACGGCACCCCGGCCTGCGCCGGGACGGACCAGCAGTTCGTGCCGCGCATCGTCTCCGACGGCGCCGGGGGCGTCATCTTCGCCTGGGAGGACTCCCGGGGCGGGACGAGCGATCTCTACATGCAGCGCATGGACGCATCGGGCGAGGTCCAGTGGACCTCCACCGGCCGGGCCGTCTGCACCGCGGCGGGCGCCCAGACGCCCTACGGGCTCATCGCCTCGCCCGCGGGCGGGGCGGTGGCCTGCTGGCTGGACACGCGCGGGGGAAGCTGGTTCGACCTCTACGCGCAGCGGGTCGACGCCAGCGGCGCCGCGCTGTGGACGGATGACGGAGTCGCCGTCTGCACCGGCGCCGGCCCCGAGGCGCCGACCCTGGCATCGGACGGCTCGACCGGTGCCCTCGTGACGTGGCAGGACTCGCGCAACGGCAACCGCGACATCTTCGTGCAGCGGGTCGACTCCGCGGGCGCGACCCGTTGGACCGCCAACGGCGTGCCGGTGTGCACCGCCGCGGGCGACCAGTACGGCGCCGTCGTCGTCAGCGATGGGGCCGGCGGGGCGATCGTCGCCTGGGTGGACATGCGGTCGGGAATGAACGACGTCTACGCCCAACGCGTGAACGCCGCGGGCACGCCGTTGTGGCCGGCGAACGGGATCGCGCTCGGCAGCCACTCGCTCGGCACGTGCAGTATCGTGCCCGACGGCTCCGGTGGGGCGATCGTCGCGTGGGTCGATGACGGCGGGGGCCGCGCCAGCCGCGTCACGGCGGGGGGCGGGCTGTACTGGGGTTCGGGCGGCGTGCTCATCCACGCCGGCGCGGGTGACCTGCGGACCGCCCCGGCCGGCGGCGGCGGCGTGTTCATCGCCTTCAGCCGCTATCTCGCCGCCGACAACTCGGACGTCTTCGTGCAGAAACTCGACGGCGCGGGCGTCGCGTACTGGCCCAGCAGCGGGTTCCCCGTCATCACGCGAGCGGGGAACCAATGGCCCTACGCACTCCAGGTGGACGCGAGCGGGAACGCGCTCATCTACTGCGCGTCCTCCGACTCCGCGAGCTATCTCCAACGGGTGGCGGCTGACGGCGTACTGTCATGGCCGCTCTGGGGCGTGCGCGTCATCCCCAAGGTCGTGGGCACCGACCCGAGCGATTATGGCGTCGTCACGGATGGGAGCGGAGGCGCGATCGTGGGCTGGTCCGCCAACACCGCCTCGTACGGGCAGAGCTCTTCCATCCACGCGTACGCCCGCCGGGTTCCCGCGGCCGGCCTGCGCACCATTCGCGCGGCCTGGAGCGCCGGCGGCCACGTGTCCCTGCTCGACTCGCGCTTCACCTTCCGGGATTCCGTCACCGCGAGCGCCCTGGAGGCCGCGCGCTTCCAACTGCTCCCGGACCCGGGCTACTACGTCAACTCCGTGAACCTCGACGGGGTCTCGCAGGGGACGGTCCCCAACCTCGACCTCGGCCACCCGACAGCCGGCCACACCATCTACGCCGGCTTCTCCAACGCCACCTGGTTCGAACCAGCCGTCACCACGCCGCGGAGCGCCTACACCACCGTGGCGTTCCCGCTCGCGTTCGCGAACGACAGCGTGCGCTCGGTGCTGGGCGAACTGGGGCCGTACGACGACACGGCGTGGCGCATGGCGCGCTGGAGCCCGGAAGCCGGCGCCTACCAGTACGCCGGGCAGGGCTTCCACACCCTGCAGGCGGGCGCCGGCTACTGGCTCATCACCGCGAACGGCGCCCAGGTGCAGGCGGACGGCGCGCCACTGACCGCCGACACCGTGGGGGTCGAGCTGCTCGGCACCGATGCCAGCGGCTGGAACCAGGTCGCCAATCCCTACCGCTTCCCGGTCGCCGATACGGCGCTCCGGGTGCTCGGCCCGGACGGGCTGGCCGGATTCACTTCCGGTTCGAACACGTCCACCGATCCGTTCCTCTGGGAGTGGAAGGGCGGCAGCAACTACGACTCGGTGCGGACGGTCGAGCCGCGCAAGGTGTACTGGGTGCGCAAGGCGGTCTCGGCACCCGTGCACCTCGTCTTCCCCAACTGGTCGAGCACCGTCACCAGCCCGGGCCCGGCCGCTGCGCCGGCCGGCGCCGAGTGGTCGGTGGCGATGACGGCACGCCAGGGTGAAGCCACCAGCATGCGCGTGCTGGCGGGGCGCTGGGCGCGTTCCGCCGGGATGGCCGCGCTGCGGCTGGAAGCGCCGCCCGGATCGCCGGACGGCGGACTGAGCCTGCGCATCCGCGAGGCCGGCGGCGCGGGGGCGGGCCGGATCGCGGACTTCACGCGCGAGGACGGCCCGTGGCGCTGGGAGGTCGAGTTGAGCGGGGCGGAGGCGCCCGGCGAGGTGCGGCTCGAGATCGTGGGCACGGACCTCCCCGCGGGGCTGCGGCTGTGGCTGTCGGATGACGCGCGCGATTGGCGCCAGGAGGTCCGCGCGGGCGAGACGGTGACCCTGGCAGCGACCACCGGCGTGCGACGCCTGACGTTCCACGCCGCCATCGGCGGGGACCTCCCGGCCGGGGCGGAGGCGGGAGCGAGCATCGCCACGGCCTACCCGAACCCGTTCCGCGACCGGGTCGGGTTCGTGCTCCAGCTCGCGCGGGCATCGGCGGCGCTGCTGTCGGTCTTCGACGTGCAGGGCCGGCAGGTGCGCTCGCTGGCGACGGGCACGATGGCCCCGGGCGAGCACGTGCTGGTGTGGGACGGGCGCGACGCCGCGGGCCAGGCCGTGCCCAGCGGCGTCTACCTGGCGAGAGTGCGGACGGGCGGAACGGAGCTCGTGCGACGCATCCTGAGGATCGAGTAGCGGGACGCGACGGCCCGTCCCGGTCAGCCCCACCCAACATCCCGTCGACGGCGAGGTGCCGCGCGTGGCAGCGCCTCGCCCATCATCCCGCACCCAGCGGAGGTAGAACCATGTGCCGCGAACCCAGGTGCATCCTGGTCCTGCTCGTGATGGCGACGCTCTCCACGGCGCTCACCGGTCCGGCGCACGCCTGGAAGGGCGCGACCCACGTCTACCTGGCCGAGGAGGCGCTGAAGGACGCACTCGACGACGGGAAGGTGACGTTCTACATCACCGACTTCTGCACCGGGCAACTCCGGCGCGACGCGGCCGGGCAACCGATCAAGGCCGGCGACTACACGGTGAACCCCGCGATGCTCGACGCCATCCGGGCGAACCGGGCGCAGTTCCGCGCCGGGACCATCGGGCCGGACGCCTACCCGGACATCATGGTCGGCCAGATGGTGATCCATCCCGCGGGCGCGGATGGCCCCGGCCAGCCGGCAGGGAAGGACATCAACGTCGGCGGTCCCGGGGCCGGCCCGTGGCTGACCTACCTGTGGCGCATGTCCTACACGCCGCTCGTGCCGCTGCCGATGTCGCCGGGCCCGGGTCGCGTCCAGCTCTACGCGGACGGCCGCGTGCCGGCGGACACCGCGCCCGCCGTCCGTGCGTTCGTGGCCGGCTTCCTCGCCCACGCGGCCGCTGACCTGCACGGGCACACGCTCATCAACTACTACACCGGCGCCCCCTTCAACTTCGTCCCCGGCCCGCAGAACGCGATCAAGCACATGGTGCTCGAGGCCTATATCGAGAAGCACACACCCGCCGTGGCATCGCAGGAGATCAGCCTCGCGGGCGGCGTGGACGCGTTCGTCGCCCGGCAGATGATCGAGGCCCGCCCGGGCTCGATCCTCAAGAACGTCCTGCTCAAGGGCTCCGGCGCGACCTACACGGTCCCGAACGTCTATTCGAAGATGCGGAACCGGCTGGACGGCGACGTCAAGCATTATGATGCGAAGAAGGCCGAGTACGATCGGCGCTACGACGCGAAGGTCAAGGCCGCGAACGACTGCAAGCCGCTGGACATGAGCTGCAGCCGCGCCGTGCTGCTGGCCGAGGCGGCGGCCATCCAGGTGGAGAAGGCCGCCTACGTCGCCGCGAACTTCGCGCCGGTGACCTACGAGGAGCGCTGGCGCGACGACATCGACCGGGGGCTCCGGGCCTGGCCGGGCGTCAGCCACGAGCTGGTCAAGGCGCTCGTCTACACCCCGGGCGGCATCAACAAGGCACGGGCCCGCGAGGTCTGCAAGGCGTACGTGCTCGGCCACCTGCTCTCGATGTCGGGTCTGCCGGACGCGGTCGGCTCCTCGATGGCCTTCCTCGACAGGATCTTCCAGGCCCTGGAGATCCCCGGCGTCAAGCAGGCGATCGACGAGATGGAGTCCGACCTGGCCAACTTCATGATGAAGAAGTGGACCGGCATCTCGCTGGACCAGGTGGAATCGTGGATGACGAACCCCGAATCGCACTTCGACGAGGTGATGAACGCCCCGGCCTACCGGACCGAGCCGGGCGCCCACCTCGTGTCGCTGGCGGACTTCTCCACCAACCAGCTCCACCTCGCCGGCCTCGCGGCGCCGTTCGACTACCGACTCGTGCCGGCGGCCTACAACTCCGTGGTGATGACCAAGCTCGCGCTGCTCCCGCAGGGCGAGCTGGCGCGCCTGGCGCGGGACCTCCGCAGCCGCGACCTGGCGGGGCAGGTGGGCTCCTCGCCGCCCGCCCCGGTCGAGAACGTCATGGTGGGGTTCGTGCGCACCCTGGACGGCAGCTACCAGTGGAACGTGAACCCCGAGCGGATGGCGATCGACGGCCCGAACTACAAGCGGATCTTCCTGTGGCAGGTCGCCGACGCGGCCTGCGTCGGGGACGTCCGGCCGCCGCTGCAGCCGGTCCGCGGACCGGCGCCCGCGTCCACGCCCGGGCTGCCGACCATCCGTCGCTAGGGGGGGATCCACGGTCGCCCGGGGCCCGGCGGGAAGCACACCGCCGGGCCCCGTCGCGTTCCCGCCGGAGGGTCGGACCGGCCGGCCCGAAGCGGCGCCGCTACGGCCCCACGACTTCGAGCCCCGCCCCGGGCTTCGTATCCGCGAGCAGCGTGACCTTGTAGCGGCGCCCGACCGGCACGGCCCACGCGCCTTCGCTGGCCGCGATCCGCACCTCCACGCGGCCGCCTGCGAGCCGCGCGGCGAACCGCGTGAGCCGGTACTCGCCCGCGCGGTAGCCGTACCCGTCGCCGGCGTCCTCGTAGAGCGTGCCCGCGGCGTTGCCCCGCGCGTCGAGGCACACCAGCAGCTCGACCTCGTCGAGCGGCCGCTCGTCCACGTACTGGACCACGGGGCCGAGCGGCACGATGCCGCCGCCGCGCACCAGCAGCCGCGGCAGGTCGGGGTCGCGTGCGCCGCCGGCGATCTCCGCCGATCGCCAGATGCCCTTGGGAAGCATCGGCAGGTGGGATCGGTCGTCGGTGAGGTCGGGCACCACCAGCAGGTCGGCGCCCAGCAGGAACGCGTGGTCCTCGGCGCGCAGCCGGTCGTCCTTCGGGTCGGCGAAGAACACCGGGCGCGCCACCGGCAGCCCGTCCATCGAGGCCTCGCGAAACAGCGTGTAGAGATAGGGCATCAGCCGGTAGCGGGTCTCGAGCGCGCGCCGGCAGGTCGCCTCGACCCCGGGGCCGAACGACCAGGGCTCGCGCCGCGGCGAGCCCTTCTCGCTGTGCCCGCGGGCGAAGGGCAGCAGCGAGCCCACACCCATCCAGCGCGCGAACAGCGTCCCGTCGGGGGCGCCGCCGAAGCCGCCGATGTCGGGACCGCACATCGGCTGCCCCGAGAGCCCCAGGTTCAGCGCCATCGGCACCGAGGCCGCGAGGTGCCGCCAGGTGGCGCGGTTGTCGCCGGTCCAGCAGGCCGCGTAGCGCTGGGTGCCGATGAAACCGGCGCGCGTCAGCACGAACGGCCGCCGGTCCGGGCGCGCGGCCTCGAGCCCCTCGCGGGTCGCCCGCGCCATCAGCGAACCGTAGACGTTGTGGTAGCGCAGGTGCGGCCCGGGGCCGCCCAGCTCGGCGTCGGCACGGTGGCGGCTGTTCTCGGGCATGGTCTTCGAGCGCACGTCGAAGATGGCGGGCTCGTTCATGTCGTTCCAGATGCCGTCGGCGCCGGTGGCGGCGAAGCCGCCGACCAGCGCGCCCCACCAGGCGCGGGTCGCGGAGCGGGTGAAGTCGGGGAACACGCACGGGCCGGGCCACACCTTGCCGACGTAGTCCGCGCCGTCGGCGGCCTTGACCCAGTGGTCGCCGGCGCTGCCCTGCCGGTAGACCGGGTAGCCCGCGTCGACCTTCACGCCGGGGTCCACGATCCAGACCGAGCGGAACCCGGCGGCGTGCAGCGAGTCGTTCAGCGCGCGCGGGTCGGCGAAGCCCCGCGGGTCGAAGGTGAACAGGCGGTAGCCGTCCATGTAGTCGATGTCCATCCACATCACGTCGCAGGGGACGCGCCGGCGGCGGAACTCCCGCGCGACCTCGAGCACCTGGGCCGCCGGGTAGTAGGAGTAGCGGCACTGCTGGTAGCCGAGCGCCCACTTCGGCGGCAGCGGCATGTGCCCGGTGAGGTCGGCCAGCGCGCCCAGCACGGCCTGCGGGCTCTCTCGCTCGATCACGATGACGTCGAACGGCGGGCCCTGGGCGCGGAAGGTGATGCCGTCCGCCAGGTCCATGGCGGTCCGCCCCGGCGTGTCCGCGAGCACGCCGTAGGCCGTGCCGTCCGCGCGAACGGCGAGCACCCAGGGGTGCGACTGGTAGAGCGAAGGCGTGTCCGCGTCGTAGCCGTAGGCGTCGGAGTTCCAGCAGGTGGTCGTGCGGCCGTTGCGCAGCAGCGGGCCCATCACCTCGCCGGTGCCGTAGAGCGAGGTGCCGCGCTCGACCTTGAGCCGCGCGGTGCGCATGCCCTGTTGCGAGGAGAACTCGGGCCGTGGCGCGAACGACGCGGGGGCGGGGCCGAGCACGCGCGGCGGCGCGGCCAGCGCCAGCGAGGGCAGGGCCTCGGCCCGCGCGGCGGAGTCGGCCCAGAAACGCACCACGCCCGCGCCGATGGACTCCGCCAGCCGCGCGGGCGTGAGGGCCGGCCGGCCGGGAGCGAAGAGGACGCGCGCGCCGGGGGCCGGCCACCCGGCGCGCGCGACCGGAGGGGACGCGAAGCAGGCCAGGACGAGCAGGGCGGCCGGCAGCAGGCGGGGCTTCATGCCCTCATGGTATCGGAGCGCCGGGCACACGGCGAGCCGGGGCGCGGCGGACGGCGACGACGCGGCGCGCGGCCGGCGCGCCCACCCGCCCGCGGATCCCGGCTCAGCCGGTGCCGTGCGGCCGCGGCGGCAGCGGGTCGAGCAGCGGGATCGCGCCCGGGCCGGGCCGATCGGAGACCGTCACCCCGCCGTCGCGCACCAGGAAACGCGTGAAGACCGGCGCCACCGGGGCGAAACCGGCGGCCGGGAAGCGACCGGTCCAGCTGTGGCTCGGGTGGAACAGGCCGACCAGGTCGTTGAGCAGCGCCGTCGCCACCGGCAACTGCCCGCCGCCGCGGCCCAGGTGCACCACCTCGCCGGTCTCCTCGCCGGCCAGGACAATGACGTTGTCCGCGCCCCGCACGCCGCCGAGGTGCCCCTCCGCCGGGACCGCCGCGGGCAGCACGGCCGCCTCCGGCGGCCCGTCCTCGAGGCGCCGGAACAGACCGACCAGCTTGACCTGCAGCCCGAGCCGCGGCGCCCCGCGCACCAGCGCCGGGTCCACGTCGGCGATGCCGCGCACCGTGAGTTGCTCGATGCCGAAGCGCGCCCCCAGCGTGCGCGTGACCAGGATCAGCAGCTTCTGCGCCGTGTCCCAGCCGTTGACGTCCAGCCGCGGGTCGGGCTCGGTCAGCTCGAGCGCGGCGGCGTGCGCGAGCGCGGCGTCGAAGGACTCGCCGGCCTCGATGCGCTCGAGCACCACGTTGCAGGTCGAGGAGAGCACCGACTCGATGCTCCGGAACTGCCCCCGCACCAGCGGGCGCTCGACGGCGTAGAGGACCGGCCAGCCCGCGGCGATCGCGTTGTGGTAGGCCAGGCGCACGCCGTGCTCGAGCGCCAGGCGCTCGAGCGCCGGCCCGTGGCGCTCGACCAGCAGCTTGTTGACCGTGACCACCGGGCGGCGGCGGCGCAGCGCCGCCTCGACCAGCGCGCAGGTGTCGCCGCCCCGCGTGACCTCGACGATCACGTCCACGTCGTCGCGCGCCACCAGGGCCGCGGGGTCGGTCCCGGTGTCCACGCCGGCGAAGTCGGCGGCCGCCAGCTTCTCCGCGTCCAGGTCCGCCACCGCCTTCAGCTCGAAGCGCAGGCCGTAGTCGAGCGCGACCTGGGCCTCGCGCTCCGCCAGCAGCTTGAGGAAGAGCCGCGCCACGCGACCGGCGCCGAGCACGCCCAGCCGCACGGTGCGCAGCTCCCGCTGCGCCGGGCTCGGCACGGCGCGGGGCCGGCGGATGTCGCTCTCGCGCAGCAGCGCCCCCAGCTGCCCGGTCTCGAGCAGGAAGGCGTCGTGCCCGTGCGGGGAGCGGAGCTCGGCGTACTCCACCGGCTTGCCGAGGTGGTTGAGGATGTCGGCGCCGAGGTGCACCTCCGCGGCGGGGTAGAGGTGGTCGGAGCTGATGCCCACCACCAGCGTGCGGCAGCGGACGCGCTCGAGCGCGCTGACCAGCGTCCCGCGGCCCTCGCTGACGTCGAACAGGTCCATCGCCCGGCTCAACAGGATGTAGGAGTACGGGTCGAAGCGCCCGGCCATCTTCCTGCCCTGGTGGCGCAGCCACGACTCGACCGTGAACATCCCGCGCTCGCCCAGCGTCGCGCCCGGCGGCTTTGCCCACTCGCGGCCGAAGCGCTCGTCCAGCCCGACCGGCGAGCGATAGCTCAGCATGCCCACTCCCCGGGAGACCATCTGGCCCCAGGCCGCTCCGGGCTCGCTGCCGGTGAGGTCCAGCTCGACGCCGCGGCGCTGCAGCCAGTTCAGCCCGATCTGGTACGGCGTGGTGCGCAACGGGGCCGCGACCACCACGACCTGCCGGGCCGCGTCGCCGCCTTCCACGGCCCATTCCCAGGCGATCATCCCGCCGAGGCTCGGGCCGATGACCATCTGCAGGCGGTCGATGCCGAGCTGGCGCACGAACCGGCGCTGCACCCGCATCAGGTCGAGCGGCGTCAGGAGCGGGAAGCGCTCGCGGTACGGCTCGCCATCGGGCGCGGGGAAGCGCGGCCCGGTGGTCCCGTAGCAGGAGCCCAGCAGGTTCGGGCAGACCACGAAGCAGCGGTCGGTGTCGATCGCGCGGCCCGGACCGATCAGCGCTTCCCACCAGCCGACCGGCTCGTCGCGGAAGTCGCCGGTCGCGTGGCAGTCGCTCGTCAGCGTGTGGGAGACGAGCACCGCGTTGTCGCGGGCGGCGTTGAGTTCGCCCCAGCACTCGTAGCTGACCTGGATCGCCTCGAGCCGGCCGCCGTGCACGGCCGTGAAGCCCTCCGGCAGGTCGAGGTGAAGCACGCGGGCGAGCGCGACGGTCGGTGACTCCGCCCAGAGCTCGCGGTGATCCCCCGGCGGCTTCATCGGTCCGGCGACGCGGGGCAGGGGTGCGGCGGGCGGAGCATCCGGTGACCTCCGTTCAGGGCCTGCCGCGGCCCGCCCTGGCGGGCGGCGCGCGGGCGCGCGAGACGCGGACCGGACACCGCAATCCCGTCCGGGCCCCGTCGATCTCCCCGGAGAGCGCGTGCGAGCCTCCCCGGTTCGCGGCCCGGTCCGCAGCTTCCCATACCCGGGCCCGCCCTGCTAGCGTCCCGGGGTCGCAGCCGCCCGACCGCCCTTCCTCGGAGGAGCCCGATGCGCAAGCCCACGCACGCCGACGCCGAGCCGCTGTCACGGCGCTCCGACCCGCGCCGGGAGCGCTGACCATGTCCTCCTCCTTCGGCACGCTGTTCCGCGTCGTCACCTTCGGGGAGTCCCATGGCCCGGCCGTGGGGGTCGTGGTGGACGGCATGCCGCCCGCCATCCACGTGGATGTCGCCGACCTGCAGCGCGAGCTCGACCGCCGCCGGCCGGGGCAGAGCGCGCTCACCACGGCGCGCGACGAGGCCGACCGTGTCGAGGTCCTCTCGGGCATCTTCGAGGGGGTGACGCTCGGCACGCCCATCGCGTTGATGGTGCGCAACACCGATGCCCGCTCGCAGGACTACGAGGCCCTGCGCGATGTGTTCCGCCCGGGTCACGCGGACTTCGCCTGGCAGCAGAAGTACGGGGTGCGCGACCACCGCGGCGGCGGGCGCTCCTCGGGGCGCGAGACCGTGGGCCGGGTGGCCGCCGGGGCGCTGGCCCGGCTCGCGCTGGCCACGATCGGGGTGAGCATCGTCGGCGGGACCGTCCAGGTCGGCGACGTGGTGGCGGCCTGGCGCGACTGGGACGAGGCCGGGCGCAACCCGGTGCGCTGCCCCGACCCCGCGGCCGCCGGCGACATGGCCCAGCTCATCGCCGCCGCCCGCGATGCGAAGGACTCGGTGGGCGGCGTGGTCGAGGTCGTCGCCCGCGGCGTGCCCGCCGGCTGGGGCGACCCCACCATGGACCGCCTCGACGCCCTGCTCGGCGCCGCCATGCTCTCGATCCCGTCGATCCGCGGCGTGGAGATCGGCGACGGGTTCGCCCTCGCCGGGCGCCGGGGCTCCGAGAGCAACGACGTGCTCGAAGGCGGCCGCTACCTCTCCAACCACGCCGGCGGGGTCTCGGGCGGCATCTCGAACGGCGCCGAGCTGGTGGTGCGCCTCGCGGTGCGGCCGGCCAGTTCGATCGGCCTGGAGCAGGTCGCCGCCACCCAGGACGGATCGTCCACGCGGCTCGCCATCGAGGGCCGCCACGATCCCTGCATCTGCCCCCGCGTCGTGCCGGTGGCCGAGGCCATGCTCGCCATGACCCTGATGGATGCGTGGCTGCGCCAGCGCGCGCTGCGCGGGCGCGAGCGCTGATGCTGCTCGCCATCCGCAGCGGCACCAGCGAGCCGGCGCTGACCGAGGTCGCGGCGCGCCTGCGGCTCGCCGGGCTCGCGCTGCACCGCACCGACCACGACGGCCGCGTGCGGCTCGCCGCGGTGGGCGACGACGCCGGGGTGGACTGGGACGCGGTGCGGCGCTGGCCCGCGGTCGAGAGCGTCGAGCCGGTCGCGGTGCCGTTCGAGCTCGCCTCGCGCGCGTTCCATCCGGCCGACACGGTGTTCTCGGTCGGGGGTTGCGTCATCGGCGGCGAACGACTCGTCCTGATGGCGGGCCCGTGCTCGATCGAGGGGGAGGAGCAGGCCTTCACCATCGCCGCGGCGGTCGCGAAGGCCGGCGCGACGGTGATGCGCGGCGGGGCCTACAAGCCGCGCACCTCGCCCTACTCGTTCCAGGGACTGGGGGAGGAGGGCCTGAAGATCCTGCGGCGCGCCGCCGACGCGCACGGACTGGCGGTGGTCAGCGAGGTGATGGATCCCGCGCAGGTCGGGCAGGTCGCCCGCTACGCCGACATCGTGCAGGTCGGCGCGCGCAACATGCAGAACCTCTCGCTGCTGCGCGAGGTCGCGCGGGCGCAGAAGCCGGTGCTGCTCAAGCGCGGCATGGCCGCGACCATCGAGGAATGGCTGATGAGCGCCGAGCACGTGCTCTCGAACGGCAACCAGCAGGTCATCCTGTGCGAGCGCGGCATCCGCACGTTCGAGAGCTACACCCGCAACACGCTGGACCTGAACGCCATCCCGGTGGTCAAGGAGCTCTCGCACCTGCCGGTCATCGTGGACCCGTCGCACGGCACCGGCATGCGCGACAAGGTCGGCCCGATGGCGCGCGCCGCCATCGCCGCCGGCGCGGACGGGCTCCTCGTCGAGGTCCACCACGACCCGGACCACGCGCTCTCCGACGGGCCCCAGTCGCTCCACCCCGCGCAGTTCGCGCGACTGGTGGAGCAGGTCCGCGCCATCGCCGGCGTGGTGGGGCGCAGCGTGTAGGACGAAGGGGCGCGCACGCGCCTCCGCCGACGATGACGGAAGCTGCGGGGCGGTGGCCGTGAATGGCCGTGGCCGAGCGCACCGCGCCGCTGCCCGTCCGTGGCCATTCCCGCCCCCCCTCCGCACACCACGCTTCGGCGCCGGGGCCGCGCCGCCTTGACAGCCTGCGCGCCTTCCGCTGTAATCATCCGCTCCGTGGGCGATTAGCTCAGTTGGCTAGAGCACTTGCTCGACAAGCAAGGGGTCACTGGTTCAAGTCCAGTATCGCCCACCATCTCCACCTGCGGCTGCCTGACCGGACTCCCGCCCGGTGAAGTCCCCGAAGGCGGCCCTGCGCCGGGCCCGGGCCCCGTATGCCCGTGCCGGCTCGAGGAACCCCAGCCATGTCCAGCACCCAGGCCCCCGAGGATCGCCCCGACGTCTCCGGCTACCCCGGGGGCGAAGAGCTCTACCGGCTGCGACACTCCGCCGCGCACGTGCTGGCCAGCGCCGTGACCGAGCTGTACCCCGAGACCAAGGTCGCCGGCGGGCCGCCGGTCGAGAACGGCTTCTACTACGACTTCGCCCGGCCCACGCCGTTCACGCCCGAGGACCTCGAGCGCATCGAGGCCCGCATGCGCGAGATCGTCGCCGAGGACCGGCCCTTCGAGTACCTCGAGGCCACGCTGGAGGAGGCCCGCGCCCGCTTCGCCGCGGCGGGGGAGAAGTACAAGCTGCACTTCCTCACCCAGATCCCCGCGGGCGGCAAGGTCAGCTACTACCGCAGCGGCGCGTTCCTCGACCTGTGCCGCGGGCCGCACCTGGCGAGCACCGGGCAGATCAAGGCCTTCAAGGTCACCCACGTGGCCGGCGCCTACTGGCTGGGGAGCGAGCGCAACGAGATGCTCCAGCGCATCTACGGCACCGCCTTCGCGAGCCCGCAGGACCTCGACGAGCACCTGAAGCGCGTCGAGGAGGCGCTCAAGCGCGACCACCGGCGGCTGGGACGCGAGCTGGACCTGTTCTCGATCCACGAGGAGGTCGGCGCCGGGCTGGTCCACTGGCACCCCCGCGGCGGCATGCTGCGCCACCTGATCGAGGAGTTCTGGAAGGAAGAGCACCTGCGCCGCGGCTACCAGTTCGTCTACACGCCGCACATCGCCAGCGAGCGCATCTACGAGATCTCCGGGCACCTCGAGAACTACGGCGACATCATGTACTCGCCGATGGACATCGACGGGCAGGCGTACCGCGTGAAGCCGATGAACTGCCCGGGTCACATCATGATCTACCAGACCAAGAAGCACTCGTACCGCGACCTGCCGTTGCGCTACGCCGAGCTGGGCACGGTCTACCGCTACGAGCGCTCGGGCGTGCTGCACGGCATGGAGCGCGTGCGCGGCTTCACGCAGGACGATTCGCACATCTTCTGCACCCCCGAGCAGCTCCAGGACGAGGTGCTGGGCCTGCTCGACCTGATGGACCACCTGCTCAAGGCGTTCCACTACGAGTACGTCGCCTACCTCGCCACCCGCCCGGCGGAGAAGTTCCTCGGCACCGAGAAGGAGTGGGACTTCGCCACCGACGCGCTCAAGCAGGCGCTCGAGAAGCGCGGGCTGCCCTACCAGATCGACGAGGGGGGAGGGGCCTTCTACGCGCCCAAGATCGACGTCAAGCTGCGCGACGCGCTGGGGCGCGAGTGGCAGTGCCCGACCATCCAGGTGGACCTCAACCTGCCCAAGCGCTTCGGCGTCGAGTACACCGGGCCGGACGGCAAGGAGCACGAAGTCATCATGCTGCACCGGGCGCTGCTCGGCTCGATGGAGCGCTTCGTCGGCATCCTCATCGAGCACACCGGCGGTGAGTTCCCGGTCTGGTGCTCGCCCGAGCAGGCGGTCGTCATCCCGGCGAACTCGAAGGCCTTCGACTACGCCGCCGACACGGCGCGGATGTTCAAGGCCGGCGGGTTGCGCGTCGAGGCCGACCTGCGCGACGAGAAGATGAACGCCAAGATCCGCGACGCCGAGATGATGAAGGTGCCCTACATGGTGATCGTGGGGCCGCGCGAGGCCGAGGCGGGCACGGTGGCCCCGCGGCGCAAGGGCCAGGGCCAGATCGAGGCGATGACCCGCGAGGCGTTCCTCGAGCGGGTGAAGAAGGAGACCCGGGAGCGCAGCTGATGCGCAGTCACCGGTAGGACGACGGTCCCGTGACCGACGGTCGCGGGACCGTTCGCATGGGCGCGGGCAGCGCTATCGATACAGTGCCTTGATCTGCCCCCAGGTGCGGTTGCGGGCCGGCGTCGCGCAGCCGGTGCCGCTGAGGCAGGCCCACCGGAAGCCGGGCCAGTACGGCGAAGGCACCTGCCCCTGGTAGCCGCAGTTCCACGTCGCCGTGCTGGTGGGACCGTACTCGCCTTCCCATTCCGCCTGGCACGACTCCATCAGCGAGCCGGAGGTATAGGCGTTTACCTCCAACATCGCGATGCACATGGGGCGCCTGCATCCATTGCACGCGTCCTCGCCGCTGGTGTGCGAGTTGTCGATCACCAGGCGGCACGCCTCGTACTGCCGGTGCGCAACCAGGGTCTCGGGCGCGGCGGGGAGGAACCCGAAGATCAGGCGCGCGCGCCCGGGCTGCGGAAAGTTGTAGGCTCCGATCGCTCCCCAGGAGCCCGCGGTGTACGCGCTCCGGCACGTCCCCGGTGGGATGGCGGAGAAGTCGGCGTCAACCGTCAGGGCCGATTGCCGACAGGCGCCTACGTTGTAGAGCTGCCACCAGTCCGGGAGTTGCGGATCGGAGGAGTCCTCGGGCGTCCGAACCTCGATCAGTCCGTCCAGGGCACTGAAGCCGGGCAGCGCTGCGTCGAGTTGGAACGAGACGACGAGAACCAGCGGGGCGGCGTCATTCGCATCGCAGGAGAAGATCTTGGAGTCGGCCCCGCCGTCGGCGGCGCACCGGTCCCAGGCGATTCGGGAGGTGCCGGCGAACGCGGGGGCGGAGGGCGTGAGCAGGGCGAAGCCCACGACCAGGAGCGAAACGGCTGATGCGCGTCTGGCGGTCTCAGGACGCATGCGGGTCTCCTCGCGAGGGGTCGGGTGGGTTCCCTGCGATCACGATAGCACCCGACCCGCATCCGAGATACCCGAAAAGGGGGCGGGAGCCCCGGGAAGCTGTCCCCCCGGGCCGACTTGCGCCCGGCCCGGGCCCCCTGTAACATGCCGCGTCACATAGCCTCCAAGCAGAAGCCCCGCGCTTCTCACCCCCGCAGGCCCAGGTGGCCTCGCTCAAGGGTCCATGGCGTCGCCCCGGCCGGGGCGCCCGCGCATCGCGCGGCTCCGGCGGTGGACATGCAGTTCGACGCCGGGCGGGTCTTCCGACACGGAGGACCCGCCCGGCGTCTTCGTTCCGGGGCAGCGCCGGCGGGACGTGGACCACTGCCCATCGGAACGGAGGTGACCGCCATTTCTGCTGTGAAACAACCTGAAGTCCGCGTCAACGAGCGCATCCGGGTACCGCAGGTCCGCGTGATCGGCGAGGACGGTTCCCAGATCGGCGTGCTGGCCACCCGCGAGGCGCTGGCGCTCGCGCAGTCCAAGGCCCTCGACCTGGTGGAAGTCGCCGCCACGTCCCGGCCCCCTGTCTGCCGCATCATGGATTACGGGAAGTTCAAGTACGAGCAGAACCGGCGCGCGCGCAAGGCCAAGAAGAAGCAGCACCAGATGCAGCTCAAGGAAGTGAAGATGCGCCCGAAGGTCGAGAAGCACGACTACGACTTCAAGATCGTGCACGCCCGCGAATTTCTCGCGGACCGCGACAAGGTGAAGCTCACGGTCACTTTCCGCGGACGCGAGATCGCGCACCAGGACCTGGGCTACAAGCTCATCCAGCGCGCGATCGCCGACCTGGCGGAATTCGCGACCGTCGAATCGGCGCCGCGCTCGGAGGGCCGCACGCTGACCGCGGTCCTGATGCCGCGGCCCTCGAAGACCGGAGGCAAGGCCGACGACGCGGACGTCGCGGCCCCGCCGGCGAAGACCAGCACCCCGAAGGCTGCGGCCCCCAAGGCCGCGGCCCTGGCAGACACCATCACCCGCACACCCTAGGAGTCCTGGATGCCCAAGCAGAAGACCAACCGTGCGGCGGCCAAGCGCTTCAGCCTGACCGGAACCGGCAAGGCCAAGCGCGGCCACGCCAACCTCCGGCACGGCATGATCGCGAAGAACCGCACCGGCAAGCGGCGCCTGGTAGGCGTCGTCGTCGTCGCGGCCGTCGACCAGCCCCGCGTGCAGCGCATGCTCGGCAAGCGCTAGCCGTCACCGTCCTTCCGGTTCCACCAGTCCCGGCTGCGGGCGTCTCGGATGCCGCAGCGGGAGAGGAGATAGAACGCCATGCCACGCGCAAAGACCGTCGTCCCCGGACGTGCCCGCCGCCGCAAGACCCTCAAGGCGGCCAAGGGCAATTTCGGCGGACGGCGCAAACTCATCAAGACCGCGATCCAGACCGTGCAGCGCGCGGGTCAGTTCGCCTACGAGCACCGGCGTACCCGCAAGCGCGAGTTCCGCCGGCTCTGGATCGTGCGCATCAACGCCGCGGCCCGCATCAACGGCCTCTCGTACAGCACGCTCATCGCGGGGCTCAAGCGCGCGAACGTGGACGTGAACCGCAAGCTCCTCGCCGACCTCGCGGTCCGCGACGCGGCGGCGTTCGCCAAGCTCGCGGAGGTCGCGAAGTCGGTGGCGGCCTAGCGCCGTGGAGCCGCGGCCACTGAACGCACCCGATCCGGGCTGGGGCACGGGCGATCCCTCCGCCCTGGTCCCGGAGCACGCCGCGCGGCGGGCCGAGCTCGAAGCGCTCGACCCCGCGCTGGCCGGGCTGTACGTGCGCGGCGCCGAGGGGCTGGCCGGAGCGGCCGACCTTGCCGCGCTCAAGGAGCGCGTCGTGGCCCTGCTCGGCCGCGAGCGCGGCGTCGTCACGCTCGCGCTCGCCGAGATCCCCGCCCTCGCCCCCGAGCAGAAGAAGGTCCGGGGCCGCGGGCTCAACCTGGCGAAGCGCTGGCTCGAGGAACTCGAGAAGGCGCAGCGCGCCCGGCTCGAGCTGGCCGCCGAGTCGCGCGAGGCGCTCGACGTCACGCTGCCCGGGCGGCGGCCGTGGGTCGGGCACGCGCACGTGCTGGCCCAGATCCGCGACGAGCTGCTCGACCTGTTCCACGGGCTCGGCTACTCGGTCTACACCAGTCCGGAGGTCGAGCACGACGAGTACAACTTCGCCAAGCTCAACTTCGGCCCCGACCACCCGGCGCGGGACGCGCACGACACCTACTTCGTCGGCCCCGACGTGGTGATGCGCACGCACACCTCGCCGGGCTGGGTGCGCGCGATGGAGCAGCGCAAGCCGCCCCTGCGGCTGGTCTTCCCCGGGCGCGTCTACCGGGCCGAGCAGGTCGACGCCAGCCACATGGACCAGTTCCACCAGATGGACGGCCTGTTCGTCGATCGCGACGTCAGCCTGGCGGACCTGAAGAGCACGCTGAACACCTTCGCGCGCTCGATCTACGGGCCGAAGGTGCGCACGCGCATCATCCCGATCTACTTCCCGTTCGTCGAGCCGGGCGCCCAGCTCGACGTGGCCTGCGCGATCTGCGACGGCAGCGGGCGCACCAACCTGGGAGCGGGCGAACAGCGCTGCCCGGTATGCAAGGGCTCGGGCTGGAGCGAGCTGCTGGGCGCCGGCATGGTGCACCCGAACGTCTTCCGCGCGGTCGGCTACGACCCCGAGGAGGTCACCGGCTTCGCCTTCGGCATGGGCCTCGAGCGCATCGCGATGGCGCGCTACGGCATCCCCGAGATCCGGCTGTTCCTGGAGAACGACCTGCGCTTCCTGCACCAGTTCTGACCCGCGGGCCCGCCCCGGGCGGCTTCGCCCACGGGCCGTGAGAAGGATCCGATGAAGCTTCCGCTGTCCTGGCTGCGCGACTGGATCGAGCTGGATGCCACCCCCGAGGCGCTGGCCGACGCGCTCACCCGCCGCGGCTTCTACGTCGAGGGCATCGAGGCGCGCGGGCACTCCTACCCGGGCGTCGTCGTGGCCCGGGTGCTCGAGGTCGCGAAGCACCCCAACGCCGACAAGCTCTCGCTCTGCCGCGTGGACGCGGGCGCGGGCGAGCTCGCCATCGTGTGTGGCGCGCCGAACGTCCACGCCGGCATGGTGGCGCCGCTGGCCACCATCGGGGCGAAGCTGCCCGGCGGGCTGGTCATCAAGAAGAGCAAGATCCGCGGCATCGAGAGCCAGGGCATGCTCTGCTCGGCGGACGAACTCGGCTTCTCCGACGACCACTCCGGCATCGTGGACCTGCCGGCCTACCTCGGCGCCGCCGAGGGGCTCGTGCCGGGCCGGGCGCTCGACGAGCTGCTGCCCCCGCCCGACGCGGTGCTCGAGGTCGAGGTGCCGTTCAACCGCCCCGACGGGCTCGGCGTGGCCGGCCTGGCGCGCGAGGTGAAGGCCGCCTTCGGCCTGCCCTGGACCCCCGCGGCCGAGGAGCGTCTCAGCGCGCTGTGGCGTGGCGACGGTGAGTTCGACCTCGAGATCGGGGACCGCGAGGGCTGCCCGCGCTACATCGCGCAGGTGGTCGAGAACGTGCGGATCGGACCGTCGCCGGGCTGGCTGCAGCGCCGGCTCGAGGCGATCGGCCAGCGGCCCATCAACAACGTCGTGGATCTCACCAACCTGGTGCTCTTCGAGTTCGGCCAGCCGCTGCACGCCTTCGACCTCGACCGGCTGGCGGGTCCCGCCATCCGCGTGCGCCGCGCCCTCGCCGGCGAGCGTTTCACCACGCTCGACGGCAAGGAGCGCACGCTCGACCCCGAGGTGCTGCTGATCTGCGACCGCGACCGGCCGGTGGCGATCGCGGGGGTGATGGGCGGCGCCGACAGCGAGGTCCGCAGCGGCTTCGCGGAGCCCGGCGCCACCGGCGCGCCGGCCCTCGGCGCCACCACGCGGCTGCTGCTGGAGTGTGCGTGGTTCCAGCCGCGCCGCATCCGCCGCGGCTCGCGCGTGCTCGGGCTCTCCACCGAGGCCTCGAAGCGCTTCGAGCGCGGGGTGGACCCGCGTGGCGGCGCTGCCGCGACGTCGCGCTTCCTGGCCCTGCTCGCCGAGGTCTCGCCGGGCATGACGCTGGGGCCGGCGGGCGAGCGCGCCCACGGCACGGCCGTGCCCGCTTCGCTCGTGCTGCGCGGCTCGCGGTGCCGGCGCGTCGTCGGCGTCGACTTCCTGCTCGAGGAGGCCACGCGCCACCTCGAGGGGCTGGAGTTCGAGGTCGAGCCGCGCGTCACCCCGGGCGCGTCCGGGTGGGAGCTCGCCGTCGCGGTGCCGAGCTGGCGCGCCGACGTCACGGTCGAGGACGATCTCATCGAAGAGGTGGCGCGCTCCCACGGTTACGACCGCATC
This sequence comes from Candidatus Eiseniibacteriota bacterium, assembly GCA_963707915.1. GTDB lineage: Bacteria > Eisenbacteria > RBG-16-71-46 > RBG-16-71-46 > RBG-16-71-46 > JANXPZ01. The sequence continues at coordinate 809,298 of OY970178.1, forward strand.
CCCGAGACGCCGCTCGAGACCCGCGGCGCCTACGCCACTCGCAGCCCGCGCGAGCGCGGCATCGAGCGCGCCCGGCGCGCCATGCTGGCCCGCGGCTTCACCGAGGCCTGGACCGGCACGCTGGTCTCCGAGCGCGAGGCGATCGAGACCGCGGCCCTGCTGGGAGCCGCGCCCGACTCGCTGGTGCGCCTGCAGAACCCGATGAGCCGCGAGGGGGAGGTGCTGAGGCCCAGCCCGGTCGCGGGGCTGCTGCGCGCCTGCGCGCACAACCTGCGCCAGGGCCTGCCCGCGGTACGGCTCTTCGAGGTCGGCACGGGCTTCGCCGCCGCCGCGCCCGCGACGGACCGCGCGGCGCTGCCGGTGGAGTCGCTGATGCTCGCCGCGATCGTGACCGGCCCCCGCTACGCGCACGCCCACGATGCCGCGCAGCAGGCGGTGGACTTCGACGAGGCGAAGGGCCTGTGGGAGGCCTGGCTGGAGGAGATGAGCGTTGACACCCCCGGATGGCGGGCCTATGCTGCGCCCGGCTGGAAACTCGGTGCCAGTGCGGAAGTTGCAGCACGGACTTCGCGCATTGGATGGGGTGGATGCCTGGGGCAGCCGCTGCTGCGCGGGGTGGACATCGAGGTCCCGGTGTACCTCTTCGTGGTGCATCTCGACCCGTTGTTCGAGGACCTTCCGGCGGCGCGCCGGGTGACGCTGCCGGGCCGGTTCCCGCCGGCGAATCGCGACCTCGCCTTCTTCGTGCCGTCGTCCCGGTCGCACCAGGAGGTCGAGCAGGTCCTGGCCCGCGCGGCGCAGCCGCCCGACGGGGAAGGGTCGCGACTCGCCTCGATCGAGTTGTTCGACGTCTACACCGGCCCCGGCACCCCCGAGGGCATGAAGAGCCTGGCGTACGCGCTCCGCTTCGAACACGCGGAACGCACGCTGCACGAGGCCGAGGTCCAGGCCATCCAGGACCGCATGGTCGAAGCCGTCACCCGCGAATGCCACGGGAGACTGAGAGAGAAATGACCGACACCACGACGATGACGAAGGACCTGGATCGCCTGGCCGAGCGGGTCGAGAAGGCCGCCGCCGTGCTGCAGGCCCAGCGGGCCGAGCACGCACGCCTGCAGCGCGAGCGCGACCAACTCGCCGCGCGCGCCCAGGAACTCGAGCAGAAGCTGCAGGGGCAGGACCCGGCCGCGCTCCTCGCCGAGCTGCAGGGGCTGCGCCGGGAGCAGCGCGACTGGCAGGCGGAGCGCCGCGACGTGGCGCTGCGGATCGAAGCGCTGGTGACGAAGCTGGAGCGGATCGAGGGCTGAGCCCGTTCCCCGAGGACGCCATGGAAGCCAAGACCCTGGTTCAGGTGCAGATCTTCGGTCAGAACTACACGATCCGCGGCGAGGCCGACCAGGGCTACATCCTGGGGGTCGCGGCCTACGTGGACCGCAAGATGCAGGAGATCACCGAGAAGCTCCCCACGACCTCGATCTCGAGCTCCCTGTCGAAGATCGCGGTGCTCGCGGGGCTGAACATCGCCGACGAGTTGATGAAGGAGCGCGCGCAGCGCGAGCGGCTCGAGCAGCAGATGAGCACCCGCACCGCGCGGCTGAACGCCGTCCTGGACGAGATCCTCCAGGACACCACGAAGTGATGAGGGGGAGTCCCCGAGAGCCATCCCATTCCCTGCCGTGCTCGTGATGTCGAACAGTTCTTGAACCAACTCTCCTTTCAAAGGGGCCCCTGGTGGCCGGTGAAGCCAGGCCACGGCCCCCCGGGCACCACCCCGCGGTGACGCGGGGCGTCCGGGGAACGCGGTAGGCCGACCCGGTCGAGGGGGACCCACCTGGCTCGCCAGGTCTCAAGAACTCCACCACACACGGCATTTCGGCGGGGATTCATAGGCCCCGGCGCCCGTCACGCGCCCGGACCGGAGCAGGCGCCGCAGGACCATCGGAAGGCCGGAAGCACCCGGCCCGGGCCTGCGCGAGGGCGGGTCCGAGCGGACCCGCCGCCGCGCGGACCGCAGGGACGGGACCGCGCGGCCGACCGGGCCCCCTCGACGCCCTGCCGGGAGAGACCATGAACCAGATGACCTGGATCGGCGGCGCCGCGGTCGGCGCCGTCGTGGCGTTCTACGTCGGATACCTCGTCCGCGCGCGGGCGGGGCGGAACAACCTCCAGAGCGCGGAGCACCGGGCCCGGACTCTGGTCGAGCAGGCCCAGGGCGAGGCCGAGGCCAGCCGCCGCAACGCCCTGCTCGAGGGCCGCGAGGAGGCCCTGCGCCTCAAGCAGCAGGTCGAGCGCGAGACCCAGGAGGCGCGCACCGCCCAGCTCGCCGCCGAGCGCGCCTTCCACGAGAAGGAGGCCGCGTTCAGCCGGCGGGTCGAGCTCATCGACAAGAAGGAGCGTGACCTGAAGCGCTCCGAGACCGAACTGCGGGACCGCGAGGCCACCGTGCAGGAGCGGGACGGCCAGCTCGACAAGCTGATCGCCGAGCAGACGGTGATGCTGGAGCGCATCGCCCGGATGAGCGCCGACGAGGCCCGCGCCCGCCTGATGGCCGAGGTCGAGAACGAGGCCAAGGCCGAGGCCGCCCGGCACGTCACCGAGATCCGCGAGAGCGCGCAGCGCAACGCCGAGCGCGAGGCGCGCAAGATCATCGGCCTCGCCATCCAGCGCTACTCCGCCGACCACGTCTCCGAGGTCTCGGTCTCGGTCGTCCACCTGCCCAGCGACGACATGAAGGGCCGCATCATCGGGCGCGAGGGCCGCAACATCCGCTCGTTCGAGGTCATCACCGGCGTCGACGTCATCATCGACGACACTCCCGAGGCCGTCATCCTCTCGGGCTTCGACCCGGTGCGCCGCGAGATCGCCCGGCTCGCCCTGGAGCGCCTGGTCGCCGACGGGCGCATCCACCCCGCGCGGATCGAGGAGGTCGTGGCCAAGGTCAAGACCGAGGTCGAGAGCCGCATCCACGAGCTGGGCGAGGTCGCCTGCCTCGAGGTCGGCATCGCCGGCATCCACGCCGACCTGCAGAACCTGCTCGGCCGGCTGCACTACCGCACGTCCTACGGCCAGAACATCCTGAGCCACTCGATCGAGGTCGCGCACCTCACCGGCATGATCGCCGTCGAGCTGGGATTCGACCAGAAGATGGCCAAGCGCTGCGGCCTGCTCCACGACATCGGCAAGGCGCTCGACCACGACCACGAGGGCACGCATCCGCAGCTCGGCATGGAGGTGGTGCAGCGCTACGGCGAACCGCAGCCGGTGATCGACGCCGTCGGCCACCACCACGACGACTACGCCGGCGGCAGCCTGTGGGCGGTGCTGGTCGCGTCCGCCGACGCCATCTCGGGCGCGCGCCCGGGGGCGCGGCGCGAGAGCCTGGAGGTCTACATCAAGCGGCTCGAGGCGCTCGAGAAGATCGCCTCCGGCTTCCCGGGCGTGGAGAAGTCCTACGCCATCCAGGCCGGCCGCGAGGTGCGCATCATGGTCGAGCACAACAAGGTGGACGACGGTCGCGCCCAGGTGCTGGCGACCGAGATCGCGCGCCGCATCGAGAAGGAGCTGCAGTACCCGGGCCAGATCCGCGTGACCGTGATCCGCGAGACCCGGGCCGTGGACTACGCCAAGTAGGGGAGGCCACCTGAACATCCTCTTCATCGCCGACGTGATCGGCGCGCCGGGGCGCGAGGTGGTGAAGGCCCTGCTGCCGGCGCTGCGGGAGCGCTACGACGCGCACCTCGTCGTCTGCAACGTCGAGAACTCGGCGGGCGGCTTCGGCTTCAACCGCGAGTCGGGCGACGGCCTCGCCGCGGCGGGCGTGGACGTGTTCACCGGCGGCAACCACCTCTGGGACCGCAAGGAGAGCGCGGCCTACGTCGCCGAGGAGCCGCGCCTGGTGCGCCCGGCGAACCTGCCGCCCGGCACGCCGGGGGAGGGCTGGCGCGTCTTCCGCGCCGCCGACGGCACCACCGTGGGCGTGGTGAGCCTGCTGGGGCGGGTCTTCATGAAGGAGGCCGACTGCCCCTTCCGCGCCGCGGACCGGGTGCTCGAAGAGCTCCGGGGCCGCTGCCAGGTGGTGTTCGTGGACTTCCACGCCGAGACCACCGCCGAGAAGGTCGCCATGGGCTGGCACCTCGACGGCCGCGCGACCGTGGTGGTCGGCACGCACACCCACGTGCAGACCGCCGACGAGCGCGTGCTGCCCGGCGGCACCGCCTTCCTGTGCGACGCGGGCATGACCGGCGGATTCGAGTCGGTGATCGGCATGGACCGCCGCGCCGCACTCGCCCGCTTCCTCACGCTGCTGCCGCAGCGCCTCACGCCGGCGACCGGCGACCTGCGCCTGAACGGGGCGCTCGTCTCGGTGGACCCGGCGAGCGGCCGCGCGCTCGCGATCCGCCGCCTCGCGATCGCCCTGCCCGCCGCCGAACGGCCGGCGGGCCTGCGCCTGCTGGGCGGCGAGGAGCCCGCCTCGACCACGCGCATGGCGGTGCACGCCGGCGTGCAGGAGCTGCGCGCGGCCGGCGTGGTCCCCACCCTCGCGCTGGTCTCGGTGGGCGAGGACCCGGCCTCGCGGATCTACCTCCGGCGCAAGCGCGAGGCCTGCGCCGAGGTCGGCATCGAGACCCTGGCGGTGGCGCTCCCGGCGGGCAGTGACACCGCCGCGGTGGTGGAGCGCGTGCGCCGGCTGGGCGAGGACCCGGCGGTGCACGCCATCCTGGTCCAGCTCCCGCTCGCGCCGGACCCGGCTGCGCCGGGCGCCCCCGAGCCCCGGGCGGTCTTCGAGGCGATCCCGCCGTCCAAGGACGTGGACGGCTTCCATCCGGTCAACGCCGGCCGGCTCGCGACCGGCCTGCCCGGCTTCGTGCCCTGCACCCCGCTCGGCATCCTCGAGCTGTTGCGTTACTACGAGATCCCGCTCGCCGGTCGGCACGTCGTGGTGCTCGGCCGCAGCAACGTCGTCGGGCGCCCGCTCGCGACCCTGCTCTCGCGCAAGGGGGTGGACGCCACCGTCACGCTCGGCCACAGCGCGAGCGGCCCGGCGCTGCAGGAGCTGGCCCGGCAGGCCGACGTGCTGGTGTGCGCGATCGGCGCCCCGGAGATGGTCACCGCCGAGTGGGTCCGGCCCGGGGCCACCGTCGTGGACGTGGGCGTGCATCGCGTCGCCGATCCGACCCGGCGCACCGGTACCCGGCTCGCCGGCGACGTCGAGTTCGGCTCGGTCTCCAAGGTCGCGGGCGCGATCACCCCGGTGCCCGGCGGCGTCGGTCCCATGACCGTGGCGATGGTGCTCTCCAACACCCTGCTCGCCGCCTCGGGGACGCCCGGTCGGTAGCCGCATGGGCACGGCACCCGCGCCCGAGGGCATCCTCTCCGTCTCGGCCCTCACCGGCCTGATCAAGGGGACGCTCGCCGAGGCCTTCCCGGCCCTGTGGGTCAAGGGCGAGCTCACCGGCTTCAAGCGCTACGGGAGCGGGCACCTCTACTTCTCGCTGAAGGACTCGGGCGCGGTGCTGGCCTGCGTGATGTGGAAGGGCCGCACCGGGCGACTGGCCTTCGAGCCGCAGGACGGTCTCGAGGTCGAGGCCTTCGGCGCCATCTCGGTCTACGAGCCGCAGGGCCGCTACCAGCTCGTGGTGGACGAGATGCGTCCCGCCGGCGTGGGGGCGCTGCTGCTCGCCCTCGAGGAGCTGAAGAAGCAGCTCGCCGCCGAAGGGCTGTTCGACACGGCGCGCAAGCGCCCGCTGCCGCGCTTCCCCACGCGCGTCGGGCTGGTCACCTCGCCCTCCGGCGCGGCGGTGCGCGACCTGGTGACGGTGCTGCGCGCGCGCTGGCCGTCGATCGGGATCGTGCTGGCGCCGGTGCGCGTCCAGGGCGAGGGCGCCGCGCGCGAGATCGCCGAGGCGATCGAGCGCTTCGACCGCTACGGGCGCGTGGACCTGCTGATCGTCGGCCGCGGCGGCGGCTCGCTCGAGGACCTCTGGGCGTTCAACGAGGAGCCGGTGGTCCGCGCCATCGCCGCCTGCCGACTGCCCGTCATCTCGGCGGTCGGGCACGAGGTGGACGTCACGCTCGCCGACTTCGCCGCCGACGTGCGCGCGGCCACGCCCTCGAACGCCGCGGAGCTCGCCGTGCCGAGCCGCGAGGAGATGGCGCAGCAGGTCGCGCAGTGGAACGACCGGCTCGGGCGCGCGGCGCGGCAGTCGGCGGCCGAGCGCCGTCGCCGGCTCGACGCGCTCACCGCCCGCTACGGGTTCCGGCGGCAGGAGGAGGCCCTCGCGCACCTCCAGCAGCGCGTGGACGGGATGCTGGAGCGGCTGCACGGCGCCGTCCGGTCCACCGTCGAGCGCGCCCGGGATCGCCTGGCGCACGCCGCCGCCCGCTACGGCCTGCGCGAGTGGCCGCGCCTGCTCGCGATGCGGCGCGCCGACCTCGACGCGCTGCGCGGGCAGCTGGAGCGCCGCCATCGTCCGGTCGGCGCTGGCGCACCGCACCCGCGCCCTGGCGCTCGCCGACCGTCTCCGGGCGCTCTCGCCGCGACTGGTGCTCGAGCGCGGCTATTGCCTCGTGCACCGTCCGGACGGTACCTTCGTGCGTGCCGCCGCGACGCTGGCGGTGGGGGAGCTTCTCACGATCGAGTTCGCGCGCGGGGAGGCCGACGCGCGCGTCGAGCAGACCCGCCCGGGAGGGAAGGATGGCGCGTGACAGGAAGCCGGACGTGACCAGCGCTCCGGACGCCGCCTCGCTGAGCTTCGAGGAGGCCATCGAGCGGCTGCAGACGATCGTCGAGGAACTCGAGGGCGGCAGCCTGTCGCTCGAGGAGTCCATCGCCCGCTACGAGGAGGGCGTGAAGCTCTCGCGGCGGCTGACCCAGACCCTCGACCAGGCCGAGAAGCGCATCGAGCGCCTGAGCGCCGGCGCGGACGGCGAGCCCGTCACCGACGCCGATGGACCTCGAGGGCGAGCCCGCGGCGGAGCCCCGGCCCGCGGCCCGGCCGGCGCGCGAGCCCGCCAAACCCCAGCGCCGGGAGCCGGAAGGGTCCGTCGGCGAGCTGCCCTTCTGATGGCCGCCCGCGCGCAGCGCCGCCGGCCCGCCCCGGCGAAGCCCGTGTTCCTCCACCCGGCCCTGGCCGACGCCTTCGAGATCTACTTCAAGGACGCGCTCACCGAGCGCTGCGCCGGACCGCCGAGACTGCGCCAGGCGATGCGCTACGCGGCGCTGGGGCCCGGCAAGCGGGTGCGCCCGCTGCTCGTGCTGCTGTCCTGCGAGGCCGTCGCGGGCGACTGGTTCCACGCGCTGCCGGCGGCGGTGGCGGTCGAGTGCGTGCACGCCTTCTCGCTGGTGCACGACGACCTGCCCGCGATGGACGACGACGACTATCGCCGCGGCCGGCTCACCACCCACAAGAAGTACGGCGAGGCCCTGGGCCTGCTCGCCGGCGACGCCCTGCTGGCCTTCGCCTTCGAGGAGCTGGCGATGCTCGAGGGCGCCGGCGTCCCGCCGTCCCGGGTGCTCGAGGCGGTGCGGCGGCTGGCGCGCGCCGCCGGCTCCGACGACCTGGTCGGCGGCCAGGCCCTCGACATGGCGGCCGAGGGACGACGCAAGGTGAGAGCGGCCGACGTCGAGGCCATCCACACGCGCAAGACCGGCGCGCTGATGGGCGCCTGCCTCGCGCTCGGCGCCATCGCCGGGGGCGCGGACCCGCGCACGGTCGCCGTGCTCGACGACGCCGGCCGGCTGTTGGGCCTGGTCTTCCAGATCCACGACGACCTGCTGAACGCCGGCTCGTCGCTGCGTAAGCTGGGCAAGCGCACCGGTACGGACGCGGCCCGCGGCAAGGCCACGTACCATCGCGCGGTCGGGAAGCCGGCGGCGCTGAGGAAGGAACGCGAGCTCCTGCGCTCCGCCCGGATCATCATCGAGGCGCACTGCGAGCACCCTGCCCGGTTGCTCGCGCTGCTCGACGCCCTCGCGGTGAGGGAGAAGTAGGGGCGTTCCGGCCCGTGCGCGCGGGCCGGTTCCTCCCCGCCCTCGAGTGCGTGCGCCCCGGTCCTCCGACCGGCGGCACCGTGCGATCCGTCTCACCCTCGCGGGCGGCGCGCCCGCCCGAGCGGGACTCCCCGACGCCGCCGGCCCGCCGCCGGGGCCGTGCGCGGCCCCCTTGCCGCCACCCGCGCTCGCCCTTATCTTCAAGGCCCCCCGCATGGGGCGCGCTGGCCGACACCTGGCCGGCGTTCGCACGGGACCTCGAACAGGAGCCGACACCACGGGACCGTTCTGGATCGCCCTCATCATCGGGTTCATCGTCCAGGGCTACAAGGGCCTGGCCTGGTACGTCAAACACCGCCGCTGGAACCTGCGGCGCTTCGTCGAGACCGGCGGCATGCCCTCGGCGCACGCGGCCGCGGTCTCGGCGCTCACCACCGCAGTCGGCCTGACCCAGGGGTTCGGCTCCGTCCTCTTCGGGGTCACGCTCTACTTCAGCCTCGTCATCATGTACGACGCGGCGGGGCTGCGCCGCGCCGCCGGGAAGCAGGCCGTCATCCTGAACCGGCTGATCGAGGAGCACTTCGTCCACCCGCAGGCGGACACGCAGCGCCTCATGGAACTGCTCGGTCACACGCCCTTCGAGGTCGCCGTGGGGGCGGTGCTGGGAGTGGCGAGCGCCCTGCTCTGGAACCTGGTCTTCTGATGGGCCTGCTCGAGGGCATCCACTCGCCGGCCGACCTGAAGGAGCTCTCGCTCCCGCAATTGACCGCGCTCGCCGCCGAGCTGCGCCACATCATCATCCAGACCGTCGCGCGGCGCGCGGGACACCTGGCGCCGAATCTCGGCGTGGTCGAGCTGACCGTCGCCCTGCACCGCGTGTTCGACTCGCCCCGGGACCGGATCATCTGGGACGTCGGGCACCAGTGCTACACGCACAAGCTGCTCACCGGCCGCTACGAGCGCTTCGACACGCTGCGCACCGCGGGCGGCATCGCCGGCTACCCGCGCCGCGCCGAGAGCGAGCACGACCCCTTCGGGGCCTCGCACGGCAGCACCTCGATCTCCGCGGCGCTGGGCTTCGCCGTGGCGCGCGACCTGCGCGGCGGGAACGAGCACGTGGTGGCGGTGATCGGGGACGGCGCGCTCACCGGCGGGATGGCCTACGAGGGCCTCAACAACGCGGGCGAGCTGCAGAAGCGGCTCATCGTGGTCCTCAACGACAACGACATGAGCATCGCCCCCAACGTCGGGGCGATCGCGCAGTACCTGACCCGGCTCACCACCAGCCGCGTCTACCGGCGCTTCGAACGCGACGTCTGGGACCTGCTGGGCAAGCTGCCGCCGGCCTGGCGCGCGCGCGAGGGCGCGCGCCGCATCAAGGAGGGCCTGCAGAACCTGGTGGTGCCGACCGTGCTGTTCGAGGAGCTGGGCTTCAAGTACTTCGGCCCCATCGACGGCCACGACCTCGAAGCACTGCTGGAGACGCTGGGCGACCTCAAGCGCTTCGAGGGCCCGACCCTGCTCCACGTCGTGACCACCAAGGGCAAGGGCTACGGCCCGGCCGAGGCGCACAAGACGCTGTTCCACGGCGTCGGCGTCTTCGACCCCGAGACCGGCGAGGCCCTCAAGGGCGCGCGCCCGACCTACACCAGCGTCTACGGCGAGACCGTGCTCGAGATCGGCAGGCAGGTGCCGGAGACGGTCGCGGTGACCGCGGCGATGGCCGACAACACCGGCCTCAAGGCCTTCTCGCTCGAGTTCCCGCAGCGCTTCTTCGACGTCGGGATGGCCGAGGAGCACGCGGTCACGTTCTCGGCCGCGCTCGCCGCGAACGGCCTGATCCCGCTCGCCACGATCTACTCGACCTTCCTGCAGCGCGCCTTCGACCAGATCCTCCACGACGCCGCCGTGCAGGACCTCGCCATCGTCCTGGTGGTCGACCGCGCCGGGCTCGTGGGGGAGGACGGCGCCCCGCAGCACGGCGCGTTCGACCTCACCTACCTGCGGATGGTCCCGGGCATGACGCTGATGGCGCCCGCCAACGGCGAGGAGCTGCGCGACATGCTCTGGACGGCGGTGAGGATGCAGCCCGCCGCCACGGGACCGATCGCGGTGCGCTTCCCGCGCGCCCCGATCCCCGAGGCCAGCCTGCCCCGGCGGGCCCCGGCGCTGATCGCGCCCGGCACCGCGCTGCAGCTCCGCGCCGGGGGCGACGTCGCGCTGATCGCCATCGGCACCATGGTGCTGCCCGCGCTGGCGGCCGCCGAGTTGCTCGCCGCGGAGGGCGTCTCGGCCACCGTCGTCAACGCCCGCTTCGTCTGCCCGCTCGACGAGCGGGTCATCACCGGGCTGGCCCGCTCGGTCGGACGCATCGTCACCGTCGAGGAGAACGTCCCGATGGGCGGCTTCGGCAGCGCGGTCAGCGAGTGCCTCGACCGCCACGAGCTCTCGGCGACGCCGTTGATGCGCCTGGCGCTGCCCGAGCGGTTCGTCGCGCACGGCAGGCGCGACGAGCTCCTGCAACAGGTCGGGCTCGACGCCGCGGGCATCGCCCGCCGGACCCGCGAGTGGGTCCGCACCCAGCAGCTGCACTTCTCATGAGCCCGCGCCTGGGCCGCGTCGCCATCTCGGGCCACATCGGCCGGCCCGAGGTGCGCCGGGCCACCGCGCTGCTGCGCACGCGGCTCGCCCGGCGCGGCTGCGACGTCCGCGTCGAGCAGGCCCTGGCCGCCACCCTCGACCGCGAGGGGCAGCCGCTCGCCCGGCTCGCCGCCTGGTGCCAGCTGCTCGTCGCGCTGGGCGGCGACGGCAGCGTGCTCACCGGCGGCCGCGCGCTCGCCGGGCGCCGCGGGGTCCTGCTCGGGATCAACTTCGGCGGCCTCGGTTTCCTTGCCGCCGCGGAGCAGGGCGAGCTCGTGCCCGCCGTGGAGGCGGCGCTCGCGCGCGCCTGGCCGGTCGCGCCGCGCCGGCTGCTGCGCGCGCGGGTGCTGCGCCGCGGGCGGCCGGTGGCCCGGGCCTTCGCCATGAACGACGCGGTCGTCAAGGGCATGGGCGGGTACGCCGCCATCCACCTGCAGATGCGCGCCCTCGGCCAGGACCTCGGCCACCTGGTGGCCGACGGGCTCATCGCGGCGACCGCGGCGGGCTCGACCGCCTACTCGCTCTCGGCCGGCGGCCCGGTGCTCTCGCCCGAGGTGGAGGCCATCGTGGTCACGCCCGTCTGCGCGCACTCGCTGGGCAGCCGCTCGCTCGTGCTGTCGCCGGACGACGAGCTGGCGCTGCGGCTCATCGGCTCGCTCGACCAGACCGTGCTCATGCTCGACGGGCAGGAGCACGTTCCGCTCGAGCCCGACGACGAGATCCGCATCCGCCTCGACCGCACCGCCGTGCGGGTCGTGCGCAACCCGGGCCGGCCCTTCGCGCACTCACTCCAGGTCAAGCTCGGCTGGCAGGGGAGTACGCGGCGGAGCATGTGATCGTGCTCGAGCGCCTGGTCATCCGCGACCTCGTGCTGGTGGAGCGGGCCGAGGTGGAGTTCGGCCCCGGTCTCAACGTGGTGACCGGCGAGACCGGCGCCGGCAAGTCGCTCCTGGTGCAGGCCGTGGACCTGCTGACCGGCGGCCGCGCCGACCCCGGCGTGGTGCGCGACGGCGCGAAGGCCGCGGTGGTCGAGGGCGAGTTCCGCCCGTCCGCGCGCGCCAACCTGCGGATCGGGCCGCTGCTCGCCGCCTGGGGCGTCGAGTACGACGGCGAGAGCCTCATCCTGCGGCGCGAGGTCCAGGCCGGCGGCAAGAGCCGCGCCCTGGTGAACCAGTCGGCGGTGACGCGCGGCGCGCTGCGCGAGCTCTGCGAGGCGCTCGCCGACCTCCACGGCCAGCACGAGCACCAGAGCCTGCTGCGCCCCGGCGCGGGACTCGACACGCTCGACCGGCTCGCCGCGCTCGACGGCGAGAGCGCCCGCTACGCGCAGGCGCTGGCCGCCTGGCGCGCCGCCGCCGCGCAACTCGAGGCGCTCGAGCGCTCGCTGGCGACCCACGCCGAGCGGCGCGAGGAGATGGAACAGGCGGCGCGCGAGCTGGACGAGGCCCGCCTGCGCGTCGGCGAGGAGGAGGAGCTGCGGCGCGAGGCGACGCGCCTCGCCCACGCCGACCGCCTGCGCGAGCTGGTGGGGCACGCGCTCGACCGGCTCTCCGACGGCGAGACCCCGGCGGTGGACGCCATCGCCCAGGCCGCCCGCGCGCTCGAACAGGCCGCCGCCCTCGACCCGGGCCTGGCGGGTTCCCTGCCCGCGCTCGACGAGGCGCGCATCGCCACCGCCGAGGTGGCGCGCACGCTCGGCGACTACGCGTCGCGCCTCGAGGCCGACCCGGCCGCGCTCGAGCAGATCGAGTCCCGGCGCGAACGGATCGCCCGCCTCGAGCGCAAGCACCGCCGCGACGTGCCCGGGCTGATCGCCTGGCGCGAGGAGCTCGCCCGCGAGCTGGCCACCGGCGCGGACGCCGTGGCCGCGCTGGCGGAGGCGCGCGCCGCCGCGCAGCAGACCCACGCCGGCTGCCTGGCCGCGGCACGGGCGCTGTCGCGCCGGCGCCAGGCGGCAGCGCGGGACTGGGGGAGGAAGCTCACGGGGGAGATGAAGCCGCTCGGGATGCCGCACGCCACCCTCGGCTTCCAGGTCGAGCCGGACGACCGCCCGGAGCCTGGATTCGGCGCGAACGGGCTCGACCAGGTCGAGATCATGTTCGGCGCCAATCCCGGCGAGCCGGTGCGACCGCTCCAGAAGGTCGCCTCCGGCGGGGAGCTCTCCCGGTTGATGCTGGCTCTGAAGGTAGCGCTGGAAGCCCAAGACCCCGTTGACCTTCTGTTGTTCGATGAAGTGGATTCCGGGGTCGGCGGGGCGGTCGCCCAGGCGGTCGGTGAACGTCTCAAGCAGCTCGCCCGCCATCGCCAGGTCGTATGCGTGACCCACCTGCCGATGATCGCCGCGCTCGCCGCGCATCACTTGCGGGTCGACAAGTCCGTGACGGCCGGCCGCACGTTGGCGCGCATCGCCGCCATCGATGGCAGCGAGCGCGTCGAGGAGCTCGCCCGGATGCTGGCCGGCGACCGCGTCACCGACACGACGCGGCGGCAGGCGCGCGAACTGCTGGGGGCCGGCGCGTGACGGTCCGCGGCGGCCGACCTGCGAGCCCCGGGCGCGAGGAGTTCCGCGCGCTCGCGGCCGGCGGCCGGCTGGTCCCGGTGTCCCGCGACGTGCCCGCCGACCACGAGACGCCGGTCTCCGCCTTCCGCAAGCTCGACGACGGCGCGCATGCCTTCCTGCTCGAGAGCCTGGAGGGCGGCGAGAAGTGGGGACGGTTCTCCCTGCTGGGGAGCCGGCCCGCGGCGGTCTTCACCGCCCGCGGGGAGCGCTGCGAGATCCTCGAGGACGGCGTCACGCGCGCCTGCTCCGGCCGGCCGCTCGACGAGCTGCGCTCGCTGCTCGCGTCCCGGCAAGCCGTCGCCCTGCCGGGATTGCCGCGCTTCTGCGGCGGCGCGGTGGGCTACCTCGGCTGCGGCGCCGCGCGCTGGTTCGGCCGGGGCCCCGCGCGGGGGACGGCGGAGCCCGCGCCGCCCGATGCCGTGTTCCTGCTCACCGACGTCGTCACCGTCTTCGACCACGTCGCGCACACCGTCCGGGTCGTGACCCACGCGCGCGGCGGGGACGACCCCGGCACGGCATGGGAGCGGGCGGTCGCGCGCCTCGACGCGGAGATCGCGCGGCTCGAGGTCCCGCAGGCGTGGCCGGCGACGGCCGCCGCGACGCCGCTCGCCGAGCCGGTTTCGTCGTCCACGACCGCGGAGTTCGCGGCCGCGGTCGAGCGCGCCCGGGAGCACGTCCGCGCGGGGGACGTGCTGCAGCTGACCCTGGCGCGGCGCCTGAGCGCCCCGGTGCAGGTCCCCGCCTTCGAGGCCTACCGGGCCCTGCGCCGGGCCGCTCCGTCCCCCTACGCCCACTTCCTTCGGCTCGGTGAGCTGTGCATCGCGGGCTCTGCGCCGGGCTCGCTGCTGCGGCGCGTGGAGGACGTGGTCGAGGCGCACGTCCTCACCGGTAGGCGGCCGCGCGGCCGCACGGCGGAGGAGGACCGCAGGCTGGAGGAGGAACTGCTCGCCGGGGAGCGGGAGCGCGCCGCCCACGCCCTGGGAGTGGACCTGGCGCGCAGCGACGTCGGCGACGTCGCCGAGCCCGGCTCGGTCGGCACCTGCGGGTGGCTGGAGGTGGAGCGCCATTCGCCGGCGATGCACCTGGCCTCCAGCGTGCGGGGCCGGCCCCGGCCGGATGCCGGGCCTCTGGACCTGGTGCGGACCTGCTTCCCCGCAGGGAGCGACTGCGGCGTGCCCCGGGCGCGCGCCCTGGAATTGATCGCGGAGCTGGAGCCGGCGACACGCGGGATCCACGCCGGGGCGGTGGGATACTTCGACCTGCGCGGCGGCCTGGACCTGTGCAGCTCCGCGCGCGCGCTGGTCTTCACGCGAGGACGGGCCGAGTGGAGCGCCGGGGCCGTGATCGGCGCGGACACCGATGCCGAGGCGGCGTGGCGGGAGACCGTCGACCAGGCCCGCGCGCCCGGGCTCGCCCTCCAGCAGGCCGCGGGGACCGTGCGATGATCGGGGTCATCGACAACCACGGCGCCTTCACCGGCAGCCTGCTGCAGTGCCTCGCGACGCTCGGCGCCCGTCTCGAGGTCCACGACAGCGGCACGGTGTCGGCCGACGCGCTGGCCGCCCGCCCGCTCGCGGGCCTGGTCCTGTCCTGCGGGCCGGGGACGCCCTCGGCCGCGGGGGTCACGCTCGCGGCCATCCGCCGATTCGCCGGCCGCATGCCCATCCTCGGCATCGGCCTCGGCCACCACGCGCTGGCCGAGGCCTACGGCGCCCGCCTGGTGCCGGCCCCGCACCTCCTGCACGGCGCCAGCTGCCCGGTGCTGCACCGCGGACGCGGGCTCTTCGCCGGGCTCGACAACCCCTTCCCGGCGGCGCGCTATCATGCGCGGACCGTCGAGCGCGGGTCGCTTCCCGACGCGCTCCAGGTCGCGGCCTGGACCCCGACCGGGGAAGTCATGGGGCTGCGGCATCGCGATCACGACAGTTGGGGTGTACAGTTCGCGCCCCAGTCCATCCTGACCGGCCCGGGCCCGAGGCTCGTGGAGAACTTCCTCTCGCTGTGCCGACAACCAAGGGAGGTACCCCAGTGATCCGAACGGCCATCGCACGCGCCGTGCTCCGCGAAGACCTGCCGCGGGAGCTGGCGCGCGCCAGCATGGTGCAGATCCTCGACGGCGACGCCACCCCGGCGCAGATCGCCGCCCTCGCCGTGGCGCTCCGCATGAAGGGCGAGGCGCCCGAGGAGATCGCCAGCATGGCCGAGGCGATGCGCGAGCGCGTGCCGCCGCTCCGCACCAAGCGCACGCCGCTGCTCGACACCTGCGGCACCGGCGGCGACAACGCCGGCACGTTCAACATCTCGACCACCTCGGCCATCGTGGTGGCGTCGTGCGGGGTGGCGGTCGCCAAGCACGGCAACCGCGCGGTGTCGAGCCGCACCGGCAGCGCCGACGTGCTCGAGGCCCTCGGCGTGGGCCTCGACCTGACGCCCGGGAGCGCGGCGCGCTCGCTCGACCTGCTGGGCATCACCTTCCTGTTCGCCCCCAACTACCACGCCGCGCTGCGCCACGCCGCCGGCCCGCGCCGCGAGATCGGCGTGCGCACCATCCTCGACCTGCTCGGCCCGCTCACCAACCCGGCCGGCGCGCGACGGCAGTTGATCGGCGTGTTCTCCGACCGCCTGGTGCGCCGCATCGCCGAGGTCCTGAAGCTGCTGGGCAGCGAGCGCGCCTGGGTCGTGCACGGCCTCGACGGGCTGGACGAGCTGACGGTGCTGGGCCGCTCACACGTCGCCGAGCTGGACCGCGGCGAGATCCGCGAGTTCGAGGTGGACCCGGTGCCGCTGGGGCTCGCGCACCCCGACCGCAGCGGGATCGAGGGCGGCGACGCGCTCACCAACGCCGCGCGGATCCGCGCGGTGCTGGCGGGGGAGAAGGGGCCGGCGCGCGACATCGTCGCGCTCAACGCCGGCGGCGCGCTGGTGGTGGCCGGCGTGGTGGAGAACCTCGCCGCGGGCGTGGCCCAGGCCCAGGAGGCGATCGACAGCGGCCGGGCCGCGCGCAAGCTCGACGACCTCCAGGCGTTCCGGGACTGAGCCCGGCCGGGGAGGGCACGACCATGTTCTGCATCCGCTGCGGCAACGGCCTGCCCGACGAGGCGGCGTTCTGCCCGTCCTGCGGCGCTCCGGTCGCGAGCGTCCCGGACGCGGGCGGGTCCGCGGCCCCGCCCGCGGCGATCCCCGGACCGTGGAGCGCGGCGCCGGCCGCACCAGCCGCCGCCGTCACGACCCCGAGCTACGCGGGCTTCTGGCGCCGGCTCTGGAGCTACCTGATCGACCGCTTCATCCTCGGCGTCCTGTTCACCCCGGTCGCCTTCCTGGTCATCCTGCCGGTCGCGGCCAGCCAGTCGAGCGACTGGATGGACACCGACCTGCCGGGGGAGGCGATCGCTGCGGTGATGGGCGCGGTGCTCACCGTGGTGTTCCTCGCGCTGCTGGCCAGCTGGCTCTACTACGCGCTGATGCAGAGCTCGTCGCGGCAGGCGACGCTCGGCCAGATGGCGCTGGGCCTGCGGGTCACCGACCTCGAGGGACGCCGCATCTCCCTCGGGCGCGCGAGCGGGCGCCTCTTCGCGACCGTGCTCACCGGAATGACCTTCGGGCTCGGCTACCTCGCGGTGCTCTTCACGTCGCGCAAGCAGACCCTGCACGACCTGGTCGCCGGCACCGTGGTGGTGCGCTGACCGGCGGCCGGGGGCCGGAGGGGCCCGCCGGCGCGCGAGGGGCCCGCGGCACGGGCGGCCGTCCGCTGCGCACCCCGCGTGACGGGGGTCCGCCCGCTGTGCTATAAATCGCCGGTTGCGCGCCCGTAGCTCAATTGGATAGAGCGTTAGCCTCCGGAGCTAAAGGTTACAGGTTCAAATCCTGTCGGGCGTACCACCTCCTCCGCCCCCCATGCCGGACATCCCACCCGTGACCCCCGATCCCGATCCGGAAGCGTCCGGCCTCCGTGGCTTCCCGGCCGCCGGCGACCACGCCGTGCGCGAGATGGCGGGCATGTTCGACCACGTCTCCGGCCGCTACGACCTGCTCAACTCGATCATGACGCTCGGGCAGGACCGCGCCTGGCGGGCCGCCCTGGCGCGCGCCGTCCCGGACTCCGCGCGCGTCGTGCTCGACCTGTGCACCGGCAGCGGCGTCTCGCTCGAAGGGCTGCGGCGCCCCGGCCGCGTCCTGCTGGGCGTGGACGCCAGCCTGCGCATGCTCGAGCTCGCCGCGGACGAGCACGGCCCGTGGGGCTGGGCCCCGCGCCTGGCTTGCGCCGACGCCTTCCGCCTGCCGTTCCGCGACGACGCGCTGGACGCCGTCACCATCGCCTTCGGCATGCGCAACCTGCGTCCCCGGCCGGGAGCGCTGGCCGAGCTGGCCCGCGTGCTGGCGCCGGGCGGCACGCTGGTCGTGCTCGAGGCCACCGCGCCGCGCCCCGGCGTGCTCGCGCCCTTCCACCGGTTCTACGCGCGACGGATCATCCCGCTGCTGGGGCGCCTGTCGTCCGACCCGGTGGCGTACCGCTACCTGAGCGGGTCGATCTTCGAGTTCGGCACGGGGGAGGAGTTCGAGCGCGACCTCGCGGCGGCCGGCTTCGGGATCGCCACGCGACGGGCGTACATGTTCGGTGCGGCCCGCCTGTGGGCCGCACAGAGACTGGCCGGGGCATCGGACGCGGCGTTGCGAATTGCCCGGTTCCCGGGCCCGGGCTCGGGCGATTTCGCGCAGGCCAGGCGTCTCCGGGCACTCGAGTGGCGCTGGTGGACGGTCACCCGCGCCGCCGTCTCGGCCGCCCTGACCGGGAGCCTGGTGTGGGCCCTGTTCACATGGGTCAAGTGGCGCCCGCTGATGAACTTGGAGCCGTGGCAGGACCGCGCGCTCTGGGTCCTGATCCTCGCCGGCCTGGCGGGGTTCGGGATCCGCACTCTCGCACTGGTGTTGCGATTGCTCGGCCCGCCCCCGACCGGCTGACCCGACCGGCGTGGTGGCACACGCGTTGCGTGGTTTCAGCGGATTCTGACCCAATCGTGGAGGCCAGGCAGTCCCGGCCTCCGGACCCGTGTGTGGGGAAAACCGCGCGGCAGCGGAGGCGCGGGCACCACGGGCGGGGATCACGAATCGGCCCACGGCCCGGGAGCCCCGATGGTGTCGCGAGAGAAAGCCCTCGAAGAACTGCTCGGTCTCACGGGCAGGCCGGGGCCGAGCACGCGCGCCGAACTGCTCCAGCGCGTCCTCGAGACCACGCTCAGCCTGGTCGAGGCCGACGGTGCGACGCTGGTCGCACCCCACCAGGGCCGTCTCGAGCGCCTGGCGGCCACGCCGGAGCACTGCGACCTGCCGCCGCAGGAGGCCCCCCGGCGCGGCAGCGAGTTCACCCGCCTGCTGGTGCACGTCAGCCGGCCGCTGTGCATCCCCGACCTGGCCGCCGACTCGCGCGTCGAGGAGAGCGACGCCTGCCCCGAGGTGGATGCGGGCCCGGCCCTGATGGTGCCGATGCGGCGCCGCGAGCACGCGTCCGGCTACCTGGCGGCGTTCCGCTCGCGCGGCGCCCCGGTCTTCACCGCCGCCGACGCGCGCCAGCTCTCGCTGCTCGCCGCGTGGACCGCGATGGGGCTCGAGAACCTGCGGCTCTGCGAGAGCGTCGAGAAGCTGGCCGTCACCGACGACCTGACGCAGGTCTACAACTACCGCTTCCTCAAGATGGCGCTGAAGCGCGAGCTCAAGCGCTCGATGCGCTTCGGGCAGGAACTCGGGCTCGTCATGCTCGACGTCGACAACCTGAAGGGCTACAACGACCGCAACGGGCACCTGCGGGGGTCCTACCTGCTGCGCGAGATGGCGGCGTTGCTCGCCCGGCAGGTCCGCTCCTTCGATCTCATCGCCAAGTACGGCGGCGACGAGTTCACGCTCATCCTGCCGCAGACCGGCATCGACGGGGCGATGGTGGTCGCCGAGCGCATGCGCCGCGCGGTCGAGGAGCACGCCTTCCCGCTGGAGGACGCCGGGGTCATCACCATCAGCCTGGGGGTCGCGATCGCGCCACACGACGCGGAGGACGGCCAGACTCTCCTGCGGATGGCCGACCAGGCCCTCTACGTGGCGAAGCGGCAGGGCAGGAACCGGGTGCTGACCTACCGGAACGTGACGGACCAGGCAGGCACGCTTCGTTGACCCTCCGGAGCAGGAGTCGGTAGACTGCCACCGGCCATGTCTGGATGGCACGGATGCACCCGGGCGCGATGGGCCCGGCTCCAGGATCGAGAGGCAGGAACCCGATGGCGGACAGCGTCGGCATCGCGGCGGCGGACGGCACACCCGTTCGCCCGGCCCCGGCCGGGCAGGAGGCAACATGACCAGCGTCGTCCACCCGAGCGCCACGCTCGGCGCCGGCACCACGATGGGAGAGGGCTGCGTCATCGGTGCGAACGTGCGGCTGGGGACCGGTTGTCGCCTCGCGCACCACGTCGTGATCCACGAGGGCACGGTGATCGGGAACGACGTGCGCATCGACGACCACGCCTCGCTCGGCAAGCTGCCGATGAGGGCCGCCAACTCCGCCACCACGACGGAGCAGGAACTGGCCCCGCTCCAGCTCGGCGACACCTGCATCGTCGGCACCGGCGTGGTGCTCTACCGCGGCGCCACGATCGACGCCCGCGTGCTGATCGCGGACCTGGCGACGGTGCGGGAGAACGTCTCGATCGGGCGCGGCACCATCGTGGGACGCGGCGTGACGGTCGAGAACGTCTGCACCATCGGCCGCTACTGCAAGCTCGAGAGCGAGTCCTACATCACCGCCCACTCGACGCTCGAGGACCGCGTGTTCGTCGCTCCGGGCGTGCTGTGCTCGAACGACAACTTCGTCGGGCGCACCGCCGAGCGTTTCAAGCACTTCAAGGGGCTCATCGCGAAGAAGGGCGCGCGCCTCGGCGTGGGGACCGTCTACCTGCCCGGCGTGACCATCGGCGAGGACGCGATGGTGGCGGCCGGCTCGGTCGTCTCGCGCGACGTCCCGCCGCGCATGATCGTCATGGGCCGTCCGGCCAAGCCGTTGCGGCCGGTGCCGGCCGAGCAGCTGCTCGAGAACCAGGGCTGGGTGGATTCCTAGTCGGACCGACGTCAGAAAGGACGATGGCATGGGAGGGGAGTTGTCGAAGACCGCGATGAACGTGCCGCTGCTGGACCTCACCGCGCAGTACGCGACCATCCGTGCGGACGTGGACGCCGCGGTGCGCGCGGTCATGGAGTCCGCGCGCTTCATCGGCGGCCCCGAGGTGAGCGGCCTCGAGCAGGAGGTGGCGCGCTACTCGCAGTGCGCGCACGGCGTGGGCTGCGCGTCGGGCACCGACGCGCTGCTGCTCGCTCTCTGGGCGCTCGGCGTCGGCCCGGGCGACGAGGTCATCACCTCCGCGTACACGTTCTTCGCCAGCGCCGGGGTCATCACCAACAACGGCGCCACCCCGGTGTTCGTGGACATCGACCCGCGCACCTACAACCTGGACCCGCTCAAGCTCGAGGCCGCGTTCACGCCGCGCACCAAGGCGGTGATCGCGGTGTCGCTCTACGGCCAGTGCTGCGACGTCCCCGCCATCAAGGCGGTCTGCGACCGGCACCAGGCGTTCCTCATCGAGGATGCCGCCCAGTCCATCGGCTCGGAGTGGGAGGGGAAGCGTTCCGGCTCGATGAGCGACTTCGGCGGGTTCTCGTTCTTTCCCTCCAAGAACCTCGGCGGCGTGGGCGACGGCGGCATGGTGGTCACGCAGAGCGAGGAACTCGCCGAGCGGATCCAGCTGCTGCGCGAGCACGGCTCCAAGCCCAAGTACTTCCACTCGCTGGTCGGCACCAACTCGCGGCTCGACGCGCTGCAGGCGGCGGTCCTGCGGGTCAAGCTGCGGCACCTCGACCGCTGGAGCGAGGGCCGGGCGCGCAACGCCGCCCTCTACAACAGCCTGTTCGAGGGCTCGCGCGTGGTGCGGCCCTACCACGACCCGCGCACGCGTCACATCTACAACCAGTACGTGGTCCGCGTCCCGAAGCGGGACGAGCTGAGGGCGTTCCTGACCGAGCGGACCATCGGCAACGAGGTCTACTACCCGGTGCCGCTCCATCTCCAGAAGTGCTTCGCCTCCCTCGGCTACAAGGAGGGCGACATGCCCGGCGCGGAAGCCGCCGCGCGGGAGACCATCGCCCTGCCGATCTACCCCGAATTGACGGAGGAGCAGATCCGCTACGTGGCCGCCGCGGTCCGGGAGTTCGTGGACTCGTAGCGACCGATCGAGGTTCTCCGGCGCGTTCCGGCTCCCCGCCCTGAGTGGACGCGACCGGCCGAAGACCATCTGCCGCACCGGCCGAGCCCCGTGGCCGGCGCGGCGCGCCGGAACGACGGACGCGCGTCGACCGCCCCCCCAGGGCGGGCGGTGGAGCGCCCGGCGGTCCGGCCGGTCCGGTCATCCATGCCTGAAGACCAGCGCGAGTCCCTGCGCGAGCTGATGCGCCGGGTGGACGAGGTCCGCGGCCTCTCGGGACACCCCGAGGGCCGGCTCGCCATCGACCCCGGTGACGCCGGCGCCCTGCGTGGGACGCTCGCCGAGCTCGTCGAGGAGCTCGAGACCAGCCATCGCCGCCTGATCGAGACCAACGTGCAGCTGGTCTCGCTGCGCGAGGTCGCGAGCCGCATGGTGAACACCGTCGACGCGGGGGAGACCACGCGGACGGTGGCGCGCTACCTGACCCGCGCGTTCGGCTTCGAGGAGGTCTTCCTGCTGCTGCTCGACCGCGAGAAGGAGCGCCTGGCCGGCACCTGGATGCGGGACGGGCGCGACCGCGGCGTGACCCTCGAGCTGCCGGTGCTGGGGGAGCAGGGCGCCATCCCGCGCGCGCTGTGGCTCAACCGCACGGTCGCGCTCCACTCCGCGCAACGCCATCCCGCGGCCCTGCTGCCCGAGGGGCACCCGCTGCAGGAGACGCTCGCGGACCTCGGGGCGATGGTCATCGTGCCGCTGCAGCGCAGCCGCACCCTGGGGACGGGCGAGCCGAACCGCGAGCCGTGCGACGGGCGCTGCATCGTCGGCGACGCCGCCCTGCTCGCCCCGCCGCCCGGCGCCGAAGCCGCGACCTGGGCCGCCGACCGCGAACAGCGCCAGCGCCGCTGTCTCCACTGCGACTCGCTGCCGCTGCTCGGCGTGCTCGGCGTGGCGCGCCCCGGGCACGGGCACGCCGGGGGCCCCGCCGGGCCGTTCCAGGCGTCCGACGTCACCATGCTCGAGTCCATCGCGCTCTCCATCGCCCCGATGGTCGAGAACGCCAGCCTCACCCACGAGCTGCGCCGCAGCGAACGCTTCCGCGAGCACGTGCTGGACAGCATGGCCGGCGCGCTGGTCGCGGTGGACCTGCGCGGCGCGGTGCTCACCTTCAACCACGCGGCCGCGGAGCTGCTCGGCTTTCGCGAGGCCGACGTGCTGGGCCACCCCTTCGGCGAACTGGTGGGGGTGGACGGCGACGCCGCGCTCCAGTCCACGCTGGAGCACGGCAACGAGGCGCTGCGCGAGGAGGTCATGCTGCGCGCGCGCGACGGCACGCCCGTGCCGGTGAGCCTCACGACCTCCCTGCTGCGCGACGAGAAGCGCGCCGTCTACGGCGCCATCGCCACCTTCGTCGACCTGACGCCGCTGAAGCGCGCCGAGGAGCGGGCCCGCCAGCTCGACCGGCTGGCCGCGCTGGGGCGCTTCACCTCGAGCGTGGCGCACGAGATCCGCAACCCGCTCACCGGGATCGCGGCGGGGGTGCAGTACCTCGCGCGGGGCATCCCGCCGGCGGACCCGCAGCGGGAGAACCTCGAGTTCATCCTGAAGGAGATCCGCCGGCTCGACCACATCGTGCAGGACCTCTTCGACATCACCCACCCGCGCGGGCTCCAGCTGCTGGCCCGGCCGGTCGACGAGGCGGTGCAGCGCGCCGTCCAGTGCCTCGCGGCGCTGTGCGACACGCGCGGCGTCACCGTGGCGGTGGAGCTGGCGCCCCGCACCCCGCCGGTCCCGCACGACTCCGACCAGATCGAACAGGTGCTCATCAACCTGCTCAAGAACGCGGTCGAGGCCTCGACGCCCGGTGGCACCGTGCGCGTGCGGGTCGAGTCGACGCCCGCGGCGACCCGCGTGCGGGGCGCCGCCCGCCCCGGCCCCGCGCCGGGCGCGCCCGGCGTCCAGGTCCACGTCGAGGACGACGGCTGCGGCATCGCGCCGGAGGCCCGGCATACCCTGTTCGAGCCGTTCTTCACCACCAAGCCCAACGGGACCGGGCTCGGACTCTACATCAGCCACGACATCGTCAAACGCCACGGCGGCCGCCTGGCGGTCAGCAGCGAGCCCGGACGGGGCACCACCTTCACGGTGGAACTGCCCCTGGAGAACCACGGAGGGAACCCATGAGCAAGGCCAACATCCTCGTGGTGGACGACCAGGAGTCGATCCGCCACTTCGTAAGCAAGGCGCTCGGCGACGAGGGCTACACGGTCCAGTCCACGGGCTGCCTGCGCGACGCCCGCCAGGTGCTCGACCACGACGTCCCCGACCTCGGCATCTTCGACGTCAAGCTGCCGGACGGGACCGGCATCGACCTGCTGCGCGAGGTCAAGCGGGCGCACCCGGAGATCCCGATCATCCTGATGACCGCCTTCGGGGAGATCGAGACGGCGGTCGAGGCGATGAGCGCCGGGGCCTACTGGTTCGTGAAGAAGCCCTTCCAGAACGAGGAGCTGCTGGCGCTCGTTGCCCGTGCGCTCGAATCGCAGAAGCTGTGGCTCGAGCTGCGGCGCCTGCGCAACACCGCCTTCACCGACGAGGACTACCTGCACTCCTCCAGCCCGCGCATGCAGGAGTGCTACGCCATCGCCGAGCAGGTGGCGCGCGGCGACACCACCAGCGTGCTGATCGAGGGGGAGAGCGGCACCGGCAAGGAGTACTTCGCCAACCTCATCCACCGGATGAGCGGCCGGCACGACAAGCCGTTCGTCGAGATCAACTGCGCCGCGATCCCGAGCGAGCTGCTCGAGAGCGAGCTGTTCGGCCACGAGAAGGGCGCCTTCACCGACGCCCGCGCCCAGAAGCAGGGCCTGCTCGAACTGGCGAACGGCGGCACGCTCTTCCTGGACGAGATCGGGGAGATGAGCGCCATGCTCCAGGTGAAGCTGCTGCGCGTCCTCGAGCGGCGCACCTTCAAGCGGGTCGGCGGGATGAAGGACATCTCGGTCAACGTGCGCATCATCTCGGCCACCAACGCCGACCTCGACCGCTCCGTGCAGGAGGGCCGGTTCCGCGAGGATCTCTACTACCGCCTCAAGGTCGTGCCCCTCTTCGTGCCGCCGCTGCGCGAGCGCAAGGAGGACATCCTGCCGCTCTCGCGCCTGTTCATGGACCGCTACGCGCGCCAGTTCCGAAAGGCCTTCCGCGAGATCGGCCCCGCCGCCGAGCGCGTCCTGCTCGACTACCCGTGGCCCGGGAACATCCGCGAGCTCAAGAACATGTTCGAGCGCACCGTCCTGCTGGAGACCGGCGAGCGCCTCGAGCCGCACCACCTCAAGCTGGGCACGCGTCCCCCGGCGGACGCCGAGCTCAGCGTGGGGCAGAAGCTCGACGAGTTCCTCAACGGCTCGGCGCTGGCGGAGGGCATCCCCTTCGAGGACCTGATCGAGCAGGCGGAGCGCGCCTTGATTCTGCGTGCCTCGTGTGCTACGAACTGGAACCAGTCGAAGACGGCGGAGCTTCTCCAGCTGAAGCGCGACAAGCTGCGCTACCGCATGAAGCTCTACCAGATCAGCGGTCCCAAGGAAGGAGCTTTGGCTCCGGCGGAGTAGGTTTCCACGTCGCTTTCCCTGCGTTCCCAGGCCGGCCTTCTCGCCCTGGTGGCGGCGCTGCTCGGCGTCGGCTCGTGCGGCTACACCACGAGCCCGGCCTTGCTGCCGTCCCACCTGAAGACCGTGGCCATCCCGGTGTTCGAGAACGCCACGACCGAGTACACCCTCGAGCAGGACGTCACGAACGCGGTCGTCGAGCGCTTCGTGAAGGACAACCACCTGCGCGTCGTGGACGAACGCTCGGCCAACGCCGTCATCCGCGGCAAGCTCACCGGCTACAAGAACGCGGTCTTCGGCTTCTCCGCCGCCAGCCGCGCGCAGGAGTACCGCGTCACGCTGACCTGCTCCGTGGTGTTCAAGGACCTCGTGAAGAACCGCGAGATCTGGAACGAGCCCGAACTGGTCAAGACGGCCAACTATTTCGTGGTGGACGTGCCGGGGGACTCGGCGCGCACGGAGCTCGATGGACGCAAGGAAGCCATCGCCAAGATCGCCGACGAGATCCTCACCCGCTCGGTCGAAGGCTGGTAGCCCGGCGGCGGCCGGAGCGGAGCGTCCCGCCGGCGCCCGGAGCGCGGGCGCCGCGCCGAAGCGCCCCGCCGCGGCCCGCGCGAGCGCGGCACCGGCCGGGCGCCGCGCCGCCGCGGACGGGCTCGAGCTGATCGAGCGCTTCCGCCGCGGCGATTTCCCCGCCACGCTCTACATCGAAGGGCCGAGCGAGTCCCTCAAGGCGGCCCTGCTCGCCGAACTGCGCCGGGCCTGGGCCCGCACCTGCCCCGAGGCACCGCTGGCGCGCGTCTTCCGCGCGGCCGAAGCCGGCGTCGAGGAGATCCTCGCCGCCTTCCAGGGCGCTTCGCTGTTCAGCCCGCGCGACCTCATCCTGGTGCTCGAGGTCGAGGACCTCGGCCGCAGCGAGAAGCGCGTGGCCGCGCTGGCCGCCGGGCTGGCGACCCCGAGCGGCGGGTCGTGCCTGGTGCTCCACGAGTCGGAGGCCGACACGTTCCGCAAGTCGCTCGAGCCGCTGCGCGCCGCCTGCTCGCTGCACTGGAACGCCGAGCGGCCCGGCCGGCCGGAACTGCTGCGCTGGGGCCAGCGCCGGCTCGCCGCCGCCGACCTCGACGTCGAGCCGGGCGTGGTCGAGGTCGTGGCCGACGCCTGCGAGGGCGATCCGCTCACGTTCTTCAACGAGCTCGAGAAGCTCGACGTGGTCGCCCCGCTCGCCGACGGCCGCCGGCGCATCACGCGCGCGACCGCCGAGGCGATGCTCAAGCCGGTGCTCGGGGCGGACCTGCCCGACTACCTCTCCGCGGTGGCCCTGGGCCGCCCCGAGCAGGCCCGCCGCGCGCTCGCCCGGCTGCTCACGGCCGGGGCCGGCGAAGGCACGGTGATGTTCGCCCTGGCGAACCTGGTGGGCGGGGCGCTGGGGGGCTGGGCGCGGCACCGGGAGCTGAGCGCGGCACTCGCCCGGCGGTGCCCGCCGCGCGAGCTGGCGCGCGCGCTGGACGCCGTCTACCGCGCGGAGGCGGCCTGGAAGGGCGGCCGCGCCGACGTGGTCGCGGTGCTCGAGCAGGCGACCCGGACGGTCTGCGGGGGCTGAGGCCGGGCGGCGCGGGCCGCGCCCGGCGTGACTCCACCCGCTCCATGCCGTAGTCTCCGGCGTCCCGATGCGCGCCGCTTCCCTCAACCTCCCAAGAGCCCATGAGCAAGCACTATCCATTCGCCGAGGTCGAGCCCCGCTGGCAGTCGTACTGGGAGACGCACCGGACCTTCCGCGCTGAGGAGCCGTCGGCGAAACCCAAGTTCTACTGCCTCGACATGTACCCGTACCCCTCGGGAGCCGGGCTGCACGTCGGGCACGCCGAGGGCTACACCGCCACGGACATCGTGTCGCGCTACAAGCGGATGCGCGGATTCAACGTCATGCACCCCACCGGCTGGGACGCCTTCGGCCTGCCCGCCGAGCAGTACGCCATCAAGACCGGCGTGCACCCGGCGATCACCACGGCGGAGAACATCGCCAACTTCCGCCGGCAGATGAAGCGCATCGGGCTCTCGTACGACTGGGAGCGGGAGGTGGACACCACCGACCCGGCCTACTACCGCTGGACCCAGTGGATCTTCCTCAAGCTCTTCGAGCGCGGCCTGGCCTACGTGGCCGAGGCGCCGGTCAACTGGTGCCCGGAGCTGGGCACGGTGCTGGCGAACGAGGAGGTCGTGGACGGCAAGAGCGAGGTCGGCGGCTTCGACGTGGTGCGCCGGCCGATGCGCCAGTGGCAGCTCAAGATCACCGCCTACGCCGACCGCCTGCTCGAGGACCTGGCGCTGGTGGACTGGCCGCACAGCACGCTGACCATGCAGAAGGAGTGGATCGGCCGCTCGATCGGTGCCGACGTGGACTTCGCGCTCGAGGGGGTGAACGGCAACCTGCGCATCTTCACCACCCGGCCCGACACGTTGTTCGGCGCCACCTACATGGTGCTGGCGCCCGAGCATCCGCTGGTGCCGGCGCTGACCCGGCCCGAGCAGCGCGCGGCGGTCGAGGCCTACCGCGAGGCCACCGCACGGCGCAGCGACAAGGAGCGCGCCGAGGTCGCCAAGGTGAAGACCGGGGTGTTCACCGGCTCGCACGCCTTCAACCCGGTGAACGGCGAGCGGCTGCCCGTCTGGATCGCCGACTACGTGATGATGGGCTACGGCACCGGCGCCATCATGGCGGTGCCCGGGCACGACCAGCGCGACTGGGACTTCGCGCGCGCCTTCGAGCTGCCCATCCGCGAGGTGGTTTCGGGCGGCGACGTCACCACCGCCGCCTACGTGGACACCGAGAACGGCGTGGCCGTGAACTCGCACACCGGCGACGGCGCGTTCTCGATCGACGGCCTGCCGGCCGCCGCGGCCATCGCCAGGATCACCGGCTGGCTGGAACAGACGGGTCGCGGACGCCGCGCCGTCAACTACAAGCTGCGCGACTGGCTGTTCGCGCGCCAGCGCTACTGGGGCGAGCCGTTCCCGATCGTGTGGGTGGACGGCGCGCCGGTCGCGCTGCCCGAGCAGATGCTGCCGGTGCCGCTGCCCGAGACCAAGGACTTCCGGCCGAAGTCGACGGGGGAGACGCCGGTCAGCCCGCTGGCCGCGCTGAAGGACTGGGTGAGCACGACCGATCCGGCCTCCGGCAAGCCGGCCCAGCGCGAGACCAACACCATGCCCCAGTGGGCCGGCTCGTGCTGGTACTACCTGCGCTTCCTCGACCCGAGGAACCCCGGGCAGCTCGTGGACCCGGCGAAGGAGCGCTACTGGATGCCGGTGGACCTCTACATCGGCGGGGCCGAGCACGCCGTGCTGCACCTGCTCTACGCGCGCTTCTGGCACAAGGTGCTGTTCGACATCGGCGTGGCCAGCACTCCCGAGCCGTTCATGAAGCTGGTGCACCAGGGGATCATCCTGGGGGAGGACAACGCCAAGATGTCGAAGCGCACGGCGACCCCGGAGAACCCCAACGGGAACGTGGTGAGCCCGGACGAGGTGATCGACCGGTACGGCGCCGACGCCCTGCGGGTCTACGAGATGTTCATGGGCCCGCTCGAGGCGATGAAGCCCTGGAACACGAACAGCGTGGAGGGCGTGACCCGCTTCCTCGACCGGCTCTGGCGCCTGTGCGTCGAGGAGGACGGCCGGCCGAGCGCGGCGCTATCCGACGACGCGCCGGACCTGGCCACCGAGCGGCTCGTGCACCAGACCGTCAAGAAGGTCACCGAGGACGTCGAGAGCCTCAAGTTCAACACCGCGGTCGCGCAGATGATGGTCTGCGTGAACGAGCTGACCAGGCTGGGCCGCCGGCCGCGCGGCCTGATCGAGCGGCTGGTGCTGGTCCTGTCGCCCTTCGCGCCGCACATCGCGGAGGAGCTATGGCAGCGCCTCGGCCACGCAGGGAGCCTGGCCCACGAGCCGTGGCCCGCATGGGACCCGGCACGGGTCCTCGAGGACACGGTCACGGTGGCCGTCCAGGTGAACGGGAAGCTCCGGGCGACCCTGGAGCTGGCCCGGGACCTCACGGCCGACCAGGTGCGGGACATCGCCCTGGCCGACGAGCGGGTCCAGCGGCACCTGGAGGGCGCGGCGATCCGGAAGGTGATCCACGTCCCGAACAAGCTCCTCAGCCTGGTGGTCGCGCCGAACTAGGCCGGGGCCCGCGCCGCCGCACGCGGGGGAGGCGCTGTCGGCCCGGCCCGGGTAGCAGAAGCCACCCGGGAACCGGCTTGGTGGGCTGGTCCAGCGTTAGGTTGACATAATTACACTTATGCGACATATGCTCGGATCCGCTCCTCCCGGCTCCTGAGCCCCCTGGGGAGTTCCTCCCGGGACCCGCCAGCCGCTCTCCCGCCTCCCGGATGGACCCATGTCCGTGCCCTAGGCCTTCGTTCCGCCCCGGTAGAGCCGGATCTGCACCTTCTCCAGCGTGGCGAGCCCCTCGACGATGGCGGCGTCCACCAGCGGCATGAACGCCTCGATCCGCTCGCGCGTGTCCACGATCTCGATCACCACCGGCAGATCCTCGGAGAGCCTCAGGATCTTCGCGGTGTGCAGCCGGCTGTGGGCCCCGAAGCCCTCGATCCCGCGCAGCACCGTGGCCCCGGCCAGCCCCGCCTCGCGGGCCTTCAGCACCAGCCACTCGTACAGCGGCTTGCCGTCGTACCGGTCGCCCTCGCCGATGAAGATGCGCAGCAGGTGGCCTTCCTCCGGGAGCTTCATCTCAACCTCCCCATGCCAGGCGGGCCATCACCGCACCGGCCCAGACCGCGCCCAGACCGCCCACGACCTGCAGGCCGGCCGACAGCGTCGCGGCCCCGACCTGCCCGTCGCGCAGCAACTGGAACGTCTCGTAGCCGAACGTCGAGAACGTGGTGAAGCCACCGAGCACGCCGGCGAACAGGAACGCCCGCGTGGTCCCCGAGAACACCCCGCGCGATTCCGCCAGGCCGGCCAGCAGGCCGATCGCCAGGCAGCCCGCGACGTTCACGGCGAGCGTCTCGAGCGGGAACGACCAGCCGCTGCGGAGCCGGCCGATGAGCCCGCCCACCGCGTAGCGTCCCATCGAGCCGAGGGCGCCCCCCAGTCCCACCAGCCACATTCTCTCCAATGGACCTCCTGCAAACAAAAGACCCCTGCCTTTCGTGGCAGGAGTCATCAGCCCCGCGGGGCGGTTCGAGGCGAACCCCATCGCCTATTCTGTGGTCCTCACGGTAGCGCGCCCGCGACACGCGCGCAAACGCGCCTCCCTCCCGCGGCCTTCGCGGCCGACCTGAGGTGGTGCCTTCCCGGCTATTCCCCGAAACGGTAACGAAGCAGCGTCCAGAGCGCCGCGACGCCGTCCGTCCAGCGGACCTTCTTGCCCTCCGCCAGGGTCCGCCCGCGGTAGCGGATGGGCACCTCGTGGATGCGCACGCCGCGCCTGCGGACACGGGCCGTCACCTCGGGGCAGAACTCGAAACGGTCGCAGCGCAGCGGCAGGCTGCGGAGCAGGTCGGCGCGGAACGCCTTGTGGCACGTGGCCTCGTCCGTGATCCCGGCCCCGTAGAGCAGGTTCGCCGCGCCGGTCAGGAGATGGTTCGCGATCCGGTTCGCCGGCCTCATGCCCGTGATGGACCCGCGGAAGCGCGAGCCGTAGACCACCTGCGCCTCGCCCCGGACGATGGGCCCGACCAGTTCGGGGAACTGCGCGGGATCGTATTCCAGATCGGCATCCTGGATGACCACGACGTCCCCGGTCACCAGCGCGATCCCGGTCCGGATCGCGGCGCCCTTGCCCGCGTTGACCGGCTGGTAGCAGGTCACCAGCGGGCCCCGCCGCTTCTCCGCCTCGAGCAGCTCGCGGGTCCGGTCCGTGGAGGCGTCGTCCACCACGATGATCTCCTTCTCGATGTCCACCCGCCGGACCGCGTCCACGACCCGGACGATGTGCCGTTCCTCGTTGAAGCAGGGGATGATGACGGAGAGCTTCAAGGGAGGCTCGGGGTTGGCGTCCGCGCACGGTCGCGCCCGGACCCACCGGGCGGGCGAAGGGAGCATCTGGCATCACGAGCCTACCCGCGGTCTCCCTGCCGCGCAACGGACGACGGCCGCGGGCCCCCGGCGGCGGCGGCCGTCGCCCCGCCCGGGGACGTTCCGCGCGCGGCGCGTGGGGGCGCGTGACCGCGCCGGGTGGGCTATGCTGCCCCCGGGCCCGAAGCGACCCGGGAGGTGACCGACCGATGCGATCCGTGAACCCCGTGAACGGCGAGTCGATCCGCGAGTACGCGGAACACGACGAGGACGAGGTCGCCCGTCGCCTCGAGCTCGCGGGCGCGGCGTTCTTCGACTGGAGCCGGCGCCCGGTCGCGCAGCGCGTGGCGCCGCTGCGCTCCCTGGCGGCCGTCCTGCGCGACGGCCTGGCGTCCCACGCGGCGCTCATGACCGCCGAGATGGGCAAGCCCATCGCCCAGGCGGAGGCGGAGGTCGAGAAGTGCGCGGCCACCTGCGAGTGGTTCGCCGAGCACGCGGAGGGCCTGCTCGAGCCCGAGCCCGCGGCCACCGAGGCCACTGCCAGCTGCGTGCGCTTCGACCCGCTCGGCGTGGTGCTCGCGGTCATGCCGTGGAACTTCCCGTTCTGGCAGGTGATCCGTTGTGCCGCGCCGGCGCTGGCCGCGGGGAACCCGGTCGTGCTCAAGCACGCCTCGAACGTCCCGGGCTGCGCGCTCGCCCTCGAGGAAGCGTTTCGCCGGGCCGCCTTCCCGCCCGGTGCGTTCACCGCGCTGCTCGTCCCCGCGCGCGCGGTGGGCGAGGTCATCGCCCACCCGGCGGTGCGCGCGGTCTCGCTCACCGGCAGCGAGGCGGCGGGCCGGCAGGTGGCGGCGCTGGCCGGGGCCTCGCTCAAGCGGACCGTGCTCGAGCTGGGTGGCTCGGACGCCTTCGTCGTGCTGGCCGACGCCGACGTCGAGCACGCCGCACGCCAGGCGGCGCTGGCCCGCACCATCAACAACGGCCAGAGCTGCATCGCCGCCAAGCGCTTCATCGTCGAGGCGCCGGTCGCGGCGCGCTTCGAGGCGTCGTTCATCGCCGCCATGGCCGCGCTGCGCGTCGGCGACCCGCGGGACCGCGCGGTGCAGGTGGGCCCGCTCGCGCGCCCCGACCTGGTCGACGAGTTGGAGGGCCAGGTGCGGCGCACGGTGGAGGCCGGGGCCGAACTGCGCCTGGGCGGCGCGCGCCGGGCGGGACCGGGCTGCTTCTTCCCCCCCACCGTCCTCACCGGCGTCGAGCCCGGGATGGCGGCCTTCGAGGAGGAGACCTTCGGCCCGGTCGCGCCGGTGACCCGCGCCCGCGACGCCGGGCACGCGCTCGAGCTGGCGAACCGCTCTCGCTACGGCCTCGGCGCCAGCCTGTGGACCGCCGACCTCGAGCGCGCCCGCGCGCTCGCCGCGGGGCTCGAGGCCGGCGCCGTCTTCGTCAACGAGACCGTCAAGTCGGATCCGCGGGTGCCCTTCGGCGGGGTGAAGGATTCGGGCTACGGCCGCGAGCTGGGGGCCTTCGGCCTGCGCGAGTTCGTGAACGTCAAGACGGTCTGGGTGAGATAGCACGCGCCCCGGGCCGGTCTCCGGCCCGGGGCGCGTGCGCCGTCAGCGCAGCCGCCCGCTCACGCGCTCCACATGTAGGCCCCGTACGAGGCGTCGGGCACGGAGAAGCGCACCAGGTCCGCGGCGGGCAGGCTCTCGACCGGCACGCCGCCCTGCATGAGCTGCACCAGCAGGTCCACGTTGTCGCCCGCCTTCAGCCCCAGGCCCGCGAACGGCAGCCCCAGCTCGAGCACGGTCCCGACGTGGCACTCGCAGCCCGGCATCGGCGCCGCCGCGGCGCCATCGGCGCGACAGACGACCGGACGGGCGCCCGGCTCGAGCCCCTGGATCATGACCCGGACCGGGTGCGGCGCCAGGAAGTCCAGCAGCAGGTCGTACTCCGCGCCCGGGGGCGCGTTCGAGACGAAGTCGAGCCGCAGGTAGAAGCGCGCGTCGTCGTAGCCGAAGTACAGGTCGCGCCCGATCCCCGCGTCGCGGTGCATCGAGCCGCCGCCCGCGCCCAGCAGGTGACGCCCGGCCGCGTACCACTCGTAGAAGTGCGTCGGCCGGCCGTCGATCGTCGGGCGCACGAAGCCCAGCGGCTGCGTGGCCAGGTCCGGCCGGTGGGTGAAACGCGAGACCGCGACCTGCAGCCAGCTCGGAGCGGGCAGCCCGGCACGCTCGTAGACGGCCTGCAGGTGCTCGCGGAAGATGCGGTCGAAGAGCCCCTTGTCCTCGGTGTAGTGGTCCTCGCCGAACCACCAGAACCAGTCCGACCCCTCGGCCGCGTAGAGCGACTCCCACGCGCCCGGACAGTCCTCGGGCGTCCGGCGCGCCTCGACCAGCGCGCGGCGCGCGCGGGCCAGCAGCTCCCAGGCCCGGTTCTTCTCGGGATGCCCGATCCAGATGTGGAAGTCGGCGTCGATCCAGGAGCCGGAGTGCAGGTCGCGCAGCTCGGCCGCGGCGGGCGCGGCGGCCAGCACCTCGGAGGGCGTCACGGTGCGGATGTCGGGCGCGGCCTCGAGCGCGCTGTAGAGCGCCTCCAGGAACGGTCCGCCGTCCGCCGGGTAGTTCTCCCAGCAGTTCTCGCCGTCGAGGATGACCGAGACCAGCGGACGGCGCCCCGGGACGGACTGCTCGCGGGCGATGCGACGCAGGCGCCCGATGAAGTCGGCCACCGCCTCGGCGGTCTCCCAGTGGTAGTAGACGAAGCCGATGCGGTCCGAGAGCTCCCGATCGCGGAAGAAGAAGTCCACCGGCCCGGCCGCCGTGCGGTAGCGCCACGGCTGGTAGAGCGCCGGGTGGTGGCGCTCCCCCGGCGGCAGCGACTGCCACAGCACGCCCTCGTCGGTGGCGAGCCAGCGCACGCCGGCGCGGGCCGCCATCTCCACCGCCTCCGGGCTCACGCTGCCCTCCGGCGGCCACATCCCCGCCGGGCGGACGCCGAAGGCGCGCGCGTGCCGGTCGAACGCGCGCTGGATCTGGCGCTCGGCGTCCTCCGGAGCGGCGAACAACTCGCCCGGCATCGCGATCTCGGGGCGCGCGCGCCGCGCCGCGCGGGAGTCCACCAGCAGCGGCAGGATCGGGTGGTAGTAGGCCGACTCCGACAGCTCGACCTGCCCGCGCTCCGCCAGCGCCCGGTAGGCCGGGATCACCCGGGCGACGATGCGGGAGTAGAGCGCCAGCAGGCCGTCACGGTGCTCCTCGAGGAAGTCCCCGTTCGAGGCGACCGCCGCGGCCGCCTCGGGCTCCCCGAGCAGCACCGGGTCGAGCCAGGCGAGCAGGAACCAGCACTCGAGCGCCAGGATCTCGGTGAAGGTCGGCTCGCTGGCGCCGCTGCTCCGCGCCCGCGCGACCCGCAGGCCGAGCGCCCGGTACCGCGGCCAGCGCTCCAGCGCGTGCCGCGGGGCGGCCGAGCAGCGCGAGAGGACCGTCGCGCGCTCACCGTCGGTCAGCCCCTCGACCGGCCGGGCAAGCAGGTCGAACAGGCTCTCGCGGCCGCCGGCCGCGGCCTCGTCGAGCTGGTCCAGCAGCGAGGGCACGAAGTTGAACGTGGCGTGCACGCCCGGGTGGGCCTCGAGGTGCAGGGCCATGTCCAGGTAGTCCTTGGTGGCGTGCAGGCGCACCCACGGAAGCAGGGCCCGGCCCTCGCGGGGACTACGGTAGTCCGGTTGGTGGTGATGCCAGAGGAATAGCAGGTCGACCGGGGGCTGCTCGCTCAAGGCGTCCTTCCCGTGCGGCCGGCCGCGTCAGCGCGGCGCGGCGGCCAGCTCTGCCCGCAACACGCGGGCGCGATTCGCGTAGGAGGTCTCCCCGAACTCGTCGACCAGCCGCTTCAGCCTCGCCTCGGCTTCGTTCGGCTGGTTGGTCTGCCGGTAGCACCGGGCGGCCGCGTAGAGGAACTCCGCCGACGACTCGCGATCGAACTTGCCCACCAGTCCCTCGTAGACCGGCGCGGCCTCCTTGAACTGCAGGTCGCTCTCGAGCGCATAGGCGAAGCTGCGGCGCACGGCGTCGGCGATGAGTCCCGACTTCTGCTTCGCCAGGTAGGTCCGGTACTCCGCGACCGACTCCTTGAACTTCCCGAGCCAGAACAGGTCGTCCCCCGCCAGCCGGTGCGCGTCGATGCCGCTCGGGCTGTTGGGCCACTGCTCGGCCACCTGCCGCGCGACGGGGAGCGAGCGGTCGTAGGCGCCCTGCCAGAAGAACAGGTTCGCCTCGGCCAGCTTCCCGGCCGCCTGTTCCTCGTCGGCCGCGCGCGCACGCAGCGTGAAGAAGGCCCCCACGCCCACCACGGCGATCACTCCCAGGCCGATGAGGATCATCCGCCCGTACTGCGCCCAGCGGGAAGTAATCGAGTCCAGGAGCTTTGCTCCCGGATCCTCGAGTCGAGCTGACTCTCGCTCTAACGTCAAGGCACTCCTCCGGTTCGAAGGACGGGCTCAACCTCGGAGCGAGGTCGAGTGAATGGCTGCGAATGGGGAACCTTATCCCGCGGCCGCGTGACCGTCAAGCCCCGCCCCGGCCAGGCGAGCGCCGGGGCGCGGACACGGGTCCGGGCACCGGCCGAAGGCCGGTCGCGGGCGCGTCCGCACTCCGCCGGCTTCCGATCCGTGCATGCCCCGCTGCCCCGTTCACGGCGCGCAGCGCACGCACGCCACCGCCCCGTGCACGCGCACCAGCATCTCCGCCCGGGCCCCGCACGACGGGCACGTCGGCAGGTCGGGGCGGCCCCGCGCCACGTCCACCAGGCTCTTCAAGCGCACGTGCACCGCCCCCAGCCGAAGTTCCTGCTCCAGGTCCGCGACCGGCCAGGCCCACTCCGACAGCCCCCACACGCGCATCTCCGTCCGGATCGCCCAGCGCCCGCGCACCTCCGCCGCGCGCCGGTCCCACTCGAGCTTGATCGACGTGCTGTCGCCCTGCTCGATCTCCACCTCGTCCGCGCTCGAGGTCCGGCGCCGCAGCCTCTCCTGCTCCTCCTCCAGCCGGGCGGTGAAGAACGCCCCCAGCCGCTCGAGCTCGCCGTCGCGCAGCCGGCCCATCTGCTGCTCCCACTCCTGCTCCCGCTCGCCCAGCAGGCGCTCGAAGTGGGCGCGCGTGACCTCCATCCAGCGCGCGCGCTGCTCCGGCTCCAGTTCCTCCTCCATCTGGTAGAGACCGTCGCGGGAGCGCACGTCCGGCACCTCGGGTGCGCTGTGCCACTCGAGCAGTTCGCCCGTGGGCCCGATCAGGACCACCCACGGCTCCTGCCAGGGCAGGCCGCCCCAGCGCGTCGCCACCGCGTGGAACGAGACACGTCGCTCGTAGCGCACCGGTCCCAGCCGGGCCGGCCCCCACGACAGCCCGCGCAGCTTGCAGACCGTCGCCAGTCCTTCCTCGCTCACCCCGGGCACGTGCGCCAGGGCCGTGCGCCGCGTGAGCACCGGCACCTCCATCGCCGCCTCGAGGATGCGCCGGCCGCCGCTGCTGCCCGGGGCGGTGAACCACGCCCCGCGCGGCAGGGTCGCGCGCAACGGGTCGAAGACGAGGCGTACGCGCTGGCGGCGCCAGCGGCGACGGAGCGGTTCCGCCAGGTCCACCTCCCAGTCGCCACGCGCGGCCGGCTTGACCGTGCAGCCCTCGGACTCGAGCCAGTGCCCCACGAACTCGCGCCACTCCGGCGGCAGGCTGGGGGGCGGCGCGGGCGACATGCCGGTCCCCTCCTTCGTCCCCGGCCCGCGGCGCGCGTCGGCGCTCCGGGCCACCGAGCCCTTGCGGTCCCGCCGCGGGGGGCTCACGCCTCGTCCTTCTCGGTCACCGACGGGAACAGCCAGTCCTCCGAGTCCTTCTGCTGCTGGTAGAGCCGGTGCGCCACGACCAGGTGCTGGGCCAGTTCGGCGAACTTGCGCTTGCGCATCCGCGGGTTGGTGGACTCCGTCCAGCGCCGGAAGACCTCGTCCTCGAACGAGCCTGCGGACTGCCACGCACCGAGGATCTCCTCCATCTCGCCCACCACCAGCTCGAACATGCGGATCTTGCGCTCGAGGATCTCGAGCACGTACGCCTCGATGGTGCCGCGCGCGGCCAGGTTGATGACGCGGACCGGGTGGCGCTGCCCCAGGCGGTGGACGCGCCCGATGCGCTGCTCCACGCGCATCGGGTTCCACGGCAGGTCGTAGTTGATGACGATGCGCGCGAACTGGAGGTTGCGCCCCTCGCCGCCCGCCTCGGTGCTCACCAGCACCGGCGAGACCGTGCGGAAGTGCTCGAGCGCCTCCTCCTTCTCGCGCCAGCCCAGCTCGCCGTGGAAGACCGACGGCTCCACGCCCGAGGCCACCAGCGCGGCGACGATCGCGTCCTGGGTGGCGCGGAACTGCGTGAAGATGATGGCCTTCTCCCCGCCGAGCCCGCCCAGCACGCGCTGCAGCGTGCGCAGCTTCGACGGGATCGCCGAGACCGCCTCCGCGCGCGCGGCCAGGATCTTCAGGCGCCTCGGGTCGAGTCCGTCGGGGCGCGCCGTCAGCCGCTCGAGCGTGGCGCGCGCCGCGGCCCAGGACGAGCCCATCTCCTTCTGCAACACCATGAGCGTGAAATAGTGCGGGCGGCCGGGCCCGCCGTGCTCGCCGTGCACCGCGTCGGCCACGAACTCGCTCACCTGCCGGTAGAGGCCGCGCTCGGCGGCGGTCTGCGCCACCCAGCGGGTCTCCACCTTGCGCGGGGCGAAGACCAGGTCCGTGTCGCCGCGCCGCGTGCGGATCATGACCACCTTGAGCAGGTTGCGCAGCCGCGGCGTGTTGCGCGGCGTGCGCTTGTCGTGACCGGAGAGGAAGTCGCGGCGGAACTGCGAGAAGGTGCCCACCGTCCCGGGCCGGGTCAGCGTCACCAGGTTGTAGAGCTCGCGCATGTCGTTCTGCACCGGCGTGGCGGTGCAGAGCAGCAGGTAGCGCGGGTTCAGGTCGTTCACGAACCGCCAGCCCAGCGTGAGGTGGTTGCGCAACCGGTGGGCCTCGTCCACCACCACCATGTCGTAGTTGGCGCCGCGCACGCGGCGCCGGTGGCGCTCGTGCCGGGCGGTCTCCAGCGAGGAGATCACCAGCGGGTGGCGGCCCCACTGTCCCACCGGGCCGCGCGAGACCACGAAGTCGAGCTCGAACTTCTCCCACAGCTCGGCCCGCCACTGCTCGCAGAGCGACGCCGGCACCAGCACCAGCACGGTCCGCGTCGCGCCCCGCAGCAGGTACTCCTTGATGACGATCCCGGCCTCGATGGTCTTGCCCAGCCCCACCTCGTCCGCCAGGATGGCGCGCCCGTTGAGGTCGCGCATGACCTTCACGCAGGCGGTGATCTGGTGGGGGAAGCGCTCGACCCCCCGCAGCGAGTCGAGCGAGATGAGCCGGTCGGTGCCCGCCCAGCCGGACCAGCGCTCGGCCTGCGAGTGCAGCTCGAAGCGCGGCGCCGGCACCGACCGGCCGCACTGCCAGGACTCCAGCAGCCGGTCGCCCTGCGCGTGCCAGGCCCGGGTGGCGGCGACGCTCCTTCCCGGCGTCGGCGCGGGCGCGCCCGCCTCCACCACGGTCCACTCGCGCTGCGCCGAGAGACGACGGAGCTGGCCGTCGAAGACGACCTCCAGCACCTCGCGGCCGCGATCGGTGTGGACCTCGACCACCAGGCCCTCGCCGAACTGCGGATGGCGCAGCCGCTGGCCGACCTCGTAGGCGAGGGGCTTCGTCAACTCCACAGCGCGGCCTCCTCGCCCGGCGCGGGGATCCTCACCTCGGCCCCCACCCGCTCGCGCAGCAGGCCGGCCAGCGTCTCCGCGGCGCCGGCCTCGCCGTGCACCAGGAAGATGCGCCGCGGCGCGGGATCGAGCCGGCCGACCCAGTCGAGGATCTCGGCCTGGTCGGCATGGGCGCTGAAGCCTTCCAGCGAGGTCACCTCGCAGAGCCGCCGGGTGGGCTCGCCGAAGATGTTCACGACCTCGGCGCCGTCGCGCAGGCGGCGCCCCAGCGTGCCCTCGGCCTGGAAGCCCACGAACAGCACGGTGTTCTTCGGCTCGCCCAGCCCGAAGCGCAGGTGGTGGAGGATCCGGCCGCCTTCGCACATCCCCGAGCCGGCGATGATGATGCACGGCTCGGTGCGCTCGTTGAGCGCCTTGGACTCCTCGGCGCTGCTCACGTAGCGCAGCCGCGCGAAGCCGAAGGGCGCGCCGCCGTGGTTCACGAAGGCGTCGTGCGTCTCGGCATCGAAGCACTCGGGGTGCTGCCGGTAGACCCCGGTCGC
The DNA here is from genome assembly GCA_963707915.1 of Candidatus Eiseniibacteriota bacterium. GTDB lineage: Bacteria > Eisenbacteria > RBG-16-71-46 > RBG-16-71-46 > RBG-16-71-46 > JANXPZ01. The sequence goes on from OY970178.1 coordinate 848,675, forward strand.
GACCCGCGCCAGCGGGCTGTCCACGAAGATCGGGACGTCGGGCACCGCGCGGCGGCCGATCAGCTCGTGCAGGGTCGCCACCAGCTCCTGGGTCCGGCCCACCGCGAACGAGGGCACGATCAGCCTGCCCCCGCGCCCGAGCGTGCGCGTCGCGGTCTCCTGCAGCGCCCGGACGTTCTCCTCCTCGGGCGGGTGCAGCCGGTCCCCGTACGTGCTCTCCAGCACCAGCACGTCCACGCCCGGAGGGACGTCCGGGTCGCGCAGGATGGGCCGCCGGTAGCGCCCGAGGTCCCCCGTCATCCCCAGCCTCAGCGTGCGCCCGCCGGCGCGGAACTCGAAGGTCGTGATCGCCGAGCCCAGGATGTGGCCGGCGTCCCAGAACTCGACCTCGACGCCGTCGGCCAGCGGCCACGGTTCCCGGTAGTCGTGCGTCTCGAAGCGCTCGAGCGTCGGCACCACGTCGGCCGGCCGGTAGAGCGGCTTGCGGGGCGCCTGCTGCTTCGCCCGCCCGCGCTTGTTCACGTGCTCGAGATCGCGTTCCATCAGGAACGCGCTGTCGGCCAGCAGCGGACGCGCGAGGTCCGCGGTGGCCGGGGTGAGGTGGATCCTGCCGCCGAACCCCTGGCGGACCAGCGTCGGGAGGTTCCCGCTGTGGTCGAGATGCGCGTGCGAGAGCACCACCCCTTCGAGCTCCGCGGGCGCGAAGGCGAACGTGCGGTTCACCCGGTCCGCGTCCTCGCGGTGGCCCTGGTAGATCCCGCAGTCGAACAGCCAGGAGCGGGCGCCGAAGCGCACCAGGTGGCGCGACCCGGTCACGGTGCGGGCCGCGCCCTGGAAGGAGACGGCGAGGGGCAGCGTCATCAGAGGCTCGCGTAGAAGATCAGGCCGGCCGAGGCCTGCAGGTCGTGGTTCACGCCGTGGCCGAGGAAGACCGCGTGGTAGCGCGCCCCGAAGTCGAAGGCCATGCTGGTCCAGAAGAAGCGCTCGACGCCGACCCCGACGCTGAGGTACGTCCCGTCGCTCAGCGGGAACTCGTGCTCGCCGTCGTTCAGGCCGAACGTCGCGCGCGCGATCCCCCCGCCCACGCTCAGCATCTTCACCACCTTCGTGCGGGTGCCGAACATCTGGTAGACGTCCAGGCCGTAGAGGCCGAGGTGGACCCGCTGGTAGGCGAACTCGTCCTGCGGCTTCATGATCTTCCCGTCGAACAGGTCGACCTGGTCCCCCGGGCGCACGTCGAGGCCGTGGCTCTCGAACGACAGGCCGATGGCGCGTTCGTAGCGCATCCGGTAGCGGAGGCGCACCGCCATGCCCGGACCGCTGCCGAACTGGTCGCCCACGGTCCCGTTGTCGAGCAGCGTGCCGTAGAGGCCACTGAGGCCGACCCCGACCTGGCCGGGCCGGGGCAGCACCACCACCGACTTGGCGTGCGCCGTGCCGGCCGCGACGGCCCCCAGCGCCGCGCCGACGACGAGCACCACCGCGGCCATGGTCCGGATGTGAACGGTACTGCGCATGCGAGACTCCTTCCTGAAGCGATGACCCTCAGGCTCGAGGGTGGAAGGTGCGGTGCACCTCCCGGAGATAGGCCCGGTCCAGATGAGTGTAGATCGCGGTCGTCGCCACCGAGGCGTGGCCCAGCAGTTCCTGCACCACCCGCAGGTCGGCGCCGCCGACCAGCAGGTGGGTGGCGAACGAGTGCCGCAGCAGGTGCGGGTGGACGCGCCCGGCGATCCCCGCGGCGCGCGCGTGGTCCCGCAGGATCTTCCAGAATCCCATGCGCGAGAGCCCGCGTCCACGCGCGTTGGCGAAGACGAAATCGTGGCGCTCGCGCCGCACGAGGAGCGGACGCGCGCGCTCGAGGTACCCGCGGAGCTCGCGTTCGGCGGCGCGGCCGAAGGGCACCGAGCGCTGCTTGTCGCGCTTCCCGGTCACCGTGACGAGCCGGTTCGCGAGGTCGAGGTCGGCACGCTTCAGGCCGCACAGCTCCGAGACGCGCAGCCCGCTGCCGTAGGCCAGCTCGAGCATCGCGCGGTCGCGCATCCGCAGCGGCTCGTCGCCCGCCGGCTGGGCCAGCAGCGTCGCCACCTCCTCGACCGACAGCGCGCGCGGCAGGCGGCGCTCGCCGCGGGGCGCGGGCAGGTCGTCCAGCGGTCCGGCCGCCTTCCCCGCGCCGCGCGCGAGCCAGGCGTGGAAGCCGCGCAGCGCCGAGCGCCGCCGCGCGACGGTCGCGCCCGAGCGGCCCTGCTTCAGCAGCCGCGCGAAGTAGCCGTCCACGAACGTGGAGCTCACCTCGCCCCAGCCCGCGAGCCCGTGGTGGACCGCGAAGGCGCGGTAGTCGGTGAGGTCCCGGGCGTACGCGTTCACGGTGTTGTCGCTGAGCCGGCGCCCGGCGCGCAGCTCCTCCAGGAAGCCGTCGAGCGGGCCGTCCAGCGCCGGCAGCACGGCGGGCCGCGGACGCCTGGCGGGACGGCGGGCCACCGGCGGCGCCGCCAGCTTCGGACTCATGCCGGCCTCCCCCGCGACCCGGCCGCCGCGCCGACGGCGGGCGCGCCGCGCGTCCCGGCAGGTCCCGTCGCCGGCCGGCCGCGCAGCCGCGCGGCCACGCGCTCCGCCAGCGCAGGCGGGACGTGCGCCTGCCGCGCGATCTCCTCCGGCCCCGCTCCGGCCAGCGCCGCGACCGAGCCGAAGGCCTTGAGCAACGCCGCCCGGCGTGCCGGCCCCACGCCCGGCACGTCGTCCAGCGCGCTGGTGAGCCGGGCGCGCCCGCGGAGCTTGCGGTGGTAGGCGAGCCCGAAGCGGTGGGCCTCGTCGCGCAGCCGCTGGAGCGCGCGCAATGCGGGGCTGCGCCGCGGCAATGTCAGTGGCGCGCCCGACTCGCGCACCACGGTCTCCTCGCGCTTGGCGAGCCCGATCAGCGGCACCGGCCGGGTCGCCACCCGGTCGAGCGCGGCGCGCGCCGCGCGGACCTGGCCCTCGCCGCCGTCCACCATCACCAGGTCGGGTCGCGGCTCCTCCCCCGACTCGACCCGCGTCCAGTAGCGCTCGACCCCCTCGGCGATCATGGCGAAATCGTCGGGGCCCGGCCGGCGGACGCGCATGCGCCGGTAGAGCCCGGTGCGGGCCCGCCCGTTCTCCGACGCCACGACCGCGGCCACCGCGCCCTCGTCCCCGAGGTTCGAGATATCGAAGCACACCATCCGCCACGGCGGCTCGGCGAGCGCCAGCGCCTTCTGCAGCTCCAGCAGCTCGGGTGAGAAGCGCGCGCGCCGCCCGGCCGCGCGCGCCGCCCGGTCCTCGAGCGCGTGCGCCGCGTTGCGCTCCGCCGAGCGGAGCAGGGCGAGCGCGCGGCCGCGGTGCGGCACCCGCAAGTCGACCCGGTGGCCGGCGCGGGCGCCGACCGCCTCGAGCGTCACCTCCGCGTCGGCCGGAAGGACGGCCACGACGATCCGCGCCGGCACGGCCGCGCCCGCGAGGTAGTGCTGCGCCAGGAACTGCTGCAGGAGCTCCTCGTCCCCGAGGGTGTCCGCGCGGTCCAGCACGCGCGTCTCCTTGCCCACCACGCGCCCCCCGCGCAGCAGCAGCGCCGCGACCGCCGCGTGGCGGCCGTGGCGCGCGAGCCCCAGCACGTCGGTGTCGCGTCCGGTCGGGCTCACCACCCGCTGCGGCACGCGCGCCCGCTCGAGCAGTGGCGATCTGGTCGCGCAGCCGTGCGGCCTCCTCGTAGCGGCGGTCCCCGGAGGCATCTCCCATGCGCTCGCGCAGCGCGTGGAGCAACTCGACGTCGCGTCCGGTGAGGAAGAGCAGCAGCCCGTCGACGATGGCGCGATACGACTCCGGGGTCACGCCCGAACGCGTCGTGCACGGCCCCGCGCAGCGCCGGATGTGGTAGTAGAGGCAGGGCCGGTTCGCGCGGCGGTACTCCTCGAAGTTGCGGCAGGTCCGCACCGGGAAGATGCGCCGCACCTCGCGCAGCGTGCGGCGCAGGTGCTTGACATCGGTGTACGGTCCGAGATAGCGCGCCCCGTCGCCACGCACCTGGCGGGTGACCGACAGGCGCGGGTATTCCTCCTGCACGCTCAGCCGGACGTAGGGGAACGACTTGTCGTCCTTCAGGAGCACGTTGTAGTGCGGGCGGTGCTGCCGCACCAGGGTCGCTTCGAGCAGCAGGGCCTCGGCCTCGGTGTCGGTGAGGATGCTGTCCAGGTCCACCGCCTCGGCCATCAACTCGCGCAGGCGGGGGTGCGAGTTCTCACCGTTGAGGTAGGAGCGGACCCGGGAGGACAGGCTCTTGGCCTTGCCGACGTACAGCACCCCGCCCTGGGGGTCCTTGAAGAGGTAAACCCCCGGCAGAGCGGGCAGATTCTTCACTTTGTCGCTCAGAGCGCTCAAAAGGCCTCCCCAGGGACCACGGAGGGTCGCTCGAAGAAGACACGGTACACCTGCCGCCGCCACCCTCAAAGCGCCTTCTTCGCTCCGACCGCCTCCGCCGGCCCGCCCCCGCTTGACACCCTCCGCACCCCGGCCGTAACGTACTCGCCTCTTTTCCTTTGCAAGCCGTCCCCAAGGAGGAACGAATGCCGCATCACAAGTCCGCGGCCAAGCGCGTCAAGACCAACGAGAAGGCCCGCGTGAGCAACATCGCGGTCAAGAGCCGCATGCGGTCCGCCGTCAAGGCCGTGCGCTCCGCCACGAAGAGGGCCGAGGCCGAGACCGCCCTGAAGGCGGCCATCTCGATCCTCGACCGCACCGCCGCCAAGGGCGTCATCAAGAAGGAGACGGCCAGCCGCCAGAAGTCGCGCCTGGCGTCGTTCGCGGCCAAGCTGCCGGCCTGAACCCGGTGCGCCGGGGCCGCGGCAACGTGGCCAGCCACCGCACCGAGCTCTTCCTCCGGCCGCCGGCGTCACCCGCCAGGCGGCCGGTTCGTTCGACGCCGCGCCGCCCGCGGCGCCCCGCCGGGCGGGCCGCTCAGCCCGGTCCGCTCCCCGCGTCCAGCACGTCCTCGAGGGTGTAGAGCCCCGGAGCCGCGCCCGCCGCGAAGCGCGCGGCGGCCAGCGCCCCGTGCGCGAACGCCACGCGGTCCTGCGCGACGTGCCTCAGCTCGAGCCACTCCCCCTCGCCGGCCAGCAGGACCGCGTGGTCGCCGACCCAGGAGCCGCCGCGCACCGAGTGCACGCCGATCTCTCCCGCCGGGCGCGGGCCCGTCCGCCCCGGCCCACGGCCGAAACGCGGGGCCCCGCCCTCCGCACCGCGGCACGCGGCCGCGTCCGCCGCGAGCGCGAGCGCCGTGCCCGAGGGGCTGTCCAGCTTGAGCCGATGGTGCCGCTCGACGATCTCGACGTCCCAGCCGGGCGGCAGCGCCGCCAGCGCCGTCCGGAGCGCGCGGCGCAACACGGTCACGCCGAGGCTGAAGTTGGCCCCGCGCACCACCGCGACGCGCTGCGCGGCCGAGCGCACCGCCGCCTCCTGCGCGGGGTCGAGCCCGGTGGTGCCCGAGACCAGGGCCGCCCCGCGGCCCGCGCACAGCGCGGCCAGCCCCGCGCAGGCGGCCGAGTCGGTGAACTCGACCACCACGTCGCCGTCGCCGATCACCGCGGCGGCGTCGGCGCTCCATCCGGCCGCACCCGCGGGGTGGCCGGTCGCGAGGTCCACGCGCGCCTGGATGACGAAGCCCGAGCTTCCCGCCACCGCCTCCTCGACCGCGCGTCCCATGCGCCCGGCGGCCCCCGCCAGCACCAGCCGGATCATGGCTGCCGCCCCTGCGCCGGGGCGAGCGGGACGCCGGCCGACCCCGCGGCCGCCAGGATCGCCGCCTCGCTCGCGGGCTCGACCGGTACGAGCGGCAGCCGCAGTTCGTTCGCGATCAGCCCCATGGCGGCCAGCAGGAACTTCACCGGGCCGGGGTTCGACTCGATGAACAACGCGCGGAACAGCGGCAGCAGCCGGCGGTGGATCGCCTCGGCCTCCCGCACCCGCCCGGCACGGGCGTGGTCGCACAGCGCCCGCATCTCGCGCGGCGCCGCGTTCCCGACCACCGAGACCACCCCGGCGGCCCCGACCGCGGCCATCGGCAGGGTGAGGGAGTCGTCGCCGCAGAGCAGGGTCAGGTCGGTCCGCGCGCGCACCTCGCTCGCCTGGTCGAGCGAGCCCGAGGCCTCCTTGACCGCCACGACGTTGGGCAGGCCCTGCAGCTGCGCCAGCGTGGCCGGCAGCGTGTTCGTCCCGGTCCGGCCGGGGACGTTGTAGAGCACGAGCGGGAGCCGCGTGCTGCGCGCCACCGCCGTGAAGTGCGCGACCTGGCCCCGCGGCGTGGGCTTGTTGTAGTACGGGGTCACGATCATCGCCCCGTCGAGCCCGCACTCCTCGGCGACCCGGGTGAGCGCGATCGTATCGGCGGTCGAGTTGGTGCCGGTGCCCGCCACCACCGGGATCCGCCCGCGCACGCGTTCCTTGGCGAAGCGCCACAGCTCGCGGCGTTCCTCCACCGTGCAGGTCGCCGCTTCCCCCGTCGAGCCCGAGACCACCAGGCACTCGGCGCCGCCGTCGAGCAGGAAATCCAGGAGCCGCGCGGTCGCGTCCCGGTCCACCGCGCCGTCCCGGAACGGCGTCACCATCGCCACCGTGAGTCCTTCGAACATGATGACCTCCGAAACCCGGCCGGCCGGCACGCCGCGGGCCGTCGCTAGGGCTGCTCCCACGTCCCGGTGAACGCCACCTCGGCGGGGCCGGTGAGCCACACGTCGTGCCCCTCCTCGACCACCTCGAACGATACCACCAGCACGTCGCCGCCCGCGGTGCGGACCTCGACCGGGGAACCCGCGCCCTCGCCCGCCGCCCACAATGCCGAGGCGATCGCCCCGCTGCCGCAGGCCAACGTCTCGGCCTCGACGCCCCGCTCGTAGGTGCGCATGGCGAGGCGGGCCGGGCCGCCGGCCGCGGCGGCCGTCCGCGCGACGAAGTCCACGTTGGTGCCCGCGGGGGCGAATCGAACGTGCCGCCGCAGCTCCGCGCCCCATTCCGCGACCGGTACCGGCGCCAGCTGCGCGACCTCGGTGACGAAATGGGGAACACCGACGACGAATCGTCGGCCCGTGAACGTCCGCGCGGCGGCCGCGATCGTCTCGGGCCCGCCGGGGGCGGCCACCCGACCGAAGTGCAGCTCGATCGCCCCGTCCGCCGTGCGCCGGGCGTCCTGCACGCCGGCCCCGCTGCGGAAGCGCACGACCCCGCCGCGGCCCAGCCCGCGTTCCAGCGCGAAGCGCGCCAGGCAGCGCGCGCCGTTGCCGCAGAACTCGGCCCGCCCGCCGTCCGCGTTGTGGTAGCGCATCGCGAAATCCAGCTCCGGGTCGCGCTCGAGCAGGAGCGCGCCGTCCGCGCCCACGCCCCGCCGCCGATCGCACAGGCGGCGCAACAGCGGGTCGGCCGGTTCGGGCAGGAACGGCTCGCGGTGGTCGACGACCACGAAGTCGTTGCCCGCACCGTGCATCTTCACGAACGGGATCACGGTCACGGGCCGGCCACCCCCCAGCGCCGGAGCACCAGGCGCACGTCGGCGATCGCCTGCGCCGGCGCCAGCGCGTAGTGCTCCAGTTCGCTCGCCGGCTCGGCGTCCATGCGCCAGGCCCGGTTGCCGTCCGCGTCGCGCCACGCGCGCACCTGCCACTTCCCGGCCGCCAGCTTGAGGTCGAACGTCCCCCCCTCCCCGGCCTCCACCAGCACCCGTCGCGTGGTGTCCTCCTCGGCGACGGCGATCACGCGCAGCGTGCCGAGGGAGTCCCCGGTCGGGTCCGTCACGATCCCGCGCACGTGCGCCGGGGCCCGCGGGTCCGCGACGTCCAGCGCCAGGCCCCGTACGACCGGCTGGGCGACCGTCAGCTCGATGGTCGTGTCCGCCGGCGCGAGCACGTCGCGGTCGGGCTCGAACGAGCGGTTGCGGTTGAGGTCGGCGAAGGCCCACAGCCGGTAGCTCCCCGGGACCGGCAGGCCGGGGATGCGGAAGCGACCCTGCTCGTCGGCGAGCCCCAGGGCGTCGAAGTCGCTCGCCGTCGAGTCCGGCGCGCGGCCGGCGCTGTAGCACCACAGGTAGGTGCCCGCGACGTCGAAGCCGCGTGCCTCGATCTTCCCCTCCAGCACGCCGGGCGGGAAGCTGTCGGCGGTGCTGAAGACCACGGTGAAGCCCGAGGTCATCGAGTTCCCGTGCCGGTCGCGCGCGGACGGCCCCACGAACAGCGTGTAGGTCTGGTTCGCGCGCATCGAGTCCTCCAGCACCAGCGTGAGCTCCCGGCCGCTCCAGCGCCGCTGGCGGATGCCCAGCCGCGGCGCGAGCGAGACGGCATCGCCCGTGGCGCGCGGCTCCATGCCCTCGCTGAACGTCACCGAGAGGCGCGCGTCCAGCGGCACGCGCGCCTGCCCGGAGTCCGGCGAGCAGGACACCACGGTCGGCGGCACCAGGTCCGGCGGGCCCCCCGAGGGCGCGCCCTTGCGCGCGCAGCCCGCCAGGACGAGCAGCAGCGCGGCGGCGCCCGCGGTGCGGACCGCGCGGATCACCGCGCCCTCGGATGCGCCTGCTCGTAGGCCTGCAGGAGCCGGCTCCGCGAGACGTGCGTGTAGACCTGGGTCGTGGCCAGCGAGCGGTGTCCCAGCATCTCCTGGATCGCCCGCAGGTCGGCCCCCCGGTCCAGCATGTGGGTGGCGAACGAGTGGCGCAGCGCGTGCGGCGTCACCCCGAGCCCGCGCGCCACGTCCACCAGCCGGCGCCGCACGACGCGCTGCACCGTGCGGCCCGAGAGCCGCAGCCCCGATGGACCGGTGAAGACCGGCTCGTCGCCGCGCACCGACCGCGGCCGCGCGGCGAGGTACTCCTCGAGGGCGCGCAGCGCGCCGTCGCCCACCGGCACGATCCGCTCGCGCCGGCCCTTGCCCCGCACGCGCACCAGCCCCGCGCCGCGGTCCACGTCGCCACGGTTGAGCCCCACCAGCTCCGACAGCCGCAGCCCCGAGGAATACGCCAGCTCCAGCAGGGCGCGATCGCGCGGCGCCACCCGGTCGTCGGCCGCGGCCAGCCGGTCGAGCGCCTGCTCCAGGTCGACCGCCGGGAGCGTGCGCGGCAGCCGCTTCGGCCGGCGCGGGAAGGGGATCGCCCGCGCCGGGTCCAGCGCGATCACGCCGCGCCGCAGGCAGAAACGCGAGAAGCTGCGCCAGGCGGCCAGCGCGCGGGCCGCGCTCGAAGCCGAGTGGTGGGCGAGATGGAGCCCGTGCAGCGCGTGCTCGAGCAGCTCCCGCGTCCACCTGGCGGGCGGCACCGGGCCTCCCGCGCCGGCGGCGAGGTCCAGCACCCGCGCGACGTCGCGCCGGTACGCCGCCAGGGTGTGGGGAGAGGCGCGGCGCTGCGCGCCCAGCTCGCTCAGGAACGCTTCGAGCGCGTCACGCACCGACGGGTTCCGGCTCGCTCGCGTAGAGGCAGCCGGGCTTCACGCAGCGCAACGTGCGCCCCTTGCGCGAGAGCTTCTCGGTCAGGAAGGGGGTGCCGCACTTCGGGCAGGGCCCGGCGACCGGCTTGTCCCAGAACGCGAATCGGCACTTCGGGAAGCGATTGCAGCTGTAGAACACCTTGCCGCGCTTGCTGCGCCGCTCGGCGATCTCGCCTTCGCCGCACTCGGGGCACGGGATGCCCAGCGTGGGCTTGCGGGTGTAGTCGCACTCCGGCCGGCGGACACAGGAGATGTAGCGGCCGAACGGCCCCGTGCGCTCCACCAGGCCCGCGCCGCACTGCGGGCAGGTCCCCGCCACCGGCACCGGCGGCTCGGGCGGCTCGAGCGGCTCGGTGTACTTGCACTTGGGGTAGCCCGAGCAGGCGCGGTAGGCGCCGCGCCGGTTGAAGCGCATGCGCAGCGGCTTGCCGCACTCGGGGCAGGACTTGTCGGTGAGCTCGCCGCCGGTCGACGGCGCCTTGCCCGAGCGTTCGAGGTCGAGCACCAGGGGCTCCCAGACGTCGCGCACCACCTGGTGCCACTCCTGGCGGCCCTCCTCGACCTCGTCGAGCTCGTCCTCCATTCGCGAGGTGAACGCCACGCTGAAGATGTCCGGGAAGCTCTCCACCAGCGCGCGGTTCACCGCCATGCCGAGGTCGCTCGGCACCAGCCGGCCCTTCTCGCGCGCCACGTACTCGCGCGAGGTGATGGTGCCGACGATCGTGGCGTAGGTGCTCGGCCGGCCGATGTCCTCCTCCTCGAGCGCCTTCACCAGCGAGGCCTCGCTGTAGCGCGGCGGCGGCTGCGTGAAGTGCTGCTCGGGCCGCACCGGCACGGCGTCGGCGCGGATCGCCTCGCGCGCGACCGCGAGGTCGAGCCCGGCCGAGAGCTCGGGCAGGCTCGAGCCGTTCTCCTCGTCCTCCTCGTCGAGCCCGTAGAGCTTCTGGAAGCCCGCGAACTTGAGCACCCGCCCGGTGGCCCGGAGCCCCAGCCGCCCGGAGACGATCTCGGCGGTCGTCGCCAGGTACTCGGCGGAGGCGGCCTGCGAGGCCACCGCCCGCTTCCAGATCAGGTCGTAGAGCCGGTACTGCTCCTCGCTCAGCTCGCCGCGCAACGATTCGGGCGTGCGCTCGACCGCGGTCGGGCGGATGGCCTCGTGCGCGTCCTGGGCGCCCTTCTTGCCGCGGAACTGCCGCGGGCTCCCGGGCACGTAGTCCGGTCCGAGGGCCCGCTTCAGCCACTCGCGCATCTCGCCGATCGCCTCGCCCGCGAGGCGCGGCGAGTCGGTGCGCATGTAGGTGATGAGGCCCACGCCCGCCACGCCTTCGTAGAGCTGCTGCGCGATCTTCATGGTGCGCTGGGCGGTGAACCCCAGCCGGTTGAAGGCGGTCTGCTGGAGCGTGCTGGTGATGAACGGCGCGCGCGGGTGCACCTGGCGCGGCTGGGTCTCGACCGTCTCGACGCGCGCCGGCGCGCCGGCCAGCTCCACCGCCAGCGCCTGCATCCGCTCGCCCGCGTCGGCCCCGCGCAACTGCTGTTGCTCGAGCTCCTCCTCCCCCACGCGCACCAGCCGCGCGGTGAAGCGGGCGCCCTCCGGCGTCTGGAAGTCGGCCTCGAGCGTCCAGTACTCCTCGGGCCGGAAGGCGCGGATCTCCGCCTCGCGCTCGCAGACCAGCCGCAGCGCGACGCTCTGCACCCGCCCGGCGCTCAGGCCGAAGTAGAAGCGCTTCCACAGGAACGGGCTCACCTTGTAGCCCACCAGCCGGTCGAGCACGCGCCGCGCCTGCTGCGCGTTCACCAGGTTCAGGTCGATGGCGCGCGACTCGTTCAGCGCCTGCTTCACGGCCCGTTCGGTGATCTCGTTGAAGGTGAGCCGCTCGACCGTGCCGGTCACCGACTTGAGCGCGTTGGCGAGGTGCCAGGCGATGGCCTCGCCCTCGCGGTCCGGGTCGGGCGCGAGGTAGATCCGGGTCGCGGCCCGCGCCGCGGAACGGATCTTCGCAAGCACCTTCGCCTTGGAGGGCAGCGGGACATACGTGGGCTCGAAGTCGTTGTCGACGTCGACGCCGAGGTCGCGCTTCGGCAGGTCCATGATGTGACCGTTCGAGGCCAGCACCGTGAACCCGCGACCCAGGAACTTGGTGAGCGTGCGGCTCTTGGTCGGGGACTCGACGATGACCAGCGCCCTGCCGGCGCCGCGCGCCTGCCCGCCGTCCGGCTCCGGCGCGGCCACCCGGGTGGCACCGGCCTTCGCCCGCGGCCGCCGGGCGGCCGGCGCGGCCGGCGCGGCGCTGCGGCTCTTCGCCGCGGAGCGCGGCTTCCTCGCCGGTGCCGCGGCGCTGCCGTCCGCCGCGGCGGCGGGCCGCTTCGTCACCTTCCTAGTGCGCGACGTCGAGGTCGCCATACGGCATCTCGCTGGAGGTCTCGGAGTCCAGCTCCAGCACCACGCTGGCAGCCGCCTCTCGGGCCATCGCCAGGCTCACCGGGTGCATGCCGCTGCCCGCGAGCAGGTCCACCACGCGCTCGAACTGCCCCGCGTCCAGCGTGCCGCTGCCCCGCAGCCCGAGCAGGTAGCCCCACGCGTCGGTGCCGAGCGACTCGCGTTCCTCGGCGCTCAGCACCCGCAGGACCTGCCCCGCGGGCGCGGCGACCTCCGTCGCGAGCAGGTCGGCGGCCGCCGGGGCGCCGCTCCACGACGTGTACTCGAGCGAACGCAGCACCCATGCCGCCGCGGCCATGTCGTCGGCCGCCAGCGCGGGATCCTGCAGCGCCGCCACCAGCGCGTCGAGCGCCAGCGCGTCGCCCTCGGCGTGGCGCTCCAGCTGCTCCGCCAGGGTCGCCAGGAGCTGGCGCACCCGCGCGGTCGGCCGTTCCTCGCTCATGGGCGCCCCTCCGGTCCCTGGTCGCTGAGCATGTGGCACTTCTTGTACTTCTTGCCGCTGCCGCACGGGCACGGGTCGTTGCGCCCCACCACCGGCCCGGCGTGCACGCGCGGGGGCGGCGCCATCCCCGCGGCCGACGCCCGGGCGGACGGCCGTCCGCCCGCGTCCGGGTCGTCCGGCGCCGCGCCCAGCGCCCCGAAGGTCTGCGCCTCGGCGTGCTGGGTCTGCATCACCCGCGGAGCGCGCGGCTGGGGCACCGCCTGCCCGGCCTCGGGGGTCAGCTGGACGCGGAACAGCCGCTGCACGAAGTCTTCGCGCACGTCGTGCACCAGCACCTCGAACAGCGCGTACGCCTCCCGCTTGTATTCGATGAGCGGGTCGCGCTGGCCGTAGGCCCGCAGTCCGATGCCGCCCTTCAGGTGGTCCAGTTCGTAGAGGTGGTCGCGCCAGTGCTCGTCCACCGTGTACAGGTAGAGGTGGCGTTCGAGCTCGCGCATCATCACCGGCCCGAACTCGGCCTCGCGCCCGCGGTAGGCCCGCTGCCCGACCGCGACGGCCTGCTCCACCAGCGCCTCGGCCCGGTCGCCCTCGACCTCCGTCGGCTGCACCGGCGTCATCAGCAGGAACGAGAGGTCGTCGACCAGCCCGCGCAGGTTCCACTCCGCGCGATGGGCCTGGCCGCCGCCGGTCGCCCTGTTGGCCCGTTCCCGCACCGCCTCGCCGATCGACTCGAGCACCTCCTCGCTCAGGTCCTCCGCGGTGAGCGCCCGGTTGCGCAGTTCGTAGATCACCGTGCGCTGCTCGTTCATCACGTTGTCGTACTCGAGCAGGTGCTTGCGGATGTCGAAGTTGTGGGCCTCGACCCGCTTCTGCGCGCGCGCGATCGCCCGGGTCACGAGCCCGTGCTCGATGACCTCGCCCTCCTCCACCCCCATGCGCGTCATCAGCCCGGCGATGCGGTCGCTGCCGAACAGGCGCATCAGGTCGTCTTCGAGCGAGAGGTAGAAGCGCGAGGAGCCGGGGTCGCCCTGGCGGCCGGCGCGGCCGCGCAGCTGGCGGTCGATGCGCCGCGACTCGTGGCGCTCGGTGCCGAGGATGTGGAGCCCGCCCAGGTCGGTCACGCCCGGCCCGAGCTTGATGTCGGTCCCGCGGCCCGCCATGTTGGTGGCGATGGTCACGGCGCCGGGCTGGCCCGCCTGCGAGACGATCTCGGCCTCCTGCTCGTGGTACTTGGCGTTCAGCACGTGGTGCTTCACGCCGCGGCGCTTGAGCATGCGGCTCAGCAGCTCGCTCACCTCGACCGAGATCGTGCCGACCAGCACCGGCTGGCCCTTCTGGTTCAGCTGGACGATCTCGTCGATGACGGCGTTGTACTTCTCGCGCTTGGTGCGGTAGACGACGTCCTCGTAGTCGGTGCGATTGATCGGCTTGTTGGTCGGGATCACCGCGACGTCGAGCTTGTAGATCTCCCAGAACTCCGCGGCCTCGGTCTCGGCCGTGCCGGTCATGCCCGCCAGCTTCTCGTACATGCGGAAGAAGTTCTGCAGCGTGATCGTCGCGAGCGTCTGCGTCTCGCCCTCGATCCGCACCCCCTCCTTGGCCTCGATCGCCTGGTGCAGGCCGTCGGAGTAGCGACGGCCCGGCATGAGGCGCCCCGTGAACTCGTCCACGATGAGCACCTTGTCGTCCTGCACCACGTACTCGACGTCCTTCTCGAAGAGCGAGTAGGCCTTGAGCAGCGCCTGGATGTTGTGGATGCGCTCGTTCTTGACCGCGTAGACGCGGTAGATGGCGTCGCGCTCCTTGACCTTCTGCTCCGCCGGTCAGGTCCTCGCGGCCCTCCAGCTCGGACAGCTGGCCGGCGAGGTCCGGGACCACGAACTCGTCCGGGTCCTGCGGCGAGATCAGGCTGCGGCCCTTGTCCAGCAGGTCGACGTTCTTGCGCCTTCTCGTCGATGGCGTAGAGCAGGTGCTCGTCCAGCTCGTGCAGGCGCTTGTCGCGCAGGTACTCGAGCTCGGTGTTGTGGATGAGCTTCTTGAGCGCCGGCTGCTCCGAGACCAGCTTCATGAAGCGCTTGTGCTTGGGCGCCGCGCGCTGGACCTTGAGCAGCTCGATCCCGGCCTCGACCTGCTGCTCGGGGTCCTGGAGCAGCTTCTCCGCGGCCGCCAGGGTCGAGCTCACCCAGTTCAGCTGCGCCCGGACCACCCGGTCGACCAGCGGCTTCAGCTCGTCGAACGCCTGGTCGCTGTGCTCGACCGGCCCCGAGATGATGAGCGGCGTGCGGGCCTCGTCGACCAGCACCGAGTCCACCTCGTCCACGATGGCGTAGACGAAGCCGCGCTGCACCCGGTGCTCCGGCCGCACCGCCATGTTGTCGCGCAGGTAGTCGAAGCCGAACTCGTTGTTCGTGCCGTAGGTGATGTCGCAGGCGTACTGCTCGCGACGCTCGGGCGGGTCCATGCCCTGCTGGATGCAGCCCACGGTGAGGCCGAGGAACCGGTAGATCTGCCCCATCCACTCGCTGTCGCGGCGGGCCAGGTAGTCGTTCACCGTGACCAGGTGGGCGCCCCGCCCGGTCAGGGCGTTGAGGTACAGCGGCATGGTGGCCACCAGGGTCTTGCCTTCGCCGGTGGCCATCTCGGCGATCCTGCCCTCGTGCAGCACGATGCCGCCGATGAGCTGCACGTCGTAGGGCACCATGTCCCAGGTGATGGGCACGCCCACCATCTCCCAGGAGCGGCCGACCAGCCGGCGGCAGGCCTCCTTGACCGCGGCAAAGGCCTCGGGGAGAACGTCCTGCAGCACCTCCTGCTCGGCTTCCCGGCGCGCAACCGGGTCGGTCAGCCCCTCGAGCGCCGACGCGATGCGGGCCTTGAACTCGGCCGTCTTGCCCCGCAGTTGCTCGTCGCTGAGCTCCCGGAAGGACTCGCAGGCAGCGTTGATCTCGTCCACGACCGGCCCCGCCCGCGTGACATCGCGGTCGTGCTTGGAGCCGAAGATCTTCTTCAGCAGACTTTCGAACATGGGCGGGAGAATAGTGGTTCTGTCAAGTGAATGCGAATCGGCGGGCCGGGACGCGCCGCCCCGGGGACGACTGCGACCCGGTGCCGGTGGCACCGGGTCGCGCGGACTTCGAGCACCGCAGGACTAGATCAGCTTCGTGACGTGAGCGGCCTCAGCACCCCGTTCGCTGGTCCGAACTTCGAACTCCACCTGCTCGCCGACCTGGAGCGTCCGAAATCCGTGCCCCTCGATGGAGGAGTGATGAACGAAGACTTCCGCTTCACCTTCCGCCGCGATGAAACCATAACCCTTGTGGTCGCTGAACCATTTGACGGTACCACGCGCCATGGGTGGTGCTCCTCTCTCGTGGGAGAGTCCTGCCCCGGCTCGAAGGCCATGCATAGATTGGACGCGGGCGGGCGGCCCGTCAAGGGTCATCGCGCCTTGGAACGGAGCGCCCGTGCGCGCCCCGGTGCTCCGGCGCGCAGGAACCGCGGGCACCGGACGCGTCAGGCGTCCTCGTGCGCCCGTTCCGAGCGGGCCGGACGGCGGCCGCGCGATGTCCAGAGTTCGTGAAGCGCGAGCGCCTGGGGGTGGGCGGGTTCGCGACGCAGCACCGACGCCACCTGCTCGTCCGCCTGCGCCCACTCGCCGGCGCCGTCGAGCGCGCGGGCGAACTGCAGCCGCGCCGCGTGGAAGTCGGGATTCAGCTCGAGCGCGCGCGCCAGCGTACCGAGCGCGTCGTCGTAGTGCCCGCGCTGCAGTTCGGCCGAGCCCAGCAGGTAGTGCAGGTCGGGCCAGCCCTCCCGTCCCGGCAGGGCCGCCCTCAGCAGCCCGTCGGCCTGCACCGCGTCGCCCGCCTCGAGCAGCGCGCGGGCACGCTCCAGGACGCTCCCGTCCGCCGGCTCGTCCAGCGCCAGCGCGCCCGCGAAGAGCGCGCCCGCCTCCTCCCACTCGGCCCGCTCCAGGCTCTCCAGTCCCTGCTGGAACAGCAGCGGCCGCTCCACCCGCGTCTCGCGCGCCAGCCCGCGCAGGGAATCGAGCGCTTCGCCGATGTACCCTTCGGCGGCGTCGAGCAACGCGCGCTCCAGCCGTGCGGCGGTGTAGCGCGGGTTGAGGGCCAGCGCCCGCTCGAGCTCGCGGCGCGCCTCGGGTCGGCGGCGGAGCTGCAGCAACAGCCGTGCCCGCCGGTAGTGGAGGTCGGGGTACTCGTCGCGGAGCCGCAGCGCCGCCTCGAGCGCCGTCGACGCCTGTGCCGCGTCCCCCGCGGCCTCGGCCAGCCGGGCGACGTGGACCAGCGCGTCGGCCGCCGCGGACTGGCGCTGCGCCGCCGGCGTTCCCTCGAGCATCCGCCGCTCGACCTGCTCGACGGCCTGCGCGTAGCGGCCCGCGCGCGCGGTGCGAACCGCGGCGGCGAACTCCGATTCCGGGACCGGGTTGGGGCGCGTCACAGCGGACTCCACAGGAGGCGCATCGCGTAGCCCGCCATGAGGGTCATGGCGAGGTTGTCGTCGAGGGGTATCGGCAGGAGCTCGGCCAGACTTGCGACCGCCGCGCCGGCCACCACGACCCCCCAGGGCAGGAACCCGGTGGCCGCCAGGAAGGCCGCCCACAGCAGGCAGGCCCCGAACCCGCCCAGGGCGCCCTCGAGCGTCTTGCGAAAGACGCGCCGGCGGCCCCAGGCCTTCCCCACGATGGCCGCGAAGCCGTCCCCCAGGACCGTGAAGCCCAGCGCCGCCGCCGCGATCGGCCGCGGGAACAGGTCCACGGCGAGCAGCGCCGCCATCAACAAGTAGGTCGAGCCCAGCAGCCCCATGTCCTCGTGCTCGCGCAGCATGCCGCCGAGGAAGTCGCGGAACAGCCGCTTCACGCGCTGCTCCTGCAGCCGGAGCACGTCGATCGCCAGCGCGCCGCAGGACAGCGCCAGCAGCAGCACCGTCCACTGCGCGCGGCCGCGGGGCCAGGGCAGGACCTCGAAGAGCAGGTCGAGCGGCAGCACCAGCAGCGAGAGATGGATGGCCTTGCGCCGCAACTCGGAGAGGAACGACGGCGAGCGCAGCGCGGCCAGCGGATCGGGCGAGGGAGCGTGGTCCGGCGGCATCACGCGACCGAGGCTAGCAGAAGCGCGGGCCGCCGTGTCGCACGAAACGCGGCCGCGGGGCGGGGCGGATGGGGGCGGCTCCACCCCGGCTCACGGCGCCTCGGCGGTGGGCCGCAGCTCGCGGTAGGCCTGGCGGTAGCCGAGGATCCGCCGGGCGTAGTCCTGCGCCAGCGGGTTCGAGACCAGCTCGCACAGCAGCGCTTCTCCCCCGCGCCCCCGCAGCTCGCGCCAGCGCGGCGAGAGGCTCCCCGGCCCGGCGTTGTAAGCCGCGAGCGCCGCGGCCACGCTGCCGTCGAAGCGGCGCGCCAGCCGCGCGAGGTAGCGCGCGCCGTAGCGCACGTTGGTCTCCGGGTCGAACAGCGTGGCTTCGGTGGGCTCCGGCTCGCGGGCCCAGCGCGCCACGTCCCGCGCCGTGGCGAGCTTGAGCTGCATCAGGCCGAGCGCGTCGCTGAGCGAGCGGGCGCGCGCATCGAAGCGGCTCTCCTGGTAGGCGACGGCGAAGAGCAGCGCGGGCTCGACGTCCGCGACGGCGCTGTCGCGCGGCGCGACGAAGAGCGACTCGAAGGCGGGCGGGAACTCCCAGGGGACGGCGTCCCACGGCTGCCCCGCGGCGCGGCCCGACTGCGACTCGCGGGCCATCCCGGCCAGCGAGCTGGCCATGCCCAGGCGTCCGATCGAGTACGCCTGACGGGCCGCGTAGAGCCACTCGGCGGCCCGCGGCTCCCACGAGCGGGGCCGCACCCGCACATCGCCCGCGACCCAGCGGGCGAGCAGCAGCGCGGCCTCGTCGACCAGGCCGAGACCGGCCAGGTCCCTCACCTCGCGCAGCGGTTCGCACAGCGAGTCCTCGCCGCACCGGTCGGCGGCGATCCCGCCCGTCCAGCCGCGCACCCCCAGCGAGTCGCGGGCGGCGGCGCGGTAGAACGAGTAGCCGGGCCGCGCGGCCACCGCGCGCAGCAACGAGTCCCCGCCGGCCGTGTCGCCCAGCGCGCGCCGCGCCACGCCGACCCAGAAGCGGGCGTCGTCCGACGAGTCCGGCGCCCAGCAGGCGAGCGCCGAGTCCGTCCGCCCCAGCGCGAAGTGCAGGAGCCCGGACCGGAAGCGCGCCTCGCGGCCGCGCGCGGCCGCGCGCGGCACCCGGCCGTACCAGCGCAGGGACTCCTCCCATCGCCCCGCGTCCTCCGCCGTCCGGCCGGCCTCCCAGCCCAACCTCGGCCGCAGCGAATCCTCGCCCGCGAGGCGGGCGTAGATCGCCAGCGCCGAGTCGGGGCGCCCGGCGCCCAGCTCGGCGCGCGCCTTCTCCATCCACAGCCGCGCGCGCGGCGCCGCCCGCTCCGGCGCGCGCAGCAGGGCGTCGATCGTGGCACCCGCTTCGGAGAACCGCCGCGTCGCCCGCAGCAGTTCGCACAGGCGGAGCGCCGCGGCACCTCCCGCGCCGCCCGAAGCCGGGCCTGCCACCACCGCGCGCAGCCTGCGGATCGCTGCCGCGCGCCGGCCGGCGAACGCGTCGACCTCCGCCGCCGCCCGTTGTTCCTCCGCGGTGAGCGAGTCCCCGCGCGCCCCCAGCAGGGTCTCGAGCAGGGCGAGCGACCGCCCCGTGGCGGGCAGCGACGGGTAGACGCGCAGCGCCTGGCGCGCGAAGCCGACCGCGCGCGCCGTGTCCCCCAGGTCCGTCCTCAGGCGGACCCGCAGCGCCAGCCAGGCGGCGCGCTCCGCGTCCGGCCAGCCCTCGCGGTCCGCGGACTCGAGCAGCGAATCGGCGCGCGCGGTCGCACCACGGGCCAGCGCCAGCTCGGCGCGCTGGCGCACCACGGGCCAGGCCCACACCGAGCGGGCCAGCGGCGGGCTCGCCAGGAACGAGTCCGCCGCCAGCGTGTCGCCGTCGGCCAGCGCCAGCCGGGCGACCTGCCGCCACGCCGCGACCATCGGCTGCACGCCCTCCGCCATGTGCCGCCAGAAGACCACGCTGTCGAAGACGGCGCTGTCCCCGCGCACCTCCTCCCACTCGGGAAGACCGCAGGCGCGCACGGCCGGGCCGGGGGCGGGCCCCCGGGTCCAGACCACGCGGCCCGCGGCCACCCGCCGCGGCGCCAGCGTGACCGGCCCCGGCGCGCGCGGGTCGGCCGCCACGCCCCGCCACGCCACGTGCGCGCCGAGCCTCAGCGGCGCGAGCGGCTGGGGGCCGACCGGCAGCACGTGGACCGTCACCGCCCCCGGGAGCGTGTCGCGCCCGTCCTCCCGCGGCGCGGCCCCGGTCGCCACCGGCGGCAGCGGCGGGCGCAGCGAATCGAGCGGCACGTGCGCCCACCAGGCCCGCGTGCCGCTCCACGCCGGCGCGACGCCGGTCGCCGCGCACCCCAGGGCCGCGCACAGCGCCATCCACGCCGCGCCCCGCATCGCCCGGCTCACTCCCACTCGATCGTCGCCGGGGGCTTCGACGTGCAGTCGTAGACCACGCGGTTGATGCCGCGCACCTCGTTGACGATGCGCGAAGAGACCCGCGCCAGCAGGCTTGCCGGCAGGCGCGTCCAGTCGGCGGTCATGCCGTCCTGGCTGTTCACCGCGCGCAACGCGATGACCCGCTCGTAGGAGCGCTCGTCACCCTTCACCCCCACGGTCGAGACCGGCAGCAGCACCGCCATCGCCTGCCAGGTCCGTCCGTACCACTTCGCGCGGCGCAGCTCCTCAATGAAGATCGCGTCGGCGCGGCGCAGCAGGTCGAGGTCGTGCTCGGTGACCGCGCCGAGGATGCGCACGGCGAGCCCCGGCCCCGGGAACGGGTGGCGGTCCACCAGGTGGTCCGGCAGCCCGAGCGCGCGGCCCAGCTCGCGCACCTCGTCCTTGAACAGCAGGCGCAGCGGCTCGATGAGCTTGAGGTTCATCCGGTCCGGCAGGCCGCCGACGTTGTGATGGCTCTTGATGACCCGCGAGCCGAACCCCGCCGAGGCGCTCTCGATCACGTCCGGGTAGAGCGTGCCCTGGGCGAGCCACTCGATCGGGCCGATCCGCTTCGCCTCGGCCTCGAACACGCCGATGAACTCCTCGCCGATGATCTTGCGCTTGCGCTCCGGGTCGCTCACCCCGTCGAGCCGGTCGAGGAAGCGCCGGCGGGCGTCCACGATCTCGAGTCTCAGACCGCGCGCCACCCCCAGCTCGCGGGCGACCTCCTCGGCTTCCCCTTCGCGCAGCAGGCCGTGGTTCACCATCACGCAGGTGAGCCGCTTCCCGACCGCGCGGTGGCAGAGGGTCGCGACCACGCTCGAATCCACGCCGCCCGAGAGCCCGCAGAGGACGTGGCCCTGCGGCCCCACCTGCGCGCGGATCGAGGCGACCGCGCTCTTCAGGAACGACCGCACGCTCCAGCCGCCCTTCAACCGCGCCACCCCGAAGAGGAAGTTCGCCAGCACCTGCTTCCCGTGGGGCGAGTGCACCACCTCGGGGTGGAACTGGATCAGGTGGAAGGGCCGCCGCTCGTGCTGCACCGCCGCGAAGGCGCAGTTCGCGGTGTGCGCCACCCGGCGCCAGCCCGCGGGGAGCACCGCCACCTCGTCCGCGTGGCTCATCCACGCGCGGAAGCGCATGGGCACCTTCGCGAACAGCGGCGAGCGGCCGTCCTGGACGAAGGTCGCCGTACCGTACTCGGCGCGCGCCGCCCGCTGGAGCTCCCCGCCCATCCGCTGCATCGTGGCCTGGAACCCGTAGCAGATGCCGAGCAGCGGCTTTCCCAGCTCGTAGATGCCGGGGTCGGGCAGCGGGGCGGCGACCTGGTAGCCGCTCGCCGGCGAGCCCGAGAGGATCAGCGCGCTCGGCCGACGCGCGGCGATCGCCGCCGCGGGCGTGGTGCCCGGCACGACCTCCGAGAACACCCCGAGCTCGCGCACCCGGCGCGCGATCAGCTGCGTGGTCTGGGAGCCGAAGTCGAGGATGACGACGAGTTCGCGGGGCATGGTCCGTCTCCCGGCGCCTGCGGCAGGCCTCAGCGCGGGCCGCGCGACGCGGCGGCTCCGAGCACGAAGTTCGCGGCGACCCAGGCGGGCAGCCGCGCGATGGTGTCGATGGCGGGCTCGCCGTCGACGGCGTAGTCGCCGAACGGGTCGAGCAGGACGAAGCGGAGTCCCGCGGCCCGCGCGCCCACGCCGTCCACGCGGCGCAGGTCCCCGACGTAGAGCACGCGCGCGGCGGGCAGCTGCAGCCGCTCGAGCGCCCCCCGGAAGATGCCGGGCTCCGGCTTGGCGACGCCCACGTGGTGCGAATCCACCACGAACTCGAGCCCGTGGAGCACGCCGCACGCGGCGAGGTGCTCCGCCGCACGCCCGTCCGAGTTGGAGATGCAGGCCAGCCGCAGGCCCAGCCGGGCCAGCGCGTCCAGACAGCCGCGCGCGCCCTCGACCGGGCGGGTCCACAGCCCGGGCCCGGCCTGGCGCGCGAAGAAGCGCTGCAGGGCGGGGTCGAGCAGGGCCTGCGGCACCCCGGCAGCCTCGAGGATGACGCGGAAGTACAGTCGCGTGTCGCCGCGCTCGCCCAGGCGGGGCTCACCCGCGACGATCACGGGCGGCGGCTCGTCGAAGGCCAGGTCGAAAGCCTTGCGGGCCGCGACCTCCGAACGGCGCAGCGCCGCAGCGTCCACCTCGTGGCCCAGGGAGCCCACCGTCTCGCTCATCCACTCGAAGTCGAGACGCACCAGCGTGCCGCCGGCGTCGAAGACGACGGCCTCCAGCACCGGGCGCTCAGCCACGGGCGACCTCCGCGCGAGCGCGCGGGACGGCGGGCCGGGGCGGGCGGGACGTGGGCACGCCGCAATCTACCAACCGCGCCGGCGGCCCGGCAAACGCCGGTCAGCGCCGCCGCGGCAGTCCCGCGGTCGCGCCGGGCCCGCATCGCGCGGGGTTCGCGCCCGGCCGCGCGCGACGCCAATCCAGCTCCTCCACGCCGTCCGGCGACCACTCGAGCCACACCGCCCCCGCGGCGTCGGTGCGCAGCACGCGGGTGCCGGCCGCCCGCAGCCGCTCGAGCAGGGCCGGCGCCGGGTGACCGAAGCGGTTCCTCGCCCCCACCGAGAGCAACACGCGACGCGGGCGCATCCGCCCGAGCAGGCGTGCCCCGGTCGAGGAGGCCGCGCCGTGGTGCGCGACCTTCAGCAACCCCAGGCCCGGCGCTCCGCCCACCGAGTCGTCGACCGTGCTGTCCACGTCCGCCATGAAGAGCAGGCGCCCGTTTCCGCTCCCGGCCTCGATCACCAGGCCGGCGCCGTTGTCGGAGCCGGCCGACGGGCGCCGCGGCGGCCAGGCCACTCGCACCGGCGGCTCGGCGCTCAGCACGGCGCCGCGGGCGAGGCGCTCGACGGCGTGCCCGGCCGGGAGTCTCCGTTCGTCGTGGCGCGGGGACGCGCCGACGCGCTCGACCCCCATCCCGCGCAGCACCGCCGCCGCCCCGCCCGCGTGGTCGGCGTCATCGTGCGTGAGCAGCAACCGCTCCAGCCGCCGGACCCCCGCCCAGCGGTAGAAGGGCAGCACGACGCCCTCCCCCGCGTCGTAGCCGGGCGTGCGCGGACCGGCGTCCAGCAGCCACCACCCGCGGCCGAAGGCGAGCGCGAACGCATCGCCCTGGCCGACGTCGAGCGCCACGACCCAGGCGCGGCCCGCCGGCGGCGAGAGCGGCCGCACCGTGACGACACAGAGCAGCGCGACCCCCAGCAGGATGACGCCGACGATCCCGGCCGCCTGGCGTGCCGGCGGGTCGGGCCGCAGCCGCCCCTCGAGCGTGCGCGGCCGCGGCAGGGCCAGGGCGAGCAGCGCGACCCCGAGCGCCGCGCACCACGGGATCCCGCCCTCCGCCCCCGCCGCGCTGAGCGACGCGGGCGCCCGCGCCGCCGTGACCGTGGTCCCCCGGAACACCGCGGCGAGCACCTCGCCGGCGGAGAACCACGGGTGCCCCATCCCCGGCACGGCCGCCTCCGCCAGCGCCCCCAGCCAGGCCGCGACCAGCAGCAACCCCGAGACCGGCACCGCGACCAGGTTCGAGAACGTGCCCACCCAGGAGACCGCGTGGAAGCGCGCGAGCAGCAGCGGCAGCGCGGTGGCCTGGGCGCCGAGCGTCGGGATGAACGGGGCGCACCACGCGCGCCAGCGCCCCGCGCGCTCGGTGAGCCACGGGCCAAAGGTCACCAGCCCGAGCGTCGCCGCGAACGAGAGCTGGAAGCCCAGGTCGGCGGCCCAGCCCGGCGCGCAGGCCAGCAGCCCGAGCGCGCTCAGCGCCAGCGACTGCAGCGGGTCGAGGGCGCGCCCGCGCAGCGTCGCGACCGCCATCAGGCACTCGTGGGCCGCCGCGCGCATCAGCGAAGGGAGCGGCCCCGCGATGCCGGCGTAGAACAGCGCGCAGAGTCCCGCCGCCACCGCGCGCGCCCTCACCCCGCCTCCGGCCGACGCCACCGCCGCGCGCGCGATCGAGGCAAGCCAGGCGACGTGCAGCCCGGAGAGCGCCAGCAGGTGGATGAGCCCCGAAGCGCGCAGGTCGGCGTAGAGCCCGGTCGAGAGCGCGGAACGATCGCCGGTGACCAGCGGAACCACCAGCTCGCGCGCCTCCGCCGAGAGCCCGGCGTCGAGCCGGCGCTCGATCCCGCGCCGCCAGCGCGCCACCGTCGCGCGCGGCCACGCCCCCGGCAGCGACGCGGGCGCGACCCGCGCGATGAATGCCCGGCCCGACGCGGTGAGCGCGGCGGCATTCGCGACGGCCAGCCCGTCGAAGCCGCCCGGGTTGCGCGCCGGGCGGGGCGGATCGACCCGCACCACGGCGTCGAGGACGTCGCCCCACTCCGCCGCCGACGCCGCCGGCAGCCGCACGCGCAGCCGGGTGCCCGCCACCAGCGCGGGATGCGCGCGGTGCACCGCGACGATGGCGACCGGCTCGCCGGCCTCGCGTGGCGGAGGCTCCGCGACCCGCGCCGTGACGCGGTAGAACGCGCCGCCCCGCGACACCGCTGCCCGCTCGCCGTCCAGCACCGCGCGATGCCCCGCGCCGCGCGCGCAGGCCGCGCACGCCAACGCCACCAGCGCCGCGGCGGTGCCCACCCGCGGCGGCGCGCCCCACGCCAGCCACGCGAGCAGGATGCCGACGACGAGCACCGCGTGCGCGAGCGGCGGACCGCACTGCATCCCCAGCAGCACGCCGCCCCAGACCACGATGCCGGCCGCCACCGCCCCCCGACCACCCATGCCTGCGCATCCACCGGAAGAGGCGTGCCATGCCCGGGCATCACTCCGGCGCGGCGATCGCGCGCCCTCGGCACGGGTTGCGGGCGGGCGGCCGCGCTCCGCCCGCAGGCGAAGCGCGGGGGCCCGTCCACGCCGTGGACGGGCCCCGTTCGTCGTTGTCGCCGGCTCGCCCGCCGCGCGGGCCGTGGGCTACGGCCGCGACGCCGCCTGCGCCGGTCGCAGCTCGGTGAAGTAGTCGTCGCCCATCGGGGTCGAGGCGCTCACGTACCAGGCCGCGCGGCCGCGCGCGTCGAACTGGACGGTCGGGAAGACCGCCACGCCGACCAGCCCGGCCGGCGCCGGCATGATGGTCATCGGATAGCGCCGCCACGCGCCCTCCGGCGTGCGCACGTGCAGCCACATCTCACGCACCTCGCCCACGCGCGCCCCGTCGAGCGAGGCCGAGAGCACCGTGGGACGGTCGACGGGGATCCGTTCCGGCAGCGCGGCCACGAGCCGCGGGGCGTCCAGGCTCATCCCGAGCTGGATGCTGGCGTAGCGCAGGTTGCCGCCGGGCAGGTCGATGACCTGCACCGGGGCGTCCTCCTCGCGATAGCGCACGCGGATGCTGTGCGGGCCGCGCGGCAACTCGAGCTTGAGCGGCGTGACTCCGGACAGCTGGCCGTCGATCCACACCTGCGCGCCGGTGAGCGGCTCGGAGCCGGTCTCGTCGGCGAGCGTGGCGCGCACCTCGAGCACCCCGGTCGCGGGCGATGCGATGGGCTGCGCCGCGAGCTCGACGGTGCGGTTCACGTGGACCTCGACCGTCTGCTCCCACGGGGCCACGCCCGGTCCCGAGAACTGCAGGCGGTGGATGCCTGGCTGGAGCTGCTCCACGTCCAGCGGGGCGTAGCCGCGCTGCATGCCGTCCACCGCGACCGAGATGGGCACGCTGCTGCCGGGCACGGTGACCTTCAGGGAGCCCCACAGTTCGGCGTCGACCGTCACCCGCTGGCCGCGCCGGCCGTTCACGGTGTGCTTCGAGCCGCCGACCCCCGAGAACGACAGGACGACCTCGTGCGTGCCGGGCTTGAGTTCCAGCGTCGCCGGGGTGCGCCGGGCCTGGTCGATGCCGTCCACGGCGATCCAAGCACCCGAGGGGCGGCTGGCGACGGTCACCTCGTAGCGGGCGGGACCGAAGCCGATCGCCTTGAGAGCGGAGCCGGCGCTCCGGACCGCGCGCGAGAAATCCACCTGGCCGACGAACCAGCCGCCGGCGAAGAGCGCGACCACCACCGCGACGACGAACCACCGTCCCTGCCAGAACGGCCGCCCGTCCGACCTCGTGGATTCCTCGGCGTCCGGCCACGCCGGCCGGCGCACGACCGGTCGTGGGCGGAGGCCCGGGAGCGGATCGGCCCCCGCCGTCGCGATCGACTCGTCGTGCGGTCGCGGATCCGGCGCGGACTCGAGGCGCGCCGTCGATCCTTCCGCAGCGGGACCGGCGGCCACGACCGGCTCGCCGGCCGGAGCCGGCTCGGTGCCCGCGGGCACGGCCACCGCCGGCGGATCGAGCCGCTCGGATCCGGTGGGATGGACCAGGCCGGTGGCTTCGGGCTCCGGATCGAACGCCGCCATGGGACCCAGGTCGAACGGATCGACCGACGGCCCGCGCCCGGCGGCCGCAATCTCCGATCCGTCCGGAGCGTCGAGCACCGCGGCGCCGGTCGCCGGTGCATCCGCGAGCTGCGCTTCGGGCAGCGCGTCGCCGGTCGCCGGTGCATCCGTGAGCTGCGCTTCGGGCAGCGTTTCGCCGGTCGCCGGCGCATCCGCGAGCTGCGCTTCGGGCAGCGCTTCGCCGGTCGCCGGCGCATCCGCGAGCTGCGCTTCGGGCAGCGCGTCGCCGGTCGCCGGTGCATCCGTGAGCTGCGCTTCGGGCAGCGCCGCGGCGATCGACGGCACTTCGGCGACCTCCGCTCGGGGTTCCGGAATCAGGTCCGGCACTCCCGGGACGTCGTGCGCGATGGATTCCGGCTGCGCACCTCCGCGCCTTCCGGGACTGGTGAGTCCGTCCATCCAGCTGCGGAAGTGCCAGGCCCCGCGCTGCCGGGCAGGCGTCGGCACGAGTTCGCCCTCGGAAGGCGTCGCGGGCACGGCGTCGACCGCCTCCGCCGCGCGATCGAGGCTCCCGGTCGCAGCCGACGACCCTGCTTCGCCGGGGTTCTCGGAGGATCCGGTCGGATGGCCCGGCCAGCGGGCTTCGATCTCGCCGGCACCGGGCTCCGCTCCCGCAGCGGACACGGGCCAGTGGACCCTCGCCTCCAACGCCAGGCGCGCATCGACGACCAAGGCCCGGGCGTGCCTTCCCTCCAGATCACGGACCAGGATCCACTCCGGCTCGACCACCCGGCCATCGAGCAGGACCTCGACCCGCCCCGGGCCGGTCCAACCGAAGGCGACGGAGGGGCCGGCCGCCACGCAAGCGATCGTGCACGGGGCGCCCTCCCGGACCCCACCCCAGAGCTCCGATTCGTAGAACAGGAGGCCGCTGAGCGCCTGGTGCAATGTGCGCGGGATGGGGATGGAAGTTGCCGGGTCCGGCAGGGCGGGCGACTCGCTGCCGGTCGTCCCGGCCACGCTGATGAGCTCGCTTAGCCAGGTCGCGACGTCGGCGGGGGCGAACCCCGGCGGGCTGCCCAGGAAGCCCAGTTCGAGCCCCTGTCCCCCTGCCCTGACGGCCAGAGCGTCGCCGTCGGAGCGGACCAAAACGGTCCACCGGGCCATCGGGATCACTACCTGCTCCATGGGCCTTCCTCTCGGGCAAACCAGCCGGGCGCAACCAACAACATCCGCCCGCCCAACCTACCTAAGGTTGGACGCAAGTGTCAACGAATAACGGACTTGTGGCCCAAGACTTGCTCACCTTCCAGCATCCGGCCATTCGCCGATGTCCGCGGAGAGTCGGCCACCGGAGGGTGGAGCGCACGATTCGATTTGCATCTAGTGTGCCGCCTGCCTACCTTGCTTCAACGAATGAGCTCTGGCTTGAATGACCCCGACGACGGGAGTGACGTGGCCATGCCGGTCCGTGCCTCCATCCTGAAGACCATGGCTGTCGCCCTGGCCCTGGGCTTCCTGCCAGGTCTGCCGGCCGTCGTCTCCGGGGCGGAGGGCACCGGCCCGCCCTTGTCCTTCCCCGCCGCCGATTCCCTGCGCGACCCCGCAAGCGGGCTGCGGTCGGCCTACGAGACGGCGCTGCAGCAGCGCCAGGCGGGCGACCCGGCCTCGGCGCTGCGCACCATCGAGTCGGTCCTCTCGGGGCTCCAGGCCAGCCTGGCCGAATCGGGGAACTCCGGCCGGACCGACCTCGCGGAGCTCGAGGCCCGGCTCTCGGCCCTCTACGACGCCACCCGCCAGGACCTGCCGAACGTCCAGGTCGAGCCCGGCAACGAGGCCGACGAGACCGTCCTCAACGCCGCGGCCATCGATGCGCTCGGCACCATCGAGCCCCAGGACCACGAGCTGGTGACCCGCTGGCTGGATTTCTTCATGGGTGCCGGGCGTTCGACCTTCGAGCGCTGGCTCAAGCGCTCGGGCCGCTACATGGACCTCTTCCGCTCGGTGCTGCAACGCGAAGGCCTGCCGCCCGACCTCGTGAACCTGGTGTTCGTGGAGAGCGGCTTCAACCTGAATGCGCGCTCGGTCTCGGCGGCCGTCGGGCCCTGGCAGTTCCTGAAGAGCACCGGGAAGTTCTTCGGCCTGACCGTCGACCAGTGGGTGGACGAGCGCAAGGACCCCGAGAAGGCGACCGTCGCGGCGGCCCGCTACCTGAAGCACCTCTACGGCATCTTCGGCGACTGGCCGCTCGCGCTCGCCTCCTACAACGCCGGTGAAGGCACGGTGCTGCGCGCCATCAAGGCGCAGGGCACGACCAACTACTGGGACCTCAAGCTGCCGCGCCAGACCGAGGACTACGTCCCGCAGTTCATGGCCGCGTTGACGATCGCCCGCGATCCCGCGCGCTACGGCTTCGACTCGGTCGAACTGGACGACCCGATGGCGTTCGACGAGGTCGCGCTCAAGGGACCGGTGGACCTGCGCGCGGTGGCCCGCCTGGCGGAGTGCTCCTACGAGGAGCTCAAGGCGCTCAATCCCGCCGTGCTGCGCACCGCGGCCAAGGGTTCCGGCGGCATCGTCATGCTGCGCGTGCCGCCCGGCAAGGGCGGCGCGATCATGCAGCGCCTGCAGAGCGGCGAGCCACTGCCCACCTTGAACCTCACGCTCCAGCACACCGTGCGCAAACGCGAGACCCTGCAGTCCATCGCGCGCCAGTACTCGGTGGACGCCCGCGACCTCGCCCGCATCAACGGCATCGGCAGGAAGCGCCCGCTGAGGCGCGGCATGCTGATCACCGTGCCGGCCTCGATGCGCGCACCGGCGACCGAGTTGATCGACCCGGCGAACGACCCGCGCGCCTCCACCGCCTACGTGCCGCCGCGCGACCACGGCCGGCCCGCCACCCTCGAGGGCTTCTCGACCACCGAGGGCCGCACCGCCATCACCGTGGAGAAGGGCGAGACGCTGGCCTCGATCGCCGAGCGCTACGGCGTGAGCACGCAGGACCTGATGCGCTGGAACCGGCTCAAGAGCGCACGGGTGAAGCACGGGATGCGCCTCAAGGTCCGCACTCCCGAGGCGGTCGCGGCCGACAGCGCCCGGAACGACTCGGCGCAGATCGCCGCCCTCAAGGCACCGAAGCCCCGCAGCGCGACGTCGCGCGCCAAGGCGACGGAGCCGCACCGCCGCTCGCCGGGCCGGGCCAACGTGAGCCACACCGTGCGCAGCGGCGAGACGCTCTCCAGCATCGCGCGCCAGCACGGCATCACCGTGGCC
The DNA here is from genome assembly GCA_963707915.1 of Candidatus Eiseniibacteriota bacterium. Classification (GTDB taxonomy): domain Bacteria; phylum Eisenbacteria; class RBG-16-71-46; order RBG-16-71-46; family RBG-16-71-46; genus JANXPZ01. The sequence continues at coordinate 878,215 of OY970178.1, forward strand.
GCGTTGCGCAGGGCGAACGACCTCGGCACGTCCCGGATCCGCGCGGGCCAGAGACTTCGCCTCCCGGTCTGACGCCGGACGGGCATCGCGGCGCCGGACGGCGGCTCTCCTGCTCGGCCGGGGGACGCCCACATGGCGAGGGGCCGGGCAGGGGCCCGGTGCGCCCGGCCGCTCGCCGTGCCGCCCACCCCTCGGGACCCGGATCGCGCCTTCCCTACCGCCTCAGTGCATCGACTCCGGGCCGTCGACCACGCCCCCGGCCGGCACGTCGCCGTCGAACTCCCGCTCGGTGACGTAGGCGCCGATGCGCGCGTTGCGCCCGACCCGGATGTCCTTCGGGACCACCGCGCCCTTGCCCACCACCAGCAGTCCGCTCGAGAGGTGCCCGGGGCAGGCCCGGTTGGGGGTATTGGAATCCCCGTGGCCCAGCAACGCGCCGTCCCCCACCCGGACCTCCTTGTCGACGATGGCGTGGTCCAGCACCGCGCCGCGCCCGACCACGACGTCGTTCATCACGATGCTGTCGCGCACCACGGCGCCCGGTTCCACCGTCACGCCGGGGAACAGCATCGAGTGCTCCACCCTGCCGGCGATCCGGCAGCCGTTGGCGACGAAGCTGCGCGCCGCCCGGCCGCCCCGCTCGAAGTAGACGGGCGGACGGTCGGCGGTCTGCGTGTGGATCACCCAGTCGGGATCGGCGAGGTCGAGCGGCGGGCTCGGCGCCAGGAAGTCCAGGTTGGTCCGGTAGTACGAGTCGAGCGTCCCGACGTCCTGCCAGTAGTCCTTGAACCGGTGCGCATGGACGTGCTCGCCACGCTCCACCAGCCGCGGCAGGATGTCCTTGCCGAAATCGTGCCCCGAGTCCAGCATCTCGGCGTCCTCCGCCAGACAGCGCACCAGCGAGTCCCGCTCGAACAGGTAGACGCCCATCGAGGCGAGGCGCGAGTCCGACCGCTCCGGCTTCTCCCGGAAGCCGGTCACGCGCCCGGACTTGTCGGTCTCGAGGATGCCGAACGAGCTGATCGACTCGGCCGGCACCTCGGTCACCGCCACCGTCACCGCCGCGTGGCTCGCCCGGTGGAAGGCGTAGAGCAGGTTGTAGTCCATCTTGTAGACGTGGTCGCCGGAGAGGACGAGCACCTGGTCGGTCCGGCGTCGCCGGAGGTGGATCAGGTTCTGGTAGATGGCGTCCGCCGTGCCCTGGTACCAGTCGCTCTGGATCGAGCCGAGCGAGGGCTGCAGCAGCTGGATGCCGCCACGATTCCGGTCGAGGTCCCACGGCCGGCCGAGACCGATGTGCTGGTTGAGCGACAGGGGCCGGTACTGCGTGAGCACGCCGATGTCGAAGATGCCCGAGTTCACGCAGTTCGAGAGCGTGAAGTCGATGATGCGGTACTTGCCGCCGAACGGCACCGCGGGCTTGGCGCGACGCTCCGAGAGCAGGCACAGCCGGCTCCCCAGCCCGCCCGCCAGGATGAACGCGTAGCGCGACATCTCAGACCCTGCCCTCGTACCACGCGCGGCTCGGCAACGTGCTGCCCGCGGCGATCTCGCGGGGCAGCGCGGCGAAGTCGGCGTGGAGCCCCACCACCACCGCCCGGCCCAGGCGGGCGCCCGGCGGGATCTCCGCGTCCTTGCCGACCAGGGTGAGGCCGTCGAGCCAGGCGTGCGCCGGATCGTGCGGACGCTCGCCGCAGCCCACCACCGCGCCGGCACCGACGGTCACGTGCTTGTCGAGGATGGCGCGGTCGACCTTCGCCCCCGCTCCGATGCGCGTGTCCGGGTACACGATCGAATCGGTGACTTCGGCCCCGCGCTCGACCACCACGCCCGGGAAGAGCACCGAGCGCCGCACCCGCCCGGACACCTGGCATCCGTTGGCGACCAGGCTCTCCTCGGCGTCGGCGTCCTCGCCCAGGCGCACGGGCGGACGCTCCTCGTCGCGCGTGAGCACCGGCCAGCGCGGGTTGAGCAGCTCGAGGCGCGGCGCCGGCGCGATCAGCTCCAGGTTCGCGCGGTAGTACGACGCCACCGTGCCGACGTCGTCCCAGTAGCCGTTGAACTCGTGGACGTGGACCGGCTCGCCCGCCTTCAGCAGCGGCTCGATCACCCCCGCCACCAGGTCCGCCGGCCGGTCGCGGAGCAGTTCGCCCAGGGCCGCGGTCTCGAACAGGTAGACGCCCATCGAGGCGTGAGTGGCCTCGGTGCGCATCGGCTTCTCCTCGAGCCGCGTCACCCGGCCCTCCCGGTCGAACTGGACCATGCCGAAGCGCCGCGACTCCTGCGGCAGCACGCGGGTGACCGCCAGGGTCACCGTGGCGCCGCGCCGCTCGTGCACCATGAGCATGCGCCGGTAGTCCATGCGGTAGACCTGGTCGCCGGAGAGCACCAGCACGCGCGCCACGCCCAGCGCCTCGATGCGGTCCCAGTTGCGGGCGATGGCATGGGCGGTGCCCTGGTACCACTCGGAATCGCTGCGGGTGAGGTAGGGCTGCAGCATCTCGACGCCGCCGCCGCGGTGGTCGAAGCCCCACGGCCGTCCGGCCCCGATGTGGTCGTGGAGCGAGGCCGGCGCGTGCTGGGTGAGCACGCCGATCTGGGTGATCTCCGAGTGGCAGCAGTTGCTGAGGACGAAGTCGATGACCCGGTACTTGCCCCCGAACGGCACGGCGCTCACGGCCCGCTCCGCGGTGAGGACGCTCAGGGCCCGGCCACCGCCCCCGGCCAGCACCAGTCCGACCATGCGCCGCACGCCGCTCTCCCGGGTTCGAGGGTGGAAAGAGGGTTCCGCGCGCAGACTAGGAACCCGCCGGGGGACAAGTCAAGCGTAGCGGGGCGGAACCGGCGCTGGCCGAGCGACGGCCGGGGCCGTCCGCGTCACCAGGAGAACGACGCCGAGACCAGGTGCGTGAGGTCCAGGTTCGTGTCGTCGGGGAACTGCTTGTCGTTCGCCGCGAAGAAGCGGTGCAGCTGCGCGGCGTAGTCCACCCCGACCTGCTTGTAGCGCACGCCGGTGCCGAACGCGAGGTCCTTGGCGTTCGCGCCGGCGCGCAGGGCGAGCATGCTCCGGTACCAGTACTCGACCCCGGTGCGCACGTCCCAGGTCAGCGTGCCCAGGCTCACTTCCGCGTCGGCGCTGCGGTGCTCGAAGCCCCAGGCCAGGTCCACCGCCCAGGTCAGCGCGTGCCGGTCGGCGGGATGGAACGTGAACGCCGCGCCGGTGTCGAGCGTCGGGGCGATGAGCTCGCGCGTGCCGTTGCTCCAGACCAGGTAGGTGGTGGTGAGGTCGTGGAACACCGCGCCCAGCGTCACCGCGTCGGACGGCATGTACATCACCCCCGCATCGAGACCCGCCCCGAACGAGGTCACGTGCTGCCCGAACGTCGTGTCCGGGATGCTCTGGCGCACGAACTTGAGGCTCCCCCCGAACGACCACCGCGTCCCGCGCTGCCGCGCGTAGGAGAGCAGGACCGCCAGGTCGCTGCTGCTGGCCATGTAGAGGTCCTCGGGCTTGAGCAGCAGGCGCTCGCCCCTCTCCCACACGCTGTCGGCCTGCCCGCCGCCGGGTGTGGTCGGGTCGTTGTCGGTCCCGTAGTCGAGGAAGTCGATGCCCGGGCGCAGCGCTCCGGGACGCGGCGTGATCGGGATGTCGTCCACCGCGAACCGCAGGACGCCCACGCCGAAGGCGGCGTTGCGCGCCTTGTCACCGCCGGAGCCGCCGAGCGGCCAGACTCCGCCGAGATAGTCGTGGTTGGCGAGGTTGCCGAACTTCTCCTGGTGCTGCGGGATCACCTCGCGATAGGGCAGGAAGACCATGCCCGCGGGATTCCAGTACGGCGCGGTCGCGTCGTCCGCCACGGCCGTGAAGGCCCCGCCCATGCCGAGCGCGCGGGCGCCCACCTGGATCTTGAGGAACTCGCCGGCGTACTTCGTGGCCCCGGCGGGCGCCGCCAGGAGGAGGCTGCCGAGGAATGCGGCGAGGAGGGCGTGGCTACGCATCGAACGGACCTCATGGTGAACGGAGCCGGACCAATGAGACCGAGCCTACGGGCGCGCTCGTTCAGATGTCAACCGCCCGGGGGATGGAACGCCACTGCGGGAAGCTCGCGGTTCCCAGGCCGCGCGCGATGCGCCAGCCACCGTGCAAGCGCACCAGCTCGTGTCCGGTCTGGAAGCGCTGTTCCGCCATCGCGCCCAGCGGACGGAACCGCACTTCGTAACTCACGTAGAGCCTCCCGGCCGCGACCGGCAGCGAGCGGAAGCTCTCGAGCCGGACCTCGCGCGTGGGCGGCATGAACCACAGCATCCCGGGGAACGGCTGCCCCTCGGTGCCCTCGAGCACGCACTCGCCCGCCGTCGCCGCGTCGCCGTCCCGCAGCGCGGACCAGTACGTGGCCAGGGTGGCGCTGGGCGTGCGGAACCGCGGGTCCACCACGCAGCGTTCACCCTGGCCGAGAAGCGCGAACGCCGCGATCCCGACCAGGGCGAGATGTCGAGCACGGATGCGTTTATGCGGAACAACAGTCTCCCCGTCCCCCCATTGACGGTCACCATGACCTACACCGGATGGCGTGGCGGTTGTTCCGGAATTCTCGGCCCCCCCGTCGGCCACGGGCGTCGCGCTGGCGGAAAGGCGGGGTGGCAGGCGGTCCAGTTGCACGGCAGGCTCCTCCGACCCGGGCGGGCCCGGGGCTACGCAAGGCGCTCCATGCCGGCACGCGCAGACCCTCGTGGGCTACGGTCTTCCAATTGAAGGAGAGCGCACGAAGCGTTCCCGGCGGGGAGCCGGGAGGAGAAGCCACGCGCGGCCCGCCGGAGCGGGACGCGCGCATGCTCAAGTCCTTGGGCGGACTTGGATTCGGACGATCCGGGAACGTCTACCCGAAGCGGGCCTAGCGCGAGCCGGGCCGCCCCGGCCGTCGCGCCGGGCGCCCGACTGTGCCCCCGCGCCCAGGGCCCCGCGCCCTTTGACCCGAACCGCCTCCCGCAGGACGACCGGGGCCACGCGCCGCAGGACGGCCGGCACCGCGGGCCGGCGGACGGCCCGCAGGACGCGCCGGCGGACGACCCGGCGGACGGCCGGGGCCACGCGCCGCAGGACGGCCGGCGCCGCGGGCCGGCGGACGGCCCGGACCACGCTCCGCCGGGCGCCCCGGGGAACGCGACGTAGGACGCCCCGCGCCGCGGGACGGTGGACGGCCCGGACCACGCTCCGCCGGGCGCCCCGGGGAACGCGACGTGGGACGCCCCGCGCCGCGGGACGGTGGACGGCCCGAAACACGCGCCGCGGGACGGCCGGCGCCACGCGTCGGCGGGCCCGCGGAATCCCTCGGCGTGAAACGGGCCGCGCCGCGCGGCGTCGGGCGGCCCGGACCGCGCGAGGGAGCGCCACCGGGGCCGCGCCCCGCGGGCCGGCCTCTCCCCGCCAGGTCACTCCGGCCTCCCGAACGCGACGGCGGGCGGGCCGGGCCGCGCGGCATCGCGCGACCGGGACCGCGCGACGCGGAACGCCCCGAGCCCCGCGAGCCGAAGCGCTCGGAACGAGCCGGCCGTTCCCGGCGGGCCGGCGCGGGCCGATCCCCCGGGACCGGTTCCGGCCGCTCCGTGCGGTGCGGGCGGTCGAGCCTCGCGTGCGACGACGCCAGCCGCTCCTCGCGGCTCGGGGCCCGGCGCTCGCCGGGCATCGGGCGCTCGAGGCTCGCGCGCGACGTCACGCGTCGCGCACCGGGTGGCGGCGGCGGAGACATCCCGCGGCCGGCCCTCGGCACCTCCCCGCCCGGGCGCGGGGCCATGCCCCCCTGCGCCTCCATCTTCTCGAGCCGCCGGGCGAGCCGGTAGGTGGCATCGCTCCCCGAGCGCGGGCTGAGGTAGTTCCCCTGGCCGCGCTGGCGCGGGCGGGCACAGGCCGCGCGCAACCGGCGCACTTCCTCCTCCGAGAGCTCCCGGAACACCCCGCGCTGCACCGGGCCCAGTCGCAGCGGCCCGTAGGCCGAGCGGTGCAGCGCCCTCACCGCCAGCCCGACCGCCTCGCACATCCGGCGGACCTGGCGGTAGCGGCCCTCGTGCAGCGCGACCTCGAGCAGCGCGTCGCCCGGCTCGTCGGCGAGCACGCGCACGCGCGCGGGAGCGCTGCGCACCCCGGGCTCGAACTCGACGCCCTCCTGCAACCGCCGCAGCGCCTCGGTCCCGGGCACGCGGTCGACGCGCACGCGGTAGACCTTCATCACGCCGTAGCGCGGGTGCATGAGCTTGTGCGCCAGCTCGCCGTCGTTGGTGAGGATGAGCAGCCCGCTGGTGTCCGCGTCCAGCCGGCCGACCGGGAACAGGCGCGGGCCGGGCGGCATGAACTCGCGGATCGTGCGCCGGCCCTCGGGATCGTCCAGCGTGGTGATCACCCCGACCGGCTTGTTGAGCACGAAGTGGCGCAGCGCGGCGGCGCCCGCCAGCGGCTGGTTGCGGACCGTGATCCGGTCGCGCTCGGGCTCGATCTGCGTCCCCGGCTCGAGCACGACGCTGCCGTTCACCCGGACCGCGCCCGACTTGATGAGTTCGTCGCACTTGCGCCGGGCGCCCACCCCGCGCTGCGCCAGCAGCTTGTTGAGCCGGACGCTCATTTCGGGTCCGCGGAGAGGCCGCGACGCGCGTCGGCCTCCGCTTCCGTCCCGGCCTCGTCGTCCGGCGGCGCGAGATCGCTCAGCGCCGGCTCGTCCGCCGGCGCGAAGTCGGTCGCGACCTGCAAGGCCGCCTGCGCCACCTCCGCGGGCCCCGCCGGCACGATCTCGTGGCGCGTGATCAGCTCGGGATGCGCGGCCTCGCTCGCGGCCAGGTCCGAAGCCACCTGCGAGACCACCTCGAGCTCCATCATGTCGAGCTGCTCGGGCTCGCGCGACGCGACCAGCGCCCGCAGCTCCTCGGGCCGCGGCAGCTCGGAGAGGTCCTTGAGGCCGAAGTACTCGAGGAACTCCTGCGTCGTGCCGTAGAGCAGCGGACGGCCGACCACCTTCGAGCGCCCGCGGATGGTGACCAGGTTGCGCTCGAGCAGCGTGGCGAGCACGGCGCTCGAGTCGACCCCGCGGATCGCCTCGACCTCCGACTTCGTCACCGGCTGCTTGTAGGCGATGATCGCCATCGACTCGAGCGCCGCGCGCGAGAGCCGCATCTTGCGCTTGCCGCGCAGCATCCGCCCCACCCACTCCGCGTGCTCGGGGGTCGTGACCATCATCCAGCCGCCGGCGATCTCCCGCAGCTCGACGCCGGCGTCGCGCGCGGCGTACTGCTCGCCCAGGCGGTGCAGCGCCTCGGCGACCTCCTCCGGGCCGGCCTCGAGCGCTTCGCACAGCAGGGTGAGGGGCAGCGGCTGGTCGGACGAGAACAGCAGCGCCTCAATCGCGGACTGGAGCTTCACGGGCGGCATGGGCATCACTTCCTTCCGGTGGCCGGTAGACGATCTGGATCTCGCCGAACCCCTCGGTCTGGACGACCGAGACCCGGCCGAGCTTGATGAGTTCGAGCAGGGCGATGAAGACGACGATCATCTCGATCCGCACCCGGCAGCCGACGAGCAGCGACTCGAAGGTCAGCGTGCCCCGCTCGGCGGCCAGGCCGGCGATCCAGTGGATCTTGTCCTCGACATCGTACACCTCGCCCTGGACCTCGTAGACCGCGGCCTCGGGCAGCCGGGACATGACCCGGTTGAGGGCGTCGATCAGGTCGAAGAGCGTGGCGGCGGCGAGCGGCAGCGGGCCCATCTCGTCGTCGCCCGGGACCATGCCGCGCTCGTGCAGCAGGCGGCGCTCGGCCTCGCGTTCCTTGAGGGTCCCGGCCGCCTCCTTGAACTGGCGGTACTCGATCAGCCGCTGGACCAGCTCCTCGCGCGGATCGCCCTCGTCCTCGTCCTCGCCCCCGATGCCCGGCAGCGGCAGCAGCATCTTGACCTTGATCCGCATGAGCGTCGCGGCCATCACCAGGAAGTCCCCCGCCACTTCGAGATCGAGGATGCGCATCAGCTCGAGGTAGCCCAGGTACTGCTGGGTGATGTGCGCGATCGGGATGTCGTAGATGTCGATCTCGTCGCGCTTGATGAGGTGGAGCAGCAGGTCGAGCGGCCCCTCGAAGCGCGCGAGCTTGATGGTGACCATCTGCCGGCCGCGCGGCCCCGTCGGATCGTCGCCGTCCCGCGGGGCCACCGGCGCCGCAGCGGGCGCGACCCGCGCCGACGGCGAGTCCAGGGACGCGTCCGCCACGGCGTCCGCCAGCCCGGCGCGGGCCTCGGGCCCGTCCGGTCCGCGGCGCGCGCGCCGGCTCACCGGCCCTCCAGCCACGGCACCCGGAGCCGCATCGCTTCGCGCACCTCGGCCATGGTGGCCGCGGCGGTCGCCCGCGCACGCCGGTTCCCCTCGGCGACGATGTCGCGCACCCGGGCCGGGTCGGCCGCGTAGCGCTCGCGGCGCTCGCGGATCGGGGCCAGCGCGTCGCTCAACAGCTGCGCCAGCGCCTTCTTGTCCGGCACGCACGGCAGCTCGCCGGCGATGCACTTCCGCCGGATCTCCGCCACGCCGTCCGGGTTGAACTTGCGATGGTACTCGAACACCACGCAGCCCGGGTGCAGCGGGCGCCCCTCCGCGTCCAGCTCGCTGAGGTCGGCCTCGGGGCGGCCCGGGTCCGTGGCCCGCGCCTTCTTCGGGTCGGTGTAGGCCTGGCGCACCTTGCGCACGATCTCCTCGGGCGTGTCGGTCAGCAGGATGGTGTTGCCCACCGACTTGCTCATGCGGTTGCCGTCGAGGCCGCGCAGGCGTGCGAAGGCGGTGAGCTGGGCCTCGGGCTCGGGGAACACCGGCTGGCCGGGCGGGCAGTAGAGGAAGTTGAAGCGCCGCGCCAGCTCGCGCGTCAGCTCGACGTGCGGCACCTGGTCCTCGCCCACCGGGACGTGCGTCGGCTTGTACAGCAGGATGTCCGCCGCCTGCAGGACCGAGTAGCCGAGGTGCCCGTAGGAGATGGTCTGCTCGTCGAGGTGCAGGTCGCGGATCTGCTCCTTCAGCGTCGGGATGCGCTCGAGCCGGGCCTTGCTCGCCAGCATCGAGAGCAGCAGGTGCAGCTCGGCGTGCTCCTTCACCTCGGACTGGATGAAGATGACGCTCTTCTCCGGGTCGAGCCCCGCCCCCAGCCAGTCGAGCACCATGTCGTAGATGTCGTCCTGGAGCCGCGAGGTGTCCTCGTAGCCGGTCGTGAGCATGTGCCAGTCGGCCACCATGTGGTAGTTGCGCCAGCCGGCGTCCTGTTTCTGGACCCAGTTCTCGAGCGCTCCGACGTAGTTGCCCAGGTGCATGCGCCCGGTCGGGCGCATGCCCGACAGGATGCGCCCCGTCTTCGCCGCGGCGCCGCTCACACCACCCCCGCGGACGGCAGCCCGAACAGGCCCAGGCAGGCGTTCACCGCGAACCGCAGCGGCGCGTAGAACAGCAGTTTCGAGGTGGCGTGCGACGAGAACAGGAACATGACGAGTACGAGCCCCACGAAGCGGAAGCGGTTCAGCACGAGGACGTGCCGGAGCCGCAGGAAGCGCATCAGCACCCACGAGCCGTCGAGCGGCGGGATCGGGATCAGGTTGAAGAGCCCCAGGGCGCAGTTCCACACCACGCCGGCCAGCGCCATCTCGCGCAGCGGCGCGAAGAACCCGGTCCAGGAACCCGGCGGGCCCGCCTCGGGGGCGAGCCGCGCCAGCGCGGCGAAGGCCAGCGCCAGCAACCCGTTCGCGGCCGGACCGGCCAGCGCCACCTTGACCGCGTCGTTGCGCGGGTCCCGCAGCCGGCGGTGGTCCACCGGCACCGGCTTGGCCCAGCCGAACAGGAACGGCGCGTGGAACAGGAAGAGCAGCGCCGGCAGGACGATCGAGCCCATCAGGTCCACGTGCGGCAGCGGGTTCAGCGTGAGCCGCCCCCGCTCGCGCGCCGTCGGATCGCCGCACCACAGGGCCATCAGCCCGTGGGAGGCCTCGTGCGCGATGACGCTGAGCACGAAGACCGGCAGGATCAGGAAGATGGACGGGTCGAATTGCACGGGACGGGCTCCGGACGCGGGAGATTCGAGAAGGTCCCGTCAGACTATCGGGATTGCCCCGTGGAATCAAGGCCGCCGAGGTTCAAGTAATGCATGAAGGCGCCGGCCGGGCCCCCCGCGGGACGCGGCCGGAAGCCCCCTGCCGCGCCGCTACTCGGGGCGGACCTTCACGACGACCAGCGTCAGATCGTCGTCCACGCCGTGCTCGCCCGCGTAGGCGGTGACCTCGTCCACCACGCCCTTGAGGATCTCCTGGGCCGTGCCCGCCGCGAGCCGCCGCAGGCAGCGTTCGAGCCGCTCGGTCCCGAACTGCTCGCCGGTGGGCGACTCGGCCTCGGAGACTCCGTCGGTGTAGAGCAGCAGCACGTCGCCCGGATGGAGCGCCACCGGGCGCTCCTCGTAGCGGGCGTCGGGCAGCACGCCCAGGGCCACGCCGCCCTCGAGCAGGTACTGCGCGCGACCGTCCCCGCGCAGCAGCAGCGGCGGGTTGTGGCCCGCGTTGGAGAAGCTCAGGGAGCGGTTCTTCCAGTCCAGCACGCCGTAGAAGAGCGTGACGAACTTGTCGCGCTCGGTGCTCTCGTGCAGCAGCGTGTTCACCTTGCGCATGACCGCCCGCATGGTGAACTCGTTGCGGATCTCGGCCAGCAGGCTCATGCGGAAGCCCGCCATGATGAGGGCCGCCGGGATGCCCTTGCCCGAGACGTCGGCGATGGCGATGCCCAGCCGCGAGTCCGAGACGCGGATGAAGTCGAAGTAGTCGCCGCCCACCTCGTCGTGCGGCTGGGTGGCGCCCGCCAGATCGAATCCCGCCACCTCGGGCGCGCGCTTGGGCAGGAACGAGGCCTGGATCTCGCGCGCGATCGCCAGCTCCTTCTCCAGCCGCCGGCGGTCGAGCAGCTCGCGCGTCAGCCGCGCGCGCTCGATCGAGACCGCCGCCTGCGAGGCGAACACCGCGAGCATCTCGAGGTGGCCCGCGTGGAATGCGTCCTCGCGGTCCGATTCGAGGTTGAACACGCCGATGGTGCGCCCCGCCAGCACCAGCGGGGCCGCCAGCTCCGAGCGCGTCTCGGCGCGGGCGCTGACGTAGCGCGGATCGCGGCGCACGTCGGGCACGATCACCGCCTCGCCGGTCTTCGCGACCCAGCCCACGATCCCCTCGCCCACCGACAGGCGGAACGCCTCGTCCGAGCCCGTGGGGTAGCCCGTGTCGCGCACCAGCTCGAGCCGCTGGGTCGAGCGGTTCACCAGGTAGATGGCCGCCGCCGCGTAGCGCACCACCTGGCGCAGCGAGCGGAAGATGGCCTCGAGGACCTCGTCCAGGTCGAGCGGCGCCGAGAGCGTCCGGGAGATCTCCAGCAGGACTTCCTTCTCGAGCGCGCGCCGCTCCGTCTCCTCGTAGAGCAGCGCGTTGTCGAGCGCGAAGGCCACGTGCTCGGAGGCGACGTCGAGGTGGTCGAAGTCGGCGTCGCTGAACGAGCCGCCCTGCCGGTCGAGGCACTCGATGGCGCCGAAGACCTCGCCGCGGCGGAACAGCGGGATGACCAGCGCCGAGTGGAAGGGCTCGGTCACGCCCTTCAGGTCCGCCGGCGGCGCCTCGCCCGGCCCGAGCCGCAGCGAGCGCTCCTGGGCGATGGCCCAGCCCGCCAGCCCCTCGCCGCGCGCCAGGCGCAACTCGCCCGCGATGCCGCCGTGCTCCTCGTCGAAGACGCGCGAGACCAGGCGCTCGCCGGCGCGCCGCGCCACCCAGATGTGCACCCGCCCGCACTCCACCAGGCGGCGCACGTGGCGGCTCGCCGCGCGCAGCAGGTCGTTCAGGTTGGCGTCGGACTGGAACGAGTCGCCGGCCGGCGTGCCGAGGACCGAGAGCGAACGCAGCGCGGCTTCGCGCTGGCCCTCATCGGGCTCGGCCGGATCGGTACGCGGGGCGTCGGACATGGGCGGCGGACCCTAGCACGCGCCCGCCGGGGTCACAACGTGAGCGGCGCGGCGGGCGGGCGACGGCGCCCGGCGCTTGAGCCACGCCCGGCGCCGGGCTAGATTCGCGGGCGGGCCTCGCCGGCCGGGGCCCGCGTTCCTGCCTGCCACCCGTCGCCTGCCGCCCGCCGGAGGTCCCGTGCCCGCGCTGTACCTGGTGGTCTGCGCCGCGCTCGTCCTGCTCCTCGGCTACCGCTTCTACGGCGCGTTCCTCGCCGCCCGGCTCGCCACGATCGACGACCTGCGCGCGACCCCCGCGCACGCGCAACGCGACGGACGCGATTACGTGCCGATGCACCCGCTGGTGCTCTTCGGCCACCACTTCGCCGCCATCGCCGGGGCCGGTCCGCTGATCGGGCCGGTGCTGGCGGCGCAGTTCGGCTACCTCCCCGGCTTCCTCTGGCTGCTGCTCGGCGCGGTCCTGGCCGGCGGGGTGCACGACTTCATCATCCTCGTCGCCTCGGTGCGCAGTGGCGGGCGCTCGCTCGCCAACATCGCCCGCGACCAGGTGAGCGGGCTGACCGCCACCGCCACCGCCATCGCCATCATCTTCGTGATGACCGTCGCGCTGGCCGCCATGGCGCTGGTCGTGGTGAACTCGCTCAAGGAGAGCGCCTGGGGCGTGTTCTCGATCCTGTGCACCGTCCCGATCGCCATGGTGATGGGCGTCTGGTCGTTCAAGCTCCGCCCCGGCTCGATCCGCGGCGCGACCGCGTTCGGCGTGGCGCTGCTGCTCGCCGCCCTGGCCGCCGGCGCGTGGGTGCACGGCTCGCCGCTGGCGCGGTTCTTCATCCACTCCGACCGGACGATCGGCGTGGGGCTCATGGTCTACGGCTTCGTCGCCTCGGTGCTGCCGGTGTGGCTGCTGCTCGCGCCGCGCGACTATCTCTCGACCTTCATGAAGGTCGGCGCCATCGCGCTGCTCGCCGTGGGCGTGATCGTGGTGAACCCGCACCTGCAGATGCCGGCGCTCACGTCGTTCGCGCGCACCGGCGGGCCGGTCTTCCCGGGGCCGCTCTTCCCCTACGTCTTCATCACCATCGCCTGCGGCGCGATCTCGGGATTCCACTCGCTCATCTCCTCGGGCACCACGCCCAAGATGATCGACCGCGAGCGCCACATGCTGCCGATCGGCTACGGGGCGATGCTCACCGAGGGCTTCGTCGGCGTCATCGCGCTGATCGCCGCCTGCGCCCTGCAGCCCGGCGACTACTACGCCATCAACGCGCGGCCCGAGGTGTTCGCGAAGCTCGGCATGGTGGCGCAGAACCTCGCCACGCTCGAGGCCCAGGTCGGCGAGAAGCTCGCCGGACGCCCCGGGGGCGCGGTGTCGCTCGCGGTGGGGATGGCGCAGATCTTCTCCGCCATCCCCTTCCTGCGCGGGCTGATGGCCTTCTGGTACCACTTCGCCATCATGTTCGAGGCGCTCTTCGTGCTCACCATCATCGACGCCGGCACGCGCGTGATGCGCTACATGCTGCAGGACGTCGGCGGGCTGGTCTTCCCCGGCCTGCGCGAGTGGAAGGGCACCGGCGCGGCCGTCGGCTTCAGCGCCGTCGCCGTCGCGCTGTGGGGCTACTTCGTCTGGACCGGCACGGTGAGCACGATCTGGCCGATGCTCGGCGTCACCAACCAGATGCTGGCGGCCTTCGCGCTGGCGATCGGCACGTCGTGGCTGATCAACACCGGCCGCGCCCGCTACCTCGCGGTGACGCTGGTCCCGCTCGCCTTCATGTGCGTGAACACGCTGGTCGCGGGCTGGATGAACATCGGCGTCAACTACCTGCGGCCCCAGCTCCTGGCAGGCGCCCCCGGGTGGGCCGCCGCTTTCGCGGCCGCTCCCGTCGCCGCCCGCGTCCAGTGCGTCGTGACGCTGGTGGTCATGGCGCTGCTCGTCGTCGTGGTCGTCGACTGCGCCGTGCGCTGGAGGCGCGCCCTCTCCCGCGGCGAGCGCGTGGACGCCCGCGTCCCGGCGGGGGCTGCCGGCGACTGAGCAGGACGGGCCCGCACCATTCAACGACAAGTCCCACCAGCCTGCCGCCGGCGGGACTCGAGACCGCTTCTACCTCAAGACCAAATGGTGGAGCTGAACGGGATCGAACCGTCGACCTCTTGACTGCCAGTCAAGCGCTCTCCCAACTGAGCTACAGCCCCACACGGTACGGGCGGAGTGAGTTTCTACCCCAGCCGCGCGCTCGCGTCAAACGCGGCCGGGGCGCGTCCCGGCGCCTCCCGGCGCCCTCCGGCCGCGCTCCCGGCCGCCCGGGCCGGGGTTCCCGCCGGCTACTTCTTCGCCCCGGCGCACTTCTTCGCGCTCGGGCAACCACCGCAGCCGGCGCCGCCCTTGCCGTCGGCCGCCATGACGCCGACCAGCTTCGCCTTCTTCGACACCGTGCTCACCGACTTGAGGATCTCCTCGGGGTTCGTGTGACGGTTGTCGAACGTGACGTTGAACGTCTTCTTGCCCGCGTCCATCTCGGCGAGCACGATCCCGGGTTTGTCGGCCAGGACCTTCGCCAGCTCCTGCAGCACGTTCCCCTTCGCCAGCTTGGGGACGGAGAAGACGGCCACTTCCTGCGGGCCGGCGGCGTTCGACTGCTCGGTGGCCTGCTCGGCCGCGAGGGCAAGGCCGGCGGAGAACAGCAGGAAGACGAGGACCGCGACGGACGCTCTCAGGCTGCGCATGGATGAACCTCCAGTGGTCAAAGGGGTCCGACTGCCGCCGGACATTCTAGCGGATTCCGCCCCCGTCCGGCGAGACGACCTCGAACTGGTGGAAACGGATCTGGCCGCTGGCCTCGTCCACCACCGGCCCCTCGATCGCCGCCCGCAGGGCCCGCGGGTCGGTGACCGCCGCGTCGTAGGTCACCCGCGCCTCGTTGCGCGAGGCGTAGGCGACGCAGCGCAGCACCCCGGGCTCGTCCGCGAACTGCCCGGCCAGCTGCCGGGCGGTGTCCACGCACTTGAGCCCGCGGACCACGAACCGGACCGTCTCCACCCGCGCGCCGGCAGCGGCGGCGTAGTCCCGCGTGAAGCTCGGCGCGGCCAGGAAGCGCGCGCTGCCGATGCCCAGCGCGGCCGCCAGGATCACCAGGGCCGGAACCACCCAGGGAGACACCCTCATGGCTTCGTGACCTCCAGGCGCAACTCGAGCGCGCCCGGCGCCGGGCAGGCGCTCGAGCACTCGAGGCAGAGCGTGCACTCGCCCGAGCGCACCTCGGCGCCACCCGCGACGTCGATGCCGTGCGGGCAGGCCTGGCTGCACGAGCGACAGGCGGTGCAGCGCGACTCCGAGCGCCGCAGGCGCAGCCGCCCCACCGCGGAGAACGGCCAGAGCGTGACGCCGAGCGGGCAGAGGTAGCGGCACCAGGCCATCGGAACGATCGCGCCGAGCGCGAGCACGGCGGCGAGCAGCGCGTAGCTCCAGAGCCGCACCTCTTCGCCGTGCGCGCTGGTCAGGATGTAGTACGGGTCGTAGCCGCGGAAGACCAGCTCGCCGGTCCGCCAGGTGAAGAACAGGACCACGCCGAGCACCGGGAGGCGCAGCCACCGCAGCGCGCGATCGGCGCGCGGCCCGGGCTCGAGCGGCGGCCGCGTGCCGGTCCGCCGCACCAGCCGGAAGATCCACTCGTTCAGCGAGCCGACCGGGCAGGCCCACGAGCAGAACGCCTTGCGCGCGACCAGCGTGAGCCCCAACAGCGCCAGGAACAGCGCGAGGTTCAACTCCCCCGCCGCGCAGCTGAAGCTGCGGCGGGTCACGAACGACCAGGCCGTCTCCAGCCCGCCGAACGGGCAGTACTTCTCGACGCCGGCGAGCGACCAGCCCCGCGCGAGCCGCACGCCGGCCGTCACCGCCGCCGCGGCGACGCCGACCTGGGCGGCGAGGCGGACCAGCTGCAGAGCGGAGACGCGACGTGCCATGGTGCGCGGGACGCTACGCGGGCCCGTTCGTGAGCGTCAAGCGCCCGCCGCCCGCCCGCGGGGCCACCGCCATCCGATCCGCGGCGGCCGGCATCACCGGGCGGGGCCGGGCTGCTCGCGCATCGCCTGCTGGGTCCTCGATCCGCCGGGCCCGCGGGAGCGCAGCCAGTCCAGCAGCCGCTTCGCCTCCGCCATCTCCTGCGGATAGCCGCCGCCCCGGGCGAAGAAGCGCTCGAGCGAGCGCCGGGACTCCTCGTAGCGCATGGCCTTCGACTGCATGTAGCCCATCAGCCACCAGTAGCGCCCGACCTCTGGCGCCAGCAGGGTCGCGGCGTACGCTTCGATCGCCGCTTCCCCTTCGAAGCCGCTCATGTTCACGAACATCCCGCCGAGCATCGCGTGCGCCTCGGGATCGAGCACGTGCCGCATCATGCCGCGCGACATGAGATTCACCGCCTGCGCCGTGTCGCCCGCCGTGACGAGTCGCAGGACCTCGGGGATCTCGGGCGTGGGCCCGGCATCCAGCGTCAGGCCGGCCTGCCGCAGCTCCGCCCGCGCCCGCGTCGTGTCGCCCAGCCCCCATCGCAGCCAGGCCCGCCAGTAGGGCGCGAAGCGATCGTCGGGGCCGACCGCCTCCGGCAGCTCCAGCAGGCTCAACGCCACCGCGGGGCGCTCCGCCGCCACCGCCGTCAGGGCGAGCGACTGCAACCGCCCCCGATCCATCGCGATCTCGCCGAGCGTGTCGTTCTTCAAGAGGAAGCCGTACGCCGGCCCGCGGCGGAAGCGCTCCGCGGTGAACTCCATGAGGTAGTACGAGCGCAGGCTGCTGTCGCGGTAGGCCCAGCGCACCAGCGGACCGTCACCCGCCTGGAAGCCCGTGAACGCCGGCAACCCCCCGAAGAACACCGTGCTTCGCGGCGGCAGGGTGGGCCGCGCGGCGCGCATCTGCCCGAGGTAGCGTTCGACGAACGAGTTCGCCCGCTCCACGTAGCGGCGGTTCACGTGGGACTGGCTGGTCCAGGCGCCAGGGGCGGTGATGAACTCGTCGAGCCGCCGCCCGTTCTCCGATCCCCACCCCAGCAGCGCCAGCACCACGATGGCCGTCGAGCGCCGCCGCGTGGCCAGCGCCGCACCGAGCGCGAGCCCGGCTCCGCACAGCGCGAACAGGTAGTAGTAGGCGCTCCAGGCCGACGCGACGGCGGCCACCGGCACGGCGCCGAGCAGGGCCCACCCGATCCCCAGCGCGACCGTCGGGAAACCCGGCGCGGCGCTCGCGCCCGGCGCGGCGCGCCGCTCGCTCCCGGCCAGGGCGACCGCGGCGAGCGCGAGCGCGAGCGGGACCACCGGCGGCAGCAGCGTGAGGAAGCGCAGCGCCCCGCCCGCGCGCCACTCGAGCCCGAAGGTCACCTGCACGAGGTGCGCGAACGCGGCCGCCGCGCTCGCCGCGCTCCACGTCACCGCCCCGCGCGCCCCCGGGCTGTGCAGCATGACCGTCGCCCACAGCGCCGCCCAGGCCGCGGCCGCGAGCCCGAGCGGCCAGCCACGCAGCAGGCTCCGTTGCCATGGCTCCCCGGCGCGGCGGGCGGCCAGCACCGCCACCAGGGGCGTGAACAGCACCGTCTCCTTCGAGAGCAGCGCGCCGAGCAGCGCCATCGCGGCCAGCCATCGCCGGCCGTCGAGGAACAGCGCCAGCGCCCCGAGCGCGCCGAGCAGTGCCAGCAGATCCTGGCTGCCCGAAGCCCACAACAGCGGCACGTCCGCCGCGTAGTGGAGCGCCACGAAGGCCGCCGCGATCGCCGCGGCGGTCGTCCCGGCCAGGCGCCGGGTCACCAGGAAGAGCAGCCCCACCACGCCGAGGAACAGCGCGAGGCTCGCGGCGTGGAAGGCGAACGCCGACTCGCCGCTGGCGTGGGCCAGCAGCCAGAAGTGAAGCTGCCGACCCACCGGGCGCACGAAATTGCCGATCGGGTCGGGTGAGGTGAGCGCCCCCCAGAGCGTGTGGTTCCGCGCCTGGTCGAGGAACAGGTAGTCGTCGGCGAAGAACGGCGCGCGCAGCGCCGCGCGCTGCAGCCACGCCGCGGCCAGCAGGATGAGCGCGAGCACGGCCGGCCACGGCAGCACCGGCCACGGCTGCCGGGCCGCGGGTGCGGCGGACTCGCGGGGCCCCGCGCCGGCCCGGGCGCGGCGTGACGGTCGGGACTTCCGCTTCACGGGGACGTTCGCCCGCGGCGCGCCGGCAGCGGCCGCACGGCAACGGCGCATCGCACGATGTCGAGGGACCTGGGCTCCATGGGGATCCTCCGGGAGGAGCGGCGCGACGACCCTGGGAGCGGACGAGTGTAGCGCGGCCGGCCGGGCGGCGTGAAGCGACGACCGCCCTCCCGGACGGCGCGCCTTTGACTCAGGCGCACCGCGACGGATGCGGTACAATCTCCCCATGGGTCACACGGGTCACAGCCACCGGACGGCCACCGCCCTCCGGCTCGCCGCGCTGGTCGCGCTGCTCGGGGCACCCCCGCCCCCCGCGGCCCGGCAGGCGAGCGCCACCGCGTCCGCCCACGCCGGCGCGACCATCGTGGCCGGGATGGGCATCGTCGTGCTCGCGAGCGCCGCGACGGATTCCGTCGCGACCTTCACTGTGACGGGCGACGGAAGCGCCGGCTGTTCCGTCATGCTCACGGGCGGCGGGTGCGAAGTGACGCTGGTCCACGACTAGCCGGGTCGCGGCGGGACGGACCTGGGGATGTGATGGCCGCGGCCGGCGGGCGCCTCAGGCGGCGAACGCGACGCGGTTGCGCCCGTCCGCCTTCGCCCGGTAGAGCGCGCGGTCGGCGGCCTCGAAGATCCCCGGCGCGTCGGCGACCGCCGACGGCACGGCGGGCGTCGTCGCCACCCCCAGGCTGAGCGTCGCGCGCACCACTCCGGCCGCGGTCTCGAAGCGCTCCGCCTCGACCTTGCCCCGCATGCGCTCGGCGATGGTCCGCGCGGCTTCGCCGTCGCAGTGCGGCAGCACCACCAGGAACTCCTCGCCGCCGAAGCGACCGACCGCGTCGTACGGCCGCAGCGCCGCGCGCAGGCTCTCCACCACGCCGAGCAGCACCCGGTCCCCGGCGAGGTGACCGAAGGTGTCGTTGACTTTCTTGAAGTGGTCCACGTCCGCCACGATCACCGACAGCGGCGCGCCCTCGCGCACCGCGCGCGCCAGCTCCCGCGCCAGCACCTCGAGGACCGCGTCCCGGTTCCAGACCCGGGTGAGCGGGTCCAGCATGCTGCGGCGCCGCAGCTCGTCGCGCTCCGCGACGATCGCGGCCTGGCCGTCGCTGAGCGCCTGCATCTGGAGCTCGTCCTGCACCCAGCCCGCCAGGAAGCGCAGCGTCTCGACGTCGGCCTCGCGCAGCCGGCGCGGCCGCGTGTCCATGACGCACAGCGTGCCCACCTTGCTGCCGTCCGCGAGCCGGAGCGGGTGCCCCGCGTAGAAACGGACGAACGGCGCCCGGGTCACCAGCGGGTCGTCGCGGAAGCGCCCGTCCTCGAGCGTGTCCGGCACCACGAACGTGTCGTCACCCAGGATGGCGTAGGCGCAGAACGAGGTCGCGCGCGCGGTCCGGGCGGCGCGCCCGCGGTGGGCGGCCTTGAACCCCTGGACGCGCGAGTCCACCAGGGAGACCGATGCCATCGGCACGCGGAGGAAGCGTGCGGCCAGGCGCGTGATGCGCTCGAAGCGTTTCTCGGCCGGCGTGAACAGCGGCCCCAGCTCGCGCAGCGTGCGCGGAGAGAAGGCCGGGTCGGGCGTCAGCGGAACGTCGAACATCGCTCGTCTTCCCTCCTCTCGTCCCATCCCGGCGCAGCACGGCGCCCGGCCCGCCGCAGGCGGGCCCGACGGCGGCACCTGCCCTTCTGATGCAGGCGGCCGGTCCGGGGGCGCACCCGTTCACGTCCCCGTGACACTCCGCCGGCGCCTGCGAGGCCTCGGTGGGTGGCGGTCGCCGCGGGCCGGCCCGGGCCCGCCCTGCGCCCCGCCGGGAACTGGGATATGCTGCGGCGCTGGGAGGTGCCCATCGTGCCCGTGGAACGGAAGGGTGACCGGCCGCCCCGACGCTGGCCGGCCCCGGAGTGGTTCGTATTCGGCTTCGTCGCTCTGATATTGGTCCGCCAGCTCCTGCTGCCCCCGATCGTGGGCCTGGCCGACAACGGTGACTTCGTGCGCGTGCTCGGCCCGCTCGGCCTGCAGCACGAGGCCACGCAGTGGAGCGAGCGATACTTCGGCTGGCTGGAGCAGACCTACGTGCCCGGGCCGAGCGAGCCGGCCCAGCTGCTGTCCTCGCAGCTGCTGCTGAGCGGGCTGGCGAAGGCGCTGGCCGGCCTGGGCTCGCGGGACGGGAGTCTGGATATCCGCACGCAGGGGGCGGTGCACCTGGTGCTCTACCTGCTGGGGATCGCCCTGATCCTGCGGGCGGCCCGCACGTTCCGCCCTCCGGCGCGCGCGACGATCTGCGCAGCCATGCTGCTGGCGGCGACCGACGTGGCCTGGGTGGCGCCGCTGGCCTCGTTCTACGCCGAGGCCGCCACCCTGGTCTTCCTCGCCCTGCTCGTCGGCTTCGGCCTCCTGGCGCTGCGGGACGACCGCGCCCGTCCCTGGGCGCTGCCCGGATACTTCGTGGCGGCGGCCCTGTTCGTCGCGGCCAAGCCCCAGAACTACTTCCTCGCGCTGCCCCTGATGGCGCCGCCGGTCGCGCTCCTGCCACGCCTGTCCCGGGCGCGCGGGCGCGTCGCGGTGGTCGCGGCGGCCATCGCCATCGTGGCGCTCGGAGGGTTCCTGCAGACCCGGGTGCCGTGGGCGCAGCGCATCCGCAACCTGTGGAACGACGTCTTCTACACCATCCTCGCCGACTCGCCCGACCCGCGCGGCGACCTGGCGCAGTTCGGGCTGGGCCCGGAGCTGGCGCGCTTCGCCGGCGTGCCCGCCTTCGCGGACTCCATCCCGATCGAGGCGGTGACGGCGCCGCTTCGGGTTCGGTGACGTCCTGCGCTTCCACGCGCGCCATCCCCTGCGCTTCCTGGGCACGGCCTCGGCGTGCGCGCGCAGCACTTTCGTCTGGCGCGACCCGCGCATGGGCAACTACACGCACGAGTCCGGCCGTCCGGCCGGCACGCTGGCGCGCGACTTCTCGGCCTGGAGCCGCGTCGAGGGCATGCTCCTGCCGCGCTCCCTGCTCTTCCTGGTCCTCTTCCTGGGCGGGGTGATGGCCGTGGCACTGGTCGAGGCGCAGCGCGCGGGCATGGCGACCGCGGCCGGGGGCACGGCGTGGATGTGCGCCGGGCTGGCGCTGGCGGCGGGCATGGAATTCGGCGTCTGCGTGGTCGGCGACGGCCTCTACGACATCGTCAAGCACCTGTACCTGTTCCAGCTGCTCTTCGACGCCTGCCTCTTCGCGGCGATCGCCTGGGCCATCGGCCTCGGCACCCGCGGGCTGTCGCGGCTCTAGGTTCGCCCCCCGCGACCTACCACTCGCGGAAGATCCCCAGGCTCGCGCCGCGCACGATGTAGAAGGGCGTGTCGCCGTAGTCCACCTTGGCGTTCAGGCCCCACTGGGCGTCGAACCACTGCGAGTAGCCGAGGTTGAAACCGCTGCCGCGGTAGTCCACCAGCGCCTTCCCGGGGCCCACCAGCTGGTACGAGACGTTGCCCACGTCGTACCCGACGCCGATCGACAGGCGCCGCCAGACGACGTAGCTCAGCCCCACGCCACCCGAGGCCGACTGCGTGGCGCCCGGCTGCCCGATGTCGAGGCGCGCCTGCGCGCTGTAGACCCAGTGCGGCGTGTAGCGCACCAGGCCCAGGCCGACGCCGTCCGAGCGGTTCTCCCCCTTGCTCTGGATGCGCGTGTAGCCCAGCGTCGTGACCACGCCCGCCAGCGGGCGGCTCACCGCGGCGTCGAGCCGATAGCGGTTGGCGATGAAGTCGCCCGTGCCCGACGACGCGCCGAGCGTCACGCTGGTCTTGCCGAACCAGTGGGCGTACGAGAGCCCGCCGTCGAGGCTCTCGTCGCCGAAGCGGGCGGAGCGCCCGGCCTCGGCGCGCCAGGCCCAGCGCTCCGCGCGGCCCAGGCCGGCGCGCAGGAACTCCCCGTCGGAGTCGCCGTAGCCCTCGGTGTAGTGGCCCCAGGCGCCGCCGATCTCGATCGAGCGCGTCAGCGCGGGCGCGCCCCACGCGCCGCCCGCGCCCGCCGCGAGCAGCACCAGCGCCGCCCCGACCGCGGCGCTCCGCGCGCCGTTTCCGTTCGCCCCGCGGCCGCCGTTGCCGCCGCCGTTGCCGTTGCCGTTGCCGTTCCCGTTCTGGCGGCCCGCCCAGCGGGCATCCTCGGCGCGCATCGGGTTCCGCCAGCTCACGCCCCAGGCGTAGAACGAGATGAACACCAGCACGTTCACCGTCAGGCCGAAGACGAAGAACATGAGCGGCATGAACAGCAGCGACAGGTGGTGGATGACGTAGGCGTGCACCACGTACTGCAGCGGCACCAGCACGAGCATGTGCAGCATCGTCAGCAGCGCGAGCAGGGCCTTGCGCCAGAGGCTGAAGTCGAGCACGAAGTAGGTGAAGCCGAGCATCACCGGGATGAGCGAGATCAGCATGAGGTCCGCGATGAGCATCCCGTGGACGTAGCCGCTGCCGTCGTAGGGGAAGGCCCACGGCCAGAGCCCGAAGAACAGCTGTGCGCCGGCCTGGAAGAACGCGAGCAGGCGCAGCACGTAGCGCAGCGGCAGCCACCGCAGCGGCACCGCGAACGAACCGAGCCCGATGACCAGCACGAACGCCAGGCCACCCCACCACAGCGCGCTGCCCGGCAGGCCGGAGCCGTAGTGCAGGAACGGCACGTCGAACCGGAGCAGGCCGTAGAAGTCGTAGGGCACCAGCGAGACGTGGCCCGGCAGGTCCACCGCGCCGCGCCAGAACTCGAGCATGCCGACCCACAGGCGCGCGAGCGGACCGAGCAGCAGCAGGTAGGCGGCGAACAGCAGCAGCGCGAGCAGGGACGCCGGCACCAGCTTCGCCGGCTGGACCGGCGAGACGCGCAGCGCGCGGTGGGCCGGGATATCGCCGCCGCCCCAGCCGCGCTGGCGCAGCCGCAGCACCTCGCGGCGCGTCGCGGCGTCGGCCCATGGGAGTTGCGCGTCCAGCAGCAGGTGACGCGAGGTCGCCATCTCAGTTCGTTCCTTTCGCCGGCGCCACCGCTGCGCCCCCGCGCGGCAGCACCACGCCGCCCCCGTGCGCCCAGACCGTGCCGTGCACCGCGCTGCCGGCCTCGATCTCGAGGCAGCGCGCGCTGAGCGTCGTCGGCCGCTGCTCCGAGCCCAGCCTCGCCCCCGCCTCGAGCCGCCCGTCGCGCTCGGCGACCACCGGCCCGTGGATCTCGCACCCGCGCCCCACCACCAGGTCCCGCCCCGAGACCACCGAGCCCTCCACCTGCACCCCCGCCCCGAGGACCAGGTCGCCGTGACTCTTCAAGCTGCCGACGATCCGCGTGCCCTCTCCGACCTGCAACTCGCCCGTGACCACCAGGCTGGACGTCACCAGCCGGTGCGCGGGGATCTCCAGCCGCTGCCGCACCAGCCAGCGCCCCGCGGCGTCCTCGACCAGGTTCGGCACGTCCTTCGCCAGGTACGGTTCCAGCCCCGGGCGCACCGGCCCGGGCTCCACCGGCTCGCCGAACGCGACCGTCGGCGCGTGGAGACGCTCGAAGCGGCAGCCCTGCTCCAGCGACATGGCCACGTCCGCGGACGCGCGCCCGTGCAGCGCGCAGGACTCCCGCGCCAGCAGGCGCGCCCGTGCGTGCAACCAGCGCAGCGACCAGCAACCCCGGCCGAGCCGCAGGTCGCCGCCGGCCAGGATGGCGCGGCACACGCTCTCCTCGCCGACCTCCACGCTGCCGGCCGCGTAGGTCTCGCGCGGGAAGATCGCCCGGGACGGCAGGCCGAGGTCGCCGCAGCCGAGCACCACCGCCTCGCACGTCGGCGGGCCGGCCGGCGCGGTCGTGAGCGCGGGCATCGCCCCGGAGGGCAGCGCGAGGTACGGCGTGCCGTCCTCGAGCGTGCCGTTCACCGCAGCGCCGCCCGCCCGGCACGCGGCCAGGGCCGCGCCCAGGTGGCTCTCCACCCACGCCTGGAACGCCGTCGCGAAGTGCCGGATGTCGACGTCGGACGTGCGCACCACGCGCAACGGCTTGATGTCCGTGCGGCGGCGCGCCTCGAGCAGCGACGGCAGCAGCGGCAGGGCGGCCCAGCCCAGGAAGAGCGCGAGACAGGCCACGACCGTCAGGATCAAGGCCATTCTTCCCCCCCGTCGCGGTAGGCGTGCGGGTGCTCGGTCTTCTGCCAGCGGACCCGCGCGCCCGGCCGGCGCGGCAGCAGGATCTGCAGCAGGGTCTCGTGCGAGATGGCGAAGAGGCCGACCAGGAAGCCCAGCATGATGAGCGGCAGCAGGCGCACCCGCGCACGCGAGCCGTCCAGGTAGGCGGCCGCGCTGATCTCGAAGAAGATGGCGAAGTTGCCCAGCGCGCTGTACGAGGTGACCAGCAGGATGACGATCAGGCCGGGCCGCGTCTCGCCCAGGTACCACAGTGCCATCGCCAGCAGCCAGCCCAGCAGCAGGACCGGCGACATCAGGTAGACGTTGAGCAGCAGCCAGCCGTCGAGCTTCTCGCGGAAATGCGTCCGCGGCCCCGTCAGCAGGTGCGTGGCGTGCGCCCACAGCGCCTCGTTGTGCCCCCGCGCCCAGCGCCGGACCTGCCGCATGCGCTGCGGCCAGGTGGCCGGCACCTGCTCGTAGCACTCCGAGCGGTTCTGGTAGACCGTCTTCCAGCCGCCGCGCAGCAGCCGGAACGTGGCGTCGGTGTCTTCGGCCAGCGTGTCCACGCGCCAGCCGCCGACGCTCTCCAGCGCCCTGCAGCGCACGCCGCCCACCGTGCCGCCGTACTGCGGCACGAGCTTGAGGTTCATGCGCGCCTGCTGGTCCACCTGGTAGCCGCCGGTGCGCTCGAGGTCGAGCAGCCGCGTGAGCAGGTTCTGGCCCACGTTGTGCGGCACGACGCGGCCCATCACCGCCCCCACCTCGGGGTCGAAGAACGGCGCCACCAGCTGCTTGATCAGCCCGTGCCCCGGGATGTAGTCGGCGTCGAACACCAGCGCGATGTCGGTGGTGACCAGCTTCATCGCGTCCCGCAGCGCCGCGGCCTTGCCCGGCTCGCCCTGCTTGCGGTGATAGGGCGCCACGCGGCCCGGGTAGCGCGCCGCGAACCCGTCGATGATCTCGCCGGTGCGGTCCTTCGAGCGGTCGTCGACCGGCAGGATGTGCAGCCGCCCGGCCGGATAGTCGACCTCGAGCAGCGCCGTGAGGACCGCCCCGATCACCGGCTCCTCGTCGTGGGCCGGTACCAACACCGTCACCTCGGGCCAGTCGGCGGTGTCGATGTCGAGATACGGGTGGCGCTGGGTGCCATGCAGGCGGTTGAGCGTGAACCAGTAGTGGCGGACCACGTAGACGCAGATCAGCAGCAGGATCGCGTACAGCGGGTAGAGCATCGCCAGCACGTACCACGGGCGGGGGAAACGCTGGCCGAACGGGACCGGCGCGTCGGCGGACACGGCGAAGGCCACCGCCACGACACCCCACGCCGCGAGGGCGACGCCGAGAGCGGTCAGCCAGGTCCGCAGGTGGAATCGGACGCGTTCGCGTGTCACCAGGCGGCCCCCCGGATGCACAGAATCCCGATGCTCCACAGAATACTAAAGGAAGCCACTTCAAAATGCGACATAGATCTTGATCCCGCTGAACTGGACGACCCCGTTACGCACGGCGAAATGGGGCTCGCGGTAGGTGCCCGCCGGGTAGGTCTTCTCGGAGCGGTAGAGGCGGACTCCGTCCAGCCAGACCTGCACGCGGCCGTCGCGCACCGCGAAGCGCAGCAGGTGCCAGTCCCCCTCGCTCACCGGCCGGGACGGCTTGATGACGCGCAGGACGTAGTCGACCCGGTCCACCATGTGCCGCGCGCTGACCCGCCGCTGGCCGCCGAAGAGCACGGCACCGCTCTCGTGGTGCAGTTCGCGGCTGTCCCGCGTGAGCAGGTGGGCTTCGGCCACGCGTCCCGCGGAGTCGGGCAGGAGGCGCACGCGGGTCTCGAGCAGGAAGTCCCCGCCGTGGTCGAACGGGGTGAAGTAGACCGCGAAGTCACCGGCGTCGTCGCGTCCCTCGAGCACGCCGTCCACGACCCGCCAGTCGCCCCAGCTCCACGCGCCGGCGTACGGCCCCTTGCGCACCTCCCACGCCATGGCCTGCCGCCACGTGGCGCCGTCGAGCACCAGGTCCGCGTTCGGCAGCGGGCGGGGCACGCTCTCGTAGAGACGCCGCAACGGCGCCCGATCCGTGCGCAACCCCAGGATCGCAAGCACGAGCAGAATGGCGGCCACAATCAATGCTCTTCGCATCAGCCTCGGTCCCGGTCCACGTCACGCGGGGGATGCAGCATAACACCTCGGGCAAGCGACATCGCATGGGCGACGCCGGCTGCCGCGGCCGGGCCCGGCTCGCTCGGCCGCTGGTCACCGGCATCCAGCCGCGCTATCCTGCCCGTTCGGACTCGCACACGAGCGCCGCACCCTCCCGGGTTATCGGCACGCGCGAGCCGAGTCCGCAGGGGCAGGCCCGACGAATGGCGCGCGGAGGCCGGGGCACGGATCCGGCGCGCGGGCCGCGACGGGATCGCGCTCGAGCGACCCGGGGCGCGCAGACGGCTGCACGATGTGCCGGAGTGGCGGAACTGGCAGACGCGCGGGACTCAAAATCCCGTGAGGCTCAAACCTCGTGTGGGTTCGACCCCCACCTCCGGCACCAATACCACAACAAGTTAGGGCGCCCCTTGTGAGGCGCCCTGGTCGTTGGAGTCGTCCAACGTAGCAGCTACCTGGCAACGGCATCGGCTTTCGCCGCACGTGCTGCCGCCGCCAACCGATTGAGTGTGGCGCAGAGAACGCAACGGGCAAGTCTGCGCGGGGCCTCGTGATTGGCCGGCGCGGCAGCTCGCGCGCGTCGCATTCATTCTGCTGGGCTCAATGGCCAACCGAAACGGGTGGCTCCGGGGTCCGACGTCTGAAGACGTAGATCGCCCAACCGAGCGTGTCTCGACCCCAGCGAAGGTATGCTGCCCTCTCCTTGGCTACTCGGCGCACAAGCTCCGGCAGATCCGGGTCATCCGAATGCGAGCGCGCGTACTCGACCGTAGCGGCCCACTGCAGTCCTTCGTATCTATCCCAGTCGTCCTTGTTGCTCACAAGAGTGTGGACGAGGTCGAGCCCCCGTTCCTCCCCCACCTCGACGTTGCCAGCGTGCGTCCCGAACGCCTCCCTCCCCTCGCCGAGGACCTGGAGGTACTCCTCAGATGGCTCCTGCAGCCAGTACGGCTCGCCCGTGATCACCCAGCCGCCGGGCACGACCATGCGTATGAGCGCATCCACAGTGCCGGCATGCCCTCCGTAGACCCAGCTGGCGCCAATGCAGGAGGCCACGGTGAAGCTGTGAGGCTCGTCCGGCTGGAAGTCGGCGCCGTTCATCTGAAGGAAGACGACCTGCGCGGCGGGCACCCGCACCCTGAGCCTACTTCCGGCTTCCGCAACGAAGAACGGTGAGAGGTCGATGCCCACGCAGCCGACCCTGTAGGCCTCGGCCAGGCGAGTCAGGAACTCGCCCTTGCCGCAGGCGATGTCGACCACGCGCGCGTTGGGCGGAAGCCGCAGCAGTTCCACAAGGCGGCCCAGCTTCTCCTCGCTCGTGGGATTGCAGATCACGTGCTCGCGATGGGTGATGTCGTAGAACTTCCACGTGTCCATAGTCTAGTCTCGCGGCCCCCGACTCACTTCCCCCAATTCACACCCAGGCTCGCCTGCCAGCCAGTCACGTCGTAGTCGGGCCGGTGGATCAACCGCTTGAACTCGGCGTACACCTGCTCCTCCTCGGCGTTCTTCGGATCTGCGCCATCACGGAAGCGTCCGCGTTGGGCTTGCAGCCACCGGGCCTCGAGAGTCCCGTGGAAGCGGTTCCAGATGTGGAACTGGTAGCCCGCCACGAACGTAACGCCGTAGCTGTAGTACGCGCCATCGGTCTTGACGTCGAGCGTGTCGAGCGTGGGCTCCTCCACGACGCGCAGGCGGATGGTCTCGTCGTTCTCGATGAACGCGATGCCCAGGCCGTAGTAGGCGCCGATTTCCCGCGTCCAGTCCCCACCGCGCCAGCGGCGCAGCACCTCGACCGTCGTGGGGACGCTGAGCACGTCCATAAAGTTGGTCTCCACCTTCACCGTCGGGTCGGTGACGTCCACCTTCGTGCGCGCAGACGAGAAGTTGAGCGCCGCGCGCGCGCCCCAGCACGGCCGGAACCAGTAGGAGTAGTCGAACCTCACTCCGCCGAGCGTGCCGTATACGCGGTTCATCTCGGACGCGGTCAGTTGGTGGCCGGTGCTGGATACGCCGACGAATCCACGCCAGGGCCCGTAGGGACTCGCGCGTTTCCAGCCGGGCGCCGACGCGGGCCCCTGCGGCGCGCCAGGCGAGGACGTGGTCGCGGTCACGAGTTCCTGGACCAGCGCCTTGACCAGGTTGAATCCGGCTTGCTGCGCGGCCTGCTCCGGCCGCAGCGGACCGGAGCACTTCCCCTCCTTCAAGAACCTCCACAACTCCCGTCCGGTTCGCGTGTCGGTGCACACGAAGCGCGCCTGCACACGTGCCTGCGCACCGAAGAAGCGCGCGAACGTCGAGGGCACGTCGATGTAGGTGATGGTGGTGGCGAGGTCAAGGCGCTGAGGTTCCGACGCCGGGCCGGGCGCGCCGGCCGCGGCGTCGGCGGCGGTCGTGTCGACGAGCGTGGAGACGGGGGCCGCGGTCTCCACGACTCGTTCGAACACGCCTCGCTGGCTGAGTTGCTTGATGGCGCGGGCGCGCAGCATGACCTCGAGCCCGCTCGGGAAGCCCTGGGCGGCCGCATCGCGGTCCACCACGAACGGCGCCACACCGGCCACCGTGTAGGCGGCAAGCCTGCCCGCCGTCGGCTCGGCGGACGCACGGCTGCCGGTCGGGAGCAGCGCCGCGGAAAGGGCCAGTGCCAGAGCGAACCACGTGCGGGGATTCGGCATCGAACGTTCCTCCTCGGCCGCCGCGACATAACCGCTGCGGAGCGTGAGCGTAGGAACACTCATACGGGCAGATCCGACTATATGCCCGTCGTGGTCGCCCGCACCACGGAAAGTTCGCCCGCCTCGCCCGCCTCGCCCGCCTGGGCGCGAGCGAGCCGCGTACCGGTGACGCTGACCTCGCCCCGGTCACTCGGGCACTCACAACCCCGGAGGACCGAAGGACTCGTTACGCGTAGGACGGGGAGCCGGTCGATCGCGGCGGTGGCCGACGACGTCCCCGGCGACGATTGTCGGCCGGCGGGATCGCGTGCGGCAGCTACGAGCGGCCGAACTCCTCGTCCCCCGGCCGCTCGGCATCTTCGGCGTGGTGCTTGATGACCCGCGCTTCGGTGATGAAGACGACCTCTTCGGCGATGTTGGTGGCGAGGTCGGCCACGCGCTCGAGGTTGCGCGCCACCAGGATCAACTCCATCGCCCGGTTGATGGTCATCGGGTCCTCGACCATGAAGCCGACGAGATCGTGGAAGACCTGTCGGTTGAGGGCGTCCACCTCGTCGTCCCGGGCACACAGCCGCCGCGCACTCTCGGCGTCACGCCTCACGAACGCGTCCAGCGCCTCGTGCAGCATGCCGCCCGCGAGCCCGGCCATGCGCGGGATGTCCACCAGGGGCTTGAGCAGGGGCTCGCCCGCCAGCCGGAGCACACCGCCTGCGATGTTCACCGCGTGATCTCCCACGCGTTCAAGATCGTTGTTGATCTTGAGGCCCGCCGTGATGAACCTCAGGTCACGGGCCATCGGCTGCTGGAGCGCGAGCAGGCGCACGCATCGCTCATCGATGTCGATCTCCATGCGGTCGATGACCTGGTCCTCGCCGAGGACCTCCTCCGCCAGGCTCACGTCGAGGCGGCGCAGCGCCTCGACCGCCTTGAGCACGATGCCCTCGGCGCGCCCGCCCATGAGCAGCAGCTGCTCCTTGAGACCCTCCAGCTCGCGTTCGAAGTGTCGTTCCACGTCGGTCCCCTGTGGATCGCGGCGCTAGCCGAAGCGCCCGGTGATGTAGTCCTCGGTGAGCTTCTGGCGCGGCCGGGTGAAGAGCTGGCGGGTCTCGCCCACCTCGATCAGCTCGCCGACGAGCATGAAGGCGGTGCGGTCCGAGACGCGGGCCGCCTGCTGCATGTTGTGCGTCACCATCACGATGGTATAGCGCTCCTTGAGCTCGAGGACCAGCTCCTCGATGCGCGCCGTGGCCGTCGGGTCGAGCGCGGAGGCCGGCTCGTCCATCAGGAGCACCTCGGGCTCCACCGCCAGCGCGCGGGCGATGCAGAGACGCTGCTGCTGGCCGCCCGAGAGGGCCAGGGCCGACTTCCCGAGCCGGTCCCGCACTTCGTCCCACAGGGCGGCGTGCCGCAGGCCGGCCTCGACGCGCGCCTCCAGTTCGGCGCGATCCCGCAGGCCGAGCAGGCGCAGGCCGAAGGCCACGTTGTCGAAGATGGACTTGGGGAATGGGTTCGGGCGCTGGAACACCATGCCGACACGGCGGCGCAGCTCCACCACGTCGGTCGCGGCCGCGTAGACGTCGAGGCCCGAGACCCGCACCTCACCCTGCACGCGCACACCCGGGATGAGGTCGTTCATGCGGTTGAAGGAGCGCAGCAGGGTGCTCTTGCCGCAGCCCGAGGGCCCGATGATGGCGGTGACGCTGTGCGCGGGCACGTCGAGCGTGACCTGCTTGAGTGCGTGGTGCGGCCCGTACCACAGGTCGAAGTCGCGTGTCACGACGCACGGCTCCGCCGCCGCTGGCGCGTGGCGGCCCCCGCGGCGGCTCCTTCTTCGGCCGGCGCTGCATGGGCAGCCTCGACGCGCCGGTCCTCCGGCAGGATGGTGCGGATCGTGGGCGGGGTCTCCACCGTCACCTCAGTTCCTCCCCGGCAGGCGTCTGAGCGTGATGCGCAGGACCGCCGAGAGCAGCGTCACCAGCATGAGCAATACGAGCGCCCCGGTCCAGGCCTGGCGGTTCCAGTCCTCGTAGGGCGCACGCGCGTAGTCGAAGATGAAGACCGGCAGCGAGGCCATGGGCTGGTCGAGCCGCAGCGACCAGAAGCGGTTGCCGAGCGCGGTGAAGAGCAGCGGTGCGGTCTCGCCCGCAGCGCGCGCGATCGCCAGCATGGTGGCGGTCACGATGCCGGCCGAGGCCGAAGGGATCACCACCTCCTGGATGGTGCGCCAGCTGCGGCGCCCCCAGCGCCAGCGACGCCTCGCGGTACGAGCGAGGCACGAGCCGCACCACCTCCTCGGTGGAGCGCACGATGGTCGGCAGCATCAGGATGCCCAGCGCCACGCCGCCGGCCAGCGCGGAGAAGCGCCCCATCGGGACCACGACCAGCCCGTAGGCCGCCACGCCCACCACGATCGAGGGCACGCCGGCCAGCACGTCGGCGGTGTAGCGGACCAGTGCGGCGAAGCGCCCGTGACCGTACTCGGAGAGCCACACGCCCGCGCCCACGCCGACCGGCACCGCGATCACCGCTCCGAGCCCGACCAGTACGAGCGTGCCGACGATGGCGTTGGCCATGCCGCCACCGGACTCACCCACCGGCTTCGGCATGTGCAGGAAGAAGGCGAGATTCAGCGCGGGCAGCCCCTTCGCGAGCAGGTGCCAGACGATGAGCGCCAGGGGCAGGATGACGATGGCGGAGGCGATCCAGCAGGCCGCCAGGTTCGCGGCGTTCCACAGGCGGCGATCCCACGAGGGCCCGCTCGGCCACAGTCGCCTCAAGGTCCTAGGCCGCGCCGGAGACATCGCGCCTCCCTCCCGTGGCCCAGTGCACGAGCACCCGGGCCACGGCGTTCACCACCAGCGTGAGCACGAACAGCACCAGGGCGATCTCGATCAGAGACGAGAGGTACAGGTCGCCCGTGGCCTCGGTGAACTCGTTGGCGATCACGCTCGCCATGGTCGAGCCGGGCGCGAGCAGCGAGGCGGAGATGCGGTTGCTGTTGCCGATCACCATCGTGACCGCCATGGTCTCGCCCAGCGCACGCCCCAGCGCCAGGATGATCGCACCGAGGATGCCGGGCCGCGCGGCGTCCAGCACGACCCCGATCGCCTCGCTGCGGGTCGAGCCCAGCGCCAGCGCGGCCTCGCGCAGCGTCCGCGGCGTGGAGAGCAGGATCTCGCGCGAGAGCGAGACGATGGTGGGCAGCACCATCACGGCCAGCACGATCCCGGCGTTCAACATGCCGATGCCGAACGGGAAGCCCTGGAAGAACGGCAGGAACCCCAGGTGCCCGACGAGCCACGGCTCGACCACGGTGCGCAGGAAGGGCGCGAGCACGAACAGCCCCCAGATGCCGTAGACGATGCTGGGGATGGAGGCCAGCAGCTCCACCACGAAGGCCACCGCGTCGCCCACGCGCCGCGGCGCCAGCTCGGCGAGGAACACGGCCGCGCCGAGGCCAAGCGGTACGGCGAGCAGCATGGCGATGGTCGAGGAGACCACGGTGCCGTAAAGATACGGCAGCGCCCCGAATCTACCCGCGACCGGATCCCACTCCGTGGAGGTGAAGAAACGCCAGCCGAAGGTCCGGATGGACAGCCCCGAGCCGCGCGCCGACTCGTAGACGATGAGCGCGGCGATCACGAAGATGAGCAGTGCGAAGCTGGTCAGCAGCCCCCGGTAGGCTTCATCGGCAAACGCCCAGCGCCGCGCGGCCCCGGGCGGGCGTGCAGGCCATGGCGTGGCCACGGCCTGCGCGGGGACCGTCCGTTCGCTCAACTCGAGAGTCCTTCCATCCCGCTCAGCGCCGGCCGAGCAAGGGCTTGCCGCCGGAGGTGAGCACCAGCACGTTCGCCTCGTTCACCTTGACCACCGCCTCGGGCAGCCGGGCGTAGTCCAGGGCCTCGACCATCTCCTGGCCGTCACGCATGGCCCAGCGGATGAACTCGGCCAGCGCACGGCCCTTCGCCGGGTCCTTCTGTTCGCGGTACACGAGCAGGTAGGTGAGCCCCGAGATCGGCCAGGCGTCCGGCGCGGACGAGTTCACGATGGGCGCGCGCACGTCCTTCGCGAGCGCGGCGGCGGCACCCCCCACGGCCGCGGTCGTGGAGGCGAGAGTCGGCTCCACGAAGCGGCCGGCCTGGTTGCGCAGCACGGCCACCGGCAGGCGGTTCTGCTTCGCGTACGCCAGCTCCACGTAACCGATCGCACCCGGGGTCTGGCGCACGAGACCCGCCACGCCGTCGTTGCCCTTGCCGCCCACTCCGGAGGGCCAGGAGACCGAGGTGTTGGCGCCCACCAACTTCATCCATTCGCCGCTCACCGCCGAAAGATACATCGTGAAGATGTTGGTGGTGCCGCTGCCGTCGGAGCGGTGCACCGCCAGGATCGGGGCGGCCGGCAGCGCCACGCCGGGGTTCACCGCCGCCACACGCTTGTCATTCCAGGTCGTGATCCTGCCCATGTAGATGGCGGTGAGAACCTCGGGGGTGAGCCTCAACCGCTCCCGGAGGCCGGGGAGGTTGTAGGCCAGGACCACGGCACCCGCCACGGTGGGGAAGTGAATCACCGGGCGAGGCAGCTCCTTGAGGCGGTCATTCGAGAGTGCCGCGTCGCTGGCCCCGAAATCCACGGTACCGGCCTTCACCTGCTGGATGCCGGCGCCGCTGCCGATGGACTGGTAGTTGATCGTGACGCCGGTCTTCTGTCGATAGGTGTCGAACCACTTCGAGTAGACGGGGTAGGGAAACGTGGCGCCCGCACCCGTGAGGTTCTGGGCCGCGGCACCCGTTACGTGCACGGCGCTGCCCAGCACCACCCCGGCGATGACCCACGCCGCCGCTACTGCCGCCTGCTTCAGCGAGCCCCTCATGCGCTTTCTCCTTTCACCACCTCGGCGCTGACGCGCTCGACCGGGAGCCACCCGGTGGTCCATTCCCGCCCCGGCCACCGCCGCCGCCCGGGATCCGAACATCCGCCGCGCCCGCGCATGGAGGTCGGGCAGGGTGTGATGGACGCGGAAGAGACCGGGTGGGCGGCGGGCGATGGCGCGGATGAGGTTCGGCACCGCGGCCTTCGTCATGAGGGCCGGGCGTCCGCGGTGCGGTCGAGCAGTGGGCGGCTTCACGCCCAGAAGAACACCACGAACCGTGTTACGGCGCGGTTACCGCCCCATGACGTCGGAGGAAATTCGACGGTCCGGGGCCGGCCGGCTCAGGCGGCGGGCGCCGGGCCCCGGGCCGGCTCGCGCGGGATCTCCACGCGGAAGCGGCTGCCCTCGCCCGGCCTACTGTGGAGGGCCACCTCGCCCCCGTGCAGTCCGGCGATGTGCTTGACGATGGCCAGCCCCAGCCCCGTGCCGCCCTTCTCGCGCGAGCGGGCCTTGTCCACGCGGTAGAAGCGCTCGAAGACGCGCGGCTGGTCGCCCTCCGGGATTCCGCAGCCCGTGTCCTCGACCTCACACCACACGCGCTCGTTCGCTTCCCCCGCCCGCACCCGCACTGCTCCGCGCTCGGTGTACTTCACGGCGTTGTCGAGCAGGTTCGCCAGGAGTTGCTCGACGAGACCGCGGTCGGCGGTCACCGGCAGCGTCGGCCCCGGCTCGACCGCCAGCTCGAGCCCGGCCTTCGCGGCGCGCGATTGGAACGCCGCCGCCTGCCGCGCCACGGCATCGCGCAGGTCGAAACGCTCGAGGTGGAGCCGGGCGTCGGGCCGCTCCAGGCCCGCCAGCGTCAGCAGGTCCTCGGCGATGGCCTCGAGCCGCACCGCCTGATCGCGTATCACCTGCACGAAGCGCACCCGGTTCTCCGGGTCGTCGAGGCCGCCCTCCAGCAGGGTTTCCGCGTAGCCGCGCAGCGAGGTCAACGGGGTGCGCAGCTCATGCGAGACGTTGGCCACGAAGTCCTGGCGTACACGGTCGATGCGCTCGGCTTCCGAGAGGTCGTGCAGCACGAGCAGCACCGTGCCACCGCCGGAACCCCCCAGCGACGTCGCGGTGGCATGCACGAGCCGCTGGTCGTGCGTCCAGAGCCGCAGATCCACTTCCTGCGTGCGTCCGCCTTCACGCACGGTCCGTACCAGCCCGACCAGTTCCGGTGAGCGCACGAACTCGGCCAGCGACGTGCCGGCTTCGGCCGGAAGCGGCGCTCCCGCCATCTCCGCGAAGCTGCGATTCATCCGCACGATGCGGCCCGTGCCATCCACCAGGACCACTCCGTCCGACAGGTGCGCCAGGATCTGCTCGCGCTCGTCGCGCTCGCGCTCCAATGCGGTGAGCCGCGACCGGCCCTCGGCCGCCATCTCGTTGAGTGCCCGCCCGAGCCGCCCCAGTTCGTCCGCGGGCTGCTCCAGGGCCCGCACGGTGAGGTCACCGCGGCCCAGGCGGCGCGCCACCGCTTCGAGCTGACCCGTGCGTGCCGCCTGGCGCCGGGCGGCCCAGAGCACGACGGGCACGCTCAGCAGCAGCGCAAGCGCTGCGGCTGCCAGCGAGAGCCGGAGCAGGGACATGTCGAGGGCGCGCACCATCACGAGCGGCTCGGCGAGGCGCACGACTGCGACGGGGCTCCCGGCCGGGCCCGGAACAGCGACGTAGACCAGGTCGACGCCGAGCGTGTGGCTGTGACGCATCGAGCGCCCGGTACGGCCACGCAACGCGGCCCCCACCTCCGGCCGGCCCGCGTGATTCTCGACCGACGCCAGTCGCCCGGACGGGACTTCGGAGTCGCCCAGGACACGCCCCGCGCTGTCGATGAGCGTCACCCGATAACCCAGCGTCGTTCCGAGGCGGGCGGCCGTGGCCGCCCACTCGCCGGGCTGCGACAGGCCGGCCGCCACGTGCCGCCCCGCGCGCTCGAGGCTCTCGGCCGTCCGGTCCGCCACCCACGCGCGCTGCTGCCGAACGACCAGCAGGGTCATGAGGGTCAGGGCCACCGCCACGACCGCGACGTGCCACACGACCAGGCGCACCCGCAGGGAGGGATTCACGGCCGCGCCTCGGCGCCCTCACTCGACGCGACCAGCTTGTAGCCCGAACCGGCGACCGTCTCGATCACGTGGTGGCCCTCGCCCAGCTTGATGCGCAGGCGGCGCACATGCACGTCCACCGTGCGGGTGCCTCCCACGTAGTCGTAGCCCCAGACCTTGCGCAGCAACTCCTCGCGGGAGTGGACGCGCCCGGGATGCCGCGCCAGGAACCCGAGCAACTCGAACTCCCGTGGCGTCAGGCTGAGACGACTTCCGCGGAAGGTGGCCTCGTGCGCTTCGGGGTCGATCCGCAGCGGTCCTGCTTCGATGGCCTGCGGCCCGCGTGCCGGGTGCGCCCGGCGCAGCAGCGCCTGCACGCGCGCCACCAACTCGCGCGGGCTGAAGGGCTTGGTCAGGTAGTCGTCGGCGCCGTGCTCGAACCCCAGCAGCTTGTCCATTTCGGCGGCACGCGCGGTCAGCACGATCACCGGCAGGTCGCGGGTCGCGGACTCGGAGCGCAGTTCCCTCAGCACCTCGAGACCGCTACGCCCGGGGAGCATGAGGTCGAGCACCACCGCGTCGGGACGGGCACCGAAGACCCGCTCGAGGCCTTCCTCCCCGTCGGCCGCGACGGCCACGCGGAACCCGGCACGCTCGAGGTTGTAGCGGACGAGGTCGCGGATCTCCTTCTCGTCCTCGATCACCATCACGAGGTCGGGCATGGACCCTCCAGTCCGCGGATGCTACGGGCCGCCGGAAACCAACGTCAATCGGCTGTCAACGACAATCGCCCCGCAGCCGCCCGTCGACGCTCCCGGCGAACGCA
Organism: Candidatus Eiseniibacteriota bacterium; assembly: GCA_963707915.1. Classification (GTDB taxonomy): domain Bacteria; phylum Eisenbacteria; class RBG-16-71-46; order RBG-16-71-46; family RBG-16-71-46; genus JANXPZ01. The sequence goes on from OY970178.1 coordinate 915,130, forward strand.
TGGTCCACCGGCTTGCCGGGACGGGTGAGGTCGACCGCGACCCCGCGATTTGCACGGAATTGACCGGCCCGGGGGCAACCCGGCCGCATCCAAACCGGTGCGAGCAACCGGGGGTCGTCGGTCGTCCTGCCGGTGCAGGCTCCTCGTCGACTCGAGAGTCGGAACCTGCAGCGCTGGCCCGATCGGACTCCGATCTCCTGGGAGGCGATCATGCACAAGGCCAGAGCGCTTACCTCCTTCTGCGCGGGCACCCTCCTGCTCGCGCTCGCACAGGTCCCGGCCTCGGCGCAGACCTGGACCGAGGTCGACGATGCCGGCGACCTGCCGGCCACGGCGCAGGGCACGGCCGGCGGCAATGCTCTCACGACCCTCTCGGGCAACCTGGGCACACCTGCGGACGTGGACATGTACTGCGTCGCCGTGACGGACCCGGCCGTGTTCGCGGCCTGCCTGCAGTGCGTCCTGCCCCAGGGTCCGAACCTCTGGATCTTCGACGCGAACGGCAAGGGCGTCGCGGCGAACACGCTCTGCCAGGCGGGGTGCAAGGGCGTGACCAGCCCTCTCATCACCGTCCCGGGGACCTACTACGTCGCCGTGGCGTACGACCAGGTCTATCCGTATTCCGGTGCCGGCATCATGTGGAATCCGGCCTACGCCGCACAGCGCGCGCCGGACGGCCCCGGCGCGGCCGGAGTCGTCTCATCCTGGGCCGGCAGCCCAGATGTGCAGCCCCAGAATCCGTACCAGATCACCTTCCTCGGCGGCACCGGATTCTGCAGCGAGGTCGTGTCGGCCCGCGGCATGACCTGGGGAAGGTTGAACCAGATCTACCGTTGACGGCGTCTCGAGCGGTCCAGGTCCTTCCCTGCGGATGCCCGGCCGGCGACGATGGAATGGAGTGACGCTGCTCAGCGCGTCGAGGCCCCCGCCTCGGCCGGCGCCGCGACGGCCGCGCTCTTCACGTACTTGTCGTACCACTCGATCACGCGCGCCCAGTAGTCGAGCACCGACTCCCGCGCCGCGGGCACGTGCCAACCTCGGGATGCACGCCTGCACCCGCCACGCCCGGTCCCCGGTAGCGTCAAGAGTCATGTGTCAGGAGGAAGGGGGCTGAGGTTCCGGCCTTGTGGTTTTCGTAGGTGAAGACGGCGAACAGGATGCGCTCCATGGAGGTGCGGTCACTGAAGACCCCCATGGGGCGCGTTCTTCTGCGGACCTCGCGGAAGCGGCGTTCGATGGCGTTGGTGGTGCGGGTGGCCTGGCGCCAGGCGGAATCGTCGAAGGCGAAGAACGCCAGCAGGTCCTCGAGGTCCTGCTGCAGGCAGCGGACCGCGGCCGGGTAGCGGGTGTGCCAGCGGTCGACCAGGTGCCGGGCGGCCGCTCGTGCAGTGGTGCGGTTGACTGCGTGGCTGATGCGGTGCAGGTCGCGCTTGACCCGCTCGCGGTCGGTGTCTCGCACCTTGTCGAGGATGTTGCGGGTCTTGTGGGCCCAGCAGCGGCCGACCCGGACCCGCGGGTAGACCAGCGGCAGCGCGGCGAGCAGACCGGCACCGCCATCGGTGGCGATCAGGGTGAGGCCCTCGCCGGTGAGCCCGCGGGCATAGAGATCGTTGAGGAACGCCTCCCAGGCCGGCTGGCTCTCGGCCGGGGCGAGGCGGAAGTCGAGGATCTCCTTCTTCCCGGCGAGCGTGATCCCGAGCGCCACCAGCACGGGCCGGCGCAACGCCCCGGCGCCGCTCTTGCGGGCCAGCACCACGCCATCGAGCAGCACGGCCCGGTAACGGTTGGCGAGCGGGCGACGATGGAACGCGGCGGCCGCCTCATCCAGGCCCCGCGCCACCCGGCTCACCGTCGCCGGGCTGACCCGCTCGCCCAGCAGGGGCAGCAGCGCCTCGCCCACCTTGCGGGTCGAAAGCCCGAGGACGAAGCCGGCCAGGATCACCCGCTCGAGTTGGGGCACCCGCCGGGCATAGCGGCCCAGCACGGCGACCGCGCTGTAGGTCCGGGAGCGTGGCACCTGCAACTCCAGGACGCCGACCTCATGCCACAGCCAGCGGCGGTAGCTGCCATTGCGGCGGTCAGCGACCCCGGCCGCGGCCAGTTCGGCGATCCGGTTGCCCACCAGGCCGTGCATCCGCTCCTCGATCACCCGCCGGACCGCGGCCTGGCTCGCCTGCCTCAGCTCGTTCCACTCCGGCGCCTGCACCGCCATCGACTTGAGCATCCGCACCGCCTGCTTCACACTGCGCACCGCAGCGACCTGCTGCATGGGGGTACCTCCTTGAGGTGGTTGGCCCTGCCTCTGTTGGAGTACCCCCTTCCTTGTCCCTGACACAAACACTGGTACATCACCCCGGTCCCCCGCACCGTTGCAATCCCGCGCCAATGCGCACAGGATGGGGGCGCACGCCGGGGAGGGCTCGCAGTTGCAGCGTGACGCATGTCGTGGGATCTGGGTGCCGCTCGTGACCCCGTTCGTGGCGGACCGGCTCCAGCCGGACGCCGTGGCCCCGATGGTGGAGTGGTTGCTCGAACGCGGCATCGCAGGCTTCCTCGCGCTCGGCACCACGGGGGAGGCGCCGCACTGCAGCGATGACGAGTCCGTCGCGGTCGTGGACGCGGTGGTGCGCGCGGTGCGCGGGCGGGCGCCGGTGTTCGCGGGCAGCGGCCGGCCCGCGACCGCGGCGGCGATCGAGTGGACGCGCCGCATGGCCGGTGCGGGCGCCGACGCGGTGCTGGCCCTGACCCCGAACGCATACCGCGGCCGCATGGATGCCGCAGCCCTGGTCCGGCACTACCGCGGGCTGGCGGACGCGAGCCCGCTGCCCGTCTTCGTCTATCACATGCCGGACATGTCCGGCGTCGATCTCCCGGCCGGGACGCTGGTGGAGATCCTGGCGCACGAGAACCTCTGGGGCTTCAAGGACAGCTCGGCGGAGGGCGGGCCGCTGGCCGCCACGCTGGCGCGCGTGCCGACGCGCGGCTTCGTCGGCAGCGGCGCCCGCGTCGTCGAGGCGCTGGACGCCGGCGCCTGCGGCGCCATCCTGGCGGCGGCCCATGCGGCGCCCGAGGCCTGCGTGGCGCTCGAGGCCGCTTGGCGGGCGCACGACCGACCGCGCGCCGGTGCGCTGCAGGAGCAACTGCGCGGCCTGGTGGCGGCGTGGAAGGGCTGGGGGATCCCCGGGGTGAAGTACGCCGTGGCGGCACGCGGGCTGCCCGCGGGCGAGCCGCGCGCGCCGCTGCCGGCATGCCCCCCCGACGTGCGGGCGCGCATCGACGCGGCGCTCGCCGCGTTGGGCCATGCGCGGCCATGAGAGAGAGCGCGCCTGCGCCCTCCGGCCAGCGCGCTCTTGCTTGTTGGGCCGGTCCGTGCTGAGGTGGTGGCGGGTTCGCGCTCTTCCCGCACCAGACCGTGGGCACCTCCGACGCCCGCCCGTTGCCGTCCCGCAGCCCCGACCCGCTGCGCGGCCGCCGGAGCTTCCCAGCAGGCGGTGAATCGTCCCGCGGAGGCCGTCATGCACAGGGCTGCTGCACTCTCGTTCGTGTGCCGGGGCATCTTCCTGCTCGTCCTGGGCTCCGGCTGCGCCGTGCGCTGCGCGACGGCGGCCGCGCTCGAAGGCTATTGCTGGCCGCTCTCGGCCGCGCCAGGCGACACGGTGGCCTTCATGGTGTCGAGCACCGCGACCTACCAGGTCACCTTCATGCGCTACCACCGGCTGAACGACGGCAACGTGGGCACGGCGCTGGCCACGCTGACGAACCTGCCCGCGGGCGTGCAGGCCGCGCCGGATTCCGGCTGGAAGGGCTGCAGCTGGGCCCCCAGCTTCCCGTTCGTCATCCCCGCCGACTGGACCTCGGGGATCTACGGGGCGGAGCTCTCCAGCCCGGGACTGACGACGTTCCGCATGTCGTTCGTCGTGAAGCCCTCCCCCAGCGCGCACGGGGACTTCGCGGTGCTCGCCAACACCAACACCTGGAGCGCCTACAACGACTGGGGCGGCCGGAGCAAGTACACCTCGACGCCCGGTCACGAGATCGGCTTCCTGCGGCCGAACCCCTACATCCACGCCAACGGCGCGGGCGTGAACCACCTCACGCGGGCGGAGCTCTGGGTGCTGGACTGGCTGGCCTCGTGCGGATATGGCATCGATTCGTACTCCGACCTGGACTTGCACAACGGCATTCCCGGGCTCGACCTCTACAAGGGCCTCATCCTCCACACCCACCCGGAGTACTGGTCGGTCGAGATGATGGACCGGCTCGAGGGCTACCTCGCCCAGGGCGGGTCCGTCCTCTACATCGGCGGCAACGGGATCTACGAGAAGGTCGTGTTCTCCTCCGACGGGACCCAGCTGACGTTCTTCCCCGAGTACTGGAACGGCACGCGCGAGGCGCGCCGCCGCTCGTACTTCCGCAATCTCGACCCGCCGCGCCCCGAGCGCGCCGTGCTCGGCGTCGCCTACCGCTCGGACGGCTACCAGACCTGGGCGCCGTTCCAGGTGCTCGACGCCGGCCACCGGTTCTTCGCGGGCACCGGCGTGTCGGACGGGAGCCTCATCGGCGCGTCGGGGCTGAACGGCGGCGGCGCGAGCGGCTGGGAGATGGACACCTCGATCCCGGGGCTCGCGGCGGACGGCGTCATCGTCGCGGCCTTCGGCAGTGACGACCGCGGCAGCCCGCCGGCGAACATCGCGCTGCTCGCGCGGGGGACGAACGCCGGCGGGTACGGAGCCGACATGACCTACTACCGGCACCCGGGCGGCGGCGGCGTGTTCGCGGCGGGCTCGCTGAGTTTCGGCGGCAGCCTGGTGATCGACCCGGTGCTCCAGCAGGTGGTCCGCAACGTGCTTGACGAGTTCCTCGATCCGCTCTCGGCGGTCGCCCCCGGCGTCCCGGGCAGCGTGAAGGCACCGGCCATCGAGATGGTCCGGCCCAATCCGTTCACCGCGAGCACCGCGTTCCGTTGCCGGCTCCCGCGCCCGGGCCGGGTGAGCCTGCGCGTGTTCGACGTCACCGGACGCGCGGTGCGCACGCTGGTCGACGAGATGCGGCCCGCGCAGGTCATGGAGACGAGCTGGGACGGGCGCGACGACGCGGGCCGGATCGTGAGCGGCGGCATCTACCTGCTCCGGCTCAGGACCGGCGATCTCGACGAGAGCCGGAGGCTCCTGCGATTGAGGTAGCGCCCGACCCGGTCCGGGCGCGTCCCTAGAAGAAGCTCTTCCGGCGACGCGACGGCGTGCCGAGCAACGCCCCCATCAGGCCGCGCATGACCTGCGTGGTCGCCCGCCCGGCGATCGTCTTGACCAGCGGCGACGAGAGCACGCCGCCGATCGCCGAGGGCTCGGGCCGCGCCGCCCGCCTGCCCGGTGCGGCCGCATCGGCCGCGGGAGCCGCGGACGCCGCGCGGGCGTCCAGCAGCTCGCGGGCGCTCTCCCGGTCGATCGCCTGCGCGTAGTGCTTCACCTGCTGCGAGGCCGACAGGCGCTGCGCCATCTCGTCGTCGGCGAGCGGCCCCATGCGCGACGCGGGCGGCACCATGCGCACCGCGAACGGCGGCGTGGGCACGCCGTTCGGCGCCAGCACGGTGACCAGCGCCTCGCCGGTGCCGAGCGTCGTGAGCGTCTCCTCGATCACGTAGAACGCGGTCTTCGGGAAGGTGCGCGCCGCGGCCCGCAGCGCCTGCGCGTCGTCGGGGGTGAACGCCCGCAGCGCGTGCTGCACCCGGTTGCCGAGCTGCCCCAGGACCTCCTCCGGGATGTCCTTCGGGCTCTGCGTGACGAAGAAGATGCCGACGCCCTTCGAGCGCACGAGGCGCACCACTTGCTGCACCTCCTGCAGGAACTCCCTGCTCGCGCCGTCGAACAGCAGGTGCGCCTCGTCGAAGAAGAAGACGAGCTTCGGCTGGTCGAGATCGCCGACCTCGGGCAGGTCGTGGTAGAGATGGGCGAGCATCCACATCATGAACGTGGAGAACAGCGCCGGCCGCTCCTGCACGTCGCCCAGCTCGAGCACGCTCACCAGGCCCCGGCCGTCGCGCTCCACCTGCAGCAGGTCGTCGATGGCGAACTCGGGCTCGCCGAAGAACGCGCCGGCGCCCTGCTGCTCCAGCTCGACCATCTCGCGCAGCAGCACGCCCACGGTCTGCTTCGACATGCCGCCGTAGTCCTTGAGCTGCTGCGCCCCCTGGTCGGACAGGTACTGCAGCACCGAGCGCAGGTCGGAGAAGTCGAGCAGCAGCAGCTTCTGGTCGTCGCAGTACTTGAACACCATGGCCAGCACGCTCGACTGGGTCTCGTTGAGCCCGAGCACCCTGGCCAGCAGCAGCGGCCCGAACGACGACACGGTCGCGCGCAACTGCGCGCCCTTGCGGCCCGTGAGACTCAGGAACTCGACCGGGAACGGCGCCGCGCTCCAGGCATGGCCGGTGTCCTTGGCCCGCTGGAGGACCTTGTCGTTGCCCTCCCCGGCCGCGCCGATGCCCGACACGTCGCCCTTGATGTCGGCGAGAAACACCGCCACGCCCTGCGCCGAGAGCTGCTCCGCCATGAGCTGCAGGGTCTTCGTCTTGCCGGTGCCCGTCGCACCCGCGATGAGACCGTGACGGTTCATCATCGCGATCGGGATGCGGACGAGCGGCTCCGGATGGCACTCGCCCGCGTGGACCACTGCCCCCAGCGTGATGGTCTTGCCCTTCGCGGGGAACGCGCCGCGGGCGGCTTCGAGAACCTTTGGGTCCATGTCGATCGACCTCCGGGTGGACGTCCGGTTCCATGCTAGCCACCTCCCCACCCTCGCGCAACGGCCGCCCCCGGCGGCGCGCCCACGACCGGCCTGCGTCGGAGCGCGGGCGTCCGGCGGCCATTGGCCACGGGCGGCGCGGCCGCCTAGAGTCGGGTCGGACTCGCCCGTCGCGGCCCCGGCCTCCTGCCGGCCCGGTGGCGGGGTCCCCGGGAGAACGCGGAGCCATGACCGATCGGCAGCCCAACAACCCCCTGCACGGGGTCACGCTCGAGATGATGCTGCGTCAGATGGTGGACCGCTTCGGCTGGGACGGCCTGGCGAGGGACGTCCCGATCCGCTGCTTCCTCGTGGATCCGACCATGACTTCGGCGCTCAAGTACCTGCGCAAGGCGCCGCGCGCGCGCCAGAAGGTCGAGGAGACCTACGCGCGCTTCGTGGCCGGCCGCGCGCGCTGACCGCGCGGCGTCGCGCCGGCCGGGCGGTCGACCGCCTCCGCCGGGATCACCTGGCCTTCGCGCAGGCGCACGCGGCGCATGACGATGCCCAGTTCGCGCTGGTAGCGGCCGACCAGGCGCACCTCCGGCTCGGTCAGCAGGGTGACCGCCTGCCCCTTCGCGCCCGCGCGCCCGGTGCGACCGACCCGGTGCAGGTAGGCCTGGCTCAGCGTCGGCACGTCGAGATTGAGGACGTGGGTCACGCCCGGGAGGTCGAGCCCGCGCGCGGCCACGTCCGAGGCGACCATCACGCGCACGCGGCCGCTGCGGAAGTCGTCCATCGCCTGCTTGCGGTCGAGCTTCCGCGCGGTGGCGTGCAGCTCCACCGCCGGGATCCGGTGATGGGCGAGCTGCGCGGCGACCCGGTCGGCGGTCGCCGCCTGGTGCGCGAAGACCAGGGCGCGCTCGGGGCGGAGCGCGTGCAGCAGCTTGCGCAGCAGTTCCGGCTTGTCGCGCTCCTGGCACACCAGGTAGAGGTGCTCGATGTCCTGGTTCACGGGCGTGGCCCCGGTCCGCAGGACCGTCAGCCCGGGCGCGAGCGCCGCGAGCGCGGCCGTGCACTCCGTCCGCTCCGTGGCCGACGCGAAGACCAGTTGGCGCCCGCCCGGCGCCGCCTGGAGCACGGCCTGCACGTCGGGCAGGCTCTCGGCGTCCATCAGGCGGTCGACCTCGTCGAGCACCACGCAGCCGATCGCCTGGGTCTTCAGCTTGCCCATCGCGACCAGGGCGCGGATGCGGCCCGGCGAGCCCACCACGACGTGCGGTCGGGCCTTGAGCTTGTCGAGCTGGCGCTCCATCGAGGTCCCGCCGATGAGCAGCAGCGTGCGGATCGGCCGGCCGGCGTGCTGCGCGAGCTCGCAGCATTCCCGCTGGATCTGGATGGCCAGCTCGTGGGTGGGCGCCAGCACCACGACCTGCGTGGCCGCGACGCCGGTGTCGAGCCGCGCGAAGAGCGGCAGCAGGTAGGCCAGCGTCTTGCCGGTGCCGGTCTCGGAGTTGAGGTAGACGTCGCTGCCCCGCAGCAGCAGCGGCAGCGCCGCGATCTGGATCGCGGTGGGTTCGGTGATGTGCCGCTTCGCGAGAGCCGCGATCAGATCGGCGGGGACGTCGAGTTCCGCGAAGGTCATGGAGGTGCCCGGTTGGAGGACGCGTAGCGCGGCAGGTCGGCAGCGTACTCCAAAGCAGCGGCGACTGCGTCACGGCCTGCGCCGACGCCGCGCGCGGCCGGCCCCTCCAGTGGCCCGGCGCCGCCTTTCGGGGCACCGGCCGGGACGCGGGCGCATCCCAACAGCGGGACGTCGCGACCGCAGACCTCCCCGATGGTCGCGACCCCGAATCGCAGGAGGGCAGCCTCGAACCACCCCGTGGTCACCCCGCCCCTTCCCGCTGTCGCCGGTTCCCGTTGGACACGGAGGCTCGACCCCCTCATGCGACGCCTGTCTCTCATCCAGTTCGCGGCCCTCGCCCTCCCGGCGTTCCTCGCGGCTCCGGCCGCTCGTGCCGCGTGGCCGACCAACCCGGCCATCAACACGCCGGTCTGCACGGCGAACAACTTCCAGGGATTCCTCGCCGCCGCGCCCGACAGTTGCGGCGGCGTCATCACGGCATGGCAGGACGCGCGCGGGACCGGCGGAGACACGCTGGTCTACATCCAGCGCGTCGACTTCTTCGGGCAGGCGCGCTGGACGCCGGGGGGATTCCCGGTCGCCCCGGTCTCGCCGGGAGCGCAGGGCCCGCCCTCCATCTGCCCGGACGGCGCGGGGGGCGCATTCGTCGCCTGGGGCGAACAACGATTGGCGACCCAGGCCCACGACGTCTACATCCAGCACGTCCTCGCCAGCGGCATCACGGACCCGGCCTGGCCGGTGGACGGGATCGCCCTCACCGCGATCCCGGGTCAGCAGTGGTACCCGGAGGTAGTGGCGGACGGCGCGGGCGGCGCCATCGCGGCCTGGTCCGACGAGCGCGGCAACGTGGACTATCGCCCCGATCTCTACGCGCAGCGCATCTCCGCCACGGGCGCGATCCTGTGGGCCGCCGACGGGGTCCCGCTGGTGGCCGAGCCGGGCGAGCAGCAGGTCTTCCACCTCGGCACCGTCGGGATGACGTACTACCACACGCTCGCCTCCGACGGAGGCGGCGGAGTCATCGGCGTGTGGCGGGATCTGCGCACCGGTCGTGGAGTGGAACGGGCGCAGCGGCTCGCCGGCCCCACCGGCGCCCCGATGTGGACGCCGGGCGGCGTCGTCCTCGCGGCGACCAGCAACGACCAGGGGAACGCGTGCGTCGTCGCCGACGCCGGGCGAGCCATCTTCGCGTGGGAGGACGCGCGCGGCGGCGGCGGGTGTTGCGGCGGAGAACCCGACATCTACGCCCAATCCCTCTCCCCGGGGGGCGCGGTGCTGTGGGCCCCCGCCGGCGTCGCCGTCTGCACTGCGCCACAGGTGCAGGACCTCCCGATCGCCGCGGCTGACGGACTGGGTGGCGCCATCATCGGGTGGACGGACGCGCGCGCGACCCCGACCCCGTTCGGTCCGGGGGACATCTATGCGCAGCGCCTCGACGCCGGCGGGACCCCGCTGTGGACCCCCGGCGGAGTGGCGCTGTGCACCGCCCCGGTCAACCAGTACGCCCTGGACATCGTTCCGGACGCGAAGAACGGCGCGATCGTGACGTGGATCGACGACCGCAATTCCGCGGGCTACTCCCTCTACGCGCAGCACGTGGATGCCGCGGGCACGACCCTCTGGGCGACCGACGGCCAGGTCGTCACCTCGAACGTGCTGGACCCCACCGCCGGCGGCCCGCGGGCCGTGCCGGACGGAGCGGGCGGGGCGGTCTTCGCCTGGGAGGATTGGCGGACCTCCGGTACGAACTACACGGACATCTACGCGCAGCAGGTCGGCATCTCGGGCCTGGTCGGCGTCCGCGGCCCCTCCCGCTACTGCCTGCCCGACGTCTGCGGTCACGCCTACGTGGACTTCGGTGACGCCCCCGAGGGGATCCCGGCGTACGCGTCCGGCGCGTTCGGCCACTTCCCCACCTGCCTCGCGCAGACGGCGGCCGGGACCCAGGAGATCGCCTGCGGCGCCGCCCCGGGCACCGCACCGGGACCGACCGGCTACGTGCGGCACGACGGCACTTCGCCCAACGCGGTCGGCTTCGGGCTGGGCTGCGGGCCCGCCAACGCCCAGGGGCTCGCGGTCGACAACGACCTGGACGGCACCGTGAACGCGACCGCGTCCCCGCCCTTCGTCATCCCGAGCGAGACCAGCGCCTGCTCGCCCGCGGTCGCGTTGTACGAATACGAGCGTGGCGGCGGCGGGCTGTGGTTCGGCGCGGACGAGATCCCGGGGGATGCGGACGCCGGTCTCGCCACCCCGGACACGATGCCGGCGTGCCGCCTGGCCGCGCTGAAGTTCAAGGCCTGGAGCTGCGGGCAGGGGACGCTCACCGTGTACCTGAACGTTCTCGTGGACTGGAGCCAGGACGGTGACTGGAACGACGTCGTCGCGTGCGGCACTGCGGCGGGCCCGTCGTGCGTGCCGGAATGGGCGGTCAAGAACCAGGCCATCCAGCTGGTGCCGGGATGCAACGCGACGATGTCGCAGTACTTCACGGCGGGGCCCAACGCGGGCCCGTCCTGGATGCGCGTGACGCTCACGAGCTCGGCGGTCTCCGACGAGTTCCCCTGGGCGGGCTCCGCCAATGTCCCGGGAGGCTCGTTCCAGGGCGGCGAGACGGAGGATTATCCGGTGACCGTCGTCGCGCCCACGCTGGCCGTGGATGATGCGGGCCGGCCAGGCGCGCTGGCGTTCGCGGCGATCACGCCGAATCCGATGAGGGAGACCGCCGAGCTGCGCTTCACGCTCGCGCAAGCCGGGGACGTCGCCCTCGTCCTCTTCGACCTGGCGGGCCGCCGCGTGCGCTCGCTCGCCGCGGGCCGGTTCGAGGCGGGGAGCCACGAGGCCCGATGGGACGGCCGCGACGACGCCGGCGCCGTGGCGCCCAGCGGATTCTACTTCGCCCGGCTGGCGACGGAGGGCCGCACCCTGTCGCGACCCCTGATCCGGCTGCACTGAGCCGCGGAGGCGGGTCGCCCGGCGCCGGGCCCGGGCGACCCGTCCGCACGCCGGCCGGTCGCGCGCCGACGCCGCGCGCGGCCGGCGGTCGCGAGCGCGGCCCCGCTCAGCCTCCGGCCTCCGGCACGCCGCGGACCCGCCACAGCCGCTCGGCGGCCAGGAGCCCGAACGCCGCCAGGTAGAGGGCCGCACCGGCCAGCAGCGCTACGCGGAACCCGTACGAGAACGCGCACAACACGATCAGCGTGGCCCCCAGCACGGAGCCGACGCCGTTCACCGCGAAGCCCCAGTCCACCAGCGGCCCGACGCGCAGCACGCCGCGCGGGAACGGCATGCCCATGAAGAAGCCGAGCGGGGCGATCAACGCCACGGTCACCAGCATCCGAGCGGACAGCGGCAGGACGCTCAGCGCCCCGGTGATGACCGGGAACACGCTCGCGTCGAGCAGCAGCCAGCCGGCGATGGCGAGAAACGCGGTGCGCGGCGCCACCCGGGCCGCGGACCGGCTGCCGACGCCCGCGGCCACCAGCAGCGTGAGCAGCACCGTCGCCGTGCCGTAGACCGAGGCGCCGAGGAACAGCGTGTACTTCTGGATCAGGATCACCTCGACCGACATGAAGGCCATCCCGACCAGCAGGAAGTAGAGCCACCCGGCGGCGGGCAGTCGCTCGCGGCTGGTCAGGTAGGGCAGCAGCACGAGCGGGAGCACGAGCACGCCGACCACGGCCAGGATGATGAGGATGATGAGCCGCGAGATCGGCAGCCCGGTGAGGTCGGAGTACGGGCTCACCCTGGCCAGCTTCTCCCGGGTGAGGTTGCGCCACAGCCCCATCTGCGCGATGAAGGGCCGGTCGTCGGTGCACGGCGAGACCGCGACGTGGGCGGTGTCCGCGACCGGCCGCCAGCCGCGGGTGACGATCTGGTTGATGATCCGGCCCTTGAGGGAGTCCGGCGCCGGGTACACCAGAACGATGTGTCCCCGGCGCTCGGGCGTGAGCGGACCGTACGCCCGGTAGCGGATCTCGTCGGTGAGCGGCCGCTTCGAGACCAGCAGGACGTGGCGGCGCAGCGCCGGCAGCCGGTAGACGGCGAAGTGCTCCTCCGGCTTCTCCACGCCCAACTGGCGGAGCGCGTCGATGACCTCGCTGACCAGCCGCGGCATGTACATCTGGTGCTCGATGGACAGGAAGCCGCCGTCGCCGAGGGCGTTCCAGTAGTCCTTGAAGGCCTCGGTCGTGAACAGGTAGTTCTCGGCGAGCGCGAAGGCACCGGAGCCGAGCGCCGCCCAGGTGTTCGAGCTGAGGGAGTAGATGACGTCGAACCCGCCGCGGTGGCGGCGCACGTAGCTGCGTGCGTCCTCGGTGACGACCTTCACCCGCGGGTCGCGGTAGAGATGACCCGAGTAGGCCGCGCAGGTGACGATCCGCCCGGCCGAATCCAGCGTGGTGGAGTCGCGCACCACGTAGCCCGACGGGTCCCCCACCAGCATCATGCGGTTGATCTGCGGGATGACCTCGACGGCGTGGACCTCGGCGGCCCCCTTCTCCAGCGCCTGCAGGACGTCGGAGCCGCCGCCCGAGCCGAGCGAGAGGAACCGGCACCGCGGGAAGCGATCCACCAGGTAGCCGACGTCGATGTCCCAGCGCGTGTAGGTGGTATCGCGTCCCAGCGTCTTCCAGTCCCCGTCGAAGGGGAGCACCGGGGTGTTCGCGACGTTGTCGATGTTGATGCCCCGGGCCTGGCCCTCGTAGTCGTAGATCTTGAGCTTGGCCATGGCGTCCCAGTGCCGGTAGATCACCGGGGCGCGTTCCTCGCGCCGCGCCTCGAGCAGGCCCTCCGCGCGCGCGCCGAACGCGGCCGCCGCGACGACCAGCACGAGCGGGACCGCCTTCTGCCAGCCGCGGCCCGCGAGCAGCGCGGCGACCAGCGCCGGCAGCGGGACCCAGGCCACCGCCGTCGGCGTGCCCAGCGCGTTCATCCCGGCGACCGCGGCGACCACGCCGAGGCCGGCTCCGAGCAGGTCGGCCATGTAGAGCTTCGGGATCTCCGCGCTGTCCTGCTTGAAGATCATCGACAGGGCCAGGCCGCCGAAACCGAACGGCAGCCCGAGCACGAGGATGGTCAGCACGAACCGGCCGATCATGGACCACTGGCTGAAGAGCAGCGCGAAGTCCACGCCGATGCGGAACGCGAGTGGCGGACCGATCAGCGCCGCCGCGCCTGCCAGGGACAGGACGAGGCCGAGATGGCGCTCGCGGTCGAGCCCGCGGATCAGGCGCAGGGCCAGCGCCCCGAGCCCGAGTCCCAGCACGGCGAGCGAGAGCGTCAGGAACGCGAAGGTGTAGAAGAACTCGGCGGAGAACAGCCGCGTCCAGACGAGCTCCAGCGCGACGAGCGTGATCGAGACCAGGGCCACGACGAGCGGCTGCGTGGACTTCATGCCGGGCTCCCCCGTGCGATCGCCCGTTTCCCGGGCGGCCGCGGCCGCGGCTGCGCGAGACGGGCGGTGGTGGTGCGACGCCTGCGAGCCCCCGTGCCGGCCTGCTGCCCGAGCGTTCCCCGGGTGATCGCCCGGGAAGCGCCGCTCGGGTGGCCGTCGAGGCTCCGTGATCGGAGTGACCACGTCCGATGCTAGGCCGGTGCGGGGCGCGCGGGGAGCGCCGCGCGGCGGGGGCGGGCAAACGCCGGACGGACGCCGCCGAAGCCCGGACCGCCGCCGGGGCCGCCGCCACGCCTCGCGCGCGTGCGCCGTCGGCGGGGAACGCCGCGCGGCGCGGCGCCCGGTGGGGCGTCCGCGCCGCGGGTGACCCGGCCGGCGGTCTTCCGGTCAGGCCGCCATCGCCTCGCCGTCCTCCGCCGCTTCGTCATCGCGAACGATGGCGATGGCCTCGCGCACGTCCGCCGTCATCTTCCGCTCGTCCCTCAGGCTCTCCATCACGGCGTCCGCCTGCTTCAGGAGGAACCGCAGCGAACCCGCCTTCTCGACCGCCTGGTCGACCATGGCCTTCTGCCCCTGGAGCGCCTCGAGGCTCGACCGGACGTCGGCCAGGAACCCTTCCGCGCGCGCCAGCCGCTCCTCGGCCATGGTCATCTGCCGCCGGCGCTCGTTGAGCTCGTCGGTGGCGTTGCGAATCTCCTTCAGCCGCGCCATGACATCGTCGAGCAGGCCGCGACTCTCCGCGATCTCCCGGCTGGCCGTGGTGATCGTGCGGACGTCGGCGGAGGTCTTCTCGGCCATCGTGAACATCCGCTCGAGGTCACCCTGGAGCGCCTGGACGGTGCCCTGGCGCGCGGCGATCTGCTCCAGCGAGCGGGAGACCGCCTCGTCCACGCGCTCCCAGTCCGCCAGCCGCGCCTCGAAGCGGTCGAGGCGCTCGTCGACGATGCGCAGGTCGGCCACGCGCTCCTCGAGCACGCCGGACGTCCCGGCCACGCCGGCCGCCCGCTCGTCTGCCGAGTCGAGCGCGGCGCCGAGCCGCCCGGTCAGGTCCTCGAGCTGCTGGGCCGAGGCCGCGGCGTCCTGCCGCAGCTTCGACACCCGCTGGAGCTTCTTCGCCGCCTCCTCCAGCGCGCGCTGCCGCTGGTCGAGCTCCTCCCCCAGCGCGCGGGTGCGCTCGGCCAGGCCCTCGACCGACTCGCAGCGCGCCTCGGAAGCCGCCACGGTCTTCGAGGTCAGCGCGGCCTTGCGCGACGCCTCGCGCACGCTGGTCACCACCTCGGCGACCGTCTGGCTGACGCGATCGGCCTCCTCGGCGTGCCCGGCGAGCGCGACGAAGCGCTGCTCGGCCGCCTCCGTGCGGGTCCGCAGCTGGCGGACCCGTTCGTCCAGGTCCGCGCCCAGGGCCCCGATCTCCGCGACCTGCCGGTGCAGGGCCTCGACGAACTCCCGCCGCGACTCGATCGACGCCATCGACTCGGTGATGCGCTGGGTCTGCTCCTGCACGACCCCGAGCGTCGGCACCAGGTCCTGCAGCCCGCCGACCTGGCCGCGCAGCTCCTCCAGCGACCGCTCCACGCCCGCCAGCCACGACCGGGTCTCCGACTGGCCCTTCCACATCCGCTCGAGCTCGCCGTGCGCCACCTGCGCCTGCTCGAGCGAGTCGCTCACCATGGCGTGGGTGCGGTTCAGCACCTCGAGGTCGACCAGCACCCCGTCCACCGTGGGCCGGGCCGCCTCGATCCGCGCGACCTGCGACTCGAGGTCGCGGGCCGTCCGGCCGGCCTCGTCGAGCTCCCGGCGGATGAGGTGGGCCTTCTTCACTTCCTCGTCGAGCTGGCCAGCCTCGGTCACGAGCCCGTCCACCTGGGCGGCCAGCGCCTGCGTCCTGGATTCCAGGTCGCTCACCGTCCGGCTCGACTCCTGCAGGTCCCTGAACCGCTGCTCGAAGTCCGCGAGCGTGCCGCGCAGGTCGGCGACGCGCTGGCTGACCGATTCGAGGCCCTTGCCCTCGAAGTCGAACCGCTCGACCGCGTTCTTCATCCCGTCCTGCGCCGCGGTCAGCTCGTGGCGGATGATCCCGACCTGCTCCTCGGTCTGGTTCTGGATGTGGATGACCTCGGTGGACCGCTCCAGCACCTGCTCGTGCAGCGCCTTCAGCGCGGTGACCGCGTCCTGCATGGCGCCCAGGGTCTTCTCGTTCTCCTGCTGCTGCCGCACGCCGGCGTCGATCTGCCGCATCGAGCGCTCGAGGCCTTCGGCCTGCGAGATGGCCCGGTCGACGGCTTCGCGCTGCGCCTCCAGGGCCGAGGTCTTCTGCGCCAGCGAGTCACCCAGGGCCTTCAACGTCCCCAGTTCGCGCTTCACGGCGTCGACCGTCTGGCGGACGCCGTCCATCCCGCGCACCGCCTGGTCGACCCCGACGACCCGCCGCTCCTTGTCCTGCAGGTCGCGGCCGAGCTCGTCGCGCCGCCGGTCGAGCGCTTCCATCTTCGACGTGGCGAGCTTGTGCGCGTCCATGAGCCGCTCGTGCTGCTCGCGCAGGCGGGCCAGCTGTTCGCCGGTGCCCTCGACCTGCCCGCGCAGCGCGGCGGCCTCGTCCCGCAGGACCTGGAACGGCTTGTCGACCTCGAGGAACGCTTCCAGCCCGTCCTTCAGGCTGGCGGCGAGCTCCACCTTCCGGCTCAGTTCCTCGAACACCTCGCGGACACGCTGCGAGTCCTCGAGCACGGTGGCGAAACGGGACTCGGCCTGCTGCTGGTCCCGCGCCAGGCACGGCGGAGCGCTCGTCCAGCGCCTGGACCAGGGCCGAGATCGGCGCGACCGCCTCGAGGCTGCGTTCCAGGTCGCGCATGCGCGCGTTCACCGCGGTGACGTCGCTCTCCACCCGGGCGATCGGCTCGCCGAGCTGTTCGAGCCGGTCGGCCGCCGCGCGCGAGTCGGGGATCAGGGCCTCGAGGCGTTCGCGTTCTTCCTGCATCCGCTGCAACAGCGCGCGCAGTTCCCCGGCGACGTCCTGGTCCTTCGTGCCGTCGCCGAACAGGTTCCTGAGGAGAGAGGCCATCGAGATACTCCCTGGGACGCGCCGCGCGGTCGGCCCGGTCCGGGCCGCCGCCGCGGCGATGAGGTGAGGTTCCCGCCCCCCATGGCCTGCCCACGGGGACCGAGGTCGCGGTCGTACGGCCAGGATCGATTGCAAGAGACAGACCCTTCCGCGGAAGCGCCGCCCCGAAATCGCCCACCGTTCCGCGCGGGGCGCCGCACGCCGCGCCCGGTCGTCCAAGCCACGATCGCAGAGCGACTTCGGGCGGGAGGCCCGCGCACCGCCGCTGCCGCCCGGGTGGCAGCCCGCCGGGCCGGGTCCGGGAGCGGGACTTCCGGGCGCCAACAATTGCACCGCGGGAACCGGGCATCCGGCCGGGAGCCGGTCGGTGGGCGGTCCCCGGCCGGGCACGGAAGCCGGCTCACGAGCGAGGCCGCCGCCATCCGTCAAGCCCGCGTGATTTCGTCTCCCGCCGGCACGAATCGAACTCCGCACACCCCGACCCGGCATCACGATGAGACAGGACGAGACTCCGGGGATGGGACATTCCGTTCCTCCCCGCTCGTAGTACGAGCGAGGCGATCGAGCCATGAGACCACGGATGTTCCCCGCGCCCGCGCTGCTGCTGCTGCTGGCTGGCGCTCCCGGCGGCCGCCCGGCCGGCCGCGCACGCGCCTGCGCCCGGTGACGCCGCGCCCGCCTTCGACCTCCCCGCGCGCGACGGCACGGTCTCGCTGGACTCCCTGAGGGGACGCGTCGTGTACGTCGACTTCTGGGCCTCGTGGTGCGAGCCCTGCAGGCGCTCGTTCCCCTGGCTGGAGAGCCTGCACCGACGCTACGCGGAGCGCGGGCTCACGATCGTCGCGATCGACCTCGACAAGGACCGGCACGCGGCGGACGCGTTCCTCCGGAGGTTCCCCGCCAGGTTCACCGTCGCCTTCGATCCCGCCGGGAGGACCGCCGAGGCCTACCGGGTGTCCGCCATGCCGTCGAGCTTCCTCATCGGGCCGACCGGCGCCCTGCTGTCGTCCCACGCCGGCTTCGACCCACGCCAGGCCGCCGCGGTCGAGGCCCTCATCCAGGAGGCCTGCGCTCGATGACCCGAGCCACCGGACCGGCTCCTGCACGCCGCGCTGCTCCTCGCGCTCGCCGGCCTGGCCGGCGGATGCGCCGCGACCGCCGTGCGCCCGTGGGACCGCGACCTGCTCGCCCAGAAGCAGATGCGGCTCACGCCGCCGCCGCATGGTGAGCGCGGTGGATGACCACATCTACTTCAGCAAGGAAGGCTCGACCGGCGGGATGGACGTCGGAGGCGGCGGCTGCGGATGCAACTGACCCCCGCGCTGCGCACCTCGTCGCTGCGCGCCCGGCTGGGCGCCGCTGCCTGCCTGCTGCTGGCGACCGGCGCGCCCGCGGTCGCGCGGGCGGAGTCCGGCGCGACCACGCAGATCGACGCCAGCGCGCTGCTCTACGGCGAGAAGGGCCGCACGCACGTCGCGCGAGCCCACCGCGCGGATCACGCGCCTCTTCGCCGACGGCCAGTCGCTCTCGGCCCAGCTCGGCGTCGACGTGATCACCGGGGCCTCGCCGACCGGCGCCTCCCCCACCGAGACGGCCCAGACCATCACCAGCGCGTCCGGTTCGGTCACCACGGTCCCGGCCGGGCAGGTCCGGCTGAACGCGTTCCGGGACACCCGCACCGCCGCGGACCTCGAATGGCAGAAGCCGTTCCTGCGCTCCTTCCTCGCCACCATCGGCGGGCACGTGTCGCGGGAGAAGGACTACCAGCTCCCTCGGCGTCAACGGGAAGCTCGCGCTGGACCTCCTGCAGCGCCGCACCACGCTCACCGTGGGCGGCGGGGTCAATCGCGACCGCGTGCTTCCCGACCGGGCGGAATCCCGGCCGGCCTGTCCGAGGAAGGCGCGGCCTCCGGCCCGGGCTCGTCGCCCAAGGACGTCTCCTCGGTGGCGCTCGGCCTGTCCCAGGTCGTCAGCCGCAGGTGGCTGGTGGGGCTGAACGCCACGCGCACGCTCGAGCGGGGCTACCTGACCGAGCCCTACAAGGTGCTGAGCCTGCTGGACGGCACGACCGGGCTGCCGACCGGCCAGCTGACCGAGCGGCGCCCCGCATCGCGCGAGCGGGGCAGCCTGCTCGCGAGCTCGGTCTACCACCTGACCGACGACGTGGTCTTCCTCTCCTACCGCTACTACCGCGACGACTGGCGGATCCGCTCGCACACGCTCGACGCCCGCTACCGGCGCGAGCTGGGAGGCGGCCGCTACCTGGAGCCGCACCTGCGCTACTACTCGCAGTCCCCCGCGGCCTTCTACCGGTCCGCGCTGGTGGACGGCGCCCCGCTGCCGGAGTTCGCGACCGCCGACTACCGGCTGGGACCGCTGCGGAGCGCGACCCTGGGCGCGACCTTCGGCTTCCGCATCCCCGATCAGCCGGGCGAGTGGACCGTCCGCGCGGAGTACATCCGTCAGTTCGGCGACGGCCACCCGGCCGACGCCGTCGGCGTCCAGCGCGGGTTCGACCTCTTCCCCGCCGTCGACATCGGCTCGCTGCTGGTCGGCTACTCCATCGAGTTCTGAGGCGAGCCGTGTCCGCGACCCGCACGGCCCCGGCAGCTCGCGGTGCCGCCCGCACCTCGCTCGAGCGCGTCGAGGACCATTTCGTCGGACGCTTCGTCGCCATGGCCAGCCCGTGCGAGTTGCTGGTGGACACCGACGAGCGCGCCGGCCCCGAGGCGCTGCTGCGCGTCGCCGAGCAGGAGGCGCGGCGCATCGAGCACAAGTTCAGTCGTTACCGGCGCGGCAATCTCGTCGATCGCATCAACCACTCGGGCGGCCGGCCGGTCCGCGTGGACGAGGAGACCGCGCGGCTCCTCGACTACGCCGCGACGTGCCACGAACTGTCGGACGGGATGTTCGACATCACCTCCGGGGTGCTGCGCCGGGCCTGGAAGTTCGACGGCGGCGACCGGGTGCCCGCCGAGGCCGAGGTGCGGGAGCTCCTCCGGCACGTGGGCTGGCACTCGCGTGACGTGGGCCGACTCGACGCTGACGCTGCCGGCGGGCATGGAGATCGACCTGGGCGGGATCGGCAAGGAGTACGCGGTGGACCGCATCGCGGCGCTGCTGGCGGAGCGGACCGGCGACGCGTTCCTCGTCAACCTCGGCGGGGACCTCTACGCCAGCGGCGCGCGGCGCGGCGGACGACCGTGGAGCGTGGGGCTCGACGACCCGGAACGCACCGGCGCGGCCGTGCTCTACCGCATCGACTTCGCCCGCGGCGGCCTGGCCACCAGCGGGGACGCACGCCGCTTCGTGCGATGGCAGGGGAAGCGACTCGGCCACATCCTCGACCCGAGGACCGGCTGGCCGGTCCGGGACGCCCCGCGCTCGGTGACCGTCCTCGACCGCACCTGCCTCGAGGCCGGCTCGCTCTCCACGCTGGCCTACCTGCAGGGACCGCGGGCGCGCGAGTTCCTCGAGCAGCAGGGCGTCGAGTTCCGGATCGTCTGAAGGGGCGGCCCGCCCGGCCACCGCGGGAGCGGCGGCACGCGGCCGCTCCTGCACCCGGCCGGATTCCGCTCGCGGCCCAGGCCGCCCCGGTGGCATGATGTCCGCTGCCCGCACCGTCTCCACCTTCCGGCGGGCTGGAGGTCGGCTTGGCCGAGACGTTGCACAGGCCCGCCGCGCGCGAACGCGCGGGCGTCATCGGGTTGATCCTGCTGGGACTGCTCCCGGTCGTGGGCCGGTTCGCCTCGCCCACGCAGGCGTGGGGCGTCCACCTGACGGGCTACCTCCCGGCCGCCGCCTGGGCCGTCTCGATCGCCGGCTGGGCACTGCTGTTCGTCCCGGCCTGGCGGCGCCTCGTCGAGCGGCTCCTCTACGACCGCCTCGGCACCGCCCTGCTGGCCGCCCCGGCCAAGCGCGCGTGGCGGCCGGCGCTCGGCGTCCTGCTCGTCGCGGGCGCGGCGTTCTGGCTGCTGTCGACCCCGACGCACCTGCTGGGCGACGGCGTCCTGGTGGGCGAGATGGTGGGCCGCGGCGCGCGGTTCCGCGCCACCGACGGGATGGACTTCCTCCTTCACCGGCTCGTCCGCGAAGCGATCGCCCCGGTCGGTGACGTCGAGGCGGCCTTCCGGATCTACGCCTGGGGCAGCCGGCTGGCCGGGCTCCTCGGCGTGCTCGTCGCGATCCTCCTGCTGCGTCGCTGCCGCCTGCCCGTCCCGGCCCGCGTCCTGCTGCTGGCGCTCTGGCTCTGCTCCGCCGCGACGCTGCTCTATTGCGGCTACGTCGAGTCGTACGGCTTCCTGTCGGTGGCCCTCCTCGGCTTCGCCTGGTCGGGCGCGATGGCGCAGCGGGGCGAGGTCCCGTCGTGGCTGCCCGGTCTCTGCTTCGGCTTCGCGCTGTTCCTCCACTCCACCGCCCTGCTCGCGCTGCCGGCCCTGCTCTGGCTCGCGGCGCGGCCCGGTCCGGCGAAGGTCGCCCGCGGGCGATGGACGCTGGGCCTGCTGCTGCCCGCCGTCCTGCTGCCGCTCGCGGCGGTCCTCGCCCACGTGGCCCAGGGCTTCGACGCGGTCTGGCTGCGGCGCGAGTTCCTCGACAGCTCGAACCAGCGCTCGCTGCTGGTGGCGCTGCGCGGCGACCACTCGCTGCTCTCACCGGTCCACTGGAAGGACCTGGCCAACTGGGTCGTGCTCGTCGTGCCGGTGCCGGCCTGGCTGGTCCTGAGCCGCGCCGGGACCCTGCGCCGGCGCCCCGATGCGCCCGAGGTGCCCTTCCTGCTCGTCCAGGCCGCGTGCTTCGCGATCGCCCTGGTGCTGCTCGACCGCAAGCTGGGCGCCGCGCGGGACTGGGACATCTTCGCGCCGCACGTCGCGGGCCTGGGCTGGCTCGCGGTGCGGTCGTGGGAGCCGGAGAGCATCGCGCGCAGCCGCCCGGGGGCGTGGCCCGGCCTGCGCTTCGCCGCGCCCTGGGTCGCGGTCCTCCTCGCGTGGCCCTGGTTCGCGGTCAACGCCTCCGGCCCCGCCGCGCTGCGGCGTTTCGCGGAGGTCATCACCGATTTCGCGCCCTACCAGCGCGCCTACGCGACGCAGGACCTGGCGAAGTTCCACCGCGACCGCGGGGACCTCGGGAACGCCATCCGGCTGGGCGAGGAGAGCGTGCGCATCTTCCCGCGCAATGCGCGCTTCCACGCCCTGCTGGGAACGGACTACGTGGCAGCCGGACGCATCGACGACGCCGGGCGACAGTTCGACGAGGCGCTCCGGCTCGATCCCGGAAATGGGGCGGTATTCGACATGACGGCGAAGCTCGCGCTGCGGCGCGGGGACTTCGCGGGCGCGCTCGATCTCTACCGCCGGCGCTCGCGGGTGAGCCCCGGCGACCCGGAGGTCTGGTCGGGACTCGGCTACGCCGCCATCCGGGTGCGGGACTTCGCGGAGGCGCGCGGCGCCTTCCTGCGCGCGGGCACGCTCGCGGACGACCCGCAGTACGACTACTACGCCGGCATCGCGTGCGCCTCGCTCGGGCGCTGGGACGAGGCGGTGGACCGGTTCCGCCGTTCGGTGCGGGGCGGCGGACCGGGGCAGTACCACTATGGCCTGGCGATGACGCTCGAGGCCCGCGAGGCCGTGCGTCGGGCCGCGGGCCTGGCGGTGGCCCCCGCGGCCCTGCGCGAGGCCGCGCAGGCCGCGGCCCGCGCCGTGCAGCTCGCGCCCGGGAATCCGCGGATCGCCTGGTACCGGGACCACATCGCCCGGGTCGTGTCCGGCCAGGAGCCCCCGGCGGTCGTGCCCCGCTGACCCGGGGCCACCGCGCTTCCCCGGCTCCGGGGGCGGGGGCGGCCGGGGCCGCGCGAAAGCGGCCGCGCGAAAGCGGGTTGCCCCCGGGTCCGAGTCTGGCTACCCTGACCGCGACTCCCCCGTCCGATCTCACCGTCGGCAAGCCCGGGGCTCTCCCCGGGCGCCCGAATGACCGCAAAGGAGATGGAGCCATGCGCAAACCGGTCGTGATCGCCCTCATCGCCGTCGCCGTCGTGCTCGCCATCGTGGCCGCCGTGCTCTTCGCGAGATACCGCAAGGTCTCCACGGAATACACGAACATGCGCCTGGCGGAAGAGACGGCGCGGGTCGGCTACAGCGAGGCCTTCAACGCCATCACCGAGATCCAGGACAGCCTGAACGCCATCGCGGTCGGCGACACCGCGGTGCAGATGCTCTCGGCCGGGGCCCAGTCGGAGCTGAAGGTGACCGAGGCGGTGCGCCGCCAGGCGCTCGACCGGGTGAACCTCCTCAACGCGAGCCTGAAGCGCAACAAGGAGAAGATCCGCAGGCTGGAGGCCACCTTGCGGAAGAGCGGCGTCAAGGTCGCCGGCCTGGAGAAGATGATCGTCACCCTCAAGCAGACCATGATGGAGAAGGAGGCCCTCGTCTCCCAGCTCACGGGCCGGGTGGACTCCCTCCAGGTCTCGGTCACCGGGTTGACGAGCGAGGTGCAGCGCGGGCAGGAGACGATCCGGGCGCGCGAGCAGTCCATCGAGGAGAAGCAGCGCGAGCTGGCGACCATCTACTACATCGTCGGCTCGAAGAAGGAGCTCACCACCCTGGGCTTCATCGTGGCGAAGGGCGGAGTGCTCGGCATGGGCAAGACCGTGGAGGCCACGGGCCGCTACACCGAGAGCTACTTCACCTCGCTGAACACCGACGAGGAGAGCATCATCCCCACCTCGGCGGCCAAGGTGGAGGTCGTCACCGCCCAGGCCCCGGCCAGCTACGAGCTGAAGGCGGTGGCCGGCCTGATGGAGCTCCACATCCTCGACGCCCGGGAGTTCCGCAAGGTGAAGCACCTCGTCATCATGACGAAGTAGCCCTCCGGCCGGGTCCGACGAAGGCCCGCGGCGATCGTGCCGCGGGCCTTCGCGCTTGCGGCCCGCAGGCGCGTCCGCGGGCCGGCGATGCCGCGCCTTGCGCACGGCCCATCCCGGTCGTAGCCTCCCGCGCAGGAGGTGCCCCATGGACGACGAGTTGCCAGCCGATCCGCAGAACCTCGACCGACGCGACTTCCTCCGCCTGGGCACCGCGGCCGGCGCGGGGATCCTGACCGGCGCCCTGGCCCGGCCCGCGGGCGCCGCGTTGCCCCCGCTCCCGGTGAACCCCCGCACGCCCGGGGCGATGCCGACGCGCAACCTGGGCCGCACCGGCTACCGCGTCGGCATCTTCAGCCTCGGCGGCCAGGCCGCGATCGAGCAGCCCGACAACGAGGCGGTGGCCGTCCCGATCGTGGAGCGCGCGCTCGACCTCGGCGTGAACTACGTGGACACGGCCGCGGCGTACGGCGGCCCGCAGCGCTGGAGCCAACGCTACATCGGGAAGGTGATGAAGCGCCGGCGCAAGGAGGCGTTCCTCACTTCGAAGACCGGCGACCGGACACGCGACGGATCGCTGCGCCTGCTCGAGGAGTCGCTGCGCCTGCTGAACACCGATCACCTCGACCTCTGGCAGATCCACAACCTCTCGCGCATGGACCAGGTGGAGGAGATCTTCGCGCCGGGCGGCGCCGTCGCGGCGCTGCAGCAGGCCCGCGAGCAGAAGATGGTGCGCTTCATCGGCGTCACCGGACACGCCGACCCGGACGTCCTGATGGAGGCGATCCGCCGCTTCGACTTCGACACGCTGCTGCTGGCGCTCAACGCGGCCGACCCGCACCACCTGAGCTTCGCCGAGAAGCTCCTGCCGGCGGCGGTCGAGAAGCGGATGGGCATCATCGGCATGAAGGTCCCGGCCCGCGGCCGCATCCTCGCGTCCTGGACGCCGCCGCCGCTCGAGCAGCAGCGCGAGATCGAGCGGCCGGCGCGGCCCGGCACGCTCCAGATGCGCGAGGCGCTGTACTACGTGCTGTCGCTCCCGGTGAGCACCGTCATCGTGGGTTGCGACTCGGTGGCCCAGGTCGAGGAGGACGTGGCGCTGGCCCGCTCCTTCACGCCGCTGAGCCCCGACCAGATGGCCGCCCTGACCGCGCGCACGGAGCCGATCGCGAAGCAGGCGCTCTCCTTCCGCCGCTGGTCCTGAGACGACCGCCGCCCGGCCCCTGCAACGGGCCGGGCGGCGTCGCGGGCGCGCGTCGGCGCCTCCCCCGCGATCCCGCTACTTCTTCGTCCACTGGTCGAGCCAGCCGATCACCGTCTCGTGCCAGAGGATGCTGTTCCTCGGCTTCAGCACCCAGTGGTTCTCGTCGGGGAAGTAGAGGAACCGGCTCGGGATGCCGAGCCGCTGCAGCGCGGTGAACGTGCTGATGCCGTTCACGTAGGGGATGCGGTAGTCGCGCCCGCCGTGCACCACGAGGGTCGGGGTCTTCCAGTTCTTCACGAAGTGGACCGGGTTCTGCTTCTCGTAGCCCCGCGGGTTCGACCACGGCGTGCCGCCGTGCTCGTACTCGGGGAACCACAGTTCCTCGGTGCCGAAGTACGCCGCACGCTCGTCGAGGTTGCCGTCGTGGGTCACCAGGCAGCGGAAACGGTCGGGCCAGTTGCCCGCGATCCAGTTGGTCATGTAGGCGCCGTAGGACGCGCCCAGCGCCGCCACGCGCGTGCCGTCCATCCACGGGTAGCGCTGCAGCGCGGCGTCGAGCCCCCTCTTCAGGTCCTCGAGCGGCTTGCCGCCCCAGTCGTCGCGGATCGCGTCCTGGAACGCCTGCCCGTAGCCGGTCGAGCCGTGGAAGTCCACGGCCACGGTGGCGTAGCCGGCGCCGGCGTAGGTCTGCGGGATTCCAGCGGTAGTGGAAGTCGTTGCCGAAGGAGCCCTGCGGACCGCCGTGGATGAGGAAGGCCACCGGGTACTTCTTCGCCGGATCGAAGTCCACGGGCCTGACGACGGTGCAGTAGACCAGGTCGCCCCGGGCGCCCTTGAACGTGAACTGGTCCGGCTCTCCCATCTTCGCCGCGGCGACCTTCTCGGCGTTGATGCGGGTGAGGGTGGCGACGTCGCCACCGTCCGGGCGCACCGAGTAGAGCTCGGCCGGGGACCGGAGGTTCTCCTGGGCGTATGCGACGCGCTCCGGGCCCACCGAGATGGACTTGATCGTCCCCTTGTCCACCACCGTGCGTACCGCGCCGCTCGCCACGTCCACCGCGAAGAGCGAGCCCTGTCCGAGGTTGTCGGCCACGGCGTAGAGGGACCTTCCGTCCGGCGCCCAGGCGATCGCGGAAGGCGAGCGGTCCCACGCCTCGCTCAGCACCCGCGCCGGGCCGTCGGGCCAGGGCATGAGCACGATGCGGAAGCGGTCGGCCTCGAATCCCGGGATCTTCATGGCGAGATAGGCGAGCGTCCTCCCGTCGGGCGAGAACGCCGGCTGCGTGTCCCACGCGCGGTTCGCGGCGGTGAGGACGCGCGGCGGCGCCGAGCCGTCGAGCGGCACGGCGAAGAGGTCGAAGTTCGTGGACCAGGCCTCCTCGCGTCCGGCCGCCTTCGCCGAGAAGACGACGGACCGGCCGTCGGGGTGGATCGCGAACTCCTCGGCGCCGCCGAAGGGCTTGCTCGGGCTGTCGGCGTCCATCGCCTTCATCAGGTCCACGGCCTCGCCGCCCGAGACGGGCACGACGAACAGGTGGGAACGCCGGCCGTCGTTCCAGGCGTCCCAGTGGCGCACGAAGAGCTTCTCGTAGATGCGCCCGCTCGGGCCGGCCTTCTCCGTCGCCTCCGTCGCCTCGAGCCGCTGCTGCGTCTCCGCGGGCCCGGCGCCCGGGAAGACATCCATCGCCACCACCAGGTGCGCGTCATCCGGGGCGGCCTGGAAGGCGTTGACGTCGAGCGGCAGCCGGGTGACCTGCTCCGCCTCGCCGCCCGTCACCGGGATGCGCCAGACCTGCGAGGACCCCGACCGGCTCGAGAGGAACCAGACCGACCGGCCGTCGGCCGCCCAGCGCGGGTCCGAGTCGCCGGCCTCGTGGGAGGTGAGGCGCCTGAGCCCGACGCCGTCGGAGCCGACCAGCCACAGGTCGGTGCGCCGGCGATCGTGCTCCAAGTCGGTGCGGCTCAGCACGAAGACGACCAGCCGGCCGTCGGGCGAGACCCGCGGGTCGGAGACGCGATCCATCGCGAGCAGGTCATGGACCGAGAACGGGTGGGGCGCCGTCGCCGGGGCGGCGATCGCGGCCAGCGGAGTGCCCAGCATCCACAGCAAGAGGACCGCACGGAACATGGAGACCTCCAAATGAGGGTGGACATTCGATCGACGAACGATGCATCCTAGCGCGGAGGGCATCGCGGGGACCATCGCGCGGAACCTCGGCGCGGGGCATCGAAGTCGGCGGAACCGTCGGTGCGACGGCCCGGCGGCTCCGCCGCTGGCGCCGACACCGCGGTCCGCCCCGCGCAGCCCTCCCGAATCGGGTGAAGCTGCGCGTGCAAGTCGCCGATAAACAATGGACTACCGTTCGTCCGGACGGCGCGCGCGGTGAACCATGGACCTGGCTGCATCCAACGAAAGGCTCCCGATGAGACCCCTCGCACTGCTCTTCCCTCGACGCGCCGCCGCCACGCTCGTCGTGGCCTGCCTCGGGCTCCTGTTCTGCGTCCCCGCCCACGCGCGGCCCGCGCACCGGGCCGTCAAGCGCCGGCCGCCGGCCGTCGTCCAGGCGAAGCCGGTCACGCCGCCCGCCGTGGCCGTCGCCGCATCCCCGGTCGGCGCCGCCGGGATGATCGTGAGCATCGACCCCGAAACCGGCGCGCTCGTGGTCCCCACCGCGGATCAGGTGCGCCAGCTGACCGGGGCCGAGCGGACCGGGCTGATGCGCACGTCCGAGGGACTCACCGAGGTGCGCCTCCCCAACGGCGCCGTGATGGTGGACCTGCAGGGCCGCTTCATGGAGTTCAGCCTCGCGCAGATCGACGCCACCGGCCGGCCGCACTTCTTCGGCGTGAATGACGAGACCGTGCTGCGCGCGCTGCTGGCGCGACGCGTCCCCACCCCCGCCCTCGAGGAGAAGTAGCCATGACGACGCGCATCCTCCGTCCTCTGCTGCGGCTCCTCCCGGCGCTCGCGATCGTGTTCGCCGTCGCCACGACCCGAGCGGCGACCATCACCATCGTCAACATGGACGGCGCGGGCGAGGGCTTCAATGACCCGACCCCGGCGGTCCCGGTGGGCGGGAACAGCGGCACCACCGTCGGCCAGCAGCGCCTCATCGTCTTCCAGCAGGCCGCGGCCATCTGGGGCGGCATCCTGCCGAGCGCGGTGGAGATCCGGGTCACCGCCGCCTTCAACCCGCTCAGTTGCACCTCCACCACCGCGGTGCTGGGCAGTTGCGGCGCAACGCAGATCTACCGGGACTTCGCCGGCGCCGAGTTCGCCGGGACCTGGTACTGCAAGGCCCTGGCCGACAAGCTCGACGGCACGGATCTCAATCCCGCCAGCGCGGACATGAACGCCCAGTTCAACACCAACCTCGGCGCCACCGGTTGCCTGGACGGCACCTTCTGGTACTACGGGCTCGACCACAATCACGGGACGAGCATCGACCTGCTCGTCGTCCTGCTCCACGAGATGGGCCATGGGCTCGGTTTCCAGACCTTCATCAACGGCACCACCGGCGCGCTCTTCAGCAGCTACCCGGACATCTTCTCCAAGTTCCTCTACGATCAGACCACGGGGCTCCACTGGGACGAGGAGTCGGCCGGCCAGCGCGCGGCCTCGGCGATCGTGCCCTACAAGCTGCTCTGGGACGGCGCGGCGACGAAGTTCATGGCCCCGAACACGCTGCAGTTCGGACGGGCCGTCCTGCGGGTGAACGCGCCCGCGGGGATCGCCGGTGACTACCCCGTGGGGACCGCCAGCTTCGGGCCTGCGCTCTCCAGCCCGGGCGTGACCGCCCCGGTGGTGCTGGCCGACGACGGCGCCGCTCCGACCAGCGACGCCTGCACGGCGCTCATCAACGGTGCCCAGGTGGCCGGCAAGATCGCCATCGTGGACCGCGGCACCTGCAACTTCACGGTCAAGGTCAAGGCCTGCCAGGACGCGGGCGCCGTGGGCGTCATCGTCGCGGACAACGCCGCCGGTTCCCCGCCCGCGGGGCTCGGCGGCACGGACGCCACCATCACCATCCCCGCGGTGCGCGTCACGCAGGCCGACGGCGTCACGCTCAAGGCGCAGATCGCCTCGGGGCTCAACGTCACCCTGCTGGCCGACCCGGCGCTGATGGCCGGGGCGGATTCCCAGGGCCGGGTGATGATGTACACGCCGAACCCGTTCCAGTCGGGCTCGTCGGTCTCGCACTTCGACGTGTCCTGCACGCCCAACCTGCTCATGGAGCCGGCGGTCAACGCCGACCTGACCTCGAGCGTCGACCTCACCCGCTTCGCGTTCGAGGACATGGGCTGGCTGCCGCGCACCACGTCGGTGATGGTCTCGCTGGTGAACGCCCTGGTCGTCGACGGGGCGGTCCAGATCACCTGGCAGATCGACGGCGGCCTCGAGGCGACGGTCGAGCGAAGCCACGGCGACGGCGCGTGGCAGGCCGGCCCCCGGCTTTCGGTCGACGGCACCGGCCGGATGGAATACCAGGACAGCGACGTGGTCCCGGGTCAGCGCTACGGCTACCGGCTGGTGCTGCTCGACGCGGGCACCGAGGTCCGCGCCGGCGAGGTGTGGGTGGACGTGCCGCTCGGCAGCCGGCTCGCGCTGCGCGGGGCGGCGCCGAACCCGTCGCGGGGCGGATTGAGGATCGCGTTCACGCTGCCGTCCGCCGGGCCGGTGCGGCTCGAGTTGTACGACGTGGGCGGCCGTCGCGTGCTGGAGCGCACGCAGGCCTTCCCCGCCGGCAGCCACGTCACGGACCTCGGCGACGCAGACCTCGCCGCCGGCGTCTACCTCGTGCGGCTCACCCACGGCGGCCAATCGCTCACATCGCGCGCCTGCCTGGTCAGGTGAGACCCGGCGCACCCGCGACGCGACACCGCTGACTCCCGGGCGGCCACCTCGGACCGAGGTGGCCGCCCGCTCGTCAGGCGCCGCGCGCGCCCCCCTGCCATACCCGCGCCACGAGCGCGGCCCCGTCCTCGATGAGCGTGTAGAGGCAGGGCACCAGCACGAGCGTGAGCACCGTGGACGCCGCCAGGCCGCCCATCACGGTGCGCGCCAGCGGGAAGTAGAGGACCCCGCCCGCGTTGCTGCTGCCGACCGCCAGCGGCGCCATCCCGAGGACGGTGCACAGCATGGTCATGAGGATCGGGCGCAGCCGGTGCTCCGAGGCCTCGAGGATGGCCCGCGTCCGCGCCACGCCCGACTGGCGCAACTGGTGGATGTGGTGCACCAGGACGATGCCGTTGTTCACCACGATGCCGACCAGGATCAACAGCCCGATCTGCGACATCAGGTTGAACGGGCTGCGCGTGAGCAGGCAGGTCGCGGCGATCCCTACGAAGGCGAACGGCAGCGCGAACATGATGGCGAAGGGGTGCAGCAGCGACTCGAACAGGCCGGCCATGACCAGGTAGACCAGCACCAGCGCCAGCAGCAGGTTCACCAGCATCTCCTGCTGGGTGCGGCTCTCCTCTTCGAAGGCATCGCCGAAGGACCAGCTGTATCCGGTCGGGAAGCTCATCGCGTTCATCGTCCGGCTCGCCACCTTGCGCAGCTCGCCGCCACGTTTCGCGTCGTAGTTGGCCCGCACCGACAGCACCGAGCGCCGTTGCTGGCGCTCGACGCTGGTGGGCGTGCGCACCGTCCGGAAGTCGGCCAGCGCGCCCAGCGGCACGGTGCGCGCCGCACCGTCCGCCGGGTCCAGCGCCGTGAGCGGCAGGTCCTCCAGCCCGTCGAGGCTGGAACGGTCCTCGCGGCGCAACTGCGCCTGCACCTGGACCTCGCCCTGGGGGCTGCGGTAGCGCGCCAGCGGGCGGCCCCGGAAGAAGCCGGCCACTGCGGCCCCCACGTCACCGGTCGAGAGGCCGGCCTGCGCCACCCGCTCCCGGTCCACGACCACCTCGACCTGCTCGCGGCCCTTCTCGCCGCCCACCACGACGTCGGTCAACCCCTCCACGGCGGAGAGCCGGCGCCGCACCTCCTCGCCCAGCTGCACCAGCCGCGGGCCGGGCTCGCCGTAGAGACGCACCGCCAGCCGGGTCGCCCCGGACTGGCTCTCGTTGTCCTCGAGGCGGAGCGTGAGCCCGGGCAGCTGCGGCAGCCCCGCGCGCAGGGCCGCGCGCAGGCCCCGCGCGCCCTCGTCGTTCGCCTTCTCGTCCGCGAGGTACGCCCGGGTCGCGGCGTAGTTGCCGGTGTAGTACGAGTAGACCGACTTCACGTGGAGGGAGTCTCGGCGGGCGTGGACCCAGTCCTCGACGCGCGTGACGTACCGCTCGACCTCCCGGTGGTTCAGGTTGTCGGCGAACTCGTACTCGATGCTCACCGCCTCGACCTTGTTGCCGGTGAAGGCGCTCTTGTCCACCGGGATGAACATCAGCACGGCGGCCAGCATCACCGCGCCGGCGATGCCCACCGTGGCCGGCCGGTGCGCGAGCGTCCACCCGAGCACGCGGTCGTAGAGGGCGGCCAGCCGGACGAGCCAGGCCGACGACGCCCCGACCTCGGCGTTGAGCACCCGCCCCATCGCGAGCGGGATCACGGTCAGCGACAGGAACAGCGAGCAGACCAGCGTGAAGATGATGGTGCGACCGACCTCCCCCACCCAGATGGTGACCTGCGTGCGCCCCCCCAGCACGAGCGGCAGGAAGACGATGATCGACGTCACGGTGGACGAGACCACGGCCGGGAGCACCTCGCGGCTGCCCCGGAGCGCGGCGCGCAGGCGCGGGGCCCCGCGCTCCCGGTGCCGCTGGATGCTCTCCAGGATCACCACCGCGTTGTCCACCAGCATGCCCACCGCGAGCATCAGCCCCATCATCGAGAGGATGTTGAGCGAGCGCCCGCCGAAGTAGAGCATGGCCATCGCCGCGAGCAGCGCGCAGGGGATCACCGTCGCCACGACCAGCGTCGTCGTGAGCCGGCGCAGGAAGAAGAACAGCACCAGGATCGCGAGGGCCGCGCCGACCAGTCCCGCGTGCAGGAGGCCGTCGAGCGAGTTGCGGATCTCCTTGGCCTGGTCGGTGAAGGTCAGGACGCGGATCCCGCGCAGCGCCGGGTCCGACCCGATCTCCCGGAGGACGCGGTTCGCCCGCTCCGCGACGGTCACGCTGTTGGCGCCCGACTCCTTGACGACGTTGAGCCCGATGGCGCGGCTGCCGTCGAGGTGGCGGCCGTAGTCGAGGTCGGGCTCGCGCAGCGATACGGTCGCCACGTCCTCCAGCCGCAGGCCCGTGTCGTTCACAGGGTACTCCTCGAACTCCCGCAGGGAGCCGAACTGGTTCACCACGCGGAGCGGCATGCTCGCGTCCCGCCGGCGAAGCACGCCCGCGCTCAGGCTGCGACTCGAGGCGTCGAGCCGTTGCAGCAGCCGGGCGGCGTCCACCCGGTGCCGCTGGAGGTCGGCGAGCCGGAAGTCGATGCGCACCTGGGGCGGGTCCACGCCGTAGAGCTCGACCTTCGCCACCCCGGGCACCCGGCGCAGCGGATCCGCGACGTGCCGGTTGAGGAGCTCGTAGTCGTGCGACAGGTCCCGATCGGCGGCGATGCGGCACTCCAGCACCGGGATGTCGGAGGTCCGGAACGAGTTCACCGTGATGAGATCCACGTCCGGCGGCAGCTGGTCGCGGATGCGCTCGAGCTTCTCGCGCGCTTCCGCGCGGCGCGCGCCCATGTCCTCGCCCCAGTCGAATTCCACGCTGACGTTCGCCCCGCTCGCGGACGAGCTGGACGAGATGCGTCGCACCCGGCTCAGCGTGGCCAGCGCCTCCTCGGCGGGCCGCGTGATCCGCTCCTCCACCTGGGCGGGCAGCGAGTTCGGGTACGGGATGGCGATCTCGAGGACCGGCCGGCTCACGTCGGGCAGGAACGCCAGCGGCACCCGCGGGGCCGACAGCGCGCCCAGCACCAGCAGGCACACCACCACCATGCTGGCGGTGACCGGGTTCTTCAGGCTCCAGCGCGGGAGGTTCACGGCCCGCTCAGCGGCTGCGGTCCAGCGTCGCGTAGACCACCGGCAGCACGATGAGCGTGAGCAGCGTCGCGCTCGTCAGGCCGCCCATCAGGGTGAGCGCCAGCGGCGCGCGCATCTCGGCGCCCTCGCCGATGCCCAGCGACATCGGCAGCAGCCCGAGCACCGTCACGAGCGCGGTCATGAGGATGGGGCGCATCCGCACCTGGCCCGCCTGGATCAGCGCCTCGATCTTCGGCACGCCGCGCGCGCGCAGCTGGTTCGCGTAGTCGACCAGCACGATGCCGTTGTTGGTCACGATCCCCGCCAGCACGATCAGGCCGATGAGCACCATCACGCTGACCGGAGTGCCGGTGAGCAGCAGCGTGACCACCACGCCGGCCACTGCCATCGGCATGGTGAACATGATCACGAACGGGTGGAGCAGCGACTCGAACTGGCTGGCCATCACCAGGTAGACCAGGAACACCGCGAGCAGCAGGGCCAGCCGCATCGAGGCGAACGACTCCGCCAGCTCCCGGTTCTGCCCGGCGATCGTCACCTTCGCGCCCGGCGGGACCTGCAGGTCGCGGAGCGAGCGCTCGATGTCGGCAGCGGCCGACGCCAGGTCGCGGCCCACGAGGTTGCCGGACACCAGCGCCGCCCGCTGCTGCGAGATCCGGCGGATCTCGCTGGGCCCCCTCGCCACCGATACGCGGGCGACCGCGCCCAGCGGCACGGTCCGCCCCTGGTTGCGGCCCACCTGGAGGTTCGCGAGCTCGGCCACCGCCGAGCGCTCGTCCTCGCGGGCGCGCACCCGCACTTCCAGCTTGCGGTCCAGGTCGCTGAACTGCGTGGACGGGTCGCCCTGCACGGCGCTGCGCACCTGGCGCGACGCCGCCGCCGGGTCGAGGCCCATGGCGGCCAACTGGTCGCGGTCGAACGCGATCTGCACTTCCGGGTCCCCGAGCCGCATGGACGACTCCACGTCCCGGATCCCCGGGAGCCGCGCGACGCGCCGCGCCACCTCGCCCGACAGCGTGCGCAGCGTGTCGAGATCGTAGGCGTAGATCTCGACCTCGACCGGGTTCTTGAACGTGAACAGCGCGGGCCGGCCGAACTCGTAGGCCAGCCCGGGGGTGCCGTTCATGGCGTCGCGCAACCGGGCGGCGACCGCCGCCTCCGCGCGGCCGTCGGTGGCGCTCTTCAGGGCGACCGCGACCTGGCCACGGTTGGCCTCGCGGGCCGAACCCGCGAACGCGCTCAGGTCGGTCTGGCCGGCGCTGGTGTAGACGAACCGCACGCGCGGGTCGCCCCTCACCGCGCGCGCGATGCGCTCGAGCGTGGTATCCGTCACCGGCAGCGACGTGCCCTCGGCCAGCCGCACGTTGAAGTAGAACTGCCCCTGCGTGACGGCCGGGAACAGGTTGCGCGGGAGCAGCAGCCCGAGCGCGAGCGTGACCGCGAGGCCGCCGGCCGAGAACGCGAGCACGCGGCCGGGATGCTCGAGCGCGCGGCGCGCGACGACCGGGTAGCCGCGCTCGATCCAGGCGTAGCCGGCGTCGAACGGCCGCAGCAGCCATTCCACCGCCGGCCGGACCCACCGCCCGGCCCGGCCCGCGCCCCGCACCAGCGTGCGGGGCAGGAAGAGCAGCGCGAAGGCGACCCCGCGCATCGCTCCCAGCCAGCGGCCACCGCGGGCGGCCGGGGCCGCAGCCGGCACCGGCGCGGCGCTCCCGGCTCCGCGGCCGCTCAGTGCCGAGAGCGTCGGCACCAGCGTCAGCGCCACCGCCAGCGAGCCCAGCATCGAGAACGTCACGGTGAGCGCCTGGTCGCGGATGAGCTGGCCCGCGAGTCCCTCGACGAAGACCAGCGGCAGGAACACGGCGACCGTGGTGAGCGTGGATGCCACCACCGCGCGGGACACCGTGGCGGCGCCCTGCGCGGCGGCCTCGCGCGGCGCGAGGCCTTCCTGGCGCTTGCGGAAGATGCTCTCCAGCACGACGATCGAGTCGTCCAGCAGCCGGCCCACCGCGAGCGCCAGGCCCCCCAGCGACATGATGTTCAACGAGAGCCCGAGGCGGTACATGAAGATGAAGGTCGCGAACACCGAGACCGGGATCGAGAGCGCGACGACCAGCGTGGTGCGGAGCTGCCGCAGGAAGGCGAACAGCACCAGCACCGCGAGCAGGGCGCCCTCCCAGGCCGAGCCGGTGACCTCGTCGACGGCGTTCTGGATGAACCGCGACTGGTCCGCGACGGTCACGAGCTTCATCTCGGGCGGCAGCTCGAGGCGCGCGAGCCGCCGCTGGACCGCGGCCGCCACGGCGACCGTGTTCGCGTCGCCCTCCTTGTAGACCGAGAGCTCGACCGCCTCCTGCCCCCCGAGCCGGACGATCACTTCGCGGTCCCGGCCCCCGCGGCTCACGGTGGCCACGTCGGCCACGCGCACCACGCCCGCCACCGCGCCCGCCGCCGACGCCGACGCCGGAGCCCGGCGCACCGCCAGGACGACCTCGCCGATCTGCTCGGGGCTCTTGAACTCGTTGGTGGCGCGGATCAGGTACTCGGCCTGGCCCTCGGTGAGCGAGCCGCCGGCGAGGTTGACGTTCTCGTCGGCGAGCCGTCGCGTGACGTCCGCCAGCGAGAGGCCCAGGGCGGCGAGCCGCTCGGAGTCCACGTCGACCCGGATCTCCTCCTCCACGCCGCCCACCACCTTGACCGCCGCCACGCCCGCCGCGCCCTCGAGGTCGGTCTTCACGGTGCGCTCGGCGATGCGGCGCAGCCGCTGCAGGTTGCCTCCCCCGGAGAGGCGCAGCCGCAGGATCGGGTCGAGCGAGGGGTCGAAGCGGAGGATGGCCGGGCGCTTCGCCTCGCGCGGCAGCGTCACCAGATCGAGCTTCTCGCGCACCGAGAGCGACGCCAGGTCCATGCGCGTGCCGGTGGAGAACTCGAGCGTGACCTCCGACTGGCCCGGCCGCGACACCGAGTGGAGCCGCACCAGGCCGGCCACCACGCCCACGGCCTCCTCGACCGGGCGGGTGACGAACTGCTCGACGTCGCCCGGGGCGGCGTCCGGCAGGTCGGTGCGGACGGTCAGGGTGGGATAGGAGATGTTCGGGAGCAAGTCCACCGGGAGGCGCGAGCCCGCCACCAGGCCGAAGAGGACCACGCCGACCACGGCCATGAGGACCGTGACCGGCCTGCGGATCGACCCGTCCGTGAGACGCATCGAGGGTCGCCTAGAGCCGGACCGGCCTGATGCGGGCGCCCTGCTTCAGGCCCCCCTGGCCCACGGTGACGACGCGGTCGCCCGCGGCGAGCCCGGCCAGCACCTGCGCCGTGTCCCCCGAGACCGCCCCGACCCGGACGGACCGGCGCACCACGCTGTCGCCGCTCGCCACGAACACGAAGTCCTCGCCGTCCTCGGAGATCATGGCGCGCTGCGGGACGAGGACCACGTTCGCGTGGCTCCCGGTGCGCAGCCGCACGCGGACGAAGCTGCCGGGCCGCAGCAGTCCGTGCGGATCCCGCACCTCGAGCGTCACCTTGAACGTCCCGTTGGCACGGTCCACGACCGGGTTCACGAGCGCCACGCGGGCCTCGAAGCTGTGTCCGGGGAGCGCGTCCAGGGTGAGGACCGCGCCCTGGCCGGCCCGCACCCGGGCCGCCTCGCGCTCGGGGAAGTAGAGCCGCGCGAGCAGCGGGTTGAACTCCTCGACCCGGAAGCAGTCGCGGCCGGGCGTGACGGTCTCGCCCACGTTGACCATGCGGGCGGTCACCCGTCCCGCGAAGGGCGCCGTCAGGCGGGTCTGCGAGAGGGCGTACCGGGCCTCGTCGAGCGCGACCGCCGCGTTCCGCCGGCGCCACTCGAGATCGTCGGTCTCCTTGTCGCTCAGGAACCCCTGCTCGCGCAGCTGCCGGCCCCGCTCGGTCTCACGCTCGGCCAGGTGGGCCGCGATCTCGGCGCGCTCGACCGCGAGCCGGGCGGCGGTGTCGTCGATCCGGGCGAGCAGGTCCCCCTTGCGCACCCGGTCGCCCTCCTCGGCCGCGAGCTCCCTCAACTGGCCCGGCGCGGCCGCCACCAGGGTGGCGCTGCTGCGGGACTCCAGCGTGGCGGTGGTCTCGAGGAACGTGGTGATGCTGCCGTGCTTCACCTCGGCCAGCTCGACCGGCGCGGCCAGCGCCGCGGCGCTGTCGCCCTTCTTCCTGCCGTTGCCGCGGGCATTCCGGGCCAGCAGCACCGCACCGACCCCGACACCGACCACGACGATGGCCACGCTCGTCCAGAACACCGTGCGGCGCCAGCGGGGACCAGACATGCCAACCTCCCTCCGGGGGTTCGAAGCGGGACTCGCCAGGGGGGTTACGCAAGCGGGACGCACGAAGTTGCAGGGCTGCGCCGCGGCAGCGGCGGGCCGACCGCGGGTCCCGCCTCAGCGCGGCGGGGCGACCGGGGCCGCCGCCGAGCCGGCCCGCCGGTCCAACTGCACGATGATCGAATCCAGCCCGTTCATGATCCGGACCGTGGTGGCCAGCGGATGGCCGGTCGCGCGCGCCCGCGCGACCAGCCGCCGCGCGCCCTCGACGTCGCGCGCCATGAGCTTGGTCGTGGCGGCGAGCACTCCGGTCTCCGGGTCCGGGACGAGGTCGAAGGCCTGCTCATAGCGGCGAGCCGCCAGGACGGGGTCCTCGTCGTCCATCGCCTGCTGGCCCAGGAACAGGCAGAGCGGGCCGCGCTGCGGCGGCGGCAGAAGGGGCAGCAGCGCCTCGGCCCGCCGCAGCCCGGTGCGGCGGTCGGCGTGGACCGCGAGCCACGAACCCGCCTGCAGGACGAGCACCGGCACCAGCACGAGCAACCCCGCGCGCAGGCGCGGCCCGGGGCGCGAGGCCAGCAGCAGCACCGCCCCCACCGTCATCGTCATCCCGGCGGCCACCCCGAGGTCCCACTCGCGGTAGGCGCCCAGGCCGTTCGCCGCCGACATCTCGAGCCACTGCACCGCCAGCAGCGGCAGCGCCGCCACCGCCAGCAGCCACGCCCGGGGATCGCGCAGGAAGGCCGGGAGCGCCCGCCCGCCGGCCACGAACGGGGCGGCGAGGGCGAGCGGAGCGACCAGCAGGAGCGCGTTCAGCAGGTCGGCCGACCGCGCCACGCTCGGCGCGCCGCCGGCCCCCAGCAGCAGCTCGGCGTCGAGCGCGACCTGGGCCGCTCCCCCGCCGACCGACGACCCGAGCCACGCCGCGCCCGCGGCCAGCGCGCCGAAGACCAGCAGCCACCGTCGCGCCGCCGGCAGGTCGCCCGGGAGCGAGGGACCGAGCGCGCGCCACAGCAGCACCGGGGCCAGCACGAGTCCGATGCGATGCGCGAGCAGGACGGCGAGCCAGGCCAGCGCGACGGCGGCGGCCCGACCGCGGGTGCCGAGCGGGGCGAGCAGCGCGAGCCACCACCACGCCACGGTCACCAGCACCAACCCGGCCACCTCCGCGTAGCCGGCGAAGGACAGGAGGCCACCCGCCAGCGCCAGCGCCGCGAACATCGCCGGGCGATCGCCGGGCGCCACCCCGAGCCGCGGCAGCAGCCGCGCCAGCGCGGCGAAGAAAGCGAGCGCCAGGAGCACCGAGAGGCAGGCCACCGCGTCGGCCGCCGTCAGCCCGGCGCGCACCAGCGCCACCGGGATGAGGAGGTCCACCGCGAGGTCCAGCGGGGCGGCGTGGATGCGCCGGGACCACTCGAGGATGGAGACGCCCGGCGTCCCCGCCGCGAAGCCCTCCACCGACCGCAGGCGCAGGTCGGTGTCGGCGAGCACGTGCGCCCGCTCGCGCAGCGGGAACGCCAGCAGCAGGGCGAGGCCGAGCGCCACGGCGAGCCAGGTCCAGCGCCCGCGCGGACGACGCGCGGCCAGCGCCGTCACGGCGGCGACCGCGGCGGCCGCGGCCAGCAGCCCGATCCGCGTGGCGACCCCGACGCTGCGGAAGCCGTTCAGCGCCCAGCCCCACCCCGCGTCCGCGGGAGCGAGCAGCAGCGCCGCGCCCCAGGCCAGGGCCAGCCCCAGCGCCGCCACCGGGGCGCGCGCGGCGGCGCCATGCGTCCGCCCGGCGGCCCCGCCGGGTGCCACCCCGCTCGAGCGCGTCTTGCCGTGCGCCCGGCGCGGCTGGCTCATTCCCAGCCGATCTGCCGGCCCCGGTTCTGCTTCTCGAGCCAGGCCATGAGCGGCTTGAAGTACTCGACCATGGCGCGGGTGGACAGCTCCTCGCCGGTCGCGTCCCGCAGCACGGTGCGCCATTCCGCGGTCGCGCCCCGGCGCATCATGCCCTGGAAGAAGGCGCCGACCCGCGGGTCGCCCGCGTAGTTGCAGGCCCGCGGGTCCGACTTCAGGATGCGGCGCGCGATGTGGTCGTTGAGCTGGTACGAGAGCACCGTCGCCACCGTGTACGAGTAGTAGTAGGCCGGGGCGTCGGTGATGTGGGTCTTGGTCGCGGCGTCGCAGTACTCCTCGCCGCGCGGCGACGGCGGCTCGACGCCCTGGTAGTCCGCCACGTACTTCCACCAGCGCTCGTTCCACTGGTCGGGCGACAGCTCGTTGGCGTAGAGGTCGGCCTCCCAGTGCGTCATCACCCCCGAGCCCCAGAACATGAACGGGAGGTTCGCCAGCGCCAGCGTGAGCAGCGGGGCGATCGGGTCGGCCGGCTTCCCCTTCGGCGCCAGGCCGAGCGACTGGAGGTACGGCGTCTGCCGCGCCGCCATCTCGCCCACCGTGGCCATGCCCTCGTGGAAGGACGGGCTGGCGCCGGTGCGCAGCAGCGGCGGGACCTCGGGACGGGCGTAGTTGAGGTCGTAGTAGCGCGTGCCCCAGCTCGTGGTGCGCCGTGCCGAACCACTGCTCGTTCGCCTCGACGCTCATCAGCGAGCGGATGTCCTGGTCGAGGTCCACGTGCCAGCACGAGGCGTGCGTGTTCTTCTTGCGCGCGTCACCGGCCGGGACCGGGTAGAGGTCCGAGTTCTTCCAGAACGACGCCGGCAGCGGGCCCATGCCCAGTCCCGACCAGAAGCCTTCGGCGGTCTTCACGACCCACTCGCGATCGTGGCTCTCGATGGCCGCATCGAGGCCGACGGGGGCCGCCATCGCGTTCCACTCCTGCGACCAGCGGTTCGGGATCCAGTGCGCGGGGATGCGCTTCGGCACGGGCTGGCCGTACTTCTTCGCCAGTTCGTACTTCGCCCAGGTGTGCAGCTGCAGGTAGAGCGGCCGGAGCTCGCGCAGGAAGTCCTCGTTCAGCTTCAGCATCTCCGCGGTGGTCATGTCGTGCCCCGCCACCTGCAGGGCGAAGTAGTCGTGGTAGCCCAGCTCCCGCGCCACCCCGTTGCGC
Organism: Candidatus Eiseniibacteriota bacterium; assembly: GCA_963707915.1. Classification (GTDB taxonomy): domain Bacteria; phylum Eisenbacteria; class RBG-16-71-46; order RBG-16-71-46; family RBG-16-71-46; genus JANXPZ01. The sequence continues at coordinate 955,331 of OY970178.1, forward strand.
AGCTCCTGCAGCTTGACCAGGCCGGGCTTCAGCGCCGGGCCCGTCTGCTTGGACGCCTCCCAGACCGCGAGGCGCTGCGGCAGGTCGGTGAGCTTCTCGAGCCGGTCGTCGATCTCGTTCACGGTGATCGGCTTGCCGTCCAGCGTGAAGGTGAAGCCGTTCAGGGTCGAGGCCTGCTTCGTCTCGGCCTCGATGCGGGCCCGCGACCAGCTCCGGGTTGGTCATCGGCCCCTCGGCCGCGTTGAGCAGCACGCGCTCCAGCTGCCGGACCGTGAGCGGCTCGAGCTCGGCCCGCTGCTCGAGCAGCGCCTTCGCCTCGGTGATCACCGCGGGATTGCCGTTGAACGCCGCCCGCGCCTTGCCGGCCGCCTCGGCGGCGGCATCGTGGGCGGGCGACACGTCGGTCGACGGCGTCCCACAGCGCGCGCGACTCGACCGTGTAGACCGCCTGGTAGGCCGACGTTGACCAGGTCGAGGAAACGATCGGCCCGCTCCTGGACGGCGGACCGGGTGGCGGGCTGCGCCTGCGCGCAGCGCGGGACGGCGGGCGGGAGCAACGTGACCGCGGCGACGAGCAACGTCGCCGACATCCGGGCGAACGGGTTCCAGCGATCCATCGGCGGTCTCCTGCGGGAGCGGCGCGGCGGCCCGGACGGAGCCCCGACGGCCCGGCGGCCCCCCGCGCACGGAAGGCGGGAACGTAGCAGATGCGGCACCGCGGAGCGCCGGGAATCGGAACCAGCGCGGGCCCCGGACCGACGGCCGCGCCGGGCGCGGCGGCGACGCACAATGGGGTTGACAGGGATTCCGCCCGGGGGTTCCATCCGCTCGGATCGGGGGCCGAGCCCACCGCCGCGCGGGGGGCGGACGGCTCCACCCCATCACCGGAGGACGACATGCATTGTCCGCGCTGCAGGACCGAGTACGAGCCGGGCGTCACGCGGTGCCCCGATTGCGATCTCGCCCTGGCCGAGGGCGCCGCGCCGCCGGAGCGGGACGAAGCCGAGTGGGTGGACCTGGTCACGGTGCTCGAGACCGGCGACCCGTCGCTCCTGCTGGTGACCAAGTCGCTGCTCGAGGCGGAGGGCGTGCCCTGCTTCGTCGAGGGCGTGGGGGTCTACGAGGGGCTCGGGGCGGGGCGCATCGCGAGCGCCGACCTGCCGATGGGCCCCGGCAAGCTTCGCGTCCATCCGCAGGACGTGGAAGCCGCGCGCGCGCTGCTGGCCACCCTGCCACCCTTGAGCGAGACCGCGGAACCGGAGGCCTGACGGCGGCACAGGCCGTTGAGGCGCCTGGACCTGCGCCGGGCCCTTCATGCGGGACGCGAGCAGCGCCCCTGCCCACCCGCTCCACCGCCGACGGCCGACTCCCGGCGCCGCCGCGGGCGGTCACCGCGCCCGAAGTGCTAGCATGCGCCATCTCTCGAAGCGGTGCGCGCCACGCCTCGTACGGGCGCACCCCCGCCCTCCTCCAAGGAGCCTTCGCATGAAGCGGTACCGGTTTCCCCTGATCCTCGCAGCCCTGCTCGCGGCCGTGCTCCTCGCCCCCGCCGCCCGCGCCGAGGAACGCGCGAACGTCCCCGAGAAGCTCAAGTGGAACACCGCCGACCTCTACACGTCCGAGGACGCCTGGTACCAGGCCAAGGACGCCGTCGCCGCGCGCGTCCCGAAGATGGCCGAGTTCCAGGGCAAGCTCGGCGAGTCCGCCGCCACCTTCTTCGCCGCCATTTCGGCCATGGAGGACGTGGACAAGGACCTCACCCGGCTGCAGGTCTACTCCAGCATGCGGGGAGACGAGGACACGCGCCTCGCCAAGCCGCGCGAGATGAACCAGGCGGTCGAGCAGCTGGCGGTGCAGTTCTACTCGACGATCTCCTACATCCGGCCCGAGATCCTCGCGCTGGGCGCCGAGAAGGTGAACGGGTTCCTCGCCGCCGAGCCCCGGCTGGCCCCCTACAAGCCGATGCTCGACGACATCCTGCGCTACGCCCCGCACACGCTGAGCGCGCCCGAGGAGAAGGTCGCTTCCCAGGCCGAGCTCATGGCGGACAACGCCGGCAGCGCGTACCGCACGTTCAAGGACGCGGACATGCCCTACCCCGAGATCACGCTCGCGAACGGGGACAAGGTCCGGCTCGACGCGCAGGCCTACACGAAGTACCGCGCCAGCGCGGACCGCGCGGAGCGCGACCAGGTGTTCGAGGCGTTCTTCTCGTGCTTCAAGTCCTTCGAGCGCACGTTCGGCACGACGCTGTACGGCGAGGTCAAGACCCACCTCTTCAACAAGGACGTGCACAAGTTCGACTCGTCGCTCGAGGCCGCGCTGTTCAACTCGAACGTGCCGGTCACCGTCTACCAGCAGCTCATCTCGCGACGTGCACGCCAACCTGCCCACGCTGCACCGCTACCTGAAGCTGCGCCAGCGCATGATGGGCGTGGATCAGCTGCGCTACGAGGACCTCTACGCCCCGATCGTCAAGAAGGTGGACCTGCGCTACACGCCCGAGCAGGCCACGGACCTGGTGCTCAAGGCGGTCGCGCCGCTGGGTCCGGCGTACGTGGACACGCTCAAGACCGGCTTCGAGAACCGCTGGGTGGACTTCGTGCCCACCACCGGCAAGCGCTCGGGCGCGTACAGCACCGGCGCCTACGGCGTGCACCCCTACCAGCTGCAGAACTTCACCGGGCTGCTACGAGGAGGTCTCGACGCTGGCCCACGAGTCGGGCCACTCGATGCACACCTACCTCTCCGACCAGAAGCAGCCGTACGCCACCCACGACTACAAGATCTTCGTGGCCGAGGTGGCCTCGACGCTGAACGAGAACCTGCTGCTCCACTACATGCTGGGCCAGACCAAGGACCGGGACACCCGCCTGTTCCTGCTGGGCAGCGCCCTCGACGGCCTGCGCACGACGCTCTTCCGCCAGACGCTGTTCGCCGAGTTCGAGCTGAGGATCCACGAGCTGGCGGAGCAGGGCGAGCCGCTCACCGGCGAGAAGATGAGCGAGCTGTACCTCGGGCTGGTCAAGGACTACTACGGCGACGCCCAGGGCGTCTGCAAGGTGAAGGACCTGTACGGCGTCGAGTGGGCCTACATCCCGCACTTCTACTACAACTTCTACGTCTTCCAGTACGCCACCAGCATCACGGCCTCGGCGCAGATCGCCGCGAACATGCGGGCGGACGCCGCGCTCAGGAAGCCGGTCGCGAAGAGCCGCGACGCCTACCTGGCGATGCTCTCCTCCGGCTCGTCGAAGTACCCGATCGACCTGCTCAAGGTCGCGGGCGTGGACATGACGACCTCCGGCGCCGTTCAACGCGGCGATCAAGGAGATGAACGGCATCATGGACGAGATGGAGAAGCTGCTCGCGGCGCCGCCGCAGAAGTAGCGGCGTCTCCACGCGCGGACACCGACCGCCGGGCCCGGGGGCCCGGCGGTCCTGTTTGCCGCCCGGCGACGGCCCCGGAGCGCGTTCGTCCGGCCGAACCGCCCGTTCGGCGGCAGACCTGTCGCCCGGCCCGTCCCGTCCACTAGGATGCCCGGCGCCCGGGATGCGGCACGCCGCATCCGGGCCGCTCGCGTCCGGCGCCAGCCGGGCGCGGCCGAGGGATCGTCCCCAGGCAAGGAGCTTCGCATGAAGTCCCATCGTCCGGCCGTCGTCCTCGCCGCCCTCGCGGTGGCGGGCTGTCTCGTCACGCCCGCCCGCGCCGAGGAGCGCGCCAACGTCCCCGAGAAGTACCGGTGGCGGACCGCGGACCTCTACCCGTCCGAGGCCGCCTGGCTGCAGGCCCGGGACGACATCGCCGCCCGCGTCCCGAAGCTGGCCGCGTTCCAGGGCCGGCTCGGCGAGTCCGCCGGCGTCTTCCACGAGGCGCTGGCCACCCGGATGGACGTGGACCGCGCGCTCTACCAGCTCCGCATCTACGCCACGCTGCGCAAGGACGAGGACGCGCGCCTGGGACGGCCCAACGAGCTCTTCCAGATGGCGAACAAGCTGCTCGTGGACTACTCCTCGACGATCTCCTACATGCGGCCCGAGATCCTCGCGCTGGGAGCCGAGAAGGTCCACGGCTTCGTGGCCGCGGACCCGCGGCTCGCAGCCCTACCGCCCCTGGCTCGACGACATCCTGCGCTACGCGCCGCACACCCTGGGCGCCGCCGAGGAGACGGATCGTCTCGCAGGCCGGCATCATGGCGGGCGCGCCCTCGCAGACCTACGACATCTTCAAGGCCGCCGACATGCCGTACCCCGAGGTCACGCTCTCGACCGGCGAGACGGTGCGTGTCGACGACGCGGCCTACACCCAGTATCGGGCGCTGCCGGACCGCGCCGACCGCCGCAAGGTCTTCGAGGCCTTCTGGTCGAGGCACAAGGAGTTCGAGCGCACGCTGGGCACCACGCTCGACGCCGAGGTCAAGACCCACCTCTTCGAGAAGGACGTCCACCGCTACCCGTCCTGCCTCGAGGCCTCGCTGTTCGAGTCGAACATCCCGGCGGGCGTCTACCGGCAGCTCGTCGCCGACGTACACGCCAACCTGCCCACGCTGCACCGCTACCTGAGGCTGCGCCAGCGCATGATGGGCGTCGACACGCTGGGCTACGAGGACCTCTACGCCCCCATCCTCAAGGAGGTGGACCTTCGCTACACGCCCGAGCAGGCGGTGGACCTGGTGCTGAAGGCGGTCGCCCCGCTGGGGCCGGAGTACGTGAGCACGCTGCGACAGGGCCTCGAGAACGGGTGGACGGACTGGATGCCGACGACCGGCAAGCAGTCGGGCGCCTACAGCGAGGCGGTCTACGGCGTCCACCCCTACCAGCTGCTGAACTTCACCGGGCTGTACGAGGAGGTCTCGACCCTGGCCCACGAGTCGGGCCACTCGATGCACAGCTACCTGTCGGACCGGACCCAGCCGTACGTCACCCGCGAGTACAAGACCTTCGTCGCGGAGGTCGCCTCGACGCTCAACGAGAACCTCCTGCTCCAGTACATGCTCGGCCAGACCCGCGACCGGGACACGCGGCTGTTCCTGCTCGGCAGCCGGCTGGACGACCTGCGGCTGACGCTCTTCCGCCAGGTGCTGTTCGCCGAGTTCGAGCTGAAGATCCACGAGATGGCCGAGCAGGGCCAGCCGCTGACCGGCGAGAAGCTGAGCGAGGTCTACCTCGGGCTGCTCAAGGAGTACTACGGGGACGCGCAGGGCGTCTGCCGGGTGAAGGACCTCTACGGGGTGGAGTGGGCGTACATCCAGCACTTCTACATGGATTTCTACGTCTTCCAGTACGCCACCAGCATCATCGGCTCGTCCGCGATCGCCACGGAGATGCGCGCCGAGGCGGCGGCGAGGAAGCCGCTGACGAGGCAGCGCGACGCCTACCTGCGGATGCTCGCGGCCGGCTCCTCGAAGGACCCCATCGACGAGCTGAAGGACGCGGGCGTGGACATGACCACGCCGGCGCCGTTCGGCGCGGCCATGCGGGAGATGAACGGCATCATGGACGAGATGGAGAAGCTGCTCGCGGAGAAGCCGAAGAAGTAGCCGCGCGCCGGCGCCGCGCGGTCCGATCGTGGCCGCGCGGCGCCGGACCGCCCCGCCTGGAGGACCGCATGAGAACCGACCGCCGCCTGCTGCTCGCCCTCGCCCTCGCCACCGGCACGATGCTCGCCGTCCCCGCCGCCGCCACCGAGCGCGCCGACGTCCCGGACCGGTACAAGTGGAGGATCACCGACCTCTACCCGACCGAACCGGCCTGGACGCAGGCTCGCGACGACATCGCCGCGCGCATCCCGAAGCTCGCCGCCTTCCAGGGCCGGCTGGGCGAATCGGCCGGCGTGCTCCACGAGGCGCTCTCGACCTACATGGACCTCTACCGCGACCTGGGCAGGCTGTCGGCCTACGCCAGCCTGCGGGCCGACGAAGACACGCGCGTGGCCCACCCGCGGGAGCTGGACCAGATGGCCTCCGCGCTGGGCGTCCAGCTGGGCGAGGCCTCGTCGTTCGTCACGCCGGAACTCCTGGCGCTGGGGGCGGCCCGCGTGCGGGCCTTCGTGGCCCAGGACCCCCGGCTCGCGCCCCTGCGCCCGTGGCTCGAGGACGTGCTGCGCTACGAGGCACACACGCTGAGCGCCGCCGAGGAGAAGGTGGCCTCGCAGTACGGGTTGATGACCGACGGCCCCGGCCGCACCTACGGCATGTTCGCCAACGGCGACCTGCCCTACCCGGAGGTCACGCTCTCCACCGGCCAGCGGGTGCGACTCGACGGGTCGGGCTACGTCCTCCACCGCGCCTCCACGAACCGCGCGGACCGCTTCGAGGTGTTCCGGGCGTTCTGGACCGCCTACCGGCAGTTCGAGCGCACCATCGGCACCACGCTGGACGCCCGGGTCAAGACCCGCGTCGCCGACCAGCGGGTGCACCGGTTCGATTCGTGCCTGGAGGACGCGCTCTTCGGCGGGAACATCCCGGTCGGCGTCTACCGGCAGCTCATCGCCGACGTGCACGCCAACCTGCCGACGCTGCACCGCTACCTGGCGCTCCGCCGGCGCATGCTGGGGCTGGACACGCTCTACTACCAGGATCTCTACGCGCCGGTGGTCAGGGAGGTGTCCCTGGCCTACACGCCCGAGCAGGCGATGGCCCTCGTGCTCGAGGCGGTGGCGCCGCTCGGCCCCGGGTACGCCGCGCCGCTCCGGCAGGGCTTCGAGAACGGCTGGGTGGACTGGATGCCCTCCACCGGCAAGCGCTCGGGCGCGTACAACCTCGGCGTCTACGGCGCGCACCCGTACGAGCTGCTCAACTTCAACGGCACCTACGACGACGTCGCGACGCTGGCGCACGAGGGCGGACACTCGATGCATTCCTTCCTCGCCGCGGCGCACCAGCCCTACGCCACCTACGGCTACAAACCGTTCGTGGCGGAGGTGGCCTCGACGCTGAACGAGAACCTGCTCCTCCACCACGTGCTGGACCGGACCCGGGACCGCGACACGCGCCTCTTCCTGCTGGGGAGCCGGCTGGACGACCTGCGCGGGACGCTCTTCCGCCAGACGCTCTTCGCCGAATTCGAACTGAAGATCCACGAGCTGGCGGAGAAGGACCAGCCGCTCACCGGGGAGAAGCTGAGCCAGCTCTACCTGGCCCTGTTGCGGGAGTACTACGGGGACGCGCAGGGCGTGTGCCGGGTTCCCGAGCTGCTGGGCATCGAGTGGGCCTTCATCGCGCAGTTCTGGACCCACGACTTCTACGTCTACCAGTACGCGACCAGCATCGTCGGCTCGACCACCATCGCCGCGAACCTGCGCGCCGAGGCGGCGGCCCGCAAGCCCGCGACCAAGACGCGCGACGCCTACCTCGCGATGCTCGAGGCCGGCGGGAGCCGCCACCCCATCGAACTGCTGAAGGGCGCGGGCGTGGACATGACCACCCCGGCGCCGTTCGCCGCCGCGATGCGGGAGATGAACGACATCATGGACGAGATGGAGAAGCTGCTGAGGTAGGCGGAACCCGCACCGTTCGCGCGGGGTGATCGAATGGCGCCGGCCCGCCGGGTCCGGCGCCATTCCGCGATCCGTCCGCCGCTCAGCGCGAGCGCAGGTCCTTCACGCGGAGCTCCCAGACGATGCCGCGCCGCGGATCGTCGGCGAGGATGCAGCGCGGGTCTGCGATCTCCTCGTCCTGGAGGATGAGGATGAGCCGGCCGCCGCCGTGGAGGTAGACGTAGGCGTGCTCGCCCTGGAAGCGCACTTCCACCCCGTCGATCATGCCGTAGTCGGGGTTGAGGACGCTGGCCTGGTAACGCCTGCCATCCACGCTCCTGCCCTGGAACGTGGCGGCGGCGGCCGGCTCCGCGCACAACGATGCCGCGAGCAGGCCCGTGACGGCCAGCGTGATCGGTCGGGTGCGGCTCATGACGCCCTCTCCGTCCACCCGGGACGGCCCCCGCCCGGGCGAACGGCCCCAGCGTACACCCGTCCGCGCGTCCCGCACCGCTCCCGCGTCACCAGCGCCCCCCGGGGGCCTCCCAGCGACGGTCCGACCCGCTACCAGGACGTCGCCAGCGGGCCCGCCTCGGCCTGCACCGCGTCCAGCACGTCGCAGCGCTCGACCGCCGCCTGCATGGCGTTGTGGTCCGGGAACAGCGGCCGGTCCACGTCGAGGTGCTCGACCACCTTCCGCACCGCGGCCCGCGCCGCGAGCGTGCCCCGGCCCGGCGTGAACTCGCGGAAGTCGAGGGCCTGCGACGCGCCGATCAGCTCGATCGCCAGCACGCCGTGGGCGTTCTTGAGGATCTGCTTCGCCTTCAGCGCGCCGTTCATGCCCATGCTCACGAAGTCCTCCTGGTCGGCCGCCGCCGGGATGGACTGGATGCAGGAGGGCATGCTCAGGATGCGCTGCTCGACGATCAGCATGTCGGCGGTGTACTGGCTGAGCATCAGGCCCGAGAACATGCCGGCGCCCTTGGTGAGGAACGCGGGCAGCCCCACGCTCAGGGCCGGGTTCAGCAGCCGGTTGAGCCGGCGCTCGGACAGCACCGAGACCATGGTCAGCCCCGCCGCCACCATGTCGATCGGCAGGCTGATCGGCGTGCCCTGGAAGTTCGCGCCGGTCAGCACGCGGCCCTCCTCGTGCACGAAGATGGGATTGTCGGCGACCCCGTTCGGCTCGATCTCGAGCTGCACGCGAGCGTAGGCCATGAGGTCGCGGAGCGCGCCGATCACCTGCGGCGTCGAGCGCATCGAGTAGGCGTCCTGGACCTTGACCTTGAGCTTGCCGGTCACCAGGTCCGAGCCCTCCATCACGCGGCGCAGGTTGGCGGCGCACTTCACCGCACCGGGGAAACCGCGCAGCTCGTGGAGCTTCGCCTGGTAGGGCTTCAGGTTGGCGAGCAGCGCCTCCAGCGTCATCGCGGCCGCGATCTCGGCCTGGGCGATCCAGCGCTCGGCATCGTGGAGCAGCAGGCACCCGATGCCGGTGATGAGGTTCGAGCCGTTGATGGCCGCGAGCCCGTCGCGGGCCTGGAGCCCCGGCACCGGGATCCCGGCGCGGGCCATGGCGTCCTTCGTGGGCATGCGCTCGCCCTCGTAGAAGCTCTCGCCCTCGCCCATCAGGCACAATGCGACCTGGCTCATCGGGGCGAGGTCGCCGCAGGCCCCGACGCTGCCCTTCTCGCACACCACCGGGGTCACCCCGCGGTTCAGCATCTCGAGGTACGTGAGGGTGATCTCGGGACGGCAGCCGGAGTAGCCGCGCGCGTGCACGTTGATGCGGCTCGTCATGGCGGCGCGCACGTGCTCGACCGGGCACGGATCCCCGATGCCCGCGGCGTGGTTGTAGATCAGGTAGCGCTGGAACTGCTTCACCTGCTCGTCGTCGAGCACGACCTCCGAGAACTCGCCGATGCCGGTGTTGACGCCGTACATGATCTCGCGGGCCTGGATCTTCTCCTCGAGCATCCCGCGGCAGGCGCGGATGCGCTCGACCGCTTCGGGGGCCAGCGTCGCCGGTTCCCCGTGGCGCGCCACCTTCACCAGGTCTTCGATCGTCAGGCTGCTGCCATCCAGTCGCACGGCCATGGAGATCTCCTCGGTGGTCGGTCCAGCATCGGGCGGGAGTCCGCGGGAGACTACACCAACGGCGGAGCGCTGTCCGGCCCGGGGACCGGACCCGCGCCCCATTCGCCTATCCGCTACGCCCTTGGTAGCATCGCGCGGCACCCCGAGGCTGGTCTACGATGCCTGCGCGTGTGCCCGGGGACGGTCCCGGGAGACTCCGAGATGCGTGCGAAGCACCGGACACGCGCGCCACGGCACGGCCGAACACCGTCGCCCGGCGCGCGCGAAGGCCGCGACCCGTCCATGGGCGCGGCGGTGCCGCCGAGAGCCGTGTGGCCGCTAGCGCCGAAAGGGAACCGATGTCACGTCCGAACGTCGATGCAAGCTGCCCCATTAAGGTGTCGCTGCGCGGCAACGCCCTGCTCAAGGATCCGCTGTTCAACAAGGGGCTCGCCTTCACCGCCGAGGAGCGCCAGGTCTTCGGGCTCGAGGGCCTGCTGCCCAAGGCCCAGCGGACCATCCAGGACCAGGTGGCCACCGCGCTCGAGCACGTTCGCGCCAAGGCCACGCCGCTCGAGAAGTTCATCGGGCTGGCCGCGTTGCAGGACCGCGACGAGACGCTGTTCTACCGCGTGATCGTCGAGAACCTGCAGGAGTTCCTGCCCATCGTCTACACGCCCACGGTGGGCGCCGCCTGCCAGAACTACAGCCACATCTTCCGCAACCCGCGCGGGCTGTGGATCACGCCCGCGGACATCGCGCGCATCCCCGAGATCCTGCGCGGCGCCCCCAACCAGGACATCCGCCTCATCGTCGCGACCGACAACGAGCGCATCCTCGGCCTGGGCGACCAGGGTGCGGGCGGCATGGGCATCCCGGTCGGCAAGCTGGCGCTCTACACCGCCGCCGCGGGCATCCACCCCACCCAGTGCCTGCCGGTGAGCCTCGACGTCGGCACCGACAACCAGGCGCTGCTCGACGACCCCTACTACATCGGCTGGCGGCACAAGCGGCTGCGCGGCGACGCGTACTTCCAGTTCATCGAGGTCTTCGTGCTGGCCGTCAAGGAGGTCTTCCCGCGCGCGCTGCTGCAGTGGGAGGACTTCCTCAAGGAGACCGCCTTCGCCGTGCTGGACCGCTACCGCAAGCGGATCACCAGCTTCAACGACGACATCCAGGGCACCTCGGGCATCGCGGTGGCCGGCCTGCTGGCGGCGTTGCGCATCACCGGCATCCCGCTCGCCGAGCAGCGCATCGTCTACGCGGGCGCCGGCGCGGCCGGCGTGGGCATCGCGCGCCTGGTGCGCACGGCCATCCAGGAGCAGTGCGGCGACGCCGGCAAGGTGCGGATGGCGCAGGTGCTGGTGGACACGCGGGGACTGGTCTGGGAGTCGGGCGAGAAGCTGCAGGCCCACAAGCGGGAGTTCGCGCTCCAGCGCGCCGACCTCGACCGGCTCGGGCTCAAGGGCCCGGGGCCGTTCGACCTGCTCTCGGTGGTGAAGGCGTACAAGCCCACGATGCTCCTGGGCACCAGCGCCACGCCGGGCCTCTTCACCGAGGAGATCGTCCGCGAGATGGCGAAGCACGCGGAGCGGCCGATCATCTTCGCCTACAGCAACCCGACCTCGAAGACCGAGGTGAAGCCCGAGGACGCCATCGCCTGGACCGGCGGTCGCGCCATCCTGGCGACCGGGAGCCCCTTCCCTCCCGTCACCTACCAGGGGAAGACCTACGAGATCGGCCAGGGCAACAACGCCTTCGTCTTCCCGGGCGTGGGGCTCGGCGCGATCCTCGCCGAGGCCAGCGAGGTGACGGACTCGATGTTCCTGGTGGCCGCCAAGGCGGTGGCGGAGTGCGTCTCCGAGGAGCGGCTGAAGACGGGAGCCATCTACCCCGACCAGTCCGAGATGCGCGCGGTCAGTGCGCGGATCGCGGCCGGGGTCATCCGGGATGCGCAACGCCAGGGCCTGGGACGCATCATCCCGGACGGGGAGATCGAGAAGCTGGTGGCGGACGGCATGTGGTATCCGGAGTACCGTCCGTACGTCCCTGCCTGAGGTCGGATCCTGATCCCGGCGGGCGGCTCCCACACCGGGGCCGCCCGCCCTCACTTGGGGAGCGGAGTCCTTTCGCGCATCATGGGCCGCCCGCCGAGGGCGCACGCGGGTGCGCCATCGGCGAACCGAAGAGGTCCGGATGGGATCGAGCATCGAGAGCCGACGCGAAGCACCGCCGGGCGGGCACGCCGGGCCACGGCCCGTGCTGGCCTGGGGCGCCTGGGCCTCGTGCAGCCTCATCTGGGGCAGCACGTTCCTGTTCATCAGCCTCGGCAACGGCGCGCTGGCCCCGGTCTGGGCCGCGTCCCTCCGGCTCGCGCTCGCCGCCGCGCTGCTCACGCTGATCGCGCTCGCCCTGCGGCACCCGTTCCCGCGGGGACCGGCGCTGCGCGCCGCGATGGCCTACGGCTTCCTCCAGTTCGGCGTCAACTTCCCGCTGCTCTACTGGGGCGAGCAGACCTTCCCCTCGGGCCTCTCGGCCGTGATCTACGCCACCATCCCGCTGAGCACCGCGCTGATGACCGCCGCGCTGGGGATGGAGCGGCTCACGCCGTACCGGCTCGCCGGCGCGGGCGTGGCGCTGGCGGGGGTGGCCGTGCTCTTCTCGGACCAGCTCGGCGGGGCCGTGGGACTGGTGCCCGGTGTGGCCATCGTCTGCGCCGCGACCTTCGCGGCCTGGTCGGGCGTGATCCTCAAGCGCGGGCCGCGCCAATCCCCGCTCTGGTCCAACGCGGTGGGCGCCGTCACCGGGCTCGTCGTCTGCCTGGTGGTGAGCTCCGCCCTCGGCGAGCCGCACCCCTTCCCGGCCCGCTTCGCCGCCTGGTTCCCGGTGCTCTACCTCACCCTGGCCGGCTCGGTCGGGGCCTTCGTGCTCTTCGCCTGGCTCATCAACCACTGGCCGGTGACGCGGGTGAGCTTCATCGGCGTGGTGAACCCGGTCGTGGCGCTGCTGCTCGGCTGGCTGGTCCGCGACGAGCACCTCACCCGGGCGAGCCTCGGTGGCTCGGCGCTCATCCTGGTCGGGCTCGTGCTCGGGCTGAGGAGCGGCGGGGCCGGCGCGGCCCGCTTGCGACCCGCGAACGACGGGCGCTAGCATCGGCGGCCGGTGCCGCATCGACCGAGGTGACCGCCGCGGGCCCCTTCCCGCACGGGCGACCGTACCCGAGGAGGCCGACGACATGTCCCGGGCGGGTGGATGGGCGGGCTGGGCACGTCGGCTCGGCGTCCGCCGGCCGGCGCGCAGGGCGGAGTACGGGCCCCGGCTCGGTCCACGGGGCAGCACCAGCGTCCCGGGCCTGTTCGTGGTCGGCGCCCTCGCCGGGGCCGAGTCGCTCGAGGAGGCCCGGGAAGGGGCCGCGGGCGCCGTGCAGTCCATCTTCGCCCTCGACGCGCCGCGCACCTCCCCCCCGCCCACCGGCACCCGCGACCTGGTCATCGTGGGTGCGGGCGCCGCGGGCTTCGCTGCGGCGCTGGCCGCGCGCGCCATGCACCTCGAATGCGAGCTCGTCGAGGCCCACGAGCCGATCGTCCCCCTGGACGAGCTGCGCGCGCGCACCGGGGCGGCCGTGCGCATCGCGCGGGCCGAGCGCATCGAGCCCGCGGAGGGGCACCTGCGCGTCCGGATCGCCGGCGGCGACACCGTGGCGGGGCGGCGCGTCGTCGTCGCCACCGGCCAGGGCGGCTGCCCGCGCCGGCTCGGTCTCCCCGGCGAGGAGCTCGGTCACGTCTTCCACCGCCTGCACGATCCCGCGGACTTCGCGGGGCGCCGGGTGGTGATCGTGGGCGGCGGCCAGTGCGCCGCGCAGGCGGCCATCGCCCTGGCCGAGCACGGGGCCGAGGTGACGCTGCTCTACCGCGGTGCGGTGCTGACCCGGCCGCGCTACCGGACCCTCTCGCGCCTCAGCGAACTGCTCGCCGGCGCGCCCGTCGAGCCGTTCCGCCGCGGCCAGCGCCGCAGCGCCGTGCCGCGCCGAGCGCCCGGGCCCGGCACGGTCGCGCTCCGCTTGATGACCCGCCCGCTGGAGATCCGGGCGCACGAGACCTTGCTCGGCCCCGCGGACGGCCCGCCGGAGGCGGTGGCCACGGACGCCGTGCTCATCCTCGCCGGCCGCGACCCGGACGACGAACTGCTCGAGGGTTCGGGCGTGGCGATGCGCGGCCGGCGCCCCGCGACCCGATAGCCGCGGCCCGGGTCGCGGCACCGCGGCGCCATGGCCCGGCCGGACTCGCCGTCGGCCTCACCGGTGCGGATGCACGGGCGCCCGCGAGCGTCGCCGGTGGGCTCCCCGCCGGCCCCGGGGCTCACTGCCCGCCGGTCGCCCGCACGTAGCCCGGATCAACGAAGGGCGGCTGGCCGCCCTTGCGCTCACCCGGCTGGAGCACGCGGAAGATGCCGACGCCGTAGCCCACGACCTCGCCGCCCACGTAGATCAGTTCGAGCCGCTGTTCGCGGTCACGGAACGCCGCGTCGTAGAGCAACGGCTCGAGCTGGCGACGGAAGATCTCCGCCACCTTCTGGTCCACGACCAGGTAGCGCACGTGGGCCCGGAGCGCCGTGCGCACGATCGTCTCGTAGGGCTCGTCGGGAGTCACGTAGTAGCCGCGATGAGCGTAGAAGGCGACGAATGGCTTGCGGTCCATCACCACGGCACCCGGCTCCGCCACGCCCGAGAGCCAGATCCCCGCGGTCCGATGGGCGTCCATCCAGCCGTCGAAGGGCTTCTGCAGGTCGCCCGCGAGATTGGCCCCGCACCACACCGCACCGGCCAGGGCCAGCGCGGCGCCGCCCAGCCGCCAACGCGGAGCGCCGGCGGCCAGCGGCACGGCCGCGAGGATGGCGAGCGCCGGTACCGCGCCGAGCAGGAACCGGGGCTGGACCGACAGGCCGCCGAGCAATGGCAGCGCCACGAGGTGGAGCAACGGCACCGCTTCGAGTCCCCGGCGGCGCCACAGGCCCACGAGCGACAGCAGCAGCAACGGCGCGGGCCACAGCCGCAGCAGTGCGCGCCCGTGCGCGGCGGCGTTCGACGGGTACTGGCGCAAAGCCACGGGACCGTTGCGCGCGAGGGCGTCGGCCAGGCCCTTCGGCACGGCGGCCGGCGCGAGGCGCGGCTCGTCCAGCCGCCAGTCCGTCACCACCGGACGCAGCGCCACGACCTTGGGGGTCAGCGTCCACGTCCCCAGCGTGGCGTGGAACCACACCCAGCACGGGATCGCCAGGGCGAGGAACCCCAGCATCCCGAGACCGAGCGTGCGTCGGCGGACGGCGCCGCGGACCGTGCCGAGCGCCCCGCCCACGGCCAGCGCGCCCGCGGGGATGAGCGCCTCGGGCCGGAGCGCGAAGGCCGCTCCCATGACGAGCCCCGAGGTCAGCCCCCGGGCGGCACCGGCCAGCGCGAGCCCGCCGTAGAGCGCGAGGAAGTAGGCCGAGTCGGACATCGTCACGGCGGACAGGACGGCCATCAGCGGGTGAAGCGCGACCGCGAGCACGGGGAAGGCGGCCCAGCGCGGCCCCAGCGCGCGGCGGCCCAGCCACCACACCGGCCAGACCAGCAGCACCCCGCACACCAGCGAGACGAGCGCGCCGGAGTACACGCGGTCGGGCACGACCACGCGGGCGAGCGCGATGAGCAGCGGATAGCCGGGAGGGAAGATCGAGACGGCCGGATGTCCGGCCCGCAACGCCTCGGCGAACCGCACGTACTCGGTGCCGTCCACCGTGATGAACGGCTGCCAGAACAGCGCCCAGAGCCTCAGCGCCAACGCGAGCATCGATCCGAGGACGGGCACCGCCGGCCCCTCGAACCATGCCGGCCCGCTCGCCCGGCCCGCGCCGGCCAACGCGCTGGAGCGCGAACCGCGCACCGCCGGGGGCCTCGTCGCCGCCCGGCGGCCGGATCTCTCACCCACGCGCGCGACCTCCGGGACCCGACCCGCCGGTCATGACGGCGATCGTCCCCGGGGCTACTTCACGCCCACGAGCTCGACCTCGAACACCAGCGTGGAGTTGGGCGGGATCACGGGCGGGGAGCCCCGTTCCCCGTAGGCGAGGTCGGGAGGGATCGTGAGCTTGCGCTTGCCGCCGACGCGCATGCCCTTCAGGCCCTCGTCCCAGCCGCGGATGACCATCCCCGCGCCGATCGTGAACGAATACGGCCGCCCACCGGGATCGAGCGAGCTATCGAACTTGGTGCCGTCGGTGAGCCGGCCGGTGTAGTTCACCTCGACCTGCGTGCCTTCTTCGGCGATGGCGCCGTCGCCCACCAGGAGGTCCTGGTACTTGAGTCCGGAGGGCGTCGTGGTCTCCTTCGCGGCCGACGCCATCGGCGTCGCCGGCGGGGTGGACTGCTGGGTCGTGGGCGCCGCGGCCTGGGACGGCGTGGACCCGCCCGACTCGCCCTGCTGGCAGCCGGCCAGCGCGACGATGCCGAGCACGGCCAGCCAGTACGTCGGTCTGTTCATGGGACGCTCCTCCATCATGCGGTGGAACACCGTGGCGTCGCGGGAGCGCGGAACGCTGCCACATTCGCACCGAGTCGGCAAGGCCATCGCGGACGCCGGTGGATGCCAGGGCACCCATCGTCGGGGGCCTCGGCAAGCGGCTCCCGGCCTCCTCGTTCGGCTCAAGCCCACGCCCGTTCCTGCCGATGACCGTCTCAATCAGGACCGGTCCCCGCCCGGGCGCCGGTCCGGCCGCAGTTCCCGGTTCCACCAGGAGAGCCCGATGGCAAACGGCAACCGAGTCGTCGCCCACCTGACCGACGGCAAGCTCATCAAGGGGACGACCCAGGACTTCTTCCCCAACCGCCCGCTGTTCCACATCGCGCTGACCGAGGGCGGGCTGCCCATCGAGGTGCGCACGCGGCAGCTGAAGGCCATGTTCTTCGTCCGGGACTTCGCGGGCGATACGGCGCGCCGCGACGTCCGGGGATTCATCGCCGCCCCCGGCGAGACCGCCCAGGGCAAGAAGCTGGCCGTGCGGTTCAAGGACGGAGAGCTGCTCTGCGGCTACTCGCTGGCCTTCTCGCCGGACCGGGAGGGCTTCTTCATGTTCCCATCCGACTCGGGTGCGAACAACCTGCGCGTCTACGTGGTGACCGCGGCCGCCGCGGAGGTCAGGGCGGGTCCGGCCGCCGAGGCGCTCGCCCAGCAGGTGCTCGGCGAGCAGGCCGCCTGAGCGGTTCGTCCGCTCCGCCGGTCGCGGCCCCGTAGCGCCCGGGCCGGGGTGGCGCGGCCGGGGCCCGGGCGACGGCCGAGCCAGCCAAGCCCCCTCAGCTTGCGGGACGAAGGGCATCTCGGCTACATTCACGGTCTTCACCGTGACAGGACGCCTCTGACTCCCGGGAGAACCATGACCTCGTTCAAGCATCGCCTGCACCGCAAGAACGCCCGCAAGGCCGCGCGCAAGAAGGCCGCCAAGGCCAGCGCCGCGAAGAAGTCCCCCCGCCGCTGATTCGCGACGAGGGGACTTCTCGTCTCCTCCCAGGGCCCCCTGCCACATGGCGGTGAGGGGCCTGCTTCATGCCTCCCGCCGGTGATCCGGATCGCGGGCGCCCCGTTCGCCGGGTCAGCGTCGGGCGGAGCGCAGCCAGCCGACGTAGGCCCAGAGCGCATCCTCGTCCCCGGGATCGAGGTGCCCCAGGAACGACGGCATCTTCAGCGTTGCGCGCCGCAGGAAGAAGCGGGCCCCGGCGTTTGAGGCGAAGCGCCGGCTGACGCCGTGCCCGACCCACTCGGTGAACTCGGTGCGGTCCCGGACCAACCCGGGGAAGTCCGGCCCGTCCCACGATGGGACGTAGCCCCGCAACGAGCCGGGATTGGGGCGCTCGAGCCTGCCTCCCGCCCCGTGGCAGCCGACGCATCCGAGGGCCCTGGCGCGTTGCAGGCCGAGCGACGCGAGGGAGTCGGCGGGCGCGGGGTCCCCGGCCGAAGCTTCCACGAAGGCGACCAGGTCATCGATCTGGCGGGGAGTCAGCCGGCGCTCGAAGGCCGGCATCCGCAACGCGCCCCGGTCGCGCTGCTCCCGCCACGTCGAACTCTTCGCCCGCGCGGCGGTCACGCCGTCCTCGATCCATTCGCGCACGGCGCCGCGGTCCTTCGCGTACATCATCACGTCACCGCCAAAATCGGGCACCGTGCCGTCGGCGCGGCCCGGGTTCGCCACCCCGCCACGCCCCTCGGGACCGTGGCAGGCGAAACAGCCGGTGCGTTCCGCGAGCCGGCGGCCGCGCTCCGCGGCGGTCGGGGCCACCGGCAGCAGGCCGCAGCCACCCAGGAGGAGAACGGCCAGCGTGACGACAGGCACGCTGGAGGCCCGCCCGCCGCGCCACGGGAAACGCGGGGAGCCGTCCGGCTCCCCGCGCCCTATGGCAAGCGGCCTATTTCGCCGCCCTGACATCGGTCACGTCCAGGGCCACCATTCCGTTGCGCTGCACGACCGTCCCCGACGCCGCGACGGTCTCCGCCGCCATGGCCTTGCACTTGTTGAAGGCGTCCGGGTTGTCGTGGTTCATCGTCAGCAGGTAGAGCTTGCCCTCCGCCGTGAGCAGCCCGAACGGCATGCCCTCCGAGAGGCACTTCGTCGCGCACGACTTGTGGTCCGCGCCCTTCGCGCCATGCCCCAGGTAGCACCCGAGGCACACGACTTCCCCCTTGAGGGTCACCGTCTTGCCGGTCGGACTCGACGGATGCCCTGCAGCGAAGGCGGTCCCCGCGACCGTGCTCAATGCGACGATCGCGATGACGCCCAGCAGTCTCTTCATGGGATGACTCCTTCCTACGGGACCGAACGATTCGGCCGGCCTTCGGGCCGGTCGCCACGCACCCCATTGGATGCGCCGGCCCCCGGTCCGGTGCCGCCCCGGCGGCCCGCCACCCCGACCCGGACATGACGGCGCCCGCGTGCGGCCGCCCGAAGCGACGCGCCCGCCCCCGGAGGTCCGGGCGCGGGCGCGATCGGAACGGCTCGCCGGCGGTCAGCTCAAGTCGAGGTACTTCAGGTCGAGCGGGACGAAGAGGCCGCCGCCCGGACCGCCGAACAGCTCGCCGCCGCGGCGCAGCGACTCGGAGGGGATGTCCACCACCGGCACGTCGAGCTCCCCGGTGGCCGCGATCTTCGAGGTCGTCGGCAACGCGTAGCGCTCGCTGGCCAGGTAGTCCTCGAACTCGTCGAGGGTCCACGCGAAGAGCGCGTCCACTTCCCACATCAGGCGCACCTCCCGGCCCCGCGTCAGATCGGGCGGGTCGTCGGGGGCCGCGGGCACGAGCGTGCCGACCGCGCAGCAGTCGCAGCCGAACCAGAACTCGAGCTCGCCCCTCAGCACCATGTTCTCGGCGATGCGCGCCTCGGTCGGGGCGTCCTTCCAAACGCTCATCAGGAGCTCGCTCAGCGCGAACTGGTAGCGCAGCAGGGCGCGGGGGTCGTCGTCGGCGGCGCCGCGCAACCCGGTCGCCAGCACGCGCAGGTTGCGGATCGCCTCGATGCGCACCCAGGGCGAGCGCCGGTCGCACAGCGCGTTCAGGTTCTTGAGCGTGCCGTCGAGCCGCTCGCGCACGACCACCAGCAGGTCCGCGAAGCTGCCCGCGTCCTTGTCGAGGAACTCGACGGTGCGACGCATCGCCTGGTTCAGCGGCAGGTACGCCGCGCGCAGCGTGCCCCAGTCCTCGGTCAGCCGCTGTTTCGCGATGACGTCCCAATCCGCCATGGTGGATCCTCCCCTGCTCAGGATGCGCTGCGATCTCGTCGGCAGTATAGCGAAGGCTCGCCGCGGCGGTCCACCCGCCGCGCCGGTGGCGCCAGCGGAGCCGGGGCGCGTGCTATGCTGTGTCCGCTTCCCGTTCCGACCCACCCCCGTCCCATCCGCCCGGAGGAACGCCATGCGCGACGCGCGCAACGCCCGGCTGGCCCAGGTCATCATCCACCATTCGACGCGGCTCCAGCCCGGCGAGGCCATCCTCATCGAGGCCTTCGACCTGCAGGGCGGGCTCGTGCACGACCTGGTGGAGGAGGCCTGCCGGGCGGGCGGAGTCCCGCTGGTCCAGCTCCGCGCCAACCCGGTCATCCGCCAGGTGCTGGTGAGCGGCGGCGAGGCGCAGATCCGCCTGCAGGCCGAGGTCGAGCTCTTCCAGATGAAGAAGGTGCAGGCCTACGTCGGGCTGCGCGCCTCGGACAACGTCTCCGAGCTCGGCGACGTGCCCTCCGCGCAGCTCCAGCTCTACACCCGGCTCCTGCAGCAGCCGGTCCACCTCGACCAGCGGGTGAACCACACCAAGTGGGTGGTGCTGCGCTACCCCACGCCCGCGATGGCCCAGCTCGCCGGCATGAGCACCGCGCGGTTCGAGGAGTTCTTCTACCGCGTCTGCACCCTGGACTACGGCCGCATGGCCGAGGCCATCGTGCCGCTCGCGGAGCGCATGCGGCGCACCGACCAGGTGCGCATCACCGGTCCCGGCACCGACCTGCGCTTCCGCATCCGCGGGATGGGCGTGATGCCGTGCGAGGGCCGCCGCAACCTCCCCGACGGGGAGTGCTACACCGCCCCGCTGCGCGACTCGGTCGAGGGCACCATCACCTACAACACCCCCTCGCTCTACCTCGGGACGACCTACGGCGGGATCTCCTTCACGTTCGAGGGCGGCCGGATCGTGAGGGCCAAGGGCGACCCGCAGGACCGGCTGGACGCCCTGCTCGACACCGACGAGGGGGCGCGCTTCGTCGGGGAGTTCGCGCTGGGCTTCAACCCCTTCATCCTCGAGCCCATGAAGGACACGCTCTTCGACGAGAAGATCGCCGGCTCGCTCCACCTGACGCCGGGGCAGGCGTACAAGGCCGCGGACAACGGCAACCAGTCGCAGATCCACTGGGACCTGGTGCTCATCCAGCGGCCCGAGTACGGGGGCGGCGAGGTCCGGTTCGACGGGGAGCTGGTCCGCAAGGACGGCCGCTTCGTGCTGCCGGAGCTCGAGGGCCTGAACCCCGAGAGCCTCGGGACCTAGCCGATGATCCAGTTGCAGGGACTGCGCTACTCCATCGGCGAGCGCCTGCTCCTGGAGGACGTCGACTGGGTCCTCTCCCCCGGCGACCGCTGCGCCCTGGTCGGGTCGAACGGCACCGGCAAGACCACGTTGCTGCGGCTCATGCTGGGCCAGCTCGTGCCCGACTCGGGGACGCGCGTGCTGGCCCGGGGCGCGCGCGTCGGCTACCTGCCCCAGGAGGCGGCCGAGCGCTACGACGGCACCGTGCTCGAGCGCGCCATGGAGGCGTACCACGGGTTGCTCGCCATGCGCGAGGAGCTGGACGCGCTGCACCAGCGGCTCGGCGGCATCGCCCCCGACGACCCGGCGCTCGAGCACCTGCTCGAGCGCACCGGCGAGCTCCAGCACCACCTCGAGCTGGCCGACGAGCACGCGCTGGAGCCGGAGGCGCGGCGCGTGCTCTCCGGGCTCGGCTTCTCGTTGCGCGACCAGGACCGGCCGCTGGCGCGGTTCTCCGGCGGCTGGCGCATGCGCGCCGCGCTGGCCGCCCTGCTGCTGGCCGACCCCACGCTGCTGTTCCTCGACGAGCCCACCAACCACCTCGACCTGCCCGCGATGGAGTGGATGGAGGACTACCTCGAGGACTTCCACGGCGCGCTGGTCGCGGTCTCGCACGACCGCGTCTTCCTCGACCGCGTGGCCGACGAGGTGCGCGAGCTCGAGGCGGGCCACCTCACGGTCTTCGCCACCAACTTCACCGGCTACCTCGAGGAACGCGGGCTGCGGCGCGAGCGCATCGAGGCGCAGAACGAGCAGGTCGAGAAGAAGATCGCCCAGCTGTCGCGCTTCGTCGAGCGCTTCGGGGCCAAGAACACCAAGGCCAGCCAGGCGCAGAGCAAGCGCAAGCAGATCGAGCGGCTGCGGACGCAGCGCGTCGTGCTGCCGCGCCGGCCGCGCGGCATCCGCTTCCAGTTCCCCGCGCCCCCCCACTGCGGACGCACGCTGGTGCGCCTGCGCGGGGCGGCCTTCGGCTACGACGAGACCGACGTCTTCGCCGACGCCACCCTCGAGATCGAGCGCGGCGACAAGTTCGCCATCGTCGGCGCGAACGGCGCCGGCAAGACCACGCTGCTGCGCGTGCTGGCCGGACAGCTCGCGACCCGCCGCGGCGAGCGCGAGGCCGTTCTCCACACGCACATGGCCTACTTCGCCCAGCACGCCGCCGAGGCCCTCGACGGCTCGGACACCGTGCTCGATTCGCTCGACGCCATCGCGCCTCCGGAGTGGCGCCCACGCCTGCGCTCGCTGCTGGGCAACTTCCTGTTCAGCGGCGACGACGTGTTCAAGCTGGTGCGGGTCCTCTCCGGCGGGGAGCGCCAGCGGGTCGCGCTGGCGCGCACGCTGATGGAGCCCGCCAACCTGCTGCTGCTCGACGAGCCGACGCACCACCTCGACCTCGCCGGCAAGGAGGTGCTCGAGGACGCGCTGGTCCAGTACCCGGGCGCGCTGATCGTCGTCACCCACGACCGCTCGCTGATGGCGCGGGTCGCCACGCGGGTGATCGAGGTGAGCGACGGTCGCGTCACCCTCTACCCCGGCGGCTACGACGACTACGAGGCGGCGCGGCTGGCGCGCGCGGGGGCCGGGGCGAAGGCCCCGCCGTCGGCGAGCGAGGCTCCGGCCCACGGCGGGGCCCCTGCCGCCCCGGCGGCGAAGGAGGAGCGGCGCGGCGCGGCCGCGCACGAGCAGGCCCGCCGGGCGCAGGCGGTGGAGCGCAAGCGCACGCGGGAGGTCGAACGGATCGGGCACGACATCGAGGTCCGCGAGTCGAAGCTGCGAGAGCTGGAGGCCCAGCTCGCCGACCCGGACGTCTACCAGGACGGCGCCCGGGCCCGGGACCTGGTCACCCGCTACGAGCGGCTGCGGGCCGAAGTCGAATCGCTGTGGCAGCGGCTCGGCGAGTTGTGACGGTGCGGCGCTCGTCCGGCGGGCCGGCACGTCCGGCGCGGGCCCGTGAATCGTCCGGGCTAGGGACCGCCCTGCACGATCCAGCGCACGAGAACGGTGGTCACCACGGCCCAGGACACGCTCGCCAGGGAGCCCACGAGGTAGTACTCGGACAGTTCCCGGCCCCCGCCCTCCCGCGACTCGGGTAGCCGGAGGATGGCCTTCGCGGCGATCACGAGTCCTACGAGGGCTTCGAACCGCAGCAGGATCGCGACGAACACCAGGGTGCGCTCGAGCAGGCCGATCGCGCGCCCCGCGCTCAACAGACCGGGTCGCGGCTGCTTCAGCAGGTCCTCGAGATGCGGGGTCAGCGGTCCCACGACACGCCCGACGACCACCGCCCCCGCCCACACGCAGGTGATGAACCCGGCCACCAGGGCGTAGACCCGGACATCCATCCCGGCACGTGCCAGGAGCGCCGGCAGCTCCGCCGCCGCACCGGGGGTCACCCAGACGGAGACCAGGCCGAACGCGGCCAGGTGAGCGGACTGGTCGATGACCAGGGTCCGGAGGGAGCGGGTCGCGAAGCGGCTCGTCATCCAATCGAGGAGGGCGTGCGCGGCAAGGACCAGCGCGCAGCCCCACCACAGGACCGGGGTCGGCGGAGTCGTGGCGACGACGATCGCGAGCAGGAGGACCAGGTGGATCGCCAGGTGGAGGGCGAGCGGGCCGGGCCGGTGCTTCTCCTGCGCCTGCCCGCGGGTCTGCAGGAGGAAGTCCCCGATCAAATGGGCGGTCAGGAACTTCAGGAACGCGAGCAGGAGCGTCATCGCGTTCGCCTTCCCGGGCGCGAAACCCCGGATTCAACCTTGAGGGGTTGAGCGGGCCCGCGGGCCGCGTCGCCCGCGTCGCCCCGGGAGGGCATTCCCCCGCTCGAGGACTCCAGCAGGCGCATCGCCCCCAGCGCCTCGTTCCAGGACGCGGCGCGCAGGCGCTTGGAGACGGACTGGAACGTGACGCCGCTGCGGCGGGCGATGTCGTCCATGCCACGCGTCTCGAGGCGCCCGGCCACCGCTTCCCACTGTGCCGGCGTCCAGCGGTTCATGATCGCGTCCAGCAGGGGCAACATCGAACCCGCCCAGCGGTCGAACAGGGGATCACCGGTGACCCAGCCCGTCAGGCGGCCGGCCTTCAGCCCTTCGATCGCGGCACGCGCGCGATGGAAGGCCTCCCCCTCGGAGGCAAACGGACCCTTGGGACTCATCCGGACGATGCGCCCCGCGCCGAGGCCGACCCTCAGCCGCATCCGCCGGCCTTCGCGCCCCGCCAGTTGGGCTCGCAGGTACGTCAGGATGGTCAGCGCCGGGGCATCGGGGCGCAGGACCGCCTGCATCTCGTCGCCCTTCAGCACCTGGGGACCCAGGCGGAAGTGCCCTCGGTGGACGTGCAGGGTGCGGTCGATCGCCCTGGCCAGGGCCCGGTCCGCGCCTGCGCGATCCGCCGTGGGGATACTGCGCGAGGACACCAGGTCGGCAATGAACACCTGCCATCGAGGGTTCTGCATCACTCAACCTCCTAGGGTTGAATCTACATATTCAACCTTCTGGGGCTGAATGTGCCACCCTCCGGCGGGCCTGTCAAGGGTTCCTGCCGGCCGTGCGGATTGACGTCCCCGCACCCGCCGGGATAGTCTCCGTTTCATGGCCGACGTCACCCTGCGCACCTACGTCTTCCTCGACGACCTGCAGCCGCAGCTCGCCGCGTTCGTGGGCACGACCGCCCGGGGCTTCCTGCCCGTGGCCGGCGTCGCCTCGCTGTTCGTCGAGATCGCCCCGGGGCTGATCATCAACCAGCTCATGGACGTGGCCCTCAAGGCCACGAGCTGCACGCCGGCCATCATGGTGGTCGAGCGCGCGTTCGGCATGCTCGAGATCCACGAGTGGGACAAGGGCCAGGTGCAGACCGGCGGGCAGGCCGTGCTGGACTACCTGAAGCTCGAGGAGCACGACCGCATGAAGCCCCGCGTGGTCTCCGACCAGGTCATCCGCTCGGTGGAGCCCTACCACGCGCAGCTGATCAACAAGATCCGCTACGGCGACCAACTGCTCCCCGGCGAGTCGCTGCTGATCCTCGAGAGCGAGCCCGCCGCCTACATCGCCTTCGCCGCGAACCAGGCCCTGAAGTCCGCGCACGTGAAGCTCATCGACGCGCAGCTCTTCGGCGCCTACGGCCGGCTCTACCTGTCGGGCCCGGAAGCCGAGATCGACGCCGCGCGCGACGGCGCCCTGCGCAGCCTCGAGACCATCAAGGGCCGGGACCCGGCGAAGGGCTGAGAAGACGGGACCGGGCCCCGGAGGCCCGGAGACGACGAAGCCCGCAGCGGCGCTCCCGCTGCGGGCTTCGCGCCTGGCTGGCCAGCTCAGAACACCACGTACGCCCCGTCGCGGATGACCGCCTTCCTTCCGGCCGGGCCCACCACCACGGCCTCGGCCACCTGGATCGGGTTGCCCTTCGCGTAGACGATGTCCTGGTGCACGACGTTTCCCGGCTCGAGGAACTGCTTCACGCCGGTCACGCCGCCGAGGTGGTCCGAGCGCCCGTAGGCCCAGTGGAACCCGGCCTTCTCGTCCTCCAGCGTGTTGCCCGTGACCACGGCCCAGTCGTTGCAGCCGAAGGCGACCTCCGCGATGTTGGCCCGGGCCGGGTCGGCGGCGAACCGGGCGCGCAGCTTCCCGGCCTCGGGCCCGCTGCCGTCGACCTTCGCGATGCGATTGGCCGCGACCGTGAGGACGACGAGCTCACCGGCGACTTCGACCGGCAGTTCGCCCGCGGTGCGCGACGGCTCGCCGGGCTTCTCGCCCTCGTAGGGCACGATGAACGTCTCGCCCGAGGGCAGGTTGATGATCCGGTCGCCCTGCTTGCCGCGCGGCAGGTAGCCGTCGTCGACCTCGGCCTTGCGCCAGCGCAGGTCGAAGGAGCAGCGCTGCCCGGTGGAGAAGCGCACCTCCAGCCGCTCGGCGCCCGCGAGGGCCTGGTCGAGGATGGCGCAGCGGCGGGCCACCTCGCCGTAGTCGGCGGACAGGGCGCTCTGCTCCATGCGCCGCTCCAGCCCGGGCAGCGACGCGGCCCGGAAGTCGGCCTTCTTCCTGCAATACCCGTCGAGCGCCGCGGTGGCCGAGAACTCCGTCAGGAACAGCGCCAGGGTGCAGCCCAGCAGCGCCTCCTCCATCGCCAATTCCGCCCCCGCCTGCCTGCCGCTCGCGGGCAGATCGGCGCCGTTCGCGCCGGTGGCGGCGAAGGTCAGCAGGGGTCGCACCTCGAAGCTGCCCGGGCGGCCCAGCTCGGCGAACGCCTCGCGCCACTCGGCGGCCATCGCCCGGCGCTCCTTCCAGCGCGCATCGTCGGCGAGGGAGCCATGTGGCAGGTCGCAGGCCACGAGGACGATCTCGCCCTGCTCCGTGCGGAACACGTCGGTCAGCAGCTTCTTGAGCTCGAAGGCCATACGATCTCCCCGTGAGAGGCCATGGGCCTGCGGTCCAGGAGGTCCCCGGATGGCGCGGTCCCGGCGCGTTCCCGATCCCGCGGAATCTACTCCCGCCCCGAGACCGCCGTCACCCCGCCCGGCGGCTCATCATCACCAGCGCCGCGCCGGTGAAGTAGGCAACCACCCAGTAGACGTAGGCGAGCCGCGAGTAGAGGTGCAGGCGCCGCCCGATCGGCCCGTCGCCCGAGCGGCTCCGGTGACGCCACATCAGCAGCGTGTCGGTGGCCATCCCGGCCAGGGCCGAGTAGCCCAGCAGCCCGTGCAGGGTCAGGCCCCCGCTCCGGGTGGCGAGGATCATGAGGGTGGTGGCGGTCACGTCGAAGGCCACGCCGACCGAGAAGACGCCGCACACGCCGCGGGTGGCGCGGCGGGCGCGCAGTTCCTTGATGGCACCGATGGTGTAGAGCACGAGCGCGGTCGTGACAGTGCTCACCGCGGCGAGGCGAAGCGGGGTCATGTCGTCATCCTTCGGATCGGGTCCGTTCCTCTGCGCGAACGCGCGGCGCCCTGGCGGCTCGCCGGGCCCGTGGACACGGCCGGATCCCGGCCGCAAGGCCCCTCCCTACCACAACTCCCCCCGCGTCGGCCAGAAGCCCGTTCGCGACGCCGGCGCCCCGCCGCCCGCTGGCGCGCCACCACGCCCGCAGGGCCCCACCCGCGCGTCGGCGCAGCGCGCCGCCCGGGCCCTACCTCAGCCCCTCGACCAGGTACAACTCGGAAAGGACCCGGAAGTAGTTGTACGCGCAGGCCCGTCCATCCGGGGTGATGAGCACGGGACCGAAGTGGATGAGCCCGACCGGGTCCTCCGACCCCAACTCGCGCAGGAAGGTGCGCCTCCCGGTCGCCGGGTCCAGCACATCGATCCTCAGGCGCCGGCCGTCCTGGCTGAACACGTAGAGGCCGCGACCGTCGGCCGTCCAGCGGATCGGGGTCAGGCCCGCTTCGAGCACCGACGTGGTCGCCGTGGAATCGGGACCGAGCGAACGCACCTCGAACCGCCCGGTGGTGCCCGGGACGACGGCGCGCTTCCCGTCCGGCGCGATCGGGTTCCAGTAGTGGCCGCCCCCGACCTCCCCGGAACCCAGCGGCCGGGGTTCGCCGTCCTCGAGATCCTGAACGTAGAGCCGCGGCCCCCGGCCCTTCTCCCGTCCGGCCAGCAACAACCGCCGGCCGTCGGGGAACAGGCTCGCCCAGAGGAACTCCTCGATGTCGCCGCGCGGCAATGGCCGTGGCGTGCCGGGTCCGGTCGGCAGCAGTATGAGTGCGGGGACGGGACCGCGGCCGATGGAGGCGGCCCACTTGCCATCGACGGAGAGCCCGAATGCCCAGCCCTCACCCACCCTCACGGCGGGCGAACCGTCGATGTCGCGCGTGTAGACGGCATACCTGCCGCCGGCGCCGTTGCCCATCTCGGTGAAGAGGATGGTCCTGCCGTCGGTCGAGATGTCCGCGGCCAGCGACCAGTCCAGCCAGGAGAGGTCCCGCTCCCGTCCGCTCGACCGATCGAGCCCGACCAGGCCGACGCGAGTGTTGTCCTGGCTCAGCAGGACCCGGCCGTCCGGCGCGACGTCGTGGAGAGTGAGCGGACCGGCCTGCCTGAGGACCAGGCGCTGCCGCCGTGACGGCGTGACGGCGTACAACGCACGGACGGCCGCTCCCTGCTCCGCGGTGAACCAGACCTCGTCGCCACGCGCCGACCATGCCAGTCCGGCAGCGGCGCTCCAGGGGCCGGAGAGGGTCGTCCTCCTTCCCGCCCGGTCGACCGTGACGATCGAGCCGGCTTCGTCGCCGCCCTGCGGGTGGTCGATGAAGGCGATGCGGTCCCCGCGCGGCGAGAACCGTGGATGGGAGATCCAGCCCGTCGTCTGGTAGAGCACCCTGCCGATCGGGAATTCGAGCCGGGCGTTCCCGCCGGCCTGGCGCACGACCGCGAAGCCGGCGCCGTCGGGAGACCAGTCCGCCGCGCTGACGCCCTCGAGGATCTCGCGCGGAGCGCCCCCCGCGAACGGCGCCCGGGCGAGCGTCCCGTTCGTCAGCACCGGGTTGAGCCTGCGCGGCCGCAGCTCCAGCGCCATGTCGCCCGGGCGCGACACCGCCAGGAGGGTCGCGCTGCCGGTGGTCAGTTCGCGCGATTCGGGGCTGCCCGGGATCACGGAGTAGACTTGGACCGGGTCGCCGTCCCAGGAGGCGCCGTAGAGGATGCTCCGGTCGCCCGGCACGAACCGCGCCGCGAAGAGGGTCCCGCGGTGGAAGGTGAGCCGGCAGTACGTGGGAGAGGCGACCTCCGGCCCGGGACGGAACCGCAGCAGGGTGCCCAGCGCGAGGCCGAGCAGCCCGATGGCGACGACCGCGGCCGCACGCTTCCACCGGTCGGCGGAAGGGCGCGGCGCCGGCGGCGCGCCGGAGGACGCGACCGCCTCGATCGCGAACGCCAGGTCGCGCGCGCCCTGGAACCGCTCCGCGGGCTCCTTCTCGAGGCAGTGCCGCACCAGTGAATCGAGCGCCGGCGGCACCTCCGCACGCAGCGACGACGGCGGAGCCGGCTCCTCGTTCAGGATCGCGTGCGCGGTCTCCACGAACGAGCCACGCTTGAACGCCGGACGGCCGGTCACCAGTTCGTGGAGGATCGCGCCCAGCGCGAACAGGTCCGCGCGCGCGTCCACGGCCTGTCCTCGCACCTGCTCCGGGGCCATGTAGCCCGCCGAGCCGAGGATCACGCCGCTTCCGGTGACCGAGGCGGAGAGGGCGGGTTCCCCGGCGGCCAGCAGCGCGTCCGGCTGCGTCAGCTTCGCCAGGCCGAAGTCCAGCACCTTCACCCTTCCGTCCCGCGTCACGAACAGGTTCTCGGGCTTGAGGTCGCGGTGCACGATGCCCTTCGCGTGGGCCGCCGCCACCCCGCGGGCGGCCTGGGCCGCGTAATCGAGCGCCTTGCGCAGCGGGATGGGCCCCGCGTCCAGCTTCGCGCGCAGCGAGTCGCCCTCGAGCAGCTCCATCACCACGAACGGGTCGCCATCGTGCGTGCCGACGTCGTGGATCGCGCAGAGGTTGGGATGACTGAGGGCCCCGGCGGCGCGCGCCTCCTGCTCGAAGCGCTTGAGCCGGCCGGGGTCGCCGGCCAGGCCCGGGCGAATGACCTTCACCGCCACGTCGCGGCCGAGCCGGGTGTCGCGGGCGCGGTAGACCTCGCCCATGCCCCCGGTGCCGAGCGGGGCGATGATCCGGTACGGTCCGAGCGTCGTGCCTGCTGCCAGCATCGGCTCTCCCCCAGGTCCGGGGCCCGCGACGGTTCGGGGGCCGGGGAAGCGGCTCACACTACATGAGCCGCCCTTCCAGTCAATGGCGCGGGTGCGTCGGCCGGGGCAACCGGCTATCCCTTGGGACCACCGGCGGCAGTCACCGCCGCCCTACCGCTCCCCTACCACAGCTCCCCCTGGGGCCAGAAGTCCCTCGGGTTCGCGGTGGCGAGGCCCAGGCGCGCCTTCATCTCGTTCGCGCTCGCGGGGGAGTGCCCGGCCCAGTGGTTGTTGAAATAGCCGTAGACTTCGCGCACCCGCAGCACGGCGCGCTTGAGGTCCGCCTCCCACGTGTCGAACTCCGCGCCGCGGTCCACCTGCACCCGGTCATAGCGCTCGATCTCGCGGCGGTCCCCCAGCCAGCGCAGGTAGAGGAAGTCGGCCGTGACCTCGCTCATGCGCGGCAGGTCGCGCCACTCGGTCCATGCCAGCGCCACGCGATGCCGGTGCAGCAGCTCGCAGGTCTCGGCCACGTGCCACGACGCGTGCCGGAACTCGACCGCGAGCCGCACCTCGCCGGGCGCGGCGGCGAGGAAGCGCTCGAGCAGCCCGACGGTGCCCGGCTCGCGCTCGAACTCGGCCGGCAACTGCACCAGCAGGGGCCCGAGCTTCTCCTCGAGCGGCGCCAGCGCGTCCACGAACTCCTTCAGGCGCCCGCCCATGTTCGCGAGCCGGGACTCGTGGGTGATGCGCTGCGGCACCTTGGCGGTGAAGCGGAAGCCCGCGGGCGAGTGACGCGCCCAGGAACGCACCACCGACGGCCGCGGCGGATGGTAGAAGGTGGTGTCCAGCTCCACGGTGTCGAAGACGCGGCCGTAGAACGGCAGCCAGTCCTCCTGCTTGGCGCCGGGCGGGTAGAAGGAGCCCACCCAGTCGGCGTACGACCAGCCCTGGGTGCCGATGTGGATCGTGGCCATGGTCCCTCCTCCTCCGCGTCTAGCAGGCCGCAGCCGGCCCGGGCCAGGTGGATTCGCCCGCCGGCGGGGCCGCGCCGCGGGCGAGCAGGTGGTGGTCGAAGAACGCCAGCACCCGCCGTTCGTACTCGGCCGGGTGCCGCGCCCAGCCCTCGTTGTGGCCCGCCCCGGGAATGATCCACAGGGGATCCTTCGCCCCCGCCGCGCGCCACAGGCGGCGGGCATTCTCGCACGAGAGCCGGTCGTCCTCGAGCGCGTGGACGAGGAACAGCGGGCGCCCGGCGAGCCGGGCCGCCGCGGACTCGACGTCCGCCTCGCCGAGGTCGCGGCCGGTGACCGCGTGGCCCAGCATCCGCGCGATCCGCGCGCTGCGGCGCGGCAGCCGCGCCCAGCGCTGCGAGGAGTCCTCCAACGCGAGCGTCGCGTGGGCGAAGGCGCCGTCCGCCACGACCGCCCCGATCCCCGGGTCATCCGCCGCCGCCAGCAGCGCCACCGATCCGCCGAGGGACTCGCCCAGCACGCCCACGGCGCAGCCGGCCAGCGAGGGTTCCGCGTGCAGCCAGCCCAGCGCCGCCCGCGCGTCCACCAACTCGTGGTGGCCGAGCGTCGTGGGCAGCCGCCGGCGGCCGCGCGAGGAGCGGAAGTCCACCGCCAGCACGCCGTAGCCGGCCGCGTGGAGGAACGCGCCGTAGCGCCACGCGCGGGAGTGGTCGCGACCGTAGCCGTGCAGCACCAGCACCACGGCGGGCTCGCGCGCGGCGAGCAGCCAACCGTCGAGCGCGTCGCCCCCGGGCAGCGCGATGCGCACGCGCCGCGCGGCGCGGTCGAGGTCGGGAGCGCCGCCGAGGTCGCGCGGCAGGAAGGGGAAGAACCCGAGCCAGACGGCTCCGCCCACGAGCAGGAGCACCAGCGCGGACACACCGGCGACCGCACCGCCCACGGCGGGCGCGCCGCCCGCCAGCATCGCCCCGACCTGGAACATCATACCGGGACTATCGCACCGCGGCGAAGAGGCGGGCAAACCCCGCCGGTCGCGCGCGGCCGGCACGGTCCGCGCTTCAGGCGGTGGTCGCCAGTTCCTCGACGAACGCGGCGGCCGAGAGCCCGCCGCCGGTCGCCCGGCGCAGCGTCTCCCGCCAGTCCAGCGTCCGCCCGCCCCGGAACAGCCGCTCAACCAGGAACGTCCCGACCTCGGGGCTCGAGACGTAGCGCGCGTCCGTGTCCGGCCCGCCGCCCAGCACCGTGCCGCGCAGGTGGGACCGGAGCTGCGAGGCCATCATCTCGCCGAGCATGTAGTTCTGGTAGTAGACCGGCGCGGTGCTGAAATGGATCTTGCTCGCCCAGTCCGGCGCGCGACGGCCCTCCGGCCGTCTCACCCGCTGGAAGCGTCTCCACCAGGTCCCACCACAGCGAGTCGAGGTCCTGCCCGGGGTCACGGTAGAGGGCGCGCTCCATGTGGCACATCACCAGCATCCAGCGCGTCTGTACCAGCAACTGGTCGCGCGAGGCCCGCGCGCAGGAAGCGGCCACCGCGCGGGCCGCCTCCGCGGGCACCCCGGCGTGGCGCTCGAGCCAGGCCGCGTCCTTCGGGAGCCGGCCGAACAGCATCGCGCTCGCCTCGGTGGTCAGGATGTGCGCCGGCTCGCGCAGCAGGAACGGCAGCGCCCGGTCGATGTGCAGGTCGTAGACCGCGTGCCCGAACTCGTGCAGCAGCGTGCCCATCCAGTACTGGGTCGGCCGGAGGTTGCAGAGCACGCGGATGTCGTCACCGTGGTCCATGCACAGGCAGAAAGCGTGCTGGCTCTTGCCCGGCCGTTCGTACAGGTCCGCCCGGGCCAGCAGGTCGCGCACGTCGAGCCCCACCGCCGCGAAACTGCGCACGAGCAGGTCCTCCAGCCGCGGACCCTCGAACAGGTGGTCCAGGTCGAGACCCGCGGCCGGCGCCTCCTGGAAGAAGGGGTCGGCGCAGTGCCAGGGCCGCAGCTCGCCGGGCGCGACGCCGAAGCGCGCGGCCAGGCGGGCGTCGAGGCCGCGCTTGTAGTCGTCGAAGAGCGGGCGGGTGCCGCGCTCGAGTTCGTCCAGCAGCCCGAAGAGCTCCGCCTCGTCCTGCTCGTCGAGCGTCAGGCGCATGGTGTAGAAGTTGTCGAAGCCGAGGGAACGGGCGGCCTCGTTGCGCAGCCGCACCAGCTCGACCAGGTCGGGCGCCACCGCGGCGCCGATCTGCTTCGCGGCCTCCCAGGCGCCGCGCCGCGCGGCGGAATCGTCCGCCTCGACCAGCACCCGCCGCAGGTCGTTGTCGAGGACGCGTCGCCCGTCCAACTCGGCGCGGAAGACGTTGAAGCGGCCCTCGAGCCGCTTCTCCATCTGCACCAGCCGCGCGATCGCCGCGGGGTCGAGCTGATGGCCCCGGTAGGCGTTCAGCAGCAGCGTGAGCTGGCGCGCCAGCAGCGGCTCCGCCACGCCGCCCGCGGCGGCCAGGGCGCGCAGCGCGGCGTACTCGGCGGGACGCGAGAACACGGTGCGAATCTCCGTGTCGAGCCGCGCCGCCTCCTCCTCGGCCGCCGGGTCGTGGGCGACGCTCGCCTGCCAGTAGGCCCGGTTGTGCCGCGCCTGGAGCGGCTCGATCTCCGCGACCAGCCGCTCGATGGCCGCGGACAGGGTCCGCTCGCGCTCCTCGACGGTGGTCTTCGTGGTCTCCACGCCACTCCCTCCGGGAACCGGGCGGGCTTCGCCCGCTGGCGGACAAGGCCCGCCCGGCATCCTAACAGAGGCCCGCCGCGCCGGAGCGCGACGGGCCGCAGGCATCTTCGACGCGCCCGCTATGCGGCCCGCTCCCCGCCGTCGCGCGAGGGCCCCTCGCCGAGGCTGGTGACGGACGCACCCGCGCTCTCCGAAAGCCGCAGTCCGACCACCCCCGAGGGGTGGACCAGGTGCGGGCCCACGGAGGTGAGCACGACGAAGAACCCCGCCAGTTGCTGGTTCATGAAATCCGAGAGCCGCTGACTCTCGCGCTGCAGCGGCATCCAGACCTTGCCCTGCAGCGTCAACCCGTCGGACAACAGGATCTCGGCGTCCTCTTCGCGCCATGGCTGGAAGCCCCGCGTGAAGACGTCGGTCTGGAGCACGAGTCGCCCGGGCGTGACGCGCACCAGTCGCGACTTGTTGAACAGGTGGATGCGTCCGTCCTCCCCGACCGCGGCCGGGAGGAAGGGCGACGACTCGTTCAGCTTCTCGAGGATGGTCTGGTGCCGGGAACCGGAGGCGTCCAGGTCGAGGAAGATCGAGCCGACGACCCCCTGCAGGTCGCTCGACCAGAGGGTGACGGACACGCGACGCTTGGGGATGTAGTGATCCATCATGGACCTCGCCAGGCCCTTCCCGGGCCGGGATGTGTGGCATGGATGCGCCTGCTGGATCCGGGGCGCGGCACCCCTATGCAACCAGCCTGCCGTCCGCGCCCCGCCCCCGCCCGATGCGCGCAACCTGCGCACGGCGGGCCTTCGCCGGGCGGGAGCCGACCGGCGCGCACGGCGCCCGGGCCGCGGGGCATTGCACTCCGCAATGAAGGGCCGGAACGGTGCGTGGTCCTGCACGGGGCCGGAGCAGCCTCTGATACACTCGGCGCCATGTCCCGCGCCACCCCGATGGAACCCGGCCGCACGCGCGGCACCCCCTGGCCCGGGGTACGCCCGTGGCTCCTGATGTTCGCGGCGGCAGCCGGGCTGCGGGTCGCCGGCGCATGGCTCGCGAACGGCCCCGGCGCACATGCCCTGCCCGATCCGGCGGCCTGGGACGCGGTGGCCTGGAACCTGGCCCGGGGCGCGGGCTTCTCGCTCGAAGGCGCAGGAGGGCTCCAGCCGACCGCGGTGGTGCCGCCGCTGGGACCGTGGATCACGAGCCTGCTGTACCGCGCCGTCGGTCACCAGGCCGTGGCGGCGGTGCTGCTCGGCTGCGCCGTCGGCGGCCTGGTCCCGCTGATGCTGGCGGCCTTCGCGACCCGCATGTTCGGCAGCGTGGTCGGGCGGACGGCCGGCTGGCTCGCCGTCGTGCACCCGCTCCTCGTGACCTCGTGCGGCCGATCGCTCCCCGAGACCGCCTTCGCCGTCGTGCTGCTCCTCGCCCTGCTGCTGAGCGCCGAGTGGCTGAAGACGCCGAGCGCGGGTCGTGCGTTCGGGACCGGCGTCGCCTGGGGACTGGCCGCGCTCGCGAACCCGGTCGCCTTCGCGCTGCCGCTGGTGGTCGCAGCGTGGGCCTGGCTGCCCCTCGGGTTCGCCATGTCCGCGGGCGGCCGGCTCCGCCAGGTCGGCTGGTTGCTGCTCGGGGTCGCGCTCGCCGTGGGCCCGTGGACCCTGCGGAACGCGCTCGTTCTGCACGCCTTCGTCCCGGTGTCGGCCGGAGCCGCCGGCGCGTTGCCCGCGAGCGACGCCTCCCGCGCGTGGACCTCCCCCACCGGCCCCGGCGGGCCGGGGGTGGCCCTGCGGCTGCAGGAGCTGGCGCGTGCGCCGGGCGCGGCGTCGGCCTGGACGGCGGCGGCCCTGCCGCTGGCCCTGTGGGGCCTGTGGCGGTCCCTGCGCGGTGCGCGGCGCTGGTTCCAATCGCTGGGCCTGTGGGTGCTGCTCGGCCTCGCGTGGCCCGGGGGCGCGTTCTCCGGCCCGCCCCGGATGCGCGTTCCAGCCGAGCCGCTGGTGATGCTCTTCGCCGCCGCCGGGATCGACGACCTCGTGCGACGCCTGCGCGCGCGCAGCAGGGGGTTGCGGCTGGTGGAACGCGGGGAGGTCTAGCCCGCCGCGGAGGGCCCGCGGGTCACTTCGGGATGACGCTGACGACCTTGAAGCGGAAGGAGTAGGTCCGGGGCTGGTCCTCGATGCGGAAGACCAGGTCCACGCCGAATTCCTTGTCCGAGTACAGCGGGGCGGTCGTGTCCTCGGGCAGCAGCGGCCGGTGCAGCTGCTGGTCGCTGCCCGCCGGATCCACGAGGTAGTCCAGCGGCAGCAGGTAGTCGCTGTAACGCTGCAGCCCGGTGATCTGCGTCGAGGCCTGGACGTTGAAGCGGTCGGCCCAGCGCGTGGTCGAATGGCCGACCTGTCCCGCCCCTTCCCGCGGGTCGTGGAACACCGAGCGGTCCCAATCGATCCACACCGGCCGGTTCTGCCGGTTCTCCACCTGCATGTAGAGCACGTCGGGCGAGGGGCGGAAATAGAACGAGAGGTCGCGGTCCTGGAACGTGAAGCGTTCGCTCGCCGGCAGCACCTGGCTGAACCGGTAGCGGAACAGCGCCGTCGCCTCGACGGCGTCGGAAACTACGCTGTCGCTGGCCCCGGTGACGAGGGTCTCGACCGCGCCCTCCGTGCGGGCGGCAGGGTCGGCCGCGCCGGGGGCCCCTCCCGACGGAACGCTGGCGGCGCAACCGCTCAGCATCGCGGCCGTCACGCACGCGACGACCAGGGGCACGACCTTCACAGGCGCCATGCAGGGAGACTATCCGCGCGGGATTATCGCGTCAAGGACTGATGATGATCCGCCCGGCTCGCCGGGGCCGCCGGCGCTCAGGGCGTGAAGCGCTGCTTCTCCAGCAGCACCGCCGCGCTCTTCGTGCCCAGGGTGAAGACCGCCTTGAAGGTGCCCTCCACCCCCACCCGGGCACCTTCACGCGGCGCCCCGCCTCCCTGGCTCATGACGCTCAACGTGCCCGTCCCGTCGTCCACCTGGTAGGCGCCGTAGCCCAGGACCCCGGCGCTGGCTCCCACCTGCCCCGCGATGCGCACGACCTGGCCGTCGAAGCGGGTGGGATCGTCCATCAGCGTCTTGATCGGGGTCAGGCCGCTTCGGCAGCCGAGTCCCGCGAGGAGCGCCACCCCGAGGGCGGCCAGCAGCAGGAACCGGACGGAGTGACGTGGGTGCATGGTCTGCTCTCCTTTCGATCGGACTGCGGCCGGCGGCGCGGCCCGGGACTCAGGATCCAGCGCTCGCGAGGATACCACTTCCCCCGGGAACGGCTTCATCCGCGCGCCGGGGACGGGCCCGGACGTCAGGCCGGGCGGCCCAGCAGGTGCCGGAGCGCCTCCTCGAGCGCCGGGAAGCGGAACACGTGCCCCGCGGCCTGCAGCCGCGCCGGGGCGACGCGCGCGCTGGCCAGCAGCGCCCCGTCCGCCATCTCGCCGAAGAGCGCACGCAGAGCGAAGGCGGGCAGCGGGAGGAGCGCCGGGCGGGAGAGCGCCCGCCCCAGGGCGCGCGTGAAGGTGCGGTTGGTCACCGCGCCGGGAGCGACCACGTTGACCGGCCCCGCGAGACGATCGTCCACCAGCGCACGCTCGATGACGGCGATCACGTCGTCGATGGCCACCCAGCTCCACCAGGCGCGCCCGTCCCCCAGCGGACCGCCCAGGCCGAGACGGAACGGGAGCAGCATCCGGGCGAGGGCGCCGCCGCGGGGCGCCAGGACCAGGCCGAGGCGCGGGTGCACGACCCGGATGCCGCGAGCGGCGGCGGGCACCGCGGCCGCCTCCCACGCGCGGCAGACCTCCGGCAGGAACCCCGTGCCCGCCGGGCTCGACTCGTCGAGCGGCTCGTCGCCGCGGTCGCCGTAGTAGCCGACCGCCGAGACCGAGACCAGCACGCGCGGCGGGCGCTCGAGCGCAGCGAGGCGCCGGGCGAGCAAACCGGTCCCGGCCACGCGGCTCGCGCGGATGAGCGCCTTGCGGGCCGGCGTCCAGCGCGCCCCGATGGGCTCCCCGGCGAGGTGGACGACCGCGTCGCAGCCTTCGATCCCGCGCGCGTCGAGCCGGCCGCCCGCCGGGTCCCACTCGACCTCGCCAGGCCCGGTGGCGTGCCGGGTGAGCACGACGGCCTCGTGGCCGGCCGCGCGCAGCCCGGGCAGCAGCGCGCGACCGACCAGGCCGCGCGCCCCGCTCACCAGCACGCGCAGGGGCATCAGGAGTCCCCGGCGGCGGGGCGCCGACCCCGGTCCACCCGCGACGCGCCCGTCATGCCGGCGGCCCTACGCCGACCGCTTCCCCATCGAGTCCATGAAGACCTTGAGGAAGTCCACCGGCACCGGGAAGATCGTGGTCGAGTTGTTCTCGGTGGCGATCTGCGCCAGCGTCTGCAGGTAGCGCAGCTGCAGCGCCGTCGGCTCCTTCGCCATGACGGACGCGGCCTCGGTCAGCCGCGCGGCGGCCTGGTACTCGCCCTCGGCATTGATGACCTTGGCGCGGCGCTCGCGCTCGGCCTCGGCCTGCTTGGCGATGGCACGCTGCATCTCCTGCGGCAGGTCCACGTTCTTGACCTCGACGGTGGTGACTTTCACGCCCCACGGCTCGGTCTGCCGGTCGATCACCTGCTGCAGCGCGGTGTTCAGCTTCTCGCGCTCGGCCAGCAACTCGTCCAACTCGGCCTGGCCGAGGATCGAGCGCAGCGTGGTCTGGGCGATCTGCGAGGTGGCGTACAGGTAGTTCTCGACCTGCACCACCGCCTGCTTCGGGTCGATGACGCGGAAGTAGACCACCGCGTTCACCTTCACCGTGACGTTGTCCTTGGTGATGATGTCCTGCGACGGGACGTCCATCGTGACCGTGCGCAGGCCGACCCGGACGGGACGGTCGATGATCGGGATGAGCAGCACCAGCCCGGGGCCGCGTTCGCCGACCAGCCGCCCCAGGCGGAAGACCACCAGCCGCTCGTACTCGCGCACGACGCGGATCGCGTTCGCCAGGACGATGATCCCGAGGAACAGCAGGAACAGCAGGAAAGGTCCGAGAATCATGTTCAGCCCTCCTTGGAGGGGCGCACGCGGAGCGTGAGCCCCTCGACGCCCGTGATGACCACTTCCGAACCCGCCTCCACGTCCGACTCGCTGGTCGCGCTCCACAACTCGCCGCCGATGCGCACCTGCCCCGTGGGCGCCAGGCGTCCCACGGCGAAGGCCCGCGTGCCCAGCAGCCCCCGGCTGCCCGTCGTCACCCGGAGCCCCTGCGCGCGCAGCCCCTTGCCCACGATGAACAGGAAGAAGAGCGTGGTCGCCGCCGTGGTGCCGGCGACGATCGACCACGAGAGCCGCGTGCTGCTGCCGTGGAACAGGATCATCGAGCCCAGCAGCAGCGAGATGACCCCGCCGGTGGCCAGCATCCCGTGGCTCGCCACCTTCACCTCGGCCAGGAAGAAGACGATCGCCAGGATGATGAGCGCCACGCCGGCGTAGTTGACCGGCAGGGTGGAGAGCGCCAGGAAGGCGAGGATCAGGCAGATGCCGCCCACGATGCCCGGCAGGATGGCGCCCGGGTTCTGCAGCTCGAAGAGCAGCCCGTAGAAGCCGAGCATCATCAGGATGTAGGCGACGTTCGGGTCCACCAGCACGCCGAGCAGCTTGTGCCGCAACCCCGGCTGGATCGGGTCGCGCGGCAGGCCGGCGAGGTGGAGCGTGGTCTCGACGCCGGGCCGCGAGACGGCGATGCCGTCGGCCTGCTCCAGCAGGTCGTCGAGCGAGTTGGCGACGAAGTCCACGACGCCCAGCTCCACCGCCTCGTCCTCGCTCGCGGCCACCGCCCGGCGCACGGCGTCCTCCGCCCACTCCGCGTTGCGGCCGCGCTGCCGGGCGATGGTGCGGGCGAAGGCGGCCGCGTCGCTGGTGGCCTTGCGCGCCAGCGTCGAGTCCATGCCGCCCTGGAGGTTCACCGGCGTGGCCGCACCGATGTTCGTGCCCGGCGCCATCCCCGCCACGTCGGCTGCCATGACGATGAACACGCCGGCCGAGGCCGCGCGCGCGCCCGACGGCGAGACGTAGGCGACGGTCGGCACCTCCGCGACGAGCATCCTCTTGACCATGGCGCGCATGCTCGACTCGAGCCCTCCGGGAGTGTCGAGCTCGATCACCAGCGCCCGGTAGCCCTCGCGCTCGGCGCGGTCCAGCGCGGCGCCCAGCGCCTCGGCCGAGACCGGCGAGATCGGGCCCTCGATCCGCAGGACCAGGACGCGGCCCGCCTTCGCACCGTCCGCCCCGGCGGATCCGCGCTTCGCAGCGTCCGCGCGCATCGCGGTCGTGAACGACAGCCCCAGCGCCGCCACCAGCACGGCCAGGACGCCGGTCAGGCCGAGCACCGCCCTCGCCAGCGGGGCACGGCGCCGGTGCCGCCCGCGCAGCGGGTGGCGCGCGCCCGGGATCACGCTCCTCATGACGCCTCCTTCCCGGCCCGCCGCGCCAGCGCGGCGCGCCACGCCTCGGGATACTTGAGACCGCTGCCGGTGTCGTAGATCACGACGCGCTCCCGCGGTCCCACCTCGCCGCTCTCCCGCATCCGCCGCAGCGCGGCGAACGTGGCGCCCCCCTCCGGACAGGCGAAGGCTCCCTCGTGCGCGGCCAGGTCGAACATGCCGTCCAGCATCTCCTCCTCGCCCACCGCCACCGCCGCGCCGCCGGTCTCGCGCAGCGCCCGCAGGATGAGCCGGTCGGCGAAGGGCGCCGGGACCCGAAGGCCGCTCGCCACCGTCTGCGCGTCGGCCCACGGCTCGGCGCGGTCCGCCCCCTGCTCGAACGCGCGCACCACGGGCGCGCAGCCCCGGGTCTGCACCGCCACGAGCCGCGGCGGCGGGCCGCTGGTCCAGCCCAGCTCGCACAGTTCGAGGAAGGCCCGCCACATGCCCACCAGCCCCGTGCCCCCGCCGGTAGGATAGAGAATCACGTCCGGCAGGCGCCAGCCCGACTGCTCGGCGATCTCGTAGCCCAGCGTCTTCTTGCCCTCCAGCCGGAACGGCTCCTTGAACGTGGCGACGTTCCACCAACCGGGCGCCGGCGCCCACGACGCCAGCGCCTTCCCCGCGTCCGAGATGGTGCCCGGCACCAGCCTCACCTCGGCGCCGAAGGCCCGCTGCTCCAGCACGAACGCCTCGGGCGTGTCCGACGGCACGGCGATGCGGCAGCGCAGGCCCGCGGCCGCCGCGTAGGCCGCCGCCGCGCTGCCGGCGTTGCCCGCCGAGGGCAGCGCGATGGCGTCCAGGCCGAAGGCGACCGCGCCGTTCACCGCCAGCGCCAGCCCGCGCGCCTTGAACGACTGGGTCGGGTTCGGCGACTCCTCCTTCATCCACAGCTGCTCGAGGCCGAGCTCCTTCGCGAGGCGCGGCAGCGGAAGCAGTGGCGTGCCGCCCTCCCCCAGGCGCACGACGGGGTGGTCCGCGGCGAACGGCAGCACCGCGCGGAAGCGCCACAGGTCCGTGCCAAAGCGGGCGAGCGAGCCGCGCGGGACCTCGCGGCGGACGCGCGCCAGGTCGTAGCGCGCGACCAGCGGCTGACCGCAGGCTCCGCAGACGGTGCGCGGCTCGGACAGGTCGCACGAGCCGCCGCAGGCGGGACAATCGAGGGCCTGCAGGCACGGATTGAAGACCAGGGGGGCCATGGGTGCCCGAATCAAGCGCCCTTTCGCGGGCGGCGTCAAGCCGGACGACGCCGCGGCCGGCCGCCGCGGCGCGCGGTCACTGGCGGCCGCGCCGGCTCCGCGTCTCGCCCTGCCGCTCCTCGGTCTCCAGCTCCTCGCGCAGGCGGAGGAACGACTCGAAGCGAAGGCGCGAGACGTGCCCCGCCTCCACCGCCGCGCGCAGCGCGCAGCCGGGCTCCTTCGCGTGCCGGCAGTCGCCGAAGCGGCACTGGCCGAGGAAGCGGCGGAACTCGACGTAGGCCTGCTCGAGGTCGCGCGAGCCGACGCCCCACAGCCCGAAGGCACGCACGCCCGGCGTGTCGATCAACTCGAGGCCGGGGGCCGGCCGGACCAGCACCGCCGCGGTGGTGGTGTGGCGCCCCTTGCCGGTCTTCTCGTTGACCAGTCCCACGAGCAGGTCCAGCGCCGGGACCAGGGCGTTGAGCAGCGTGCTCTTCCCCACCCCCGAGTGCCCGACGAACAACGAGCGCCGCCCGTGCAGCGCGTGGCGCAGGGCGTCCACG
This sequence comes from Candidatus Eiseniibacteriota bacterium, assembly GCA_963707915.1. Classification (GTDB taxonomy): domain Bacteria; phylum Eisenbacteria; class RBG-16-71-46; order RBG-16-71-46; family RBG-16-71-46; genus JANXPZ01. The sequence goes on from OY970178.1 coordinate 996,539, forward strand.
CCCTCGCCGCGCGGCGCGCACACCGCGTGGCAGGGCACGCCGGCCCGCTCGTACTCGCCCAGCAGGGCGCGCGCGGTGTCCGCGGAGCCCAGGTCGGTCTTGTTGAGCACCAGCCGGGCGGGGATGCCGGCGTGCTCGGCCTGCGCGAGCACGCGGTCGGCGAACCCGGGCGTGAAGTCGGGTTGCGCCAGCGAGGCGACCAGCACGACCTGGTCGAGGTTCGCGGCCACCACCTGCTCGATCGCCTGCTCCCCCGCGGCGCGGCGCGAGAACACGTTCCGCCGCGGCTGGACCTGGTCCACCACGGCACGGTCGATGCCCTCCTCGAGCCGGACCAGGTCGCCCACCACCACGGCGTTGCCGAGCGCCTTGCGACGCCCCATGACCCGGCCGCGCACACCGGCCGGGAAGAGCGTGCCGTCCTCCGCGAACAGCACGCAGGCCCCGAAGTCCACGCGCGCGACCAGCGCCCAGCCCGGCGCAGGGATCAACCCCAGCCCCCCGAACCGTTCACTGGCAGCGTGATGGTGAAGCAGGCCCCGTGGCCCTGCGGGCTCTCGGCGGTGATGCGGCCGCCGTGATTGGTGATGATGCGGTACGAGGTCGAGAGCCCGAAACCGTGCCCCTCGGGCTTGGTCGTGAAGTACGGCTCGAAGATGCGGGTGAGATTCGAGGCCGCGATGCCGGCGCCGGTGTCGGTGACCACGATCCGCACCAGCCGTCCGCGGTCGTCGGTCGAGCTGGTCACCCCGATGACCTTGCGCACCGAGGGCCGGTCCTTCATCGCGTCGGCGGCATTCACGAACAGGTTCAGCAGCACCTGCTGCAGCTGCCCCGGGTCCCCGCGCAGCGCCGGCACCTGCTCGGCCAGGCGCAGGTCCCACTCGACGCCGTCGAAGCGGTTCTGGGTGCGGACGAACTCGATCGAGCGCTGGACCAGCGCGTTCAGGTCCACGCGCTCCACGACCAGCTCGGCCCGCGAGAAGTCCATCAGCCCCTTGGCGATGACCTCCATGCGCCGCGACTGCTCGATGATGATGCGCCCGCGGCGCTCGACGTGCTCGAAGACCTTGCGATCGGCGTCCTTGAGCAGCATCTGGGCGTGTCCGCTGATGGCGGCGAGCTGGGTGCGCAGCTCGTGGCCGATCTCGGCCGCCATCTCGCCCTTCGCCGCCAGGCGCTCGGTGTGGACGATCTGGCGCTGCGCCTTCTGGAGCTCGACGTAGCGCCGCCCCGACTCGTAGATCATGAAGAGCGGCGCGTAGAACAGCGCGACCCCGAGGTAGCCGATGGCGCCGTAGGAGATCACCATCAGGGGCGCGAGCAGGAACGCGGCGCCGTCCTCGAGCAGCCGCTCGGCGTAGAACCAGTCCTCGCGCAGCACCCGCACGTAGGGCCGGTCGGTGGACCAGGCCACCGCCACCGCCACCAGCGCGCGGTTCACCAGCAGGAAGCCGCGAACAGGCCGAGCGTCGCCGGCGATCAGCCGCACCGCGATCGACTGGCCGGTCTGCACGTCCTCCGGCGGCATCGCGTGCAGACCGGTGGCCGGCCCCCCCAGCAGGGTGAAGATCCAGCCCGCCACCCAGAGCGTGATCGCCATCTGTCCGCCGTTGAACCAGGCGCGCGTCCACGGCTTGCGCAGCACCAGGAACTCCGCCAGCACCGTGCCGAGCGCCGCGATCCAGATGGCGGGATCGGGGCCCCAGAGCATGCAGGCGGCGAGCGTGGCGGTCGAGGACAGGCTCCAGGTGCCCTCCCCCGAGATGGTGCTCAGCCACATGCTCTCCGAGACCACGAAGATCACCAGCCAGGCCAGGTAGTGGCCCCACTGCGCCTCGAGCCCGCGCGGCAGGTGGAAGCCGAGCAGCAGCGCGGCCACCAGGCCGACCGAGACGACGTAGACCGCGAGCCTGCGGCTCATCGCGCCCCGCCCGGCCGCGAGGCCGGCGCGACGCCGAGTCCGGGCCGCTCCGAGAGCGCGATCACGCCGCGCTCGCGCGGCGCGCCGTCGAAGGGATCGTCGGCCAGCAGCCAGTGGCCGTCCAGGTCGAGGTAGTCGGCCAGCGGGGCGAGCTGCGCCGCGGCCGAGAGGGCGAGGCTCGACTCGACCATCGAGCCCAGCATGACCTTGAGCCCCAGCGCGCGGGCCGCGTGGATCATGCGCAGCATCTCGCGCAGGCCGCCGGTCTTCATGAGCTTGAGGTTCACGCCGTCCACGCACCCGGCCAGCGCGCCCAGATCCCGCAGGTGGTGCGCGCTCTCGTCGGCGAACACCGGGATCCCGCTGCGCTCGCGCACCCAGCGCAGCCCCGCGAAGTCCCCGCGCGGCACCGGCTGCTCGACCAACTCGACGCCGAGCGGCTCGATCTCGCGCAGCACGCGCACCGCGTCGGCGGGGCTCCAGGCCGTGTTGGCGTCCACCTGGAGCCTGCCCGGGTAGTGGCGCCGGATGCGGCGCAGGTTCTCGACGTCGCCGGGCGCGCCCAGCTTCACCTTGACCAGCGGGAAATCGAGCACGGCCTCCAGCTTCTCGTCCATCTCGGCGGGCGGGGCCAGGCCCAGCGTCACGCAGGAGCGCGGCGCGGCGGCCGCGTCGAGCCCCAGCAGCCGCCAGACCGGCAGCCCCAGCCGGCGGCCGACCCAGTCGTGCAGCGCCATGTCGAGCGCCGCGCGGGCCGCCCACTGTCCCTGGAGCACCGAGTCGAGCCGGGCCCCGAGCGCCTCGAACGCGAACGGGTCCTCGCCGAGGTGGGGCGCCCACGCCTCCAGCGCGGCGACGGCCAGCACCCGGCTCTCGCCGTAGTAGGCGGCGGGCGCCGCCTCGCCGAGGCCCTCGATCCCGTCGTGCTCGATCCGCACCAGCAGGTTCTCGTGGCCCCTGCGCGCCCCCGTCGACGAGATGCGGAAGTCGTGGGTGGTCCGCAGGTCGAGGGCCTCATGCCGCAGGCGCATGGTCCCTCCGGGCGGTCGCGCGCGGGGCCGCGCCGCGGGGCATGGAGCGGCCTTCGGCGAAGGGCACGGGACCACGCGGCCGTCCGCTCATCGCTCAGCGCAGCGAGTCGTAGACCTGGATGTAGCGGTCCACCATGTCGTCCACGTTGAAGCGCTCGCGCGCGGTCCGCCGGGCGCGCCGGCCCATGGCGCGGCGCAGCTTCTCGTGCTTGAGCAGCTCGAGCACGGAACCGACGTACCCCTGGATGTCCGCAACCTCATGCAGGAACCCCGTCACGCCGTCCTCCACGACCTCGGGCAGGCCCCCGACGTTCGACGCCACGACCGGGACCTCGGCGCTCATGGCCTCGAGGGCCACCAGGCCGAAGCTCTCGGACGAGCTAGGCAATAGGAATACATCGGCAAGCGGGAGCAGTTCTTCCATGCAATCCTGATTCCCCAGGAATAGCACGTCCCGTTCCACTCCCAGCTTGCGGGCCAGTTGCTCGGCGGCCGGCTTCTCCGGGCCGTCCCCGATCATCACGAGCTTGGCCGCGAGGTGCTTGCGGACCTCGGCGAACACCTGAACCACGACCGGGATGTTCTTGACCTGTCGGAAGTTGGAAGCGTGCATCAGGACGCGGGTCTCGGGCGGCGCCAGCCTCACCCCGGAGGCGGAGCGCGGGACGAAGACCTCGGGGTCCACGAAGTTGTAGACCACCTCGATGGGCTTGGTGATGCCGAGGTTCTTCCGCGCGCTGTCGGCCAGGAAGCGGCTGACCGCCGTCACCCGGTCGCTCGACTGGATGCTGAACTGGGTGACGCGGAAGTAGGCCGGATCGACGCCGAGCACGCTGATGTCCGTGCCGTGCAGCGTGGTCACCACGTCCAGGCGACGCGGCTGCACCAGCTGGCGCGCGAGGTACGCGCTGGCCGCGAACGGCATGGCGTAGTGCACGTGCAGGAGGTCGAGCCCGTGGTTCTCCACCACCTCCACCATCTTGGTCGCGAGCGCCAGGTTGTTGGGCGGCTGCTCGAAGACCGGGTACGTGACCGGCGTGACCTCGTGGAAGAAGATGCTGGACTCGAAGCGCCGCAGCCGGAACGGCAGCCGGTGGGCGATGAAGTGCACGTCCCAGCCGCGGCGCGCGAGCCCCAGCCCCAGCTCGGTGGCGACCACGCCGCTGCCCCCGAAATGCGAATAACAGGTGATGCCGATCTTCCGCCGCGCCTGCGTGCGCGTCGCCTGCGGCGTCGCCGCCCGCTTCGCCGCCCGCACCTTCGTGGCCCGGCCCCGCGCATCGGGGCCCCGCCGCTTCACCGCGCTCATCGCACGCCTCCTTCGAGTCCCACCGGCAACAGCGCGCGCGCGTCCGTGACCGGCACGGGACCGCGCACGCGGTAGCCCTCGCCGTAGCGGGCGCCGATCAGGGCGCCCAGCGCGCGGCCGCGCGCTTCGATCTCTTCGACGAAACCCGGCGCGGTGAGGTAGGTCGCCGGCCCGCGCGCCGGGTCGAGCTGGCTGCGGTGCGCGCGCACCGCCCGCATCCGGGCCTCCCACGCAGGCCCCACGTCCACCACCAGGTGCGGCCGCGCCGCGCTGCGGTAGAGCGCGAAGAGCAGGCGCTCGGGCCGGTGACGCGGCGGACCCGCGGCGGCGACCCCGCCGGGTACCTCGCCGGCCGGCCGTGGGCCCGCGTCGAAGCGCGCGAGGCCTGCGAGGTAACAGGCGCGCTCGACCAGGCGCGAGGCCTCGACGTGGTCGGGGTGCGCGTCGTCCGCGTCGGGCGCCACCACCAGCCGCGGCCGGTGCTCGCGCAGGCAGGCGACGACCGCCGCCTGCTGGGGGTGCGCGTGGCGGTCGATGCCGAGGTCCGGCAGCCCCAGGTTCCCCCGCCAGGCCACGCCCAGCTCGTGCGCCGCGGCCGCGGCCTCGACGGCCCGCTCCTCCACGTCGCCGCGCGTGCCCTTCTCGCCGCGCGTCAGGTCCGCGATGCCGACGGCGTGACCGTGGGCGGCGAGCAGCGCCGCGAGGCCGCCGCAGGAGAGTTCCACGTCGTCGGGATGAGCGCCGAAGAAGAGGGCATCCAGCATGGTCACAGCTCCACGAGGAAGTGCTCGTTGACGCCGCCGGCCAGCGCACGGACGTGTTCGGCGGCCAGGTCGCACAGCGCCGGGACCACCGCACGGCCGCGGTGCGCCACCACCTCGAGCGAAGCGATCCGCCGCTCCTGCAGCCGGTCCCCGGGCATCAGGTAGTGGCGCAGGCGGGGCCACTCCGGGTGGCCACGCTCGAGGTGATGGCGCACCTTGCCGACGAGGCCATCGAGCAGCCGTTGGAACTGATAGTCCACCTTCGCGCGCGCCGATTCCACCAGTTGCGGCAGGCTGGTGTCCACCTCGCGCGACGAGGCCGCGAGGCGATCGAGCCCTCCCAGGGCGTCGGCCCGCGCCCGGTCGAGGTCGGCTCGCGGCCCGGCCGGAACCGAGCGCTCGGCCAGCCGCCGCAGGGCCGCGTCCACGTCCGCGACCACGTCCCACGGCTCGTCCCCCACCGCTTCGATCAGGGCCAGCGCGGCCGCCGGCAGCCAGGTGACCCCGAGGCGCGGCACCGGGCAGGCGGCGGACACCTGCAGGCCCGCGAAGACCTCGCGCAACTGCGCGAGGTAGGCGATCTCCCCGGGACCGCACGCCATCGCCACGGTCGGGAAGACCGCGTCCTGGACGACCGGACGCAGCGCCACGCTGGGCGAGAGCGCCTGCGAGGCCGGCAGCGCGAGGGCCTCGGCCGGCGACAGCTTGCGGCGCGACCCCTCCGCGATCGCGAAGACGAACGATTCGAGCGCGGCGTCCGAGAGCGGTCGGCGTCCGGTGCCGGCCTCGAGCCGGGCGCCGGCCCGGCGCGCGGCGCCGGCCAGCCCGTCGGCGTTCGCGAGGTAGCGTTCGAGCACCGGCCGCGCGGCGGCCCGGAACGCCGGCAGCCGCGGGTCCACCACCACCAGCCCCTCGTCGGCGAACAGCGCCAGCATCAGCGCGCTGAACGCCTCGCCCAGGTCGCGCGCCCGCGCGAGCGAGTCCCCCAGCAGTCCGGCCACCGCGCCGTGCCCGGCCAGGCCGGACCACGCCCGCAACGCCTCCTCGCCGAGCGCCGCGAGCGGCCCCACCGGGATGGATCCCACCAGTCCCCCCGCGACATGCGCGCCGTCGGGCAGCGCGCCCGCGCGCAGCGCCAGGCCGGCGTCGGCGAAGGTGGCCGAGCGGATCTCCTCGAAGTCCGAATCCTCGCCGTGCATCCAGAAGAGCGGCACGCACGCGACCCCGGTGCGCCCGGCGACGGCCGTCGCGAGCCCCACCGTGGTCGCGGTCTTGTGGAGAGAATAGAGCGGCCCGCCGAGCGGCGCGGGTTGCTGGCCCGCGACCGCGCACACGGCCTCGCCGGCCGCCAGCCGCGCGAGCGCCTCCAGCGAGCGCGGCGAGGCGCCCAGGCGCTGGTGGTACTCGGCCAGCTCGGCAGCGAGCGGCGGGGCGAGCGGCGCCAGCTTGCCGCGCGCAAGGGCCCGCAGCGCATCGGTGTCGCTCCAGCGGGTGGCGAAACGCTCCCGGGCCAGCGGCCCGTCCGTGACCAGGTCCTGCGCGATGGGGTCGAAGAGCCGGTCGTAGGGCGGCTCGGGCCGCGGCGCGATGCGCGCGCGCACGGTCACCGGGCTGCGGGCCGGCTCGGAAGGGCGACCTGGGTCGCCCCGGGTCAGGAGGGCCATGGGCGCGCGCATCGTAGGCCGGGCCTTCCGTGGTGGTCAACCGCGAGATGGCGGGCGCGTCCCCGGACGCTCGCGCGGCCCCGCGACCGCATCGCCGGCCTCCGTTCCGGGGCCGGTCCGCCCTGCCGAGGCGCCCGGCCGTCAGCGCCCGGTGACACGGCGGACGAAGCCGCGCGCCAGGGACTCGATGGTGTGCAGCTCCCGGACGCGGAACAGCCGCATCAGTCCCCAGGTCAGCCCCATCAGCAGCGTGGAGCCCGCCAGCACGACCGCGCCCTCGACCACGGGCCCCCGGCGCCAGGCGTCGCCGAGCGAGTGCAGGGCGGCCCAGCAGGCCAGCCCCGCCAGCAGCGAGGCCGCGCCCGCCCGCACGGAGCTGTCGAGGATCCGGCGGCCGCCGAAGCGCCCGACCCGGCGGCGGATGTAGAACAGGAGTTGCAGCAGGTTGATCGTGACGGCCACCGAGCTGGCCAGCGCCAGCCCGCGGTGGCCCAGGCCGAGGAAGGCGAGCGGCCCGACGAAGAGCAGGTTGAGCGCCAGGTTCACGCCCACCGAGACGATGCTCGCCCGCACCGCCAGCCACGGGGCGTCGAGCGCGTAGAAGGCCCCGACCATCACGTTCACCCCGGCCGCGCCCGGCACCCCGAGTCCGTACATCACCAGGGCCCCGGCCGTCTGGACCGTGTCCCCGGCGGCGAAGCGGCCGTGCTCGAAGAGCAGCGCCACGATGGGCTGCGCCAGCACGATGAGCCAGGCCACCGCGGGCAGCGTGGCCACGATCACCAGCCGCAGGGAGGACTCCAGCGTCTCCTTGAACCGCCCCAGGTCGGACTCGGCCATCGCGTAGGCCTGCTTCGTCATGCTGACCATGCCGAGGGACACGCCCAGCACTCCCACCGGCAGCTGCTGGAGCCGCAGCGCGTAGTAGAGCCAGGAGACGCTGCCCTGCTGCAGGTGGCTGGCGATGAGGGTGTTCACCACCGTGTTGATCTGCCAGCCCGCGCTGCCCACCGTGGCCGGGATCATGAGCCACGCCACGCGCCGCACGCCGGGGTGCCAGCGGGGCCACTCCCAGCGCAGCCGGAAGCCGAGCCGGTAGAGCGGCGGCAGCTGGTAGCCGAACTGCAGGAAGCCGCCGACCAGCACGCCGATCGCCATCGCGAGCATGGCCGGCTGGCCGCAGGCCTTCACGACCGGGATGAGGGCGACCCCGACCACCACCATGCTCAGGTTGAGCACCGCGGAGGCCAGCTGGGAGACGCCGTAGCGCTCGCGGGCGTTCAGCATCCCCATCGCGACCGCGGCCAGCACGACCGCCGGCAGGAACGGCAGCATCACCCGGGTCAGCAGGGTCGTGAGGCCGAGCTTGGTGTAGCCGCCCATCTCCTGCTGGACCTTCTCGAAGCCGCCTGCGAGGAAGTGCACGATCTGCGGCGCGAACACCCAGCCAAGCGTGCAGAGAACGGCGAGCACCAGCAGCAGCGACAGCATCAGCTGCCGGCCCAGCTCCCACGCCTCCTCCTCCCCGCGATTGCGGTCGGTGTCGGTGAAGGTCCGCACCAGCGAGCGGGTCATCGAGCCTTCGGCCAGTAGGTCGCGCAGCAGGTTGGGGATGCGGAAGGCGACGTTGAAGGCGTCCGTTGCGAATCCCGCACCGAAGACGACCGCCATCACCTGGTCGCGCAGCAACCCGGTGAGACGCGAGACCAGGATGGCCGCACCCGAAGCCCCGGCCCCGCGCGCGACGCTGCGCTCGGCGCTCGTCGCGGCTGCCCCCCGGATTGTCACGCGCGGACCCCCATGCTAGCGTGCCCCGCCATGTTCGCCGCCGTCCTCACGCCCGCAGCCCAGGTCGCCGATGGCCTCACCCCGCTGCGCGCGGCCGTGCTGGGCGCCATCCAGGGCGTCACCGAGTTCCTGCCCATCTCCAGCAGCGCCCACCTGTACGCCGTGCCGGAGATGCTCGGCTGGAAGTACGAGGGGGTGGCGTTCGACGTGGCGCTTCACTGGGGCACGCTGCTGGCGCTGCTGGCCGCCTTCTGGCGCGACTGGCTCGGCCTCGGCCGGGGCGCGCTGCGGGCCGGCCCGGCGGGGGGCGCCGCGCGCTCGACCCTGATGCGCCTCGCGGCCGCCAGCCTGCCGGCGGTGATCGCCGGGGTGCTGCTCCAGGACGAGGCCGCGACCCACCTGCGCGCGCTGCCGCTGCAGGCCGCGATGCTGGTGGTGTTCGGGGTCCTGCTCTGGTGGGTGGACCGCGGGCGCGGGGACGGGCGCCACGAGGACGTGCCGGGCTGGGGCACGAGCCTGCTGGTCGGCGCCGCCCAGGCGGTCGCGCTCGTGCCGGGGGTCTCCCGCTCGGGCATCACCATGACCGCGGGGCGGGCGGCGGGGCTCGACCGGGTCTCCGCGGCGCGCTTCTCGTTCCTGCTCGCGACCCCGATCACCTTCGGCGCCGGCCTGCTCGAGCTGCGCCACCTGTCGCCCGAGTTGTCGGTCGCCACGCTCGCGGCGGGCATGGCCGCCTCGGCGCTGGTCGGCCTGCTCAGCATCCGCGGCCTGCTGCGCTGGCTCGGCCGCGCGGGCTTCGGCGCGTTCTGCGCGTACCGCGTGGTGTTCGCCGGAGCCATCGTCGCCTGGCTCGCGCTGCGCTGACGCCGGGGAGTCCCTTCCCTACGCATCGCGTCCTTCCTCCGTCCCACGCACGAGATCAGCGGGCGCGGTCCTTCCGGGTCAGCTTGTCGGCGAAGTAGCGGTTGAGCCGCTCGCGCAGGGCGATGCGGGCCCGGTGCAGCCGCGACTTCACCGCGGCCACCGACAACCCGAGCATCTCGCCCACCTCGGAGTTCGAGAGGCCCTCGATGTCGCGCCGCACGAAGACCTCGTACAGCTCCTTTGGCAGGCGCTGGATGCTCTCCGCCATCACCGTCCGCATCTCGGCGGTGAGCAGTTCCTCGGGCGGTTGCGCCGACCAGTCCCGCAGCTGCATCGGTTCCGCCTCGTCGTCCTGGCTCTGCGACTGGTCGAGCGAGATGTGCTTGTCGCGTCGCTTGCGGTACTTCATCAGGCTCGCGTTGGTCGCGATGCGGTAGAGCCAGGTCGAGAACGTGGACTCGGCCTTGAAGTTCCTCAGGCCCCGGTAGGCGGAGAGGAAGGCGTCCTGCAGCGCCTCGGCCGCGTCGTCCTCGTGGCGCAGGATCTTGTAGCAGAGCCGGTAGACCTTGTCCTGGTAACGGCGGACCAGCTCGTCGAAGGCGCGGTTCTCGCCGCCCTGGGCGGATCGCACCAATTCTTCGTCGGGACGGAGACGGAAGTCGATCGTCGCCGGCTGCGGATCGGTCATGGCACCTGCCGTATGGAGAAGGCTGCCTGGTTTCGCGCCGGCGGGCCCACGTAGACGGCCTCGCCAGCCAGCAGGGTACACGTTGGGCGCACGTTGTGCAGCATGGAAGTCGGGAGCCGGTGCAGGTCGGCGTCCCACACGACCAGGTCGGCCGCGCAACCCGGGGCGATCCGTCCGAGCCCGGCCGAGCGGCCCGCCAGCTCGGCCCCGCCGCTCGTGTACGCCCGCAGCGCCTCGTCGAGACCGATGCGCTCCCGCGCCGTGAAGCCCCCGGCGGGCGTGCCGTCGGTCCGCTGGCGCGTGAGCGCGGCATGCAGACCGAGGGCCGGCACGGGGGCCTCGACCGGGGCATCGGATCCAAAGGCCACCGAGGCGCCGGCGTCGAGCAGGCTGCGCCAGGGATACGACCGCTCGACGCGCGCCCCCCAGCCCCGCCCGGCGATCTCGATGTCCGCGACGCAGTGCGAGGGTTGCAGGCTCGCCCACGCGCCCAGCCTCGCGAAGCGCGGCCGGTCGGCCGGGTGCAGCAACTGCACGTGTTCGATCCGCTGGGGCAGCGCCGGCTTCGCGAACGCGCCCGCGGCCCCTTCGAGGGCATCGAGCGCCGAGCGCACAGCCCGGTCGCCGATGGCGTGGATCGCGACCGCGAGCCCGCCGGCGGCCGCCCGCGCGACGAGGCGCGCGAGCTCGGCCGGCGGCACCAGCTCCATGCCGGTGCCGGTGCCGTCCTCGTAGGGCTCGAGCAGGGCCGCGGTGCGCGAGCCCAGCGTGCCGTCGGCGAACAGCTTCACCGCGCCATAGCGGAAGCGGTCGTCCCCCATCCCGCTCTCGAGCCCGAGGGAGAGCGCGGCCTCGAGCCCCGCGAGCGGAAGGTGCGCGACCACGCGCAGGCGCGGCGGGCCGGCGTCGCGCGTGAACACCCGCAGCGACTTCAGCTCCTCGAGGCCCTCGAAGTCGTGCACCATGGTCACGCCCTGCTCGTGCAGCCGCCGCGCCGCGCGGGCCAGCCGCTCGGCGTCGGACCCGCGCACCGTGCGCGTCTCCAGCCCGGCGAAGAGGCTCATCGCGTTCTCGCGCACGATCCCGGTGGGCTCGCCCGACCCGTCGCGCTCGATGCGCCCGCCCGCCGGGTCGGGCGTGGCGCGGGTCACGCCCGCCGCGCGCAGGGCCGCGCTGTTCACCCACAGCGCGTGGCAGTCCTTGCCGTGCAGCAGCACGGGGCGCGCACCGCTGACCGCGTCCAGGCTCGCCCGTTCCGGCGGGTCGCGCCAGGCGTTCGCGTCCCAGCCCCGGCCCGAGACCGGTTCGTCGCCGGGCTCGGTGGCGAGGGCGGCGGCGACCCGGCCGAGGGCCTCGTGACGCGACGCGGCCCCCACCAGCGCCACCTCGTCGAGCGATCGCGCCCACGCCAGCAGGTGCAGGTGGGCGTCCACCAGCCCGGGGGTGACCGTCGCCCCGCCGGCATCGAGGCGCGCGGTGTCGGCCCGCAGCAGGGGCTCCAGTTCGGCCTCGCGACCGACGGCCAGCACGCGCCCGCCGGCCACGGCGATGGCGTCCACCCGTTCGTCCACGCGACCATCCGTCCAGACCCGGGCGCTCGTGATGAACAGGCGGGCCCCGGACTTCATGTCACCGCGACCTCGACGTGGTTGACGAGGACCCCGATGCCCTGCACGTCGATCTCGACGACGTCACCGGGGACCACGGGGCCGACGCCCGCGGGCGTGCCGGTCGCGATCACGTCGCCGGGCTCCAGCGTCATGATGTGGGAGATGAAGCTGACGAGCGCGGGCACCGGGTGGATCAGGTCCGCCGTGTTCCCGTGCTGGCGCTCCACGCCATTGACCCGGCAGCGCACGTCGAGCGCGCCGGGCGACAATCCCACGGCCACCCAGGGTCCCATCGGCGCGAAGCTGTCGAAGCCCTTGGCCCGGGTCCATTGCCCGTCCTTGCGCTGGTAGTTCCGCGCGCTGACGTCATTGAAGCAGGTGAACCCGGCGACGTGGTCGAGCGCGGCCGCCGCGGAGACCGCCCGGGCCCGCCGGCCGATGACCACTCCCAGCTCGGCCTCGGGATCCAGCCGCTCCACTCCGCGCGGATAGCGGATCGCCTCGCCCGTGGCGACGACCGCGCTGGGCGGCTTGAGGAACAGGAGCGGCTCGGCGGGCGCGTCGAGCCCCCCGGGCACGGCGGTCGCGCTCTCGGCGATGTGGTCGCGGTAGTTGAGCCCGACGCACACGATCTTGGTGGGCCGGGCCGGGGGCAGGAGCACCACGCGCTTCGCGGCGTCGCGTGGGCCGCTCTCGCGGCCCCCGAGCCAGGGCGGCGCATCCAGCCGGACGAAGACCTCGTCCTCGCGGCGGCCCCAGTGCTCCGTTGCATCGAGACGATAACGTGCGATGTGCTGGATCGCGGCGTCGGACATGCGCGGCCTCCGGTCTGGTCCGCCGGCATTCTGGCGATTCCCGTGCCCGCGGGCAAATCGGTCCGCTTGACCGCTTTCCGGAAGCTCTGCTAGCGTCCCCACACTATGTCACCCTCCATCCGGAAGACCCGCCCGACGTCATCTGCCGAAACGCTTTCCCGTCGCATCCAGAACCACAAGGCCCACATCGGCGTCATCGGCCTGGGCTATGTCGGACTGCCCCTGGCCGTCGAATTCGCCCGGGCCGGCTTCAAGGTCACCGGCATCGACCTCCGCGAGGATCGCGTCAAGGAACTGCTGCGCGGCCGCTCCTACATCCAGGACGTGCCCGCCAGCGACGTGCGCGATCTCGTCCGTTCCGGCCACCTGACCGCCACGGCCGACTTCGCCGTGCTGCGCCGGGCCGACGTGGTGACCATCTGCGTCCCCACGCCGCTCTCCAAGCAGCGCGACCCGGACGTCTCCTACATCGTGGCCGCCGTGGACCAGGTGAAGAAGTACGTCCACGCCGGCCAGCTCGTGATCCTCGAGAGCACGACCTATCCCGGCACCACCGACGAGCTCATGCTGCCGGAGCTGGAGAAGACGGGGCTCAAGGTCGGCAAGGACTTCTTCCTCGCCTTCTCGCCCGAGCGGGTGGACCCGGGCAACCCGGTCTGGCAGACCCGCAACACGCCGAAGGTCGTGGGCGGCGTGACGCCGACCTGCACCCGGATCGCGGTCGAGCTCTACCGCGAGCGGCTCGACAACGTGGTGCCGGTCTCGTCCACGCAGGTGGCCGAGATGGTGAAGCTGCACGAGAACACCTTCCGCAGCGTCAACATCGGGCTGGTGAACGAGCTGGCCCTGATGTGCGCGAAGCTCAAGGTCGACGTCTGGGAGGTCATCGAGGCCGCGGCCACCAAGCCGTTCGGTTTCATGCCGTTCTATCCGGGCCCGGGCCTGGGCGGGCACTGCATCCCCATCGACCCCTTCTACCTCTCGTGGAAGGCCCGCGGCAGCGGCTTCGAGGCGCGCTTCATCGAGCTCGCCGGCTACATCAACGGCCAGATGCCCGACTACGCCGTGGACCTCGTGGCGCGCGCCCTGAACGCGCGCAATCGCTCGGTGCGCGGCTCCCGCGTGCTGATGCTGGGGGTGGCCTACAAGGCCGACATCGACGACGTGCGGGAGAGCCCTTCGCTCGACATCATGAAGACCCTCGCGGAGCGCGGGGCCAGGGTCGAGTACGCCGACCCGTTCGTGCCTTCGCTCGAGTTCCTCGGCGCCCGCATGAAGAGCATCCAGCTCACGCCCGCGCAGCTGCGGCGCTTCGACTGCGCCGTGATCGCGACCGCGCACAAGGCGTTCCCCTACGGCCTCATCCTGCGGCACTCGAAGAGCGTGGTGGACACGCGCAACGCGCTCAAGGGCAAGCGCTCGACCAAGATCGTCCGGCTCTAACCGCGACGCGGAACCGACGCCGGGGCGGCTCTCTCGCGAGGGCCGCCCCGGGTCGTTCCCGCAGGGTCAGTTCACGACTTCGAAGTCCGCGTCCACGGCGCCGTCCCCGCCGTCCCCCTTCTTTTTTGGCGCCTCCTCCTGCGGCGGCGCGCCCGGTGCGGGCCCGCCGCCACCCGGGGGCGGACCGGCCTGCTGGTAGAGCGCGGCCGCGGCCTTGTGCCAGGCCTCCTGCAGGGCCTCGCTCGCCGCGGTGATCGCCGCGGCGTCCTCGCCCTTCAGCGCCTCGCGCAGGCGGCCCAGCTCGCTCTCGACCCGCGACCGGGTCTCGGCGTCGAGCTTCTCGCCGTGCTCCTTGAGGTTCTTCTCGACGTCGTAGCCCAGCGAGTCGGCGCGGTTGCGCGCCTCGACCGTCTCCTTGCGGCGCCGGTCGTCGCTCGCGTGCGACTCGGCCTCCCGGACCATCTTCTGGATCTCCGACTCGTTCAGACCGCTCGACGCCTCGATGCGGATGCTCTGCTCCTTGCCCGTGGCGCGATCCTTCGCGGAGACGTGCAGGATGCCGTTCGCGTCGATGTCGAAGGTCACCTCGACCTGCGGCATCCCGCGCGGCGCGGGCGGGAGACCGTCCAGGTGGAACCGCCCGATGGTCTTGTTGTCGCCCGCCATCGGCCGCTCGCCCTGCAGCACGTGCACTTCGACCGTGGTCTGGTTGTCCGCGGCGGTCGAGAAGGTCTCGCTCTTCCGCGTCGGAACCGTCGTGTTGCGCGTGATCAGCGTGGTCATCACGCCGCCCAGCGTCTCGATCCCGAGCGACAACGGCGTGACGTCCAGCAGCACGACATCACGCACCTCGCCCGCCAGCACCGCGCCCTGGATGGCCGCGCCGATGGCCACGACCTCGTCCGGGTTCACACCCCGGTGCGGCTCCTTGCCGAAGATCTGCTTCACCAGCTCCTGCACCCGGGGCATGCGCGTCGCGCCCCCCACGAGCACCGCCTCGTCGATCTGTCGCGGCTCCAGCCCGGCGTCCTTGAGCGCCTTCAGGACCGGACCGCGGCAGCGCTCGACCAGGTCGTCCACCAGCTGCTCGAGCCGGGCGCGCGTGAGCTTGAGGTTGAGGTGCTTGGGGCCGTTCTGGTCGGCCGTGATGAAGGGCAGGTTGACCTCGGTCTCGAGCGTGCCGGAGAGCTCGCACTTCGCCTTCTCCGCCGCTTCCTTGAGGCGCTGGAGCGCCATCGCGTCCTTGCGCAGGTCGATGCCCTCCTGCTTCTTGAACTCGTCCGCCAGCCAGTCGATGATCCGCTGGTCGAAGTCGTCGCCGCCGAGGTGCGTGTCGCCGTTGGTCGAGCGCACCTCGAAGACGCCCTCGCCGATCTCGAGGATCGAGATGTCGAAGGTGCCGCCACCGAGGTCGAAGACGGCGATCTTCTCGTCCTTCTTCTTGTCGAGGCCGTACGCCAGCGAGGCGGCAGTGGGCTCGTTGATGATCCGCTTGACGTCCAGCCCGGCGACGCGGCCGGCGTCCTTGGTGGCCTGGCGCTGCGAGTCGTTGAAGTAGGCCGGTACCGTGATGACGGCCTCGGTGACCTTCTCTCCCAGGTACTCCTCGGCCGTCTGGCGCATCTTCTGCAGGATCATGGCCGAGATCTCGGGCGGCGAGTACTCCTGGTCGCCGACCTTCACGCGCGCGTCGCCGCCGGACCCGCGCACGACCTCGTAGGGCACGAGCTTGCGCTCGCTCCCGACCTCGTCGTACTTGCGGCCCATGAAGCGCTTGATCGAGTACACCGTGTTCGTGGGGTTGGTCACGGCCTGGCGGCGCGCCACCAGCCCCACGAGCCGCTCACCGCTCTTCGCGAACCCGACCACCGACGGGGTCGTCCGGAAGCCCTCGGCGTTCGCGATGACCTTGGGCTCGCCGCCCTCCATCACCGCCACGCACGAGTTGGTGGTGCCGAGATCGATACCGATGACCTTGCCCATGACGTTCCTTCCTTCGTCGTGATGGACGGCCGCCACGCCGGTCTCGGGGCCCGCGAGACCGCGGGCCGACCGGCGTGGCGCGTCCGTGAGAGCGACCGGCCGGACTGCCGGCTAGCCGACCTTGACTTCGACCTCGCGCAGCCGGGCCTCCTCGGCCTTGGGCACGCGCACCTCGAGCACGCCGTCCTTGCAGGTGGCCTTCACCTGATCGGCCCGCACCGGCGCCCCCAGCGTGAAGGAGCGCTCGAACGTGCCGTACGTCCGTTCGCAGCGCAGCCAGCTGCCTTCCTTCTCGGCGCTCTCCTGCTTGCGCTCGCCGCGGACGGTGAGCGTGTCGCCCATGACGTGCACCTTGACGTCCTTCTGCGCGACACCCGGCAGGTCCACGCTCAGCACGAACTGCTCGGGCGTCTCCTCGATGTCCACGACGGGGACGAAGTCGAATCCCGCGCGGGCGCTCGGGCGGCCGAAGGCCCCCTCGAGCAACCGGTTCATCTCCTCGTGCATGGTGAGCAGGTCCCGCATCGGCGGGGTCGGCGGATTCCAGCGGATGATGGGCATGGTGACGATCTCCTCTGACTGGATGGTGGTTGGTGTTCCTGCGCCGCGTCCGGGCCGGCACCGGCCGGGCCCGCGCGTCGCGCCCTCGATGGTCGCCGGAACTCCTTCGCAGGGCGCGTGCCAGACTTGGTCGAGGCGCGCAGGTCGTTGTCCCGCAGCAACATCGGCGACGGCACCTCGCGCAGGGCTCGAATCCGCCGGAGCGCCACGTTCACCGCTGAAACGACCGCCGTTTCCTTCTCGAACGCCCTGTCCATTCCGGGAACGGCTGCGGGGAGCGGCAACCGGGCCGCGACCGCGCCGGCTCCTGGAGATCACGCCTGCGCGGCCGAGCACCTGGAGCGCGAAGGGGGCCGGCCCGCCGGGCCGGCCCCCTTCGCATCTCGGGCTCGCCGCGCCCCGAGCCGGGGCACGGGCCGCCGCTCTACCGCTGCGGCAGGTAGCCCGCCTTCTCCGCTCCCACCAGCAGTTCGTCCTTCGTGTAGATGAAGGCCTCGCGCCGGTAGTCCGCGAGCTCGTAGTCCTTCTCGAGGAAGATGGCGTCCTCGGGGCAGGCCTCCTCGCACATGCCGCAGAAGATGCAGCGCAGCATGTTGATCTCGTAGCGCTCGGCGTGGCGCTCGCCGTGGGAGCGCGGGGCGTCCGGGTCGTTCTCGGCGGCCTTCACGAAGATGGCGTCCGCCGGACAGGCCACGGCGCAGAGTTCGCAGCCCACGCAGCGTTCCAGGCCGTCCTCGTGTCGCGCCAGGATGTGCAGCCCCCGGAAGCGCGGGAACATCACCAGCTTCTCGTTCGGGTACTGCAGGGTCACCGGCTTCTTGAAGAACTGCCCGAGGGTGACGCTCAGCCCCGTCGCCAGCTCCTTGATCATGCCACGGACTCCTCGCGGGCCTTGGTGCGCACCATCCATCCCAGGCGGGCAGGATAGCCGGGGGCCGTTTCGGGCGCAAACGAGCGCCCCCGGGACCGGCGTCGCGCCGCGGTGCGCCCGCGGCACGCGTCGTGACGGCACGCCACCGCCTCGGGCCCCTCGTCGCCTTCCCCTGCTCTGCGACGGAGCGCGCGGCGGGATCGACACGCGGATCGCGACCGGGATTCCGGCCCCGTTCACAGCTTCGGCAGCGTGATGCCCTTCTGGGCCTGGTACTTGCCGGCCTTGTCCCGGTACGAGACCTCGCAGGGCGAGTCGCTCTCGAAGAACAGCACCTGGGCGATGCCCTCGTTGGCGTAGACCTTCGCGGGCAGCGGCGTGGTGTTGCTGATCTCGAGCGTCACGAATCCCTCCCACTCGGGCTCGAACGGCGTGACGTTGGTGATGATGCCGCAACGGGCGTACGTGCTCTTCCCCAGGCACACCGTGATCACGTTACGCGGGATGCGGAAGTACTCGACGCTGCGGCCGAGCGCGAAGGAGTTGGGCGGGATGAGGGCGACCGGCCCCCTGAAGTCCACCATCGAGGCGGGATCCATGTTCTTCGGGTCCACGATGGTCGAGTTCACGTTCGTGAAGATCTTGAACTCGTCGGCGATGCGCAGGTCGTAGCCGTAGGAGGAGACGCCGTAGGAGATGGCCCCCGCGCGGACCTGCTTCTCCTCGAACGGCTCGATCATCCCGTGCTCGCGGCACATCTTGCGGATCCAGTGGTCGGGACGGATGGACATCCTCATTCCTCCGCGGGTTCGAAGCGGCCCAGCATCCGGACCGCATGGACGAGTTCGGGCAACAGCAGCCTCTCGAGTGCCAGCTCCACGGCGGCGCGCGAGCCGGGCAGCATCACGACCAGGCGGCCGCGCGCGACGAATGCGCCGGCGCGGGAAAGCCAGGCGGCCGTGCCGACCTGACCCGCCGAGAGGGCGCGGAATCGCTCGCCGAAACCGGGCACCGTCCGCTCGGCGAGCGGCGCCAGCGCCTCGGGCGTGCGGTCGCGCGGGCCGAGGCCGGTGCCGCCGGTGACGATGAGCACGTCCACCCCGGGGCGCGCCAGCGCCGCGCGCGCGGCGCGCCGCAGCGCGGCCGGCTCGTCGCTCACCCAGGCGCGGGTCATCACGCGGTGGCCGGCCCGGGTGACCAGGCGCTCGATCAGCGCCCCGGCCGTGTCCTCGCGGCCGCGGCGCGTGTCGCTGGCGGTGATGACGGCGCAGCCCACGGGGCGCGGGGCGCCGGTCCCGCGGTGGGCGGCGGGGCGCCGCCCCGGCGGGGCGCTTCCCGGGACGCGCGTCATGCCCCACCCGCGACCGGCACGCGGATCACGCGAACTCCCCCAGTGCCTCGGCGATCTGCCGGCGGTGCGAAAGGTCGTGGTCGCCCCAGTACCGCACCATCTCGGCGAGCGGGTACGCCCCGCGCACGGCGTGGATGCCGACCCTGCTCCAGTCGGCGCGGCCGAGCGGTGCCAGCCCCGCCAGCAACGCGCGCCGGGCCACCGTCCACTCCTCCAGCACCGCCGCCGGGGACTGCTCGTTGTAGGCCCGGCTGGCCTCCCATTCCGTCATGTCCAGGTCGGGGAACTCCGGGTTGCGCTCGGCAAGCATCCGGCCGAGCCGGGGCAGGAAGACGTCGCGGTCGGCGTCGCGGAGATGGCAGATCGTCTCGAGCGCCGACCAGCGTCCGGGCGCCGGGCGCCGGCGCCACAGGGCCTCGGCGTCGCGCTCGATGCGGTCGGCCACCCAGTCGGGGCTCTCCGTGAGCACCGTCAGCAGCTGCCCCCACTCGAGGAAGCTCATGGGTCCGCGCTGGCGTGCGCTGCGGCCCAGGTCGCTGCCGGCGGACGGGTGCGGCTCCGAGAAGCCACGCTCCGCATACGAGCGCGCGAGCGCCGCGTAGTGCTCGGTGCCGCGGCGCATCCCGGCGCGGTGCGTGTCGGTCACCTCGCCCGAGACCCTGGCCGGCATCCCCACGGCGATGCTCCCCGGCTCGATGACCTGCCGCTCGCGCACCAGCGCCCCCGCGCCGATGAGGGAGCCGGCGCCGATGCGCGCGCCGGTCAGGACCACCGCACCCATCCCGATCAGGCAGTCGTCCTCGATCACGCAGCCGTGGATGATCGCCCCGTGCCCGATCGTCACCCGTGCGCCGATGAGCGCGGGGCTGCCCTCGTCCATGTGCACGACGCTGCCATCCTGGATGTTCGAGTCCTCGCCCACCTCGATGCGGTCCACGTCTCCGCGCAGCACGGCGTTGAACCAGACGCTCGAGCGGGCGCCGAGCGTCACGTCGCCCACCACCACGGCGCCGGGGGCGATGAATGCCGTGGGGTGCAGACGCAGCCGCGCGCTCCACTCCCCCACCGCCCGCGCGTCGTGCTTCGGGTCACTCATGCGAACCTCCCTCCCCCACGTAGGGGTTGCCGGCGCGTTCCCGGCCCAGGGTCGTCGCCGGCCCGTGCCCGGGGTACACGCGCACCTCGTCACCGAGCGGGAACAGCCGGGTGCGGATCGAGCGCTCCAGCTCCTCGAAGGAGCCGCCGGGCAGGTCGGTGCGTCCGACCGAGCCCGCGAAGAGCGTGTCCCCCACCCACAGGTCGTCCCCCGCGCGGAAGCAGACGCCGCCGGGCGAGTGCCCGGGCGTGTGGATCACCTCGATCGTCTCCTCGCCCAGCACGAGGCGCTGCCCGTCGGCGAGGTCGTTCACCCGGTCGGGCGCGCGGGCCGGCGCGAACCCGAGGGCGGCCCCCTGCTGGCTCATCCGGTCGAGCAGTGCGCGGTCCGCCGGGTGCAGCCAGAACTCCCCGCCCAACGCCTCCTGGACCGGCCGCACGCCGCAGACGTGGTCGTAGTGCCCGTGGGTGGCGAGCAGGTGACGCACCGTCAGCGACCCGGCGTGGGCCCGGACCCGGCGGACCACCGCCTCCGGGTCGAAGCCGACGTCCACCAGGGCACACTCGAGCGAGCGCTCGCAGACCAGCAGGTAGGTGGCGTTGTCGAGCGGCCCGAGGTGCAGGACGTGCTGCCGCAGCGCCATGTCAGATGACGTTCGCCTCGACCATCCCCTTCTGCTCGGCGAAGCGCTCGAGCCGCAGGGGCGAGAGGTCGAGGCTCGGCTTGCCGTCCACGATCCATTCGGTGATGAGCTGCCCCACCGCCGGCGCGTGCATGAAGCCGTGTCCGCTGAAGCCGTTCGCGAGCATCAGCCCGGAGACCCCTTGCGGCGGGCCCAGCACCGAGTTGTGGTCGGGGGTGGTCTCGTACAGGCCCGCCCAGCCGTTCGAGACCTCGGCCGCCTCCAGCGCGGGCACGCGGTGCATGGCGGGCTCGACGATGCGCTCGAGCAGGTCCCAGTTCACGCTCAGGTTGAAGCCCTCGGGCTCCTCGGGGTTGGCGTAGCCGAGCAGCAGCCCGCCGCTCTCGCGGTGCATGTAGACCCCGGACTTCAGGTCCACGATCATGGGCAGGTCCTCGCGCGCCATGGGCAGCGGCTCGGTGGTGAAGCAGTGCCGCCGGACGGCCTTCACCGGGAGGTCCACGCCGGCCCAGGCCGCGATCTCGGCCGCGTACGGCCCCGCCGCGTTCACCACCATCGGCGTGCTGACCGTGCCGCTCGCCGTGCGCACGCCGGTGACCCGGCGCCCGTCCATCACCAGCCCGACCGCCGGGTCGCCGAAGGCGAATACCGCCCCCAGCTGCCGGGCCCGCGTGACGTACGACTGCGTCACCTCGTGGGGATTGCCGAGGCCGTCATCCAGGCAGAAGGTCGCCCCCTGCAGGTCCTCGATGTTGAGCTCGGGCACGATCTCCCGGGCGCCCTCGGGGGTGAGCGTCCGCACCGGGAGCCCGAGCGAGCGCTGCATCTCGGCCTGGCGCTGGAACGTGGCCCACGACCCGGGGTCGCCGAGCAGGAAGAGGTATCCGACCGGGAAGAACACCGGGTCGGTCTCCATCTCGACGTCGAACGTCTTGAAGCGCGCGATGGACATCATCGAGATGCGCACGTTGAGCGGGGTCGAGAACTGCGCCCGGATGCCGCCCGCCGCCTTCGATGTCGAGCCGGCCCCGGCGAAGGGCTCCTTCTCGAGCACCACGACGTCCTTCACTCCCCGCCGCCCCAGTTCGTAGGCGATCGACGCCCCGATGCAGCCGGCGCCGATGATGACGACCGGAGCCGTGGCCGGCAGCCCGCTCATGCGACCCTCCGATTGGAACGCTGCAGCCGCAGCGCGTCCGGTTCTGCGGACCGGTGCCCGTCGTCGCCCCGGCCCGGGCGCGGACCCCGCGTCACGCGCGCGGCAGGTCCCGCCAGCGATGTCCCGACTGCGCGGACGCCGCACCGCGGCGCCCGCTCTCCGGCCTGCGACCGCGGGAGCCGCGGTCTGCGGCACCCGAGCCGCCGACGCGTCCCGCTCACCCCAACGCGGACCGCCGGGGAGTCTAGGCCACGAGCGCGCCGATGGCGAGTCGGGCCGGGGTATCCGAAAGGCCCTCCAACTGGGTCCTGCCCCTTCGGCGCCGATGGCCCGGCCCGGCGGCGCGCCGCTGCGACGCGCGGCCCGGGCACGGGGCAGGCCGGCCGTGTTCGCGGCCGGCCTGCGCGCGATCGCGTCGATTCAGCGCTTCGGCTTCGCCTTCGGCGCCGACTTCGCCAGCCGATCGCGCGCCAGCTGCGCCTCTCCCGACAGCGGGAAGCCCTTCACCAGCTCCTCGAGGACCTTCCGGGCCTGGGCCGCCTGGCCCAGCTTCTCGCGGCACAGGGCGAGCTTCCAGAGCCCGGCCGGCACGCGGTCGCCCTGCGGGTAGAGGCTCTGGATCCGCTCGTACTCGACGGCGGCGCTGTCGAACTGCGCCTGTGCGAACAGGCACTCCCCCACGCCGTACTGGGCGTTGTCCGCCAGGTCCGTGGCCGGAAACCGCTGGACGTACTCCCGGAAGCCCTGCAACGCGAGCGGGTAGCGTCCCTGCGTCAGGTCCTGCGACGCCTGCTCGTAGAGCTGGTTCGGGTCCGGCCCCGCCGCTGCCGCCGGGGGCTGCGTCGCGCGCTGCTGGATCTGGTTGAAGCGCCCCATCACCTCGTCCAGCTTGCCCTCGAGCCGCCCCATCTGCTCGAAGAGGTCCTGCGTGGTGCTGCCGCTCGAGGCGCGGGAACTGAGCAGGATGTCCCGCTGCTCGGACAGGTCCCGCCGCACGTCACCCAGCACGCGGTACGAGACCGAATCCCGCACCCGCAGGGTGTCGACCTGGGTGCGCAGGCTGTCGAGCCCCGACTGGATCAAGGCGAGCTGTGGAGCGACGCAGCCCGCCAGCGGCACGGCGAGCGCCAGCAGCAGCCCGGCGAGCAGCGCGCCGGCCGCCCGCGACCGGGCCGGCGGCCGGCCCCCGCCGGCCGCCGTCGCCACGCTCCGCCTGGTCATCGAAGCACGAAGTGAGCGCGCCGGTTCTGGGCCCACGCGGACTCGTCGTGGCCCTCGGCGAACGGCCGCTCCTTCCCGTAGGAGATCGTCTGGATGCGCGCGGCCGGCACCCCGGCGTTCACCAGGTAGTCGCGCGCCGCGTTCGCACGCTTCTCGCCCAGGGCCTGGTTGTACTCGACCGTCCCGCGCTCGTCGCAGTGGCCCTCGAGCGTGATGCTCACGTCGGCCTTGTCGCGAAGCAGCCTGGCGGCCTTGTCCAGCGCCACCCTGGCGTCGTCGCGCAGCGCGTAGGAATCCAGGTCGAAGAACACGTCCGTGAAGTCACCGGCGGTGACCGTGGGCACCGGGACCGGGGTCTCGGCCGGCGCCGGCGGGGTCGGCTCCGGCGTCACGGGCTGGACCACGGGCGGGGCCGGCGGCGGCGTGGGCGGCGCTTCCACGGCCTTCTTGGCGCAGCCTGCCGCGAACAGGACGGCGAGCGCCATCGTCGCCACGAGGAGCAGCGCTGGGGATTTCTTCATGGTCTTCCTCCGGGGTTTGAGGGTGGAGCGTCCGTCGATATGTTTCCGGCCGCGCGGCTCGCGGACGGGGACCACGACGGCGACATGGCCGTGCGCCCCCCCGTGTCGAGCTTCCGCGGCGGTCGTCCGTCGAGGTCCGAGACGTACAGAGCATAGGCCCCTTCGCGGTTCGAGGCGAACACCAGGTGCCTCCCGTCCGGGGACCAGCGCGGGTTCTCGTTGCTGCTGCCGCCGACCACCAGGCGCGCGTTCGCGCCGTCGGCGCCGCAGACGTACACGTCGAAGCCCGCGGACGTGCGGCTCACGAAGGCGACGAGGTCGCCGCGCGGCGACCAGGCCGGCGAATCGGAGTAGCCCACCTCGTAGGTCAGCCGGCGGACGTTGCCCCCGTCGCGGTCCATCACGTAGACCTGCGGGGTGCCGCTGCGGTCCGAGGTGAAGGCGATCTCGCGCCCGGTGGGCGACCAGCAGGGCGAGGTGTCGATCGCGCGGTTGTCGGTGAGCCGCCGCGGCGATCCTCCGCGCGCGTCGAGCACGTAGATCTCGGAGTTGCCGTCCTTGCTCAGCGTGCAGGCGATCTCGCGGCCGTCGGGTGAGTACGCGGGGCTGGTGTTGAGCCCGGGTCGCGTCGAGACCGGGTAGAGCTTGCCCCCCGTCGCGGAGACGACGTAGAGGCGCGGCGAGCCGCCGTCGCGATAGGTGCTGAACGCCAGCAGCGAACCGTCCGGCGACCAGGACGGCGAGAGCGCGATGGAGCGGTCGCGCGTGAGCGGACGAGCGCCGGCGCCATCCAGGTCCATGACCCAGAGCTCCTTGTTCCGCCCCTCGACCGAGATGAAGGCGATGCGCGTGCCGGCCACGCCGGGCTCCCCCGTGAACTGCAGCACGACGTCGTCGGCGAACTGGTGCACCAAGGCGCGCCAGTCGGCGGTCCGCCCGCGGTAGGTCTTCGACAGGATCGGGCGGCGCGCCGGGAAGTCGCGGACCTCGCCCTCGAGCGTGATCTGGTCGCCGGTCGCCTTCCAGCGCCCGCCGGTCACGGCCTGCACGTCGAACGGCGGCTGCCCCGCCCAGGCCCGCGAGACCAGGAACACGGCCGACTGCTCGAGGTCGTTCGCCAGCACCTCGTCGGCCTGGCGCGCCGCGGGCGCCCCGGCCGGCAGCCGGCCGGCGGTGAAGGCCTCGCAGTAGAGCTGCGTGCGGCGCCCGCCGCCCGCGATGTCGATGCGCACCTCGCGGGTCTGCCCGAAGGCGGCCGGGGCCCCCAGCACGGCCAGCAGCAGGATCAGCGGCAGCCGCCTCATGGGCGCGTGTACTCGAAGCCGAAGTGGATCCCGAGGTCGGAGCCCGGGAAGCCGAGGGGCAACGGGGGCAGCGGGTCGCTCAGGGTGACGGCCCGCAGCGAGGCGCGGTCGAAGAACTCGATGCCGCTGCCGCTCTCGAGCCGGATGGCCGACACGCCGCCCCCGCGGCCGACACGGAAGTAGACCACGGCGCGCACCGGGCGGCCGCTCTCCAGGCCGGCCGGGGGGGTCCAGTTCTGCGCCACCTTGTTGCGGATCAGCATGAGGTAGTAGGTGAACTCGAAGTCGCGGGCGTCCACGGCGAGGCCGCCGCTCAGGCCCGCGCTCCCCACCCGCGCGTACGGCAGGGCCGGCCCCGGGGCGGGCGGCGCCGCCTCCTCCCGCGCGGGCGCGGCCGGCTTCGCGGGCTTCCGGGGTGCCACCAGCTTCACGCCCTCGGCGTTCTCCGGCTGGATGTCGGGGACCTTCATGGCGGCCTTCTCCGGCGCCGCCGGGGCGACGTCCCCCCTCGGCATCGCCCCCGGCTCGACCAGGGCGACCTGCACCACGTCCGGCCCCGGCACGATCAACGGCTCGCCCTGGCGCACCGCGAGGACCACCGCCAGGAGCGCGATGTGGACCGCGGCCGAGCCGGCCAGGGCGCTCCGCGTCACCGGTGGGCCTGCGGCGTCGGCGGCTGGGTCACCAGCCCGAGCGAGGCCACCCCGGCACGCCTCATGCGCGCGATCAGCTCGACGATGGTCCCGTACGGCACGCCGGTGTCGGCCTTGAGGAAGACCGGGCGCCGCGACGCGCCGGCCCGGGCGAGCGCGTCCTCGAACCGGGCCTCGGGGACCACCGAGTTCCCCACCGCCACCGTGCGGTCCGCCCGTACGCTCACGATCAGCCCCTCGCGCACGTCGAGCCCGCGGGTGGCGACGCGCGGCAGGTCGATCTCGAGCCCGCCCTGCAGGAACGGCGCGGTCACCATGAAGATGATGAGCAGCACGAGCACGACGTCCACGAACGGCGTGACGTTGATCTCGGCCATCGGGACGCGCGGGACGCCGCTCTTCACGCGACCGGACCTCCCGTCCGGCGGTCGAGATACTCGGTCACGAACGTGGCGCTGGCGGTGCTGATGACGCGCAGCCGCGTGAGCAGGTGGTTGTAGCCCACCACCGCCGGGATCGCCGCCGCCAGGCCCGCCACCGTGGTGATGAGCGCCTCGGCGATGCCGGGCGCGACCACCACCAGGGACGCGGAGCCCTGCGCGCCGATGCTGAGGAACGCGCTCATCACGCCCCACACCGTGCCCATGAGCCCGATGAAGGGCGACACGCTGCCGGCCGTGGCCAGGAACCCGACGTGGTGCTCGAGGCGCGCCAGCTCGTCGCCGGCGAAGCGTTCCATGGCGCGCTGGGCCCGCTCGTAGCGCGAAGCCGGCGTGGCCCCGGCCCCGGGCGGCTCCGCCAGCGAGCGTTCGCCGACGCGCGCCAGGCGGCCGAGCACGCTGGCCGGGTGCCGCTCGGGCTGCGGCTCGTCCGCGCGCGCCGCCCGGAACGCGGCGAGGAACTCCCGGTCCTCGCGCTGCACGCGGACGTAGAGCCGCAGCCGCTCCACGATGATCGCCCAGGTGTAGACCGAGATCCCCAGCAGCAGCAGCAGGATGAACTTGGCGAACCAGCCGGAGGAGGCGACGAGAGCGGGGACGGACGCGCGCAATCCGACGCTGGCCTGCAGGATGAAGATACCCAATGCCATGGGCCTCACGCTCCCTGTGAAGGTGGGTCGGGTGGAGATCCCGGCCGCCACCCGGCGCCGCGGCCCTTCCTGGCCGCGAACCGGGCTGGTGCCGCTACGCTAGCATACGCACCGGGGCCTCTCAAGATGTGAGGCGGCTCCGGACGGCGCGGCTGCAGGGGTTTCCGCTGCCGGTGGAAGCCGGCCCGGAGAGGACACGCTGCAGCGCCCGGCGCGGGCCGGACGGCGCGTCGTCACCGGCGCGAGGCGCCCCGCCGCGGGCGGGACAAGTCAGGTGCATGCAAAGAAGTGCGCGCGCGCCCGCCCCACGCGACTCAGAAAGGGTACAGTCGCACCGTCGAGACATCCAGGGTCGGAGTGGCCCGCCCTCCGGCGGCCCCGCAGCATCCTCTCGAAAGGAATGACCGGTTGAGACGCTTCATCCTCCCCGCGGCGCTGTCGATCGCCATCCTCGGCGTCGTCCTCGGATGGCAGTCCCTCACTCCGGCCGAATCGGAACGAGACCGGGCCCGGCCGTTCGCGGTGCGGACGCTCGACGGCCGCACCCTGCGCTTCGACGAGTTGCGCGGGCGCCCCGTCATCCTCGATTTCTGGGCGACGTGGTGCGTGCCGTGCCGGGCGAGCATGCCCCAGTTGAGCCTGATGCAGGGCCGCTACGGCACCCGCGGCCTCGTGGTCGTGGGGCTCTCGGTGGACGACGGCCCGCTCGAGGCGGTGCGGCGTTTCTCGGACGGGCTGCGGCTGCGCTTCCCGGTGGCGATGGCGAGCGAGGGCATGCTCGACGACTACGGTCCCATCCGCTCCATCCCGACGACGATCTTCATCGACCGGCAGGGCCGGATCGTGCGCCGCGTGTCGGGCTACGTCGACGAGGAGACCCTCGAAGGGTTCGTCCGCGAGATCCTGTAGACGGACACCACGCACAGGGCGGCCACCTCCGCGAAGAGCTGGCCGCCCCGGGCACGGTGCCATGAACCGGCGTCGGCCGGCGTCAATGCACCAGCGCCACCTTGCGGGTGTAGTGCTCCCCCTCGGCGCTCAGCCGGAGGAAGTAGACTCCCACCGCGCTCGCCGCACCGCTGTCGTCGCGACCGTCCCACGGGAGTTCATGCGGACCGGCCGCGAACTCGCCATCGGCGAGCAGACGCACGCGGCGCCCCTGCAGGTCGATCACCTCGAGCCGCGCCAGGCCGCCGCGTGAGAGCGTGAAGCGCACCGCGGTGAGCCCGCGCGACGGGTTGGGGCGGGCCTCGGACAGTGCCAGGCGACCGGGGACGGTGGGCAGGTCCACCGCCAGCGCGGGCCCGGGCACGTGCACGTCGGCCTCGCGACGGCCGTTGCGCGCCTGCGACACCCAGGGCGAGGTGGGGAAGTAAGGCGAGCGGCCGAGTGTGCGGATCAGCCACGCGTAGTCGGTGCCGGGCGTCAGCCCGGCGACGCTCTGGGTGAGCGCGTTGTAGCTGCCGATGCCGCTGGGCGCGCCCGTCGCCTGGAACGCCGCCTGCCGCCCGGCGATCGTCGCTCCCGCCATGCCCACCACGGGCGCGAGGCGCCACTCGAGCTTCACCTTCGAGCGCCCGGCGGCCGAACGGCCGATGGCCTGGAAGTAGAGCCCCCCGCTGCCACCGAGACCCAGCATGGGCACCGGCACGCCGCCCAGGGCACGGCGCGCCAGCTTCGGCCGCAGTTGGCCCAACCCGCCCGCACCGTAGTAGAGCCGCGCGTCGCCCTGGCGCCCGTTGTAGCCCGGCAGGCCGAAGACCAGGTCGTTCCAGCCGTCGCCGTTGACGTCGCCGGCGTTCGCCACCGTGTGTCCGAGGTTCGCGTATGCGCCGCCGCCCACCGCGCTCCACGCCGGCGACGCGCCGGGAGTGAGCGGACCGCGATAGACGAAGGCCTTGCCCTGGTCGCGCGAACCGCCGGCATCCATGAAGACCGCACCCACCAGGACGTCGCTCAGGCCGTCGCCGTCGATGTCGCCCGCACTGGACACCGAGGAGCCGAAGCCCGCGAACGCCTCGCCCCCGGCCTGGGTCCAGATCGCGTTCGGGTTGAGGCCGGCGGACGAGCCCGCGAATGCGAAGGCGCCGCCCTCCCCGCTGATGGCGGGCTGGTAGCCGGTCGCGCCGGCCACCACGTCGGAATAGCCGTCGCCGTTGACGTCGCCGGCGAAGGCGACCGAGCCGCCCAGCCGCCAGTTGCCGCCGCTCTCGACGTAGCCCGGGGCGCCGGGCCCGAGCGGGCCGCCGAGCGCCCACAGGATGCGCCCCGCATCCAGCAGGCTGAAGGGCGGCGACAGCGGCTTGTCGTAGTCCGGCGCACCGGCGACGAGGTCCGAGTACCCGTCCCCGTTGATGTCGCCCGCGCCGGCCACCGAGCTGCCCAGGTGAGCGTCCTGCTGCCCGCCGTGCGCGCTCCACGCCACCGTGTGCGAGAGCCCTCCCGGCCCCCCGAGGTAGAGGAAGACGCCCCCCTCGCCGGACACGGTGCTCATGTCGGCGGGCGCTCCGACGACGACGTCGGCGTAGCCGTCGCCGTTGACGTCGCCGGCACCGGCCACCGAACCGCCGAACTGGGTGCCGGCCGCCGAGGCCACCACGCTGTCTGCAGCCTGGCCGGCGGTGAGCCCGCCCGAGCGGCCGTACCAGACCAGGGCCTTCCCCACGCCCGCGCCACCCTGGTGCGCGCCGACGATGATGTCGTCGTAGCCGTCCCCGTTGATGTCGCCAGCCGAGGCGGCCGAGACCCCCAGCTGGTCCCCGGCTGCGCCGCCGATGCCGGCCCACCAGCCGCTGGGGCCGAACGGCGAGCCGTAGACGAGGAACACGCGCCCGCGCCCGCTCGCCGTGCCGTCCGAGTAGGTCGGGTCGCCGACCAGGTAGTCGTCGTAGCCGTCGCCGTTGACGTCGCCCGCACCGGCCACCGACCAGGCGTAGTTCGAGCTGGCGAAGTCACCCGGCGCCGCCCAGCCCGGAGTGGCCGCCGGCGGGTCGCCGCCGCCGTAGTAGAGCTGGATCGCTCCCTCGCCGGTCTGGCCGTTCGAATAGCCGTACTCGCCCGCCACCACGTCGCCGAACCCGTCGCCGTTGACGTCGCCCGCGGTGGCCACCGAGAGGCCCAGGTACGCGCCCGTCATGTTGCCCTCGACGAAGAACGACGAGATCATCGTGGTCTTGACGGACTGGAACACCGCCACGAGCCCCTCGCCGGATTCGGGCGAGGCGTAGTCCGGGGCACCCACCACCACGTCGCCGAGCCCGTCCCCGTTGACGTCGCCCGCGGTGCCCACCGAGCTGCCGAAGTGCGCACCGCCCACCGGGCCCACCTCGGTCCAGAACACGGTGGTGTCCATGCCGGCCGCCGAGCCGCGGTAGACGTAGGCCTCTCCGCACGCCGTCAGGCTGTAGTAGCTGGCGTTGCTCGCGCCCACGATCACGTCGGCACGGCCATCTCCGTTGACGTCGCCCGCGGTGCCCACGCTGCAGCCGAAGTTGTCCCCCGGGGTCGTGCCCGCGATGGTGATGCGTGCCGAGAAGTCCCCATATCCGCCGCCGTAGACCGGCAGCCCGCTCGCGCCGCCGAGGAACACGTAGGCCTGGTTGGCCCCCGGCGCGCCCATGACGATGTCATCGTAACCGTCGCCGTTGACGTCGCCGGCGGTGCCCACCGAGTTGCCCAGATAGCTGTAGGGACCGAGGAACTGGCAGCCGAAGAGCGACCAATTCGGATTGGCGGGTATGCCGGAGGGACCGCCGTAGTACACGTCGACCCTGCCGTGGTTGAGGGTGCTGCCCGCGCACAGTCCGATCTGGGCGGCGTAGCCCGGCGTGCCCACGACGAGGTCGGCGTAGCCGTCGCCGTTGAGGTCGCCGGCGGTGCCCACCGAGTAGGCATAGGAGGCCGCGCCGACGACGATGGTGTTGGTCCACGGGCTCGCGAGGTTGAGACCCGAGGCGTTGCCGTAGTAGATGCGCAGCGTGCCACCGCTGGAGTTCGGGAAGCTCAGCGCCACGTCGTCGTAGCCGTCGCCGTTGAGGTCACCGGCGGCGCCGCACACCGGCGTGCCGGCCGGCAGGCCGGTGAGCGGGTAGCCCGGGGCGAGCGTCGGGCCGCCCGGCCCGCCGAGGAACAGGAAGAAGGTATTGCTCGTGGCGCCGTTCCCGGTGGCGATGACGTCGCTGTAACCGTCGCCGTTCACGTCCCCGGCGGTGGCCACCGACCAGCCGGCCCGCCGGGACGCCACGTTGGACTCGAACGGCCATCCCGCCGCCGGGGTCATGCTCGCCGGCGCGGCCGCGCCCAGCGCGGCGCTCCAGGCAGGCGCCGGAGCCGGCTGTGCGCGGCCGGCTCCCGGCGCCAGCGGCAGAGCGAGCAACCCGAGGAGTGCGAGGCTGCGGAAGTGCGATGGGGCGGAACGGGCGGTGAGCATCGGAGCGATCCTCCTGCGGGAAGGTGGGGAGACTTCCGGCCCTGCGAGCGAGAACGCCCCTGTGCGCCCGGGTCGACGTCCCGCGAGGTGGCCACCTTCGTCGATACTTCCGTAGGTGACAATGGTCCGCACGGACCATGTCGCTACCGCACGATCCCGTCCGCCCGGGGGATGGTGGAAGACCACCCCGCCCGGCCCGCGGCCGCTCCCCGCTCGCTCGCCCCGCCCCGGCCGCCCCACGGAAGCGGCCCGTGGTGCTCACCGCGGGCAACGAGAAGGCCACGCCGACTGCGCGTGGCCTCGTGAGTGTGGTGCCCGGGGCGAGATTTGAACTCGCACGGGTTGCCCCATACGCCCCTCAAACGTACGTGTCTACCAATTCCACCACCCGGGCACTCGGGTCTCTTCGGGATTGCTCAGCGGCCGCCCGACGGGGCGGCGGGAGGCGGCGTGGCTGCCGGCGCCGGAGCGGCTGGCCGGCTGCCGGACTGCGGCAGCTGGGCCGGAGCACTCGCCGCCGCCTTGCGGGCCTCCTGGTTGATCAGGCTCCTGCCCCGGGTCGAGGTCATGTTCGAGCTCATCAGCGAGAGCACCAGCGACGTGGCGAAGAAGAGCCCGCCGAGCACCATGGTGGCGCGGGTCATGAAGTCGGTGGCGCCGCGGCCGCCGAAGACAGTCTGCGCCGACCCGCCGAAGGCGCCGCCGGCGAGCCCGCCGCCCTTGCCGGACTGCATGAGCACGACACCCACGAGGGCCACACACACCAGCAGGTGGAAGAAGATCAGGAAGAGGTACATGGCATCCTCAGGGACGGGTTTCCACCGCGGAAGACGACCCACCGCTCCGGTCCGCAGCATCCGAAGCAGCGTGAGAGACTAGCAATCACCCCGGCAACCGTCAAACGGCCGCGCCGGGGGCCCGCGGTGCCCCGTTCACGCCCCGGCGGCGGCGATGATGCGCCAGAACGAGGCCGCCTCGAGGGCGGCCCCGCCCACGAGCGCGCCGTCCAGCTCCTCGTCCGCGAACAGGGCGGCGGCGTTGCCCGGGTTCACGCTGCCCCCGTACAGCACGCTGATGCGGGCGCCGGCGCCCGGCGCGATGACGCGATCGATCGTGGCGCGCACGATCTGGTGCGCCTCGTGGGCCTGCTCGACCGTGGCCACGCGCCCCGTGCCGATCGCCCAGACCGGTTCGTAGGCGATCACCGCGGCGAACGCCTGCGCCTGCTCCAGCCCTTCGAACGCGGCCTGCGTCTGGCGCACGAGCACGTCCGCCGTGCGTTCCGCCTCGCGCTCGGCGAGGGTCTCCCCCACGCAGACGATCGGCGTCAGCCCGTCGCGCTGGGCCGAGCGCATCTTCTGCGCCACCAGCGCGTCGTCCTCGCCCATGCCGTGGCGGCGCTCCGAGTGCCCGACGATCACGAAGCGGCAGCCGAGCGCGGCCAGCATCGCGCCCGACACCTCGCCGGTGAAGGCGCCGTGCGTGGCCGGGTGGAGGTTCTGGCCGCCGAGATGGAACGGGCTGCCCTTCAACGCCTCCCCCACCGCGTGCAGCGCGGGGAACGGCGGGCAGAGCGCCACCGCACAGCGGGGACGCGCCCCGCCCGCCAACGCGACCAACTCGCGCGCCAGGGCGGCGGCCTCCGGGGCCGTCTTGTGCATCTTCCAGTTCCCGGCGACGAACCGGGGGCGGCGTGGCCAGGGCGTCGTCATCACGCGCCGTCCAGGGCGGCGACGCCGGGCAGCACCTTGCCCTCGAGGAACTCGAGGGAGGCGCCGCCACCGGTCGACAGGTGGGTGAACTTCTCGGCCAGGCCGGCCTGCTGGATGGCGGCCACCGAATCGCCGCCGCCCACGACCGTGACCGCGCCGTGACCGGTGAGCTCGGCCATCGCCCGGGCCACGCCCAGCGTGCCCTCGGCGAACGCCGGGACCTCGAAGATCCCCATCGGGCCGTTCCAGACCACCGTCTTCGCGTCCCGGAGCCGGGCCGCGAAGAGCTTCACCGATTCCGGCCCGATGTCCACTCCCATCTCCGCGGGGCCGAGCCCCTCGAGCGGGACCGTCCGCCCGGGAGCGCTCCCGTCCGGCGCAGTCGAGGCCACGCAGTCCACCGGCAGCACCAGTTCCACCCCGCGCGCCTGCGCCTGCTCCAGCACGGCCTTCGCCATCCCGATCCGGTCGTCCTCGACCAGCGACTTCCCGGTCGGCCGGCCCTGCGCCTTGAGGAAGGTGAACATCATCGCCCCGCCCACCAGCAGCCGGTCCACCTTGCCCAGCAGCTGCGTGATCACGTCGATCTTGCCGGAGATCTTCGCGCCGCCCAGCACGGCGACGAACGGCCGCTGCGGACGGTCGAGCGCCCGGCCCAGATAGTCGAGCTCCTTCTGCATCAGGAACCCGGCCACCGCCGGCCGCAGGAAGTGCGTCACGCCCTCGGTCGAGGCGTGCGCACGGTGCGCGGTGCCGAAGGCGTCGTTCACGAAGGCGTCCCCCAGCGCGGCCAGTTGCCGGGCGAAGCCGGCGTCGTTCGCCTCCTCCTCGGGGTGGAACCGCAGGTTCTCGAGCAGCAGGACCTGGCCGTCCTGCAGCGCGCGCGACCGGGCCTCCACGTCGGGGCCGACGCAGTCGGAGGCGAACGCCACCGGCTGGCCCAGCAGCTTCTCGAGGAGCGCGGCCACGGGCTTGAGACTGTTCTTGGTGTCCGGCCCGCCCTTCGGCCGGCCGAGGTGCGACATCAGGATGACGCGCGCCCGCTGCTCGACCAGGTAACGGATGGTCGGGAGGGCCGCCACGATGCGCGTGTCGTCCCCGACCTGGCCGTCCTTGACCGGCACGTTGAAGTCGACGCGCACCAGCACGCGCCGGCCGGCCGGCCGGAGTTCCTTGAGACCCTTCTTGGCGTCGCCCATGGCCCCTCCCCTACGCCATCATCAGCAGGGCGTCCACCACGCGCTGCGAGAAGCCCCACTCGTTGTCGTACCAGGAGAGCACCTTGACCAGCGTCCCCCCCATGACGTTCGTGGAGAGCGAGTCGAACACGCTGCTGTGGGGATTGCCGATCACGTCGGTGGAGACGATGGGGTCGGTGCAGAACTCGAGGATGCCCTTCATCGGGCCCTCGGCCGCCGCCTTCATCGCGGCGTTGATCTCGTCCTTCGTCGTGCTCTTGCGGACCTCCACCACCAGGTCCACGAGCGAACCGTCGGGGGTCGGCACGCGCACCGCGAGGCCGTCCAGCTTGCCCTTGAGCTCCGGCAGCACCTCGCCGATGGCCTTCGCCGCGCCGGTCGAGGTCGGGATCATGCTCATCGCCGCCGCGCGCGCCCGGCGCAGGTCCTTGTGCGGCAGGTCGAGGATCTTCTGGTCGTTGGTGTAGGCGTGGATCGTGGTCATGAAGCCGCGTTCGATGCCGACCAGGTCGTTCAACACCTTCGCGACCGGCGCCAGGCAGTTGGTCGTGCACGAGCCGATGCTCACGACCTGGTGCTTCGCCTTGTCGAAGAGCTTGTCGTTGACCCCGATGACGAAGGTCAGGTCGCCGCCCTTGGCCGGCGCCGACACCACGACGTTGCGCGCGCCCGCGGCCAGGTGCAGCGCCGCGCCGTCGCGGTCCGTGAACTTGCCGGTGGCTTCGAGCACGACGTCCACGCCGAGCGCCTTCCACGGCAGCTTGGCCGGATCCTTCTCCGCCAGCACCTGGATCTTCTTGCCCGCCACCTCGAGATGACCGTCCACCGCCTTGCCGGCCCTGGGCCAGACGCGGTGGACCGAGTCGTACTTCAGCAGGTGCGCCAGCGTCGGCGCGTCGGTGATGTCGTTGACCGCCACGAACTCGATGGGGACCCCGCGGTCCACCGCTGCGCGCACCACCAGGCGACCGATGCGCCCGAATCCACTGATCCCGACACGAACCGCCATGTTCGTTCCTCCTCCTGAAGCTCGAGACGAATCTCGATGGTTTTCCAGAGTCGGCCGGCGCCGGTCGGCGTCAGCCGAAGAAGACCCGCGCGGTCTCGAACAGCTCCGCGGGCACGGTGCGCGGACCCTGCCGCACCACGTCCAGACCCACGGACGTGATGCGCCCGCCCTGCAGGCTCACCATGCGTCCGTACTCGCCCCGGACGGCCAGGTCCACCGCTTCGATGCCCATGCGCGTGCCCAGCAGCCGGTCGAACGGGGTGGGGGTGCCGCCCCGCTGCACGAACCCGAGCGTGACGGTGCGGGTCTCGGTCTTGAGTCGCGCCTCGATCTCGCGCGCCAGGATCTCGCCCACGCCGCCGTAGCGCGGGCGGCCGAACGGATCGAGGGACTGCGGGATCTCGATCGTCCGCCCGTCCGGGTCGGGCTCGAAGCGCGCCCCCTCGGCCACCACGACGATACTGAAGAAGCGCCCGCGCGCCTGCCGGTGACGGATGTAGTTGCAGACCTCGTGCACGCTGGTGGGGCGCTCGGGCGTCACCACGACGTCGGCGCCCCCCGCCACGCCCCCGCACACCGCGATCCAGCCCGCACTACGTCCCATCACCTCGAGCACGATCACCCGGTCGTGGGACTCGGCCGTGGTGTGGAGCGCGTCCACGGCGTCCACCACGTGGCACAACGCGGTGTCGAAGCCGAAGGCGTAGTCGGTCTCCGGCACGTCGTTGTCGATGGTCTTGGGGATGCCGACGATCGGCACACCCGCCTGCCACAGCCGTTCGGCAGCGGACAGCGTGCCGTCGCCCCCGCACACCAGCAGCCCATCCAGTTCGTGCAGGGCAAGGGCGTCCTTGACGGCCTGTGCGCCCCCCTCCTCGCGGAGCGGATCGGTGCGGGAGGTCCCGAGGATCGTGCCGCCCCGCGGCAGGATGCCCTTGATGGCCGGCAGGTCGAGGTCGCGGGCCCGGGACTTGAATAGCCCCAGCCAACCGTCCTCGAAGCCCACCATCTGGCCCTGGTAGGTGCGCACCGTACGGACGACGGCTGCCCGGATGAGCGCGTTGAGCCCCGGACAGTCGCCACCGCCGGTCAGGATGCCCAAACGCATGCTGACACTCCGGCCCCGGAGGGACTCTTCGGTCGGGAAGGACCATGGAGATGGATCGACAGAACGGGCCGAATATGCCCGATGGTGCGGGGGGGGTCAAGGACGGCCGGGCCCGGCCGCGTCACTCCGTCGTGTAACGCAGGCGGAAGTCCCCCACGCCCAGATCGTCGACGAACAGGAAGACGAGCCGCTTGCGGCGCACCCGTCCGGCGACGGCGGGATCGGCGTCCGGGGGCAGCCCGATCGGACCCTGGTAGATCCACAGCTCGAAGGGGCGCGGGTCGCCGCCGGGGCCCTTCAGGTTGACGTCCCCGACCGAGCGGTCCTCGTTCGCGACGATCTGGGAGATGACCTGGTCCACCGTCTGGTCGCCGGTGGGGATCACCTGGTTCACGACCTCGCTGGGCTCGCCATACCGGACATAGGTCCTTCCCATGTCGGAGAACATCCCCTTGCCGAGCCCCGGCCGGGTGTACATCCGGTTCGCGTAGGCCACCCGCCGCAGGAACGTCGCCCGCGCCTCGTTCTCCGGACTGCCGGGGTTGGGGTTGCGCGCCGCCCAGAATTCGTCGAGGTAGTGCTCCTGCTCCCCGGGAGAGAGCAGCGCGAACGCCTCCTCGTCGTCCGCACCCAACAGGAAGTGGACGTCGTCCTGGACCTCGCGCGGGTTCTGCAGCCACGATTCGGCCTGCCACGCCACGCTGAAGGCGGCCCGCCGCACGAGCGGCAGCGAATCGCCTTCCTGCCGCACCCGCAGCTCCAGCTCGTAGCCGCCCGGCGGCGCCGACGACAGATCCACCGCCACGCCACCCTCGAGCAGCCGCGTCGCGGCCGCGGTGCTCTCCCGCGTGGCGATCGGTCGCCCTCCGCCGTCGAGGACGACGGCGGTCCAGTGCCACGGCGACTCCGCGTCCGACCGCGCCACGAACGCCGTCCGCAATTCCGGCGCGAAGCGCCCGTACAGGCGCTCCGGGTCCGGCAGCAGGGTCCGCCCGTGTCGCTTGAACACCGTCGCCCGCCCACCCTCACGCTCGGTCCACAGGAACTCGATGTCGGAGAGCTCGCGCCCGCCCCGGGGCGCCGCGACGCGCACCTCCCCCTCGACCCGGGCCGTGGAGGCCAGCTTCACCGACAGGGCCCCGCGCCGGCGGGACACCACGTCGTCCACGCGCACGAGCAGGCGGTAGACGCCCGGCCGCGACGGGAACCTCATCCCGACCACCTTGCCGAAGCCCCCGGACGAATCCGCCGGCTCGATGGCGAACTCCTGGGTCTGCTCCTGGTTGCCCGCCCCGCCGAAGACACCGCGCAGCCGGGCCGTCACGCGCAGCCGGGCCAGCCCTTGGGCGTCCCGCATCAGCGCCGCCAGCGTGCCGCTCGGGAGGCGCACGTAGACCTCGAGCGACGTCCCGGACGATTCGGGGAACGACGCGGCGTCCACGGTGAAACCTCCGCGGCCCGCCACCCGCCAGGGCAGAGGCCCCGTGTCCGGGCCCCTGGCCACGGCCGTGCCGGCCCCACCCAGGGCCAGCATGACCGCCAAGACGAGACGCGCCCCCACCCGGGGGCGCGTCCCACACGACTTCGTCAT
This sequence comes from Candidatus Eiseniibacteriota bacterium, assembly GCA_963707915.1. Taxonomy (GTDB): domain Bacteria; phylum Eisenbacteria; class RBG-16-71-46; order RBG-16-71-46; family RBG-16-71-46; genus JANXPZ01. The sequence goes on from OY970178.1 coordinate 1,033,940, forward strand.
CAGGTCCGCCGGCCGAGGACCGCGATCAGAACAGGAACGTGAGCGAGAAGCGGTGAACACCGCCCAGGTCCTTCATGTCCGTGAACGCGTAGTCCACGTCGGCCATGCCGACCACCGAGACCGGCACGTGGAACCCGATCCCCCCGGCGGCGCCCTCGGAATCGTAGTTGAAGGCGTAACCACCCCGCAGGAACAGGTACTTGTGGAACGAGTACTCCGCTCCGAGGTTGAGCCGTTCCGAGTTGTCCGGCGGGTGCGAGAATTCCAGCGAGCCCACCAGCTTCTGATCGGCCCGCTGCAGGAGCACCGCCGAGGCGCCGACCCGGAAGATCGACGGCATGCGGGCCGAGCGGTCGATGAAGGTGATCTGGGAGCCGATGTTCGAGATGGACATGCCGATGCGCATCCCCAGCGTGCCCACGTCGTAGAGCGTCCCGACGTCGAACGCCATGGCCTGCCGGGAGTACTCGGCCAGCCCCTCGGTGACGTAGTTGCCGGTGACGCCGGCGCTGAACTTGTCCGTGAACGAACGGGCGTAGGTCAGGCCCAGCGTCATCATGCCGGCGTCGAACGTCTCCCCCGTGCGGGGATCGGGCTCCGGCGTGTACGCCGTCGTCACCAACATCGGCTGCATGGTGAGCGCGCGGGCGTGGATCGCGAAGGCCCCGGGGATCCGGCGCGTGTGGAAGACGTAGCTGACCTGGTCGAACGAAAGGTCGGCGATCCAGTTCGCGTGATTCAGCGAGAGCTCGGACTTGTCCGGATCGATGCGTGCGATGCCCGCGGCGTTCCAGTAGACGGAGCTGGCGTCGTCCGCCATGCCGACGAAGGCACCCCCCATGCCGGCCGCCCGGGAACCGACCGGGATCTCCAGGAACTGACTGCCGACCGTCCCAACCTTCTCGAAGATGATAGCCGCACCTGCCCAACCGGGGATGAGCAGACCCGCCAGGCCCAGCGCCGCGATGACCTTTCTCACTGCGATCCTCCTCTCTCGCTCCCGCGCCTAGCGGATGACCACGAACTTGCCGCGCTGCGTGCCCTTGCTGGATTCGACGGTGAAGACATAGATCCCGCTGACAATGTCCTGTCCATTTCGTGAAATCAAGTTCCAGCTGGCCTGGCCGTCATTCGGATTGTCCTGCTGCCGGTTGTACCCCGGCACCGTCGACCCGTCCGCACCAGTGATCGGCGTGCGGATGGACTCGTTGACCGGGTCCTCCGATCGAAGGGTCTGCACCAGGTCACCCGAGACCGTGTAGACCTTGATGGTCCACTTCCCGCGCGGCAGCCCCAGGAAGTCGATGTGCGTGCCGGTGGGATCCGACCCCTTGGGCGTCAGGTCCCAGGACGAAGGCCGCTGCTCGATGGTCCGGTAGCCGCGGTAGGGGTTCGGCACGACGTAGGCGCTCATCCCGTCCCGCGCCCCGGCCTGCGGCACCACGCCATCGGCCTCGGCGGCCGACCGGCGGCCCTCCAGCTGGCTCATCTGCTGCCCGACGCCGGTCGAGTCGAAGGCCGTCACCGAGTAGAAGTAGACGAAGCCGTTCTTGACCTGGGTGTCCTCGTACTTGTAGCGCCCCACGGGGTAGCGCGTGCGGCTCTCGTAGTTCACCGGGTTGTCGCAGGGCAGCCCGTTGATGCACGCATGGAACACGTCGCACTGGCCCGGGCTGTCCTTCTTCGGCGAACAGGTGATCGGCTCCGCCCGGATGATCTGGCCGGTCTGCCGGTTCCACAGGTCGTCCAGCTGCAGGCAGACCTCGACGGTGGCGGTGTCGATCCTGCCGTCCGGATAGGTGTAGCTGGGCACGAAGATGCGCGGGCAGGGGCTCGTGTCCGAATAGTTCCGCTGCTGCAGCACCCAGCCGGCGCTGGCGTTCTCGTAGTTGTAGATGTGGAACTGGCGGAACTCGCCCAGCAGCGCCCAATCGTCATCGCTCGGCCCCGCCGATCCCACCGGCCGCTGCCAGTCCGCCGCCTTCCACACCTTGTAGCCGCGGAAGTCGAACCGGTTCGTCTTGGGATCCGGCGTGACCTCGGAGAGGTTGTCCCAGGAGAGCGTCACGCGCTTGTCGCCCGCCGGGATGACGCGGTCCGGGCTGTCGGAGTAGTTGTACAGGGCCGACACGTTCATGTTCGGATTCGGCGGCGGGGCCTCGGCGTTCCAGGTGTGGTGGAACATGCCCCGCTGCGTCTGGCTGTTGTAGGCGCCGGTGCAGTAGTCGCAGTCCATGTCGCCCCAGTCCACGGGGTTCGGCCAGGGGAGCACCGGCGGGCGAGCATTGCCCTCGTCGCGGCAATCCATCACCTCGAGCGTCCCTTCGCCCGCGGCCGGGTGGACCGGCGTCTCGCGGCCATGGCCGTTGGTGAGCAGGGGCCAGTCCCGCTGTTCGTAGACGCCCGCAGCCGCGACCTGGATGGTGAAACCGTTCTTGAGCGAAGGGTACTTGGTGACCAGGGCGCCCGAGCCGCCGTCGAACGTGCCCGCCTGCATGGCGGAGTAGTCGCTCTCGAAGCCATCGGCAAGAGCCTTGTTCCCGGGGGCCACGCTGAACGCGACGGTGACCTGGATGCTGGCACCATCCTGAACGCTGAACCACGGCCCGCACGACCACCAGGCCTGGTAGTCGCCCTTCTCGTCGTTCGGGGTATCCAGCTTGATGCGGCCATCCTCACCGATGTTCCTGCCCGCCCTGCCCGACATGAATTCGTAGCGCTCCGCGTCGGTGCGCGGCCCGCCGCCACCCATGTAGGGCGTGCTGCCCGTGTAGGAGCGGAACGCGAGGAAGCCCACCTGGGGCGGTCCCGTCAACCCGGTCGGGTCGACCGTGTGGTCCACCAGGAAGAAGGTGGGGATTCCGGGCGTGCGGCCCAGGTCCCCATCGTCGTCGACCACCGAGAAACCATTGACGTGGATGTTGTAGTGGGTGCACAGAGCCGAGTCGTTCGAGGCGCCGGCCGGGATGTCGGGCAGCCTCATGCCCGGCTCCTGGAGTCGCTTGTCCGTGCCGTCCGTGGGCACCTGGTAGGGGAGCACGGCGCTCGGGTAGCCCGCCAGGTCGAGGTCGTCCTGCCAGTAACTGGAGGCCAGGGCGGGACCGCAGTCCATGTCCACCAGGCCGCCGACGACGAGGCTGTCCAGCGGGTGGCCGGAACGATTGAAGATGGTGTACTGGACGATGTTGAAGTCGGTGAACTTCTCGATCGAGTAGGCCCAGGCCATCTGCTGGACCTCGAGGCCGAGGGGGACGTGCTTCTCGGCGGCCGAGGCGTTGATCGCCTGCGGCGTGTTGTCCCAGACCACGCAGGTGATGGTCTGCTGCCCGATGGCGCCGAAGTCCTCGTCGATCAGCCCGTCGAGATCGTTGTCGCGACCGTCCAGGAAGTCCTCGTCGGTGCGCGGGTCCCCCGACCGGAAGAACCGCTCGTCCCGCGTGTAGAAGTCCCCGTCGTCGTTGAAATACCGGGCACCGCCCAGGATCCCGTCGTAGGCCCGGTACATCTTGTCCACCGGATCGAGGGTCTGGGGCCGCCACTCGGTCAGCGAGCTCACGCGCCGGATCGCGTTCGGATCCGAGGCCTGCGGGTTCACGGCACCCACCGCCAGGCCGGCCAGGTTCAGGTACTCGATGCCCGAAGCGCCCGGCCACTGTCCGGACGGGTCGCTGGAGACGTTCGTCCACGGGTTGCCGAAGATCCCGAAGTTGGTGACCTTCATGTAGACGTTGCCCACCGTGAGCACCGCCCCCGGACCGAAGATGTCCGGGATGTCCGTCGGGCTCGCGTTTCCCGATCCCCCGACCGGGAAGTACTCCGGGAAGGCCGCCTTGAACTCGGCCTCCGTCATCCCGTCCGGAGTCCCGTCGATCGTGCCCTTGCGGAAGAAGCCGGAACCCTGCTCGTCCTGCGCGACCGCGGCGGTCGCGGCGAGCAGGAGCAGCAGCACGCCCACCGCCACGCGCAGCCGGCCACGCCAAGCGTTCGTTCTCATGTCCCCTCGCTGCCCGATTGGCTGTTCCATGGCTAGAACGTGATGCTCAAGCCGAGCCGCACGTTCCGGCCTTCTTCGTAGACACGCGGATCCCGGACCGGCACCCAGTCCAACTGGTAGTCGCCGTTGATGTCCTGCAGATAGGCGCCGCCGGACCGTCCGGTCTCCGTGAAATAGATCAGGTAGTCGTCGCCCGCGGAGTCCACGTACGGGTTCACGAGGTTGAATCCGCCGACCTGCTGGATGTTCTTCGAGTCCAGCACGTTCCTGACGTCGAAGAACAACGTCAGGTTCTGTCCCCACACCTTGTAGTACTTGTCACCGTCGATCGTGAGCCGCGCGACCGAGGGCAGTCGCCGCGAGTTGTCCAGCGCCGGATCCGGACGGCGGTCGTTGCGGAAGGACGGCGTGAACGGGAAGCCCGATCCGTACAGCCACAGCATCCGGAAGCCCCACTTGCCCGGGTCACGCACCACCGTCTGCACGGAGAGCGTGTGGCGCTGGTCCCAGTCCAGCGGCTGCTCGGAGATGGGCAGGTAGAGCTGGCCGCCGTTGAAGAACTGCAGCGCGGTGTTCGGGTCCGACGCCACCCCGGTCGCGAGCTGGAAGGTGTAGTTCACCTCGGCCGAGAACTTGTGGCTGAAGCTCTTGATGATGCTGGTCTCGAAGCCCCGCGAGCTGGCGTAGTCGCCGTTGAAGTACACGTTGACCAGGTTGCCGAACTCGTCGCGCTCCTGCCGCACGGTGATCAGCCCGTAGATGTCCTTGAAGAACACCGAGAACTGCCCCGAGATGTCCCGCGAGAAGAGGTGCTGCACGCCCGCCTGGTAGGAGATGTTGGTCTCGGGCTCCAGGTCCGGGTTCCCACGCACGCCCACGCTGGCCTGCATGCCGCGGTTCTCGAAGATGTACTGGCGTGCCGGGGTCTGGAAGGTCCACCCGTAGTGGAACGAGAGCACGTCCTTGTCCGAGACCGGGTAGGCGATGCCCAGCCGCGGGCTGAACTGCTGCTTGTAGCGCTTGCCGCTCCTCAGGTCCTTGTTGGCGACCTGCAGGCCAGGCGAGAACACGTCGAACCGCAGGCCCGCGTTGACCACGAGCCCCTCGAACTCCCAGCGGTCCTGCATGAACGCGGCGCCTTCGGGGTTGTAGTTGACGAACTCGGAGCGGGACCCTCCGGGGAGCCCGTTGGCCTCCGAGTTGGGCTGCGTCAGGGCCAGGTTCGACACCTCGTTGTACTTGAGCTCGACGCCGGCCTTGACGGTGTGCTGCTTGAAGTTCCGGGTCGAGTAGTCGCTCTTCATGTTCCAGGTGGACTGGCTGCGCTTGGAATAGAAGGGACGGTCGCCGTGCGTGGCGAAGTACGGGTTGTTCTCCGTCCCGGTCTGGACGTTGCCGCTCCAGTACTGGGGGCTCTGGGTCCAGTACTCCCACGGCTGCTTGTTCCCGACCGAACTGAGCACGTTGAAGTTCAGGTTGGCCACGCGGATCGACCACACCGCCTTGTCCGAGATCTGGTCCGTCCAGACGAATGTCTGCTGGTTGAACCGGTCGTCCGTGGTCGACACGTGGTCGGGCATGTTGACGAGCTGGTACGTGGAGTCCTTCTGCGTGGCGCTCCACGCACCGTAGATCGGCAGGTGGTACGTGGCGGCCCGGCCGGCGGCCGTCGTGTCGTAGGTGACCTTCACGAAGCCCTGGCGGCTCCACATGTGGTCATAGGGGGTGTTCACCGTGCGGTTGTTGATGGTCTCGAACGTCAGCTTGTTCCGGGGATTCACCCGGTAGGCGAGCTTGAAGTTCGTGTTGACCTGGTTGAACTGCCGGTTGCCCAGCTGGATGAAGTCGAGCAGCGTGTTGTGGGGGCGGGTCATGCTGCTCTTCAGGTACGTGTCCGAGTAGCTGCCCTCGTAGGTCGCGAAGTAGGTCAGGTTCTTGATCGGGGTCGGACCGCCGAATCCGAAGGTGAACCGGTCGAAGTTGTTGAACGTCTTGGTCGGGTCGCCGAAACGGTCGGTATCCCAGCGCACCTCGCCGCCGAAGCGCTCGGTGCCTTCCTTCGTGCTGACGACCACGACGCCCGAGAGCGCGTTTCCGAACTCCGCATCGAAACCGCCCGAGAGCACGTCCGTGCCGGCCACCGCCAGCGAGGCGATGTTGGCGCCCCGGCCGAAGAGCGGGTCCGACGCCTCGACGCCGTCGAACTGGAACTTCACCTCGCCACCGCGCCCGCCACGGAAGTGGAGCTCCCCGCCGAACGCCACGATGCCGGCCTTCACCGCCACCGCCTCGCGCAGGTTGTCCACCGGGATCTCCTTGAGCTTGTCCGCGGTGATGGTCTGCTTGGTGGTCGAGGACTTCGTGTCGATGCGCTTCTGCGCGCTGATCTCGATGGTCTCGAGTTCCTTGACGATCTTCTGTTCGCCGAACGTGAAGTTCAGCGTGGCCGTGGCCCCGGCACTCACCACCACCGTCTGCTTCTGCGCGTCGTAACCGGAGGAGAAGGCGCGGACCTCGGTCGGGCCCGCCGGAACGCCGACGATGACGAAATTGCCGTTGTCGTCGGCCTGGGTGCCCTGCCGGGTCGCAGGGATGGTCACGTTGGCGAAGGGGATCGGCTCCCCGCGGGCGGTCACCCGGCCCTGGATCTTGCCGAACGCCGATGCTGCCGGCGCGGCCGCCTTCGGGGCGGCCACCGCGGGCCGGGGGGCACTCGGCTGGGCCGGCGCCGCCTTGGGGGCCGTGGGCCGGGGTGCGGTCTTCGGGGCAACCTTGGCCGGCGTCGTGGTCCGGGGAGCGGCCTTCGGGGCCGTCCGGGGAGACGCCGGCTTGGCCTGCTGAGCTAGTGCGGGGACAGCCAGCGCAAGGACCAGCACAAGCGCCACGCCCGCTCGGATCAAACGCCTGCCGTCAGAGAACATGCGACTCAACCTCTCGGGTGCGATGCAACGCGTTCACGGAAACCTGACCAGAGGAACGGTAGACCATGCCAAGCCAAGGACAAGCTGTCAACGCGACCACGGCCGGAATCCCTTCCATCCGCCGGAAATCTGCGGAGATCCGCTGCCATCCGGCCGCGCGAGAAGCCAGTCACGAGCGGTCGGAAGTCACGGCCGGAGTCGGAAGTCGAGGAGGCGGTCCGATTCTGCTGGATAGGCACCTGAGGAGAAGCCGCCGGACGGCGGTGCCCTACGCCCAGTACGAGGTGACTATCCCCCCGACGTGCTGCAATTGTCAAGAGGTCTTTCAGTCCTGCCACGGACCCGGCTCCCCCCCTGCCCCGCCGCGCGCTCAGAACGTCCACCTCACCACGCTGGCCAGTTGCTGGCGGCTCGAGCGGGGATCGGCCGGGGCGCCGAAGTCGGCCTGCCGCCATTCGATCGCGTAGCCGGCCTCGAAGGCCCAGGTCGCCCCGACGGGACGGATCCCCAGGCCGAGCGTCACGGCGTTGGCGAGATACTCGTTCTGCCGGGTGTAGTCGTCCTCGTCCTCCCACCGGTGCACGTAGCCGATGCGTCCGCTCAGGACCGGGTTGCAGCGGTACTCGAGCCCGGTCCGGACGTCCCAGCCCTTGCGCAGCGGCCCCTGCCCGCTCGCCGTCTGCTCCAACAGGCCCTGCGACCGGTGGTACTCGACGCCCCAAGATCCGCGCCCACCCGGCAGCCGCACCAAGAGACCGCCGCCGGCCTCCCAGGTCCGCTCCTCCGACTGCGCGAAGGTCACGCTGTCCGGAAGCACGAGGGAGTCGGTGTTCGGGCGGTAGTAGATGACGGTCCGGAAATGGTTGAACGAGGTGAGGTCGCCGGCGCTGGGGGGCATGATGGAGACCTTGCGGTAGCCGGTCGTCACACCCCCGCCCACCTGGAACGGCCCCTGGGTCCAGCGCAGCCGCGTGCGCAAGGCCTGCCCGCGCTCATCGCGATCCTGCATCTTGCCGCCGCCCACGAGCGGGGGAGCCGACGTGCCGGCCGAGATGCTGAACGACCACGTCTCCTCGGACCTCGAGCGCCAGTCGCGGCCGTCCACGCCCCACTCCAGGTTGCCCGCCAGCCGTCCGACCATCGTGACCTGGGTCGTGTAGTAGGGGCGCGCCTCGTCGTTCCGAGCGACGTGACGGGCCGACTCGTTCTTCCCGGTGATGTTGCTCTGGACGTAATCCGAGTTCACCGCGGCCTTGAAGGCACGGCCGCGGTCGTACGCCACGCCCACCCCACCGCCCAGGGTGCGGACCCGGTAATCGTTCGGCGTGAAGAGGTCCGGCGGATCCACCGGCGCCCCCGTCCGGTCGATGTACTGGCCCTGGGAGTTCTCCCACACCTCGCGGAACTCGTTCTTCCGCATCTCACCCGAGTAGAACAGCCGCATCGAGTAGAGCCAGTGGCTCGACTTGACGTAGGGGATGTGCCCCATCATCACGGGCATGGCCGTCGGCTGGGTGAAGGTGCTGCTCTGCTCGATGGTCTCCGAGAGGATCTGGTCCATGCGCATGGACCCGAAGTCGCCGGTGACGCCGAAGACCGACTGGCCGGGCGTCCGACGCCAGACCTCGTAGCCGATCCGGCTCTCCCGCGCCGCGCGCTCCTGCCGCTCGAGGGTCGCGTCGCCGGCGGCGAGGTCGTGCACCCGCGAGAAGGACGAGGTCGCCGGGTAGAACTCGGCCGTGTCGGTGCTGTCCGCATCGAGGACGCCCAGGGGGCTGCCCGCGAAGTCCCACAGCGTGATGGCCATGTGGGGGTCGTCCCCCACGAACGTCATCCCCCCCATGCCCAGCATGCGCGGGCTGCGTTCGATGGCGTCCAGGGAGAAGCCGAGCGCCCCGCGCGCCGCGTCGTAGAACTGGGCGTACACGGGCGCCGAGAAAGCCGTGAGGAGAAGAACAGAACTGATCGCGCTCAGCAGAACCCTGCGCCTGGGGCTCATGAAAGCTCCTTTCCGGCTGGTCCGGGTCAGAATGATCCATTCACCGTGCGGAGGAGGACTCTCTCCCGCCTGCCGGGGCGAAAGTGCGCGCGGTCAACGAGGTGCGCATGCACGGACGCCGGATATTAGGAACTGGTCACGAACGTGTCAACCGCGCAATCGGGCTCCGGTCCGCGGTCCCCGCGGCCGCGCCTGCCGGCCCCCGGCCCCGCGCGACGCCGAGACGCACGGATGTCCCTCGAGGAACCAGCGCCACTCGCGGTCCAGCGCCACGCGGATCCCGATGCGCGGCCCGCGCGCGATGCGGTGACCGCCCCGCCGCGGCGGCAGGTCCGAGATCCAGAGCGCCCGGCCCACCAGGTCGAGGCCGTCGTGCGCGCGCGAGAGCCCGAGGGCCCGGGCCAGGTTGCCCGGGCCCCGCGCCAGCCGGGCGGCGGGCAGGCTGCCGCGCCGCTCGCGCATGAGTTCCTCGCCGTCGACCGGCTCCAGCGCCCGCACCAGGACGGCCGAGGCCGTCCCCGCGGTGCCGGTCACCAGGTTCAGGCAGTGGTGCATGCCGTAGGCGAAGTAGACGTAGGCGTGCCCGGGCTCGCCGAACATGGCGGCGTTGCGCGGCGTGCGGCCGCGGTGCGCGTGGCTCGCGGGATCGTCGACGCCGCGATAGGCCTCGGTTTCCACCACGATCCCGGAGACCCGCCCCTGCGGCGAGTCGTGCACCAGCAACCGGCCGAGCACGGCACGGGCGACGACGGCCGGGTCGCGGGCGTAGAAGGCCCGCGGCAGCGGCCGGCCGCGGCCCGCCGCGGCGGCCGGCCGGCTCAATGCCCGGCCACCGTCCCGGTCACTCCCGCGCGCGCCAGCGGCTCCATGAACACCGCGCGGATCTCCTCGAGCCGCTCGGGACTGCGGGCCTCGAAGCGCACCACCAGCACCGGCTGGGTGTTCGAGGCACGCACCAGGCCCCAGCCGTCGCCGAACTCGACGCGGGCGCCGTCGATGTCGATCACGCGGTAGCGTCCGGCGAACTCCCGCTTGAGCTCCTCCACCACGGCGAACTTGCGCTCCTCCGGACAGGCGAGCCGGATCTCCGGCGTCGAGAAGTAGTGCGGGATCGAGTCCACCAGCTCGACGAACGACTTCCCGGTGGCAGCGACGTAGCGCAGCAGGCGCCCCGCGGCGAAGAGCGCGTCGTCGAAGCCGAAGTAGCCCTCGCTGAAGAACATGTGCCCGGACATCTCGCCCGCCAGCGGCGCCCCGGTCTCGGCCAGGCGGCTCTTGAGCAGCGAGTGGCCGGTCTTCCACATCTCGGGCTGGCCGCCGTGCGCCTCGATGTCCTCCTTCAGGCCCTGGCTGCACTTGACGTCGAAGATGATCCGGGCGCCGGGCACGCGGGTCAGCACGTCACGCGCCAGCAGCGCCAGGAGCTGGTCGCCCCAGACGATGCGCCCGTTCGCGTCCACCGCGCCGATCCGGTCGGCGTCGCCGTCGAAGCCGATGCCGAAGTCCGCGCCGCGCCGCTTCACCTCGGCCTGCAGCGCGACGAGCAGCGCCGGCACCGTGGGGTCGGGCAGGTGGTTCGGGAAGGCGCCGTCCAGCTCGGCGAACAGCGGGAACACCCGGTGCCCCATGCGCTCGAAGGTCTCCGGCACGACCGTCCCCGCGCAACCGTTGCCGCAGTCCATCACGACCGTGAGGCCCTTCGGGCTGCGCAGCCGCTCGACCAGCATGGCCCGGTACTCGTCGAGCACCGGGCGGTCGGCGGCGAAGCCGGTCCCGCGCTCGAGGTCGCCGCGCTCGATCAGCGCGCGCATCTCCTGGATCTCGGCCCCGTAGAGCGGGAGCCTGCCCTTGGTCATCTTGAAGCCGTTGAACTCGGGCGGGTTGTGGCTGCCGGTGATCTGCATGCCGCCGTCCAGCGAGCGGGACGCCACCGCGTAGTAGAGCGCCGGGGTCGGCACGACCCCGACCCGTTCGACCTCGAGCCCGCACGCGACCATGCCGCGCTCGGCGCCGGCGGCCAGCCGCACGCTGCTCGGCCGCACGTCCCATCCCAGGGCGACGCGCCGGCCTCCCGCGCGCCGGGTCAGCGTGCCGAAGGCGCGGCCGACCGCCTCGGCGGCCTCGTCGGTGAGCTCGGTCTCGTGCAGGCCGCGGATGTCGTACTCGCGGAAGATGTGCGCGGGGATCATCTAGGGGTCCTTCCTCTTGAGGTAGGCGTCGATGAAGGGATCCAGATCGCCGTCGAGCACCGCGTGCACGTCCCCGATCTTCAGCTCGGTGCGGTGATCGTTCACCATGGTGTAGGGCTGCAACACGTAGGAGCGGATCTGGCTCCCGAAGTCGATCTCCTTCTTGCCCGCCGAGAGCACCGCCGTCTTCTGGCGCTCCTGCTCGCGGTAGTACACGAAGAGCCGCGTGCGCAGCATGCGCATGGCGAACTCGCGGTTGCGGTGCTGGCTGCGCTCGGCCTGCGACTGGGTCACGACCCCGGTCGGCAGGTGGGTGATGCGCACCGCGGACTCGGTCTTGTTCACGTGCTGGCCGCCCGCCCCGCTGGCGCGGAAGGTGTCCACCCGCAGGTCGCCGGGCTGGATGTCGACGGTGATGGTGTCGTCCACCATCGGGTAGACGAAGACCGAGGCGAACGAGGTGTGGCGCCGCTGGGCCGCGTCGAACGGCGAGATGCGCACCAGCCGGTGCACGCCGCTCTCGCCCTTGAGGTAGCCGTAGGCGAGTTCCCCGGTGATCTCGACCGAGGCGTCCTTGAGGCCGGCCTCGTCCCCGGGTTGCAGGTCGAGGATGCTGGTCGCGAAACCGCGGCGCTCGGCCCAGCGCATGTACATGCGGAAGAGCATCTCGGCCCAGTCCTGCGACTCGGTGCCGCCGGCGCCGGGATGGATGGAGACCAGCGCGCCGAGCCGGTCGTACTCCCCCGACATCAGGCTGCGGGTCTGCAGCTCGGCGATGAGCTTCGCCAGCTTGACGGCCTCGCCGTCGACTTCGGCGAGCAGGGCCGCATCGGTCTCGCCCAACTCGAGCAGTTCCTCCAGGTGCCTCAGCTCGTGGTCGGGCCGGCTCCACTCCTCGACGGTGCGCTTGGCCTGCTTGAGGGCGACCACCGTCTTCTGCGCGACCTCGGGCCGGTCCCAGAAACCGGGCTCGGCCATGCGCGCTTCCGACTCGCTCACCTCGCGCGCGCGCGCCTCGACGTCAAAGGTACCTCCGCAGGTCCTGCAGCGTGGCACGCGCCTGCTGGAGGCGGCTGCGTACTTCGGCGACGGTCAGCATGGTCTATCCCCTCTCCTCCGGGCCGGCCCGCAGGGCGGCGACCGCCGCCCGCGCCGACCGCGCCAGTTCCTCGATGCTCCCCGAGTTGTCGAGCGTCACGTCCGCCGCGGCGCCGAACGTCTCGTCGGTCCGCTGCGCCAGGAGCCGGCTCCGTGCCTCCGCCTCCGTCCAGCCGCGGCTGCGCACCAGCCGCCGCACCTGCTCCGCGTGCGGCGCGGTGACGGCGATCACCGCGTCGCAGGCGCGCTCCAGTCCCCACTCCAGCAACAACGCCGCGTCCAGCACCACCACGCCGTGCACACCGCGCTCGCGCAGTCCCTTCAGCCGGTCCTCGAGGCGCGCGACGAGCCGCGGGTGGACCAGCCGGTCCAGGCGGGCCCGCGCCGCCGGGTCGCGGAACACGCGGGCCGCGACCCGTCCCCGGTCGAGCCGGCCGTCCGGCCCGTACACGTCGTCCCCGTATTCGCCGGCCAGCGCGGACCGCACCTCGGGGTCCTGGTCGGTGACCTCGTGGCCCACGAGGTCGGCCTCGATCACGGTCGCTCCGTCCGCCGCCAGGGCGCCGGCCACCGCGCTCTTGCCGCTCCCCGCGCGGCCGACCACGCCGACGATGAACAGCCCGTCGCCCGCAGGCGCGCGGCGCGCCCTAGTGGACATCGAACCAGGTCCGGCCGACGCCCACCGACACCTCGAGCGGGACCCGCAGCGGTTCGTCCAGCAGGTCCTGGAGCAGCGGGACGTCCTGCATCCCGGCGCGGGCCGATGCCGCCACGGCCGCCGCGTCCCCGGCCGGGCACTCGATCAGCAGCTCGTCGTGCACCTGGAGCAGCAATCTAGCGGAGGGCCCGAAGCGCTTCAAGGCGCTCCCCACCCCGATCATCGCGACCTTCATCAGGTCGGCCGCCGAGCCCTGGATCGGAGTATTGATCGCGGCGCGCTCGGCCAGCGAGCGCAGGCCGCCGTTGGCGCTGCCGAGGTCGGGCAGGTAGCGCCGCCGGCCCATGATCGTCTGCACCCAGCCGCGCGAGCGCGCCTGCTCGACCGTGGCGTCGAGGAACTCGCGCACGCCGGTGTAGACCGTGAAGTAGTCGCGGATGAATTCCTCGGCCTCGGCCAGGCCGATGCCCATCTGCTGGGCGAGGCTGCGGGCCCCCATGCCGTACATGACGCCGAAGTTCACGATCTTGGCGCGCGCCCGCAGCGCCGGGTCGAGCTCGCCCTCCTTCACGCCGAAGATGCGGCGCGCGGTGGCGGCGTGCACGTCCGTGCCGCCCTGGAACGCCTCGGTCAGCGCCGGGTCGCGCGAGAGGTGCGCCATCAGCCGCAGCTCGATCTGCGAGTAGTCCGCACCCACCAGCAGGCAACCCTCGGGCGCGACGAAGGCACGCCGGATGGCGCGGCCCTGGGGCGTGCGCATCGGGATGTTCTGCAGGTTGGGGTCGCTCGAGGACAGCCGCCCGGTGGCCGCCACCGCCTGGTGGAAGGTCGTGTGCACGCGGCCATCCGCGGCGTCGGCCACTGCGGGCAACGCGTCGAGGTAGGTGGACTTGAGCTTGGCGAGCGCCCGGTACTCGAGCAGGAGCTTCGGGAACGGGTGCTCCGCCGCCAGCTCTTCGAGCACGCCCTGGTCGGTCGAGAATCCGGTCTTGGTGCGCCGGCCGGTCTTGAGCCCGAGCTTCTCGAACAGCACGCGCGCGACCTGCGGACCGCTGTTGAGGTTGAAGCGCTCGTCGGCCAGCACGTAGAGCGCCTCCTCGAGCCGGGCGATGTCCTCGGCCGCGCGGCCCGACATCTCGGCCAGCACCGCGCAGTCGAGCGCGATCCCCGCGCGCTCCATCTCGAGCAGCACCCGGACGAGCGGATGCTCGACCCGGGTGTAGAGGGCGTCCTGCCCGCGCGCGTCGAGCTGGGCGCGGAGCGCCGCCTCCAGCCGCCACAGCGCGGCCGCCGCCGGCGCGGCAAACGCCCGCGCGGCCGCCGGCGCGAGCGCCGCGTACGACGGCTGCGGCCGGCCGCGCGGGGTACCCGCGCGGTCGGCGCCCGCCGGCGCGGCCTCGGGCAGGATCTCGCCGAGGAAGTCGCGCGCCAGCGCGGCCAGCGCTTGGTCCCGGTCCGGGTCGCAGAGGAACGAGCCGAGGTGGACGTCGAAGGACCGGCACCGGACGTCGAACGGCTCGATCCTCAGACCCGCGGCCTCGAGCACGTGGCCGTCGGCCTTGAGGTCGTGGCCCACCTTGGGCAGCGTGGGGTCCGCCAGCGCCGGAGCGAGCCACTCGCGCACCTTCGCGAGCGGCAGGTTGGGGCCCGGGTCGTGGCCCAGCGGGACGTAGCAGGCGGTCCCGTCACGCGCCGCCAGCGCCAGCCCCACCAGCCGCGCGGTGCGCGGGTCCGCGCCGTCGGTGAGCGGCAGCAGCGCCAGGCCGTGCAGGGAGCGAGCCCGCACCTCGTGCAGCTCCTGCGTCCAGGCCTCGAGCAGCGCGGCCTCGCCCTCCTCGTCGGCCGTCCCGGCCGCGCCCCACAGGTCGAGCGTGGCCTGGCCGCCGGGGGCCGGCGAAGGCCCGGACCGCGGCGCGCCCCGGGCCGGCGGGGCCGCGGGCGGGACCTGCACCAGCGGCGGGGCCGCGGACGACGGCGCGCGCGGCATCGCCAGCGTCACCCCCTCGGCCGGCGTCTCGCTCACCGTGCCGCGGCGCCCCGCCGGCCGGGCCGGCGAGAGCGCGCCCGCGTCGGCGTCCGCCACGCCCAGGCTCTGCGCCACCGCCTCGAGCCGGCGCACCTCGTGGCGCCGGGCGAATTCGAGCAGCGCGTCACGCCGGATCGGGCCGCAGCGCAGCTCCTCCCAGGAGTACGGCAGGTCGAGGTCCGCGCGCACCGTCGCCAGCTCGCGCGACAGGAACGCCAGCTCCCGGTTCGCCTCCAGCTTCGCCCGGAGCGCCGGCTTCGTCACCTCGTCGAGCCGGGCGTAGAGCGCGTCGAGCGAGCCGAAGCGGCGCATCAGCTCCTTCGCGGTCTTCTCCCCCACGCCCGGCACACCGGGGATGTTGTCGCTGGAGTCGCCCATCAGCGCGAGCATGTCGCGGATGTGCTCGGGCCCCACGTCCCACTTCGCGCGCACCGCGTCGGCGTCCATCCACTCGTAGGCCTCGCGCGCCTGCGGCACCAGCACGCGCACCGGCCCGCCCACCACCTGGAGCATGTCCTTGTCGCCGGTGACCAGCACGACCTCGAGCCCTTCGCGCGCGCCGCGCGCGGCCAGCGTGGCCATGACGTCGTCGGCCTCCATGCCCGGGATCTCGAGCACCGGCAGACCCAGCGCCTGCGCCAGGGTCTCGATCGGCTCGAGCTGGGCGAGCAGGTCATCGGGCGTGGGCTTGCGCTGCGCCTTGTAGGCGGGGAAGCGCAGGTGACGCCAGGTCGGGCCCGGCCCGTCCCAGGCCAGCGCCCAGTGCTCGGGCTTCTCGTCGCGCCGGATCTTCAGCACCGTGTTGGCGAAGCCGAAGATCGCCGAGGTGTTCTCGCCCCGCGAGTTGACCAGCGGCCGCGCGATGAAGGCGTAGAAGGCCCGGTAGGCGAGCCCCATCGCGTCGAGCACGAACAGGCGGGGCACGGGCTACTCCGCGGGGCGCCGGCCACCCGTCACGCGCCCCTCCCGTACAGCCCGCGGCGGGCGATGTGGGCGGCGACCGCGTCCGGCACGAGGTAGCGCAGCGAGCGGCCGGCACGCGCGCGGGCCCGCAGGGCGCTCGAGGAGAACGCCACCGGCGGGTTGTCGAGCAGCACGACGCGCCCGCGCGCAGCGGCCGGGACTCGCAGCCGGCCGCGGGCCGCCGCGCCCGGGCCCGGCAGCCGCGCCGCCACCACCAGCGTGGCGAGCCGGGCGATCTCGCCGGGCTCGTGCCAGCCGGGGAAGTCCGCGAGACTGTCCGCCCCCATCAGCAGGTAGAAGCGCGCACCCGGCTGGCGGGCGCGGAGGTGCCGCAGCGTGTCCACGGTGAACGACGGGCCCGCGCGGCGCGCCTCGAGGCCCGAGACCGCGAAGGCCGGGTTGCCCCGCACCGCAAGGCGGGTCATGGCGAGCCGGTCGGCGGCGTCCGTGAGCCGGCGGCCGAGCTTGTGGGGCGGCGCGCCCGCCGGCATGAACACCACGCGGTCGAGCCGCAGCGCGGTGCGCGCCCACTCGGCCAGCACCAGGTGCCCGACATGGGGCGGGTCGAACGTGCCGCCGAACAGGCCGATGCGGCGCATGGCGCTACTTCGTCTTCGGCGGGTGCCGCTCGAGGCGCGCGAGTTCCTTCGCGGCGATCCGGGCCAGGGGCTTGTCCGCGCCGCTCTTCAGGATGTCGCGCAGCACGGCCATCGCCTCGTCGCGCTTGCCCGCCATCGCGTCGGCCAGGCCGAGACCCAGGTGCGCGTCCGGCGCGATCGACGTGTCCGGGTACTCGTCGATCACGCGGCGGAAGTAGACGCGGGCCGGGCCGGCGCGCCGCAGCTTCAGGTAGAGGACGCCCGAGCGGTTGAGCTTGTCCGCCAGCCGCTCGCGCGCGGCCAGGCGGCGCGTCGTGGCCTCGGCGTTCAGCCAGTGCCCGGGGTAGGCGCGCAGGTAGCTCTCCCACTGGTCGACGGCCTTCTGCGTGTATTCCTGGTCGAAGGCCGCGCCGCGGGACTGCCCCCAGAGCGCCTCGCCCAGGTGGAACGAGGCGGCGGCCGCGGAATCGCTCTCGGGGTAGTCGCGCAGGACCCGCTCGAACTGGCCCTGCGCCTCGGCCCACTCCTTGATGCGCAGGTTCGCCTCGCCCAGCAACTCGATGGCCTGGTCCACGTCGGCACCGCCCGCGTTGTTCGCGACGTAGCTCTTTAGCAGCTCGAGCGCGACGTTGTACTCGCGCAGCTGGAGCGCGCGCCGCCCCTGGGCCAGGCGCTCCGGCTCGGAATGGATGGCGGGGATGCTGCTCGCCCCGCACCCGGACAGCGATCCGGCGAGCAGGCCGAGCGCGAGCGGGAGCAGCACCCGGCGCACCCTGCGGGACCTCGTCACGGCGGGCCTCACGGTCGGTTCTGGAAGAAGAGCGCCGCCAGGCCGCCGACCACGGCGATCACGACCAGCGGCTCGAAGACCTTGCCCACGTTCCGGGTCGGCACCGGGCTCTTGAGATCGCTGTGCCGCTCGTCCTCGACCAGGCTGACCCGGTCGGCCCGGAAGGCGTCCAGCAGATTGTACGAGGCGCTCGACGACCACAGCACGTTGGCGCTGCGCGGATCTCGCAGCGTGAGCGCGCCCTCGACCAGGGACTGCCGCTCGATCTTCACGCGCCCCGAGAAGGGCAGCCAGCCCACCAGCCTCAGGTAGGTCACCCGCGCGGTGGCGAGCTGGTACTCGAGCAGCGGGTCGCCGGTCGGCGAATAGGTCGACAGGCTGTCGTCCGCCAGGATGCTGCGCCGCACGGTGGCCGTCACGCCGCGCCGGGCCAGCTCGCGCAGCACGGCCTGCTCGACGACGAAGTTGAGCGGGTGGCTCTCGGCCGGCGCCAGCACCACGTGGGCGCCCGTGTCGATCGGGGCCGATTGCAGCGCGCGCGAGAAGGCGGTGTTGGCGACCAGCGTCAGGACCTGCAGGTTGGTCGCCGGCACGCGGGGCCCGCGGGGCCGCACGATGGGATTGACCTCGGCCAGGGTGGTCGAGAAGGTCGTGTCGATGCCCGGCTTGGGCCCGGCGGCGTACTTGAACTTCTTCGCCTCCGCGGGGGAGCCGAACACCAACAGGCCGACCAGGGCGGCCGCGAGTCCTGCACGCATCAGGCGGATCCTTTCACGAGTTGTACGAAGGGCCCGGAGGCGTCGGCCCGCGCGAACAGGTCGTACGCCGCCGCTCCCGTCACGCGGACCTCGGCGAGGGTCCCGGGCACCAGCCCGTCGCCTTCTACCACCACGCCGCCGTCCACTTCAAACGCCGAACCCGAGGTCCTGCCAGCATACTGATTGCGACCGGCCGGGCCGTCAATCATGACCGTGAGCCGCTCCCCCACCCGGCCGGCGTTGCGGCTCCGAGCCAGTCCCTGCTGCAGCTCGAGCAGCCGAGCCCGCCGGGCCCGCCGCACCGTGAGCGGCACGCGCGGAGTCATGTCCCAGGCCGCCGTGCCCGGCTCGCGCTCGTAGGGGAAGACCACGAGGTGCTCGAAGGGCTCTTCCTGGACGTACCGGCACAGCTCCTCGAACTGCTCGTCGGTCTCGCCCGGGAATCCCACGATGAACGTGGTGCGCAGGGTGACGCCGGGGATGCCCTCCCGGATGCGCCGGACCAGCGCCCGGGAGGCCGGGCCGGTGATGCCCCGGGCCATCGCACGCAGCTGTCCGGTGGCGATGTGCTGGAGCGGCAGGTCCACGTACGGCACGACGCGCGCAGCCCTCGCCCAGGTCTCGATGAGCCGGTCGGTCCAGCGCCGCGGGTAGGTGTACTGCACCCGGATCCAGCTGAGGCCCGCGACCTGGTCGAGCGCCTCGAGCAGGTCGGCGAGCGCCGGCTGGCCGGGCAGGTCGGCGCCGTAGGCCGTGGTGTCCTGCCCGATCACGTTGAGCTCGCGCACCCCGCCGGCGGCGAGGCGGGCGGCCTCGGCCACCAGGTCCTCGAGCGTGCGGCTGCGCTGCGGCCCGCGCAGCTGCGGGATCACGCAGAAGGTGCAGCGCTGGTCGCAGCCCTCGGAGATCTTGAGGTAGGCGATGTGCCGCGGCGTCGAGAGTGGCCGCGGCCCGAGCGGCTCGAGCGCGCCGCCGGGACGCTCGACCAGCACCGGCCGCTGGTCCCCGCCGTCCAGCAGGTGCGACGCGACGCGGGCCACCTCGCTCCACTGCCCGGTCCCCAGCACCGCGTCCACCCCGGGGAACTCCTCCAGCAGCGCGGCTCCGGCGCGCTGGGCGAGGCAGCCGGCGACGATGACGCGACGCAGCCGGCCCCGGCCGCGGGCGGCGACGACCTCCTCGATGGCGGCCTTCGACTCGCGCACCGCGCTCTGCAGGAAGCCGCAGGTGTTGATCACCACGACGTCCGCCTCGGCCGGATCGGCCACGGTGCGGAACCCGGCCTGCACCAGCAGCCCGATCATGTGCTCGGAGTCGACCGTGTTCTTGGGACAGCCGAGCGTGACGAAGGCCAGCGTGCGCGGGGCCGCCGTCACTCGAGGTTGTCCTCGAGCCAGCGCTGATCCACGAGCACGTCGCGGGCCTTGCTGCCCTGGAAGGGCCCGACCACGCCGAGCTGCTCGAGCTGGTCCATGAGGCGGCCGGCGCGCGAGTAGCCCACCTTGAGACGGCGCTGCAGCAGCGAGGTCGAGCCCTGCTGGTGGGCGACCACCAGGCGCGCGGCCTCGCGGATCAGCTCGTCGTCGAAGGAGCCGGCCTCGTCGTCGGTCTCGGCCTCGCTCTCGGCGGCGAGCGCCATGTCGGTGGCCAGCGCGGGCGGCGGCGGGGCGACGGCCGCCTTCGCCCGCCAGAACTCGACCACCGCCGCGGTCTCCTCCTCGGAGACGTAGGCGCCGTGGATGCGGTAGGGCTCGGGCTTGCCGGCCGGCGTGAACAGCATGTCGCCGTTGCCGAGCAGGTTCTCGGCCCCGTTCATGTCGAGCACGGTGCGCGAATCGGTCTTGGAGGCGACCTGGAACGCCATCCGCGAGGGGAAGTTCGCCTTGATGACGCCGGTGATGACGTCCACCGACGGCCGCTGGGTGGCGAGGATGAGGTGGATGCCCACGGCGCGCGCCATCTGCGCCAGGCGCGCCACCGGCTCCTCGATCTCCTGCGGAGCGGTGAGCATCAGGTCCGCCAGCTCGTCCACCACGATCACCAGGTAGGGCAGCTTCTCGGGCTTGACCTCCTTGTCGCGCCGCTCGTCGAACTCCGCCGGCACCAGCCCGGCCGCGACCTTGTCGTTGTAGCCGGCGATGTTCCGCGCCCCGACCTTCGCCATGAGCTTGTAGCGCGTCTCCATCTCGCCGACGGCGCTGCGCAGCGCGCTGGCGGCCTTCTTGGCCTGGGTGAGCACCGGGAAGATCAGGTGCGGGATGCCGTTGTAGGCCGACAGCTCGAGCATCTTGGGGTCCACCATCACGAACCGCAGGGTGGTCTGGTCGTGCTGGAACAGCAGCCCGGTGATGATCGCGTTCAGGCAGACGCTCTTGCCCGACCCGGTCGCTCCGGCGACCAGCAGGTGGGGCATCTTGGTCAGGTCGGCGACGAACGGCTGCCCCACCACGTCCACCCCCAGCGGGACCTTGAGCGCCGCCTTGCTCGATTCGTATTCGGCCGACGAGAGCACCTCACGCAGATACACCGTGCGGCGCCGCCGGTTCGGAATCTCCACTCCCACCGCGGCCTTGCCGGGGATGGGAGCCAGGATGCGGATGCGCTGGGCCCGCAGCGCCATGGCCAGGTCGTCCTCGCGCGAGACGATCTGGCTGACCTTGACCCCGGGCGCCGGCTCGAACTCGAAGGTCGTCACGACCGGTCCCGGGTGGATCTCGGTCACGTGGCCCTGCACGTCGAAGTCCGCCAGCTTGGAAGTCAGCAGGTTGGCCTCGACCGTGAGGTCCTCCGTGGTGACGATGTCCTCGATCTGCAGCGGCATCTCGAGCAGGCTGAGCGAGGGGAAGGCCTCGGTGGGCACCTCGCGCGGCTTGTCGTCCCCCGCCGCCGCGACCGGCCGGAGCTTCGCCTCCCTGGGCTTCGGCCGCGCGTCGATCTTGAGGCCGACCGGCGGCGGCAGGTCCAGCTGGTCGAGGCGGCCGGACGGGGCCGGCGGCTGGGAGCTGATGCGCGGCCGGACCGGGGCCTCTGCGGGATCCTGTTCCTCCCTGGCGTTCGGCGGCCTCGGCCCGCCGGCCTTGGGCGGAGCGGACTTCGGCCTCGGCTTCGCCTTCTGCTCGCGGGCGCGCGCTTCGCGCCACTGGCCCCAGGCCGCGCCGAGCCCGACGGCCGGGTCCACCACCGCGCGCCGCGCGATCCGCGCGATCCAGTGGAATCCCAGCTCGCTGGCCACCAGCACGCTCACGCCGAACACGGTCCCGGCCACGATCCACGAGCCCACCTCACCCAGCGCCGAGCGCAGGGCGAGCGCCCCGGCGAAGCCCCACGATCCCGCCCATGCCAGGCGGTCGAGATCGCCCAGGCCGAGCAGCGTGCAGACCTCGAAGAGGATCAGCGCTCCGATGAGCGACGAGATGACCAGCGGGCCCGGCTTGTTGCCCCGCACCCGGTTCCAGGCCCAGCACGCGCTGAGCAGGGGCACGCCGTACGAGGCGAAGCGGCCGAAGGTCCAGACCAGGATGGTGGCCAGCGCGGCCCCCACCGGGCCGCAGGCGTTGGGAGGCGTCCACGGGCCGCGCCCCAGCAACGGCTCCTGCCAGGTGGCCACGCTCATGAGCGAGAGCACGGCGAAGGCCGCCAGCAGCAAGCCGACGATCTTGAGTTGCAGGCCGGTGGAGAGGGACTTGGAAGCCATGCGCGTTCGAGAGCCTCCCTGCCTGGGAAGGGGCGCCTCGCGGATCGGAGGCCGCACACTCGCGCCCCGCAGCAGGCCGGCGACAGGGACGCCGGGCCCGGTTCCCCGCCTCCCTGGCGGGTCACGCCAGCCCATGATGCCTCAGGCGGGGGAAACGGGCAATCCGCCCTGGCCTGCCTTCGCCTCCAGCAGCACCACCGTCTGCCAGAGCCGGGGCAGGTGCAGGTGCTTCGTGAAGTGGCCGGGGAACACGCTCCAGGAACGCACGCGGAAACGGGATGCGAACTCCCACGGGTACCAGCCCGAGCGATGCGTCTCGTAGGGCTGGCCGGGGACCTCCTGCGGGCGGAAGCCCCACGGCGTGGCGACCAGCACCCGGCGGGACCGGCGCGCCAGCGCCTCGAGCAGCGTCCACGCCTCGGCCTTCTCCAGGTGCTCGATCGCGTCCACGCAGACCGCCAGGTCGTAGTGCGGCGCGTCGGCGGGGAGCAGCGACTCGAGCCGGCGCAGGTCGCCGAGGTAGACGTGATCGTAGACCGGGTAGCGCGGCGGGTTGGCGTCCACCGCGTCGAGGCGCGCAGGGGCCGCGTACTCGCGGGTCATCACGCCGTACTTGCCGTAGCCTGCTCCCACGTCGAGCACGCTCGCCGGCTGCTCGCGGGCGATGACGTCCACGATCCAGGGGATCTGCCAGTGCTCGGAGGTCGGCATGACGGCGTTGCCTCGGTCTGGGGTGCGGCGGGGCGCGCGGAGCGCGGGCAACGTAGCACACGCCCCGTGCGGCGTCAGGTGCCGGAGGCGCCCCCGAGGCGCGCCCAGCCCGTGCCCTCGTGGCCGAAGCGGAACGCCGCGGGGTGCAGCATCTCGGCGATCGCCTCGAGCACTTCGGCGACCTGGGGTCCCGGCCGGCTGAAGAACGTCGCCCCGTCGGCCACGTGGACCCGGCCCTCGCGCGCCGCGCGCAGCGCCTGCCAGTCGGGCCGCGACGCGAGCGAACGGGCCGCGGCCAGCGCGGCGGGCAGCCCCATCCCGGCCGGCGCGAGGATGACGACATCCGGGTCGGCGCGCCCGAGGTCCGGCGCGGCCAGGGCCCGCGGCACGGCGCCGGATGCTCCCAGGGCGTCCTCGCCCCCGGCCAGCGCCACGAGTTCCACGATCCAGCCGGGCGCGGCGAGGGCCGGGTCCAGTCCCGCGATGCAGGCCACGCGCGGGTGCCCGGGCTGCTGGGCGGCGCGCAGCGTGACGGCCTCGATCCGGGTCCGCAGGCGCGTGATCAGCTGCACGCCCCGCTCGGGCACGCCGAGCGAGTCGGAAACGCGCCGCAGGTCGGTCCAGAGGTCGGCCAGCGCGGGCGGCTGAGCCGGGACGTGGCGCACGGTGGACATGGGGCCTCGACGGGCTGCGGACGCCCGGAAGGCGGTCTCCTTCGGATGAGGGATCGGCACTCGCGACTGGCATCCCCTACTACACCGGACGCCACCCGCCGGTTCGCCGCTCGTCGCGCCACCGCGCCCGCCGCGCGTGCACGTGCCCGTCCCCATGGGGTAGCCTCGCCCGATGCCCGACCCGGCGAGCCTTCCCGTCATCGGCTTCGTCCTCGTGGCGGCCGCCGCCCTCCTGGCCCGCGGCCGCACCGGGGCCCGCGCCGTCCCGTTCGCGCTCGGCGCCCTCGGCGTGGCCTTCGCGGCCCTCGTGCTGTTCGAGCGCTCCGGCGCCGCCCTGCCGGCCAGCTCGGCGCTGGCCGCCCTGGCCCGCACCCTGGCCACCGCTGCCGCGCTCGTGCTGTGGGGAGCGCTCTGCGTGCTCGCGTTCCACCGGGCCCGGCGCCGCGACCTCGTGGTCATCGCGATCTTCGGGCTGTTCACGGCGCTCGTCCTGTCGGAACCGGGACGCCCCGTCGGCATCTCCCTCCTGCTCGCGCTGCCGATGATCGCGCGCTGGCGCTGGCAGGACTCCGCCGGGCGGCGTGCCCAGGGCCTCGCCCTGCTCGCAGCCTTCCTCCTGCCGATCCTGGCGTTCGCGCCGGTGCCGGGGGATCGCGCCGCCGAGACCGCGGCCGGCTTCGGGCTCGTCCGCTTCGCCGCCTGGGCACGGGAACTCGCCGGCCTCTACTTCCTGCTCGCGCTGCCCGGGCTGCTGCAGCGGTGGAGCGTCCGGGTGCGCCGCGTGAGCCGGCGGCTCGCCCTCCTGCTGGTGCTGAGCGGCGTCGTGCCGGTGCTGCTGGTGACGACCATGTGGGGCTTCAGCACCCAACTCGGAGTGCGTGCCGAGCGCGCCGTGTTCGCCACCCGGCTGGTCGAGCAGGCGGCCGAGGGCCTGCGCGCCTCGCTGGGCGTCGCGCGTGCGGCGCGACCCGCGCGGCCCGACGCGCTCCTCGCGGTGGCCGCGACCCACCCTCGCTGGCCCGGCATGCGGCTCTGGCGCAACGGCGTCCGCCTCCGCGGCGAGCCGATCGACGACGAGGCCGTGCTGAGGCAGTGGCCGGACTCGCTGCCCCAGGGAACCACCCTCGCGCTGGGGCCCGACCTCTGGCTCGGGGCGCGTGCCGCGGGCGCCGGCGGCGACACGCTGACCGCCCTGGTCCCGCTGAAGGAGGTGCTCGACACCGACATCCAGCGGCTGGTGGGCGCGCGGCTCTCCCTGTCGCCGCCGATCGCGGCGGATTCGCTCGGCGAGCTGACCGGCGTGACGCCGGCCTCGCCGGATACCGGCGAAGTCCGCGAGGACTCGCTGCCGGCCACGGCGGGTGGCGCGGGCGGGGATTCCACCCGGATCACGCTGACCGTCGGCGGCCGGCGGCTGGCGGCGGGCGGTGGGTTCAGCATCACCGAGGGTCACGGCCTGCTCAAGTGCCTCCGCTGGGACGGGCGGCGATGGACCCGGGAGGAGAGCCTGCTCTCGGCCGACGTGCACTGGAGCGCCGCGGCCCTCGGGCTCTACTCCGGGATCCGCGAGAACCCGGCGGCGGTCCTGTCGCTGGCCCTCCTGGGCCTGCTCGCGCTGCTGCTCGCGATGCTGGCCGGAACCGACCTCGGCATGGTGCGCGCGCTCGGGCGCAGCATCACGGCCGCGGTCGCCGCGCTGCGGCAGGGCGCCGAGCGTCTCGAAGCCGGCGATCTCTCCCACCGGATCCCGGTCGAGGGCCAGGACGACCTTTGGGACGTGGCCGGGGCGTTCAACCGGATGGCCGTCGGGCTCGAGCGCGGGCGGCTGCTGGAGATCGAGCGGCAGCGCACCGAGGACGAGCTGGCGCTGGCGCGTCGCATCCAGGCGCGGCTGCTGCCGGCCGGCCCGCCGGCGGTCGCGGGGCTCGAGCTGGCCGGCACGAGCGAGTCCGCGCGCGAGGTGGGCGGCGACTACTACGACTACCTGCCGCTCGGGGACGGGCGCGTGGCGCTCGTCGTCGCCGACGTGTCGGGCAAGGGCGCCGGCGCCGCGCTGCTCATGTCGGGCTTCCGCGCCTCGCTCCTGAGCCAGGACCTCGCCGGCACCGGCCTGGCGGAGGTCGTCGGCCGGCTGAACCACTTCCTCCATCGCAGCGTCGAGCCGGGCCGTTTCGTCACCGCCTTCCTCGGCGTGCTCGACGGACGCGACGGCCGGCTGGTCTACTGCAACGCGGGGCACAACGCCCCGTTGCTGGTCGGTGCCGACGGCGGCGTGACACCGCTCGAGACCGGGGGGCTCATCCTCGGGATCCTCGCCCACAGCCCCTACGAGACCGGCGAGGCGGTGCTCGAACCGGAGGGGCGGCTGGTGCTCTACACCGACGGGGTGACCGAGGCCGCGAACGAGGCCGACGAACTGTGGGGCGAGGAGCGGCTGATCGAACTGCTCCGCAGCATGAGCGGGGCCCCCTGCGCCGGCGTGGTGTCCCGGATCGTCGAGGAGGTGCGCCGCTTCGAGGGCTCGCGCGGCGCCTCGGACGACGTGACGCTGGTGGTGGCACGGCGGGCCCCGGCAGGCCCCGGACCGGCCTGAGTCACGCGGCCTCCCGGACATTCGGCGGTTGCTCACCCGCCGGTGCTCGGGTACATTGCGCCGTCCTTCCAACTTTGGACGGCCCGTGCCGCGCGGGCCGCCGGGGCGGGAGGTCCGAATCGCTCCACCGACCGGGTGCCCCCTTCCATAGCGCGGACGCTTGCGCCATCCGTTCGGTGAGTCCCCTCCGGCGCGAGCCGGGTGCTTCAAGCACTGCCGAAGGAGCGTCGCATGAAGATGTTGCGCCTCATGGGCCTGGCCGGGCGCGGTAGCTCCCCGGTCGCGGCCGGTCTGGTGATGGCCGCGCTTTCCACCCTCGCGTGGCCGCTCCGCGCGTTCGCCAGCGAACTCGACCTCGAGTTGCCGGCGCTTACGACCACCTACTCGGTGTTCGGCAACCAGGTCCTGGGCTCGCACCTGCTGATGGCCGGGCTCGCGGTCTGCGCCTTCGGCATGCTCTTCGGCCTGGCGATGTACCAGCAGGTCAAGCGCATGCCCGCGCACCAGTCGATGCTCGACGTCTCGAACATCATCTGGGAGACCTGCAAGACCTACCTGTTCCAGCAGGGACGCCTGCTGCTGGTGCTCGAGGTCTTCATCGGCGCCTGCATCGTCTACTACTTCGGCGTCCTCAACCAGCAGGGCACCGGCAAGGTGCTGCTCATCCTGCTCTGGTCGGTGGTCGGCATCCTGGGCTCCTACGGGGTGGCCTGGTTCGGCATCCGCATGAACACCTACGCGAACAGCCGCACCGCCTTCGCTTCGCTGCGGGGCAAGCCCCTCCCGCTCTACGAGATCCCGCTGCAGGCGGGCATGAGCATCGGCGTGCTGCTCATCTGCGTCGAGCTCATCATGATGCTCGTCATCCTGCTGTTCGTGCCGCGCGAGGCGGCGGGCGCGTCGTTCCTGGGCTTCGCCATCGGCGAGTCGCTGGGCGCCTCGGCGCTGCGGATCGCGGGCGGCATCTTCACCAAGATCGCCGACATCGGCTCGGACCTCATGAAGGTCGTCTTCAAGATCAAGGAGGACGACCCGCGCAACCCCGGCGTCATCGCCGACTGCACCGGCGACAACGCCGGCGACTCGGTCGGCCCCACGGCCGACGGCTTCGAGACCTACGGCGTCACCGGAGTGGCGCTCATCTCCTTCATCGCCCTGGCGGTGATCCCCGACTGGAAGCCCCACTTCCTGGTCTGGATCTTCGCCATGCGCGTCCTGATGATCATCACGTCGATCGTGGCCTTCAGCGTGAACGGGGCGGTCGCCCGCGCCCGGAACCTGGGCAAGGACAAGATCGACTTCGAGGCCCCGCTCACCAGCCTGGTGTGGACCACCTCGTTGCTGTCGATCGTGGTCACCTTCCTGGTCTCGAACTGGATGCTGGCGAACCTGGGCGCGGGGATGTGGTGGAAGCTCTCGACCATCATCTCCTGCGGCACGCTGGCCGCCGCCCTGATCCCCGAGCTCACCAAGGCCTTCACCAGCAGCAACTCGCGGCCACACGCGCGAGATCGTCGCCGCCACCCGCGAGGGCGGCGCCTCGCTCACCATCCTGTCGGGCCTGGTGGCCGGCAACTTCTCGGTGTTCTGGATGAGCCTCGCGCTGGCGGGCGTGCTGTTCGTGGCCTTCCTGATGTCGCAGCTCGGGCTCGACCAGTTCATGGGCTACCCCTCGGTGTTCGCGTTCGGCCTGGTGGCCTTCGGGCTGCTCGGCATGGGCCCGGTCACGATCGCGGTGGACTCCTACGGCCCGGTCACGGACAACGCGCAGAGCATCTTCGAGCTCTCGCAGATCGAGACCACGCCCGGCTCGGCCGCGCAGATCGAGAAGCAGTTCGGCTTCAAGCCCGACTTCGAGCACGGGAAGCACATGCTCGAGGACAACGACGGGGCGGGCAACACCTTCAAGGCCACGGCCAAGCCGGTGCTCATCGCCACCGCGGTGGCGGGCGCGACGACCATGATCTTCTCGGTCATCGTGCTGTTGAAGCACCACGCCGAGGCGGCGGGCGGCGTGTTCGACCTCTCGCTCACCGAGCCGCGCGTGCTGCTCGGCTTCCTGATGGGCGGCGCGACCATCTACTGGTTCACCGGCGCCTCGATGCAGGCGGTCACGACCGGCGCGTACCGGGCGGTCGAGTTCATCAAGGGCCACATCCACCTCGAGTCCGCCGAGAAGGCGTCGGTCAAGGACTCGAAGGAAGTGGTGAAGATCTGCACCCAGTACGCCCAGGCCGGGATGTTCAACGTCTTCATCGTCATCTTCTGCCTGACGCTGGCGTACGCCTTCTTCAACCCGATCTTCTTCGTGGCCTACCTCATCTCGATCGCGGTCGTCGGCCTGTTCCAGGCGGTCTACATGGCGAACGCCGGCGGGGCGTGGGACAACGCCAAGAAGGTGGTCGAGGTGGACCTCAAGGAGAAGGGCACCCCGCTGCACGACGCCACCATCGTGGGCGACACGGTGGGCGACCCCTACAAGGACACCTCGTCGGTGGCCCTGAACCCGATCATCAAGTTCACCACCCTGTTCGGCCTGCTGGCCGTGGAGACGGCGGTGGCCAACCCGACGGTCGCGCTCCCGATCGGCGCGGTCCTCTTCCTGGTGGCGCTGTTCTTCGTGCACCGCTCCTTCTACGGGATGCGGATCGGCACGCACGCCGCGGCAGCGGCCGCGAAGAAGTAGCCCCGCCTCCGACCCCCACGCGCCCGCGGGACCCCGAGTCCCGCGGGCGCGGCGCCCCCGGCTCCCGCCCGGCGCCCTTCCCCACCGCCGCTGCCCGCTCCTTCCGCGCCGGCCCCGGCTCTGGTATTCCTTCCGCGGGTTCATCGCCTCCTCGCCCGGGGACCGCCCGTCCCCTGCTCGTGGACCACCCAGGAGAACGTCCCATGCTCGCCCCCCCGCTGCGCCATGCCGGCGTCACCGCCGCGTGCGGCCTCGTCCTGCTGCTCGCGGCCGGCCCGGCCCCCGCGGCCCCCGCCCGCCCCGGGCCCCGGCCCGCCCCGGCGGTCGCGACCCCCGGCCTGCCGGTCGAGGAGCACGTGCTCTCGAACGGCATGAAGATCCTGCTCGTGCCCCAGCACCTCGCGCCCACCGTCTCGGGCGTCTGGGTGGCCCACGTCGGCTCGGTCAACGAGTCGCCCGGCATCACCGGCATCTCGCACCTGTTCGAGCACATGATGTTCAAGGGCACGCACGTCATCGGCACGCGCGACTACGAGAAGGACGTCCGCCTGATCGACGAGCAGGAGCGCGTGCGCGAGGAGATGCGCGCGGAACTGACGAAGATGCGGCTCGCCCAGCGGCGCGGCGAGATCGAGGACCTCACGAAGCCCGAGAGCCGCACGCCGCGCTACCGGGAGCTCGAGGCGCGCTTCGACTCGCTGGTCGCGGAACAGCGCGCCAACATGATCAAGAACGAGTTCAACCTGGTGCTGCAGCGGAACGGCGCCACCGGGATCAACGCCTTCACCACCGAGGACCTGACCGCCTACTTCGAGACCCTGCCGGCCAACAAGCTCGAGCTGTGGTTCTGGATGGAGGCGGACCGGATCCGGAACCGCGTGTTCCGCGAGTTCTACTCGGAGCGCGACGTGGTCTTCGAGGAGCGCCGCCGCGGCGTCGAGTCCACGCCCACCGGCAAGTTCGACGAATCGCTCAACTCCACCTTCTGGACCTCGAGCCCCTACACCTGGGACGTCATCGGCTGGCCGAGCGACCTGGCGGCCATCACCAAGGCGCAGGCCGACGACTACTATTCGAAGTTCTACGCGCCGCAGAACCTCACGGCCATGCTGATCGGCGACTTCGAGCCCCGGACGGCGCTGGCGCTGGCCGAGAGGTACTTCGGCTCGATCCCGCCGGGGACGCAGCCGGTCCCCGAGATGATCACCACCGAGACCCCCTCGGTCGCCGAGAAGCGCTTCTACGCCGAGGCCGAGACCAACCCGGCCGCGGAGATCCGCTGGCACACGGTGGCGTTCGTCCACCAGGACGTCCCGGCGCTGCTCGCGCTCGAGCAGGTGCTCGACGGACCGACCGGCCGGCTGCAGAAGGGCCTCGTGCTGGGTGGCGGCGTCGCCACCAGCGCCCGGGCGAACTGCGATCCGCGCAAGTACGAGGGGCTGTTCTCGATCCAGGCCGAGTGCAAGGAGGGCCGCACTCCCGAGGAGCTGGAGAAGGCGATCTACGCCGAGCTCGAGAAGCTCCAGAAGGACCCGGTCCCGGCCGACGAGCTGCAGAAGGTCAAGAACCGCTACCTGACCGACGCCTACCGGCAGATGGGCGGCGGCTTCCTGCTGTTGTTCCGCTACGTGCTGGCCGAGGGCCGCGGCACCTGGCGCGACGCCGACCGCATCGACCAGGCGGTGCAGGCAGTCACCGCCGCGGACATCCAGCAGGTGGCCCGCAAGTACTTCACCCGCGAGAACCGCACGGTCGCGATCTGGACGCGCAAGGGCGGCGCGGGCCCCGAGGACCCGGCGCTCGCCGGCCTGCCGCCCGAGGCCAAGGGCATGGCCCGGCAGATGCTGGCCCGCATCGACGCCATGACGGACGCCGCGCAGGTGCAGAAGATGCTCGAGCGCCTCGACACGATGGGCGCCCAGGTGCCGGCCGAGATGAAGCCGGCGATGGACCTGGTGCGCGCGAAGGCCCAGGCCAAGCTCAACTCGCTCTCGAACCCCAAGTGACCGGAGGAGACGCCATGAATCCCATGAACGCCTTGCGCCGGCCGCTGGCCTGCGCCGGACTGCCCGCCATGCTGCTCGTGGCCGCCACGCTCGCGACGTCGGCCCCGCCGGCCGCCGCCGCCGACCTGCCGGCGCGCCCGGAGCAGATCCAGTTCCCGACGCTCCGGTACGCACCGCCGAGGGCCGCCGACTACCGCGTGAAGCTCGCCAACGGCATGGCCGCCTACCTCGCGCCCGACAAGGCCATCCCGCTCGTGACGGTGACCGTGCTGATGCGGGTCGGCCCGGACCTCGACCCGGCGGGCAAGGAAGGCCTCGCCGCCACCATGGTGCACCTGCTGACGCGCAGCGGGACGCCGACCCTGACCGCCGAGCAACTCGAGGAGCGGGTCGGCTTCCTCGGCGCCCAGCTCGAATCGGGCATGGGCGGCGGCGGCGGCATGATGGGGCTGGGCGGCGTGCCCATCACCGGCACCGAGTCCCGCGTCACGCTCAACCTGCTCTCCAAGGACCTCGACGAGGGGCTCGCGCTGCTCACGGCCTGCCTGAAGGGCGCCGCCTTCCAGGAGGACCGGCTCAAGCTGCGCCGGGACCAGCAGCTCCAGAACATGAAGCAGCGCAACGACGCCACCTCCGACCTCGAGGAGCGCGAGTGGGGCTTCCTGATGCGCGGGGCGGAGCACTGGACGCAACCGCTACCCGACCGAGGCCTCGATGAACTCGATCACGCGGGACGACCTGGTCGCGCTGCAGCGGCGCTACGTGGGCCCGCGGAACTTCGTGGTCGCGGTCGCGGGCGACTTCGACCGCGCCGCCATGAAGGCGAAGCTCGAGAAGGCCTTCGCCGGCTGGCCCACGCCGGGCGAGAACCCCGGTCCGCCGAAGCCGCCGGTGGCCCCCGCCGCGCAGGGCTGGTACGTCGTCGACAAGGACGTGAACCAGACCCGCGTCTCGCTCGGCCTGCGGGCGCTCGACCGCTACGACCGCGACTTCGCCGCCGCGCAGGTCATGAACTACGTCCTCGGCGGCGGCGGCTTCACGTCGCGGCTGGTGAACCGCATCCGCTCGGACGAGGGCCTCGCCTACACGGTGCGCTCGAGCTTCGAGGGCGGCGTCTACTACCCCGACCCGTGGCGCGCGTTCTTCCAGACCAAGGCGCGCTCCACCGCCTTCGCCATCTCGATCGCGCTCACCGAGATCGGCCGCGTGCGCGACTCGCTGGTCACGCCCGGCGAGCTGGAGACCGCGAAGAACGCGTTGATCGAGGGCTTCCCGGCCCGCTTCCCCACCGCGCAGGCCATCGCCGGCGCGCTGGCGGCCGACGAGCTGACCGGGCGCTACCAGCAGGATCCCGCCTACTTGGCCCAGTACACCGGCCGCATCGCGGCGGTGACCGCCGAGGACGTGCAGCGCGTGGCGCAGCGCCTGCTCGACCCGGCGAAGCTGACGTTCCTGATGGTCGGCAGCGCGAAGGAGACGGTGCTGCCCGACGGCAAGCACGACGTGCTGCTGACGAAGCTGGCAGGCGGCGAGCCGAAGCGCCTCCCGCTGCGCGACCCGATGACGATGAAGCCGATGCCGTAGGGCGGCACCGGGTGCAGGGACACGGAGCCGGGGCGGGCGACCCCCCCGGCTCCGCCCATACCCCTTGCCCGCCACCCCGGGCACGGCGCTATGCTCCGCGGCGGCGGTCGGCGCCGCGCCGGTACCGCGCCACCCACTCCGGGAGGTGAATCATGACGACCCCGACACGCTACGCGATCGAACCCGGGCCCGGCTTCCGCTCCCGCGAGGCCGCGCTGTTCGTCGCGCAGCTCGACGACCTCGGCCGGCGCCTGCTCGAGGACACCCGCACGCTCGCGCCGGCGGCGCTCGAGTGGCAGCCCGCACCGGGCCTGAACACCATCGGCATGCTGCTCGCCCACGTCGCCTACTGGGAGGTGTTCTGGACGCGCATGGTGCTCGAGGGCCGGCCCATGCCCTTCGAGGTCCGCGACGTGCTGGGCCTCGACCGGGAGGACATCGGCACGCCGTTGCCGGCGGACGGGCGGGGGCCCGCGGGGCTCGCGGGGAAGGACATCGCGTTCTTCCACGGCCTGCTCGACCGGGCGCGCTCGCACACCCGTGCGGTCGCGCGGACCCTCGCGGACGCCGACCTGGAGCGCGAGGTCGTGCGCAAGCGCCCCGACGGGAGCGAGAACTCGATCACGGTGCGCTGGGCGCTCCACCACCAACTGGAGCACCTCGCCGCGCACCACGGGCAGGTGAACCTGGTGAAGCACCTGCAACGAGCCGGCGCGCGGCCCGGGGCGTAGCCCGGCGCGCCGTCCTGCGCCGGAACGGGCCTCCCGCCCTCACTCCGCCGCCGCGAACTCCTCGAGGCGCGCCAGCCCCTCGGCGAACACCGCAGGCTCCGGGATGAGGCTCAGCACCAGGTAGCCCTCCCCGGCGATGTCGTAGAAGTGGCCCGGGTGCACCACCACGCCGCGGGCGAGCAGGCCGAGCGCCCACTCCTCCTCGCTGCGCTGGCGCGGCACGCGCAGCACCGCACCCCAGCCGCCCTGCGCCGCGAGCACGCCCAGTTCCGGGCGGCGCTCGACCAGACCGGCCAGCCCCTCGAGGTTCGCCGCGATCCGCTCGCGCGTGCGCCGCTGGAACTCCCCGCGCGCCGCGAGCAGCGTCGGCAGCGCCACCTGCACCGGCGTCGACACCGAGAGGAACAGGTCCGCGATCCACTCGAGCCCGTGCAGCGCCTCGTCGCGGGCCGCCGCGGGACCGCCCGCCACGATCCAGCCCAGCTTCATCTGGGGCATCCCGCAGACCTTCGAGAGCCCGCTCAGCACGAAGGTCGGCACCTGCGCCTCGCCCACCAGGCTCGGCAGCGGCGCGGCGCGGCCGGGCCGCGGGAAGTCGCCGAAGACCTCGTCCGAGACGATCGCGGCGCCGTGGCGCTCGCACAGCGTGCCGAGCAGGGCGCGCTCGTCCGCGTCGAGGCACGAGCCGGTCGGGTGGTTGGGCTGCACCACGATCACGCCGCACACGTCGCCGGCGAACGCCTGCTCGAGCGAGTGCCGGTCGAGGTGCCAGTCGCCGTCGTAGGCGAGCCGGTAGGGCCGCAGGCCCACGCCTTCGAGCGCGGCCAGCGGCTCGAACAGCGGGTACGACGGCGCGGGCACCAGGAACACCCCGCCCGGATCCGCGAGCAGCCGGAACAGGTGGGTGTAGGACTCGCTGGTGCTCGCGGTGAGCACGACGTGCCCGGGCGAGACCCGCGCACCACGCTCGGTGTAGTAACCGGCGACCGCGTCGCGCGCCGCGCGGCTGCCGCGCGCATCGGGCTCGTAGCGGGCGCCTTCCGCCCGCGCCAGCGCGGCCAGTTCATTCGGGCCCGCCCCGCCGAGGCCGACGCGCGTCGGGTTCGTCTCGGACAGGTCGAGCAACCGCGCCTCCGCGGCACGGCACTGCTCCAGGGACCGGGCCCAGTCGTTGGGCTCGAAATCGTGCGGCAGCCGGCGCGAGAGCATGCGCCCGACGGTACGGGCCGCGCGCCCGGCAGGCAAGCGGCCCCGGCCGGGACCGCGCCGACCCCGTGCGGGGAACCGCAGGGCCCCATCCAGCGTCGGGCCCCGGCCGGATGGCCGGAGCCCGAGCGCCAGGCGATGGACCGGCCGCGGCTACGTCCCCTCGCTCCACGAGCGCAGGTAGCGCTCCTGCTCGGGCGTGAGCACGTCGATGTCGATGCCCATGGTCTTGAGCTTGAGTCGCGCGACCTCCATGTCGATGGCCCGCGGCACCACGTACACGTCCCGGCCCAGCGTCTTCGCCTTCTTCTTGAGGTACTCGAGCGAGAGCGCCTGGTTCGCGAACGACATGTCCATCACCATCGCCGGGTGGCCTTCGGCCGCGGCCAGGTTGATGAGCCGGCCCTCGGCCAGCAGGCAGACCTTCTTGCCGCCCTTGAGCGTGAACTCCTCGACGAACGGCCGCAGGGTGCGCCGCCGCGAGGACATGCGCTCCAGCGCCGGGATGTCGATCTCGACGTTGAAGTGCCCGCTGTTCGCGATGATCGCGCCGTCCTTCATGGCCGCGAAGTGCTCGCGGCGCAGCACCGACTTGTTGCCGGTCACGGTGATGAACAGGTCGCCGCGCGGCGCGGCCTCGGCCATCGAGACCACCTGGTAGCCGTCCATCTGCGCCTCGATCGCCCGCACCGGGTTGACCTCGGTGACCAGCACCGTGGCGCCGTGCCCCTTGGCGCGCATCGCCACGCCGCGCCCGCACCAGCCGTAGCCGACGACCACCACGGTCGAGCCGGCGATCAGCATGTTGGTGCTGCGGACGATGCCGTCCAGGGTGCTCTGGCCGGTGCCGTAGCGGTTGTCGAAGAAGTGCTTGGTCTCGGCGTCGTTGATCGCGATGACCGGGTAGCGCAGCGTCTTGTCGGCCGCCATCGCGCGCAGGCGCGTCACGCCGGTGGAGGTCTCCTCGGTGCCGGCCAGCACGTCCTTGAGGTAGGCGCGCTTCTTGGTGTGCATCACGGTCACCAGGTCGCAGCCGTCGTCCATGGTGATGTGGGGACGCGCCTCGATGCACGAGACGATGTGCGAGTAGTAGGTCTTGTGGTCCTCGCCCTTGATGGCGAAGGTCGAGATGCCGTAGTGGACGATCAGCGCGGCCGCCACGTCGTCCTGCGTGCTGAGCGGGTTCGAGCCGCACAGGTACACCTCGGCGCCGCCCGCCTGGAGCGTGCGCATCAGGTTCGCGGTCTCGGTGGTGACGTGCAGGCATGCGCCGACGCGCAGGCCCTTGAGGGGCTTCTCGCGCTGGAAGCGGGCACGGATGGCGCGCAGGACCGGCATGTTGCGCTCGGCCCACTCGATGCGCGCGCGGCCCTCGCGGGCCAGCGCCAGGTCGCGCACGTCGCCGGGCACCACGGGCTCGTTCACGGCCCCGGCGCGCTGGGTGGTCAGTGGCATGGGTTCTCCTCGGGAGGTGGGTCAGGGTCAGGATCACGGCTGGACGCGGTGCATACTGCCCGACCCGCGCGCCGGGCTCAAGCGAAAACACGAGGATGACGACGCGGGCCACGATAAGGTATGCTTTCGCACATGAAGCGAACCACCCTGGTGCTCGACGCTGCGCTCTACGGGCGGCTCCGTCGGCGCGCGGCCGACGAGGGGCGGACCCTCTCCGACGTGGTCGAACGCGCCCTGCGGCTCGGGCTCGAGGCGCTGGCGTCGAGCCGGCGCGGCCGCGTCGCGCTCCCCTCCTACGAACTGGGCCCGTTCCTGGTGGACCCCGCGAGGCGCGAGACCTTCGGGGCGATGGTCTCGCGGCCCGGCGAGCCCGGAGAGCGCTGATGCGGGCCGTCGACACCAGCCTGCTGGCCTACGCCGCCAACCGCCACGCCCCCGAGCACGCGCGGGCGCTGCGGGTGGTCGAGGCGCTGGCCAACGGCGAGGCCCCCTGGGCGCTGCCCTGGCCGGTGGTCCACGAGTTCCTGCGCGTGGTCACCCACCCGCACGCCGTGGCGCGCGCCCTGGCGCCGGCGGATGCATGGGCCTTCATCGACGCGCTGCTCGCGAGCCACACGGTGCGGTTGCTCGGCGCCACCGAGGCGCACGCCGCGGCACTCGACGAGGTGGTGGCCTCCCTCCCGCCGGGAGCCGGCCTCCCGCCCGGGGTCGAGACCGCCGTGCTGCTGCGCGAGCACGGCGTGCGGGAACTGCTCACCGCCGACCGCGGGATGCGGCGCTTCGCGTTCCTCAGCGTCCGCGACCCGGTCCACGGTGAGGCCTGGTCGCCCACCGAGCGGCCCGCCCGGCGTTACCGGGTGCTCCAGCCGCGCGCGGCGAAGGGGTAGGCCCGCCGCCGGTCCCGCCCGGGGCACCGGCGGCGAGCGGGCTCGACGGGTGTCCCGGGCCGGGGCGCCGTCCGCCGCGAAGAACGGGATGGACTCGACGGCGGACTTCGCTCACCATCCTCCCGGGAGCCGTCATGAATCGATCCCCCACCCGACTCGCGGACCTCGTCCGCCCCGCCCTCGCGCTGGCCTGCGCGGCAGCCCTCCTGCTGCCGTCCGGCCCGTCGCGCGCCGCTTCGCCCGGCTCCGCGCCCGACCCGCCCGCGAAGGCTGCCGCCTGGGACGACCCGCTCCTCCCGATGGTCCGCCGGATCGACCACTACCTGCAGGAGTTCCAGGTGGACGGCGTCACCATGGACTGGCGCTACTCCGTGATCCCCTCCGAGGAGATCCGCCAGACGGTGGTGTGCCAGTTGCTCGCCTACGTCGAGCTCGCGCGGCTGGACCCTCGGACCCGGCTGCGCGTCGAGATCGTCCGGCACGCGGACTTTCTGCTCGGCCGCCTCGCCGAGATCCGCTCGTACGGCCCGTTCGACGGCATGCTGGCCTACAGCCTGCTCGGCGCGTACGAGATCACGCGCGAGCCGCGCTTCCTCGACGCGGCCTCGCTCATGATGACCGACCTGCTCGCCATCCCGACCTCCGAGTGCCGGTTGAACGGCGGGCTGATGGTGGCCATGGCCACGGCGGCCTACTCGCAGTTGACCGGCGACGCCCAGGCCGGGCAGAAGACCCACGACATCGTGGCGGGGCTGGTGCCCTACCAGAACGCGGACGGGAGCTTCCCGCACTGGTGCTGGGGCTCGCGCGACATCCACTACACCGCCTGGATGGCGATGGAGCTGATCCACATCGACCGCTGGATGGACGACCCCTACGTCGAGCCCTTCCTCTCCAGCATGTCGACGTTCCTCGCGGGACGCATCGCCCCCGACGGCCGGGCGATCTACGAGGAGCCGTGCCCGGGCGTGCCCGGCTGCACGCTCTACTACTACAGCCGCGCGACCGGCTGCGGCTACGACCTCGACAGCCGCGGCTGGACGGTGGAGCCGGCCTACTGCGGCCTGCTGTTCGACCGCCAGGGCTCGGAGAAGTACCAGCCGGTGATGACGTTCCTGGACTCGCTCGAGGTCGGGGGCACCTTCTCGGACCTCTACGGCTACTGGCCGCCGCCCAGCGATCCCGAGTACCCGTGGACCACGGCGGACACCTCGGTGGTGTGCATGAGCATCAACCTGTGGACGCTCAGCACCGCGATCGCCGGCCGGGTCGAGCGGGGCGCGCCCGTCGACCTGGTGCTCGACGATCTCATCGACACGACCGCGATCACGGAGCCGCCGGCGGCGCCCGAGACGCGGCCGTTGGTGGTGCAGCCCAATCCCGCGAGCGGCGCCTGCGTCCTGCGCTTCTCCCTGGCCGCCCCGCGACGGGGCTCGCTGGCGGTGTTCGACGCGAGCGGGCGCCGGGTGCGCACGCTCGCCTCGGGAGACTTCGCCAGCGGCGACCACGTGCCCCGCTGGGACGGGCGCGACGACGCGGGCCGCGCTCTGCAGGCGGGCGTCTACTTCGCGCGCCTGCGACTCGACGACCGCACCGAGACCCGGCGGATCACGCTCCTGCGCTGAGCCGGGCCAACCCCGGGTCGCGGCCGCTCTTCACTCGAGGCGGCCGGCGACCGTCCGGCTGCGGCGCGCGTCCGAGCGCCCGCCTCGACGCTGCACCGTCGCCCCAGGCTACACTTCCTCCCGAGCAGTCCGGCTGCCGCGCGAGCGGGTGGGGCCGCGCGGATTCGCCAGGGCCAAGTCACCGAACGACTTGGTCCCTGCCTCGCCTTCCTGGCACGGCGTGGCCCGCCACTTGCGGGCGATTCGGTGGCATGCCATATCCCATCCGCGGCCTGGAAGCCGCATCCCGCGCGATCCGTCTCGCCGCCGTGATCACGGCGGCGGCCGCGCTGTCGCTCGCCGCCGGTTCCTGCGGCGTCTCCCCTCTCGCCCCGGTCAACGGCGCCGGTGCCGGCGCCGCGATCGGGACGGGGGCCGCTGCGCCGGCTGCGGGCGGAATCGAGGTCCCGGCCATCGGCGCGGTCGCCATCACGCGCGCTGGGGACCGGCTGAGCTTCTCGCTCGAGATCGTCCCGGATGACGAGCCTGCCGTGTCCCTCGTCCGACCCGGATCGAGCGCGCCCGCGCCCTGGACCTTCCGACTCTACTTGGACACCGACCGCGATCCGCTCACCGGCGACGAGGGCGGCGCCGACTTCGCGCTCATGCCCCGGCCGGACGGCAGGATCGGGCTCTGGCGTCGCCAGCCGTCCCGCTGGGAGCCGGTGGACGCGGCCCCGATGGCCTGGACGTCGTCGCGGATCGCCTTCGACCTGCCCGCGACGGCGCTGGGTGCCGGCAGCGGCCCCGTGGAGTACGTGCTGGACGTCTACGCGAGCACACCCGTCGCGGAAGGTCCGGGCCGCGTCCCGGCGGCCCGCTACGCCGGCCGCGGCGGGGGCACCCCCGACGAGCGCGCGCAGGTCCCCGCCATCTCGCACCTGCGCAGCGACGTGAAGTTCGGCACCCTGATCCTCACCGGCAACCTGAGCCAGCGCGGCAGTCGTGCGGAACAGCAGTACTCCCCCTATCGACCCGGCGGATGGTGCCTGCAGGTGCTCCTCAACACGGACCAGCAACGGACCGGATACTGGCTGGGCTTCGATTACATCGTTCGCGGCGTGGAGTGGGAGCCGACCAGCGGGGCCTCGGTCGTGCGGCGGATCACGCTCGAGCCCGGCTACCCGGGCGGCTGGGGGCCGGCCAGCGGCACGGCCACCCTCCGGGTCAGCCGCGGCAGCTTCAGCATCGCCGTCCCGCTCGACGCGGTCGGCGGCGATGACGGCAACCTCGACTTCGTGCTGGAGACCTACGCCACAGTCGCCTGTCCGGAGTCCGATTCCGGGGTCAGCCAGCTCTACGCGGCCGACTACTTCGGCAGTTCCTCCGCCGGCGGACGCGCTGCCCTCGCCGTCCGCCGCGAGCCCGCCACGAGCGGGCCCGAGCGGTCGACCCCGCGGCCCTCGGGCCTCGTGGGCGCGGGGCTCACTCCCGCACGAACTCCGTCGCGCCCTTGACCTCCGCGCCGGTCAGCAGGTCGCGGACGCGGATCTCGAGCCGGTAGCGGTCCGGCGCCAGCGACCGCGACGGGATGCTCACGAACTGCCGGCGCAGCGAGCCGACCTGCACCGCCTCGCGCGAGGTCGCGCTGACCACCGGCGCCTCGGGCCATACGAACAGCTTCGCCAGCCCGGTCTGGGCCTTCGGCACGCGCCGGACGATGTACTCGTACTCGAAGCGCGCCAGCCCGTCGGCGCCCGCCGCGAGGCGGTAGATCTCGAAGTACGCGACCAGCGGCTGCCGGCCCGCGATGCGCGCGTCGATGTTGGCCTCGAGCCGCACGGCCGAGCCGCTCACCATCAGGGCGGGCTCGCCGCACGCCAGCACCAGGTCACTGAGAGCGAGCCCGCGGGGCACGGGCGCGAGCGCCAGCCGGCCGCGAAACAGCCCGCGGCGGCGCTGCGCGTCGCGCACCGAGGCCACCACCTGGGACTCCCCGGCCGGCAACGCGGCGGAGAACTCCGCGACGCGGCGCGAAGTCGGGTCGCAGGCCGACACCGCCAGCTCGCCGGCGTCCCGCGCGATCTCGCGCCCGGTCGAGTCCAGCACCACCCAGCGCACCCACAGCGTGTCGCCCGGGCCCCCGGGCGCCTGGACCTGCGCGACCAGCCGTGGCCGGCCGTCGCTCTCGAAGCGCGCCGCGAGTCCCCCGACCTCGAGCCGCTGCGCGCTCGGCGGCAGCGTCGGGAAGACCGCCTGCCCGCCGCCCAGCGACAGCAGGTCGCCGCGCCTGGCCAGCACGCGCGGGTCGGGCACCGAGAGCGGGTCGAAAGCGCGCGTGGTCGCGGCCGTGTACCGGCCAGTGAGCGATCGGTCGTGCAGCACCACGCGCATGCCGAGGTCGGGGTAGCTCCACACCAACGCATCGAGCGGGTACTCCGCCATGCCGGACCCCTTCCGGCCCGACTGGCCCAGGTCGTACTTGAAGGTGCCCGCCACGCCGGCGGGGTTCCGCTCGACCTTGCCCGGCGGGCCGTAGCGCACGTAGGTCTCGGCACGCGCGTCGAGCTCCGGCCGCAGCGGGTCGAAGAACAGCAGGTAGGCGTGCGCGACCCGCGCCCAGTATTCGAGCCGGGCCTCGTTCTGCGGCGTGGTCGGATCGGGATCGAGCCCGGCCCACGGATCGGCAGCGGAGCCCGGCGGCGCAGCGCCGGCCGCCGCTGCGCCGGGACCGCGGAGCCCGATCCACGCCGGCTTCTGGAACAGCGCCTGCAGCGTCGGGTCCAGCCGCGGGATGGCCGCGGCGAACAGGCTGTCCGCCCGCTCGATCTCCCCCCGCCGGTAGGCCAGGCAGGCGACCGCCAGGGGCGCCGCCGGGCGGCGCGGACGGCCTTCCAGCGCGCGCTCGGCGGCGGCCGCCGCCCCCGCGAGGTCGCCCCGCTCGTAGCGCAGGGGCACGAGCCTCAGCCAGGCGTCCGCGCCGTGGGGCCGCAGCAGCGCCACCGTGTCGAACGCCGCGACCGCGCGCTCGAGCGCCGCCCGGTCGATGGTGCGCAGGAACTCGCGCTTCCACGCCATGCCCAGCTCCATGTAGCCGTCGGGCTGGCGCGGCGCGAGCGCGATGGACCGGCGATAGCAACCGCGCGCGAGGTCGCCGTAGTCGCCCAGCTCGTAGGCCCGCCCCAGCGCGAGCCAGGGCTCCGGATCGCGCGGGGCGAGTCGGATGGCCTCCTTCAGGTCGCGGATCGCCCGCTGCCGCGCCTCGATCCCGCGGTCGGCCACGCCGTCCCACCCCCAGCGCGTGAGCGCCCGCGAGGTGGCGAGCGAGTCGGCGGCGCTACGGGCCCGCGGCGGCGCGGCACCGCCGGGCGCGGCGAGGAACACGAGCACGACGAGCGGCAGGAACGGCGGTCGGTGGCGCAGTGGACGGTCTCCGGAGTCGGAGAGCCATCCTCTCATTCCCCGGCGCTCTCCTCCAGCAACGCCATGGGGTCGGGCCCGGGGAGGGTCTGGCCGCGCTCCACCAGGACGGCGGCGATCCGGCCCGACCGCGGGGCCGCGACCTCGAACTGCATCTTCATGGACTCCACGACGAACAGGACCTGGCCCTCCTCCACCACCTCGCCCGGCGTCACGCGCACCTCGACCACCGCGCCCGCCATCGGTGCGCGCACGGCCCCGCTGGCGCGCTCGGCGGGGGCACGCGGGGGCGCGGTCAGCGTGGCGAGCGGGTCCTCGAGCGCCAGCGTCTCGCCGAAGACGGCCAGCGCCATGCGCGACCCGCCCAGCCGGCAGGCCCGCAGGCGCAGCGCCAAATCGGGCTCCTGCACCGCGGCGCGGGCCCGCTGGAAGCCGGGGCCGCACTCGTGGCGCGCCACGCCGTCGTTCGAGCGCCCGAGCATCTGCCGCAGGGCCGGGCCGCTCAGCGTGAAGCTGTCGAACGCCTCCCCGCGCCCGAAGCGGAACGCCGCCTTCTCCTGGCGGCTGCCGATCCGCAGCTCCGCGTGCGCCAGGCCGGCGAAGCGCGCAGCGGGGCCGGGCAGCGGCTCCCCCACGCCGCGGAACACGCACGAGAGCGATTCGCGGAAGGCCCGCGACTCGAAGAACGCCCGGCACGCGGCGGGCAGCAGCGGCGCGTTGAGCGCCTCGAGGTTCGCCCCGATCCAGGCGGTGGACTCCACGCCGGCGAGGTAGTCGGGGTGCCGGCTCACCGCCTGCAGGAAGGGCAGGTTGGTGGTGCAACCCAGGATGGTGAAGTCCTCCAGCGCCGCCGAGAGCCGGCTCACCGCCTGCGCCCGGTCCTCGCCCCAGACGACCAGCTTCGCGACCAGGGAATCGAAGCGGTCGAGGATGCGCCCACCCGCGCAGACCCCCGAGTCCACGCGGATGCCTTCGCCCACGGGCTCGCGGTAGACCACCAGCGGCCCCGGCGTGGGCAGGAAGCCGTTACGCGGGTCCTCGGCCAGGACGCGCGCCTCGAGCGCCACGCCGCGCGGCCGCGGGACGACGAAACGCGCCGGGTCGCCGAGCGCCTCCGGGAAGCGCCCCTCGGCCAGCTCGAGCTGGGCCTGCACCAGGTCCACGCCGAGCACCATCTCGGTGACCGGGTGCTCCACCTGCAGGCGCGTGTTCATCTCGAGGAAGTGGAAGCCGCCCTCCTCGTCCAGCAGGAACTCCACCGTCCCGGCGCCGCGGTAGCGGGTCTCGCGGACCAGGGCGAGCGCAGCGCGGCCCAGGGCCTCGCGCAGCGTCTCGTCCACGACCGGGCTGGGCGCTTCCTCGAGCACCTTCTGGTGCCGCCGCTGCAGCGAGCACTCGCGCTCGCCGAGGAACACCCCGCCCCCGGCGCCGTCACCGAAGACCTGCACCTCGACGTGGCGGGGCGCGCGCAGGTAGCGCTCGACGAAGACCGTGCCGTCGCCGAAGCCCGCCAGCGCCTCGCCCGAGGCCCGCTCGATGGCGCCGGCGAGCGCCTCCAGCGTCTCGACCACGCGCATGCCGCGCCCGCCACCGCCGCCGCTGGCCTTCACCAGGAAGGGCGC
Source organism: Candidatus Eiseniibacteriota bacterium (assembly GCA_963707915.1). Classification (GTDB taxonomy): domain Bacteria; phylum Eisenbacteria; class RBG-16-71-46; order RBG-16-71-46; family RBG-16-71-46; genus JANXPZ01. Next base: position 1,076,808 of record OY970178.1, read on the forward strand.
GACGATGCCGCGCGCGGCCAGCTCGCCGCCCCAGCGCTCGCGCGGCAGGCGGGCGAGCTCGTGCGAGAGCAGCGCGGCGAGCGTCGGCACGCCGCAGCCGCGGGCGATGGCCTTGGCGGACTCCTTGCCGCCCAGCGCCCGCATGTTCTCCGCGGTGGGCCCGACGAAGCCGATGCCCGCGTCCTCCACCGCCCGGGCGAAGTCCGCGTTCTCGGCGAGGAAGCCATAGCCCGGGTGCAGGAGCCGCGCCTGCCAGGCGAGCGCGGCGGCCACGATCTCGCGTGGGGCGAGGAAGCTGGCGACCTCGAGCACCGCGTCCGCCTCGCGCCGCACCAGGCTCTCGGCGTCCTCGGGCGTGGAGACCACCGCCACCGAGTAGCCGCGCGCGCGGGCGGCACGCAGGATGCGGCGCGCGATCTCGCCCCGGTTGGCGACGACCAGGCGCCGCGTCACGGCACCCAGCGCGGCGGGACCTTCCCGAAGAAGGCGCGCAGCCCCTCCTGCCCTTCCTCGGAGGCCCGGGCCTCCGCGATGGCCCGGGCGGTGACCTCGGTGAGTTCGGGACCGGGCAGGGGCGAGACCGCGAGCATCAGCGCCTTGGCACGGCGCGCGGCCTCGGGCCCGGCGGCGAGGAACTGGCCGAGCAACTCGGCCAGCGCGCCGCCCGGGTCCTCCGCCGGGCCGAGCACGCGCTGCACCAGGCCGATGCGCAGGGCCTCGGCGGCCTTCACGCGCTGGCCGGTCAGCAGCAGCGCCGAGGCGTGGGCCACGCCGAGGCGGCGGATGACGTACGGGCTGATGAGGCCCGGCACCAGCCCGAGGCGGACCTCGGTGGTGGCGAACACGGCCGCGGAGTCGGCGAGCACGTAGTCCGAGCAGGCCGCGAGCCCCAGGCCCCCGCCGACGGCGGAGCCGTGGACGTGGCACAGCACCGGCACGGGGAGCGCGGCGAGGCGGCGGAACATCCGGCCCAGCGCCCGCGCGTCGTCGAGGTTCTCCTCCGGGCCCGCGGCGGCCTGCGCCTTCATGTAGGCGAGGTCGCCCCCGGCGCAGAAGCTCTCCCCCTCACCCTGCAACACCAGGACGCGCAGCTCCGCGCCCTGCGGCACCAGCGCCAGCGCGCCCAGCGCGCCGGAGATCTCGGAGATCATCGCCTCGTCGAAGGCGTTGCGGACCGCGGGGCGCGCGAGCACCAGCCGCATGACGCCGTGCGGCAACTCCTCGAGCCGCACGCTGCGGCCCGGCTGGCGCACCCGCTCCACCGGGAAGCCGGGGATCGCGATCACGAGCGGCCCCGCTCGAGGACGAGCTCGCCGGGACACGGTGCGTCTTCCAGGCGGATGGTGCCGAGCAGGGCCTCGGGCACGTCCACCACGCAGCGCAGCAGCGCCTGCGAGAGCGTCTTGCCCTGCGCGTCGATGAACAGGCTGCGCGTGCCGCCGCCGCCGAGGGCGCCCTCGAGCAGGAAGTTCAGCGCCCACAGGTGCGGCACCGCGAAGCGCTCCACCTTGCCGTGACAGACACCGGCGAACCAGGTCTTCACCTGCTCCGCCGTGACGTGGTCGCGCAACCACGCGTAGCACTCGGGCGAGCGCCCGATGAGGCCGATGTTGGCGGTGTCGCCCTTGTCCCCGCTGCGCGCGTGCGCGATGCGCATGAGGGGCATCGCCACGACGCGGCCGCCGCGCCCGCCGTCGAAGGCCCACGGATCGGCGACCCGCGCGCCGCTCGCTCCGCCACCGCCGGTGACCGGCCAGTCCAGCGGCCCCGCCCGCGAGACCGGCTCGAACCGGCCGGTGCCGCGCTCCTCGAACACGGTCACCACCGGCCGGGCGTGCTCCTGCGGCATCAGCGCGGGCCAGTAACTGACCACCTCCGAGATCGCCGGCGCGCCACCGGTGACCGCGACGCCGGCGGGGCCGGAGAGGATCATCGAGGGCAGCAGCTTGCGGTAGACGTCCAGCGGCCGACGCTCGGCCGAGCGCGCCGAGAGCCGCAGCAGCACCTCGCTCGCGACGTGCTCCGGGGTGAGGCCGCGGTGCGTCGCGTCGTCGCCGATGAACTCCGTGCAGGTGTCGTCGAGCGCGGGCAGGCCCGCCTTGCGCAGCTCGGCCGCGCAGCGCTCCCAGAAGACCTGCGCGAAGACCTCGGCCTTGGCGCGCGCGTCGGGACCGGAGACGATGAGCGAGCCGCTGGCCTTGTGGCCGTCGGCGTAGGCGACGCTGACCTTGAGCAGGTCGGTGGGCGGACGCCCCTTCACCCCCGAGACCCGCACGCGGTCCGGGCCCGCGGGCTCGAGCCGGATGCTCGAGAAGTCGGCGATCACGTCGGGCGTGAGGTAGGCCTGCGGGTCGCCCATCTCGTAGAGCAGCTGCTCCCGCACCGTCTGCGTGGTGACCAAGCCGCCGCTGCCGGGCTGCTTGGTCACCACGAAGGAGCCGTCGGGGGCGCACTCGACGACCGGGAAGCCCACGTCCACGAAGGACGGGACCTTCCGCCAGTCGGTGAAGTTGCCGCCGGTCGCTTGTGCGCCGCACTCGATGATGTGCCCGGCCACGATGCCGTGGGCGATGCGGTCGTAGTCGGTCGCCGACCAGCCGAAGGCGTGGACCAGCGGCGCCAGCGTGATGCCGGTGTCGGTCACGCGCCCGCAGATCACGATGTCGGGGTCGCCCCGGAGCGCCTCCACCACCGGCCGCGCGCCGAAGTAGGCGTTGGCGGAGAGTGCCCGGCCCGCGTAGGGCGCGAACGACTCCCCGGTCTCGAGGTTGCGCAGGTCGACGCCCTGCGCGCGCAGCTCGCCCAGGCGCGGCGCGATGTCGTCGCCATCGATGACCGCCAGCCGCAGCTCGAGGCCCTTCGCCCGCGCCACCGCCGCCAGCGCCTCGGCGCAGGCCACCGGGTTCACGCCGCCGGCGTTGGTGATGACGCGGATGCCGCGCTCGAGGATGCGCTCCAGCAGCGGCTCGATCTGCGTGACGAAGTCGCGCGCGTACCCGGCGCCCGGGTCCTTGAGCCGCTGCTTCTGCAGGATGCTCATGGTGACCTCGGCCAGGTAGTCGATCGAGACGTAGTCGAGCGCGAGCGGGCCCTCGACCTGCCGCCGCAACGCGTGCGGGTCGTCGCCCCAGTAGCCGCCGGCGTTGGCGATGCGGATGAGTTCCCGGGTCATGGCAGCGCCTCAGAAGCGGAAGACACCGGTGCGGGTGTCCTCGATGGGGGCCGAGAGGGCCGTGGCGAGGCTCGCCGCCAGGACGGCGCGCGTGCCCCGCAGGTCGATCACGCCGTCGTCCCAGAGACGGGCCGACGCGTACAGCGGGTGTCCCTCGCGCTCGTACTTCTCGCGGATCGGACCGGCGATGGCCTCGGCCTCGGCGGAGGCCAGCACCTTCTGCTCGCGCGCCAGCTGGTCGCGCTTGACCGTGACCAGCACCTGCGCGGCCTGTTCGCCGCCCATCACCGAGATCCGCGCGGTGGGCCACGTCCACAGGAAGCGCGGCGAGTACGCCCGGCCGCACATCCCGTAGTTGCCCGCGCCGAAGCTGCCGCCCATCATCAGCGTGATCTTCGGCACGCGCGCGGTCGCCACGGCGTGCACCATCTTGGCGCCGTCCTTGGCGATGCCGCCGCGCTCGTACTGCGCCCCCACCATGTAGCCGGTGATGTTCTGCAGGAACACCAGCGGGACCCTTTGCGTGGTGCACAGCTCGATGAAGTGCGCCGCCTTGAGGGCACTCTCGCTGAACAGCACGCCGTTGCTGGCCACGATGCCGCACGGCATCCCCTCGAGGTGGGCGAAGCCGGCCACCAGCGTGGTCCCGTAGCGGGCCTTGAACTCGAAGAAGCGGCTGCCGTCCACGACCCGGGCGATGACCTCGCGCACGTCGCTCTGGCGGCGCAGGTCGCGCGGCCACGCGCCCAGGATCTCGTCGGGGTCGTAGGCGGGCGGCTCCGGGTTGCGCAGCACCACCGCGGCCTGCTCGCGCGCGCCGAGGTGCGAGACCAGCTCGCGCAGGATCTCGATCGCCTGTTCGTCGTCCTCGGCGAAGTGGTCGGCCACGCCCGAGATCTCGGTGTGGACCCGCGCGCCGCCCAGGTCCTCGGCGCTGACGTCCTCGCCGGTCGCGGCCTTCACCAGCGGCGGCCCGGCGAGGAAGATGGTGCCGGTCCCCTGCACGATGATGGACTGGTCGCTCATCGCCGGGACGTAGGCGCCCCCGGCGGTGCAGCTGCCCATCACCGCCGAGAGCTGTGGGACGCCCGCCGCCGAGAGCATCGCCTGGTTGTAGAAGATGCGCCCGAAGTGGTCGCGGTCGGGGAAGACCTCGGCCTGCATGGGCAGGAACGCGCCGCCGCTGTCCACCAGGTAGAGACAGGGCAGGCGGTTCTCGAGCGCGATCTCCTGCGCGCGCAGGTGCTTCTTGACCGTGAGCGGGTAGTAGGTGCCGCCCTTCACCGTCGCGTCGTTGGCGATGATCATGCACGGCCGCCCGTGCACCATCCCCACCCCCGCCACCAGCCCGGCCGCCGGCACCGGGTCGTCGTACACCTCGTACGCGGCGAACAGGCCGACTTCGAGGAACGGCGTCGCCTTGTCGCACAGCGCGGCGATGCGGTCGCGCACGAACATCTTGCCCTGGCCGGCGTGGCGCGCGTTGGCCTTCTCGCCGCCGCCCTGGCGCAGGACCTCCTTGCGGCGCTCGAGGTCCTCGCACAGCGCGAGGTTGTGCGCGTGGTTCGCCCGGTACTCGTCGGACGAGGGCTTCACGTGGCTCTTGATCAGCGTCACGGGCGGTCTCCGGGGGCCGGCACGCTAGAATTCCTTCAGCAGGTGACGCGCGATGACCATGCGCTGCACCTCGCTGGTGCCCTCGCCGATGGTGCAGAGCTTCACGTCGCGGTAGAACTTCTCGACCGGGTAGTCCTTGATGAAGCCGTAGCCGCCGTGGATCTGGACGGCCTCGTCGGCCACGCGGCAGGCGGTCTCGGAGCTGTGGAGCTTGGCCATGCTGGCGGCCTTGGCGTAGGGGCGCCGCTGGTCGCGCAGGTTCGCGGCCTGGTAGACCAGCAGGCGTGCCGCCTCGACCTGCACCTGCATGTCGGCCAGCTTGAACTGGATGCCCTGGTGCTCGGCGATGGGCCGGCCGAAGGTCTGGCGCTTCTTCGCGTAGCGCACGCTCTCCTCGAAGGCGCCCTGCGCCATCCCGAGGCCCAGCGCGGCGATGCTGATGCGCCCGCCGTCGAGCGTCTTCATGGCCTGCTTGAAGCCCACGCCCTCCTCGCCCAGCAGGTTCTCCGCCGGCACCCGCACGTCCTCGAGGATCAGCTCCGAGGTGTCGCTGGCGCGCATCCCCAGCTTGTTCTCCTGCTTGCCGGCGTGCAGCCCCTTCATGCCCTTCTCGACGATGAAGGCGCTGATGCCGTCGGTGCCGTGCCCCGGGCGCGTGCGCGCCATCACCACGGCGATCCCGCCCACGGTGGCATGCGTGATGAAGTTCTTGGTGCCGTTGATGACCCAGTCGCCGCCGTCCTGCCTCGCCACCGTGCGCAGCGCGCCAGCGTCGCTGCCGGCCCCGGGCTCGGTGAGCGCCCAGGCGCCGATCACCTTGCCGCTGGCGAGCGGCACGAGGTAGCGGCGCTTCTGCGCCTCGCTGCCCATGGCGAAGATGTGGTTGGAGCACAGGCTGTTGTGCGCCGCGATGCCCAGGCCCACGCTGCCGTCCACGCGGCTCAACTCCTCCACCACCACGGCGTACTCGAGGTAGCCCATGCCGGCGCCGCCGTACTCCTCGGGGAAGATCACGCCCATCATCCCCATCGCGCCGAGCTGCGCCATGACCTCCGCGGGGAAGGTCTTGGCTTCGTCCCACTCCATCACGTGCGGGCGGATCTCGTTCTCGGCGAAGCGTCGCACCTCCTCGCGGAGGGCGTTCACGTGCTCGGGCAAAGTGAAGTCCATGCGCTCCCCCGGTCGGGTGACGTCGTTTGGATGCAGGCTCGGCGGCAAACATACCGTGCGAAGATGCTTCTTCGCGGTGGGACCAATGGACCACACCGGACCGGCCGGGGCCGCGAGCGTCCGGCCGGACGTACGTCGAGCAAATGGAACGGCCCGCCCCCCGGTCGGGGACGGGCCGTTGTCTGCACAGGCGCAACGCGTTAGCCGCTCTGCTTCATCCTGTCGGTGAGGCCGGTACCGGTCAGACCGGAGACGCCGCCTGCGTCTCGCCGGCTGCGTCCAGCGCCGGGTAGTCCGTGTAGCCCTTCGGCCCGGGCGTGTAGAACGTCGCGAAGTCGGGTGGATTGAGCGCCAGCCCGCGCTCCAGCCGCGTGATCAGGTCGGGATTGGCGAGGAACGGCCGGCCGAAAGCCACCAGGTCGCACCGGCCCTCGCGCAGCGCCGCCTCGGCGCCCGCCCGGTCGAAACCGCCGGCCAGGATGAAGGTGCGGGGCCACGCCTTCCGCAGCGCGGACTTCAGGCTCGCCGGCACCGTCGGCGCGCCCATCGACGAGTGGTCCACGACGTGGACGTACTGGATGCCGATGGACGCCAGCTTCGGCACGAGCGTGGCGTAGGTCTCGTCGATCTCGGGATAGGGCTTCATGCCGGCGTTCGCCCCGTACGGCGAGAGCCGGATGCCGACCCGCGCGCCGCCGATCGCCGCGGTCACCGCCCGCGCCGCCTCGAGCGCAAAGCCGAGCCGCTTCTCCACCGAGCCGCCCCACGCGTCGGTGCGCAGGTTCGTGTGCGGGTTGAGGAACTGCTCGATCAGGTAGCCGTTGGCGCCGTGCAACTCGACCCCATCGAAGCCCGCGGCGATCGCGTTGCGCGCAGCCAGCACGTACGAGTCGATGGCCTGGCGCACGTCGTCCTCGCTCATCGCCCGCGGCACCGGGTACGGCTGCATGCCTTGCGCGTCGGTGTACATCCGGCCGTCGACCGCGACCGCGCTGGGGGCGACCACCTCGGCGCCCGCGGGCAGGTTGAGCGGATGGCCCACCCGCCCGGTGTGCATCAGCTGCGCGAAGATGCGGCCGCCCTTGGCGTGGACCGCTTGCGTGACCTTCTTCCAGCCCCCGACCTGCGCGGCCGACCAGAGGCCCGGGATGCGGGCGTAGCCGGTGCCGTTGGGCGCGGGCGAGGTGCCCTCGGTGATGATGAGCCCCGCGTCCGCCCGCTGGCCGTAGTACTCGGCCATCAGGTCGTTGGGCGTGCCGCCCTCGGCGGCGCGGCTGCGCGTCATGGGCGCCATCACGGCGCGGTTGCGCAGGACCAGCGGGCCGAGCGTGGCGGGCGAGAACAGGGAAACGTCTGCCATGGATATCCACTCCAGTCGGGGACGGCTTCGGTCGTCGAAGGGCGGCGCTGTGAGGGCAGGACTCGGAAAGGCGATACCCCTTGGATGCAGGCACCCGCGCGCGGGTGCCAGGGAAGCTGCGCCGGCCCGATCTCCCTACCGCCGCCCCCGGCCGTCCTGTTCCAGTGACTTCTTCCTCGCCGCCTCGAACTCGTCCCCCGGGTACCACGACGGGCGCCCGGCGCCGTTCGCCACCTCGAGGCCGACGAGGTAGCCGAGTCGCGTGTCCTCGACCATGCCGGAGAGGTCCCACTCGGGCCGGATCTCGTCGCTCGGCTGGTGGTAGTGCAGCCGCCGGAAGTCGGCGTCCTTCTGCCTGCCCCATTCCTCGGGCCGTCCGATGAATGCCCTCCCCGACTTGAAGTAGAGCGCGGGCACTCCGGCCCGGGCGAGACTCAGCTGGTCCGAACGGTAGTAGTAGCCCTTGTCCGGTTCGGGGTCGTCCACCAGCGTACGTCCCTGGGTCGCGGCGGCGGCGGCAAGGAGGTCTTCGAGGTCCGACTTGCCCTTGCCGATGACCGAGACGTCCGAGGTGCGGCCGAGCACGTTGCCGCCGTCGAAGTTGATGTCGGCCGCGATGCGGGCGAGCGGGACGGTGGGGTGGGCCGCGTAGTACTGCGAGCCGACCAGACCCTGTTCCTCGCCCGCGACGAACAGCGCGATCACGCTGCGGGCCGGCCGCGGCCGCGTGGCGGCGAAGGCCCCGGCCAGCGCGAGCACCTGCGCACAGCCGGAGGCGTTGTCCAGGGCCCCGTTGTTGATGCGGTCCCCGGTGGCATCGGGCTCGCCGACCCCGAGATGGTCGTGGTGGGCGGTGAAGACGACCGCCTCGTCGCGAAGCCCGGGGTCGCCCCCGGGCAGCAGCCCGACGACGTTCGCGGTCTCGGTCTCCTCGACCGTGACGTCGAACGCCAGCGAGGTCCTGACACCCAGCGGGACCGGCCTGAACTCGCGCCGGCGTGCCGCCGCGACGAGCGAATCCAGGTCTTTGCCGCCCAGCGCGCACATCCGGCGCACCGCCGGCTCGGTCAGCCAGCTCTTGAACCCGAGCCGCGGCTCGCCCGCCGCCGGCACCTCGAACTGGGTCCCCGCCCACGAGCGCTGCACCACGTTCCAGCCGTAGCCCGCCGACTCCTCGGTGTGGAGGATGATCGCGGCGGCCGCGCCCTGGCGCGCTGCGGCGTCGTACTTGTAGTCCCAGCGCCCGTAGAACAGGCGCTTCTTCCCGGCGAACAACGCCGGGTCCCAATCGGGGTCGCTGTTCAGGATGAGGAGGATCTTGCCCTTCAGGTCGGCGCCCTTGAAGTCGTCCCACTGGAACTCCGGGGCCTGGATGCCGTAGCCCACGAAGACGACCTCGGTCTCGGGGACGGAGACACGCGGAGTCTGCACACCGCTCCCGCCGATGAAGTCCTCGCCCCAGCGGAACGCGGCATCCCCCGCCGGGCCGGCGAAGCGCCAGGTGTCGAGGTTCCGCGTCGTCAGGCCCACCAGCGTGATGGGCTGCTCCCACGAACCGGCCGCGCCACCCGGCTCGAAGCCGATCTCGCGCAGGCGCCGCGCGAGGTAGCCCCGCGCCCTGCGGTCGCCCGCGGTGCCCGGGAAGCGACCCTCCATCGAGTCCGCCGACAGGGCCTCGGTGTCGTGGAGGATCGCCGAAGCGCCGATGCGCGCCTGGGCGTCCCGGGAGCCCGGGGACGACGCGGCCACGGCGACGGGACCGCCAAGGCCCAGGAGCAGGAGCGTGAGGGACGCGGGGAGCACGCGCAGCGCGGATGACATGGGACCTCCAGGAACTGGGCGTCGGGCCGGGCGCGGGCCGAGGGCGCGGCACTCGACCTGCTCGTGCCCGCTCGGTGCTCGACACCCGCTCGGTCCGTGCCTGCGCACAGGATGTCGCGTCGGCCCGCAGAGGGCAAGCGCCTCGCGCGCCGCGCGCCGGGCGGGCGCGACGCCCGCGCGGCCGAGGGGGCGATTCGCCTACTCATCGCCCGCCATCTATGGCACCATCCGGCCTCCCGCCAACCAGGAGGCTGACCTTGCGTCACGTGACCCCGCTCCTGCTCGCCCTGTCCATCGTGGCCCCGTGCTCCGCCCGCGCCGCGGTGATCCCGACGCCGAGCGAACATCTCAAGATGGCCATCGGCGCCGACCGCGTGCTGGCGGACTACCGACAGATCCGTGCCTACTTCGCCGAGCTCGACCGTCTCTCGCCGCGCGTGCAGGTCGAGGACCTCGGCCCCACCACGCTGGGCGAGCCCATGATCATGGCGGTGATCTCGTCCGAGGCGAACCTCGCGCGCCTGCCCCGCCTGAAGGAGATCGCGCGGCGGCTCAGCGACCCGCGCGGACTCAGCGCCGGCGGGATCGACTCGCTGGCACGCGAGGGCCGGACGATGCTGCTGGTGACCTGCAACATCCACTCCACCGAGATCGCCGCCTCGCAGATGGCGATGGAATGGGCACACGCGCTCGCCACCGCCGACGACCCCGAGACGCTCCACCGCCTCGACCAGGTGGTGCTGCTGCTGGTGCCCTCGCTCAATCCCGACGGCCAGATCATGGAGACCGAGTGGTACCGCAAGTACCTCGGCACGCGCTACGAGGGCGGGCGCATGCCGTGGCTCTACCACCCCTACACCGGGCACGACGACAACCGCGACTGGTTCATGCTCACACAGAAGGAGTCGCAGGCGATGTCGCGCGCGGTCTACAAGGAGTGGTTCCCCCAGGTGTGGCTCGACGAGCACCAGATGGGCGCCACGGGGCCGCGCCTGTTCCTGCCGCCCTACTCCGAGCCGGTGGCCCCCGAGATCCACCCGCTGGTGTGGCGCGAGGTCAACCTGATCGGCTCGCAGATGGCGCTGCGCCTCGAGCAGGCGCGGAAGTCGGGGGTGATCTACGGCTACCAGTTCGACGCCTACTGGCCGGGCGGCACCAAGAACACCGCGTGGTTCAAGAACATCTCCGGCCTGCTCACCGAGGCGGCCTCGGTGCGCGTCGCCACGCCGGTCTACGTGGAGCCGAACGAGCTGAGCGGCGATCGCAAGGGCCTGATCGACTACCGGCCGCAGACCAACTTCCCGAGCCCGTGGCCGGGCGGCTGGTGGCGCCTGCGCGACATCATGGACTACGAGCGCATCGCCTCGGACGCGCTGCTCGAGACCTGCGCGCAGCACCGCGAGGACATGCTGCGCGACATGGCGGCGCGGGCGAACGCGTCGATCGCGCAGGCGCAGCCGGGTGAGGCGTTCCGCATCCCGCGCACGCAGCGCGACTGGCCCACCGCGCTGCGGCTCGCGGCGCTGCTCGACGCGCACAACGCCGAGGTCGCCGAGGGCCCCGGCGGCGACCTGTGGGTGCCGCTGGCCCAGCCCTACGGGCTGTTCGTGCGCGAGATGCTGACCGCGCAGCGCTACCCGGAGGTGAAGCTGGTGCCCGGGAAGGACATCGTGCGCCCCTACGACGTGGCGGCGTGGTCGCTGCCGCTGATGATGGGCGTCACCGTGGAGCGGGGCACGCTGCCGGCGGGGACGCGGCAGTACGTGCCCGCGAGCGCCGCGGGCGAAGCGCCGGCCGGCGGGGCCGCGCTGGCGCCGGGCGTGGAATCGGCACGCGCCCTGAACGCCGCGCTGCGCAGCGGCGGGCGCGTGAGCGTCGCGCGCGAGGCGGTCGAGGCCGCGGGCACGAGCTGGCCGGCGGGCACCGCGTTCCTCGACCACGCGGCCGCGCTCGCCGCGGCGAAGGCCCTGGCGCCGGGCGTCACGCTGGTGCCGGCCGAAGTCGCGCCGGCGAATGCCGCGACCTTGACCGCTCCGCGCGTCGGCCTCTACAAGCCGTGGCTGGCGTCCACCGACGAGGGCTGGACCCGCTTCATCCTCGAGACCTACGGCTTCGCGCCGGCCTCGCTCGACAACGCCACCTTGAAGAAGGGCGGCCTGCGCGCGCGCTTCGACGTCATCGTGCTGCCCGACCTCGCCAGGGAGGTCATCGCCACCGGGCGGCCCAAGCGCGACGAGGGCGCGATGACCTACTTCGCGGAGCTGCCGCCCGAGTACCGCGGCGGGCTCGAGGCCGATGGGGCGAAGGCGCTCAAGGAGTTCGTCGAAGCCGGCGGCACGCTGGTGGCGCTCGCCGGCTCGTGCGGCTACGTGACCGAGCAGTTCAACGTCCCCGTGGTCAACACCCTGGCGCGCGCCAGGCCCGACGAATTCGCGTGTCCGGGCTCGCTGCTGCGCGCCCACGTCACCGCCGGGCACCCGGTCACCTGGGGGCTGCCGGACGAGACCGCACTGTTCGTGGACCAACCGATCGCCTTCCAGACCGCGCCGCCGGCGCCCGACGTGAAGCGCTGGGTGCTCGCGAGCTATCCCGACGACCCGCGCGACGTGCTGCTCTCGGGCTGGATCAGCGGCGAGGAGCGCATCGTTCGGCGGGCGGCCGCGGTGGCGATGACCTACGGCCAGGGCCGGCTCGTGCTGCTCGGCTTCCGCGCCCAGAACCGGGCGCAGACCGACGCCACCTTCCCGTTCCTGTTCAACGCGCTCTACTGGTCGGCGATGAAGGAGTAGCGCCTCCGCGGGGGAGATGCCGCCGGGGGCCCGGGAGCGGAACGCTGCGAGACGCTGGAGCCCGGCCTACGTCAGCCCGTAGCGCTTCGCCCGGTTGATGAGCGTCGTGCGCGGCAGGCCGAGGATCCGGGCCGCCTCGGTGCGCGAGCCGCGGGCCTGGGCGAGCGCCTCCCCCATGCGGCGGCGCTCGGCCTGCTCCAGTTCCTCGACCAGCGTCGTCGGGACCTCGGAGTTCTCGAGCTGGAGACTCTCGGGCGTCACCTCGTGATCTTCCGCACCCAGCAGGACCACGCGCTTGATCACCGAGCGCAACTGGCGGATGTTGCCCGGCCAGGAGTACCCGGCGAGTCGCCGGATCGCGGCGGGCGACAAGCGCACCTGCCGCTTCGCCGCCGTGCAGGCCTCCTGCAGGAAATGCTCGACCAGCAAGCCGACATCGTCCCCCCGCTGTCGCAGCGGCGGCAGCACGATCACGGCGTGGGCCAACCGATAGTAGAGGTCGATCCGGAACCCATCGCCCCGCTCGAGCGCGGCGCGCTCGCGATTGGTCGCCGCGATGATCCGCGTGTCCACGGCGACATTGGAGTTGGAGCCCACGCGCCGGACCTCGCCGGTCTCGAGGAAGCGCAGCAGGCGCGACTGGAGCTCGACCGGCATCTCGGCGATCTCGTCGAGGAACGCGGTGCCCTTGTCGCAGACCTCGAACATGCCCGGCTTGTCGCGGCTTGCACCCGTGAACGAGCCCGCCACGTGGCCGAACAGCTCGCTCTCGATGATCTCCCGCGGCAGCGAACCCGCGTTGATGGCCATGAACGTGCCCTTGCGCAGGGAGAGGGCATGGATGCCCCGCGCGATCAACTCCTTGCCGGTTCCCGACTCGCCCAGGACCAGCATCGGCGTCTGGCTCGCCGCGAGCTTGGCCACGTCGTCGAGCAGGGCCAGCATGGCCGGGTTGCGCGTGACGAGCCTGAAGTTCTCGAACGCCCATGCCGCACGGCGGTCGACGTCCGTCGAGCGACGCGGGCGACGCGGCGCGTGCCGCTCGTCGGCCAGGGCCGCGTCGGCCACCCGCCCGGCGGCTTCGCCGTGCGGCTGCACCTGAACCGCGCCGGGTTCTCCGGAGAGCTCCGGACTTGAGTTACGCCACCTCGGTCTGGGTGGCCTGACGATGATAGTACGCCTCCTCGAACTCGATCGGGGGAACGTATCCGAGCGGTTCGAGCAGGCGCTTGCCGTTGAACCACGCGACCCAGTCGAGTGTTGCGAACTCCACGTCGTCGAGCCCCTTCCACGGCCCCAGGCGATGAATGACCTCCGCCTTGAAGAGCCCGATCACGCTCTCGGCCATCGCGTTGTCGTACGAGTCCCCCTTGCTGCCCACCGAGGGCTCGATGCCCGCTTCGGCCAGCCGCTCGGTGTAGCGAATCGACAGGTACTGGACGCCCCGATCGCTGTGATGAACCAGCCGCTCCGACTCGGCGATGGGGCGGTCGTAGAGCGCCTGCTCCAGCGCATCCAGTGCCAGGTCGCTGCGCAGCGAGTTCGACGCCCGCCAGCCCACGATCCGCCGCGAGAACACGTCGATCACGAACGCCACGTAGACGAAGCCGCGCCAAGTCGCCACGTACGTCAGGTCGGCGACCCAGAGCTGGTTCGGTCGCGTCGCGCTGAACTGCCGCGTCACCAGATCCAGCGGCCGCGCTGCCAGCGTGTCCGGAATCGTCGTCACCTTGAACCGGCGGCCCCGCACCGCACCCTGCAGGCCCAGCCGGCGCATCAGGCGCGCGACCGTGCAGCGGGCGACCGGAACCTGCTCGCGCTGGAGCTGCTTCCACACCTTCCGCGGGCCGTAGACCTGCTGGTTCTCGTTCCAGACGCGCCGGACCTGCTCAGCCAGCTCCTGATCCCGCCGGGCACGCGCCGGACGGCGTTCGGGATCGCGCTCCCGCGCCTTGTGCTCGTGGTAGACGGATGGGGCGATCGGCAGCACCTCGCAGATCGGCTCGACCCCGTACTGCTCGCGGTGTTCGTCGATGAACCGCACCATCACTTCGCTCGGCGGTCGAGCTCCGCCTGGGCGAAATACGCCGCCGCCTTCTTCAGGATCTCGTTGGCGCGCCGCAGCTCGAAGTTCTCGCGTTCGAGCTGCTTCAGACGGGCGCGCTCGTCGGTCATCAATCCGGGTCGAGTACCCGCGTCCCGCTCCGCCCGCCGCACCCAGCTGCGCAGCGTCTCAGCCGCACAGCCGATCTTCTCCGCGATCGAGGTGATCGCCGCCCACTGTGTCGCGTACTGCTCGCGGTGCTCGAGCACCATCCGGACCGCCCGCTCGCGCACCTCCGGGGAAAACCGGCTCGCTCTCGCCATGACTCCATCCTCTCAGGCAATGGAGCCTCCGGGAAACCCGGCGCGGTTCACACCAGCTTCTCGATCCGCGCCTTCGCCTCGGCCAGCTTCGCCTCGGCGCCCATCCCGTCAAAGTGGTTGCGCGCAGCCTGGTAGGCTTCGAGAGCGCCCTTGCGATCCGCGTAGGCGCCCGAATGCGGCCCCAGCAGCCAGTCCCCGTAGGCCATCCAGAGCTTGCCCCACTCGTAGGGGGTCGCGATCTCGTCGAAGAAGGCGAAGCCTTCGTCGAACCACTTCCTGGCCTCGTCCGGCCTCCCGGTGGCACCCGCGCTCAGAGCCATGATTCGATAGGTGGCGGCTTCTTCGTAGCGGTCGCCAACCCTCTGAAAGTGCTCCAGGGCGGACTTAGCTTCGGCGTAGGCCGCTTCGTGGCGGCCGAGGAGGCAGTAGCACTCCGCTACCCGACGGCGGAGATCAGCAACGACATCGCCCTTCGGGAACACGGCCAGCGCCTTTCGGTAGACCTCTTCGTACTGAGTCAGTGCCCCGGCCGCATCGCCGTGCTCCAAGGTCACATCACCCAGATACTCGGCGGCGAGGAGTGCCGCTCGCGATTCCCGGGAAGGCACGTCCCATCCCGGAATCGCTCGACAGAGGTCCGCCGCCAGAGTCCACCTCCCCTGATGCATCAGGGCGGCAGCCTTTATCAGCTTCGCGTAGGACAGCGCTGATTGGTCCTCCGAATCGCCTCCGCTAGCAATGCACGTGTCAATGATCTGGAGTGCCTTCTCAATACTCCCACGTCTCCAGTGAAGCATGGCCACGCCGCGGCGCGCGTGGCTAAGTTGCCTCCGATTGCCAGCTGCTTCGTGAATCTGCAGCGAGGCCTCGCTTGCCTCCATTGCCTCCGCCCATCTGCAGAACACACGTTCAAGCATGGCGCGGTTTTCGACCGCAATACCCTCACTCGCCTTGTTTCCCGAACGTCGGGCCGACACGAGACCGTCGAGTGCAAGATCGCGCGCGGTCTTGAAGTCGCCCAAGATCGTGTGCGCTGCAGAGAGTTGGATTGTGCAATCCGCAAGAAGATGGGAATCCGGTTGCGTGAGCAGGCGCTCCCTCAACTTGCTCAATCTGCGAATCGCCTCCTCGGGCCGATTAAGTAGCCACAAGCTTGTTCCCTGCAAGAGTCGAACGCGACAGGCAATTTCGGGCAGCCTCTGTAGGAGTTCAGGGCAACGCGCCTCAGTGGTCTCTGCCAACTCGAGCGCCTCCGCGTAGCGCCCAACGGAATTCAAGACAGCGACCTTTGCTATCTCCGCTCTCAACACAATCTCTGCAGTCAGGAACTTGCCTAGTGGCTCAAGTGCAGCTAAGAGACTCATAGCTACGCGGGCCTCGCCCGCAGCAATCAAGTCCTCGCAGAGTCGGATGGCGGATTCAGCCAAGGGCTGCTGCGCCTGCTCCAAAGGCCCTTCCATCAGGAGCTTCATGAGCGAGGCTGCGCGATCAAGCACTCTGGTCATCGCTTCACCCACGGGCGAGGCGCACACGGCGCAACCCACACTCGCGCAGGAAGCAAGGCACTCAGTGCCACAGTGGCCAAGCTGACAGAGAGACCGCTGGGGGCAAGAACAGATGGGAACCACACTCGGCGCGGGAGAATGAATCGGGTTGTAGGGGGTACGTCTGGCTCCCCCATCTCCTGCGTCGGCTTCGGATCTCCTGGCGTGAGCCGCGGCGCGATGATCCTGGCGCCTCCCTCCCGTGGGTCAAAGACCAGCGTCGCGATCAGGAGCAGTGTGGTCACCATCGCCACCCCGACACGAGGATGCCCCTTCGCTGGCGCCCTCGGAGCCCTGCCTCCGTGCGAATCCGGCGTCGCTGCCTCCTCCAGATCGGTCCCGAAGAACGCAAAACGGCCCTGCGCCGACGGCAAGGGGCCATCAGCGTAGGGCCGGGGGCAAGTCTCGGTTCGGAACGGAGGGGGTGCGGCCATGAGAATCCCGATCCAGACTACCGGTTCACCTGACGCATATGAGCCTAGGCTGGCGATGCCGACCGGTCAAGCCCCATTTCATCCGCTGCGCACCGCACTCCCATATGCCAAAGAGGCCAGCCCGTGCGGGGCTGGCCTCTTCGATCCGGGCCTCCCGGGCCCTGCGTCCCTTCCCTACTTCGCCGCCGGCTTCTTGAACAGGTCGTCCGCCAGCGTGGGATTCAGCGTCACGTTCGTGACCTTGGCATCCATCACCGGCTTGTCGTCCAGGAGCGTCTTCTCGCTGTGCGGGTACTGGATGTTGCCGACCGGCTTCCAGTCGCCGAAGACCACCGTGGTCTTCGCCGGTCCGCCGCCCATGCCCTCCCCCATGTACTCCATGCGGGCGATCGCGCCGTTGGGGGCGAAGTAGAGCAGCCAGTCCCGCGTCGTCTCGCTCTTGACCAACGCCACGCTGCAGGTCAGGCCGTCCACCGTCTTCGGCTCGTCCAGCGCCTGCACCTGGTAGGCGGCGGGCTCGGCGAACAGCCGGAAGAACGAGCGTTCGTACTGCTTCTTCAACTCCTCGCCTGCCTTGGGCTCGTCGCGCAGCTGGCCCATGCCGGCCATCCAGCCGCTGGTCCCGTCGAAGCCCTGCGAGAACTCGCCCATGGCGAGCTTGCGCGTGGCGAGGACGCGGTCGGGCAGCCGCCACTGCGTCACGCTGGTCATCGCCATGGACTGCCCCTGCATCGTGATGACCTCATCCTGGTTGAGGCCGATGCTCTTGACCGCCGCCCAGGCCGCGCTACCGCCCGCCAGGCCGGCGGCCTTGGTGAGCAGCGACTGGCCCTTCGCCAGCGCCTCCGGACCGGCCTCGCCGACCGGCAGCGCCAGCTTCGAAGCCGGCGGCGGGATGCTGATGTCGGCGCGCTCGACCGGCAGGCCCATGCTCTCGAGCGGCTTCTCGAACTCCTTCTCCTTCCCCACCACCACGGCCACGAACTCCGCGGGGCGGATCTTGCGCTTCGCCGCCTCGAGCACGGTGGTCGCGTTCACGTCCTCGAGCGCCTTCTGGTAGCGCTCAAGGAAGTCGAGCGGGTAGCCGGTCATCTCGTAGAACGCCGAGCGGAACAGGATCGCCGAGGGCTCGGCGAAGCTGAACACCAGGCTGTTCACCACGGACTCCTTGGCCACCTTGAGCTCGGCGTCGGTGAACGGCTCCTCGGTCACCCGGGTGGTCTCCTGCCGCAGCAGGTCGAGCGCGGTGAGGGCCGAGTCGGTGCGGGTGAGCGAGTAGGCCAGGAACACGCCGGGCCGCGCGAAATCGGCACCGGCCGCCGCGCCGGCCGAGTAGGCGAGCCCGCGCTCGGTGCGGATCTTGTTGACCAGCCGCGACTGGAAACCGCCGCCCAGGGCCATCTCGCAGACGGTCATCGAGGCGTAGTCGCGGTCGTCGGCGCGGAAGCCCAGGTGCGAGATGATGATGCCGGACTGGGTGACGTCCTCCTTCGGCGCGAACACCAGCCGGGCCTTGGCGACGCCAGGCAACGGCGCCGGCGGCACCGGCGCGGCATCGCCCTTCTTCCAGTCGCCGAACTTCGCGGCCAGCAACTTCTTCATCTCGGCGGACTTGAAGTCGCCGTAGACCGCCACCACCATCCGGTTGGGCTGGAAGATGCGCGCGTGGAGCTTCTGGCAGTCCTCGCGCCCGATGGCCTCGACGGTGGCGTACTCCGGCTTGCGCGCGTAGGGGTTGTCCTTGCCGTAGACCGACTCGGTCGAGACGCGGATCAGGATCGGGATCATCTCGTCGTTGCGGCTGGCGATGCCCTGCCGCAGGCCGACCTTGGACAGTTCGATCTTGTCCTTGGGGAAGTCGGGCGAGCGCAGCACCTCGGCGAACAGCGAGAGGACCTCGGCGGTGTTGTCGGCCAGGCAGCGGAAGCTGCCGCTGGCCTGGTCGTTCGACACGCTGGTCGAGATCGAGGCCCCGATGGCCGCCATCCGGTCGTCGAGCCAGTCGCCGCTGTGCGCGGCGCTGCCGCCGCTGCGGATGACCTCGCCGGCCAGGTCGCCGAGCCCGGCCTTGTCCGCCGGGATCCACAGCGGGCTGGACTTGAACAGCGCCCGCGCCCGCACGACCGGCAGGTCGTGGTTCTCGAGCAGGAAGACCACGACGCCGTTGGGCATCAGGTAGCGCTCGGGCTGGGGCGCCTGCACGCGGCGCAGCTTCTCGGTCTTGAGCTGCTTCGGGTCGAACTTGGCGTCGTCCTGCGCTCGCGCGGGGCTCACCGCGACGAGCGCGAGCAGGCCCAGAAGGGCCACGCGGAACATCGTGCGTGCGGTCGTCATGGTCAGCGCCCTCCCTCGTTCGAGGCCTGTTGCGGCGGGTTCACGATGAGTCCGACGGTCCGGTTGCCCTTCACCAGCGAGCGCTTCGCCGCCGCCAGCAGGTCGTCCACCTGGAGCGCCTGCACGCGCTCCTGCTCGCGGAAGAACTCCCGCCAGTCGCCCTGCAGGACCTGCGCGCGCGAGAGCGCGTCGGTCAGGCTCGAGTTCCCTTCGGCCCGGCCGATGTTCCGCGCCCGCACGCGGACCTTGTAGCCGTCGAGCTCGGCGGCGGTGAACGGGCTCACGGTCAGCACGCTGTCGATGACGTCGTAGACCGCCTGCTCGACCCGGAGCGGGTCCTGTCCGGTCGCGGGCACCACCAGGATGCCCAGCATGCTCGCGTACTTGTCGCCGGGAAGGCCGGCGAAGGCCTGCAGTTGCACGGCGACCTTGCGCTCCTTCACCAGCGCCTTGTTGAGCCGCGCCCAGTCACCGCCGCCCAGCAGGCTGGCGAGCGCCTCGTACGCCGGGTAGCGCGGGTCGTTCCCGGCCGGGATGTGCCAGCCGATCATGATCATGGGCTGCGCCGGGTCCTCGAAGATGACGCGGCGCTCGGCCTGCTGCTCGGGCTCCTGGGTGACCACCGGCGGCGGTGCCGGGGCGTCGGAGATCCCGCCGAAGTACTTGGCGCCGAGCGCCTGCAACTCCGGCACGGTGACGTCGCCCACCACCGCGACCGCCATGTTCTTCGCCATGTAGTGGTCGCGGAAGAACGCCTCGGCCTGCGTGCGGCTGAAGCTCTTCAGGTCCGACGGGAAGCCGATGACGCCGGTCTTGTAGGGATGCGCCACGTACGCGGTGTTGAGGAAGCCCATGAAGAGCCGCCCGATCGGCGAGGACTCCACCCCCATGCGGCGCTCCTCGTAGATGACGTCGCGCTCCTTGTAGAACTCGCGGAGCACGGGGCGCGACATCCGGCCGCCCTCCATCAGCGCCCACAGCTCGACCCGGTTCGAGGGCAGCGAATAGAAGTAGCGCGTGACGTCGTCGCTGGTCTCCGCGTTCATGTCGGGAGCGCCCGCGCCCTCGATGATGCGCGAGAACTCGTTGGCCTCGACCAGCGCGCGTGCGGCCTCCTGCGCCTCGCCGAACGCCTTTTGCAACGCGGCCAGCCGCGTGGAGTCGGCCTTGAGACCCTTGAGGCGCTCGCCCAGCAGCGCCCGGTAGGCGGTCTCCTCGGCGTCCAGCAGCGGCTTCTCCTTCGCCCAGTCCTTGGTCCCCACCACCGCGGTGCCCTTGAAGGCCATGTGCTCCATCATGTGGGCGATGCCGGTCTGCCCGACCTGCTCGTCCGCGCCGCCGGCGTTCACCACGGTCTGGAACGAGAAGACCGGCGCGTTGTGCCGCTCGACGACGATGAACTTGAGGCCGTTCGCCAGCGTGAACTCCTTGACCTGCTTCTCGAGGTTCTCGAGGCCGGTCTTCGCCGGGGCCGCAGGCGTCGTGGCCGGCGACTTGCCGGGCGCGGTCTTCGAGGCGGCGGCCGCGGAGCTGGCGAGCGCGGCGGCGAGCGCGAGCGTGAGCAGCCACGTGAGCGTCCGGCGTGACGCGCGGCGCGGCAGGGTCGAGGCGGGCATGGGGTGGGTCCCTCCAGTGGAGATCGTGGAACGGGGGTCCGGGGACTGAAGCCGCCGTACTATCGCACAGCCGGAGCGGCGGCCAAAGGGCGGCACCGGCGGCTCCCCGCCGCCGTCCGGCACTCCGTCGGCCACGGGTCGCGCGGCTCCCGGCCGCGGCCGGACCGTCGGCCGCACGGCGGCCCGCCCGGCGCCGGCGGTAGGCGTGCGAAGGGGCCGGCGCAGGATCCCGCGCCGGCCCCGGTGCCGCGACGGCCCGGCTACACGCTGCGCGCCAGCAGCTGCGCCTTGTCCGTCTTCTCCCAGGTGAACGACGGCTCGGAGCGGCCGAAGTGGCCGTAGGCCGCGGTCAGCCGGTAGATCGGCCGGCGCAGCTTGAGGGTCGTGATGAGGCCCATGGGCGAGAGGTCGAAGTGCTTGCGGACCAGGTCCGTGAAGCGCTTGTCGCTCACCTTCCCCGTGCCCTTGGTATCCACCATGATGCTCACCGGCTCGGCGATGCCGATGGCGTACGCGATCTGCACCTCGGCGCGGTCGCACAGGCCGCTCGCCACCAGGTTCTTGGCGACGTAGCGCGCGCCATAGGCGGCCGAACGGTCCACCTTGCTGGGGTCCTTGCCGGAGAGCGCGCCGCCGCCGTGGCTGCCCACGCCACCGTAGGTGTCCACGATGATCTTGCGCCCGGTGAGCCCGGTGTCGGCCATCGGGCCGCCCTTGACGAACGAGCCGGTCGGGTTGATGTAGAACTTGGGCTTGCGATCGCGCTTGAGGAGCCGCTTGGGCAGCACCGGCGTCACCACCTTCTCGATGATGTCGCGCTCGATCACCGCGTGCTTGATGCCCTCCGCGTGCTGGCTCGAGACCACCACGGTGTCCACCCGCAGCGGCTTGCCGTCCTCGTACTCGATCGTGACCTGCGACTTCCCGTCGGGGCGCAGGTAGGGGATGGTGCCGTTGCGGCGCACCTGCGCGAGCCGCCGGGTGATGGCGTGCGCGAGCATGATGGGCAGGGGCATCAACTGCGGGGTCTCGCGGCAGGCGAAGCCGAACATCAGGCCCTGGTCGCCGGCCCCGCCCTTGTCCACGCCCATGGCGATGTCGGGCGACTGGTCGTCGATGGCCGTGATCACCGCGCAGGTGTGGCTGTCGAAGCCGAACTCGGCGCTGTCGTAGCCGATCTCGCCGATCACCCGGCGCACCAGCGAGGGGATCTCGACGTAGCCGCGGCTGGTGATCTCCCCCGCCACGAAGGCGAGCCCGGTGGTGACCAGGACCTCGCAGGCCACGCGGCTCGTCTTGTCCTGCGCGATCAGCGCGTCCAGCACCGAGTCGGAGATCTGGTCGGCGATCTTGTCGGGGTGGCCTTCGGTGACGGACTCGGAGGTGAACAGGTGACGAGCGCCCATGGGAACGTTCTCCAGAAGTGTGGATCGGGTGTGCGTGGATCGCGTGTGCCGGGGCCACCGGGCGCCCGGGGTGAGGCTGCTAGGTGAAGTCCACTTCGCTCGAGTCGCCGACGTTGACGCGGCGGTAGCCGCCGCGGACCACCGCGTTGACGCCTACGACCGAGCTCTCGAGCATGATGTCCTCGACCGTGGCGTTCTCGTTGATGATGGAATCGCGCACCACCGCGTGCCGCAACTGGGCCCCGGCCGCGACCGAGACATGGGGCCCGATGATGCAGTTCTCGACGACGGCGTCCTCCGCGATGCAGACCGGCGGGTGCACCAGCGAGCCGGGGATGGTGGTGGCACCGTCGCACTTCCCGAGCAGCACGCGGTTGGTCTCGAGCAGGGTCTCGGTCTTGCCGCAGTCGTACCAGCCCTCGACCGGGAAGGTGGTGATGACCTCGCCGCGCGAGACCAGCAGCTGCATGGCGTCGGTGAGCTGGAACTCGCCCTTGGTGCGCATCCCGAGGCGCTGGAGCTCGGCCAGGGCGTCGAACAGTGGCCCGCCGCGGTCGAAGTAGTAGATGCCGGTGATGGCGAGGTTCGAGGTCGGCTCTTCGGGCTTCTCGACCAGGCGCGTCACCCGGCCGGCGGGGTTGCACTCCACGATGCCGAAGCGGCGCGGGTCCTGCACCGCCTTCACGCCGATGCTGTTCACCCCGCCGGCCAGCACCGGCCGCAGGTCCACCTCGAAGATGGTGTCCCCGAGGATGATGAGCACCCGCCCACCGGCGGCGGAGGGCGCGGCCAGCGAGACGGCGTGGCCCAGCCCCATCGGCTCGGCCTGCTCGACGTAGGTGACCTCGAGGTTCCGGTAGCGGGCGTCCACGTACTCGCGCACCAGGTCGCCCATGTAGCCGACGATCAGGACGGCGCGCCGGATGCCCAGCCCGGGCAGGTCGTCGAGGATGTGCGCGAGGATGGGCTTGCCGGCCACGTGCAGCAGCACCTTGGGCAGCGTGTGCGTGTGCGGCCGCAGGCGCGTGCCCACGCCGGCCACCGGGATGACCGCAACGATGTCGGACGTCACGCTGGAGGGCTCCCGCGGCTCGACAGCCGCCGCTTGAATTCGTCGATGCTGGGGATCGAGGTCGGATCGACCCCGCCCAGCAACGCGAGATAGAGACTCAGGTAGTCGCCGAACTGCACCAGCGAGGCGAGCCGTGCCAGCCGTGGACCCGGCGCCGCCTCCCACTCGTGCACCGCCGCACCCTGGCGGCGCGCGTACTCGGCCGTGAGGGCGAGCCGTGCGCGGATCTCCGGCGCGTCCTCGGGATCGTTCAGCGCGACCACCGCGATACCGCGGTGCAGGGCCCCGGGGCGCTCCCAACCCACGATCTCGTTGTGGTCGAGCTCCGGCACCACCGCCGAATGGGCGAGTACCTTAGCATTTTCGTGGAGCTGCTGCCGCCAGCGCAGCGCCACCGCCTCGAGCGGGCCCGCGCCGGCGTAGACGTACACCAGCCGCCCCTCCAGCGCCCGCGCCAGCCGCTTCGCAGGGTTCCCCGCCTCGGGTGCGCCCGGCCCGAGCTGGCCGTCGCGCTCGCGCAGCGACCGCGCCGCTTCGCGCCAGGCCGGCACCGGGTCGTCGATCCAGCCGAGCGTGCGGAGCAGGCCGGTGAGCGCGACCCACGAGGCGAAGAGCGCCGCGCGGGGCGGCGAGCCCGGGGGCAGCGGCTGGGCGAACACGCCGTCGCGCGCGCACTCCGCGCCGAGCGTGCCGCCGGTGGTGAGCGCGAGCCGCGGCACCGCGCGGCGGCCGGCGTCGCGGTAGAGCGCGAGCGTCTCCTCGGTGTCGCCCGAGTACGACGAGAGCAGCGCCAGGGAGTCGCTCTTCACCCAGCCCGGCCAGCGGTAGTTGCGCACCACCTCGAGCGGGCAGGGCAACCGGTCCTCGTAGAGCCCGCGCGTCAGGTCGGCGGCGATGGCCGACCCGCCCATCCCGCCCACCGCGAGCCGCGCGGGCGGGCGCGGCGGAGCGGGCCAGGGATGCGCCGCGAGCCGCTCGAGCGCCTGTTCGATCTGTCCGGGGATGCCGCCGATCCGCGCGGTCATGTCGCCGCGGTCCCGCTCCCCGTAGGGCGGCTCGAGCACGCTCACGCGGAGCCTCCCCGGCGGCCCTGGCCACGGGGCAGCAGCGTGTCGCAATGGCGCCGCAGGACCTCCTTCACGGCGTCCGCCGTGGACTGCGCGAGGGCCTCCTCGGCCAGGCGGCGGGCATCCTCGAGCGTCACCCCGCGGATCGCGGACTTGACGCGCGGCAGGTCGAAGCAGGCCACCGACAGTTCGTCCACGTCGAGGCCGGCGAGCAGCACCGCGATCTGCGGGTCCCCGGCCATCTCGCCGCACACGCCCACCCAGCGGCCGGCCGCGTGCCCGACCTGCACGGTGTGGCGGATGCCGCGCAGCACGGCCGGGTCGAGCGGTTCGTACAGGTGCGCGAGCCGCTCGTTGTCGCGGTCCATGGCCAGCGTGTACTGGGTCAGGTCGTTGGTGCCGATCGAGAAGAAGCTCGCCTCCCGCGCCAGCACGTCCGCCATCCACACCGCGCTCGGCGTCTCGATCATCAGTCCGATCTCCAGCCCGGCGTCGTGCGGCACGCCCTCCTGCGCCAGCTCCTCGCGCACCTTCCGGCACATCTCCTGGGCGCTGCGCAGCTCCTCGAGCTTCGAGATCATCGGGAACATGACGCGCACCCGGCCATGGGCGCTGGCCCGGTAGACGGCGCGCAACTGGACGCGGAACACCTCCGGGAATTCGAGCGAGAGGCGGATGCCGCGCCGGCCGAGGAAGGGATTGTTCTCGTGGATGGTGCCGAGGTAGGAGGCCACCTTGTCGCCGCCCACGTCCATGGTGCGGAACAGCACCGGGCGCGGGTTCATGCGCTCCACCACCTGGCGGTAGGCCTGGTACTGCTCCTCCTCCGACGGGAGCTCGAGCCGGTCCAGGTAGAAGAACTCCGTGCGGAACAGCCCGATGCTGGCGGCCCCCACGCTGAGCGCGCGTTCGACGTCGTCCGGCATCTCGAGATTGGCGCCCAGGTCGATGGTGCGCCCGTCCCGGGTGACGGCCGGCTGGTCCTGGATCATGAGCAGCGAGCGGTCCTCGGCCTCGATGCGCTCGCGCCGCGCGGCGAAGAACGCCGTGGTCTCGGCGTCGGGGTCGATCTCCAGCGTGCCGAGGAAGCCGTCCACCGCGGCCACCGCGCCGTTCCTCGCGTGCTGCATGACGCCCCGGCAGGAGACCACCGCGGGGATGCCCCGGCCCCGCGCGACGATGGCGCAGTGCGAGGAGCGCGATCCGACCTCGGTCACCATGCCGACCACGCGCTCGCGGTC
The DNA here is from genome assembly GCA_963707915.1 of Candidatus Eiseniibacteriota bacterium. GTDB lineage: Bacteria > Eisenbacteria > RBG-16-71-46 > RBG-16-71-46 > RBG-16-71-46 > JANXPZ01. Next base: position 1,101,818 of record OY970178.1, read on the forward strand.
GAGCAGGGCGATCTCGCTGGGCGACACGTCGTGCGCGACCAGCACGGAGGGCCGGTCGGGGACGGCGACCGCGCGGTGGCCGTCGCCGAGCAGGTAGCGCAGCACGCGCCGCTCGACGTCGAGCACGTCGGCCTGCCGCTCGCGCAGGTGCTCCGGCCCCGCGCTCGCGAGGCGCGCCGCCACCTCCGCCATGTGGGCGCGGAACGCCCACGCGGCGTTGCGGCGCCGCTCGCGGATGCCGTCTTCGACCGCGCGGACCAGCTCCGGGTCATCGAGGATCATCAGGTGGGCGCCGTAGATCTCGGCCTCGGCCTCGCTCAGCTCGCGGGCGATCCGGTCGCGGATGCTGGTGAGGTCGGCGCGCGAGGCGCCGAGCGCGTCGTGGAAGCGCGCCACCTCCGGCTCCACCGCTCCCGCGGCGACCGCCGTGTCGCGCACCGCCAGCTCCTCGCGCTCGAGCAGGTAGATCGGGGCCACCCCCACGCCGGGCGACGCGGCCATCCCGGTGAACTTCATGGCTCTCCCCCGAACTTGCCGTCCACCAGCTCCCGCAGGGCCGCCACGGTCTCGCGCTCGTCGGGACCGTCCGCCCGGACCCGGATGGTACTGCCCTCCTCGGCGGCGAGCATCATGACGCCCATGATGCTCTTGCCGTTCACCTCGAGGTCGTCGCGGCACACGGTGATCTCCGAGGAGAAGCGGGCCGCGGCCTTCACGAACAGCGCGCAGGCCCGGGCGTGCAGCCCCAGCTGGTTGCGGATCAAGAGTTCGACCTCGGTCACGCTCGGCTCCCCCGGCCAGTCCACCACGTCGCGGTCATCACAGCCTACCGGAACCACGTGGCGGCCACACACAGCACGCCCGCGCCCAGCGCCCATTCGGTCGGTGACGGGCGCGGCCGCGCCGTGGCCACCAGCCCGAGCCCGAGCCCCGCCGCGAACACGACCTGGAACAGCACCGGGCGCGGTTCGCCGCCGGGCACCAGCAGCCACGCGGTCGTCACCCCGGCGAGCACCGTGCCCAGCAGCGCGAGGCCCCCGGTGAGCCGCTCGAAACGCCGTCGCTGGGCCAGGTCCAGCACCGCGATCCCGGCCCGGTATCCCCAGCCGACCCCGAGGAAGCGGACCCCGAGGTGGAACAGGTTGTAGCACACCCAGAGCACGACCGCCCCCCGCCACGAGCCGCCGAGCGCCACCAGCACCCCGAGCAGGGCGGCGAACGGCCGCAGGGTGAACCAGAAGAGCCGGTCGCCGAGCGCGGCGAGCGAGGAGCCGAGCACGCTCTTGATGCGCGCCACGGCGGCGGCGTCCGGCCCCGTCCCGGCCGCGCGGCTCTCCTCGAGCGCCGCCACGGTGCCGAGCGCGAGCGAGGCGAGCGTGGGCTGCGTGTTGAAGTAGGCGGTGTGCTCGGCCAGGCGCTCGCGGCACGCGGCCGGGTCGGGGTAGAACCGCTCGAGCGCCGGCTGGAGCGCCCACGCCCAGCCCAGGCCCTGCTGGCGCTCGTAGTTGAACGTGGCCTGCAGCAGCAGGGTGCGCGCCGCCATGCGCGCCAGGTCCCGGTTCGTCAGTCGGCCCATCAGCGCCCCGTCACCATGAGGAGAAGCCAGGCTCCCAGCATCGCCATCGCGAACAGCGCCACCCGGATGAGCCGCCGCCGCACGAACCCCTGGAGCAGGTACGCGAGGCCGAGCCCGATCCACAGCGGCTGCGCCAGCATCCACGCGCGGGCGAGCCGCAGCGAATGGTGTTCCGCCAGCGGGCCGAGCAACCCCACCGCGAGCGCCAGGCACGCGGCGCAGTACCCTACACCGACCGCGAAGGCCAGGGCCACCCCCGCGCGCTGCGCCCCGCCGGTGGCGCCGGCGTTCCCGCGCCGCACCTCGGCCTCGCACCAGCGGCTCAGGCCCTCGTTGCGCCGCCGCTGCCACTTGATGAGCGGCACGCCGCAGGTCGCGGTGACCAGCCCGGCGAGCACGCCCACCAACGCCGCCGCGTCGTCCAGCATGAGGAAGTTCTGCCGCGTGGCGATGGCCAGCGCCACCCCGGCGCCCACCACCCCGCCCGAGGCGTAGTCCTCGGGGGTGCGCGCGCCGATCGGCGACGTGCTGGCCGCCAGGATCTGCAGCACCACGCCCACCTCGAGCGCCACGTGCCAGTCCCCCCACACCGCGCCCAGCAGCGTCGCGGTCACCAGCGGCTGCGAGAGCAGGGTCTGGGCGACGGGCGTGGCGTCCAGTACGGCGATGCCCCCCAGCAGCAGGGTGGCCAGGACCTGGAGGTTCACGGCGCGACGGTCGGGTCCAGGACCGCCAGGCCCTGGGGCCGCGTGGCCGGCACGTCCTGGACGTCGAGCCTCACGCCGCGCCGCAGCAGCGCGCGGGCGTCGTCGCGGTCGGCCTCGTCCAGGTAGACGTACTCGGCGATCTTGCCCTTGCCCGGGGCGTAGTGGAGCCCCCCCAGCGTGAAGGCGGGCACCGCGGCCCCGGACTCGACCAGGGCGCGCGCGGTGCGCAGGTCCCGCAGGACCAGCATGGCCCCGCCCGGGGCGTCCCGCTCGGCCGCCCAGGCGGCCACCGCCTCGGCCACCGTGAGCACCCGCACCTCGGAGTCGGGCGCGGCCGAGACCAGCAGGTCGCGCTCCCAGGGGCTGGCGGCCACCTGGTCGTCCACCACGTAGAGCCGCGCGGGACGCAGCGCCGAGCCCCAGGCCACCACCACCTGGCCGTGGATGAGCCGGTCGTCCACCCGCTGGTTCAGCCAGCTCATTCGGGCCGGACGCGCTGGATGCGGACGCTGTTCTGCGCCCGGGTCAACAGGCGTTCCGCCAGCTCCGCGACGGGGTACTGCTCGCGGTTGTGCAGGTAGTCCAGCAGCCCCGGCAGGTTGATCCCGGTGACCACCACCACCTCGGCGTTCTCCCGCGCGGCCAGCATGCCGCATTGCTGGCACGAGCCGCCCGGGAAGTCGGTGAGCACCAGGCCGCCGTGGGCCCAGCCCGCGACCCGCTCCCGGATGGCGGCCTCGAGGCCGGCCCGGGAGAAGTCGGAGTTCGACAGGAAGTCCACGTCCGTGAACGGCCCGTAGACCTGCTGGGCCGCGCGCAGCAGCGCCGCTCCCAGGTCCGCGTGCGTCACGAGCAGCGCCGGGATGCGGGTCACTCGGTGTCCTCGCGCACCCAGGCCCGCGCCGCGCTCTTGCGTTTCATGTGCTCGATCAGGTGCTGGTTGAGCCGGTCGGCCGGGGAGTAGCCGCCGTAGACCTTGACCAGGTAGTTGAGCGCCAGGGCCTCGGCGATCACCGTGATGTTCTTCCCCGGGACGATCGGGACCACGACGTGCGGGATGGGCACGCCCAGGATCTCGGTCTTGCGCTCGTCGATCCCGACGCGCTCGTAGCTCTCCTCGTCCGACCACTGCTTGAGCTGGACCTCGACCTCGACCCGCTTCTGCAGGCGGATCGAGCGGATGCCGAAGATCGACTGCACGTCGATGATGCCCAGGCCGCGGATCTCCATGTGGTGCCGCAGCAGCTGGTTCCCGCCGCCGATCAGCACGCCGCCGTGGCGCCGCGTGATGGTCACGATGTCGTCGGCCACCAGCCGGTGGCCGCGCTCCACCAGGTCGAGGGCGGTCTCCGACTTGCCGATCCCGCTCTGCCCGGTGAAGAGCAGCCCGCAGCCGTACACGTCCACGAGCGAGGCGTGCACCGACGTCGTGGGCGCGAACATGTGGTCCAGGTAGAGCGTCAGGCTGTGGATGAACGGCGTCGTGCTCTCGGGGGTGCGCAGCAGCGGCACCCCGCACTCGTTGGCCCGCTGGATCAGGTAGTCCGGCACGTTGAGCGCCTTGCAGACCACGATCAGCGGGATCGAGAACTGGAACAGCCGGTCCACCGCTTCCCGCATCTTCGCGTCGGGGAGCGTCGCCAGGTAGGCGAACTCGGTCTGCGCCAGGATCTGGATCCGCTCCGACAGGAAGTTCTCCACGAACCCCATGAGCGCCATGCCCGGCCGGTTCGTGTCGCTCACGGTGATCTCGCGGCGCGAGGCCAGCGACTCGGTGAGGAGCTCGAGGTGGAGCTCCTCCTTCTGGTCCTCGTACAGGCGTGCCGGGCTGATGGTTTCCACGGCGGACCTAGTCTTCCGTTCCGGACCGGAGGTCCGGCTGCGGTTCGAGGCCGGGTTCGGCCTCCACGCCGATCGCGTTGGGCTCGGGCAGCTCGCGGACCGGCCCCTTGTGCTCGGTCCGCCGGTCCTTGAGCTTGCGGAGCTGCTGCTCCAGCCGGTGGGCGGCCTGGTCGATGGCCACCTTGCCGGTGTCCGACTCCTCGCGACTCACCAGCTCGCGGTGCTTGAGCCGCAGGGTGATCTCCGCCGCGAAGCGGAACTTCTCGGCGGTGACGACGAGGTGGGCCTCCTGGATGTCACGGGCGAAGCGCTCGAGCTTCGCCAGGCGCACCTGGGCGAAATCACGGACCTGGGCATCGAGCTCGCAGTGACGGGCGGTCATGCTGATCTGCATCGTGGAGTCCTTTCCCTTCCAGGACGAACGTCACACGCGCCGGCGGAAACGCGCCGGCAGGATGCTGAGCTGCTCCCGGTACTTCGCCACGGTCCGCCGGGCGATCTTGAGCCCCGTCTCGTGCAGGAGCTCGGCGATGCGCTGGTCGGACAACGGCTCGGTCTTGGCCTCCTCGTCGATCAGGGTCTTGATGGTGTCCCGGGCCGTCCGCGCCGAGACGTCGTCGCCGTCCTCGGTCTCCAGCCCGCTCGAGAAGAAGAACTTGAGCTCGAACACACCGCGCGGCGTCTGCACGTACTTCGCGCTGCAGACGCGGCTCACCGTGGACTCGTGCATGTCGATCTGCCGGGCGACCTGCTGCAGCGTGAGGGGCCGCAGGAACGCGATCCCCTTGTCGAAGAAGTCCCGCTGCTCGCGGATGATGCAGTTCATCACCTTGATCATGGTGCGTCGCCGTTGCTCGATGGTCTGGATCAGCCAGCGCGCCGAGTTCAGCTTGCCCTGGATGTACTCGCGGGTCTTGACCTCGCCGGCGTTGCAGTCCGCCTTCTTCTTGCCGCGCATCACGCCCTCGTAGGCGGCCGAGATGCGCAGCCGGGGCAGGTGGCGGTCGTTCAGCATGACCAGGTACTCGTCGTTCACGCGCTCGACCACCAGGTCGGGCACGACGTACTTGGGGTCCTCGCTCGAGACCTGCAGCCCCGGCTTGGGGTTCAGCGTGGCGATCGCGTCGGCCCCCGCCTGGACCTCCTCCGGCGTGACCTTCAGGATGCGCGCGATCTCCGGGAAGCGCCGGTTCACCAGGTTGTTGAACTGGTCGTGGATGAGCTTCCACGACAGCGTGTCGCGCTCGTTGCGCGCCTCGAGCTGGATGAGCAGGCACTCCCGCAGGTCCCGTGCCCCGACCCCCACCGGCTCGAGCGCCTGGATGACCTTCAGGATGCGCTCGCAGAGCTCGAGCGGCTGTCCGGTGGCCTGCGCCACGTCCTCGAGCGGGGTCGCCAGCCAGCCGCGCTCGTCCAGCGAGCCGATCAGGAACTCGGCCAGCAGCAGGTCGCGCGGCGAGAGCGACAGGAAGTGGAGCTGCTCGAGCAGGCTCTCGGCCAGCGAGGTGCGCGTGACCGGCACCTTCTCGAGGAATTCCGCCGAGGTCTCCTGCTGGGGGACGTAGACCCGGTCGAGCGCCCCGTCCTGCATGTACTCCGACCAGTCGATGGGATCCTCCTCGGTCGGATCCTCCGCCTCCTCGTTGGCCTTCTCCTCGGGCGAGTCCTCCTTGGCGAGGTCCTCGTTCTCGGTGACCTCGTCCACCTCCTCCAGCAGGGGGTTCTGGATCATCTCCTGCTTGAGGATCTGCTGGAGCTCGAGGGTCGGCACCTGCAGCAGCTTGAGCGCCTGCTGCAGCCGCGGGGTCATGATGAGAGCCGGCCGCAGGCTCAGGTTCAGCGAGGGTTTCATTTCCATGATGGGTCGGCTCCGTGCGGCGGCTGGTATCAGAGGCTGAATCGTTCGCCCAGGTAGATCTCGCGCGCCCGCGAATCGTTGGCCAGCTCCTGCGAGGTCCCCTGCAGGAGGATGCGGCCCTCGTACATGATGTACGCGCGATCGGTGATCCGCAGCGTCTCGCGCACGTTGTGGTCGGTGATGAGCACGCCGAGTCCCCGCTGGCGCAGGCGGTCCACGATGTCCTGGATCTCCGACACCGCGATCGGATCGATGCCGACGAACGGCTCGTCGAGCAGCATGTAGGACGGCTGCCGCGCCAGGGCCCGCGTAATCTCGACCCGGCGGCGCTCGCCGCCCGAGAGCTTCGTGGCCATGCGTCCGGCCAGGTGCGTGAGGTTCAACTCCTCCAGCAGCCGCTTCAGGCGCGCCTCGCGCTCGGCCCGGGTGAGGGGCATCGTCTCCAGCACCGCCATCACGTTGTCGCTGACCGTCAGGCGGCGGAAGATGCTCGATTCCTGCGCGAGGTAGCCGAGCCCGAGCCGCGCCCTCCGGTAGACGGGCTCGTCGGTGATGTCGCGGCCGTCGAGCAGGATGCGCCCCCGGCTCGGCTGCAGCAACCCGACGATCATGTAGAAGGACGTGGTCTTGCCGGCCCCGTTCGGTCCGAGCAGGCCGACGACCTCGCCGCGGCGCACGTGGAAGCTCACGTCGTCCACCACGCGCCAGCGCCCGTAGTAGCGCTCGATCCCGCTGGCCACCAGGCCCTCGGCCGGGCCGGGAGACGCCGCGGGGACGTCCGTGGCGCCGTCGCCCGGCACCGGCGGGCCCGCTTCCCGCCGGTCGTCGCCGCCGCTCACCGCGCGCCGCCCCTGGGCCCGGTGACCGCTCCGGCCGAGCGCGTCTGCACGGTCGCCTGCACCTTGCTCTTGAACTCGAAGCGCTTGAGCCCGGGATCGCTCTCGAAGCCGTAGCCCGAGAGCACGTTGCCCTCGCGCTCCACCCGCACCATCTGCTCGATCGGGGAGACGATCGTCTGCGCGCGGTTCAGGAAGCGGATCTCCTGCGTGGACATGCGCGTGCCGTCGCGCGTCTGCAGGACCACGTCGCCCCGCGCGATCATGTCGCGGGTCTGCAGCTGGATCTCGCCCCCGCGCGCGGTGAGCTCGGAGGACCGGGCGCCCTGCTCGTCGAAGAAGTCCACGCGGATGGCGCGGGCGACGATGACGTTGCGGCCGTAGTAGGTGGCCGCGTAGCGGGCGTACAGCTTCCACTGCGGGGCGCCCTCGTCGGTCTCGGTGAGCACGAACTCGCTCACCTCCTGGTCCGGCAACTCGCCGACCGCCTGCGAGGGGCTCTTGGCGCGCTCCGCACCGCAGCCCGCGGCGAGCAGCGCGAGCACCAACGCCACGAGGCCCACGGCCCCCGGAGGGAGGCCGCGGAAGCGGGGGGACCATCGTCCCCAGGGGATCAAGGCTGCCCGGTTCATCAAGTCCAAGCCACGCTAACAAAGGGCGGGTCGGGCCGCAAGCACGATAAGTGCCAGCGCGTCTGTTCGCTGCAACGCTGAGGGGTTATCGGTACGGACGGTCCGCGACTTGACGCCCGGCCGACGACGCCGACGGCGGCCGGAGGACCGCCGCGACGGTCATCGGGGCGACCCGGGCCGGCGCGGGTCCGGTCCCGACCGCCCCCGGCGCGGCTAGCGCCCCGCGCGCAGGCAGTCATGCAGGTGCAGCACGCCGATCGGCGCTCCCGCCACGTCCACCACCACCAGCGCGGTGATCGGGCCGGCCGCGCGCTCCTCCATCCGGCGCACCGCGGCCGCCACCAGCGCGTCCCGCGCGATCGTGCTCGGCGTGCGACCCATGACTTCCCGGGCGGTGAGGCCCCAGGGCTCGGGGTGCTTGAGCAGGATGCGCTTGAAGTCGCCGTCGGTGACTACGCCGGCCAGCCGGCCGGAGCCGTCCACCACGGTGGTGATGCCGAGCCGCTTGTCCATGATCTCGAGCATCACCTCGCGCAACCGGGCGTCCTCCCCCACCCGCGGCAGCGCGGCGCCCTCGTGCATCAACTCGCCGACCCGGCGCGCCGCGGAGTGGCCGATGACGCCGCCCGGGTGCAGGAAGCGGAAGTCCTCGGCGGTGAAGCCGCGACGCTCGAGCAGCGCCACCGCGAGGCAGTCCCCCATCACCTGCGCCACCGTGATGCTGGTCGTCGGCGCGAGGTCCATCGGACACACCTCGCGCACCGGGCCGGTCACCAGGCAGACGGTGCTCTTCCCCCCGAGCACCGAGCGGGGCGTCGCGACGATGCTCACCAGCGGGATGCCGTGCCGCTCGAGGTAGGGCAGCAGCGCCAGCAGCTCGTCGCTGGCCCCGCTCTTCGAGAGGAACAGCGCGACATCGCCCGCGGCGAACAGCCCGGCATCGCCGTGCAGGGCGTCGGCCGGGTGCAGGAACACCGCCGGCGTGCCGGTGCTGGTGAGCGTGGCGGCGAGCTTGTGGGCGAGCAGCCCGGACTTCCCCACGCCCGAGACCACGACCTTGCCAAGGCAGCCGTGCAGGCACTCCACCGCGGCGAGGAATTCCGGCCCGAGCCGGCCCTCGAGCCCGGCGATCGCTGCAGCCTCGCCGCGCACCACCTCGCGCGCCAGTTCGAGCAGGTCGCGCGCCATCACAGCGCCTCGTAGCGGAGCAGCACCTGCTCCCAGGTGCCGTTGTGCCGCAGCAGCAGCTCCACCGCCTCGCGCGCCGCTCCGCGTCCGCCGCCCCGCTGCGTCACGGTGCGGGCCCGGGCGAGCACCTCGGGCTGGGCGTCGGCGACCGCGATCGGCCAGCCCACGCGGTTGAGCAGCGGCACGTCCGGCAGATCGTCTCCCAGCATCGCGCATTCCTCCCACCGTGCGCCCTCGCGGGCGAGCACGCGTTCCGCCACCGCCACCTTGTCCTTGATGTCGAGATGGTACTCGAGCCCGAGGTCCTTCATGCGGCCCTCCACGGCCGGCGACGGGCGGCCCGAGATCACCACCGGCAGCAGCCCCAGCTCGCGCGCCCAGAGCAGCGCGAGCCCGTCGCGCACCCAGAAGTTGCGCAGGTCCCCGGCCGCGCCCTCGGTGATGACCCCGTCGGTGAGCGTGCCGTCCACGTCGAGGAACAGGATGCGCACCGGCCCCGCGGGCCCGCCCGGCGCGCCGTGCGGCGCCGTCACAGCCTGCCCGCCACCGCGGCCCGCACGCTCGCGGCCGCGTCGAGGAACGCCTCGGCCTGGTCGAGCGGCAACTGGGTCGCTGCATCGGAGAGGGCGCGCGCGGGGTCCGGATGGCACTCGAAGAAGAGCCCGTCCACGCCGCAGGCCACGGCCGCGCGCATCAGCGGGAAGGCGAAGCGGCGGTCGCCCCCGGTCTCGGCGCCGCCGGGACGCTGCAGGCTGTGGGTGGCGTCGTAGACCACCGGCCAGCCCAGTTCGCGCATCACGACCAGGCCGCGCATGTCCACCACCAGGTCCCCGTAGCCGAAGCTGGTGCCGCGCTCGGTGAGCAGGATGCGAACCCCGCCCGCCAGGCTCAGCTTCTCGACCGCGTGCTGCATGTCCCCGGGCGGCAGGAACTGGCCCTTCTTCACGTTGACCGCCCGGCCGGTGCGCGCCGCGGCCTGCAGCAGCGCGGTCTGCCGGCAGAGGAACGCCGGGATCTGCAACACGTCGGCCACCCCGGCCACCGTCGCCACCTCGGCCACCTCGTGGACGTCGGTGAGCACCGGCACTCCCACGTCGCGCTTCACCTGGTCGAGGATGCCCAGCGCCTCGTCGATGCCCAGCCCCGCGAAGGAGCGGCCGCTCGAGCGGTTGGCCTTGCGGTAGGACGCCTTGAACACGTAGGGCAGGCCGCGCTCGGCGCACAGGGTCTTGAGCCGGCCGGCCACCTCGATGCAGGATCCGAGGTCCTCGACCACGCACGGCCCCGCGATCACCAGCAGCCCCGGACCGCCGGCCTCCGCGGCCCCGATCGAGAAGCGGTTCACGACTCCCTCCCGTGCGGCACCGTCGCGTCCGCCGCGGGTCCCGCGGACGGCCCCGCGCCCGTTGCCCCCTCGCGCGCGACCTCGTCGCTGCCCAGCCGCGCGCGCCGGCGCTCGAGGGCGGCGCGCACGAAGTCCACGAACAACGGGTGCGGCTCGTGGGGCCGCGACTTGAACTCGGGGTGGAACTGCACCGCCAGGAACCACGGGTGGTCGGGCAGCTCGATGATCTCGACCAGGTCGCGCCCCACGCAGCGGCCCGAGAACACCAGCCCGCGCGACTGCAGCTGCGCGGCGTACTTGTTGTTGAACTCGTAGCGGTGCCGGTGGCGCTCCTCGACCTCGCCCCGGCCGTAGGCGCGCGCGGCCAGGCTGCCCGCCTTCAGCGCGCAGCGATAGGAGCCGAGCCGCATCGTGCCGCCCTTCTCGTGGATGTCCTGCTGGTCGGCCATCAGGTCGATCACCTTTTGCGCGGCGTGCGGGTCGAACTCGCTGGAGTGGGCCTCCTGCCAGCCCACCACGTGGCGCGCGAACTCGATGGTCGCCACCTGCAGCCCGAGGCACAGCCCGAAGTACGGGATGCCGCTCTCGCGCGCGTGGCGCGCCGCCGCGATCTTGCCCTCGATGCCGCGCTCGCCGAAGCCGCCCGGCACCAGCACGCCGTCCACCCCGGCGAGCAGCTCCGCGGCGCCGCGCGCCTCGACGTCGCTGGCCTCGATCCAGCGCACCCGGACGCGCGCGCGGTGGGCGGCGCCGGCGTGGACGAAGGCCTCGACGATGCTCTTGTAGGCGTCGCGCACGTGGGTGTACTTGCCGACCACCGCGATCTCGCACTCCCGCTCGGGCTCGCGCACGCGGGAGACGAAGTCCGCCCAGGCCCGCAGGTCGGGCGCGTCGGTGTCGAGGCCCAGTCCCTGCACCACCAGCGAGTCGAGCCCGCCCTCGTGGAACATGAGCGGCACCTCGTAGATGGACGGCTTGTCGGTGGCGCCGATGACCGCCTCGGTCGGGACGTTGCAGAACAGCGCGATCTTCTCGCGCACGTCGCTGTCGAGCGGCACCTCGCTGCGGCACAGCAGGATGTCGGGCTGGATGCCGATCTCGCGCAGCTCGCGCACCGAGTGCTGCGTCGGCTTGGTCTTGACCTCCCCCGCGACCTTGAGGAAGGGCACCAGGGTGACGTGCACGAACAGCGTGTCGCGGCGCAGCTCGAGGCGCAGCTGGCGCACCGCCTCGAGGAACGGCAGCGACTCGATGTCGCCCACCGTGCCGCCGATCTCGATGATGGCCACGTCGGCCTGGGAGGTGAGCGCCAGGCTCGTGATGCGGCGCTTGATCTCGTCGGTGACGTGGGGGATGACCTGCACGGTGCGGCCCAGGTAGTCGCCGCGCCGCTCCTTCGCGAGGATGGTGTCGTAGACCTGGCCGGCGGTGACGTTGTGACTGCGGGTCACCGAGGTGGCGGTGAAGCGCTCGTAGTGGCCCAGGTCCAGGTCGGTCTCGGCGCCGTCGTCGGTGACGAAGACCTCGCCGTGCTGGAACGGGCTCATCGTGCCGGGGTCGACGTTGAGGTAGGGGTCGAGCTTCTGCAGCGTGACCCGCAGGCCGCGCGCCTTGAGCAGCAGCCCGAGCGAGGCCGCGGCGATCCCCTTGCCCAGGGACGACACGACGCCCCCGGTGACCACGACGTACTTCGTCATCTCCCTGCCTCCGCTTCCCTGGAAGGACTCCGTTGCGGGGCGCCCGTCAGGGGCGCGGCCCGCGTCGTTCCAACGCCTGCAGCTGTTCGGGCGTGTCCACGCCCGCGAACGGGCGCTCGCCGAGGACGACCTTGATGCGCACGCCGCGCTCGACCGCACGCAGTTGCTCGAGCCGCTCGGCCTGTTCCAGCCGTCCGGGCGGCCACGACGCGAACTCGAGCAGCAGCTCGCGGCGGAACGCGTAGACGCCCGCGTGGCGCAGCGCGGGGCCGCCCAGCGAGCCGCCCGCGAGGTCGGCGCGGCTGAAGTAGAGCGCGAAGGCGTCGTCGTCCACCACCACCTTGACCACCTCGGGCCGGGCCAGCAGCGCGGCGTCCGGCTCGTGGTGGGCGATGGTGCCCATGCGCAGCGACGCGTCGCCGCGCATCACCTCCACCAGCCGCGAGACCGCCCCGGTCTCGAGCTCGGGCTCGTCGCCCTGCAGGTTGAGCACCAACCCGGCGCCGGGCCGCCGCCGCGCCACCTCGGCCACGCGGTCGGTGCCGCTCGCGCAGTCCGCGGAGGTCCGCTCGACCGCCGCACCGAAGCCGCGCGCCGCCACCGCGATGCGCTCGTCGTCGGTGGCGATCAGCAACTCGTCGAGGCCGCGCGCCGCGCGCGCCCGCTCCCAGACGTGCTGGAGCATGGGCTTGCCCCACAGCGTCGCGAGCGGCTTGCCCGGGAAGCGCGTGGCCGCGAAACGGGCGGGGATGACGGCGAGGACGGCGTCGGTCACGCTCGGGCTCCGGGACAGGCTGGCGGCGGCGCCCGCCGCGAACGCGACACGCCGTCACCGGGCAGCTTCTCCCCCGGGACGGCGCGGGTGCGGGTCGGGCCATGCTTGCGCACGAAGCGGCAGGCTAGCACAGGGCCCCGGGTGCCCAAAGCACGAACGCCGCCCGGCCGCGGGTCTCGGACCCGGGGGCCGGGCGGCGTCGGGGGCCGCGAGGGCTAGGCGGTCTCGGCGACCTCGGCGGTGGCCGGCGGCAGCACGTGGACCTTGCGGCGGACGAACTTGACGTGGCCGTCGATCGTGGCGAACAGCGTGTGGTCCTTGCCCATGCCCACGTTCAGGCCGGGGAAGAACTTGGTGCCGCGCTGCCGCACGATGATGCCTCCGGACCGCACGCGCTCGCCGCCGAAGCGCTTCACACCCAGGCGCTGGGCGTTCGACTCGCGGTTGTTCCGGGACGAGGACTGGCCTTTCTTGTGTGCCATGGCGTCTCCCTAGCGCTGGATGCCGGTCACGCGCAGGCGCGTGAGGTCGTCGCGGTAGCCGCGCCGCTTCCGGTAGTCCTGCCGGCGCTTGTACTTGAAGATGTGGATCTTGGGGCCGCGGAAATGCTCGACGACCTCGGCCGTGAAGCTCGCGCCCTTCACGTAGGGCTGTCCGACCGCGATCGAGTCGCCGTCGGCCACGAGCAGCACCTGGTCGAAGGTGAGCTTGGCGCCCGGCACGCCCGTGAGACGCGCCACCTGGATCACCGCCTCGGGCTCGACACGGGTCTGGATACCGTTGATGTTCACGATCGCGTACATCGCTGGACAGTCTCCTGAAGACGCAGGCGCGCGGACGGCGGGGTCCCGCCATGGGCCCGCGGACACACAAGAAGCGCCCGTAACGGGGCGCGGAGCGATATTTTGTACCATGCGCCCGCCTGCCGGGTCAAGCGCGGTCCCCCGTCGGCCGGGTCCCGCGGCAAACCGCTCCGGGAGCCTCCCCCGCCCGCGGGGCCCCGGCCCCGGCCGCCCGCGGGCCTCCGGGCGATCCCGGCCCTGCCCGGGGCCTACGTCCCGGGAACGGTGCCGACCACCTGCTTGGTGAGGTCGCGCTTGCCGCCGGCGCCGAAGACCTTCATCTCGCCGCGCTTCAGCTGCGGGTCGTCCTTCAGGTCGACCTGGAGCTTGAAGCGCTTCTCCATCTCCGCGAAGCGCCGGGCCTCCTGTTCCACGAAGTGCAGCGCGATCTCGGGCGCCACCTTGACGGTGATGCGCTTCTCGCCGCCCATCGCGGCCACCCGCCGCACGGCGCGCTCGAGCTTGACGAGCATGGTCTCGGGCGACGCCACCTTGCCCAGCCCGCCGCAGTGCGGGCAGTCCTCAGTGTAGTAGTGGAGCAGGCTCGAGCGCTCGCGCTGGCGCGTCATCTCGACCAGCCCCAGGTCCGACACCGCGAACGCCCGGGTGCGGGCGCGGTCCAGCCGCAGCTCGGCGCGCAGCTCGTCCAGCACGGCGCGCTTGTTGGCCTCGATCTCCATGTCGATGAAGTCGATCACGATGATGCCGCCGATGTCGCGCAGGCGCAGCTGCCGGGGGATCTCCCGCGCCGCCTCGAGGTTGGTGCGGAAGATGGTCTCTTCCTGGTTCTTCTTGCCCACGAAACGCCCGGTGTTCACGTCGATGGCGACCAGCGCCTCGGTGTGGTCCACGCAGATGTACCCGCCCTTCTTCAGCCACACCTTGCGCTCGAAGGTCTTCTCGATCTGCGTCTCGACGCCGTAGTGGTCGAAGATGGGCTCCGAGCCCTTGTAGAGCTTCACGCGCTCGCGCAGCTCGGGCGAGACCGCCTTCAGGTAGGCCTGGGTCTCGGCGAAGGACTCCTTGTCGTCGATGACCACCTCGTCCACGTCGTCGGTGAACAGGTCGCGGATGAGCCCCGCCGTCATCTCCAGCTCCCGGTGGACGAGCGCCGGCGCGCGCGCCGTGGAGGCCTTCTTGTCCACCTTCTGCCAGAGCTTGTGAAGGTGCTTGACGTCGGCGGCGAAGTCCGGGTCGCCCTTGCCCTCGCCGGCGGTGCGCGCGATCAGGCCGACCCCCGCGGGCTTGAGGTCCGTGATGATGGCCTTGATGCGCTGGCGCTCGGCGCGGTCCTCGATGCGGCGCGACACGCCGACGTGGTCCACCCCCGGCATGAGCACGCAGAAGCGCCCGGGCAGGCTCACCTGCTGCGTGATCCGCGGGCCCTTGGTGCCCATCGACTCCTTGGTGATCTGGACCAGCACCTCCTGGCCCTTCTTGAGGTGCTCCTCGATCTTGGGGGCGGCCGCCCGGCGGCGGCGCCCGCCGCGCTCCCCGCTCTCCTCGACATCGGAGAGGTCCTCGAGCGCGGCGAGGCTCTCGGCCAGGTCCGAGGCGTGGAGGAAGCCGGTCTTGGCGAGCCCCAGGTCCACGAACGCGGACTGCATGCCCGGCAGCACGGCGTTGACCCGGCCCTTGTAGATGTCCCCCACGCTGCGCCGCTGCTCGGAGCGCTCGACCCTCAGTTCGACCAGCTCGCCCTCCTCGAGGATGGCGATGCGGGTCTCGCACGAATCGGCATTGATGATGATCTGCTGTTTCACGGGATCCTTCGCGAGGCGGACGGACGGGCCGTCCGACCTCCGTTCTCAGATCCGCGCCCCGCCCGCATCACGTGCGCGCCCCGAGCAGCTCGAGCGCGTCGAGCCGCCGGCCGTTCGCGACCGCCCACAGGACCGTGCGCTCGACGTCCACGGTGCGGACGTCCGCCCCGGGGAAGAGCCGGGCGACGATGTCGTCGGGGCGGACCTGCCCGCGCGGGATGAAGAGCGCGTGCACCTCCAGCACCGCCGGCGTCTCGGCGCTGGAGGTCTCGAGGGCGACGAGGGAGGAACGGGCGTCGAATTCGCGGATCTGTCCCTCGCTCTGCCGGCGCACGATGAGGTGCTCCTGCGCGAGCAGCCCGGCGATGCGCGTCCCGAGCTCGGCGCGGAGCTGCTCCGGCGCGACGCCGGTCTCCGCGAGGAACCCGCCCGGGAAACGAACCCGGTACGACGCGCCCTCGAGCTGGCTCATGAGCGAAGGCGTCTTGAAGAGGATGGGTCGGAAGGCCAGCACCTGGAGCGACCCCGGCAGCACCGCGTTGAGCCTCTCGGCCAGATCCACGGCGGGCGGACGGGCGAACTCCAGGTCGAAGACCTCGGCCCGGGAACGGTACCCCAGGGGCAGCGGCGGCCCGAACGACATGCGGATGTGCGGGTGATGCCCCTGGCTGAAGGCGAGCGGAAGCCCCGAACGACGCAGGGCCCGCTCCCATGTGCGCATGAGATCGAGATGCGAGGTGAAGCGCTGCTCGATCCCCTTCTCGAAGAGGATGCGGAACCGGGTGCTCGAGGCGACGCTCGAGACCGGCGGCCCGTTGGTGCGCGACGCCGGCGCGGCCGCGCCGGCCGGGCGCCGGCGCGCGCTGCGCCCGAAGGCGGGCGGGGCGACCGCGGCCCGCGCCTGCTCCAGGTCGAGCGGCGGGTGCGGCTGCCGGAACCCGGGACGCTGCTCGCAATCGGTCACGCCGCAGGTGAAACAGCGGTTGTCGAGCCGGCAGTCCTCGGTGACGAGGCCGAGCGCCGAGCGCTCCCGTTCGCGCATCAGGAAGCGCCGCGTCACCGGCGACTGCACCACGTCCCAGGGCTGGTCGACGTCCGGCGAACGCTCCACCAGGGCGCGCTCGGGGTCGAGGCCGTGGTCGCGGAAGACCTGCAGCCAGGTGTCGAAACGCAGGTGCTCGCTCCAGGCGTCGAAGCGGCAGCCGCGCCGCCAGGCCTCCTCCACCATCCCGCCCATGCGGCGGTCGCCGCGGGTGAACACGCCCTCGAGCAGCGAGGTCTCCGCGTCGCGGTACTTGAGCGTGACCGGCGTGCCCCGCGCCGCGGCGCGCAGCACGCCGAGCCGGCGCGCGAGCTCGGCGGTCGGGAGCTGCCCGGCCCAGGCGAACGGCGTGTGCGGCTTGGGCACGTGCGGCGAGACGCTGACGTTGACGTGGAAGTTCCGGCGGCCCTCGGCCCGGGCGCGCTGCCACGCCTTGACCGAGAGGTCGATGATCGCGTGCAGGTCCTCGTCGGTCTCGCCGGGCAGCCCGCACATGAAGTACAGCTTCACGCCGTTGTAGCCCTCGCGCGCCGCCGTGGCGACCGAGGCCAGCAACTCCGCCTCGGTGTGGTTCTTGTTGATCGCGTCGCGCAGCCGCTGGCTCCCGGCCTCGGGGGCGAGGGTGAGGGAGCTCTTCTTCTGGCCCGCCAGCCGCCGCGCCAGCTCCGGCGGCAGGTTGTCGGGCCGGGTCGAGGGCAGCGCGATCTGCACCCGCGCCGGGCAGAGCTCGTCGGCCAGCGCGTTCACCATCCCGGTGATCTGGGTGTGGTCGGTGGAGGACAGCGAGACCAGCGAGACCTCCTCGAGCCCGGTCGCCTGCAACCCGCGCAGCACCTCCTCCACGACCTGCTGGACCGGCTTCTCGCGCGCCGGACGGTTGATCATGCCGGCCTGGCAGAAGCGGCAACCGCGGGTGCAGCCGCGCATAATCTCGACCGAGAGCCGGTCGTGCGTGATCTCGCCGACCGGCAGCAGGGGCGCGGCCGGGTACGATTCGCCGCGCAGCCGCGGCGTCCACACCGACTCCACACGCGCCGGGTAGCCGGGACGCGGCCGCGGCACGAGCCAGCCTTCGGGCGTCACCTCGCCGACGTAGCCGCCGGGCACGTAGACGCCGCGCACGCGGGCGAGCCGTCGCAGCAGGGCCGGACGGCCGGTCCGCTCCCGCTTCGCCTGCTTCACCGCGTCCACGACCTCGTGGATGACGTCCTCGCCATCCCCGATGACGAACGCGTCCACGAACACGGCCATCGGCTCGGGGCTGAAGGCCTGCGTCCCCCCCGCGATGACCAGGGGATGGCGTTCGTCCCGGTCGGCGGAGCGCAGCGGCAGCCCGGCGAGGTCGAGCATCATCAGCACGTTGGTGTACTGCAACTCGTACTGGAGGGAGAAGCCGATGACGTCGAACGACCGCGCGGGAGCGTGGGAGTCGAGCGAGAAGAGCGGGATCTCCAGCCGTCGCATCTCGGCCTCGGCATCCGGCCAGGGGGCGAAGACGAGCTCGGCGGCCGCATCGGGACGCTGGTTCACCACGTGGTGGATGATGCGGATGCCGAGGTTCGACATCCCGATCTCGTACGCGTCCGGGAACGCGAGCAGCACGCGCACCTCGGCCTGGCCCGGGGGCTTGCGCAAGGCAGGAGGCGAGCTGCCCAAGTACCGGTTGGGTTTCGAGATGCGCGGCAGCAACTCGTGCTGGATGCGGTCCGCGAGGGGACTCGTCATGGGATCTGGGCTTCTCCGAAACGGAAGGCTGTGCCGGCCGCGGGCGGCGCCGCCCGGAGACCGGCCCCCGGCCTGGCGCGAGCGTGGCGGGGCATCCGCGGAGCGGGCCATCTCATGCGGCCGAGCCCTGCGCAGCGGGGCGCAGGGCTCGGCCCGGCGACGCCAAACTAGCACAGCCCCCCAAGGCTGCCAACCGCAATCAGGGCACCCGGTAGCGGCTCGCCCCGGCCGCGGACGCCCCGCCCGCGCGACGGTCCAGTCCGCTTCGCGAGGCCGGCCGCGGCGCCGAACGTCGGCGGCGCTTTGTTGTTGACTTCGCCCCGTGAGGCGGGAGTAGTTTCGGCCTGCGTGGCATGCGGACCGTTGCTCGCCACCACCCCCGAAGCGAGCGGACCCGGTGACGACCGCCACCGGGGCGCGTCTGCGCGGCCACCCATGCGAGGACGCGGTCATGGCTAGCCTCAAGCCCCTCTGGTTGTCGGTCGGTTCGCTGAGCGAGAATCTGCGCCAGGCCGACTCGTTGCACGTGGGCCTCGACTTCGACGGGACCCTGACCCCCATCTCCGCCGCTCCGCGCGCGGCCGCGCTGTCGCCACGCGCCCGCGACGTGATCGAGCGCCTGTCGCGACGCGACCGGGTGCGGCTGGCGTTCCTGTCGAGCCGCGTCCTCGACGACCTGTGGCGCCGGATCGGCATCGAGAGCGTCTTCTACGCCGGGTCGTCTGGACTCGAGACCCGGGACGAGCGCGGCCGTCGCGAGACCCACGCCGGCTCCTCGCTCACCTTGCCGCTGGCGTTGCTCCGCGATCTCGAGGGCTGGTGCCGGCGGTTCCCGGGCGCCAACCTCGAGACCCGGGGCAGTTCCTGCGCGCTGCACTTCGCCGAGGTCGCCCCCAGCCTGCAGCCCGCCTTCGGCGCCGGCGTGCGGCGACGCCTGCGCCCCCACGACCAGCTGAGCCTGATCCACGGCCGGACCGCGTTCGAGGTGATGCCGGTCGGCGGCTGGGACAAGGGGGCGGCGCTCGAGCACTGGCTGGGATCGGCCGGACCGGGGACGATGCTGTTCTACTTCGGCGACGACACGCGCGACGAGCCGGTGCACGCCGTGGTCCGGCGCCACGGCGGCCTCGCCGTGGCGGTGGACCGCATCGTGTCGCAGGCCGAGTACGCCCTGCCCTCGTTCGGCGACGTGATCTGGTTCCTGGAGTGGCTGGACCGGGAGTGGTCCCTGCGCACGTCGGTCCCGGCCGCCGCCGGCCAGGGCCGGCTGCAGCCCTCCCCCGCCTGAACCGTGCCCGGCGCCCGGGCGCGTGCGGCGCCGCCGCGACGCACGCGCCCGGGCCGGCGCCCCCTCGGTGGGACACGGCTGCGGACCGTGCTAGTGTCCGCGCGTCCTGGACCCCCGCCCCCGGAGGCACGCGGCACCATGAGGATCACGGCTCGCCCGCTGCAGTCCCGACCCGGCCACGGAGGACGCCCCGGTGCGTGAGCCGGGCGCGAGCGCGGAGGCGCTCGACTTCCTGATCCGCCTCGAGCGCTGGGCGGAAGGCGACCGGTCCGCGGACGCGGCGGCGCTGCACGCCGCACTGCTCGGCCACCTGCGCGAGGGACAGGCGGCGGCCGCGGCCAACGGGCTGGTCCACCAGCTCGCGGCGCGCGCGCTCGAGGTGGCCGACGCGGGGCGGCGGCGCGACGAACCCGCCCCCGCGCTCCGCACCGCGCTGGCGCAGTCGTGCGCCGCGGAGCGCGGCGACCTCGCCGGCGCGCGCGCCGCGGTGGCGCGCACGGCGGCCGAGCTGCTGGCCGAGCGCGGCGCGTGGGTCGCCACGCTCTCGGGCAGCAGCACCGTCGCCGCAGCGCTGCTCGAGCTCCACGCCCGCGACCGCGTGCCGCGGGCGCTGGTGGCCGAAGGGCGGCCGCTCCTGCACG
The DNA here is from genome assembly GCA_963707915.1 of Candidatus Eiseniibacteriota bacterium. Taxonomy (GTDB): domain Bacteria; phylum Eisenbacteria; class RBG-16-71-46; order RBG-16-71-46; family RBG-16-71-46; genus JANXPZ01. Next base: position 1,121,575 of record OY970178.1, read on the forward strand.
GCCGCGCGCTCGCGGCCGCGCTGGGACCGGCCGGCGTGCCGACCTGGCTGGTGGTGGACGCCGCGCTCCCGATGCTGCTGTCGCAGACCGCGGCGCTCTGGCTCGGGGCCGACGCGGTCACCGACCGCGGCGCGATCGTCGCGGTCGGCGGCTTCGCCACGGCGCTCGCGGCCCGCGAGCACTCGGTGCCGGTCTACGTGCTCGCGCCGCGCCGCAAGTTCCTGCCCGGGACGACCGCGGCGCTGCGGATCGACGAGCGGCCGCCCGCGGAAGTGTGGGACACCCCGGCCGGCGGCGTGCGGCCGCGCAACGTGCACGCCGAGATGCTGCCCCTCGGGCTGTTGCGCGGCGTGGTGGTCGAGGACGGCGTGCTCGGGCCGACCGAGGCGGCCACGGTGGCGCGCGAGCGGCGACTCCCCGGGCCGCTGGCGGAAGCGCCCGGCCGCTGAGCGCACCGCGCCCGGGGCGGCCCGGCCGCACGCGCACGCGGAGCCCGTTTCGCCCGACGGGAGTAGGGTGTATGGTGTGCGGGGGCCTTGTGGCGGAAAGCCCGCACTTTCCGCCGCGCCCACTGGGAATCCTTGACTACCGCGGCCGCGAACGAGGTTCCTTCTATGGATCGTGAACTGAAGCACGATGTGGTGATCCTGGGAGCCGGGCTGGCCGGCCTGCGGGCCGCCGTGGAGATCTCACGGCGACTCGGGGGCCAGGTCGACATCGGCATCGTCTCCAAGGTCCAGCTCATGCGCGCCCACTCGGTCTGCGCCGAGGGCGGCACGGCCTCGGTGCTCCGCACCGACCTGGGCGACTCGGAGGAGCTGCATGCCTGGGACACGGTGAAGGGCTCCGACTTCCTGGCCGACCAGAACGTGGTGCGGACCTTCGTCGAGACCATCCCGAAGGAGATCCGTCAGCTCGACCACTGGGGCATCCCCTGGACGCGCGACACCGAGGGCTACATCGCCCAGCGCCCGTTCGGTGGGCACAGCTACCCGCGGGCGACGCTGGCGGCCGACAAGACCGGCTTCTTCGAGATGCAGACGCTCTACGACCAGCTCCAGCGGTTCCGCAACTTCACGCGCTACGACGAGTTCTTCGTCACCGACATCCTGGTCCACGACGGCCGCTTCGCGGGCCTGGTCGGCCTGGACACCGGCAGCGGCGAGACCGTGGCGATCCGCGGCAAGGCGCTGCTCGTCGCCTCGGGTGGCGGCGGCTGCCTGTACGGCTTCACCACCTACTCGCAGACCGTCACGGGCGACGGCATGGCGATGGCCTACCGGGCCGGCCTGCCCCTCGAGGACATGGAGTTCCTGCAGTTCCACCCGACCGGCCTGGTGCCCAACGGCATCCTGATGACCGAGGCCTGCCGCGGCGAGGGCGGCTACCTGAAGAACAACAAGGGCGAGCGCTTCATGGCGAGGTACGCGCCGAAGCTGATGGAGCTGGCGCCCCGCGACATGGTCTCGCGCGCCGAGACCGAGGAGATCCTCGCCGGGAACGGCTTCCCCGCGTCCGACGGCGGCCACTACATCGAGCTGGACCTCACGCACCTCGGCGCGGACCGCATCAACACGCGGCTGCCGCTGATCCGCGAGGTGACCATCAAGTTCCTCGGGCTCGACCCGATCACCAAGCCGATCCCGATCCGCCCGGTGGCCCACTACTCGATGGGCGGCATCGAGACCGACATCAACGGGCTCACGCGCGTCGCCGGCATCTGGGCGGCGGGCGAGGCGGCCTGCGTGTCGCTGCACGGCGGGAACCGGCTCGGCGCGAACTCGACCGGGGAGTGCCTGGTGTGGGGCGGCATCACCGGCCGCGAGATCGCGACGGCGCTGCCCAGGCTGGGCCAAGCGGCGGACCTGCCGGCAGGCAAGGCCCGCGACGCCGAGGACCGCATCCGGCAGGTGCTGGCGCGGCGCGGCAGCGAGAACATGTACGAGCTGCGCCGCCAGCTGCGCGAGACCATGGACTCCTGCGTCGGCGTGTTCCGCAACGGCGACGACCTGGCGAAGGCGCTGAAGCGGATCCGGGAGATCCGCGTCCGCGCGCTGCAGGCGCCCGTCGCCGACCAGTCGCGGGTCTACAACTCGAACCTGATCCACGCGCTCGAGCTGGAGAACCTCCTGGACCTGGCCGAGGTGACGGTGGCCGGGGCACTGCCGCGGCAGGAATCACGAGGCGCACACGCCCGGCGCGACTTCGCCGTGCGCGACGACGCGAACTGGCTCAAGCACACGCTGGCCTTCCACGATGCGGCGGGGCCCCGGCTGGAGTACAAGCCGGTGACCATCGACATGTGGCAGCCGGTCGAGCGCAAGTACTAGCCCCCGGAGGAGATCATGGAATCCCACGCACATCCCAATCGGCTGGGCATCCGGGGGTGGGTCGGAGGCGGGCGCTGGGGCTTCGAGCGCGCCCTGTACACACTCCACCGCATCACCGGGCTCGGACTGCTCACCTACTTCCTGCTCCACATCTTCGTCACCTCGGCCCGGGTCTTCGGCAAGGGCGCCTGGGAGACGGCGATGGGCGCCGTCAGCGGGCCGGCCTTTAAGGTCGGCGAGTACCTGGTCTTCGCCGCCTTCGCCTTCCACGCCGTCAACGGCATCCGGCTCGCGATGCTCGAGCTCGGCTTCGCCGTCGGCCGGCCGATCGAACCCATCTACCCCTACGCGACCTCGGTCGGCCGGCAGCGGCCGCTCGCGCTCGCGGTGATGCTGATCGCGGGCGTGATCGCGGTCTGGGGTGGCTACAACTTCTTCTTCATGGACTAGGGGGCCACCATGCGAGACCGCACACTCTGGACCTGGCACATCTTCGCAGGCGCGGTGATCCTGGTCTTCCTCGGCCTGCACATGATCATCATGCACCTCAACGGGACGTTCCCGACCTTCAACAACCCGTTCGGCGGCGAGGCCGAGTCGTGGCAGAACGTCGCGGCCCGGGCCCGCAGCCTGTTCTTCACCGTGACCTACGTCGTCCTGCTGGGTGCCGCGCTCTACCACGGGCTCTACGGCCTGCGCAACATCCTGCTCGAGCTGGATCCCGGCGCCGGGCTGCGCCGGGGCATCAACGTCGCGCTCTCGATGCTCGGCCTGGCGTTGTTCGCCTTCGGGGCCTGGGTCGCCGTCACGGCCCCGGGCGCCATGTCCCGGATGGGAGGCTGACGTGGCCGACACGACCCTGAAATCCGTGATCTTCCACCTGCGCCGCTTCGAGCCCGGCAAGGACCGCGAGCCCCACTGGGAGAAGTACCCGATCGACGCGCTGCCGGGGATGACCGTGCTCGACGGCCTGTGGAAGGTGAAGGAGTTGTTCGCGCCGACCCTGGCGTGGCGGTCTTCGTGCCGCATGGGCATCTGCGGCTCCTGCGGCATGCTCATCAACGGCCGCCCCCGGCTCGCCTGCAACACGCAGATCTCCGAGCTGAACAGCGACGTCGTGGCGGTCGGGCCGCTGCCCAATTTCGGCATCATCAAGGACCTGGTCCCCGACCTGCACCCGATGTTCGAGGCCCACCGCGAGCTGATGCCCTTCCTGGTCCGCGAGGACGTCCAGGAGCAGGAGACCCCGACCGGGGAGTACTGGCAGACGCCGCACGAGCTGGAGCGCTACCTGCAGTTCAGCTACTGCATCAAGTGCGGCTGCTGCATGGCGGCGTGCCCGACGGTGGCCACCGACCCGGAGTACTCCGGACCGATGCCGCTGGGCCAGGCGCACCGCTACAACAGCGACACGCGCGACGGCGGGTTCGCGAAGCGCCGCCAGGCGCTCGAGGGTGGCCGCGGGCCGTGGCGCTGCCATTTCGCGGGCGAATGCTCGCAGGTCTGTCCCAAGGGCGTCGACCCGGCCAAGGCGATCCAGCTGATGAAGCAGGACCTCGTCTTCGACCTGCTGAAGTTGCGCGTGCGCGGGCCGGCCGCACGGCTGGTGGACAAGCCCTGTGGCAAGCGGCGCGAGGACATCCCGGTGGCGCCGCCGCGGACGGTCAAGGCGCCGACCGGCTGACCCCGGCGGCGAACGGGCGGACGGCAGCCACGGACTCGCCCGTCGACGTGAATCGAACGCCCGCACGGGCTCCCGTGCGGGCGTTCATGCGGTGGGCGGCCAGGGACGCCGTGCCCGGGCCTGCCCTCAGGCCGCGTCCGCCAGGTCGTCGCCCCCGCCGGCCGCCGCTTCGGAGGAGTCGAGGCGGAACCGAGCCACCAGGCCGCGCAACCGCTCGCCGCGCTCCGAGAGCGAGCGCGAGGCGCCCTCGAGTTCCTCGGCCTGCGAGGCGTTGGACTCGGTGACCTGGCTGACGTGCTCGATGGCCTGGTGCAGCCCCTGGATGCTGCTCACGTGCTCGCGGCTCGCCCGGGCGATGGCGTCCACGGTGTCGGTCACGGTCTGCACCGAGCTCACGATCTCCTCGAGCCGCTGCCCCGAGCGTTCCACCAGGCCGGAGCTCGACTCGATGCGCTGCACCGACTCCTGGATGAGCGTGCGGATCTCGCGCGACGCCGCCGCGCTGCGCTGCGCCAGCAGGCGCACCTCGCCGGCGACCACCGCGAACCCCCGGCCCTGGTCGCCCGCACGCGCCGCCTCGACCGCGGCGTTGAGCGCGAGCAGGTTGGTCTGGAACGCCAACTCGTCGATGGTCGCGCTGATGTCCTCGATGCGATTCGACGAGGCGAGCAACTCGCGCATCGAGGCGACGGCCGAGACGACCACCTCGCCGCCGCGCTGGGCCGAGGCGCGGGCCTCGCCCGCGAGCCGGCAGGTCTCCTCGGCGTGGCGCGCGTTCTCCCGCATCGTCTCCGAGACGACCGTGAGGCTGGTGACCGTCTGCTCGAGGCTCGATGCCTGGCTCTGGGCCCCGGCGGAGATGAGCCCGGCGCCGTGCATGAACTCGGCCGAAGCCTGCGCGACCTCGTCGGCGGAGCCCCGGACGTCGGTCAGCGTCTCGCGGATGTCGCGGATGGCCGCCGACAGCACCTCGATCATGCGCCCCGTCTCGTCGCGGCTCTCGGCGACCGGGTCCTGCGAGAGGTCGCCCCGGCCGAGGGCCTCGAGCACGCGCACGGTGTTCCGCAGGGGCCGGGTGAGGACCATCGCGGAGGCCAGCCCGATCAGGACCACTCCGAGCACGCCGGCGATGAGCAGTCCCAGCATGAGCAGCCGGCCGCGCACGTACAGCGCGTCACTCTTCTCCAGCGCCCGCTGGCCCAGCACCTCGCGCGAGACCGCGACCTCGGTGAGCAGGGCCGCCAGCCCCTGGGACTGGTTGCTCATCTCCTCGACCGCCGCGGCGGCGCCCCGGCGGTCGCCCGACTTCGCCAGGGCGAACACCTTCCCGCCGGCGGACTCGAAGGCGCCGATCTGGGCCCGGACCTCGTCGATCCTGGCGTGCGAGGCGGAATCCGAAAGCGCGGAGTCCGCGCGCGCCATCTGTTCGCGCACCACCGGCGCGTAGCAGGCGTAGGCCTGCTCCTGGAACTCCACCATCGCCGGGTCGGACTGCTGGCTCGCGGCCTGCGCCGCGCCCAGCATGGCGAGCAGGTTGATGTTCGTCTCCTTGACGCAGGAGAGCCCCGTCATGTCCTTCTGGAGGCCCCGCACGGTGAGCCGCAGGCCGTCCATGCGCTGCAGGCCGATCCAACCCACGCCAGCCAGCAGCAGGGCGCTGAGGGCCGCGCTGAGGACCATCTTCTGGCGGATGCCGAGGTCCACGTAGGCGCGCCCCAGCCGACGGCCGATGCGCGCGAGAACGAACGGTCTCCTTGCCTTCGTCATGTCCATGGACGACCTCGAGGTGCGCGGTCCGGGAGCCCCGGAGCGGCTCCGGGGCCTCTGAAGCGATGCAGGGGCACATCTTAGCGTCGGCAGAAGGCGTGGGACCTTGAGGCGCTCCGGCACGTCGGGCCTCAAGTCCCGCGCCCCTCCACCGACACTCCTCAGGGTCCACTGGCATGGCCTCGCTCCCCTCACGAGGCCAGTCCACCACGGCTCATGGAGGAGGTTGGTCATGCGACGTCTCGCGTTCGGCCTGATCGCGGCAGTGCTCCTGTCCATCCCCGCGCTCGCGGCGGCACAGCAGCAGTTGAGCGTGTACGGCTACTTCTCGACCCGCGTCGAGAAGGGCTTCGGGGTGCCGTCCTACGACGGCTCGAAGGTCGTGCAGGAGAACCTCCCGCACGAGTTCAGCTCGCCGTTCTTCAGCTTCATGGCACAGTCCCCCATCGGGGACCGCTTCCGGGCCTTCGTGAACTTCAACGGCTCGTCGAGCGGGGCGCTGACCGTCCGCAATTCGTGGGGTGAGTACAACGGCTCGAACGCCTTCAACTTGCGCGTCGGCCGGATGTACCGCCGCTTCGGGCTCTACAACGAGAACCTCGACGCCACTCCGACCTACTACGGCATCGAGCCGCCGGAGACGTTCGACACCGACCACCTGATCGTCTCCCGGACCACCCTGGCGATGGTCTACGGGCGCGCCAACGTCGGCACCGGCATCGTCAACTACTCGATCACGACCGACAACGGCGAAGGCAAGGACATCTTCAAGAACGCGTATCCCGCGGGGGTCGACCTGAACTGCGTGGTGGCGGGCGGGAAGGCCACGGTCGGCTTCTCGGGCTACAGCTCCGGCGGCTGGACGAACTCCGACGTCTCGATCGGCGACGGCTCCCCGAAGAGCGGCGTGCTGCCCTGGATGGATCGCGACCACTTCACCGTCATGAATGGCTACGTCGAGGGCAAGATCGACCGCCTGACCCTTCAGTTCGAGGTCGCGGAAGCCAACCACGTCGCCATCCGCAACGCGGACAACGTGCTCACGCTGCTGGCGGACGCCGGCCTGAACGACGCGCAGCGCGCGCGCTTCATGATCGACCCGGCCGGCGACCCGGCCGACGCGGCGAACGTGAACCTGAACGGCGACTACAAGGTCCAGACCTGGTACATGCGGGCCGGCTACTCCATGGAGAGCAAGGTGGGCGAGTTCGGTCCGTACGTGCAGTGGGACTACTACTCGAATCCCGAGACCATCAACAAGAAGAAGTACGGCGGCGACAACGAGGCGGGTGACGCGGACGACGGCAAGTTCAACAAGTCCACGATCGGCCTGCTCTACCGGCCGGTCCCCGAGGTCGCCTTCAAGTTCGACGGCAGCCAGCACTACTACAAGTACCATGGCGAGAACGTCAGCTACACCGAGCTGCGCTTCGACGTCTCGTACACCTTCGGCCTGTGACATCGCCGGCGCGGCCCCTCGCGGCCGCGCCTCCACCTCGAGAGGAGCAGCGGACAATGAAGAACAACGTGCGGTTCGTGTGGGTCGCGACGGCCGCGCTGGCGTTCCTCGGGCTCTCCGCCCTGGATGCCACCGCCCAGGTCAGCATCATCGTCTCGGCATCGAGCACTGCGAAGGCGTCTCCCGCACAGGTCGCGGACATGTTCGCGGGCGTGACGACGACCTGGTCCACCGGCAGCAAGGTCCAGATCGTCGACCAGCCCGACACGCCGGTCGGCAAGACCTTCTACATGAAGCTCGTGAAGCGCCCGGTCACGATCGTGAGAGCCCAGTGGACGAAGCTCTCGCTGTCGGGCCAGGGGCTCGCGCCGAAGCGCGTGGCGGACGACGAAGCCATGAAGGACGCGGTCAAGAAGTCGCCCGGCGCGATCGGGTACATCGCCAGCAGCTCGCTGGACGCGAGCGTCAAGGAACTGGCTCGCGTCGAGTAGGCTCGTTCCCCGGATCCACCCGCGGGCTCCCGGCCGTGTCGGCCGGGAGCCCGTCGCGTCTCCCACGCCGGCGCGCCGTCCGTCCGCCGCGCCGTTCGCCCTTCGCCGCCACCGGCGCCGCGCCGGCCGGCGCGGCCTGCCCGCCCCGGGAGCGGAACGGGCGGCCTACCCCTTCACCACCAGGAACGGCCTGAGCCGCGCCACGCGCCGCGCGAGGTCGGCGCCCTCCACCACGCGCACCACGTCGGCCACGTCCTTGTAGGCCTCGCTGGCCTCCTCGCGCAGCGTGTCGCGGCCCTCGAAGCGCACCACGATGCCGGCCGCGCTCAACTCGGCGACCAGGTCGCGGCCGCGCGTCTCGCGCACGGCCCGGGTGCGGCTCATGCGACGCCCGGCGCCGTGGCAGGTCGAGCCGAAGGCGTGCGCCATCGAGCCCGCGCACCCCACCAGCACGTACGAGCAGCGCCCCATGTCGCCCGGCACGAGCACGGGCTGGCCCACCGCGCGGTAGGCCGCGGGCAGATCCGGGTGCCCCGGCGGGAAGGCCCGCGTGGCGCCCTTGCGGTGCACCAGGCAGCGCGTCGTGCCCGTCGCGGCCCGGTGCCGCTCGAACTTGGCGAGGTTGTGCGCCACGTCGTAGACCAGCGAGAGCCCGAGCGACTCGTGGCTGCGGCGCAGCGTGCGCTCGAAGGCGCGGCGCACCTCGTCGGCGATGCACTGCCGGTTCGCCCAGGCGAAGTTGGCCGCCGCGCGCATGGCGCCCAGGTAGGCGGCGGCCTCGGGCGAGCGCAGCGGGGCGCAGGCGAGCTGGCGGTCCGGCAGCGCGATGCCCCAGCCCGCGAGCTTGCGGGCCACGTCGCGCACGTGGTCGGTGCAGACCTGGTGGCCCAGGCCGCGGGAGCCGCAGTGGATCATCACCGTGACCATGCCCCGCTCGAGCCCGAGCACCCGCGCCGCCCGCTCGTCGTGGATCTCGTCCACCTCCTGCACCTCGAGGAAGTGGTTGCCCGAGCCCAGCGTGCCGAGCTGGTCGCGGCCGCGCCCCTTCGCGCCCGCGCTCACCGCGCCCGGGTCGGCGTCGGCCAGCACGCCGCCCTCCTCGCAGCGCCTCGAGGTCGCTCGCCGTGCCCATCCCGCGCCCGACCACCCAGCCGGCGCCGTCGCGCAGCACGCGCTCCAGTTCGCCCGGCTGGAGCCGCAGCGCGCCCGTGGAGCCCACGCCGCACGGCACCTCGCGGTAGAGCGCGTCGGCCAGCGCTTCGACGTGCGGGACCAACTCGGCGCGAGCGAGGCGGGTGCGCATCAGGCGCACGCCGCAGCCGATGTCGTAGCCCACCGCGCCCGGCGAGACCACGCCCTCGTCGGGGTCGAAGGCCACCACGCCCCCGACCGGCAGGCCGTAGCCCCAGTGCGCGTCGGGCATGGCGATCGAGGCCTCGAGGATGCCGGGCAGGGTCGCGGCGTTACGGACCTGCTCGCAGGTGCGGTCGGCGAGGATGGCCTCGAGCAGCACGCGGTCGGCGAAGAGCACGCCGGGCACGCGCATCGCGCCGCTACGCGGGATCCTCCAGCGGAAATCGTCGAGCCGCTCGAGCCCGGCGGCGGAGATGGCGTCCATGACGGCGGGAGTCTGCGCCCGCTGGCGGGCGCGTTCAACCGGCCGGCGCGGCCTCCCGCAGGAACCTCCCGGTCCACGACGCCTCGCACGCCGCGATCGCCTCCGGCGGGCCCTCGGCGACGAGCCGTCCGCCGGCCTCGCCGCCGCCGGGGCCCAGGTCCACGACCCAGTCGCTGTTGCGGATGACGTCGAGGTTGTGCTCGACCGCGATCACCGTGTCGCCGCGCGCAGTCAGGTCGTCGAGGACCTCGAGCAGGCGCTGCACGTCCGCGTAGTGGAGCCCCACGGTCGGCTCGTCCAGCAGGTAGAGGGTCGGCCCCCCGCTGCGCTCCGACAGCTCGCGGGCGATCTTGAGCCGCTGCGCCTCGCCGCCCGGAGAGCTGGGTCGCCGGCTGCCCGAGCCGGAGGTAGCCGAGCCCCACGCGTCGCAGGATGTGCAGCGCCCGGGTGAAGCGCGGCTCGGCGGCGAAGTGCTCGAAGGCCTGGTCCACGGTCAGGTCGAGGGCGTCGCGCACGTTCACCCCGCGGTAGCGCACCTCGAGCACCTCGCGGCGGAAGCGGTCCCCGCCGCAGGTGTCGCAGGGCACCAGCAGGTCGGCGAGGAAGTACATCTCGACCGTGACCCAGCCGGCGCCCTCGCAGGCCTCGCAGCGCCCGCCCGGCCGTGTTGAACGAGAAGGCGCCGTCCCTGAGCCCGCGGGCGAGCGCCGCGGGCTGGCGGGCGTACACCTCCCGCAGCGCCGCGAAGGCGCCGAGGTAGGTGACCGGGCAGGAACGCGGCGTTCGCCCGATGGGCGACTGGTCCACGAGCGCGACGCGCTTCAGCCGCTCCAGCCCGGTCACCGCCCGGTGCGTCCCCGGCGGCTCGTCGCCGGCGCCCTCGAGCGCGAGCCGTGCGGCGCGGTGGAGCACGTCCTCGACCAGGCTGCTCTTGCCCGAGCCCGACACGCCGCTCACGGCCGTGAGCCGGCCGAGCGGGAAGCGCGCGTCCACGCCCTTCAGGTTGTGGTGCGTGGCGCCCAGCACCGCCACGAAGTCCCGCGGCACGCCCGGGCGGCGCACCCGCTCGACGCGCTTCTCGCCGCGCAGGTAGCGGGCGGTGTCGGTCGCGACCCCCGCGAGCGCCGCGCCGCCCGGCCCGGCGTAGAGCAGGCACCCGCCGAGTTCGCCGGCCCCGGGCCCGAGGTCCACGACGTGGTCGGCCGCGCGCATGACCAGCGGCTCGTGCTCGACCACCACCACGGTGTTCCCGCGGTCGGCGAGGTCCCGGAGGATGGCGACGAGCCGTTCGGTGTCGCGCGGGTGGAGCCCCACCGTGGGCTCGTCCAGCACGTAGAGCGTCTCGGTCAGGTTCGCCCCCAGCGCGTTGGCCAACTCGATGCGCTGGGCCTCGCCGCCGGACAGCGTGCGGGTCGCCCGGTCGAGGGTCAGGTAGCCGAGGTCCACGCGCTCGAGGAAGCGCAGCCGCGATTCCACCTCGGCGAGCACCGGCCCGGCGACCCCGCGCTCCGCCGGCGTGAACTCGAGCCCGGCGAGCCACCGGGCGGCCGCCGAGATGGTGAGCGCGCTCACCGCGGCGATGTCCTGGCCGCCCAGCCGCACCGCGCGCGCCTCGCGCCGCAGTCGCGTCCCACCGCAGTCGGCGCACGGCAGCGCCGTCTGGTAGGCCTTGACGAGGAAGCGGTTGCCCGCCTTGTAGGACTTCTCCTTGCGGCGCTCGAGGAACGGGATGACCCCGCGGAAGCCCTCGCCGCCCTCGAGCAGGAGCCGCCGGTGCCCGGGCTCGAGCCGGTCCCACGGCTCGTCGAGGGCGATGCCCCGCTCCCGCGCGAACTTCTCGATGCGCGGCCAGGCGAGCCGACGCCAGGAACCGGCCCACGGCTTGAGCGCCCCCTCGCGCAGGCTCTTCGAGGGATCCGGCACGATCCGGTCCACGGTGAAGGTGAGCACGTCGCCGAAGCCCCGGCACGCGGGACAGACGCCCAGCGGGCTGTTGAAGGAGAACAGGGCCGGCTCGGGGCGCAGCGCGGCGGCCCCGCAGTGGGAACACTCCCAGAGCTCGCTGCGCCGCTCCGGCGGCCCCTCCCCCCGCCACAGCTCGAGCCGGCCCTCGCCCCGGCGGAAGGCCTGCTCGCACGCTTCCGCGAGACGGGCCTCCTCGCCGCGCCGCCAGGTGAAGCGGTCCACCACGACCCGCACCTCCGCCGTGCCGCGCTTGAGCTTCGGCAGCGGATCGAGCGGGCGGACCTCGCCCGAGAGCACCACGCGCGTGTAGCCGGCGGCCAGCAGGTGGCCGGCCTGCTCCTCCCAGCCCAGGCTCTTGGCCAATCGCACGGCGGCGAGCACGAGCAGGGCATCGCCCTCGGGCCAGCCGGCCGACTCCCGCACGATGCCGGCGGGGCTGTCGGCGCGGACCGGCCGGCCACACTCGAGGCAGCTCACCTGGCCCAGCCGGGAGAAGAGCACGCGCAGGTAGTCGCTCACCTCGGTGGCCGTTCCGACCGTGGAGCGCCCGCTCCGCGCCGGGGCCGACTGGCGGATGGCGACGGCCGGCATGAGCCCGTGGATGGTGTCCACGTCCGGCCGCGGGAGGCGGTCCAGGAATTGCCGGGCATACGTGGAGACCGACTCGACGTAGCGCCTCTGGCCCTCGGCGTAGAGCGTGTCGAAGGCGAGCGAGGACTTCCCCGAGCCGGAGACCCCGGTGATCACGCTCAGCCGGCCGCGGGGCAGGTCGAGGTCGAGGTTCTTGAGGTTGTGCTGGCGGGCGCCGCGAATCTCGATGGCGCTCGCGGGGGCGTTCTCGGGCAACGGGGCCTCGGATCGGCGAACGGCACGCGGCGGAGTGCGAGCCGGGTGACTATAGCACCCGCCGACGGCGGCCGAGCCGGCCGCGGCGGTCGGGCCGGAAGACGCGAGCGGCCCGCCCATCCATGGGCGAGCCGCCGCAGGTCACTGGAGGAAATCGGCCAGCCCTAGCGCAGAGCCTCCAGCCCCTGGCCCGAACGGTTCACGACCTCGCGTTCCCGGCGAGCGGTTCGTGGACAGCACGGGCTGCACCTCTAACGATCGGGGATTGGCCGGCATCGCCGACCAATCCCCTGAGGACGTGCCAGGTCCTGAAACGAACTACTTCTTCTTCTTGGCGACCTTCTTCTTGGCGACCTTCTTCTTGGCGACCTTCTTCTTCGCTGCCATTTCTGATCACCTCCTTGGATCTGATCTCGTCGGTGGAGTCCCCAACTTCACGCTGGGACACTGTTGGCCGCCGCCTTGGGCGCGGCCCTGGCGGCCCGGCGGAGTTCCCGAGAACTCCACTTGGCCTTGCATTTCAATGTAAGCACGTTCCATTCCACACGGCGATGGAAGTCCGGCAAATTGAGTCCAAGTCACTGCAGCACAGCTGAATAAGCGACTCGACGTTGGCCACTCGCAGGTCGGCTCGTCCGCGTATTCGCCCGGTCGAACCGCTCTAACCGTCAACTTAATGGCAACTTAGCCGGGACGGAGTTTGTAATCAACTGCAGCACAATAGCTTGCAAGTCGATGTCCACTTCCTTGTGGGTGTCAAGATACTGGACGATTTCAGCTCTCCTCGAGCGTCCGCGAGCGTCGCAGTTTCTCGATGAGACCCTGCCGCGAGATGCCCAGCACGCGCGCGGCGCGGCTCTTGTTCCCCGCGGTGAGCCGCAACACCTCGGCGATGTGGTCCGCCTCGATCTGCGCCAGGGTGGGAAGCGCGATGGAGTGGTCCGAGGCCAGCCGCCGGCCGGCGACCTCCGCCGGGAGGTGATCCACCTCCAGCTGTCGCCCGTCCTCGAGGAGCACGACGCGCTCGATGAGGTTGCGCAGTTCGCGCACGTTGCCGGGCCAGCGGTAGGACAACAGGAGGCGCGCCGCGTCGGGCGCGATGTCGCGGAAGTCCTTCTGGAACTGGCGGGAGAACTCGCGCATGAAGTGCCGGGCCAGCAGCAGGACGTCGTCTCCGCGCTCGCTGAGCGGCGGCAGGTGGATGCTGACGACCTTGAGGCGGAAGTACAGGTCGCTGCGGAAACGCCCGTTCCGGATGTCGCTCTCGAGGTCCTTGTTCGATGCCGCCACGATGCGGATGTCGACGCTGATGTCCTCGGCGCCGCCGACGCGCTTGAAATTGCGGTAGTCGATGAAGCGGAGGAGCTTGGCCTGGGTCGGCATCGACATGTCCGCCACCTCGTCCAGGAAGAGCGTGCCGCCATCGCAGAGCTCGACCAGGCCCTTCTTCAGGTCCCCGGCGTCCGTGAAGGCGCCACGCTCGTGCCCGAACAGCTCGTTCTCGAGCAGGGTCTCCTGGAACGAGGAGCAATTGACCTCCATGAGCGGGGCCTGGGCCCGGTCGCTGCGGTAATGAATCGCCCGTGCGACCAGTTCCTTGCCGGTCCCGCTCTCCCCGGTGATGAACACCGAGGTCGCCTGGCTGCGCACCACCTTCTCGATGAGGTCCCGCACCTCCTTCATGGGCCCGGAGGTGCCGATGATCTCCTCCCCGGTGTAGCGGCGCTTCTCCTTGCGGCGGTAGAGGTCGAGCTCGTTGGCCTGGCGGAAGGTCCGGGCGGCCGCTTCGACCGCCATCTCGATGTCCTCCTTCTCGTAGGGCTTCCGGAGGAAGTCGCAGGCCCCGAGTTTCATGGCCTCGACCGCCGACTGGACGTCGCCGTAGGCGGTGATGACGATGACCTGGACCAGCGAGTCCATCTGGCGCACGCGCCGCAGCACCGAGAGGCCGTCGGTGTCCGGCAGGCGCATGTCGAGGATGATGACCTGCGGGCGCACGCTCTCGACCTTGTCGAGGCCCTCCGCCCCGGTGCTCGCGCCCTCCACCAGGTAGCCCTTCTCGCGCAACACGCGGGACAACGACTTGCGGATGAGGATCTCGTCGTCCACCACGAGCACGGTGTTCTTCACGAGCCTAGTCCTCCGCCGGCTCGGGAGCGCCCGGCGGCTCCGCCGGGACCGGGAAGGAGACCCGCAACGTCGCCCCGCCACCCGCGTTGTTCTTGGCGGTGATCACGCCGCCGACCTCGCGCACGATCTGCAGGGAGATGGGCAGGCCGAGCCCGGTGCCCATGGAGCGCGTCGTGAAGAAGGGGTCGAAGATCTTCTCCATGAGCTCCCGGGGGATGCCCACGCCGGTGTCCCGGAAGGAGACGTCCACCACCGAGCGCCGGGTGCGGTAGCGCCGCACTCCCAGCATGACGTGCAGCTCGCCCCCCTGGGGCATGGCCTGCACGGCGTTCAGGCAGAGATTGAGGAAGACCTGCTGGGTGAGGTCCGGGTCCGCGTAGACCAGCGGGACCTCCTCGGCCACCTCGGCGTAGTCCTTGAACAGCGTCACCTGGGCGTCCCCCAGCTGCAGCTCGAGCAGGTCGAGGGTCTTCTCGAGCACCTGGCGGAGGGAGCACGCCTGGGGGCGGGCGGCGGGCGGGCGGGCGAACATGAGCAGCCCGGTGATGATCTGCTCGATGCGGTCCAGCTCCTTGATGACGTCCTCGAGGTCCTCGCGCCGGGCGTCGTTGGGCTTGAACTTCGAGCCCACGTACTGGACCGTGGTGCGGATGCCGGTCAGCGGGTTGCGGATCTCGTGCGCGACGTAGGCCGACAGCTCGCCCAGCGAGACCAGCCGGTCGATGTTCTTCTGGAACTCGCCATCCTCGCTCTCGGAGGTGGCCTCCGCCATCACCAGCGAGCCGGTCAGGACGCCGTCCTCGTCGCGCAGCGGCAGCGACTCGGCCTTGAGCGTCAGCTCGCGGCCTTCCGCCTCGATGCGGAACTCGCGCGGCTCCCGCGAGGCGCCCTTCAACCAGCGCGCGTCGGCCCCGGGGAACAGGCGCCCGGCTGGCAACCCCAGCAGTCCGCCCGGCTCGACGGCGAACAACTCCTCGATCCGGCGGTTGTTGTACGTGACGCGACGCTCACGATCGAGCGCCACGACCCCCTGTTCCAGCGCGTCCAGCACCTGCGAGGGCCACGGGATCGGCCGCGACGCGGGCTCGGACTCCGCCGGGCGTGCGGGAGCTTCGTTACGCGTGCTCATCGGCCCTCCGCGGGAGAAACCTACGGTGCGAACGGAGAGGTAGCACACGCCGCCCACGCAGGCAACGGAAGAGGCGACGACGAGCACCCGCGCGACCCCGGCCCGCGCGGGTGGGACCGTCTGGTTGAGCGCGCCGGAGGCGGCTGGTAGAATGGGCGGTCCCTTCTTCCCCACGTCGTTTCGTCCCGTTCCGGGAGCCCTGAATGCTTCGTCAACTTCGCAGCGGCGGCAAGCACACCAAGGCCATCTGGTGGCTGCTCACGGTCGTCATCGTCGTCACGTTCCTCGGCGGCTTCGTGTTCATCTTCGGCGCGGGCGTCGACTTCGGCGGCGGGCAGGGCAAGGGGACCGTCGGTTCCGTGGACGGCAGCCCCATCAGCGCCACGGAGTACCAGACCGCGCTCACGAGCCAGCGCGAGGCGTTCCGCCGCCAGTACGGCTCGGATCCCGCCGACCGCGACGAGAAGAACACCGAGGCGCAGGCGTGGCGGACGATCCTCAGCCAGAAGCTGATGGGCGCCGAGGCCCGCAAGGCCGGCCTCGTGGCGCACGACCGCGAGGTGGTGCTGGCGCTGCAGACCTCCCCACCGCAGGAGCTGGTCGACCAGCCCGCGTTCCAGACCGACGGCAAGTTCGACCCGGAGAAGTACCGGGCCGCCCTGCGCGACCCCAACAACACGTTCTGGACGGGCTTCGAGGCGCTCGTGCGGTCGCAGTTGCCGGTCCGCAAGCTGCAGGAGCGCATGCTCGCCTCGATCAAGCTGAGCGAGCCCGAGCTCCGCGAGGCCTACCACGAGCGCTTCGACCGCGTGGCGGCCACCGCCCTCGTCGTGCTGCCCGACATGCAGGCCAAGCTGCCTCCGCCGCAGCCCGCCGACCTGCAGAAGGTCTACGAGGAGTACAAGAGCCGCTTCTACTCCGGCCCGCGGATCGACCTCGAAGTGCTCCAGGTGCCCAAGAAGTACAGCGAGGAGGACATCCGCACGGCCCGCCAGTTCGCCCAGAACCTGGTCGATCGCGTGCGCCGGGGCGAGGACTTCGCCCAGCTGGCGAAGGACTACTCCGAGGGCCCCGGGGCGGCCCAGGGCGGCCTCATCAACCGCGTCGTCCAGGTGCAGGAGCTGGGGCCCGAGATGGGGCCCTACATGAACGACCTGCAGCCTGGGCAGGTGAGCAACCCCTACCAGGCCAATGGGCGCTTCATCATCATGAAGCTCGTCGAGCGCGTGCCGCAGCCCGGCCAGCCCGCGCCGGGCATGCGCCTGGCCCAGATCATCGTGCGCGTGCGGCCCAACGACGCGGGCCGGCAGGAGCAGTACGGCGAGCTGCAGAAGCTGCGGGCGCGCGCCGCGGCCCTGAAGAGCCTGGGGAAGGCGGCGACCGAGAAGGCGCTGCCCACGCTGCGCACCGGCTTCTTCGACCCGAACACCCCGCCGGCCCCGATCGCCGAGACGCCGGAAGCGGCCGAGTGGGCCTCCGGTGCCAAGCTGAACGCGGTGAGCCCGGTCTTCGAGGGCGCGGACGACTACGCCATCGTCCAGGTGGCCCAGCGGCACGACGGCGGCCTGGTGTCGAGCGAGACGTTGAAGGAGACCCTGCGCCAGATCGCCGAGCTCGAGGCCCGGGTGGACCGGGCGAAGCCGGTGGCCGACCGCATCGCCAAGGCCCTCGCGCAGGGGCGCTCGCTCGAGGCCGCCGCGAAGGAGAACGGGCTCACGCCGTTCGCCACCGTGCTGTCGCGGGCCCAGCAGGACCCGCGCCTGGCGGGCGCGGGCGAGACCTTCGGCGCGCTCTTCGGCGCGGCCCCGGGCAAGGTGGTGGGCCCGCTGCGCGGCCCGGGCGGCTGGCTCTTCGCGCGCGTGGAACAGCGGGTGGCGGCCCCGATGGATTCCACCTACGAGAAGGCGAAGACCCCGCTCTCCCAGGAGATCCTGAGCACCCGGCAGCAGATGTTCTTCAACGGCTGGGTCGCCGGCCTGCGGGAGAAGGCGAAGGTCCAGGATCTGCGCTTCACCGGCGCCCGCTAGGCGGGACCGGCACGGCGGGCACCCGTCGGGCCAGGCACACGACGAGGGCGGCGGGAGCGAATCCCGCCGCCCTCGTCGCTTCCCGGCCCGACGCTACTGGATCGGCTTGTTCTCGGGCGGTGTGCCGTTCGCCGGCTTGCGCGCGGCGTCGGGCTTGGTCTCCGTCGGCTCCCGGTTCAGCTCGTCGGAGATCTCGTGCTGCGCCTTGCGGAAATCGCGCATGGCGGTCCCCAGCCCCTTGGCGAGCTTGGGCAGCTGGCTGGGCCCGAAGATGAGGAGCACGATGATGAACACGATCATCATCTCGCCGGGACCTAATCCGAACACCTTGACCTCCTTTGTGGAACCTGACTATCGACCGAGATGGAGCCGACTGCGGTCGCTCCCGAGCACCACCGTGACATCAGCCTGATCGGAACTCCACGCCTGGCGGATCACCGGCGGACCGCCGAGGTAGCGCGCCACGGCCAGCGCGCCGGCGGGGTCCTCGCGCCGCGCCACCACGAGGGTGGCGAAGTAGTCGTCGCGATCCGCGTTCCGCACCTCCACCACATGGAAACCGCCCTCCCGCAGGGCGGAAGCCAGCCGCCCCGCCACTCCTCCCTCGCCCGATCCATTCAGCACCTGCACGCGGACCACGAGCGGCGTCCCGTTCGCACGATCCGCCGTGCGGCCCGCCCCGAAGCGGACCCAGAGCCACGAGAGCAGCAACGCCACGACCACCAGCGCGAGCAGGGCCGTGCCCGCGCGCGCCAGCAGCCTAGGCTTTCGGGCCACGCCCCCTCCGCCTTCCGCCCGGCCCCGCCTCGAGCGCCCGGACGGCCCGCCGCAGCCGGGCCCAGGTCCGCGGCAGGGACTCCGGGAGCACGCGCGTCTCGCCGACCGCGGCCATGAAATTGGTGTCGCCGTCCCAGCGCGGCACCACGTGCATGTGCAGGTGGCCGGGGAACCCGGCTCCGGCGACGCGCCCCGCGTTCACGCCGAAGTTCATCCCGTGCGGGTGATACTCCGTCTCCAGCGCCCGCTCCGCAAGCCCCACCAGCTCCAACAGGTCCGCGCGCTCCGCCGCCGTGAGCCGGGCGAAGCGTCCCTGGTGGCCGTTCACCGCCACCATCAGGTGGCCGCCGGTGTAGGGGAAGCGGTTCAGCATCAGGAAGGCGTGCGGCCGGCGCGCCACGACCAGGAGCGCCCGGTCGCCGCGCGTGCGGGCCACCCGGCAGAACAGGCACTCGGCCGGCTCGTGGGCCCGGCCGATGTACGCCATCCGCCACGGCGCCCACAGCCGCTCGAGCGCGCCCCGTGCCCCGCTCCGCGCGGCCGGCCGGCGACGTGCCGGCGCGCCGCCCGGCGCGGTCGTCGCCCGCGTCCTCCCCGGGCGCACCGGGGTCCCCCGCCGCGCGCTCACCGCGGGCTCCACTCGAAATTGTCGATCAGGCGGGCCGGGCCCACGCGCGCGGCCACCGCGACCAGGAGGCGGCGCGCGGCGCGCACGTCCTTGACCGGCTCCAGCGAACCGGCGTCCACCACCGCCACGTAGTCCGCGCGCACCAGCGGATGGCGGCGCCACACCGCGCGCACCGCCCCCGCCACCCGCGCCGCGGAGCGCTCGCCCGCCACCAGCGCGGCGCGCGCCGCGGCCAGGCCGCGCGACAGGGCGACGGCCTGGGCGCGCTCCGCCGGGTCCAGGTACGCGTTGCGCGAGGACATCGCCAGGCCGTCCGGCTCGCGCACCGTCGGGCCGCGCCGCACCTTCACCGCCAGGCGCAGGTCCCGCGCCATGCGCTCGACCAGCGCCGCCTGCTGCGCGTCCTTCTGGCCCAGCCAGAGCACGTGCGGCGCCACCGCCTCGAGCAGGATCAGCACGACGGTGGTCACGCCCTCGAAATGCCCCGGGCGCGAGGCACCCTCGAGCACGTCGCCGAGCCCCGCGACCCTCACGCGCGTGCGGTGGCCGGGCGGGTAGAGGTCGCTCCGGCGCGGCTCCCAGAGCAGGTCCACGCCGGCCGCCGCCAGCAGCGCGCGGTCCCGGCGCACGGGACGCGGATAGCGGGCGAAGTCCTCTCCCGGCCCGAACTGCAGCGGGTTGACGAAGATGCTCGCCACCACGCGGTCCGCCGACGCGCGCGCGCGCCGCACCAGGCTCAGGTGCCCCTCGTGGATCGCGCCCATGGTGGGCACGTACGCCACGCGCAGGCCGGCGCCCTTCCAGCGCTGGACCAGCGCGTGCACCCGCGCGGGGCTCGCGACCCGTCGCATCGCGGGCCGGCGGGCGGGCGGGCGCGGGCGGCGCGCGCTCAATACGACTCCTCGTCGGCCGGGAAGCGGCGGGCCTTCACGTCGGCCACGTACCCCGCGAACGCGTCCCGCATGGTCCCGGCCAGGTCGGCGTAGCGCCGCACGAACCTGGGTACCCGGCCCTGGGTCAGGCCGAGCAGGTCGTGGCTCACCAGCACCTGCCCGTCGCAGGCGGCCCCGGCGCCGATGCCGATGGTCGGGATGCCGACCGCGCGCGTCACCGCTTCGCCCAGCGCCGCGGGGACGCCCTCGAGCACCATCGAGAAGCAGCCGCACTGCTCCAGCAGCCGCGCCTCGCCGACCAGGCGCTCGGCCTCGGCCTCGCCCCTCCCCTGTACCTTGTAGCCGCCGAAGGCGAGCAGCGACTGCGGCGTGAGCCCGAGGTGCCCCATCACCGGGATGCCGATCTCCACGATGCGCCGCACCGCCGGCGCGACCCGTTCGCCGCCCTCCAGCTTGATCGCGTCCGCACCGCCCTCCTGCACGAAGCGCCCGGCGTTGCGCACCGCCTCCTCGACGCTGGCCTGGTACGACATGAAGGGCATGTCGGCCACGACCAGCGCGGCCGGGCGGGCGCGCGTGACCGCCTTCACGTGGTGCAGCATGTCGGCCATGGTGACCGGCAGCGTGCTGTCGTAACCCAGCACCACGGTGCCCAGGCTGTCGCCCACCAGCAGCACCTCGACGCCCGCCTCGTCCGCGATCCGCGCGGTCGGGAAGTCGTAGGCGGTCGCCGCGACCACGATCTCCCCGCGGCGCTTCATCCCGGCGATGGCCGGCGCCGTCCAGCGCCCGTGGGCGGGTCGCGCGCGCACCGGCTCGCCGTGGGGCTCGCTCATGACCCGGCCGTCCCGCGCTCGAGCGGCGCGTAGTAGACCGTGCCCTGCCGGTGCGACACGATACGCGGCAGCAGGTCCTCGAAGTCCTCGGGGTTGTTCACGAAGTCGATCCCGTTGGTGTTGACCACCAGCAGTGGCGCGTCCACGTAGTGGAAGAAGAAGTGGTTGTAGGCGTCGTTGAGCTGCTTGATGTACTCCCGGTCCATGTCCTTCTCGAACGCGCGGCCGCGCCGGCCGATGCGCTCCATGAGGATGTCGGCGCCCGCCTGCAGGTAGACCACCACGTCGGGCTTGACGACGTCCAGCTCGAGCCAGGCCACCAGCCTCTCGTACAGCGCCAGCTCCCGGTCGGAGAGGTTCAGCCCCGCGAAGATCCGGTCCTTCTGGAACAGGTAGTCGGCGATCAGGCGGTCGTTGAACAGCTCCGTCTGCCGCAGGTTGCGCTGCTGCTGGTAGCGGCTGAACAGGAAGTGCATCTGGGTCTGGAACGCGAAGCGCGCGCGGTCCTTGTAGAAGTCCTTGAGGAAGGGGTTCTCCTCGACCTCCTCGAGCACCAGCTGCGCCTTGAGGCGCTCGGTCAGCATCTTCGAGAGACTGGTCTTGCCCACGCCGATCACTCCCTCGATGGCGATGTAGCGGTTCTCGGTCATGGGCGGGTCAGTTCCACAGCCGGCTCCCCTTCTTCACGGGCGGTCGGTCGTTCTTCAGGCGGGACAGGTGGGCGAGCATGGTCTCGCCGGTGACCGGGTGGACGAGCAACGGGTCGAGCTCGACCAGGGGCACGAGCACGAACGAGCGGCTCACCAGCTCGGGGTGCGGCACCTTCAGGTCGGGCTGGTCCAGCACCTCGTCGCCGTGCAGCAGCAGGTCGAGGTCGATCACCCGCGGGCCCCAGTGCCGGGTGCGCACGCGGCCCAGCCGGCGCTCGATCAGCAGCAGGTTCCAGAGCAGCTGGCGCGCACCGAGCTCGGTCTCGAGCTCCGCCACGGCGTTCAGGAAGCCGGGCTGGTCGGGGTCCCCCACCGGCTCCGTGTCGTAGAGCGACGAGGCGCGCACCAGCGTCGTGGACGGCAGGCGCGCCAGGTCGTCCAGGGCGCTCCGGATCATGACCTCGCGCTCGCCGAGGTTGGAGCCCAGCCCGATGAAGGTCCTCATGGGCGCCGTTCCCGGGTCACCTCGACGACGGCCCGCCCGCCCGTGGTCCAGCCCAGGTTCTGCTTGGCGATGCGCACCCGGACGCGGCGCATGGTGAAACGCGCCAGCAACTCCTCCGCAGTGGCCGCGGCCAGCGCCTCCAGCAAGTGGAAGCTGCGGCCCTCCACGACCTCGCGCACGGTCGTGTAGATGGCGTCGTAGTCCACCGCGTCGGCGAGGCGGTCGGTGTGTTCGGCGGCGTCGTTCACGGGATCGATCTCGAGATCCACCTCGAGCCGCTGGCCGGCCTCCTTCTCATAGGGGCGGGCTCCGTGGTGACCGAAGACCGAGAGGCCTTCGAGACGGACGACAGCCAAGGACGCCTCCAAGATGAGGGCGGCGAGCCAGGGCACGCGGTCGGCCTGCACGGTGCGCAGGCAGACTGGGCCGGGGCCGCCGCCACGGGAATGGTCGGGTGCTCGCGAGGCCGGAGTCTAGGAGCGCCCCCCGGAGCGGTCAAGCCGGGGACGTCTCCTCCCTTCCGGTCCGTCACCGGGCGGTGCTAGCCTGCCATCGCAGGCGGATGGAGACGCGCTCGGGAGGCGTCGTCAAGGGTCCCGGACTCATGGGACACCCCGACTCGACACTACGCGACACGGCTCCCCCGCTCCCGGCGCCACGAGTACGAGGGGAACCCATGGCCGAGCTGCTGGACCGCCTCACGAGAGCGCTGGCCCCGCGCTACCGGATCGAGCGCGAGGCCGGTCACGGCGGCATGGCCGTCGTCTTCCTGGCCCGCGACCTCCGGCACGACCGCCCCGTGGCCATCAAGGTCCTGCGTCCCGAACTGGCGGGCGTCTTCTTCAACGCGGCCGAGATCCGCGGGAACCTCTGGAAGGCGAAAGTGGACCCGAGGTAACGGCCTCGCGCGCGGGGCCGCGGCGGCGCTCGCGGAACGCCCGCCGCGCTTCCTCCCCGACGTCGGTCAGGCCGCGACGGCCGGCGTCCCCGCCCGCTTCCCGCCGCGGGCGAGCGCCACGGCGACGGCCCCGCAGAGCCCGAGCCACACCAGGGACGCGACGCGCGTCACCGGCACTCCCACCGCCCAGCCCGGGGGCTCGTAGCGCATCACGACGCGGTGGCTGCCCCCCGGCACCGCCACGCCGCGCAGCAGGTGGTCCACGCGGAAGAGCGGCGCGCCCGTCCCGTCCACGGTCACGCTCCAGCCCGGCATCCAGGCGTCCGCGACCACGACGAAGGCCATCATCGGCGCCGCGACGTCCAGCTCCAGCCGGTCGGGATCGTCGCGCCGCCAGCCCAGCGTCGCGCCGGATGACCCCGGGTAGCGGCCCGCCGCGCGCGCCTCGGTCGTGTAGGCGACCCGTTCGGGCGCGAAGCCCGCATCGTAGAGGCACCTCATCACGTCGAGGTCCTGGCGCAGGGCGATCACCTCGGTCACGGTGTAGGCGCGCGGCAGCGGATGGCGCAACCGGTACACGGTCATGCCGCTCGGCGCGCGGTCCACCGCTTCGACCCGCGTGCTGTCCTGGGCCTGGAGGTCCTTGCCCTCGAACCAGCGCACCGCGAGCGCGCGCAGCATGCCCTCGCGCGGGAGCAACCCCTCCCTCCAGACCTCGTCCCACCTCCTGCTCACCGCGCCGTGCAGCCCCCCCAGCGACCGGGCCCGCCAGGCGATCCAGTCGTTCGAGTAGAAGAGCCCGCGGTCCATCGGGAAGGCCCGGCCCAGCGGATCTGCGGCGGCGAACCGGGCGAGCGGCGGCGGAGAAGGAGCCGCCAGGCTCGCCGGGGAGCCGGTGGCCTTGCCGAGCAGGGGAAGGTCCACGACCGCCAGGTCGAAGGTCAGCAACACCGCCAGCGCCAGCGGCCGCCAGGGCCTCGCCCGGCCGGGCAGCCCCAGAGCACCGAGCGCGAGGGCGGCCAGCCCGAGGCGCAACGCCAGGTCCTCGATCCCCGACTGCGCGGCGTTCGCCGCGGTCTCCGCGTCCATCTGAGGCCGCGCGGCCAGCACCGCGTCGCGCAGCAGGTCCCGCAGCGGGCCGCCGGCGCTGAGCGCGGCCGAGAGCAGCAGGGCGGCCCCCGCCGCGGGGAGGACCCAACGCGGCGCCGGCGAGCGCTCCAGCAGCCGTTCGAGCCCGCGGGCCGAGAGCAACGCCGCGGCGAGCTGGGTCACGATCAGGCCGGCGACCACGACGCGCAGGCTCGGCAGCAACGGCACGACACGGTAGGCGGCCTCGTAGAGCGGAAGCCGGGTGCCCAGCGCCATCAGCAGTCCGAGCAGTCCCGCACCCCCCAGCACGGCGGCGGCTCCGCGCCCGCCGTCCCGCCGCGCGGCCCAGGCCGCGGGCAGCGCGAGCAGGGCCACGATCCCGAGGTAGTTGGGGTAGTCCGTGGCGCGCATGCCGCCCCAGTAGGTGCTCCCGCCGAAGCCTGCCCCCCACGGCCACGCCAGCGTGAGGTAGTCGCGCAGCGCGAAGCTGAAGCTGCGCACCTCGCCGATCGGGAGCCCCCGCCCACCGCGCACCGAGAGCCCGCCATAGAGCATCGCCGGCCACCACGCCGCGGCCGCCATCGCCGCGCCGAGGCCGATGCCCGCCCCCGCCAGCGCCAGGCGTTCCGGCCGCGCGAAGCGGCGCGCGCGCTCGATCGCGAAGGCCGCGCCGAGCAGCAGGGTGAACAGCACGAACTGCGGGTGGCCGGCCGCGGCCGCGAGCGCGAAGGCCAGCGCCAGGCCGAGCGCGGCGGCGCACGCCGCGCGGCCCGACGCCGGGGCCACGACGCCGTGCACCGCGAGCAGCGTCACCGGCATCAGCGAGGCGGTCACGAACTGGGCGTCGTGGCCGAAGGCGAACGGCACGACCAGGTTCGGGGTCAGCCCCCAGGCCAGCCCCGCCCACGCCATGCCGGCGGCGCGCGAGCGCCACAGCGCCCGCGCCAGTCCCGCGGCCGCGATCATGCCGGCCAGGTGCGCCAGGAGCGGTCCCCACAGCCGCGGCACCACCGGTGAGCGCTCCAGCGTCTCCCAGGCGTCGAGCATGCGGTCGGGCAGGTACTGCGGGCGCGGGTCCGCGAGGCTGGCCGCCGCGGGGATGCCCGCGAACACGTACGGGTTCCAGAACGTGCGCTCGTGGTGCTCGCGCCAGCGCTCGCGGGAGAATTCGGCGTAGGAGCGGTACGCCGTGGCGTCGCCGATCACGAACACGCGCCCGGCGAAGAGCTGCGGCCCGAAGAGCAGCATCCAGGCGAGCAGCAGCGCGGCCAGCACCGCGAGGCGTTCCCGCGCCGGCAGCGGCGCGGCCGGCACCTCCGGGGCGTCCGGACGCGTCCCGGGCCGCGAGGACGACGACCGCGCGGCCCCGGAGGGCGCCTTGCGCGGCCGCCCCGCCGCCGGGCGCGGCTTCATCAGACCGCCACCCCGTGCTCGCGCAGTGCGTCGTTGAGCGAGGTCTTCCGGTCGGTGGACTCGCGCCGCCGGCCGATGACCAGCGCGCAGGGCACGCCGAAGCTCCCGGCCGGGAACTCCTTCGGCAGCGAACCCGGGATGACCACCGCGCGCGCCGGCACCCGGCCCCGCGTGGTCACCGGCTCCCGCCCGGTCACGTCCACGATCGGGGTCGAGGCGGTCAGCACCACGCCCGCGCCGATCACAGCCCCCTCCTCCACCAGCACGCCCTCGACCACGATCGAGCGCGAGCCGACGAAGCAGTCGTCCTCGATGATCACCGGACGGCTCTGCGGCGGCTCGAGCACTCCGCCGATGCCGACGCCGCCCGAGAGGTGCACGCGCGCGCCGATCTGGGCGCACGAGCCCACCGTGGCCCAGGTGTCCACCAGCGTGCCCGCGCCCACCCGCGCGCCGATGTTGACGTAGCCCGGCATCAGGATCACGCCGGGCTCGAGGAACGAGCCGTAGCGCGCCACTCCGGGCGGCACCACGCGCACGCCCGCCGCCGCGAGGCCCTGCTTGAGCGGGACCTTGTCGTGGAACTCGAACGGCCCGACTTCCATAGTGCGCGAGACCCGCAGCCGGAAGTAGAGCGCCAGCGCCTGCTGGAGCCAGCCGTGCGTGATCCATTCGGCCGGCGCGGGGCCCGCCGCGGCGCGCTTCTCCGCCACCCGCAGGTCGCCCGAATCGAGCGCGGCGACCGCGCCCTCGACCGCGCCGCGCACTTCGCCGTCCTCGATCGGGCGGCGGCCCTCGTACGCCGCCGCGACCACCGCGGCCCAGCGCTCCACCGGGAGCGCGATCATGGCTCCACCCCCGCCCCCGCCGCCTCGAGCCGCGCGATGGCCTCGTGGCACCCGGCCAGCGTCGGGACCAGCGCGATGCGGACGAACCCCGCTCCCGCCGCGCCCAGGAACGAGCCCGGCAGCGCCACCAGGCCGATGCGCAGCAGGCGCTCGACGAACGCCACGTCGTCGCCGCCCGGGGCGGCGAGCCACAGGTAGAAGGTGGCCTCGCTGGCCTCGACACGCCAGCCGCGCCGGGCGAAGTACTCGAGGAAGAGCCCCCGCTTGGCCGCGTACTTCGAGCGCTGGTCGGCGGCGTGGGCGTCGTCGCTCCACGCGGCGATGGCGGCGGCCTGCACGAAGTCGGGCGTGGCCACTCCCACGTTGGGGCGGAAGCGGCGCAGCGCGGCGATCATGCGCGGATCGCCGGCGATGAAGCCCGAGCGGTAGCCGCTCATCGCGGAGCGCTTGCTGAGCGTGTGGAGTGCGACGACGTTCTCGAGCCCGCACTCCAGCATCGAGTGCGGGGCCGCACCGAAGAACAGCTCGGTGTAGGCCTCGTCCGCGACCACCCAGAAGCCGTGGCGGCGCGCCAGCGCCGCGACGCGCTCGAGGGCCGGGCGGTCCAGCATGGAACCGGTCGGGTTGTGCGGCGTGTTGAGCCACAGCAGCGCGGTGCGGCGCCAGACCTCGTCGGGCACGCGCTCCGGCGCGAAGCGCCAGCCGTCCTCGCTGCGCAGCGGCGCCAGGTGGACGTCCGCGCCGGCGAAGCGCGCCGCGGGCTCGTAGACCGGGTAGGCGGGTGAGGGGATGACGACCGTGCGGCGCCCGGGGCCGCCCTGCCCCACCACGGCGAAGGCCATCAGGAAGACCGCCTCCTTCGTGCCGTTGGCCGGCAGCACCTCGGTCTCGGCATCGAGCGACACGCCGAAGCGGCGTGCGAACCAGCCGGTGAACGCGGTCCGCAGCGCCGGCTGGCCGGCCATCGCGGGATAGCTCGAGACCACCGGGACCGCGTCCCGCAGCGCCTCGCGGATGAACCCCGGGGTCTCCTCGCGCGGATCGCCCATGCTGAAATCGATCGGCTGGATCCCCGCCGGGGCGAGCTCCCGACGGCGGCGCTCGAGCGCGACGAACGGGTACTCGGGGCCGCCGGTGAGCAGCGGGTTCAAGGGCGCCGCCACGGCGGCGCTCCGGTCATCGGGCCTCATCAGTCCCCCTCCGCGAGGAATCGTGCCAGGCAGTCGTAGGTGCGTGCCAGGTTCCCGACCGGGCAGTACTCGCCGGCGGTGTGGCTCTGTTCGGGCAGCCCCGGACCGAAGTTCAGCGCCGCCACCCCCAGCGCCGTGAAGCGGGCCACGTCGGTCCACCCCTGCTTGCCGGTCGCCTCGAGCCCGAAGCGAGTCACGAACTCGCGCACCAGCGGCACGTCCAGGCACACGAGGCCCGGGGGCGACTGGTCGGTGACGCGGAACTCGAACCCCGCCGGCACCAGCGCGCGCAGCCGCGCCTCGGCCTCGGCCGGCGTGCGGCCCGGCGGGTAGCGGTGGTTGAGGTTGGCCGTGAGCTGGTCGGGCACCACGTTCTTCGCGCCGCCGGCCTCCAGCCGCGTGACCTGCAGCGTCTCGCGGAACTCGACGCCCTGCACCACGACCGGCGTGACCGGGAAGCGCACGATCTCGGCGAGCCAGGGCGCGGCGCTCTCGACGGCGTTCACGCCGGTCCAGGGCCGCGCCGCGTGCGCGCTCTTCCCGCGCACGCACACCTCCACGTGCATCGAGCCGTTGCAGCCCAGCTCGGCCTGCGCGGCGGTGGGCTCGAGCAGCACCGCGAGGGCCGCCTCGCGCAGCCAGGGCATCTCCGCCAGGACCCGGCCCAGGCCGTTGGCCTCGTGCGGACCCTCCTCCCCGTCGTAGAACACGGCAGCCAGGTCGAAGCGCAGCCGGTCGGGATCCAGCGAATCGAGCAGGGCGAGCATCACCGCGTCGCCGCCCTTCATGTCGCTCGCGCCGAGCCCGTAGAGCCGGTCGCCCTCGCGGCGCGCCCGTTCGTTGCCGTTCGGCGGGACGGTGTCGAGGTGCCCGGCGAGCACGACCAGCGGACGGCCGCGCCGCGGCCCCCGCCAGGCCACCGCGTCCCCCGAGCGCAGGCACTCCCCCGTGGCCCGACGCCCCAGCCGTCCCGCCACGAACCCGGCGATGGCGGATTCCCGGCCCGTGACGCTGGGGATGTCCACCAGCGCACCCAGCAACTCGGCGATGGCTTCAGGATCCATGGAGGGTCTCGCGTGATGATCGAGGGTGGAGCCGCAATCTAGCACCCGTCGCGCGCTTGCGCTACCGGCGCACCGCGCCACGCGCACCGCGCCGGGGGGCCTCCGGCGCGCCCGCCCCGAGTTCGCGCGCGGCGGCCCGGACCTCTGCGTCGGCCGTGGGCAGGGCGGCGGCACGCGCGAGCCAGTCGCGCGCCGCGGCCCGGTCGCCGGCCGAGAGCGCACTGAGCCCGGCGTAGTAGAAGTAGTCCACGGAGTCGGGGAACGCGGCGGCGAGCTTCGCGTACTCCGCGGCCGTCCCCGGCCACTCCCCGCCGCGCGACAGCGCGATCGCGAGCCGCTCGTGGTCCTCGCGCCACAATGGGTCCTCGACGCGCGCCCGCGCGACGTCCTCGGGGCCGCGGCGGACCTCGATCCACCCGGCCAGGCTGTCGAAGCGGAAGAAGCGGTCGGGGCCCGCGGGCTCGCCCGCCCGGCGCGCGCGGAACTGCGAGAACAGCGCTCCGCTCACGGTCGGGTCCCGGAACCAGACCCGCAGCGCCGGGCCGTCCCCCTGCAGGAAGCCGACGTTGCTCGGCACGTCCGCGAAGTAGAACCGGCCGTGAGGCGGCGCCGCGGGGACTTTCGCCAGCAGGTCCCGCCGCATGAAGTCGATGAACTCCGCGGCGCGCCGCTGGTACCATTCGTCGCCCCAGTCGCGCGAGGCGGTGGCCGCCTGCAGCGGCCGCAGCAGCGCGAGGGCCGCCACCACCGCGAGCGCGAGGGCCGGACGACGCGCGAGCCGGGCCCCCAGCAGCAGCCAGGCGCCCAGCATGCCGAAGAGCCCGTAGTAGGCGTGCCAGCCCACCGTGGGCGCGAAGAGCGGCACCCAGCCGGCCACCGCCCAGGCGAGCGCCAGCCACGCGAGGCCGTGCCCGCGATCGCCCGGTCCCCACGTCGGACGGCGCCGCGCCCCGTGGCGGGCCAGCAACGGGAGCGCCGCCATCAGGGCCAGGCACGCCGCTCCGCCCGCGCCCACCAGCAGCGGACCTCCCCAGCCGTGCTCGGGGACCGGCAGGCGGTGGAGGTTCACGGTGGCGAGCAACGCGCGCACCGCCACGCTCGAGGGCCCGTCGGCCACGACCGGCGGGGGCGGCGCCGCGACGACGTGCCAGAACCGCCCGCCGAGCAGCGGATGCACGGCCGCCCACACCGCGGCCACCACCAGCAGCGGCGCGGTGCTCCACGCGGCCCGCGCCGCCGGCCGGCCCCGCGCCCGCCAGGCCAGCACGAAGGCCACCGCCGGCAACAGCGCCGCGGTCTCCTTGCTGAGCAGCGCCAGCAGGAAGAGCACCGCGGCGGCCGCGGTGCGCCCGCGCTCGAAGGCCAGGAGCGCGCCGAGGGCGAAGACCATCATCCACAGGTCCTGCACGCCCGCGACCCACACGAGCGGCAACCCCCAGGCGGCCAGCGCGGCCACTCCCGCGGTCGCCACCGCCGCGGCCCGGTCGCCGGCCAGGCGGCGCGCCAGCGTCCAGTAGAGGCCCATCAGCGTCAGCCACAGCGCGAAGCTCGCCAGGTGATAGGGAGCGACGTCGGTCCCGAAGAGCCCCTGCAGGGTCCAGTAGTGCAGCTCGCGCGACCACGGCCGGTACCAGAGCCAGACCGCGGGGCGCGGCAGCCACAGCGAGAGGAACGACGCGCCGCGGGTCACGTCCAGGAACACGTAGTCGTCGTTGATGAATGGCACGCGCCAGGCGTAGCCGTACTGGGTGGCGAGGAACACCGTCAGCAGGGCCGCCCCGACCGCCACTCCGGGGACCGCGTTCCCTGCCGGACGGCCCCCGCGATTCACGGCCGCTTTCCGAGGGTCACCGTGACCTCGATCCTGCCCGCCTTGCGCTGGACCGCGAGCCGCACCGGCTGTCCCGGCTTCCGCGAGCGCAGCGCGTAGGCGTAGTCGTACAGGTTGTCGATGCGCACGTCGTCGAACTTCACGATCACGTCGCCCGGCTGGAGACCGGCCTGCTCGGCCGGGCTCCCCGCCCGCACCCCCGAGAGCAGCACGCCGCCCTCGGTCTGGGAGAAGTCCGGGATGGTGCCGAGGTAGGCGCCGTAGCCGCTCCCTCCCCCGATGCGCCCGGGCGTGCTGTCGGCCCGGGCCTTCAGGACGTGCGGGCGCGGGCGCGCGTCCAGCGACTCGACCAGGGCGGCGGCGAAGCGCGTCACGCGCCAGAGGCCCTGCCCATCGATCCGGTCCCAGGTGTCGGTCGGCCGGTGGTAGTCCGCGTGGGCGCCGGTGAAGAGCATCAACACGGGCACCTGTCGCTTGTAGAACGAGGATTGGTCGCTCGGGCCGTAGCCGTCCCCCGAGGTCTTGAGGACGAAGCCGGCCGCGCGATTCACGTTCTCGACCAGTGCCGGGAACTCCTCGGCCGTTCCGGTCCCCATGACCATCAGCTTGTCGTCCTGGAGACGGCCCACCATGTCCAGGTTGATCATGGTCTCGACGCTCGCGAGCGGCCGCGGCGGGCGGTCCACGAAGTGCGAGGACCCGACGACGCCCATCTCCTCGCCGGTGAAGGCCGCGAAGACCAGGTCGTGCTCCGGCCGCCATCCCGCGCGGGTCCGCTCCGCGAGCAGCCGGGCCGCGCCGAGCAACGCGGCGGTGCCCGAGGCGTTGTCGTCGGCGCCCGGGTGGACGACGCGCTCGTCGGGACGCAGCGAGCGCTCGCCGCCGAAGCCGAGGTGGTCGTAGTGGGCCCCGACCACCAGCACGCGCGCGGTGTCGCGGCCCGGGAGCAGGCCCACGACGTTGCGGATGCCGGCGCGCGTGCGCGCCAGCGTGACGGTCATCGTCACCGAGTCGGGGATCGGGAAGCCGCGCGGCCGGGTGACGCTGTCGATGGCCAGCTGGGCCGCCAGCAGGCTGGTGCCCGCGCGGCGCATCAGCGCCTCGCCGAGCGAGTCCGCGAGCCAGCCCGCCAGCAACCCGCTCGACATGTAGCCCTGGCCGTCCGCGCGCGGCCGGCGCACCGGCTCGCCGGCGTGCCAGCGCGGGCCGTTCACCACCAGCAGCCCCAGCGCGCCGTGCTCGCGGGCGTTGATCGCCTTGGTGCGCAGCTCGGCGAACGGCGTGTTCACCGTGCCGTCGAAGCGGCTGGTCGAGTCCAGCTCGCCGGGTTCGTTCGAGAGCACCAGCACGATCCTGTCCCGCACGTCCAGCGCGGCGTAGTCGTCGTACTCGTGGCCCGGCGCCGTGATGCCGTAGCCGGCGAACACCACCGGCGCGGTGAGCGTGCCGTTGCTCGAGTATCCGAGCGGCTGGAAGGCGTCGCCGGCCTCGTGCCGCGCCCCGTCCACGAGGATGGCCGTCGGGCTCCCGACCTCCACCCCGGTGGTCACCTCGAAGCGCTGGCTCCAGGTGCCGCCGTCGCCGGCAGGCTGGAGCCCGATGTCCCGCATGGAACGCTCGATCCGCTCGGCCGCCCGCTCGAGCCCCTGCGTCCCGACCCCGCGCCCCTCGAGCCCCGGGTCGGCCAGCTCGCGGACCAGCCCCAGCACGCGGGCGCTGTCGGAGAGCGCGCCCGCGACGGATGCTTCCCGGGCCACCGGTGCGGCGGCGACGGGCACGCGCCGGGGGGCGGCCGGCGGCTTCGGCACCCCCCCGAGGCGGCCCCGCTCGCCGATGGCCTGCGGGCTCGCCGCCCCGGCCGCTCCCAGCAGGAGCGCCGCCAGCGCCAGCGCCGGCAGGGACCTCACGACCGCTCCTCCCAGAGGATCCTCATGCCCTGGAGCGTGAGTCCCTCGTCGACGGCCTCGACGGTCTCGCACTCGGGGGCCACCACCTTCGCCCAGCCGCCCGTGGCGATCACCCGGGGCTTCCCCTTCATCTCGCGCGCGAGGCGGCGCACCAGCGCGTCCACCAACCCTGCCGCGCCCCACAGCACGCCGGCCCGCAGCGACTCCTCGGTGGTGCGCCCGAGCGCCCGGCGCGGCCGCTGCAGCTCGACACGCGGCACGCGGGCGGCGCGCCGGAACAACTCCTCGGCCGAGGTGCCGACGCCCGGCGAGATCGCGCCCCCCAGGTAGTCGCCCTCGCGCGAGATGCAGTCGAAGGTGGTGGCCGTGCCCAGGTCCACCACGATGGCCGGCGTGCCGTACAGCGCGCGCGCCCCGATCGCGTTGGCGATGCGGTCGGCGCCCACCGCGCCCGGGTCCTGGTAGCGGATCCGGAGCAGGCCGCGCACGGACCCGGCCGTCACCTCGAGCGGCGCCCGCCCGGTGAACCGTGCGAGCGCCTCGTTCCAGGCCGTCGTCAGGTTGGGCACCACCGAGCAGAGCACGGCGGCGCGCGGACGCGCCCCCCGCCCGCCCCCCAGGATCCGCTCGAGCAGCAGCAGCGCCTCGTCGGCGGTGAGGCGCCCGCTCGTCAGGCGCCAGAACCCGTCCAGCGCGGCGCCGCGGAAGCGCCCCGCGACGGTGTCGCTGTTGCCGATGTCCACGGCCAGCAGTTGGTTGCCGCGGCCCGGCGCCGCCCGGCGGGTCCGGGTCGGGGTCCGGGGCGTGCGCCGCTCAGGCACGGTCCGCCTCCTTCACGATGTCGGCGTCGGCGCCGGGCCCGGTGTCCGGCTCGCGCCGGCGCCGCGCCACGAGCCACGAGAGTCCGACGCTCAGGAAGTAGAGCCCGATCATCGGGGCCCCCATGATCAGCTGGGCCGTCACCACGTCGCCGGGCGTGATGATGGCCGTGAGCAGGAACACACCGACCAGGGCGTAGCGCCACTGGCGCAGCAGGAAGCCCGGCGTGACCAGCCCGAGCGCGGTGAGCGTCATCGTGACGAGCGGCAGCTGGAACACGACGCCGCAGGCCAGCGCCAGGTTGTAGAAGAACGAGAGCAGGGACCCGACGCGGATCTGGGCCTGCATGCTGGGCGTCATGAACCCGCTCAGCACGTGCACCACCAGCGGCGTGACGTAGAAGTACGCGCTCGCCGCTCCCGCCATGAAGAGCAGCATCGAGAGCAGCGCCATCGGCAGGATGAGCCGCCGCTCGCGCTTGAACAGGCCCGGGACGATGAAGCTCCAGACCTGGACGAAGACGATCGGCAGCGCGATGCACAGCCCGAGGAGGAAGGTCAGCTTGAGCCGCTCGTTGAAGGCCTCGAGCGGATCGAGCACGACGACTCGCCTCACCGTGCGCTGGACGATGTCCTCGAGCACGCGCGGCGCCAGCCACCAGCCGCCGATCGCCCCCACCGCGCAGGCGGCCAGCGAACGGGTCAGCACCTTGCGCAACTCCTCCAGGTGCTGGAGGAAGCTCATCTCCCCGGCGGGCCGCGGTTCGCCGCTCACGGCCCCACCGCCCCCGGGGCGGTCTCGAGGTCGCCCGCCAGCACCACGGTCTCGGTGCCGCCCGCGAGCTCCAGCCTCAGCGCCCCGTCCGGGTCGAGGCCGCGCGCGACCCCGCTCAGCGTCCCGGCGGGCGTGCGCACGGTCACCGCGCGGTCCCAGAAGTCGGCGCGCGCGCTCCACCCGGCGAGCAGCGCCTCGCGCCCGCCCTCCCGCAACGCCGTCCACAGGTCCTCGAGCGCGGCCAGGAACGCGGCCGCCACGCTCTCGCGGTCGGTCGCGACCCCGGCGAGCGCGAGCGAGGTCGCCGTCCCGGCGATCCCGGGCGGGAAGTCCGCGGCCGCCTGCGCCACGTTGACCCCCACGCCCACCACCGCCGCGTCGCGCGCCACCGCCGGTGCCGCCGCGCCTCCCGGCGGCGACGTGGGATAGCCCGACGCGGGCGGGACCCGCCGGCTCTCGCACAGCACGCCCGCCACCTTGCGTCCGCCGAGCAGCACGTCGTTCGGCCACTTGAGCGCGGGGGCGGCGCCGAGCGACTCGAGGGCCTGCGCCACCGCCAGCCCCGCCGCCAGCGGCAGCAGGCCCAGCGCACGGCGGTCGCAACCCTGGTGGAGCACGACCGAGAGCGCGAGCGACTTGCCGGGAGCGGTGTGCCACGCGCGCCCGGCGCGGCCGCGGCCCCGGAGCTGGGCGTCGGCCACCACGATCGTGCCGTCCGGCGCGTCCCCGGTGAGCGCTTCCCACGCCTCGTCGTTGGTGGAGCCGACCTCGGCCCGCGTCACCAGCGTGCGGCCCAGCCGGCGGGTCGTGAGCCGCGACCCGAAGCGCACCCGGTCGAAGGTGCTAGCCAACGTCCTCGATCTCCAGGCTCAGGTTGAGGGCCGGCGCCGAGTGCGTGAGCGCCCCGATCGACAGGTAGTCCACGCCGGTCTCGGCGTAGGCGCGCGCGGTGGCCAGGGTGATGCCCCCCGAGACCTCGACCTCGGGCCAGCGCCGCGCCCCGGGGGTCATACGCGGGCTGTCGGGCGGGTGCTTGCGGCACCACGCGTCCACCACCTCGACCGCGCTCTTCACCTCGGCCGGCGGACGGTTGTCCACCAGGATCCGGTCGACCTCGGGCCGCAGCGCCTCGCGCAACTGGTCGAGCGACTCGACCTCGACCTCGAGCAGCAGGTCGCCCTGGCGCGTGCGCAGGATGCGCTCGAGCGCCGCCGACACCCCGCCCGCCGCGCGGATGTGGTTGTCCTTGACGAGGTACATGTCCCACAGGGCGAGCCGGTGGTTGTCCCCGCCACCGCACTTGACCGCGTACTTCTCGAGGAAGCGCAGCCCCGGCGTGGTCTTGCGCGTGTCGAGGATGGTCGCGCCGGTGCCCGCGACCTGGTCGACGAAGCGCCGGGTCAGGGTGGCGATGCCGCACAGCCGCTGGAGGAAGTTGAGCGCCGTGCGCTCGGCCTTGAGGATGCCGC
Organism: Candidatus Eiseniibacteriota bacterium; assembly: GCA_963707915.1. Classification (GTDB taxonomy): domain Bacteria; phylum Eisenbacteria; class RBG-16-71-46; order RBG-16-71-46; family RBG-16-71-46; genus JANXPZ01. The sequence goes on from OY970178.1 coordinate 1,156,612, forward strand.
CCACCTCGCCGGTGATCTGGGCCAGCGCCGCGCCGGCCTGGAGCCGGTCGCCGTCCTCGGCCAGCGGGCGGAACTTGAGCCGCTGCTCGGCCTCGCGGAAGGTGAGGCGCGCCACGTCGATCCCGGCCGCCACGCCGTCCTCGCGGGTCACGATGACGGCGCGCGCGTTCACGCCGGAGGGGATCGAGTTGAGCGTGGTGATGTCCCCGGTGCCCACGTCCTCGGAGAGCGCGTACTTGACCAGCGGCAGGGCGATGGCTTCGAGCACCTAGCGGTCCCTCCCGAAGCGGTGGGAGCGGCGCCGGGGCTCGGCGCCGGCGCGTTCCCGCGCGCGGGCCGGCCCGGCCGCCGCCTGCACGCCGTGGCGCTCGATGTCCGCCATCGCGGACCGGACCTCGTCGATGCGGTCGCGCAGCGAGGCCGCGCGCTCGAACTCCAGCTTCCGTGCCGCATCCAGCATCTCCGCCTCGAGCCGCGCGATCAGCGCGCGCGGGTCGTCGTGCCCGACCCCGGCGAGGAACCCGGAGAGGTCGTCCTCCCCGGACCGGGCGGCGTCGGCCACGCCGGTGGCCTGCATCACCTGGTCCACGCTCTTCACGATGGTCCGCGGCGTGATGCCGTGGGCGGCGTTCCAGGCCAGCTGCTTCTCGCGCCGCCGCCGGGTCTCCTCGAGCGCGCGCCGCATCGAGTCGGTCTCCCGGTCCGCGTAGAGGATGACGCGCCCGTTCACGTTGCGCGCGGCGCGTCCGGCGGTCTGGATGAGGGAGCGCTCGGAACGCAGGAAGCCCTCCTTGTCGGCGTCGAGGATCGCGACCAGCGTCACCTCGGGCAGGTCGAGCCCCTCGCGCAGCAGGTTGATGCCGACCAGCACGTCGAAGTCGGCGAGCCGCAGGCCCCGCAGGATCTCGACCCGCTCGAGCGCGTCGATGTCGCTGTGAAGATAGCGCACCTTGACGCCGTTCTCGCCCAGGTAGGCGGTGAGGTCCTCGGACATCCGCTTGGTGAGCGTGGTGACCAGCACGCGCTCGCGTCGCGCCACGCGCACGCGGACCTCCTCGAGCAGGTCGTCCACCTGGTTGCCCGCCGGCTTGACCACGACCTCGGGGTCCACCAGGCCGGTGGGCCGGATGACCTGCTCCACCACCACGCCCCGGCACTTCTGCAGCTCGTACTCGGCGGGCGTGGCCGAGATGTAGAGGCTCGGCCCGATCTGCTCCTCGAACTCGGCGAAGCGCAGCGGCCGGTTGTCCATCGCCGAGGGCAGGCGGAAGCCGAAGTCCACCAGCGTCTGCTTGCGCGAGCGGTCGCCCTCGTACATGCCGCCGATCTGCGGCACCGTGACGTGCGACTCGTCGATCACCAGCAGGAAGTCCGGCGTTCCGTCGTCCTGCTTCGGGAAGTAGTCGAGCAGGCAGCCCGGCCGCTCCCCCGGCGCCCGCCCCGAGAGGTGCCGCGAGTAGTTCTCCACGCCCGGGCAGGTGCCGATGGCGCCCAGCATCTCGAGGTCGTACTCGGTCCGCTGCTGCAGGCGCTGGGCCTCGAGCAGCTTGCCCTCGCGCCGGAAGAGCTCGAGCTGGCCACGCAGCTCGGCGCGGATGCCCGCCAGCGCGGCCTTCATCCGCGGCTCGGGCGTGACGAAGTGCTTGGCCGGGTAGAGGGCGAGCCGGTCCATGCGGCGGCGCACCTGCCCGGTGACCGGGTCCACCGCCGAGATCCGGGCCACCACGTCGTCGTCCAGCTCGATGCGCACCACCAGGTCCTCGTACGCCGGGTGGACCTCGATGACGTCGCCGCGCACGCGGAAGGCGCCGCGCCCGACCTCGATGTCGTTGCGCGTGTACTGGATCGCCACCAGCTTCTCGAGGATCTGCTGGCGCGTCCAGCGCTCCCCGGCCCGCGCGTCGAGGCGCATGCCCCGCCAGTCCTCGGGCGTGCCCAGCCCGTAGATGCACGAGACGCTGGCCACGATGATGACGTCCTCGCGCTCGAGCAGCATCGAGGTGGCCTGCAGGCGCAGCCGGTCGATGTCGTCGTTGATGCTCGCGTCCTTGGCGATGTAGGTGTTGGTCGAGGGGACGTAGGCCTCGGGCTGGTAGTAGTCGTAGTAGGAGATGAAGTAGCCCACGGCGTTCTCGGGGAAGAACTGTCGGAACTCTCCGTAGAGCTGCGCCGCCAGCGTCTTGTTGTGCGAGATGACCAGCGTCGGCCGGTTCCATTCGGCGATGACGTTGGCGACCGTGTAGGTCTTGCCCGAGCCGGTCACCCCGAGCAGCGTCTGGTGGAGGTCGCCCCGGCGCAGGCCGTCCAGGAGCTGCTGGATGGCCTCGGGCTGGTCGCCTTCGGGCGCGAACGGGCGGTGGAGCTGGAAGGGCATGGCCGCGCGATGCTACCCGAGCCGGGGCGGGGGGTCGAGCGGGCACGAAGGATCGGGCGGGCGTCACCTGCGGGGGCGCGGCACCCCGGTATGGGGGGGCGAGCCGAGGCACCCTGCGCTCGCCCCCGGCCATCCCCGCGCACCGCCGGCTCGTCGCCCGACCCCGGGAACCTGCCCGGGTGGCGCGGCGGCCGGTCGCCGAGTCGGGACCGGGGCGCGAGATGGCGCGGGGGCCGGAGACCGCGGTAGGCGAGCAGAGGCACCATGCGCTCGCCTACCACGGTCCCCGGCCCCCGCTCGCCAATGCCGGCCCCGAATCGCCGAGGCACCACGCGCTCGCCCACCGCGGTCCCCGGCCCCCGCGTCTCTCAGTACCGCACGCGCGCCGTGTAGCTCAGCACGGCTTCCTTGCCGGCCGCCACCGGGATCGCGAACTCGATCGTGCCGGCGTCCTTGCGCGTGAACTCGTGCGTCTTCTGCGTGATCTCGGTGTCTCCGCCCACGCTCTCCTGCACGACGATCACCACGTCGCCGGGCTTGCGGTCGCGCAGCTTGATCTCGACGGCGTACTCGCGCTCGCGCTCGCTGATGCGCTTGTTGTACAGGTCGCGCCGTTCCGCCTTGAGGTCGAACGCGGCGCCCACCTCGAGCGTGAGCTTCTCCCCCTCCGGGGTGTGGGGGATGCTGGCCTCGCCGGTGAACTGCGGGGCGCCCGCCGGGTCGGTCTCGTAGATCCGCACGCGCCCGGCGGGCAGCGGCAGGCCGAGCCCGGCCTCCTTCGAGTCCACGACCTGCAGCTGGGTCATGACGCCGCGGGGGTCGCCGCCGCGGTAGACGTAGCGGGGCGCCACCTTCACCACGCGCGGCTCGATCATGGTGAAGGACTGCTGCTCGCGCCCGCGCAGCGTCGCCGGACGGCCGAGCGTGTACAGGTGGTACTCGGAGAAGCTCTCCTCGCCGAGGTCGGGCGCGCCCGCCGCCTTCATGCCGGCGTCCATCGCCATGGCGCGCATCATGGGCACGGGCCGCGCCTGGTCGCGGGCGGGCTCGCCCGCCACCAACTTGAGCGTGGCATCCACGAAGTCCCGGCCGGTGGCGTTCTCCACGGTCACGGCGGCCGACCAGACCGCCTCGCGCTCGCCGCGCCGCACCACCGTGTGCTCGGCGCTCCAGGAGAGCCCGCCGGTCAGGTACGACAACTCGGCGGAGGTGCTACCCCGCCGGCCGTCCTCGAGCACGGCCTCGAGCGTGGGCCGCAGCGCGAGCCGCGCCGCCGGGGTGGCCAGCCGCACCGCCTCGACCGCGCTGCGCGCGAGCGTCGAGAGCGAGCCGTCGTCGGCGCGCACCACGAGCCACGAGCCGTCGCCGGCGACCAGCGTGCCCTCCGTCACGCGGTCGCCGCGCGAGCTCACGCTCACGCGCCGGCCGGCCGCGTTCTCGAGCAAGGCGTCGCCGCTCGCCGCGTCCCAGCGGTAGGCGAGCCGCGCGAGGCGCGCCGCGCCCGCGGGGACCAGCCGCACCGAGGTGAAGTCCAGCCGCTCGGGGAGGTCGGAGATCCGCACGGTGTCGCGCCCGCCCGCCAGCTCCAGCACGCGGGTCTCGCGCACGTAGCCGAGGTCGCGGGTGTAGACCGTGACGGCGGGGCCGGCGGCCGCGGCCGCCGTGGCCAGCACGAGGGACAGTCCGAGAGCGAATCCCGCAGCGTTCGATCGGTTCATCGTTCCTCCTGGTCTTCGTGGTGGGGCCGGCGGCGGAACCGCCGTCGGGCGCGGTCGGTTCGCCTTCGCGGCATCGGGCCGTGGATCGTCCGGGCTGGATACGCCGGTCGCGCGCGGGCATTCCCCGCCACCGGCCACGACGCGGGACCTCACGACGGGTCTCCCCGCGCCAGCCGGTCCGCGAAGGTCGCCGGTTCGAACCGGTTCGCGACCCACTCGAGCACCTGGTCGAGGGCGGCGAGCTTGTCGGCCAGCGGCAGCCGCATGCCCGGGTGCCGCGCCAGGCGCGGGTCCACGCCGTCCTCGGCGAGTCCCAGCGCGTCCACCGCGTGCAGCGTGTACGAGAGCGCCTCGCCGCGCCGGGCGAACCCCTCGATGCGCCGGCGCGTCGGCCCCGGCCCGCCCAGCAGGCGCAGCGTGTGGTAGACCGGCCAGCGCGCGACCGGCGTGACCGAGGCCGGGAAGCCGGCCAGCCCGCCCGGCGCCCGGGCGCGGTGCGGCGCACGCCCGAGCGAGTGCGGGAGCAGCCGCATGCGCAGCACCCCCGCCGGGTCGCCTCCCCGCAGCGCCAGCACGACGCGCGCGGCGGCGAGCAGCGGCGTCGGGTAGCCCGAGGCGTCGTAGCGGTAGCCCGCCGCCTGCACCTCGCCCAGCACGCGGTCGTCCACGTCGAAGTTGGGCGCACGGAAGCCTGCCACCGCGCGCCCGATCGCGGCCTCGAGCACGCGCTTCGACTCCGCGATCTCGCGGCGCAACGCCTCGGCCGGCAGCCGGGTGAGCGCGAGCGGGTGCGTGAGCGAGTGGCTGGCCACCTCGTGCCCGGCGGTCGCGAGGCCCCGGATGGCCGCCGCGTGGGAGGCGGCGTCCCGGCCCACGCAGAAGAAGGTCGCGCGCACTCCGCTGCGGGCGAAACGATCGAGCAGGCGCGGCAGGGCCAGGTCGTAGACCTGCGGGTCCGGCGGGAGACCGCGCGCCCCGTACCCCAGGAGGTGCAGGTCCACGGGATCGACGTCCACGTTCACGGTGGCGAACGGACGGGTCATCGGGACCCGCTCCCGTGCCGGCGAAGGACGCGGGCACCCGGCCGGCCGAAGCCGCCGGACGGCGGGCGCAGCACGCGTTCTCTCCCGAAACGTGGATGTCGAGCCACGGCCGCTCCTGGGTGGACGGGCGAGGCGCGGTCTTCTCGACGCAGCGCCGCCTTCCTGAACATACGGACCACGAGCAGGGTGGGCAAGCCTCGCGCCCGCGATCCGGACAGGGCGACCCTGGCCGGGCGCCGGTGGACGGCGCGTGCTTCCCGACCGTCCCCGCCCGGCCTCCCTGCCGGCCCTGGCCGGGTTGCCCGCCCACCCCCTGCCCGCGTAGCCTGCGGCGCATGCAGGACTGGTGAAACCTGCCGCGCTCGCGCTGCAGAGGATGCGGGTTCCTGCCGACAACCTGAGGATGGATCCGTGGGCGCCCGCGGCCGGTTCGACCCGACGGGGCGCTCCAGGCTGCGCACCCCACTCCCCCGACTCCGGGCGCGAGGTGTCCCATGCAAGCGCGCGTCGCTGTCATCGGCGGCGGCATCTCCGGTCTCGCCAGCGCGTTCCGGCTGTCCGGTCTCGGGCACCGGGTCACGCTGCTGGAGAGCGAGAGCTTCCTAGGGGGCCTCGGCGCCACCTTCCCGTGGCGGGACGGCCACCTCGAGAAGTTCTACCACTGCATCCTCCCCGACGACCGCCACCTGCTCGCGTTGATCGCCGAGCTGGGGCTGGGGAGCGAGTTGCTCTGGAAGCGCTCCCGGATGGGGTTCATGTACCGGGGCCGTACCTGGCCCATGAACGGACCGCTCGACCTGCTGCGCTTCGGCCCGCTCTCCCCGCTCGAACGCGTCCGGCTCGGCCTCATGGCCCTGGCGATCCGCCGGGACGGCCTCGACCCCGCGCTCGACCGCGTCACGGCCGGCGATTGGATCCGCCGCCGGATCGGCGAGCGCGCCTTCGAGGTCCTCTGGCGGCCGCTGCTCGAGGCCAAGATCGGCGACGGTCACGCGGGGTTGCCCGCGCTCTGGCTCACCAGCCGGATGAGCCGCGAGAAGACCGCGGGGCCCGAGGTCAAGGGCTGCCTGGTGCGGGGCTACCGCTCGCTCATCGACGCCGCCGAGCGTGGGGTGCGCGAGCGGGGCGCCGACGTGCGCCTCGGGGTGAACGTCCGCGCCATCGAGCGCGACGGGGAGGCCATGGCGCTGCGCTACGCGGACGGCTCGAGCGAGCGGTTCGACCAGGTGGTGGCGACCTCGCCCCTGCCGCGGTTCCAGGCGATGACGCGCTCGCTGCGGCTCGACCCCGCCATCGCGGACCTGGAGCTCGACTACCAGGGCGTGGTGAACAGCGTGTTCCTGCTGCCGCGGCCGCTCACCTCGAACTACTGGATGCCCATCGTGGACAGCGGCACCACCTGCCAGGGCGTGATCGAGATGTCGAACCTGGTCCCGCCGGAACGCTCGCAGGGACTCCACGTCACCTACGTCGTCAACTACACGCACCGCAGCGGGCCGCTGTTCGCGCGCAGCGAGGACGAGGTGCTGGCGGCCCACCGCGCCGACCTGGAGCGGCTGTTCCCCGGCTCGACCCGTGACCTGGCGGGGGCGTTCGTGTTCCGCGCCCCGCACGTCGAGCCCATCTGGCACCTCGACTACGGCCGCCACGTGCCCCCGACGACGGTGATCCCGGGGCGGCTCTACCTGGCGTGTACGGCGCAGGTCTACCCGAGCGTCAACTCGTGGAACTCCTGCTGCGCGGTGGTCGAGCGGCTGGTGGCGGACCACGCCGCCGATCTCGCGGCCCCGGCGAGGCCCGCGTGATCTTCGTCATCCTCCCGGCCCACGACGAGGAGCAGGCCATCGGCCCGGTGCTACGGGCACTGGCCGGGGTCGCGCGCGGACCGGGGCCCGGCTACCACGCGGTGCTGGTGGACGACGGCAGCACGGACCGCACCGTCGCCGCGGCGCAGGCCGCCGTGGCGGTCAGCGGCGGCCGCCTGCCGCTCACGGTCCTGCGTCACGGCACCAACCGGGGCCTGGGCGCCGGCCTGCGGACCGGCATCTACTGGTGCGTCGACCACGCGGAGGACGACGACGTCATCGTCACGCTGGACGCGGACAACACCCACCCGCCGGCGCTCATTCCGGCCCTGGCTGCCCGCCTCGACGAGGGCTACGACCTGGCCATCGCTTCGCGCTACCGGGCGGGCGCGGCGGTACGCGGCGTGCCCGCCCACCGGCGCGCGCTCTCGGACGCCGGGCGGATCCTGTTCCAGGTCCTCTTCCCCATCCCGGGGGTGCGCGACTACACCTGCTGCTTCCGCGCCTTCCGCGCGGGCGTGTTGCGACGGGCGCGCCTCGCCTGGGGCGACGAGCTGTGCAGCGCCCGGGGGTTCGAAGCAGTGGCGGACCTGCTGCTCAAGCTGCGCCCGCTCGGGGTGCGCGTCGTCGAGCTGGGGTTCGAGCTGGACTACGGCGAACGCGCCACCCAGAGCAAGATGCGGGTGCTGCGCACCACGCGCACGACCCTCGCCCTGCTCGCGCGGCGCTTCTTCGAGCGCTTCACCGTGGCCTCGCCCGCGCGGCTGCGTGCCCGCATCGCCGCCGCCGGGCCGGCGCCGTCGAAGGTCACGGCGGCGGGCGCACCCGGGACGGGGACGCCATGAAGATCGCGGTGGTGGTGGGCACGCGCCCCGAGATCATCAAGATGGCGCCGGTGGTGCGCGCCTGCCGGGCCCGCGGCGCACCCTGCCTGCTGCTCCACACCGGGCAGCACTACTCGTTCGAGCTGGACGGCGTGTTCTTCGCCGAGCTGGACCTGCCTGGGCCCGACGTGAACCTCGAGGTCGGCTCCGGCTCCCGCACGCACCAGGTCGCCACCGCGATGGTGGGCCTGGAGAAGGTGCTGCGGGAGTGCCGGCCGGACGTCGTGCTGGTGGAGGGCGACACCAACTCCGTGCTGGCCGCGGCCCTGGCGGCCAACCAGGCCGGGATCGCCGTGGGCCATGTCGAGGCGGGGTTGCGCTCCTACGATCGCGGCATGCCCGAGGAGATCAACCGCATCCTCACCGACCACGTCGCCGACCAGCTGTTCGCCCCCACCGCCGGCGCGCGGACCATCCTGCTCGGCGAGGGCATCCCGGACGCGCGCATCCACGTCACCGGCAACACGGTCGTGGACGAGCTGCAGCTGCAGCTCGGGCGCGCCCGCCGGCCCGGGCTGCTGGAGCGTTTCGGCGTCGCGGCGGGCCGCTACGCCCTCGCCACGGTCCACCGGGCCGAGAACGTGGACCGGGCGGACCGCCTGCGCGGCATCCTGACCGGGGTCGCCGCCGCCGGCGAGGCGCTCGGCCTGGTCGTGCTGGCGGCGCTCCACCCGCGCACGCAGGCCCGCATCGCGGCGGCCGACCCGGCCCTGACCGCACGGCTCCGCGTGCTGCCGCCGCTGGGCTACCTCGACTTCCTCGGGCTCCACGCCGACGCGGCGCTCGTGCTCACCGATTCCGGCGGGCTGCAGGAGGAGGCGTGCTGCCTGCGCGTGCCCTGCGTGACGTTGCGCGACAACACCGAGCGCCCGGAGTCCGTCGAGGTGGGCGCCAGCGTGCTGGCGGGAGCCGATCCCGGGCGCATCGTCGCCTGCGCGCGGGCCATCCACCAGGTGCCGCGCGACTGGCCGAACCCGTTCGGCGACGGCCGCAGCGGCGAGCGCATCGTGGACCTGCTGCTCGACCGGGCAGCCGGCCGGCCTACCGCGTAGCGAGCGGAGGCGCGTAGAGGGTCGAGCGCAGCCGCGGGCGACCGGCGGCGTCCGGCCAGTAGTCGATGACGCGCACCACCTGCATCCCGGTCGTCGCGAAGCCTTCGTCGGGGCTGAGCGGCCTGCCGTCCCGGGTGGTCACGATCGCCAGCCCCGGTCGGAAGCGCGCCAGGCCGTCCAGGTTCATCCGCATGCCGACCGCCGGCCAGTCGCGGATGATGAAGGAGAACAGGCCGTTCTCAAGCGACATGGTGTCCGCCGTGATCCCGACCATCGCGCGCCGGTCGCCCGGCAGGCCCTGCGCGAGCCGGCCAATCTCGCGGCTCGCGTCCCGGATGCTGAACCGCAGGCCGCTCCAGTACGCCGCATCGCGCGCGACGTCCCCGGCCAGTACCACCGCCAGCAGCAGCCAGGCCGGTACCGCGATCCGGCGAACCGCCCTCCAGCGGGCCCAGGCCAGCAGGGCCAGGCCGGCGAGCAGGTACGCCGCGAGCCAGACCGGCGCAAGCAGCCCCAGCGGCGACAACCCGGGCTCGGCGCCGATCCGGATCCCGGCGCTCGCCCCGGCGAGCCAGGGCACCGCCCAGGTCCGCAGGTAGAGGCCGGCGACGAAGCCCGCGACCGCCCACGCGGCCAGCCAGTGCCGGGCGCGAGGCCGCCCGGGCTGGACCGAGGGCGCCGCGCCGTCCCCGCCCGCGGCCAGCCCCAGCAGGATCGCGAGCGGCGGGACCAGCAGCAGGTAGCGGCGGTCGGGCTGGTAGACCTGCACCGCGAAGAAGGCGAGCGTCAGGACGATCCACCACCAGCAACAGCGCTCGAGCTCGCCGGCCGGCCGCCGCGCGAGCCCCAGCAGCCGCGCGAGCGCGAGCAGCGCCACCGCGAGGACCAGCGCCGCCTCCTGGGTGTAGAGCCCGACGATCACCTTGGGTCCGTCCTGCTGGTCGCGGAACCCCTGCCAGAGGAGCGGGCGGAGCCAGGTCGCGACCGAGGTGCCCGGGTGGACCGCCTGCAGCGTGTTGCTGCGGAACTCCGACGCCACCGCCGACCAGTGCGGGCCCACGAAGGACACCGCGAGGACCGCGGCCCCGAGCAACCCGGTCCCGGCGAAGACCAGCGCGGCGCGCCGGCAGGCGGCGCGCTCGGCCGGCCGCGTCCGCGACCGGGCCAGCAGCATCGCGTAGAGCGCCGCGACCACCAGGACGGCCGGTGCGGCCGACGGCTTGGTCAGCATGGCCAGCAGGAGACCGGCCGCGCTCACCGCGCCCCAGGCCGGGGCCGCGCGCGAGCGCAGCGCCGCGAGGATGGCGACGACGACGAAGGCGAGCTGCAGGGACTCGGTCAGCGCCACCCGGTTGTGGCTCAGCATGAAGTAGCCCGCGCCCAGCACCAGCGCGGAGAAGAAGGCCGCGCGGGGCGTGGCCTCGCGGCGCACGAAGCCGTACACCGCGAAGCAGGTCGCCACGCCGGCCAGCGCGCTCAGCACGCGCGTCTGCCACAGCCCCACCCCGAACGCCTGGTAGACCAGCCACAGCAGGTACGAATAGACCGGCGTGCTCCACAGCGGCGGGTTGTGGTCGTCCATGATCCAGTGCCCGAACAGCACCCGCTGGCGGGCGTTGTGCGCCCACCAGCCCTCGTCCGTGATGAAGTGGATGTGGAGGTCGCCGGGAGGATCGGCGTCGAGGAAGAGCACGCGCGGCAGGACGACGACCAGCGCGAGGACCGCGAGCCGCGCGATCTCGCCCCAGGGGATCCGCCGGCGACCGATCCACGCGGGGTCCCGCATCGTCGCCCGCCGCCGACCGGCCGGGCTAGCCCTGTACCGCGCGCAGGGACTCCTGCGCACGCTTGAGCTTGTCCAGCGTCTCTTCGAGCTGCGCGAGGCGCTGGCGCTCGCGCTCGACCACCTCGGGCTTGGCCTTGGCGAGGAACTCCGCGTTGTCGAGCTTCCGGCGCGTGCCCTCGAGGTCGTGGAGCAGCCGGCCGGCCTCGCGCACCAGGCGGTCGCGCTCGGTATCGAGGTCGATGAGGCCCTCGAGCGGCAGGAAGACCTCGGCGCCCTGCACCACGGCGGACGCAGCCACCCGCGGACGCGAGCCGTCGCGGGCGAGCGTGAGGCTCTCGATCCTGGCCAGCGGCCGGATCTGCTCTTCGAGCTTCCCGACCAGGTCCAGCTGCGCTTCGTCGCCGCGCACCACCACCGCGACCGGCCGGCCCGGGGCGACCTTGTTCTCGGCGCGCAGGTTGCGCACCGCCACCACGAGCTCCTGCAGGAAGACGACCTGCCGCTCGGCCTCGGCGTCGAACCAGGCCTTCTTCGCGCGCGGCCACGCCGCCAGCGCGAGGGTCTCGCCATCGTGCGGCAGCGCCTGCCAGATCTCCTCGGTGACGAACGGCATGAACGGGTGCAGCAGGCGCAGGATGCCGTCCAGCACCTTCCACGACACCCAGCGCGCCGTGCGGCGGTCCGCCGGGTCGGCGTCCTCGGCCCAGCGCGGCTTGGTCATCTCGAGGTACCAGTCGCAGTACTCGGCCCAGGCGAACTGGTAGAGCGCGCTCGCCGCCTCGTTGAAGCGGTAGGTCTTCAGGTTGCGCGTCACGTTCTTCACCGCGTTGGCGTAGCGCGACAGGATCCAGCGGTCGGCGAGCGTGAGCCGCAACGACGATTCGCGCACCTTCGAGAGGTCCTCGTCCCCGAGGCGCATCTGCACCAGGCGGGCGGCGTTCCAGACCTTGTTGGCGAAGAACTTCCCGGTCTCGACGCGCTTCTCGTCGAATACCAGGTCCTGGCCGGTGGGCGTCAGGTAGATGAGGGTGAAGCGCACGGCGTCCGCGCCGTAGTCGTCCATGATCCGGATCGGGTCGGGCGAGTTGCCCAGCGTCTTCGACATCTTCCGGCCCTGCGCGTCCCGCACGATGCTGGTGAAGTAGACGTGCTGGAACGGGACCTCGCCGCGGAACTCGAGCCCGGCCATGACCATGCGGGCGACCCAGAAGAAGATGATGTCGGCCCCGGTGACCATCAGGGAGTTCGGGTGGAAGCGCTCCCCGTCCGCGGTCTCCTCGGGCCAGCCGAGGATGGCGAAGGGCCACAGCCAGGACGAGAACCAGGTGTCGAGCACGTCCTCGTCCTGGGTCCAGCCCTCCCCGGCGGGCGGGTCGACCGACACCACCATCTCGTCGCCGCGGTACCAGACGGGGATGCGGTGCCCCCACCACAGCTGCCGCGAGATGCACCAGTCGCGGATGTTCTCGAGCCAGTGGAGGTAGACCTTCTTGTAGCGCGACGGGTAGAACTTGACCTGCCCCTTCCTCGCCGCGTCGATGGCGGGCGCGGCGAGCGGCGCCATCTTCACGAACCACTGCCACGACAGGTAGGGCTCGATCACGGTGTGACAGCGCGAGCAGTGCCCGACCGGCACGGTGTAGGGCTCGGTCTTCTCGAGGTAGCCGGAATCGGTCAGCGCGGCGACCACGCGCTTGCGGGCCTCGAAGCGGTCGAGGCCGCGGAAGTCGCCGGCGCTGTCGTTCATCACCCCGTGCTCGTCCATGACGACCAACTCAGGCAGGCCGTGGCGCTTCGCGGTCTGGAAGTCGTTCGGGTCGTGCGCGGGAGTGACCTTGACCGCGCCCGTGCCGAACTTGGGGTCCACCATGTCATCGGCGACGATGGGGATCTCGCGCCGCATGAGCGGCAGCACCGCCGTCTTGCCCACCAGCTTCGCGTAGCGCCGGTCCTTCGGGTTCACCGCCACCGCGGTGTCGCCCAGCATGGTCTCGGGCCGCGTGGTGGCGACCGTCACCGACTGCTTCGAGTCCTTGACCGGGTACTTGAGGTACCAGAGGTGGCCCGCCGTTTCGACGTGGTCCACCTCCTCGTCGCTGAGCGCGGTGAGGCAGCGCGGGCACCAGTTGACGATGTAGTGCCCGCGGTAGACCAGGCCCTTGTCGTGGAGCGACTTGAAGGCGTGCAGCACCGCGCGGGAGTAGCCCTCGTCGAGCGTGAAACGCTCGCGGGTCCAGTCGGCCGAGATGCCGAAGCGGCGCAACTGCTTCAGGATCAGGCCGCCGTACTGCTCCTTCCAGGCCCAGACCTCGCGCAGGAAGGCCTCGCGCCCCAGGTCGTGGCGGCTGCGGCCGTCCTCGCGCAGCTTCTTCTCCACCACGTTCTGCGTGGCGATGCCGGCGTGGTCCATGCCCGGCACGTAGAGCGTCTCCCGGCCTTCCATGCGCTGCCAGCGCAGCACCACGTCGCGCACCGACTCGCCCAGCAGGTGGCCCATGGTGAGCGAGCCGGTGACGTTGGGCGGCGGGATCGAGATGACGAACGGCTTCCCGGCCTGCCGTTCGCCGGCGCGGGCCGACGCGCCCGGCTGGAACACGCCCCGTTCCACCCAGAAGCCGTACCAGCGCTGCTCGATGCGTCCGGGGTCGTAGGGCTGCTGCAGGGGCTGGGGATCGCCGCGTTCCAAGTGCGCGCCTCGTCGGTCAGGGAAAGTGCGGGTCGAGAGCTGCCCCGCCGCCATGGAGAGTCGGGGCACCGAGGCTAGCACACGACTCGAAAGGGCCTCAAACCTGCGGATGCGCCACCGGTCCGGCGGTGCCCGGGCGGACCGTTGCCGATCGCGAGCGGACTCCCGGGCTGGCCGCACCCGGGCCCGCCTGCTAGCATCGCCGATCATGCTCTGCTCCGAGGGTCTCCTTCGCCCGAACCGACGCCGGCCGCATCCGTTGCGCGCCGTACCGGCCGCGCTCCTGCTGCTGGTCCTGGGCGCGCCTGCACCGCTGCTCGGCTCGCCGCTGGAATCCATCCCGGTCGGGGACCCGGTCGAGTCGGAGCTGCGCCTGCTCGACCTCCTCGGTCCCGCCGGGCCCGACGAACGGATCCTGCGCCCGCACCTCGGCCTGCGTCCGTTGCAGCGCTTCGAGCTGCAGGGCCGCGCCGCGCCGCCGGAAGCCTCCGACGCGGCCCGCGCCATCTCCTTCGCGCGGCTTGAGCGCGCCCTCGGACGCGACGCCGCGCCCTGGTTCGCGCCCCACCCGCGCTGGCGCTCGACGCCGCGCATCTTCGAGGCGACCGGGCCCGACCAGCAGCGCCTCGAGCTCTCCGTGGCGGCCGCGGGCAGCGCCCTGGCCGATACGGGCGGGCTGCAGGCGGTCTCGGGCTCGGGTCTGCACGCGCGGCTGGGCGCGCAGGTGGACCGCTGGCTCCTCTACACCGACCTGCTGGCCGGGCGCGTGGACCGGGCGCGCTCCTTCGCGGACCCCATCGTCGCGGGGACCGACCTCGTGGTCCACACCGACGACACCTACCTGGCCTACACCGCCGGCGAAGGCCACTGGAGCGCCCGCTTCGGTCGCAGCCGCTGGCACTGGGGCCCGGGCGAGGAGGCCTCGCTGCTGCTCTCGAAGACCTCGGCTCCCATCACCGGTCTCTCCTACGAGGTCCACCTGACCGCGTTCCACCTGGACTTCTCCGCGCTCTCGGCCACGCTGCAGCAGGCGGCCGGCGAGCAGCTCGCCGCCCATCGCGTCGAGTGGCAGCCGCGCGACGCGCTGCGGCTCGGGCTCACCGAGACCGCGCGCTACCACGGGTCCGGCTGGCAGCCGCTCTACGCCCTCGGCGCGATCCCCTACGTCCTGGTCCAGCGCCTGCAGGTGCAGGACGAGCCCGACTCGTCCGGCCGGCTGCGCAACAACATCCTGCTGGGAGTGGACGCGGCCTGGCGCGTCGCCGCCGGCACCCGCGTCTACGGCGAGTTCCTGCTCGACGATCTCTCGGCACGCACCTCGGAGAACCCCGACAAGTACGGCTGGCAGCTCGGCTGGGAGGGCGTGGGCATGATCGGCACCAGCCGCCTGGGCTGGGGCGGCGAGGTCACGCGGTTGTCGCGCTACGTCTACACGTCGTTCTTCGGACGGTCCTACGAGGCCCAGGGTGGGCCGCTCGGGTTCCCGATGGGGCCGGACTCGCGGCGCATCGCGCTGCGCGGCACCGTCGACCTGGGAGCGGACTGGCAGCTGGTCGCGCGCGCCTCGCGCAGCGACCAGGGCGAGAACGGGCTCGACCAGCCCTTCCTGCCCGGTTCGCCGCGCGTCGCGACCGGGACATTCGAGGGCGTGGTCGAGCAGACCCGCGACCTCGAGGCGGGGCTGCGCTGGTGGCCCGCGAGCGGCGCGGACCTGCGCGCGCTCGCGGGCTACCGCTGGGTCGACAACGAGGCCCACGTGACGGGCCGCCACAGCGGGCACCCGCGCCTCCTGCTCGAGGCGCGGCTCTCCCGCTGAGCGGGGAAGGACGGACGGTGCCCCCGAGCGCGACGCCACCCGCGGAGCCGGATTCCCCGCCCCCGCCGCCGCCGGCCGCCTCCACCGGGCATCGCGGCCTGTGGCTGCTGCTGACGCTGGGCGCGGCACTGCGCCTCGGCCTCGTCTGGACCGGCGCGTGCGACAACCGGGTGGTCGCGGACGACGCCTTCTACTACTTCACCATCGCGCGCAACCTCGCCGCGGGCCACGGCGCCACCTTCGACGGCCTCGCCCCGACCAACGGCTTCCACCCGCTCTGGCTGTTGCTGCTCACCCCGGTGTTCGCCCTCGCCGGCGCGCTGCGGGCGGCCTCCTGGACGGCCGTGCACCTGGCCCTCAGCCTGTGCGCCCTGCTGGACCTCGCCAGCGGCGTGCTGCTCTGGCGGTTGCTGCGCCGCCTCGGCTCGCCGCGCGGCGCCCACTGGGGCGCGGCGGTGTGGCTCCTCTCGCCGGTCACCGTGATGCTCTCCCTGCGCGGGCTGGAGAGCGCGCTCACCGTGACGCTGTTCGCGGCGTGGCTGTGGGTGGTCGTCCGGGCCTGCGAGGACGGCGCGCCCGACGCGCGCCGCGGCGTGCTCGTCGGCATCGTCACCGGGCTGGCGTTCCTCGCCCGCACCGACAACGGGCCGCTGCTCGGCCTTGCCCTCGCGCTGATCACGGTGGGTTCCTGGTTCGCCACCCGCGGCCCGTGGCGGTCATCGCTCGGCTTCTTCGCGGTGGCCGGCGTGACGGCGGTCGCGGTCGCCCTGCCGTGGTTCGCTTGGAACGTCGCCACCTTCGGCACGCCATGGCAGGTGAGCGGCGCGGCGAAGCTCGCGAACCCGCAGATCTTCGGTCACGTGCCGGCGGCGCTGGGACACCGCCTGCGCTACCTCGCCGCCTTCGTCTGGGTGCCGGCCTACTTCGCCGCCGGCGAGAGCATGCGGCACCGCGCGGCGTTCACCGTCCTCGCCTGGGCCCAGTGGCTGACCCTCGCCGCGCTCCTGCCCTTCCTCGTCCTCGCCCTGCGGCGGACCCGCGCCGCGGTCCTGCGCCCGCTGGCGCTCGGCCTCCTCGCCTACCTCGCGGCGCACGCCGTGGTCTACGCGCTGGTCCTGCGCACGTACGTCGTCTGGTACGCGACCGTGCCCACGTTCATCCTCGTGTTCCTCGCCGGCGGCGTGGCGGGCGGCGAGTTGCTCGGGCGCCTGCGGCCCGCGTGGCGCAGGGCGCTGGCGGTCGCGGCCGCGGCGGCGGGGATCGCGGTCTTCGCGCAGTACTTCGGCGCCACGAAGTTCCTGCCGCGCGGCGAGGAGTTCGTGGTGCGGCCCATCCTGACGAAGATCGCGACCCAGGCCCCGGGCACCCGCACGGTCGGGGTCTTCAATGCCGGCGCGGCCGGCTACTTCGCCCCCGAGATCGGCCCGTTCACCGTGGTGAACCTCGACGGGCTGGTGAACAACCCGTCGGTGGCGGCCTGGCAGGCGGGGCGCTACCTCGAGTACCTCGACCGCAACGTGGACGTGGTCATCAACGACGCCGACGGCACGCTGAACTTCCTGCTCGGCCCGGGGGGCCGCGCGCGCTTCGACGCGCGCTACCCGCTCTGGTCGCCGGCCTCGCTGGTCCGCGGGCCGCGGCTCGCCGCGCCGGTGCGCTGAGCGCGGCCGGCTACCGCAGCGACTTGCCGCCGGTGCGGCGCGACCACTCCACGGTCTGGATCAGCCCGTCGCGGAAGCTCGTCCGCGGGGTCCAGCCCAGCACCTGCTTCGCCCGCGTCGCGTCGAGGTAGATGCGCTGCACCTCACCCGGCCGCGCCGCCTCGTAGACCGGCTCGCCGGTGAAGCCCAGGATCGTCTTCAGCTCGCGGAAGATGTCGTTCACCGACGTGCCGATCCCGGTGCCGAGGTTCACCATCTCGCCGCTGCCCAGCGCGAGCGCCCGCTCGTTCCCCTCCACCACGTCCATGACGTAGAGGTAGTCGCGCACCTGCTCGCCCGTGCCGAAGATGTGCGGCGACCTCCCCTGCAGCATGGCCAGGATGAAGATGGCGTTCACGCCCGCCTCGCCGTGCGGATTCTGGCGCGGCCCGTAGACGTTGGGATAGCGCAGCACCGCGTAGTCGAGCCCGTGCAGGAGCTTCCAGAGGTAGAGGTAGTGCTCGAGCGTGTGCTTGCTCACGCCGTAGGGCGACTCCGGGTTGACCGGGTGGTCCTCGGTCGCGGGCAGCTGCCGTCCCTCCCCGTAGAGCGCCCCCCCGGTCGACGCGTAGACGAACTTGCGCACGCCGTGGCGGGTGCAGGCCTGCAACAGGCCCAGCGCGCCGAGGATGTTGGTGCCGGCGTCGAACACCGGGTCGTCCACCGAGCGGCGCACGTCGATCTGCGCGGCATGGTGGTCCACGACCTCGGGGCGGAACCCGGCGAAGCAGCGCTCGACCGCGGCGGCGTCCGTGAGGTCTGCTTCGTAGAGCCGGGCGGCGGGATTCACCAGCTCGCGGAACCCGCTGGAGAGGTTGTCGAGCACGGCCACCTCGTGCCCGCGCTCGACGAAGCGGTCGACGACGTGCGAGCCGATGAAGCCCGCGCCACCGGTCACCAGGATGCGCAAGGGGTCCTCCGCCGATCGGGTCGCGCGGCTCAACTGCCCGCGCTGGTCTCGAGCACCGCGGCCCGGCGTTCGGCCCGCACGCGCCGCATCCAGACCATGAAGCGCAGGCGCTCCCGCACCTCGAGGTCGCAATCCAGCACCACCGTCTCCCCACGCGATTGGGCGGGCCCTTCGATGGCCACGGGCGATCCGGGCGTGGCCTCCACGGGCTCCTGCGATCCCTCGACGGGCCCGGGCACCGCGACCACGGAGGCCGCTTCGGTCTCGAGGGCCGGTCCAGCCACGGAGGCCACTTCGATCACGGGGGCCGCTTCGGCCACGGGGGCCGCTTCGGCCACGGGGGCCGCTTCGATCACGGGGGCCGCTTCAGCCACGGAGGCCACTTCGATCACGGGGGCCGCTTCGATCGCGGGGGCCGCTTCAGCCACGGGGGCCCCTTCGATCGCGGGGGCCGTCTCTACCTCCGGGCCCACTTCGACCTCGCGGGTCGCCTCCATCGCCGGGGCCGCTTCAGCCACGGGGGCCACATCGATCACGGGAGCCTCGATGGCGTCAGGCTGCGCGACGACCGCCCGATTCGCGGTGGGCGATGGACCGGGATGCTGCGCCGCGCCGCCGGACCGGGCTTCGACTCTTGCCTCCATCAACCAGTCCAGGTCGAAGCAGGAGAACGGGATGCCAAGTCGTTCGGAGAGTGCGACCGCCTTCCTCGGAAGTCGCGGTCCGGGCTCGGCCCACCACGCTTCGAGGACCCGTCCTCCCAGCGGCAGCG
Source organism: Candidatus Eiseniibacteriota bacterium (assembly GCA_963707915.1). Taxonomy (GTDB): domain Bacteria; phylum Eisenbacteria; class RBG-16-71-46; order RBG-16-71-46; family RBG-16-71-46; genus JANXPZ01. Next base: position 1,175,158 of record OY970178.1, read on the forward strand.
CAGCCGCGCGCGTGACCTTCGGCTCGAGGGCCAGGAGCACCCGGTCGAAGTGCCCGCGCGCATCCTCGAGCAGCGCGCTCAGCTTGTCCCAGCACGCCGCCCGCCCGGGATCGCCGTGGGCCAGGAAGAAGAAGCCGGTGACCCCCGCCGCCTGCACCGTCCCCAGCAGCGGGATCTCGCCCGCCATGCACTCGCCGAGGCCCCAGCGCAGGTTCCCGCCGAAGCGTTCGTGCAGCCTCAGACGCATCCCCGCGTCCACCAGCAGGACGCGCTCGCCCCGCTCGGTGAACCCGCCGGCCAGCGCGGCCGCGGCGTCCCCGATGCGCGCGCGGTCCGGTCCGCTCACGAGGTGAAGCCAACCCAGCTCCGCGTCCCAGGCCCGGAGCGCATCGCGGGACAACCGCTCGGCGCGCGGGTCCGGCGCGGCCCGGAAACCACGGGGCGCCCGCGCGGCGCGCCGCCGGGAGCGCCGCAACAGCCACGGCGCGGAAAGGACCAGGGCGAGCGCGGCCCCGGCGAGCGCGCCCGCCGCGGTGAGCGCGCCCCAGGTCCGCGCGACGGGGATCGCCCGCGACGCGGGCCCCCAGGTGCCGTGCATGAAGACCGCCGCGGCGGGGTCCGGGGCCAGGCGCTCGAGCGACAGCGCCCGCCCGAAGGCCTCGCTCACCACCGCATCGTACTGGGACCTGGACAGGCCCGCCTCGAGCGCGCGTTCCGCCTGGTCGAGCAACGGCGCACGCGTCCGTTCGTGCCACCTCCACGCCGCCTCGATCCGCGCGCGCGGGTCAGGCGCCGGCTCCGCGGCCAGGGACCTCAGCCACTCCCCCTCGGCAGCCGCGCAGGCGGTGAGCGCGGAAGCCAGCGAATCCGGCCGGGCGGCCAGGGCCAGGCGCACGACTTCGTCCTCGGCCCGCGTCAGCCGCGCCCGCTGCGCCACGCTGGCCGGCGTCTCGAACGGGGCCTGCGGGGCCACACGCAGGTCCACCAGGGCGACCAGCAGCAACCGCGCCCGGACGAGCACCGCGCACTGGCCGGCGGGCGGCAGCGCCGTCGTCACCGTCGGTGCGGGTTCGGCACGCCAGCGCTGGCGGGCCTCGGCACGGCGCGCGGCGGATGCGTCCACCCCGCTCAGGCGGCGACGCTGCAGGTCGCGGGCGAGGGCCTCCGTCCCCGTGGCCGTGAACGAACGCACGGCCAGCAGCGTGCGGTCCCGGTCCGCGACGGGAGCGGCCTGCTCGCCTGCTTGCCTGGGCCGCGGCCACTCCCCGGGGGCGGGCGGACCTCCCTGCCAGGCCACGCGGGACTCGAACAGGGGGACGCCGACGACGGCGAAACGCTCGGACGAGATCCCCAGGAGGCCGGCGACCGGCAGAGCGGCACCCAGCAGGGCGCCCGCCAGGATCGCGACGCCCAGGCGTCCCCGCGCACCGGGTCGGCGGGTGGCGTCCGGAGGATGGGTGGCGTCTTCCCTGGCGCTCATCGGGTGGGTTTCGGGCTCCTTCCCTGGACAGGGCAGCCCTCATGGACCGCCGGAACGGAAGTTAGACGCCGGGCCGGGGCCGGTCAAGGCCCCGCTCAGGCGGCGGCCGCCCTGCCTTCCGAACCCGTGTCGCCCGCTTCTTCCTGGCGCACGTCGGACCGCGGCAGGAGGAAGTAGAAGGTGCTGCCCTCGCCCGGCACGCTGTCGACGCCGATGGTGCCGCCGTGCTGCTCGACGATCCCCTTGCAGATCACCAGGCCCAGGCCCGTGCCTCCCACCCGGCGCGTGGAGCCGCTGTCGATCTGGGAGAACTTGCGGAAGAGCTTGTGGATGTCCCCGGGGCTGATGCCCTCGCCGCAGTCACGCACGCTGACCCGCATCATCGGGCCCTCCGTCGCGACCCGGACCTCGATGCGTCCTTCGGGCGCCGAGAACTTGATGGCGTTCGACAACAGGTTGGTGAGCACCTGGGCGATGCGGTTCGAGTCCATCCGGAGGTCGGGCAGGCCGGGCTCGAAGCTGCAATCGAGGACGATGTGGCGCTCCGCGATCAGGGTGCGCAGGTTCTGCACCGCCTGCCGGACCACCGGCTCCAGGCCCTCGACCGCCATGCACATCGGCAGCGAGGCGGACTCGAGCTTCGAGAAGTCGAGGATGTCGTTGATGAGCACCAGCAGCCGCTCGGCGTTGGCGTGGGCGATGTTCAGCAGCTTGGCCTGCTGCTCGTTGTTCTGGAAGTAGCGGTCGTCGGTGAGCAACTCCACCGCGCCCTTGACCGACGTGAGCGGGGTGCGGATCTCGTGCGAGACCACCGCCACGAACTCGGACTTGAGGCGGTCGAGGACGCGGGTGTGCTCGTAGAGCCGCGAGTTGTGAACGGCGATGGCGGCTTCCGACGCGTAGAGCTCGAGGAACTTCTCGTCCGCCGCGCTGAACCCGCCCGGCTTGTCGAGCATGACCAGCAGTCCGAAGACCTGCTGGCCCGCCGACAGCGAGAGCGGCATCGCCAGCAGGGACTCGAACCGCTGCCCGCCGAGCAGCGGCAGCTCGATCGGGTGCTCCGCCGAGGCCACGCGGCGCACCGCCCGGTAGTCGGGGTGGTCGAAGCCGATGGCCCGCTCGGCCGTGAAGAAGTGGACCCGGTCGGCCTCGCCGCCCGGGAGCCCCAGCCCGTGGGCCGCGGCCACGCGGCCCTCCTCGGTCTCCTCGAGGCGCAGGTAGACCACGACGGCGCGGGCGCCCGACAGCTCGGCGGCCTTCGAGGCCACCGTGGCGACCCGCGGGTCGAGCTCGAGATCCGCGCTGATCTCCTTGCCCACCTCGTACAGGGTCCTCATCTGGTGGGTCGCCAGCCGGACCTGCTCGCGCAACTCCTGCTCGTGGTTGCTCAGGATCTCGTTCTTCTGGCTCAGCTCCTCGACCAGCTGGCGGTTGACGGCGCGCAGCCGGCGGTTGGCCAGCGCCCGCTCGACGCTGCTCTGCACGTCGTCCAGCTCGAACGGCTTGATGATGTAGTCGTAGGCCCCCTGCCGGATCGCGTCGATGGCCACGGCGGTGGTGGTCTCGCCGGTGATCAGGATGACCATGGTCTCGTCGTCCGCCTGCCGCGCGAAGCGCATCACGTCGAGGCCCGTGAGACCCGACATGTTGAGGTCGGAGAGCACGGCGTCGGGCCGGTAGACGGGGATGCGCGCCACGGCGGCCTCGCCGTTCGCGGCCACCTCGACCTCGTAGCCGAGGGTGGTGAGGAACTCCTGCAGCAGCTCGGTGACCGTGGCCTCGTCGTCGACCACGAGCAGGCGGGCGGGCGGGCCGCCGCCCACCGCGGTCACGGGGCCGGGAAGCGGGCGGCCTTCGCCGGCCGGGGGCGTTCCGGGCTCACTGGACACCGGCGGCCTCCGCTGCGACCACCCGGCGGCGGCCGGCCTTGACGGCCAGCGCCAGGGCCCGTTCGGCGCGGTCCATGAGCTCGACGCTCTGGAGGCCGTCGCGCGGGCTCGCCGCGACCCCGGCGCTCACGCCCAGGCGGCCGGCGCGCGCGAAGCGGTGCTCCTCGGTGGTGCGGCGCAGACGCTCGGCGACGCGCAGCGCGGCGATCGGCTCGGTCTCCGGCAGCAGCACGGCGAAACGGCCGCCGGGCAGACGCGCCAGCGCGTCCGTCTCCCGCAGGGCGAGCCGCAGGACGAGCGCGGCCTCTCCCAGCACGGCGCGGGCCACCGAGGCGCCGTAGCGCTTCGCCAGCGCCGGGAAGCGGTCCAGTTCCACGATGGTCACCGCCAGCGGCGCACCGTGCACGCGCACGCGGGCCAGTTCGTCGTCGAGCCGCTGCTGGAAGGCGTGCGCGTCGGGCAGTCCGGTCGCGGGGTCACGGCCGGGCTGACGACGCAGCCGTTCCAGTTCGAAGCGCGCGCCGAGGGCGGCGCCGAGCGCGCCGGACGCGGCGCGCACGAGGCCGAGCTGGGCGGGCTGCCAGTGCTGGCCGCGGCGCGCGAGCAGCTCGATCGTCCCCACGCGCTCGCTGCCGCGCAGCAACGGGACCGCCAGGCAGTCACGCAGGTCGCCGGGCCGGACCGACCATTCCCCGCAGGTCTGCCAGGGCTCGAGATCGCCGGACGGGCCGCGCGCCCGCAGGATCACGGCGTCGCAGTCGAAGGCCGTGCGCAGGCCGGCCAGCGCACGTTCCAAGGTCTTGCGCTCGACCGCGGCCGAGAGCAGCGCCTCGCACGCCTGCCACAGCGAACGCGAAGCGCGGCGGCGCTCCCCCCCGCACCCTGCGGGTCGGAGGCGCGCACCGTCGCCGGCCCCGGGGCCGGCGGCGCGGCCGGGCCGGGCCGGCGCGTGCGGGCGGGGCCGGTGCGCACGTCCGGCTCAGGCCGCACGGGACGTCGGCTCCGATCCGCGCTCGCGGGCCAGCACCGCGAGGGCGGACTTGAGGGTGTTGAGCCGGTGCGCGGCGTCCCGGATGCGATCGGACTCACGGAGCACGACCTCCAGTCGGTCCCGGGCCCCCGGGACCGCGCCGGCGGGTCCCATGAGCAGGAGCTGGGCGTTGCCGCGCACCCCCACGAGGGCATTGTTGATGTCGTGGTAGACGCCGAGCTGGCGGACCAGCTCGTCCGTCCACCGCAGGTGGTCCTGCCACCAGTTCTCCAGCGCGGCGCACAACTCGTCCGAGAGCTCGCCCTGGCCCGCGGCCTCGAGGCGGCCGGCCACGTCCAGCAGGGCCGAGCGCAGCGCGGCGTGCGGGGCGCCGGGCATCGTCATGTCCGCCGGGGCCGGGCTCAAGCCGCCAGCTCCTCGCTCGCCAGCGCCTTGTGCAGCCGCAGCCGCAGCCGGGCCATGGCGCGCGTGTGGACCTGCGAGACCCGCGACTCGGAGATCCCGAGCGTGCGGCCGATCTCCTTGAGCGTGAGGTGCTCGTAGTAGTAGAGCGCCACCACGAGCCGCTCCTGCTCGGGCAGCAGGTCGAGCGTGCGCAGCAGGACCAGGCGCGTCTGCTCGTCTTCGAGCCGCGCGTCCAGGTCCACGGCGTGCGGGTCCGGCAGGTGCTCGCCCAGCGTCGTGGACTCCTGGTCCTCGCTCGAACGGGCCTCGTCCAGCGACACGAGCACCGCCCCGCGGACGTGGTCGAAGAGCCGGTAGAACTCGTTGCGGTTCATCTTGAGCTCGCGGGCCAACTCGTCCTCGGAGGCCGCGCGACCGAGCTTCTGGTCGAGCGCGCGGGTCACGCCGTCCAGCGTGCGCGCCTTGCGGCGCATCGAGCGCGACACCCAGTCGAGCGAGCGCAACTGGTCCAGCACGGCGCCCTTGATGCGCCACACGGCGTAGGTCTCGAACTTCACGCCCTTGCGCAGGTCGAACTTGGCGTGCGCGTCCAGCAGTCCCAGGACGCCCGCCGAGTAGAGGTCCTCGTGGTCCACGTTGCGCGGCAGGGTGGTGGCCACGCGTTCGACCACGTGCCTCACCAGCGGCGCGAAGCGGCTCAGCAGCTCCTCCTTCGAGTAGGTCACGGGCGCCGGCGCCGGCACCAGGCGCAGGACGCGGGGCGCCGCGCTGCCCGCGCGGGGTGCGGACGCGGCCCGGCCCGGGGCCGGGCCCCGGGTGCGCGCGGGTACGGCAGGCTTCGCAACGCGGGTGCGCGTGCGGGTCGCGGCGGAGGGGCGTGCCATGGGGTTCTCCTCAGGCTCCGAGCCGCTGGCGATCGCGACGTGCGTCCGCCGGCAGGCGCTCGGGGTGGGTCTCTTCGATCGGCGGCTCGGGCGGCGGCGGCGTCCACAGACGCAGGGCCAGGGCGCGGTAGGCCGCGGCGGCCGGCGACTGCGGGAAGGCGGTCACGACCGGCTCCTGGCGCCGCACGGCGCGCGGGATGGCCGGGTCCTCGGGGATCGCGCCGAGGGACTGGAGTTCGAGGTGCAGGAAGCGCCGGGCCACGAGCCGGATGCGGTGCGCGGTCTCCTCGGCCTCCTCGGCGCTGCTCGCCTGGCTCACCAGCAGGTACGGCGCCTTGCGGATGCCCTGGGCGCTCAGGACCTTGATCAGGCCGTAGGCGTCGGCGAAGGCCGGCATCTCGGGCGTCGTCATCACGATCACGTCGTCCGCGGCCAGGCACAGCGCGAGCGCGTCGCGCGTCACGCCCGAGGCCGTGTCCGCGATGACCAGGTCCGCCTCGCCGTCCAGCGTGCCGATGCCGCGCAGCAGGAGCTCGCGCCGGTAGTCGTCCAACTCGGCCAGCTCGGGCACGTCCGAGGCCGCGGGGATGAGGCGCACGCCGCCCGGCCCGTCCACCAGGACCTCCTCGAGCGTGCGCTCGCCGGCGAGCACGTGCTGCAGGTCGTAGCGCGGGTGGACCCCCAGCAACAGGTCGAGGTTGGCCTGCGAGAAGTCGGCGTCGAGCAGCAGCACGCGCGCACCGTTGTCGCCCATGGCCACCGCCAGGTTCGCGCACAGGTTGCTCTTGCCCACGCCGCCCTTGCCGCTCGCTACCACGAGCATGCGGGTGTGCGGGCGATCCCAGTTCGCGGGATGGTCGTGGAACGCGCCGGACGGCGCGACCCGCGGCATGACGCGCAGCGGCCCCGCCGGGGACGGACCGCGGCGGGGGCCGCCGGAAGCGCGATCGGTGGCCATCAGTGGCCTGCGCCCGACCGGGTGGCGCGGGACCGTGGCGCGGCCGGCAGCGCGAAGAGCGCCGAGAGGAACTCCCAGTAGCGCAGCTGCTCGCGGCAGCGGTGCAGCGGCTCCTCGAGGCCGAGCCGCTCCAGGCGGCGCTCCTCCTCGCGCAACGAGGCCAGCGCGGCGCGCGACTGGTCGGCGCGCAGCGCGGGCGTGGGCGGGATGGCGCGGCGCGGGTCGGAGCGGGACGTGAGCGCGGGCTGGCGGTTCACGACGCCCTCCGCAGGCGCGCGGCCGGGGTCGCGAAGCGCGGCAGGCCCGCCCGCGCGACGCCGCCGCCGACCCGCTCGCGAAGCTGCGAGAGCAGCGCGGCGTAGGAGCGCTCGATGCGGGCGGCCGGGACGCCGAGCACGCTCGCCGCCTCGGAGGGCGTCAGGCGCTCGAAGAGCAGCAGGGCGAGGAGCACGCGTTCGCGCACGGCGCACCCGCTGAGGGCGCGTGCCACGACCTCGCGGCAGTCGTGCCGGGGGAGCGCGACCAGGCGGTGCGAGGACGGGGCCGGACGGCGCGGGCGCATCAGGCGGCCCTGCGCTGCGGCCGCACGTCACGGAGGTCCGCCGCCCGCCGCAGCGAACGGTGCACGGCGTGGCGGAGCGCGTCCATGGCGAACGGCTTGGGGAAGCACTCGAAGACGCCGGCGGCGGCGAGCGCGCGCAGCGTCTCGGGGCTGCCGTAGGCGGTCAGGATGATGACCGGTAGGGTCCGGCGGCTGCGCGCCAGCTTGCGGGCCAGGTCGAGACCGCTCATGCCCGGCAGGCGCAGGTCGGAGATCACGAGGTCGCACTGGTCCTGCTGCAGCCAGCCCAGCGCCTCCTCCGCGGACGAGAACGTGTCGATGCTGAAGCCGTCGTCCGAGAGCCCCTCGGCCAGGGCCCAGGCGGTGCTCGGTTCGTCTTCGACGATCAGGATGTGGGGCATGAGCGTGGATCTCCGTTGGGTGCGGGAGCCTCGATTTGCACCCCGCGTGCCAGCAGGAGACCCGGTGCCGCGGAGGCGGGCCGCGGGGCCCGGGAGGAGGCCGGGAGCCGGGTCGGCGCGCCCGCCACCTCGTTCACGCGCGCAGGATTAGCCCTGCCGGGCCGGGGGCTGGCGCGCGTGCCCCGCTCCCCGGGGCGGAGGCGTCGACCCGGCCGTGTCGCAACGGGCAAGCCCGGCCTTGCAGGATGCCCGCCCAACCTCGTTCCGCCCGGGTCCCTCGCGCGACCGCTTCTTGACCGCGGGTGGCCCGGGAGGGGCCCGGCGTGTGCGCGTCGCGCCGGGCCCCCGGGAAGCGCCCACGCGCGGGGAGCGCCGCGACCCGGCCGGGGCCGGGCGGCCGGGGACGCGCGCCCCGCCCGCGGCGGCGTGCGCCGCCGCAGAACGCCCGGAGGAGGGACCTTCAGCCGATCAGAGGTCCTCGCCCGCCTCGTCCGGGTCGTCGCCGAGCGCGTAGTCCTTGAGCTTCGTGCGCAACGTCTGGCGCGAGATGCCCAGTTGCTTCGCGGCGAGCGTCTTGTTGCCACCGCACACTGACAACGCGTGCTCGATCGCCAGCTTCTCGACCTCGACCAGCGGCCGCACCACTCCGGGCAGGAACACCCCCGCCGCCGAAGCCGGGGCGCGGGGCCCCCCGCGCGTTCCGGTCACCTCCGGCGGCAGGTGCTCGACGCGGATCTCGTCCTCGGCCTCGAGCAGCACGACGCGCTCCATCAGGTTCCGCAGCTCCCGGACGTTTCCCGGCCAGGCGTAGTCGAGCAGCACGCGCAGGGCGTCGGGGTGCAGCCGCGCCGTGGGGCGGCCCAGCTCGCGGCAGAACTGGGCGACGAAATGCTCGGCCATGAGCGGCACGTCCTCACGGCGCTCGCGCAGCGGCGGCACCTCGATGGGGACCACGTTGAGGCGGAAGTAGAGGTCCTCGCGGAAGCGCCCCTCCGCCACCGCCTTCGGCAGGTCGCGGTGGGTGGCGGCGATGACGCGCACGTCCACGGTGATGTCGCTCCCGCCGCCCACGCGGCGGAAGGTGCGGGTCTCGAGGACGTGGAGCAGCTTGGCCTGCAGGCCCGGGGTCATCTCGCCGATCTCGTCGAGGAACAGCGCGCCGCCGTCGGCCAGCTCGAAGAGGCCCTTCTTGAAGCGCTTGGCGTCGGTGAAGGCGCCCTTCTCGTGTCCGTACAGCTCGCTCTCCAGCAACTGCTCGGGGATGGCGCTGCAGTTGAGCTCCACGAACGGGCCATCGGCGCGCGCGCTGTGCGCATGGAGGTAGCGCGCCAGCAACCCCTTGCCCGAGCCGGTCTCGCCGCGGACCAGGATGGTCGCGGTGCCGCTCTTGCCCGCCTTCTCGAGGCGCTTGAGCGCGAGGCGCAGGCCCGGGCTCTCCCCGATGATGGGCGGGCACTTCTCCAGCCGGGCGCTCGCGACCTCGCGGCGCAGACGCCCGCGCTCGAGCGCGCGCTTCAGCACGATGCCGAGGTGCTCGAGGTTCGGGGGCTTGAGCATGAAGTCGAAGGCCCCCAGCCGGGTGGCCTCGACCGCGTGCTCGATGGTGCCGTGCCCGGTGAGCATGAGGACCGGCAGGTCCGGCTCCTCGGCGCGCAGGCGCCGGAGCACGTCGAGCCCGTCCTCGGCCCCCAGCCTCAGGTCGAGGATGACCGCGTCGACCGACCGGTCGCGCACGTGATCGATCGCCGTCCCGCCGTCCTCGGCCTCGAGGGGGTGGTAGCCGGCATCGCGCGCCCACTCGCCGATGCTGAAGCGCAGCGAGCGCTCGTCGTCAACGATGAGCAGCGTCTGAGGGGCCTGCGTCCGCGGCGCTGCTTCGTCTTTCGCCATGTCGCTTCTCCACGTGGAAATCCAGGAGCACGGTGGTGCCGCCGCCCTCGCGGCTCGCGACCTCGATCGCGCCGCCGTGCTCCTGCATGATGGTCTGGCAGATGGACAGCCCCAGCCCGCTGCCCTTCGGTTTGGTCGAGAAGAACGGGTCGAAGAGCTTGTCGAGCGCGCCCCGCGGGATCCCCGCGCCGCTATCGGTCACGCGGATCTGCTGGATGGCGATCCACTCCCCCGGCGCGGTGCCGTGCGCCGAGCGGAGCGCGCCGGCCCGGCGTTCCGGACCGTCCCCGGCCCGGCGTCCGGGACCACGCGGGGCCCGGCGGCGGCGGGTCATGCGGACCTCGTAGCGCAGCGTGCCGCCCTGCGGCATGGCCTGCACCGCGTTCAGCGTCACGTTGAGGACGACCTGCGTCACCAGGTCGGCATCGATCCAGACCGGCCGGAGCCCGGGCTTCGCCTCGACCTCGACGCGCACGCCGGACCGGGCGAACGAGTCGGCCGAGAGCTCGACGACGCGCCGCACGCAGTCCTCGAGCCGGCCGGGCCTCAGCTCGGGGGTCCGCGGGCGCGCGTACTGCAGCAGGTTCGTGACCAGCCGGTCGAGCCGCGCCACCTCTTCGAGGATGACGCTCACGAAGCGCGCCCGCGGGTCGCGGGGCTCGAAGCGCCCCAGCAGCACCTGCGCGCTGACGCCGATGCCGGCCAGCGGGTTGCGGATCTCGTGCGCCACTCCCGCCGAGAGCTGGCCGATGGTCGCGAGGCGCTCGTTGCGCCGCAGCTCCTGCTGCATCCGGCGTGGCTGCGTGAGATCGCGCAGCACGAGCAGGACGCGCGCCGGGCGGCCGAAGCGGAAGCCCCGCAGGAGCACCGGCACCTCGCCCCCACCGCGCGGGGCGAGCATGATCTCGCGCTGGGTCGTCTCGGCGCCGAAGGTCTCGGCGACCGGGTCGTCGCCGGGCACGACGGTGCGTACCAGCCCGGAGGCGGCGCGCCCGCGGACCACGGTCCCCCGCAGTCCGAGCAGGCGCAGGGCCGCCGGGTTCGCGGCCGTCACGCGGCCCCGCGGGTCGAGCAGCAGGACCCCGTGCTCGACATCGGCCATGAGCAATCGGCCGGCAGCCTCCACGGGTGCCGTTCCCTCAGCGCGTGCGCGGACCGTGCGCTTCACCGGCATGGACGCTCCATCGTGCGCGCAGTATCGCAGAGGAGGACCGCAAACCAAAAGCCCGCCGGGGCGGCGGGCTTATCGGTCCGTCAACTCCTCCAGGATCGCGTCCAGCAGCTTCTCACGCACGTCCGCGCGGTCGTAGAAGCCGGCGGCGATGCGCGCGCGCGCGGCCTCGACCCGGGACCTGCGCACGTCCGCCTCGCCACGTGAGCGCTCGGTGCCCGCGGGGGGCACCAGTCGGATGCGCGCGCGGCGCAGGGAATCCCGATCGAGGACTCCCGTGCCGCCTGCGTCGGCGAAGCCGGTCGCGGACGCCTCGTCGGCGGCCGTCATGCCGGCACGGGGGTCAGCGGGAGCCGCCCGCCTTGCCCGGATCGCCCCTGGTACCCGGCGGTCCCGGCTCGCCCGGCTTTCCCTGCTGCGCGCGACGGGTTTCCTCCTGGATGCGGGCATAGATCTCTTCGCGGTGGACCTTCACCTCGGGCGGCGCCTCGATGCCGAGCTTCACCTGGCCCGAGCGCACTTCCAGCACGGTGATCTTGACCGAGTCCCCGATCCGGATGTTTTCGCCTAACTTCCTTGTTAGGACCAGCATCTTGGAACTACCTCCGCATCTTTACGGGGCAGCCGTCACTCCTGCATCATGGAACGTATCGGCTTGGGCCGCGCATGACTTGACGCGAGAATAGACGGAATCGTCCGGGCATTCAAAACCTGCGTCACCCGGGCCGGCGGGGTAGCGCGGCCCGGACCGGTCCTTCCACCCACCGGCCGACGAGCCCCGGGCCGGTCCACCACGGGCACCGGCGCGCACCGGATCCCCATCGTCATTTCCATGCACGCCATGCGATTACAGGCCTGAGCCAAGACGGTACTCGAACTCCGGCAGAGGCGGGCATGCGGCCGGCCATCACGCCCCGTAACGGCGGCTGGCGGGGCCGATGGTGCGCGGGACGCGGGTGCGTCCCGAAAGGCTCAGTCGCCCCAGCGCCCCGGGACGCCGAAGCCGGGATAGTAGCCGGGGTACTGGTACTGCAGCGGCGAGCGCAGGTCCTGGTATTGGATCTGGAACTGCATCGAGCGGCTCGGCTGGTAGGCGAGGCTGAAGCCCTGCAGGTAGAACGACTGACCGTTGCGCGGGGTGTTGGCTCCCCACGCGTTGCCCAGGCTCACGCTCATCGCGACCGGGACCTTGAAGCTGTAGCTGAGCGTCGTCACCTGCAGCGCGCTCGTGCCGCGCGAGCCCCATCCCGACGAGCCCACGCTCACCATGGACGAGACGTGCAGTCGCGACGGATCGATCCAGTCGCGGGCCAGGCCGAAGGCGCTGACCGGGACGCGGGGGCTGAACAGCGGCGCGCCGCCGATCATGCCGGCGATCGAGTGGCCAGCGAGGCAGACGGCAAGGATCACGGACACCAAGGCGGGCACGACGATCCGGCGCAGGTTCATGGCTCGAACGTTAAGAACCCGGCGGGCCGGTGTCAACTGGATTGTGGCCACGGTGCGCCCCTCGACGACCTCGACCCGCGCGGTCTGGCCGCGCGGGTCCAGGTCCGGAGATCCGGAACGTCAAGCTCCTGTCAGGCTTCCACCTTGAGGACGATGCGCAGGACGATCTCCTGCGCCGCGCCGCGCGGGATCGTGACCGGCACGACGAGCTCGGCGGGCCCGGCCTTCGGCGTCTCCGTCGCGACCGTCGCGACTACCGCAAGCGGCGCGACCGGCGCGACCGCGGGGGCCGCAGCGGACGCGACGACCGGCGCGGGGGCCGTCGCCTGGCGCGGAGCCGGCTGGGCCTCCGCGGCGGCCACGGTCTTCAGCCGCGGCGCGCTCTCACCGGGGAGCGTGATCTCGCGCCCGTACTCGAGACCCGCCACCACCGCGTCGTTCTCCCGCGCGATGGTCTCCTGCGCCTCCTGCGCGATGGACCACTGGGGCGCCAGCGGCGACGCTGCCTGCGTGCGCGAGGGATCCGCCTTCGCCGTCGGCTCCGCGCCACCCGGGACCGGGCGCGAGGCCGCGCTCGCGAACGGCGTGCGGCGCAGGTCCTTCGTCACCTTCTCCATGAGCAGGTGCGAGACGCCGCGGAAGGTCTCGAACACGCCCTTGCCGGTCGGGGCCACCGCCTCGAAGCTCGGCACCTTGCCCCCCGGGTTCAACTCGGCGTCGAGTTCCTCGACCGAGTAGACGTTGGGGAGATCGCGCTTGTTGTACTGGATCACCCACGGGGTCTCGTCGAGGCTCAGTCCGTACTCGGCGAGGTTCGTCTTCAGGTTGAGGAGGCTCTCCTTGTTCTCCTCCATCTTGCCGACCTCGCTGTCGGCGACGAAGACGATGGCGTCCGCTCCCTTGAGCACGAGCTTGCGGGTGGCGTTGTAGAACACCTGGCCCGGCACCGTGTAGAGCAGGAAGCGGGTCTTGAACCCCATGATCTCGCCCAGGTCGAGCGGCAGCAGGTCGAAGAAGAGCGTCCGGTCGGACTGCGTCTTCATGCTGACCATCTTGCCGCGGCTGGTATCGGGCACCGCCTCGTAGATGGCCTCGAGGTTCGTCGTCTTGCCGCTCAAGCCCGCACCGTAGTAGACGAGCTTCGCGTTGATCTCCTTGCCCGAGTAGCTCACGACAACCACGGCGCGTCCCTCCTGATGCGACCCCACACTGTCACAAAGCCGGATCCCATGGAGCCCCTTGCCGCCCTTCTCCACGGAGACCTTGAGAGCGGACGATCCGTCCCTGTCGATCGCCGGGCGCGAAGGCCCGTGATCGGGACGGCCGGCACCGCCGCATGGGGTCGCAACGCTGGTTGGGGGAGCTCCGCCCCGCCCGCCCGGGAGCCCTGCACGGATTCCCGATGCGGTCGGACAGGTGAAGTCACGATGCGGAGCGCCACCCTGTCAGGTGGGCTTATCGGCGCGGGGAGCGCGTTCCCTTAGCGAAAAGGCGGAGGAGCGCCAGGGGCCGCCGGGTCGGCGCGGACGGGCCCCGGCTGCGCCGGGAGGCGGGCGCGGGGGGCCTGCCCCGGCGCGGGGCGCAGCCCGCAGGGCGCGGGCGCCCGCCGGCTAGAGGCCGGATCCCGCCAGGGCGCTCTCCCGACGGAGGAAGACGCCGGGGCGCTCGCGCAGGTGGGGCTGCATGCGACAGTCGGCGCGCTCGTAGTGGCTCAGGAAGATGCGCTTGAGCTCCTCGCAGCGGTCGCTGGCGAAGTAGCGCCGGGCCCGGGTGAACATCTCGTCGCGCTCGGAGTACACGAAGGCCGTGACCTCCGTGACCCGCTCGTACTGCGACTCCCCGTACGCCGCGCCGGGGGAGTCCTCCATGTCGAGCCAGAGCGAGGCCCGCGGATTCAGGACCTCGAAGTTGTGCCGGCCGGTCATCAGGTGCTCCCACAGGCCGAAGATCTCGAGGGGCACGTACCGCTCCGTGGCGGGCCCCGTGCCGCCGGCGCGCCGAATCTCGCAACGCATGATCTTCTGGCTGCCCATGACGCCAACCCTCCCGCAGGACCGGGACGGACCACCCATTGTCGGGACTTCGCGAGTCATCGTATTCCTCCGGTCGAACCCGGTCAACGGTCGAGGGGTCCGGGCCGCGCACAAGTCCATGCTCCGCCGCGCGCTGGGCGGTTCCCCGGTCCCGCCGAGAGTGCTGGACCGATACTTGACATCGCTTCCGGGCCGAAAGTAGTTTCGGACCGCTCGGCCGGCCTGTCGCGCGCCGCCGCGAGCAGGGAGTGGGGAACAGGATGTCTCGACTCGTCTACGGCTGGCTTACCGCGCTCGTCGCGAGCATGCCCCTGTGGCTGGGCTATGCCCTCGCCGACCTCTTCACCGACATCCACTTCCGCTTCTTCCCCGCCCGCCGGCACGCCGCGCTGGCCAACCTGACCGCGGCCATGCCCCGCGCCTCGCGACGCGAGCGCCTGCAGGTCGTGCGCCGCATGATGTGCAGCTACAACCGCATGATGTTCGAGTTCTTCCGGCTGCCGCACCTGAGCCGGCAGGGCCTGCTGCACTCGGTCCAGGTGGTCGGGCGCGAGCACCTCGAGCAGGCGGTCTCCCGCGGACGCGGGGTGATCCTGACCTCCACGCACATCGGCAACTGGGAGCTGGCCGCCGTGGTGCTCGCGCACTGGGGCTACACGATGCACGCGGTGGCCGGCGTGCAAATGGGCCGCTGGCTGGGGCCGGCGGTGCGCGAGACCAAGACGGAGCTCGCCATCCACACGGTCTCCCCCGAGGACGGCTTCCGCAAGCTGTTGCGCGCGCTCGAGCACAACGACCTGGTGGCACTGATGGTGGACGGCGACATCTACAGCCACGGCGTGCCGGTCGAGTTCTTCGGGCGCGAAACCCACTTCCCCGCCGGCCCCGGAGTGCTCGCCCAGCGCACGGGGGCCCTCATCATCTGCGGCTACTGCGAGCGCCTCGGCCCCGGGCGGTTCCGGATCGTCATGGAGCCGGCACTCGACCCCGCGCGCTTCCCTCACACCGCGGCGCTGAACGCCGAGGTGGCCGCCATCTCCGAGCGGCACATCCGGGAGCACCTCGAGCAGTGGTGCATCTTCCGGCCCATGTGGGAAGGCTCCCCCGCCACGCAGACCGAGGCGGCGGGGGCGGCGCGGAGCGTCGAGGCGTGAAGATCGGGATCGTCTCGCAGTCCTACTACCCCCGTTACGGCGGCGTCACCGAGCACGTCCACCACACCGCGGTCGAACTCCGGCGGCGCGGGCACCAGGTCACCATCATCACCAGTCATTTCCGCCGCGGCGAGGCGCCCTCGGACCCCGAGGTCGAGCGCATCGGCTACAACCTGTTGATCCCCTTCAACGGGGCGTTCGTGGACCTGGCGGTGGGCATCCGCCTCCGCAGCCAGCTGCGCGGCCTGCTCAAGCGCCATGCCTTCGACGTCCTGCACACCCACGCGCCGCTCGTGCCCACGCTCCCGCTGATCGCGATCGAGACCGCCGAGTGCCCCCAGGTCGGCACGTTCCACACCACCAGCGGGCCGAGCCGCCTGATCGCCGCCTTCCTCGGCCCGCTCGCCGCGCGGATGAAGCGCCTCGACGCCCGGATCGCGGTCTCCGAGACGGCCCGCGACTTCGCGGCGCAGTACTTCCCCGGCGAGTACCACGTCATCCCCAACGGCGTGGACACCGACCGCTTCCACCCGTCGACCGAGCCGTTCCCCGAATGGCGTGACCCGGATCGCGTGAACGTGCTGTTCGTCGGCCGCCTCGATCCCCGCAAGGGCGTGCAGGTGCTGCTGGACGCCATGCCCGAGGTGATCGCCCGCACGCGCGGGCGGGCGCGGTTGCTGGTCGTGGGCGACTCCTACCTGCGGGGGCGCTTCGAGGCCTCGGTCGCCCCCGCGGCACGGGCGCACGTTCACTTCCTGGGGCACGTGCCGAGCCGCGACCTGCCGCGCTGGTACGCGACCGGGGACATCTTCGTCTCCCCCGCGCTGGGCCACGAGAGCTTCGGCATCGTGCTGGCCGAGGCCATGGCCAGCGAGCGCGCGGTGGTGGCCTCCGACATCCCCGGCTATCGCAGCGTGGTCCAGCCCGGGGTGAACGGCGTGGTCTCGCCCCCCGGTGACGTGCCGGCGCTGGCGGAGACGATCACGGCCCTGGTCGAGGACCCGGAAGGGCGCGCTGCGCTGGCCGCGCGTGGCCGCGCGCGGGCGCTGGAGTTCGCCTGGCCGCGCGTCACCGACCGCATCGAGGCGGTCTACCGCGACGTGCTCGCCCGGCGCGAAACGGTCCACGGCGCGGCGTAGGCGCCCATGGCCACGGAGGAGAGCCCGCGCCCGCTGCTGCGGCAGCGCAACTTCCTCGCGCTGATCGGCGGCCAGCTGGTCTCGATCTCGGGCGAGCGGCTCACGGTCGTCGCCCTCTACGGGCTCCTGCTCCAGCACACCCGCCACTTCTCGGGGGCCCGCGAGTCCTCCCTCCTGCTGTGGCTGATGGGCATCGCCCAGCTCCTGCCGGTGCTGCTGTTCTCGCCCTTCGTCGGCGCCTGGGTGGACCGCTGGAACCTCAAGCGCGTGATGGTCCTCTCCGACACGCTGCGCGCCGGGATCGTCATGCTCATCCCGGTCTGCTACCTCGCCACGCACAGCGTCTGGCCCGTCAACCTGCTGGTCTTCGCGCTCTTCACCTGCAACGTCTTCTTCCTGCCGGCCAAGAGCGCCGTCACGCCCGAGATCGTCCCCGGCGGACAGTTGCTGCTCGCCAACGCGCTGCTCGCCGGAGCGGGCATCGCCGGCACGGCGGCCGTCGTCCTCGGGGGCTGGGTCGTGGACCACTGGGGCTGGGGGCCGGCGCTCTACATCAACGGCATCACGTACCTGGTCTCGGTGGCGTCGTTGCTGCTCATCCGCAGCCGCCCGGCGGCCCATCACGCGACGCTCGCGCCGGTCTCGATGCGCAACTACCTGCGCGAGGTCACCGAGGGCTGGCGGCTGGTGCGTTCCACGCCGGTCCTGGTGCTGGCGCTCACCGCGCACGCCGCGGTCTGGGCAGCGGGGGGCTTCCTGCACGTGGCGGGCAACCAGCACATCCAGCGCGCCGCCGGGGCCCTGGCCGGCATGGAGCGCCTCGCGCTGCTCATGGCGACCGTCGGGGTCGGCAGCGCCTTCGGGACCTGGTGGGTGAACACCCGGGGACGGGCGCACCCGCGTCACCTGGTCCTCGGGGTCGGCCTCGTGCTCGCCGCCGCGGGGCTCGCGTGCTTCGCGGTCTCGACCCGTTTCGCCGTGTTCGCCGGGGCCGCGCTGCTCATCGGGCTGGGCGCCGCCCCGGTCTTCGTGCTGCCCGAGACCATGCTGCAGGAGGGCACCGACGCCCGCCACCGCGGGCGGGTCTTCGGCGCGCGCGACTTCCTGATGCGCCTGATGCTGCTCGGCGGGCAGACCGTCGCGGGCGTCGCCACGCCCCTGGTCGGCACCGGGGCGACCCTGCTCGTGGCCTCCGCCATGATGGCACTGGTGGGCGGGCTGGCCTTCGTGATGGGCCGGCGGATCCCCCCCACGGGGACCTGACCGGCCCGCGGCGGCGGCTCAAGCGGCCCGCGCCGGCTGCCGATACTCCCGGGCAGCATGGTCAGCAGGTACGCCACCCCCGCCTTCCCAGTTCGGGCACGGCCGGGCCTTCCCTCCCTCGGGTGGAGCACCGCATGAGCGAGCGGGTACGCCACCCGGAGCCGCCGGCCGGGGGGTTGGAGGCGACGTTTCCGGCTGCCGGCGTGCCGCGGGACGGCGCGGGCCGCGGGCTTCCCGGGGCGGCGCCTCCCGGCGCGACGCAGTGGACGCCCGAGCAGCGCTATCGCTGGCTCGTGGCCACGTCGGCGGAAGGCATCTGGCGCTTCGAGCTGGATCCCCCGGCGTCCATCGACCTGCCGGAGGACGAGCTCGTCGCGGTGATCCTCGAGCGCGGCCGGATCGCCGAGTGCAACCTCGCCCACGCCCGCCGGTACGGCTTCGAGGAGCCGCGCGCGCTGCTCGGCGCCGGCCTGGCCGACGTGATGTTCGGTTCCCGCGACGAGCAGCTCGGAGTGGTGCGGGAGTTCGTGCGGTCGGGCCTGCGGGTCTCCGACCTGGAGAGCATCGAGCGCGACGGCGCGGGCCGGGTGTTCTCCGCCCGCAACGACCTGGTCGGCATGGTGGAACACGGCTGCCTGGTCGGCGGCTGGGGCACACAGCGGGACGCCGCGAGCCGCCACCGGGCGGACGACGCGCTCCGCGAGGCGGAGTGGAAGTTCCAGGCCCTCTTCCAGAAGGGCCCGATCGGGGTGGCGTACCACCAGATGGTCTACGACCCCGCCGGCCGGCCGGTCGACTACCTCTTCCTCGACGCGAACGAGAGGTACCGGGAACTGACCGGCGTCGATCCGCGGGGCAGGACCGTCACGCAGGCGTTCCCCGGCATCGCGGACGACCCCTTCGACTGGATCGGGACCTACGGCAAGGTCGCCCGGACCGGAGAGCAGATCCGCTTCGAGCAGCACCTCCAGGCCAACGACCGCTGGTACGACATCGTCGCCTACCCGTACCGGCCGGACCACTTCGTCACCGCGTTCCTCGACATCACCGAGCGCAAGCGGACCGAGCAGTCGCTGCGACTGGCGCAGCACTCGGTGGAGATCGCCGCGGACGCCGTCTTCTGGCTCCGGCCCGACGCCTCCATCTGCTACGCGAACTCCGCGGCGTGCACCCTGCTGGAGATCCCCGGCGAAGAACTCCTCCGGCTGACCGCCTTCGACCTCGAGCCCGGGCGGACCCGCGAAGCCTGGGCCGCGTACTGGGAGGGGCTGCGCCAGCGCCAGTCGACCACCTACGAGGCGGAGTACCGCACCCGGGCGGGGCGACTCGTCCCGGTGGAGGTCACGGCCAGCTACCTCGAGTTCGCCGGCGAGGTCTACAGCTTCTGCTTCGTCCGCGACATCCGCCGGCGCAAGCAGACCGAGGAGCGCCTGGCCACCCTCGCCACCGCGGTCGAGCAGGCGGACGACGACATCATGGTGACCGACGCAGCGGGCGTCATCACCTACGTGAACGCCGCCTTCGAGCGGACGACGGGGTACTCGCGCACCGAGGCGGTCGGGCGTTCCCCCCGCTTCCTCGACAGCGGCCGGCACGACCCGGCCTTCTACCAGCAGGTCGACACCACGCTCGCGGATGGGCAGACCTGGCACGGCCGTTTCAGCAACCGCACCCGCGACGGACGCACCATCCTGCAGGACGCGAGCATCTCGCCGATCTTCGACCTCTCCGGCCGGATCGTCGGACAGGTCTCGGCCCGGCGCGACGTCACCCGGCAGGTCGAGCTGGAAGGGCACGCGGCGCAGGCGGACAAGCTGGAGGCCATCGGGACGATGGCGGGCGGCATCGCCCACGACTTCAACAACATCCTGAGCGCCATCCTCGGCTACACGCAGATGGCCCTGCGCAAGTGCCCCGACGACTCGCCGATCCACCGCGACCTGCAGGCCGTCCTGCTCGGCTCGCGGCGCGCCGCCGACCTGGTCAAGCAGATCCTGACCTTCAGCCGCCACCAGCAGCGCGCGGAGCAGCCCGTCCAGGTCGGCCTGATCGTCAAGGAGGCGGCCAAGTTCCTGCGGGCCAGCATCCCGGCCACCGTGGAGATCCGGACGGACGTCCGTTCGGACGCCGTCGTCCTGGCCGAGCCGACCGACATCCACCGGATCGTGATCAACCTCTGCACGAACGCCGCGCTGGCCATGCAGGACCACGGCGGCCTGCTGGAGTTGAGCCTCGCCGACGTCGACCTCGATGCGTCGTTCACCTCGGTGCATCCGGACGCCTCACCGGGGCGGTTCGTCCGGCTCCGGGTGCGCGACACCGGGCACGGGATGACCCGCGAGATCCAGTCGCGGATCTTCGAGCCCTTCTTCACGACCCGCGAGCGCGGGGAGGGCACGGGAATGGGGCTCGCCGTGGTGCACGGCATCGTGACGCGCTGCCACGGGGCCATCACCGTGGAGAGCGAACCGGGCCAGGGGACGACCTTCGAGATCCACCTGCCGGTGATCGAGCGGGCGGCGTCCTCCGCCGCCCCGTCGACGGAGCCCCTGATCGCGGGCACCGGGCGCATCCTCGTGGTCGACGACGAGCCGCTGGTGGTCGCCATGGTGGCGGACCAGCTGAGCGAGATGGGCTACCAGGCCACGGCCTGCGCGAACGGCCACGAGGCCCTGCGGGTGTTCGCCGCCGACCCGCGCGCGTTCGACCTCGTGATCACCGACATGACCATGCCGGGCATGACGGGCGACCTGCTGGCACAGCGTCTCAAGAGCCTCCGACCGGACCTCCCGGTCGTCCTCTGCACCGGCTACAGCGACAAGGTCTCGGCGGAGTCGGCCCGGGCCCAGGGGATCGACGAGTTCGCGATGAAGCCCCTCGCGATGGCGGAGCTCTCGCGGCTGGTGCGCCGGGCGCTCGACCGGCACCGGCCCTGAGCGGGACGGCCGGCGCGGCGCAGCGGAGAGCGCGGTCCCGGCCGGCGAGGACCTCGACGGGGCGCCGCCGTCACGAGCGTGACGGCGGCGCCCCCGCGCTCATCGCGTCACGACGATCCGGCGGACGAGCGAGCGGCCCGCCACGTTGAGGCGCACGAAGTAGAGCCCCGAGCCGAGCCGGCCCCCGTAGGTCCCGTCCCAACGGACCTGGTGCCGACCCGCCTCGTAGTCGCCCTCGGCCAGCACCGCCACCTCGCGTCCCTGCACGTCGATCACGCTCAACCGCACGTGGGACGCGCTCGGCAGCGCGAAGCCGATCCGCGCCGACCCCCGCATCGGGTTCGGCTGCACCGGAGCCAGCTCGAAGCTCACGACCGGCCGCTCGCCGACCCCCGCCGTCTCGCGGACGACGAACGCGGAGTCACCCACGTCCGTCCCGAGGTTGCCGGCCGCGTCGCGGGCCAGCACCTTGAGGACCGCGTCGGTCGTCGCCGGCCCGGTCACCAGCCAGCTGTACGTGCCGGTGTTCGGGACCGACGTCGCGATCGAGTCGAACGCGCCGCCCGCGCCCGTGCGCGACAGGTAGAGGTCCACGCGCGTCACCGCCGCGTTGTCGATCGCGCTCCACTCGAGGCTGACCGGGTCTCCGACGACGGCGACCGCCCCGCCCGCCGGCCCCAGCACGTGCACCGCCGGCGGTGCGGTGTCGCTGAAGGCCGCCGCCACGGTCCGGTTGGCGGTCATCAGCAGTGCCAGCGGATTGCCGCTCGTGGTCGTGTCACCGCTCCAGCCCGTGAAGGCCCAGCCGGAATCCGGGATCGCCGTCACCATCACGGGGGCGCCGTGGACGTAGGCGGGCAGGTCGGGCGCGCGCAGCACGGCGCCGCCGGCCCCCGCGGACGTCGTCAGCGTGTAGAGGTTCGTCGAGAAGCTGGCGTCGATCGTGTGGTTGGCGGCGACGCCGGTGAAGGTGTAGGTCGTGTCGCTCCCCACCGAGAGGCCGTCCACCAGCACGTCCAGCACGTGGCTCCCGCCGGCCGGCTGGATCGAGAACCCCTGGCTCGCGCCCTCGACCACGGGCACGGCTCCGGCCGGTACGATGCTCCCGCCCGCCCCCGCCGCGGCGGTGATGACCCAGCGGTCGATGGTGAAGGAGTAGTTGCTCGCGTCGCTGGCCGAGTTCCCGGCGGCGTCGTGCGCCGTGGCGCGCACGATCGCGGTGGTGGTGGGCGTGTTGGGCACCGTCCACGAGAAGGTCCCCGAGTTCGCCAGCCCGGTGGCGATGATGATGGGGAAGCTGAAGCCGCCGTCGGTCGAGAGCGCCAGGTCCACGGCGGTCACGCCGACGTTGTCCGTGGCGGTCCAGGTGACGGCGTGGGTCGAGCCCGCCTTCCAGGTCACGGCCGCGTTCGGGGCGGTCACGGTGACCGACGGGGCGGTGAGATCCCCGTGGCCGAGGCTGTTGTAGATGTCGAGCTTGCCGTAGCCCCAGGTGTTGTTCGGCACCGCGCCGGTGTAGGCGTCCGCCCGGGCGTTGGCCTCGAAGGCGAGCTTCACCTTGCTGGGCGACGCGCCCGGCGAGGACTGCAGGAACAGCAGCGCGGCCCCGGCGACGTGGGGCGCGGAGAAGCTCGTCCCCGCCGTGATCTCGTGCACGCCGTCGTCCGCGTCCCAGCCGGTGCCGGCGAGGCTGCCCGCGGCGCTCGAGTGGGTGGTCGCAACGCCGAACCCGGGGGCCGAGATCTCGGGCTTGAGGACGCCGTCACGCCGCGGCCCCACGTTGGAGAACGGGGCGATGGCGTTCATGGTGGGCGCCGGGCTGAAGCTGTAGGTCGCCCCGTCCAGGCAGGAGTACCACGACGGCTTGGTGACGTGGGCGGCCACGGCGAAGACGCTGTCCGCGTCGGCGGGCTGGCCGACGAGCGTGGTGTTGTCGAGGCCCTGGGTGACCGTGGGCACGACGCCGGCCGCGCCCAGCCGCGAGGCGTAGAGCCAGATGTCCACGCGCCTGCCGATGCTGGCCGTGTTGTTCGACACCACGTTGATCCGCCAGTTGCCGACGCGCGGCATCTGGTTCGCGGTGGCATCGAAGATCTCGACCTCGAACTGACGGGCCTTCGCCGTCCCCCCGAAGCCCTCGGCGGCGTTCTGGTTCGCGATGTAGATCTGGCTCCCGGTCGTCCCGGTGCTGCGCGAGGCCCAGGCCCCGAAGCCGCAGCTCAGGGTGTCACTGGCGAGCGGACCCCGGACCTGGATGACGACGCTGGCGGTGGTGTCGTACCAGCCGGCGACCAGGACGTAGTCGTTGATGGGGCCCGAGTTCTTCGTGTAGGTCGGGATGTTGAACCGCAGGTTGTCCGTTCCCGGCACGGTCGAGGTGGTCGTGAGCCGGCCGTGGATCGCGTCCTGCTGGTCGTTCCCCGCCGAAGCCACCACGATCCTGCCCGGTCCGGTGAGCGCGCTGATCGCCGTGCCGAAGACGTCCGAGCCGTCGTGCGGTCCCGCCTGGCCGCCCAGCGAGAGGTTCACCACGCAGTCCTTCCCGAGTGCCGCGGCCTTCTGGAAGATGTAGTTGACCCCGTCGATGATCGCGGCATCCGAGAAGTCGGTGGCGACCTCGATGAACTCGGCCTTCGGCGCCATGCCGACGTAGCGGTAGGCCGGCTGCGAGCACCCCGTCTCGGAACCGTTCCCGATCAGCACGCCCGCCACGGTGGTGCCGTGGCCGTTGGTGTCCCGGTGGCGGACGGTGCCCGGCGTGTTGTCGATCTGGGACTTGCTCCACTCCGAGCCGTAGGCGAAGCCCGAGGGGTTCGGACCGACCAGGTCGTTCTGGTCCCAGATGTAGAGGATGCGGGTCTTGCCCGTGCTGTCCTGGAAATCGGGCCGCGTGAAGTCGATGCCCGAGTCCACGTCGCCGATGATCATGCCCTGGCCGGCACGGCCGCTGTAGACCGGCGGGCTGCCCGACGCGCCCTGCTCGAGGTCCGCACGCACGTCCACCCGGCTGACGTTGAGGTACGGCTGCATGTAGCGCGCCAGCTGCACCCGGCGTATGCCGGAGATGCCGCGCAGCCGCCCGACCTCTTCGCGGCGCACGCGCGCCGTGAAGGTGCTGCCGGTCTGCGTTCCGACCCGGATGCCGGCGGCTTCCAGCTCCGCCCGCGTGCCGTCGAACTCGAGGATGACACCGAACTCGGTGGGCTCGACGTAGTCGAGCGGGACGGCGATCGGGGACCGGCCGGAGACCCGGTCGAGCAGGCGTCCGCGGGAAGGCATCGGGCGGTTGCTGAGCGGGACGGGCTGGCCGGCTTCGATCGACGCCAGGCCCCGGTCGAGCCGATTGCCGGAGGGGAGCTGCGCGGAGGCCGGGACGGCCGCGAGCACGAGGGAAGACAGGAACACGGCCAGTGCCAGCCTAGCATGTGCACGCATGATGCGGTTCTCCTCGGGGGTCCCAGGGCGGACATGCACAGACAGCGGTTCTTCCCATGATTGTGGCCGCAGGCGGGGCACCAAGTCAATCGGCGGGGCGGCGCTCCCCCGCGGCGGGGAAGGCTTCCTGCAACCCCCCGGCCGCCCGGGCCGGATCAGCCCTCGCGGGCCGTCAGCGGCACGAGTTCCACGCCCCAGCGCTCGCGCAGGGCCGTGCGGAACGCACTGGGGTCGGCGTCCGCCCCGGCGCGGCTGCAGTAGCTTTCGTAGGCCGCCATCAGCGCCGGACCGAACTCGGCGAAGAACCGGTGCTCGGCGCGCGCCCGGTCGATCGCATCGCCCCGGTCCGCGGCGAACTGTTCCAGCACGGCCCGTGCGATCGCCACCGGCTCCCCGGCTCCGGATTCCGCCGCGGTCCCGGGCTCCATGGTCGCGGGGTCCGCGGTCCCGGCGGTCGTCGCCCCGGTCGCGGCGGGCTCCTCCACCGCCTCGATGGGTCGTTCGGGCGGCGGGCCCGCGGGGGCGGGCGCGGCCGCATCGCGGGGTTGCCCGTCCACGCCGACCGCGAACAGGTGCTGGCAGCGCGGGCAGCGCACGCGCGCGCCCCCCGGACCCACGAGGTGCTCGGGGAGCAGGTAACCGGTCGAGCAGTTCGGACAGGTGACGATCACGAGCGGACCTCCAAGGTCACCATTGTGCCCCAATTCGCCTCGCCTGAAAACCCGGCCCGCCGGGCGGACGCCCGGAGCGGGCCGGCCGACCGGCCGGCGGGCGTCTCACCCGGTGAGCGCCACGTCGAGCGGCTCGCGGTAGTGCGCGAGCAGGGTCTCGCGCAGGGCGGCGTGCCCGGGCCTCAGCAGCCGGGGGTCCTCGCCCACCAGCGACCGCGCCGCGGCCCGCGTCTCCTCGAGCAACTCCTCGTCCCGGGCCAGGTCGACGAGCTTGAAGCGCGGCAGCCCGCTCTGGCGGGTGCCCCACATCTCCCCCGGACCGCGCAGCCGCAGGTCGGCCTCGGCGAGCGCGAATCCGTCGGTGGTCGTGGTCAGCAGCTCGAGCCGCTCCCGCCCGGCCGCGCTGGCGGCGGGCCCCGCCACCAGCACGCAGACCGAACGGTGGGCACCGCGCCCGACCCGGCCGCGCAGCTGGTGCAGCTGGGTCAGGCCGAAGCGCTCGGCGTTCTCGACCACCATGACCGTGGCGTTGGGCACGTCCACCCCGACCTCGATCACCGTGGTGGCGACGAGCACCTGCACCCGGCCGGCGGCGAAGTCCTCCATCACCGACTGCCTGGCGTCGGCCTTGAGCCGGCCGTGCAGGAGGCCGGCCTTCCAGGCGCGCAGCAGCGGCTGGCTCCGGAGCCGCTCGAACTCGGCCTCGGCCGCCCGCACGTCGGCACGGCCGTCCTCCTCGATCAGCGGGACCACGACGAAGGCCTGGCGGCCGGCGGCCAGCTCGCGCGCCAGGAACTCGACCACCTGGGGGAACTTCTCCTCCCCGGTCACGCGGGTCACGAGCCGCCCGCGCCCCGCGGGACGCGCGCGGAGCGTGCTCACGGCGAGGTCGCCGTAGCAGGCGAGCATGAGCGTGCGCGGGATCGGCGTGGCGGTGAGCACCAGCACGTCGGGGATGACGCCCTTCCGCGCCAGGGTGGCACGCTGGCGGACGCCGAAGCGGTGCTGCTCGTCCACGACGGCCAGCGCGAGGTCCGGCAGCCGGACCTTCTCCTCGAGGAGCGCGTGGGTGCCGACCACGAGCATGGGCTCGCCCGCCTCGAGCCGAGCGGCGAGCGCGCGCCGGGCGGCCGCGGGCGTGGCACCGGTGAGGACGGCCACCGCGGCGCCCACCGGTGCGGCCAGGCCGGCCAGGGTCCGGCCGTGCTGCCGCGCCAGGATCTCGGTGGGCGCCATGAAGGCCGCCTGGTGGCCGGCCTCGATCGCGTGGAGCGCGGCCAGGAACGCGACGACCGTCTTGCCGCTGCCCACGTCGCCCTGGAGCATCCGGTGCATGGGGGCCCCGCGCCTCAGGTCGGCGACGATCTCCTCGAGCGCGCGGTCCTGGTCCGCCGTGAGCGCGTAGGGCAGCGCCGCCCGGGCCCGCTCGGCGAGCCGCCCCTCTCCCGCGGTGCTCCTCCCGCGCCCCTCCTGGGCCAGCGCCTGCCGGCGCAACTCGAGGACGGCCTGCAGCAGGAAGAGCTCCTCGAAGGCGAGCTTGCGGCGCGCGGCGGCGAGGCTGGCCTCGTCCTCCGGGAAGTGGATCTGCCGCAGGGCTTCCGCGAGCGGCACCAGCCCGCTCGCGGCCGCCACCTCGCCGGGGACCGGGTCCTTCACCGCCGCGGCCACGGCGTCGAGGGCGTGCCGCACCGCGGCCCGCATCCCGCGCGCGGTGACCCCCTTCGTGAGGGCGTGCACCGGCACCAGCCGACCGACGTGCAGCAGCGCCTCCATCTCGCCCTCGACCACTTCGAAGAGCGGGTTGAGCATGCGCCGCTCGTGCGCGTCGCGCTGGCCGCTCACGACCACCCGCACGCCCGGACGGAGCGTGCGCGCGAGGAAGCCCTGGCCGAAGAAGTAGAGCCCGAGCCGCGCGCCGCTGCCGTCGTCGAGATCGGCCTGGAAGTCGGTCCGCCCGGCCCGGGTGCGGACGGCGAAGCCGCTGCGCACGGTGCCCTCGACGGTGACCAGCTCGCCGGGGCGGAGGTCGGCGATGCGCACGAAGCGCCGGGCGTCGAGCCAGGTCCTCGGGTAGTGGCGCAGCAGGTGCTCGGCCGTGGTCAGGCCGAGGCGCGAGAAAGCCTCGGCACGCTGGGGCCCCACCCCCGGCAGGAACTGCAGCCGCGAAGCGGGCTCGAGCGGCGGCTTCCCCGGATGCGGGCTTCGGGACGGGATCGGGGGCACCGGCATGGTCGGGAGCACTTTCGCACATCCCGGCGCACGGCGCCGGGAGCTGGGTCGGACCGGCCTGCCCGGGCCGGGGGGCCCGGGCCGGCGGCCCCGGAGGCCCGCTTTACAGTCCCGGGAGGCCCTGTTAATGTTCCGGGCTCACTTGGCCCCACTGGACCGTGATTCGATGGCAGGAGGATGCACCTTGGCTCAGCGATGTGATATCTGCGGGAAAGGCACGATGGCAGGCCACAACGTGAGCCACGCTCACAACCTGACCAAGCGGACCTGGAATCCCAACTTGCAGCGCGTGCGGGCACTGGTGGACGGGCGGGCGAAGAACCTGGACGTCTGCACCCGGTGCATCCGCAGCGGCAAGGTGACGAAGGCCGTGCGCAACGTCCGCAAGCCGGCCACCGCCTAGCCGCCCTCCCGCGCCGAAGCCCCGTCACCCCGGTCCCGGTGGCGGGGCCTCTTCATGGCCGGGCGGCGGGCTCCTGCCGGCTCACGGCCAGCAACTCGCGCCACTCCAGCTGCTGGCGCGGCAGCGCGTGCAGGGGATCCAGCTCCAGCGCACGCGCGAACTCCTCGTCGGCCTCGCGGGTGCGGGCCTGCGCGAGCAGGGTCCAGCCCAGGTCGGCGCGCGCGGTGGCGTACAGCGGGTTGGCGGCGACGGCCGCGCGCAGCGGGGCCTCGGCCCCGACCGCGTCCCCCCGCAGCAGGCGCACGCGCCCGAGTTGTGCCTGGGCGTCAGGCCAGTCCGGGTGCCGCGCGACCAGGTCCGCGAGCAGCTCCTCGGCCGTGGCCGCGTGCCCGAGCGCCAGCTCCACGGCCGCCAGCTCGAGCACCGCGGGGTCGTAGCCCGGGCGCAGGGCCAGCGCCCTGCGGTAGGACTCGCGCGCGTCCTCGACGCGGCCCTGCGCGCGCCGGGTGCGGGCCAGGGCGAGCTGCAGGTCCGGGTAGTCGGGCTGGACCGCGAGCGCGCGCTGGATCTCCTCCTCCATCCCGGTCACGTCGTTGACGGCCAGCGCGAGCGAGACCTGGTCGAGGACGCCCTGGGGGATCTCGCGGTCCCGCACCAACCCGCGCCGCACGGAGCGCAGCGCGTCGTCGTGCCGGCCGAGCGCGTGGTAGATCATCCCCAGCAGCCGCTGCGCGCGGGCGAACTGCCGGTTGAGCTTCACCGCGAGCTCGAGCGGGGGCACCGCCGCCAGGAGCTCGCCGGCGCGGAACCGGGCGAGCCCCAGCCAGAAGTGCAGGTCCGGGTAGTCGGGGAAGGCCTCGAGGGCCGCCTCGAGATGGACGATCGCCTCGCGGGCCCCGCCCAGCTCGAGGTGGGCGCGTGCGGCCAGCAGCCGCGCCTCGAGGTAGCGCGGGTTGACGCCGAGCGCGTGGTCCAGTTGCACGAGCGCCTCCTCGATGCGCCCGGCCTCGAGCAACAGGCCGGCCAGCCGACCGCGCACGTCGGCATAGCCGGGGTTCGCGGCCACCGCCCGTTCGAGCTCGGCGATGGAGCCGGTGAGGTCGCCCGCGTGGTAGCGCTCGAGCGCCCGGTCCAGGTGAGCGGCCGAAGGGGCCGCGGCGCCCGCGGAGGCCGCCGGCACGCTCAACAGGCCCTGCCAGTCCGAGGCCGCCCATTCCGAGGCCCGGGAGGCCACCAGCCCGGTGGGCAACTCGACGCCCAGGGCCAGCGCCCGGTTCAGCGCCTCGACCGAGCGCTCCCGGTCCTCGAGTTGCGACTGGCACACCGCCAGGAGCAGCAGCGCCTCGACGTAACGCGGATGCTCGGCGAGGGCCTGCTGGAGATCGGCGACCGCCTCCCCCAGGCGGCCCGAGCGCTGGAAGATCCGCGCCCGGAAGTAGCGCAGGTCGGGGAAGGTCGGGTTCTCCTCCAGCGCCTTGGTGAACTGTTCCTCGGCCTTGGTGTACTGGCCGGCGTGGAAGAAGGCGAGCCCCAGGTTCGCCCGCGCTTCGGCGGCGTAGCACCGCGCCAGGCTGTGGTCGGGGTTGCTGGGATCGCGCACCTCGGCCAGGACGGCCTCGAACTCGGCGACCGCCTGTCCGAACTCGCCACGGTTGAAGTGCACCATCCCGCGGTTGTAGTGGCGGTTGTGCCCCCACTTGAGCAGATTGCTGAACACGCGCGGAATCCGTTCCTTTCGGCGCCGCGGGA
The DNA here is from genome assembly GCA_963707915.1 of Candidatus Eiseniibacteriota bacterium. GTDB lineage: Bacteria > Eisenbacteria > RBG-16-71-46 > RBG-16-71-46 > RBG-16-71-46 > JANXPZ01. The sequence continues at coordinate 1,204,250 of OY970178.1, forward strand.
CCGGGGGGCGCGGCCGTGGCCGCGTCCCCCGCGCGCCCCGGGCTAGTCCATCTGCCTGCGCAGGAAGGCCGGCACCTCGAGGGAATCGCCGTTGCGGCTGCCGGTCCCCCAGCGGTCGCGGCCCCCCACGCCGACCTCTTCCTTCCACCCGTGCCCGTGACGATGCCCTTCGGTCTCCGCCCCCCGCGCCTTCTCGGCGCGCGGCCGCGGCGCCTCGTGGCCGAACCCCGTCGCGATGACGGTGATCATCATCTCGCCATCCATGTTCGGGTCGATGACCGCGCCGAAGATGACGTTGGCGTCCTCGCCGGCCGCGCTCACCACCACGTTCGCCGCCTCGTTCACCTCGTGCAGCGTCAGGTCGCGTCCGCCCGTGATGTTCACCAGGACGCCCTCGGCGCCGCTGATCGAGACGTCCTCGAGCAGCGGGCTCGCGACGGCCGCCTGCGCCGCCTCCAGCGCCCGGCCGGGCCCCGAGGCCCGCCCGGTGCCCATGAGCGCGTTGCCCCGGTTCGACATGACCGCCTTCACGTCGGCGAAGTCCAGGTTCACGAGCCCCGGCACCGTCACCAGGTCCGAGATGCCCTTGGTGGCCTTGAGCAGGACCTCGTCGGCCACGCCGAAGGCGTCGGTCAGGGTGGTGTCCTTCTCCACCACGGCCAGCAGCCGCTCGTTCGGGATGATGATGAGGGTGTCCACCTCGGCGCGCAGCTCCGCGAGGCCGTCGTCGGCCTGCCGCAGGCGGCGCCGGCCCTCGAAGGTGAACGGCCGCGTGACCACGGCCACCGTGAGGGCCCCGCTCTGCTTCGCCAGGCGCGCCACCACCGGCGCCGCGCCGGTGCCAGTGCCGCCGCCCATCCCGGCGGTGATGAAGACCATGTCGCTGCCGGTGAGCGCGTCGGCGATGGTCTGCTCGTCTTCCTCGGCGGCGACGCGGCCCCGGCCGGGGTCACCGCCCGAGCCCAGCCCGCGGGTGGTGGCCTTGCCGATCTGGATGCGGTGCGGCGCGAGCGACTGGTTCAGGGCCTGCACGTCGGTGTTCGCGACGATGAACTCCACGCCGCGCAGCCCCGAACCGATCATGCGGTTCACCGCGTTTCCGCCGGCCCCCCCCACTCCCATGACCTTGAGCTTGGCTGAGGCGGTGCTGTCGATCTCGAGTTCGAACATTGGCACGACTCCCTGTGCCTTCCCTTGCCGGGCCCGGCGACTCCGTCCGCGACGGATGCGCCCTGGGCTTCCTCCGTGGGGATCAGGCGGTGATGGTTGGACGGACGTGGATCACGCTCATGAGTAGAAGAGTCCCTTGAACCAGCGACGCGGGTCGAACGACGTGCGGCTCGGCTCCACGCCTCGCCGCTCGCGGCTGCCGTCCTCGCCGCTCTCGGCGTGCAGGGCGTGAAGCACCAGCCCCACCCCGGTCGAGAAGCGCGGGTCGGCGACGTTGGCCGAGAGCCCCCCCAGTCCCTGGGGAGCGCCCAGCCGTACGGGCATCTCGAACACCTGTTCCGCCAGCTCCGTCACGCCCGGCATGAGCGAGGTGCCGCCCGTGAGGACGACCCCGCCGCCGAGCAACTCCGCGAAGTGGTTCTTCTTCACCTCCTTGTTGGCCAGTTGGAAGATCTCCTCCATGCGCGGCTCGATCATCGAGGCCAGCACGTGCCGGGCGATCTCCCGGTCGGCGCGGCCGCCCACGCCCGAGACGGAGATCGTCTCCGTGCTCGGGACGAGGGAAGCCAGCGCGCAGCCGTGCTGGATCTTGATGGCCTCGGCCTTGTCGATCGGGGTGCGCAGTCCGATCGCGAGGTCGTTGGTCACGTTCGCCCCGCCGAACGGCAGGATCGCCGTGTGGCGGATGGAGCCCTCGTAGAACACCGCGACGTCGGTCGTGCCGCCGCCGATGTCGAGGAGGACCACGCCCAGGTCACGCTCGTCGTCGTCCAGCACGGCGTGGCTCGAGGCCAGCGGTTCGAGGACCAGGTCGAAGACCTTGAGATGGGCCCGCTGGATCGAGCGGCAGATGTTCTTCGCCGAGGTCACGGCCCCGGTGATGATGTGGACCTCGGCCTCCAGCCGGACGCCGCTCATGCCGACCGGGTCCTTGATGCCGTCCTGGTCATCCACGATGTATTCCTGCGGGATGACGTGGATGATCTCGCGGTCCATGGGGATCGCGATGGCCTTGGCGGCCTCGATGACCCGGTCCACGTCCGCCCTGCCGATCTCGTTGTCCCGCCTCGAGACCGCGATCACGCCGCGGCTGTTGATGCTGCGGATGTGGTCGCCGGCGATGCCCGCGTAGACCCCCTTCGCCGGCACCCCGGCCATGCGCTCGGCCTCGTCCACCGCGCGCTGGATGCTGGCCACCGTCTTGTCGAGGTCCACCACCACGCCGCGGCGCAGCCCCTCGCTGGGCGAGGTGCCCACGCCCACCACCCGCAGCTCCTCGGACCCGGTGCCGCCCGTGTCCGCGATGATGCAGGAGATCTTCGTGGTGCCGATGTCGAGGCCCACGTACGTCTTCACCGCCGGTCCCATGGTGCCGTTCACCCCCTCCGTTGCAGTTCCGTCGTCGTCAGCCGCTGCGGTGATCCCCGTCCGGGTCCACGCCCGCGGTTCCGGCTCCCACCCGGTCGAGCCGGGGGCCGGGCGCGGACCCGGGCGCACCCACCGGTCTCACCACCACCTGGCTGTCGAAGCGCAGGTCCACTTCGCCCGCCAGCACCCCGCGGCGCTGGAGGTCCGACAGCACCACCCGCAGGGCCGACAGCGTGCGGGCTCCGGGCGGCCAGGCGGGCGCCCGCACCTGCGTCCCGTTCTCGAGCAGGACGCTGGTGGCGAGCGGGTCGGACACGTCCACCTCCGACACCCCGACGGCCAGTTGCAGGTCACGGGCCGAAAGCGCCCTCACCCACGCCAGCCCGCGCCGCACCTCGAGCGTCAGCACTTGCGTGCCCGCCCGCTGCCGGGAGAAGTCCGGCCCGGTGAGCAAGGGGACGTCCGCGGTCAGGCCCCGCGCCAGCGGCTGGAGCAGCACCCCGGTCGAGTCCACCTCCCAGGGCGTCCCGTGCGTCACCACCATCACCGGCTCCCGCTCCACGATCCGGACGCGCACGTCGCGCGGCCAGGCCCGGCTCACCTCGGCCCGGGAGATGCGCGGGTCGAGCAGCAGGGCCTGGCGCGCGCGCTCCAGGTCGAGGGCGATGAGGTCGTCGCCGGGGCGCAGGCCGGCGATCGCGCCGACGCGCGCGGCGTCCAGGTAGAGCGCGCCCTCGATCCTCACCGCCTGCACGACCGCCACGCGCTCGCGCCACCGCCGCCACGGCAGCCGCGAGGCCAGCAACGCGAGAACGGCGATCCCGGCGAGCGCCAGCCCGATGCGCAGGGGCCGCAGCAGCCGCGGCTGCCCGTTCCAGCGGCGGTCCGGCACCGCGCCCGCGCCGCGGCGCCCGCCCCGCCGGACGTCCGGGCGGGGACCGCGCTCCAGCGCACGCCCCTGGTACAGGGCCATCAGCGCTCCCCTCCCGCGCTGCGGAGCCGCGCCAGCAGCGCGTCGCCGAGCTTGCCCACGTCGCCCGCACCCAGCGTGATCACCAGGTCGCCGGGGCGCGCCTCGCTCGCCACGGCCTCGAGCGCCGCCGCGGCGCCGCCGACGTGGACCAGGTGCTTCCGTCCCAGGGCCTCGGCGCTCTGCACGATGGTACGCGCCGTCACGCCCGGCACCGGGCTCTCGCCCGCCGGGTAGATGTCCATCACCCAGACCTTGTCGGCGTCGCCGAAGCACGACCCGAACTCGCGGTGCAGCAGCGCGGTGCGCGTGTAGCGGTGCGGCTGGAACAGCACCAGCACGCGCCGGCCGAGCGTGCGCGCGGCCGCCAGCGTGGCGGCGATCTCGGTGGGGTGGTGGCCGTAGTCGTCCACCACCTTCACGCCCCCCACCTCGCCCTTCGTCTCGAAACGGCGGCCCACGCCGCGGAAGGTCCCGAGCGCCTCGGCGATGTGGCTGAAGGCCACCTCGATCTCCAGGCCCACGGCCACCGCCGCGAGCGCGTTCAGCACGTTGTGGAGGCCCGGCAGGGCCAGGCTCACGACGCCCAGGTCGCGCCCGTCGGCAACCACCCGGAAGCTCGCGCCGCGGGGATCCAGGCGCACGTCCTCCGCCCGCAGCGTCGCGTCGGGCGCCGTGCCGTAGAGCAGGTGGCGCTTGGTGACCTGGGGCAGGATGCCGCGCACCTGCGGATCGTCGGCGCACAGGATGCTCACTCCGTAGAACGGCACCCGGTTGGCGAAGTAGATGAAGGCCTGCCGCAGCTCCTCGAGCGAGCCGTAGTGGTCGAGGTGCTCGCGGTCGATGTTGGTGATGACCGCGACCGCCGGCGAGAGCCTCAGGAAGGAGCCGTCGCTCTCGTCGGCCTCGGCCACGAGGAACTGCCCGTGTCCCAGCCGGGCGTTCGAGCCGGTGGACTGCAGCCGTCCGCCCACCACGATGGTCGGGTCGAGCCCGCCGCGGGCCAGCACCGCCGCGACCAGCGAGGTGGTCGTGGTCTTGCCGTGCGAGCCCGCCACCGCGATCCCGTACTTCATGCGCATGAGCTCGGCCAGCATGTCGGCGCGGGGGATGACCGGGATGCCCTGCGCACGCGCGGCGACCACCTCGGGATTATCGGGCCTGACCGCGGTCGAGTAGACGACCACCTGCGCGCCCTCGACGTTCGCGGCCTCGTGCCCCTGGAAGATGCGTCCCCCGAGCCCGGCGAGCCGGTCGGTGGCCTCGCCAGTGCGCAGGTCGCTGCCCGACACCTGGTAGCCGAGGTTGAGCAGCACCTCGGCGATGCCGCACATCCCGACCCCGCCGACCCCCACGAAGTGGATCCGGTGCGTGCGCCCGTACATCAGTCCTCCCGCCCGTCGGGCACGACGGGACCGCGCGCGGCGGCACGCCCGCGGGACCAGCGATCGAGGCTCCGGACGATGCGCTCGGCCGCGTCGGGGCGGGCGAAGGTCCGGGCGTTGGCCGACATGCGCGAGAGCGCCTGTCGGTCGGCGAGCCAGTGGGCGATCTCCTGGGCCAGGCGCTCGCCGGTGAGCTCGCGGTCGGGGATCATGGCCGCGGCCCCGCGGTCCACCAGGTTGGCCGCGTTGACCGCCTGGTGATCGTGCGCCGCGTGCGGGTAGGGCACCAGGATGGACGGGGTGCCGCAGGCCGCGATCTCGGCCAGCGTCATCGCCCCGGACCGGCACACCACGAGGTCGGCGGCGGCGTAGGCCTGGTGGATGCGCCGCAGGTAGGGCACGACCCGGGCCGGCAGCTGCTCGCTCTCCACCGCGCCCTTCGCCCAGTCGAAGTCCTCGCGCCCGGTCTGCAGGATGAACTGCACGGTCACGCGGCCCTTCAGGCGGCGCATGGCCTCGAGGGCGGCGTCGTTGATGCGGTGCGCCCCGCGGCTGCCGCCGAACACGAACACGGTCGGCTGGCCGGGCTTGAGGCCGAATTCCTGCAGCGCCGTGACCCGGTCGCCGCCCAGGATGTGGTCGCGGATCGGGTTCCCCGTCACCTTGAGGTGGTCGCGGCGCCGGAAGTAGGAGCGCGCCTCCACGAACGACAGGTGGACCTCGTCGGCGATCTGCGCGAGCCAGCGGTTGGCCAGCCCGGGGACGCTGTTCTGCTCCTGGAGCACGATGGGCCGGCCCAGCAGCCAGGCGGCCAGGGTCACGGGCCCGCTCACGTAGCCGCCGGTCCCCAGCACCACGTCGGGCTTCTCCTGCAGCACGATCCACGCCGCCTGGCAGAAGCCCACCAGGTTGCTGGCCAGCGACGCGGGCCAGCGCCACCAGGCCCGCCGCGGCAGCCCCCGGCTCCAGGTGAAGCGGATGCGGAAGCCGGCCTCGGGCACGGCCTGCGATTCGATGCCGCGCCGCGTGCCGACGAACACCACCTGCGCGTCCTTGTGCCTGCGGACGAGCTCCTCGGCCACCGCGATGCCCGGGTACACGTGGCCGCCCGTGCCGCCTCCGGCGATGAGCGCCTTCATGGACGGCCTCCCGACCAGCGCTGGCGCACGAGGGCGTCGGTGGAGGCATTGACGACGCTGATGCGGTAGAGCAGCCCGGCCGCCGCCAGGTTGGCCAGCAGGGCCGTGCCGCCGTACGAGACGAACGGCAGCGGCAGCCCGGTGGTGGGGGCCAGCCCCATCGCCACGGCCAGGTTCGCGAGGGCGTAGAGTCCGATCTGCAAGGTGAGTCCTCCGGCCAGCAGGAAGTGGAATGGATCGGCGGCTCGAGCCACGACCCGCATGCAGCGCCACAGCAGCAGCGCCAGCAGGACGAACAGCACGCTCGTGCCGATGAAGCCCAGTTCCTCCGCCAGGATGGAGAAGATGAAGTCGGTGTGGGCCTCGGGCAGGAAGAGGTACTTCTGCATCCCCCCGCCCAGGCCGCGACCCAACCAGCCGCCGGAACCGATCGCGATGAGCGACTGGTCGAGCTGCCAGCCCGCCCCGCGCTGATCGAGGGTCCCGGTGAAGACGAAATGTGCGAACGTGGCGATGCGCTTCATCTGGTACGGATGGGCCTGGACCATCACCAGCCCGGTCACCAGGCCCGCCGCGACCGGAGCCCCCAGGTACAGGAGCGGCGCGTCCGCCAGGAACAGCATCAGGAAGCCGGTGACGCCCAGGAGCCCCGCGCTGCTCAGGTTCGGCTGCAGCAGGATAAGTCCTGCGACCCCGCCGAGGAAGCCCAGCGGCGGCAGCATGCCGCGCAGGAAGCCGCGCTCGGCCGGCGGGTTCCGCTTGAGCCACCACGCGAGGAACATCACCGCCGTGAGGCGCCCCACGTCGGTGGGCTGCACGCTGAGGAAACCGATGCGCAGCCAGCGCGTGGCGCCGTTCGAGACGTGGCCCAGCGCGAAGACGGCGGCCAGCAGGGCGAGCCCCGCGCCGAACAGCACCGGCGTGGCGCGCTCGAGCCACTTCAGGTCCACCCGCGTGGCGCACACCAGCAGCACCAGCACGCCCAGCCCGGCGCGGAGGAACTGGCGCGCGAGGAAATAGTTCGGGTCCTGGTACCGCGTGATGCCGAGGATGGCGCTCGAGGAGTAGACCATGATGACGCCCAGCGCCGTGAGCAGCAGGGGCAGCGCGATCAGCCAGCGGTCGCCGCGGTTCATGCGCCCCCCTCCCGCGCCGCCACCCGCGCCACCTCGTCCTTGAAGCGGCGGCCGCGGTCCTCGAAGTCGGCGAACATGTCGAAGGAGGCGCAGCCCGGCGAGAGCAGCACGGGCGCGGGGCCGCCCGGGGCGGTCCGCGCGGTCTCGTAGGCCAGGTCCACCGCCGCGGCGAGCGAGTCCGCGCGCAGCAGGCGCGCACCGGCCCAGTGCGCGGCGATGCGATCCGCGCCCTCGCCGATCAGCACCACGGCCAGCGCCCGGCGGCGCACCAGGTCGCCCAGCGGCATGAAGTCCTGCCCCTTGTCGCGGCCGCCGGCGATCAGCACGATCGGGCTCTCGAAGCTCATGAGCGCGACCTCGAGCGAGTTCACGTTGGTGGCCTTGGAGTCGTTCACGAAGGCCACCCCCGCGACCGTCGCGACCGGTTCGAGGCGGTGCTCGAGGCCACCGTACTCCCGCAGCACGGCACGCAGGGCGTCCGGCGCCGGTTCCAGGGGCATCACGGTGGTGACCGCGGCCAGCGCGTTGAGGACGTTGTGCGCCCCGCGCAACCCGATCTCGCGCGTCTCCATCACGTCCTCGACCCCGCCGCGCCAGCCGAGCCGCACGCGCCCGTCCACGATCGCGGCGCCGTCCTCGACCGCGTGCCGGGCGGAGAACTCCAGCCAGGTGGCCGAGCCCGTGCGGCGCCTCGTCACCTCGGGGTCGTCGGCGTTCCAGACCGCGTAGTCGGCCTCGTCCTGGCGCGCGAACAGGCGCTGCTTCGCCGCCCCGTAGACGTCCATGTCCCCGTGCCGGTCGAGGTGATCGGGGGTCAGGTTGAGCCAGGTGGCGACGAAGGGCTTGAGGCGGTCCACGGTCTCGAGCTGGAAGGACGAGACTTCGACCACCAGCAGTCCGGTGGGCGGCACGCTCTCGGCGACCTCGCAGAGCGCCCGGCCGATGTTGCCGCAGACCTCGACCTGGCGGCCGGCGCCGCGCAGCAGGGCGCCCGCCAGGTGCGCCGTGGTGCTCTTGCCGTTGGTGCCGGTCACGCACAGGAATGGCGCGTGCGCCGCGAGGTAGCCGAGCTCGAGCTCGGAGAACAGCGGCAGGCCGGCCGCGCGGGCCGCCGCGGCCACCGGGTGGGTGTCCGGCACGCCCGGGCTCCAGACCACGAAGTCGCGGCCCTCGAGGGCGCGCGGGTCGTCCGCGTCCCAGCTGGCGCACACCCCCTGGCGCAGGAGCTCGCGGCCCCACGCCCCGCCCTCCGGCCCGGCCAGCTTCGCATCGGCCAGGCGCACGTCGAGCCCGTGCCGCGCGAGCAGCCGGGCGGCGGCGAGGCCGGAGCGCGCCGCCCCCATCACCAGGGGCCGGGAGCCGGGCAGCGGATGGCGGGCGTCGACGGTCATTGCAGCTTGAAGGTCGAGAGCGAGAGCAGGGCCAGGAGCACGCCCACGATGTAGAAGCGCAGGACCACGCGCGACTCGGGCCAGCCCTTGAGCTCGAAATGGTGGTGGATCGGCGCCATCCGGAAGACACGCTTCCCGAGGAACTTGTACGAGGCCACCTGGATCGTCACCGAGAACGCCTCCGCCACGAACACGCCTCCCACGAGCACCAGCCAGAACTCGCGCTTGATGAGCACGGCCACCACGCCGAGCGCCCCGCCGAGGGCGAGCGACCCGGTGTCCCCCATGAACACGTCGGCCGGATGGCAGTTGTACCAGAGAAAGCCCAGCGTCGCCCCCACCACCGCCGCACAGAACACCGTCAGCTCCCCACTGTACGGCAGAGTCGTGATGTTCAGGTAGGCGCTGATCTTGGCGTGGCCGCTGACGTAGCACATCCCGGCAAGGGTCAGTGCGGCGATGCCCACCAGTCCCGTGGCGAGGCCGTCGAGGCCGTCGGTCAGGTTCACGGCGTTGGACTCGGCGGTGACGACGAAGATGACCCAGGGGATGAACAGCCAGCCGAAGTCGATGTAGCGGAACTTGAGGAACGGGATATGGGTGGTCGTGGCCGAGAGCCCCGGCTCGGGCCACACCACGAGGGCGATGCCGACGAGGGCGCCGAGCAGGATCTGGCCCGCGAGCTTGTAGCGGCCGAGCAGGCCCTTGGGAAAGCCCTTCACCACCCGCAGGTAGTCGTCGAGGAAGCCCAGCGCGCCCAGCCACACCGTGGCGAGCAGGGCGAGCCACAGCGCGCGCGAGTGGAAGTTCCCCCACAGCAGCGTGGGCACGACGATCGAGGTGACGATGAGCAGTCCCCCCATCGTGGGGGTGCCGGCCTTCGCCAGGTGCGCCTGCGGTCCCTCGGCGCGGATCTTCTGCCCCAGCTTCACGCGCCGCAGCCAGGCGATCATGGCCGGCCCGAGCAGGTAGCACAGCAGCAGTGCCGTGACCGCCGCGTAGGCGCTGCGCAGGGTGATGTAGCGGAAGACGTTCAGGATCGCGAGCCCGGGCACGTGGTGGAGCGGGTAGACCCATTCGTAGAACATCAGCCTGCCTCCCCCGTGCCCGCTCCCAGGCCTTCCAGGACCGTTTCGAGCGCCGCGCCGCGCGAGGCCTTGAGCAGCACGACCACGCCCTCGCCCAGGGCCCCGGCCAGCGCCTGGCGCAGGGCGGGCTTCCCGTCGAAGCACCGCACCGTCGTGCCGGCCTGGCGCGCCCCGGCCGCGTAGTCGTCCGCGTGCGCCCCGACCACCCAGAGCTCGGCCTCGCGCACCTGCGCACCGGTCACGCGGTGGAGCGCGGCGGCGCGCGGGCCCAGCTCGAGCATGTCGCCGAGCACCGCGATGCGCCGGCGCGCCCCGGGCCACCCGGCGAGCGTCTCGAGCGCGGCGCGCATCGACTCGGGGTTCGCGTTGTAGCAGTCCACCAGCAGCAGGGCGCCCTTCACCTGCCTCGGCTCCATGCGCCCCTGCGTCCCGCGGACCTGCCCGAGCGCGGCGACCACCGCGGCGGGATCGAGCCCCGACTCGCGCGCCACCGCGAGGGCGGCGAGCGCGTTCGGCACCTGGTGCCCGCCCACCAGCCGCAGGTGGAGCGGCGGGAAGCCGGCGACCTCGATGCGGCTCCCGTCGGGCCCCAGGTCGGTCACGCGCTCGGGACGCACGTGCGCCGACCGCGACAGCCCGTAGCGGATCACGCGCGCCTTCACGCCCGCCAGCGCGCGCAGCAGGCGCGGCGAGTCCGCGCCGACGAACAACGGCCGGTCGGCCTCGAGCGCGAACCCCAGGCTCGCCTTCTCGCGCGCCACGGCCTCGAGCGTGCCGAAGCCCTCCAGGTGCGCGCTGCCCGCGTTGGTGATCACCGCCGCGCCGGGCGCGGCGATCCCCGCCAGGGCGGCGACCTCCCCCGGGTGGTTCGAGCCGATCTCCACCACCGCCGTGCGGTGCTCGGGCCGGAGCCGCAGCAGCGTGAGCGGCACGCCCCACTGGTTGTTGAGGTTCCCCGCGCTGCGCAGCCCGGGGCCCGCCACGGAGAGCGCCTCCGCCACCAGTTCGCGCGTCGTGGTCTTGCCCGCGCTGCCGGTCACGCACAGCAGCAGGCCGTGCCAGCCGAGCCGGTGGCCGTGCGCGAGCCGCCCCAGGGCGGCGGTGACGTCGTCGACCACCACCAGCGGCCCGGGCTCGCGGCCCCGCAGGGCCTCGTGGCGCCCGCGCTCGCACAGCGCCACGGCGGCGCCGCGGCGGAAGGCCTCCTCGAGGAAGTCGTGCCCGTCGGCGCGGCCGCCCGGCAGCGGCACGAAGAGCATCCCGGGCCGGAGCGTGCGGGTGTCGAGGCTCGCGCCCTCCACGGCGGCGGCGAGGAAGGCCTCGCGCGCGGCCGCCCCGGCGGGCACCTCGCGCACCACCAGGTCGCCGCCCGCCAGCCGGGCGATGCGCGGGAGCGTGAGGGCGGCGGGGGAAGTCGCGGTCATGCCCGGCCCCGCTCGCGCAGCAGCTCGCGCGCCACGTCGCGGTCGTCGAACGGCAGCACCCGGTCCCCGACGGACTGCGTGGTCTCGTGCCCCTTGCCGGCGATCAGCACCGCGTCCCCGGGGCGCGCGGCGGCGAGCGCCAGGCCGATGGCCGCCCGGCGGTCGAGCTCGAGATGCACCGGGCCGCCGGCGCCGCCCGCGCCCGCGAGGATCTCCTCCGCGATCGCCGCCGGGTCCTCGCCGCGCGGGTTGTCGCTCGTCACCCACACCTCGTCGGCCCCGGCACGGGCGGCGCGTCCCATGACCGGGCGCTTCGCCCGGTCGCGATCGCCGCCGCAGCCGAACACCAGCAGCAGGCGCCCGCGCACGTGCTCGCGGATGGCGGCCAGCGAGCGCTCGAGCGCGTCGGGGGTGTGGGCGTAGTCCACGACCACCTCGAAGCCGGCGGCCGGGGCGACGCGCTCCAGCCGCCCGGGAACCCCCTCGACCGCCGCAAGGCCCGCCGCGGCGCGCGCGGGCGCCACGCCCAGCGCCAGCGCCGCGGCGAAGGCACCCGCGGCGTTCCAGGCGTTGTAGCGCCCGAGCAGCGGCAGCCGCACCTCGTACGCGCTTCCGGCCACCAGCTCGACCACCAGCCCGTCGGGCGCGGCGTCGACGCGCGCGATGCGCACGTCGGTCCCCGCCGCGGCGCCGAAGCGCAGCAGTCCCATGCCCCCGCGGCGGGCGGCCGCCACGACCGTCTCCGCCACCAGGTCGTCGGCGTTCACCACCGCGGTCGCGGACTTCGCGGGACGCGGGGCATTGCGGCCGTCGAACAGCATGAGCTTGGCGTCCAGGTAGGCCTCGAGCGTGCCGTGGTAGTCGAGGTGGTCGTGGCTCAGGTTCGTGAACACCGCCGCGTCGAGGTCGAGCCCGTAGGCCCGCCGCTGCACCAGGGCGTGGCTGCTCAGCTCGAGCGCCACCGCCTCCACGCCGGCGTCCGCCATCTCGCGCAGCAGCGCCTGCAGCTCGGTCGCCTCGGGCGTGGTGTAGCCGAGCGGGCGCACGGCGCCGTCGAGGCGGGCCCCGGTCGTGCCGAGCACCCCCGGCCGCCAGCCGGCGGCACGGAAGACCGACTCGAGCAGGTAGGTCGTCGTGGTCTTGCCGTTCGTGCCCGTGACGCCCACCGCCCGCAGCGCGCGCACGGGCCGGCCGTGGAACGCCGCGGCCGCCTCGGCCAGGGCCCGGCGCGGTTCGGGCACTCGCACCAGCGGCCCGTCCCCCGCCGGCGCGTCCGGCCCCACCACCGCCGCCACGGCGCCCGCGGCGAGGGCCTGACGAACGAAGGCCTGCCCGTCCTGGCGCAGGCCCGCGAGGGCGAAGAAGAGGTCACCGGGCCGCACCCGGCGCGAGTCCGAGGCGAGTCCGCTCACCTCCACCCCTCCATCGCCCGCGAACGAGGGGCCACCCATCGCCTCGAGCAGGGCGCGCAGGATCACGCCCCGGCCCTCCCGGCGCCCGCCCGCACCGCTCCCGCCGGGAAACCGCTCAGCGGGGCGGGGGACGGCGAGGCCGCCGGGGCCACGCCCGGCATGCACCACAGACGGCACTCGGAGCCGGGCGCGAACGGCGTGCCCGCCGCGGGCTCCTGCCGCACCACGATCCCGCTGCCGGTGATGCGCGCGCGCACCTGCCGCGGCGTGAGCCGCCGCAACGCCTCGCGCGACGGCAACCCGACGAGGTCGGGCAGCAGGAGCGCCGCCGAGTCCGCCGGGGCGGAGAGCCAGACGCTCACGCCGGCGCCGCGCTCGACCGCCTGTCCCGCGGCGGGCGACTGCGCCAGCGCACGCGGGCCCTGTCCCTCGAAGCGCGCGCGCAGGCCGTGCTCGGCGAGCCGACGCTCGACCGCGAGCCGCGGCAGCAGCCGCAGGTCGGGCACCACCACCGCAGCGGGCGCCGGCGGCTTCGCCGCCACCTCGGTCGAGCCCGTGCCGAGCGGGCCGTCGGGCAGGCGGCGGAGATCCAGCATCACCTCGCGGAACACCGGCGCGGCGATCTCCCCGCCGTAGTAGTGCCCGGTGCGCGGCTCGTCGATCACCACGATGCCGACCAGGGTGGGCGCGCCCGCGGGGGCGAAACCCACGAACGACGAGAGGTACTTGCCCGCCGCGTACGTCCGGATCGCCGGGTCGTACTTCTGCGCGGTGCCCGTCTTGCCGGCGACCGCGAAGCCCGGGATGCGCGTGGCCGTCGCCGTGCCGCTGTCCACGACCGCGGTCAGCATCTCCCTTAGCAGGGCGGTGGTGCTCTCGCGGAACACGCGGCGGGCGGCGCGCGGCGCGTAACGGTGGAGCGCGTTGCCCCCGCCGTCGCGCACCTCGCGGACCAGCATCGGTTCCATCAGCACGCCGCCGTTGGCGATCGCGGCGTAGGCCAGCACCAGCTGCAGCGGGCGTCACCGAGACCTCGTGCCCGATGGCGATGGTGGGGCACGAGCGCGACGACCAGTGGTCGGGGCTGTGCAGCCGGCCGGCGGTCTCGCCCGGGAAGTCCAGCCCGGTGATGCTGCCGAAGCCGAGCGCGGTGGCGTAGCGGTAGAGCCGCTCGGGGCCGGCGAGCAGGCCGAGCTTGGCCATGACGATGTTGCTCGAGTACTGCACGGCGCCGAAGAGGGTGAACCCGCGGGCCTTGTGCGAGTCGTGGAAGGACACGCCCGGCGCCACCTGGCAGACGCCGTTGCCCGCGTCGAAGTACTGGTCCGGCCGTGCCAGCTCCTCCTCGAGCGCGGTGCCCGCGGCCACGACCTTGAAGGTGGAGCCCGGCTCGTACTGGTCGGTGAACGGCCAGTTGCGCGACTTGCCGGGGGGCAGGTGCGGGACACAGACCGAAGCCAGGATCTCGCCGTTGCGCGGGTCCATGAAGAGCGCGAAGCCGCGCACCGCGCGCAGCGTGTCCACCGCGCGCGCGAGGTGGTGCTCGACGATGCCCTGCAGGTCGAGGTCGAGGGTCAGCACGGCGCTGCGGCCGTCGGCCGGAGCGCGGCTCAGGCCGCGCGGCAGCCCCACGGTGCGGTTCTTCCCGACGCGGAACTTCGTGGACCAGCCGGGCCGCCCGCGCAGCTCGTCGTCCAGCTGCAGCTCGAGCCCGTCCACCCCGCTGTCGTCGAGATCGGTGCGGCCGAGGATCTCGCTGGCGGCGGCGCCCAGCGTGTAGTCGCGCCGCGTCTCCACCGAGAGGTGCACGCCGCGCCACTTGCGGTCGGCCACCGCTTCGCCGACCTCGGGAGGCTGGTGGCGCGCCACCCAGACGAAGCGCGGGTGCGCGCGGAACTCCGCGGCCAGTCGCCGCGCGTCCAGGTGCAGCAGGGCCGCCAGGCCGCGGGCCACGGCGGCGGGGTCGGCCATCTCGCGCGGGGCCGCCGAGACCGAGCAGGTCATCAGGTCGCGCGCCAGCGGGCGCCCGCGCCGGTCCAGCAGCTCGCCGCGGACCGGGCGGACCAGCACGCGCTGCTCCTGGTTCAGCTCCGCGCGCTCCGCGTAGTACGAGTGCTGGACGATCTGCAGCCACGCCACGCGCAGCCACAGGACGACCAGACCAAGCAGCAGACCGGCCGCAGCCACCAGCACCCGGCTCCTGCGCGAATCCCTGTGGGCCAACTCCTTCCCTCCGTGGAACGGCGGTTCACGCGGACCGCCGGGCCGTCACAAGCGCGGTGCGGTGGTGCGGCCGGTCGTATCTGCCGGGCGCGCCGATGATTCGTCCGTTCGTCAGTTCGTGTGGTCGCGACCACGGGCCGTGGCGTCCGGTACCAGTGCGCGGGAGATCCTTCCCGCCCACGCCAGCGCCGGGCGCGGCTCCTGCCCCGTTTCACGGTCCGCCGCCGCCAGGTACTCCTGCGGCAGCTGGACCACCTGCCGGGTGTCGACCGGGACGAGCTCCAGCAGGCCGGCCTGCGGGGCGAGCTCCGCCCGGGTCGTGCGGCGATCGACTTCGGCGTTCAGGTACCCGAGCCGCGCCCGGGCCTGCTGGACCGCGGCGCGGTTGTGGTCGAGAGCGAGGCACAACTCGGCCATGCGCGAGCTCTGCCACACCTCGACCAGCAGCATCCCCAGCGCGGCCAGCACGATGACCCACAACTCGGGCCGGAGCGCGCGCCGGTCCGTGGCGCGCCACGAGGAGAGATTCCGACGTCCGTTGCTGTTCATCCTTGGGTTCTCCGGAAGGCACGGAGCCGGGCGCTGCGCGCCCGTGGATTCCGCTCCCGCTCGGCAGGCGAGGGTGTCACCACCCTCCGTGTGAGTTCGTCCCACGGCCTCTCCTGAGGCCGCACCCCGGGTATCTCCGGCAGCCGCCGCGCGAACCGTGAGCCGGTCGGGCCGCGCAGCGCCTGCTTGATCTTCCGATCCTCGCCCGAGTGGTAGGCGAGCGTCACCACCATGCCGCCGCGGTCCATCGCCTCCGGCAGCCACTGCAGCGCCGCTTCGAGATCCTCGGCCTCGCCGTTGACCCAGATGCGCAGCGCCTGGAACACCTGCGCGTACCGTCTCGGGTGGGCCGGCCCGCCGAGCGCGCGGTCGATGGCGTCCCGTAGCGCCCGCGTGGTCCTGAGCCCCCCCTGCCGGGCTTCCGCGACCAGGGCCCGCGCGAGCGGCCGGGCCCCGGACACGTCACCGTGCTCTCTCAGCACGGCGCCCAGCTCCTCCTCCCCCGCCCCCTCCAGCCGCTCCGCGCCGGTCCTTCCGCGCGACGGATCCATCCTTAGATCGAGCGGCCCGTCCTGCATGAAGCTCATCCCCCGGGCCGGGTCGTCGATCTGCCTCGACGACAGGCCCAGGTCGAACAGCGCTCCGACCAACCCCCCGCCTCCGGCCGCGGTCAGCGCGGCCGGCACCTCCCGGAACGTCGCGTGGGCGAGGCTCACGCGCGTCCCGAACCGCTTCAGCCTCCCGGCCGCCCGCTCCAGCGCGGACGGATCACGGTCGCAGCCCAGCAGCCGCGCGCCCGGCTCGGCCTCGAGCAGGGCCTCGGCGTGTCCGGCGTCGCCGAGCGTCGCGTCGAGGTAGCGTCCCGGCCCGTTCCGCAGGTAGCCCAGCACCTCGGCCAGCATGACCGGTTCATGACGCACACTCACGTCCCGACTCGTATCCGGCCGGAGCCGCCAGCAGGTCGGCCGCCGAAGGCCAGCAACGCAGGCGCGCCTCGCATCCCGCCAGCCGGAAGAGGTCCCGCAGGTAGGACGAGAGGCCGCAGACCACGATGCCGCCCGCGCGGCTCTCGAAGCGCGCAAGCGCCGCCTCCAGCGCGGGCACCGTGCGGTAGTCGATGTGGCGGACCTGGGAGCAGTCGAGCAGGAGCTGCTCGATGCCGCGCTCGCCCAGGTCGTCCAGCGTGCGGCCGAGGCGCGCGATGGCGACGCGGTCGAGCCAGCCCCGCAGGGCGAAGAGCACCACCCGGCCGGCCGGCCGGTCGCGCAGTTCGATGCGTGCCGAGGCGCCGTGCCGCCCGCCGCTCAACTCGAGGTTGAGCGCGACGGCGATGCGGTCCTCGTCTCTCTGCGGTCGGGCGACCATGGGGCTCAGTCCCTGAGCTTCAGCGTCTCGAGTCGGGCGAGTGCGTCGTCGGAGAGCACGGCCCGCTTCTGGCCGTACTTCTCCGCGCTCCAGATGGCGATGTAGCCGATGATGCCGCGCAGGACGACATCCTTGCCGAGACCTGCGCGATCCTGCAGTGCCGGTGGGATCGTGATCCGTCCCTGGGCGTCCACCGTCACCCAACAAGCGTCCTCGAGGAATGCGAACACGAAGTCGCGGTCCTCGCGGTCGCCCTTCAGCAGCCGGTTCAGCTTCTCCTCCATCGTGCGCCAGTCCTCGACGGAGTAGAGCTGCAGGCAGCCTTCGCTGCCGTGCTTGAGGAAGAAGCGATCGTGCGTCTTCTTCGAGAACGAGTCGCGGCGCAACGAGACGGGCACGCTCAACCGGCGCTTCGGGTCGAGCGTGCCCTTCTCGGTGCCGTAGAACGCGGCCATCTCTTCGGTCCCCTCAGAACTCGCGACGCACCATTTCATGCCTTACTTCACCACTTCATCCCACGCGCAAGGCAACATAGACACGCCACGTGCTGATGTCAAAAGAATTTGTGCGCTCGCCGGATGATTCTCATCGCCGGCCACTGCACGATTGTGCAGTCTCAGCGATTCCCGCCCCGGGAACGCGGCGGAGCGCCGAGCGAATCGGCCGCCGCCCAGTCCACGCGGTAGAAGGAGTAGAACGGAGCGGGTCGGCCCGGTGCAGGACCCAGGACGCCGGCGACGCCGAGCAGCTCGAGCGCGGGCGCATAGCGGCTGCGCAGCCGCAGGTCGTCGGGTCGCGGCCCGCGGTCCACGAGGTACTCGGGGCGCGCGAACGCGGCGAAGCGCAGGTTCGCGATCGCGTCGGCCGGCACCTCGCGCTCGAGGTGCGGCACCATCTGCGGCGTCACCAGGCCCGAGAGGTCCACGACGCGGCGCTGGCCGAAGTACCCGAGCGCGCCGATCTCGGGGGTGGCGATCGAGGTGCCCGCCGGCGTGTTCGCGCGCAGCCAGCGCCCCCAGGGCACCAGGCTCCCGCGCAGCCCCGTGCTGGAAGCGCGCGCCTGGGGCAGCACCACGCCCCGGTAAACCGCGAGGTTCTGCACCAGCACCAGGGCGGCGACCGCGGTGCCGAGCATCACGGTGCGCGCCCGGCGCGGATGCTCGGCCGGTCCCAGGCTCCAGCACTCCCCCGCGCGCCACGCCAGCCAGCTCAGCACCGGCAGCAGCGGGAGCAGGTCCCGCGACCGCACCGGGACGCCGCGCGCGACGTAGAGCGCCGGCACCACCGCCAGCCACACCCACGGCAGCATGCGCTGCGCCCGCTGCGTGAGCGAGCGCCGGGTCCACACGAGCGAGCCGCCCGCCAGCAGGGCCAGGACGAGCAGCGCGGCCATCAGCCCGTCGGTGGCCCCGACGATCCTCACCTGGCGCCACAGGTTCTCCAGCTGCACGACGAGCCCCCCGGTTCCGGTCGCCTTCGCCTGGAGGGTCTGCGGCAGCGCGGTGCCGAAATACACGCGCGTGAACAGCAACCATCCACCGTAGATCACGAGCGGCGGCAGCGAGCCGAAGACGAGGCGGCGAAGTCCGGGCCGGCTGTCGGTGTCCACGATCAGGAACACCCCCCACAGGCCGAGCAGCAGCGCGGCCTCGGGCCGCGTGAGCGCCGCCAGGGCCCACAGCGCCCCGGTGCGCACCGGGCGCGCCCCCCACTGCTGGCCCTCGGTGAAGGCCACGAACCCGGCCAGCACGAGGGCCACCGCGAGCGGGGTCTCGAGCCCGGCGAGGGACCAGCGCAGCATCCACGCGTGACCGGCCCAGGCCACCGTGGCCGCCGCGCAGAGCGCCGGAGTCCGCAGGTTGCGCCGCATGAGCTGCAGGAAGAGCCCCACCGACCCGAGGGTGGCGAGGAAGCCCAGCACCCGCGCCGCGCGCAGGCCGTCGAAGCCGAGCGCCATCGCGTCGGCGATGAGCGCCGTCCACAGGGGACTGGTGCAACCGTAGACGCGATCGCCCAGGTTGAAGCTGAGGCCGTGCCCTTGGGCGAGGTTCCGCGCGTACTGCAGGTGGACGAACGTGTCGTCGGTGACGTACTGGCGGAGCGGCCACATCAGGACCGTCGCCAGCAGCAGCCCGACGGCGAGCCCCGCGCGCTCGACCAGCGTCATGGGGCGCAACGGGCCGTGCAGCGTGAACGTCATGGCTTCCCCCCCCTCCCGTCCGCGAGTCCGTCGAGCAGCGTGGCGAGCCGTGCGGAGAGACTCGAGCGCGTGTGCTCCCCGAGCCACTCCGGCCGTCCCGGCAGCGCCGGGGCCGCGGCGCCGGCGCCTTCCTTCCACGCAAGATAGCGGCGCTCGATCTCCGTGGCGAGCCGCTCGCGATCGCCCGGCGGCAGGCAGGTCCCGCCGGCGCGACGCACGAGGCGGGCGGCCTCGTCGTCCTCGTCGAGCAGCGCCACGATCGGACGTCCCGCGTCGAGGTATTCGTAGGTCTTGCCCGGCACCATCGTCCGGTAGCCGCGCGGCTTCCACAGCAGCAGCAGGTCCGCGGCCCGTTGCAGGGCGCGCGCCTCACCGTGCGCGAGCGGCCCCGTGAACTCGACGATGCCCTTGAGCCCGAGCGCCACGGCGCGGTCCTCGTAGTCCGTGTCGAAGGGCCCCGCCAGCCGCACGCGGATGCGGCGGCGCGCCTCGGGCCGCTGCGCCAGCAACTGGTGCAGCGCTTCGAAGAGCACCTCGACGTCGGGCATGAGCGAGAGCGTCCCGCTGAAGACCAGGGTGAAGTGCAGGGGATCCCCCGGCGCGGGCGGGAGCGGCGCGGTGGCGTCCGGCTCGTAGCCGTTGGGCAGGTGCACGACGCGGCGCGGCCGGCCCCCGGCATCGCGCTCGAGGTCGTCCACGTGGGTGCGCGAGGCGGCCAGCACGAGGTCCGCCCCGGCCAGCACGCGGCGCTCGAGGTCGCGCTGGCGGGCCGCGTGCCACGCGGTGGGAGGCCGCCGGAAGTGCAGACCGATCCAGGGATCGCGGAAATCCGCCACCCAGGGCAGACCGAGGCGCCGCGCGAGCGGCAGCGCGGCCAGGTGCACGCTGTCGGGGGGCGAGGTCGAGAGCACCACCGAGACGTCGCCGCGCGCCAACCGCGCGGCCGCCACGCCCCGGGCGCGGCGGGCCCAGCCCGCGTAGGAGTCCGGCAGCAGCAACCAGTCCGAGAGCGTGCGCAGGCCGCCGAAGACGGCCCCGGAGCGCCGGCCCGCGTCGCCGCGCGCGGCGCCCGGGGCCGCGTCCGCGGACCCGGCCCGGCGGTCGCGCCCCCGCCGCAGCCGAAGCCAGGCGGAGAGCGCGCTGCCCCCGGGAACGCGGATCACCTCGGTCGCGGGCGGGATGCGGTCCACCAGCGACTCGTCCCTCACCCAGTAGTCCTCCGGGCCCGCACACACCACCGTGCAGTCCCAGCCGTGTTCGGGCAGCCAGCGGGTGAATCCCAGCACCCGGTGCACCCCACCCCCGCCGAGCGGCGGGTAGAAGTAGCACAGCAGGAGCAGGCGGCGGTTCACGCGGGGCCCCCGCTCCGCGCGCCGGCGAGCTTCGCGAACAGCGCCTCGATGCGGCCGAGGTTGGCCTCACGGTCCGCCCGCTCCTCGACCACGCGCCGGTTGCGCGCCCGCGCCGCCGCCCGCCACTCCGCGTCGCCGAGCACGCGCTCGAGCGCGCCGGTGAGCGCGGTGGCGTCACCGCATGGGAAGAGTCGCGCGCCGTCGCCTTCCCCCAGCCACTCCCGGTTCCCCTCGATGTCGCTCACCACCGGCACCGCGCCCGCGGCCATGGCCTCGAGCAGCGAGACCGAGGTCGAATCCGACAGGGAGGCCGACAGGTAGACCTCGGCCCGCATCAGCAGCGCGGCCAGATCGCCGGGCGCGAGGCGCCCGACGAAGCGCCATCGGCCGGCCGGCAGCAGCGCCGCGGCCTGGCGCTCGAGCCCGCCCCGCAGGCTCCCGTCGCCGGCCACGACCAGGTGCGCGCCCGGATCGCGCTCCAGCACCGGCTTCACCGCGTGCAGGACGGTCGCGAGGTCGTAGACCGGCTCGTGCATGCGCGTGCTCACGATCAGGCCCGGGACGCGTTCCGCGGGCATCCGGAACAGGGCGAGGTCCACGCCCCAGGGGATCATGTGCACCTTCGCGCGGGCGGCCCCCAGCGCGCGCGCCGCGTCGGCGAGGTTCTCGGCGTCGGCCAGCACCAGGTCGGCGCGCCGCAGCACGAAGCGGGCCCGCGCACGCTGCAGCGGACCGCGCCGGCCCAGAACGAGCAGGTCCGATCCCCACGCGCTCACCGCGAGCGGACGGTCCCCCAGGAGCGCGCCGAGCAACCCGTAGTTGGGCACGTAGTGCGCGTCCACGAGGTCCGGGTCGAAGCGCTCGAGCGCGCGCCGCAGCGCGGGCAACGCGAGCGGGTAGCGCAGGAAGCCGGGCAGCGGCAGGCGCGGCAGCGGCTCGGCCTCGAGCCCGGGGAGCGGCGGCTCGAGCGACCAGACCCGCACGTCGTGCCCGCGCGCCCGGAACCAGCGGGCCCAGCGTCGCGTGTGCTCGGCGTCCGCGTTGGAGAGCGTCGCGATCCTCACGCGGCCTCCCCGCGCGCCCGGCCCGCGCGCACGCGCCGCTGCACCGCGGCCAGGGCGCGCCCGGGCGCGGACGCACCGGCCGCGTCGAGCCAGCGCACCGGGTAGCGCTCCACCCGTGCCCCGAGCGAGCCCTTGAACGCCGACACCGCGTCCAGGCCGCCGCTCGCCCCGAGGTTGACGCGCGCGCGTCCCGCCCCGTGCGCCCACTCGATCACCGACCAGAGCAGGCACGGGAATGCGTGCAGGCGGCGGGCGGCGGGATCGGCCCCGCTCCACCAGGGCATCGCCTCGCGCGGATGGTCCAGCACCAGGGTCGCGCACACCAGCGCTCCGTGGCGCCGCGCGGTGAACAACCTCGCGGCGGGACCGAGGCCGTCCCCACCGTCCGCGAGCAGCCGGCGCGACAGCTCGAGCGGGAGCGGCCGGTGGGTCCCCCACACCCGCGATTGACCGAGGTGCAGCGCGTAGGCTTCCTCGAGCGCGTCCGGGTCCTGGGAGCACGTGAGCCGCTCGCCCGCCTGCCGGATCTCCTGTCGCGCCTTGCGGTCCACGCGCGCCCATGCGGCCTCGAGCCCGTCCGCGAAGGTCACGAGCCCGGCCTCGAACCAGCGCGTCTCCCCCGTGACCGGCTCGACCGCGCCCGGCTCGACGGCCGGCCCCCCGGGCCGGTAGAGCGACCACTCGCCGCCCATCGCCCGCGCGTCGCGCTGGAGCGATCCCAGCCCCCGGCCGCACGCCGCGTCCACCGCCGCGTGCGCGCCGGCGTGGGCAAGCGGGGTTCCGGGCAGGAGGAAGGGCAACGCGTGCAGGGCGTGGAATCCGGCGCGCCGTTCGACCAGCACGGGCATGCCGCCGTCGAGTTCGCCGCCGGTCTCGACCGCGATGCAGCGCACGCTCATGCCCGGGAGCACCGCGGCCAGGGCCGTCCAGAGCGCGGGGCGGTGCGCGGGCGTGGCGGCGGGAGCGGCGGCGAGCAGGGCGCTCCACCCCGCCGGCGGTCCGTCGAGAAAGCGGAGGTTGGCCCCCACGTTCCTAGCGCAGCAGCGCCACGCGCAAGGTCCGCGCGCGGCCGCCCACCTCGACATGGACGAAGTAGACGCCCGGGCGTACGAGGTTGCCCGACGAGTCACCGCCATCCCAGAACAACCCGCGGTCCCTCACGGTGCCGACGTGCAGCCTCCGGCCACCCGCGTCGTAGACGGCGACCCGGTAGACGGCGTCCCGGTAGGCGGGATCGACGCCCTCGAGGCGCAGCGCGAGGCCCGCGCCGGACAGCATCGCCGGGTTGGGGAAGATCCGGACCTGGAGCGGGGGCAGCTCGGGGGGAGGCGGCGCCACGTACCCCGGGTCGAAGCGGCTGAGCCCCGTCGCCGTGCCGACCCAGACCACGCCGGACGCCGGGTCGACGCGGATCGCGCGCACCACGTCCCCGGCCAGCGGAGAGTTGCTCACGTTGTACTCGACGACGCTGCCGCCCCGGCCGTAGGCGTGCAGGCCCGCGTCCGTCCCCACCCAGACCGTGCCGTCGGGACCCACGTCCAGCGGATGACAGGCTCCGAGCGGCGCCGGGCTCCCGACGATCGGCAGCGCCGCGCCGATCTGCCGCAGCGTCAGGGCGCTGAACGACCGCAGGTCGGCGGTGGACATCACCCAGACCGTGTCCCCGCGCGCCGGCGATCCCGAAGATGTCGAGGTTGGCGATCGCGGCCATGTCACCGCCCGCCGGCTGGACGACCAACGCCCCTCCGGGCTCGGCCGGCAGGTCGAAGACCCTCACCCCCGTCGCCCGGTACCCGGCCCACAGGTTCCCGCGGGCCTGGTCCACGAGCAGGGCCCGCACCAGGCCGGACGTGTTGCTCGTCTGGTAGTTGGCGCGGTACTCGCCGGCCGCGTCGTAGTACTCGATCCCGATCGGCGGGTCCTCGTTGTCCGAGTCCATGCCGAACCACCGGCCACCGCTCGCGTCGCTGGCCGCCGCACCAGCGCGAGCGTGTGCTGGTGCCGGCTGCTCACCGAATCGGCCGGGGGCTGGTGATGGCTGAACGTCGGCGGGGACACGTCGTCGTTGAACGACTCGATGGCCGAGCCGTAGTTGCCGACCCACTTCCATCCCTGCTGGTCCACCAGCAGGGCGAACGCGTACGCCGAGCTGAGGAACGTGGAGTCGCAGCCGCTGCCGCAGTCGGTGACGGGCCAGTTCCTCCAGCGCGCGCCGTCGAAGCGCCCCACCCCCTCCTGGAAGGTCGTGATGTAGACCCGCGTGCCCTGCAGCGCGATGTTCTGGACGTTGTTACCGACCGGCGCATCGGGCACGTGGAGCGTCCAGGCCCCACCCGACCACTCGGAGAGTCCCGCGCGATTCGCGGCCCACACGCGCCCGGCCGCGTCCTTGGTCGTGACGACGCCGGCGCTCGAGCCCGGGATCAGGACCCAGGCGCCGCCCTGCCAGCGGAACACGCCCCAGTCGCTGCTCGCGAGGATCGCGCCGCGGTCGTCGGACAGGGCCGTCACGGGCCCGATGCCGCCGCGCGAGGTCCAGCTCCCGTCCGTCTCGTCGAAGACCTGCGCCACCCCTCCCGCCGCGGTCATCAACGTGCTGCCGTCCCAGGCCAGCCCGAGCATCGCCGTGTTCGTGAATGCGGTGTCGGCCAGGTTCCACGCCGAGAGCCCGGTGGACGCCCGGCTCACGTACAGCCCCTTCGCGGTCGCGACCCAGAGCGAGTCGCCGCGCAACACCACGCCGCTGACCGCGTCGCTCGCGAACGGCGAGGGGTTCACCCCTTCGGGGACGGTGCCGACGATCTCGCTGGCCGTCCCACAGCGCCACGCCGTGCGCGGTGCCGATCGAAGATCGTGTCGCCGACCGCGCGCAGCACCTGGACCGCGCCGCGAGGCAGGCCGTCGAGCTCGTTGACCAGGTCCCAACGCTCGCCGTCCGCGCTCAGCCGGCTCACGCCGTGGTCGCTGGAGCCCACCCAGAGCCGGCCCGACCGGTCGAACTCGAGCGCGGTGATGGCCTGGCTCGCGAGCCCGCCCGGCTCGCGCGGGACGGCCTCGAACCGGTCCGTCGCACGCAGGTAGCGCAGCAGGCCGCCGTCGAGCGACGCGCACCAGAGGGTGTCGTTGCGCGCCGCGAGATCGGTGTAGGTACCGGCCCGCAGGTACGTCGTCCACGCGCCCGCGGCGGCGATCGCCGGGAACGGGACGGTCGCCAGCAGGAGTGCGATGCCGAACCGGACGCTCCTCGATGCGGTGGGCATGAGCCTCACTCGACGCTGGCCGAACAGGGACATGAGGCGCAGGCGCCAGACCAGGCCCACGGCTTCCCAGATGATGCTCCGGTTCATCTTGGACACCCCGGCGCGGCGGTCCGTGAAGACGATCGGGATCTCGCGGATGCGGAACCCCTTCTTCCAGCACTTGAAGCTCATCTCGATCTGGAAAGCGTAGCCGTCGGAGGCCACCCTGTCGAGCCGGACCGCCTCGAGCGCCCGGCGGCGGAAGCACTTGAACCCGCCGGTCGCGTCGTGCACCGGCAGGCCGGTGACGATGCGCGTGTAGAGGTTCGCCGAGTACGAGAGGATGAGCCGGCGCAGCGGCCAGTTCACCACCGTGACCTTGCCGTCGAGGTAGCGCGAGCCGAGGACCAGGTCCGCGTCCCGGGCGGCCTCGAGGAAGCGCGGGATGACGGCCGGGTCGTGCGAGAAGTCGGCGTCCATCTCGAAGATGAACTCGGCCCCGTGCTCGAGCGCGTAGCGGAAGCCGTCGCGGTAGGCCGAGCCGAGCCCGAGCTTGCCCGGGCGCTCGAGCAGGTGGATGCGCGGCTCGCGCTCCATCCACGCCCGGACCACCTCGGCCGTGCCGTCGGGCGAGCCGTCGTCCACCACCAGCACGTCCAGCCCGCAGGGCAGGTCGAGCAGGCGCCCGATCATCTCGCCGATGTTCTCGCGCTCGTTGTAGGTCGGGATGATGACCAGCTTCTCCACCTTACGCGACCTCCTCGCCGGCCACGGGTCGCGTCTCACGGCCGGCGGCCCCCGGTCCGCGACTCTTCCACCACGACCACGCGAGCCCGCCCAGCACCACGCACCAGGCTCAGGATCGACAGCATGAGCCCGCGCATCACCGGCGGGCGACTCGTAGCGGAACTCGACGCGGTGCCGTCCCGGCCGGGACGGCCACCGCGCGCAGCAGGTAGTCGGCCTTGAGGATCGGCGTGCGCTTGCCGTCCACCCGCGCGGTCCAGTCCGGGTACCAGAGATCGGCGAGCCGCAGCAGCACCGGACCGGGGGTCTCCACCTCCACCGTCACGTCGTTCAACCGGTACGAGGTGATCCGCGCCTGTCCGCCCGCGACCGGCCGCAGCGCGACCCCGGGGTCCTGCTCCAGGTAGGAGAAGTGCGCCATGTCGCGCGTGCCGAAGCGGAGCGAGTCGAGGATGGCCTTCGCCGGCTGGATCACCCGGTACTGGTCCACCAGCGTCGCGCGGGGCAGGGCCGAGGTGTTGTCGTAGACGAACATGCCGTCGCCCTGGTAGACGAGGTCGGACGAACGCCGGGCGCGCTCGGGATCTCCTGTTCCGATCACCAGGTAGCGCACGTTGAGCAGCCGCATGAAGTCCAGGTTCATCTGGGCCTTCATGTCGGCGAAATCCTGGAAGAGCCGCGGCTTGGCCGCGTGCATGCCGCCGATCGATGCGATGCCGTAGCCGGCATAGCGGGTCGCCATCGGATCCTCCGGCGTGACGATGCGGAAGGTGCCCGGCGGCCCGACCTTCTCGAGGAAGTCGATCACCCCGTCGCGCCCGCCGAACGAGGTGCGGTGGCTCACGTCGCCGATCGTCGGCTCCATGACGCGCGTGCTCACCGGCCACAACTCGAGGAGCAGCAGCACCAGCACGCCGGCGGTGGCGACCAGCGCCGGCAGCCGGCCCAGCCGCGCGAACCACGCGAGGCCGAGGGCGAGCAACCCCAGCAGGCAGGCGTGCCCCAGGCCCGAGACGAAGCCCTGCCAGGCGAGTCCGGCGTCCTGGGCCGAGAAGCCCGAGGGACCCTGGGAGCCGCCCATCACCATGCCGCCCTTGTGGGCCAGTCGCCATCTTGACGTAGGCCTCGCGCCACAGGCCCTGCCCCATCACGCCCACCACCAGCGCGAGCGCCAGCACGCCGGCGAGGACGACCAGCAGTCTCCCGACGCGGCGCGCGCGCACGCGCGGTTCGGCCGCCTGGGGGTCGCCCCCCGGCAGGATCGCGCTCCAGCCCCAGGCCGTGCCGAGCGTGACCGCCAGCTGGAAGAGGATGATGACCATCACCGGCACGCGGAACTTGTTGAACAGCGGCAGGTGGTCGTAGAGGAAGCCGTAGGCTGGGAAGTAGCGCCCGAAGGCGACGACGAGCGAGAGCCCGGCCAGCACCAGCGCGAAGGCGCGGGGCGCTCCGCCGGCCAGGAACGCCGGGATGGCGAGCAGCACCGCCACGACGCCCAGGTAGGCGTTCGGGTAGTCGGTGAAGGGCATCCCGCCCCAGTAGGTCGCGCCGCCGAAGCCCACCCACCCCGGCACCAGCACCGAGGGCAGCTCGTAGGGCGCCATGGACCAGGCCGTCGCGTAGTCCATGCCGACGCCACCGCCCGTTCCGCCCCCGCGGATCGAGTAGCGCGCGTAGTCCTGCAACGGCAGGTTGTAGAAGCCCGCGATACCGAAGGCGAGCCCCGCTGCGAGGGCGACGCTGGCGGCGCGCAGCGTGATCGGGAGCCAGCTCGCCACGGCGCTTCAGCAGCATCGCCACCCATTCGACCACCAGGTAGAGCGCGATGGCGATCCAGGTGTAGAAGCAGATCTGCACGTGGGCGCGCAGCAACTGGAAGCCGCCGGCCAGCGCCAGCCAGGCCAGGTGGTGCAACCCGCCGCGTCTCATCCAGCGCGCGGCCAGCCACAGCATCAGCGGCAGGTAGGCCGAGTCCACCAGCTGGCTGCCGTGGCCGTGCGATCCCACGGCCACCAGGTTGGGGGCGAAGACGAAGGCCACCGCCGCCAGCAACGCGCCCTCGGCGCGGGCCCCCAGCTCGCGGGCCAGGTAGAACATGAACAGGCCGCCGAGGAAGTAGTAGAGGAGCATCCAGGTCATGTCCGGCAGCGGCACCACCTTGTTGACGATCGTCAGCGGCCAGTCGGGCGGGTAGATCAGCGGGTTGTAGGCGCCGCTGGCGAACGAGGGCATCCCCAGGAACACGTACGGGTTCCACAACGGGTAGACGTGGTCCTGGTAGAGCGACTGCTCGCCGATGCGCACGAAGCCGACCGGGTTCATGGCGTCGGGCGAGACGAACGTCTTCCCGTCGAGCACCAACTGGTGGAAGAACAGGATCGTCAGCAGGCCGAGCACGAGTGCCGCCCACCGGGCGGTCAGGGTGAACGGGCGCCCGGCCTTCGGGGGCGCGGGGCGCGCAGGCTTCAGGACATCACGGCGGGCGGACTTGCGGTCGGACATGCGTTCCCCGTGGATGGTGGTGGACGGATACGCTTCAGGGCAGCGGGGCCCGGCCCCCGGCCGGGCGTTCCACTCGCCTTTCGATCTCCTCGACCATGCGCGCGGCCAGGCGGTCCCAGTCGAACGGGAGGGCGAGCCGGCGGCTCGCCTCGGGGTCCGGTCGCGCGTCCAGCGCGCTCGCGACCGCCGCCTCCCACTCCGGGACCGTGGCGGCGAACTGCAGCAGCGGCGGCGCGGGCTCGAGGTCGAGCACCGGCGTGGTGACGACCGGCAGGCCCGCCGCCAGGTACTGGTAGACCTTGTTGGGGTTGATGCCGTGCACGTGCGGCAGCGCGGCCCGGAAGGGGATCACGCCCAGGTCGAGGCCCTGCAGCCACGCCGGGACGTCCTCGTAGGGCCGGGGGCCCAGCACGGCCACGCCCTCGCGCGCGGCGAGGGCGCGCACCTGCGGCGCCGGTCGCCGGATCGCCGGGGCCGACCAGCACCAGCGTGCCCCCGCGGCGCGCGCGGCGCAGCGCCTCGAGCAGCTCGAAGTCGAGGAAGTGCGAGAGCAGCCCCAGGTAGCCGATGCGCGGGCGTGGCAGCGCGGCCAGCTCGGGCGGCACCTCGCGGGGGGCGGCGAAGCGGGCGTGCTCGACGCCGTTCCCCAGCAGGACCAGGGGGCGGTCGGTCTGGCGGCTCAGCTCGCGCCGGTAGTACTCGGAGACCACGAAGAGGGCGTCCACTTGGGCCAGGGTGCGCTGCCAGTAGCCGCGGGCCCAGGCCGGGGCCGCGGCGAACTGAAACGGTGAATCGTTGAAGTCGTAGAATAGCAAGTTCCGCGGGAGCCGTGAAAGGACGCGGGCGCAGTAGATGTTCGAGGTCATCACCACCGGCCGGGGCTCGACCCCGAGCCGCCGCAGCATGCGGCCCAGGTAGCGACCGGCCGCGAGCTCGATCAAGCGCCCGCCCCGGGCGCCAGGGACGCCACCCCGTTGTAGAGCGGGCTCGTGGTGCCGGGCTTGAGGAACGGGACGGTGAAGTAGGTGACGTTGCCCTCCCGCCGCGGCTCCCAGGGGTCGTCGCCGCGCGCCGCCGGCGGCTGCGCGAAGAACACCCGCCAGCGTTCCGGGAAGCGCGACAGCAGGAACTGCTTCCGGGTGCGGAAGTAGCCCCAGCGCACCTCGGAGAGGACGAGCAGGTCCATCAGGCCGCCCCGGCCCGCGCGCGCGGCCGCCCGCAGCTCGCGCGCCCGCTCGCTCCACGTAGGAGCGGTGCGCGCCGGCGTTCGCCTCGGTCTCGTCCGGCCGGCCCACCCGCGGATCGCCGGCCACCCAGCGCCGCGCCCAGGCCTCGAGCGAGAGCCAGCGCCAGACCTGCAGCCCGGTGGCCCGGCGTCCCGCGAGGAAGTCCCCGAGCTCGACGGCGAGCACGTCGCGGTCGAGCCACTCGTGCAGCGGCCCCGGGCCCGAGCAGGCGGCGGCGCGCCTCGCCGGCGTAGCGCCCGCGCAGCCACAGGTCGGCGGGGGTCTCGAAGCCCTTCTTGTCGCGCCGCGCCAGCACCGCGGGCGGGATGCGATCGGCCAGCGCGCGCCTCAGGACCGCCTTCGTCGTGTCGCCGTCGAGCCGCATCGCGTCGGGCAGCGAGAAGGCGTACTCGACCAGCCGGTAGTCGAGGAAGGGCAGCCGCGTCTCGATCGAGAAGGCCATCGAATCGCGGTCCTCGTAGCGCAGCAGCGAGGGCAGCAGCCGCTGCAGCGTGTCGAAGGCCAGCTGGCGCGAGAGCGCGCTCGGGAAACCGCGCGGCGGCCGCGGGAGATCCGGCCGGGGCAGGCCGCGCAGCGCGCCGGTGAGCACGCGGTCCTTGCCCTGGCCGAAGCGGCGCCGCAGCGGAGCGACCAGCCCCGCGGGCAGCCAGGGCTCGAACGTCAGCGCGAGCGCCGTGCCCGGGCCGAGACGGCGCGCCACCTTCGGCAGCAGGCGCAGGAAGCCCGCCAGGTCGCCCCGCGCGACCAGGTCGCGCAGCCGCACCGGCAGGTAGCGGAAGTAGCCCGCCAGCGTCTCGTCGCCGCCCTGGCCGTCGAGCAGCACCTTGAGCCCCTGCGCGTGCGCCAGCTCCATCACCTTCCACTGCGAGAAGAGCCCCGGCCCGGCCGTGGGCTCGCCCTGGCGCGTCGCGAGGCGGTCGAACGTCGCCCAGAAGTCCTTGCCGTCCGGGACCACCACGTGCGAGCGCGCGCCGCTCGCCTCGACGGTCGCGCGCATCCAGGGGCGCTCGTCGAACTCGGGGCCGTCGTCGTAGGCGCAGGTGAAGGCGTGCATCGGGTGCGGCAGCAGGCGCGACGCGGTGGTCACGACCGCGCTCGAGTCGAGCCCGCCCGAGAGGCACGAGCCCACCTCGACGTCGGCGCGCAGGCGCAGGCGCACGGCGTCGGTGAACAGGCGTGCGAACTCGCGTGTCTGCTGCTCCGCGTCCCCGCGCGCGCGCGTCCCGGCTTCAGCGACCACCAGCGGTCGACCGCGAGGCCGCGCTCGCCCACCACGAGGAAGTGCGCCGCCGGGCAGGCTCCTGAGCCCCTCGAAGAACGTGCGCGGCGTCGTGGTCCACCCAGTCGAGCGCCAGCAGGTCGCGGACCGCCTCGAGCCGCGGCACGACGCGGCCCGGCTGCGTGAGGACCAGCGCATCGGGCTCCGAGGCGAAGGCGAAGCGCCGCCCGTCCCACTGGTAGTAGAGCGGCTTCACGCCGAAGCGGTCGCGGGCGCAGAACAGCTCGCGCCGCTCGCCGTCCCAGAGCGCGAAGGCGAACATGCCGTTGAAACGCCCCAGGCAGTCGCGGCCCCAGCGCCGGTAGGCGGCGAGGATCACCTCGGTGTCGCCGGTGCCGCGGAAGGTCTCGCCCAGGCCCTCGAGCTCCTGGCGCAGCTCGACGAAGTTGTAGACCTCGCCGTTGAAGACGATCCAGTGCCGGCCGGCGGGGTCGCTCATGGGCTGGTGCCCGGAGGGGCCGAGGTCCACGATCGAGAGCCGCCGGTGGAGCAGCCCGACGGCGAACCGGGCGGCATCCCCGGTGCTCCGCCGCGCGCCGGGCGCGAAGGGCAGCCCGCTGGCGAACACCTCGCGCGGCGTGTCGGCGCCGCCGAGGCAGGCGAAGCCCCCCGCCGGGTCGAGCAGCACCGCACCCTCGTCGTCCGGCCCGCGGTGGCGCATCAGGCCCGACATCCGGTGCAGCCGCCCGAGATCGGCGCGGCCGTCCGGGTCCCAGAGTCCAGCGATGCCGCACATGCTCCCGTGTCCTTTCGGCTCAGGTCCCGGCCGGGCGCTCGCCGGCGGGGCGCGCGGCGGCCACGGCGCCGCGGTCCCGCAGGAGACCGAGCCACCACACCGAGCCCGAGAACGCCAGCGCGATCAGCACCTTCACCACGATCCCCGCGAAGCCCGGCGGCGCCAGCCGCTGTCCCGCCACCGTGAGCCCCAGCGCCAGCGCGAACACCCCGACCAGGCTGGCGCCGCGGAACGGCACGGGGTGCACGCGCTGCGCCACGACGTACGTCAGCACCGCCGACGTGGCGTAGCCGAGCAGGGTGGCGATGCCCGCCCCCAGCGGCCCCATGCGCGGGGTCAGCAGCAGGTTCGCCACCGCGGCGACGACCGCCGCGCCGCCCGCCGCCCAGCCCAGCAGCGGGGTCTTCAACGCGAGCCCGATGCCCACGGAAGCCACATAGTAGGCACCCTGCGCGACCGCGGCAAAGGCCAGGAACGCGGCGGGCCCGGCCGCGCCGGCGTAGGCCGGGGGCACGAGGACCGCCAGCGCCTCGGGCGCGAACAGGCCGGCCAGCATCGCGACCAGGCTCGCCGCCGCGACGTAGGCGGCCAGGACGCGCGCGTAGAGGCGGCCGGCATCGGGCGAACTCGCACGCGCGAAGGCGAAGGGCCCGTACGCCAGCTGGAAGGCGGACACGGCCATGGTGACCAGCGCGAAGAACTTGATGGCCACGCCGTAGACCGCCACGTCCTCGAGGCTCCGCGTGCGCTGCAGGGCGTAGCGGTCCAGGGAGGTCATCAGCCCGTAGGCGATGGCCACCGGCACCAGCGGCGCGCCGTAGCCGAGCATGCGCCGCAGCGTCGCGGCGCTGAACCGCGGCGCGATGGTGTGCCGGATCAGCACCAGCGCGAACAGCGCGCAGGCCGCGTCGCCCGCGAGCCGCCCGTAGAGGACGCCCGCGACCCCCATGTGCCGGGCCAGCACGAGCCACAGCGTCAGCCCGGTGGTGAGCAGGGTCTGCGCCAGGTTCAGGGCGATGAACTTCCACGGCTGGAAGGTGACCCGCAGCAGGTCGTTGGCGAACAGCACCACCAGGGTGAACGGCAGCGTGGCTGCTCCCAGCAGCAGGTACTTGCGGTAGACGTCGGAGCTCACCAGCGCGCGCGAGAGCGGCGTGGCGAAGAGCGCGAGCAGCAGCGCCACGAGCGAGCCGGTCACCAGCCGGAAGGCCAGCGAGGTCGACGCCATCCGGATGCGCGCCGCGCGATCCGGTTCCTGGTAGAAGAAGCGCCCGAGCGCGCCGTCCATGCCGAAGACCAGCACCAGCACCGCGGTCTGCAGGTAGGCGAAGACCAGGTCCGAGACGCCATACTCGCCGCGCGCCAGCACCCGCGTGAGCACCGGCACGAGCAGCAACTGCACCGCGCGACCGCTCACCTGGCCGATCCCGTAGATGAACGACTCGGCCGAAAGCTGCTTCAGCGAATCGCGCACCGAGGTCATCGCGGCCTCCCGAACGGGTTCCACTCCCCGCACCACGGGCACTCCCAGCGCCGCGGCCAGGGCCGCGGCGGCGCGAGCACGCTGTGCTCGCCGCACTCGCGGCAGACGTGCGTCACGCGGCGCCGCCCCGGCAGCCCGGCTCCACCGCGCACCTCCGGCGCCGGGCCCGGGGTCCCGGCCTTGCGGAACGCGAACACGAAGTTCGCGTCGCGCGCCAGGTCGAGGCCGACGGCGCGGTGCAGCCACGCCAGCGTGTCGGTGAACGGCCCCTGCAGCCCCTTGGTGCGCGGGTCGTTCATCCACGAGAAGCCCGCCGGCACGAACGCGTGGGCGGTCGGGACCAGGCCGCGCCGGCCGAAGAGCCCCAGCAGCGTCGGCAGGTCGAAACGCTGCTGGTGCTCGACGCGCTTGCGGAACTTCAGCAGCGCGAACTTGGCGAACCGTCCGGCGAAGCGGTAGAGCCGGTCGTCGAAGGCCGCGGCGCGCGGCACCGCGACGTAGAGCGTGCCGCCGGGGCGCGTCAGGCGCGCCAGCTCGTCGCAGCAGGCGGCCAGCCGCGTGACGTGCTCGAGCACGTAGTGGCAGATCACCAGGTCGAACGGCCCGTCCCGCAGCGGCAGCCGCTCGAGGCTCGCGCGCAGCACGTCCACGCCTTCGCGTCCCGCCGGAGGTCCGGGCGGGAACTTGATGTCGAAGGCCGTGATGCGCAGGTCGGGCCGGTCGCCGTACCGCCACGATCCCGGGCCGCAGCCCGCGTCGAGCACGCGGGCGCCCGGCGGCGCCGCGTCGACCAGCTCGTGCAGGAAGAGCGGCGGCTCGCCGGCCGCCCGGACCGGCTTGCGGGCCCAGGGCTGGCTCATCGCGCCGCCTCCACCGGGGAACCGCCACGAGGCGCGACCCGCCCCGCGCACGGCACCGCGGCCGCGCGGGTCCCTTCCCGGGAGACGACGGTCCCCGTCACCGGACCTCGCGCTTCACGTCGAGCGGCCGCCGGACGAGCACCGCGACCTGGGTCTCGTAGCCGCCCTCATCGGGATCGCCGATGAAGGCGAAGACCAGCAGTTGCTCGGCGCGCCCCGGCACGGCGTGCACGCTCCGGAGGACCACCTCGGGGTGGTAGTAGGTCGTGAACTCGAAGTCGCCCGGCGTCGCGTCCCAGCGCGCCCGCACCCGGTACCGCGGGACGTCGCCCTGGACCGCGTGACGCAGCGTGTCGGTCCGGTCCATCCGGGTGTACGGCAGCGAGCACTCCGGGACCCGGCCCGGCAGGGGGCTCAGCGTGCGGCGCAGGGCGGCGAGCCCGCGGACCAGGGTCGAGTCGTAGGCCGAGCCTTCGCTGCGCGACGCTAGGCCGGTCACGACCGCCACCTCCGGATCGCGCCCGTCGAGCGCGAAGTACGACACGCCGCCGAACCCCCCGCCCCCGCTCTCGGTCACCGAGCGCACGTAGACACAGCGGGTCGCGGGATCCCACCCCAGCACCTCGAGGAGCGTCGGTCCGCCCACGGTGGCGCGGACCGGCGCGGCGCACGAGAGCAGCGCGAACAGCACGGGAACCGAGCCACGCACCAGGTTCTTCACGGCTTCGCCTCCGAGGCGGGAACCCCGCGCATCGCGTCCCACAGCGCGCGCGGCACCGCGGCGGCGGCCGCGCCCTCCCCGCGCGCCAGCAGCCACAGCCACAGCAGCTTCTGCTGCACCAGGAAGCACGGCAGCCAGGTCAGGCGGCCCGCGCCCCGCGCGTGGCGCGCGAACAGGGTCAGGTTCGCGCGCAGGCGCTGGTAGATCTTCCAGGGACTCGCCGCCCCGGTGCTGGCCGAGACCTTGTGCCGCAGCCGCGCGGCCGGGACGAACAGCAGGCCGAAGCCGGCCGCGCGGGCCCGCAGGCACCAGTCCGCGTCCTCGGCGTAGATGAAGTAGCGCTCGTCCAGCAGGCCGGCCCGCTCCCACGCCGCGCGGGTGGCGAGCAGGCAGCAGCCGGTGAGGTAGCCGGTGCGCTCGACCCCGCGGTACTGCCCGCGGTCACGCTGCCTCAGCCCCCGGTGCGCCGCGAGCCCCAGCGCGGGCACGCAGCGTCCGCCCGCGTACCAGATCACGCCGGGCGGCTGCTGGAAGCAGATGAGCGGCGCGGCGGCCCCCGCGCGCGGGTCCCGGTCGAGCGCGTGCAGGAGCTCCTCGCAGAGCCCCGGCTCCGCCTCGGTGTCGTTGTTGAGCAGCATCACCGCGTCGGCCCCCTGCCCCAGCGCGCGCTCGATCCCGGCGTTGCAGCCGCCGGCGAAGCGCCGGTTCCCGGGCAGCGCCAGCACGTCGATCTCGGGGAACTCGCGCCCGAGCGCCGCCACCGAGCCGTCGCTCGAGCCGTTGTCCACGACCATCACGCGCACGCGCCAGCCTTCGGGCACCCGGCAGCGCGCCAGCGTGGGCAGCAACGCGCGGGTGTCCTCGAGCCCGTTCCAGTTGAGCACGACGACGGCGAGCGTCCTCATCCGGCGCGGGCCTCCGCGCGCCACGCCGCGAGCAGCCGCGCCAGGGCGATCCCGGCCAGCGCCGCCAGCAACGCGAGCCCCGCCAGCACCGGCCGCGCGGGGGTGCCGGCGTAGAGCGCGTAGAGCCACCAGAAGTCGAGCCCGTGCAGCAGCGCGGCCTGGTCGGCCGGCGACAGGCCGAGCCGCGCGCCCGGTGCGACCGTGCCGGAGATGCGCGGCCAGGCGCCGTGCAGGTGCTCGTCCAGGTTGCGCCCCAGCATCCGCCAGTGCCCCGCGATCGGGCTGAAGCGCGGGTTGAAGTGGCTGTCACTCATGAAGCGCGGATCCTCGAGCGGCAGCGTGTACGGGTAGTCGCCGGCCTCGCGCATCTGCGCGCCGAAGTAGATGCCCACGCCACCGAGCGTGACGAACAGCCCGGCGAGCCCGAGCACGAGTGCGGCGCGCCGCACGGCGCGCGCGGCGCCGTGCAGCGCGAAGGCCACCAGCAGGAACGCCGGCGGCAGGAGCGGCACCAGGTAGCGCGGCCCGAAGGAGCCGTCACCGCCCCAGTGCTGGAAGCGGCAGTACATCGCCAGCCCGACCACCCAGAGCGCGAGAGCGCCCCACGCGGCCCGGCCCGCCGGCGTCAGTTCGCTCCAGCGCGCGCGCCTTCTGCCGGGCACCGCCGCGCGCAGCGCGTGGCTCCGCCGGGTCGCCGTCCGCCAGCCGCCGGGCGCCAGCCACAGCGCGGGGGCGAACCACGCCAGGCCCTTGCCGGAGGAGAGCAGCAGCCCGTAGAGGCCGACCAGGACCGGCGTGGTGAAGGCGGCGGGCGAGGCCTGCGCGCCGTATCCCGTCTCGAGGGGCGAGCCGAACCGCGCCCAGCCGTACGCCGCGTGCCCGGCGAGTGCGAGCGCCAGGCCCAGCCCGGGGCCCACCCACGCCCCGGGCGGAGCGCCGATCATGGGCACCAGGCAGGCCAGCGCCAGCGGCAGCATCGTGAGCTTGGCCGAGACCGCGAGCAGCGCGCCCAGCCCGGCCAGGCGACCGAGCCGGCCGCGCGCCCGCGCCGTCGCCGACGGCAGGAGCGCCGCGGCGACCACCACGAGCAGCAGCCCGAGCGCCTGGAGCGGCTCGGCCATGAAGCTCTTGGCGTAGATCCAGGTGGGCGTGGTGAACCCGAGCAGCAGCGCTCCGGCCAGCGCCGCGCCCGCCCCCGCACCAAGCGCGCGCGCGCCGACGTAGAACGCACCGAGCAGCACGGCGGTGACGAGCGCGTTGAAGAAGGACGCGCCGAAGCGCACCGCCAGGGCCCGCCGTTCCGGGCCGAGCCCGAGCGCGGCGGAGCCGGCCTCGGCGGCGGCCACGAGCGGCAGCGCGAGCACCGCCTGGCCGGCGGTGTTCTTGGTGTAGAGGCGTCCGTCCGGGCCCCGGAGGGTCGCGCCCTCCGGCACCGAGATGCCGCCGTGCAGCATGGCGCGGGAGAGCTCGAGCATGGTGACCTCGTCGCTGCCCACCACGCGCCCGCCGCCGGTGAGGACGTAGAGCAGGAAGGCGGCGACCGCCAGCGCCAGGCCGGTGCGCCCCGCCGAGCCGCGGCGGGCATCGGGCGCCGGCCTCACCGCCAGCCCCGCCCGGGCACGAGCGAGTCCACCAGCGAGAGGGTGTGCCCGGCGAGCACGTCCCACGAGTGCGCGGCCTGGAGCGCGCGCACGCCCTCCCGCATCCGCGGCGCGAGGCCTCCTTCGAAGAAGCTCACGATCGCGGCGGCCAGCGCGGCGGGGTCCGCGGGCGGCACGACCAGCCCGGTCTCGCCCGGACGCACGGTCTCGGCCAGGCCGCCCACGTCGGTGGTGATCACGGGCGCGCCCAGCGCGTAGGCCACGTGGGTCACGCCGCTCTGGGTGGCCGAGCGGTAGGGCAGCACCACGACGTCCGCAGCCTTGAACAGCGCCTCGACGTCCTCATCGGACTGGTAGCCCTCCCGCAGGAGCACCGCGCCCGGTCCGGCCGCCACCGCCAGCGCGCGATAGGGCGCGGCGTCCTCGTAGAAGTCGCCGGCCACGATCAGCGTGGCGGGCCGCCGCGCGCGCACCCGCGGCCACGCCTCGAGCAGCGTGTCGAGCCCCTTGTAGCGGCGCACGTAGCCGAAGAACAGCGCGACCTCGCCGTCGGCGTCCAGGCCGAACCTGGCCCGCGCGCTCGCGCGGGTGAAGCGCCCGCGGTCGAACTGGGCGTAGAGCGGGTGGGGCACGCGACGCATGGGCGCTCCGGGCTTGAGCTCGGCGAGGTCGCGGCCCACGCTATCCGACATGACGAGGTAGCCGTCCGAGTTGCGCAGCATCCAGCGGGTCAGCTCCCGGTCGAAGGGCCGATGCTCGTGCGGCACCAGATTGTCGCACACCAGGACGACCCGGGTGCCACGCCTTCGCAAAGGCCCCACGGCCGAAGCGAAGGCGGGGGCGAAAAAGGGCATCCACCACTTGAGGATGACGGCACCGGGGGCGAAGCGCTCGAGGTGCGCCGCGGTGCGTCGCCAGGAGAGCGGGCCGATCGAGTCGAGCAGGGACTCGACCGGGAAGCCGGGGGGCGGGGCCGCGGGGTCGAGCTGCGAGCCGCCGGGGAACACCAGGCCGGGGTACTGGCGGGTGAAGGTCACGGCCCGCACCTCGGCCTGCTTCGCCAGCGCTTCGCCCAGCAGGGCGAGGTACTGCGCCAGCCCCCCGCGCCAGGGAGCCAGCGGTCCCACGAGGGCGATGCGCATGGATCTCGTCTCCGTGGTCATCAGCGGCCTTCCTCCGACGGACCCATGCGCTCCCCGGACTGCGGCCCGGCGGGGGCCGGGATCCCATCCTCAGCGCGTGCCCGAGGCCCAGGTGACCAGGCCGCGGCGTTCGAACTGGAAGGGCACCACCTGCCCGCCGTGCTTCTCGAGGACCGCGGCCACACGGTGCTTGCGGTCGAAGCGCGTCAGCAGCAGGAAGTAGCCGCCGCCGCCCGCGCCGGGCATCTTCCCGCCGATGGCGCCCTCGCGGCGCGCGAGCCGGTAGAGCCGGTCCACGTGGCTGTTCGAGATGCCCTCGTCCAGCCGCTTCTTGGACTCCCACGCTTCGTGCAGCAGCTCACCCAGCGCGTCCACCTTGCCGAGCAGCAGGGCCTTCTTCATCTCGAGCGTCTCGTTCTTGAGCCGGCGCAGCGCTTCCACCACGTCCGCGCGGCCGGCCCGGTAGGCCGCGGTCTGGCGCTCGATGATCTTCGCCGACTGGCGGGTCTGGCCCATGTAGCAGAGCAGCAGGCGGTACTCGAGCTCGTTCAGGACGTCGGCGCGGATGCGCAGCGGGTTCACGACCGTGGCGTCGGCGTTGAACTCGATGAAGTTGAAGCCACCGAAGGCCGAGGCATACTGGTCCTGCCTCCCGCCCGCCAGCCCGAGGTCCACGCGCTCGATGCGGTACGCCAGCTCGGCGACGTCGTAGTCGGGCATCGGCCGCCGCAGCCACCCGCTCATCACGCCGATCAGGGCCACCACCAGCGTCGAGGAGGAGCCGAGCCCCGAGCCCGGGGGCGCGTCGGAGTGGACCCAGAGATCGGCGCCGCGGCGCACCTTGAAGGCGCGCACCACCGCCTTGATGAGGTCCAGGTTCCCGTCGAGCTTCATGCGGCGCGGGTGGTCGTAGCGGGCGACCATGTCGTAGTCGAGGCTCGCGAGCGTCAGTCGCGAATCGCGCCGCGGCCGCAGCGAGGCGTAGGCGTACTGGTTGATGGTGGCCGAGAGCACCATGCCGCCGTGCTCCTCGGGGTACGGCGAGACGTCGGTGCCGCCGCCGCACAGCGAGATGCGCAGCGGCGCGCGCGCGCGGAAATAGGACGCGGTCCTCACGAGCCGAACCTCCGTTCCGCCCGCTCCCAGTCCTCGGGCGTGCCGATGTCGAAGAACTCCCCCTCGACCGGGAGTGCCGCCAGCCGGCCCTCGGCGGCGAGCGCCGGCAGCACGTCGCGCTCGAGCGAGAACGTCGCGGCCGCCCGGCCGCGGGGCGGGCGGGGCATGTACCGCCACATCTCCGGATCGAAGGCGTACAGCCCGCCGTTGACCCACGCCGCACCGGCCTGCGCCGGGTCCTTCTCGACGAAGCGCGCCACGTGGCCGTCGGGCCCCAGCTCGACGCGCCCGCGGCCCGCGGCGTCCGTCACGCGGAAGATCGCGACCGCTCCCAGCGCCCCGTTCTCCCAGCGCATGCGCTCGAGCGCCCAGGGATCGCAGGGGGCCAGCGTGTCGCCGTTCGCCACCAGGCAGGGCCCGGTGACGAAAGGCGACGCCAGCTGCAGGGCCCCCCCGGTGCCGAGCGGCTCCTCCTCCACCGAGTGACGGAGCGTCACGCCCAGCGCCGCGCCATCGCCGAGCGCGGCGCGCACCGCGTCCGCGCCGTAGCCGGTGCACAGCACGGCGTCGCGCACGGCCGCGGCGGCCAGCCACTCGAGCTGCCGCGCCAGGAACGGCCTGCCGCCCAGCGGCGCGAGCGGCTTGGGCAGTTCGCCGAACCGCGGCTTGAGCCGCGTCCCCAGGCCGCCCGCGAGGATGAAGACCCTCATGCCGGATCGTCCAGGTTGTAGCGCCGCCGCACCGGGTAGTCGGAGTGCGCACGCATGTGGGCGATCATCTCGCCCAGCAGGCCCATGAGGATGAACTGGAGGCCGCTGAGCAGGCACCAGCCCGCGAGCAGCATGAGCGGACGCGTGCGCATGGGCGTGCCGGTGGCCCACTGCCCCAGGAACCACAGCGAGATCGCGCCGCCGACGATCAGGAACAGCCCGCCGACGCGGCCGAAGACGTGCAGCGGCTTGAGCGCGCTGGTCGAGATGAAGGCCGCCGAGATCAGGTCGAGGAAGCCGTTCGCGAAGCGCGCCGCCCCGAACTTGCTGCGGCCGTGCCGGCGCGCGCGGTGCTGCACCGACACCTCGCCCACGCGGAAGCCCTGCCAGTGCGCGAGCGCCGGCAGCACGCGGTGCAGCTCGCCGTAGACCTGGATCGCCTCGGTCACCTCGCGGCGGTAGAGCTTGAAGCCGCAGTTGAAATCGTGCAGGCGCAGCCCCACGACCCAGGAGGTCACCAGGTTGTAGACCTTCGAGGGGAAGCGCTTGGTGAACGGGTCCTGCCGTTTCAGCTTCCAGCCCGACACCAGGTCGAGCCCGCCCTCGAGCGCCTCGACCAGCTTCGGCAGCTCGGCCGGGTCGTCCTGCAGGTCGGCGTCCAGCGTCAGGACCCACTCGCCGCGGGCCAGGCGGAAGCCGGTCGCCAGCGCGGCGGCCTTGCCGTAGTTCCCGCGGAACGAGACGCCGCGCACCCGCGGGTCGGCGGCGGCGAGCCGCTCGACCACCCGGTCCGTCCCGTCGCGCGAGCCGTCGTCGATGTAGATCACCTCCCAGCGCCGGCCCAGCCGGTCCAGGGCGGCGGCCAGCTCCCGCTGCAGCTCGGGCAGGCTCTCGGCCTCGTTCCAGGCCGGGATCACCGCCGTGATGAGGATGCCGCGCCCGTCGCCGCCGTCCGCAGCCGTCGCCTGGTCCATCACCGGCCCTCCCCGTAGATGCCGCGAGCCCACTCCGCCTCCGCTGCGAGCCCCTGCTCGATGCCGACCGTGGGCACCATCCCCAGCGCGGCCCGCAGCCGGGTCGAGTCCGCGCGGGTGCGCAGCGGGTCGCCGGGGGGCGTGGCCTCGTATCGCACGTTGGCCTTCACTCCGAGCAGCCCCTCGAGCAGGGCCACGACCTCGCGGACCTCGACCTGGGAGCCGCCGCCGACGTTGTAGGTCACCGGGCCGCCGCCGCGCTCCCAGGCGAGGAAGGTGGCCTCCACGGCGTCGGCGACGAAGGTGAAGTCGCGCGACTGCGCGCCGTCGCCGTAGACCGTGAGGGTCTCGCCGCGCAGCATCGCGCGGCAGAAGCGGTGGAAGGCCATGTCGGGGCGCTGGCGCGGGCCGTAGACCGTGAAGTAGCGCAGCGCCACGGCCGGCAGGCCGAAGTTGCGGCCGTAGAGCAGCACTAGGTGCTCGCCCGCGAGCTTGGTGACCCCGTAGGGCGAGAACGGGCGCGGCAGCAGGTCCTCGGGCGTCGGGTAGCGTTCGGCGTCCCCGTAGACGGACGACGACGAGGCGTAGACGAAGCGCTGGAGACGGCCCCCGCGGTAGCGCTCGAGCATCCGCTGCGTGGCGAGCACGTTGTGGTGCGCGTAGGCGGCGAACTCGGTCCCCCACGAGGCGCGCACACCCGGCTGGGCGGCCAGGTGGAACACCACGTCGACCTCGGGCAGGGTGGTCAGGTCGGCCGCGGCCAGGTCCATCTCGAGCAGGCGGAAGCGCTCGTCCGCGAGCGGCCCCGCGAGGTTCGCGCGCTTGATCGTCGGATCGTAGTAGTCCGTGAAGGCATCCACCCCCGTCACCCGCGCCCCGCTGGCGAGCAGGCGCTCGACCAGGTGGGACCCGATGAACCCCGCGGCCCCGGTCACCAACGCGTGCGCCATGCTCACGGACTTCCTCCTCTCAGGGCTGGTTCGACATCTGCGGTGGCGGGATGGGTGCGCCCCGCGCCGCCTGGGGCCTCATCGTCTGCAGGATGGACTGCGCCCGCTGCTCCCCGGGGTTCACCTCCACCAGCCGCTGCAGGTAGCCCAGCGCCCGCTCGGTCTGCCCCGCCTGCGTCAGCGTGAAGTAGGCGCCGTAGTACGGCTGCGCGGCGCCCGGGTCCAGCCCGATCGCGGCGTCGAACTCCCGCAGCGCCCCGGCCAGGTCGCGCTGGAACGCCAGCGTGACGCCGTAGTAGTAGTGCCCCTGGGCGTCGCCGGGCTGGCGCTGCACGAGCGTGCGGAAGAGCGTCGCCGCCCCGGCCGTGTCGCCCTTCTCCATGTAGAAGCCGCCCAGCCAGACCAGCACTTCGGTGAAGTCCGGGAACATGCGCTGCACGCGCTCCATCTCCCCGATGGCGCGGTCGAGCTGGCCCTGGCGCCGGAAGTGGAAGGCGAGCCGCACGTGCGCCGAGGCGTAGTTGCGCGAGAGCGTCGAGGCGTTCTCGTCCTTGTACACCGTCGGGTCCCACGAGCCGTCGGCCGTGAACAGACCGTCGTAGCGGAACCGGTGATACAGGTTCCGCTCCATCGCCGGCACGTCGATGTCACCCTGCAGCGAGTCCCGGTTCACCCGGTAGACCAGCCCCTCGAGCGTGAAGTAGGGATCGAGGCCGAAGTGCTCGGGGACGGTGACGGCGAAGTACGGCTGCTTGATCCAGCCGGTGTCGCGCCGCGACGCCTCGATGATGTGCCCGACCATGAAGTCGCTGGTGTAGATGATGCGGCCCGCACTGTCCCGGACCGCCCCGCCGCCGAGCATCCGGATGACGTCGTCGGGCAGGTCGATCGGCACCTTCGGCTCCTGGTCGCGCAACTGGAAGATGTACCAGTCGGTGTTCAGCAGGCTCAGGTTCACGACCTTGACGTCCTTGCGGAAGCCCTCGACCTGCTGGATGTACCACAGCGGGTAGGTGTCGTTGTCGCCGTTGGTGAACACGAACGAGTTCGGCGCCAGCGGCGCCAGGATGTTCCACGCGTAGTCCCGCGCCACCGTGTTCCGGCTGTTGTCCGAGCTGAACCACAGGTTGCGCATCACCACGAACGGCTGCACCGCCAGCAGCACCGCCGCCGCCGCCGTCGCCGTCCGCCGCGTCACCCCCGGCTCGAACGAGTCCCGGATCCACCCCACCAGCCCCACGATCCCCAGCCCCATCCAGATCGTGTACGTCAGGTAGCCGGTCGTGAAGAAGTAGTCCCGGTCCCGCACCTCCTGGTCGCTGAAGTTCAGGAACAGGATCATCCCCACCGTCGCGAACAGGAACAGCGTCAGCATGGTCAGGAACGTCACCCGCTCCCGCCGCGCCTGCCAATAGCCCCCCAGCCCCCCCAGCAGCAGCGGCAGCAGCACCTGCCACAGCCGCGGCTCGCCCTGCACCGGGATCCCGCCCTCCACCTTCAGCGTGCTCGCCAGCGGCCACTGCCGCTTCCAGTACCGCCAGAACTCCTTGTCCAGCTGCGTGCGCAGCGTCCCCCGCCGCACGAACATGCTGGTGTGCCCGTACTGCTCGCGCTCCAGCAGCCGCTTCAGCGCCGGCCAGTCCGACGGCGTGCCCATGTTGATCGCCGGGTGCTGCGCCGCCCGGATCGGCAGGTACAGGTGCGTCGAGTAGCCCGCCGTCATCAGGAACAGCGCCAGCGCCAGGATCCGCCCCTCGCGGTGCCGCAGCGCCAGCGCCACCACCGGCACCACCACCACCGCCACCGACACCAGCGCCGCCAGCGGCGTGAACGCCGCCGGCCCGAACGCGAAGTACGCCCCGTACAGCGCCCCCGCCGTCGCCCCCAGCGCCAGCCACGCCTCCAGCTTGCGCTGCGCCACGTAGTACCAGAACACCAGGATCGACAGCACCAGGATGATCCCCGCCATCCGCTCCAGCCCGTACGTCACCCCCAGCACCGACGCCATCGGCATCGCGAACAGCACGAACACCCGCCGGTCCACCAGCGCCAGCAGCACCAGCAGCGGCAGCCCCATCATCCCCACCCCCAGCATCAGCCCCACCGACAGCCACATCACGTACACCGCCACCAGCAACGGCCCCACCGTCGGCCGCTGCTCGTGCGCCTCCCACCAGCGCAGCGCCAGCCACAGGATCAGCACCTGCGCCATCGCCATCTCCGAGTACGTCTCCGCCCCGGTCGCGTTGTCCCAGAAGTTGCTCGAGAACGCCAGCATCAACGCCCCCGTCACCGCCCCCAGCTGCGCCAGCCACTCCGTCCCCAGCATCGCCAGCAGCCCCGGCCCCTTCGCCAGCAGGTCCGGCACCGCCACCGGCTCCGCCGCCGCCGCCATCACGCCCCGCCGCTGCGCGATGCGGATCAGCCGCAGCGTCACCAGGTAGGTCAGCAGCACCCCCAGCGCCGAGGCCAGCGCCGACATCCCGTTCACCCGCTGCGCCACGTTCCCCAGCGGCACCAGCGTCGCCACCCGGCCCAGTAGCACGTAGAACGGCGTCCCCGGCGGGTGCGGGATGCCCAGGATCTTCGAGACCGTGATGAACTCGCCCGCATCCCAGAACGGGACGGTCGGCGCCAGCGTGCGCAGGTAGACGCCCAGGGCGGCGAGGAACACCAGCAG
Organism: Candidatus Eiseniibacteriota bacterium; assembly: GCA_963707915.1. GTDB lineage: Bacteria > Eisenbacteria > RBG-16-71-46 > RBG-16-71-46 > RBG-16-71-46 > JANXPZ01. The sequence goes on from OY970178.1 coordinate 1,248,378, forward strand.
GCCGATCAGGGGGGTCGGCTGGCCCGCCCTGGGGGCGGGCGACGCGGGCGTGGTCGTGTCCTTCAAGAGTGCCTCCATGGCCGCCGACTGCTGCACTCACCTCGGTGCTGTTCAACGAGTTGGGCTGCGAGCCTACCACCGAGGGCGACCGCACGGAAGCGCGTGGCGCCGCGCGGGCCCCGCGGACCTCGATCCCGGATGCGCGCGGCCGGCCGCCCGGGCGCGAGCGGCCCGGGGGACGCGGCGGGACACCCGGCGCGACCGCCCGCTCCCGCGATCAGCAGATCGACTCCCGCTCCTTGGCGACCCGGGCCCCGCCGCCCGTCCACGACGGGTCACGCTCGAACTCGAGGAAGAGATGCTTGCCGAAGAGCACCGCGGGATGGAGGTTCAGCCGCACCATCTCCCGGCCGGTCGCCCGCTTGGCGCCGGGATCCAGCGCCGGGTCCCGGCGCAGGCTCGAGAGGTAGGCGTAGGCGCTGGCCAGCGCCAGCAGCGGGTACAGGAAGGCCAGCGCCAGCGACGTGCCGCTGGCGCGCACGGCGTGGATCCGCTTGATGCGCAGCCCGGCGACGCGGGCGAGGACGCGCAGCCGCTGGGCCGGGAGGAGGAAGAGATGGCCGAAGTACATCTCTCCCCGCGCGGAGAACCAGACGCCATTGAGTTCGTTCTCGGGAAGCCGGTTGTACAGATCGCTCTCGAGCAGGAGGTGACTCAGCCTCGCCCTCAGGTGGGAGGGGTTCGGGGTCGTCAGCACCAGCGTCCCGTCGCGCTTCAGGATGCGGCGCAGCTCCTGGAGGGCGAAGAGCTGGTTGGGGAGGTGCTCGATCCCCTCCTGGCAGAGCACCAGGTCGGCGTGCTCGTCGTCGATCGGCAGGGGCTTCTGCAGGTCCGCCGTACGGCAGGCGACGCCACGGGCCCGGTGGAACTCCGGGAACAGGTCGTAGGCCTCCACCCGGGCTCCCCGCTCGATCAGCAGGTCGTCGAGGTAGCCGGTCCCTGCGGGGATGTCCACGACCGTCGCGCCGGCGAGTCCCGGCATCCGGGCGAAGTGCTCGCGGACGACGTTCTTGATGTCCCCGCTCGCTCGGGAGAAGCGGAGCATGTCAGGCGCCCGAAGACGGGTCGGCGGCCGGGTCCGTGGACCCGCGGACCGCGACGGCGCAGCCCGGCCTCAAGGCCGGCCGGGCGGCGGGACCGGCATCGCCGAGGCCCGGGGCCTCATCATCTGCAGGATGGCCTGCGCCTGCTGCTCCCCCGGGTTCGCCTCCACCAGCCGCTGCAGGTAGCCCAGCGCCTGCTCGGTCTGCCCCGCCTGGCCCAGCGTGTAGTAGGCGCCGTAGTACGGCCGCACGTACGTGGGATCCAGCCGGATCGCGGCGTCGAACTCCCGCAGCGCCCCGGCCAGGTCGCGCTGGAACGCCAGCGTGATGCCCAGGTAGTAGCGGACCTCCGGATTGTCGGGCCGGCGCTGCGCCAGGCCCCGGAAGAGCTCCAGCGCCTTGGCCGTGTCACGCTTCTCCATGTAGAAGCCACCCAGCGGGATCAGCACGTCGGCGAAGTCCGGGAACATGCGCTGCACGCGCTCCATCTCCCCGATGGCGCGGTCGAGCTGGCCGCGCTGGTGGTAGACGTAGGCGAGCTGCAGATGCGCCGAGGCGTAGTTGCGCGAGAGCGTCACGGCGCTCTCGTCCTTGAACACCGTGCGATCGATCGAGCCGTCGGCCGTGAACAGACCGTCGTAGCGGAACCGGTGATACAGGTTCCGCTCCATCGCCGGCACGTCGATCGGGGCCTGCAGCGAGTCCCGGTTCACCCGGTAGACCAGCCCCTCGAGCGTGAGGTAGGGACCGTAGCCCCGGTGGTCCGGCGCCGTCACCGCGAAGTACGGCTGCTTGATCCAGCCGGTGTCGCGCCGCGACGCCTCGATGATGTGCCCGACCATGAAGTCGTTGGTGTAGATGACGCGGCCCTCGTTGTCCTCGAAGGCCCCGCCCCCGATCCCCCGGACGACCTCGTCGGGCAGGTCGATCGGCACCTTCGGCTCCTGGTCGCGCAACTGGAAGATGTACCAGTCGGTCTGGAGCAGGGCGAGACAGACGACGCGGACGTCCTTGCGGAAGCCCTCGACCTGCTGGATGTACCACAGCGGGTAGGTGTCGTTGTCGCCGTTGGTGAACACGAACGAGTTCGGCGCCAGCGGCGCCAGGATGTTCCACGCGTAGTCCCGCGCCACCGTGTTCCGGCTGTTGTCCGAGCTGAACCACAGGTTGCGCATCACCACGAACGGCTGCACCGCCAGCAGCACCGCCGCCGCCGCCGTCGCCGTCCGCCGCGTCACCCCCGGCTCGAACGAGTCCCGGATCCACCCCACCAGCCCCACGATCCCCAGCCCCATCCAGATCGTGTACGTCAGGTAGCCGGTCGTGAAGAAGTAGTCCCGGTCCCGCACCTCCTGGTCGCTGAAGTTCAGGAACAGGATCATCCCCACCGTCGCGAACAGGAACAGCGTCAGCATGGTCAGGAACGTCACCCGCTCCCGCCGCGCCTGCCAATAGCCCCCCAGCCCCCCCAGCAGCAGCGGCAGCAGCACCTGCCACAGCCGCGGCTCGCCCTGCACCGGGATCCCGCCCTCCACCTTCAGCGTGCTCGCCAGCGGCCACTGCCGCTTCCAGTACCGCCAGAACTCCTTGTCCAGCTGCGTGCGCAGCGTCCCCCGCCGCACGAACATGCTGGTGTGCCCGTACTGCTCGCGCTCCAGCAGCCGCTTCAGCGCCGGCCAGTCCGACGGCGTGCCCATGTTGATCGCCGGGTGCTGCGCCGCCCGGATCGGCAGGTACAGGTGCGTCGAGTAGCCCGCCGTCATCAGGAACAGCGCCAGCGCCAGGATCCGCCCCTCGCGGTGCCGCAGCGCCAGCGCCACCACCGGCACCACCACCACCGCCACCGACACCAGCGCCGCCAGCGGCGTGAACGCCGCCGGCCCGAACGCGAAGTACGCCCCGTACAGCGCCCCCGCCGTCGCCCCCAGCGCCAGCCACGCCTCCAGCTTGCGCTGCGCCACGTAGTACCAGAACACCAGGATCGACAGCACCAGGATGATCCCCGCCATCCGCTCCAGCCCGTACGTCACCCCCAGCACCGACGCCATCGGCATCGCGAACAGCACGAACACCCGCCGGTCCACCAGCGCCAGCAGCACCAGCAGCGGCAGCCCCATCATCCCCACCCCCAGCATCAGCCCCACCGACAGCCACATCACGTACACCGCCACCAGCAACGGCCCCACCGTCGGCCGCTGCTCGTGCGCCTCCCACCAGCGCAGCGCCAGCCACAGGATCAGCACCTGCGCCATCGCCATCTCCGAGTACGTCTCCGCCCCGGTCGCGTTGTCCCAGAAGTTGCTCGAGAACGCCAGCATCAACGCCCCCGTCACCGCCCCCAGCTGCGCCAGCCACTCCGTCCCCAGCGTCGCCAGCAGCCCCGGCCCCTTCGCCAGCAGGTCCGGCACCGCCACCGGCTCCGCCGCCGCCGCCATCACGCCCCGCCGCTGCGCGATGCGGATCAGCCGCAGCGTCACCAGGTAGGTCAGCAGCACCCCCAGCGCCGAGGCCAGCGCCGACATCCCGTTCACCCGCTGCGCCACGTTCCCCAGCGGCACCAGCGTCGCCACCCGGCCCAGCAGCACGTAGAACGGCGTCCCCGGCGGGTGCGGGATGCCCAGGATCTTCGAGACCGAGATGAACTCGCCCGCGTCCCAGAACGGCGCGGACGGCGCCAGCGTGCGCAGGTAGACGCCCAGGGCGGCGAGGAACACCAGCAGGCCGGCCATGAAGGTCAGGCGTCCCGGGCCCCGGTCCGTGCCGGGCACGCCGGGGGCGGTCGAAGAGGTCTTGTCCGTCACGAACTCCTCCGCATCTGTCGAGCGGCTGCACGGCGCCGGGGCGCGCGGGCCAGGAACACCAGGCCTCCCAGCAGACTGACCGCGACCGCCACGAGGTAGACGGTGAATTGTAGCGTGAAAGCCTCCGCGCGGCCCACACCCACCAGGCCGAACAGGACGATGCCCGTTCCCTCGCGCACGCCGATCCCGTTCAGCGAGATGGGCAGCGAGACCGCGATGGCGAGCAGCGGGACGAGCAGGAAGAAGAACTGCAGCCGCAGGTCGAGGCCCAGCGCGCGGGCCACCAGCACGTGCACGCCGATGCGCGCGACCTGCACCACGATCGCCACGCCGAGCAGCCGCGCGAACAGGCCGCGGCGGTCACGGAAGTCGCGCAGCCGCCCGGCGAGGTCGTCCAGCGCCTGGTGGAACCCGCCCAGGCCGACGCGGGCCAGGCCGCGCTGCAGCACCGGCAGCGACGCGGGATGGAAGACCACCCAGGTCATGGCGACGCTGAGCGCGAAGAAGCCGACCAGCGCGAGGTAGACGGCCGAGATCGGCAGCCCCCCGACCTGATGGAAGTCCCGGAACGCGGGCAGCGTGGTGACCAGCGCGAGGCCGGCCAGCGCCAGCGTGCCGAGCAGGCGGTCCATGATCACGGTCGAGAAGGCGGCGGCGCGGCTCGGCCCGTAGCGTGCGGCGTCCAGCACGCGGGCGAAGTCGCCGCCGACGTTCGCGGGCAGGAAGTTGTTGAAGAAGAGCCCGACGTGGTAGTAGGACAGCACCTTCCAGAACGGGATGCGGATCTCGACCGCGCGCAGCAGCTGCTGCCACTGCCAGGCCCCCAGCACGTTGCTGGCGAGCAGCAGCGCGGCCGAGGCGGCCAGCCAGCCCGGATCCACGCCGCGCAGCGTCGCGCCCAGGTCGGCGAGGGGGATGCGGGCGAACAGGAAGGCCATCAGCCCCAGGCTGAAGATCACCTTGGCAGCGAGCAGCGACGCGCCGCGCCAGCCCGGCCGGCCCTCCGCGCGCGCCACGCTCATCCCCTGCCGTCCGCCCCGAGCAGGGCGTCGAGCGAGCGGCGAGCACAGTCCGGCCAAGTGAAGCGCGCCGCCCGGGCGCGGCCCTCGGCCTCGAAGCGCGCGCGCAGCGCGCCGTCCTCGAGCACCCGGGCCAGCGCGTCGGCCAGGCGCGCGTCGTCCCCGTACGGCACCAGCAGCCCGGTCTGGTCCCGGCACACCGAATCGCGCAGGCCGGGGCTGTCGGCCGCCACCACCGCGGTCCCGCAGGCGCCCGCCTCCACCACCGTGAGGCCCCAGCCCTCCTTGGGCGAGGGCTGCACCAGCGCCCACGCCTGCTGCAGGGCCCGCACCGTCTCCGCGCGCGGCAGGAAGCCGCGGAACTCGACCGCCTCCCCCACGCCCAGGCGGCGCGCGGCCTGCACCAGCTCCGCGCGGAACGGCCCGTCCCCGATCACGACCAGCCGCGCGCCGGGCACCCGTTCGCGCACCCGCGGCATGGCGCGCATCACCCAGTCCACGCCCTTGTAGCGGCGCAAGCGCCCGAGGAAGACGATGGTGGGCCCGGCGTCCTTCGCGACCGCCGGGTCGTGGCGATAGGTCCCGTGGTCCATGCCGCAGTGCACCACGCGGACGCGCTCCGGGGCGATCCCGCGGCGCACCAGGTCGTCCCGCGTGCTCTCCGAGATGGCGACGAACGGCGAGCGGCGGTAGACGAACGGGATGAGCCACTCGAGCAGCACGACGTAGGTCGCGACCGGGACCGAGGCCTCGAGGAACGCGGTGGCCCCGAACAGGTGCGGCACGATCGCCGCCACCGGGGCGGCCGTCCACCAGGGCGCGAAGCACGGGATCTTGTTGATGTCCTCGACCACGAGTCCGGGCGCGGGATCCGAGAACTCCCGCCGCAGCACGCCCGGCACCACGAGGTTGAAGTTCCACCAGGTGCCGCGCCGCACGACGCGCATCCCCCGGTGCGTGGACTCGGGCGCGCCGCCCGGGAAACCGCAGGCCAGCCAGGTCACGCGCCAGCCGCGCCGCACCGCCTCGAGCAGGATCTCCTCGAGGTGCAACTCGGCCCCGCCCGCCTCGGGGTGCGCCGGGTCGCGGAAGTTGATGGCCAGCAGGTGGGGCGCGGCGCTCATGGCTTCTCGGCCACCGTGCCGATGACGTGGCAGGTGTAGAGCGCCCAGCGTCGACGGCCGAGCCGCGCGCGCAGCCCCTCCCAGCCCGACCGCCAGAAGCGCGGGCCCGCCGGCTCGAGCGGCAGGGAGACGCGCAGCGTCCGCCGGAGTCCCTCGCGCAGGACGCGGTAGCCGAGCCCCGGCACCATCCACTCGCCGTAGCTGCGCCGGGGCGCGAGACCGCTCGCCTCCAGCAGGCGCTCCAGTCCCGCGGGCGTGAACTGGGTCTCCCAGCCCGCGAACCAGCGGTTCAGCGCGATCAGGACCTGCTTCATCAGCGTGTAGGGGTGGAAGGTCTGCGGCACGTCCACGATCACGCGCCCGCCGCGCGCCGCGACGCGGGCGTTCTCGCGCAGCAGCGGCAGCGGATCGCGGAAGTGCTCGAGCAGGCCCTGGTGGAAGACCACGTCGAAGGCGCCGTCGCGGAACGGCATGCGCAGCGCGTCGGCCTGCACCAGCAGCACCGGCACGCCCTGCTCACCGGCCTGGCGCCGCACCAGCCCGAGCGAGGCCGGGGAGTAGTCGAGCACCACCCCCACCGCGCCCGCGCGCGCCAGGGCCAGCAGGTCGCGGCCCGAGCCGGCCCCCACCTCCATCACCCGGCGGCCCGCGACCGGCCCCTCGCGCAGCACCTCGCGGGCCAGGCGCCCGCCGGTCGAGTAGGTCCGGTCGAGGTCGGCGTGACCCTTCCAGTACGACTCCCAGTGATCCAGCGTGGACTCGCGCCGCGCGGTCGGATCGCCCGTCATCACTCCCCCCACTGCAACCGGTCGCCCAGGAAGGGCGGCAGCCCGGCGTCCAGGATGCGTTTTCGCGCCGCCAGGAGATCGTAGTCCACGCGCACTTGGCGCACCCAGCCGCGCCCGTCGTCCCAGAGGAGATAGCCGGCGCGCGGATCGCCGTCGCGCGGCTGGCCCACGCTCGGCACGATCACCAGGAAGCGGCCACCCGGGTCGAGCGGGATCTCCGGCTCGCGGCTGAAGACGACCTCGCCGGTGACGCCGTCGAGCCGGTACGCGCCCGGCCGGTGCAGGTGCCCGACCAGGCAGAGCGGCTCGATGAACGTGTCGAACTCGGCGCGCGCCTCCCCGACCTCCAGCACGTAGTGCCAGGATCGCGGCGCGGACGGCGAGGCGTGCACCAGCAGCGCGCCCGCGTGGCGGACCGTGATGGGCAGGGACTCCAGGTAGGCCTGGCACGCGGGCGTGAGGACCGTCGCGGTCCAGCGCGCGGCCTGCGCCGCGTTGGAGCCGAAGCTCCCGAGCCGGATCCGGCCGCACACCGCCACGTCGTGGTTCCCCGCCACCGCCGCCGTGACGACCGGGCGCAGGCGCTCGATGCATTCGTTGGGCGAGGCCCCGTAGCCCACGAAGTCGCCGAGGCAGAGGATCTCGCGGGCACCGGACCGCCCGACATCTGCGAGCACCGCCTCGAGCGCCTCGAGGTTGCTGTGGATGTCCGAGAGGACGGCGCGCAGCATCAGAGCTCTTCCGGACGCAGGCGCCGCGCCACCTGGTCGAGCACGCCGTTGACGAAGCCCCCCGACTCCGTCGAGCCGTAGCGCCGGGCCAGGTCGATGGCCTCGTCGAGCACCACCCGCGCGGGCGTGCCCGGGCGGGCCATCAGCTCCGCCACCGCGACGCGCAGGACCGACCGGTCGGTGGCGGCCAGCCGCTCGAGCGGCCAGTGCGCGCAGGCCGCGGCGAGCGTGGCGTCCACTTCGGCCCCGCGGACCTCGAGCAGCTTCACCACGTCGTCCACCAGTTCCCGCTGGTCGTCGCTCACCGTCGCGTCGGCGCCCACCGCCTTCCAGGTGGCCGCGTAGCCGTCACCCGTGAGGGCGCCCTGGTAGGCGATCTTGAACGCCAGCTCGCGGGCCTGGCGGCGCGCGGTCGTGCCCGCGCGCGACTTCCGTTCGCGATCGCTCAAGGCCGCTCCCGGCGCAGCCGCGCCATGCGGATCGCGGCCAGCGCGGTCGTGACCCCGGCATGCCCCTTCGCCCCGCCCAGCCGCGCGTCCACCTGCCCGGCGTCGTAGCAGGCCAGCACGCCGTTCAGCACCGGCACCCCGGTCGCGAGCGAGACGTCGAGCAGGCCCCGCGCGCACTGGTCCGCCACCAGGCGGAAGTGCTCGGTCTCGCCCTGGATGACGACGCCGAAGGCGAGCACCGCGTGGCAGGCGGGCGGTCCGGACGCCAGCCACTGGGCCGCGAGCGGCAGCTCGAGCGAGCCCGGCACCCAGAGGACTTCGATCGCGTCCTGCGCCGCGCCCTGGCGGTGCAGGGTCTCGAGTGCGCCGTCCACCAGGCGCTGCACGTGCTTCTCGTTGAAGCGTGCCGCCACCACGCCGAAGCGCAGCCCGGTGGCGTCTTCCGCGGCCTGCGTCTCGTACCGGCTCACGTCTCCCCCAGGTGCAGGCCGAGCAGGTGGCCGAGCTTGTCGCGCTTGGTCGTGAGGTAGCGCCGGTTGTGCCGGGTCGGCCGGATCCGGATCGGCACGCGCTCGACGATGCGCAGGCCGTAGGCCTCGAGGCCCACGACCTTGCGCGGGTTGTTGGTGAGCAACTCGATCTCGCACACCCCCAGGTCGGCCAGGATCTGTGCGCCGATGCCGTAATCGCGCAGGTCGGCCGCGAAGCCCAGCTTCACGTTGGCCTCGACCGTGTCGAGCCCCTGGTCCTGCAGCGCGTAGGCGCGCAGCTTGTTCGCCAGCCCGATGCCGCGCCCCTCCTGCCGCAGGTAGAGGAAGACACCCGAACCCCGCCGGGTGATGGCCTTCAGCGCCGCGTGCATCTGGGAGCCGCAGTCGCAGCGCTCCGAGCCGAAGACGTCCCCGGTGAGGCACTGCGAGTGCACGCGCACCAGGACCGGCCGGCTCTTCGAGATGCGTCCCCGGACCAGCGCCACGTGGTGGTCGCCCTCGAGCGTGCTCTCGTACAGGTGGAGCATGAAATCGCCCTCGGGCGTCGGCAGCGGCACCGAGACCACCCGCCGCACCAGCTTCTCCTTGTGGCGCCGGTGCTCGATCAGCTGCCGGATCGTGAGGATGCCGAGGCCGTGCAGGCGCGCGTAGCGCTGGAGTCCCGCCAGCCGCATCATGTGGCCGTCGTCGGTGAGGATCTCGCACAGCGCGCCGACCGCGCGCAGGCCGGCGAGCCGGCACAGGTCGGTGACCGCCTCGGTGTGGCCGGCGCGGCGCAGCACCCCACCCGGCACGGCGCGCAGCGGGAAGACGTGGCCGGGGCGCACCAGGTCCGCGGAGCCCGTGCGCCGGTCGGCCAGCACGCGCAGCGTGCGCGCGCGGTCGAAGGCCGAGGTCCCGGTGGTCGTCCCGCGCCGCGCGTCCACCGACTCGGTGAAGGGCGTGCCGAACTTCGCGGTGTTGTGCTCCACCATCAACTCGAGGCCGGCGCGCTCCGCCTCGTCCGGGTCCATCGGGGCGCACAGGATCCCGCGTCCGTGCTTGAGCGCGAAGTTGACCATCTCCGGCGTGGCCTTCTCGGCGGCGAAGATGATGTCGCCCTCGTTCTCGCGGTGGGCATCATCCACCACGATGATCATCTTCCCCGCCTTGATGCGGGCCACCGCCTGCTCGACCGTGAGGCGGACGTCCGCACTCACGCCCGTGTCCGCGGCCGGGGCCGTCGCGGGTGCCGGCCGGTGCTGCGCCGCCCGCTTCGCCACCGCGGGCGCCGGCCGGGCGGCCGGGCGCTGCGCCCTCCCGCCCGCCACCTTGCGCTCCTTCATCGCGCGCTTCACCGCTCACCTCCCCCGCTTCGGGACTCGTCGAACAGCCGCGCCAGGTAGCGCGCCAGGAGATCCACCTCGAGATTCACGCGGGTGCCGCTCGCGTAGCCGCCCGAGGTCGTGACCTGGAGCGTGTGCGGGATCAGCGCCACCTCGCAGCGGTCGCCCCCCGCGGCCGCGACCGTGAGGCTCACGCCGTCCACGGCGAGCGAGCCCTTCTCCGCCACGTAGCGGCGCAGCGGCGGCGGGACCGCGAGGGTCACGCGGACGCCGTCGCCCTCGGGCCGCACCGCCAGCACCTCGCCGACCCCGTCGACGTGGCCCTGCACCAGGTGCCCGCCGAGGCGCTGCTCGAGCGTGAGCGGCCGCTCCAGGTTCACGACGTCGCCCACGCGCAGGCCCCCCAGGGTCGTCCGGCTCAGCGTCTCGGGCACGGCGTCCACGCTGAAGCGACCCGGATCGAGCGCCACGACCGTCAGGCACACGCCGCTCACGGCGATGCTGGCGCCGATCTCCGCGTCCGCGAGCACCCCCCGCGCCTCGAACCAGAACCGGCGCCCGGGCCGTGCTTCGCTCGGCCCGCCCGGCCGTTCCTCGATGCGGTGGACCCTGCCCATCTCCTCGACGATCCCGGTGAACATCAGCGTCCCCTTCCTTCCAGCTCGACCATCACGAACAAGTCCCCGCCGGCACCGCCGCAGGCGCTGATGCGCCCCGGCAACGCGTGCGCCAGCCGCCCGTCGCCGAGCGGCCCGCACCAGTCGAGCCCTCCGGCCCCGAGCACCCGCGGCGCGGTGAACAGCGCGATGCGGTCCACCAGGCCCGCTCCGAGCCAGGCCGTGCCCAGCTTGGGCCCGCTCTCGAGCAGCACCTCGTAGCGGCCCGTGCGCGCGAGTCGTCTCGCCAGGGCCCGCGGCGAGACCCGGCCGGCCGCCAGCGGCAGCCGCCAGACCGCGACGCCGCGGCGCTCCAGTTCGGCCGCGCGGGCCGCCGGCGCCGCCGGCCCGCAGGCCACGACCGTGCCCTTCGCCAGCGCCGGCGCGAAGAGCCTGAGCGTGAGCGGCAGCCGCAACCGCGTGTCGCAGACCACGCGCAGCGGCTGGCACACGGCCTCCCGCCGGCCCGCAGGACGCGCGGTGAGACGCGGGTCGTCGGCCCGCGCCGTGCCGGCGCCGACGACCACGGCGTCCGCGCCCGCGCGCAGGCGGTGGACCAGCTCTCGCGCGGCGGGCCCGGTGATCCACTTCGAGCGACCGGCGCGGTCCGCCACCTTGCCGTCCAGGGTGACGGCCAGCTTCCAGGTCACGCGCGGCAGTCCCGCGCGGTGGGCGCGCCAGTAGCCGCCGAGCGCCTCGCGGGCCTCACGCTCGAGCAATCCGACCGCGACCACGATCCCGGCCCGGCGCATCCGGCGCAGGCCCCGGCCGTCGACGATGGCGTGCGGGTCGCGCAGCGCCACGACGCAGCGGCGCACTCCCGCCTCGATGATGGCCTCCACGCAGGGCGGCGTGCGCCCGTGGTGCGCGCAGGGTTCGAGCGTGCAGTAGAGCGTGGCGCCGCGGGCCTTCGGGCCGGCCTGCCGCAGGGCCACGACCTCGGCGTGGTCGGCGCCCGCCCGCTCGTGCCACCCGCTCCCGACCACGCGACCGGCGCGCACCAACAGCGCCCCGACGATCGGGTTGGGACTGGTGCGGCCCCGTCCCCGTTCGGCCAGGGCCAGCGCGCGCGCCATGAAGCGCGCCTCGTCCGGTCGCGATGAGCGGGCCATGACCCTCCTAGCAATGAGAAGACCCCGTGGCGTTCGGCACCACGGGGCGGTATCGCGGAGCGGCGGCCGGGACAGGAAGCGCCCCGGACCCTCCTCCTTCTTCCATCCCGACTGTCACGGTCGGCCCCGGAATCTCGCCGGGTCTGCGGTCGCATCCGGGCCGCCCAGAACAGCGACACCGCACACGTCCGCTCGCGGGCTATACCGCCGGTGGGGACTCGCACCCCGCCCCGAAGGAGCTCAAGCGGGCGGAGTCTACCGGGGGCTGCTGGGGGTGTCAAAATCCAGGCCGTCGGGCCTTATGGGCAGGCCACCCAGCCCCGTCGAACCGCGGCCCACACGTGGACGCGGCCGGCGGCCGCCGGCGCACCGATCGGCCTGCCGGACCCGGCCCGGGGCGGGAAGGCGGGCCCTCGAGGAATGCGTGGACTGCGGCCCGAGGACGGACTACGATTCCTGTGTGGCATTCGGGGTGGGCCCCTCGCTGATAGTAGCTCCGACCCGCCCGGACCCCGGGCTTGCGATGCCACGATGGCCCGTCGTGGCGTTTCCCCCGCGTGACCCCCTGGGGCTCGGCCAGCCGCAGGAGGGATTGTCATGGCCCGTTGCGACGCTCGATTCATCCTTCTCGTCGCGATCGTGCTCTGGTTGTTGGGTGATCCGATCGCTGTCTTCGCCCAGCCCCTTCCCGACGCTCCCGGCCTCGCCGTGGTCGCAGCGGGTCAGGGCAAAGTGCGCCTCACCGTTACCGCCGGAACCAGCGGAGCGCCCGCCGGATTCACGGTCTCGTGGATGACCGCGGACGACTTCGCCAATAACGGCGGGACCTGGCCTGAGGGCACGGCGGCCGGGAAGGACGCGGCAGGCTTCACCGGCGTGGCGACGCTGCACACCTGGGGGGCGCCCGAGCGCAGCTTCCAGCTCGGCCCGAATGAGTCCATCGATACCGAGATCGGCGACCTGTTCGACGAGACCGGCGTCTCGGGCGCCACCGCCGACGAACTCGCGGACGGTGTGGCATACGTGTTCTGCGTCCGGGCCAACGCGCCAGCGGGAACCGGCGCCAGCGCGCTGTCGGTCACGCGCGCCGCCGCCACTGCGCCCCAGGGTCACGACTGCACCTACACCCAGGGCTATTGGAAGAACCACGCACAAGCCTGGCCGGTCACGAGCCTATTGCTCGGCTCGGTCGCCTACACCCAGGCCCAGCTGCTCCAGATCCTCGACGAGTCGGTGGTCGGGAACGGGCTGGTCTCGCTGGCCCACCAACTCATCGCCGCCCGGCTCAACATCGCCTTCGGCGCGGATCCCGGGGACGCCGCCGCGGCGATCGCAGCGGCCGACGTGCTCATCGGTTCGCTGGTCGTCCCGCCGGTGGGCAGCGGCAGCCTGCCCAGTTGCGAGGTCAGCACGCTCACCCAGACCCTCGACGACTTCAACAACGGCGTCACCGGGCCGGGGCACTGTCCCTCGGTGCCCGCGCACGCGACGACCTGGGGCCGGCTGAAGGGTCTCTATCGTTGACATCGAGTGACGGGCTCGACGGAATCGGCCACCTCCCGACGGGGGGTGGCCGGTCCGTTCCTGCCGGGGATGACGCTCAGTCGCGGGTGAGCGGGCGACGGCGCAGCGCCCGCTGCTCCAGTTCGCCTCCCGGCTGCATCCGGCGAAGGTACTCGAGCAGTTGCAGGCCCTGCTCGTCGCTCCGGGCCGCCGTGCCCGCCAGCTCGAAGTAGCGCTCCATCGACGGAAGCGCCAGCGGGTAGTTCCCGGCCCGGAGTTGAACGATCGCCCACCGTCGCCAGGCCAGGGGATCCGCGGGCGTCAACTGGCAGGCGGCCAGGGCCTCCACGGCGCTGACGCCCGACGACGTCATGAGGACGTCCGCCAGCACCCCGTGGGCCTCGGCATCGAGGACGTGGCTGCGGATCGCGGCATCCAGCTGGCCGGCCGCCCGGAGCGTGTCGCCGGCGGCGAGCAGCCGGCGGGCGTCCGCCGTCTGCGGGCTCGGGCCCGACCGGAGCGCGAACCCCGCGGCCCGCAGTTCGCGGCGCCCCGCCGCGGTGTCGCCCAGGGCCATCTCCACCCACGCCAGCCAGTAGCCCGCGGATTGCAGGCCGGGGTGACGCTCCCGGGCCAACTCGAGCACCTCCTTCGCCAGGCCGTACCGCTCGGAGGCCAACTGGGAGGCTGCCACGCTGAAATACACGTTCACGTCCGACTTCTGCTCGATGAGCGAGTCGTTCCGGGTCATGTAGACGTAGAACGGCCCGCGTCGCGCGCGCTCGGCCGTGAAGTCGTGGAAATAGTACGAGCGCAGGCTGCTGTCCCGGTAGGCCCAGCGGACCAGGGGGCCGTCGGCGGCCTGCCAGGACGCGAAGACCTGGATGCCGGAGAAGAACAGCGTGCTGCGGTGCGGCATCGTCGGTCGCAGGCGGCGCAGGTCATCGAGATACCTCGTCACCCACCACATCGAACGGTCGAAGTAGAAGCGGTTGAGGTGCGACTCCGTGCACCACGGGCTCGGGTCGGTCGCGAAGGTCTCGAGGCGGCGCGCGCGCTCCGAACCCCACGCCACGATCGTGGTGACGACCAGCGCGAGCGCCAGCGGACGACGCGCGAGCAGCGCCCCCAGCATCAGCGACAGGCCGCACAGCGCGAACAGGTAGTAGTAGGCGCTCCAGATGTGGACCACCAGCACCACCGGGAGCGTGGCCAGCAGCGCCCACAGCAGGCCCGTGCTCCAGGCGCTCGCCGCGACCGGGCTCTCCGGGGGCTTCCCCCGCGACTCGGGCCGCGCGCGCCCGGCCAGCGCGATCGCCGCCAGCGCCAGCGCCAGCGGGACGAGCAGGGGCAGCACTCGCGGCAGGCCTGAGGATGGATTCCGGCTCCACTCCGCGCCCAGGAACACCTGCACGAGGTGGACCGGCGCGGCGGGGATGGCGTCGAGGCTGAAGTGGATCGTGCCGCCGGGGCGCCCCTTCATGGCCAGCACCCAGAAGACCGCCCACGCCGCCACGACCGCGCCCAGCGGCCAGAGCCTCGCCACCGCGCGCGTCCAGCGCTCTCCGGGCCGGCGCACCATCCACAGGGCCACGAGCGGCGTCAGGACCACGGTCTCCTTGGCGAGCAGGCCGAGCCCGAGCGACGCGGCGGCCCAGCCGTTGCGGCCCGCCGCCACCAGGCAGAGCGCGCCCAGCGCGCCCGCCACGGCGATCAGGTCCTGGCTTCCCGAGGCCCAGCGCACCGGGACGTCCGCCACGTAGTGAAGGGCCAGCACGGAAGCCGCGACGACCGCCGCCCGGGTCCCCGCCAGGCGACGTGCCAGCACGAAGAGCATGGCCACGATCCCGAGGAAGAGGGCGAGGTTCAGCGCGTGGGCCAGGACCGCCGATTCGCCACCCTGGGCGACAAGCCAGAAGTAGAGCTGCCGGCCGACCGGGCGCCAGAAGTTGCGCAGCGGGTCCGGCGAGGTCAGCGCCCCCCAGAGGGAGCGGCCCCGCATCTGGTCGAGGAAGAGGTAGTCGTCGGCGAAGAACGGCAGGCGCAGCGCGGAGACCTGGAGCCACGCCCCCGCCAGCAGCACCAGGGCCAGGACCCCGGCCGGCGCCAGCACGGGGAGCGCCGCACCCGGCGCACCCGGCGCGACCCGGCGGGCGTCGCGGGGCTGCGCGCCGGGGGGACGCGGGCGACGGGGCTTGTCCTTGCGCGGGCGGGCCATGCGCGGAGTCTACGGGAAAGGGAACGCGCGCGGTAGAACGCGCGACGCTCTCCGGGCTAGTAGTGCACGGTCGCGCGCACGCTCAGCAGCGTCCAGTCGTCGCGCGCCCGGAAGGCCACGCGACCGCCCAGCTCGAGGCCCAGCCGCACCGGCGCCGGCTTCGACTTCATCAGCGTCACCTGCGCGGCGAGCGCGCCGGCCGTCTCGTGCACCGCCAGGTCGCTGAAGCCCGCGCCCCCGCCGGTCACCGAGAGGACGCCCTGCGCGTTGACCAGGCCCGGGCCCAGCGAGACGCGCCGCACCGGGCCGCGCGCCGGGAGCCAGTGCAGGAACGCGATGACGTCGAAGGCGCTGTAGTCGACGCCGGCGGACAGGCTGCCGCGCTCGAACGTGCGGCTGCCCAGCAGGGCGTAACCCAGGTCGAGCCCGGCGCGCAGCGTCGGCGCCAGCGGGTAGTCCATGCCGGCCCCGAGGGAGATGGAGCCGCCGGGAGCCTCGGCCGTGACCAGCTTCGCGTAGCCGATCGAGAGGTGGCCTCCGATCTCGGCGAACCGGGCCGCGGCCAGGGCCGGCGCGGGGACCACGAGCAGCGCGAGCAGCGCCAGCGCCCTGAACAGGAAACGATTCATCTTGCCTCCCTCGGGGCCCGCGGCCGGTCGCCGCGACCGTGCGCGGGGCCCGAGCCCGGGTTCACTTGTTGAACCGGATGACCAGGCACTGGCCGTCCTGCACCACGTAGTCGCGGCCCTCGAGGCTCAGCCAGCCCTTCTCCCGCGTCGTCGGCGTGTGCCCGCCGGCCTCGACCATGTGTTCCCAGTGCACGACCTCGGCCCGGATGAAGCCCTTCGCCAGGTCGCTGTGGATCGCCCCCGCCGCGTCCAGCGTCGTCTCGCCGCGATGGAGCGTCCACGCCTTCACCTCGTCGGGTCCCACCGTGAAGAACGAGATCAGCCCGAGCAGCTGGTAGCTGACCCGGATGACCAGCGAGAGGCCGTCTTCGTCGAGCCCCATCTCCGAGCGGAATGCCGGGCGCTCCTCCGGGGGCAGCGAGACGATCTCGCGCTCGAGGTGCGCCTGGAGGGCCACCGCCAGGGCGCCCGGCCCCGCCGCGGGCGGCACGCGCGTCGCGTCGTCACCCTGGTTGTACACCACCAGCAACGGCTTCTGCGAAAGGAACTGGAAGCCCCGGAGCACCTTCTCGTCCTCGGCCCCGAAGGACTCGCCCCGCAGGGGCCGCTCGGCCTCGAGCAGTTCCTTGATCCGCGCGAGCATGGCGTGCTCGCGCTCGCCCTCCTTCTTGCCGACGCGCAGCTCCTTGCCGAGCCGCTCCATGCGGTTCTCGACGATGGCGAGGTCATTGAGGATGAACTCGGCCTCGAGGTTGCGCAGGTCGCGCGCGGGGTCCACGCCGTCGGGGGCGGGCTCCAGGTCGCTCTCGAAGTCGCGCACCACGGCCAGCAACGCGTCGCAGTTCCGCACGCCCGAGAACAGGTCCGCCTTGGCGGCCGCGCGGGCCGAGAGCGCCTCGCGGCCGCCCCGGGCCGCGCCGCTGTCGACGAACTCGATCTGCGCGTGGGTGGTCTTCTTCGGCTGGAAGATCGCGGCGAGCCGGTCCACCCGCTCGTCGGGCACACGCACCACCCCAAGCTGCTCGCGACCCGCCTGGGCGGCGTGCGCCCCGGCGCCCTGCATGAGGACCTCGAAGAGCGTGCTCTTGCCGGAGCGCGGCAGACCGAGGATGCCGATTCGCTGCATGGGGTCCCCCGCCGGATGGAACGAGACGGCCCGCGGGAGTGCCCCGCAGGCCGTCGGGAGCTCGTGAGGCGCGGCAGTCTAGGGTCCGGCGAGAACAGGTGTCAATCGGGCGGCGCGGACTGCTTCCTGGTGCTCAGCGCGTACTCGGCCGCGAGGGCCGCGTGCAGCCGATCCGTCGCCTTCATCGGCACCTCGATCCGGAGGTCGGCCTGGTAGAGCACGACCGTGCGGCGCACCGTGTCCACGTAATAGCTGCAGTCGTGGCAGTCGTGCAGGTGCTCGTCCACCGCCTTGCGCAATTCCGCCTGGACGTCCTCGTCCAGGTACTCGAACAACTGCTCCATCACCTCGGTGCAATCCACGATGTCTCTCCAGACACTGGCCGGGGGGGGTCTCTTCTGGACGGCCCTGGAAACCAGCCCCGTCCCGCGGTGCCGGTCCTGCCCCCTCATGATGCGCCAGGGGGCCTCGGGGTTTGCAGGAAGTTGACCTAACCGCTCTGAGCCGTGGCCGGGCCGGCCGCGGGGGGGGCGGGCACCGGAGCACGCAGGGCTGGGGCCGGGATGGGGATCCCCTGGCCGCCCGAGGAAGGGGTGGTGACCCGTGCTGGGATCGAACCAGCGACTCCCTGCTTAAAAGGCAGGTGCTCTACCGACTGAGCTAACGGGTCACGGAGGTGCTGGGCCGCAGGTTAGCGCAGCGGGGCTGGTGGACGCTATGGGCCCCTCTTGCCCGTTGACTCCCAGGATGGCATCGTCCCCAAGCATCGAGGCATCCAGCAACAGGCACGTCCCGCGCCGCCGTGGTGTCCAAGCCCCGACATCCAGCCGTCGTTCGGAGTGGCCGTCATATGAGCCCAGTAGCGCTCTTCCTACTCACGATCGCCGGCATCTTCCTGATCGGCGTGGCCGGTGAGGTCTTCTTCCGCCGCACGGGCGTTCCGGACGTCGTGTGGCTGATACTGGTGGGCATCCTCCTCGGCCCCGTGAGCGGTGCAGTGCATCGGGAGCTCCTCGCCAGCATCGCCCCCTACTTCGCCGCCCTCACGCTCGTGGTCATTCTGTTCGATGGCGGCATCCGCCTCCGGCTGCGTGAGGTTTCCCGGGCGGCCCCCCGTTCCGGCGCCTTGGCATTGCTGGGCTTCCTGCTGGCGGTGATGGCCGTGACGCTCGTGAGCATGGGGGCCAAGGGAATCGGCTGGCTGCCTGGATCGTGGACCTGGATGCACGGGCTTCTACTGGGCGCGATTCTCGGAGGCTCGAGCTCGATCGTCATCATGCCCGCCATGGCCCAGGCCAAGGTGGAACCCAGGGTGGGCAACCTCCTCAATCTGGAGTCGGCCTTCACCGATGCACTGTGCGTCGTCGGAGCCACGGCCCTCATCAACGTCATCATGGCGGGACCGTCCGGAACCGCGTCGCCCGGCATGGCCCTCCTGCGGTCTTTCGGGATCGGGCTTGGCGCGGGCTCGGTGGGAGGTGCCGTCTGGCTCCTCCTCCTGAAAGGGCTTCACGCGCGCGCGCACGCGTACCCGATCACGCTTTCGGCACTGCTGATTCTGTACGTCTTCATCCAGCAGGTAGGCGGAAGTGCCGCGCTGGGCATTCTTGCGTTTGCCGTGATCGTGGGAAACGCGGGCGCCATCAGTTCCCGGATCGGGATGGTGTCCGAGTTGGACTTGGGTGCGGACGTACGCGGGGTGCACGGCCAGATTGCCTTCATCATCAAGTCGTTCTTCTTCACCTTCATCGGGGCGATGCTGGGTCCACCCTGGGCGCTGATCGGCCTGGGCGTCCTGCTGGGCGTCGTGCTTCTGCTGGCCCGGGTGCCAGCGGTGCACCTCGTCACGTTTGGCAGGACCTTCGAGCCGCACGAGAGGAACCTGATCGCGGTCGCCCTTCCCCGCGGGATGGCCGCAGGGGTCCTCGCGACGCTCCCCGCCGCCGCTGGGGTTCCGGGGACGGAACAGCTATCGACTGTCGTCTTCGCCTGCGTGTTGACGACCGTGCTGATCTTCGCCGTCGGCTTCCCGCTCGTGCGCCGGCGCCGAGGCTCGGCCCAGGAGATCGTGTCTCCGCCGCCCACGCCAGCGTGAGCCGTTCCAACCGGCCATGACGATCTTCGAGATCTCGGCATTACTCGTCACTCTGGCGGCGGTCTTCAGCTACTTCAATCACCGCTACCTTCGGTTGCCCACCACGATCGGCCTGATGGTTCTGGCGCTCATCCTCTCCCTGGGGCTCATCGCCGGGGCCCGTCTGTATCCGCCCGCACTGGGCCAGGTCGAGCGTCTGCTCGGGGCCGTCGACTTCGAGAAGGTCCTCCTGCGCGGCATGCTCGGGTTCCTTCTCTTCGCCGGAGCCTTGCACGTCGATCTCGGCGGGCTGCGGAGGCAGTTGGCGGTCCTTTGGGCGTGTTCACCTGCACGCGGTCTCCCACTCGAAGCGGCCGGTAGAGCACAAGGGACAGACCTGCGACCATGTTGCCCAGAGTATTCTGCGCGGCGAGGCCCACGACGATCGAGACGACGCCGACTCCCGCAAGCAGCGCTGTCCCCAGGGCACGCAGTTCCGGAGTGAGATGGGCGTAGAGAATGGCTGCGAGCAGATACGTCAGAACCTGAGCGAACGCGCTGCCGAAACGGAGGCCGGTCACGTCAGACAGCCGCGAGGCGACTTGTCGCACGACCCTGCGGATCGCGATTGCCACCACAGTGGCGATCCCCATGAACACCGCGCCCCAGGTGAGTGCGCCGGCCAGCGTCTTGGGATTGAGCAGATCACGCCGAACTGAATCAAGTAGGTGCTCCATGTACTCTCTCTCCGTTCGTCAGGCTGCGCCGGTGCTTCATGGCCTGCGAGGTGCAGACCGCGCGTTGCGAAGTGCCCGTGCGGGTCGGCTCAACGGCTTCACCTGCGGCGCGACGCATGTGAACTCCATGGGTTCCGGCGCTGGATCGCGCCAGTCGTTAGGGTCGGCCATGGACCCGATTGGGGCCATAGTCGGCGGCGAGCCAATCCAGGATGTCCCAAGTTGCGAACCGTGCGATGAAACTCATAGGAAGACTCTAGGCCCTCAGCCGCTGCAGGGCCTTCCTGGCTGATCGCCGCGCTTCGGACCCCGGGTCGGTCCCGTCGAGGGCGGCCACTACCGGGGACACCAGGTCCCTCAGATCAGTTCTCGCCAGGTCGTGGAGGACGTGATGTGCGCCTTCCCTCAACCACACCAGATCGGATGGCTTCGTCAGCGCTTCAAGCAAGGGAACCAGCGCGTCGCGACCGATGGCGATCAGTCCTTCCGCGGCCAACCAGCGAACTTCGGAACTTTCGTCCTCCAATGTGGCTACGAGCGCAGGGGCCGATCTGGAATCTGCAATGTCAGCCAGGGCCTTTGCGGCTTCCCAGCGCACGTCCTCCTTTGGGTCTTTCAGCAACGGGATCAGTAGGTGCACCGCCGGGCCACCAACAAGCGTCAGGGCAGTGCGCGCCTTGCGGCGTACCATCCCATTCCGACTTCGAAGATCGGCCAGACTTGATTCGATCTCGAATAGAGCCCCGCGTGAACCCGGAGCCGATTTCTCCTTCCTGGGTCTTGTCATTCCAGTCTCTCCAATGGAAGGGCCAGGGCCGTTGTGCCGGTGCCGCTCGCATCGACGCGATTCGCCGAGCCTTCCGGGTCCTCAGCGTCCAGGGCTGGTGCGTCTGGCTCACATCACGACGTTGGCCCCCGACCTGCACTTAGCGCCTGACCACCATGACGCTGCACGTTGCGTGCGCCACGACATGCGCGGCAACGCTTCCCATCAGCAATTGCTCGAGCCCGGTGCGACCATGTGAGCCCACGACGATCAGGTCGACCCCCTCTCGTTTCGCCTCCTCGAGGAGAGCCTGACGCGGGTCTCCTTCGATCAGGCGCCCTTCGGCCTGCAGGCCCGCCCCCCTGAGCGTCTCCTGACTGCGCGTCACCAGTTCCTCCTGGGACTCCCTGATCCCTTCCACCATCCAGGCAGCTCTCACCGCCGCGGAGGGTTCGTACGCTCCGAAACCGGTCGCGGCCGGCTCCAGCGACGAGACGACCAGGATTCGGGTCTCCGCCGGCCATGACAGCTTCTGCACGAATTCGAGCGTGACGCGCGAATGGGGTGAATCGTCCAAGCCTATCAGCACCTTCATATGACCTCCGTCGCAAGTTGTGCTTGCCATCCATCACGCCTATCGCGATCCCCCACACCGGCGCGATCGCAATCTGGTCCTGAGCCCATCCCAGTGGTGTTCATAAGAGGCTCGAATCCTCTGCCCTCCGCTGACGAGTCGGACTACCGGCCGAGTACGGCCTTCGCCGTCTTGACTACGTGCTCCACGGTGAATCCGTACCGGGCCATTACCTCGGGTCCTGGCGCCGACGCGCCGAAGCGATCCACGCCGATGATCGCGCCGCCCGGCCCGACGTAGCGTTCCCAGCCGAACGGCGAGCCCGCCTCCACACTGACCCGCGCGTGCACCGCGGGCGGCAGCACCGCGTGCCGGTACTCGGCGGATTGCGCCTCGAACAACTCCCACGACGGCATCGACACGACGCGGCTCCGGATGCCCTCGCCCGCGAGTTGCCGGTGCGCATCGAGCGCGAGAGAGATCTCCGAGCCGGTCGCGATCAGAATGAGTTCCGGCGGTCCCTTGCCCGCGTCGATCAGGACGTAGGCGCCACGCGTGGTGCCAGTGGCGGGGGCGAGCGTGGTCCGGTCGAGCACCGGGAGCTTCTGGCGGGTGAGCACCAGCCCCACCGGCCCAGCCGTGTGCTGCATCGCGATCCGCCACGCCTCGACCGTTTCGTTCGCGTCCGCCGGCCGCAGCACCAGCAGGTTCGGCATCGCTCGCAGGCTGGCGAGCTGCTCGACCGGCTGATGCGTCGGGCCGTCCTCGCCGACCGCCAGGCTGTCGTGGGTCCACACGTAGATCACGTGCGCGCCACTCAGAGCGGCCAGCCGGATGCTCGGCCGCATGTAGTCGGAGAACACCAGGAAGGTCGCCCCAAACGGCACCACGCCACCGTGATGTGCCATGCCCGTGAGGATGGCGGTCATCGCGTGCTCGCGGATCCCGATATGGAGGTTCCGTCCCGCGTAGCCCCACACGCCGCCCGCCTCTCCCTGCGTCGGCGGGGTCTGCCCGTCCTCCAGTACGGCCGCGCTCTGGAAGTCGCCCTTCCCCTTGAGCATCGTCATTGTCGACGGATCGAGGTCCGCCGACCCGCCGACGAGGTTCGGCACGGATTCGGCCAGCGCCCTGATCACCTTGCCACCGGCGTCCCGCGTGGCGACGGCGCCGTCCTGGGGCGTGAATTCCGGAAGTCGGGCGTCCCACTGCGGCGGGAGTTGTCCCGCCATCACCCGGTCGAACTCACCGGCGAGGTCCTCCTCTGCCGTGCGGTATTCGTCCATCGCCCGCTGCCAGGCGGCGCGCATCGCCGCACCTCGCTCGCGGACCTTGTCGAATTCTCCTTGTGCCTCCTCCGGCACGTAGAACGTCCGATCGTCGGGCCAACCGTAGGCCCGCTTCGTCAGCCGCGTCTCCTCCTCGCCCAGTGGCTCGCCGTGGGCCTGGCAGGTGTCCTGCTTGTGCAGGCTCCCGAACCCGATGTGCGTGCGCGCCACGATGAGAGACGGCCGGCGGTCGTCGGCGCGGGCCGCCACGAGCGCCGCGTCGATCGCGTCCACGTCCATGCCGTCCACGCGCTGCAAGTGCCACCCGTACGCCCTGAATCGCGCGCCGACGCCTTCCGAGAAGGTGAGGTTCGTGGTCGCGGAGAGGGTGATGCGGTTCGCGTCGTAGAGCACGATGAGTCGGCCGAGACGAAGGTGGCCGGCGAGAGACGCCGCCTCCGAGGCGATTCCCTCCATCAGGTCGCCGTCGCTCGCGAGGACATAGGTCCGGTGGTCCACGATCGTGTGCCCGGGCCGATTGAAGGTGGCGGCCAGCCAGCGTTCCGCGATCGCCATGCCGACGGCATTGCCGACACCCTGGCCCAGCGGCCCCGTGGTCACCTCGAGACCGGGGGTGACTCCACGTTCGGGGTGACCGGGTGTCCGGCTGCCCCAGCGCCGGAAGTTCTTGAGGTCGTCGAGCGTGAGGTCGTACCCCGTCAGATGGAGCAGGCTGTAGGGCAGCATGCTCCCGTGCCCCGCCGAGAGGACGAATCGATCCCGATCGACCCAGGTCGGTCTCGCGGGGTCATGCCGGAGATGGCGCGTCCACAGCACGTAGGCCATGGCCGCCGCGCCCATCGGCAGTCCCGGATGTCCCGATGCCGCCTTCTCGATGGCATCAATGCTGAGCGTGCGGATGGTGTTGATGCACAGCCGGTCGAGGTCGGACAGGGGCGGCATGCGAGCCTCCTTCATGGGCGTGACCGGGTTCCCGCGGCGGCTGCGTCTGCAACGATCAGCGCACGGTCGCCCGGTATCCGGCTGGCCGGAATGGAGTCGTCGCCCCGGCGCAGGCTGTCCAGGATCGCGGTCTTGTCGGCCCCCGTCACCAGCCAGAGGATGCGCCGGGCACGGTGGAGCACTGGGAAGGTGAGCGTCATCCGTCGGTACCCCTGGTAGGGACCGGTCGGAGAAACGTCGACATCATCGACGGCGAGCACCGGATCACCCGGGACGAGCGAGGCCGTGTGTCCATCGGTCCCGAGCCCGAGGTGCACGAGATCCAGGATCGCCGGGTCCCCAGCCACGGTCCTGAGCCCTGCAGCGTACCTCGCGGCGGCCCCGTCGAGATCCGCCTCCTCCACGGGCATGGCATGGAAGTGTCCTTCGGGCAGCTGGACGCGCGACAGCAGGTTCTCATTGAGATGCACCAGGATGCGATCAGGGTGACCGGCCGGCACCAGGCGTTCATCGACCTGGAACAGATGGACATTCGCCCAGGGCACGTCTTCCTCCGCCAGACGAGCAAGCATCCGCCAGGGAGTCGAGCCGCCGCTCGTCGCCAGGAGAGCCCGGCCGCGTAGCGCCACCGACGCCCGGGCCTCCCTCGCGATGAGTGCCGCCGCCCTGCGGGCCGCAGAATCGACGTCGGGCAGGACCTCCATCCTCATCGGTCCCCCCCGAGATGGCACACCTCGTTCCAACACCGGATCAAGCGCTGTTCGCCATCGTGGCCGAGTACGCTCAGGGAACCGGTGTCGAGCGCCAGAATGCGGCCCCCGCGTGCCGGCAGCCCCAGCCAACGCGCGGCCAGGATCCTCAGGAAGTGCCCGTGGGCGAAGAGTGCAACCTCCCCACCGACGGCGAGCGCCTTGGCGATGACGCGATCTGCGCGCTCGCCGACCTGGTCGACCGTCTCGCCCCCCGGGACCACGCCGTCCCAGATGGTCCAGGCAGCACTCTCAGCGCGGATCTCGTCCGTGGTGCGTCCCTCGTAGACGCCGTAGTCCCACTCCCGGAGGTCATCGTCGGCGTGAGCGATGTCTCCGTATCCCGCGATACCGCAGGTCGCGCTGGCGCGGTCCAGGGGGCTCGTGAGGACCAGACTGAAGTGGCGGCCAGCGAGCCTCGACTGCAGGCGTGCGCCCTGCTGCCGGCCGTGCTCGGTGAGAGCGATGTTGGTACGTCCCGTGTGGCGACCCGATACGCTCCACTCCGTGTCGCCGTGCCGGATGAGCCAGAGTTCGAGCATCTTCGATCTCCGCCCCGCCGCTACGGCGACTCCGGTGGTTCGAGCCAGCCCCCCGGGACGATGGCCTGCGCCTCGACAGGGCCCCAGGTGCCGGGCTCGTACAAGACCGGCATCTCCTCGTCCCTGAGCAACGGGTCGACGATTCGCCACGCCTCCTCGACGTAGTCCTGACGGGCGAACCGGAATGTCTCGCCCTTCATGGCGTCCCCGAGCAGTTCGGCGTAGGGTCGGTCTCCGCGCCGTCATGCTCGTGGGTCGCGATGAGTTCCAGGTTGCGCCCCCTCTCCCTCTCGCCGCCTTCCCTCACGGTGGCGCCGAGCGCGATGGTGAACTCGGGCCTGAGCCGGAAGCGCACATGGTTCGGCGTCAGCGGCGCCAAGTCCGCGATCGTCTGGTCCAGCACGGCGGCGGGCACCATCATCCAGATGGCCCGCGGCGCGGAGAGCCGCTTCACGAACTCATCCAGCGTGGCCGCCCCGACGGCGCCCTCGTGCGCCAGCGCCTGCGCCACCTCTGGCACCCGGTCGAATACCACGCAGGTGTGTCCCGCGCGCATGAGGCGCCGCACCATGCTGGCGCCCATCCGACCGAGACCGATCATTCCCAGTTCCATGAACCCTCCACCGTCTTCTGATGCTCCCAGGGGGCCATCAGACCCCTCCCGCCTTCATCGCCCGATGCGCCGCCCCGATCAATGGCGCCCGGTCGTTCACGATGACGCGGACCGGCATCGCCTCGAGCAGGGGGCGGAGGCGCCCCTTTCCCAGGAAGCGGGCCAGGAAGATCTCGTGGGCCCGCGAGCGCCACGCCTGCCGGACATCCGCTCCGCCGACGAGGAGCTTCCGCGCGATGCCGCCCCCCAGGTAGACTCCGGCCGTGGCCATCGTCCGGAGCGCCCAGTTCCCCGCCTCGGCGCCGTAGATCCCCAGGAACAGGTCAACGGACCGGGCGCAGCGGGCGCATCGCCCGTCCACCCCGGCCTCCGCGACGGCTTCCGTCGGGCCGCGGCGATTCATCTCTTCAGTGAGCCAGGCGGGTTCGTCGGTAGCGTCAAGAGTCATGTGTCAGGAGGAAGGGGGCTGAGGTTCCGGCCTTGTGGTTTTCGTAGGTGAAGACGGCGAACAGGATGCGCTCCATGGAGGTGCGGTCACTGAAGACCCCCATGGGGCGCGTTCTTCTGCGGACCTCGCGGAAGCGGCGTTCGATGGCGTTGGTGGTGCGGGTGGCCTGGCGCCAGGCGGAATCGTCGAAGGCGAAGAACGCCAGCAGGTCCTCGAGGTCCTGCTGCAGGCAGCGGACCGCGGCCGGGTAGCGGGTGTGCCAGCGGTCGACCAGGTGCCGGGCGGCCGCTCGTGCAGTGGTGCGGTTGACTGCGTGGCTGATGCGGTGCAGGTCGCGCTTGACCCGCTCGCGGTCGGTGTCTCGCACCTTGTCGAGGATGTTGCGGGTCTTGTGGGCCCAGCAGCGGCCGACCCGGACCCGCGGGTAGACCAGCGGCAGCGCGGCGAGCAGACCGGCACCGCCATCGGTGGCGATCAGGGTGAGGCCCTCGCCGGTGAGCCCGCGGGCATAGAGATCGTTGAGGAACGCCTCCCAGGCCGGCTGGCTCTCGGCCGGGGCGAGGCGGAAGTCGAGGATCTCCTTCTTCCCGGCGAGCGTGATCCCGAGCGCCACCAGCACGGGCCGGCGCAACGCCCCGGCGCCGCTCTTGCGGGCCAGCACCACGCCATCGAGCAGCACGGCCCGGTAACGGTTGGCGAGCGGGCGACGATGGAACGCGGCGGCCGCCTCATCCAGGCCCCGCGCCACCCGGCTCACCGTCGCCGGGCTGACCCGCTCGCCCAGCAGGGGCAGCAGCGCCTCGCCCACCTTGCGGGTCGAAAGCCCGAGGACGAAGCCGGCCAGGATCACCCGCTCGAGTTGGGGCACCCGCCGGGCATAGCGGCCCAGCACGGCGACCGCGCTGTAGGTCCGGGAGCGTGGCACCTGCAACTCCAGGACGCCGACCTCATGCCACAGCCAGCGGCGGTAGCTGCCATTGCGGCGGTCAGCGACCCCGGCCGCGGCCAGTTCGGCGATCCGGTTGCCCACCAGGCCGTGCATCCGCTCCTCGATCACCCGCCGGACCGCGGCCTGGCTCGCCTGCCTCAGCTCGTTCCACTCCGGCGCCTGCACCGCCATCGACTTGAGCATCCGCACCGCCTGCTTCACACTGCGCACCGCAGCGACCTGCTGCATGGGGGTACCTCCTTGAGGTGGTTGGCCCTGCCTCTGTTGGAGTACCCCCTTCCTTGTCCCTGACACAAACACTGGTACATCACCGGTTCGTCTCCACCCTCGCGGTCACGGAGAAATGAGTAGAGACTGAGGAGCCCGGGGCCGGACAGGACGCGCTCCACGCTCACGTGCCCGAAGCGGGCCTGGAGGTGCCGCAGCAACTCCATCTCGATCTCCTCGGCAGGAGCGAAGTCCGCGTGTCCTCCTTCGCTGGCGAGCGCCATGGCACCGGCCGGGCCCCGAATCAGGGCTGAGAACCCCAGGCCGGTGCCCGCGGCGATGACCGCGGCGTTCCCCCGGGTGCCGGAGCCTTCCTGAAGTGGCGCCAGGTCGACCGCCGCCAGACGCTCGACCGCCCAGGCATGTGCCTCGACATCGTTGAGCAGCACGACCGACGCCAGCCCGAGTCGCCGCGCGAGACTCCTTCCGTCGATCAGCCAGGGAAGATTCGTCGTGTGCACCTGCCCCCCCACGACCGGTCCGGCCACGCCGAAGCCGGCCGCCTGGAGGCGTGAAGCCCCTCCGCTCAGGAAGTGTTCGATGATTCCGTCGAGCGAGTCGTGATCGCGGCTGGGATAGGTCGCGAATCGAACGAACTCCAGCACGCCCTGCTTCTCCTCCAGGAGTGCCAGGTTCGTCTTCGTCCCACCGATGTCGCATGCCAAGATCATCGTCACCCGCCTCTATGTTGTCGCATTCGTCATGGCGGGCGCCGGCCATGGTCCGGCTGGTCCGTGCCCGGCACCCCGCAGCCCGGCGCGATCCAGCCGCGCGCCGGCCTGCCATAGGACCTCACCCGCCATGCGAGAAGTCCGGGTAGTCCGTCATGCCCCCGTCCACGAAGACCGTCGTGCCGGTGACGTAGGCGGCGGCGTCAGACACCAGGAGCACGGCCATCCGAGCGATCTCCTCGGGCGTACCCATGCGGCCCATGGGGATCTTCTCCATCAGGTCCGCGTAGAGCCCGGGGTCCTTCCACACGCTCTCGTTGATCGAGGTCCGGACCGCCCCAGGCCCGAGCGCCAGGACCCGCACGCCGAAAGGCCCGGCTTCCTGTGCGAGCGTCCGGGTCAGCATGCCGAGGCCCGCCTTGCTCGCGGTGTAGGCGCTGTACCCGGACCACGGGATCACCTCGTGAACCGAGGTCAGGTTGAGGACGACCCCCGACTTCTGCGCGATCATGCGCCGCAGGGCCTCGCGGGCGCAGAGGAATGCGCCCACGAGGTTCACCTCGAGAACGCGCCGCCATTGGGCCGGGTCGGCCTGCCAGCCTCGCGCCGAGGGGCCATCGATGCCCGCGTTGTTCACGAGGATGTCCACGCCGCCGAGAGCCTGGTCGAGTTGCGCGTACATCCGCTCGACCTGCACCGCATCCGCGACGTCGGCGGACACACCGAGGGCCTCCCCGCCCCCTTGCCGGATCTCTTCGACCACGGCCTGGGCCTCTTCCGGCCTCACCACGTAGTTCACGGCCACGCGAGCCCCCGCCGCGCCCAGGGCGAGGGCGATCGCGCGGCCGATCCCGGAGTTGGCGCCCGTCACCAGCGCCCGCCTTCCGTCGAGTCGGATGTCCATGCTGAGTCTCCCCGTGGCCAACGTCTGTCGGGTCAGGTCCCCGGCGCCGCGATGCCGGCATCGGGTGCTTCGACGACCTGGATCTCGAAGTCCCTGCCCTCCCAGCGATCCACTTCCTGCCAATGGAAGGTGAAGCGTACCGTCGTGCCCACCGGCAGATCACTCGTAAGCAGGTCCACGACATGCACGCCCAGGCCGGTGTCGCGACTGTCGGTATCGTGGACGCTCTTCCAGTCGTCGGGACTCCAGCGAACCCGAGCGGGCGCCAGGAGCTCCAGACGGAGCGTCTTCGCTTTCTCCAGCGTGCGGCGCTTGTGGTTGAAACGCCAGGTCGCGTGGGGGGAGCGGGTGCGCGCCACCTGGTAGCGCTGGACCGTCTGCGGGGGCATGTCGAAGACGCGCCCGTCACGGATCGAACGCAACAGCTTGACGTACTCCGCGTGCGCCCAGACCAGGGGCATCGCGGATCCCGACGGTCGGCCGGAGAAGAGCTCCTTCTCCGGGATATCGGGCGCGTCCCAGACCTGTTCGGGCAGCAGACCTCCCTCGTTGGCGAAGCGGCCGAACGCCTGGAGCAGTTGCTCCGCATCCTCCCGCCGCCCTGCTGCCAGTTCGTAGTGCGCGCGTTCGCCCACGAGCAGGGGCCAGACCCGCCCGGTACCGGTTCCGTCGAAGGCGCTGCCATCTTCATGCTCGCCGTAGCCGTCGTCGTTGTAGCGGTGCCAAGCGGGCCCGCACGGTGTGTCCACCCGGAGCATGGCGTCGATGACCTTCACGGTGTCCGTGATGCGGGGATCGTCGGGCGCTCGGAGACCGAAGCGCACCAGAGCCAGAGCATCGAGACTGACAATGTGCGCCACGGGGAATTCGCTCTGCCCCGGCGGACGGTTCTTGATGGGCACGAACCCGCCTGCCGGCGATGCGGCGTCCGCCGATTCGCAGGGGGCGATGCGAACGTAGTACCCGCGCACCCCCAGGTCGAGGCAGAGAGCGGTGCCCGTCACGTAAGTCCAGCGTTCGACGCAGCTGTTCCAGGCGTCCGCGGTCTCCTGCAGGAAGCCGACCACGCCTGGTTCCCCGTTGAGCTGCGCCAGGTCCGCAGCGGCCAGCAGGGCCGCGATCTCCACCGCCAGCGTGAAGGGCGAGTATCCCGGGTCCTCCTCCCAGCGATCCTGCTGCGTCACCGGGCCGTTGCAGGCGACGAAGCCGGCTGCGCGCCTCACCATCGGCCATAGCTGGCGCAACTCCTCGTCGTCGAGGGCGCCCTCCCGGCGCGCGAGATCGACGAGCAGGATCGGGAATGCGGTCTCGTCCATCTGGATGCCGTGCCAGTACGGTGTGCCGTCGAGCCACATGTTCTGCGGCCAGTGTCCGTCGGCCTCCTGGGTCACTTGGAGATAGAGCAGCGCGCGACGGACGTCATCGCGGGCCCCGGCGGCCAGCAACCCGCCCACCGATTCCACCAGATCCCGCGGCCAGACCAGGTGGTAGCCGCCGAGATCGTCGTCGCCCTTGGCGAAGCCCCAGGGAATCGAGAGGCTGGCGATCAGACCTCCCGGCAGGCGCTTCGATTCGTGGGTGCGCAGGACGATCGTGCTCGCGCGGAGGAGACCCGGGCGCGCCGGCGGGGGTTCCGGCAGGGCTTGCAGGCCCTGCTGCCACTCCAGCCAGCCGCTCACGTACTCGTTCCTGGATCGCTCGAATCCCCGCCTGAGGCTCGCCGAAGCGCGTCCGGCGGCCTCCGCCGGATTGCGGCCGAATCCGAGCGCCAGCAGGAAGAGACCCTCACAGGACTCGAGGTCGACCTCACCACAGAGCGCGACGTTGCCGTTCTCCGCCCGCCGGTAGGTCCAGGCCATCAACCTGTGGCGAACCAGATCCTGCCAGCCGTCGGACACTCCCACGAACCCGGCCGACCGCCTGCGCCAGGGCGCGGAGCAGGCGAGCGCCAGCGCGGTGGCACCGCGCTCGGCGAGGAGCATCGGCACGCCCTTGTACTCCCCGACCCAGGCGGTGTTTCCCGCGCCATGATTCGCGAGGTGAGGGGCCAGGAGCACGTGCAGGTGATAGTCCGCCAGGGCTCCCTGGAGGGGGACGAAACGCGTGCGTTGCAGTACGACGTCAGAGCGAGGGTCCGTGATGATGTCCTTCTCGATCTGATAGCGACCCTCCAGACAGCGGTTGATCAGATGGTGGGCGGGCACGCCGTCCACGGGATACGTGACCTCCGATCGTGCGTGGCGCTTCTCCTCGGAGAAGAAACCACGGCCGTCCGTCACGATCAGGCCAAGGTCGCGCGTGCAGGCTTGGTCGACCTCGGGGTAGTAGATCTCGTTCATGATCCCGTGGCTGAGCGTGAACCACACGCGGCTGTGGGGACTCAGGGACGTACCGATGCCGCTCTTGGCGCTCGAGGTCCAGCGCGGCGATCCACCGGGCCAGCCTGGGGCAAGACCGTCGTGCTCATCCATCGCTCGCCTCCTCGATACCCGTCCCCCCGCTCGGCGCGCCCTGGGGCGAGTGGCCGTGCCGGATACGGGGCCCTGTCGTCATGCACGCATCTCGCGCGGATGTCTGCCCGTGCGCCAGTGGGACTCGATCTGCTCCAGGCTCCGCCCCTTGGTCTCGGGCACCAGGACGTAGGCGAAGATCCAGGCGCCAATCCCGACCAGGCCAAACAGCCAGAAGGTCCCGGGGCGCCCGACGAACTGGATCAACGTGAGGAAGGTGAGCGCGACGAGCAGGTTCGCGCCCCAGTTGGCGACCGTGGCGATGCTCATGGCCACGCCGCGGATCGACAGCGGGTAGATCTCGGCGATCAGCAGCCAGAAGACCGGACCCAGACCGACGGCAAAGGCACCGACGTAGAGCATCAGGCTGCCGACGGCGATGGTCCCCAGGCTCCGGAGCGTCGGGAAGAGGAAGGCAGCCCCCAGCGCCACGAGGCTGACGACCATGACCGCCATGCCCACAAGCAACAAGGGCCGCCTGCCGACGCGGTCGAGAAGGATCAGTGCGACGATCGTCATGACGACGTTGACGACCCCCACCCCGATGGTGGCCAGGATGGCGGCCGAGGCCGAGTGGAACCCGGCGGCCTGGAAGATGGTCGGAGCATAGTAGATGACCGTGTTGATTCCCGTCGTCTGCTGGAAGATGGCCAGCCCGATGCCGGCGATCAGCGCCGGTCGCAGGTTCGGGTTCGCCAGCTCGGACCGGCCGCCGGGGCTCTCCGCCAGGCCCCCTTGGATCTCCTGCAGCTCGGCAGCGACCTCGGAGGTGCCGCGGATGCGTTGAAGCATCCGGCGCCCCTGCTCCACCCTTCCGACGCGGATGAGCCAGCGTGGGCTCTCCGGCAACAGCAGCATGCCGACGGCGAAGATCGCCGAGGGGAGCGCGGCCAGGGCGAGCATCCCCCGCCAGGCCCGCGTGCCCGACAGCGCGTAGTCTGCCAGGTAGGCGAGGACGATCCCGGTCGTCAGTGCCACCTGGTTGAAGGAGACGAGCCTGCCTCGGACCTCGACGGGGGAAACCTCGGAGATGTAGAGGGGGGTGATGAAGGAGGCGAGCCCGATCGCCACGCCCACGATGACCCGCAACGTGACCAGCCAGAAGACGGAGGGAGCCAGGGCCGTGCCGAGTGCGCCCAGGGTGAAGAGGACAGCCGTGAAGACGAGGACCTTGCGACGGCCCAAGCGGTCGGCAAGCGTCCCCCCCGCGACCGCACCGATGACCGCCCCGAGCAGCACGGCGCTGACGACCACCTCCACGGCCGTCGCGGAGAGCATGAAGTCCTGGCGGATGAAGAGGATTGCCCCCGAGATGACGCCTGTGTCGTATCCGAAGAGCATGCCGCCCAGGGCGGACACGGCGGCCGCCAGGTAGACGAAGCGGCTGCCACGGACGGACGAGTCATTGCGTGGAAGCGGATTCATGGCTCATCGGCCGCTGAACGAAGCCCGCCGCCATCCAACGGCCCCTCCAGCATGAAGGGCACGCGCGGCATCTCGGCCTCGCCCCGCCCGGTCAAGCTCTCCCCGGGCGACCAGCGAATCGGTTGTACAACCACGCGAGCAGCAGCCCACCGACACCTCCATCCACGAGCCCGTAGGCCGTCCCCACGAGTACGTCTCCCGGCGTACGCGACACGTGGAACCCGGGATACAAGGAGCTGATCAACTGCAGGAATGCCGTCCCGTAGCTGCCACCCGCCATGTGGATCAGTCCGACGAGCAGGACTGCCCCACCCCAGAGCAATCCCGTCGCGATGCCCAAAGCCTTGCCCGACAGTCGCATGGAGCACCCTCCTCGCGAACGAGTCCTGGGAGCGGGTTCATTCGGCCGAGCCGTTCGCATGTTCGGTCAATTGGCCCCATGCGTGGCCGCTCCGCGGGTCACCTGGAGCCACTCCTCAAGGAAGTCAACCACCGATTCGCACGTCGGAAGCCAGGCCGCAGCCAGGGTCGGTCGGTCGACCACGCCCACCCGGACGCCGAAGCCCCACTCCCTGACCGCCGCGAAGGCGTCTTCGTCGGTCGCATCGTCACCGACGAAGACCTCGAGCGAGTCCGGGGGAGCATGCGAGACCAACGAGAGAACCGCAGTGCCCTTGTTCCGACCATGAAGCCGCAACTCGACGCCGCCATTGATGCGCTCCAAGGCGACCTTGCCGTTCTCGGCCCCGGAGCGCCACAATTCCCACGCCGTCTCCTCCAGTTCATGGGCGAGTGCCGCCGAGCTTCCGCGAGTGTGGAGCACCAGGCCCGTACGCTTGCGCTCAAGGTATGCGCCCAGGCCCTTCTTCCGAGCCACTCGCTCTGCTCCGTCGAGCAGAGCCGCGTGGTCATGGGACAGCGGGTGCTTCACGACGGTGCCGTCTGGCATCCGCAGCTCCCACCCATGCTCGCCGACGGCGGTCACAGGCAGCGGGCCGAGGAGACGTTCGAGTTCGGCGACTGGCCGACCGGAGACGATGGCTACCGACGTCTCGCATTCGACTGCTATCGCCCTCAAGAGCGCCAGGGAGCGCGTTTGTGGCAGGGCCGAGTCGCGGACCACGTGGAACGGAGCCAGCGTGCCGTCATAGTCCAGCATCAGGAGCCGATGACGGGCCAGCAGAACCAGCCGCCAAAGCCGTCGGGGTATCCCCTCGAGTGGGTGCGGCGTCTCCACGTTCCCTTTGATCTCAGGCATCTGTGGTCCCGTGAGCACCTAAGGATCTGAAGCCGGTCTCCTCGCGCCAGCACCATTGTGGGCGGAAGGAAGGCCCCGTGCCGTCCGCCGGGAGGAACTCGCGCTGTCCGCGCCCCTGCCTCGCGGACGCGCACTCGTCACAGGGCGCCCGGGCTTCGCGCCGCACTCGACCTCGTAGGTCATCACCATGGCCGCGATCGCACGGATGAACGCGTCGGGGACGATCGGTCGGATTCGGCCGGGTGACAGCGCCGCCGTCACGGACGTCATTCCAGAGACGGCTCCGAAGAGGATGCGAGCGACGTTCTGGCGGTCGCCCAGCCCCGGCACCCCCTTGCCGCCCGGGGCCCGAAGCACGTCCGCCAGATCCTTCAGGTAGTCCAAGAGTGCTGCGCGGAGCGGGAGCCACTCAGGGCGATCGAACTTCAACATGCCCCGGATCTGGTGGAACACCCTCATCAGGTCGGGGTTGTCGGCGAAGAAGTCGACATGGGCACGCACGACACGGGCGATCAGGTCCGCATGGGATCGTGCCCCAGAGGTCGTCGTCTGGACATACTCGAGCAGCCTGTCGAACCCGTCGGCGGCGACCGCGTGAATGAGTTCGTCCTTGTTCGAGAAGTAGCCGTAGAGCGTGCCCTTGGCGATTCCGGCCTCAGTGGTGAGATCTTCGATGCGGGACTCGTAGAGCCCCTTCTGGCCGAACAGCTTCCGCCCCGCTGCCAGCAAATCTCCGCGGGTGATGTGCTTGCGCCGCTCTCGCCGGCCGTGGCGCTGTGGCCTTTCGGGCACCTGGGATTCGGGCATGCCAACCCTCCTACGTTGTTCAACCTTGACCCGGCGGTCAGTTTTGACTACTCTGCCCCTGGCTGTCAACTCCAAGGGTGGATCCCGCTCCTGTCGCCCGATCACATGGTGACACCAGTGGCAGGATGGAGTTCCACCGCCGGGAGGCTGAATGGACATCGGAGCCCGCACCCGATCCGCGCTGAGCCGAGCGGCCATCCGCAGCCAGCAGCGCACTGAAGGCCCCCCGCGCACGACCCGCAGCGAGTTGGTCGAGTGGGCCCGGGCTCATCTCCCCGACCGCAAGCTTATCGTGGTCTCGAACCGGGAACCCTACTCCCACGTCCACCGGGGCGACCACATCCAGGCGATCCGAAATGCTGGCGGTCTCACGGTGGCACTCGACGCCGTGATGCAGGCGCTCGGCGGGGTGTGGGTTGCGCACGGGAGCGGCGATGCCGACCGTGAGGTCGTCGACGCCCGTGACCGTGTGGCCTGTCCCCCGGACCGTCCGCGCTACACGCTGCGGCGACTGTGGCTCACCCACGAGGACCATGCTCGCTACTACTCCGGCTTCGCCAACAGCGCCCTGTGGCCCCTGTGCCATGTGGTGTACGTGCGTCCGCGCTTTCACCTGGCGGATTGGGAGTCCTACCGCGAGGTCAACCGGCGGTTCGCCGAGGCCGTGCTCGAGGAAGTGGAGGATCGTCCCGCGCTCGTGTTCATCCAGGACTACCACCTGGCGCTGGCCGCCCGCTTCATCAAGGAACACCGTCCGGACCTCCAGGTGGCCATGTTCTGGCACATCCCGTGGCCCAACCCCGAAGTGTTCCGCGTGCTGCCGTGGAAGCAGGAGATCCTCGAGGGCATGCTGGCGAACGACGTCGTGGGATTCCACATTCGCCGGCATGCGATGAACTTCCTGGATACGGTGGCGGAGACCCTCGAGGCCCGGGTGGACCTGGAGCGATTCGCCGTCGACCGTGCCAGCAAGCGCACCTGGGTTCATCCGTTCGCGATCAGCGTGGACGCCGAGGAGATCGCCGCGCTCGCTGAGGCCCCCGAGACCCGGCGGGCCGAGAGCGAAATCCGTGAGCGTCTGGGCCTGGAGGGATGCAAGGTCGGACTGGGCGTGGACCGCCTCGACTACACCAAGGGCATTCCCGAACGGTTCGAAGCTCTCGAACGGATGTTCGAGAAGCACCCCGAGTGGCAGGGCCGCTTCGCCTTCATCCAGATCGGCGTGCCCTCCCGCATCGAGTTGCGGGAGTACCGTAACGTGCAGGTCCGGGCGCGGCGCTGGGCCGAGGACCTGAACCGCCGCTACCCCCGGGCGGCGGGGCCTACCGTGCATCTGATCGAGGCCAATCTCGACTTCCGGGAGTTGGTCCCCTACTACCGGATGGCGGACCTGTGCACCGTCACGTCGCTCCACGACGGTATGAATCTCGTCGCCAAGGAGTACCTCGCCGCCTCGCCGGACCTGGAAGGCACGTTGGTCCTGTCCCCCTTCACGGGGGCGGCCCGCGAGTTGGAGCGCGCGTGGATCGCATCGCCCTACGACCGTGAAGGCCTGGCCGACGCGTATCACGACGCTCTGTCCGCCGATCCCGACGCGCGCCGCGAGCGCATGGCGGCGCTGCGCGAGACCGTCCTGCGGCGCAACATCTTTGACTGGATGCTCGACGTGCTCGACACGATCGTCGGCGTGAACCTCAGAACCCCCACCCAGGAGCCGTCGGTGGCGAGTCCAACCACCGAGGGCGGAGTGCCGTCCGGCTGACGCTGGACGAGTCCAGGAGGTGATCTCATGTGGACCCTGGTCATCCTTCAAGTGGAGCCATGGTCGGATGTCCTTGGCCGGTTGGGCGAGATGGGTCGAGGCGCTGAGCGAGGGGCGCTCGGTCTCCTGATCGCAGTCGTAGTGATGTTCGTGGGCTGGGGCGTTGCAACCCTCGTCTCCCGTCTCGTCCGAGGCTTGTTGCGCGCCCTCAAGTTCGACGAAGGCGTCCGGGGCTTGATCGGCGAGCGCGCGGCGGCCCGGCACGAGCCGGCCGACGTGGCCGCCTGGGCGATCTACTGGCTCGTGATCGGCTTCACGGCCCTGCTCGCCCTCGAGATGCTCGGATTCAACCTCGCCGCCTCGGTCGGTGACCGCCTCAACGAGGTCGTCCCCCGAATCGTGACTTCGGCCGTGCTGTTCGCGGTCGGCTCCCTGATCGCCATGCTGCTAGGGAGTGTCACACGGCGCTTCCTCGAGACCGCCGGGATCCGCGCCGCCAGGCTCCAGGGCCAGGTCGTCGCCGTCGTGTTGACGGGCTTCGCCGCCCTGCTGGCGCTCGAGCAGCTTGGCTTCGCAGCGCAGTTCGTCATGGCCCTGGGCATCGTCGCCGTGGCCGCCGCAGGCCTGGGCCTCGCCCTGGCGTTCGGGCTCGGGTGCCGCGAGCTGGCCCGGGACTTCGTGGTCGAGTACCTGCGATCTCTCGACGAGGAGCCGCCGAAGAGGCCCGACTGATGGTGGATCCGGCTGCATTCGAGTTCAGGGCGGTCGCGCACCTGATCCAGCCGTGGGGAACCCCAGCCCGCGACCTGGACCAACTGCGGGACGGCATCGCGTCGGCACCGATCGAGGTCCTCTTCCACCACACGGTCCAGTACCAGTTGCGCCACCCGGGAGCCGAGGAGCTGCCGCCGGACGATTTCAGCGCCTGGATCGGCGGCGTCGTGCAGGATGCCGAAACGGCCGAGCGACTGTCGTTCGCCGTACAGAGCGGGAACACGTCAGCGGCGTCCGTCAGGACTGTAATTCTCGAGGTCCTCGAGGCGCTGCCTGCGAGGCGCCGCCGAGACCGGGATGCGCCCGAAGAGAGTGCGTTCCTCTTCCTGTCCACGACGTCGGTCGAATTCTCGACGGGAGCCTTCGCCCATGACGGCCAAGAGCTCATGGAAGCGTTGCTCGGGGCGGATGCCGGGGTGTGGTTCTACCATCTTGTCCAGGAGCCGTGGTTCCAGGAGGGGCGCGCGTCCCTCCTGAACTGGTTGCTGACCACTCGAGATCACCGCCTAGCGAGGTGGCTGGAGGACGCGGCGGGCTCGGGTCTGCCCATCGAGAAGGCGCGGGCACAAGTCCACCGGCGCTGGCGGCAGAGCCGCATCGCGAGACACGTCACGGAAGCGGCGGCTTCGCCGGAGGACGCGCGCCGGGAGGCCGGACGCCAAGCCGTGGCGCGCCTCGTGCGCCGCGTCACGCGCCTGGAAGAATCGTCATGAGCCTGGTCGAGATCCGCACCGATGGGACCTCCCTGGTGGACGGCTATCGAGCGGTGGTCGGCGACGGACCGATGCGTGCTCTGGAGGCTTTGGCTCGGCGCCTTCAAAAGCACAGGATCGCGATGGTCAACGCCACGGCCTCCGGCGGCGGCGTGGCCGAGATCCTGCACCGGCTCGTGCCCCTGCTGAACGAACTGGGAGTTCCCACGACGTGGGAGGTGATGCCCGGCGACGCTCGTTTCTACGAAATCACCAAGACCATTCACAACGCGCTCCACGGCGGGCCAGGCACGCTTACGCAGGAGGACCGCGACTACTTCCTCGAGATGAACCGACGGGCGGCCGCAGAGCTGGCCCTGGACGCCGACCTCGTGCTCGTACACGACCCCCAGCCGGCCGCGGTCGCCGAGCTGCGGCGCCGTACCGGCCAGCACTGGGTGTGGCGCTGTCACATCGATCTCTCCCGGGCCGACCGGGACGTTCTCGACTTCGTAGTCACCCGGGTCGGTCACTACGACGCGGCCGTCTTCTCCCATGTCACCTTCGTCCCCCTGCTGCCCACAGCGGGCTACATCGCGCCGCCCTCCATCGACCCGCTCTCGGACAAGAACTGCGAACTCACCGAGCGCGAGGTGGATGTCCTCCTCGAGCCGTTCGATCTGCCGCGGGACACGCCGCTCGTGACGCAGGTCTCGCGCTTCGACCGGCTCAAGGATCCGCTGGGGGTCATCGAGGCGTTCCTGCTGGCACGCCGCCGGGAGAAGGCGCACCTGGTTCTTGCTGGCGGCACCGCGGACGACGACCCCGAGGGCGCCGCAGTGCTGGCGGAGGTGCAGGAGAAGGCGGCCGGACGCAAGGATGTTTCAATCCTGGCGCTGCCCCCGGATTCGCATCGAGTCATCAACGCCCTGCAGCGACGTTCGGCCGTGGTCGTCCAAAAGTCCCTGCGGGAGGGATTCGCCCTGACAGTGTCGGAGGCGCTGTGGAAACGCCGCGGTGTGGTGGCGAGCGCCGTAGGCGGGATTCCCCTGCAGGTGATTCACGAGCGGACGGGCATGCTCGTCCGCTCGGTCGAGGGGTGCGCTCTCCAGATCACGCGGTTGCTGAGAGACTCGTCATTGCGTCGCAGGCTGGGCCGGGAAGGCCGGGAGCATGTCCGGGATAACTTTCTCCACCCACGCGAAGTACGCGACTACCTTGCCCTCTTCGCGCATCTGCTGGAACGCGGCACCGAGGCCCATGACCGATAGCACGTGGCCGCTTGCGAAGCCGGGGCGAACCCCGGCAGGATCTCATGGTCAGGAGGAGACGTATGCGACACCCAAGTTCGCGTCTTGTCTCGATTCTGCTCATTGCCATGCTCGCCCTCGTGGGCGCAGGCTGCGCCAAGAAGGCCAAGGAGGCACCGCCGACGCCGCCTCCGCCACCGCCGATCACGAAGCCTGCGGAACCGGCGCCGACTCCTCCGCCACCACCGCCGCCTCCGGCTCCGACACCCAAGATCACTGCGAGCAACTTCTCGGATGCCTTCTATGACTTCGACTCCTATGCGCTCCGCGCCGATGCCCAGGCTGCGCTGGACAAGGATGCCAAGGTGCTGCGGGACAACCCGGACGTGAGCATCACGATCGAGGGTCATTGCGACGAGCGGGGAACGGTTGAGTACAACCTCGCGCTCGGGGAGAAGCGTGCGAACGCGGCCCGCGACTACCTGGTGAATGCCGGCGTGCCGACCGCGCGCATCCAGACCGTGTCCTACGGCAAGGAGCGCCCTTTCGCCGAGGGGCACGACGAGGCGGCATGGGCGCAGAATCGGAGGGCGCACGTTGTGCTCCGGTGAGGATCTCGGGCTGCGCTGAACGACGGCCCTCGTTCATTCTCTGCGCGCGTCGGGGCGGGTCATACCCGGGCCCGCCCCGTGTGCTCCGTACGGGAGATCGCACCGGATGCCGTTCCAACACATCGCAAGACACGCTGAAAGGTGGGGGCTGGATGCGGTCGGGCGCGCGCTTGCCCTCAGCTCACTCGTCGGTGTGGTGGCGGGAACGGGCGCAATCGTCTTCCAAGTCCTCTGCCAGGGCGCCCAGCACCTTCTGTTGGATCGGCTTGCCGGGGCCCGACTCGAAGGCCCGGCAGGGGAGCTGGCGCTCTTCGCCTCGACGACGACGCCCTTCCGTCCATGGATGCTCCCCGTCGTAACCGCCCTGGGCGGGCTCCTGACCGGGATCATCGTCCAGCGGTTCGCCCCCGAGGCGGCGGGCCACGGGACCGACGAGGCCGTGGACGCCTTCCACCGCCGCGGTGGCGTCATCCGCGGGCGCGTGCCGATCATCAAGACCATCGCCTCGGCGATCACCCTGGGTTCGGGGGGTTCGGGGGGGCGAGAAGGACCGATCGCGCAGATCGGCGCCGGCTTCGGGTCGTTCCTCGCGACGAAGCTGAGGCTCAGCGAGCGGGATCGGCGCATCCTGCTCGCGGCCGGCGTAGGCGCGGGCGTCGGGAGCATCTTCCGTGCACCCCTGGCGGGCGCGCTGTTCGCGGCGGAGGTCCTCTACTCCGATCCCGAATTCGAGCCGGACGTCATCATCCCGGCCGCCATCTCGACGATCATCGCCTACTGCGTGTTCTCCCTGAAGTTCGGCTTCGCCCCGCTCTTCGCGACCCCGCACTTCGCGTTCCATTCGGCGGCTGAACTGATCCCCTACACCGGCCTCGCGGTCGTGGTGGCCCTCGGCGCGATCGCGTTCGTGAAGGTCTTCTATGGCATGCACGCCGTCTTCAATCGTCTCGGCATCCCGAAGTTCCTGAAGCCTATGGTGGGAGGCCTGCTGACCGGTGGGCTGGCCCTGGTGGCCTACTACACGCTGCGGGATTCCCGCACGCTGGACGTCCTCGCCTTCGGGTACGGCTCCATCCAGCATGCGTTGCGGGGCGAGCTCCCCATCGTCCTGCTGCTGGTACTGGCGGGCGGGAAGATCCTCACCACGTCGTTCTCGATCGGCTCGGGGGGCTCGGGCGGCGTCTTCGGACCCTCCATGGTGATCGGCGGGGCGCTCGGGGGCGCGGTCGGGCTCGTCGCGCAGCAGTGGATGCCCGAAGTCGTCACGCAGCCCGGCGCGTTCGTGGCG
This sequence comes from Candidatus Eiseniibacteriota bacterium, assembly GCA_963707915.1. Lineage (GTDB taxonomy): Bacteria > Eisenbacteria > RBG-16-71-46 > RBG-16-71-46 > RBG-16-71-46 > JANXPZ01. The sequence continues at coordinate 1,289,355 of OY970178.1, forward strand.
GTCGGGATGGCGGGGTTCTTCTCAGCCGCTGCCAACACGCCCATCTCGACGCTCGTCATGGTCTCGGAGATGACGGGGAACTACCAACTGCTCCTGCCCGCGCTCTGGGTCTGCTCCCTCTCCTACCTGCTGGCACGGCGCTGGACCCTCTACCGCAGCCAGGTTCGTTCCCGGCTCGATTCGCCGGCGCACCGCGGGGCGATCCTCGGTGGGATCCTGCAGGCCCTGCGCGTGCGGGACGTCCTGGGCGACCGGCCACTCCATACCGTGCAGGAGACGGCTTCGATGCGCGAAGTGATCCAGGCCTGCATGCGGTCCTCACAGCACAGCTATCCGGTCGTCGATGAGAGGGGACAGATGACCGGACTCATCACGCTGGCCCAGGTCCGGCAGTTCCTCGACGAGCACGACGAGACCGTTCCGGTCATTGCCCAGGACCTTGCTTCACGGCCGCGGGCGAACCTGTCGCCCGACGACGATCTCGACACCGCCCTCCAGCGGCTGATGTCCTTGGACGCGGAGGACCTCCCGGTGGTCGAGGCCGGGAACCCGCCGCGGGTACTGGGGCTCCTCTCCCGCCGGGACATCATGGTGGCCTACGCCGGACGGCGGCTCGAGGGCGGACAACTGACGCGTCCGCCCTCAGGCTAGTCGCGGCAATCTCGGGGCTTCCGGCACCCCGCCGAGGCACCCGATAAGCAGGGGGCCTACATCTGCTGGCGCCCGTGGCGTCAGGCTTCCAGAGCACCTGCCTACTCGGCAGTTATCTCTCCGTCCATCTGGCTCGCCCCCCCGTGTACCTGAATTGGGCCTGCTTGAAAGTCCGTACCTGTCCGCTCTTGTCCCCTCCTGTCCGCTCCTGTCCGGAGGGCGGAATCGGGGCAACTCGCAGCGAAGGCGTGTACATCGGTGTCCTGCGGGCGCCTGCGACGACGGGCGTCGTCGGGCGTGGTTACGCCCAAGAGGCAGGTGCTCTACCGACTGAGCTAACGGGTCACGGGGGCTGCTGGCGAGCAGGGTAGTGCAGGGGGGCGCACGGCGGTAGGGCCGCGTGGAGAGGACACCGGAGAGCGGGCCTGCGAGTGCACCTCTCGGTGATGGGGGCCAGCCCAGCAGCGGCGGCTTGGCACCAGCCCGTGATTGCGCGCAATCTGCGGCTGCTTCACCACGATCAGTTTCCGGGTCGCGCTGAGCCCGCCGGCCTCGAGCCGGTACAGGTGCACCCCCGGTCGCCAGCCGGACGCTTCCACCGCCACCTCGTGCTACCCGTCCAGAGGCGAACCGCGGGCGCTCTCGATTCACGAATCAAGGTGGGAACGCCGAGGCCGGCGGAAAGTCGCCGCCCGGCTCCGGAGACGGCTCCCAGTACCCGTCGACCTCCCTCCGGCTCGGCTGCCAGGTCCCGTTTGCGAACGTGTACCGGTCGTAGTCCGTCACGGGGTTTCCGGGTCCGTTCAAGTCGACGTGCCAGGACACCGCCAGGATCACGTCCGGAACACGCGAGGCGATCCTCCAGTCCGCGCTGCCGGCCCTCCGTAACTCCAGTATCTCCGCCGCCCGCGCGCCGCCGGCGCGCACCGTCTCCCAGTGGAGGACGCCCGCGGATACGCGCGCAAACCGCGTCACCGGTCCGTTGTGGATCCCCGCCACCCAGGAGAAGTCCTCGGTCACGAGGAACCGGCGGTTCGCCGAGCCCGTGCTGTCCCAGGGCTCGAGCTGGGCCAGGACCTGCCGGAGTGGGCGCGTCCACAGGACCCGGCCGTCCACCGACGTGCATCGCAACTCCGCCCGCACGGGGGGCCTGCGCGCGAACGAGCGGGCCGCGCGCGACGTCTCGGGGAGAACGGCATCCCACGGACCGTGGCCCCACATGCGATCGGCGACGTCTCCGGTGAGCCGCCGGTCGAGGCGCAGCTCGAGGACGCCATCGACACCGTTCACGGCGCTCGTCAGCCGATCGCGCTGGACCGTCACCCGTCCGTCATCGGCCGCGATCGCGAGGACCGGGACGAGCCAGGCCCACGTGGCGAGCCGCAGGACGATCCCGGGGCCCGTCCTCCGGCCGCGCCCGGCCCCGGCGATCACCAGAGCAGGTCCCACTGCCTCGGGTCCTCCAACAGGCGCAGCGGCCAGAACTCCTTCTGGGCGCCTGCATGCACCACCAGGACTCCTCCTATGCATCTGCCTTCCAGGCGGTCCCCGCTGCCCAGTCCGTGGCAGTGACGCGACCGCTTGAACAACGACTCGCCGGAGCGCCGCTCCGAGCGCCTCCCACCGTGCTGCCGGATGGTCACGAGAACCATCGGCCACCTGCGGCCGTCCGACTACGTCGGTCCGACGGCGAGGCCGTAGATCAGGACGGCGAGCACGATCAGGGTCACGACCACGTAGGTGCGATCCCGCTGAATGGCGAAGCCCACGAGCGAGAAGACGACCCTTGCCACGGGAGTCGCGATCAGCAGGAGTAGGCCGAACTGGATGAGGCCCCGGCCCTGGAGGGCGAGAGCATCGCTCGCGATGCCTCGCACGTGGCGCAAGTCGGCGGGCTCACCGCTGAACACCCGGTAGTGGGGAACGCCGGATCCGTGCCGAAGCAGGTACAGGATGCCCCCCGCAAGGACCACCGCTCCCGAGACCATGACCCCGGCCCTGAGCAGGTTGCCGAGGATCTGCTCCAATCTCTCGTCGTTCAATGAAGGTGCGCGTCGGGGCATCTCAGAGTCTCCGGGTCAGCCCGCCATAGATCATCTCGATCCCCAACGCGACGATGACGAGACTGAAGATGAGGCGCAGGGCCCGGACTCGGGCGCCCACGAGCATGCGCGCACCCAGAACCGATCCCAGAAGCACGCCGAGCATCACGGGCATGGCAAGACCGGGGTCGATGAACCCGCGGTTGAGGTACACCCCTGCGCTCGCCGCCGCGGTGACGCCGATCATGAAATTGCTGGTGGTCGTGGACACCTTGAAGGGAAGGCGCATGGCTTGGTCCATGGCGAGCACCTTGATGGCCCCGGAACCAATGCCCAGCAGTCCGGAGAGGGTCCCGGCGACGAACATGAGCCCGAATCCAGCCGGCACGTTGTGCGCGTGGTAGCTCTGCCTGCCATCGGGCGTGGGGAAACTGGAGTCCATTCGCAGCCGGACCGCCAGCGCGTCCGGGCGGTCGTCAGCCGGCCCCTCCCGCCGGGGTCGGCTCGAGAGGAAGGCGGAGTAGAGCAGGACGACCCCGAAGACCACGCCGATGGCTCCGGTGGCGACCCGCACGGCGATGAACGCTCCCACCAGGGCCCCGACCGTCGTGGCGACCTCGAGGAACATCCCGATCCGGATGTTGGAGTAGCCCTCCCTCACGTAGGCCGCCGCGGCCCCGGAGGAGGTGGCGATCACCGAGACGAGCGAGGCACCGATGGCGTAGCGGATATCCACTCCGAAGACCAGGACGAGCAGGGGCACGATGACGACCCCACCCCCCAGGCCCGTCAGGGCTCCCAGCCACCCGGCGGCGATCGATCCCAGCCAGATCAGCAAAGTGAAGACGGCGGTATTCATGGGCGCGCAGAACCTATTCCTGGGCCTCTCGGAGGGCAAGCACGGGACTGGTAGCTCTGACGGCGGCGGGCGACACTTGGGTGCCGCCCGTGCCCCCCGGCACCGTCCGTTTGGCGGCCATTGACCCGTTTGAGTGCTCCCGTGCACGGGCGGCCCTCGGGCGCGCTGGAGTCCCGGACCGCGCGCCAGGCGGGAGACGACGACTTCCTCGGTGCGACGCACCGCGCCGCTGGTTGCCGTGATTTGAAGGCCGTTCTCGCTGGCCCGAATCCTTTCGGTCCCTCCGGCCTCCTACCTAGTCCACATGATCAAGTCAAGAGTCCCAGGCACCGCGTGTACCTCCCCGCGTTCCCGCATCATGGCATGGTCGAAGATGCTGGTCCTCCTGCCCCTCCTCTTCAGCTCCAGGGGAGCGTGGGCGGAGGGCTGGTCGCTCGAACGGGTCCTCAACGTGGTCCGCGAACGCGATCCCGGCGTACGTGCGGCCCAGGCGGCCGGGGATGCCCAGCGGGCGAAGGCTGCAGAGAGTTGGTCGGCGCTTTCACCTCAGGTGACGGCTTCCGCGGGACTCACGCGCGGCGACGATCCCGCCATGCTGTTCTCGCAGAAGCTCTGGCAGGGGCGGTTCACGGAGAGCGATTTCGCCGTGGACCGTCTCAACCAACCCGCCCCCCAGACCGCGCTCCAATGCGGCATCACCGTGGACCAGCCCCTCTGGAACGGAGGTCGCGAACTTGCCGCGCCAGGCCTCGCCCGTCACTACAATCGAGCCGCTACGGCGATGCAGCGCGCCTCGATCGCCGACAGGCTCCTGGGCGCCGTGGAAGTCTACGTGGCGGCAGCAGGGGCGCGTGAGAACGCGCATGCGGCTGGGCTGGCGCTCGCGGCCGCGACGGCCATGCGCTCGGCAGCCGCCGAACGATATCGCATGGGACAGGTGCCCGAACTGGACACGCTGCGCGCACTGGCGCGCGAAGGCGATGCGCGCGTGCGCGAGATCGGCGCCCGGCGGGGCCTGGCACTGGCCCTCGACCACCTTTCGCGCCTGGTGATGGCACCCGTCGCCGCGGAGTCGCTGGAATCGCCCGGGGAGCCGCTGGCCGTCCCGCGGGGCGCGGAAGGAGTGCGCGGCGAGCTGTCCGCCGCGCGCGAAGGCGCCGCCGCCGCCGGAACGGAGGCCCGCATGGCGGCGCTGCGATTGATGCCCTCGCTCAACTCGCGCCTCGCGCTGACGCAGTACCGGCCCGCTCCGGGCGGCACGTTCGAGCCACGCTGGATGGTGGCCCTATCGGCCGACCTCCCGCTCTTCGATGGCGCCCGCCGCCTCAACGAATGGCGCGCGGCCCGCTCGCGGGCGACCGAGGCGAAGGCGATGGCGCAGGTCCTGGAGCGTGACCTGGCAGTCGGGCTCGGCGCGGCCCGCGTCGAAGCCGCCGTGGCGAGCGAGCGCCGCGACGCCGCGAACGCGGCACGCGCCGCGGCCGAGGAGGCTCTGCGCCTGGCCTCATTGCGCTACCGCGCGGGGCTGCTCCCGCTCACCGACCTGCTGGCGACCGATGCCGAGGCCTCCGCCTCCCGCGCGGTTGCCGTCGAGGCCTCCACCGCCGTGACGCTCGCCTACTACCGACTGCTTCATGCCCAGGGAGACCTGCGATGACGAAGTTCCCGGCTGCGCGCGCCACCGCGAGCATGGCCACTGTTGCGCTGGCAGCGATCGCCACCCTCGCTGCCAATGGTTGTGGCGGGAGCGCCTTGCACAGGGAAGCAGTTGGCGCCGCCCCGCCCCTGACCGTCTCGGTGATGCGAGCCGGCCATGCGCCGGGCGGGGCGCTCGTGCTACCCGCCCGTGTCACCGCGCGCGACGAAGTGACTCTCACGGCCCGCATGGCCGCGCGCCTGACCGCGCTGCCGCTGCGGGAAGGCGATCGATTCCGCAAGGGCCAGGCACTTGCGGTGTTCGGCGCGCCCGAGACCCGTGCCGCCCTCGAGGGCGCCCGGGCCGGGTTGGCAGCCGCAGGGCTCGCGCGTGATCTGGCGCGCAAGCAGGAATCCCGCATGGATACGCTCTACGCCTCGCGCGTCGCGGCGCTGCGCGAACTCGAGGGTGCGCAAGCCGATCGCCGCGCCGCCGAAGCGGCCTGGGCCCAGGCCCGTGCGCAAGTGGACCAGATGGCGAGCGGCACGACGCTCGAGGCGCCGTTCGGCGGTGTCGTGGTACGTCGCCACGTCGATCCCGGAGCGACGGTTGGCCCCGGGCAGCCCCTGCTCGACATCCGATCGAATGAAGTGGGCGAGATCACTTCGTCGGTGCCGGAGTCCGAACTGGCGCGCCTGACTGCGGTCCATGCGGAATACCAGATCGGCGAAGGTCCGTGGCGGCCAGCGGCTCTTCTCCGCGTGGACGGCATGACCGATTTCGCGACCCGCAGTCGCGTCGCCCGCTTCCGACCCGCACCGGGCACGACGCTCGAACCGGGAGCGTTCGGCCGCGTCCGCCTTGACGAACCACGCCGCGAAGGCAGCGAGGAGTCGACCGACGGCAATTCGCTTTCGGTCCCCGTCACCGCGCTCGTGATCCGTGGGGGCCTGACCGGCGTGTTCGTGGCGGAGAACGGCGTGGCCCGGCTGCGCTGGCTGCGCGTCGGTCGAGTCAATGCCGGCTCGGTCGAGGTGCTGGCCGGGCTCGATCCCGCCGACGCGGTGATTGTCGATCCAAGGCCCCTGTCGGACGGCCGCGCGGTCAAGGCAGCTTCGTGAGCAAGGGGCTCAAGTCCGTTGGACTCGCGGGACGCATCGCGGGCACGTTCCTGCACTCGCGCCTCACGCCACTCACGATCTTCGCATCGATCTTGCTCGGGCTCCTCGCGCTGGCCACGCTGCCGCGCGAGGAGGAACCGCAGATCAAGGTGCCGATGGTCGACGTGCAGATCGCGTGGCCGGGCACTCCGGTCGGGCAGGTCGAGCGCCAGCTCACGACGCCGGTCGAGAGGCAGCTGTGGCAGATCCCGGACCTCGAGTACCTCTACTCCATCTCGCGCGAGGACGGGGCGGCACTGATTCTGCGCTTCAAGGTCGGATTCGATCCCGACCAGGCGCTCACCCGCGTCCGCACGCGTCTCGACGAGGCCGCCGGGGCACTGCCACCGGGCGCCCGCGTGCTCACGGTCTCCCCGCGCGCCATCGACGACGTGCCCGTGCTCGCGCTGACGCTCGCCAGCCGTGACTCGAACATGGACCAGAGCGATGTGCGTCGCGTGGCTGCCGAGCTCGCGGCCGAGCTGCGCAAGGCGCCCGGCGTCGCGCGCGTGCGCTTGCTCGGTGGTGAACCGCGCACCGTGCGCATCGCCCCCGACCCGGCCCGGATGAGCGCGGCGGGCGTCACCGTGGACGTGCTGGCCCGCACGCTCGAAGGCGCGGGCCTGTCGCTGCCCGCCGGCGACCTTGTCGGCACCAACCTCCGCACCGAGCTGCGCGCCGAATCGCCGCTGGCCAGCGCGGAGGAACTCGGTGCGCTGATGATGCCCTCGGCCACCGGGCGCCCGGTGAGGCTCTCCGAGGTGGCGGCGGTCACCGACGGTCCCGGCGAGCGCACGACCTACGTGTTCCTTGGCGATCGCCAGGAGCCCATGCGCCCGGCCGTCACGGTCGAGGTCTCCAAGCGCCCCGGGGTCAACGCCACCGACCTCGTCCGCTTCCTGCACGGGCGGGTGGCCGAGCTCCGCCCCACGCTGCTTGGCGGTATCGACGTCACCACGACCCGGGACTACGGCGAGACCGCGAAACACAAGTCCGACGACCTCATGTTCCATCTGCTGCTCGCGACCTTGTCGGTCATCCTGCTCATCGCGCTGGCGCTCGGCAGGCGCGAGGCCGTGGTGGTCGCGATCGCCATCCCGGTCACGCTGGCGCTCACGCTCTTCCTCTACCGCTTCCTCGGCTACACGCTCAACCGCGTCACGCTGTTCGCGCTCATCTTCTCGATCGGCATCCTCGTGGACGACGCCATCGTCGTCGTCGAGAACATCACGCGGCACTTCGCGATGAAGGATCACCGGGACACCGACGAGCGAGTGATCGAGGCCGTGGACGAGGTGGGCAACCCGACGGTGCTCGCCACCGTCGCGGTGATCGCCGCGATCCTCCCGCTGGCGTTCGTGGGCGGGCTCATGGGCCCGTACATGAAGCCCATCCCGATCGGCGCTTCGCTGGCCATGCTGTTCTCGCTCGCCGTGGCGTTCATGGTCTCACCATGGGCTGCCCGCCGCCTGCTGAAGACGCAGGGCGTCCACCCGCACGAACCCAGGGAGTCGAAGCTCGACCGGGCCTACCGTGCATGGATGGCGAGGCTCATCGATCGCCCTCGCGAGCGCTGGTTGTTCTTCGGCGGGCTCGCGGTGCTGCTCGTGGTGGTGGTGGGGCTGTTCGCCGTCCGGCTGGTGACCGTGAAGATGCTGCCCTTCGACAACAAGAGCGAGTTCGAGGTGCTGGTGGACATGCCTCCCGGCACGCCGCTCGAGCGGACGCTCGCCGTCGCGGCTCGGATGGCGCGCGAGCTGGCCCGGCGCTCCGATGTCGAGCGCTACGTGATCTACGACGGGCTGGGCTCGCCGCTCACGTTCAATGGCCTCGTGCGCCACTACGACTTCCGTTCCGACCCGCGCTTCGCTTCGATCCAGGTGAGCCTGGCGGGCGCCGAGCATCGCAAGCGCCAGAGTCACGCCATCGCGCGCGAGGTGCGGCCCGCGCTCGAGGCCATCGCCGCGCAGGCTGGAGCGCGCGTCAAGGTGGTGGAAGTGCCTCCGGGCCCGCCCGTGCTCTCCACGCTGGTGGCGGAAGTCTACGGCCCCGACCTCAAGGGCCAGCAGGACCTCGCGCGGAAGATCTGGGACGTGTTCCGCGATACCCCCGGCGTGGTGGATGCCGACCTCATGCTCACCGAAGGTCAGCCACGCACGCGTCTGCTCGTGGATCGCGACCGGGCCGCGCTGGCCGGGGTCGCACCCGCCCAGGCGGCCGCGGCGGTGATGACGCTCTACGCCGGCCGGAACGTGGGCACATTGCGCGCGCCGGCAGAGGCGGAGGCCGTGCCGATCCAGGTGCGCCTCGCACCGGCTGATCGCGCCGACCTGAGCGCCATGCGCGCCCTCCGCCTGGGAGCCGGGGCCGGAACACCCCTTTCCGAGCTCGCCCGCGCGGCGCACGACTCCACGCCCCCTGAGATCATGCACAAGAACCTTCACCGCGTCGTCTACGTCCTTGGCGACGTCGCGGGCCGCGTGGAGTCGCCCGTCTACGCCATCGCGGCCCTGCGCCCGAAGGTCGATTCGCTGCGCACGCCCGACGGCGGCCACGCTCACCAGCTGAGCACGAAGCTGCCGGATTCCGATGAGCGCTACTCGGTCAAGTGGGATGGCGAGTGGCACATCACGTACGAGGTGTTCCGCGACATGGGCGCCGCATTCGCCGTCGTGCTCGTCCTCATCTACGTGCTCACCGTCGGCTGGTTCAAGTCGTTCACGACCCCGCTCGTGATCATGCTGCCGATTCCGCTGTCGCTGGTGGGCATCCTGCCGGCGCACGCGCTCATGGGGGCCTTCTTCACCGCCACCTCGATGATCGGCTTCATCGCGGGCGCGGGGATCCAGGTGCGAAACTCGATCATCCTCGTGGACTTCATCGAGCTGCGCATTGCGCAGGGGCTCTCGCTCAAGGAGGCCTGCATCGATGCGGGCGTGATCCGCTTCCGCCCCATGGTGCTGACTGCCGCCGCCGTGATCGTAGGCGGGGCGGTGATCCTGTTCGATCCGATCTTCCAGGGGCTCGCCGTGGCGCTGATCGGCGGCGCGTTCGCGGCGCCGGTCCTCTCTCGCGTCGCGGTCCCGCTGCTCTACTACCTGCTCCGGAGAGGGGATTCGGCGTACTCGGGGACCGCAACCGCCGAGGAGGGCGCCCGATGAAGATGGTGCTGATGTATGCCGACGCCGCGCGCCTTCCCACCGTGCGCCAGGACCTCGCGACGTTGGGCGTGCCCGGCTACACCGTGATTCCTGTCGTCGAGGGGGGCGGCCGCACCGGGATCCACACCGGGGACCGCGTGCACCCCGGCGCGCTGGCGCTCGTCATGGTCATCGACGAGGACGCCGCCGCGGACCGCCTGTTCGATGAGATGGTGAGACGGCGGGATGCGCACGGCGACGAGGTGTCCCTCCTGTTCCTGATGCCCGTCGAACGACGGGCGTGACCGATCACTCGAAGAGGTTCCCGCATGAAGAGAGACACGGCACTCCGCGGCATCGCTGGCGGGTTCGTCCTGGCTTCGGTGGCGCTGGGCTACTGGGTAAGCCCGTGGTTCTACGCGTTCACGGCCTTCGTCGGCGTGAATTTGCTGCAGAGCGCCTTCACCGGCTGGTGCCCGATGATGTGGATCCTCGGCAAGGCAGGGCTCAAGCCCTGACCGCCCGCTCCCCTGTTGCGGTCTCCCCCGTGAATGCCCAACCGCCAGTGTTCGCCACTCGGCGGGCCGATTCCGGCTGCCGAAGCCACTCGGCGGCGATGCGGCGGCGCCGGCTCGCTCCGGGTCGAGCCGATCCGGAGAAGGAAGAGGCTCCTTCGCGCCTGCCGGGGCATTCCCGCTCCGAGGATGCTCCTGGCCGCCGAGGCCATCCACCTCGCGCCCAACTCGCTCAGCGGCTGCCGCCCGTGCCCGCACGTCGACCATTCCCAGCGGCTCATCGGCGAGAAGCACGGCTTTCGGATCGCCCGCGGCCCCACCGGATCTCCCAGAAGTACTACACTGCGCATGCGCGCATCCGCACGTGGAGTGGAGTCGGGCGGGAGGCACGGCTCCAGCCGATCCTGACGGACGAGCACCGGCGGCTCGAGTACCACCGGATGACGGCCTTCGTCCGAGGCGGCGTTGGCGGCATGGCGGTCATGAGATCCAAGCTCCCGAGGATCGACACCCAAGACCAGGAGGCGAACATGAACGAGCCCGAAGTGCGTCTGCCCCTCATCGGCGACCGCGCTCCGTCTTTCAAGGCGGAGACCACCCAGGGTCCCATCAGCTTCCCCGACGACTACAAGGGCCGGTGGGTGGTCCTCTTCTCCCACCCCGCCGACTTCACGCCCGTCTGCACCACGGAGTTCATGACCTTCGCGGCCATGGAGCCGGCGTTCAAGGCCCTGAACTGCGATCTGGTGGGACTCTCCATCGACAGCATCTTCGCCCACATCGCCTGGCTGCGCACCATCAAGGAGAAGATCGAGTACAAGGGCATGAAGGGCGTGGAGGTGAACTTCCCGCTCATCGCGGACATCAAGATGGAAGTGGCGAAGCTCTACGGGATGCTTCAGCCGGGGGCCAGTTCCACCCAGGCGGTGCGCGCCGTCTTCATCGTGGACCCCAACGGCGTCATCCGCGCGCTGCTCTACTACCCGCTCACCAACGGGCGGAATATGGAGGAGATCAAGCGGCTCCTGGTTGCTCTGCAGACCAGCGACAAGCACGCGGTCGCCACCCCCGCCAACTGGCAACCCGGCGAGGACGTCATCATCCCGACCCCTGGTTCGTGCGGAGCGGCCCGGGAGCGCGTGGAGAAGTCGGGCCCGGACGTGAAGATCCACGACTGGTTCCTCAGCACGAAGCCCTGCCCGAAGTGATCGGGAGCGGGGCCTCATGGGAAAGGGGGCGGCTGCGGCCGTCCCCCCAGGTTCAAGCCGTGTCCTCGCGAAATCGGTGGACCGCCGGCAAGGAGGGATCCGCATGCATGATCGTCACTTCCATGGTGAACCGGCGCGTCTCCGCTCCCCCGAGAGGCTTCTCCTCCTTGAGATTGACCGCGTCGTTGCACTGAGTCTTGACGGGATCATCGCGAACACCGTGCTCGACGTGGGCACCGGTAGCGGCCTGTTCGCGGAGGCCTTCGCGAACCTGGGGCTGGAGGTCACGGGGATCGACGACTCGCCGGAGATGGTGAGCGCGGCCCAGGGCCACGTGCCGCAAGGCCACTTCAGGCGGGCACGGGCCGAGGACCTTCCCTTCTCCGACAAGGCATTCGACCTGGTGTTCCTCGGCCTCCTCCTGCATGAGTCGAGCGGCCCGGTCAAGGCACTCACGGAGGCGCGACGGGTGGCCCGGCACCGGGTCGCTATCCTCGAGTGGCCCTACAAGGAGGAGGAACAGGGTCCGCCGCAGGCGGACCGGCTCGAGCCGGAGATGGTCGCCGGATTCGCCCGTGAGGCCGGTTTCCAGGCCTGCGAGACGACGCCGCTCAGCCGGATGATGTTCTACTCGCTGACGCCCTGACCATTCTTCGTGGCGAGGCCACGGATGGAAGGGGGTCGTGCGATCCAAGACGGGAGTGACCGGATCGCAGCGGGCGCACCCACCCCGCGGAGAGAGAGGCAAGGAACATGGTGAACGCGCTGCTTGTCCTGGCCGCCGGCGCGGCCGTCCTGCTCGTGCTCAGGGTCGCGGCGGGCCGCAGGGCCGACGTGCGGGGCGAGGAGGCACAGAAGCTGGTCGCTGAAGGCGCCCGGCTGCTCGACGTCCGCACCGGCAGGGAATTCGCAGCCGGGCATCTGCCGGGCGCGACAAACTTCCCGCTGGGGGAGCTCGAGCGGCGCCTGCACTTGCTCGGACCGAAGGGCCGCCCGATCGTCGCCTACAGAGTGGCCAACTCGCCCATCCGGCGCCCCCAACTCCGGTAGATAGGGGGGTGGCCCCCTCCCCGGTGCTGCCTGACCATCGTGGGGCCCCGTCCCGAAAGGCGAAATTGCCCCCTCATGGCGGGGCGACTCCACCCAAGCGTGGAGTCGCCGGTCAAGGGGCTCGCTGTCCACTGTGGTCAGCATGGGCAGCACGGGCACGCGTGGACACTGGTCCGCTTCCCGGATCTCGGTCCAGCAGGAGCCCCAGGCCGCGTTCCGACGGCCTACTTCCTGCCGCGGTCGCCGTGCTTGTCACTGCCCTTGTCACCCTCTCTCGTCTGCCTCGGAGGGCCGCCGTCGCCCTTCTTCATCTGCCCCGGAGGGCCGCCGCCGCTCCTCTTCATGAGTCCCGGAGGACCGTTCGGGTGATGCTTCCAGTGCTTGGGCGGCACTTGGTAGAACACCGTCGGCACGTAGCGCGGGTGGACCACCACGAACCCACGGCGCCAGCTCGGCGACCGATACCAGTAGCCGTCGCGGAACACCCAGTAGAAGCCGCCGTAGCGGAAGCAGTCGTAGTCCCCGACGCCGGGATCATCCACCACGTAGACGCGCCGGTCGGGGATGAACTGCTCGTGTGGCCGCGCGCGAAGCACGAAGTGCGGCGCGGGGGGGGCGTTGCTGATGTCGATGCGCACGTCGATATCCGCGCGCGCGGGGACGCCGGTGAACAGAACACCGGCAAGGATCGCCGCGAACGCGCATCCGATGGCGGTCGCGAACGGCACGAAGCAACTGCGTTTCATTGCGATCTCCTTTCGTGAACCCGTCGCCCCGGAGCGGGGAGCGGGCGGAACCACTCGGACCTATCGCCCGAGTCGTGACTGCGGCCATTCATCGGCCGGGCGCTCCGACTCCTTTCATGCGGCGGACCGGGCCTTTCGGAGCCGACACTGCATGTCTCGCACGGCGGCCGTTGCTCCTCCCCGGGCGCTCCCTCATCTCGGCGGTGCCACCGAACCCGAATAGAAGGCTTCGCACGGCCTGGCAGGGAAGAGGCCTCTCGTCTGGCTGTACAACTTGAGCACTGGCCCGGCGAGGGACGTGAGGACACGCGGCTTCTCCACCGTCGGCTTCCCGAAGGAGCCGCGAATCGCCTGTCGCACCACGGCGCACCCCTTCGCATCGACCACCGCCACGGTCACGTCCGCGAACCGCCCGTTGACGAAGTCGAGCTCGCCTTGAAGCGCGATGCGGTTCCTGGCCGTCGCCAGGGCCACGTCCTTCGCCCGCGCCACGCCACGCTCGAACCGCCATTCGGAGACGAGCGTTCGGATCCGGCTGCTGTCTCCCGCGCCCCGGAAGAGGCTGGCGAAGTTGTAGCCCTTCGTGACGGCCAGGCCCAGGGGCCCCGCGAAGAAGACCGCGCCCACGTCCACGAGGTTGAAGTGCTGGCTGGACTCGAACCGAGAGAGCACGCGGTCCAGGTCGTTGCCCACGAGCGTGAGGTTCTCGCCCCGCAGGGACACCTCTCCCGCCGTGGTCCTCACCCACTGGCCCAGGGTGCTTCCCTGCATCGACAGGTTCGCAGAGAAGTCCATCGCCCCTTCGGCGGCCCGGTTCGGGGACAGGGTCTTGAGGAACTCCTCGATGCGGAATCGAGGCAGGGAGCAGTGGAGCTCACCGAGCAGAACGGGTCGTGAGAGATCCGCGTGGATGTCCCCCACCATCTGCCCGCCGAAGATGCTCATCGTGACCGGCTGGAGCTCGAAGACCCCGTTCTTCCCGTGGACCGCGACCTTCAGAGCGGACACCGAGAGATCCCTTGCCTGGATCCTCGCGCAGCCGAGTTCCGCCTCGAGGGACAGGCCCCTCCAGGGCTGCGGGCTCCCCCTGCCCGCGAGCCGCAAGCGGCGCACCTTCAGATCGAGCCCCGTGACCTCGATCGCCTCCCCGGATCTCCTGTCCGCAAAGCGGAGCGTCCCCCCCGAGAGCGACACGCTCCCGCCGTCCAGGGCGCCCAACAGCGCTGCCGCCTTCTTCAATCTCTCGACATTGAGCCGGCCTCCGGGGTCCCGCTCGAGGGAGAGCCTGGGCTGCGTCAGTTCGACCCTGCTCAGCCGGAGTTCCCTGCGGATCAGGGGAAGCAGCGCGATCCCGAGGCTGATCTTCCTCGCGGAGGCGACCGCCACTGCATGCTCGTCGAGGATGCGGCCATCCTCCACCGTGAGATGGAAGCCGGGGAAGAAGCCCATTCCCAGCCGGCCGCCGATGCGGACGTCCATCCCCAGGGCGTCCGAGGCCACCGCCTCCAACCGCGGCTTGTAGCGATTGGGGTCCACCACCAGGCGCGCGACCAGTGCGACGAGCAGCAGGAGCGCGACCGCCCCACCCATGACGAAGAGGATGCGCTTGAGCAAGCGTGACATTGGCTTGGCCCTGTCTTCCGGCCCCCGCTTCACGCGGAGCACGCTCCCATGTCTCGCACGGCCTACGGCAACGCCCTACGGAACGCCTCGGCGTCCTCCGGCACCCTGGGCGCCTTCTGCTCGAACAGCAGTTGCTGCACGGACACCGGCTGTCCGTAGTACTGGGCGTTCGACTTCTTGTCCGCCGAGAGACGCGCCCCCGCGAGGGACAGGCCGGCGAACAGCCCCTTCGATTTCGCGTAGGTGTAGATCTCGGCGTTGAGCTTGAGGTCGGTGCTCGCCTCCCCGCTACGACCGAACGGCCCCGCCGCCACGCTGGCCAGTCCCCCGAGCGTGATCCGGCTGCCGGTCATCAGCGAACGCGCCCCGCGCTCGCTGGTGAAGAACAGCACCAGGTCGCTCGACTCGCCACCGATCTGCAGCCCCCAACTCCCGCCGTAGAGGCGCACGAAGCTCGGGGGGCTCCACGTGCCATGCTCGTTGCGGCAGGTCATCACGCCGGTTCCGAACCGGGCGCCGTACACGATCGCGCCCTTGAGCACGTGCGGGATCACGGCGATGCACCGGCAGTTCTCGAGGAGCGCCTTGGGCACGCCGCGATCGGGGGTCGAAAGCAGTTCGTTGTAGACGGCCGTGGCGTCCGTGAGCTTCTGGTCGAGCTGGGTGTCCGTGTCCGCTGCAGACACCGGGGACGTCGCGCCGAGGGCGCCGATCACCGCCACGACCATGATCGTGATGCTGAGTCTGTTCATTCTCGAACCTCCGCCACGTTGCCGCTCCCGCGGCCTTCGTACAGCCAACGCTGCGCCATCTCCATGTCCCGGAACGGTTGGATCACGCAGAACTGCTCGACCAGGATGTCCAGCATCCGCAACATCCCGTACGCGAGGTCGGTCGAAACGACCACGGCGGTGGGACCGAGCTGGTAGAGCTCCGACCACTTCCGCAGCAGCGCCACCAGGGTGCGCACGTCCGCCGCCGAAACGGCCGATGAGGCGGAACGCGCGTCGATGAGCTCCGCACACCCGAGACCGTTCTGGACCCGTTCCTCCTCGATGTGGGCGGAGATGTCCTTCAGCGTGATCGAGCCCTCCGCGGTCGTGAACATCGCGTTACGATCGCGCTCGAATCGATGGACGAAGCCCATGCGGAACTCCACTCTGCCGACCTGCTCCAGTCTCCGACTCATCCCTGACCCGGGCCGCCGGACGGGCGCCCGGGCCAGGCGAGCCACCGAGCGTCACTTCGACGTCGTTCCGTTCCCAGGTGCGCCCGCCGTCACTTCCGCGAGCGTCGCCCGGTAGATCGAATCTCGTTCGCCACCCATGGCCACGGCGTGCTCGGCGAGCGCACGGGCCTCATCGAGCCGCCGGCCCTGCCTCAGCAATGCGACTGCGAGGTTGTTCATGGCGTCAGCGTCGGTCGAGGAATCCCTGAGCGCCCGGCGGTAGCCCTTCTCCGCGCGGCCCCAGCGCCCGTTGGCGGCCTCGATGTTGCCGAGGTTGACGCGCGCACGGGCCTGGTGGGAGTCGTGCGTCAGCGCCTTGCGATACTCCTTCGCTGCCAGTTCGCGCTGGCCGCTCGATTCGTACGCCACGCCGAGGTCGTTGTGCTCGCTCGCCGTCAGCGGGTCGTGGAGCAGGACCAGATGGGCGCATCCTGCTGCAAGTACCGTGATCCCGGCCAAGGCGAGGGTGGCGACGACAGAGCGTATGAGCCGCGGCCCGTTCATGGCACCCTCCGCCGGATGATCAGCGCCTGCGAGCCCGCCGTCCGCCACCGGTTCGCCAGGTCGTCGCGGCCCACGACGCGCGGCCGGGCCCCACCATCGTTCAGAGTGATGACCTCGCGTGCGGGATCCCAGCCGGTCACCACCGCGAAATGCGCGACGGTGAGCGGGGCCCGGCCCTTCTGGTACAGCACGATGGGCGGCACGCCGGCCGCGAGCAGGGCGATCAGCGAATCGGGGACCAGGGTCGCGATGGTCGCTTCGTACCCGGCACGGCGCGCGGCGGCCGCGAGGTCGGTGATGAGCGAGCCGCGCAGGGCGGGATCGTACGCCCGTTCGGCCTCGCGACGGACCAGGGAATCGGCCCCGTAGTAGCGCAGCACCATCTCGAGCGTGGCCTGGCCGCAGCGCCGGGGCGCCTGCGCCACGATCGGCACGTCGAGCGCCGTCCGGGCCGGCGGCTCCGGCCCGGACCGTGCGACGGACGGCGACGCCAGCAAGAGCACCACCGCCAGCATCCGCAGCGTCATCTCACGATCACCCTGTGGTCCGTGAGCTTGAGGATGACGATCACCAGGATGACGATCACCAGGACACCGATGACGGCCCCGGTCGCCCCATCCCCACCGCTCGGCAACCCGTTGGACGCACTGGCCAGGGTGTGCAGATCCCGGTCCGACATGCTTGCCAGCCGGAGTTGGGCGTCTCCGGCGGTCACGCCGTAGTCGCGCAACTTCTGCGCCACGATCTTGTTCTCGAGCGCCCGCTGCGCGACGAGCATGTCGGCGTCGCGCGCCGAGGCGATGGTGGTCGCCCCCGAGGTTCGTGACGGCGCGATGCCGGCCAGGGCCGGGCTGAAGTTGAGCGCGCCCATGCACAGGACGACGATCAGCGCCGTAGGGAGGCGGAGCTTGCCAGGGAAGGTCTTCATGTCGTGGCCTCTGGAGTTCGAGGAACGTGCGGCGCCGGCACGGAGTGCCGGCATGGTGAACGTGGATCGCGTGCTGGACACGTCAGCTACGGTGCAATCGTGGAACCACGAGAAGCGCGATGCCGCCGACCAGCGCGATCACCCCGACGATCGGCGCGATCGGAATCACCTTGTGCTCCGTGGCCGTGGCCTTGATCCCGCCCACCTCCAGGATCGTCGTCTGGCGGTTGTAGCCGATCCCGCCGTAGATCAGGGCGACGACCCCGAGGATCACGAGTGCAACACCGATGATCTTCATCTCCAGTCTCCCCTGCGGACGAGGAACCGACTACAGCACCCTCCGACCTTGAATCACCCGAAGCAGCACGACGATGACGGCGACGACGAGCAGAACGTGGATGAAGCCCCCCATCGTGTAGGACGTCAACAGGCCGAGCAGCCAGAGGATGATGAGCACCACTGCGATCGTCCAAAGCATGTCTTGCCTCCCATCTTGGTCGGCCGGCCCTCGGCGGCAGCCAACAGCGAGGAGCGAAGTCGGCCGCCGCCGCGCGCCCGGCGAGCGCGTCACCTGCCTTGCTTGTCCTGCCCCCTGCCCCTGCCGCCCGACTTGCCGGCGTTCTTGACCTTGCCCGGGTTCACGATCTGCTTCTGAATCCGCTGCGTCAGCACCTGCCGCTGCTGCGCCGCGTGCGCTTCAAACGCCTGCTGCTCGGCCGCGTGCTGCTTGCGGATCTCGTCGGCGCCGGGCCCCGCCGCGTGCGCGCGCAGCTCGTTCTGCTGGTCGCGCGCAAGGCGAGCCTCTTCGTCCTTGAGATTGTTCTCGAGTTGGCGCTGCTGCTGGTCGCGCAAGCGTTGAAGTTCCACGTCGGGGATGGCGTTCCGGCGCGTTGCCACCTCGGGGGGAGGCGCCTGCTCGGCAGGCATGGGTCGCACCGCGGGCCGGAAGAAGCCGACGGCGCCGCTGCCGGCCGGCTGGCCGCCCCCGCGCGCCGGCCTGTCCACGTCGACGATCTTCACGCGCGGCACGCGCCGTCCGATAGAGCCCTCGACCTGGGCGACGTCGAGACCGATATTGGCTGGGCGGCCGTCGCGGACCTCGAACCGGGTTGCATCATGCGATCGCCCAAACAGCGTGACGTTGCGGGCGACGACGGTCACCTGCACGCGCAGATTCACGTCGAGCACGTTCCGCCGCGGCACGAAGCACCACTCGTGGGACGGGATCGCGTTCGCATTTGCGAAGGAGAGGCCGCCCGAAGCGTCCCAGCCGGCGGCCGGTGGCAGCGGCGCCCAGCCCACGAAGTCATCGCCGGTGCGCCACGCGACCCAGGCCGGCGCCCACTCGGTGCCGGGGACCCAGACCCAGCCGTACGAGTCGTCGAAGAACCAGCGTCCATAGTGGTAGGGCGCCCAGCCCCACGACTCATTCCCAGCCCAGCTCCACCCGTAGTCGGTGTACTCCCAGTGGCCGTCGCTGTAGGGCCGCCAGTCTGCGGACACGTCATAGGGCGTCCAGCACCAGCCGTACGACGGTTCCTGGAACCACTGGCCGTAGGGCGAGAGGCTCTCGTAGAAGTACGAGACGTCCACCTGGCTTCCGGGCGAGCGCACCGGGGCGCGCATCTCCGTCTGCCCGTAGTTGGCCGCGCAACCCGCCACGGCCACGAACAGCGCGAGACAGATCAACGGCGCGAGTACTCGCTTCATGGTCGTTCTCCTCCCCTTCTTGCCGCTACCGCAACGTGAGCTTCATCCGATGGACGGAGTCGGCGAGCGCTCCGGCAGCCCGAGCCCGGGGCCGTCGCTTGCCGGATCGCCCACACGATGTTCCGCGAGACCGTCCACCAATCCTCGTCAAGCACCCCGCTTCCGCGGGACCGCCAGAAGAAGGCCGATGCCGGGCACCCGGCGGATCGTCGCCACCGACGGGTCACTGCCCGGCCGCCCTCTTCGTACTCAGCCCGCGTCTTGCCACGCCCAGGGCCGTGCGCAAGCCGGCCAACTCCAGCGCCTGCCTGCCCACCAGGCGCTCCAGTTCACGAATGTGCGCTTGCGCCGCCTGCAACTCCGTCGCCGGCAGCACGACGGTGCGGGCCGCCGTCGCCCCGGCCCCCTGAGTCACGAGCCGCTTCCAGCGCTGCAACAGCCCTCTCGCGATCCCCAGCTTCCGGCTCAACTGCGCGAGCGTCAGTTCGCCGCGCAGCACGCGGCCGACCTGCTCATGCTTGAATTCGGCGGTGAAGATCCGCCGCCCATCCGACTTCCTCGCAAAGCGAGCCATCACGACTCCCGTGGCCTATGACCGGACCGCGACGGCCCCGCTGGTCGTGAAGGTGAGCGGGGTCCCGCTCTTGAGCACGACCTGCCAGCCCTTGGTCTGGGACACGACTCCGGTCGCCGCACCGCCACCCACGACGGCCCCGACGAGCGTCCCCTTGTCCGAGCCGCCGATCGCGTGACCGACGATCGCACCCGCCGCCGTCGCGGCTCCGATGGCACCCAGGTTCCGCGCCCGCGGCGAGCCGGCCGTGATCGCTCTCATGGTTCCGTGTACCGGGTAGTGGTGCCCCCCGATGGTGATGGAGTCGAGCGCGAGGTCGAGCATGGCGCGGTTGCCCTTCTCGGCCGCCGTGACCGCCCTGACCGTGCCGCTGACCACGCTGCCGGCGGGGATCCCGTCCCGGCCATTCAGGATCGATCCGGTCCACGCATCGCCGACGCTGGCGCTCTCCGAAGAGAGACTGCTGCCGAGCGTCACTTCGAGTGACGTGCCCGAAGGGACCGTGGTGTGGGCCACGCTGGAGGTGACCGCGTCATCCCCGTTGCCGCCGGCGGTCTGCTGATCGTTCCGACATCCCGATAGGACGGTCGGTGCTGCGAGTGCGAAGACGAGGACCCAAGGTAGGTAGCGCATCGCTGGCTCCTGCAAGTTAGATGACCCCGCGGACATCGCGTTGCTGCCGCGATCCGCCAGTGCATGTCGAAGTTCGATCGGGGTTGTTCAGGAATCGTCGGTAGTACGCGGTCCGGGACATCGGCCGGTGGCTGACCAAGGCTGGTCGGTCCGAAGATCCGTAGCTCGCTTGCGGTGTGGGGGCCGGGCCTCAGGGCCGCCCCATGCATCTAGCGGGGAACGAGGACTAGCCTCTACCCATGGACCGGACAACGCAAGGTGAATCGTGAGACTGTATCGATACAGCTCCACCACTGTCCAGGTCCAGGTCAACCCGTCGGCTCGCGGGGATGCCCGATGGCGCCTGGGCAGCAGGAATGCCCGTCCGCCACCCGTGTCTGGTCTGCCTTTCGGGAGCTAACGGACCCCAGGTGACAGACATAGGGCTGTGTCAGGCCCGGGTGCGGGGCGCCCGACGGGTCCTTCGCGGCGCGGGGAGGCTGCGGAGACAGGTCCGAGTCCCGCGCACCGTCCTGAGCTTGGCCGGAGGGCTCCAGGCGACCTCGCACGGGGTGCGGAGGGGGCTGACGGACGGTCGGTCCAGATCGGCAGCCGTCGGCATGCGGCACTTCTTCATGGGCCAGGCAGGGGATCCGCTGCCGCGGCGTCGGTCAGGACCAGCGCCCGGTCGGCACGGACGCGACCGGCTGGGATCGAGGGGTCGCCACGGAGCAGACGCGACAAGGCCGCATGCTTGTCGGGTCCGGTCACCACCCAGAGGATCCGCCGGGCCCGGCCCAGCAGGGGGAATGTGAGTGTCATGCGCCGGTACCCCTGGAAGGGGTCCGTCGCAACCACGTCGGCATCGGCGGTGCCGGGCTCCGGGCTCCCCGGGACGAGCGACGCGGTGTGTCCGTCGGCCCCGAGCCCGAGGTGCACCAGGTCGAGCACCGCCGGCCGGCCCGCGACCGCCTGCAGGATCGCGGCGTATCGGCTCGCGGCAGCGTCCAGGTCCGCGCCTTCGACGGGCATGGCATGGATCTGCCCCGGCGGGACCGGGACCCGCGCCAGCAGGTTCTCGCGGAGATGCCGGAGGTTGCGCTCGGGGTGTCCGGCAGGTACCACGCGCTCGTCGACCTGGAAGAGGTGCACGGATGCCCAGGGCACATCCTCCTCCGCCAGCTTGCGAAGCATGCGCCACGGCGTCGTCCCGCCGCTCGTGGCGAGCAGGAAGCGACCCCGTGCCGCCACCGCGGTCCGCGCTTCGCCCGCGATGACCGCCGCCGCCCGGCGGGCAACGGCCTCGGCGTCCGGCAGCACTTCGGTCGTCATGGTCACCCCTGCCGGGGACCGTGTCCGAAGGATCCCTGCCTGGCCCCGCCATCGCGGGCGCACCGGGATCCGGCTGCTGCCGCCGCCCTCCCCACTAGCGCAGCCCGCCCGAGTCGAACCAGCCGCCGGGCACGAACGCCTCGGCCGCCGGTGGCCCCCAGGTTCCGGGCTCGTACTCCGTCGGGGGCTGGTCGGCCCCGAGCACGGGGTCCACGATGCGCCACGCCTCCTCGACGTAGTCCTGCCGCGCGAAGCGGAACGTCTCGCCCTTCATGGCGTCGCCCAGCAACTCGGCGTACGCGTCGGATTCCTCGCCGTCGTGGTCGTGAGATGCGACGAGCTCGAGGTCGTGGCCGCGGACCTTCGGACCCGGTTCCCGGACCGTCGCGCCGAGCGCGATGATGAAGTCCGGGCTCAGGCGGAAGCGCACGTGGTTCGGGGTCGTCTCGAGCCCCTCCACGATCGGCGGCGGGCGGCGGAGCTTCACGACCACCTCGGTGCGGGTCACGGGCAGATGCTTGCCGGCGCGGATGAAGAAGGGCACGCCCTGCCAACGCCACGAGTTGACCTCCAGGCGCACGGCGGCATAGGTCTCCGTGCGCGAGTCCGGCGCCACCCCGGACTCCGAGCGATAGCCGCGGAACTGCCCGCGCACCACTTGCGCGGGCCCGAGCGCGGGGATCGACTTCAACACCTTCACCTTCTCGTCGCGGAGGGTCTCGGTGTCGGGGCTGCCGGGCGGAGGCTCCATGGCCACGTTCGAGAGCACCTGGAGCAGGTGGTTCTGGATCACGTCGCGGATGGCGCCGGCCCGGTCGTAGAAGGCCCCCCGGCCATGGATGCCGAAGTTCTCGGCCAGCGTGATCTGCACTTCCTCGACGTAGCGGCGATTCCAGATGGGCTCGAGGAAGGCGTTGGCGAAGCGGAAGAAGATCAGGTTCTGGACCGCGTCCTTGCCGAGGTAGTGGTCGATGCGGAAGATGACCCGCTCGTCGAAGCGGCCATGCAGGATGGCGTTGAGCCGTCGGGCGGAGGCGAGATCGCTCCCGAACGGCTTCTCGAGGACGAGTCTCGCCCCGGTGCCGCAGCCGGTCCGTCCGAGCTGCTTCACGACCTCCTCGAAGAGCCCCTGGGGGATGGCCATGTAGTGGAGCGGGCGCGCCGCCGCTCCCAGCTCCCGGCGCAGCGCGTCGAAGGTCGCCGGCGCGGAGTAGTCACCCTCGACGTAGCGGAGCAACCCCATCAGCCTGGGAAAGGCCACGGGGTCCGCTCCGCCCCCGTGCATCTCCACGCTTTCCCTCGCCCGGGCCCTCAGTCGCTCGAGGGTCCAGCCCTGCCGCGCCACTCCGATCACCGGCACGTCGAGCACCCCGGCCCGAACCATCCGCTGCAGGGCCGGGAAGATCTTCTTGAAGGCGAGGTCACCGGTCGCACCGTAGAACACCAGCGCGTCCGAACGCGGACCGCTCACGGCCGCTCCCGGTGCCCGCCGAACGCGGACCGCATCGCCGAGAGGACCTTGTCCGCGTAGTCCGCCTCCGCGCGGGAGGAGAAGCGCTCGTAGAGCGCCGTCGTGAGGACCGGCGCCGGCACGGCCTCGTCGACGGCGGCCTTCACGGTCCAGCGCCCCTCGCCCGAGTCGGAGACCCGCCCCGAGAAGCTCGCAAGTTGCGCGTCCTCCGCGAGCGCGGCGGCCGTCAGGTCGAGCAGCCAGGAAGCGACGACGCTGCCGCGCCGCCAGACTTCCGCGATCTCGCCGATGTCGAAGTCGAACTGGTAGTGCTCCGGGTCGCGGAGCGGAGCGGTCTCGGCATCCTGCTCGTGCTGCCGCCTGCCGACATCGGCATGGTGCAGGATGTTGAGACCTTCGGCGTACGCCGCCATGAGCCCGTACTCGATGCCGTTGTGGACCATCTTCACGAAGTGCCCGGCGCCGCTCGGGCCGCACTGCAGGTACCCGTGCTCGGCGGTGCGGATCGTCCCGCCGCGCCCCGCCGTGCGGGGGGCCGAGTCGAACCCGGGCGCGAGTGACGCGAAGATGGGATCGAGGAGCTTCACGGTCGCGCTCTCGCCGCCGATCATCAGGCAGTACCCGCGCTCCAGGCCCCAGACCCCGCCGCTCGTCCCCACGTCGACGTAGTGGATGCCCCGAGCTTCGAGCTCCTTCGCGCGCCGGATATCGTCGACGTAGTAGGAGTTCCCGCCGTCCACGACGATGTCCCCGGGAGCCAATCGGCCCGCCAGGTCTCCGATCGTCCGGTCCACCACCGCCGCCGGCACCATCAACCACACGATCCGGGGCGCGGCGAGCTGCTTCACGAGGTCATCGAGCGAGTCGGCACCGGTCGCGCCTTCGCCGGTCAGGGCCCGGACCGCCTCGGGCGACCGGTCGAACACGGCGCACTGGTGCCCGGCGCGCATCAGGCGCCGAACCATGTTGGCCCCCATCCGACCGAGGCCGATCATCCCGAGCTGCATGTGCGCTCCTTCCCTGTTTGGCCCTGAAGAGAGCCTCACGCCGCGAGGATCACGGGAGTCCCGCCTTCGCCGGCCCGCGCCACGGGCGCGGCCGCTCGCGGAGGAACGTACCGATGCGCCCCCCGGGTGTCCAGACTCCCCCCGGCGCCGACTTCCGTCGGCGCAGGCGCGCGGCCACGCCGTCGACGACCGTGGCGCCAGGTGGTAGCATCCCCGCGCGGGATCGCGGGGCGGATCCTGCGCTCGACCCACCCGGCCCCTGCGGGCCGGGACCATCCGTCGGAGGCCGTCATGCACCTGGGTAGAGCGTTCTCCCTCGCCTGCGCGGGACTGCTGTGTCTCGCGGCAGCCGGAGGGTGTGCCAAGAAGCACCCGGCGCCGACGGGGCCCCAACCCGAGCCCGAGCCCCAGCCACAGCCCCCGACCGTGACGTACGACTTCGTCCAGTCCTGGGGCGACAGCGGCGCCGGGCCCGGGCAGTTCCGCTGGCCGCAGAGCGTAGCGGTGGACGAGAGCAACTACGTCTACGTGGCGGACAACGACCACCGCGTCCAGAAGTTCACCCGCGACGGGACCTACCTCACCCAGTGGGGCACGTTCGGCACCGGGGACGGGCAGTTCTACCTGCCCACCGGCGTGGCGGTGGACGGGAATCGCGACGTCTACGTGGCGGAGTTCTTCAACCACCGCGTCCAGAAGCTCACCGCCGAGGGCGTCTACCTCGCGCAGTGGGGCACGCTCGGCAGCGGGAACGGGCAGTTCAACAACCCTCGCGACGTGGCGGTGGACGGCGGCGGCGACGTCTACGTCGCGGACATGACGAACTACCGTGTCCAGAAGTTCACCGGGGGCGGCGCCTACCTCGCCCAGTGGGGCACGCGCGGCAGCGGGAACGGGCAGTTCGAGAGTCCGGCCGGCGTGGCGGTGGACCGCAGCGGCAACGTCTACGTGGTGGATACCTCGCCGAACCACCGCGTCCAGAAGTTCACCAGTGGCGGCGCCTACCTGACGCAATGGGGCACGCTCGGCGCCGGGGACGGGCAGCTCCACACCCCGTACGGCGTGGCCGTGGACACCAGCGGCAACGTCTACGTGGCGGACAGCGGGAACAACCGCGTCGAGGTGTTCACGAGCAGCGGCGCCTACCTGGGACAGTGTGGCAGCTTCGGCAGCGGGAACGGGCAGTTCGACAACCCGCTGGACGTGGCGGTGGACCGAGACAGCAACGTCTACGTGGCGGACACCAACAACCACCGCATTCAGAAGTTCGCCCGAAGGCCCTAGCCGACCGGCGCCTCCGGCCCGGGCCCGCACCACTCAGCGGGCGGTCGCCACCCCGCTCAGCTTCACGGTCTGCACGTCGGCCAGCTTCAGGAAGAGGAACTTCGGCCGGCTGATGCCGTAGTCCGACAGCGCGACCGGGAACGCCGTCGCGAAGCGCAACCGGCGCCGGCCGGCCTGTTCCTCGAGGGTGACCTCGACGTTCGTGCGCAATCTGCGGCTCACCCCGTGCAACGCGAACGTGCCCTCGATCGCGAAGGTCACCGGGACGCCTGGATCGAGCTTCGCCCCGGCGGGGCTGGCCACCGCGGCACCGGTGAAGACCGCGCTCGGATACCGGTCCGTCTCGAGATGGTTCTCGCGCATGTGGCGGTTGCGCATGGCGATGCCCGTGTCGAGGCTGGCGAGGTCGACTGCGATCCTCACGGTGATGCTGTCCCCGACCGCGGCGGGATCCCCGGCGATGCGGCCTTCCACCTGTGACGTCCTGCCCTCGAACGACTCCACGGTGGCCTTCGAGACGAATACGACCTGGTTCCCGCCGCCGGGGCCGACGACGAACTCCTCGGCGTTCGCGGCGGTGGCCAGCACGAACAACACCGGCAAGCACATCGTCCATCGGCGCATCGTTCGGTCCTTGCAGTCGGCCAGGTTCAGTAAGCGACGTGCAACTGGAGCACCGTCTCGTCGAAATCGTCACCGCTCAGCGCGGGTCCTGATTCGAAATGGGTCCGCCGGTAGGTGGTGCCGAGCGCCAGGTAGGGCCGCGGCATGCAGTGCAGGCCGATCCCCCAGCGCGACTTCGACCCCGACGCGTAGTACCGGTCGGGGTCGAAGAAGTCGTACGTGGCGATCAACTCCAGGCCCCGGTGGGCGACGAAGCTCAGCTCGTGCGAGGTCACCAGCGCGGTGACGCGACTGGTGTCGGCGGGCTCGCGCCGCGCCAGGTCCAACTCGCCCAGCCAGGTCAGGCCCCGCCAGGTCAGGTAGCCGTAGGTCCCGCCGACGGCGAGATCCGAACGCCTCCCGGGCTGGAGGTAGCCCGCGACCCCCAGGCCAGCGCCCAACGCCCCGGCGCTCCAGCGGGCGATGGCGTTGGCCGACTGCGCCAGCCGGTTGTCGGTGTCGAGGGTCGAACCCCGGCTGCCGTTCACCAGCCCCAGCTGGACATCGAACCGCCCGGGCTGCAGGCCGACCTCGAGCCCGACATCGCTGTTGGCGGGCGGCGCGAGCCCGAGCGCGTCGCGCACGTACATCGTGTGGTCATCGAACTTCCAGCCGTACGACGGGACGAACCGGCCCGCCTTCACGTAGCCGGTCAACGGCAGCACGTATGCGGTCGCGAACAGCTCGCGGCTGTCGGTCATGCCGCGGCCGTAGTAGAGCGTGGCCCGCGGCTCGAGTTGGAACGCGAGATACAGGTCGCCCTGCATCTGGAAGAAATCCAGGTTGCGTGACGCGTCCGAGGATCCGATGTACAGCTCGCGGAAGTCGGCTCCGACGGCCAGGCTTCGCGTGATCTGCGGATCCGGAACCAGCGCGCTCTCCGCCGTGGCGCGCGCCCAGGCGATCTCGTCGGGCACCAGTTGCTGGCTCGCGTAGGCGGTCCGCATGCCGCCGCCCGATGGGTTCACGTGGCACAGTCCGCAGCGTTGGCCGTAGCGCGCGGAGTAGCGCGGCACGGCATCGGCGCGGAAGGCGGATGCGGCGGCCAGCAGCAGGGCCACCGCGAAGATCGCGGCGATCGTTCGAATGGCGTTCGACATGATCTCGCACCCCACGCGGACGCCCCGGCGCCCGCTCAGTTGTCCCGCGCGCCCTCGAGGATCCACGCGCGGATCCGCTCGCGTTCGACCTGCGGCAGGCTGCCGCCGAAGGGCATCTGGGCACCGTACGAGCCGGTCCCGAAGACCTTGTGGAAGAGCACCGAGGCACTCGTGTCGGCCGGCGCGACGCGAAGCGCCGGCGCGTAGCCGGAGCTCACGACATTGACCAGGTTCGCGCGGCTCGCCCCCGCGCTGAGATCCAGGTTCGCGGTCGGAGCGACCGACCCGTGGCAGCCGATGCAATTGCTGGTGAGGATCGGCTGGATGTCGGCGGCGAAGGAGACCGTGACCGCCGGTGGCGCCGGTGGGCGGGCGGGGCGCAACGGCTCACCCAGGTCCGAACACCCGGGCAGCAGTACCACGCCCAGGAGCGCCGATCCGCACGCCACCGTTGCAGCCCGCCGACCGCGAGAAGGACCACGCATCCCGAAACCTATACTGCCGCCGGGCCCGCCAAGGCAAGAGCAGAAGCGGGTCTTCAGGCCTGCGCCGTGGACGTCCCACCCGATCCCTGCCATCGCACTGCCGGGCCGCTCCATGCGTGCATCGGGCATGCCGAGTACCGGGACCCGATCAATGGATCAGGACGAATCGCTGCGTCCTTCGCGAGCCTCCGGCGTCCATCGCGAGGAAGTACATTCCGCTCGAGAGCCGGGGACCCGCCTGGCCCGCCGCGTCCCAGGACAGATGGTGCTGGCCACCCGACAGCGTCTCGTCAAGGATCGTGCTGACCACACGACCGAAGACATCGATGACGCGTAGCTGCACCCGGGTTTCCCGTGGCAGCCTCACGTCGAAGGCCAGCGAGTTCCTGGCCGGGTTCGGGGCGGGCGGCCCCAGCGCCAGCAGGTTCTCGGGCGCGCCCCCATCGACCGCGGCAAGGCTGTTGATCGTTCCGCTGGCGCGCGTATTGTTCGTGAACGTCGCCGCGCCGGCCGTGAGCGCGTAGTCGTTGGCGTTGTTCGTGCTCGCAGCATTGGCAGCGAACTTGAAGAGGAGCGCCTGCGCCGTGCTCGACGGCAGGGGTCCCGCGAACGGCGGGGAGAAGTTGCCGTCGGCGTCGTTGGTGATCGCCCCCGTGCCCGGGCCCGTGTAGCCGGCGCCCCCCCAGCTCAGCCGCCAGAGGACGGTCCCGGTGTTCTGCTCGTAGGTGAGCGAGCCGGCTGCGAGGTACGAGGCGGGGATCGGGTTGGTGAGGATGAAGTCCGGGGTCAGGGACGGGACCGTGGCGCTCGCGAAGGCCGACGTCGCGACCAGGACCCGGTCACCGGCTGACCCGTTCGTGACGTTCGCGGGGAACGCGATCAGGACTACCGGGTTGGCGCCGCTCGCATCCCGCACCACGAGGCGCGCGTTCGACACGAGGTTCTCGCCCAGGTTCCGCATCCGCAACTGGATGGCCTGGATGCCGGTCGAGCCATTGACGCCGGCGATCACCTGCTCGACCTGCATCAGGTGAAACGTGGCGGACGCGGGCTGGGCGGCGAACAGCCCGACGGCGACCGCGGCCATGACGGCGTGGTGGATCCTCACGGCGGATTCCCTCCTGGTGGCTCGTCTTGCCGCTGACCGAGGTGCTTCCCCGGACTGAATGGGCGGCGCGGGTGCCGGAAGAACCGCCCACGCGCCGCGGCGTGGCCTGCCTGCCGCGCGGAGGCCGGCCGGCGTTGCGATCGGCCCGTCGCCACCGCCGTTCACACCCCGCCTAGTTGCTGGTCACCGTGTGCGTGCCCCCCGTGACCGACCAGTGCACGGTGCCCCCCGGCATGATCGTGACCGAGGCGGGGCTGAAGCTCGTCCCGCTCGCGGTGACGGTCGCCGAGCTGGGGCCACCGGCGGACACGACCACCGTACCGACCATGCCCATGGCCTGGTGGAAGGTGCAGTGGTAGCCCACGCTCCCCGCCACCGGGAACGTGTGATCGAACGACGCGGGCGCCGTGAGGCTGCCCGAGTCGAACGGCGTATTGCTCGCCCCGCCCCCACCACCCGTCATGTTCATGGAGCCTGCGGGGCTGGTGGGACTGGAGCTCTTGCTGCCGCATCCGGCCGCCAGCAGGGACATGGCCGCAAGGCCTGCCACTGCGATGACGAGCGGAAGCTTGAGACTCTTCATACATCCTCCCGACTGGATCGGCCTGGTGTCCGCTGTGCTTCCGGGCACTCATTCTGATTCGTCCAGCTCGAGCCCGGTGCGCTTCACGCGCAAGCGACCTGTGCCGGAGCAGAGTCCAGCCCTCCGATAAGTCCGGCTCCGGTCGTCGTGCGAGTCCGGCGGTTGGTGTCCCCGGAGGCCGGCATCGGCAAGCCCGGGCGCCGTCGGGGCGGGCGTCCTCGAACGGAGAAGCGGGAAGCGGCGACGGGCGCGCTCCCGCCCGGGTAAGCCCGCCGGCCGGGAGCTACGACAGCGCCGCCTTCATGAGGCGATCCACCACGCGGGGGACGAGGCACAGCGAGCGCGTGAGACCCCGGCGCAGCCGTGGATGGCGCGACAGCGCGAGCATCGTGCGCGCGATGGACGCGTGCCGGCGGAAGGCGCTCTCGAACTCCCGCGCGAAGGGTTCGAGCGAGCCCTTGGTCGCCCCTTGCGCCAGGGCGCCCGGCAGGAGCCTGCCGAGCGCGGCGGCACAGGAGAAGGCGAGCGTGACCCCTTCCGCCGTGATGGCGTCTTCGAATCCGGCGGCGTCACCCACCAGCACGAGCCGGTCGGCGACGGGCGTACGGCAACGTTGCGCGAAGGGCCCGGCCCCCTTCGCGTCCGAATCGGGCTCGCTGTCGCCGACGCGCTCGGCCACGCGCGGGAAGAGCGCGAGGAAGGCATCGAAGTCCGGCTCGACCCCGACCGCCCCCGGTTCCCACAGGAAGGCGATTCCGATGCGCCGGTCCCCCGCCGGCGTCACGAAGGCCTCGATGCCCGGCCGCAGGTGCACTTCCACGGCGCGCCCCCACGGTGCGATCCGGAAGTGCCGCCGCAGACCGAAGCGACGCGGTGAGGCGAGGGGACGATCGAGCCCTGCCGCACGGCGGATCGGCGAGTGGAGTCCATCCGCGGCCACGAGTAGCGCCGCGCGAACCTCCTCCCCGTCGGTCTGCAGCGCGACTCCCTCCGCCGTCCGCGCGTGGCGGCGCACCGGGCATCCGAAGCTCAACTCCGCCCCGCATTCCGCCGCCCGCCGGGCCAGGGCGGCGGTCAGCGCCGTCCGGCGCACGCCCAGCGCGCCCGGCGCCGGGAGGCGGCCTTCCACCGGGCGCCCGTCCGCTTCGATCCAGCGGATGGTCTCGATGGGCGTGCAGTCGGCGGGGCCAAGCAGGGGCCGCACCCCCGCAGCCTCGAGCCAGGTCACGCCCCGGGGCATCAAGCCCTCGCCGCACGCCTTGTCGGGGGGCCCGGACGAGCGCTCGAGGACGACCGTGGCAAGGCCGCGGCGCGCGGACTCGATGGCGACGGCGAGGCCCGCGGGCCCGGCGCCCACGATCGCCACGTCGTACCCGGCGCCGCTCACCCGGGCTCGGACCGCGGCCCCGACCGGGCGCGAGCGAAGCCCAGCGCGGAGCGCACGAGCGCGCCGGCCACGCGCAGCGGGCCGGCCTCCGCGGCGGGCACGAGCGCCCCGGAGAGGTGGAGTTCGAGCGCGTGCGCCCGGCGCAGCTTGCCGCTCGAGGTGCGCGGTAGCGTCCCGGGCGCGAGCAGCGCGACCGTGTGCGGCGCGACGCCGGTGGCCCCGAGCACCGCGTCCCTGGCCCGCGCCACCACCAACCCGTCGGCCGCGGTCGGGCGATCCGGGTCCCGCTCGGCGAGGATGAGGAGGACCTCGGCATCCTCGCCGCGCGGCGTGAAGCCGACTGCGATCGCGCAGCCAGGCCTGATCCCCGCGACCCCGGCCAGGCAGTCCTCGAACTCCTGCGGATCGTGGTTGGCCCCGCGGATGATGACCAGGTCCTTCGCGCGGCCGGAGATGTAGAGCTCCCCGTCGGCGATGAATCCGAGATCGCCGGTGTCGAGCCAGCCGTCGCTCAGCGCCGCGGCCGTGGCCTCGGGACGGCCGACGTAGCCGGACATGAGCGATGGGCTCTTCAGGTACACGCGCCCGACGCGGCGCTCGGGACGGATCCCGGTGTCGGGACCGCGCACTTCGATCTCGACCCCGGGGACCGGCACCCCGACGGAGACGATCGCCCGGCCGCCTTCGACCACCTCCCCGGTTCGAGCCAGACGGGCGCCGTCGACCTGCATCGCCCGCACCGGACGGCCGACCGGACAGAAGGTCACGGCGAGCGCGGCCTCCGACAGGCCGTAGACCGGGCAGACGACCTCCGGGTCGAGACCGTGCGCCGCGAAGCGCCGGGCGAAGCGCTGGACCGTGTCGTGGGAGATCGGCTCGGCTCCACAGGTGAGGAGCCGCAGGCTGGAGAGATCCACGCCGTCGAGTTCCGCCTCCGGGATGCGACGCGTGCACATCCCGAGGGCGAAGGGCGGAGACGGCGTGAGGGTGGCGCGGTGACGGGCGATCGCGCGCAGCCACAGCGCGGGGCGCGCGAGGAAGTGCTCCGGCGGGATGAGGACCAGCGGCCCGGGGACGTAGGCGGCTAGCAGCGGCCCGGCGATGAGCCCCATGTCATGGTAGAGCGGCAGCCACGATACCCCGCGGGCCTCGTCCTTCCCGCCCTGCGGCAGCATCGCGTCGAGCATCGCGCACTGGCTCACGACCGCGCGGTGCGTGAGCCCCACCGGCTTCGGCTCGACGGTGGCGCCCGAGGAGAACTGGATGAGCGCGAGGTCGTCGGGCATGGGCGCGGGCGCCGCCGGCCGCCCTGCCCCGCGCGGCAGCCCCTCGACGGTGCGGCACCCGAGCCGCGGCCGCGCCCGCTCGATGGTCTCGCCGAGCACGGTGCGGACCCGCGCATCGGTCAGCACGAGCGCCGCCTGCACCGCGCCGATCAGCCGTGCCGTGGCCGTGCCGTACTCGGCGAGCCGTCCGAGGCGTGCCGGCGGGTACAAGGGCACGGGAACGGCGCCGGCCAGCAGCACGCCGAAGAACGCGCTCACGAACCCCGGCGAGGTCGGCAGGACGAGCGCGACCCGCTCCTCGCGCTCCAGGCCCAGGGAGCGAAGTCCGGCCGCCACGCGCCCGGCCTGCTCGCGGATCTCGCCCCAGCCGAGCGTCACCTCGCGCTCGCGCAGGTCCACGAAGGTGAGTCCCGAGGGATGCCGGGCGGCCGCCTCCAGCACCTGGTCGAGCGTGCCGAAGCGCGGCGGCGGGAGCGGCGGGCCCTTCACGAGGCGCCCTCCTCCACTCGCCGGGCCACCAGCCGGACCAGGTCGCCGACCGTCTCGACGCGCGCGGCATCCGAGTCGGAGAGCAGGACGTGGAAGCGGTCCTCGAGGGCCACCGCGAGCGTGAGCGCACCGACCGAATCGAGCCGGAGGTCCCGAACCAGGTGATGCCCGACCTCGACCGGGAGCGCGATCCGGAGATCGGCGGCGACGCGGCGGACCTCGGCCAGGATCTCGGCCTCGAGTTCAGGCACGGTGCCTCCCCGGCAGGAGCCGCGGCCGGCGGGCGAAGGCCGCCTGCCACGCGCCCCCCAGCGCCTGCTCCTCGCCGCGGATGCGCGCGACCAGGAGGGCGGCGTTGACGGCCGAAGCCGCGAGCGCGACCAGCCAGGCCCCGTGGACCAGCGGCAGCGCGGCGACCTCGACGATGACGGCGAGGTAGTTCGGGTGGCGCTGCAGGCGGTAGGGCCCGACGACGACGGGCGACGCGCCCGGCACGACGATGATCCGGGTCGTCCATCGTCCGGCCAGCGTGCGGATGCACCACCACCGGAGCGCTTGCGCCCCGAGCACGAGGACGAGGGCGCCCCAGCCGAGGAGACCGGGAAACGGACGGCGCAGCCACAGGACCTCCGCCACGCAGGCTGCCGGAAAGACCGCGTGGAAGACAACCATGGCCGGGTAGTGAGCGCGACCGGTTTCCGTGCCCCCCATCGACAGCATCCGGCGGGCGTTGCGTCCCGAGACCAGGAGTTCCACCAGCCGTTCGGCATAGACCGCGCCGATCAGGACCAGGAACCACGCGACCGAGGTCACCATCGCAGCAGCACCAGTTCGGCGCAGAAGCCCGGCCCCATGGCCGCCAGCAGGCCGAGGTCGCCCGGCCGGGCCTCCCCCGACTCGAGCAGCTCGCCCAGCACGAACAAGACCGCCGCGGATGACAGGTTGCCGACCTCGGCGAGTGAACGGTGCGAGCGCGCGAGCGCCGCGGGCGGCAGCCCGAGCGCGTCCTCGAAGGCGTGCAGGACCCTCGGCCCGCCCGTGTGGGCCAGCCAGTGACGGATGTCCGCGCGCGAGCGCCCATGTCGCGCCAGGAAACGGTCCACATCCCCACCGACACGCGCGCGGACGACGTCCGGCACGCTGGCCGAGAGCACGATCTTGAAGCCACTGTCCACGATGTCCCACCCCATCACGCGCTCGGTGTCACGATAGAAGGAGGACGCGGACGCGACGACGCGCGGGCCGTCGTCCGAACGCGAGGGGCCCGTCAGCACGGCCGCAGCAGCGCCGTCCCCGAAGAGACCCGAGGCGATGATGTTGGGGATCGAGAGGTCCTCACGCTGGAGGGTCAGTGAGCAGAGCTCGACCGAGAGCACGACGGCGACGCCGCCGGGAGCGGACGCCAGCCAATCCGCCGCGCGGCCCAGCGCGGCCGCGCCCCCGGCGCAACCGAGACCGAAGAGCGGCGAGCGGCGCACGTCGGTACGCAGGCCCAGGCGGTTGACGAGCAGGGCATCGACGCTGGGGGTCGCGAGGCCGGTCGTGGTCACGAAGAAGAGGTGGTCCACGTCGTGCGGCGCCAGGCCGGCGCTCCGCAGCGCCTCTCCCACGGCTTGTGCCCCGATCTCGACCGCGCAGCGCCGCCACGCCTCGTTCCGCGCGGCGAACGAGACCAGGCCCGGGTACTCGCCGATGGGCAACGCCAGGTACCTGCCCTTCACCTGGACGGCACGGTGGAGTTCTGCCAGCCGCTCGACGTTGAAGTGGGCGCCGGCCCAGGCGTGCCGGAACGCCGCGATCAGCGTCTCCTGGTCCGCGTAGTGGGGGGGCAGCGCGCGCGCCACCGCGCGGATCCGCGGCGGGCTGGGGGCTACGCCTTGACCGGAGGGAGTCACATGGTCTCCGAGCGGCTCGTGTTCGGATCGGGGTGCCGTCCGCGGCTCGCGGACCCACCCCCGGACTATCGCACGTTCCGCCGCAGGTCGGCGAGCGCGCGCCGGGCCTTCGCCCGGTACTGCTCATCGGTGATCCAGGTGGTGCGCAGGCCCAGCGCGCCTTCGAGCTCCACTTGCGCCTCCCGGTAGCGACGGGCCGCCGCCAGGGTGATGCCCAGCTCGACGTGGTGCGGGATGACCTCGGGGCGCAGGGCCGCGGCCCTGCCGAGATGATCGAGGGCCGCGTCGAGCGAAGCCTGCGGCAGCCTGCCGTAGAGCACGGTGGCGAAGAACCGGAGGATCCCCGGCAACCCAACGACCTCCCGGTTCCAGACGCCGAGGACGTGGTGCGCCAGGTCCTCGTTTGGATCGAGCGCCAGCGCCGTGTCCGCCTCGGCCTCGATCTCGCGCGACAGCCGCACCTTGCGCTTCCCGCCCTCGAAGAGCGCGAGCTTGCCGAGCGCGATCGCGAGGAAGACATGACCCTTCGCACCACCCGGCTCCAGGGCCACGGCCGCACGCGCCAGTGACTCCGCCTGCTGGCAGAGGCGCTTCTGGTCAGCCGCCTTCGTGCTCAGGGTCGCCTGGTCGGCCAGGGCCCGGGCGAGTTTCCAGGCCGCCTCGTAGCTCGCCGGGGCGATGCGATGCGCCTGACCGTAGGCGGCGCTCGCCGCGTCCAGGTCCAGCACGGCGAGCGAGGAATCCCCCGCCGCCAGGAGCACGGCGACCGTCGGGTCCCGGGCGGGCGGTGACGCACCGGCCGGCGCGACGAACCCGGCAAGCAGCAGGACGGTCGCGCAGCTCCTCACCATGCCCAGGCACCTGGACGGGCCGTCCGGACGCGACGCGGCGCAACTCGTCGACACGGTCTCCCTCCCTTCACCCGGACCCAGGCAGGTGTACGTGCCCGGTTGGATGCCCGAGCGGGGGCGGAACGATGCACGGAACCGTAACCCCGGCTGGACGCCCCCGCCGGCGACGACAGTCGCCAGGCGGTCAGAGCTTCGCGGGTGGAACCTCGCTGGCGAGCGCGATCTTCGTGTAGCCGCGCGGCACGGTCCAGGCCGAATCCGGGATCCTGGCCCCGATCACTCGCACGGCCTCCCAGTGGAAGCTGCCGTTCATCGTCGGCGTGGTGAAGTTCACCGACGCGGCCAGGCACAATCCGGTCGCGTCCTGCGTCTCCCAGAACATGGTCATGATCGCGCGCGCGACCGGGTCCAGGACCGCGGCAAGGACGACGTCGTCGGTAGTCTCGTCGTAGGGCTCGATCTGGAGCGAAGCGGCCGTCCAGCGTTCCACCGCCATCTCGGGGCCGGCCCGGATCGTCCATCGATTGCAGGGATAGCCGGCGATCATCTTCGTCTTGAACCCGTCGTCCATCTGGATCGAATCGGGCGAGAAGTCCACGTCCCGGGCCCATTCCGACTTCAACTCCTCGTTGGCGTCCCGCAGCATCATGTCCCAGCGGCTGCCGTCCGTGACGTCCACGATGCTGTCCGCCCGGGCCAGGGGCCCTTCCCAGTAGACCCTGCGCCGGTGGTCGATGAGCGTGATGCGCTGGTCCTTCGAGTCGAAGACCACCTCCCGGCCGTCGGGAGTCGAGACCCGGATCCTCCGCGAGGTGAAGTAGCTGGCGCGGGTGGCGGTGTCACCGTCCACGAACGTGAAGCTCCCGATGACGGTGATGTCGGCGCGCACCGGCTGGGCCGCGAACATCGCGAGGCCCGCGCAGGTGAGACCCAAACGGGCTACGGAAGCGAGACGCATCGGTTCCTACCCCCTTCTGCCAACCATGGCTGCCCGAGAGACGTTCCTGCACCCGCAGGCGCCCGTGCGGCACGGACGCCTGCAGCTGCCTTCCTCGATCGACTCGTCCGGGGCCCCGGATGCGGATATCGCTCCTCAGGCGGCACCCGCGGCGAACCCGGCGGGCCGAGGGTCCTCAACGACGGCGCGAGCCGTGGCCCGAACCGGCAAAGCCGTGGTAGCCGAACCCCGGCCGCACGTGGACGGTGTGGTAGTACGGCGCGTAGAAGTCGAAATCGAAGTCCCAGGACCACGGCGAGTAGTACGGCCACCAGTAGTAACTGTCGCGGTAGACGCCTGCGTGGCCGCTGTCTTCCGTGCGCAACATGGCCAGGACGACGTCGTTGGACACCCCCGCCTCCTTGAGGACGTGGAAGTCCTTGGCGTCCAGGTCGAACCGCGTGTCGCCGTGCCTGATCTTCGCGATGATCAGCGAATCGGGGACCCCGTCCCGGCTCATCGTCACGACGTCCTTCACCCCGAAGGCCAGGGCGTCATGCGGCAGGAGGAAGGACAGGACAAGCCCGGCGGCCACCACGACCAGGGTGCGTTTCATAGGATGCCTCACTCTCCGCCCGGCCCCTGGCGAGCCCCTCGTGCTGTTCGCCAAGAGCCTGGCCGACTGACCCTTGCGGCCCCGCCTTCGAGCAACCGCTGATGGGGCCGGCCGTTCCGCCGCCCCCGTTCCGGGGCCCCCGTTCGCCTCCTTCCGTCCCGGCGGTCCAGCGCCCCACGAGACCCGTTGCTCTCATCCATTTCGATACCGGATGTGCCCGGGCGGTGTCACGGGGAGGTGACAGGCGCATGGTATTTCGTGGCCGCGGCCGGCCACCGGCGGCACGTCCGAGAGGTGCGCGTCCCCGGCCGTCACTTCGCCAGTGTCTCCTCCAGGAAGTCGCGCATCGCGCGCCACGACCGCCGGTCGGCGGCCGCGTTGTAGGCGGCGCCCTTGCTGTTGTCGTCCCCCGCGCGCCGGTCCGTGAAGCTGTGGACGGCACCGCTGTACTGGACGACCTGCCAGTCCACGTGCCCCGCGCGCATCTCGTTCATGAAGGCCTGGACCTCGTCCTGCTTCACGAACGGGTCGTCGGCGCCGTGCAGCACGAGCACCTTGGCCCTGATGTTCCTGGCGTCGCTCGTGTCGGCCGCCGACAGCGAGCCGTGGAAGGTGACGACCGCGCGCAGCGGCGCGCCGCTCCTCGCCAGCTCGAGGGCGCCGGCCCCGCCGAAGCAGTAGCCGATCGCCGCCAGTCGCGCCGGGTCCGCCTGCGGCTGCCCGGCGAGGCAGTCCAGCCCCGCGCGCACGCGGGACCGGAGCAGCGCGCGGTCCTTGTAGAAGCCGCCCGCCAGCGCCGCGGCCTCGTCCCGGTTCGCCGGCCGCACGCCCTTGCCGTAGACGTCCGCCGCGAGCGCCACGTAGCCGAGCGCCGCGAGTTGCTCCGCGCGCATCTTCTGGTAGTCCGATACCCCCATCCAGTCGTGCACGATCAGGATGGCGGGCCGCCTTCCCGCCACGGCGTCGTCGTACGACAGGTAGCCCTGGCAGGTGGTCTCGCCCTGCCGGTACTCGACCGTCCGGGTGATCACCTTGGCCATGGACACGCTCGAGATGGAGAGGAACGCGATCGACAGCAGGAGTCGCTTCACGGGACACCTCGCTTCGAGAGGCCGGCGGGCCGGCCGCTCCCCGCGCCGTCAGCCGCGCTGCGTCCGGGCGGAGAGCCCCCAGTAGAGCAGGCCGGCGGCGAAGAAGCCGACGAACCACGCGTAGGAATAGAGCGGCTTGAGCCCGGGCACGACCAGTCCACCCCACGCCAGGGCGCAGCCGACGACCGTCGCGACGACCGCCTTCCAGTTCCAGCCACCGCGATAGCGATAGATGCCGGTCGCGAGGTAAAGATCCTCGAGCACCAGCCGCCGCCTGCGGACCAGCCAGTAGTCGGCGATCAGCACCCCCGCGATCGAGCCCAGCCCGCCCGAGTAGCCGAGCAGCCAGGCGAAGATGTAGCCCGAGGGGTCGGCGAGCAACCGCCAGGGCTGCATCAGGATCCCGATGATCCCGGTGATCAACCCGCCGGTCTTGAAGCGGATCGCCCGCGGGAAGGCGTTCGCGAAGTCGTTCGCCGGGGACACCACGTTCGCGGCGATGTTGACCGCCAGCGTGGCGACCACCACGGTGAACATCGAGACCGCCACCACCACCGGCGACCGGAAGTTGCCGACCAGCTGGACCGGGTCCCAGATCGCGCGGCCGTAGATCAGCACGGTCGCGCTGGTGATGAGCACGCCCATCCCGGCGAACACCGACATGGTCGTGGGCAGGGCGACCACCTGCCCGATCGCCTGGTCGCGCTGGCTCCGGCCGTAGCGCGTGAAGTCCGGCATGTTGAGCGACAGCGTCGCCCAGTAGCCGATCATCGCGGTGAGCGAGGGGACGAACACCGGCATCAACTCGCCGAAGGTGTGGAACCTACCGGGCTGCGCGAGCAGCGGGCCGAACCCGTGCGCCTGCCGCACCGCCCAGGCGAGGAGGACGCCCGCCATCACGAGCACGAAGGGCGCGGCCCAGTTCTCGACCTTCCGCAGCAGGTCGATGCCGCGGTAGATGATGAACACATTCATCCCCCAGAACAGCAGGAACGCGAGCCAGGCCGTCGTCGTGTGCCCGCCGAAGCCCGGCCCGAGCAGGCCGTGCCAGCCCGGAACGAGTACCGCGGCGAGCGTGTCGAGCGCCTCGCCGCCGATCCACGACTGGATCCCGAACCAGCCGCAGGCGACCAGCGCCCTCATCAACGCGGGAAGGTTCGAGCCGATCGTCCCGTAGGCGGCTCGCGCGAACACCGGGAACGGGATGCCGTACTTGGTGCCCGGGTGCGAGTTCAGGAGGATCGGCACCAGCACGATGGTGTTGCCCAGCAGGATCGTGGCCAGCGCCTGCATCCAGTTCATGCCCGCCACCATGAGGCCCGAGGCCAGCATGTAGGTCGGGATGCAGTGCGCCATGCTGATCCACAGCGCTGCGTAGTTGTAGGTCGTCCAGTTGCGGCCGCTCACCGGCACCGGAGCGAGGTCGGGGTTCGAGAGCGGGCTCGCCTGGATCCGCGTGGGATCCGCCAGCTCGATGCGGCCGTCCGAATGCCGGATCTCGTTCGTCATCACCGTCGGTGCCTCCCGGTCGGCCGGTCCCCGTCGCTCCTCCGCGCTGGGCGCGCATCTTCGCACAGCCGCGGTCCGGGCCGCGAGGGAAATCCGGGAACGGGGCAGGCGCGGAAGCGCCCCGTCAGGGGAGCACCGGAGGCGTGGAGGCGGGCGGAGGGCCGGGGTCCGCGCGGTGCGCGGCTCGGGTGGTTGATGCGGCGGCGGACCCCGGCCTATCGAATCACGACCAACCGACTCGTCCAGGCCGCCGAGCCGAGGCGGGCGGTCACGAAGTAGATCCCCGCGCCGACCGGGCTGCCGCCGGCGTCACGGAGGTCCCAGGACAGCTCGCCCTGGCCCGCCGCCCGCTCGCCGTCGGCGAGGGTCCGCACGCGGCGACCCTGGGCGTCGAACACGTCGACCTGGACCCGCGCCGGCTGCGGCATCGAGTAGACCCAGCGCGCGGACGCGCGCGCGGGGTTGGGCCGCGGCGGAGAGAACGAGAGCGAAAGCGCGGCCGGGTCGACGCCCACGGTCATCACCTGGCGGATCCACAGATTCGACAGCTTCGACCAGTTCCCGGCGCCATCCGCCGCCTTGATGGCCATGAAGTACGTCACGTCGTCGGACAGGCCCGAGACCACGAACGACTCCAGCGTCCCGGCGACCGCGGGCGACGGCAGCCCCGTGACCTTCGTGGCCAGCAGGAAGTTCGAAGTCGTGATCGGGAGGCGCGAGTAGCGCAGGTCGTAGACCTGGGCTCGCCCGAAGACGCTGTCGGCGCCGGGGGCGGTCCAGTGAAGCGTAATCGGAGTGGAGGAAGCCAGTGCGACCGAAGCGAGCACCGTCATGCCGACGGCGTTCGAGATCGCCAGCATGGCCACGCGCCGTGCGAGACTCATCAGCCCCCCAGTTGGCCGGGCCCGGGATCGGCGGATCTTGCGGGCAGGCCTGACACTTCCCCGGCACGTGTGCGCCCGGGGCGACCTTGCTTTGAACCAAGCCGAGGGGGCTCGTGGGCTGCCGGTCGCGGATCGGCCCGAGCCACGTGCGGTGGCTCGATCCACGCTGCGGCGCGGCGCGAGCGGAAGGTGAGAAGCGGGCCACTCGTGCGCCGACGTCCGGCGGTTCCGGCCTACGCAATTCCGGCGCCAACCGCGAGGGGATCGCGAGCGGACGGCCAAACGTCAGCCGGGCATCAGGATGTCGGATCGGACCGAAACGAACTCATCCGGTCCGGTGACCTCGGTGCGCGGAGCGCGCACACACGGTGAGGCGCGGTCGCTACGGGGCACGGCCAGGGTGGCGCAGCTTCACCGCTGGCGGTCGCGGGTGAGCCCGCCAGGGCCGGGAGGCGGACGAGGAGCGTGACGAGCGCGGGAGCAACGTCCGACGACGAATCCCGCCGGCGCACGCGCACCGGCGGGAGGTCGAATCCAGTGACCGGGATCGGCGAGTCGTGCCTAGCCCCTCAACGCCTGAGGCGGCGTCCGGGGGGACGCCGCCTCGATGGCGTGAAGTGGTACCCGGAGCGGATCAGGCCTTGCGGACGTTCGCTGCCTGCAGGCCCTTCGGGCCCTGCGTCACGTCGAACTCCAGCGCCTCGCCCTCGGCCAGCGTCTTGAAGCCGTCGCCCGAGATCGCGGAGAAGTGGACGAACACGTCCTCGCCACCCTCCTGAGAGATGAATCCGAACCCCTTCGCTTCGTTGAACCACTTCACGGTGCCACGAGCCACTTGGAACTCCTTGATGCCGGGTCCGAAGACCCTGTGCTTTGCCGCCCGAACACGTGGCGGCGACGGCCGGTCAGGCTGACCGGAACTCCGGCGGCTGGAACGGGCCAAGCAGAAACGCCAGGGACTTGTCCCTGGCGGAATCGAACCGACTGGCTCGCATCCCAATCAACCGAAGACAAAGGGGACTTTGCACCTTCCGGGCCCGG
Source organism: Candidatus Eiseniibacteriota bacterium (assembly GCA_963707915.1). Classification (GTDB taxonomy): domain Bacteria; phylum Eisenbacteria; class RBG-16-71-46; order RBG-16-71-46; family RBG-16-71-46; genus JANXPZ01. The sequence continues at coordinate 1,330,560 of OY970178.1, forward strand.
AACGCAAGCCGCCCCGGGGGGGGGCGGCTTGCCCTGCGGGTCGCCGGCGGCGCGCAGGCACCGGGCTTGACGTTCGGGCGATTGGGGCTAGTATGGCCCCGCACAAAGGGGAGTAGTTCACGCCGCCCTCACGCGGCGTCGGGGAGATCGACAAACCGGCCGCTGGCCCGGTCCCCCACCTCGCGCACCGAGGCGAACGAGACCTTCAGGCAGGGAGGATTCCCGCCGGGGTTTCGGTGTTCGCCGCGACACCTCGGTCACCACCGGAGGCCGAGCATGTCGCAGGGCTGGTTCCCCAAGGTGTCGCTCGCGGTCGCCGTCGCCGTTCCGAGCCTGGTCGTCCGCTTCGGCCATGTCCCGATCAGCCCGGAGTGGTCGCTGCTCGTCTTCGGTTCCGCCGTGGTCACGGCCGCGTTCCTGCTGACCTGGGCCGCCGAGACCGCCCAGGTCGACATCTCGGCCAGCCTCGCGATCGCCATCCTCGCGCTGATCGCCGTCCTGCCCGAGTACGCCGTCGACCTCTACTTCGCGTTCACGGCCGGGCACCGGCCCGAGTACACGCAGTACGCGGCGGCCAACATGACCGGCAGCAACCGGCTGCTGCTCGGCCTGGGCTGGCCGCTCGTCGCGCTGGTCTTCCTCTGGGGCGCGCGGCGCCGGGGTGGCCTGGAGACCGTCGTCCGCCTGGAGCCGAGGCGCGGGGTCGAGTTGGCCTTCCTGGCCGCCGCGGGCATCTACGCGTTCCTGATCCCGTTGACCCGGCGCATCTCGCTGCTGGACTCGGTCGTCCTGCTCGCGCTGTTCGTCGCCTACGCCTGGCGCGTCGCCCAGGAGGAACGCAGCGAGCCCGACCTGGAGGGCGTGGCCGAGGAGCTGGCCGCTCTGCCGGCGGGCGCGAGGCGGGGCGCCGTGGTCGTCATGTTCGTCCTGGCGGCGGTGTTCATCGTCTGCGCGGCGGAGCCGTTCGCCAACGCGCTGGTCGAGGCGGGCAAGGACCTGGGCATCGACGAGTTCCTGCTCGTCCAGTGGCTGGCGCCGCTGGCGTCCGAGGCGCCCGAGTTCATCGTCGCGATGATGCTGGCGTGGCGAGGGAAGGGCGACCTGGCGATGGGCACGTTGCTCTCGTCCAAGGTGAACCAGTGGACGCTGCTCGTGGGGTGCCTCCCGATCGCGCACTGCTTCGGCGGCGGCGGCTGGCACCTGCCCCTGGACGCTCGCCAGAACGAGGAGTTCTTCCTCACCGCGGCGCAGACCGTCCTGGGCTTCGCGGTCGTCGTCGACCTCGCCTTCGGCGCGTGGGAGGCGGTGGCGCTCCTGCTCCTCTTCGTCCTGCAGTTCTTCTTCCCGCAGCAGGACGTCCGCCTCGGTTTCGCCACGGCCTACCTCGTGCTGGCGGCGATCATCCTGTTCAAGCGGCGGGCGAGCCTGGTGAACCTCGCCCGCTCGCTGCGGGTCGTGCGTCGCGGCCCCTAAGGGCCCGCGGCGAAGCGGTGAGCGGCCCGTCCGGGAGGGCAGGCGTGGCGGCGGCCCTGATCGCGGCCGTCGGACCGAAGCGGACCTTCCAGTACATGGGGGCGGCCTTCCTCGCCGTCATGCTCGTCCTCTTCCTCCCGTTCCGCTTCCCCAGGGACGGATGGACGCTCGCCGGATGGCGGCCGGGCGGCGCCGCGAGGGCCGCCCCGGTGGAGATGGACACGGCGCACATGGCGCGGACCTCCTCCTTCCTGGGCCTCTTCCTCTGCTACGTGATCGGCACGCTCGCGGGGCTCATGGCCATCGGGATCTCCGACGTCCGTCTCAGCATCAGCAGCGTCACGTCGTCCGCGGGCGGGGCGCCGGCGGCGTGGGCCTCGAGCCGCGCCACCACGCGCTGCCGGAGCTCCGCCAGCGGGACCGCCGCTCCGCCCTGGAGCGTCTCGCGCAGCCGTTCCTCCCCGAACATCTCCCCGCCGGGACTCATGCACTCGGTGAGCCCGTCGGTGTAAGCGACGAGCGTGTCGCCGGGGCGCATCTCGACCGCCCCCGCCACGATGGCCCGCTCCGGGAACAGCCCGAGCGGAGGACCGCCCAGCATGGGCAACACCTCGAACTCGCCGTCGGCCCCCCGCAGGAGGAAGGGCGGCGGATGACCGGCAAGCGAGAACTCGATCCGTCCGCCGGGCGGATCCAGCACCCCGAAACAGGCGGTCGCGAATCTCCCGGGCGGCACGGTCCGCGCGAGCTGGCGGCTGAGGCGCGCGAGCACCCGGTCGGGCGGGGTCAGCGCGTCCTCGGCCGAGTGCAGCAGCACGCGCATCATCGCCATCAGGACCGCCGCCTGCGGGCCGTGCCCCGATGCATCGCCGAGCAGGAATCCGGTCCGACCGCCGGGGACCGCGAAGAAGTCGTAGTAGTCTCCGCCCGCCTGCGCGCTGGTGGCGTAGTACACCTGCCACTCGTAGCCGCCGACCTCCGGGAGTTCGAGGGGCAGCATCTCCCGCTGCAGGTCGCCGACCGCCCTGACCTCCCGGTCGAGGGCCTCCTTCACCTGGTCGAGTTGCTCGAAGAGCCTGCGGTCACGCTCCCGATCGGCACGGATGAAGTCCAGGGTCAGCGCGACGGTCACGTAGATCCCCAACTCGGCCCCGAGGTTCCAGTAGAACACGCTCGGACTGGAGAACCCCGGTCCGACCAGGCGCACCGCGATCCCCCACGCCCCCGCGCTGAGACCGGCGACGGCGATCCCCGTCCTCCAGCCCACGAACCACCCGGCGACCGCGATCCCGACCACGTAGAACAGCGACGAGGACACCTCGTTGCCGCTCAGGTAGTCCAGCCCGAACGCGGCGGCGAGGAGCGCGAGTGCCCCCACCGTCCCGACGGCCGGCCGCCAGCGCCCGGCACCGCGACCGGCCCCCGCCTGCGGGGACGCGCTCATCGGGAGCGCGGTCGGGCCCCGCCGGGGGCGGGCGGGCGGGACCGGGGCGGCGGCTGCGGAAGCTCCGCACCAGCGCTTCCGCCCAGTCGGCCGTGAGGATCCACCCGTTGAGCGTAGACGTGCAGCCCCGCCCGGCCGTCGGTCCACGCCGCGACCGCCCCTCCGGATCCGTCGGCGCAGACGGCAAGGGAACTCTGGAAGCCCGGCGCGTCGCTCACGACGATGCCGTCCGCCTGCCAGGCCGCGGTCCCCGCGCTGTCGATCCGCTGCGCGTACAGGTCGCCGAAGGGGTCGTCGCGCGCGTCACGCCACATCACGATCGCACCGCCCGCGTCCGCCCGGCTCACCGCGACCTCGGCCTGCGCCCCCGAAGCCCGGCACACCGCGATGCCGTCGGCGCCCCAGCGCACCGTTCCCGAGGCGCGCACGGACTGCACCCGAACGTCCGAGGCCGCGTCCTCGAAGGACCGGGTCTGCCAGGCGACGATGGCGCCGCCCCCGCCGTCCTCGACGATCGCCGGCGCCGAATCGTCGCTGGTCGAGATGTCGATGCCCTCGTCACCCCACCGGAGTCGTCCGGCAGCGTCGAGTCGCTGCGCCCGGATCGACCCGGATTCCCACGCCACGATGACGCCGCCGCGGCCGTCGGCGAGGGACACGGGCCGCGCGTCCGACCCGGCCCCGTCGTCCACCACCACCCCGCCCGGCCCCCACGCAAGATCGCCTCCCGCATCCACCCGCTGGGCGAGGATGCCGGCGCCCGCTTCCTCGCCACTCGAGTCCCCCGCGACCCACACGAAGATGCCGCCCGAGCCGGCCGGCACGACCTGGGGTGTCAGCCGGGCGCCCGGACCGGCGAGGAGCGGGATCCCATCCACGGACCATCGCACGCGGCCGGCGCTGTCGACGGCCTGGGCGTAGAGGTCCGCGCCGGGGCCTTCGCGCACGTCCTGCCAGCCGACGAGGGCGCCGCCATGTCCGTCCGCGGCGATCACCGGGCCGATCTGGTCGCCCGCCGCGAGGGTGATGGGCACGCCATCGCGCGGCCAGCGGAGGTTCCCCGATCGGTCGATCCGCTGGGCGAAGACGTCCCAGTCCCTGACACGCCGGTCGTCCTGCCACACGACGATGGCCCCGCCGGAGGAGTCCGGCGCCAGCGCCGGTCGCTGCTGGTCGCTGGCCAGCGGACAGACGGCGATGCCGCCATCGCCCCACGCGGGCCGGCCATCACGATCGACGCGCTGTGCGAACACGCCCTTGACGCCGTCCGGCGCCGTCGTCTCCCAGGCCACGATCACGCCGCCCGATCCGTCGGGGACGACCTGCGGCGCTCCCTCGCTCACCGGGGCCGTGCAGATCGGCAGATTCACGGAGGGGGCGTCCGGCCAGGCGGCAAAGCAGGGCGCCACCGCCAGCATCATCACGGCCGCGACGGCGAGCGCCGCCGCCGGTCCCGGCCACTTCATTCCCCGCTCTCGCGACATGACACCTCCCCCCGCCTAGCCGTTCCTCTGCCCGAGCAGTGCGATGATCTTCTGCTGCTCCTCGAGCAGCTTGAGTTGCCGCACGTTGATGGCATGCAGGGCCGTGAGGGTCTCGTGGTCCGCCTCCGCGCGCGCGTCCTGGCTGGCCGAGATGACGTTCTGGCCGACGATGATGATCGGCAGCAGCACGAGCTGCAGGAAGGACTGGCTCAGCCACGCGATGCCGGTCACGGTGTCGCCCTTCAGGAACGCGGCCACCGCCTGCGGAAACGACACCAGCCCGATGAGGGCGAAGAGATAGGCCGCCCACATCGTCCCGACGCTCCGAGTGATCCGCACGGCCAGCCAGTTGTTGAATCGCGCGACCGGGCGATTCCGGTGCATCCGCTCGCGGACGTGGCGGGACGTCACCAGCCGCGGGACATGCGCCGCGGGGGCGGATCTCGCGGCCGCCAGCGCCGCCGCGTGCGCGTCATCGATCCTCGCTTCGTCCGGTCTGTGGCCGTCCATCCTGCCTCCTTCTGGCCGGTCAGGCTTCGCGGCCCGTGCCGTGCCGCCTGCCCGAGGTGGCCGCCTGCCGCGCGCGGCGCCCGCTCATCCCGCGAGGACGCGCTTCGCGACCTCGACCACGTGCTCCGCCGTGAACCCGTACTCGCGCATCACCACCGATTCCGGAGCGGAGGCCCCGAAACGATCCACCCCGATGATCGCGCCGCGCGTGCCCACGAAGCGCTCCCAGCCGAACGGCGAGCCCGCCTCGACGGCGACCCGCGCGGTCACCGCCGGGGGCAGCACCGCGTCGCGGTAGTCCTGCGGCTGGGCGCCGAACAGCTCCCACGAGGGCATCGAGACCACGCGGCTGCGCACACCGTCGGCGACGAGCCGCGCATGCGCTTCCAGCGCCAGCGGGACCTCCGATCCGGTCGCGATCAGGATGATGGCGGGCGGCCCGGCGCCGGCCTCCGCCAGCACGTAGGCGCCACGCGCCACGCCCGCGGCCGGGGCCAGCACGGCCCGGTCCAGCACGGGCAGCTTCTGGCGCGAGAGCACGAGCCCGACCGGGCCGCCCCGGTGCCGCAGCGCCACCCGCCACGCCTCGGCGGTCTCGTTCGCGTCGGCGGGCCTCAGGAGGACCAGGTTCGGGACGGCACGCAAGCTGGCCAGCTGCTCCACCGGCTGGTGGGTCGGCCCGTCCTCCCCGAGCGCGATGCTGTCGTGGGTCCAGACGTAGACGACGTGCGTGCCGCTCAGCGCCGCCAGCCGGATGCCCGGCCGCATGTAGTCGGAGAACGCCAGGAACGTCGCGCCGAACGGCACCACGCCCCCGTGGCGGGCGAGCCCGGTGAGGATCGCCGCCATGGCGTGCTCGCGGATGCCGAAATGCAGGTTGCGGCCGGCGTAGCCCACGCCGCCGCCCAGCAGGCCCTGCGTCGGAGGGCCATCGGCCGCCGGGGCGAACCGGGGGCTGCCGAAGTCGCCGAGGCCCTTCAGCCCGGTGCGGGTCGAGGGGTCGAGGTCCGCCGAGCCGCCGATGAGGTTCGGCACCGCCGCGGCCAGCGCGGCCAGCACCCTGCCGCCGGCGTCGCGTGCGGCCATCGGCCCGTCCGCGGGACCGAACGTCGGCAGGCGCTCCTCCCACCCGGCCGGCAGCTCCCCGGCGAGGCACCGCTCGAAGTCCGCAGCCGCCGCCGGGTGCGCCGCACGGTAGGCGTCCAGCTTCTCCTGCCAGGCGGCGTGCGACGCGGCGCCACGGTCGATCGCCTCGCGGAACCGGCCCAGCGCCTCCCCGGGCAGGTGGAAGGCGGGGGACTCGGGCCAGCCGAGCGCGCGCTTGGTGCGACGCGTCTCCTCGGCGCCGAGGGGCTCGCCGTGCGCCTGGAAGGTGTCCTGCCGGCCCGGGCTGCCGAAGCCGAGGTGGGTGCGCGCGACGATCAGCGAGGGGCGCTCCGCTTCCGCCACGGCCGCCGCCAGGGCCGCGTCCACCGCGTCCACGTCGTGCCCGTCCACGTGCTGCACGTGCCAGCCGTACGACTCGAAGCGCGCGCCGACGTCCTCCGCGAAGGTCACGTCGGTCGTGGCGGAGAGCGTCAGGCGGTTCGCGTCGTACAGCACGACGAGCCCGCCGAGCCGCAGGTCACCCGCGAGCGAGGCCGCCTCCGCGACCACCCCTTCCATCAGGTCGCCGTCGCTGGCCAGCACGTAGGTCCGGTGCCCCACGACCTCGTGGCCGGGCCGGTTGAAGGTGGCGGCCAGCCAGCGCTCCGCCATCGCCAGCCCGACCGCACTGGCGAAGCCCTGGCCGAGCGGGCCCGTCGTGACCTCCACGCCCGGAGTGTGACCGCACTCCGGGTGCCCCGGCGTCCGGCTGCCCCACTGCCGGAACTCCTTGAGGTCGTCGAGCGCCAGGTCGTAGCCGGTCAGGAACAGCAGGCTGTAGAGCAGCGAGCTCGCGTGGCCGGCCGAGAGCACGAAGCGGTCGCGGTCGGCCCAGCCGGGATCGCGGGGGTCGTGGCGCAGGTGGCGGGTCCAGAGCGCGTAGGCCAGGGCCGCCGCGCCCATCGGCATCCCGGGATGGCCGGAGCCGGCCTTCTCCACCACATCGATCGACAGGGTCCGAAGCGTGTTGATGCACAGCTCGTCGAGCGTGCGGGCCTGCATGGTCATGGAGCTCTCCTGTGGTCCCGGTGGTGGCGGAGCGGCGTTTCCGTCGCGCCGTCGCACGTCGGCGGGGGCTCGCGCTTCGAGGTCCTGCGCGCTCGCGCGACGATGGGAGTCGTCGGAACTGGAAACGATCGAGCGGCAGGCGTTCCCTCGGCCGAGCGAACGGGTCACAGCGTACCCGCGGAGAGGTTAGCGCAGGCAGGCGGCAGGCGCCATCCGCCCGGCCGCGGGGAGGATCGGGCGCGGCACCCGCCGCGCCGGATCGCGTCCGCGCCCCCCGCCCTCCCGCCGAAGCGCTCGCGCCGGCGGGACGTCGGGGGGCGCGGTCGAGCTCAGTCGCGGCGGTGGCCCCGCCCCTCGCCGTCGGACTTCCGCCCCCGCTCGGGCGGTCCGGCCGGCCGGTCACCTTCCTGCCCGCGGCCCCGCTCATCGGACTTCCTCATCTGCCCGGGAGGGCCGCCCATGGGGTGGTGACGCCAGTGCCTGCCCGGGACGTCGAACATCGGGCGCGGCACCTTCCTCGCGTCGATCCAGCCGAACGGGCCGCGGAAGCTCCGCGCGCGGTACCAGTACCCGTCGTTGCAGACGTAGTACCAGGAGCCGTAGCGGAACATGTCGTACCCGGGGTCCTGCTCGCCGAGGACCATCACCCGCATCCCCGGGACCATCACCATCCGGGGCGCCCGGACGAACTCGACCCGCGGGGGCGGCGGCGCGTTGCCGAAGTCGATCCGGAACCCGAAGTAGGTGCGGGTCTCCGCCGAAGCCGGGACCGTGGAGACCGCGAGTGTCGACGCCACGAGCAGTGCGACCGCCGCGCTGACGACGTGAGCCTGGCGCATGACATGCCTCCTTCCGACGAGGGGACGGGAACTGCCGTGGATCACGAACATGGACCGGCGGACCCCGCTTCACGAGCCCCGCCCGGTCGCGGCCTGGGCCGGGTCGTCCGGTCGGGGTGGCCGCGCGACCGGCGGTAGCAGGCGGCCGACACCGCCCCGGGGCGGGTCCGCCTGCCCATCCTGCAGGAGATCATCCAGCCAGTTCGCCAGCGGGACCACGAGCACTGCCGCGACGGTCCAGGTCATCTGCCTCCTCCCTTCCCGATGGGCCGGGTTCCGGACCACCCGGCGCGGGCGGAGTCCACGCGCGGCCGTTCAGCGCGGTCCTCACCCAGGCGAACGTGGGCAGCCCGTTCCACTCGTCCACGAAGTGGCGATCGAGCCGGGCGCGCAGCGTGACGCGCGCCCGGTGCAGCCGCGCCCGCACCGCCGCCGGCTTCAGCCCCAGGATCTCCCCGGCAGCGGCGCTCGAGAGCCCCTGCAGGTCGCGCAGCACGAACACCGTGCGCAATTCCAGCGGCAGGAACTGGAGCGCCTCCGCCATCACCGCACGGGCCCGGGGCGTGAGCAGCTCCCCGGGCGGCCGGGCCGCCCAGTCGGGGAACTGCCGGGGTCCGGCGACCTCGCGAACGTCGCTCGGCGGGCCGAGCGCGACGGGGGCGTCGCGGCGCATGCGGTATCGCATCAGGCTCGCGTGGGTCGCGATCCGGTAGAGCCGGGCCGCGAACCGCTCTCCGCTCCCGAGACCGTCCAGCCCGCGGTAGGCCGCGAGGAACGTGTCCGTGAGCGCCCCGGCCGCATCGTCCTCGTCCTGGAGGAGCCGGTACGCGAGGCGGTAGACCTCGTGCTCGTGCCGTCGCACCAGCTCGTCGAAGGCGCGATCGTTCCCACGCCGGGCCAGCTCCGCCAGCCGTTCGTCGGTCGGCACCGGGTGCGGGAGGACCGTCATGGGAGCTCCGCCGGCTGCAGCCCCGTCGTGCCTTGCCACTCGAGCGGGTCACGGACGACATCCCACCTGCGCTGCCGCCCGACCCCTGCCTGCTTCACGCGCCCCGCGAGGTAGGCGGCGAGCCGCCCGCGCAGCGCGATGCGCGCCCGGTGCAGCCGTGACTTCATCGCCGGCACCGACAGTCCGAGGATCTCGGCGACCTCCGCGTTCGCGTGCATCTCGAGGTCGCGCAGCACGAAGACCGCCCGCAGTTCGCCGGACAGTCCCTGGAGCCCCTCGGCAATGACCTCGAGCATCTCCGCCGTCAGCAGCTCGTCCGGCGGCTGGGCCGACCGGTCCGGCAGCTGCAGCGGCTCCGCTTCCCCGTTCCCGTCCTGCGATCGCTCGAGGGAGACGTGGTCGTGGCGCCGCCGGCGGTGCTTCATCAGGCTCGCGTTGGTCGCGATCCGGAAGAGCCAGGTCGAGAACCTGGCGTCCGCCCGGAAGCCCTTCAGCCCCCGGTAGGCGGAGAGGAAGGCGTCCTGCAGCGCCTCGCCGGCGTCGTCCTCGTTGCGCAGGATCCGGTACGAGAGCCGGTAGACCCGGTCCTGGTAGCGGCGCACCAGCTCGTCGAAGGCGCGGTTGTCGCCTTCCTGGGCCGCCTGCACCAACTGCTCGTCGGCCTTCGCCGACCGCGCGTCCGCCGTTCCCCTGGCCATGGTGCGTCCTCCGTCAGCTGGCCGGTTCCGCCGCGGCGTACCGGTGATGCTGCTCCGCCTGGGTGACCGGGAGGCACCGGGTGGCGAGCGCCGGGATGACCCGGCTGGAGCCGCTCACCGGGAGCCTCCTTCGACCGCCGGGCGCCCGGCCCTTCCGCCGGGGCCCGCTCGCCGCCGGGTCGCGATGACCGGCCCGCCGGCTGGGAATGCGACCGGGGCGTGGCTCGCCGCGGCCTCATGAGCATCCTATGCGGGCCCGGTGGCCGCCGACTATCGGACCGCAGGCTGGACCTGGGGTAGGTCGAAGTCCTAGCCCGACGCCGGACCGGCGGCTTCTTCGCGCAGGAATTCCACGGCGCACTGGCGCAACTCGGCGGCGGTGCCCACGCCGAGCTTGAGGCGGATGTTCACGCGGTGGGCCTCGACCGTCTTCACGCTGAGCTTGAGTTGCTCCGCGATCTCCCGGCGTCCCCGGCCCTGGCCCAGCAGCCGGAAGATCTCCAGCTCCCGGTCCGTCAGGCACTCGACGGGCCCCGCCCGGCCGTCGGGCGCCCCTCCCGCCGTCCGTGCCAGCATCCGGTTGACGACCCGCGGCCCGACGATGATGTCGCCGTTCCGCACGCGCCGGATGGCCTGCATGAGCTCCTCGGTCGGCGCGCTCTTCATCACGTAGCCCCGCGCCCCGGCTCGCAGGGCCCGTTCCGCGTACAGCGACTCGTCGTGCATGGACAGCACCAGCACCCGCGCGTGCCGGTCGCGGGCCCTGATCTCCTTGATCAGCTCGAGGCCGTCGCGGCCCGGCAGCGAGATGTCCGTGACCACCACGTCGGGCTTCGCCCGGCCGATCGCCGGGATCGCCTCCGCGGCGCTGCCGGCCTGTCCGCACACGGTCAGGTCGGGCTCCTCCTCGATGCAATCGGCCACGCCCCGCCGCATCACCGGGTGATCGTCCACGAGGAAGACGCGGACCTGCTCCGGCCTGACGACCTTATCGCCCACTCGTCCCCTCCGCGGAGATCCGCCAATCGCAGGTGACCACCGTGCCGCCTCCGCCGCGCGCCGCGACCGCCCAGGTCGCGTCGATCTCCGATGCGCGGTACTTCATGATCCGCATCCCCAGCCCGGTCGACGGCTTCGGGTCGGCCGGCAGGCCCCGGCCGTCGTCCTCCACGCGCAGGCGCACCCCTCCGTCGGTCTCTTCGAGCGTGATGCCGATGTGCCGGGGGCGTCCGTGCCTCACGGCGTTGTTCACGGCCTCCTGGGCGATGCGGAACAGGTTGATCGCGACCCGCGGGTCGTGGACCAGGACCGGGAACTCGCAGGTGAAGGCGCAGGGGACCCGGAAGGACTTCGCCGCGCTGCCCGCGAGCTCGTGCAGCGCCGACATCAGGCCCTCGGCGTCCGGCCGCACCGGGTGCAGCCCACGGGCGATCTGCCTCACCTCGTCGAGCGCGTGGCGCAGCTCGCGCTCGAGCTGCGACGCCCGTGCCGCCTCCGGGGACTCGTCCTTCTCCAGCCGGCGCGCCAGGGCGCTGAGCTGGTAGACGGCCCCCCCGAGGCGCTGGCCGAGCCCGTCATGCAGGTCCTGGCCGATGCGCCGCTGTTCCCGCTCGCTGATCTCCAGGACCTGCCGTTCGAGCTCGTGCCGCTGTTGCGTCTCGGTCGTCAGGTGCCGATAGGCCCGCTCGAGCGCCTGTTGCGTCTGCTTGTGCGCGGTGATGTCTCGCGCCGTGCCGGCGATGCGGTAGACCCGTCCCGACGGGTCGCGCACCGGCGCCGCATGGTCCGAGATCCAGCACGTCGCGCCGTCGGGACGGAGGATCCGGTACTCCGCCTCCATCGAGGCCACGATCGGCGGCTGGACCAGGAAGGCCGCCCGCACCCCCGGCCGGTCCTCCGGGTGGACGAGCTCGAACCACAGCCCGGGGTCGTCGTAGACCTCCTGCGGCCGGCGCCCCCAGATCGTCTCGAAGGCCGGGCTGACGTACAGCATCTGCCGCATGTCGGCGCTCGCCAGCCAGAAGACCTCCCGCACGTTCTCGGCCATCTGCCGGAACCGCTCCTCGCTCAGACGCAGCTCCGCGGTCCGCCCGGCCACGCGGTGCTCGAGCGTCTCGTTGAGCTGGCGCAACTCCTCCTCGGCCTGCTTGCGCTCGGTGATGTCGCGGCTGAGGCCGACCAGCGCCACGGGGCGGCCGGTCGCGTCGCGGACGACCTTTCGGCTGTCGCTGAACCAGCGGTACTCGCCGCTCTTGACCTTCCAGCGGTACTCGACGGCATTGCCCGACTCCTGTCCCGAGGACAACCGCCTCTGCTGGACGACCGACCGGTCGCGGTCGTCCGGGTGGACGCGCTCGAGGGCCTCCTCGGCCGACAGGTCGCCCATCTCCTCGGCGGTGAACCCCGTCAGCTCCAGCTGGGAGGGGCTCATGATGACGTAGCGCCCCGACTCCAGGTCCAGCAGGTTGATCCCGTCGCGCGAGTTCTCGATCACCATGCGGAACCGCTCCTCGCTCCGCTGCAGCGCCTCCTCCGCCCGCTTGCGGTCGGTGAAGTCCTGCATGGCCGAGAGGATGAATTCGCTTCCGGCGATCTCGACGCGGTCCAGGTTGGCCAGGAGGACCCGCACGTCACCCGTCCGCGTGACCACCGACATCTCGAGGTTCCGCAGCGAGCCGCGCCGGCGGACCTCGTCCAGCGCGTGCTCCCGGGCCTCCGGATCGCGCTCGACGCCCAGTTCCGCGGTGGTCCGTCCCACCGCATCCTCCCGGCGGGCGAACCCGAGCAGTTCCAGCCAGGCCCGGTTCACGTCGTACAGCACGCCCCCGGGAAGGGTGATGAGCGCCGTGGCCAGCGGCGTCGAATGGAACATGGTCGAGAACTTCTCCTCGCTGGCGCGCAGCGCCTCCATGTCCCGTTGCCGGGCCATGGCAATCTGCACCTTCGCGTCCGCGTCCCGGGCGCGGGCCTGGGCATCGCGCATGGCCTCCGTGACGTACGAGATCATCGCGCCGCTCAGCGCGAAGACGGCCATGGCCAGCCAGTCCTCCAGTTGACCGACCTTGAGCTGCCCCGGCGGCGCGACCCAGAAGTAGTCCACCATCACGGCCGAGAGGGCCGTGGCCAGCAGGCCGGCCCGTCCGCCGCCGTAGAGCGCCGCCACGACCACCGCCGGGTAGAACACCACGTACGGGGCGTGGGTCCCCAGCACCTGCAGGAACGCCATGCGCACGGCGCCCGCGGTGAGCACCGCCACGACCGCCACGGCCTCCCCGTAGAGCGACCGGCCCGGATCCTTCCCCGGCGGGAGGAGCGACAGGTGCGACTCGCGCAGCGCGGCCGCGGCGGCGAAGAGCAGGTACACGCCGCCGAGCCACTGCGACGCGCGGCTCAGCCAGTTCACCACGCTGCCGAGCGACAGCTGGATCATGATCCCGAACAACCCCACCGCCATGAGCATCAGGGCGGGCGCGTACCAGGACGTGAACGGGACACGCGGCGCGCGCGCGCCCGGCAACAGCAGGGCGGCGGAAAGCGCGAACGCGGAGACGGCCGAGCTGAGCACGCCGTAACGCACGGGCGTGCCGCCGGTGCCCTGGACGAAGAAGACCGGCAGCCGGTGCGCCAGCGTCGCCTGCGTCACCCACCAGAGGATGGCCAGGGTGACCGCGCAGCCCACCCCCAGCCACAGCGGTGTCGAGCGCAGCGGCCGTTGCGGCCGCAGGGTCACGGCGACGGCCGCCAGGTGGCAGAGCCCCGAGAGCAGGATGCAACTGTTGAAGATGGTGACGTTGATGTTCGCGTCGCCGTGGGAGACGGCGTCTCCCACGGTGCCGGCCGCGCTCCACAGAAGCGCCCCGCACCCCAGCAGCAACAGCCCGGGCGCTCCCGAGGCCAGGAAGCTCCGCCCGACGAGATAGAGGGTGCCCAGCGAGACCAGGGTGTAGAAGACGAAGCTCAGGACGAGCCTCAGGCGGGGCAGCTCGTAGACTTCGCGCAGGCCCGCCGCCCGGGCCGAGAGGATGGCCACCAGCAACAGGAGCGCGGGCAACCAGACGAGACGGCCCGGCAGCCCCCGCGGCCGATCGACGCGCGTCCGGCCGGACGCCGGGCCGTGGCCCGCCTTCGGCCCGGCAGCGCTCATGACGGGTCTCCGGCGGTCGGCGCGGATGCGGACGGGCAGCGTGGGAAGCTCCGCCGCGCGGGGAGAGCCGTCCTCCGCTCCCCGTCCGGGCCGTGCCCGCCTGGGCAGGGCACCGGGTCGACGAGCCCGGGCGAGGTGCATTCCGCATATCCCGTCGGTGCGCTGATGTTGGAGTCGTCCATCCGCCCACCCGCATGACTGCAGCCGGGCCCCGCGCCAGGAGACCCCGGGGCCACCCTTCCACGATCTCGAGAGATTACCGCAACCGCGCTTCGACCTGAACTCGAAACGGCCGGCGAGGGTGCACCGGGGCCGACCGGCGGGATCGGGAGTGCCGGGCGAGCCCCGTGCGAGGGAGCGTCTGCCGCCGGTCACCAGCCCGGATTTGCCGCACGGCCGCAGCATCTCTGACACACCGCGCGACTAGGCTGCAGGTGAAGCGAGCGGCGTATCCCCCCATCCGGCCGGGCCCGTGCAGCGAGCCCGGTCACCGGGGTGGTAGGCTGCAAGGGGGAAGTCCGGGATCCACGCCCGCTCATGCGAATCCGTTCCGGGAGGCACGCCATGCCATCGCAAGGAATCTTCCGCTCGATCCGTCGGGCCGCAGTCGGGGCGTTCATCGCCACGCTCGTGGCGACCGCCGCGCTCGCGGTCGCCGTTCCCGCTCGCGCCGCCGATCCGGCCTGGCCGCGCCAGATCGATTCGCCGAGCGGCTCGTTCGTGATCTATCAACCGCAGCCGGAGGATCTCGACGGCGACCTGCTCACGGCCCGCGCCGCGTTCTCGCTGCAGAAGAGCACGGATGCCGACCCGACCTTCGGCGTGCTGTGGTTCACCGAGCGCATCGCGATCGACCGCGACAGCAGCACGGTGACCGCGCGCAGCCTCGACGTGACCAAGGTCCGGCTCCCGGGCATCACGGCGGACGAGGAGAGCGGCTACGAGAAGCTCGTCGAGTCCGAGGCGGCGCAGTGGGACCTCTCCGGCTCGCTCGAGGAGTTGCGGGCGGGGCTGGCCGCGACCGAGCGGGAACGCGCGAGCGTCGCGGGCCTGGGCACCGCTCCGCCACGGATCATCTTCGCCTACGAACGCGCGATCCTGGTCCCGTACGACGGCGCACCCGCGCTCGAGCCGATCGAGGGCTCCAGCCTCCAGCGCGTCGCGAACACGCCCTACGCGGTGGTCTTCGACCCCTCGAGCCGCACCTACTACCTGAACGGGGCGAACCTCTGGTACGCGGCCCGGAGCCCGCTGGGTCCGTGGACCGACACGCTGCGTGTCCCCGCCGCGGTGCGCGCGATCGTGCCGCCCGACACCGCGGCGGCCGCCCAGGTCCAGGGCCCCCCGCCGCTGGTGCTCACCGCCACCGACCCCACCGAGCTGGTCTCGACGGACGGCCCGCCGCGCTACGCGCCGCTGGTCGGCGACGAGCTGCTCTACGTCACCAACACCGAGAGCGACGTGCTGCGCGAGGTGAGCTCGCAAGCGCTGTACGTGCTGCTGGCCGGCCGCTGGTACCGGGCTTCCTCGCCGGACGGGCCGTGGACGTTCGTGCGGGGCGACCAGTTGCCCGCCAGCTTCGGGCGGATCCCGCCCGGCTCGCCCAAGGGCGGTCTCCTGGCGAGCGTGGCGGGCACCGACCAGGCCGAGGACGCGATCGCGGACGCCGAGATCCCGCAGACCAGCGCGATTCGGCGTAGCGAGGACGGCTTCACCGTGAGCTACGACGGCAGCCCGGAGTTCCAGCCCATCGCCGGCACGACCCTGCAATACGCCGTCAACACGGACGCCGAGGTCATCTTCGCCGACGGACGCTACTACGCCTGCGACCAGGGCGTCTGGTACATCGCCGACGATCCGGAGGGCCCGTGGAGCGTGAGCGAGACGCGCCCGCTCGGCGTGGACGGCATCCCCCCCGACTGCCCGGTCTACAACGTCCGCTACGTCTTCATCTACGACGCGACCCCGGACGTGGTCTACATGGGCTACCTGCCCGGCTACGTCGGCTGCTATCCCTACTACGGCACGGTCGTGTACGGGACCGGCTATCGCTACGTGCCGTGGCGCGGTCGGCAGCACTACTACGCGCGACCCGCGACCTGGGGATTCTACGCCCGCTACAACCCCTGGCTGGGCCGCTGGAGCTTCGGCTTCAGCTACGGCACGGGCTTCCTCCGGGTCGGCACGCGCTGGATGTGGCCGCACGAATCCGCTCGCCACCACGGCGCGGCGGCCTGGTTCGGACCGGGCGGCTATCGCCGCCCGCTGCTGGCCGCGGACCTGACTCCCGTGCGGGCCCGGCGTGCCGGCATGACGCGAGCGACCCTCGGGGGCAGCCCGCCCGCGAACCTCTACAACCGCACGGAGAACGTCACCCGCGTGGATCGCGCGGCCTTCCGCGTGCCCCCGCGCCGGGTCGCGCGCCTCGCCCCGAAGCCGGCCCCGTCGCCCAACAACGTGCTCGCCGGCAAGGACGGCAAGGTCTACCAGCGCGACGCGCTCGGGAACTGGCGGGTGAACGATGGGCGCGCGTGGAGGCCGGCCCTGGTCCCCGCCCGGCCCTTCGTCGCGCCGCCGGCGACCGGCCGGAGAGCGCCCGGCACCGCGACGGAGGAAGTGGCCAGGCCCGCGGAGCGCCCGCCGTCGCAGCCGGCGCCCGGATCGTGGCCCAGCGAGCGCCCGGTGCGACCGCGCGCCGTGCCCCCTGCCAGCCCCGCACCACCGGCGATGGGGCCGTCACCGGGCGACCTCGAGCGCGAGTACCGCGCTCGCGAGCGCGCCAGCGAGAAGACCGCTCCGGACGCCGTCGCGCCGGCCGAGCGTCCTGCGCCGGCCCGCGAGGAGCGTCCCGCCCCGGTCCGCGAGGAGCGTCGCGCCCCGGCCCGCGAGGAGCGTCAGCGGCCGGGGGACCCGGCCGAGCGCAGGCGATAGGAAGAGCGGGCCCGCGGCGGGCAGGCCTGCCCTGCCTCCGCGGGCTTCACGGACCCGCAGCCGCCATCCGGGCGGCCGCGCGCCGCCCGGGTCACTCGTAGACCCGTTCCACCGAGCCGGGCCTGATCCATCCGCCGCTGCCGCCGGGCAGTTGCACGAGCAGGTAGCCGCCGCGCCGCTCGCGGATCCTGACCTCCGTGCCGTCGTGCAGCAGCAGGATCTGCTTGAACTCCCCCCCCGGCCCGCTCAGCGCGCTGACCTCCGGCGCGATGACCACCGCCGGCTGCGCGCTCACCTCTCCGGCCCACACCCAGCGGGTGACGAGGCAGAACAGCGAGAGCGCCGCGAACAGCGCCGCGCCGACGGCGAACGCCGCGCCGCGACGGACGATCCAGGCCGACAGGCTCAGCGCGGCCAGCAGGAAGGTCACCGCCGCCAGCAGCGCGGCCTCTCTCCGCGAGAGCAGGTGGAAGGTTGCGTCCAGGGCCGTGGCCACGGGCCCCGGGACGGTCAGCACCTTGTCCGCCCGGTAGCCGCGCGCGAACGAGAGGTTCCGGTCGATGTCCGCGTCGCGCGGGCTCAGGGCGCGGGCCCGCCGGTATTGCACGATGGCCGCGCCGATCCTGCCGGACTTGAACAGGGCGTTGCCGAGGTTGTAGCAGGCGTCGGCGCTGGGCCCGCCCGCGAGGGCCTGCCGGTAGGCACGGACCGCGCCGGGGTAGTCCTTCCGGGCATAGAGCTGGTTGCCCTGATTGTACGGGCCGGACGGCGCGAGGACCATCACCGACAGAAGAATCAGGCTGGACAGCATCTCGAGCGCTCCCGTTCGATCGAGGTCACAGCTTCCCCATGACGTCGCGCGCCTTCTGGAACAGTTCCTTCGGGTCGTCCGTGGCCCGCATCCCCGGCGAGAAGCGGGCGACCTCGCACCGCTCGATGACCTCGAGGACATCGGCCACCGTGCCCGGCGCCACCTGCAGCTGCAGCAGCTCGGCCTGCAGCCGCTCCTTGGTCATGGCCTGGACGTCGATGTTGAAGCGGTCCCCGAGATAGCCCAGCACGGCCTGGGTCAGCGCCGCGTGGAAGCCCCGCTCGTCCTTCTTCTTCAGGGACTCCCCGGCCTGCCGGAAGCGCGCCCGCACCAGCTTCGACGATCGCACCTTGCGCGCGTAGCCGCGATCCGACAGCAATCGCTGGCTGTGCCCACGGTACCAGAAGGCCCCCGCCACCAGGCCCAGCGACACGGCATAGAGCAGGTCGGACCACCCGGGTGGATCGAAGGGCGTGACCTCCAGCCCCTTCGCGTCGGCCTTGATGTACTCGATGTCCGTGCCGAGCACCTTCAGCCCGGTGGCCTCCACCACCGGCGCGCTCTGGATGGAGCCGCTCGCCGAACACTCGAAGGGCCCTGCCGCGAGGGTCTTGTAGACCTTCGACTGCGGGTCGAAAGTGGCGAGCCGGACTTCCGGGATGACGAACTTGCCGTCGGCCTGCGGGATGACGGGATAGCGGAAGGTCCGGCTCCCCTGCACGCCGTCCGGGCCCGCGCGGACGTCCTCCGTGATCTCGGGATCGAGGATCCGGAGCCCGGGGACCGCAGCGATCGCGGGCTTCCCGATCATCCGGACGTTGCCGCTGCCGCTGACCCGGAGCGTCAGGTTGATCGGCTCGCTGCCCGTGGTGGACGTGCGGTCGAGGGCCCCGGAGAGCGTGAACCGGCCGACCCCGCCGGTGAACTCGGCGGGCTTGTCCCGCTCCGGCAGCGGCAGGACCTTGATGGTCACGGGCTTGGACTCGACCCGCACCGTCTGCGTGGTCCCGAACATGTCGAAGAAGTCACGCGAGGTCTGCATCACCGCCACGTTGAAGGCCATGGGCTTGACCGTGACCTCGCCGGGGGACATCGGGAAGAGGGCGACGCTCTTGAGCCGCGAGACGTCGTACGCCTTGCCGTCCAGCGTGCGGCGCTGGAAGTCGAAGCGACCGGCGTCGTAGACCTTCTCGGCCCAGAAGCCGTCGAAGGACGGCAGCTCGGCCCAGCCGCCGTCGGTGATCCGCAGCCGCGTGTAGAGCGAGACCTCGAGCATGACCGGCTCGCCGACGAAGACGGTCCTGCGACCGGGGACCGCCGACAGGAACAGGTTGCCCTCGATCGGCACGTTCGCGTCGCGGGGCCGGGCCCCGGGTCTCGCCGGCATCGGCTGGGCCTGGCCCTGGGCCGCCCTGGCGACGGTCATCTCGATCGGCTGGCTCGCGTACTCCCGTCCCTCGTAGGTCAGCTTGCACGGCGGGATGACGAGCCGCCCCGTCCTCTTCGCGGACAGGACGTACAGGAAGCTGACCGACGCCTGCTTCCTCATCTGGCCGTTGACGAACGAAATGTTCGTGGACTGGGACGACGTGCTGCCCAGCACGTCGAAGTCCGGCAGCGCCGGGAGGACCGGCCGGGGCGCCGAGACCATGTCCTCGCCCTGCACGGCCAGCTCGAGCTGGAACTGCTCGCCCACCCCCACCGTCGTCCGGTCCACCGAGGCGGAGAAGCGCACCTCGGCCGGGAAGGCCGCCGCGGGGAGCGCGAGGAGCGCAAGCAGGAGGAGGACGCGTCTCACGCGACGGACTCTACACGACCACCGATGGGATGCCAGTCGGACCCCCGCTCGTCGTCACCGGGGCGCACGCCTCACCAGTCCTTGCCGCCGGGCGCCGCCTGCTTCGGCTCCTTCGGCTGCTTCTTCCGGTCCTCGCGCTCCCGGCTCTGCAGCGCCTGGAGCATGCGCTCGGCCTGGTCCTTGCCGATCTCGCCCTTGCGGGCCGCTGCCTGCTGCGGCTGCGGCGACTGCTGCGGCTGCCGGGGCGGCTGCTGCTGCGGCTGCCGGGCCCCGGTGGAATCGCTCTTCTGCTGACGGGGCTGGTCCTTCATCTTCCAGCAGTACTCGAGGTTCTGCTTGGCCTGCCGGTCGTTCGGGTCCAGCATCAGCGCCCGGGAGTAGCTGGTGATCGCGGCGTCCAGCGCGTTCTGCCGGAACTGGCAGTTGCCGATGTTGTACAGGCTCCGGGCCTTGAGCCGCCGGTCCTTCGACAGGAGACCCAGCTGGAACTCCGCCGCGGCCTCCGGATGCTTCTTCGTCCGGTAGAGCGCGCGGCCCAGGTCGTAGCGGATCCGGACGTTGTCGGGCTCGAGCACCAGCGCGTCCTGGTACTTGCGAACCGCCTCCTCGACCTTGCCCTGCTTCTCGAGCGCAAGCCCTTCCCGCATCCGCGCGCCGACGCCGGCGCGGGCCGGCCCCGCCCACGCGGCCAGCGCCAGCACCACGACGAGGGCGCTCCCGGCGCCGCGCCCGGCGGGGCCGTGGAGCGGACGGCCCCACGGCCGGCGGAATCCCGCGAAGGACGGCCGGGCGAACCAGCGTCCCCGGCGGTCGCTGAGGAACAGGCCCGCGAAGGTGAGCACGAAGGCGGCGGCCAGGAAGTACTGGAAGCGTTCCTCGTACTCCACGTACTCGCCGCCGACGATCTGCTTCTTCTGCATCTGGTCCAGCGCCGCCGCCAGGGCGTCGAGGTTGACGCTCTCGGAGCGGAAGTACCTGCCGCCGGTGGCCCGGGCCATCACCAGCAGCAGCCGCTCCGCGAGCCGCGAGATCACGAGCTTGTCGTCGCGGTCCTTCATGTACGTCGTGGCGGAGCCCTCGACCTCGGGGACCGTCGAGCCCTCCAGCGTGCCGACCCCCACGGCGAAGATGCGGATCCCCGCCCGCGCCGCCCGTTCCGTGGCCGCAGCGGGGTCGCCCTCGAGGTTGTCGCCGTCGGTGACCAGCAGCAGCGCCTTGGACGCCTGCTCGCGCGCGTCGAAGAGCGAGGCGGCGGTCTCGATGGCGCGCGGGATGTCGGTGCCGGGACGCGGCATGTTGTCCGGATCGATGATGTCCAGGAAGAGCTTGGCGGCCTCCACGTCCGGCGTCAGCGGGCACATGACGTGGGCGTCGCCGGCGAAGGCCACCACGCCGACCTGGTTGGTGCTCAGGTTGTCGAGCAGCGAGGCGATCTCGGTCTTGGCGCGCGACAGCCGGCTGGGCTTGACGTCGGTGGCGAGCATGCTCTTCGAGGCGTCGAGCGCGATGACGATGTCGATGCCGCGACCCTTGACCACCTGGAGCTTCTCACCCCACTGGGGCCGGGCCGCCGCGAGGATCATGAACGCCAGGCCCAGCACGAGGCAGACGGCCTTGGCCGCCGCCAGCTGCGGGCTGCGGCTGTCGGTCAGGCGCGGCACCAGCACCGGGTCGGCAAGGCGGCGCAGGTTCCTGCCCTTGAGCCAGTTGCCGGTGGCGATCGCCGCGACCACCAGCGGGAGCACGAACAGCAGGACCAGGTACTGCGACGCCGCCCAGCGGATCATGGCAGCCTCCGCATCAGCAGTGCGGTGGCCGCCAGTGCGAGCAGGAGGAGCGCGGCGGCCGGCAGCAGGAAGACCTCGGCCCGCTCGGCGTAGACCGTGTGACGGGCGACCTTGAAGGTCGTGGGCTCCATGCGGTCGATCTCGTCGTAGATCCGCTTGAGCGCCTCGTTGTCCGAGGCGAGGAACGCCTTGCCGCCGGTGATGGCCGAGATCTGGTCGAGCGTCTTCATGTCGAAATCGACCTGCATCGTCTGGGGCCGGCGCCCCCACAGCGGATCGTCGACCATCACCGTCACCGGGCCCTGGGAGCCGATGCCGATGCAGTAGACCTTGATGCCGTAGGTGCGGGCCAGCTGCGCAGCGGTCAGCGGGTCGATCTCGCCGGTGTTGTTCAGCCCGTCGGTCAGCAGGATGATGATCCGGTCCCTGGACTTGGAGTCCTTGATCCGGGCGACGGCGCTCGCCAGACCCATGCCGATGGCGGTCCGCGACGGGTCGAGGGTCCCCACCTGCAGCCGGTCGATGATGGCACCGAGCACCGTCCGGTCGACCGTGAGCGGGCAGCGCGCCATGGCGCCGTTGGCGAAGATCACCAGCCCGGCCCGGTCGCCGCGCCGCCTGGCGATGAACTCCCGGGCCCGTTGCCGGGCCACGGCGATCCGGCTGGGCTGGTAGTCGGCGAAGGTCATGGTCTCGGAGACGTCCATGCACAGCATGATGTCCACGCCCCGGGACTCGACCTCCTCGTAGACGCGGCCGCGCTGCGGCCGCGCCAGGGCCAGCACCATCAGGACCAGGACCAGGGTGTTCGCCGCGAACAGCGCCGCCTTGAGGTGCCGGCCCGGCCCCCGGTGCGCACGCAGGAACGAGACGTCCGAGAACCGCACGGCGGCGGTCCGCTTGCGCAGCTCCAGCCAGGCCATCGCGGCCACCGGGGCGAGCAGGAGCAGGTACCAGGGCGAGGCGAAGCGCATGGCTACGGCCGTTCCTTCCCCGGCCCGGCCGGGACCGCTGCGGCCGGCGCCTCCGCGGCCGGCACGGGCGCCAGGGGCGCCGCGGGCCGCGTGCTCGTCACGAAGTCGCGCACCTGCGCGATGGCGGACCGCGCCTCCGCCTCCGGCGGCACCGTCTTCGCGTACTTCACGAAGTCGGACCGGGTGAGGAACCGTGCGACCTCGTCCCGCATCGGCGTGCGGGCGGCCCGCATGCTGGCGAGGATCTCGGTCGTCGTCTGCTCCACCGCGTTGAACTCGAAGCGCCGCTCGATGTAGCGCTTGAGCACCTGCGAGAGGGCGTAGTAGAAGCGCTTGACCTGGCCGGCGGCGAGCCACTCCTGCCAGGGCATCTGGTCGAGCGCGGCCAGCGCCTGCTCCCACGGCGGCAGCGGGCTCGCGGCCAGCTCGCGGGCGCGCCGGAGCCGGCGCAGCAGGCGGGAGCCGGCATAGGCCAGGCCGGCCGCCAGCAGCAGGATGCCCGGGACGATCCACAGCCAGGGGTTGGGGAAGGTCTCCGCCGGCTTGAGGTCGTTGATGTCCTTCATTCCCGGCGGGAGCACGCTGGCGATGGTCACCGCGGTCGTGTCGCTGCGGAGCGTGTCCACCCTGGACCCGGTGCGAACCAGGAAGGTGAAGACCGGCAGCCGGTGCCGGCCGGGCTTGAAGGCCGCGAGGCTCAGGCGGTGGACCTCGGGGCCCCTCCCCCCGCGCGCCGGGGGCTTCGGCTGCCGCGCGGCCGGGAGGAACACGCCCATCGAATCGGCCAGCGGCCCGATCACCTGGCTCGAGTCGGCGCGCGTCAGCGTGAGCACCACGTCGAACGGGTCACCGACCGTGAGCCGCGCCCGGGCCTCCGTGCGCGTCGTCAGCGCGGGCCGCCCGGGGAACGGCGTCGCCAGCAGGAGCACCAGGAGGAGCCGGGCCGCGACCATGATCAGTGGAACCGGCGCGCCCGCAACCGGAAGAACTTGTGCAACCGGGGCGTGAAGTCCTCGTGCGTGTGCAGGCGGATGCTGTCGATGCCGAGCTGCCGGAACATCCGGTCGCGCCGCGACTCCAGTTCCCGCGCGTGCCGCTCGTAGGCCTGCCGCAGCCGCGCATCCGACGTGTTCACCGTGACGATCTCGCCCGTCTCCATGTCCTCCAGGTCCACGAGGCCGGCGCGCGGCAGCTCCTGCTCCGCCGGGTCGACGATGGGGATGGCCACGAGGTCGTGCCGGCGGGCCACGATCCCCAGCGGGATGCGGACGTTCTCCGGCGCGAAGCCCGGCCCCATGAAGTCGCTGATCAGGAAGACGATCGCGCGGTGCTTGAGGATGTGCATCAGGTACTCCAGCGCCGCCGCCGGTCCGGTGCCGCGGCGCTCGGGCCGGAACAGCAGGATGTCGCGGACCAGCCGCATCACGTGCTGCCGGCCCTTGCGCGGCGGGATGAACCGCTCCACCCGGTCGGTGAAGAACAGCAGTCCCACCTTGTCGTTGTTGACCACCGCCGAGAACGCCAGCGTGGCCGCGACCTGGGCCGCCTGCTCCAGCTTGAACTGTGCCCGGGTGCCGAAGTAGCCCGAGCCCGAGGCGTCCACGCACAGGATCACCGTGAGCTCGCGCTCCTCGACGAACTTCTTGACGTAGGGCCGCGCCATCCGGGCGGTCACCTTCCAGTCGATGGCCCGGATGTCGTCGCCCGGCAGGTACTCGCGGACGTCGACGAACTCCATGCCCGTTCCCTTGAAGGTGGACCGGTACTCGCCGACGAAGCTGGTGTTGAGGATCTTCCGGGTGTGCAGCTCGATCCGGCGCAGCGTCTTCAGGAGCTCGAGGCTCCGCGTCGCCGGCGCGGGCGCCGGGGCCGGCCGGCTCCCCCGGGTCCGCGCGCGGCCGGCGCTCGTCGGCCCCGCCGGGCCGGTCACGGGACTTCGACCGAGGCCAGGATCCGGTGGACGATGTCGTCCGTCGTCATCTCCTCCGCCTCGGCCTCGTACGAGAGGATGATGCGATGGCGCAGGACGTCGGCCGCCAGCTCCTTGATGTCCTCGGGGATGACGAAGCCCCGCCGCCGCAGGAAGGCCATGGCCCGGGCCGCGGTCGTCAGGTAGATGGAGGCCCGCGGCGACGCCCCGAAGCGGATCAGCGGCCGGAGCTCCGGCAGGCCGTACTTCTCGGGCTCGCGCGTGGCGAACACCAGGTCGATGATGTAGTCCTGGATCTTGCTGTCGATGTAGATCGACTTGCAGAGCTCGCGCGCCCGGATGATGTCGGCGGGCTCCACCACGGCCGAGATCTTCGGCTCGCCGGCGACCGCGATGCGGTCGACGATCTCGCGCTCCTCCTGCCGGGTCGGATACGTGATCCTGATCTTCAGCAGGAAGCGGTCGAGCTGCGCCTCGGGAAGCGGGTAGGTCCCCTCCTGCTCGATCGGGTTCTGGGTGGCCAGGACCAGGAACGGGTCGTCCAGCTTGAAGGTCTTGTCCCCGATCGTGACCTGGCGCTCCTGCATCGCCTCGAGCAGCGCGCTCTGCACCTTGGGCGGCGTCCGGTTGATCTCGTCGGCGAGGATGAGGTTCGAGAAGATCGGGCCCTTGCTGGTGACGAACTCGCCGGTCTTCTGGTTGTAGATCAGCGTTCCGATGATGTCGGACGGCAGCAGGTCGGGCGTGAACTGGATGCGCTGGAAGCGGGTCCGCAGCGCGGCCGCCAGGGTCCGGACCGCGTAGGTCTTCGCCAGGCCCGGCACGCCCTCGATCAGGATGTGTCCGTCGGCCAGCAGGCCGATCAGCAGCCGGGTCACCAGGTACTGCTGGCCGACGATGGCCTTGGACACCTCGGCGGTGATGGTCTGGACGACGATGCTCTCCTTCTCGATCCGCTCGTGGACCGCCTTGATCTCGTCTGTCTGGATCTCCATCTTCCCTCCGATGTCGCCGGTTCCGCTCCGTCCGTCCGGGTGCCGGATCCTGCGGGCGTCGATTCTACCGGGCCGGGCTCGGCCCGGGTCAAGGCTGCGCAAACTCGCGGCAACGCCTTGGAAAAATCCCGCGGCGGTCCGGCCTCCCGGCCGCCGCGCGTCCCCGCCCGCCCGCTCCCGCGAATCGAAACGGCCTGCCCGCCGTGGCATCCGGCGGGCAGGCCCGTGTCGCTGCCGAGCCCCGGGCGACGCCCGGTCCCGGTGCTACGAATTGCGCTTCTGGAAGTCCGCCATGAACTGGGCGAGGCGCTCGGCGCCCTCGACCGGCATGGCGTTGTACATCGATGCGCGGCAACCGCCGACCGAGCGGTGGCCCTTGAGGCCCGACATCTCGGCCTTGCTCGCCTCGGCGATGAACTTCTCCTCGAGCTCCTCGCTCGGCAGCCGGAAGACGACGTTCATCCGCGAGCGGGACGCCTTCTCCACCGGCGAGCGGAACCAGCCGCTGGAACCGTCGATGGCCGCGTAGAGGATGTCCGAGCGCCGGCCCGCGCGCCGGTCCATCTCGGCCAGGCCGCCCACGGACTTCACCCAGTCCAGGTTGAGCTTCATCATGTAGATCGCGAACACCGCGGGCGTGTTGTACATCGACTTGTCCGGCACGTGGCTCTTGTAGGCCAGGTAGGCCGGCATGTCCTCCCGGCACTGCTCGAGCAGGTCCTTGCGGATGATGACGACCGTGTTGCCCGCCGGACCGAGGTTCTTCTGCGCGCCGCCGTAGATCAGGGCGAAGCGCGCGAACGGCACCGGGCGGGAGAGGATGTCCGAGCTCATGTCGGCGACCAGCGGGACCGCGCCGGTGTCCGGGTACTCGCCGAACTCGATGCCGCCGATGGTCTCGTTGCTGGTGACGTGCAGGTAGGCGGCGTCGGCGCCGGCCCTGAGCTCGGCGGCCTTCGGCATGCGCGTGAACTTGTTCGCCTCGTCGGTCCACACCACCCGGGTCGGGCCGACCTTCTTCGCGTCGGAGATGCCCTTCTTGGCCCAGGCGCCGGTGTTCACGTACTCGAAGGTCTTGCCCTCGGCGCGCAGGTTCATCGGCACCATCCCGAACTGCAGCGTGGCCCCGCCCTGCAGGAACAGGATCTCGAACGTGTCGGGCACGCCGAAGACCTCGCGCAGCGACTCCAGGGCCTGGTTGTGCACCGCGTCGTATTGCTTGCCGCGGTGGCTCATCTCGATGAGCGACATGCCCGAGCCGCCGTACTCCACGAACTCGCCGGCGGCCTTCTCCAGCGCCGGCAGCGGCAGCGTGCACGGCCCGGCGGCGAAATTGAAGATCCTCTTCGTCATCTTCCGCTCCTCACTTGCTCGCCCGCTTCTCGAGGATGTCGACCACCGTGTCGCCGATGCGCAGGAGGTTCTCCTTGCTCGACGCGCCGAGGTGCGGCATCACCACCGTGTTCGGCGCACCCACGATTGGGCTGCCGTAGATCTCGTCCTTGTACCAGACGTCCGTACCGTAGCCGCCGAGCTGGCCCGAGTTCAGGGCCTCCACGATGTCCTCCTCGACGACGCACTTGCCGCGCCCGGTGTTGATCAGGATCGCGCCCTTCTTCATCTTCGCGATCGTCTGCCGGTTGATCATGCCCCGGGTCTCGTCGGTGAGCGGCGTGTGCAGCGACAGGTAGTCGGACTCGGCCAGCACCGCGTCGAGCGGCTTGACCTGGGCGATGGCGTGCTGGGTCACGACCTTGTCGGCGGCCACGACCTTCATGCCGAAGGCCTGGGCGCGCTTCGCCACTTCCGTGCCGATGCGGCCGATGCCGATCAGCCCGAGCGTCTTCTGGTACAGCTCGGTGCGCTTGAGCTCCGACTTGAGGAACTTGCCGGCCACGATGCCGTTGTGCCCCTCGACCAGGCGGCTCGGGATGGCGATCATCAGCGCCATCGCCAACTCGGCCACCGCCACCGACGAGGCCTCCGGCGTGTTCACGGCCGTGATGCCCTTCTCCTTGCAGTACGCCGCGTCGATGTTGTCCATGCCGACGCCGCCGCGGATGAAGAGCTTCACGTTCCGGGCCTGGTCGATGTACGCGCGGTCGGCCTTGGTCTTGGAGCGGACCAGGATGACGTCCGCCTCGGCGACCCGCGCGGGATCGTCGAACACCTCGCCGAACTTCTCCAGGCGCTTGGGCAACCCCTTGTCGAAGGCGTCAGCGATCAGGATCTTCATGGCTCTCTCTCCTCCCTGGACGGCGACCACGTACCAAGTCAGACTGGCTGGAATCTACTGAGTACGGCGCGGGATGACAACCCCGGGCGGGGCCCGGTGACGCGGTGGATCCGCGGCCCGCGCCGGAGGTCCGCCCGGCCGGGCGATGGCCTGCACGGGCGGCGCTGGAATGGCCCGGCCGCCTCCCCGGCAGGCCCCGTCAGGGCAGCAGGACCACGCGCCGGGACGTGACCCGGTCCCCGGCTTCGAGCGTGACCAGGTAGACGCCCGCCGACAGGCGCCCGCCGGCGTCGTCACGGCCGTCCCACGGCACGGTCCGCGAGCCGGCGGCGCACCAGCCGTCCGCCAGTCGGCGGACGGTGCGGCCCTGGACGTCGCGCACGGTGAGGCGCTGGATGCCCGCGCGGTCCGCACCCACCTCGAAGCGCAGGGCGCCCCGGCCCGGGTTGGGCACGGCGCCCAGCGCGAGAGGCGGCACCGCCCGGTCGCCGACCCCGGCCGGGGCCGCCACGCCGACGCCGACCAGGGCGCCGGTGGCGTGGACCGGTTTCACGTACATCCCGGCCCGGTAGAACTGCAATGCGACGATCTGCACCGTGGTCACCTGCGGGGTGTCCGCGGCCCGGAAGCGGAGCCGGTACAACGGGCCCGGCCCGGGGAGATAGACGCCGTCGCACAGCAGCGCGTCCGAGATGGTGTCGGTGCTCGCGCCCCGGCCGAAGACGTGGAAGGTGCTGCCGCACGCCTCCTTCATGTACGAGCCTTCCTGGAGGGAGAACGGCGAGAGCGGTACGAAGGTCAGCGCGGCGGGGTCCCACGAGACGACGGCCCGGAACGCGTTGAAGAGGTCGCCCGCCTCGGTGCATTGCAGGACCAGTTCGAACTCCGCCCCCGGAGCGACGGTCTGCCCGGTGGGAAGCAGCGCGGCCGTCACGCCGTCGGCGCGGAGGGCGGCCGGAGCAGCGCACAGCCCGGCCGCGGCCGCGAGCGCGACCGCGATCGCCCTTCGGAACCGTGCCAGCGCCATGGCTGCCTCCCGTCGGCCCCCGCGGGCCCGCGCGCCTCGCGCGCCGCGCCCGCGGCCGGCCCGCTACCTGAGATACGTCAGCGTCCGCGTGAATCCACGCTGCGCGGCCCTCAGGCGCACGTAGTAGACCCCCGCCGACATCGCGTGGCCCCGCTCATCGCGACCGTCCCAGGTCACCCGGTATTCGCCCGGCTCGCGGGACTCCCGCACCAGGGTCCTCACCCGCCGCCCGTCCACCGAGAAGACCGCCAGCTCGACCGGCCCGCCCTGGGCCAGGCTGAAGGCGATCGCCGTGGCCTCGCGGAACGGGTTCGGCGCCGCCGGGGCCAGCTGGGTGACCGTCGGCAGCGCCCTCGGCACGCGCAACGACGTGGCGAGGCTCACCGGTCGGTTCCGCGCATCGCGCGCGTCGACCGAGGCCAGCCGGATCTTCGGATCGCCGGCGGCGAGGGCGCGGAAGGTCACCGTGGCGGCCACGCCGTCGCCCCGGAATCCCGCACCCGGGCCGAGGACCGCGGCGTCCACCGCCCCGGGCGCGGCGGACAGCACCAGCGCGCCCAGGCTCCCGGCCAGCTCGCCCGCCCCCCAGCCCACCGGCGTCACCACGGCGGGATCCCACGCCAGCCTGGCCGCCAGGCACTGCACCGCGCCGGTGCCGCGCATCCGCAGGCCCACCTGCACGTCCCCGCCCTCCGCGACGCGGTCCACCGTCTCGAGCATCAGCTCGTCGCGGTCCGCCGCGACCGGCAGCGCGGAGGCCTGGGGCGCCGTGACGCGAGCGAAGGTCATCGCGAATACCACCAGGTCCTCGAAGTCCAGGATGTTGTCGGTGGTCGGCAGCGTGTTCGCCGAGTAGTCGGCGGTCGGTCCGACGTCCAGCGCCGTGTACCGGGAGCCCGCGACCAGCGTCGTCCCGTAGTGGGCGCCGAGCAGGGAGACGTCGGCGACGTCCACGCGGTCGTCCCCGGCGAGCAGCGAGTCCGCCGGGTCCACCACGTCGCCGAGGTGGTAGTTGAGCGTGCCCGTGGTCATGTTCGACACCGCCGAGTGCGAGCCGTACCGGTCGGTCACGACGGCGACGTAGTAGTAGAAGTCACGCAGCGGGACCAGGTCGTCGTGCGACGTGCCGGGCGACGCGACCGCGGCCGCGCGCGTCCAGCGTCCGGCCGGCGGATACGCCGTCGGCAGCGGCGGCACCGAGCCCGGGACGGGCCCGTCGTCGTACTCCGGGTAGTTGCCGAACCCGGCCCGGTAGATCTCGACCGTGTCGCCCTCCCCCACCGCCGGCCAGGCGATGCCGATCGCCGTGGTGCTGCCCGGGGCGTTGCCGGTCTTGCGCTGTGTCGCGGTCAGCAGGGTGATCCCCGGCACCGCCGGGTTCACCGCGAAGGTCACCCGGATGGCGTGGTCCGCCCGCACGTCCGCGACCGTGTAGGGGCTCGCCGGGCCGACCGGGACACCGTCCACCAGCAGGCTGTCGAGGTGGTACCCGGCGTCCGCGGTCGAGGTGAACGCCTGGCTCCCGCCGTACTCCACCGCCACCGCTCCGCCGGGGGAGATCGAGCCGTGGGCCCCCGCGCTCGCCGTGATGGTGAAGACGTCGATCGCGAACGTGGCGTGGAGGGTGTGGTCGGTGGTCACGTGGGTGAACGTGTAGCCCGTCGCCGGCGCCACCGGGCTGCCGTCCACGAAGAGGCTGTCGAGGTGGTACCCGGTCGCGGGCGTGATGGCGAAGCCGCGGTCCGCGCCGTAGTCCACCGGCACCAGCCCGGCCGGGTCGATCCCGCCGTTCGGTCCGGCGCTCGCCGCGATGGTGAACACGTCGATCGCGAACGTGGCGTGGAGGGTGTGGTCGGTGGTCACGTTGGTGAACGTGTAGCTCGTCGCCGGCGCCACCGGTGCGCCGTCCACGTAGAGGCTGTCCACGTGGTAGCCGGTCCCCGGCGTGAGGGCGAAGCCCAGGCTGGAGCCGTGCGCCACGGTCACCGGGCCGCTCGGGTCGATCGCCCCGTGGGCCCCCGCGCTCGCCACGATCGAGTAGTAGTTGATGGCGAATGTCACGTGGATCGCGTGTCCGGCCTGCAGGTCGGTGAACGTGTAGCCCGGCGCCGGGGCGACCGGCACGCCGTCCACGTACAGGCTGTCCACGTGGTAGCCGGTCTCCGGCGCGAATGCGAAGGCCTGGTCCTCGCCGCGGGTGACGCCCACGGTCCCCGCCGGGCTGATGCCGCCGTGGGGACCCGCGGTCGCGGTGATCGTGAAGTCGTTGACCGCGAACGTCACGTGGATGGCGTGGCCGGCCGTCACGTTCGTGAACGTGTGACTCGTCGCCGGGGCGACCGGCACGCCGTCCACGTACAGGCTGTCCACGTGGTAGCCCGCATCCGGCGTCAGCGTGAAGCCCTGGTCCGCGCCGTGGTCCACCGTCACCGGCCCGCTCGGGTCGATCGCACCGTGCGCCCCGGCGCTCGCCATGATCGTGTAGGTGTCGATCGCGAAGGTGGCGCGGATGGAGTGGTCCGCCGTCACGTTCGTGAACGTGTGACTCGTCGCCGGGGCGACCGGCACGTCATCCACGGTGAGGCTGTCCACGTGGTAGCCCGACGAGGGGCTGATCGCGAACCCCTGGTCCGCGCCGTAGTCCACCGCGACCCCCCCGCTCGGGTCGATCGTCCCGTGCGCGCCCGCGCTGGCCGCGATCGTGAAACGGTCGATGGCGAACGTGACGCGCACGGCGTGGTCGGACTGCACGTCGGCAAGCGAGAAGGGCAGCACCACCGGCACCGGGACGCCGTCCACGGTCAGGCTGTCCACGTGGTAACCCGGGTCCGGCGTGATCGTGTAGGGCTGGGTCGCGCCGTGCTCGACCGAGGCGCTCGGCGGGGCGATCGAACCGTGCGGACCCGCGGTGGCGGTCAGCGAGTAGAGCCCGATCGTGAAGTCGGCGTCGCTGGCGTCCGTGGCCGAGTTGCCATTCACGTCGTGCGCGGTCACGCGCACGCGGACCGTCGTGGAGAGCGTGTTCGGCACCGTCCAGAGGTGGGAGCCGGAGTTCGCGATGCCGGTCGCGATGGCGGCCGTGTAGCTCGCGCCGCCGTCGGTCGAGTAGGCCAGGTCCACGCTCCCCACGCCGGCGTCGTCGGTCGCGGTCCACGTGATGCTGTGTGGCGAGCCGACGGCCCAGGACTGCCCGCCGTTCGGCGCGGTGACCGTCACCGCCGGGGCCGAGTGGTCGATGCGCACCTCGGCCGCGGTCCCGACCGCCGCCGGCAGTTTCGAGTCGTCGCAGGTGCCGAGCGACCAGCGCAGCACCGTGACGGTGTCCACCGCGCTCGCGGCCGCGCTCGACAACGCCACGTCGAACAGCGTGGCGAGCGCCTGGTCGGAGCCGCACGGGCCGGCCACGACCGCGCCGTCCGCGCGGTACAGCCCGCCGCCGAGGTCGGTGGCCTGGAAGCTGGTGGTGCGCCCGCCGCCGGCGAGGAAGTCCCCCTCGGTGATGCTGCCCACGCCCGCGGGCAGGGCCAGGTGCGAGGAGAGCCGGAACGTCACGCTGAAGGTCCGGGCCAGGCTCGCGCCGCTCCGCGAGACCCGGACGGGCACGGTCACGGTCGGGTGGTCCGGCGAGATCGTGGTGGGCGGGGCCACCGCGTCCGCCGTGGCCGCGGGCTCGTCCACCATGAACGTCGCCCGGATGCTGTGGGCTTCGGTCACGCCCGTGAACCGGTAGGTCGTGTCCGGCGCGACCACCGTCCCGTCCACGACCAGGCTGTCGACCTGGTAGCCCGCATCCGGGGTGATGGCGAAGGCCTGGTCCGCCCCGTGAGGCACCGCCACGGACGGCGACGGGCTGATCGCGCCGTGGGCGCCCGCGCTCGAGACGACCGGGTAGGTGTTGATGGCGAAGGTGGCCCGGATCGTGTGGGGCGCGGTGACGTTCGTGAACGTGTAGGTGCTCTCCGGCGTCACCGGCGATTCGTCCACGTAGAGGCTGTCCAGGTGGTGGCCCACCGCGGGCGTCATCGTGAACACGATCGATCCGCCGTTCACCACCGAGACCTCGCCCGCGGGATCGATGGTCCCGTTCGGGCCGGCGCTCGCCGTGATGGTCCGGCCGGTGGTCTGGCCGATGGCGAAGTCCCCGAACCCGTCGGCTCCCAGCACCTGCGTGCTCGTGGAGGCCCGCGTCCCGACCGCCGGGTACGACCAGGCGCCACCCTCGCGCCGGCCGACGATGAAGATCCCGGGGTCGGCACCCCCCTGCAGGTCGCCGCCCGTGAAGTGGAAGGTCGCGTCGTAGGGCCCGGTCACGCCGCCGCTCAGCAGCGTCCAGGCGCGCTTCACGTACCGGGCCTGGCTGATCATCGAGGAGGCGAGGTCCGGCGGCACCTCCGCCGCGACCCCGACCGTGAGGTCGCCCGCGCCCGTGCCGTCGCCGAAGGTCAGCTCCACCGGCGTGTAGTCGGTCGCGTCGCCGATCTCGAACACCGGGACCGAGGCCCCCGCGGGCACCGCGCGCTGCAGTCGGCCGACGACGTAGCCGCCGCCCGAACGCGTGAGGCTCGAACCGGCCGGCAGGATGACCTTGTTGCCGCCGGTCGTGATCCGGCCCGCGCCGAGGGCCAGCGTGCCGTTGACGGTCAGGTCGCCGGAGCCCAGCGCCATCCCGCCGCCGTCGAACGTCAGGTTCCCGGGCACGGTCCGCGGAGCGTCCGGCAGGGTCACCACGCCCTGCTCGACCACGACGTGCTGCGGGACGCCCGCGCCGGCGGCGCCGCCCGCTCCGCTCCACTCGGGTCCCACGGCGGTGCCGCCCGGCGCGTTGTAGACCAGGTTCGAGTTCCCGCCGTAGGTCGGCGCGACGGCGAGCGAGCCGCCGGTGTCGATCCGGAGCGTGCCGTTGACCGCGGTCGTCCCGCTGTTCGTCAGCGGGGCCGCGATGGCCAGCAGGGCGCCTTCGTTCACGGTCGTCGTGCCCGGCAGGGTGAGCGCGCTCTGGACGAAGACACCGCCGGGATTGCCCACCGTGACGTTCGCGAGACCGTTGAACGTGAGCGTGCCGCCGTTGGAGACGGTCTGCGCCGAGGTCCCGCCCAGGGAAATCGCGGCCGCGGCGGTCGGGTTGAAGTCGAGAGTCGCGCCCGGGGCGACGGTGAGGTCCCCCTTGATCACGACGCTCAGGAGCTGCAGGTGCGCCGCCCCCGAGGTCATCGTGAAGTTGTCGCAGGTGAAGGGGGGCGTCCCCGTCGAGATCCGGTTGTACGCCGCGAAGTCGATCTCGAAGTCCGCGCAGGCGCGGTTGGCGAAGCTGGGGGCGGAGTTCTGCCGGAACGAGAACAGGCTCCCGCTCTGGAAATTGACCTTCGAGTTGGGCGCGGAGAGCCCGTAGGGATTGGCGCCCGCCAGCTGGATGAACGACGAGCCCGAGGTGAACAGGATGACGTTCGCCGTCCCGGAACTGGTGAAGACGTTGCCGGTGCAGCCGATCCCCTGGGTGAACGTCGCGCCGCTGCCGAACTGGATGGCGCTGACGCTGGCCGCGTCGAGCTTGTGGGGGCCGCCCGAGAAGGTCATCGCCCCGCCGACGGCGCCGGTCGCACCCGCGGAGAGCGCGAGGGTGAGCACGGTCGCGCCGCTCACGTTGAGCTGCGTGCCGGCCGGCACGGACAGGTCGGTTCCCGGCCCGCCGGAGATGGTGAGCACGTTGGTCGCGCCCGCCTGGAGGGTCACCGCCGAGCCGTTGGACACGAGCAACTGCTGGATCGACAGGGCCGGGACCGCCGTCACGGTGAACGTGCCGCCGCTGCCGAACTGGACGACGTCGCCTGCCGCCGGGGCCCCGCTCGGAGTCCAGTTCCCGGCCAGGGTCCACGCGCCGCCGCCGGCGTTGTTCCAGCTCTTCGTGGCCGCCCCGGCCGCGGCGCCGAACGCGACGCTGAGGGCCGCCATGAGGCCGGCGATGACCGCCAGCCGGGTTCCGAAACGACTCGCCGAGGTGTTCACAGAGCCTCCAGGAGACACGGCTCCCTGCCGGGACGACGCAGGAACCTGCTCGCTTCGATCGTTCACTTCTCCACCCTGGGTGCCGCCGTCGATGCGCCCCCGGAGACTCCGTCGCGCCCCGGGGGCCCGGTCCTATTCCACCCGCACGAGCGTCCGCGTGAAGCGGCCGTCCGGCGTGATCAGTCGTGCGTAGTACAGGCCGGGCCTGACGGTCCGGCCGCGGTCATCGGTTCCCGTCCACACGGGCCGGTACGTGCCCGCCTCCATCGTCGCGCGCGACAGCGTGCGCACCCGGCGGCCGTCCACGGCGAAGATCGCGAGTTCCACCGGCCCGGGCCGGGCCAGGCTGAACGCCAGCGTCGTCGCGCCCCGGAACGGGTTCGGCGCGGCGGCCGCCAGGGCGGTGGCCACGGGCACGGGCTCGGCCGGCCGGCCGTGGCCCAGGCTGGTCTTGCGGTTTCGCAGGTCGCGGGCGTCCACCGAGGCGATGGCCACACCCGGCGCCCCGGCGGCCAGGGCGCGGAACGTCACGGTCGCGAGCACGCCCGTCCCCGCGAGCCCGCGTTCCCGCGCGCCGATCAGCGCGGCGTCCACGACCCCGGGCCTCCCCGAGAAGACCACCCCACCCTGCGCTTCGACGAGCGCGCCGGGGCGGACCCCGAGCGGCTCCGCGATGCGGTGGTCCCAGTCGAGACGCGCGGAGAGGCCCCGCAGGTTGCCGGCCCCGGCGATGCGAAGACTGGCGACGAACACCTCCCCCGCCGCGACCTGGGTCGGTGCCAGCAGCGTCACCTCGTCGCGCTCGGCCGGCGCCGGACCGGCCTGCGGCTCGGGAGCCTGGTTGAAATTGGTGGTGAACAGCATGAGGTCCTCGAAGTCGAGCGAGTTGTCGGTGAGCGGAAGTCCTTCCTCGCTCCCGTCGCTCGTGGGCCCCACGTCGAGGCAGCCCAGCGAGTCGCCGGGCGCCAGGGCCGCGCCGTAGCGGCTGCCCAGCAGCGACAGGTCCTCGGCCCACACGCGGCCGTTCCCTTCGCACCGGGTCACGCCGTCCGAGACGTCGCCGAGGGTGTAGCCGAGCGTTCCCGTGGTCAGGGCGGGCAGCGACACGGCGCCGCACTCGTCCTGCACGAAGACCGCGTAGTACCAGAAGTCGCGCATCCGCGGGTCGTCCTCGTAGGCGGTGCCGCCCGGCAGGCTGGCGATCTGGACCCAGCGCTCCTCGGGCGGCCACGAGGGCACGGCCGGGGCCGAGCCGCCGGCGTCGTCGTACTCGGGGTAGGCGCCGAAGCCGGTGCGGAACAACTCGATCGTCTTCCCGCTGCCGGGCGCGTCCCAGCTGACCGTGACCTTCGACGTGCCGCCGCCGGTGCCCGGGGCCTGCTGCGTCGCGACCAGTCCGCTGACCGGGGCGGGGCGCACGTTCTCGATGACGATGGAACCCGCCGGGCCCGCGTCCGCGGCGACCGCGCGGTTGTCGCAATCGCGCAGGGCGACCGCGACCGGGGTCACCGTGCCGGTGCCGCTGACGGCGTCGCTCGCGAGGTGGAGCAGGAACAGGGTCCCGCTCGACGCGGTCGGCCCGCAGGGCGGGCCAAGGATGACGCCGTCGACGGTGACCAGGCCGCCGCCCAGGTCACGGACCTGCAGCGAGCTCGCGGGGTTGAAGGAGCCGAAGTAGCCGCCCTCGCTGACCCGCGCGCCGCCGAGCCGCAGGTTCGCGGAGAGCTGCAGTCTCACGCTGAACCCGATCAGCGGCTCGGCCGTCGTCCGCTGGATGAGCACCGGCATCGCCACGCAGGAGTCCGTGGCGGTGAGGCAGCCCGCGGGCGGCCCGAGCGTCACGGGATTGTCGGGCGGCAGGATGGGGACCGTGACCATGCCCGGCGACGCCACGCGGCAGGGGATGCCGTCGTTGGCGCAGTCGCGCATCGTGACCGACGAGAGGGTGACGCGGCCGATGCCGCTGCTCGAATCGCTCGCCAGGCGGAGGGTGAAGAGCGTCCCGCCGGAGGCGGTCGCGCCGCAGGGCTCGCCGAGGATGGCGCCGTCGATGCTGTAGACGCCGCCGCCCCGGTCCACGACGCCCAGCTGAACGTTGGGATTGGCACCGCTCAGGTAGCCGCCCTCCTCCGCGCGCGCGCCGCACAGGCGCAGCGACGCGGACAGACGCACGGTGGCGCTGAAGCCGAGCACCGGCTCGGCCGAGGTGCGCTGGATCGTCACCGGCACGCTGACGCAACCGGCCTCGGGCGTGATCGACCCGGAGATCGGGCCGAGGGTCACGGGGTTCGCCATCGGTGGCGGCGCGGCGTTCAGCAGCACCGTCACGGTGTTGGTCGAGAAGCAGGCCACGACCAGGTCCTCGCCCTGGTCGTCGTTCACGTCCGCGGCCACCACTGAGCGCGCGTAGGTGCCCGCGCCGTACGCGGTCTTGGGAGCGAAGGTGCCGTCGCCGTTGCCCAGGAACACCGAGACCGAGTTCGACTGCTCGTTCGCCACGACCAGGTCGGGGTGGCTGTCCCGGTCGAGGTCCTTGACGATGACCGACTGGGGGAAGAGCCCCGCCAGGTGGTCGGTGCGCGGCGCGAAGGTCCCGTCGCCGTTGCCCAGCAGCACCGAGACCGAGTTGGTGCCGCGGTTGGCCACGGCCAGGTCGAGCCGCGCGTCGCCGTCCAGGTCCGCGATCGCCACCGAGTAGGGCTGCCCGCCGGTGGCGAAGTCGGTCTTCGCCTGCAACGTGCCGTCGCCGTTGCCCAGCAGCACCGAGACCGTGTTGGAGCTGCTGTTCGCGACCACGACGTCGGGCTTCCCGTTCCCGTCCAGGTCGCCGACCGCCACCGCGAAGGGATCCGGGCCGGTGGCGTGGTCGGTCCGCGCACGGAACGTGCCGTCGCCGTTGCCGGGCAGCACCGAGACCGTGCCCGCGCCGCGATTGACGACCACCAGGTCCGGCCAGCCGTCCCCGTTCAGGTCGCCGGTCGCCACGCACATCGGGCTCGTGCCGACCGCGAAGTCGCGCCGGGGCGCGAACGAGCCGTCGCCGAGGCCGAGCAGCACGGAGACCGTGGTGGCGCCCCGGTTGGCGATCGCCAGGTCGAGCCGGCCGTCCGCGTTGAAGTCGCACAGCGCCACGCTGACGGGATTCACGCCGGTGGCGAAGTCGGTCTTCGGCGCGAAGGTCGCGTCGCCGTTGCCGAGCAGGACGGAAACGGTGCTGGCGCCGTAGTTCGCCACCACCAGGTCGGGGGTCCCGTCCCGGTTCAGGTCGCCGCTCACCACCGCCCAGGGATCGGCCCCGGTGGCAAGATGCCGCTGCACGCCGAACGTCCCGTCGCCGTTGCCGTGCAACACCGCGACCGTGGCGAAGTCCCAGGTGAACCAGTCGCTCACCGCGAGGTCCGCGTCCCCGTCGCCGTCCAGGTCGCCAATGGCCAGGGCGTTGGGCTGGTTCCCGGCCCGGTAGTCGGCCCTCGCGGCGAAGGTCCCGTTGCCACGCCCGAGCAGGACCGAGCTGGTGTTCGCGGAGTAGTTCGCGGTCGCCAGGTCCAGGCTGCCGTCGTGGTCGAGGTCGGCGACCGCCACGGCCTGCGGGTTGGCGCCGACCGCCTGGCTGGTCCTTGGGCCGAAGGTCCCGTTGCCGTTGCCGAGCAGGACCGAGACCGTGGACGGCGAGGCGTTCGCCACCGCCAGGTCGAGACGCCCGTCCCCGTTCAGGTCGCCGAGCGCCAGCGAGCGCGGCGCGGCGCCCACGCTGACGTCGGTCTTCGGCTGGAAGGTCCCGTTGCCGTTGCCGGGCAGCATCGAGACCGTGCCCGCGCCGCTGTTGGCGACCAGCAGTTCGGGGTTCGTGTCCCCGTTCAGGTCGCCGATCGCGACCCACATCGGGGTGGCCCCGGCCGCGTACTGGGTCCGGGCCGCGAAGGTCCCGTTGCCGTTCCCGAGCAACACCGAGACCGAGTTCGTCCCCCGGTTGGTGACCGCCACGTCCAGTCGCCCGTCGTGGTTGAGGTCGGCCAGCGCGAGGTGCTGGGGGTACGAGCCCGCGGCGTAGTCCGTCTTCGCGCGGAACGTGCCGTCCCCGTTGCCGAGCAAGACCGAGATCGTGTGGACGGAGTAGTTCGTGACGACCAGGTCCGCGCGGCCGTCGCCGTCGAGGTCGCCGATCGCGACCGTCTGGGGGTTCCGGCCGGTGGCGAAGTCGGTCCTCGCGCCGAACGACCCGCCGCCGTCACCGAGCAGAACCGAGATCGCGTCCGAGTTGTAGACGCTCACGGCCAGGTCGGGGTGGCCGTCGCCGTTCAGGTCGCCGATCGCGACGGAGGAAGGGCTGCGGCTGACGTCGAATGGCAGGAACGGCGCGTCGAACAGCACCCCGGCACGAACGGGGAACGCAGCGAGCAGGAGCATGGCCCCGGCCACGAGCGCGGCGCTTCCATGGGAAGCCGGCCCCCGATCCGCTCTCATCGATCCTCGCCCAGGTGTCGTCACGGTGAGCCAGCGGCCATCCGATCGGCCGACCCCGACCGCGCCGGGCCCGGCCGGCGGGAAGGGTTTGCCACTCCTTCACATTATACACCAGGGGGGGCGGGTCCCGGATTCCCGGGACCCGCCTTTCCCATGTCTCCGATTCGAGGCAGCCCGTCTACCGGGTCAGGACCAGGGTGCGAGTGAAGCGGCCCTCCGGCGTCGTCAGCCGCGCGTAGTACAGCCCGGGCTGCACGCCCGCGCCGTCCCAGCTCAGCCGGTAGTTGCCGGCCGCCTGCACCCCGCTCGCCAGCGTCGCCACCTTCCGCCCGTCCACCGAGTACACCGCCAGGCTCACCGCCCCGCCCTTCGCCAGCGCGTAGCTCAGCACCGTCGACCCGCGGAACGGGTTCGGCGTCGCCGGCGCGAACTGCGTCGCCAGCGGCGCGCCCGGCACCACCGGCTTCGTTCCCGCCAGTTCCACCGGCCGGTTGCCCAGGTCACGCGCGTCCAGCTTCGCCAGCACCACCGCCGGCGCGCCGTTCGCCAGCGCCCGGAACGTCACCGTCGCCAGCACGCCCTCGCCCGCCAGCCCACGGTTCGCTCCCAGCCGCGCCACGTCCACGTTGCCCGCCCCGCTGCTCAACACCACCCCGTCCTGCTCCGTCGCCAGCGCCCCCGCCACCACCGACACCGGCTCGGCCACCGCCGCGTCCCAGCCCAGTTGCGCCGAGATCCCCTGCAGGTCCCCCGCGCCCCGCATCCGCAGGCTCACCGCGAACGTCGTCCCGGCCGCCACCTTCGCCGGGCCCTCCAGCCACAGCTCGTCCCGCGCCACCTGCGGCGACGCCCCCGCCGCCGGCACCCCCTGCGGCGCCGACACCTGCCCGTGGTTGATCGCGAACATCATCAGGTCTTCGAAGTTGACCTTGTTGTCCGTCGTCGGCCGCGCGTTCACCGAGTAGTTCGTCGTCGGACCCACGTCGAGGCAGTTCCAGCCCGCCCCGGGCGGGACCACCGCCCCGTAGTGCGCGCCCAGGAAACTGATGTCCGCGATGTCCACCACGTTGTTCCCCGCGCAGTCCGCCACGCTGTTGTGCACGTCTCCCAGGTGGTAGTTCAGCGTCCCGCCGGTCTGGTTCGACACCGCCGAGACGTTCCCGCAGCCGTCCTCCACGAACGCCACGTAGTACCAGAAGTCACGCGCCGTGGTCTCGTCGTCGAACACCGCCACCGGCGCGGTCAGCGTCGCCGCCAGCGTCCACGCCCCTCCCGGCGGGTACGCCGGGGTCGCCGGCACCCCGCCACCCACGTCGTCGTACTCCGGATAGTTGCCCCAGCCCGCCCGGTACAGGTGCACCTTGGCCGCGTCCGCGGGGGCGGTGAAGGTCAGCCGCACCTTCGTCGTCCCGTCCCCGTCGTTCCCTGTCCTCACCTGCGCCGCCGCCAGGTTCGCGATCGCCGCCGGTGCGGTGTTGTCGATGGTGATCGTCGCCGCCGCTCCCGGGATCCCCGCCACCGGCGCGTTGTCCACGTCGCGCACCGTCACCGAGTTCACCGTCACCGTGCCCGTGCCGGTCACCGCGCCGGCCAGGTTCAACGTGAACAGCGTCCCCGAACCGGTCGCCCCGGCGCTCCCGCCCAGGATCGCGCAGTCCACCGTGTAGACCCCGCCCCCCAGCGACACCACCGGCCCGAACTGGGTCGGGCCCACCCCGCTCAGGTAGCCGCCCTCGACGATCCCGCTGCCGCACAGCGCCAGGCCGCCGCCCAGCGTCAGCGTCACGCTGTAGCCCCGCACCGGCGTCGTGTCCACCCGGTCGAAGTTCACCGGCACCGCCACGCACGCCAGCGCCGGCGTGATGCACGTCGCCGGCGGCTGCGGAGTGACCGCGTCCCCCGTGAGCAGCGCCTGGACGACCTCGGCCGAGACCTCGGGGTACTCGCCGCTGCCGTCGTCCACGACGCCGCTGGCCTGGGGGAGCGCCAACAGCCACTGCTGGCCCAGGAAGGCGGCGTGCATCGCGATCGGGTCGTCATGACGCTTCGCATACTCGCCCAGCGCCAGCACCGCGTAGGCGGTCGTCTGCGCGTCCTGCCCGTAGAAGCTGCCGCCGTACGACAGGCCCCATGAGCCGTCGGCCAACTGGCCGTTCACGAGCGTGTCCCGAATGGCGGTGGCCAGGGCGTCGTCGTCGGTCCGCTGCGACGCATCGAAGACCCGCAGCGCCCCGGCGAGGCCGGTCTGGTGGTAGTTCTGCGCGAAGTCCGACGGGTTCCAGCCCCCCGGGCCCAGGAGCCCGTTCATGTCGTCCATGAGCACCTGGGAGACCGAGTCCACTTCGGCCTCGTAGGCGGCGGCAGCGCCCGGGAAGGCCAGCGCGAGCGCCTTCGAGTCGTTCGAGAGCATATGGATGTCCCAGGGCCACATGCCGGAGAGACCCTGGCTGCGGCGGCCCAGACAGACCGTGCGCGCCCGGCCGCCGGCACCGCCACGCACGAGGAGCTCGGTGTCGTGCCGGACCTTGATGGTGTCCTTGAGCGCGGCGTTCCCGGTCTTGCCGGCCCAGCGGATGTAGGCCGTGGCGACGTCACCGTCCCAGATGCGGAAGTACGGAGTGCCGAGCAATCCCAGGCCGGTCTTCGAGATGCCGGCGAAGACGTCGCTCGTGCCGATGCCGAGGCGCACGTCACCGGTGAAGATGGCGGCATCGGCAAGACCGCGTCCGATCGGCCCGTAGAGGTTCTCGTACGAGGCGCCGGCCGGATGCCACGTGGCGCCCGTCGTTTCCCAGTCCCAGCCGCCGTCGTCGGCATCCGAGTCCCCGGGGTCGGCGCCATTGCCGGCGTTGTCGCTGGTGACGTCGGCCTGGAGGTCCACGAGGCGGTTGCCGACGGCGAGCGCCGCGGCGACCGGGTCGGTGAAGAAGCCGGCCGTGCTCGTCGCACCCAGCGGCGCGAGCCTGAGCGCATCCGCGGGCGCGCGCGAGGCGTCCGGAACGCCCGGGTAGGGGACGGCGCGCGGGGGGGCTGCATGCGCGAGCGTGACGAAGGCGCAGGCGAGGAGTACCAGGAGAATCGGGAAGAATCCGGTGCTTCTCATGGAACGTGTCCTTTCACGCGGCCACGCCGCAGGGCATGCGGCCCTGGGCATGCGGCCCCGCTCTGGAGGTGGGACGACGCTCCGCGCATCGGGACTGCCGGTACAACTGCGATCGGGGGGCCACAGGTGAGGCCGGACCTTCGGAACGATCGCGGAGCGATTCAAGGCGAAATAGGGTCAGCGCTTCCCGGGGGGCGACCTCGGGACCACATCGGTGGCGATCCTGTGGCACATGGGGTACGGCCTCCCACAACGACGGGCACCTTCTGCGTCGGGCGTCGGGGCCATAGCGGGGGACGGATGTGAATCCAGGGCCCTCGACCATTCGACCCGCGGGGTTCCGGAGCGATCCGGACAGGTCGAAGTCATGCGAATCCGGTCAACGGTAGAGCGTCTTGACCCTCCCCCAACTCGCCACGCGCGCGGGCGTGGCGGCAATGATGTGCACGATCCCGCCGGTGCAGTCCGGCAGCGTGATGGCGTTGTCCGAATCGCGGAAGTCCGCTTCGATGCACGGCACCGGGGCTTCCCCGACCGAGACCGCCTTGAAGCGGAAGGACACCAGGACACCGGGCCCCGCGGTCGAGCCGGTCAACACGGCCGCGTCGTAGAGGACCGAATCCGCGCCCGCACCCGGCGTCACGATGACGTAGTCCGTGTACGGCCTGCCCGTGCCCGTCAGCACGCCTCCCGCGTCGGCGCCGAGGAACTGCAGCTTCGCCGGATCGAATTGGAACCGGAGGTGGAACCCCTTGAGGTCCTCGAAGGCGTCGGTCACGATCCGCAGTTCGAGCTCGTCCCCGACGTAGACGCTGGTGTCGGCGGGCGACATGCCGACGGTGACCGCCCGGGCGGGCGCACCGGGGAGCACCACGAAGCAGAGCAGGATGAGGACGACCCGCGGCAGATGCTTCATTGCGGCCTTCTCTCGAGGCTAGGGCAACAGGACGACCTTCGCGACGGCGCTCGCACCGGGGGATCCCACCAGCACTCGGTAGACGCCGGGCGCGAGCCTGGTCCCGGCGTCGTCTCGTCCATCCCAGGCGATGCGCCGCGTGCCCGGCGCCGTCGCCCCGTCCTCGAGGTGCCGCACCGTGCGGCCCTGCACGTCACAGACGATGACCCGCTGCCAGCCGGCGGCCGCGGTCTCGACGAACACGGTCGCGGCCGCCCGGCACGGGTTCGGGGTCACCCTCAAGCGGGTCTTCCCGGGAGGGGCTCCGGAACCGGGCACTCCCACCGGGACCCCCATCGCGATCGCCGCGTCGGAGGAATGCGAGGGGTTCACGAAGAATCCGGCGTTGTAGAACTGGATGTTCCGGATGCTCACCGAGGTCCACTGGGGCGGACCGGAGGAGCGGAAGCGAAGCTTGTAGAGCTGGCCGGGACCCGGCAGGAAGAGGCCGTTGCACAGCAGCGAGTGCACGATCACGAGCGAGTCGGCGGCAGTCGTGAAGTTGTGGCTCGTACTCCCGCA
The DNA here is from genome assembly GCA_963707915.1 of Candidatus Eiseniibacteriota bacterium. Taxonomy (GTDB): domain Bacteria; phylum Eisenbacteria; class RBG-16-71-46; order RBG-16-71-46; family RBG-16-71-46; genus JANXPZ01. Next base: position 1,373,791 of record OY970178.1, read on the forward strand.
CGCCGTCTTCATGTACGCGCCCTCCTGCAGGGAGAGCGGTGAGGTCGGGAGGAGCGTGAGCGCCGCGGGGTCGTACGCGATGGTCGCGACGTAGGCGTTGAAGAGGCTGCCGGCCTCGGTCACCTGGAGCTCGAGGGTGAACTCGCTGCCGGGACTCACGTACGCCGAGTCGGGAAGGACGGCGACGGTCACACCCGAGGCGTTCGCGATCGCGTGCGGCAGGCATGCCAGCAGCAAGGCCGCGACCCAGCCGAGCACCGGCGGGGAGCCGCGTGGATGCACCTTCGCCCGGAAGTCGTTCGCGCGCTCCACCGTCATCTCGAGCGGGAACGCGCTGACGTCACGTCCCCTGTTGGAGTCGAGTAGCTGGACACGCCCGGGGCCGGTCGAATCCGGACCGGGCGGCCACCAGTTCCCTCGAAGACAAGCTCGAATCCGCGGGGCGCAGGAAGCTCCACGAACCTGGGGGAGGAACGCAAACAACCATACGGCCTGAGCCGTGGCCGTTCAAGCAATGATTCCGCCGTCTCCCATCGGAGGCACCGCCTACCTGACCGTGGCACCCCGTGCCGGCCGGGCGACCGTGCCTGCGTCGCGGGAACGATCACGCCGGGCGCGGCCCCGGGTCAGTGCGCGTACTCCGACGGGCCTTCGCCGGAAGGCTTCGCGGCGGGGGCAGCGGAGGGCGGCGGTACCGCCGTGCGCGGTTCGACCTTGCGCTCGAGCGCCCGCTCGAGGACCTGGTCCATGCTCTCGACCAGCACCAGCTCGAGGCCCTCCCGCACCTCCTCCGGCAGCTCCGCGATGTCCTTCTCGTTGGAGCGGGGCAGCAACATCACCTCGAGCCCGGCACGCCGGGCCGCCAGGGACTTCTCGATGAGACCGCCCACGGCGATGACGTTCCCGCGCAGGGTGATCTCGCCGGTCATGGCGATCTCGTGCCGCGTCGGGATGCCGGTGAGCGCGCTCACCATCGCCAGCGCGATCGAGATGCCGGCGGACGGGCCGTCCTTGGGCGTGGCGCCCTCGGGCACGTGGACGTGCACGTCCACCTCGCGGTGGAACTGCTTGTCGAGCCCGAGGCGCTCGGCGCGCGAGCGGATCCAGGTGAGCGCCGCCTGCGCGGACTCGCGCATGACCTCCCCCAGCTTCCCGGTGAGCTGCAGCTCGCCCTTGCCGGGCAGGATGCTCACCTCGATCGTGAGCACGTCGCCCCCCGCCTCGGTCCACGCCAGGCCGTTCGCGAGGCCCACGCGGTCCACGCGCTCGACCGCCAGGTCGATGTACTTGGGCGGACCGAGGAAGCGGTGCAGGTTGGCGAGCGTGACGCTCATCGGCCCCTCGAGCCGGCCCGCGGCCTTGCGCCGGGCCGCCTTGCGGCACAGGCCGGCGATCTCGCGCTCCAGGCTGCGCACGCCGGCCTCGCGCGTGTAGCTGCGGATCAGCGCCGACAGCGCCGGCGCGGCGATCGGGACGTCGTCCGGCCCGAGCCCCGCCGCCTTGACCTGCTTGGGGATGAGGAAGCGCCGCGCGATCTGCACCTTCTCGCTCTCGTGGTAGGACGGCAGCCGCAGGGTCTCCATGCGGTCCACGAGCGCCGGCGGGATCGTGTGCTGGGAATTGGCGGTGCAGATGAACATCACCTGCGAGAGGTCGAAGTCCACCTCGAGGTAGTGGTCGTTGAACGTGTGGTTCTGCTCGGGGTCCAGCACCTCGAGCAGCGCCGAGGCCGGGTCGCCGCGGAAGTCGGCGCCGAGCTTGTCGATCTCGTCGAGCAGGAACACCGGGTTGCGCGTGCCCGCCCGGCGGATGCTCTGGATGACGCGCCCCGGGAGCGAGCCGATGTAGGTGCGCCGGTGGCCGCGGATCTCGGCCTCGTCGCGCACGCCGCCCAGGGCGACCCGCACGAACCGGCGCGAGAGGGCGCGCGCGATCGAGCGGCCGAGCGAGGTCTTGCCCACCCCCGGCGGCCCCACCAGGCAGAGGATGGGGCCCTTGTTCTGCTTGGTCAGCTTGAGCACCGCCAGGTACTCGACGATGCGCTCCTTCACCTTCTGCAGCCCGAAGTGGTCCTCGTCGAGGATGCTCTCGACCTTCGCCATGTCGCCCTGGTCGCGGGACGACTTGGCCCACGGCAGCGACACCAGCCAGTCGAGGTAGTTGCGCACCACCGTGGCCTCGGGCGACATGAAGCTCATCTTGGACAGGCGGTCCAGCTCCTTCATCGCCTTCGAGAGCACCTCGCGCGGCAGGCGGGCCTTGTGGATGGCCGCGCCCAGCTCGTCGATCTCACTGGCGAACTCGTTCTGGTGGCCGAGCTCCTTGCGGATCGCCTTCAGCTGCTCGTTGAGGTAGAACTCCTTCTGGTTGCGGTGCACCTGCGAGCGGACCTGTCCCTCGATCTTGCGCTCGAGCTTGAGGATCTCCAGCTCGGTCCCCAGCGTCTCCCCCAGCAGTCGCAGCCGGTCGGCCGGCCCCGCGGCTTCGAGCAGCTGCTGCTTCTGCGGCACCTTGACCAGCAGGTGCGCGGCGAGCGTGTAGCTCAGGGCCACCGGGTCGGTCAGCGCGCCGGCGGTGGCCAGGACCTCGTCGGGGATGCGCCGGTTCAGGCGCACGTAGTCGGCGAACTGTCCCAGCACGTGACGCTGGGCCGCCTCGAGCTCCGCGCCGCCGGCCGGCGGCGCCTCCGGCTCGAGCGCGAGGTTGACCGTGAAGTAGTCGCTCGACCAGAGGAAGCGCCGGGCGCGGCATCGCGCCAGTCCCTCGACCAGCACGCGCATGGTGCCGTCGGGCAGGCGGAAGACCTGGAGCACCCGCGCCAGCGTGCCCACCGGGTGGAGCTCCTCGCGCGTCGGGTCGGCCACCTCGCTGCGGGTCTGGGCCGTGACGAACAGCAGCCGGTCGCGCGCCACCGCCTTCTCGAGCGCGTTGATCGAAGGCAGCCGCCCGACCAGCAGCGGGATGGTCATCGAGGGGAACACGACGACGTCGCGCAGCGGCAGCAGGGGCAGGCGGTCGCGGACCTGGAAGGTCTCCTCCCCGCGCGTGACGACGAGCGCCGGGGCGCGCCCCGGCTTCTCCGGCGCGGGGGCCGCGCCGGGGGTGGGCTTCGCGGCCGCGGGGGCGCGGTGCTTCGGGCGTGGGCGGGTGGGCGACACGGGGACTCCTTGTGCGGCTCCGCGCGGGCGGACCGGGACCGGACCGGCGCGCGAAGGTCACTCGCGCGTCACACTACAGCCTGCGCCATCGCGATGCGAGCGAGCGCAGGGGCGCCGCCGGAACGCGCGCCGCGCGGCCGGGATCGAGGCCCGACCGCGCGGAACCGGGGCGTGGGGCCGGCCGCGCGCCGACGGACCACGGGGTCCGGCCGCGCGCGACCAGGCTCAGGCTTCCTTGCGGCGCTTCTCCCGCTCGCCCCGGAAGGTGAGCAGCGGCGGGGCCGCGTTGAGGATGCACTCCTTGGAGATCGTGCAGCCCATGACGTCGGCGCGCGAGGGGATGTCGTACATCACGTCCAGCATCGACTCCTCGATCACCGCACGCAGCCCGCGCGCCCCGGTGCCCCGCTTGATGGCGAGCTGGGCGATGGCGCGCAGCGCGTCCTCGGTGAAGTCGAGCTTCACGCTCTCCATCTCGAAGAAGCGCTGGTACTGCTTGGTGATGGCGTTCTTGGGCTCGGTCAGGATCGAGACCAGGGAGTCCTCGTCGAGCGAGTCGAGCACGCCCACCACCGGCAGGCGGCCCACCAGCTCCGGGATGAGACCGTAGCGCAGCAGGTCCTCGGGCTCGACCTGCGCCAGCAGCTCGCCGGCCTTGCGCTCCTGCTTGCTGCGGATGTCGGCGCCGAAGCCGAGCAGCTTCTGCCCGACGCGGCGCTCGATGATCTTGTCCAGCCCGTCGAACGCGCCGCCGCAGATGAACAGGATGTCCTTGGTGTTGACCTCGATGTACTTCTGCTGGGGATGCTTGCGCCCGCCCTGCGGCGGGACGTTCGCGATCGTGCCCTCGAGGATCTTGAGCAGGGCCTGCTGCACGCCCTCGCCCGAGACGTCGCGGGTGATGCTGGGGTTCTCGCTCTTGCGCGAGATCTTGTCGATCTCGTCGATGTAGACGATGCCGTGCTCGGCGTTGACCAGGTTGAAGTCGGCCGACTGGAGCAGGCGCACGAGGATGTTCTCGACGTCCTCGCCGACGTACCCGGCCTCGGTCAGGCAGGTGGCGTCCACGATGGCGAAGGGCACCTTGAGGAAGCGCGCGAGCGTGCGGGCCAGCAGGGTCTTGCCGACCCCGGTCGGGCCGATCAGCGCGATGTTCGACTTCTCGATCTCGACCTCGCCGTGCTGCGGGGGCGAGTAGATGCGCTTGTAGTGGTTGTAGACCGCCACCGCGAGCGTCTTCTTGGCCTGGTGCTGCCCGATGACGTACTCGTCGAGCAGCTTCTTGATCTCGGCCGGCTTGGGCAGTTGCCCGCCGGGCGACGGCTGCTCGCGCTCGAGCTCGCCCTCGAGGATGTCGTTGCAGAGCTTGACGCACTCGCTGCAGATGTACACCGACGGCCCGGAGACGAGGCGTGCGACCTCGTCCTGGCCGCGGCCGCAGAACGAGCAGCGGATGGGATGCGGAGTGGCGATGCGCTTCTTCATCGGGGGTCCCGTCTTCCTAGCGACGCTTCTCGATGATCTCGTCGATGAGGCCGTACGCCTTGGACTCCTCGACCGACATGAAGTAGTTGCGGTCCATGTCCTTCGAAATCTGGTCCACCGACTTGCCGGTGTGCTTCGCCATGATGCCGTTGAGCTGGTCGCGCATCTTGACCATCTCCCGGGTGTAGATCTCGATGTCGGTGGTCTGGCCCTGCGTCCCGCCCGACGGCTGGTGGATCATGATGCGCGAGTTGGGCAGCGCCGAGCGCTTGCCCTTCGCCCCCGCCGCCAGCAGCACCGCCGCCATGCTGGCCGCCTGCCCCATGCAGAGCGTGGCCACGGCGGGCTTGACGAACTGCATGGTGTCGTAGATGGCGAGTCCCGCGGTCACGTAGCCGCCCGGGCTGTGGATGTACAGGTTGATGTCGCGATCCGGATCCTCGCCCTCGAGGAAGATCATCTGCGCGATCACCAGGTTGGCGATCGTGTCGTCGATCGGCGTGCCGATGAAGATGATGCGGTCCTTGAGCAGCCGCGAATAGATGTCGTAGGCGCGCTCGCCGCGGCCCGTCTGTTCCACCACGATGGGAACCAGTCCCATGAGCCCCTACCTCCCTGTTCCGTCCCGACTCAACGGCCGGCCGGTATGATGAGCGGCGCTGCACCCGCCGCCACGTCCTCGATCTCGGCCGCGTCGATCAACCAGTCCAGCGCCTTGTGCTCCAGCAGCGAGTCGCGCAGGGCTTCGCGCCGCTCGGCCGACTGGTAGCGCGCCCGCACCCGGGCCGCCTGCCGCGGGTCCGACTGCGCCATGCGCTGGATCTCCCCGGCCACCTCCTCGTCGCTGACCTCGAGCTTCTCCTGGCGCGCCACCGCGTCCAGCAGGATCTCGCGCTTCAGCGAGTGCTCCACGCCCGGACGGTACCGTTCCTCGAGCTGCTTGCGCAGGTCGTCGGGGACCGTCCGCCCCTGGACCGCCTCCTCGATCACCCGCTCGAGCGTGCGCTGCGTCAGCCCGCCCGGCAGGTCGAAGGGGTTGCGACGGACGAGCTCGGCGGACACCGCCGAGTCCAGCTCCCGCCGCACCCGAACGCGCTCCTCTCCCTCGAGGTTCTGGCGGACGCGCGAACGCAGCTCCTCGAGCGACGGCAGCCCGAAGACCTCCCGGGCGAGGTTATCGTCCAGGTCACGCAGTTTCTTCTCCTGGATTTTCCGCACCGAGACCAGGTACCGGGCGCTCTTCCCGGCCAGCTCCCCGGCCGGGTAGTCGGCCGGGTACTGGATCTCGACGGTGCGCTCCTGGCCGGCCTCCGCCCCCAGCAGCCCGCTCTCGAGCTCGGGCGCCACCCCCGCGGCCCCCAGCTCGATGCGCCGGTTCTTCGCCCGCGTGCCCGACATGCGCCGGCCATTGGCGTCCACCCGGACCGAGTCGAGCAGCACCACGTCGCCGCGCCCGGCCGGCCGGGCCAGGTCCGCGAAGACCGCCGAGTCCTCGAGGAGCTGCTGCAGGACGGCGGCCACCGCGGTGTCCTCCACGGGGGCGGCGCTGCGCTGCACACGGATGCCCTTGTAGTCCTTCGCCTCCACCTCGGGCCGGACCTCGACCACCGCCTCGAAGCTCAGCGGCTTGCCGGGCCCGAAGTTGAGGTTGCGCACGATCGGCGTGACGACCGGCATGAGCTTCGCCTCGGCGATGGCCTCGGTGGCGAAGCGCGGCACGAAGGTCTCGAGGAACTCCTGCTCCACCGCCTCCGCGTACTGCTGCCGCACCATGTCGAGCGGCACCTTTCCCTTGCGGAAGCCGGGCAGGCTCGCCCGGCGCTGCATCTGGCGGGCGACTTCCTCCAGCCTGCGCTCCACTTCCTCCGCCGGGACCTCGATGTCCAGCGTGTGCTGCCAGTTGCCGGTCGAACGTACGGTCTGGTTCATGCGTCGAGTCTCACTCCGTGACATGGAAGGAACGTCGGTCCGGGGATTCTGCGAGAGGGGGGATTCGAACCCCCAAGAGTTTCCCCACCGGATCCTAAATCCGGCGCGTCTGCCAGTTCCGCCACTCTCGCACTGGAAGTCCTGGGGAACCGCGGACCCCGGGATCCGGCAGTCCGTCCCGGGCCGGGGCCACCGGGCCGGAAGCGGGCGCAGTCTAGCACATGGCGCCGGGCGCGGACCGGGGGCCCCGGGCGGCCGGGCGGGCTCGTCCGCGTCCCGCTCCGGGCCTCCTCAGATCCCGACCGTCACGCCGGCGACCACCCGGTCGTCGTACGACGCGGCCCGCCCGGGGCGGGCGAACGAGCGGCGCATCGCGCCCAGGTCGAACCGCAGGGTGCCGGACTTCCAGCCCGCGCCCAGCGCGAAGGCGCCGGCACGCGGTTCGGGCGCGCCGTCCTGCTGCTCCTGGCCCAATCCGAAGCGGATGGTGAGCGGCTGCCCGGGCTCCTCGTACTCGAATCCCCCGGTCCAGCTCGCCGCGCGCCCGCTCGTGGCGCCGAAGCCGTCCCACGCCTGCGCGGTGCGGCCTCCCAGCGAGGCGAACACGCGCAGCACCTCGGTCACGCTCCAGCGTGCCGAGAGGCCCCCCTCCCAGCCCGCCGCGCGCGCCGCCGCGACGTCCTGCACGAGCTCCCCGGCGGCGCGCGTCTCCGTGCCGCGGAGATCGAGCGACGGCACGTAGCGCAGCGCGGCACCGAGCGTGACGGCCGCGGCGACCGGCACGCGCGCGCCCGCCTGGAAGCCGACGCCGTCGCCGGAGAAGTCCACGTGGTCCTGACGGCCCTGGTAGACCGATCGGAAGTCGTAGGAGTCCTCGCGGCGCGTCCATTCCACCGCCGCACCGAGCCGCGCTCCCCGCCAGGCCCGCGACAGCGCCAGCCCGGCGCGCAGCTCGCGCGCGCTGCTGGTGACGGCGAAGGTGCCCGGGGGCCCCGTGTCGTCCGGCTTGGTGGTGAACGTCGCGTCCTCGGACCGCAGCACGGGATCGAAGGCGTAGAGCGTGAGCCCCACGCCGCGCACCGGGAGCGACAGCCAGCCCCCCGCGAGGTCCAGGTTGCCCTGCGTCTCCTGGTAGTTGGCGTAGTCCACGAGCAGGTCCTGCCGCTTCACCCGCTGGAACTCGGGCGCCACCATGACGCCGCGGGCCGGCGCGGCCGAGGGATTGTCGAACGGCTCGTCGCCCAGCCAGCGGTCGGAGAGCCCGAGCCCGGTCGACGTCGCGGACGCCGGGCCCGAGAAAGCGCCCGGGAAGGAGTAGAAGCGAACGAGGTCGAGCGGGGCGGGAGCCTGGGCTGCCGCACCCGAAGCCGTGATCAGGAGCACGGCCGCACACCAGCAGGACAACGAGGTCCGCATGTTCACGCTCCGTACTTGTCGAGGCGGCCGGCGTTCGCCATCAGCACGGCCATCAGGTCCTTGCTCGGGAACACGCCGAGGCTTCCGGCGCGCGCGTTCCGCTCGTGGAAACGGGGCAGCCGGTCCGCGCCGCAGAAGGGCGCGTGCACCAGCGTCGGCACCGGGTGCCAGGAGTGCTGCTTCACGGGCACCGGCGTCGAGTGGTCGCCGCTCACGCACAGCACGTCGGGCGCGAGCGCGAGCAGCGCGGGCAGGGCCTGGTCCACGGCCTCGATGGTGGCGACCTTGGCGGCGAAGTCGCCGTCCTCGCCGGCCTGGTCGGTGCCCTTGACGTGGATGAAGAAGAAGTCGTGGTCGTTCCACGCCTTCGCGGCCGCCGCGAAGGCGTCGCCGGGGGTGTCGCCCACCGGCAGCACCGCCATCCCGGCGAGCTGCGCCACCCCGCGGTACATCGGGTAGGCGGCCAGCGCCGCGGCGCGCAGCTTGAAGCGCTCGCGGAGGCCCGGGAAGTGCGGGTGCGCCGAGAAGCCGCGCATCAGCGCCGCGTTGGCCGGGCGCTCGTCCTTCAGCACCTCGGCGGCCCGCGCGACCAGCGCGTTGACGATGCGTGCGGTCTTCGTCGCGCCGGCCTCCTTCGTCAGCGGGAGCGCCGGCGGGATCTTCTTTCCCTCCTTGTGCGGATCGGCGTCGCTCACGTCGCCCGTCATCCCGGGACCGCGCAGCACCACGACGAAGCGGTGCCCCTTGCCGGGACGGATCAGGATCTCGACGTCCTCGAGGCGCGGGACCGCCGTCGTCAGGCGCGCCACCAGCCGCGCGCACTCCTCGCTCGGGATGCGTCCCGCGCGCCGGTCGGTGATCACCCCGGCGGCATCCACGGTGCAGAAGTTGGCGCGGGCTGCGACGTCGCCGGGCTGGAGCTCGAAGCCGGCGCCGATGGCCTCCAGCACGCCGCGCCCCACCACGGTCTCGACCGGGTCGTAGCCGAAGAGCGCGAGATGCCCGGGACCGCTGCCGGGCGTGATCCCGGTCGCGACCGGCAGGATCCGCCCCATCGCGCAGCCCGGCGCGAGCGCGTCGAAGTTCGGCGTGCGTGCCGCTTCGAGCGGGGTGAGCCACTCGCGCTCACGGTTCGGCAGGTCACCCAGCCCGTCGAGGACGAGCAGGACGATCCGGGTCGTGTTCTCGATGGCGAGCGATTCGACGAGCGATGGGGTCACGAAAGACGCTCCTTCGGAATGGCAGGGGTGGTCGCGGGCCCGGGTCCGGGCCCGCGGCCGAAGGAGGCCCGGCGGCTCACTCCCCCGGCAGGACCGGTCGGATGGACTGTAGCGAAAACCCGGCCGCGCGAGAAGCGCGACCTGCGGCCCCCGCCGCCCGCTGCGACCCCGCGGACGAACCGGCCTCGACCGGGCCGCGGGGGCGCGGCCACGCCGGGACCCGGCCCGGGCGGGCGACGGCGCGGCTCCCCCTTCACGCACGACTCGAAGTCCCCTCCGGGAGCCCGGTTCACTCGCCGATCACCTTGACCAGGACGCGCTTCCTGCGGCGGCCGTCGAATTCGCCGTAGAAGATCTGCTCCCAGCGCCCGAGGTCGAGCCGGCCGGCGGTCACGGCCACGACCACCTCGCGTCCCATGACCTGCCGCTTGAGGTGCGCGTCCGCGTTGTCCTCCCCCGTGTCGTTGTGACGGTACTGCTCGACCGGCGCGTGCGGCGCCAGGCGCTCGAGCCAGCGCTCGTAGTCGCCGTGCAGCCCGGCCTCGTCGTCGTTGATGAAGACGCTGGCCGTGATGTGCATGGGATTCGCCAGCACCAGCCCCTCGCGCACCCCGCTCTCGCGCACCACGCGCTCCACCTCGGGCGTGATGTTCACGAACCCGCGCCGGTGCGGCAGTTCCATCGTCAGGTACTCGGTCTTCGACTTCATCGGCTCGTCGCCCTCCGCTGCGCGCGGTCGTCGCCGCCTTCCGGACGCGCACGACGGTCGTGGCGTCCCGGCACCTGCCCATCCCCCGGTCCGGGACCGGACCGGGGCCCGAGTCTCGCACAGAGCGGCACTCGGGGAATCACCTTCGCTTGATCCGGCCTCTCAGGCGTGAGCGGCAATCGTCTGCCGCACAACGCGGTCCCGGGCACCCCCGCCCCACCCCGTGCCCCGGCGGCGGCGGCCGGCCGGAGCGCCGTGCGCCGGTTGTGGGAGGGTGTCCGGCGGGCTACTCTGCGGCCTCGCCCGACGACCCGTCACCCTGGAGTCTCCGAGCCCCATGGATCAGCCAGCGCCGATGTACGACTGGAACGAGGCCGGCGAGCGCTGGGAGAAGCCCGCGTTCCGCATCCAGATCGACGACCAGACGCTGCGCGACGGGCTGCAGGCTTCCTCGGTGCACAGCCCCACGCTCGAACGCAAGATCGCCATCCTGCACCTGATGGACCGGATCGGCGTGGACACCGCCGACCTCGGCCTGCCGGGCGCCGGTCCGCACGCGGCGCGCGAGGTGACGCGGCTCGCCCAGGAGATCCGCGACGCGCGGCTCGCCATCCGCGCGAACTGCGCGGCGCGGCCGCTGCGGACCGACATCGCGGCCATCCTCGAGATCTCGCAGGCGGTGGGTTTCCCGATCGAGGTGTGCGTGTTCATCGGCTCCTCCCCCATCCGGCGCTACGCCGAGGGCTGGACGGTGGACCAGATGCAGCGCAGCACCGAGGAGGCCGTGGGCTACGCGCTCACCAGCGGGCTGCCGGTGACCTGCGTGACCGAGGACACCGTGCGCGCCGGGCCCGACACCCTGCGCCGGCTGTTCCTCGCCGCGATCCGCAGCGGCGCCGGGCGGCTCTGCCTCTCCGACACGGTGGGGCACGCCACCCCGGCGGGCGCGGCGGGCCTGGTGCGCTTCGCGCGCGAGGTGGTGCGCGAGAGCGGCGCGGAGGTGGGCCTCGACTGGCACGGGCACTCCGACCGCGGCCTCGGCGTCGCCAACACGCTGAGCGCGATCCGGGCCGGGGTGAGCCGCGCGCACGGCTGCGCGCTCGGCCTGGGCGAGCGCGCGGGCAACACGCCGCTGGACCAGTTGCTCGTGAACCTGCGGCTGCTGGGCTGGATCGACAACGACCTCACCGCGCTCGACGAGTACTGCCACGCGGTGAGCTCCGCGACCGGCGTGCCGATCCCGCCCGGCTACCCTGCGATCGGCCGCGACGCCTTCCGCAGCGGCAGCGCCGTGCACGCCGCGGCGATGCTCAAGGCCGTGCGCGAAGGGCGGGAGACGATCGCGGAGCGGGCCTACTCCGGCGTGCCGGCGGAACTCGTCGGACGCCGCCAGGACATCGAGATCGGCCCGCTCAGCGGTGCGGCCAACGCGGCCTGGTGGCTCCAGAGCCGCGATCTCGACCCCACGCCCGAGCGCGCACAGGCGCTGCTCCAGCGTGCGCGCAGCGTGGATCGCGTCCTCACCGAGACCGAGATCCGCGCGGTGCTGGACTCCCTCGAGGAGACCCGCGAGCCGCGGGAGCTGCCATGAGCCGGCGGCGGACGGCGGGCCCGGCGGCGCGAACAACGGCCGGTCGCGGACCCGCCCGCCGGCCGCTCGCCAGGGCCGTCCCGCGCCCGTGCTAGCGGCTGCCGGAATTCTCGGCGTTGGGTGACAGCCGCCGCTCGATCCAGCGATACCACTCGAGCACGACCAGCGTGAGCACGGTGCCGAAGATGGCCAGCATGTAGGCGTGCACGCCGACGGCCGTGCCGATCGCCGCCACGATCCAGATGCTCGCCGCGGTGGTGAGGCCCGCCACGTAGCCCTCCTGGCGCATGATGCTGCCCGCGCCCAGGAAGCCCACGCCGGTGATGACCCCGTGCACGATGCGCGTGGGATCGAACTGGTTCATGCCGAAGCTCCGCATCGCGTGCGGCGCCAGCAGCACGAACATGGTCGACCCGAGGCAGACCAGCACGTGCGTGCGCAGGCCCGCCGGCTTGTGCCCCAACTGCCGTTCCCAGCCGATGATGGTGCCGAGCACGGTCGAGAGCAGCATGGCGAGCAGGTCCCGCACCTGGGTCGGGTCCACGTCATCTCCCCCGGAAACCCGCGGGACGCTTCTCGAGGAAGGCCCGCAGCCCCTCGCGCATGTCCTCGGTGGCCGCCAGGCGGCCGAACCTGGCGCTCTCGAGCCGCAGCCCCGCGTCGAGCGTCACCTGCATGCCGTCCCGCATCGCCTCGATCGCCGCCGCCACGGCCAGCGGCCCGTTCTTGAGGATCGCGAGGGCGAGCGATTCGGCCTCCGCGAGCAGCGCGGCCTGCGGCACCACCCGGCTCACCAGGCCCAGCCGCAGCGCCTCGTCCGCGCGCACGCGGCGTCCGGTCGCCACCATCTCGATGGCCGGCCCCAGCCCGATGGTGCGCGGCAGCCGCTGCGTGCCGCCGTAACCGGGGATGGCGCCCAGCCCCACCTCGGGCAGCCCCAGCACCGCGTTCTCGGCGGCGATCCGGACGTGGCAGGCCAGCGCCAACTCGCAGCCGCCGCCGAGCGCGAAGCCGTTGACGGCGGCGATGACCGGCTTCGCCGAGCGCTCGATGCCGTCCATCACGGCCTGGCCGGCGCGCGAGTATTCCTCCGCCTCGTCCGGGCCCAGGGCCGCGAGCTCCGCGATGTCGGCGCCCGCGACGAAGCTCTTCTCCCCCACGCCGGTCACGACCAGGGCGCGCTGCCCGGGGTCCTCGGTGAAGGCGCGCACCGCCCGCCCGATCTGTCCCAGGGTGTCGCGGCTCAGGGCGTTCAGCCGGTCGGGACGGTTCACCGAGAGCACCGTCACCGGGCCGCGGGGATCGAGGAGGAGATCGGGGAACGCCGCAGCATTGCTCATGTCGGTGGGCTCCTTGCGGCTCCGGGAAGGATGAAGGCCGGGCTCACCCGGCCTGGCGGTGCGGACCGCAGTATAGGAATCCGTCGCCACCCGAGGCAAGACCCGATGGGATCCCTTGTACGAGAGCAGCATGGTGACCGCGTTGGAGCAGCGAAGTGACCGCTCCGGTCTGAACCGGCGGTCGGGGGGGACGGAAGCAGCACCCCGACGGCACCGCCCCGGCCCCCTGTGCCCCACGCCGAATGGTCTGGCGGTACGGGAATCGTTCGGGCTAGACTCCCCTCCGACCCCGCTGGAGGAGGCAACCCTGGTCCCCCCGGACGCATCCGACGAACTCGCAGCCGCGCGGCTGCGCAAGGCCATGCACTTCCTCGCCGAGCTCGGCGCGGTCGTGGCCTCGAGCACCCGGATGCAACCCATCCTCGACTGGATCGTGCTGAAGACCACCGGGATGCTCCAGGCCGACGAGGGCTGCCTGCGGCTCATCGTGGCCGACCCGACGACCTCCCAGACGATGATCCGTCCGAAGTCGCACCAGCTCGCCGCCGGCTCGTGGCCCCGCGCCGTGGCCATGTCGGTCACCGGCCACCTGCTGCAGCGCGAAGGGCACCTGGCCACGTCCGACCTGCTGGCCGACGAGCGCTTCCCGGGGCTGCGCGGCTGCGACACCAGCGTGCGCGCCCTGCTGGCCGTGCCCCTGCGGATCGAGAACCGCGTCACCGGCGTGCTGGCCGTTACCCAGGGGGTCCCCGGCCGGCGCTGGACGGAGGACGAGATCGAGCTGCTCTCGATCGTGGCCAACCATTCGGCGGCGGTCATCGAGCAGGCCCGGCTGCGGGTCGAGGCCGACGAGAAGCAGCGGCTCCAGGAGGAGGCGACGCGCCTCGAGCACGAGCTCGACCAGGCGCGGGACACGCAGATGCGGCTCGTCCCGGCGGAGCCGTTGCGGCTCGGCGCCTGGGAGGTCACGGGGCTCCTCACGCCCGCCCGGCAGGTGGGCGGGGACTCCTTCGACTACTTCGTCATCGGCGACCAGCGGCTCGGCTTCTCGATCGGCGACGTGTCCGGCAAGGGCCTGCCCGCCGCGCTCCTGATGATGACGGCGCAGGGCTACCTGCGGGTCACCTGCAGCAGCGACCGGCCGCTGCCCGAGAAGATGCGCCAGCTCAACCAGGGCGTGGTCCGCTCGGCCCAGCCCGGGAAGTTCATCACGCTCTTCTACGGCGAGCTGGACCCGGCCGAGGGGCGGCTCCGCTACGTCAATGCCGGGCACAACTACCCGCTCCTGCGCCGCGCCGACGGCTGCCTCGAGCCGCTCATCGAGGGCGGCCTCGTGCTGGGCTTCGGCGCGGACGTCGAATTCGCGCAGGGCGAGGTCACCCTCGCGGCCGGCGACGCGCTGCTGCTCACCAGCGACGGCGTGTCGGAGGCCATGGACCTTCGCGGCGGGGAGTACGGGGAGGAGCGCCTGCAGGAGGCCTGGCGGCGGCACGGGGCGCGGCCGCCCGCCGAGTTCATCGCGACGCTGATGGCCGACATCGAGTCCTTCCGCGACGGGGCGCCGCAGAGCGACGACATCACCGTCGTGGTGCTGGCGGCCGCGCGAGCGTGAAGCCCGGGCGGGTCTCCGCGTGAAGCGGGTGCTGGCGCTGCTGGCGCTGCTGCTGCTCGCCGCCGGCGCGCTCCTCGTCGGCCTCTCGGCCACGCGCGCCGGGCTCTACGACGTGGCGGGCCTCGCGCGCGCGGTCCCCCGCCGCACCGCGCTGATGCTCGAGCGCGAGGAGCAGGCGGCGCGCCGGGGCCGGCCCTGGCGCATGCGCCAGGTGTGGGTACCCTACGACCACGTCTCCCCGCTGCTGCGGCGCGCCGTGCTCACCGCCGAGGACGACGCCTTCTACCAGCACGGCGGACTGGACTGGAGCGAACTGCGCGCGGCGGCGCGGCGCGACCTCGAGGAGCGGCGCGTCGTGCGCGGCGGCAGCACCATCACCCAGCAGCTCGCCAAGAACGTCTTCCTCGGGGACGATCGCACCGTCACGCGCAAGCTCACCGAGGTGTTCCTGGCGTTGCGCATGGAGCGGGCGCTCTCCAAGCGCCGCATCTTCGAGCTCTACCTCAACCTGATCGAGTGGGGCGACGGGACCTTCGGGGCCGAGGCCGCGGCGCGCCGCTACTTCGGCGTCTCCGCCGCGGACCTCTCGCCGCGGCAGGCGCTGCTGCTGGCGGCGGTCATCATCAACCCGCACCGCTACCCGGTGCTCGATCCGCCGCGCCGCATCGAGCGCCGCGTGCGCATGATCGCCTCGCGCATGCGGCGCCGGGGCGCGCTCGACCCGGCCCAGTACGACCAGGTCCTCGGCCTGCCCCCTGCCGCCCCTCGGCCGGATTCCACCGCGGCTCCGGGCGGGGCACCGGACCCGCCGTTCAGCCCCCCAGCGACTCCTTGACCAGCCGCGAGACCAGCGTGCCGTCGGCCCGGCCCTTCACCTGCGCCATGACCACGCCCATCACCTTGCCCAGGTCCCTCGGGCCGGCCGCGCCGGTCTTCGCCACCGCCGCCAACACCAGCGTGCGCACCTCGTCCTCGGAGAGCATCTGCGGCAGGTAGCGCCCGGTGACCACGATCTCCCGTTCCTCGCTGGCGACCAGGTCCTCGCGCCCGATCCGCTTCAGCTCCTCGATGGTCTCGCGGCGCTTCTTGGCGTAGCGCTGGAGCACCTCGATCTCCTCGTCGCGAGAGAACGCCGCGTCCTTCGGCTTCTTGGTCCGGGCCTCCATCAGCGCCGCCTTCAGCATGCGCAGGGTGCTCAGGGTGTCCGCGTCCCGCGCCTTCATCGCGACCGTCATGTCCTGCTGGATCCGTTCGGAAATCGATTCGTCGGTCATACGCTCTCCTCCCTGGGCCCGCGCGCCTCGGCGAAGGCCCGGACTGCATCCTGGAACGTGTCGAGCGCGGCGGCGCAGCGGGCGGCCTCCCCGCCCAGCGCGATGCGCACGCCGCGCGGCTCTCCGAAGAAGCGTCCCGGCACCACCAGCAATCCGAAGCGCTCGGCGGCGAACAGTGCGAACGCGTCGCCGCCGGCGTGCCCCGGGAAATGGACGAAGGTCGTGGTGCCCTGCGAGGGCACGCCCGCGTCGCAGGGCAGCCCGTCCGCGACGAGGCGGCGCCAGGACGCGTGGTTCGTCGAGAGGATCGCCCGCGCGCGGGCGCGCAGCGCGTCGAGGTGCGGCGCCAGGGCGAGCGCGAGCGCCAGCGACGGCCCGGCGGGCTCGACCGACAGGGCGTTCTGCGCCTCCGCGCAGCGCGCCAGCGCCTCGGCGCTCCCCGCGACCCAGCCCACGCGCAGGCTGCCGAGCCCGTAGGACTTGGTGAGCGTGGAGGTCGCGACCCAGCGGTCCGAGAACTCGCTCGTCGTCCCCACCGGCCGCTCCCCCGCGTCGCGGAAGGTCTCGTCGCAGACCAGCCACAGGCCGCGGCGCTCCGCGAGCGCGGTGAGGGCCGCCCCATCCGCGGGCTCCAGCGCCACGCCGCCCGGGTTGTGCAGGTCGGTGAACAGCACCAGGCGGGTCGCGGGCGTGAGCGCGGCCTCGACCGCCTCGCCCAGCCGGCCGTAGCCGTGCTCGCGCCGGCGCGCGAAGGTGCGCACCCGCGCGCCGAAGAAGGGCGGCACCGCGCGGTGCGGCTCGTAGCCCGGGGACTCGACCAGGGCCTCCTCGCCCGGCTCGAGCAGCCCGGCGAGCACGCAGGCGTTGGCCTCGCTCGCCCCCGACGTGACCAGCACGCGCCCGCCCGGGGCGCCGAGCCGGGCGCCCAGCGCCCGTTCGAGCTCGGGCAGCACGTCCTCGGGGTGCGGCGTGCCCGCCCGGCAGGGCAGGCCGAGCGCCTCGAGGTCGGGCGTGGCCACGGCGCTGTCGGCGAGGCTCAGCGGCCAGCGGCCGTGCTGGGCCTTGCTCCAGGCGAGGTGTTCGAGGCGCGGCCGGCTCATCGGCTCAGTAGCTGTGCTCGTCCAGCTTCACGGGCCCCTTGAACCGGCGGTAGATGAAGATCGTGTAGCCGACCACCAGCGGCATCCCGGCCAGGGCGATGACCAGCATGACCTTCAGGGTCAGCGGCGTGGAGCACGCGTTCGTCACGGTGAGCGACTCCCCGCCGCCCAACGCCGGCACCAGGTCGGGGTAGAGCCCCTGTCCCACCAGCGCGAGCAGCATGGCGATCGCCACCGAGAAGTGCACGAAGGCCAGCCCCGGCCGCTTCCCGCCGACCAGCACCCGGAACCCCGCCGCGGCGATCACGAAGAGGACCGGCGCGACCCACGCCAGCGGGTGCGAGGTGACCTGCCACAGGCGCGGGATCGCGACGCGCGAGTAGATCGTGGCGGCCAGCCACAGCACCGCGAAGGCGAGCCACGATGCCCTGGCCCAGGCCCGCGCGCGCTCGCGCACCGGGCCCTCGGTCTTGAGGCCGAGCCAGGCCGCGCCCTGGGTGAGGAACATCGCGACCGAGAGCAGTCCGACGAGCAGCGCGAAGGGATGGAGCAGGCCGAGGAACGTCCCCGCGAACTCCTGTTCGGGATCGAGCGGCAGGCCGCGCAGGATGTTCCCGATCGCCACGCCGAAGAGCAGCGAGGGCAGGAACGACGAGACGGCGAAGACCGTGTCCCAGGCGCCGCGCCAGCGCGGGTCCGCCAGCTTGCTGCGGAACTCCAGGCACACGGCGCGCAGGATGAGCGCGGCCAGCACCAGCATCAGCGGCAGGTAGAGGCCCGAGAACACCGTGGCGTAGACCTTCGGGAAGGCGGCGAAGAGCGCGCCGCCGCCGGTCAGCAGCCAGACCTCGTTGCCGTCCCACACCGGCCCCACCGAGTTGATGACCTGGCGCCGCTCGGCGTCGCTCCGGGCCACGAAGCGGTGGAGCATTCCCACGCCCAGGTCGAAGCCGTCGAGGATGGCGTAGCCCGCCAGCAGCAGGCCGACCAGCAGGAACCAGGCGGTCTCAAGCGGCAGCATGGCGCACCTCCCCTTCGCTCCCGGCCGGCTGCGGCCCGTGGACGATCTCCCGGCGCAGCAGGAACAGCCACAGCCCCCCGAGCACGGCGTAGATGACGCCGAACAGCACGATCGAGAACAGGATCTGCGGCGCGCCGACCACCTTCGACACCGCGTCCCGGGTGCGCATCAGCCCG
Source organism: Candidatus Eiseniibacteriota bacterium (assembly GCA_963707915.1). Taxonomy (GTDB): domain Bacteria; phylum Eisenbacteria; class RBG-16-71-46; order RBG-16-71-46; family RBG-16-71-46; genus JANXPZ01. The sequence continues at coordinate 1,391,822 of OY970178.1, forward strand.
TAGACGATCCACGGCTGCCGGCCCACCTCGGCCCCCAGCCACCCCAGCTGGATGGCGATCATCGGCAGCGGGATGGACCAGAGCACGAGGTGCTGCCACCAGCGCGCGCGCTCCAGCCGTCCGAGCAGCAGGAGCGCCAGCCCGACGAGCGCGATCAGCAGCATCAGGTTCCCGAGGATGACCATGTTGTGGAACGCGAGGAACGTGACCGCGACCGGCGGCCAGTCCGCCTGCGGGAACTCCTCCAGCCCCTTGACCGGCGCCTCGAAGTTGCCGAAGGCCAGGAACGAGGTGAGATTCGTGATGATCAGCTCGGGCCCCGGCCGGCGGGCCGACTGCGTGGGCGGCAGGCAGAAGAGGATGAGCGGCGCCCCGCGCTGCGTGGAGAAGAGCCCCTCCATGGCCGCGAACTTGGCCTCCTGCGTGTGCGCCACCTGCTTCGCGTGCCGGTCGCCCGTCCCGAAGTTGAGCGCGCAGGCGATGACCGCCATCACCGTGCCGAGCTTCAGCGACACACGCGCCACGTCGCCGCCGCGGCCCCGGAGGAAGTACCACGCGGCGATGCCGGCCATGAAGAAGGCCCCCATGGTCCAGGCCGCCGCGACCGTGTGCAGGAAGCGCGGCAGCGTCGAGGGATTGAAGACCGCGGCCGCGAAGTCGGTCAGCTCGGCGCGCCCGTTCGCCAGGCGGAACCCGGCCGGCGTCTGCATCCACGAGTTGGCGACGATGATCCAGAAGGCCGAGAGCATGGTCCCGAGCGCCACCATCAGCGAGGCGAACCAGCGGGTGAAGGAAGAGATGCGCTTGCGCCCGAGGATCAGCAGCCCGAGGAAGCCCGACTCGAGGAAGAAGGCGAAGACGCCCTCGGCCGCCAGCGGGGCGCCGAAGATGTCGCCCACGAAGCGCGAGTAGCTCGCCCAGTTCGTGCCGAACTCGAACTCCATGACGATGCCGGTGGCGACGCCGACCACGAAGGTCAGGGTGAAGAGGCCGAGCCAGAAGTCCGACGCCCGCCGGTAGACGTCCTTCGCCGGTGCGCCAGCGGGCGGTCTCCAGCAGGAAGACCAGGAAGGCCAGCCCGATGGTGATGGGCGGGAAGAGGAAGTGGAACATGATGGTCAGCGAGAATTGCAGCCGCGCCAGCCAGACTACGTCCATGCGACCTCCATGCGATCAGGATCGAGCCAATGGGAGCGGCCCGGGATGGCCCCGTGGAACGGCCGCGATTCGGATGCGGCACGGCGCGGATGGATGCGGGACCAGCGGGTCCGGCCGACCCGAGCCGGCCCCCGTTCGGCCGGCGTGAGCCGCCTCACCCGCCGCGGAGCGCGTCGATCTTGGCCGCGAGGATGAAGTCGTTCTCGTGCAGGCCCCCGATCTTGTGCGTCCAGGTCTCGACCGCCACCCTGCCCCAGGCGACGTGGAGGTCGGGGTGGTGCTGCTCGCGTTCCGCCACCTCCCCCACACGGACCGCGAAAGCCATCGCGGTGCGGAAGTCGGGGAAATCGAACTCGCGCCGCAGCCTCAGGACGCCGTCGACCTCCGCGACCCTCCAGCCCGGTACCTGCGGCAGGAGCCGGACCGTCTCCTCGGCCGTGAGCGTCGGAGCGCCCTCGCGGCAGGGGACGCAGCTGCGTTCCTTCAGGTCGCTCATCTTCGTGCCTCCTCGCGGACGGGCGTGAGAGCGCGGCCGGACCCGGCACGGGCTCCGGCGGGGGCGGGCACCTCGAGCAAGCGACGGTTCCACGCCCACAGGAGCGCGGTCGTCGCGAGCAGGATCGCGCCGTTCGCCTGGTGCAGGGTGGTCACGAGCACGCGGAGCAAGGCCGACGACTCGGCGTTCCCCGCCTGGGAAAGGACCAGGAGGGCCCCGATCCCGAGCGCGATCTGGAGGCCGAGGAAGACCAGGAGCGCACGGCCCAACCGTTCCAGGATCGGCTGGCCGCGGACGAACCAGCTCGCCCGGGCTCCGACCGCCACCGCCACGACGGCGACGAAGGCCGCCAGGGTGACGTGGACGAGCAGTCCGCGCGAGACGTGCCGCAGGATCGCTCCCAGCACCAGCTGCGCCACGAGCAGCCCGAGGAGGAACAGGGACAGGGCGCGATCGGTGGAAGCTCCGGAAGTCCGAGTCGCGGGCCGGTCCGAGGTCCACGTGGGCGAGGCGAACGCGCTCAGGGCCGCGAGGCTGGCCAGGAAGATCTGTCCGGTCACGCCATGGACGATGGCGAGGACGATGCTCGGCCGGGTCTCGAGCGGGGACGTGCTCGTGGTCCAGCGGCCGGTGACGCGCAATCCTCCCAGGATCCCCTGGACGATCACCAGGGCAAGAGTCGCCAGGGCGAAGCCGCGAACCCAGCGGCGGGTCTCGACCCGCTGGATGTAGATGACGAGCACCAGCGTGGTCAGGCCCACCAGGGAGCCGAAGAGCCGGTGGGCGTGCTCGTAGTAGATCCCGCCCGTCATCTTGCTCAGGGGATAGAGGAACATCCCGTAGCCGAAGGTGTTCGGCCAATCGACCACGGCCAGTCCGGCGCCGGTGCTGGTCACCACCCCCCCGGCGATGAGGAGCAGCAGCGTGGCCGAGGCGGCGACGATGCAGAATCGCGCGGTCCAGGTCGAGGCCGGGGCCACCGGGGACGCGACGCGGCCTGCCAGGATGGCGCCCAGGGCCCCCAGGGCCGCACTGGCGAGGATGGACCCGGGGATCCACCAGAGCGCGCCGGGAGCGACGGAGTTGGCGCGGGCTCCTCCCAGCAGGCTCCCCAGGATGAGCAGGTTGACCGCGGAAGACAGGAGCCCGACCCGCAGGCCGGCCCTCCAGCCCTGTCCCGTGGTCCGGCCCGCGGCGTATCCTCCGGCCACGAGGCAGAGGAGCAGGAGCGTGAGCAGGAGCCAGTCCGGAACGAGCGCGGGAGGCAGACGACAGAGGTAACCCACCCACCACATCAGCACCGACGTTCCGAATCCGAGAGTCAGCATATCGGCCATGGTCCCTGGCTCCTTCCCGGGTTCTGCGGCGGCATGATAGCATGCCGCGCAGTGTGCCGATCCGGGGAATCCACGTACCCCGACGGAGGGAACTGTTCCGCATGCCAGACCGTCCCCCAGCGCCCCCGCGCCGCGGCGCCTTCCACCACCCGATGCCCCGATACCTGGAGCTCTTCAAGGCGCGGCTGACGGCGCTGGTCCTGCTCTCCTGCGCGGCCGGCTTCCTCAGCGGCAACGGAACCCCGTGGGAGGCGACACGCTTCTTCTGGACCCTGCTGGGCACCGGCCTGGCTGCGGCCGGCGCCAACGCCCTCAACCAGTGGCTCGAGATCGGCCCGGACGCACGGATGGAACGCACCCGCGATCGGCCCCTGCCCGCGGGCCGGATGAGCCCGAGGCACGCGCTGCTGGTGGCCCTCCTGGCCGCCGTGACGGGTGTGGGCGCTCTCGCGCTCCGGGTCAACGTCCTCACCGCCGCGCTCGCCGCGTTCGTCGTCGTGCTCTACGTCTTCGTCTACACCCCCCTGAAGAAGCGCACCCCGTTGTGCACCCTGGTCGGAGCCGTCTGCGGCGCGATCCCGCCGATGATGGGATGGACGGGGGCCACCGGATCCCTCGGCTATGGCGGATGGGTGCTCGGTGTCACGCTCTTCCTCTGGCAGATCCCGCACTTCCTGTCCCTGGCGTGGCTCTACCGCGGGGACTATGCACGGGGAGGCTTCCGCATGTTGCCGTCGGTGGATCCGTCGGGACGGATGACCGGTACGCTGGCGGTGTTGTACAGCCTCGCCCTCCTGCCCCTGGGGCTGGCCGGCCTGTTCACGGGGATGGCGGGCTGGGTCTTCCTGGTGGGATCCCTCGGCCTGGGAACGGGACTGTTCCTGCTGAGCCTGCGGCTCCAGCGGGAGCACAGCGATCTGCGCGCCCGCCAGCTCTTCCTGGGCAGCATCGTCTATCTTCCCTTGATCCTGGTCCTGCTCGTGGCCGATCGCGGGCCGGCTCGCGGACTGGAGCGGATGTCCGTGGCGGGCTTCGGTCCCGTTCACCTGGAGGCGCCGCAACCACAGCCGGGGCCCGAGCCGGCCGGGCCGTAGCTGCCCGGCCGTAGCCTTCTCGTCGCGGGAGGAGCGCCATGGAAACGCCGATGGCCCAGGGTCCGCCCCGGCTCCCCCGAGGCTCCTTGCGCCACGGGGGCTGGGTCCTGGCCCTGGCCCTCGTGCTGGTCACGGCGGCCACTCTGTGGCGTGTCTTCGACATGCTCTCCAGCCGGGGGTCGCGGGCGGTCGGGGACGGGCACGATCCTGCTTCCTACGGCTTCGACCTGGGCACCTGCCTCGTGCCCCGCGATCTCATCGTGGGAGGAGGCGTGCCCCGGGACGGCATCCCGGTCCTGGACCTCCCCCCGCTCTGGACGGTGGCGCAGGTGGAGTCACTGGCCGGAGTCCGTGGCGCGAAGTACCTCGTCCCGGGGGATCGCGTGATCGGGGTGGTTCGAAACGGCCAGGCGCGCGCCTACCCTACGCTCATCCTCGACTGGCACGAGGTCGTGAATGACACGCTCGGCGGCTGCCCGATCCTCGTCACCTACAGTCCGCTCTGCGATGCGGTCGCCGTCTTCGACCGCCGGGTGCCTCCCGGCTCCGAGGCCCTCCGGTTCGGGCACAGCGGGCTCCTCTTCGACTCGGATCTCGTGCTCTACGACCGGCGCCCCGGGCACCGGGGAGAGAGCCTCTGGAGCCAGCTGCAGGCGCGGGCCATCACGGGACCGGCGGCCGACTCGGGCCGGGAGCTCACCCTGCTCCCCTGCTCGTTCGTGCGCTGGGCGGACTGGCGCGCGCGCCATCCGGCCACGACCATCCTGGCCCGGGATCCGGCGAGGACGGAGGAGTATGCGCGCTCCCCCTACAGCAGCTATCGCGGCTCGGACATCCTCCGCTTCCCGGCCCGTCCCCTGCCCGCTTCGGGGGCGCGACCCCTCAAGACCCCGTGTGCCGTCGTCTTCGTCGCGAACCGGCCCGTGGTCTACCCGCTCCCGCTCGTCGCCTCACGAGCGGACCGCCAGGGCGTCTGGCGGACCACCCAGCAGGGCCGACCGCTGATCTTCACCTACCGGGACCGGCCTCCCACTCTCTTCGTGGACGCGGAAGGGGACGCTGGGCCACCGGCGGTCCTGTACAGCTCCTGGTTCGCCTGGTTCGCGACGCACGCCGGGAGGGTCGTGGAAGGACGCTGAGGCAGGGATCCGCACGCGGCACGACTTCCCCGCCTGGGCTTCCGGCCCTCCAGCGGCTCAGCCGGCGGTCATCAGGACCGCGAAGAGCACCAGCCAGACAGCATCCAGGAAGTGCCAGTACATCGAGAGGAGCACGACCCCGCCGTGATGATCGGGCGTGTAGCGCCCCTGCCCGGCGCGGCGCGCGGCGAGGGCCATCGGCACGAGTCCTCCCACCACGTGGATCCCGTGCAGGCCCGTCAGGAGGTAGAAGGTGAAGGCGTAGAGGTTGCTCTGGGCCGGCAGGTTCTCCACCCGCAGCAGGTGGACCCAGTTCAGGACCTGGCTGACCAGGAACGCCGCCCCGAGCAGTGTCGTGCCGGCCAGCCAGCGCACGAGGGCGCGGGACCGGCCCGCGCGGGCGCTTCCCAGGGCCCGGTGCATCGTGAGGCCGCTCAGGAGCAGGAGCAGCGTGCTGATCCAGAGCCCTCCGGGGAGTCGAGGGCTGCCTTCGGGCGGCCAGGTGGGCGCACGCATCCTCACGGCCAGGTACCCGACGATGCTGGCCAGGAAGAGCATCCCGATGGCGACCAGGAACAGGGTCATCCCGAACCGGGCCCGCTCGGCCGCAGCGGTGCCGGAATCCGCCGGGCGCGGGCCTTCGGTCTCAGGGACGGATGGCGGGCGCATATCCCGGGATCATCTCCGGCTGGTAGCTCTGCGTGTCGAGGAGGGCCAGACCCACGAAGAGCGTGACGAATACCAGGGCGGCAAGCAGGATGACGGCGTAGACCGGACGGTCGTAGCGCAGGTGCATGAAGTAGAGCGCCACCAGGCAGGCCTTGGTCGTGGCGATCACCATGGCGAGCCAGAGATTCATCCCCCCGAGGTCGACCTTCGCCGCCGCGAGGGTGAGCCAGGTCAGCAGGGCGAGCACGGCCCAGACCCCGAGCAGGATCCCGGGGGAAAGGACATGCCCGAGGGCAGGCCTGCCGGAGACGCGGACCTCTCCTGCCCCCTGCGCCTGCCCTGACTGACGGTCGTGCATCGTCGACTCGCTCATCTCTTCCGTTCCGTGCGGGGCCGTCTCCGGCCCGGTTCGGTCGACTCCCTCCGGCTCAGCGGATCAGGTAGAGCAGGGGGAACAGGTAGATCCAGATCATGTCCACCAGGTGCCAGTAGAGCGCGGTCAGCTCGACCGGCGTGAAGTACGCGGCGCCGAACTCACCCCGAAGCGCCCGGCGCAGGAGCCAGACGAACGCGGTCATGCCCGCCACGACGTGGAGGGCGTGGAGCCCGGTCATGGCGAAGTAGATCCCGAAGAACACCTGGACGTTCCGGGGCCGTTCCCCTGGCATCCCCTCGGTCCCGGACGCACCCGCGCGCCCGGCGCCCAGGCCCCGCTCCGCCGGGGCCAGGCCCGCTGGACCTCGAGCCGCCAGGGGAATCGTCGAGTGGACGTCCATCGGGTCCGCGCTCGTGGCCGGAACGGCCGAAGCGACGTTCCCCGGCGGGAGGGATCCCGCAGGCGAGGCGCGCTCGCGGCCACGGACGGCGGCCTCGACCGGATGGAACCTGCGCCCCCAGAGGAGCCCGTGCTTCCACTTCTGCTCGTACTCCACCGCCTTGATCCCGAGGAAGCCGCAGGCGCAGAGCAGGGTCGCCAGGATCAGGCCGATCAGGAGTCTCCGCTGGCCCAGCTGGGCGGCGCGCACGGCCCAGGCCGCGGTCAGGCTGCTCAGGATCAGGATCAGGGTGTTGATCGCGCCGAGCGACTTGTCCAGGAAGCGGTGCGGCGTAGACGAAGATCTCGGGGTGGTTGGCCCGGTAGACGGCGTAGGCGCAGAAGAGCCCGGAGAAGAGGAGGATCTCCGTGGCCAGGAAGAGCCACATCCCCGTCTTGGCCGATTCGTAGCTGCCGTCTCGGATCGTCCGAGCTCCGGGGCCACGGTCGCCCGCGGAGCGCCGGGATCGGCCGGCATGGAGACCGTCCGACTCATCCCCGATTCACCCATCCCCCCACCCGCTCATCGAAGGTCAGTCCGGTGAAGTCGTAGGGATCCCCCACCACCGGCGGCTCCGCGAAGTTGTCGTGCGGCGGCGGCGAGGCGCAGTGCCACTCCAGTGGTTCGCGCCCCAGGGATTGGCCGGGGCGGCCCGGCCCCGGAGCAGCGAGTGGATCAGGTAGACCGCCGCGATCACGAAGCCGACCGCCAGGAGGTAGGCGCCGACGGTCGAGATCCGGTGGTAGGGGATGAACTCGGGCAGGTAGTTGAAGTAGCGCCGCGGCATGCCCATGGCTGCCCATGATGAACTGGGGGAAGAACGTGAGGTTGAAGCCGACGAAGATGAGCACGACGGCGATGCGGCCCCACTTCTCGTTGTACATCCGGCCGATCATCTTCGGCCACCAGTAGTGCAGGCCGGCCAGGAAGGCGATGACCGCTCCCGCCCATCATCACGTAGTGGAAGTGGGCCACGACGAAGTAGGTGTCGTGCAGGTGGACGTCGGTCGCCAGCGCGCCGAGAAAGAGCCCGGTCAGCCCGCCGATGGCGAAGAGGAAGAGGAAGGACAGCGCGTAGAGCATCGGGGTGTCCAGGCTGATCGAGCCCTTGTACATCGTGGCCAGCCAGTTGAACACCTTGATCGCCGGACGGGATCGCCACGGCGAACGTCAGGAAGCTGAAGATCAGTGTTGGCCAGCGCCGACTGGCCGCTGACGAACATGTGGTGCCCCCAGACCAGGAAGCCGATCAGCGCGATGGCGACGGAGCTGAAGGCGATGAACCGGTAGCCGAAGATGTGCTTGCGGCTGAAGACCGAGATCACCTCGCTGATGATCCCCATGCCGGGCAGGATCATGATGTAGACCGCCGGATGGGAGTAGAACCAGAAGAAGTGCTGGAAGAGGATCGGGTCGCCGCCCAGCCGGGGGTCGAAGATCCCGACCCCGAGCACCCGCTCCACGATCAGGAGCAGGAGCGGTGATGCCCAGGACCGGCGTGGCCAGGACCTGGATGATGGCCGTGGCGTAGAGCGCCCAGAGGAAGAGCGGCATCTTGAACCAGGTCATGCCCGGCGGACGCATCTTGTGGATGGTGACGATGAAGTTGATGCCGGTGAAGATCGAGCTGAAGCCGAGGACGAAGACCCCGAGCACCATGGCGACGACGCGGGTGTTCGTGGTGGTGCTGTAGGGAGTGTAGAAGGTCCAGCCGGTGTCGACCCCGCCCAGCACGATGGACAGGACCGCCAGGAGAGCCCCGGCCACGTAGAGGTAGTAGCTGCCCAGGTTCATCCTGGGGAAGGCCACGTCCTTGGCCCCGAGCATGAGGGGCAGGACGAAGTTGCCCAGGGCCGCGGGGATCGCCGGGGATGATGAAGAGGAAGATCATGATCGCGCCGTGCAGGGTGAAGATCCGGTTGTAGATGTCCGCGCTCATGATCGTGTGCCGGGGCTCGAGCAGCTCGGTGCGGATGAGCATGGCGAGGATGCCGCCCAGGAGGAAGGCGGAGAGGATCGAGACCAGGTACATCACGCCGATCCGCTTGTGGTCCAGCGTGAAGATCCAGGACCGGAACCCGTGGGCGTGGGTGAGGTAGTTGTCCGGCGGGGCCGCAGCAGTCGAGGCCGATTCTCCGATTCCCGGCGACGTGTTCATGGCGTTCATGGGCTCCTATGGCCTTCGCCCCGGCCCGCGATCCCCGGGCGCGGAACGCCGGCAGGCGGCGGTTGGGCTACCGCACGGTCTTCAGGTACTCGATGATGGCCGTGATCTCCTTGTCCTTGATCCTCCCCTTGAAGGTCGGCATCACCGGGTCGTATCCCGACCACGATCTTCGCCATCGGCTCCAGGATCGACTCGCGAACGTAGTCTTCGTCGGCCGTGACCCTCCTGCCGTCCGAGAGGGGCACGGAGCTCCCGAAGAGGCCCTTGAAGGTCGGACCGATTCCGGCCTTGCCGTCCACCGAGTGGCAGCTCGCGCAGCCCCGCGTCTCGTAGAGCCGCTGCCCCGCCTCGGCCGGGGGCAGGCGGTCCACGAAGTTCGAGGCGCTGGCCAGCCACTTCTCGAAACCTCCCGGCTCGTGCACGACGACCTCGGAGAGCATCCGGGAGTGCCCGGCCCCGCAGTACTGCGGAGCAGATCAGGGGGTACCTGCCCGGCCTGGTGGCCTGGAACCAGGCCTTGTTGTAGCGCCCGGGCACGACGTCCTTCTTCAGGCGGAAGGCCGGCACGTAGAGCAGTGGATCACGTCCTCGGAAGTCATGACCAGGCGCACCGGCGTGTTCACCGGCACGTGCAGGGTGGCGTCGGTGTACCCGTTGGGGTAGGTGAACTGCCAGGCCCACTTCTGCGCCGTGACCAGGATCTCGTAGGCGTTCTGCGGCGCGACGCTCATGTCCAGGTAGGTCTTGAAGCCGAAGTAGAAGATGACCAGCACCAGGACGAGCGGGATGATGGTCCAGGTCAGTTCCAGCGCGATGTTGTGCGTGGGGGTCGCCACCGCCTCCACCCCCGGCCGGCGCCGGTAGCGCACGACGAACAGCGTCATGAGCACGACCACGAGCAGGAAGAAGACGACGGAGATGATGAGGATGAACTCGAAGAGTCGATCCACCTCGGGCGCAAACGTCGATCCCTGGACCGGCATCCAGAGGCTCGGGTCGCCCGCCCGCCAGGAGGAACGAGGCGGGCAGGCCGATCCCATGGAAACCACCGCTCATGAACCCGTCCCCGCTTCGCCGGCGCGCCCCTTCGACTTGAGGCTCTCGCCCAGCCAGAAGCCGAGCAGGACGACCGCCAGGATCCCGGCGGCCGCTCCGCCCACCACGCGCATGATGGCCAGGGCGACCGGCGCGTAGCGACCGGCGGCGGCGTCGTAGTGGAAGCAGTAGAGGACCAGCTGGTCGAGGGTGGTGCCGATCTTCCCCTGCGAGGCCTCCAGGAGCCCCAAGCGCAGCGTCTGCCGTTCGTATTGGATCCCATAGAGATAGCGGGAGAGGCGCCCGTCCGGGGTGCAGAGCATCGTCACCGCCGTGTGCATGAACTGCCGGGTCTTCGGGTCGTAGCGGTAGCCGAACCCGACCGCCCGGGCCAGCGCGGTGATGCTCTCCTGCCTGCCGGTGAGGAAGTGCCAGCCCGCCCCGGCGCCCGGACGTCCGTAGGTCTCGAGGTAGTTCTCCTTCTTGATCCGGGCGAGGGCCGGGGTCTCGGCCGGGTCGATGCTCACCGTGACGATCTCGAAATCCTTCCCCATTCGCCAGGCGAGCCCCTTGATGCCCTCGACCACGCCGTTCAGGACCAGCGTGCAGAGCATGGGACAGGTGTAGTAGGCCAGATTGAGGATGACCGGGCGCTTCCGCTCGAAGTACTCGCCCAGGCGGACGGTTCGCCCCTCTTCGTCGGCGAAGTCCAGATCGAGCGGGAGCCGCGCGTCAAGGTGCTCGGTGATTCCGACCCCCTCCAGCTCCTTGGGCAGCGGCTCGGTGCGGTCCTTCTCCGTCACGGCTCCCGGAGGCGGTCCCGGGGCGGTCGGGCCGGCGCCCGCCCCGAGCGATCCGGCCGACCCGACGGCCGCGGCCGTCCCCGGCGGGCCCGCGAGGACCAGCCAGAGCAGGATGGTGACGGCACCGCGCCTCATGGCGCCGCCTTCTTGGCTCCGCCTTGCTCCCGCACGATCAGCTCCATGGCCCGCTCGATGGGGATCGCGACGACCCCCTTCCGGGGATCGATCCATCGGTAGGAATGAAGCTCCTCCAGCTGCTGCGCCCGCAACCGCGCCAGCTCCTCGGGGACCTGCGAGTCGACCTTGCTGACCCGCTCCGCCTCCTGCGCGTTGTAGAAGAAGGCCTGGAGAGCGACGATGATGACGAACACGAGCAGGGTCCCCACCACCGTGACCACGATGGTCATGGGAGCCCGGGGGTCGTCCTCTCTCGATTCGGTCCGTGTCAACGCGCCCACCTCAGGCGTTCTCGAAGGCCAGCGACTCCGCCAGCCGGGGGTCCTTCAGCGGGATGAGCGGACGGTCGCGCAAGCGCCAGGCCGTCCCTGCCAGGCAGAGCCCTCCGACCCCGAGGGCGCAGGTCAGGTCCAGCAGGTGCAAGGGCACCCTCCCGGGGCTGACTCCGGGCATGACCAGCCAGTAGACGTCCACGTAGTGCATGAGGAGCACCCAGGCGGCGATCGGCCCGAAGAGCTTCGGCCTGCGCTTGACGAAGCGCGGCAGGAGGAGGACGAAGGGCAGGAGGAAGTGCCCGAAGAGGAGCAGCAGGCTGACGGCGGTCCACTGGCCCGTCTGCCGGGCCAGGTACCAGGCGGTCTCTTCCGGGATGTTGGCGTACCAGATCAGCATGTACTGGGAGAACGCGATGTAGGCCCAGAAGATCGTGAAGGCGAAGACCAGCTTGCCCAGGTCGTGGTAGTGCTCGTCGGTCACGGCCCCACCCAGCCGCCCCGACCGCTGGAGGAGAGCCGCCAGGATGGAGAGCAGGGCGAAGAACCCGACCACCGCCGCCGGAGAAGACGTAGACGCCGAAGATCGTGCTGTACCAGTGCGGGTCCAGCGACATCAGCAGATCGACGGAGGCGAAGTTGGAGGGTCACGGCGAAGAGGACCATCCCGGGGGCGCTGGTGCGCTCGCGCTGCAGGGTCCAGCGCGGATCCCCGGTCCTCCTCCTGGCGGAGCGAGCGGGTCCAGAAGTAGCGGGCCAGCCAGATCCAGAGGCGAAGTAGACGACCCAGCGGACGACGAAGAAGGGCGGGTTCAGGTACGGCTGCTTGGCCGCCGTCAGCGGGTCCGCGGCCAGCGACCCTGGCGTCGGCCCAGGGTAGAGCGCCCGCAGACCGAACAGGAGCGGCAGGAAGAGGAGCGCCAGGAGCGGCAGGTTCATGGCCAGGGCCTCGGCCAGCCGCCGCACGACCACGCTCCAGCCCGCCCGCACGAGGTGCTGCAGCAGCACGAAGAACAGCGCGCCCAGGATGAGGGTGAGGAAGAAGGCGAAGGCCACCAGGTAGGAGTGGAGCAGCCCGCTGGAATCCATCGTGGCAGGCGAAGCCCAGACCCAGGCTGGCGGCCAGCCCGACCACGCCGACCACGAGGCCCGTCCACGTCAATCGCGGGCCCAGGCCTTCGAGCCTGGCCCTGATCGCGTCGCTCTCCACCCTGTCCGCTCGCAAGCCTCCTCCTCCTCAGCGCAGCGCGGGGCGCAGCTCGGGCGGCACATCGTCCACCGTGGCGTGCCGGCTTCGCTGCAGGGCCCGGACGTAGGCCACGATGGCCCAGCGGTCGCGCTCCGGGATCTGCGCGCCGTAGGCCGGCATGTTCCGGATGCCGTTGGTGATCGTGTTGTACAGGTGGCCGACCGGGCGGTCCACGACGAGATCACCGGTCAGGTCGGCAGGCGGAGCCCAGGTCCCCTCCTGCAGGCGGTCCGCCCGCACGTTGACGATGCCGTCCCCCCGGCCGGCCAGGCCGTGGCAGGGCGCGCAGTAGATGTCGAATCGCTCCTGCCCCCGCCGGAGAGACTCCTCCGTCAGCGGCACGGGGAAGGTCTCGGCCCACCGGCCCACACTCTGGCCGCGATGGAAGAGCGTGTCCAGGCCGGCCTCCCCCCGCGCCACCGCCCCGGCCACCGGGGGACGCATGGCCCGTCCATCGGCGAAGAGGGGGTTGCCGCTCTGGGCCTTGAACTTCGGCTGCTGATCCATGTCCGGGATGATCTGGATGGCGCGTATGCGGCGGGTCGGTCACCGCGCGCTTCCGCGCGATCAGGGCGGGCGGCACGAGGGCGAGCACGGCCAGGACGCAGAGGGCGGGCACGACCCAGCGCGGGCAGGGGGCCCGAAGGGGAAGGCTTGCGACCGCCGGTATCCATCGGGCTCATTCCTCCACCAGCTCGACGTGGACGCTGCCCAGGCACTCGAGGAAGTCCTGGACCGGCTCAGCCGTCGAACTTCGGATCCCGCGCCTCGATGCTGATGAAGAACCGGTCCTGGGTGGCCCGGCGGAACCGCTCGCTGGAGAAGAGTGGATGGTGGTACTCCGGCAGGAGATTGAAGGCCAGCATTCCGAGGAAGGCCCCCAGCGCGCTGAAGAGGACCGTCAGCTCGAAGAAGATCGGGATGTTGGCGGGCAGGCCGAAGAGCGGCTTCCCGCTGATGAGGAACTTGTAGTCGACGCCGTTCATCCACCACTGCATGAGGAGGGCCAGCCCTCCCCCGATCAACCCGCCCCCCAGCACGACGAGCGGAAGCCGGGTCGTGCGGATCCCCATGGCGTCGTTCAGGCCGTGCACCGGGAAGGGAGCGTGCGCGTCCCAGCGCTGGAATCCGGCGTCGCGGCACCTGGGCCGACGCGGCCAGCAGGTCCTCGACGGTGGCGAACTCCGCCAGCAGGCCCCACACCCTGCGCGTTCGCCTTCATGGCCTTCTCCCCTCCAGGAGCCTCCGGCAGTGGCTGACGTCGTGCTGCTGCGGGATGTCGCCGTGATAGTCCCCCTGCCCCCGGTGCCCCGCCTCGTCCAGGCGGGCCTGGGGCATGACGCTCTTGACCTCGGCCATGGCCACCATCGGGAGGTACCGGAGGAAGAGGAGGAAGAGCGTGAAGAAGAGCCCGAAGGAGCCGGCGAAGGTCAGGACGTCCACGTAGGTCGGCCGGAAGTATCCCCAGGAGGAGGGCAGGAAGTCGCGGCTGAGCGAGGTCACGATGATGACGAACCGCTCGAACCACATCCCCACGTTGACCAGGATCGACCACCACCAAGAGGACCCAGAGGTTGGTCCGCGGCCTTCTTCGACCAGAAGACCTGCGGCACGAGCACGTTGCAGATGACCATGATCCAGTAGGCCCAGGCGTAGGGCCCCAGGGCCCGGTTGAGGAACGGTGAACCTCTCGACCGGATTCCCGCTGTACCAGGCGGTGAAGAACTCGACTGCCATAGGCGAAGCCCACCATGGCTCCCGTCGCGAGCAGGATCTTGGCCATGTTCTCGAGGTGGCGCAGCGTGATGAGCTCCTTGCAGCCCGAAGAACTGGCGCGAGGGGATGAGCAGCGTCAGCACCATGGCGAAGCCGCTGAAGATCGCCCCGGCCACGAAGTAGGGCGGGAAGATCGTGGTGTGCCAGCCCGGCGAGCTGGGAGACGGCGAAGTCGAAGCTCACCACCGAGTGCACGCTGAGCACGAGCGGCGTGGCCAGGGCGGCCAGGAGCAGGTAGGCCACCTCGTAGCGGTGCCACTGCCGGTTCGATCCCCGCCAGCCCAGGGCCGAACAGGCCGTAGACGAACCCCCGCATCTTCGTCCGGGCCCGATCGCGCAGGGCGGCCAGGTCGGGGATCATGCCCATGTACCAGAACATGAGCGAGACCAGCGACGTAGGTGCTGACGGCGAAGACGTCCCAGAGGAGCGGGCTGCGGAAGTTGGGCCACACCGAACATGGTGTTGGGCAGGGGGAAGACCCAGAAGAGCAGCCAGGGCCGCCCGACGTGGATGGTGGGGAACAGCAGGGCGCAGATCACGGCGAAGATCGTCATGGCCTCGGCGAACCGGTTGATGCCGGTGCGCCACTTCTGCCGGAAGAGGAAGAGGATGGCCGAGATCAGGGTGCCGGCGTGACCGATCCCGACCCAGAAGACGAAGTTGGTGATGTCGAAGGCCCAGCCGACCGGGATTGTTCAACCCCCAGACTCCGACCCCCTTGAAGAAGAGGTAGCCGATCATCGCGAGGAGGACGGCGGTGAGCGCCGAGGAGATCCCGAAGGCGATGTACCAGGCCCGGGGCGGCCTGGGCCGCTCCACCACCCCGCAGACCTTCTCGGTGACGGTGGTGAAGTCGTTGTCCCCCAGGACCAGCGGCTGGCGGATCGTCGGGTCCTCCACCGTGGTGGTGTCGAGCACCGCCGCTCGTCCGTCGCTCATCTCAGCCCCTGGTCCCTCGGCTCCCCCGGGTTGCGCAGCCGGGCCAGGTAGGCGTGCGCGGCTTGATGTTCAGCTCGGCCAGCACGTGCGTAGGAGCGGGGCAGCGCCCTGCAGGCTGGGAGACCCGGCTGGCCGGATCGCTCAGGTCGCCGAAGACGATGGCCTGGGTCGGGCAGGTCTGCGCGCAGGCCGGGACGATCTCGCCGTCGCGGAGGGCCCTGCGCTCGTTCTTGGCCGCGATCTTCGCCGCCTCGATCCGCTGCACGCAGTAGGTGCACTTCTCCATGACCCCGCGGCTGCGCACCGTGACCTCGGGGTTGTAGGCCATCTTCTCGGGTCGGCGCGACAGGGCCTTGCGGTAGTTGAAGAAGTTGAACCGCCGGACCTTGAAGGGACAGTTGTTGGAGCAGTAGCGGGTGCCGATGCAGCGGTTGTACACCATGACGTTCAGGCCCTCGCGCATCGTGCATGGTGGCGGCGACCGGGCACACCTGCTCGCAGGGCGCCATCTCGCAGTGGGCGCAGGCCACCGGCTGGTGGGCCACCGCCGGCTCCTCCGGGTCGCCCACGAAGTAGCGGTCGACGCGGATCCACTGCATCTCGCGTCCCCGCCGGACCCGCTCCTTGCCCACGACCGGGACGTTGTTCTCCGCGGTGCAGGCGACGACGCAGGCGTTGCAGCCGGTGCAGGCCGTCAGGTCGATCGCCATCCCCCAGCGGTGCCCCTCGTACTTCGTGCTCCTGCCAGAGCGAGACCAGCGGGGGATGCTCACTCCGTTGGCCCGCGAATCCCGGATGCTCCCGGTACTCGGCCAAGCGTCCCCTCGCGCACCAGGACGGGCGCGCGCCGGCCGGTCTCGCGCTGGCCCACCGTGTCGATGGCGTGGTGGTCCTGGGTGCAGGCCAGCCGGTACCGGCGACCGGTCCGGGACAGGGTCAGACCCCGACCGAAGTCCAGGGCCCCGCTGGTCCGCAGCCGGAATACGTCGAACCCGGCCCCGTTGCCCACCCGACCCGCCGCCGTGCGGCCGTACCCGAGGTGCACGGTGGCAGAGTAGGGCGCCTGTCCCGGCATCACGTAGGCCGCCATCACGAGCTCGCGCCCGCGATACTTCAGGGTGACGAGGTCGTCCGCCTGGATGCCCAGGGCAGCCGCGGTGGCAGGGCCCGAGCAGGATGGCGTTGTCCCAGGTGAGCTTGCTCAGGGGTCGGGGCGTCTCCTGCAGCCAGCCATTGTTGGCGAAGCGTCCGTCGTAGGCGCTCGCGTCGGGGCAGAAGACGATCTCCAGGTCGTCCTTCCCCGGCGCGGGGACCGGGGGCGCGGGCTCCGAGAGCGCGCCGGCCAGCCGGTCGAGGGCGAGCGGAGGGTTCTCGCGGGCCAAGGCCGTTCCGGCAAGGATCCCGTCCTGGACCGCCGTCCGCCAGAAGGCCTCGAAGCCCGCGGAGCCGGCCAGGGGCTCGAGCGTCCGCCGGACGATGTCGTACCCGCTCTGCAGGGAGTCCCCGGTGATCGCCGCGAGCAGCTCGATCGGGGTCTTGCCCTCGTAGAGCGGATCGATGAGCGGCTGTACGACGCTGACCGTGCCGTCCCAGGAGCGCGCGTCGCCCCAGGACTCGAGGTAGTGGGCGCGCGGGATGTGCCAGGATTCGCCGCTTCCAGCCAAGACGCGCTGCGCCGTCTCGTCCTGGTAGAGCCCGAGGTGGATCCCGTGCGGGACGCGTCCGAGGGCTTCGCCGAAGCCGAGGTCGACCGGTGCGTCGTAGACCGGATTGCTTCCCAGCAGGAGGAGGGTGTCCACCCTGCCCGCGCGCATCTCCTCGACCAGTGAGCGGAGGGATTCCAGCTGGGAAGGCGGCGCCGGACGGCCCGGGTCGTCGCCGGGCGCCCCTCCCTCCCCTTCCATGGTGAACTGCACGGTCTGCCCCGCGTTGCCCAGGACCTGGTTGACCAGGTGGGCGATGGCGTGGACCTCCGCCGGCTGCCGCGGCCCCACCACGACCACGCCCCGTCCGGCGTGCCGGACCAGGTCCCGCGCCAGGTCCCGAATGAAGGGCGGCCCCGCGCCCGTTCCCGATCCTCGGAGGCCCGCCAGGACCGGAGCGATCCCCACCGGGAGATGCGTCCCGAGGGAATCGAGCACTTCTGCGGCCAACTGCCTTGCCAGGATCGGCACCTGGGAACTGGGAACGGCACGTCGGTGGTCCGCGTTGGCCCCGGTGATCGAGTAGGCGCTCTCGAGCACGTAGAGTCGGTTCATCCGGCCGGCTTCGGCCCGGCGCCCCCGGGCGAACTCCCTCGCATGCCGCACCGCCGCCGGATGCTCGTACAGGAAGTCGGAATCGAGGGCGACGATCAGGTCCGCCCGCTCGAGATCGAGCTGGACGCGATAGGGCCGTCCGAAGGCAATGCGGGCCCCGGCCCGCTCCCGGTCGCGCGAGACCGGCTCCCACTCGCACCACCGGGCGCGGGGGAAGAGCCGCAGGAACCGCGCGCGCATCTCCGCGAGGCTGAGGGAGGAAGATTCCTCGCCCAGGACCGCGAGCCCCTCCCCGTCCCGGGCCCGCAGCGCGGAGAAGTGGGCTCCGGAGAAGGCGGTGAAGTCGTCCCAGGTCGCGGGGAACCGTTCGTCCCCCTGGCGGCGCATCGGCGTCTGGCTGCGATCGGGATCGTAGAGACCGAGCACGCTCGCCTGGGCGCGGGCATCCGCCGCGCCGCCGCTGATCGGGTGGATCGAGTTCCCTTCCACCTTGATCGGCCGCCCGTCGTAGCTGGTGACCAGGAGCCCGTGGGCGACGCCCCCGAGCTCCATGGCGGTCGCGTACTGCTGCGGAACGCCGGGGATCCGGTTCTCCGGTCGGTGAGCGAAGGGAAGGATGTTCTGGCGGGGCCAGCGGCACCCGGCCAGCCCGGCCAGGCACAGCGACGCTCCCATGAGCTGCAGGAATCCCCTCCGGGAGTGGAGGTTCTCGGGCTCTTCGGCCTGGGGCGGGAATTCGCGTTGAAATCGCGCGCGGAATCCGGGCGACCCGGCCAGCTCGTTCAGGCTCCGCCAGTAGGCGCGGCCGACGAGGGCGGGTCCGTCCAGCGCGCCCCTCGCCGGGGCGGCTTCCGCCGGGCGGCTTCCCGTCTCCCCTTCCCGGTCGTCGTTCAGCGGTGACATGTGTAGCAATCCGTCGATGGGTTGATGTCATTGAGCCGGCGCAAGCGCCGGCCCTCGGTGAGCTGATCCCCGCCCGGGCGGTAGTCCATCTGGGTCACGGCCTCGACCGGCCGGAGGTGCTTCTCCGGGCGGCGGTGGCAGTCCAGGCACCATCCCATGGTCAGGGGCTGGGCTTGATAGACCACCTCCATCTTGTCCACCCGGCCGTGGCAGGAGACGCATCCCACGCCCCGCGTGACGTGCACGCTGTGGTTGAAGTAGGCGAAATCGGGGAGGTCGTGGACCTTGACCCACGGGATCGGCAGGCCCGAGGCGAAGCTCTCCCGGACCGGGAGCAGCTTGGGGCTCTGCGCCCGGATCTGGTAGTGGCAGTTCATGCAGGTCTGGGTCGGCGGGACGGCGGCGTATCCGGCCTTCTCCACCGTGTTGTGGCAGTAGCGGCAGTCGATCCCCAGGTCCCCTGCGTGCAGGGCGTGGCTGTAGGCCACGGGCTGCGAGGGCTGATAGCCGACGTTCGTCGTCCGGCCCGAGAGCCCGTAGACGGCCAGGACGACGACATAGAGCAGGCCCCCACCCAGCAGCACCGTGGCGAGGGGACGGATTGAATTGGTCCACTTGGGGAACAGGTAGCTCGGCATCTCCCGGTATCTTCGCCGCTCGTGGCCGCGAGCGGCGCAAGCAATCCCACTTCCCATCGGGGAACACGTTCTCGCTCCGAGGCCCGCCCGTTCGGCGGCCGCGACGAATCCACGGCCCCGGACCCGAACACGGCCCGGGAGGGCCTACCCGTTGCGGGCGGAGCCTAGCACCGGGCTCGGGGCCTATCCACTAGGAATGTCCGTAGCTCGGGGCGACGCCCGCCGCGGTTCCCGCCGGTGCGGGTTGGTGCGTGGAAGCCCCGGCGTTCGTCTGCCCCAGAGCACGGGAGCCCCAGCTCCACTGGCCTCGCGTCGCCACAACGCCCGGCCACGGCGTGGGCGCGGACATCGCCGGGAGCAGTCCCGCGCGTACGGAGGCGAATGCCAGCTTCGCCGCGTGTCCGGACCGGAGTACGATCATGGGACAGTCCTCCTGTGGCCCAGCACCTTCGCACCTGAACGGGGGTCGTCGACATGCGCGTCCCGACACGGATCCGCGGCTTCATCGCGGCGCTCGGCCTTGCCTGCGTCCTCGCCACCCCCGCTCTCGCCGACTGGTCCGAGCAGGGCGTGGCGCTCGGGACCCTGTCGCACCCGTTCAGCTACGATCGCGCGACGCTGATGCACGACACCGGCGGGGCGTTCTTCGTGTGGCTGCCGTACTGCTTCGGGCCGCAACTCCTGCACCTCGATGCGGAGCAGACGAACGCATGGTTGTTCGGGTCACCCCTGTCCGGCGTGTCCACGGCCTGTGCCTGGGGCCCCGCCGTGGCACTCGACGGAAGCGGGGGCCTGTTCGTGCTCGAGGCATCGCCCTCGACCCGGCTCCACCACGTGCAGTCGTCAGGGTCGCAGGACTGGGGTGACCCGGCGAATGGGCTCTGGTTGTACGAGGGCAGCCTGGGTGTGGACCTGGTCGCTGACGGGAGTGGCGGCGCATGGGGCGCGTGGAACGCGGCCGGGGGCGTGCGGCTGCAGCACTGGCTGGCAGGCGGCGTGGTGGCTCCCGGGTGGGGCCCGGCGGGGCGGCTGTTCCCTGGCGGCATGCTCCCGGCGCTCGCCAGCGACGGCACGGGCGGCGTCCTGCTCTTCTTCGGCACCACGT
This sequence comes from Candidatus Eiseniibacteriota bacterium, assembly GCA_963707915.1. Taxonomy (GTDB): domain Bacteria; phylum Eisenbacteria; class RBG-16-71-46; order RBG-16-71-46; family RBG-16-71-46; genus JANXPZ01. Next base: position 1,411,853 of record OY970178.1, read on the forward strand.
CCGACCACCACGCGCACGTGACGCGCGTGCAGGCGGATACCACGATCGCCCCGGGCTGGACGGCGGCGGGGCTCGTGCTCGGCGACTTCTCCGTCGAGGCGATCTTCGGCTTCCACGTCGTGCTCCTGCCGTCGGGCGGTGAGCGCTGGATCGCGATCTGGCCGCGCAGCGGCAACCCCACCTGCAAGTCGGCATGGGCCAGGCGCTTCCACTCCGACGGCACGCTCGATCCGGCGTGGTCCGGCGGCGCTCCGCTGCCCCTGGTGACGCGAGTGGAGGATGATTCGTACCCGGGCTCCATGGGAACGCGCACCCCACCCGCCACGTTCTCGGACGGCGCGGGCGGCTTCCATCACGTGTGGGCGGACACGGCGACCGGGATGCCGCGCTGGTTGCACGTCGGGGCCAGCGGCTACGCGCCGGGCTTCGGCTCGAACGGCATCTCCCCGCTGCGCACCGGGGACGCGCTCGCCAGCTACGGCAACTTCGTGGCCGCGCCCTCGGACAACGGGGGCCTCGTGTTCGCGTGGGACGACGTCGCGGCCGGCCGCGCGCCGGGGGTCCGCCTGCGCTGGCTGATGCCCGACGGCACCGACGACCCCGCCGCGCCCGACACGGGCCGGGTGATCCCGGGCACCGACTCCCTGTCGCACGTCTGGGGGCTCGACGCGGATGGCCTCGGGGGCGTGTTCCCGCTGTGGTCGACCCAGGGACCGTACTCCGGAGACAAGACCTTCCTCATGAACCACATGGGTCGCGCGCCCTACGCGGCGGACGTGCCGCCGCCCGCGCGCGTGCCGGCGCTCACACTGGCGGCGCCGCGGCCGACGCCCACGCGCGGCGCGCTCGACGTGCGCTGCACGCTGGCGGGCCGGGCCCCCGCGACGCTCACCCTGTTCGACGTGAACGGGCGGCGGCTGCGGGAGGTCACGCTGCAGGGTGCGGGCGACCACGTGGCGCGCCTCGACCCGCGGGGCGACCTGCCGACGGGCGTCTACCTGCTGCGGCTGACGCAGGGTCGCGAGTCGTGCACGACGCGGGCGGTAGTGCTTCGCTGAGGGCGGCGCTCGCGTTCCCCCCAAGCCACGTCGCGTCGAGTGGCGGGTTCCCCTACACCACCAGCATCGCGTCGCCGTACGAGTAGAAGCGGTAGCGCTCCGCCACGGCGTGCGCGTAGGCGCGGCGCAGCAGGTCCTCGCCGGCCAGAGCGGCCACCAGCAGCAGCAGGGTGGTGCGCGGCAGGTGGAAGTTGGTGAGCAGGGCGTCCACCGCGCGGAACTCGTAGGGCGGCAGGATGAACTTGCGCGTCCAGCCGCGCGCGGCGGCGAGCTTCCCCGCGTTCGCGTCGCAGGCCGACTCGAGCGCGCGCACCGCGGTGGTGCCCACCGCCACGATACGCCCGCCCCGGGCCCGTGCCGCCCCGAGCGCCGCGGCGGCCGCGTCGTTCACCTCGAACCACTCCTCGTCCATCGCGTGCTCGCGCGGGTCCGCAGCCGAGATCGGGCGGAAGGTCCCCGGCCCGACGTGCAGCAGCAGCGGCACGGTCGCCACGCCCTGCGCGGCGAGCGAGTCGAGCAGCGGCCGGCTGAAGTGGAGTCCCGCGGTGGGCGCGGCGACCGCGCCATCCACGCGCGCGAAGACGGTCTGGTAGCGCTCGCGGTCGCCGGGATCGGGCGGCCGGTGGATGTAGGGCGGCAGCGGCACGCGGCCGTGGGCCTCGAGCGCCCGGTCGAGATCGCCGGCCACGACGCGCACCACGCGCTCGCCCTCGGCCCCGATCTCGACCACTTCGAGCGCCAGGTCGCCGGCCGCGGTCGTCAGCACCTCCCCGGGCGGGGCCTTCTTCGCGGGCTTCGCCAGCACGCGCCACCGCCCGCCGGGCTCGGGGCGCACGACCAGCAGCTCGACGTGGCCGCCGCTCGCGCGCCGCACGTCGATCCGCGCGGGCCGCACGCGGGTCTCGTTCAGGGCGAGCGCGTCGCCGGGCCCGAGCCAGCGCGCCAGCTCCGCGATGGCCGAGTCGTGCAGCGCGCCGGTCGCGCGTTCGACCACCAGCAGGCGCGCGTCCTCGCGGCGCGCGGCCGGGTGCTGCGCGATCAGCTCGGACGGCAGGTCGTAGTCGAGGTCTTCGAGGCGCACGGAGAGGCTCTCGCTGGGGAAGGGGCGCCCGGGATCAGGAGAGCGGAAGCTCGGGCTGGCTCTCGCCCGGGCCGGCGGCGTCGCCGGGCGGCTTGATGCCGAGGTGCTCGTAGGCCAGCGCGGTGGCCTCGCGCCCGCGGGGCGTGCGCTTGAGGAAGCCCTCCTGGATGAGGAACGGCTCGTAGACCTCCTCCAGCGTCCCGGCCTCCTCCCCCACGACGACCGCGAGCGTGCCCAGTCCGACCGGCCCGCCGCCGTACTTGTGGATCAGCGCCTCGAGCAGGCGACGGTCCATCTCGTCCAGCCCGCGCTCGTCCACCGCGAGCATCTCCAGCGCCTCGCGCGTCACGGGCAGCGTCACCTTCGCGTCGGCCCGCACCAGCGCGAAGTCGCGCACGCGCCGCAGCAGGCGGTTCGCCACGCGGGGCGTGCCGCGCGCGCGGCGGGCGATCTCGCGGGCGGCGTCGGCGTCGGTCTCGACCTTGAGGATGCCGGCCGAGCGCCGCACGATGCTGGCCAGGTCGTCGACGCCGTAGTAGTCGAGCCGCATGGTGACGCCGAAGCGGGCGCGCAGCGGCGCGGAGAGCAGGCCGGAGCGCGTGGTGGCGCCGACCAGCGTGAAGGGCTCGAGGTTGAACTTCACCGAGCGGGCGCTGGGGCCGCGGTCCAGCATGATGTCGATGGTGAAGTCCTCGAGCGCCGGGTAGAGGTACTCCTCGACCACCGGGCTCATGCGGTGGATCTCGTCCACGAACAGGATGCCGCGCGGCCGCACGTTCGTGAGCAGCCCGGCCAGGTCGGCGGGCCGCTCGATCACCGGCCCCGAGGTGTGCGAGATCTCGACCCCCAGCTCGTGCGCCAGGATCGACGCCAGCGTGGTCTTGCCCAGCCCCGGGGGCCCGTGGAACAGCACGTGGTCGAGCGCCTCGCCGCGGCGCTTCGCGGCCTCGATGAAGATGCGCAGTTGCTCCTTCAGGCCCGGCTGCCCGACGAAGTCGTCGAGCACCAGCGGGCGCAGTCGCTGTTCCTCCTGCAGGTCCTCGGGCAGCACGGCGGGATCGGCGATGCGGTCCTGGTGCGGGACCGCCACCGGGGGTGGCGTACGGCTTTCGCGCGGGCTCACGGCTTCTCCTTGCCGGCCGCCGACCGGCCCAGGAGGGCGAGGGCACGGCGGATCAGCTCGTTGACCGACAGCGACTCGTCGGTGCCCGCGGCGCGTCGCACCGCCTCCTGGGCCTCCCCGGCGCCGCACCCGAGGGTGCGCAGCGCCGCGACGGCGTCGTTCCAGCGCTCGGAGCGCGGCAGCACGCCACCCTCGGCCGCGGGCTCCGCACCGCCCGCCACCGGGAGCGCCTCGAGCTTGTCCCGCAGCTCCACCACCAGCCGCTCGGCGGTCTTCTTGCCGATGCCGGGCACGCTGGTGAGCATCCCCACCTGCTCCTCGCGGATGGCGCGGCGCAGCGCCGGCGGCCGCAGCCCCGAGAGCACCGCGAGCGCGAGCCGCGGGCCCACGCCGCTCACGCCGATCATCAGGTCGAAGAGCTCGAGCTCTTCCGGCTCGGCGAAGCCGAACAGCAGGAGCGCGTCCTCGCGCACGATCTGGCGCGTGCGCAGGAACACCGGCTGGCCCGCCGCCGGCAGTCCCGCGGCGGTGTGGCTCGAGACCTGGACCAGGTAGCCGACCCCGCCGGCCTCCAGCACGCAGGCGCCCGGCGTCCGCTCGAGCAGGGTGCCGCGCAGCGCGGCGATCATCGCTTCGCCCGGCCCTGGAGCAGCGCTTCGAGACTCCGCGCCGCGGCCGTCATGGCGCGCGCGGGTTCGCTGCGGCGGGCGCGCTGCAGGTGGCAGATGGCGGCGCCGAGCGCGTCGGAGGCGTCGGACGCGAGGGCGCCCTTCAGGCCGAGCAGGCGGCGCACCATGAAGGCGACCTGGTCCTTGGAGGCCGCGCCCGAGCCGGTGACGCTCAGCTTGATCTCGCGCGGGCTGTACTCGGCGATCGCCAGGCCGCGCTGCACCGCGGCCACCAGCAGGGCGCCCCGGACGTGGCCCAGCACCAGGGTCGAGCGCACGCTCTCGTGGTAGAACGCCTCTTCGATGACGACCGCGTCGGGCTGCTGCTCCTCCATGACCTCGCCGGCGCGCACGGCGATGGCGTGCAGGCGGTGGGCCAGGTCGAGGCGGGCCGGCGGGGCGAACACCCCGTGCGCGAGCGCGCGGAACGCGCCGCCGTCGCGCTCGACCACACCGTAGCCCGTCCGCCGGCTGCCGGGGTCGAGGCCCAGCACCTTCATGGCCTCCGTCCCCTCCCTGACTCCGCGCCGGGGGTCAGCGCGAGAGCTTCGCCATCAACTCGTCGGACATGCTGAAGTTGGCGTAGACCTTCTGCACGTCATCCTGGTCTTCGAGCAGGTCCACCAGCTTCAGCAGCGCCTCGGCATGCTTGTCGCTGACCGGGACCAGCTGGCTGGCGATCTTGGTGAGCTCGGCGCTCTGGGTCGGCACCGACTTCGCCGCCAGCGCCTCCTTGACCGGCTCGAGGTGCGAGGGCGGGGTCAGGATCTCGTAGGTGTCGCCCTCGCTGACCACGTCGTCGGCGCCGGCCTCCAGCACGAGCTCCATCAGGGCTTCCTCGCCCATCGCCGCCTTGTCCACGATGATCACGCCGCGCGGCTTGAAGAGGTAGGAGACGCTGCCGGCCTCCCCCAGCGCCGAGCCGAGCTTGGTGAAGATGTTGCGGATCTCGCCCGCGGTGCGGTTGCGGTTGTCGGTCGCCACCTCGACGAGCACGGCCACGCCGCCCGGCCCGTACCCCTCGTACTGGGTCTCCTCGAAGTGCACGCCCTCTTCCAGGCCGGCCCCGCGGGCGATGGCGCGCTCGATGTTGTTCGCCGGCATGTTGACCGACTTCGCCCCCGCGATCGCGGTGCGCAGCCGCGGATTCATGTTCGGGTCGGGGCCGCCCCGGGCCGCGAGCGTGATCTCCTTGATGTACTTGGAGAACACCTTGCCGCGGGCCTGGTCGGTGGCGCCCTTCTTACGCTTGATCGTCGCCCATTTTGAGTGGCCGGACATGGCTTCCGGGAGCAGCGCCTAGCCGGCGCTCGCTCCTGCCTCCTTCTCGGCTCGCGCCGCGGCGATGACCTTCTCGGTCAGCTCGCGCGGCACTTCCTCGTAGTGAGAGAACTTGGCCGAGTGCATGCCCCGGCCCTGCGTGAGCGAACGCAGATGCGTCGCGTACTTGTAGATCTCCGAGGTCGGCGCCAGGGCCCGGATGACCTGGTGGGCGGCGTCCGACTCGGTGCCGAGGATCTTGCCGCGCCGCGAGGAGAGGTCGCCCATCACGTCACCGAGGAACTCCTCGGGCACGCGGACGGCGATCTCCTCGATCGGCTCGAGCAGGATCGGGTTGGCCTCCAGCATGACCTGGTGGAAGCAGGTCTCGGCGGCGATCTTGAACGCCATCTCCGACGAGTCCACGTCGTGGTGCTTGCCGAAGTAGAGCGCGACCGCGACGTCCACGACCGGGTAGCCGGCGACCGGGCCCTTCTCCATGCCGGCGATGACGCCCTTCTCGACCGCGGGAATGAACTGGTTGGGCACCACGCCGCCCTTGACCTCGTCGAGGAAGGCGAAGCCCTCGCTGCGCTTGCGCGGCTCGACCCGCAGGTGCACCTCGCCGAACTGGCCCCGCCCGCCGGTCTGCTTCTTGTGCCGGTACTCGCCCTTGGCCGTGCCCCGCACGGTCTCGCGGTAGGGCACGCGCGGCCGCTGCAGCAGGACCTCGACACCGAAGCGCTTCTTGAGCCGGTCCACCATGACGTCGAACTGCAGGTCCCCCATGCCGGTGACGAGCGTCTCCTTGGTGCTGACCTCGTAGGCCCGGCTGAAGGTGGGGTCCTCCTCGTGCAGGCGGTTGAGCCCCTGCGCCATCTTCTCCTCGTCCCCCTTGCTCTTGGGCCGCACGCACTCCGCGGTCACCGGGGTCGGGAAGTCGGGCGGCGCGAGCAGGACCGGCCGCGCCTTGTCGGCCAGCGTGTCGCCGGTGTGCGTCTCGCGCAGCTTCACCGCGGCCACGATGTCGCCGGCCGGCGCGCTCTTGCACTCGAGGCGCTCCTTGCCCACCAGGTAGTAGAGCGTGCCGGTCTTCTCCGACCGGTTGCGCGTCGTGTTCGCGAGCTCCTTGCCGGCCTCGAGGTGCCCGGAGTAGACGCGCACCAGCGAGAGGTCGCCGAGGTGCTGCTCGGAGAGCGTCTTGAACACCATCGTCGCCACCGGCTCGGCCGCGTCCGTCTTGCAGACGACCTCCGCGCCGTTCGCCGTGCCCTTCACCGGCGCCACGTCGAGCGGCGAGGGCAGCAGGTCCACGACCTCGTCGAGCAGCTCGCGCACGCCCTGGTTGTGGTAGGCCCCGCAGCAGAACACCGGCGAGAGGTCGCGCTGGACCACGCGCAGCGTGAGGCCCCGGCGGATCTCCTCGACGGTGAGCTCACCGGTCTCGAGGAACTTGTTCATCAGCCCCTCGTCGCCGGTGGCGGCCTCCTCGAGCAGGTGGGTGCGGGCCGCGGCGACCTCGCTCGCCATGTCGCCGGGGATGGGCGCGGCCTCGCTCTTCTCCTCCATGCCCTTGCCGGAGAAGGTCCACGCCTTGTTCTCGATCAGGTCCACGATGCCGTGGAAGCTCTCGGCCTGGCCGATCGGGAGCTGGACCGGCACCGCGTTGATGCCGAGCTTCTCGCGCAGCGAACGCACCGCCGCGCCGAAGTCGGCGTGCTCCTTGTCCATCATGTTGACCGCGACCAGGACCGGGGTCTTCTCCTGGCGCACCACCTCCCAGACCACCTCGGTGCCCACCTCGACGCCGCTCGCCCCGCGCACCAGGAGGATGGCGGAGTCGGCCACGCGCAGCGCGCTGTAGACGTCGCCCACGAAGTCGGGGTAGCCCGGGGTGTCGAGCAGGTTGATCTTGTGCCCCTGCCACTCGAACTGCGCCAGCTTGAGGTTGATGGTGATCTGGCGCTGGAGCTCGTCGGCGGCGTAGTCGAGCAGCGTGGTCCCGTCCGCGACGCGGCCGAGCCGGGTGGTCGCTTTCGCGTTGAACAGCATCGCCTCGGCCAGCGACGTCTTGCCGACACCGTGGTGCGAGACCAGAGCGACATTGCGGATCTGAGCGGTGGTGAACTCCTTCAAACGACACCTCCCCGCCAGCGCGGATCGTGCGGCAATCGTGGGAACTTGCTCGGAGGGAAATGCAAGCCGTGTTGACCGTAAGGCTTTGCGGCGATGGAAACTACCATCCCGTTCGAGAACCGGTCAAGCGCGCGCGGGCCGCGCGCTCAGCGCACCTCGAGCCGGTAGGGCAGGATCGCGAGCGGTTCCCCCGCCGGGAAGCGCTCGACGGTGGCCCACGCCCGCAGCATCGGCGGCAGCGTGAGCGCCGCGTCGGCCTCGGCATCTCCGCTGGCCAGGCCGTCGACCACGCGCTCGAGGAACGAGCGCCGGACGCGCGGGTACAGGTCGACCACCAGTTCCTCGCCCTGCGGGATGCCCGCCCGGGCCCGGGCGGCCTCCAGGGCCGCCTCGAGGCCGCCCAGCCGGTCCACCAGGCCGCGCGCCAGCGCCGCCTGCCCGGTCCAGACCCGGCCCTGCGCCACCGAGTCCACCGCGGCCTCCGGGAGCCGCCGCCCGAGGGCCACGCGGGCGACGAAGCCGCGGTAGAAGCTCTCGAGGTTGCGCTCGAAGAGCGCCGCCTCCTCCGGGGTGAAGTCACGGTAGGGCGAGAGCATCGCCGCGTGACGGCCGCGGGAGACCATCTCGACGTTCAGGCCGAGCTTGCGGTACAGGCCGAGGATGTTGAACTTCCCGCCGTAGATGCCGATCGAGCCCGTGACGGTCGCGGGCGAGGCCAGGATGCTGTCGGCCGCGACGGCGAAGTAGTAGCCGCCCGAGGCGGCCACGTCGGACATGCTCACGATGACGGGCTTGACCACCCGGCAGCGCTGGACCTCGCGCCAGATGTCGTCCGACGGGCCGGTCATCCCGCCCGGGCTGTCGATCCGCAGCACGATCGCCCGGATGGCCTTGCGCGTGCGGGCCTGCCGCAGCGCCTCGACCACCGTCTCCGAGCCCAGGTCGGCGTCCTGCCCCGGCAGCTGCCGGCTGTGGCCGTCCACGATCGCCCCCTCGGCGACCACCAGCGCCACGCGGCTCCCGCGCGAGGGCTCCGGCAGCCCGGCGAGGTAGCGGGCGAAGGTCACGGCGGGCAGCCGCCGGCCGCCGCGGCGCAGCGCGAGCGTGTCCACCTCGGTGTCGTAGAGCAGGGTGTCGAGCAGGCCGCGACGACGGGCCTCCACCGCGGAGAACGGGCCCTCATCGATCAGCCGGGCCACCGAGGCGCGCGCCAGGTGGCGCGCGCTGCCCACGCTGTCGAGCAGCGCCCCGAAGAGGCCGTCCAGCAGGGCGTCGAGGTCCGCGCGCGCCTCGGGCGACATGCCGGTGCGCATGTAGGGCTCGGTGCCGGACTTGAAGCGGCCGACATGGACGAAGTTCGGGCTCACGCCGAACTTGTCGAACGCGCCCCGGAAGTAGGTCGCGGTGGCCACCAGGCCGTCGAACTGCAGCTCGGCGGTGGGGGCCATGGCGACCTTGCCCGCGGCCGTGGCCAGCAGGTACTCGCGGTCTCCTCCGCCGGTGATGCTGGCGTACACCGGCTTGCCGGTCTGCCGGAAGCGCGTCACCGCGTCGCGCACCTCGCCGATCTTCGCCCAGCCCCAGTCCAGCGAGCCGATGTGCAGGACGAGCCCGCTCACCTGGTCGTCGTCCGCCGCGTGGCGCAGGGCGCGCAGCACGTCGTAGGTGGTGTAGCGGGCGCGCCGGCGCGGGCCCAGGAACAGCGAGCGCGCCGGGGGCGGCCCTTCCGAGAGCGTCGCGGGGACGTCGAAGACCAGGACCGCCGGCGCGGAGAGCCGCGAGGCCGCCGAGTGGCGCAGGTTCAGGGCCACCAGGAGTACCACGAAGCCGAGCAGCGCTCCGGCGAGCACGAACGCGATGACGCCGCGGCGGGTGGACATGGAGGCTGCCTCCGGAGAACGGGGATGGTGGACGGTCCGCAGAGTCTACGCAGGTCCGCGAGGAAGTAAAGGCCGCACCGGTCGGCGGCGCGGCCGCGCGGCGCCGCGCCGGGTGCGCGGGCGCTCTACCGCTCCCGGGGGCCGGGCCCCATGGCGCGGTGCGTCAGGCGGCGCGCGGCGAGCGTCAGCCGCAGGCTGGTCTCGTACTGCCCGTCACGGAACGCCCGCGACGCCTCCTCCTGCAGGACGGCGGCGCGGGCCAGCGCATCGCCCACCGGGGGGCCGAGGACGCGACCGCGCCTCGCCGGCCCCGGCGGTCCGCCCCTCGCCGGCCCCGGCGGCCTGCGCCATGCGAGCCCCGGCGGCTCGTTCGCGCGCGCGAGCACCTCGTCCGTGCGGCGCAGGGCGCGCTCGGTGAACTGCTGGGCGGTCTCCTCCATGCCGCACAGCCGCAGCGCGCGCAGGCACCGCTCGCGCGCGCCCATCGTCATCTGCAGGGCGCCGAGGTAGCGTCCCGCTTCTTCCGCGCGCCGGGCACGCTCCTGCATCTCGACGGCCGCGCGCAGCAGCGCCCGCGCCCGAGCGTCCCGGCACTCCGCGACGCGCGGCCCGGAGCGCTCCAGCAGCTCGCCCGTGCGGTCCCACTGATCGCGCAGGCGCTCCCGCCCCGGCAGGCCGCGCTCCGGCGCCGGGCCCTGCGACCACCCCGTCGCGGGGCACAGCGCGAGCACCGTCAGCGCGATCAGGAACGGCCGCATCCGCAAACGCATCGTCGCATCCCCCTCCGGGACCGCTCCCGGCACACTGCCGGCGCGCCCATGCCGCACTCCGAGCTGACGCAGCCCGCGTGCCGGACCGACCCGGCGGAGTCGACCACGAACATCCCGTTGCGCGCAAACAGCTTGGTGAGCGAACCGGGATGTCCGCGTCCGCCGGACCGCCGCCCGACCGGCCCGCGCGGTACGCCCCGGAGCCCCGGGTGCCCGGGACCGGCCACCCCGCCGGCCCGGGAGCGCCCGCGGCCGCCGTGGTCGGCCGCCCTCCAGGGCGGGCGTGGAGGCCATCCGCCCTGGCCTGGGCACACAATCGGGTAGGCGGGGTCGTTACCGGCCCCGCCTCCCACACCACCGTACGTGCCGTTCGGCATACGGCGGTTCAAGCTGAGCGCGCAAGGCGCCGGTGTTCCTCGACGAAGCTCACGAGACCAAGTTGACGCAGGGTCAGGACCGGAACGGCGGCGTTCATGTGGCTGGCCCCGGCATTCCACCACGGGCCCCGGCCATTACCAGCACCGAGGCGTGCGTGTTCCGCGGTCAGACCACGGCGGCGAAGTTCGTCGAACCGGGTGCGGCCCCGCTTCCACTGCCGCCACAGCACGGCACGCAGTTTCCGCCGCAGCCACTGGTCCAGTTCTTCGAACACGTTGCCGACCTGGCTCAGCCGGTAGTACGCCGTCCAGCCCCGGATGATGGGGACGAGCGTCGCGATGGTGTCCTTGAGGCGGCGGCCCCGGGCGGCCCGGAACGTGGCTCGTAGCTTGTCCTTCAGTCGTTGAACCGACCTCCGGGCGACCTTGAGCTTCGCTTCGCGGTCCACCGTGAACGAGTAGCCGAGGAACGTGCGGTCCCACGGCCTCGCCACCGCGCTCTTGTCCCGGTTCACCTTCAGCCGGAGCCGCTTCGTGAGGAAGCCCTCCAGCGACGCCATTACCCGCTCGCCCGCCGCCTGCGACCGCACGTACACGTTGCAGTCGTCGGCATAGCGCACGAAGCGGTGTCCCCGTCGCTCCAGTTCCTTGTCCAGCTCATCGAGCAGGATGTTGGACAGCAGCGGTGACAGCGGCCCGCCCTGTGGCGTGCCCTCCGTCCGGGGTGACGCGACTCCACCCTCCAGCATCCCGGCCCGCAGATAGCAGCCGATCAGCCGGAGCACCCGCTTGTCCTTCACCCGCCTCGCCACGAGTCGCATCAGCACGTCGTGGTTCACCGTGTCGAAGAACTTCGCCAGGTCCAGGTCCACCACCCACCGGTAGCCCGCCGCGATGTGTTCGCGGGCACGCACGACCGCGTCGTGCGCCCCGCGTCCCGGCCGGAAGCCGAAGCTCGCGTCCGAGAACGTCGGGTCGAAGATGGGGGTAAGCACCTGATGCAGCGCCTGTTGGATCATCCGGTCCAGCACCGTCGGGATGCCGAGCATGCGCACGCCGCCGCCGGGCTTCGGGATCTCCACCCGTCGCACCGATTGCGGGCGATACGTACCGCCCAGCAGCTCCTGCCGGATGCGCGGCCAGTGCTCGCGGCAGTATGCCCCAAGCGCTTCGACGGTCATCCCGTCCACGCCCGGCGCACCGCCGTTCGACACCACCCGCGCGTGCGCCACCGCCAGGTTCTCGCGGCGCAGCACTTCGTCGATGAGACTCCGAGCCTCGTCCCCGGCTGCTCCGCTGCGTGCCGCGTGTGCTTGACGCTCCGGTTCCGGTACCTCGGCGGTTCCGCCGCCTGCCTCCCGGACCGGCTCGGGCTTCCCAGCCCTCGTTCCTGCGTCTCCTTCACGTCGCGAACCCATCGGTCCGGTTCGGCTCCTCTGGTTCGGCCCTTCGCGGGTGTGCGCCCCGCTACTATGGCCTCGGCTGACTCCTCGCTCCGTTCGGGGCCGACTGCTCAGCCGAACGTCACCCTTTCGGGCGTGAGGCGAGGTCTCCCCGGGTATGACGCGTGACTTTCGCTCCATCCACCCGTCGCATCTACGCCGGCACGTTCCGGATGACTTCGGGCTTCGAGTCTCTTTGCCCTCTCGCCCACCTGCCGTCGCCTCGTATGCGCTTCGTGTTCCTCGGGCCGGAGCTTTGCCTCGGGCTTCCTTCCCACCCCGCCTCGCGGCGACGCAGTTGCCTCCGGCTAACGGTTCCCGTCATCAGGGTCCGTAGAGGACTTCCACCTCCAAGTCATCGCGCCCTGCCGGGCGCACAAAGAAGAAGCCCCGGCGCATGGCGCCGGGGCTTCGAACAGTACTGGGGCGGCGACCTACTCTCCCACCCGGTCTCCCGGGCAGTACCATCGGCGCTGGAGGGCTTAACTTCTCTGTTCGGTATGGGAAGAGGTGTGACCCCTCCGCCATTGCCACCCCAATCAGGACGACAACCAGAACACGAGACGCGGGTACACATGCAGCGCGTTAGTAACATAAACCGGCCAAGCCTCACGGCTGATTAGTACGGGTCGGCTGAAGCTCTTACGAGCCTTACACCTCCCGCCTATCGACGTCGTAGTCTCCGACGAGCCTTCAGGTGGCTAAGCCACAGGGATCCCTATTCTTGAGGTGTGTTTCGCGCTTAGAGGCTTTCAGCGCTTATCACGTCCGAACATAGCTACCCGGCGATGCCCATGGCAGAACAACCGGTACACTAGAGGTTCGTTCACTCCGGTCCTCTCGTACTAGGAGCAACTCCTCGCAAGGATCCTACGCCCACGATGGATAGGGACCGAACTGTCTCACGACGTTCTGAACCCAGCTCACGTACCGCTTTAATGGGCGAACAGCCCAACCCTTGGGACCTTCTCCAGCCCCAGGATGCGATGAGCCGACATCGAGGTGCCAAACCCCTCCGTCGATATGAACTCTCGGGAAGGATCAGCCTGTTATCCCCGGCGTACCTTTTATCCGTTGAGCGATGGCCTTTCCATGCAGAACCACCGGATCACTATGCCCTGCTTTCGCATCTGCTCGACCTGTCCGTCTCGCAGTCAAGCTCCCTTGTGCCATTGCACTCCACGCGCGATTACCAACCGCGCTGAGGGAACCTTTGGGCGCCTCCGTTACTCTTTAGGAGGCAACCGCCCCAGTTAAACTGCCCGCCTGACAATGTCCCATGGCCGGCTTACGGCTCAGGGTTAGAATCCCAATATTCCAAGGGTGGTATTTCAAGGTTGGCTCCACGAGGGCTAGCGCCCCCGCTTCAAAGCCTCCCACCTATCCTACACATGAAAGATCAGGACCCAATATCAGGTTACAGTAAAGGTGCACGGGGTCTTTCTGTCCAGTCGCGGGTAAGCGGCATCTTCACCGCTACTACAGTTTCGCCGAGCTCTTGCAGGAGACAGCAGTCAAGTCGTTACACCATTCGTGCAGGTCGGAACTTACCCGACAAGGAATTTCGCTACCTTAGGACCGTTATAGTTACGGCCGCCGTTTACCGGGGCTTCAGTTCAGAGCTTCACCTTGCGGTTGACCCCTCTCTTTAACCTTCCGGCACCGGGCAGGTGTCACTCCCTATACGTCGCCTCATCGGCTTAGCAGAGAGATGTGTTTTTGGTAAACAGTCGCTTGACTCCATTCACTGCGGCCTGGCTTGCTTGGAGGAGCAAGTCCCCCTTACGCACCAGGCACCCCTTATTCCGAAGTTACGGGGCTATTTTGCCAAGTTCCTTCTGCAAGACTCACTCGAGCACCTTAGGATATTCACCCCACCTACCTGTGTCGGTTTACGGTACGGACACCCAGAAAGCTCGCTACGAGGCTTTTCTTGGCAGCCTGATTAGGACCAGTTGGCTCGCCTTGCGGCTCGTTTCCCCATCACCTCTCGGATTGGATCCACCGGATTTGCCTGATGGACCACGTACCTACGGGCTTGGACCGGCACTTCCGATCGCCGGCTGATCTTTCACTTCTGCGTCACCCCTTCGCGTCTTGGTCGCTTCCCAAGTGGTGCAGGAATGTTGACCTGCTTCCCATCGGTTACGCCTTTCGGCCTCACCTAAGGACCCGACTGACCCTGAGCGGATTAACCTTCCTCAGGAAACCTTGGGTTTTCGGTGGACGGGTTTCTCGCCCGTCTTCTCGCTACTCGTTCCGGCATAATCACTTCTGCTTCGTCCAGCCGACCTTGCCGGTCGACCTTCACCCTAACGCAGAACGCTCCCCTACCAGACGTCTTTCGACGAATCCGAAGCTTCGGTGGCAGACTTGAGTCCCGGGCATTATCGGCGCAGAACCCCTTGACCAGTGAGCTATTACGCACTCTTTAAATGATGGCTGCTTCTAAGCCAACATCCTGGCTGTCTGAGCGATCCCACATCCTTATGCACTTAGTCTGCACTCTGGGACCTTAGCTGTCGGTCTGGGTTGTTCCCCTCTCGTCCACGAAGCTTATCCCTCGTGGGCTGACTCCCGCGGTAGATGTCATCGGCATTCGGAGTTTGAATGGGTTTGGTAACCTGGTGGGGTCCCTAGCCCAATCAGTGCTCTACCTCCGAGACACAATTTCGCGAGGCTATGGCTAAACATATTTCGGGGAGAACCAGCTATCACCTAGTTTGATTGGCCTTTCACCCCCACCCACGGCTCATCCGATAACTTTTCAACGTTAACCGGTTCGGACCTCCACGGACTTTGACATCCGCTTCATCCTGGCCATGGGTAGATCACATAGGCTTCGGGTCTACCGCCTGCAACTAGTCGCCCATTTCGGACTCGCTTTCGCTTCGGCTCCGCGTCATAGACGCTTAACCTTGCTGCAGACGAGTAACTCGCCGGATCATTATGCAAAAGGCACGCCGTCAGCCGCTTGCGGAGCAAGCCCCGCATTAAGCCTCCGACCGCTTGTAGGCGCATGGTTTCAGGTTCTATTTCACTCTCCACCTGGAGTCCTTTTCACCTTTCCCTCACGGTACTAGTTCGCTATCGGTCACGAGAGAGTATTTAGCCTTACGAGATGGTCCTCGCAGATTCCCGCCGGATTTCTCGTGTCCTGCGGTACTTGGGTGTCCAGACAGGAAGCCAACGCGCTTTCGCCTACAGGACTGTCACCTTCTGTGGTCCGTCTTTCCAGACGGTTCGGCTAGCGTGTTGGTTTTTGACTTCCCGGCTTACGCCTTCTGGATCCCGCAACACCTCCGCACGCAAGCGTGCTCGGGTTTAGGCTGTTCCCTTTTCGCTCGCCGCTACTCGGGGAATCGAATTTTCTTTCTCTTCCTGGGGGTACTGAGATGTCTCACTTCCCCCCGTTGGCTTCGTTCCGCCTATTGGATTCAGCGGACGATGACGGGACATGACTCCCGCCGGGTTTCCCCATTCGGACACCCCCGGGTCGAAGACTGTTTGCGTCTCACCGAGGCTTATCGCAGCTTACCGCGTCCTTCATCGCCTTCTCGTGCCAAGGCATCCACCATGCGCCCTTAGTAGCTTGACCGGAAAATATTACTAAGGCGCTACTGTGTTTACCCAGCGTCTCGTATTCGGTTGTCAAAGATCGATGCACGATCCAGCTGCCGGCGGTGCCGGTGCCGGATCGTGTGCGCCCGCGGCCCGCCCCTTCATCGGGACGGCCGGACGGCGCCAAGATCTATCGAGGCCGCCCCGGCTTGCGCCGCGGCCGACCCTCTCTCTGTTCTGGTGGAGATAGCGGGGCTCGAACCCGCAGCCTCCGGCTTGCAAAGCCGGCGCTCTCCCAATTGAGCTATATCCCCGGAGCATGATCAGCAGACCGTCCCCGGCGCAGCCAGGTCCAGCCGTGGGCCATCAAGTTGGTGGGCCTGGGTGGACTCGAACCACCCACCTCACGCTTATCAGGCGTGCGCTCTAACCAACTGAGCTACAGGCCCACACCTTAGCAACGACTGCCGAGGCGATTCATCGTGAGGCGGCCCGGGTCACCCCGTCCACCTCGCTCGTGATCGGCCCTCGACGGGCCCGAGCCTGGCCGAGCCTGGCGGGATGAATCGAGCCCGGCCGGCGTACCGGCCAGGCTCTTCCCAGCCCCAGGATCCAGAAAAGAGAGAATAGCGCGCGAGTCTGAAGAACCCGGGAGGTTCGACCTAGGATGTGCCACCCGGCGAACCGGGCGACAGGTCTCCCTAGAAAGGAGGTGATCCAGCCGCACCTTCCGGTACGGCTACCTTGTTACGACTTAGCCCCAATCACCGACCTCACCTTAGGCGCCTGCCCCCTTGCGGTTGGCACAGCGACTTCGGGTGCTGCCGACTTTCGTGGCTTGACGGGCGGTGTGTACAAGGCCCGGGAACGTATTCACCGCTGCCTGCTGATCAGCGATTACTAGCGATTCCGACTTCATGCAGTCGAGTTGCAGACTGCAATCCGAACTGAGACCGGTTTTTTGGGATTGCCTCCACCTCGCGGTATCGGGACCCTTTGTACCGGCCATTGTAGCACGTGTGTAGCCCCAGACGTAAGGGCCATGAGGACTTGACGTCATCCCCACCTTCCTCCGGTTTATCACCGGCAGTCTCCCTAGAGTGCTCGGCATTACCCGTTAGCAACTAAGGACAAGGGTTGCGCTCGTTGCGGGACTTAACCCAACATCTCACGACACGAGCTGACGACAGCCATGCAGCACCTGTGCACCAGTCCCGAAGGAAAGGTGTGTTTCCACACCGGTCTAGTGCATGTCAAGTCTGGGTAAGGTTCTTCGCGTTGCGTCGAATTAAACCACATGCTCCACCGCTTGTGCGGGCCCCCGTCAATTCCTTTGAGTTTCAACCTTGCGGCCGTACTCCCCAGGCGGATCACTTAGTGCGTTAGCTGCGGCACTGGAGGGGTCGATGCCCCCAACACCTAGTGATCACCGTTTACGGCTAGGACTACCGGGGTATCTAATCCCGTTCGCTCCCCTAGCTTTCGCGCCTCAGCGTCAGTATTGGGCCAGATGGACGCCTTCGCCACCGGTGTTCCTCCTGATATCTACGCATTTCACCGCTACACCAGGAATTCCTCCATCCTCTCCCATACTCAAGCCAGACAGTTTGGGATGCCGGTCCCCGGGTGAGCCGGGGCATTTCACATTCCACTTATCTGACCGCCTACACGCCCTTTACGCCCAGTGATTCCGAACAACGCTTGCTCCCCCCGTGTTACCGCGGCTGCTGGCACGGAGTTAGCCGGAGCTTATTCGCTGGGTACCGTCAAACGACCAGATTGTTCACCTGGTCGCATTTCTTCCCCAGCAAAAGGAGTTTACAACCCAAGGGCCTTCATCCTCCACGCGGCGTCGCTTGGTCAGGGTTTCCCCCATTGCCAAAGCCTCTCGACTGCTGCCTCCCGTAGGAGTCTGGGCCGTATCTCAGTCCCAGTGTGGCTGACCATCCTCTCAGACCAGCTACCCATCGTCGCCTTGGTGGTCCGTTACACCGCCAACTAGCTAATGGGACGCGAAGCCATCTTCGAGCGGTAGCTTGCAAGCAGAGGCCACCTTTGACCTCAGGTCCAGGTGGACCCGTGGTCTCATGCGGTATTAGCACCCCGTTGGGAGTGTTATCCCCCTCTCGAAGGCAGGTTCTTCACGCGTTACTCACCCGTTCGCCACTCTACTCGAGGAGTTGCCCCCTCTTTCGCGTTCGACTTGCATGCCTAATCCACGCCGCCAGCGTTCGTTCTGAGCCAGGATCAAACTCTCCGTGGTGAAAATTCGGAGATCATGCGATGGACCGAAGCCCACTCGCATGGATCATTAGCAAGGAAATGAAACCGACTCCCACGCCAAGAAGCGCGTGAGGTCGGGACCTCGCACGGGCCTTCAGTAAGTTCGCGCGCTATTCAATTTTCAAAGAGCGAAGTTATCTACGCGCCTTCTCCAAGGGAAAAGGCGGACGGGGAATCTAGCCTTCGGATGGGGTACAAGTCAAGTACTATCGATTCCGGAGGACATCTTCCCTGCAGCCGTGGCAATGTAGCCGACCCAACCACGCTTGTCAACTGGGGGTCCACCCGGCTTCCCACCGAGCTCAAACGCCCGGCCAAGCGGTGTCCTGCCAACGGGTTGGCGGCCTCACCGCCGCCCCGGCGGCCGGCTCGTCAGGGCGGATCTAGGGGCGAAAACGCTTCATCCGCCGCCCCGCGCGCACCACGAACTCCCTCGCCAGGTCGAGCGGGTGCGTCAGCGCGGTCACCTTCTCGCCGTCCACGCTCACCGCGCGCTGCTCGACCAGGCGCCGCGCCGCGCTCTTCGAATCCGCGATGCCCGCGGCGACGAGGACCTCGACGATCCCCGCGATCGGCGCGTGCCCGAGCGCCTTCGCCAGCTCGGCCGGGCCGAACTCCTCGAGGTGTTCCGGCGTCTCGCGCCGGCTGAACTGCGCTTCGAAATCACGCTGCGCGACGTCCGCGGCGGCGGCGCCGTGGTAGATGCGAGCGATGCGGTGCGCGAGCCGCTTCTTGATCGACATCGGGTGGACCG
Organism: Candidatus Eiseniibacteriota bacterium; assembly: GCA_963707915.1. GTDB lineage: Bacteria > Eisenbacteria > RBG-16-71-46 > RBG-16-71-46 > RBG-16-71-46 > JANXPZ01. The sequence goes on from OY970178.1 coordinate 1,430,246, forward strand.
CGGCGTCCGCCAGGTCGCGCTCCACCGCCACGAGCTCGTCCTCGTCAGCGTCGGTCACGAGCCGCCAGTAGAGGCCCATCACCGCGTCGGGCAGGCTCATCACCTTGCCGTACATGTCGCCGGGCGCGTCCGCGACGCCGACGTAGTTGCCCAGGCTCTTGCTCATGCGCTGCACGCCGTCGAGCCCCGGCAGCACCGGCAGCGTCATGGCGATCTGCGGCGGCTGGCCGTGGATCTCCTGCAGCACCCGCCCCACCAGCAGGTTGAACTTCTGCTCGGTGGCGCCCAGCTCCACGTCCGCGCGGATCGCCACTGAGTCGTAGCCCTGCATGATCGGGTAGAACAGCTCGTGCAGGCTGATGGGCTGCTGATCGCGCATGCGCTTGGCGAAGTCGTCGCGCTCGAGGATGCGCGCCACCGTGTACTGCGAGGCGAGCCGCATCACGCCCATGAAGTCCATGACCGAGAACCACTCGCCGTTGCGGTGGACCTCGACGGGGAGGCGCGGCGCCGCCGGCTCCGGGTCGAGCACGCGGAAGAACTGCTCGAGGTAGGTGCGCGCGTTGGACTCGACCTCGGGCTGCGTCAACTGCGGCCGCACCTTGCTGCGGCCGCTCGGGTCGCCGACCATGCCGGTGTAGTCGCCGACGATGAGCACGACCTGGTGGCCGAGGTCCTGGAACTGCCGCAGCTTCCGCAGGCCCACGGTGTGGCCCAGGTGGATGTCCGGCGCCGTGGGGTCGAATCCCTGCTTGACGCGCAGCGGGCGGCCCTCGCGCGCGCCCAGGCGCAGCCGCTCGAGCAGCGTGCCGGCCTCGGGCAGGATCTCCACCGTGCCGCGGGACAGCAGGGCCATCTGGTCGTCGGGGCTCATCGCTCGCGGGCTCATGGGTTCTCCTTGGCGTTCGTCGGCATCTCGGCGCGGATTCTAGAGTGGCCACCGCGCGGCGGCAACCGGCGCCGCGCCGCGTTGCAGGACGGTGCCAAGCGTTCTAGGCTCCCGGGCCATGCGGACCCCCCGGAAGCTCGCCTCGATGGAACAGGCGGCCGTGAGCGTGGCCCACCGGTTCCCCTGGCGGCTGTTCCTCTCCATCGTCGTGGTCGCCGTCTTCGGCGCGGCCGGCGCCACCTTCGGCGTGGTCCAGTGGCTGCGCCGCGACCTGCCTTCGCCCGAGCAGGTCACCACGCTCCAGACCCCGGTCAAGACGACGGTGTACGACGTGCGCGGCCGGGTGCTCCACGAGTTCTACAAGGAGAACCGCTCGCCGGTGGCGCTGCGCCGGATCCCGCGCAACCTCGTCAACGCCACGCTGGCGACCGAGGACCGGAGCTTCTACGACCACTGGGGCGTGGACCTGTGGGGGATCGCGCGTGCCACGGTCAACAACGCGATGCACCTGCACGCCATGCAGGGCGGCAGCACCATCACCCAGCAGCTGGCCCGCAACCTGTTCCTGACCCACGAGCGCACGCTGACCCGCAAGCTCAAGGAGGTCGCCCTCGCCATCGAGCTGGAGCGCGATTACTCGAAGGACCAGATCCTGGAGATGTACTTCAACCAGATCTACTTCGGGGAGGGTGCCTACGGGGTGGACGCGGCGGCGCGCACCTTCTTCGACAAGCCGATCCAGCAGCTCACGCTTTCCGAGTGCGCGCTGCTCGCCGGGATCCCGGCGAACCCGAGCCTCTACTCCCCGCGGCGCCGCGCCCGGGCCGCGCTGGCGCGGCGCGCCAAGGTGCTGCGCAACATGCTGGAGACGCGCGCCATCACGCAGGTGGAGTTCGACCGCGCCACGGGCGAGCCGCTGGGGGTCACGGCGGCCCGCTGGAGCAACGACCGCGCGCCCTACTTCGTCGAGATGGTGCGCCTGCACCTGGACGAGCGCTACGGCTCCAACGCGGTCTACGAGGGCGGGCTCAAGGTCTGGACGACGCTCGACATGGACCTGCAGCAGATCGCCGAGCGGGCCCTCGACCGCCAGCTGTCCGCGCTCGAGACCGAGTTGAAGCCGCGCTTCACGCGGGCCGGGTTCACCCCGCACCAGGCGCCGGTCGCCGGCACCCAGCAGAACACCCCCTACCTCCAGAGCGCCTTCGTGGCGCTGGACACGCGCAGCGGGCAGGTCCGCGCGCTGATCGGCGGCCGCGACTGGAACCAGAGCAACTTCAACCGCGCCGTGCAGGCGCAGCGGCAGCCCGGCTCGTCGTTCAAGCCCTTCGTCTACACCGCGGCGATGGACAACGGCTTCAAGCCCACCGACATCGTGGTGGACGCGCGCGTCTCGTTCCCGGGCGGGGCGGACGGCAAGCCCTACGAGCCGCGCAACTACGACCACCAGTACCGCGGGCCGGTCACGTTGCGCTACGCGCTGCAGCAGTCCATCAACATCCCGACCATCAAGCTGCTGCGCCAGGTGGGCGTGGCCCAGGTGGCGAGCTACGCGCGGCGCATGGGGATCATGAGCCCGCTCGGCCAGAACCTCTCGCTCGCGCTCGGCAGCAGCGAGGTCAACCTGCTCGAGTTGACCGCCGCCTACGCGGTCTTCGCCAATCGCGGCATCCGCAACGACCCGATCCTCATCCTCAAGGTCGAGGACCGGGCCGGCAACGTCCTCGAGAAGAGCGCCCCGCGCCCGGTGGAGGTGCTCTCCGAGGAGACCGCCGCGGTGATGACCTCGATGCTGCGCAGCGCGCTCGACCACGGCACCGGCTACTCGGCGCGCGCGCGCGGCTTCACCCTGCCCGCGGCGGGCAAGACGGGCACCATGGACGAGTACATGGACGCCTGGTTCGTGGGCTTCATCCCGAGCATGGTCGCCGGCGTATGGGTGGGCTACGACGACAAGCGCGTCATCGGCCCCGGCATGACGGGCGCGCGCGCGGCGCTGCCGATCTGGACCGACTTCATGATGGAGGCGACACGCGGCCGGCCGGCGGAGGACTTCCCCGAGCCGGTGGGCATCGCCACGCGCCTGGTGTGCACGGAGAGCGGGATGCTGGCCACCGACGCCTGCCCGCACGTCACGAACGAGAACTACAGCGTCGGCTCGGAGCCGACCGAGTACTGCACCCAGCACCCGGGCGCGCCGCTCGATCCCACCTCCCCGGAGATCGTGCCGCCGCCCGACGAGGCGCCCTCGGACGCCTCCGAGCCCCCGGCCCCGCCACCCCGCTAGGCGCCCGGCCGGGAACCCGGGCCCGAGGCCGGCCCCCGGCCTTCCCGCCCGGGCCGGCTTTCGCTAGAGTGGGGGTCCACAGTCGCGACAGGGCCGCCTGGTCCGCGTGTGAAGGGAGCCCCATGTCCGACGACAAGCGTCTCGCCGACCTCCGTGACCGCAAGCGCCGCCTCCTCGACGGGGGCGGGCGCGAGAAGATCGAGAAGATCCACGCCCAGGGCCGGCTCTCCGTCCGCGAGCGGGTCACCGCGCTCTGCGACCCCGGCAGCTTCACCGAGCTGGGCGTGTTCGTCACCCACCGCTGCACCGACTTCGGGATGGAGCAGCGCAAGGTCACCGGCGACGGCGTGGTGTGCGGCGCCGGCCGCGTCGACGGCCGGCAGATCTACGTCTTCGCGCAGGACTTCACGGTCTTCGGCGGCACGCTGTCGGAATCGAACGCCCGCAAGATCTGCGACGTGATGGACCTGGCGCTGCGGACCGGCGCGCCGCTGATCGGGCTGAACGACTCGGGCGGGGCGCGGATCCAGGAGGGCGTGGCGAGCCTGGGCGGCTACGCCGAGATCTTCTACCGCAACACGCTCGCCTCCGGGGTCGTGCCGCAGATCTCGGCGATCTTCGGCCCGTGCGCCGGCGGCGCGGTCTACTCCCCCGCCATCACCGACTTCATCCTCATGGTCAAGGAGACCAGCCACATGTTCGTCACCGGCCCGAACGTGATCAAGGCCGTGACCAACGAGGAGGTCTCGTTCGAGGAGCTGGGCGGGGCGCTGCACCCACAACTCGCGCTCGGGCGTCGCCCACTTCGCCACCGAGGACGACCTCGACTGCATCGCCACGATCCGCCGGCTGCTCTCCTACCTGCCCCAGAACAACGCCGAGGACCCGCCCGTGACGGCCTCCGCGGACGACCCGGAGCGGCGCGACCCCGAGCTCGCCACCATCGTCCCGGCCGAGCCGAACCAGCCCTACGACATCAAGGCGGTGGTCACCCGCGTGATGGACCAGGGCTCCTTCCTCGAGGTGCACGAGCACTTCGCGAAGAACCTGGTGGTCGGCTTCGCGCGGCTCGACGGGCGGAGCGTCGGCGTCGTGGCGAACCAGCCGAACGCGCTGGCCGGGGTGCTCGACATCAACTCGTCGGTCAAGGGGGCCCGCTTCGTCCGCTTCTGCGACGCCTTCAACCTCCCGCTCGTGACCTTCGAGGACGTGCCCGGCTTCCTCCCGGGGACGGCCCAGGAGTGGGGCGGGATCATCCGCAACGGCGCGAAGCTGCTCTACGCCTACTGCGAGGCCACCGTGCCCAAGCTCACGGTGGTCACGCGCAAGGCCTACGGCGGCGCCTACGACGTGATGAGCTCGAAGCACATCCGCGGCGACTACAACGTGGCCTGGCCGTCGGCGGAGCTGGCCGTGATGGGGGCCGACGGGGCGGTCCAGATCATCTTCCGCCGGCAGATCGAGGAGGCGGCCGACCCCGCGGCGGAGCAGAAGCGCCGCGTCGCCGAGTACAACGAGACCTTCGCCAATCCCTACGTGGCCGCCTCGCTGGGCTACCTGGACGACGTCATCGAGCCCACCGAGACCCGGCCCCGGCTGATCGCCGCGCTGCGCATGCTCGAGAACAAGCGGCAGACCCGCCCGCCGAAGAAGCATGGCAACATCCCCCTCTAGCCCCGCCGCCCGCCGTTCGCCGGGCCCCCTGGCGGGTCGCCGCGTCCTGGTGGCGAACCGCGGGGAGATCGCCTGCCGCATCCTGCGCGCCGTCCGCGAGGAGGGCGCGCTCGGCATCGCCGTCTACTCCGACGCCGACCGCAGCGCGCTGCACGTGAGCCTGGCCGACGAGGCCCACCGCATCGGGCCGGCCCCGGTGGCCGCAGAGCTACCTCGACGCGGATGCCATCCTCGCGGCGTGCCGCAGCTCGCGCGCCGAGCTGCTCCACCCCGGCTACGGCTTCTTCGCCGAGAACGCGGACTTCGCCGAGGCGGTCGAGCGCGCCGGCATCATCTGGGTCGGCCCGCCCCCCGGCGTGATCCGCACCATGGGCGACAAGCTCGCGGCGCGGCGCACGATCGAGGGGACCGGCGTGCCGCTGGTCCCGGGCACCGGGGCGCTCCCGGCCGACCCGGAGGTCGCCCACGCCCGCGCGCTGGAGCTCGGCTACCCGGTCCTCGTCAAGGCCGCCTTCGGCGGCGGCGGCCGCGGCATGCGGCGCTGCGCCGACCGCGCCGCGCTGGTCGCCGCGCTGGACCTGGCGCGCCAGGAGGCCGCCCGCGCCTTCGGCGACGCCACGATCTACCTGGAGAAGCTCATCCCGCGACCGCGCCACATCGAGATCCAGGTCCTGGCCGACCGCCACGGCAACGTGATCCACCTCGGCGAGCGCGAGTGCTCGATCCAGCGCCGCCACCAGAAGCTGCTCGAGGAGAGCCCCACCCCCGCGCCCTTCCCCGGGCTGCGCGAGCGGATGGGCGAGGCGGCGGTGGCGATCGCGCGCGGCGTCGGCTACGTGAACGCCGGCACCATCGAGTTCCTGGTGGACCCCGAGGGGCGCTTCCACTTCCTCGAGATGAACACCCGCCTGCAGGTCGAGCACCCGGTGACCGAGCGGGTGGTCTCGTTCGACATGGTCCACCGCCAGCTGCGCATCGCGATGGGCGAGCCGCTCGACCGCCGGCAGGAGGACATCCGCTGGCGCGGCCACGCGATCGAGTGCCGCATCAACGCCGAGGACCCGGAGCACGGCTTCGCCCCCTCCACCGGGCGCATCGTCGCCCTGCACCTGCCGGAGGGCCCGGGCGTGCGCAACGACGTCGGCATCATGGTGGGCAGCGAGGTCGGCGCGCACTACGACCCGCTGCTCGGCAAGCTCATCGTCTGGGCGGAGAATCGCGAGGAGGCGATCGCCCGCGCCCTGCGCGCCCTGCGCGAGTACCGCGTCGCCGGCGTGCAGACCAACATCCCGTTCCACCGCTGGCTGCTCACCCACCCGCGCTTCGCCCGCGGCGAGACCGACACCGCGTTCCTCGAGGAGGAGTACCGGCCCGACGCGGTGGCCCGCGACCGCGAGGAAGTGACCGCGATCGTGGCCGCCGCCTGGGCCGCCTACCACGCCGCCCCGGCGCGCCCGGACCCGCGGCCGGCCGCGGCGGGCTCGGCGTGGCGGCAATCCGGGCGGCCGGGCGCCGCGGGAGGATCGACCGGATGGCGCTGAGCGGCGGATGGCGCGAGTACCTGGCCGTGGTCGGCGACCGGCAGCGGCTGGTCCGCATCGAACCGGAAGGCGAAGACCTGCGGCTGCGCATCGACGGCGAGGAGTTCATGGTCGGCTGCGAGACCACCGTGGGCGGCGAGCTGTGCCTGCTGATGAACGGGCGCCCGCAGGTGCTCCACGTGCGCTCCGAGGCGCCCGGGCGGTACCGCGTCTCGCTGGCCGGGGGCGAGACCCTGGTCGAGTTGCGCGACCCGCTGGCGGCCCGGTTGGCGTCCGCGGCCCCGGGCGCGACCATCCGCCAGGCGCGCGAGATCGAGATCCACGCGCCCATGCCGGGCGTGGTGTTCGCCGTGCATGCGCGCGAGGGCGACGAGGTGGCGGCGGGCACGCCGCTGGTCGTGCTCGAGGCCATGAAGATGCAGAACGCCCTGGCGAGCCCGGCCGCCGGCGTCGTCCGCCAGGTGCGGGTCGCGCCCGGGCAGACGGTGGACGGCGAGGCGCTGCTGGTGGTGCTCGAGCGGCTCGACCTGCCGCGCGCGCCGGGCGCGGCCGCGCCGCCCGAAGGGGGAGCGAGATGAGCGACGAGCGGGAACGCTGGCGGCGCGCGCACGACGCGCAGCCCGGGCGGCGCGCGCGCTTCGCGTCGTCGTCGTTTCCGCTCGAACCGCTCTACACGCCCGCCGACCTGCCCCCCGGGTTCGACCCGGAGCACGACCCCGGCTACCCGGGCTTCTTCCCCTTCACCCGCGGGATCCAGCCCACCGGCTACCGCGGGCGCCTCTGGACCATGCGCCAGTACGCGGGCTTCGGCTCGGCGGAGGAGACCAACGCCCGCTTCCGCTGGCTGCTCGAGCAGGGCCAGACCGGGCTCTCGGTGGCCTTCGACCTGCCGACCCAGATCGGCTACGACTCCACCGACCCGCTGGCGGAGGGCGAGGCGGGCCGCGCCGGCGTGGCGATCGACTCGCTCGAGGACATGGAGCGCCTGTTCGAGGGCATCCCGCTCGACCGCGTGACCACCTCGATGACCATCAACGCGACCGCGGCGATCCTGCTGCTGATGTACCAGGCGGTCGCCGAGGGCCGCGGCGTGCCGGCGGCGAGCCTCGGGGGCACCACCCAGAACGACATCCTCAAGGAGTACCAGGCACGCGGCACGTTCATCTTCCCGCCCGGCCCCTCGCTGCGCCTGACCACCGACCTGATCGAGTACTGCACGCTCCACCTGCCCCGCTGGAACCCCATCTCGGTGAGCGGCTACCACATCCGCGAGGCGGGCGCGACGGCGGTCCAGGAGCTGGCCTTCACCTTCGCCAACGGCCGCGCCTACGTGCGCGCAGCGGTCGAGCGCGGGCTCGCGGTGGATTCCTTCGCGCCGCGGATCTCGTTCTTCTTCAACGCCCACAACCACCTGTTCGAGGAGGCGGCGAAGTTCCGCGCCGCGCGGCGCCTCTGGGCGCGGTCGATGCGCGAGGAGTTCGGCGCGACCGACCCGCGCAGCTGGATGCTGCGCTTCCACACCCAGACGGCCGGCAGCACGCTCACCGCGCAGCAGATCGACGTCAACGTGGTGCGGACCGCGGTGCAGGCCATCGCCGCCGTGATGGGGGGCACGCAGTCGCTCCACACCAACGCCCGTGACGAGGCGCTCTCGCTGCCGAGCGAGGCCGGCGGCCCTGCTGGCGCTGCGCACCCAGCAGGTGCTGGCCGAGGAGTCCGGGATCGCCGACGTGATCGATCCCCTGGGCGGGTCGTGGTACGTCGAGGCGCTGACCGGGCGGCTGGAGCGGGAGGCCGTGGCGCTGATCGGCCGCATCGAGAAGACCGGCGGCGTGCTGAAGGCGATCGAGACGGGGTTCATCCAGAACGAGATCCACCAGTCGGCCTACGCCTACCAGCGGGCGGTCCAGAGCGGCGAGACCGGCGTCGTGGGCGTGAACCGCCACGTCATGCCGGAGCCGGCGCAGGAGCCCGCGTTCCGCGCGGACCCGGCGCTCGCGTCCCGCCAGGCCGCCCGGCTCGAGGCCGTGCGGCGCCGGCGGGACGCCGAGCGCGTGACGAGCGCGCTCGCCGCCCTGGGGCAGGCCGCCCGGGGCGAGGGGAGCCTGATCGGGCCGCTGGACGCGTGCGTGCGCGCCTACGCCACGATCGGGGAGATGTGCGGGCGGCTGCGCGAGGTGTTCGGCGTCTACCACGAGCCCGGGGCGCGCTAGCGGCCACCCGGGGCTCGGGCCGGAGCCCCGGGAGCATTCCCGGAAGGGGACCATGAAGATCGATCACATCGGGATCGCCGTCGCGGACATCGAAAGCGCCATGGCGACCTACGCCGGCGCGCTCGGGTTGCGGCCCGGGCCGGTCGAGGAGGTCGCGGGCCAGGGCATCCGTGCCCACCACCTGGCGGTCGGAGAGTCGCAGATCGAGCTGCTCGAGTCCCTCGACGAGGGCTCGGCGGTGGCCCGCTTCCTCGCCCGGCGGGGCCCGGGCATCCACCACATCGCCTTCGCGGTGGAGGACTTCGACGGCGCGCGGGCGCGGTTGATCGCGTCGGGGAGCCGGCCGCTCGGCGAGCCGTCGGTGGGCGCCGGCGGGAAGCGGATCCAGTTCTTCGACCCGCGCTCCACCGGCGGCGTGCTCATCGAGATCTGCGCGAAGGGGACCGCGTGACGGACATCGGCGGCATCCAGGTCGGCATCCACGACCACGGCTTCTACCGGCTCGACGGCGGGGCGATGTTCGGCTCGGTCCCCCGGGCGATCTGGTCGGGCCTCATCCCGCCCGACGGCGACAACCGCATCCGTCTCGCCACCAACTCCCTCATCCTCGAGACCGGCGGTCGGCGCTTCCTGGTGGACGTCGGCTGCGGGGACAAGTGGACCGACAAGCTGCGGCGCATCTACGGCGTCGACCCGGTCGCACCGGTGCCCGACGCCGCGAGCGTCACCGACGTCATCCTGACGCACCTGCACTTCGACCACGCGGGCGGCATCTCGCGCTTCGTCCCGGGCACCGCGGGGGAACTCGAGCCCGCCTACCCCGGCGCGCGCGTGCACCTGCAGGAGGCCAACTGGGACGTCGCCCGCGCCCCCGGCCCGCGCGAGCGCGCGAGCTACCTGCCCGAGAACGTCGCCGTGCTGGAGCGGGCCCCGCTCGTGCTGGCCCGCGGCAGCGCCGAGCTGGTTCCCGGGCTGTGGGTGCACCGCTCCGACGGGCACACGCGCGGGCTGCAGTGGGTCGAGATCCGCGGCCAGGGCGCGACCGTCGCCTTCCCGAGCGACCTGATCCCGACCTCGCGCCACCTGCCCGTCCCTTACGCGATGGGCTACGACATGCACGTCGAGCTGCTGCTGGAGGAGAAGGCGGAGTTCCTGCGCCGCGCGGTCGCCGGGGACTGGATCGTCGTGTTCGTGCACGACCCGGACGTGCCGGCGGCGCGCATCCGGGTGGACGAGCGGGGGCACTATGCGGTCCGTGAAGCCGTCGCGCTGTGAGCCGCGCGTGACGCGCGGCCGCTCGGAGGGCCGCCCCGCGTGAGCGGCGCCCCCACGGTCGGGCGTGGGCTCGACGCGGCCCTCTGGGAGGCCTTCTCCCGGGGCAGCCGGGTGGCCTGCGCGCGGCTCATCAGCCTGGTCGAGGACCGGCCGGACCTCGTCCCGGAGATCCGGGACCACCTGGCCCCGCGCCGCGGCGGCGCGATCCGCGTCGGCATCACCGGCCCGCCGGGCGTGGGCAAGAGCACGGTCACCGCCGCGCTCGCGCGCCGCTCGCTTGCGGCCGGCCACACGGTCGGCGTGATCGCCGTGGATCCCTCGAGCCCCTTCACCGGCGGGGCGTTCCTCGGCGACCGCGTGCGCATGCAGGGGCTGATCGGCGACGACCGCGCCTTCATCCGCTCGATGGCGAGCCGCGAAGGCCACGGCGGCCTCTCCCCCGCCACGCCTCACGCGGCCGAGGTCTTCGACGCGTTCGGGATGGACCGCATCTTCATCGAGACCGTCGGGGTCGGGCAGGCGGAGCTGGACGTGATGACCTGCACCGACCTGATCGTGCTCGTGCTGCAGCCCGGCACCGGGGACGTCATCCAGGCCCTCAAGGCCGGCATCATCGAGGCCGCCGACCTGCTGCTGGTCAACAAGTCCGACCTGCCGGGCGCCGAGACGCTGCTCGACTCGCTGCGCTTCCTCTACGAGATCGGCGGCCGTCCCGGGGACGTCGCCGCCCCGCCGGTGCTGACCGCCTCCGCGCTCCAGGACCAGGGCCTCGACGAGGTCTCCGCCGGGATCGAGCGGTTGATCGAGCAGCACTCCACGTCCGGGCGGTTCCGCGACCGGCAGCGGCAGCGGCTCGAGGCGGACCTCAAGGCCGCGATCCAGCAGGACCTGTGGGAGCGCTTCTCGGGCCTGACCGACGCGCCCGCGCGATTGCGGGCCGCGGCGGAGGCCCTGCTCGACGACGGCCGATCGCCCTACCCCTTCATCCGCGCCATCGGCGCCCGTGTCCGAATGGAGATCGACGATGAGCAGAGCTGACGACGCGGCCGCCGGCCGGAAGGCGTGGGAGCAGAAGCACGCGGGCGCGCGCCTGCGGGACGCCGACTTCTCCTCGCTCTCCGGCCGCCCGCTCGAGCCCCTCTACACCCGGGCCGACCTCGCCGGCCTGCCCGACACCGACGGCTTCCCGGGCGAGTACCCGTTCACGCGCGGGGTCCACGCCTCGATGTACCGCGGCAAGCTCTGGACCATGCGGCAGTTCGCCGGCATGGGCACGGCGGCGCAGACCAACGAGCGCTACCGGTTCCTGCTGGAGAAGGGCCAGACCGGGCTCTCGGTCGCCTTCGACAACCCCACGCTCTACGGGCTCGACTCCGACCACCTGCTCTCCGCCGGCGAGGTCGGCAAGACCGGCGTCGCGGTGGACACCATCGCCGACATGGAGCGCCTGTTCCACGAGATCCCGCTCGAGCGCGTCTCGACCTCGATGACCATCAACGCGCCCGCGGCCTGGATCTTCGCCATGTTCCTGGCCAACGCCCGCGAGCGCGGCATCCCCTTCGGCCAGCTGCGCGGCACGCTGCAGAACGACATCCTCAAGGAGTACATCGCCCAGAAGGAATGGATCTTCCCGCCCGAGCCGCACCTCCGGCTGATCACCGACCTGATGGCCTTCTGCGCGGACCACGTGCCGCAGTGGAACACCATCTCGGTCAGCGGCTACCACATCCGCGAGGCCGGCGCGACCGCCGCGCAGGAGCTGGCCTTCACCCTGGCCGACGGGTTCGCCTACGTGGAGCACGCGCTGGCGGCGGGCCAGGGCATCGACGACTTCGCCCCGCGCCTGTCGTTCTTCTTCAACTCGCACCTCGACTTCTTCGAGGAGATCGCCAAGCTGCGGGCCGCGCGCCGGATCTGGGCCCGGCACCTGCGCGAGGTCTACCACGCGAAGGACCCGCGCTCGTGGCTGTGCCGCATCCACGTGCAGACGGCCGGCTGCAGCCTCACCGCCCAGCAGCCCGGGATCAACGTGGTGCGCACCGCCATCGAGGCCCTCGCCGGGGTATTGGGCGGCTGCCAGAGCCTGCACACCAACTCGCTCGACGAGGCGCTCGCCCTGCCTTCGGAGGAGGCGGTCGAGATCGCGCTGCGCACCCAGCAGATCCTCGCCTTCGAGAGCGGCGTGGCCAACGTGATCGACCCGCTGGGCGGCTCGTACTACGTCGAGAAGCTGACCGCCGACCTCGAGGCCGAGGCCGAGGCCTACTTCCGCCGCATCCACGAGCTGGGCGGCGTGGTGAAGGCCATCGAGCAGGGCTTCTTCCAGCGCGAGATCACCCGGTCGGCCTACGAGTACCAGGTGGCGCTGTCGCGCAAGCGCAAGATCCACGTCGGCGTGAACGAGTTCGTCAACGAGACCGAACCGCTGGAGATCCCGATCCTCGAGATCGACGAGTCGGTGGAGCGCGACCAGGTCGCCGCCCTGCGCGCGGTGCGCGCCGGCCGCGACCACGAGGCCGTGCGCTCGCGGCTCGAGGCGCTGAAGCAGGAGGCCCGCGGCACCGGCAACCTGATCCCGCGCCTGCTCGACTGCGCCGGCGTGCACACCTCGCTGGGCGAGATCAGCGCCGCGCTGACCGAGGTCTTCGGGGAATACCGGGAACAGCCGTTCTTCTAGTCGTAGCCGATCCTCGCCAGAGGGCGATCATCCGCGAAGGGAGCGCACGATGGGCGTCGAGAAGATCAAGGTCGTCATCGCGAAGCCGGGGCTCGACGGCCACGACCGCGGGGCCAAGGTGGTCGCGCGCGCGCTGGTCGAGGCCGGGATGGAGGTCGTCTACCTCGGCCTGAGGCAGACGCCGGAGTCGGTCGTCAGCGCCGCGATCGAGGAGGACGCCGACGTCATCGGCCTCTCGATCCTCTCGGGCGCGCACATGACGCACTTCGTCCGGATCAAGCAGTTGATGGACGAGAAGGGCCTCGGCGACCGCCTGCTCACTGGCGGCGGCATCATCCCCACCGCGGACCAGGAGAAGCTGACCGCCCTCGGCGTGGGCCGCGTCTTCGGTCCCGGCGACGACCCGCAGGCGATCGTCGAGTACATCCGCGGGTGGCACGCGGGGCGGAAGGGGTGAGCGGGCGCCGGGGCTGACTCCGCTGCCAGAGTCGGCGCACGGCTTCGGGACGCGAAACGCGGAGCGGGACCTCGACGGCGGTCCTAGTTCAGGAGCACGACCCGGCGCGCCGCGCTCGTCCCGGGGCCGACGAGCCGGACGAAGTACACGCCCGCGCCCAGCCTTGCGCCGGAGTCGCTGACACCATCCCAGGAGGCCACCCCGGCCCCGCCCGGGCTCTCGCGGTCCACGAGCCGCCGCACCCTGCGACCGCCGGCATCGTAGACGTCCAGCCGCACGCGGCCCGCGCGGGCGACGGAGTAGCGCACCGCGATCGACCCGCGCGCGGGGTTCGGCACCGGCTGACCGATGAAGCCCGCGAGCACGGGTGGCCCGCCGTCGTCCACGGCGGCGGCCGTGCTCCATTCGAGCGCAAGTACGTCGGCGAAGTAGAATGAGCCGTCGAATCCCCCGCAGACCAGCATGCGGTCCCGTACCGTGTCGTAGGCGGCGCCGTGCGAGACGCGCGCGTTCGGCAGCGTGCCGGTGGGCGCCAGTTGCGTCCACGCCGGCGTACCCGAGAGCGCGAGCGCCCAGACATCGTCGTAGGCGGCACCCGTGATGCCGTCGTTCCCCCCGAAGACGATCATGCGATCGCGCACCGGGTCGTAGATCGCCGTGTGCGCCCTGCGCCCGATCGGCGGGGTGCCGGTGGGCGTTATTGCCGTCCAGGTCGGCGTGTCCGAGAGCGAGAGCGCCCAGACGTCGTTCAGGTAGGCGCCGGTGGCGCCTTCGTTCCCGCCAAAGACGATCATGCGATCGCGCACCGGGTCGTAGATCGCGCTGAGATACGTCCGCGCGCCCGGCGGCATCGCCGAAGGCGCCAGCAATTGCGTCCACGCCGGCGTGCCCGCCAGCGGGAGAGCCCAGACGGAGTTGCCCGGACCGGGGAAGAGGATCATGCGATCACGCACCGGGTCGTAGATCGTGCTGTGGGCATAGGATCCGCCCCACGGCACGGACGTCGTTTGCGTCCAGGCCGGAGGGTCGGTCAGCGACAGCACCCAGACGTCGGTCAGAAGGACGCCAAAGGCGTCGAGCCCACCGGATATGACCATGCGCTGGCGAAGGGGATCGTACATCGCGGAGTGGAGCCAGCGCGCGCTCGGCGGCGTGCCGGTCGGAGCCTGCAGGCTCCAGCCCGGTTCGGAGCCGAGCGACAGGGTCCAGACGTCGTTCGGATACGTGTAGGACCCCGGGCGACCACCGAATACCACCAGCCGGTCGCCGACCGGGTCCGCGATCATGCTCGCCCCCGTGCACTGCCTCGGGCCCAGGCGGGTCCAGGTCTGGGGGTCCGCCAGGGAGAACGCCCCGAAGTCGTCGAGGAACTGGGAACTGCCCCTGCCGCCGAACACCACCATCCGGTCGCCAGCCGGATCATAGATCGCGGCGTGGTCGTAGCGCGGGAGGATGCACCCGTCCGACGGAACGCAGACGGACTGCTGCAGCGTCGTCCAGGAGGGCGGGTCCGCCAGGGACAGCGCCAAGGTGACCACGTAGACCACCGAGGAGCTGCGTCCACCGAAGACGACCATGCGATCCCGCACCGGGTCGTAGACCGCGACGGTCGCGTAGCGCCCGCTGGGACTCGTGCCGGACGGCGTCACCACCGACCAGGCGGGTGCGCCCCCGAGCGACAGCGCCCAGACGTCGTTGAGATCGGCCGACCCGGTCGTCCCCCCGAAGAGCACCATGCGATCCCGGACCGGATCGAAGATCGCGCTCATGAATCTCCGGGCGACCGGCGGCGTGCCGGTGGGCGACAACTGGGCCCAGGCTGGCGTCCCCGCCAGTGACAACGCCCAGACCTCGTTGTTCAGCGGCTCGCCCCCGAACAGGACCATGCGGTCGCTCCCCGGATCGTAGACCCCCACCTGCGCGCACCGGCCGCCCGGCGGCGTGCCGGTCGGAGCGAGTTGCGTCCAGGTCGGCGGATCCTCCCCCAGCGAAAGGGCCCAGACGTCGGCGAGGTAGAGCCCGTCACCACCCTGCCGGGTCCATCCTCCGAACACCAGCAGGCGATCACGCACCGGGTCGTAGACCGCGCTGTGGCCCCGGCGGACGGGCGGCGGGGTCCCCGCGGTGACCAGCGGGAGGCAACGCGGCGGCCCCGCCAGGGGCAACACCCACACGTCGTTGAAGAGCGTGGTCTCGGCGACCGCAGACCATCCCCCGAACACGATCATGCGCTGGCGCACCGGATCGAAGGTGGCGCTGTGCCGTGCGCGTCCGGAGATGGTCAGCCGGGTCCACCCGCCATCCGCCTCGGTCGTTGTCGCCGCGCGCGCGGCGCGGGAAACTGTTGCGCGGGAGATCGCGCCCCCGACCGGCGGCGCCCAGTCCTCGGAGAAGGCCGCCGCCCGCCCGGGCAACGAATCCGCGCCCCCCTGGGCGTGGACGGGTCCCGGGATCGCGAGCGCGAGGACCAGGGCGGGAAGGAACCGGGGGACTGGATGGATGCGCCGAGACCATCTCATGGTGCCTCCGAGGATGAGGCCCAGACGGACCGTTGGGGCGCGAGCGAGAGCCGCGCCGGACCCTATTCTACACCCTGGAGCCACCGCTTCCATCACCGCTCTGCCCCTGCGGCCGCCGGCTGGCCACGGTCGGGTCGCTCGCCGCCCCTCCCGCGCCCCGCCCCTACTCCGCCAGCAGCGCCCTCGCGATGACGACCCGCTGGATCTCCGAGGTGCCCTCGTAGATCTCGGTGATGCGCTGGTCGCGGTAGAGCCGCTCCACCTTGTAGTCCTTCATGTAGCCGTAGCCGCCGTGGATCTGGAGCGACTTGTGGCAGACGCGGTGCGACATCTCCGAGGCGAAGAGCTTGGCGATGGCGGACTCCTTGGTGTGCTTCTGCCCGGCGTCCTTCATCCCGGCGGCGCGGTAGAGCATGGTCTTCGCCACCTCGACGTCCACCGCCATGTCGGCCAGCATGAACTGCAGCGCCTGGAAGTCGGCGAGGTGGTGGCCGAACTGGCTCCGCTCCTTGGCGTACTTCACGGCCTCGTCCAGCGCGGCCTCGGCGATGCCCACGGCCTGCGCCGCGATGCCGATGCGCCCGCCGTCGAGCGTGGCCAGCGCCACGTTGAGGCCCTTGTTCTCGGTCCCGAGCAGGCTGCCGGCCGGCACGCGGCAGTCGGTGTAGACCATCTCGGTGGTGCTCGAGGTGCGGATGCCGAGCTTGTTCTCGTGCTTGCCGACCGCGAAGCCGGGAACGTCGCTGCGCAGCAGGAACGCCGAGATGCCCTTGGCGCCCTTGCCCGGGTCGGTCTGGAAGAACGCGATGACGACGTCGGCGAAGCCGCCGTTGGTGGTGAAGTTCTTGGTCCCGTTCAGCACGAACGATTCGCCGTCGCGCACCGCGTTCGCGCGCAGCGAGCCGGGATCGCTGCCCGCGCCGGCCTCGGTCAGCGAGAAGGCGCCGAGCCACTCGCCGCTGGTCAGCTTGGGCAGGAACTCGCGCTTCTGCGCGTCGGTGCCGAACTTCATGACGGCGTCGTTGACCAGCGAGTTCTGCACGGACACCGCCACCGCGGTGCCGGCGTCCACCTTGCTCAGCTCGATCATCGCCCCGACGTACGCCACCGCGCCCAGCCCGGTGCCGCCGAACTCCTCCGGCACGGTCATGCCGAGGAACCCGAGGTCGCCCAGCTCGTGGATGGCCTCGAGGTTGCACTCCTGCTTCTCGTCCAGCGCTTCGACCTTGGGCGCGAGCGTCTGCTCGGCGAACTTCCGCGCCTCGTCGAAGACCATCCGCTGCTCTTCGGTGAATTCGAAGTCCATGGTGGTGCTCCCCCGCGGCCGGATGGAGTGGTTGGAGTCTCGGACTAGTCCAGGCGTTCGATGATCAGTTGCGGGGCCGCGGCCGGCCCGTCGCCGATGCGGAAACAGGCCCGGGCGCGCTCGACCGCGCCCGCGTCGTCCTTCGCCAGGTGCAGCTCGGCGAGGACGTCCCCGGCGGCCAGGCGGTCGCCGATGCGCCGGCGGACCATCAGGCCCACGCGCGGGTCCACCTCGTCCTCCTTGGCGCGCCGGCCGCCCCCGATGCCCACCACCAGCTCGCCCAGCGCGAAGCTGTCCACCGCCTCGAGCACGCCGGCGCGCCCGGCGGTGACGGGCAGCACGACCGGGGCCGCGGGCATGCCGCCGGCGCGCTCGACACTGGCGGGATCGCCGCCCTGCGCGCGCACCATCTCGACGAAACGTTCCCACGCGGCGCCCGAATCGAGCGCCTGCTCCGCGCGCTTCGCGGCCTCGGCCACGGTCGCCGCGCCCGAGAGGCTCAACATCAGCGCCGCGAGTTCGAGCGTCAGCGCGCGCACGTCGGCGGGACCGCCGCCGCGCAGCACGGCGATGGTCTCGGTCACCTCGAGCGCATTGCCCACCGCCACGCCCAGCGGCTGGTTCATGTCGGTGACCCGCGCGGCCGCCTTGCGGCCGAGCGAGCGCGTGACCGAGATCAGGCGGCGCGCGAGGTGGACGGCGTCCTCGCGGGTCTTCATGAACGCGCCGCTGCCGCACTTGACGTCGTAGACCAGCGCGCCGGCGCCCTCCGCCACCTTCTTGCTCACGATGCTCGGCACGATGAAGTATTCGCGCTCGACCGTGGAGGTCACGTCGCGCAGCGCGTAGATCAGGCCGTCGGCCGGCGCCAGGTCGGGCCCCTGCCCGACCATGACCACCCCGATGCGGCCGAGCTGGGCGCGCATCGCGTCGGGCTCGAGGAAGGTGCGGAAGCCGGGGATGGACTCGAGCTTGTCGAGCGTGCCGCCGGTGTGGCCAAGCCCGCGCCCCGAGACCATCGGCACCAGCACGCCGCAGGCAGCGACCAGCGGCGCGAGGATCAACGAGATCTTGTCGCCCACCCCGCCGGTCGAGTGCTTGTCGGCCGACGGCCGGCCGAGGTCCTGCCAGTCGAAGACCCGCCCCGAGTGCAGCAGCGCCAGGGTCAGCGCCTCGGTCTCGGCCTCGTCGAGGCCGTTCAGGTAGGCCGCCATGAGCCACGCGCTCACCTGGTAGTCGGGGATCTCGCGACGCAGGTAGGCCGCGATGAACTCCCGCACATCGGCGGCGGCGTGCACGCGGCGGTCGCGCTTGGCGCGGATGAACTCGCGGGGGTCGAGCTGCGGCATCAGTAGCCCTTCCCTTCGTTCTTCTCGCCCCGCACGATCTTCACACCGGCGGAAGCGCCGATGCGGGTGGCCCCGGCCGCGACCAGCGCCTCGGCGTCCTCCTTGGTGCGCACTCCGCCCGAGGCCTTCACGCCCATCTCGGGCCCCACGGTCTCGCGCATCAACTCGATGTCCTCGACCGTGGCACCGCCGCCGGCGAAGCCGGTGGAGGTCTTGACGAAGTCGGCGCCCGCGGCCTTGGCCAGGCTGCAACCCATGATCTTCTCCTCGCGGGTCAGCAGGGAGGTCTCGAGGATCACCTTGACCAGGGCCTTCGGCGCGGCGGCCTGCACCACGCCGCGGATGTCCTGCTCGACCAGGGCGTAGTCCTTGGACTTCATCGCCCCGATGTTGATGACCATGTCCACTTCCTCGGCGCCCTGCTCGACCGCGCGGCGGGTCTCGTACGCCTTGACGTCGGGCGCGTGCGCCCCGGAGGGGAAGCCGATCACCGTGCACACCTTGGCCGCGCTGCCCTTGAGCAGGTCGTGGCAGAGCGGCACCCACACCGGGTTCACGCACACCGAGGCGAAGCTGAACTGCGCCGCCTCCTGGCACATCTTCTCGATGTCCGCGCGCGTCGCGTCGGGCTTGAGCAGGGTGTGGTCGATGAGCGAGGCGAGCCCGTCCGAGCCCGGGGAGTACCCGGTGGTCGCGACCACGCGCGAGGCGCCGGCCTCGTGCAGGGCGCGGGTGTGCTCGGGCCCGCTCGAGGTGGAGACGCCGAACAGCCGGTAGCGGTCGGCGGTCGCGGGGTCCGCGTCCTGCACCGCGTGGGTCGCGCGCCAGGCGGCCGCGTCGCGCGGCGCCGCGGGGGGGCTCCCCGCGCCCGCGGCGGGCGCGGGCCCGCCCTTCAGCGCCTGCAGCACCTGCCGGGTGATCAACTCGACCAGGTCATCGCGTTCGCGGCTCATCACTTCCTCAGGTCGGCGAGGTTGAAGGCGCTCGGCAGCAACTCGGCGAGCTTGCGCTTGAGGATGTGCCCGCGTGCGTCGCGCCAGTAGACCCACATGTTGGGCGCGAACTCGTGCAGCACCTGGCGGCACGAGCCGCAGGGCGGTGCGCCGCGGCCGTCGCGGGCGGTCACGGCGATGGCGGCGAAGTCGGTCACGCCCTCGCTCACCGCCTTCCACACCGCGTTGCGCTCGGCGCAGATGGTGAGCCCGTAGGAGGCGTTCTCCACGTTGCAGCCGAGGTAGACGCGGCCCTTCTTGGTGAGCAGCGCCGCGCCGACCGCGAAGCGCGAATAGGGCGCGTAGGCGCGCTTGCGCGCCTTCACCGCCTCCGCCATCAGCGCCTTGGGGGTCATGCTCATGAGCGCACCTCCTTGAGGAAGCTCCGGCCGGACGCGGACCACGCCACGCCGAACGCCTCGGCGATGGTGGCCGCCACGTCGGCGGAGGTTTCGCGCGTGCCGAGGTCGGCGCCTGCGCGCACGCGCGGGCCCGCCCCGAGCAGCAGCGCATACTCACGGGAGTGGTCCGTGCTGACGTCGGTCGGATCGTTGCCATGGTCCGCGGTGATCAGGCACATCTCGTCGCTCCTCAGGTGGGCCCGCAGCTCCCCGAAGCGCTCGTCGAACTCCTCGAGCGCGCGGGCGAAGCCGATGGGATCGCTGCGATGGCCGTACTGCTGGTCGAAGTCCACCAGGTTGGCGAACACCAGGCCGCGCCCGCTCCTGCGGACCAGCCCGGCCAGGGCCTCCTGCCCCTCGGCGTTGCTCTTCGTGTGCAGCGACTCGCTGACGCCGCGGCCCGCGAACAACTCGTCCACCTTGCCCACGGTGACCACCGGCTCGCCCCGCGCGACCAACTGGTCGAGCAGCGTGGGCTTCGGGGGCTCGAGCGAGAAGTCCCGCCGCCGCGGGGTGCGCCGGTAGTTCCCGGGCTCGCCGGTGAAGGGCCGCGCGATGACGCGGCCGACACCGTGCTCGCCCTCGAGCAGCACGCGTGCGCGCCGGCAGGCCTCGTAGAGCTCCTCGAGCGGCACGGTGTCCTCGTGCGCCGCCACCTGGAAGACGCTGTCGGCCGAAGTGTACACGATGTACCGGCTGGTCCGTTGGTGCTCCTCGCCGTAGCGCGCGATGACGTCCGTGCCGGAGCCCACGACGTTCGCCATCCAGCCGCGGCCGACCCGCCGGACCCAGCGGTCGAGCAGCGCGTCCGGGAAGCCCTGCGGGTAGGTCGGGAAGGCCCGCTCGGTGATGTGCCCCGCCAGCTCCCAGTGCCCGACCGTGCTGTCCTTGCCCTTGGAGAGCTGTCCCACGCGGCCGCGCGCCCCGGCCGGGTCCGCGACGGCGCGCACGCCCGGCAGGTCGAGCAGGCGCCCGAGTCCCAGCTTCTCGAGCTGCGGGAGCCGGAGCCCGCCGGCCGCCTGCGCCACGTGCAGCAGCGTGTTGGTGCCGACGTCGCCGTACTCGGCCGCGTCCGGCAAGGCTCCGACCCCGACCCCGTCCAGGATGATGAGGAAGATACGCATGTCCTAGCCCCGTTTCGCCGCGATCACGGCCTCGTTTCGCATCCGGAAATGGTCCGCGGCCTGCTCCACCCATTCGGCGCGCTCCCCCACCAGCGAGGTGAGCTTCACCGGCCGGCCCCCGCGCACGTAGATGCGCGTCACGCGCTTGCCGATGGTGCACATGATCTCGTAGGAGAGCGTCCGGCTGCCCGCGGCGACCTCCTCGAGCGGGAGCGCGGCTCCGTCCTGTTCGCCGAAGAGGACCACGTCGTCGCCGACCTGCGCATCGGGGACCGCCGTGAGGTCCACCATCGTGAGGTCCATCGTCACGCGCCCCACGATCGGCACGCGCCGGCCCCGCACCAGCATCTGGCCGTGGTTCGAGAGCAGCCAGGAGTAGCCGTGACCGTAGCCCACGGCCACCACCCCCATGCGCATCGGCCGCGCGGTGACGTAGGAGCGGCCGTAGCTCACCGGCGTTCCGGCGGGCAGATCGCGGACCTGGACGACCCGGCTCTTGAAGGACATCACCGGCGCCAGGTCGGGGTTCGCCCGGGCGTGCGGCGGGCGGTGGCCGTAGGCGAGAAGGCCGACGCGCACCCAGTCGAAGCGGGCCTCGGGCAGGTTGACGGTGCCGGCGCTGTTGGCCGCGTGCAGCCGCGGCGCCTGGATCCCGCGGGCGGCCAGCCGCTCGGCCAGGGCACGAAAGCGGCGCACCTGGTCCTCGGCGAAGGTGAGGTCCTCCGCGTCCGCGTCGGGGAAGTGGGTGAACAGGCTCGCGAGCCGCAGGCCCGGCAGCGCGGCGAGCGTGCCGAGGAAGCCCTCGGCCTCGAGCTCGGAGACCCCGGTGCGTCCCATGCCGGTGTCGACCTCGACGTGGCAACGCACCGCGCGGCCGGTGCTCACCGCCTCGGCCGAGAGCGCGCGGGCGAAGGCGAGGTCGCACACCGTGGGGTCGAGCCCGTGCGCCACGGCCTCGCGGATCTCGCTGGGCAGCAGCGGGGAGAGCGCCACGATGGGCAGCCGGCAGCCGGCCTGGCGCAACTGGATGCCCTCGTGGAGCGTGGCGACGCCGAGGCACGCCACGCCCTCGGCCCCGGCCGCCTCGGCCATCTCGACCGCGCCGTGGCCGTAGGCGTCCGCCTTCACCACGAGCAGCAGGCCGCGCGCCGCGTCGGCGGAGGGGCCCGCCGGGGCGCCCGCGCCGGGCGTGGCCAGGCCGACCAGTGCGCGCACGGCGCGCAGGTTGGCCGTGAAGCGGTCGAGGTCCACCTCGACCCAGGTCGAAACGGGCATTCCCATGCGGATCCCCCGGCGGAAGGCGCAGGTGCGCCACGGAAGTTGCGTAGCATAGGCAGCCGTCTGCAAGCGCGCAAATGGCGGCGCCGCCCGCGCTCGCGTTGGCCGCCCGCAGGCCCCTCCGCTATGCTGCGGCCATGAGCGATCCTGGAGCCACCGAGCGCGAGTCGAAGGCCTTCTCCGACCTGGTCGCGGTCTGCCGCAAGCTGCGCGGGCCCGAGGGCTGTCCGTGGGACCGCGAGCAGACCCTCGAGAGCATGACGCCCTACCTGGTCGAGGAGGCCGTCGAGTCGGGCGAGGCCATCGGCTCGGGCGACGTCGAGCACACCACGGAGGAACTGGGCGACCTCGCCTTCCTCGCCCTGTTCTGCATGGAGCTGGGCGGCGAGAAGGGCGGCCCGGGGATCGCGGAGGGCTTCGAGCGCGCGGCGGCCAAGCTCATCCGGCGGCACCCGCACGTCTACGGCGGCGACGCGATCCAGGACGGCGAGTCCGCCTACCGCCAGTGGCAGGAGATCAAGCAGGGCGAGAAGGGCGGCGCCGACGGCCCGGCGTCGCTGCTGGGCGAGCAGCCGAAGGGCCTGCCCGCGCTGGTCGCCGCCTACCGCATCCAGGAGAAGGCCGGGGCGGTCGGCTTCGACTGGCCCGACTTCTCGGGGCCGCTCGCCAAGGTGCACGAGGAACTGGGCGAACTCGAGCAGGAGCTCGGCCGCGACACCGACCCGGCCCTCGCGCGCGAGGTCGGCGACCTGCTGTTCGCCGTCGTGAACCTGGCGCGGCACCTCACCATCGATCCCGAGCGCGAGCTGCGCGCCGCCTCGCGCCGGTTCCGCGAGCGCTTCCAGCACATCGAGCGCGCGCTGACCGCCCAGGGCCGCAGCCCGGTCGACGCCACGCTGGCGGAGCTGGACGCGTTGTGGGAGGAGGCCAAGACCATGGACCCGCAGCCGCGCAACCAAGGAGAACCCCGATGACCGAGAACCCCTCGCACCAGGCCGCGCTGTTCCTGCAGTTGCTGCTGGGGCTCCAGCAGAGCGGCATGATGGCACTCGGCAAGCTGATGAATCCGATCAGCCGCAAGATCGACAAGAACCTCGACGCCGCGCGCGACACGATTGACACGCTCGCGGCGCTGGAGTCCCGCACCCGCGGCAACCTCGAACCCGACGAGGCGCGCGTGCTCCAGCAGGTCCTGACCGAGCTGCGCATGAACTACCTGGACGAGGTGAAGAAGGCGGCGGCGCCGCCGGAGAGCGGAGCCTAGCGGTCGCGGCGCTGATCCGCCGACGGCGGATCAGCGCCGGGCGGCCTCGCCCGTGCGTCCGGCACCGACGCCGCCGGCCAGCGCGTCGGAGGCACCGCCGGTCGGGGCCCGGCTGCCCGCGGCCGGCCGCGTGCCCGGGCCTCCCGCCAGCGCGGTCGGGGCTTCGGCGGCGACGTCGTGGCACTGGTCGCAGCCGACCGCGGTCACGCCCCGCCCCGCGGGCCAGACCAGCCCGAAGGCCTCGTTCGAGCCGTGCGCCTTGTGGCAGGTCAGGCAGAAGACCCCGTTACGGGCGGCATCGACCACGCGCCCGCCGGCATAGTCCGTCGCCCCGCGCACCACCACGCGGGCGCGCGTGGTGCCCTCGAAGCCCGAGCCGTGCCCGCGCGCCCAGTGCGCCGCGGCCGTGGTCTCGCGCCGGTCGCCCTGCGCGATGGAGTTGGTCGCCCCGTCCTGGCTGTCGTACGAGGGGTGCCGCTCGTGCCGGCCGTCCCCGTCCGGGTCCTGGGCCTGGGCGCCGCTGAGGCGATCGTGGCAGTCCACGCAGAGCCTCGACGCCTCGCGCAGGTCGTCGGTGTCGAGCGTGCCGTACGAGACGCGCGCCGCCTCGTAGCGCCGCATGCCGATCGCGGCCGGGTCCACGAACAGGCCGAGCGGCGGCGTGGCGCTGGGGTCGCCCGCCAGCCTCAGGTTGCGCGCGACGGAGTTGCCGTGCGGATCGTGGCAGTCGATGCAGGTGAGCAGCCCGCTGCCCGCGCCGGTCCCGCGCACGCCGTGTCCCAGGGCGTGGCCCTTGCGGCTGCGCACGTCGCTGGGCCCGAAGAATCCCGCCGAACGGTCCGCGAGGCCGTTGGCGTCGTCGCCGACGACGTCGGGGACGCCGGCCTGGTTGTCGTGGCAGGAAAGGCACAGATCGAGCGGGTCGGCCTGGCGCAGCATGTACGGGTTCGGGGGCGGCTCGGACGCGCCGAACCCCGCCACCTCGGCGTCGGCCACCCGGCGCGGGGCGCTGCGCGAGGCGCTCCCGAACAGGTGACAGTCGGCACAGTCGACCTGGCCCCGCACATGGTGCCGCGGCTCGGCGTCCCCGAAACGGAGGCCCGTCGTCGCGGGCCCCGGGGACACGCCGCGCGGATCGCCGCCGCTGCGACCGTCACCCGAGCGCGCCGCCCCCGGCAGGAGCGCCACGATGCCGAGCAGCACGGCGGCGACCGCCGCACGGCGGCGGGACCCCGGCCGCGCGCTGGGTGGACGAAGCGAGGAGGCGGGGGGCAGCGATCCCGGGAGGCACTTCATACCTCCTGTTATCGGGCCGCGCGCGCGCGACTGCAGCGCGAATGCGCGCGGACCACGCGGGTCCACGCGCATTGCGCGATGCACGAGCGGTCGTGCATTCCCACCGGTCGCCGCCGGGGCCCGCGCCCGGCGGCGGGGGCCGCCCTACGCTAGACCGCCTGCAGCACGGCGCACTTCAGGTAGTGCGTCTCCGGCACCGCGAGCAGTTGCGGGTGGTCGGGCGACTCGGCGCGCCACTCCACCACGCGGAACGGCCGATGCGCGGCGCGGGCCGATTCGAGCAACACCTGGTGGAACAGCGCGTCGTCGAGGTGGTGGCTGCACGAGCAGCTCACCAGCACGCCCTCCTCCTCGAGCAGGGCCATGGCCGCGCGGTTGAGCTCGCGGTAGGCCCGGGCGCCGGCCGCCAGGTGCTTGCGCGACTTGACCAGCGCGGGCGGGTCGAGGACCACGAGCCCGAAGCGCTCCCCCGCCCGCTCGAGCTGGCGCAGCACGTCGAAGACGTCGCCACGCCGCAGGCCCACGCGGTCGGTGAGGCCGTTGCGCTCGAGGTTGCGCGCGGCGGCGGCGAGCGCCGGCTCCGACGAGTCCACCGCGAGCACGGACGCCGCTCCCCCGCGCGCGGCGTGCAGCGCCCACTCGCCCTGGTAGCAGAACAGGTCGAGCACGCGCTTGCCGGCGGCGCGCGACTCGGCGACGCGGCGGTTCATCCGCTGGTCGAGGAACAGCCCGGTCTTCTGGCCGTGCAGCAGGTCGGCCTCGACCTGGAAGCCCTCGAGCCCGACCTCGACGCGCTCCGGCACCTCGCCCCACCAGATGCCGCGCTCGAGCGGCAGGCCCTCGAGCGTGCGCAGCGGCGAGTCGGCCACGCGCACCACCCCGCGCGGCGCGAACACCCGCTCGAGCGCCTCGCGCACCATGTCCTGGCGCAGCTCCATGCCGAGCGTGAGCACCTGCACCGCGAGGTGCTCGCCATAGCGGTCCACCACCAGGCCGGGCAGGAAGTCCGACTCGCCGTAGACCACGCGCACCGCGCGCTCGCCCGGCAGCGCGGCCTCGCGCAGCCGCACCGCCCGCTCCATGCGCTTCACGAAAAGGTCCACGTCGACCTCGTCGCGCTTGCGCGTGACCAGGCGCGCGCAGATCAGGCTCTGCGGGTTGTAGTAGGCGCGTCCCAGGAAGGCGCCGCGGACGTCGGCCACCTCGACCAGGTCGCCGGGCGCGGGCGCGCCCTCGAGCGTGGCCACCTCGTTGCTGAAGATCCAGGGGTGCCCCCCGCGCACGCGGCGGTCCTGGTTCTTGCGCAGCACGAGGCGCTTCGTCGCGGTGGTCATGAGGGGTCTCCGATGTCAGGCGCGCGGCCCGCCGGCGCCGGGGCTCGCGAGCGCGAGGCCGATGAGCCGGTAGGCGAGGCGCGCGGCCAGGAAGTCCGAGGCGACCTGCCCCGGGATGGGTGCCAGCTCCACGATGTCGAAGCCCACGATGCGCGAGCGCGCGGCCGCTGCGCGCAGCAGGTCCACGGCCTCGTACCAGTCGAGGCCGCCGGGCTCGGGGGTGCCGGTCCCGGGCAGCACCGACGGGTCGAGCGCATCGAGGTCGAAACTCACGAAGACCGTGTCGGTCAGCGCCGCGAGGATGGGCTCGCGGTCGCCTCCCAGCGCGCGGAGCGCGCGCGGGCTCCAGATCGGCGCCGGGTGCGCGCGCAGGTGGACGGCCTCCTCTTCGCTCATCGAGCGGATGCCGACCGACACGGCCGGGCAGCACTCGCGCACGCGGCGCATCACGCAGGCGTGGCTGTAGGGCGAGTCGAGGTAGGAATCGCGCATGTCGGCATGCGCGTCGAAGTGGAGCACCGAGAGCCCGCCGAAGCGGCTCGCGGCCGCCCGGACCGCGCCCGCGGTGATGCTGTGCTCGCCCCCCAGGACGGCCGGCAGGCGGCCCTGGTCGAGGATCCAGCCCACGGCGCGCTCGACGCGGGCGGCCATGGCTTCCGGGCCCAGCGCGGTGGGTTCGACCTCGGGGAGCGTGTGGATGCCCTCGCGATAGGTCGCGCCCAGCTCGTCGTCCCAGAGCTCCATGTTCTGCGACGCGGAGAGGATGGCGCGCGGGCCCCAGCGCGTGCCGCCCTGGTACGTGGTGCTGAAGTCGTAGGGCACCGGCAGCACGACCGCGCGCGCGCGCTCGAGCGAGGCGAACTCCTCGTCGAGCCCGCCGAAGTTCGGGGGCAGTCCGGTCGGCCAGTCGGGTCGTTCCATGCGTCCTCCCTCGCAGACACGTCGGGCCCTGACCGGCCGGATGCCGGATCAGGGCCCGCGATGATGGGACGTCCTGCCAGGTGCGTCGCGGCGCTTCCGGCCGCGACGCTCCGGCGCTCGGCCCGGGCGAGCCGGGATGCGCCGTTCAGATCTCTGGGGACCCCTT
This sequence comes from Candidatus Eiseniibacteriota bacterium, assembly GCA_963707915.1. Lineage (GTDB taxonomy): Bacteria > Eisenbacteria > RBG-16-71-46 > RBG-16-71-46 > RBG-16-71-46 > JANXPZ01. The sequence goes on from OY970178.1 coordinate 1,457,209, forward strand.
CCCGTTACCGCTCTTCGTCGATCCCGTCGACTTCGTCGAGGTCGTCCTCGTCGTCGTCGTCGTACTCCTCTTCGTCGAACTCGTCGTCGAACTCGTCGTCGTCCTCGTCTTCGTCGAGATCCTCTTCTTCGAGATCGTCGTCGAAGAGCTTGTCGTCCTCGTCGTACTTGTCGACTTCGTCGTCCGGGATCGGACCGAAGTCGTCGTCGGGAATGCCCTTCTTCTTGGTCATGACTCCCTCAGGCAAGAGCCCTGGCGTGACCCACGCGCCATCATGGTGATTGCGTCCCGATGACGCGCATTCGAGACCCGGCAGCCACGAAACGGCACCCGGGTGAAAATGCACCGGCAGTATACGGAGCGCGCCCCTGCCGTCAATGAGAAATCGAGACGCTCCAAGGGCAGGCCGGGCAAGCGGTTGAGGCGGACCCGGCCGCTGGCTCCGGGAAGGCAGTCCCGCCCGGAGGGCTGGAACGCCGGCCCGGAGCGGGGCTCCCGGCGGCGGCCGGGGCGGAACCGGCGCACCGGGAAGGGCCCACCGGGCAGCGAAGACGGCCGGCGGGAGCCGGCTTCACCGGTCCTGGCGGGCACTCGAGGCAGATCCGGCAGCAGTCGAATCCGGCGCTCCGTGGCGAAGACGATGCCACGAATCGGCAGCCAGGCGGCTCGATCGTGCCGCGAGACCAGCAAGAGGTGCCCCGGCAACCGGAGTCCGCTACTCTCGCGCGCATGGCCGCAGCAAACCCTGCACCAGGGGCTGGGCGATCGGGGCCGAGGGCCGGCCGGCGCTCGCCCGACCGGATGCTGGCAAGCGAGTCACGCCGAGGCGGAAGCAACGAGCTCGGCGGTCTGCCCACGACCGCTGCGGGCGGCCGTCTGCGGCACTTGCCGTTGGCGCTGGTCCTGGTCGTGGCCGCGGCCGCTGCCCTGAGGCTTTGGCACATCGCCGCCGACCTGCCTGACTTCCTCGAGGAGGCGGCGCCCTTCCGTACCGCCTGGGAGATGTGGAGCCCAACGGGAGGACGGACCGACTGGAACCCGCACTCATTCATCTATCCATCGCTCACGATCTACTTGCACCTCTTTCTGCAGAAGCTGGGCTATTGGTTCGCCGAGCTCAGCGGCACGGTCCATTCACCTGCCGACTGGTGGGTGCTCTACCAGGCCGATCCCACGTCCGTCGTGCTGCCCGCACGCTATCTGCATGTGGCCTGCGGCGCCGCCACGGTCGCGCTCACCGGCGTGATTGCCGGGCGCCTGCGCCGCGGGGCAGGCATTCCGGCGGCGCTGCTGGCTGCGTTCAGCCCGACGCTGCTCGGCACGTCGCGCCTGATCTACACGGACACACTGATGACGACCCTCGCCCTGGCTGCGCTCGAGCGCATGCTCGCCTGGCACGAGCGTGGCGGCAGGGCCCGGCTGGTCGCCGCAGTCGCCTTGATCGGGCTCGCGGCGGGTGCCAAGTACCCCGGAGCGGCGGTGCTCATTCCTCTGGCCTGGCTGCTGTGGGACCGCGGCAGGGAGCAGGGCCTGGCACTCTGGCCACTGGCAGTTGTGGGCGCGGCGGCAGTCTTCCTGCTCACCACGCCGTACGCGATCTTCGACTTCGCCGCGCTCGAGCGTGACCTGATCACGAACGCGATCCACGTTGCGGGTGGGCACCTGGGCCAGTCCACGGTGGCCGCACCCGCGTCCTATCTGGGCCAGTTGCTGCACGACGTCGGTCCTGCCGGGCTGGCACTGCTCGTGGCCTCCGCCGCGCTGTTCGCCGTCCGGGATCCCCGCCGCTCGGCAACACTCGCCGTCTGGCTCTTCCTACTGGCGTTCCTTGTGCCGATGGCGGTGGCCCGCTACGCCTCCGCCTACTACCTGATTCCGGTGGTGCCCGCCGCGGCCGCGCTCGTTGCCGCGGCCGCGCTCGAGCTTCCGCAGCGGTTCGCGCCGGAGCGACAGCGGGTGCTGACTGCGGGGCTGCTTGCCGTGCTGTTGGTGCCCGTGCTCGTCATCGGCACTCGATCAGCGGCGGCCAGTGCCGGTTCCACGCAGGTCGAAGCCCGGCGTTGGCTGGAGGCGCATCTTGCGGGCCGCGAACTCGTGCTCGCGGAAGCCTGGGGACCTCGGCTGTTGTTGGTGAACGAGTACCTTTCCGTGCGGGCGAGTCCGTCCTTCGCTGCCGCAAGTTGGGAGGTGCAGCAGCGCTATGTCAGCCGGCGCTCCTTCCATGTCGTGGTGTTGCCACTCACGGTGGCCGGGAGTGTTGCCAGTCGCCTCGCCGCGGCAAACGGCGAGCCGCGGGAGGTCGCGGTGTTCCCCTCGACGCTCGACATCAACGCCATCGCCTACGATCCTCGCCTCTTTGCGATGGCGGACCGGGTCGTAACGAGTGGCGCGGTGCGGAATCGCTTCGAGGCGGACCCGGAGCGCTTCACGGACGAGTGCCGGCTCTACAGGCTGTTGGACTCGACGGCGACGGTGGAGGCACGCTTCGAGCCTCACGACGGCGTTGCTGGACCGGTCGTCACCGTGTACTTGCTCGGGCCGCTGGCGCACGCAGCCCTTGCTGCCGCAGGACCACTGCCGCCTCTCTGGTGGGCGGAGAAGATCCCCGAGAGCTATCGCCGCGCCGTGACCGTGCTCCTCCAGGCTCCGTGGGAGAGCGGTGCCGCGCCGCGCGCAGACGGCACGGCCCCCCTGTGGGTGCGGAGCCTCGCCGGGGTCTACCAGGATCGTCTGCGACCATTCGCGAACGACTTGGCCACGAACCTCGTGGACCTGGGCCGCTGCGACGCAGCACAGCCGCTCGTGGAGGGCACGCTGCTCGTATCCCCACGCGATCCACAGGCGAACAGGCTCTACGAAGCCTGCACCTCGCAACCGGCCCCGTCGTCGCAGGCGACGCGATAGCCGACGATGCTCCGTCGACTGCCCGAGGGAGGGCGAACACGCGACGACGCCTGATCAGGGAGTCATGACGAAAGCTTCTCCCCTCGGTAGACAGTTGTTGCTAGGATTTCCCGGTGGAGGGCTGACATGATCCGGACTGCTACGCCGTGGATAGCATGGATGAGGACCAGGCTGCTTGGGCGGCGCTCCTATGCACTTGCATTGGTCTTATGCATCAGTGTGAACCGCGCCGGGTTCTCCGGAGAGCTCCGGACTTGAGTTACGCCACCTCGGTCTGGGTGGCCTGACGATGATAGTACGCCTCCTCGAACTCGATCGGGGGAACGTATCCGAGCGGTTCGAGCAGGCGCTTGCCGTTGAACCACGCGACCCAGTCGAGTGTTGCGAACTCCACGTCGTCGAGCCCCTTCCACGGCCCCAGGCGATGAATGACCTCCGCCTTGAAGAGCCCGATCACGCTCTCGGCCATCGCGTTGTCGTACGAGTCCCCCTTGCTGCCCACCGAGGGCTCGATGCCCGCTTCGGCCAGCCGCTCGGTGTAGCGAATCGACAGGTACTGGACGCCCCGATCGCTGTGATGAACCAGCCGCTCCGACTCGGCGATGGGGCGGTCGTAGAGCGCCTGCTCCAGCGCATCCAGTGCCAGGTCGCTGCGCAGCGAGTTCGACGCCCGCCAGCCCACGATCCGCCGCGAGAACACGTCGATCACGAACGCCACGTAGACGAAGCCGCGCCAAGTCGCCACGTACGTCAGGTCGGCGACCCAGAGCTGGTTCGGTCGCGTCGCGCTGAACTGCCGCGTCACCAGATCCAGCGGCCGCGCTGCCAGCGTGTCCGGAATCGTCGTCACCTTGAACCGGCGGCCCCGCACCGCACCCTGCAGGCCCAGCCGGCGCATCAGGCGCGCGACCGTGCAGCGGGCGACCGGAACCTGCTCGCGCTGGAGCTGCTTCCACACCTTCCGCGGGCCGTAGACCTGCTGGTTCTCGTTCCAGACGCGCCGGACCTGCTCAGCCAGCTCCTGATCCCGCCGGGCACGCGCCGGACGGCGTTCGGGATCGCGCTCCCGCGCCTTGTGCTCGTGGTAGACGGATGGGGCGATCGGCAGCACCTCGCAGATCGGCTCGACCCCGTACTGCTCGCGGTGTTCGTCGATGAACCGCACCATCACTTCGCTCGGCGGTCGAGCTCCGCCTGGGCGAAATACGCCGCCGCCTTCTTCAGGATCTCGTTGGCGCGCCGCAGCTCGAAGTTCTCGCGTTCGAGCTGCTTCAGACGGGCGCGCTCGTCGGTCATCAATCCGGGTCGAGTACCCGCGTCCCGCTCCGCCCGCCGCACCCAGCTGCGCAGCGTCTCAGCCGCACAGCCGATCTTCTCCGCGATCGAGGTGATCGCCGCCCACTGTGTCGCGTACTGCTCGCGGTGCTCGAGCACCATCCGGACCGCCCGCTCGCGCACCTCCGGGGAAAACCGGCTCGCTCTCGCCATGACTCCATCCTCTCAGGCAATGGAGCCTCCGGGAAACCCGGCGCGGTTCAGATCGGGAGTTTGGGCTGCCCGACACGGTGGACAGGATCTACGCGGGGTGGTGGAAGTACGCGGGAGCAGCCTGGGGCCGGCGGCGGTGGGTGGTGGCTCAGGACCAAACCGGCCCCAGGACCTGGTACTCGGACACGGCGCACATCTGGCACAACCGCGACCTGACGTGGTGGGATGCGGGGGATCGGGGGGTGGCGGTGGCGCCGCTGACCGACACGACCGCGTTGTTGGTAACGGCGGGGCGCGGCTCGTCGCTGCGTTGGAGCCTGCTGGAGGGCGATGCCTGGGTGAGTGGTGACCGTATACCCGGTTTGGACGGCCTCGGTAATCCGCAGGCACCTTGCCTGCGCCGGAGTCCGAGCGGGGCGCTGTGGCTGGGCTGGAGCACGGACCAGGCTTATGTGCAACTGGCGACCTTCGGGGACGGGACCTGGAGCTACGCGGGCAGGCTTGAATGTACCGCGAAGCCGGTGCCTGGTTACTACTTCTCGAAGGTCATCCGATTGAGCCGCGACGACTGGGAGTTGCCAGTGGTGTTCTGGTTCGAGCACAACTCGGACGCTGCGTTCACTGGCTCGGCCTACGTCTCGGTGCCAAACGACTCGGGCTATCCAGCGGGGGAGTACTTGCCTGGCAGTTGGGGTGGCGCCAGTGGCGATGTCGTCCGGGACCGCAATGGCGACGTCTGGGTGGCGTGGCGGGAGGAGTTTGATGGGATGTTCTGGACCCATAGTTTCACTCGAGCGACCTGCAGCGCGCCGGAGATGCGCCGGCGCGGGCACTCGCTCTTGGTGACCTGGCAGCTCTCGGAGCCAGCGCCCGAGACTTGGTGGGCGGTGGAGCGGGCCCGAGACTGGGAGCCGTTCGCTGAGGTGGCCCGGGTGCGAGCGGGCGCCACCGCGGAGATGTCCTGGGCCGACCCCGACCGTGAACGCGGACCCGTGCGCTATCGGATCCGGCGGGAGTGCCTGGACACGCGCTACCGGTGGTGGAGCGGGGAAGCCCGCTGGCCAAAGCAAAGCCACAGGCCGCTGGGGCTGCGGCTGGCGGGCTGGCCCTCACAGGGCACGGTGGCGTTCGACGTGGAGGAGGCGGCCGCGGGGCCGCTGGAGATCGCGCTCTACGATGTCGCGGGGCGGCGGGTCTTGCGGCGCAGCGAAGCGGTCAACGCGACCGGCCGCCTGAGCTACCGCCTGGATCTCAGCGGCGCCGACCGACTGGTCGGCAGCGGGGTGTACTTCCTCAGCGTCCGCGACGCCTCCGGGGAGCAGGCGGAGACCGCGAAGATCGTCGTTCTCCGGTAGTACGTTCACGTTCCCGGAAGATCCTGCTCTTCGATCGCCCGATTGAGGAGCAGAAACCCGGTCGGGCTCGGGGTCAGGATCACACTCGCTGGCGGCCTCGCGTGCTTCCGCGGCCACCGTTGTGGACTTCAGCCACGTGAATCGCGTCGAGATCGAGGGACCGAACGTGCCTCTGGCAAAGTGGGGCCCGAGAGATTCCCGGGCCCCACCAGAACCACTCCTCATCCGGCCTGCGGTTACTTCACGAGGATCATCTTCCGTTGGGCTTGGAAGGCACCGGCCTGCAGTCGGCAGATGTACATGCCCGCCCGCACCCGGCTGCCGCCCGCCATGCGCCCGTCCCAGGTGCTCTGATGGTAGCCGGCCGGGTAGACGCCGTCGGCCAACTTGGCGATCCGCCGCCCCTGCAGGTCAAAGACCTCCAGCCGCACGCTCGAGGGCCGCGGCAGATCAAAGCGCACGAGCGTCATCGCGGTCACGGGATTCGGCTGGTTCGGGTGCAACGCGAACTCGGTCGGCAGAGGGTTGGCCGTGGCGCGGGCTTCCATCGCGGCTTGGGCCCTCGAGAGCTTGGCCCGCTTCGACGTTCGCGCCCCCCGCAGGACCAGGAAGGCGTCGCGCTTGAGGCCTTGCTCGGCCGGCTTCAGCTCGTAGGTCAGCACGACCGACTCGCCCGTCTGAACCGTCATGCCGCCGGCCTCGGCCGAGGCCAGCAACGTCGTCGCGTCCCCCTGCGTGGAGTGAACCGCCGAGCTGGGAGCGAGCGGCGACAGCGACTCGAGCTTGACCGGCTTCACCCAGGCCAGGCGCCGCACCTCGCACTCCTGGTGGAACAGCAGGCGCGCCGCGTTGGCATCGAGCGAATCCACCACGAAGGCGTACGAGCCGGCCCGTGGACGCAGGTGCTCGACCGTGGTCCACTCGTCTTTGCCGGCAGGTACCTGGACCTCCACACCCCCGGAGTCCTGGGCGGTGCCGCGACCGGCGAGCTCCACCAGGAGCGCTTGGCCGGTAGCTTCCTTCTCTGCCAGCGTCACCTCCCAGGTCGTCCCGGTCGCGACCATGCGCGAGTCCTCGCTCGAGTCGATCACCGCCGAGAGCGACTGCTGCCCGTCGGTCAGCGCGTAGACCGAGGCAGCCTCCCCCAACAGCAACTTGCCCTTGCAGGTGAAGGCCTGGACGTCCGCCTTGTGATCCACCACGGCCAGGCCGGCCAGCTTCACCGCCAGCGCCGCGCTGCCGGGATAGCTCAGCCTGACCCGGGCCACCGAATCACCCGCGGCGATCGGGGTCCGCAGCGCGTAGACGTCGGTCACCGGCGCGGTGGTCGTAGCCTGCTCCAGCACCGAGTTCTCCAGGTGCCAGCCCATCTCGCCCCCGCCCTGGGCCATCAGGTCCTCGGTGTTGCATTCCTTGATCTTGGATCCGCTGCAGGTGGTCTTGCCGCTGGCGACGTTGCTCAACGCCGACCAGTGCCCGGCGTCGTCCTGGGTCTTGACCGCGAAGTAGTACCAGGTGCAAGCCGAGAGCGTGCCGTTGGGCGCCAATGCGCATTCCAGCGTGCCCGACTCCCCCGGTGCTCCGGTCGCCAGGGTGTCGCAGGAGAAGAAGTTGCCTTCGGTGATCGTGCTGGTGGAGTAGGCCACTCGCGAGCGACAGGCCGTCCCAGTGAGGCTGTCGTCGCCGGGTGCCACCCAGCCCACCGCGGCTGAAGTGTGCCCCATCTCCGGCACCACCTCGGACGCGGCCGGGCGCAGGCTGTCGGGCTCGATGGCGATGCGGATGACCTTCTGCGCCACCCCGCCGGAACCGTCCAGCGCCCGGACGACGACGAAGTGCTCGCTGCCCGCCGGAGGATTCGGCCAAGAGAACTCGCCCGCGGCGGACAGACTCGCCCCACTCGGCAGGTAGGCCGCCGAGAAGGTCACACCCTCGCCATCCGGATCTGTGGCCGAGTAGGTCTGGGTCAAGGTCTGGTTGCAGGATCCGGCGAGGACCGTGTCCCGGGGGGCGTTGACGAAGTACGGGGCGTGGTTCCAGCTCACCTGGCCGACGTAGATGTCGGAGGCCGAGCCGATGGCATGCTCGTCGGACGCATAGGCAATCCGGGTGCCGTCGTAGGACCAACGTGGGTCGCTGTAGATAGCGTTGCGCTGCTGGAACTGGGGTAGCGGCAGGCGCTGCAGCGTATCGCGTAGCGCGATGCGACGGAACGGCGTCGTTACGAGACTGTCGTAGCCCGCCGGGAACGGGTAGCTATCGTGATCCAACCACATGCACTGCTTGCGACACGACACAGCATCAGCCTGCTCAATGACGATCGACCCAGAGCCGCGATGCAGGTCGAACGAATGGGTGCTCGCGATCGGTTCGGCCATTGCGGTGGCTGCCTCCAACATGCCGCCGTCGGTCCTCACTCGATAGAGGCTGTCCCCGCTCGAGAACCACACCCACCTCCCGGCCGGCCCCCAACGCAGCGACACGATCGCATTGTGCGGCGAATGAAACTCTGCAAGCACGGTGTCGCGTTGCCCCGTGAGATCGATTCGGCGCACCTGTTGTACGCCGTCGCACTCCTCACCGACGGAGTGTGGCAGGCACAACACATAGGCGACCTGCTGGCCGTCGGGCGAGAAGGCCGGATCGCTCACGCATCCCGCGTTTCCATGGCATGTGAGCCATCTCGTCTCCTGGGTCACGACATTGTGGATGGCGATGTCCGTGTACGGGAAGAGATCCCGCGCACGGTCCATTCGGTAAGCCACCCAATCTCCCCGCGGGGACCAGTCTGCCTGATCCTGGCTCCGAGAGGCTTCTGGTTCCAACAATGCTGTGGTCCGGCCAGATAGAGACGTTGTGTAGATCTGGCTTCGACCCGACAGCCTACGCGTGTATGCCAGTTGGTCGCCATCTGGCGAGAAGGAAGGCTCCCGCACCAGGTCGTTCGACAACCAATCCAGCCGGACGGGGTTCTGTGCCGCGAAGGGGGAATAGCGCAATCCCAGCCCAAGTCGGTAACTGGCGACCTCCTCGTAGGAGTTCAGTTGACTCTCGGTGTAGTACTGGCTGCGGCCGTCCGCCATGCTCAAGACGACCACCACAGCCTTGACCCCATCGCCGAACCCCGGCACAACCACATGCAGTGCCACTGCCCCAGCACTATCCACATCAGTCCACTGCGGCTCGATCACTACCGAGGCCCACTCCGGATGTGCCCAGAGCGGTTGGGGAACGCCGTTTATGCTCTGTTCGCGATAGCCAATCGCTGAGGCGAACAGGCGGCCCTCTCGCCACTTGTAGTCGCCGCACCACGTCGACGCGGCCTTCACGCCGATACTGTCCACGTAGACGGTGATGGCCAAGTCCTGTCCCGTCCGCTGGCTCGTCGGGTCGCTGCGGACGATCCAGTACTCCGATCCGAACGGTTGCAAAACCAGCGGGTAACTGACGGAGTTGTAGCTACGCTCGTCGCGAAGAACGGTGTCACGCGTCCCATATCGGTCAGACAGGGTGACTTCGGGGGGCACAATGATGACATGATCAGAATCACGGCAGTTACCCGTCTCTGGGAATGCTTGCCACGCGCCCACCTGCCGAGCCGGCGAGAAGTTGGGATCGACCTGGTACCCATACTGGTGTTGCGCCAGCGCGGGGTTGTTCACGTAGTTGGCAATGCGCCAGTTGTGCAGGAGCAACGCGAACCGCAGCGTGTCGTTGATCTCTGGGAAGTAGGTTGCACACGTCGCACAGGAGTCATCATTCAGCAGATCGCGCAGGGTCGACCACGAGGCATTCTCCCGCGTTGCCCAGCGATGTAGCAGGTCGTCCTGAATGCCGGAGAGCGTCGCTGAGGTGTCCGCGCCGCGGAAGTCGTAGGCGAGGTAGGCGGCGAACAGGCTCCTGCCCTGGTAGTTCTGGCCGAAGTACCGCAGATTGCTGCATCCATCCAAGGCGCCCGGCCCGAAATGCTGATCGTTCACGGTCAGAGGCCAAGTGTAGGCCATTGGGAACCTGAGTTCCGGCGTCTGATTGCCTGCAACCGCCTCCGCGCCGGCCGAGAACATCTCCCCGAGCGCGTTGTCTCTAGTTGTCCCAGGCAGCGAATGGCGGAACTCGTGAGAGAACCGCAAACACTGCAGGCTGTCAGGATTCGTCCAATCGTTCCCGGTCGTGTCTAGTCGGCGCGCCCCGAGGGGGCTCTCGACCATGATGGAGTTGCTGTGCATCACAGCAGTATCGGCAACGGCATGCCCGGTGGTCGAGTCCTCTTCGCCGCTGATGAACATCGACGGGTACTGCCCACCGTAGTCCAGCGGGTGATGGTTAAGGGAATTGTTTGGGTCGTGCCAGATGCGGTCACGGTTCCACAGGTAGACGTCGACATGTGAGCGGTCGCTCAAGTTGTAAGGTGGTATGGCGTCCTCACCGTCCTGCGCCGGGACGCCCTCCGTGTTGAGGCCGACCACCATGGCACTGGAATCACGCGGGTCAATAGGGTCATACGCTTGCCCGTGGCCCGGGCTACGGAAGTACTCGTAGAGCCACCGGATCTTTGAGTACGGCGCGCCAAATGGATTGGTGCCGGTCAGCCCCACTAGTGAGTGCGCGTAGTTCCACAGCGTGTTGTCGAGGGCCTCAGACCGCCACACCACGCTAGAGTCTATGTTCATCTCGTCCCACATCAGCTCGAGGTCCCGGTACCTGAGGCTTTGGTAAGGCTGATCAGCTCTCCAGGCTCTGAACGCATGTGGTCCCGAGTACTCTGGGTACAGCACTGTGTTGCTGGTCGTGCCTTGGACGAAGGCGGGTGATGCGTCGCGCGTCGTGTCAGCCTGGCCGAGGGAACTGAGGATCAGGGCCAAGGCGGACAAGGCCATCATGATGGTCCTGCGGCTATACGGCGTCATGTTGCGGCCTCCGGGCATGACACGGCGTGCTGCAGGCCAGCCCATTGCGGGCGCGCCCAGCATGTTCACTGACGTTCAGGCGCTTGGCGGTCGCGAGGTGCGGCGTGAGAGGTGGAGCGGACTTCATGGCCCCAGCGTGGATCGCGTTATGGTATGATGTCAAGAGAGAAGTGACCTGCGCTGGGTGCGAGTTGAAGCAAGTGACGCGGCGGCAGCATGATGACTCGATGGAGGCATGCGATAGTGAAAGCTATGTCAGGCGTGCCGCGGGGGTTGCGCAGTGCACATTGGGTCGGAATCGTTGTGCTGGCAATTGCAGTGGCTGGTGGAGCTCTACCCTATGTTGAGAGTTGCTGGGCGCTGAGTCCCGGGCGAAGCTGGACCCCTGTGGACACCACGAAGGTCGCTGGGCACACACACCTGTTCCCCGACCGCGTTGAGCTGGATTCGCTTGGGACGCCTCTGGTGTTTGCGGCGCTAGCTGGGGGCATTGGACGGGGCACTTGTGCCCTGAGTTGGGCGGACTCCGTTTGGGCGCCGCGCGCAGAGCTGGGCTACGGCGTCGGTCCGATCAAGCAGGTCGTGTCGCTCGGGGCTGGTCATGGCCTAGTCTGGTCGACCCTGGGGGCCGTGGAGGTCCCGGGTGTCGGCACTGAGGTGCATCTGGTGATGTCGAGGTTTGGACCCGGAGGGTTTGGGCTGCCCGATACGCTGGGCCTGATCCGCGCCGGCTTCTGGCTCTACGCCGGCGCAGTCGCGGGCCCTAGGCGCTGGGTAGTGGACGACGACGGCACGGTGCAATTGTTTGCGTGGTACTCGGACTCGTCGCGGGTGTGGCATCGGCTCGTGCTGCCGTGGGGACAGGGCGCCGGTGACTTCGGGGTGGCGGTCGCACCCCTGGACGACAGCACCGCGGTGGTGGCCTACGCGAGTCGGTGGCCAACGCCGTTGCGCTGGGGCTTGCTGCAGGGCGACACCTGCGTGCTTGGCGGTGACGTGCCCGCGCCGGCTGGCGATGGTATCTCATGTTCCCCCAGCTTCCGCCGAAGCCCGAGCGGGGCGCTATGGCTGGGCTGGAGCACGGACTATCCCTATGTGCGGTTGGCGAGATACCGGGATGCAGCGTGGGGGGACACAGCCACGCTTCAGCCTGGCGCTGGCCTGCCGCGGGATAGGTACGCGTCTAGAGGCTTGTGGCTAAGTCGCGACACTTGGGAGTTGCCGACGGTGATGTGGGTCCTCTTCGACACGTACGGCGGCTGGACCGGCTCGATCTACGTCAGCGTGCCGGATGATGCGGGCTTTCCTGTGGGCGAGCTTGTGCCGGGCAGCCTGGGCGGTGACTATGGCGACGTGACGCGCGACCGCAACGGTGACGTCTGGGTCGTATGGGAGACCGAAGGCGACGGGATGTTCTGGACGCACAGCTACACCCGGGCCACCTGCAGCGCACCGGAGGTGAGCAGTCGGGGGAGCGCCCTGTCCGTGTCCTGGAAGCTCTCGGAGCTGGCGCCTGAGACCTGGTGGGCGGTGGAGCGCGCGCGGGACGGGGAGCCGTTCTCGGAGGTGGCCCGGGTGCGAGCGGGCGCCACGACCGAGATGTCATGGGCCGACCCCGATCCGGAGCCCGGGCCTGTGCGGTACCGGATCCGGCGCGAGTGTCTGGATTCGCGCTATCAGTGGTGGGGTGCGGAAGACGGGTCTACGGCGGTGGAGGTGTCGCTGGTGAGCGCGCAGGCCAGCCCGGGTCAAGTGCGGCTGACGTGGCATTCCTCGCAGGACAGCATGGCGGCGACGGTCTATCGGTGCGAGGCAGGAGCGGCGTGGAGCGTGGTGGGCAACATCGAGTCGGACGGGACCGGACAGCTGGTGTACGAGGACGATCAGGTGTCGTCGGGCGCGCGATACGGGTACCGGCTGGGCGTGGTGGACCAGGGTCGTGAGGTGTTCGTGGGCGAGGCCTGGGTGGACGTGCCCTTGGCAGCGGAGCTGGCCCTGGGCGGCGTGCGGCCGAATCCTGCGTCAGGGGAGCTTGCGGTGGAATTCTCGCTGCCCGACGGCGCGCCGGCCCGGCTGGAGGCGTACGACCTGGCCGGGCGGCGGGTGGCGGTGCGCGAGGTCGGCCCGCTGGGCGGCGGGAGCCACGTGGTGAGGTTGGGCGAGAGGCGGCGGCTGTCGCCGGGCGTATACCAGTTGCGGCTGTCGCGGGGCGAGCGTGTGCTCACGGCGCGGGCGGTGGTCGTCCGCTGAAGGAACCACGCTTGGCGGCGCCTGGGCTCGCTCAGGCGGCCGCTTCTGCTTGGACCTTGGGTCCAAGTTCCTCGAGGCGGCGGATGCGAGCGCCCTGAGCCCAGGGCGGCTAGGGAATGAAGCTCCTCAAGGTTCCCTGATCTGCCAAGTCACAGGATCGCCCCAGCAGGCTGTAACCCACGGGGGCGACGTGCAATAGCGTGGCTTGATGTCTTCTGTGAGTGGCGGGGTTGACGGGACTCGAACCCGCGACCTCCTGCGTGACAGGCAGGCGTTCTAACCAACTGAACTACAACCCCGCGGGAAAGGGCCGCTGATGGCCCTCGAGCCGCGGAACATTACCCGCGGCGTGCCCATGGTGTCAATCCACGGCCGGCAGGACTCCCGGCGGCCATCCCGGCGCCGCGCCGGGGCCCCGGGCCAGGGCACCCGCCCATTGCCGGCCTTAGTAGAGCCGCTCGATCCCGATGTGGGGGTAGTAGTGCTCCAGGATGTCCTCGGCCCTGGATCCGGCGCGGGCCATGCCCAGCGCGCCCGTCTGGCACAGGCCCACGCCGTGGCCGGAGCCGGCCCCGCTCACCACGACCTCCATCGCCCGACCCGTGACCGGGTGGCGCCGCACGTCGATCTTGAACAGGGTGGAGCGCAGGATGGCGTCCGGGTTCCCGCCGCGGCGCAGCACCCCGCGGATGGCGTAGGCGGGGATCGTCACGTCGCCGGTCGAGGTCCGCACCCGCAGCCGCCAGACCCGGCCCGAGCGCGAACGCGCGTCGGCCCGCACGTCCACCAGGTCGCCGAGTCCCGCGGCCGGCAGCCGGAGCTTGAGCGCGGGGCCGAAGCGCTCGAGGTTGTCGAGGAACTCCTCCTCGCTCCAGCGCTCGCGCCAGCGGAACTGCGGCGAGGACGCGCAGTACTCGCCGCCCGGCCGGCCGTCGCGGACGCTCCCGAGGTAGGGCAGCGCCGCGGCGGGCCACGCCTCCCAGACCTCGGCGCTGATCCCGCCGCAGGTGGAGCAGTAGTTGGCGCGGATGGGCTGCCCGTCGAAGAGCGCCACCTTGCCGAACGTCTGCTCGACGCACCGGGTCGCCAGCGGGCGCTCGGTCTCGACCGGGCCGTAGACCTGGTCCTCGACCGTGCCGTACAGGTCGAAACCCTCGCTCGCGCGGCGCCCACGGTAGAAGAGCGTGTAGGAGCGCGCCGCGATCGCCTGGGCGCGGCCGGCCTCGACCAGGTCATCGGTGAGCCCGCCGATCTCGCCCGGCACCACGCCCAGCAGGTAGGTGTCGAGCGGGAGCTGGTCGGCGAGCGTGAGCTTGCCGCGCGGGTTGAGGAAGACCTTGAACGTGCCGCGCCAGGACTTGCCGTTCCAGCGCAGCAGGCCGCGCCGCGCGGTCACCCAGAGCGTGTCCGAGCGCGCGATGGGCAGCAGCGACACCGGGACGCTGCCCCGCCCGAAGCGCATGCCGGTCGCCGCGGCGCCCACCTTGACCGGGCTCGAGATCGCCGGGAAGTCGGTCACGCCGGGGGCGCCGAGCCCCAGCGCCTCCCCGTCGATCACCAGGCTGTCCACGTCCCACGCCAGTCCCACGCAGATCGCCGCCCCATGCTCGAAGCGCCCGGGTGCGGGCGTCCCGGCGAGCGGCGGCGGCGGCGCGGCCGGCGGCTCCGCGGGCACCGTCACCGGTGGCGGCGGAGCCGGGCGTGGCGGCGGCAACGGGGCGCACGACGCCGCGAGCAGCGACAGCGAGAGCCCGGCGGCGGCGGCACGAAGACCCGTCCTCAACGCAGGATCCCCGGCGTGATGTGCCCGAGCACGACCGGGTGCGCCGCTCCGGTGGCGCTGGGGACGTTGCCTGCCAGGCCGCAGAGCGTCTGGTGCGCCAGGAAGGCGAACGCCAGCGCCTCCTTGGCCTCGGGCGGCACGCCCAGCACGGCGAGCGGCTGCAGGCTCACGCCGGCGATGCGCCGCTCGAGCGCGCGCATCAGCGTGCGGTTGCGCACCCCGCCCCCGCTCACGTAGACCGCGTCCGGCCGGCCGCGCGGCACGATGAAGCCCTGCAGGCCCGCGGCCACCGAGGCCGCGGTCAGCTCCACGGCGGTGGCCAGCACGTCCTCCTCGGAGAGCCCGAGCGAGCGCCCCAGGTCGAGCAGTTGGACCGCGTAGCCGTCGCCGAAGTGCTCGCGCCCGGTCGAGCGCGGCGGGGGCAGCGCGAAGAACGGGTCCTCGAGCAGTTCGGCCAGCAGCGCCTCGTTCACGCGGCCCCGCGCGGCCACCGCCCCGTCGGGGTCGTGCGTCTCGCGCCCGCCGCTGCGCAGCGACATCAGCGCGTCGAGCACCGCGTTGCCCGGCCCGGTGTCGAAGGCCAGCACGTCGGACAGGCTCCCGCCGCGGGCCAGCCAGGTCACGTTGGCCATGCCGCCCAGGTTGAGCAGCGCGCGCGCCTCGTCCGGCGAGCGGAAGAGCCACCAGTCGGCCAGCGGCACGAGCGGCGCGCCCTCGCCGCCCGCGGCGGTGTCGCGGGTGCGGAAGTCCGAGACCACGGTCAGGCCGCTGTGCTCGGCGAGCAGCGCGGCCGATCCCAGCTGGAGCGTGAGCGCCTGCCCGTCGCCGCGGTGGCGCGGGATGTGGCGCACGGTCTGACCGTGCGAGCCCACGGCGTCGATGCGGCCGCGGTCGACCCGGGCCCCGGCCAGCAGTTCCAGCACGGCGGCCGCGAAGCACTCGCCGAGCGCGGCATCGAGGCGCATCAGGCGCTCGGGCGCCAGTTCCGCGGCGGCCGCGACCTCCAGCACCTCGCGCCGCAGGGCGGGCTCGAACGGGGTCTCGCGGTAGGCCACGATCTCGTGCCGCGCCTCGAGTCCCAGTCCGCTGAAGCGCACCAACACGGCGTCCACGGCGTCGGCCGAGGTGCCGGTCATGAGGCCGACGATCAGGTGCTCCTCGCGCGCGGTGTAGCCGCGCACCGAGGCGAGCGCATCATGCCTGGACGACAGGCCCATCGTTCCACTCCCCATCGAGGTCCGGCCCGGCCGGCGGCCGGGGATCGCGAGCCCCGGCCGGCGGAGACGGGCGCGGATCACCGCTTCGTCACCAGCTTCTCCAGCTTCGCCTGTGCGTCCGCCACCGCCCGGGCGGCGCTCTTGCGGTCGTAGAGCGCCTGCTCCACCTCGTCCTCGATGACCGCCTCCATCCTGCCCCAGGCCGGGTGAGCGGGCGCGAAGCGCACGCTCCCCAGCTGCCGCGCCATCACCTGCTCCTGCGGGCGTCGTTCGAAGCAGGCGCTGGTGTCGGTGCCCGCGGTGGCGGGCTGGACGCTCTTCACCGCCTTCGCGAGCCGCAGGAGGTTCTCCGGCTGGACCAGGAAGCGCGCCAGCTCCAGCGCCACCTGCTTGTGCTTCGAGTCGTTGAAGGAGACCAGCACCTCGCCGCCGGCCCACGAGGAGTCCGTGCCCCGCCCGGCTGCGGGCCTGGGCATCAGGGCCACGCCGTAGCGCAGGCCGGGAGCCTCGCGCGGGATCCGCTCGAACATCCAGGGCCCCGTGAGTTCGAGCCCCAGGCGGCCTTCCGTGAACTCGCGGTCGAGGGACTCCTGTCGCCCCATCGTGCCCACGCGGCGCAGGCTCAGGAGGAACTCGAGCGCCTTCACGTTCGCGACCGAGTCGAAGACGGCGCGCCGCCCGTCGTCGGAGAGGATGCTCCCGCGGTTGGCGAACAGGAACGGCAGCACCTCCTTCGCGAGCACCCCGCGCTCGCCGGCCGGGACCCCGTAGCCGTGCACTCCGCCGCCGAGCCGCTGGATGGCCGCGGCCGCACGCCGCAGCTCGTCCCAGGTCGCGGGCGGGCGGGTCGAGTCGAGCCGGGCGCGCGCGAAGAGCGTCTTGTTGTAGAAGAGCGCGCGCGTCTCGAGCGTCCACGGCACCCCGTAGGTCACCTCGCCCACCGAGCAGAGCTCCCAGCCGCGCAGTCGCGGCCGCAGATCGGCCACGCCGGCGCTCCAGTCCGCCAGCCGGCTGCCCGCGAGCAGCCCCGGCAGCCACGCCGAGCCGACCTGGCACAGGTCGGGCGCCGTTCCCGAGGCCAGGGCGGAGAGGATGCGCTCCTCGCCGCTCTGGAGCGTGAGTTGCTCGGTGCGGACCTTGAGGCCGGGATGGGTGCGCTCGAAGTCCGCGACGATCGGGGCCACGACCCGGGCGGGCCAGGACTGCCAGAAGACGATCTCCTGCACCTCCGGCGGCTTCCTCGCCGGCGTGCAGGAGAGGACGGCCAGCAGTCCGGCGGCGAGCGCGAAGCGGGGCCACGCGGTCCTGCGCGTCACGGCGTCCCTCCCAGCGCGGCCCGGACGAACCCGCCCGCGTCCGCGAGCCGGGCCTCGGCCTCGGCGCGGGGGCAGTCCAGCTTCAGCATCACGATGGCGGTCTTCACGCTCCCGCCCGCCGCCTCGATGGCGCGGGCCGCCCGCTCGCGATCGACGCCCGTCACGGTCATGACCGTGCGCCGGCCGCGCTCCACCAGCTTCTCGCTGGTGGCCATCAGGTCCACCATCATGTTCTCGTAGGCCTTGCCCAGGCGCACGAAGGCGGCGGTCGTGATCATGTTGAGCACCAGTTTCTGGGCCGTGCCCGACTTCATCCGGGTGGAACCCATCAGCACCTCGGGGCCGACCTCGGGGCAGATGGCCACGTCCACCTCCAGCGCGAACTCCGGGCGCGGCGTGCAGGTGACGAGGCCCGTGCGCGCCCCGAGCCGGCGGGCCTGCGCGAGGGCCGCGAGCACGAAGGGAGTGCGGCGGCTCGCGGCCAGGCCGATCACCGTGTCCTTCGGCCCCACCCCGCACTTGAGCATCGCCTGGCCGCCCTCGTCCACGCGGTCCTCGGCGCCCTCGACCGCGCGGACCAGCGCGCCGTAGCCGCCGGCGATCACGCCCTGCACCAGCTCCGGGTCGCAGCCGAACGTGGGCGGACACTCCGAGGCGTCGAGCACCCCCAGCCGCCCGCTCGTGCCGGCGCCGACGTAGAACAGTCGCCCGCCCGCGCGGAACGAGGCCACGACCAGCTCGACCGCCCGCGCGATGTGGGGGATCTCCTTCGCCACCGCCCCGGGCACGGTGCGGTCCTCGGCCGAGATGCGCGCGAGGATGCCCGCGACGTCAAGGGTGTCGAGGTCGAGGGTGCGTGGATTGCGCTGCTCGGTGGCGAGGCGGGCGAACTCCTCGAAGCGGGAATCGTCTTCCATGCGCTCCCCCGGGGCGGAAGGTCGTCCGTGGACGGATGCAGGATGCACGCTGCCGAAACGCCACGCAAACAGGTACGGTGTGGGGCCGCCACCCCCGTCGCGGACTCGCAGTGTGCCTGGAGACCGCACCCCTGCGGATGCGGATGGCAACTGCCAAGTCCAGCGGAGCTATCGCAGGGCCAAGCAGGGCAGATGGTTGCTGGCCAGGCAAAGGTAGCGCGGGACCCATGAGAGTAACGGGTCACGACCGCTCTGAAGGCCAGGGCGACCAACGCCGTCCCTCGATCCCAAACACCGAGCGGCCACCCCCACAGTGGAGGTGGCCGCCCTGAAGCAGACGGCTTGAGGAGTGCCGTTCGAAGTTACTGAAGCACCGCGACCCGCGTCACTCGCGTGTTCGCACCCTGCGTTAGACGCACCAGGTAGAGTCCTGGTGGCAGGCGACGACCCGCAGCCAGGTCCATGGTGTGGCGGCCAGCGCCCACTTCGCGTGAGCATCCGCCGGCCACCCACGTCCAGCAACTGCAGTGCCGGTGCCTGCCGCCGGCAGTGAGAAGCGCACCCTCAACCGTCGCCGCGTGACGGATTCGGGCGCACGGGCGAGCGCGAACGCGAGGGGAGCGCCGGGCACCGCGTCGTCGACGGCGGTCGGCACCGCCTGCGGGATGAACGACCACTGCAGGTTGTCGAGCAGGACGGTCGAGTCCCAACCGTGGTCGCCGACGTCGAACAGGAAGAACTCCAGCGTGATGACCTCGCCGGGGACCACCGGGGCCTGGGCCGCCAGCCAGCTGGTGGCCGCGTCGCCGGCCGGGTCGAAGCCCGTTCCCTGAAGTCTGGCCGATCCCAGCGGACACGGCTGGTACTGCTGCGGGGTGCAGATGTCATACCAGGTCGTCCCCACGGTTATCGGTCGGAAGAGGGCATCGAACGTGATGTTCCGGTCGACCGGTATGCCCGCGGCGTTCGTGGTCAGCAGCGCCAGGAAATGGTCGTTGTACGCCGTGCAGACATCCGGGAATTGCGAGGTCAGGAAGGCGTAGTTCAAGCCGATCGCGTTGGCGTTGGTGGGCACGCGCACGCGCAGCCGCAGCAGCACGCCGTCGAAAACGGGCGTGTTGCCGGGGATCACGGGACACCCCGAGTAGCCACCAATCAACCGGCCACCGTGCGCGGCGACGAAGGCGGCCGGCGGCAGCGAACTGTTCGTGGCGTCCTCGAAGCCCGGTGCCGGGGGAATGTAGCCGGGTTCACCTGTGGCGCGCGCGGTGCCGGTGGACAGGACCGCCATCGTCGCGTTGCCCTGAGGCAGAATGCCGCCCGTGCCGAATTGGGTGTTGACCGCGACCTGGACCTGGGCAGGCGCCGCGCCGTCCGTTTCCGAACGCCGAAGTTCGGCCGACACCACACCCCAACCACGTTGCGCCAACGGCGGATTCTCGACGGTGTTCCGGCACAGGTCCATCGCCCGGACCAGTGCGATTCCGTCCACCCCTGAAAACTGCGACCCGGTGCTGCAGTCGTCGGCCACGGGATCGTCGATGATGCCGTTGCAGTCGTCGTCGATGCCGTTGCCGGGAATCTCGAAGGCGCCCGGATTCACCAGTTCCGGCGAGGTGACCAACCCGCTTGGGACATCGTAGAGGTCGCCGTCGGCAACGCTCCAGCCGTCGCCGTCGAGGTCCTGGGCGGCAACGGGAGTCGCCGCGGAAGCGAGCAGGGCCGCGAGGCAGGCGATAGCCACCATGGCGGTGAGCGAACACGCCGGGATCGCGAAACGCGGCAAGGGATGAGAAGCGCCCATGGTGGGCTCCGATCGTCGTGGGAGACGAGCCCTGATCGGGCCCGTGAACACGCCGGTCAACATCGCCAGGGACCGCACCCGGACCGGCGTACGGTCACGATGGTGGTGTGTCGCCTGAGTGTAGTCCAATCCGTTCGCCCCATCGCATGGTACCTATGGACCGTCGCCGACGTGTACTGGTGGAGACTCTGACGCCTCGCTGAAAGCCGAACGCCGTCCGCCATGAACATGGCATCCAGCACCGGGGAGGACCGGCAGCAACACGGACGTCCGGGCGGGCCGCTGCTGCTCTGGCGGGCCCTGGTCAGCCCGTAGCGCTTCGCCTTGCGCCCGCCGCCTCCCGCCCCCTAGCCTGCCCCCCATGCCCGAGCTGCCCGAGGTCGAGACCGTGCGGCGCATGCTGGACGAGAGCGTGCGCGGGCGCACGATCCGCTCGGTCACGCTCTCGGGCCTGAAGCTGCGCGAGCCCGTCCCGACCACCCTGCCGCGGCGGCTGCGCGGACGCACCATCGAGCGCGTCGGGCGCACCGCGAAGTTCCTGCTCATCGGGCTCGACGGCGACCTCACGCTCCTCTCCCACCTCGGCATGAGCGGGCGCTGGCTGGTCCTGCGCCCGGGCGAGCGCCCGGCGCTCGAGCACGTCCATGCCCGCATCCGCTTCACCGACGGCACGGGGCTCTGGTTCCAGGACGCGCGGCGCTTCGGGCTGCTGCGTCTCGTCCCCACGCCGGACATCGGCAGCGACCCGGCGCTCGCGCGGCTGGGCCCCGATCCGGTGGCCGCGCCGCCGACCGGCGCCGGGCTCAGAGCCGTGGCCCGGGGTTCCCGCGTGGCGGTGAAGACCTTCCTCATGGACCAGCGGCGCATCGCCGGCCTCGGCAACATCTACGCGAGCGAGGTCCTGCACCGGGCGGGGGTGGATCCGCGGCGCAGCGCCGGCGGACTCGGGGGACCCGAGTGGGACGCGATCGCGGCCGGGATCCGGACCGTGCTGGCCGAGGCGATCGAGGGGATGGGCACGACCTTCAGCACCTACCGGTCGGTCTGGGGCGAGCCGGGACAGTACGGCGAATCGCTCCGCGTCTACGACCGCGCGAACCAGCCATGCCGCCGGTGCGGCACCCCCATCCGGCGCATCGTGCAGGGGCAACGCTCCACCTTCTACTGCCCCTCCTGTCAGGGGGGCCGGGCCGGGCCCCCGGGGCCCCGGCCGGGGCGGGTCCGCACCCCCCGCAAGCCCCGCTGAACCGGCGCCCGGCAAGTCTTTTCACGTTCCTGTCCTTCGGCCAGCGAAATCCATTGCCCCAGGGGGCGCTGGCGCCTAATCTGTGCCACGTTGACACATCTACTGAGCCGGCGGGAGACGCCCGGCATCGATTCGACCGCTCGAGGCGGTCCAGACCATCCCAACGGAGGGTTCGTGACCTTCGCATCGCTGGGGCTGCCCCAGACCATCCTCAAGGGCATCCGGGCCGCAGGCCTGAGCGAACCGACCGCCATCCAGAGCAAGGCCATCCCGACCATCCTGCAGGGCAATGACCTCATCGGCGTGGCCCCCAGCGGGTCCGGCAAGACCGGCACCTACCTGATCCCGATCCTGGCCCGCCTGATCGATTCCTCTCCCCGGCTGCGCTGCCTCATCCTGGTCCCGACCCGGGAGCTGGCGGCCTACGTCGAGACCCGCTGCCGCGACTACGCCCGCTACACCAGCGTCCAGGTCGGCGTGGTCTTCAGCGGCGGCCCCCTGCCGACCCAGGAGCGGGTCCTGCGGCACCAGGAGGTGGACATCCTGGTGGCGACCCCGACCCGGCTGCTCGAGCTGCAGGACCGCAAGGCGGTCAACTTCGAGTACCTCGAGGTGCTGGTGCTGGAGGAGGCCGACCGCATGGTGAGCATGGGCATGGGCCCCGAGCTGCGCCGGCTGCTGAAGCTGCTGCCCGAGACGCGCCAGACCCTGATGTTCACGATGAGCCTGCCGCCCGAGCTGAATCGCCTCGCCAAGGAGGCGCTCATCGAACCGGTGCGCGTGGACCTCGCCCCCGGGCCGCGCCCGGGCACGGGGATCCGCCAGGTCATCTACCCGGTGCCGCGCGAGCTCAAGCCCGACTTCCTCAACCACATGCTCGCCGAGGGGGAGTTGTGGGGCGGCAGCGAGGTGCGCAGCCTGGTGCTGTTCACGCGCGGTCGCTATGGGGCCGACCGCCTGGCGCGCATGCTCCACCGTCGCAACTACGTGGCCGCGGTGCTGGACGACTTCCCGAGCCAGCAGGAGCGCGAGCAGGCGCTCGAGGACCTGCGCCGCGGGCGCACGCAGATCCTGGTGGCCAGCGACGGCGCGGGCCGCAGCCTCGATCTCTCGGGCGTGTCGCACGTCGTGAACTACGACGTGCCCCAGACGCCCGAGGACTACGCCCACCGGCTGGGCCGGCCGGGCCGTCCCGACGCGCCCGGCAACATGTTCACGCTCATGGGCACGGAGGAGCAGAAGGACCTGGTCGGCATCGAGCGCCTGCTGGGCCGCACGATCGAGCGCTCGTTCCTGCCGGCGTTCGACTACGGCATGCGCCCGAGCGAGATCAAGCAGGTGCTCTCCTACGACGACGAGTGGTCGTGGCCCAAGCGCCCGGCGAGCGGTGTCCAGTCGGCCGCGGCGCGCATCGCCGCGGGCCCCCCGGTGCGCGTCCCGGCGCCCCCGGCGCCGTCCATCCCGCAGCGTTCCGTGCTGATGTCGGCCCCGGCGCCGCCGCTGCGCACGCTCGCTCCCTCCCCGCCGAAGAAGCCGGCCGCCACACCCGGGAGGCCCTGGCTCTCGCCTCCCAAGCCGAGCCCCTCGTCCCACGCGAAGCAGGCGGCGGGCACGAAGCGCCCGCTCTCCGGGGCCGCAAAGAAGAGCGCCGCAGCGAAGAAGGCGGGCGCGGCGGCGCAGCAGCGCGGCAAGCCGGCCGCGCGCCCGGCGAAGAAGCTGGCGCACCCGGTCCAGAAGCGGAAGAGGTAGCAGCGGGACTGCAGGACGAGATGGCCGCGGCCGCCGGAAGGCCATCCGGCGGCCGCGGCCATTTCGTCCTCCGGGCGTCGCCCCCCGGCCGCTATCTCGGCCCCAGCAGCTCCCATCCGGCGATGCCCGGATTGGCGACCGTCTCCCAGCGCGATGCGGCCACGTCGAAGACGTGCAGCGTCGCCGGGGGCTTCGGGCCGGGCTCGAAGGCCAGCAAGTACGAGCCTCCGGGGGCGGCCACGAGCGTTCCGCCCTTGACGCGCGGCATGTCGAGCACCAGCAGCTTCCCGGTCGCGAAGTCGGCACGCGCGAGCCCCGGAGGAGCCCCCCGCAGGGCTGCCGTCTGGACCAGCACCTCCCCCAGCGCCGTCTCGAACAGGGCAGCGGGATCGAGCCCGCCAAGGGCGACGCGCCGCGGCGAGTCCCCGAGGGGATCCCACAGCAGGAGACTGTCGCCAGCCACGAATCCCACGCGGCGGCTCCGGGCCGCAGGCAGCGCCGCGCGGATCGGGTCGGCCGTGCGCAGGATCGTGGAATCGGCCCCGCCGTCCTCGGGTCTCCGGACCACCTGCCCGCCGGCGGCCCAGACCAGCGCCCGGTGGACATCGTCATAGCCCAGCCACACCACGTCGTCCCGCGATCGCACTTCCACCGTGGGGTTCGGATCGTGGGTCCGGATCGCGCGGATGGTCGGGCCGACCGCCCACCAGACCGTGCCGGGGCTGACCGCGCGCCGCCGGGCGGCCGAGAGGTCCCCGGCGTCGAAGACGCGCCAGCGGCCGGGCATCGGGTAGAGCAGGTACCGGCCGGGCGTGGCCGCGCGGCCTTCGAGCAGGTCGCCGGGTCCACGACCCTGTGCGGTGAGGCTGGGAACGCCTTCCTCCATGGGCGTGTGCACGTCGGACAGGCGCCGTCCCGTCTGCGGCAGGTACTCGAGGCGGTCGCGCAGCACGAGCGCGTTCACCAGGTAGATCGGCGCCGGCTCCAGGGATTCGAGCCCCACGGCGAACGCCTTGCTCACGACGAAGCCCTCGCCACTGTCGGCCGGCACCGCGGCGATGCCGTCGTCGTAGCCGAAGACCAGCGCGCGGTCGTCCGGGGTCCACTGGAGCGTGTTCGACGCGACGCGCCTCATGAGTGCGTTGGGCTGGACGAGCCTACCGCCCCGCGAGCCCTGGTCCTCGGTCGAGGGGACCCCCGCCTCCGAGTGGGGCTGTCCGTAGCGCTGGGCCTCGAACGCGAAGTAGCGCATGCGCAACTCACCGCCCCCCGGTCCGTCGACCCACAGTCGCGTGGTGTCCCGATCGTACGCCCGCGTCAGCCAGGCCACCCGCCGCCCGTCGGCGCTCACGCGGACGCGCACGAGGCGCTGGCCATCCGCCGGGCGCCAGAGGGTCTCGGGCGCGGCGAGGCTGAAGGGCGCCCGCAGCAACGTGCCGTCCGCGCCGAGGAAGACCACGGTGTCGGGAACGGCCGAGAACACCTCGCTCCAGGTGGCCGCCCGGGTGGGCGACCCCAGCGCCAGCGCCGCGCAGATGGCGAGCGCCACCGTCCGGTACTTCACGTTTCCTCCGCTGCGCGGCGCACGGCCTCGACGGCCCAGCGCCACGCCTCTTCCGCCTTGCCGCCATCCAGCGCCCTGACCTGGACGAGGTCGGGCGAGCCACCGCCCTTGCCCTGGGCGCGCTCCAGCAGCCCGGGGAGCATCGCCCTCAGGTCCGCTGCCAGGCGCTTCGCCCTGCCCACCATCACGAACGGCTCCGGCTCCGCCGCGCCGAGCGCCACCCATGGCGCCCCCGCCTCGAGCGACTTGAGCGCCAGCAGGCGCACCTCCTCGCGCGGGCGGCGGACGTCGAACCCGGACACGCCCCGCGGCGGGACCCCCACGAGCTCGCGGGCCTCGGCCTCGATCAGCCGCTCGTTGAGGGCGGCGAGGACCTTGCGGAGGTCGTCGCGCTCCGCCGCCGCACGCTCCAGCTGGGCGATGACGTCGCGGTCCTTGAGCGTTCGCCGGCGCGCCGCCTCGACCAGCGCCTCCGTGCGCCAGGCGTAGTCGCGCAGCGCGCGGGCCCCGCACAGGAACTCGAAGCGCACGTTGCCCCGCACCCGCTCCCAGCGGACGACCTTGATGGCGCCGACCTCGCCGGTGCGCCGCACGTGCGTGCCGCCGCAGGCCGAGGCGTCCCAGTCCTCGACCTCGACGACCCGGATGCGCCCCGCCACCGCCGGGGCCTTGCGCAGCCGGAAGCGGCCGACGTCCGCCGGCTCCACCCAGTGGAGCGCGACCGGGCGGTCCTCCCAGACGACGCGGTTCGCCGACTCCTCGACGCGCCCGACCAGCGACCAGTCGGCCCCGCCCAGCGCCACCTCGATCACGCTGTGCTCCTCTCCCAGCGTCGAGGAGAGCGTCGGCGCGTCGGCCAGCCGCTCGAAGGCCGCCGAGAGGACGTGCTGGCCGGTGTGCTGCTGCATGTGGTCGAACCGGCGCGCCCAGTCGAGTTCCGCGTCCACCTCGCCCGCAGGCGCCTCCGCGCCCTCCAGCAGGTGCCAGATGCGGCCCTCGTCGGTGACCTGGACGTCCACGACCCGCACGCCGCCCAGCGTGCCGCGGTCGCCCAGCTGCCCGCCGCCCTCCGGGTAGAAGCAGGTCGCCTCGAGCTCCACGGCCGTGCGGCCCGCGTGCACGCCCGCGGCGGCGACGCGCGCGCGGAAGCGCGTGGCGTAGGGATCGTCGTGGTACAGCCGCTCGGATGCCATCAGCGGGCCGATCGCTGGATGCCGTACTGTTTGAGCTTGCGCCACAGCGTGGTGCGCGAGATGCCGAGCTGCCGGGCGGCGGCCGCGGCGTTGCCGCGGTGTCGCGCGAGCACCAGGCGGACGTGCTCCTCCTCGACCCGGCTGAGCGGCCAGGCGTCGCGCGGGTCGGCGTCCACCCCGCCGCCGGCCGCGGTCGACCCGCCGGCCGGCGCCGCAGCCGCGTCCGCCGCGGCCGGCCCGGTGCCGCGCGTGAGCAGTCGCGGCGAACGCACCGCCGCGGGCAGGTCCGCCGCTCGCACCACCGGGCCCTCGGTCACCGCCGCGGCGTGCTCGATCGCGTTCTCCAGCTCGCGCACGTTGCCCGGCCAGTCGTAGCGCTCGAGCAGGTCCTCGACCTCGGGCGCGAAGCGCATCGACGCCCTGCGGTTCTTGCGCGCCGTGCGGTCGAGGAAGTAGGAGGCCAGCAGCCCGATGTCCTCGCGCCGCTCGCGCAGCGGCGGCAGCTCGATCTGCACGACGTTGAGCCGGTAGTAGAGATCGTGCCGGAAGCGCCCGGCCTCGGCCTCGGCCAGCAGGTCGCGGTGCGTGGCGGCGATCACGCGGACGTCCACCACCCGCAGCTGGTTGTCGCCGAGGCGGCGCAGCTCGCTGCTCTCGAGCGTGCGCAGGAGCTTCACCTGGGTGGCGGCGGGCATGTCGCCGATCTCGTCCAGGAAGAGCGTGCCGCCGTCGGAGCTCTCGATCAGGCCCACGCGGTCGCTGGCGGCCCCGGTGAAGGCCCCGCGCACGGAGCCGAACAGCTCGCTCTCGACCAGCGACTCGGGCAGGGCGCCCACGTTGACGGCTACGAACGGACCGGTCGAGCGTCGCGACTGCAGGTGGAGGGAGCGGGCGATCAACTCCTTGCCCGTGCCGCTCTCGCCGAGCAGCAGGACACTGCTGTCCGTCGGGGCGACCTTCGCCACCAGCCGGAAGATGCGCTGCATCCTGGGGCTCGCCCCCACGATGTTCCGCAGGAAGGGGTCACTTCCTGCCGTGCCGGCCGTGGGGGGCCGGTCGGGACGGGGCTTGTGGGTGGAGACAGGCATCGACTTACCCCCGGGCGACCTAGGACCGTTTCAAAATGCCACGCCCCGCTCGGCAGGTCAAGGCCGGCGGGGCGGATCGGTCCGGGACCGGGGTCCGTCAGGCGCCACGCGCGCGTCAGGCGGTCCCGCCCCCGCTCTTCCCGGGGTCCTGCGGTGGCGGCCCGACCAGCTTCAGGGGCGGATGTCCGGTCGCCGCGGCGTGCCACGGGCCGCCCAGGGTGCCCGAAGCGCGGAACGGGCCGGACTCCTCCATTCGCGGCTCCTCGGTCTCGATCAGCCGCAGGTAGAAGAAGGTCCACGCGTACTGGAAGATGGGGAACAGGGCGATCAGGGCCAGCGAGAAGCCGGCCACCACCATCTCGAGCGAGGGCGGGTCGTGGGGGATGGCGTAGATCAGCGCGGCGATGAACCAGACCCCGAGCACCAGCAGCACCGAGCCCACCACCATCTCGAGCCAGCGCTCGAATCGGCCCCGGCTGAGGTGAAAGGAGTGCCGGAACGCGCCCACCAGGTTCCGGTCGTCGAGCACCACCGCCTCGGTCGCGAAGGCCAGCTTGTAGCCGAGGTAGAGCCCGGGCACGAAGAGCATGGGGAACGCGACGAACAGCGCGACGTTCCTCACGAACTCGGTCACGTAGAGCCAGGGCAGCCGGCGCAGGCCGCGCTCGTAGCACTCGAGCGCCGGCGCGGGCGGGGTGCCGTGCGGGGTGCTGTAGACCGAGCGCGCGCGGATGCGCAGCATGGCGTCCACGGCCCACGAGGTGATGGAGCCCCCCAGCGTCGCGATGCTCCACACCAGCACGACGCTGAGCCTCGGGCGGGCGGAGGCGCTCGGGGTCGAGAGCAGGGCGGCCGCGAGGATCCACGGCGCGCGCAGCAGGAACGGCACGACCAGGGAGTGGAGCGGGTCGCGCAGCAACGTCAGGTCGAGCGCCAGCGCGAAGGCGTGGCGCGTCGAGATCGGGCGGCGAAGAGCGCGGTCGAGTGGCATGGAGGAGTCGGTAGGATTGACACTACGGAGTGGTCTACCTAGTGTCAAGCTGCATGGCTCGCAGACTCTCGCATCTGGACGCCTCGGGGCGGGCGCGCATGGTGGACGTGAGCGGCAAGCGCGTCACCCTGCGCGAGGCGGTCGCGCGCGGCAAGGTGTTCATGCACCGCGAGACGCTCGCGTTGCTGCGCTCGGGCCAGGCGCCCAAGGGCGACGTCATCGCCACCGCCCACCTCGCGGGCGTCATGGCCGCCAAGCGCACCAGCGAGCTGATCCCGCTCGCCCACGTCCTCGCCCTCGACAGCGTCGAGGTGGCCTTCCGCATCGACGAGGACAGCCCGGCGGTGGAGATCGAGTCGCGGGTCCGCACCCGCGGCCGCACCGGCGTCGAGATGGAGGCGCTCACCGCGGTCACGGTGGCCGCGCTGGCGCTCTACGACATGCTCAAGGCGGTGGACCGCGGCATGGTGATGGGCGAGTTCGCGCTCTGGGAGAAGCGCGGGGGACGCAGTGGCGCCTTTCGCCGGCGCTGAGGCCCCGGCGGCGAGCCACCTCCCTCCCGTCCCCGGGCCCGCGACCCGATGAGCGATCCCCGCTCCCTCTCCTACGCCGAGGCGCGCGCGCGAATCCTCGGCGCCGTGCGTCCCGGGGCGGTCGAGCGCGTGGGCCTGGCGGCGGCGCGCGGGCGGGCCCTGCGCGAGACGCTCACGGCACCGCACCCGCTCCCGCCCTTCGACAACTCCTCGATGGACGGCTGGGCGGTGCGCTCGGCCGACCTGGCGGGCGCCACGGCGGCCGCCCCGGTCACGCTCGCGGTGGTCGAGGGCCTCGCCGCCGGGCACGCCCCCTCCCGCTCGCTGGCCCCGGGCGAGGCCATGCGCATCATGACGGGCGCGATGATGCCGGCGGGCGCCGACGCGGTGGTCCCCTTCGAGGAGGCCGAGGCGCTCGATGCGCCGGCCCGGGTCCGGGCCGGATCGCCGGTGGCCCCGGGCGACTCCGTCCGGCCCGCGGCCGCCGACCTGGCCGCCGGCGCGACCGCGCTCGTCGCGGGCCGCGAGCTGTCCGCGCACGACCTCGCGCTGCTCGCCGCGCTCGGGCTCACGCAGGTCGCGGTCGGAGCGCGGCCCGCGGTGGCCATCCTCTCGACCGGCGACGAGCTGGTGGAGCCCCACGAGCCGCTGCGGCCGGGGACGATCCACGAGAGCAACACCACGTTGCTGGCGGCCCTGCTGGAGGAGTGCGGCTGCGCGGTCGTCTCTCGTCGCCGTCTGCCCGACGACGTCGCCGAGGTGACGTCCGCCATTCGCGGGGCGCTGGGGACCGCGGACGTGGTGATCACCAGCGGCGGCGTCTCGGCCGGGGACCACGACCCGGTGAAGCTCGGCCTGGACGCGATCGGGGACGTCGAGCTGTGGCGGGTCGCGATGCGGCCGGGCAAGCCGCAGGCGTTCGGCACGCCGGGCGGCAGGTTGCTCTTCGGGCTGCCCGGCAATCCCGGCTCGGTGGCGTGCGTCTTCGAGACCCTGGTGAGGCCCGCGCTGCGGAAGCTCCAGGGCTTCGCCGGGCTCGAGCGTCCCTGGCTCGACGTGCGCGCCGAGGTGTCGTTCCGCTCGCAGACCGGGCGCCGGGACTTCCTGCGGGCCCGGCTCGCGCAGCACGACGGCGGATGGTGGGCGGTCCCCGCAGGCCCGCAGGTCTCCGGCTACCTCACGCCGCAGTCGCGTGCCCACGCGCTGCTGGTCGTGCCCGAGGCGGCGGCGAGCCTCGAGCCGGGCGACGCGGCGCGGGCGATGCTCCTGCGCTGGCCCGGGCCGGCCTCCTAGGAGCGCGGCGACGCCCGGTCGCGGGACGGCGCGGGGGCGCGGCGGGCGCGGGGCCCGGCGCGGGAGCTACAGCAGCCCGAGCACCGAGCGCTGCGCCAGCGCGAGCAGGCCGCCGGCCTGCACGCCCCACCACAGCGTGAGCGCCAGCGCCAGGGCGATCGTCACGGCCGCGGGCGCGGCCCAGGCGACCTCGGTGGGCTCGCCCTGGGGCTCCTGCATGTACAGCGCGACGGTCACGCGCAGGTAGTAGTAGACCGACACCACGCTGTTCAGCACGCCCACGATGACCAGCGGCACGAGCCCCGCCTTGAGCGCGGTGGCGAACACGGTGACCTTGCCGATGAACCCGGCCGTGGGCGGGATGCCGCCGAGCGAGACCATGAACACGGCCAGCGCCAGCCCGACGAACGGGCGGCGGAAGCCGAGACCCTTCAGGTCGGCCATCAGCACGCGCTCCTGCAGCCCGCGGCCGAGGATCGTGAGCACGCCGAACGCGCCCAGGTTCATGACCGAGTAGACCGCCAGGTAGAAGAGCGCCGCCGACGCCCCGTCGGGCCCGCCCGCCGCCACGGCCACCAGCAGGTAGCCGGCGTGGGCGATGCTCGAGTAGGCCAGCATGCGCTTGAGGTTGTTCTGGAACAGCGCGGTGACGTTGCCCACCGTCATGGTGAGCATCGCCACGGCGCCCAGCACCGGGACCCACTCCGCCGGGAAGCCGCCCAGCGCGCGCAGGCCGAAGCGCAGCAGCGCGGCGAAGGCGGCGGCCTTGGCCCCCACCGACATGAAGGCCGTGACCGAGGTGGGCGCGCCCTCGTAGGCGTCGGGCGTCCACATGTGGAAGGGCACCGCCGCCACCTTGAAGAGGAAGCCGACCAGCACCAGCAGCCCGCCGGTGAGCAGCAGGGGGTTCGGGCGCAGCGGCGAGGCGGCGAGGAACGCGGCCATCCCGGCGAGATTGGTGGTGCCGGTGGCGCCGTAGAGCAGCGCGATGCCGTAGAGCAGGAAGCCGCTCGCGAACGCGCCGAGCAGGAAGTACTTGAGCGCGGCCTCGTTCGATTCGAGCAGGTTGCGCCGGAATCCCACCAGCACGTAGAGCGCGAGCGACATGAGCTCGAGCCCCAGGAAGACGGCGATGAGGTCGTTCGCGGCGGCCATCAGGACCATGCCGAGGGTGGCGCACAGCAGCAGCGCGTAGTACTCGGCGTGGTTGATGCGCGTGCGCTTCACGTAGTCCCAGGACAGCAGCACGGCCGCCGCCCCGCTCGCGCAGAGCAGCAGCGTGAAGAACACGGTGAAGCCGTCGTGCACGAACATGCCGCCGAACAGCGTGCGCCGCGCGTCGCGCGCCACGGTCACGGCCAGGCCGGAGGCGGCGAGCGCGACCAGCGACACCACCGCCGCACGGCTGGAGCCGGCCTTCGCCGGCAGGAACTCCAGCAGCAGGAGCAGCATGGCGCCCGCGCTCAGGGCCAGCACGGCGCCCAGCGCCCACCAGTCCACCGGCAGCAGGAACGGCGCGGGCAGGACGCTCATCGCGCGCCTCCGCCGGGCAGCTGGAAGAACGCCCCGGGCAGCGTGTGCATGACCGCGGCCGCCTCGGCGCGCTGCTTCGAGAGCTCGAGCGTGCGGTCCAGCGCCGGCTGCATGCGGTCGAGGAAGGGCTGCGGCATCACGCCCATCCAGAAGATGAGGATGAGCAGCGGCGCGAACACCAGCCGCTCGCGCAGCGAGAGGTCCTTGAGCTCACGGTTCTCCTCGTGGGTGACGGGCCCGAAGATCACGCGCTGGAACATCCACAGCATGTAGCAGGCCGAGAGGATCACCCCGGTCGAGGCCACCGCGGCCCACCAGGGGTTCGCGCGGAAGGCGCCGAGCAGCACCAGGAACTCGCCCACGAAGCCGTTCGTCCCGGGCAGCCCGACCGACGAGAGCATCACCACCAGGAAGATGGCGGAGTAGACCGGGAGCGGCTTCCACAGCCCGCCGAAGTCCGCGATCAGCCGGGTATGGCGGCGCTCGTAGACCACGCCGACGAGGAGGAACAGCGCCCCGGTCGAGACGCCGTGGTTCAGCATCTGCATCAGCGAGCCCGCGAAGCCCTGGGCGTTCATGGCGTACAGCCCCAGCATGCAGAAGCCGAGGTGGCTCACCGAGGAGTAGGCCACCAGCTTCTTCAGGTCGGGCTGCACCATCGAGACCAGCGCGCCGTAGACGATGCCGATCAGCGCGAGCGCCACGATCCACGGCGTGAACTGGAGCGAGGCCGTCGGGAACAGCGGGATGGCGAAGCGCAGGAAGCCGTAGGTGCCCATCTTCAGCAGCACGGCCGCCAGGATGACCGAGCCGGCGGTCGGCGCCTCGACGTGCGCGTCGGGCAGCCACGTGTGGAACGGGAACATCGGCACCTTGATGGCGAACGCGAGCGCGAACGCCAGGAACAGCCAGGCCTGCGAGGCCGGCGCCAGCGGCAGCGCGTAGAAGGCGTCCAGCTCGAAGGTGGCCACTCCGGTCAGGGCCTTCTGCGTGAAGTAGAGCGAGAGGATCGCGACCAGCATCAGCACGCTGCCGACCATGGTGTAGAGGAAGAACTTGACCGCGGCGTAGATGCGCCGTTGCCCGCCCCACGCCCCGATCAGCAGGTACATGGGGATGAGCATCGCCTCCCAGAACACGTAGAACAGCAGCAGGTCGAGCGACAGGAAGGTGCCGACCATCCCGGCCTCGAGCGCCAGCAGCAGCGCGTAGAACTCGCGCGTGCGTTCCCGCACCGCGCCGAACGCGCCGACGATGGCGACCACGGTCATGAGCGTGGTGAGCAGCACGAGCAGCATGCTGATGCCGTCCACGCCCAGGTAGTACTGCGCGCCGAACGCCGGCAGCCAGGCCCGCTTCTCGACCAGCTGCCAGCCCGGCTGCCCGGGGACGACCCGCCACCACAGCGGCAGCGACAGCGCGAACTCGGCGAGCGCCACGATCGTGGCCCAGCGCCGGTGCCACCGGTCGGCCGCGGCGGGCGTGGCCAGCAGCAGCGCGGCCCCCGCGAGCGGGAGGAAGACGAGCCAGGAGAGCCAGGGGAAGTTCACGGGCTAGGGCCTCAGGAAATGGAAGAGCAGGGCGACCACGCCCAGCGTGAAGAGCAGCGCGTAGGTGCCGACGAAGCCGGTCTGGAAGAGCCGCAGCACGGCGGAGACGCCCTCCAGCGTGGCGCCGACGCCGTTGACGATGCCGTCCACGACCCGGGTGTCCCAGAAGCGCCAGAACGCCTGGGCCGAGCGGTAGACGGGCCCCACCGCGGCGGACTCGTAGAGCTCGTCCACCCAGTACTTGTTCAGGAGGGCGCGGTGCACACCGGCCAGGCGCTCGCGCAGCCGCGTCGCGGTCTGGGGGCTCCACAGGTAGGCGCGGAACGCGAAGGCGATGCCCGCCGCGGCGACCAGCACGGACAGCACGATGAGCAGCCACTCGGTGGCCACCGGCACCTCGTGGGCCACGGCGTGGCCGCCCCCGTGGGCGCCCGGGGCGAACACCGGCGCGAGCCAGCGCGCGAACGGGTGGCCCCCCTCCACCAGCGGCGGACCCACCAGGCCGCCCACCAGCGAGAGCACCGCCAGCACGAACAGCGGCACGATCATCGCGGGCGGCGACTCGTGCAGGTGGTGCTCGGCCTCGCGCGTCAGCCGCGAGCGGCCACGGAAGGTCAGCAGGTAGAGGCGGAACATGTAGAACGCGGTGAGCACCGCGCCCCCCAGGCCCATGACCCAGATCACGGTGTGCCCGCTGAAGAAGGCGCTCGCGAGGATCTCGTCCTTGCTGAAGAACCCGGCGAAGGGCGGGATGCCGGCGATCGCGAGGGTGGCCGTCAGCATGGTGGCGTGGGTCCACGGCAGCCGCGATGCGAGCCCGCCCATGCGCCGCATGTCCTGCTCGTCCGACATGGCGTGGATCACCGATCCCGCGCCGAGGAACAGCAGCGCCTTGAAGAAGGCGTGCGTCATCAGGTGGAAGATGCCGGCGGTGAACGCGCCCACGCCGCACGCCATGAACATGTAGCCCAGCTGGCTCACGGTCGAGTAGGCGAGCACGCGCTTGATGTCGTTCTGCGCGAGCCCGATGGTCGCGGCGAACAGCGCGGTGGCGGCGCCCACCCAGGCCACGACCTCGAGCGAGACGGGCGCGAGCTGGAACAGCACGTGCGTGCGGGCCACCATGTAGACGCCGGCCGTCACCATGGTGGCGGCATGGATGAGCGCGGAGACCGGGGTCGGGCCCTCCATCGCGTCGGGCAGCCAGACGTACAGCGGCAACTGCGCGCTCTTGCCGGTCGCGCCGAGGAAGAGCAGCAGGGTCGCGGCGGTGATGACCGCGCCGCCCGCGACGAACAGTTGCGGCGCGACCTCGAACATGCGCTGGTACTGGAGCGTCCCGGTCACCGCGAACAGCGTGAACATGCCGAGCAGGAAGCCGAAGTCGCCGATGCGGTTGACGATGAAGGCCTTCTTCCCCGCCGCCGCCGCCGCGGGCCGCGTGTACCAGAATCCGATGAGCAGGTACGAGCACAGGCCGACGCCCTCCCAGCCCACGAACATGAGCAGGAAGTTGTCCGCCAGCACCAGGGTCAGCATCGCGAACATGAACAGGTTCAGATAGAGGAAGAAACGCCGGACGTCGGGCTCGTGCGCCATGTAGCCGGTGGAGTAGACGTGGATCAGGAAGCCCACGCCGGTCACCACCAGGATCATCACCGCCGAGAGCGGGTCGAGCAGGAACGACACGTCCACCGAGAGGTCGCCGACCCGCATCCAGGTGTAGACGCTCTCGACGATGGCGCGCTGCGCCTCGGGGAGCGCCGCGAGCCGGAGCACCGAGAGCAGCGACACGGCGAACGAGAGCCCCACGGCGCCGCAGGCCAGCCAGCCCACGCCCCGGCGGCCGAGCCGGTCGCCGAGCAGCAGGTTCACCAGCACCGCCGCGAGCGGCAGCGCCGGAATCAGCCAGAGGGGCAGAGCCATGTCCATCGCGCCGGCCTAGCCTTTCAGCAGGTTGATCTCGTCCACGAACACGGTCTCCCGCAGACGGAACAGGTTCACGATGATGGCCAGGCCCACCGCCACCTCGGCGGCCGCCACGGTCATGACGAAGAAGACGAACACCTGCCCGTCGAGCGAGTTCAGGTGACGCGCGAAGGCCACGAACGCGAGGTTCGAGGCGTTCAGCATCAGCTCGATGGACATGAAGATGACGATCGCGTTGCGCCGCACCAGCACGCCCACGACGCCGATGCAGAACAGCACGGCGCTGAGCAGGAGCAGCCACGAGAGCGGGATCATGCGTCCTCCCCGGCGGCCGGGGATTCCGGGTCCGGCGCGGCCTGCGCGGGCGGCGCCGGCGCCGCCGCGCGCAGGCCGCGGGCGACGACGATCACGCCGATCATCGCGACCAGCAGGATGACCGAGGTGATCTCGAACGGGAACAGGTAGCGCGAGTAGAGCAACTGGCCCACCTGCTGCGTGTTGCCGGCGACCGCGGCGCCCTCCGGCGGGGGCGGCGTGACCGGTCCGAGGGCCAGCCGCCCGGTGAGCAGCAGCACGCCCTCGGTCACCAGCGCCGCGCCCAGCAGCCAGCCGAGCCCGCGCCGCAGCACGAGGGTCACGCCGCTCTCGACGTCGTGGCCCAGGTTCAGGTACATGATGACGAACAGGAACAGCACCATGATGGCGCCGGCGTAGACCACGACCTGCACCAGGCCGATGAACTCGGCGTGGAGCAGCAGGTAGATGGCGGCCAGCGAGCAGAAGGCCAGCACCAGGAAGAGCGCGCTGGTCAGCGGGTTGCGGTGCAGGATGACGAGCAGGCTCGAGACCACCAGGATGGCCGCGAACGCCACGAACAGGACGGTGATCATCGGTTGCCCACCCAGTAGGCGACCGCCCCGGTCGCCAGCACGTTCAGCAGCGCGATCGGGAGCAGCACCTTCCACCCGAAGGCCATGAGCTGGTCGTAGCGCAGGCGCGGGAACGTCCAGCGCACCCACATGAAGAGGAAGATCAGCGCGAAGAGCTTGCCGAAGAACCAGAGGAACTGGAGCGATTCGGGCAGCCACGGCCCGTTCCAGCCGCCGAGGAAGAGCGTCACCGTGATCGAGGAGATGGTGAGCATGTTCATGTACTCGCCCAGGAAGAACATCGCCCACTTCATGCTCGAGTACTCGGTGTGGAAGCCGCCCACCAGCTCGGACTCCCCTTCGGGCAGGTCGAAGGGCGCGCGGTTGGTCTCGGCGAAGGCGCACACCAGGAAGACCACGAACGCCACCGGCTGGGTGAACACGAACCAGCGCGGCAGCGACAGCGGCCCGAGCGCGAAGGCGCCGCTCTGGGCGTGCACGATGTCCACCAGCGAGAGCGAGCCGGCCAGCAGGACCACGCCGATGGTCGAGAGCCCGAGCGCCAGCTCGTAGGAGACCATCTGCGCCGACGAGCGCAGGCCGCCGAGCAGGGCGTACTTGTTGTTCGAGGACCAGCCCGCCAGCGCCAGCGCGTAGACGCCCAGGCTCGACATGGCGAGGAACACCAGCAGGCCCACGTTCACGTCGGTGACGATGAAGTTGGGCCCGATCGGCACCACCGCGAAGGAGGTGAGCGCCGGCGTGACCGCCAGGATCGGAGCGACGTGGAAGAGGATCTTGTTCGCGTTCGCCGGGATGAACTCCTCCTTGAGGAAGAGCTTGAGGATGTCGGCGAACGGCTGGAACAGCCCCCACGGGCCCACCAGGTTCGGGCCGGGCCGCGACTGGATGTGGCCGGCGACCTTGCGCTCGAAGTAGGTCAGGTAGGCGACGATCCCGAGCATGACCATCAGGATGACGACGATCTTGACGAGCCCCCAGAAGCAGACCTGGACCGTGGGATCCTGGAAGAAGGCGGTCAGCACGTTCACGCTCCCGTCCGCGGGGCGGCGCCGGCCTTGCGGGCCGTCACGCGCAGCCCGGCACCGGCGGGGCCGCCGAGCCGGTTGAGCTCGACGTCGCGGTGGGCGTAGGGCACGAACACGGCCCCCGGCGGCACGTCCTCGTCCAGCGCCGCGGGGAGCGTCAGGCCCCCGCCCGGCCCCTCGATCCGGACCGACTCGCCGGCGACCAGGCCCAGGCGCCGCGCCTCGTCGGGGTGGAAGCGCGCGGTGGCCGCCCCGGCGAGCCGCGTCAGCAACTCGATGCGGTGCCCGAGGCTGCCCTGCTGGAACAGCGTGCCGCCCGCGAGCAGCCAGAGGCCCTCGCCCGCCGCGGGCCGTTCGTCGGCCGCGGGCTGCAGCGACGCGGCGACCCGCGCGGGCGCGCTCGCCCACTGCGGTCCGAGCGGCAGCAGCGAGGCCCACGAGAGTCCCCCGTAGCCGGGCACCAGGCGCGCGATCTCGCGGAAGACGTCCTCGTTCGTGCGGTAGGACCACTCCGCCCCGAGGGCGCGCGCGACCGCCGCGAAGATCTCTCCGTCGCTCGTCGCCCCGCGCCGCGGGGCGAGCGCCCGCGCGGAGCGCTGGAGCCGGCGCTCGCAGTTGACCGCCACGCCCTCCTTCTCGGCGAAGGAGACGGCGGGGAACACGACGTGCGCCCGGCGCGCGGTCTCGGTCATGAACAGCTCGCTCACGATCACCAGTTCGGCGCGCGCCAACGCCTGTTCCACGAGCGCGCGGTCGGGGGCGCTCCGCACCCACTCGTCGCCCACGATCCACAGCGCCTTCACCCGGCCCGCCGCCGCCGCCGCGAGGATCGCGGGCGCGGCCAGGCCCGGCGCCGCTCCGAGCTTCGCGTTCCACTGCTTCTCGAACGGCGCGCGCGCGGCCGCGTCGGCCACCGGCACGTAGCCCGGGAGGACGTCGGGCGCCAGCCCCATGTCGAGCGCGCCCTGCGTGCCGCTCTGCGGCCCCGCGTAGAGGACGCACGAGCGGGCGGACGCGAGCGCGCCGGTCGCCCATCCGAGGTTCTCGACCGCCTGCAGGAGTGCCGCCGCCTGGGCGTGCTCGGCGTAGGCCCGGCCGAACACGATCGCCCGGCTCGGGGCCTCGCGCAGCCGCCGGGCCGCCGCGGCGATCGCCGCCGCCGGCACGCCGGTGGCCTGCGCGGCCCGCTCGGGAGTCCACGCCGCGAGCGCGCTCTTGAGCGCCGGAAGCCCGGCCGCGACCTCGGCGGGCAGGTCCGCCGGATCGCCCAGGTCGAGCGCGGCGCGCGTGAGCCCGTTCAGGAGCGCCAGCTCGCTGCCGGGCGCGAGGCCGAGCCACTCGCCGCCGAGGCGGGCCCGCGCCAGCTTCACGCGCCGCGGGTGCGCGACGGTCAGGTGCACCCCCTGCTGGTGCTGGCCGCGGATCAGCGCGGCCTGCAGGAACGGCGACTCGCCCTGCAGGTCGTCGCCCAGGACCAGCACCTCCCGGGTCCGGCCCAGCTCGTCGATCGAGATCGACGGGCGCCCGCCGCCCGTGGCCTTG
Organism: Candidatus Eiseniibacteriota bacterium; assembly: GCA_963707915.1. Classification (GTDB taxonomy): domain Bacteria; phylum Eisenbacteria; class RBG-16-71-46; order RBG-16-71-46; family RBG-16-71-46; genus JANXPZ01. Next base: position 1,495,279 of record OY970178.1, read on the forward strand.
AGGAAGGCCGCGCCCGCGAGCGGGGCGACCAGGCGCGTGCGCGAGTCCACGTGGTTCGTGCCGAGCACGGCGCGCGCCAGCTTCTGCATCAGGTACTGCTCCTCGAGGCCGAGCTTCTCGCCGCCGAGGAAGGCGATCGCGTCCGCCCCGTCGCGCGCCGCGATCTCGCGCAGTCGCGCCGCGGCGTGGGCCACCGCTTCCTCGAACGAGGCCGGCTCCAGCGGGCTCGCGGACCCGCCCGGCGGGCGCACCCACGCGCCGCTCAGCCGCGCCGCGTCGTTCACGAACCCGTAGCCGAAGCGCCCGCGCACGCACAGGTACTCCTGGTTGACGCCGCGGCGCTCCGTGCCGCGCCCGCGCAGGATCTCCGCGCCGCGCACGCCGAGCCGCACCGAGCAGCCGTTCGAGCACCACGGGCAGACGGTGACGTGCTGCCTCAGGTCCCAGGGGCGCGCCTTGAAGCGGTAGGGCAGCGCCGTGAGCGCGCCCACCGGGCAGACCTCGATGCAGTTGCCGCACTGCTCGCACTCGAGCGGCCGGCGGTCGAACGAGGAGATCTCGGTGCGCACGCCGCGCTGGTGCGCCGTGAGCGCGTCCTCGCCCATGATCTCGTCGCAGTACCGCACGCAGCGCATGCAGGCGATGCAGCGGTTCGCCTCCTTCTTCACCACCGGCCCGAGGTCCTCGGAGACGAACGTGCGCTTGGCGCCGCCCATGCGCGAGAAGTCGGCGCCGAAGGCGAAGGCCAGGTCCTGCAGCTGGCACTCGCCACCCTCGTCGCACACCGGGCAGTCGAGCGGGTGGTTGACCAGCAGGAACTCCATGGTGCCCTTGCGCGCCTTGACCGCGACCGGGGAGTCGGTCGCCACCACCATGCCCTCGCTCACCGGCGTGGTGCAGCCGGTCTGGGGCTTCGGGTTCCAGGCGATCTCGGGGCCGCCGTCCGCGCCCAGCACGGGCTTGCCGTCCCGGTCCTTCCTCGGCAGGCCGATCTCGACCAGGCAGATGCGGCAGGCGCCCAGGGGCGGGAGCTTGGCGTGCGAGCAGAAGACCGGGATGTGCACCTCGGCGGCGCGCGCGGCGTCGGTGACGAGGGTGCCGGCCGGGACCTCGACCGTGCGGCCGTTGATGGTGACGCGGACCTTCGCGCTCATGCCGGGACCCCCGTGCGCGCGTCGCGCCGTCGGTTCGCCAGGCAGGCCTTCCGCTCGACGTGGTGCTCGAACTCCGCGCGGAAGTGCTTGAGGAAGCCCTGCACCGGCATCGCCGCGGCGTCGCCGAGCGGGCAGAAGGAGCGGCCCAGGATGTTGTCCGCCAGGTCCGCGAGCAGGTCGATGTCGGAGGCCCGGCCCGCTCCGCGCTCGAGGCGCTCGAGGATCCCGGTCATCCAGTAGGTGCCCTCGCGGCACGGCGTGCACTTGCCGCAGGACTCGTGCGAGTAGAAGCGCATGAGGTTCCAGAGCGAGTCCACCATGCAGGTCTGCTCGTCGATGACGATGACGGCGCCCGAGCCGAGGAACGTGCCCGCGGCGTTCATGGACTCGAAGTCCAGCGGCGTGTCGAGCAGGCTGGCCGGCAGCGGCGGCACCGAGGATCCGCCCGGGATCACCGCCTTGATCTTCAGCCCGTCGCGCATCCCGCCGCAGTGCTCCTCGAGCAGCGTGCGCAGCGGCACGCCGAGCGGCAGCTCGTAGTTGCCGGGGCGCATCACCGGGCCCGAGACGCTGAAGACCTTCGTCCCCGCGCTCTTCTCGGTCCCCCACTGGCGGTACCACGCCGCGCCCTGCCCGAGGATGTGCGGGACGTTCACCAGGGTCTCGACGTTGTTGACGATGGTCGGGCAGCGGTAGAGCCCCTCGACCGCGGGGAACGGCGGCTTCAGGCGCGGCTGCCCGCGGAAACCCTCGAGCGACGAGAGCAGCGCGGTCTCCTCGCCGCAGATGTAGGCGCCCGCGCCCAGGTGCGTGTGCAGGTCGAAGCGGAAGCCGGTCCCGGCGACGTCACGCCCCAGCAGGCCGGCGGCGTACGCCTCGGCGATGGCCCGGTCGAGCACGGTCTGCAGCCAGCCGAACTCGCCACGCAGGTAGACGTAGCCGGTGTTGGACTGGATGGCCCAGCCCGCGAGGATCATGCCCTCGATCAGGCGGTGCGGGTTCTTCTCGATCAGCTCGCGGTCCTTGAAGGTCCCCGGCTCGCTCTCGTCGGCATTGCAGACCAGGTACTTCGGCCGGTCGGTCCCCTTGGGCACGAAGCTCCACTTGAGCCCGGTGGGGAACCCGGCGCCGCCGCGTCCGCGCAGGCCGGAGGCCTTCACGACCTCGATGCACTGCTCGGGCGTCTGCCGGCCGAGCACGGCCGCGACCGCGCCGTAGCCGCCGGTGCGCCGGTAGGTCTCGAGCCCGGCGAGGCCGGGCGTGTCGATGTCCTTGAAGAGCAGGGGCCCCCGCGGCGCGCTCACTTCAGGCCTTCCAGGATGCGGTCCACCGCGGCCTCGTCGAGGTTCTCGTGGAACTTCTGCTCGTTCACCTGCAGGCAGGGCCCGCCGCCGCAGGCGGCCAGGCACTCCACCCGGCGCAGCGTGAAGCGGCCGTCGGGCGTGGTCTCGCCGTGGCCGATCCCCAGCTTGCGGCTGAGGTGCTGGAACAGGCGGTCGGCTCCCATGAGGGAGCACGACAGGGTCATGCAGACCTGCAGGTGGTGCCTGCCCACCGGCTTCAGGTTGAACATGGTGTAGAAGGTCGCCACGCCGAACACCTCGGTGTCCGGCAGCCCGACCGTGCGGGCCACCAGCCGCAGCGCCTCGGGCGGGAGCCAGCCCCACTCGCGCTGGGCGATCCACAGCAGCGGGAGGACGGCCGAACGCCGGTTCGGGTAGTGCGCGAGGGCCTCGTCCACCTTCGGCTGCAGCGCCGTCGGCCAGGCGACCGGCCCGGCCGGCGCCGCGTGCGTCACCGGAGCGCCGCTCATCGGTCCACCTCCCCGAGCACGATGTCGAGCGTGCCGATGGCGGTGATGACGTCCGCGACCAGGCCGCCGCGGACCATCGCGTCGAGCGCCTGCAGGTTCGTGAAGGACGGCGAACGCACCTTCATGCGCCAGGGCTTCGGGGTGCCGTCGGAGACGAAGTAGAAGCCCAGCTCGCCCTTCGGGGCCTCGATGGCCTGGTAGGCCTCGCCCACCGGCGGGAAGAAGCCGTGCGCCACGATCTTGAAGTGGTGGATCAGGGCCTCCATCGAGGTCTTCACGTCCTCCTTGGGAGGCAGCACGTACTTGTAGTCGCGCAGGCGGTAATCGCCGGGCCCGATCTCGCGGAGCTTCGCGATCGCCTGGCGGCAGATGCGCACGGCCTGGCGCATCTCCTCGAGGCGCACCAGGTAGCGGTCGAACGCGTCGCCGTGCTCCCCCACCGGGACGTCGAAGTCGTACTGCTCGTAGCCGCCGTAGGGCATGTTCCGGCGCAGGTCCCACGGCACGCCCGCGGCGCGCAGCACCGGCCCGGTGACGCCCAGCGCGATGGCGTCCTGCTTCGAGAGCAGGGCCACGCCCTTGGTGCGCGCCAGCCAGATGGGGTTGCCGGTGAGCAGCTTCTCGTACTCGGCGAAGTGCCCGGGCATGGTGTCCAGGAACCGGCTCACCCGCTCGAGGAAGTCCGCCGGCAGGTCCATCGCCAGGCCGCCCACGCGGAAGTAGGTGGCGGTCATGCGCGCGCCGCAGACCTGGTCGTACATGCCCATGATCTGCTCGCGCTCGCGGAAGGTGTAGAAGAACATCGACATCGCGCCGATGTCCATCGCGTGCGTGCCGATCCACACCAGGTGCGACGAGAGGCGTGTCAGCTCGGTGAGCAGCACGCGCGCGTGCAGGGCGCGCGGCGGCGGCGCGATGCCGATCAGCTTCTCCACCGCCAGGCAGAAGGCCAGGTTGTTCGACATCGGCGCCAGGTAGTCCATCCGGTCGGTCTGGGGGATGGACTGCGTGTACGTCTTGTACTCGGCCTGCTTCTCCATGCCGGTGTGCAGGTAGCCGACGATCGGCTGGGCCCGGACGATGGTCTCGCCGTCCAGTTCCACGGCGACGCGCAGCACGCCGTGGGTCGCGGGGTGCTGGGGCCCCATGTTGAGGGTCATCGTCTCACTGCGCACGGTATCTCACCTTCTTCGGCCCGAGCTTGCGCAGCCCGGGCGCGGGCTTCTCGCGCTGCGGCGTGTTGTGGGTGAACGCCACCTCTTCGTAGCCGAGCGGCGAGTCCTTGCGCAGCGGCCAGCCCACCCAGCCCTCGGGCAGCAGGATGCGCACCAGGTTGGGGTGCCCGGCGAACTCGATCCCGTAGAAGTCCCAGGTCTCGCGCTCGAGCCAGTCGGCGGTGGGCCACACGCCGATGACCGTGGGGACGCGCGGGTTCTCCTCCCCGACCGGCACCTTGAGCGTCAGGCGCACGGCGCGAGAGAGCGAGAGCAGCCCGTAGACCACCTCGAAGCGCGGCTCGCGCGGCAGCCAGTCCACGCCGGAGATCCACGAGAGCATGGCAAAGTCCAGCTCGGGGTCGTCGCGCAGGAAGGTGCAAACCTCGACCAGGTTCGCGGCCGCGACCTGGAGCGTGTGGTCGCGCACCGCCTCGCCGCGCTGGCGGCGGAACTCCACGCCGGGGAAGCGCTCGCGCAGCCGCTCCTCGATGCGCTCGGGGGTCAGCGGCGTCACGCGGCCCCCGTCTTCTTCGGGCCGCGGCGCCAGAGCGGGCCGAGCTCGACGCCCGAGGCGAGGATCTTCTCCTGCAGCTTGATGATGCCGTAGATGAGCGACTCGGGTCGCGGCGGGCAGCCCGGCACGTAGACGTCCACCGGTACGATCTTGTCCACCCCCTGCAGGATCGCGTAGTTGTTGAAGATCCCGCCGCACGAGGCGCAGGCGCCCATCGAGATGACCCACTTGGGGTCGGGCATCTGGTCGTAGAGCTGCCGCAGCACCGGCGCCATCTTGAGGCTCACCCGCCCGGCGACGATCATCAGGTCCGCCTGGCGCGGCGAGGGCCGCATGACCTCGGCCCCCATGCGCGAGAGGTCGAAGCCCGGGCCGAGCGTGGCCATCATCTCGATGGCGCAGCAGGCGAGCCCGAAGCCCAGCGGCCAGATCGAGTTCGCGCGCGACTGGTTCACCGCCCAGCCGATCATGCTGTCGGCCTTGGCGAACAGCAGGCCGCGCTCGAGCTCCTCGCGCAGCGCCTCCTGCTCGCGGACCACCGGCGACGGCGCCCCGAGGATCCGCAGGGGATCCGGGGCCCCGGGGTTCCCGCGCCCGGTCACGACACCCCCCGGGCGCGCGGGCCGGCGGGGACGACCGTCAGGCTCATTCCCATTCCAGCGCCCGCTTCTTCAAGAGGTACAGGTAGCCGACGAACAGGATGACGATGAAGAGCACCATCTCGACCAGCCCGTACAGCCCGAGCTGCCGGAAGCTCACGGCCCACGGGTAGAGGAACACCGCCTCGATGTCGAACAGGATGAAGAGCACCGCGACCAGGTAGAACTTCACCGGGAAGCGCTGACGCGCGGTGCCGACCGGCTCGATGCCGCACTCGTAGGGGCTGTTCTTGATCGCGTTGCGCCGCATGGGCACGACGAGCGAGGACGCGACCATCACGACCACGACGAAGCCCACGGCGACCAACAGCGCGATCAGGATCGGCAGATACGCGGTCACGCTACTCCACCCTGCGCTCCCGGCCGGCGGCTGCCCGGCTCAGGCGTGCGCGTTGAGTTTCCCCACGGCCTCGGTGAGCGCCGGCACGACTTCGAAGAGGTCGCCCACGATCCCGTAGTCCGCCACCTTGAAGATGGGCGCTTCGGCGTCCTTGTTGATCGCCACGATGCAGCGCGACGAGGTCATCCCGGCGAGGTGCTGGATGGCGCCCGAGATGCCCACCGCCACGTAGAGCTTCGGCGAGACCGTCTTGCCGGTCTGCCCGACCTGCTCCGAGTGCGGACGCCAGCCCGCGTCCACGACGGCGCGCGAGGCGCCGACGCTCGCGCCGAGCGCGGCGGCCAGGGCCTCGATCAGCGCGAAGTGCTCCGGGCCCTTCATGCCCCGTCCGCCCGAGACGATCGCCTCGGCCTCGGTCAGGTCCACCTTGCCCGCGCCCGCCTCGACCACGCGCAGCACCTTCGCGCGCGAGGCGGCCGCGTCGAAGTCCACCGCCAGCGGCTCGACGGCCGCGCTCTTCCCGCCGGGCACCGCCGGCGCGAACGCCTTCGGACGCAGGGTGGCCAGGGCCGGCGCCTTCGGGAAGGCCACCTTCTGGAGCGCCTTGCCCGCGAAGACCGGCCGCGACGCCACCAGGCGCCCGCCCTCGACCGCCAGCGCGGTGCAGTCGGTGGCGAGCCCCGCCCCGAGGCGCGCGGCCACGCGGGGCGCCAGGTCGCGGCCCATCGTCGAGGCGCCGAACAGGACGATCGCGGGCTTCAGCGCGGCGGCGGCGGCCGCCACCGCGCGGGCGTAGCCGGCGGCGTCGTAGGCGGCGAAGGCCGGATGCGCGGCGAGCAGCACGCGTTCCGCGCCCGCCTCGCCGAGCGCGGCGAGCCCCGGGTCCGATGCGGCCGGGCAGACGCCGACGACGGGCCCGCCCAGCGAGGCCGCGAGCCGCGTGGCCTCGCCCAGCGCCTCGCGCGAGACCGCGCGCACGCGACCGTCCCGCTGCTCGATGAAGACCAGGATGCTCATGCGCTTCCCCCGTGCCTGCCGGGCCTAGATGACCTTCGCGTCCTCGCGCAACACCCGCACCAGCTCGGCCACCGCCTCCGGCCCCTGGCCGATGATGCGGCCCGCGGCCCGCGGCGGCGGCAGGAGCAGGGCCACGACCTCGAGGGCGGGCTCGCCCAGCTCGGCCGGCTTCTCCTCGATCGTCTTCTTCTTCGCGGCCATGATGCCCTTGAGCGACGCGTACCGCGGCTCGTTGAGGCCCTTCTCGGCCGTGACGACGGCCGGCAGCGTCAGCTCCACCACCTCGCGGCCGCCCTCGATCTCGCGCTCCACGATGACCTTCTCGCCCTCGAGGGCGAACGTCGCGGCCACGGTCGCGCACGGCAGGTCCAGCAACTCCGCCGTCATCGGGCCGACCTGCGCCTGATCGTCGTCCACCGCCTGCTTGCCGAACCACACCAGGCCGGCGCCCAGGCCGCGCAGCTCGGCGGACAGCGCGCGGGCCAGGGCGAGCGGGTCGGGCGCGGTCACGTCGCTCCGCAGGTGGATGGCGCGGTCGGCGCCGAGCGCCAGCACGTTGCGCAGCGCGCTCTGCACCCCGGGACCGCCCACCGAGACCGCCACGACCTCTCCGCCACCCTGCTGGTCACGCACGCGCAGCGCCTGCTCCACCGCGTACTCGTCGTAGGGGTTGAGCACCCACGTCACGCCCGCGGGATCGAGGTTGCGGCCGTCGGCGGCCACCTTGACCCGTGTCTCGGTGTCGGGCACCTGCTTGACGCAGACCACCTGGATCACACGCACCTCTGGGATCGTCCGGCCGCGAACGCGCGACGGGAATCCGGCTCACACGATGCAGCCCGGCGCCTTCACGAACGCGCGTCCACCCGGCGTCGGGCCATCACGACCGTCACGATGGCGCAGTCTGCCCGCGGCGGACGCGGGGTGTCAAGGCAATCGAGGTATCCTTCCGTCGCATCGCGACGCGGGCGCTCCGGACGCCGCGGGAAGGTCGGCGACCGCCCGGCCGCCGAGCGCGGACGGGGTGGATCGCCGCGGCCAGAGCGCCCCCTGTGCCCCCGGCGCGGGGGCCGGAGAGCGACGCAGCGAGCAGAGGCACCATGCGCTCGCTCCGTCGCTCTCAGGCCCCCGCGCGCGGTCTTCAGTATCCGGCGTGCTTGTCCACGACGTTGACGAGGGGGCGGCCGGCGAGGAAGCGCTCGAGATTGGCGGCGAACTGCTCGACCGCGCGCTCCCAGTAGCGCGGCCCGAGTCCTGAGACGTGGGGCGTGAGGATGACGTTGGGCATGGCCCACAGCGGGCTGTCGGCGGCGAGCGGCTCCGCGCGCACCACGTCGAGCGCCGCGCCGGCGATGCACCCGGCGCGCAGGGCGGCGACCAGGGCCGGCTCGTCCACCAGCGCGCCGCGCCCCAGGTTGATCAGCACCGCACCCGGCTTCATGCGCGCCAGCTCGGTCGCGCCGATCATCCCGCGGGTCGCCGCCGTGTGCGGCGCGGCGAGCACCACCCAGTCGGCGCGCTCGAGCAGCTCGGGCAGGCGCGCGAGGCCCCACTGCTCGTGGGCGGGCCGCGGGTCGCCGGCGGGGTGAGGGCGCACGGCGATGACGCGCAGGCCGAGCGCCGCCGAGCGCTCCGCCAGCGCCGACCCGATCGCCCCCAGTCCCACGAGCCCGAGCGTGCCACCGGCCAGCTGCCCGAAGGGGGGCGGCTCCGTCCACAGGCCGACCTGCTCCCAGCGGCGCTCGCGCTGCAGGTCGCGCGCGAGGTGGAGCTTGCGCGCGAACGCCAGCATCAGGCCGAGCGCGTGCTCGGCCATCGAGACGGCGTGCAGGCCGCGCCCGTTGGTGAACACGACATCGCTGGCGGCGAGCGCCGGGAAGAGCAGCGAGCCGACGCCGGCGGCGCTGACGTGGATCCAGCGCAGCCGCCGGGCCAGCGGGAAGTTGCCGTCGTCCACCAGCACCCCGTAGACGACGTCGGCCTCGGGCAGCAACCGTTCGGCCGCGGCGCGGTCGGGCGGCGATTCGAAACGCACCCCGGGGTAGCGGCGGGCCAGGTCCGCGACCAGCCGGGCGGGCAGCGTCCAGACGCCCTCCGGGTCGCGGATGTATTCGAGCACGGTGATCCGCTCCATGGCTCCGGATGGTGCCACACGGAGTGGGCGGCTTGCACGCGCGTCCGGCCCCGCGCGGCCGGGGGCCATCGACCGCCCGGGCGAGGCCAGGCCCACTTGCGCAGGCGAGTCGGCGTGGCTACAGTCCCGCAGACCGGTCGTCTTCTACACGCCTATCTCTTCGGAGGATATCGCCGCCCATGAGCGCGCGCGCCGCGTCATCCGCCCTGATCCTGTCGCTGCTGATCGCCCCCGGCTTCCTCCGCCCGGCCCAGGCCGGGCCCTGGCTGCCTGCGCCGGGCGACTACTACACCGAATTGCGCGGCGGGCTGCTCACCGCCGACACCTACCGCGACGACGCCGGGAACCGTGCCCTCCTCGGCGGCAAGTGGGAGGAGCGCTCGCTCCTCGGCACCGTCGAACTGGGCTGGAAGAAGCGCCTGAGCGTCGTGATGGGTGTGCCGTTCATCGGCGTGACCCGCATGGACGATGCCGGGAGCGCCGTCACCAGCACGGGCCTCGAGGACTTCCGCGGCGGGCTTCGCGTGGGCCTCCTGCAGGGTCCCACGGCCCTGGCGCTGGCGCTCGATTTCCAGGCGCCGCTGGGCTACGACCGGGACCTGTCGCTGCTCGCCGATCCGCTGCGCGGCGGCGCGATGCAGCAGGTCTCCTCCTCCCTCCAGTACGGCACGCGGCTGGCGAAGCGTGGCTTCCTGCAGGTCGGGGCCGGCGGGGCGTACCGCTACTCCTCGAAGGTCGGCAGGGCCCTCGCCGACGTGCCGGACGCCGCCAGCGAGACGCGCAGCACCCTGTTCCTCGCCTCGGCCGACCTCGGCCTGTGGCTGACGCGCTCGCTCCTGCTGTGCGGCCGCTACTCCGGAGCGACCACGCTGTCGCACGGAGCGCTGGCCCAGGACCGCGCGACGCACCTGGCGGGCCCGGAGCTGGTGTGGCGGGTGGACGACCGGCTCGACCTCGCGGCGGGTTCGTGGTCCACGGCGATGGGGAAGAACACGCTTCACTTCGACCAGCTGTACGTCGCCCTGATTCTCAAGCAGACCCGGCTGAACCGGCTGCAGGGCTTCCTCGGCGGTACCAAGGCTCCCTGAGGGGATCCGCCCCGCCAGGGCGGATCGCTTCGCTCCGGGCGGAGAGCCCGGCCGGAAACCGTGGACCCTTCGCCCCGGTCGCGGGCCGGTTCCGCCGGCCGGCCGGGCCCTGAGGAGGACCGCCCATCCTTGACCTGAGGCTGCGCCTCCTCCCCTACCTCGCGCGCTACCGGCGCGGCCTGGCGTGGGGGCTGGCGTGCGTGGCGCTCGCCGACCTGGTCGCCCTCACCCAGCCGCAGGTCCTGCGCCTCGCGGTGGACGACCTCTACCGCGGCGTCACGGCGGAGAAGCTCGGCCGCTACGCCCTCCTGCTGCTCGGCATCGCGGTGATCGCGGGCGTCTTCAAGTTCTGGATGCGCCAGGCGGTGATCGGCATCTCGCGCCACGTCGAGTACGACCTCCGCAACGACCTCTTCGCGCACCTCGAGCGGCTGCCGATCGAGTATTTCCAGCGCGGACGCACCGGCGACCTGATGTCCCGGACCACGAACGACCTCGCGGCCGTCCGCATGATGCTGGGACCGGGCCTGATGTACTCCGTCAACACCCTCGTGACGGCGCTGGCGTCGATGGGGTTCATGCTCGCGATCAACCCGCGGCTCACCGCGCTCGCGCTGCTGCCGCTGCCGCTGGTCTCGCTCACCGTCTGGTACTTCGGCGACCGCATCCACCGCCGCTTCGAGGAGATCCAGGCGTACTTCTCCTCGCTCTCGGCGCACGCCCAGGAGAACCTGGCGGGCGTGCGGGTGGTGCGGGCCTTCGCCCGCGAGGAGCGCGAGCTCGAGGACTTCCGCGCGCTCAACCAGGGGTACCTCGAGCGCAATCTCCGGCTGATCCACACGTCGGGGCTGTTCTACCCGATGCTCGCGTTCCTCTCCGGACTGGCGGCGCTGCTGGTGCTCTACCTCGGGGGGCGCGAGGTCGTGGCCGGCCGCATCACGCTCGGCCAGTTCGTGGCGTTCACGGTGTACATCGGCATGCTGAACTGGCCGATGGTGGCGCTGGGCTGGGTCATCAACATCTTCCAGCGCGGCCTCGCGTCGTGGGAGCGCATCGTCGACGTGCTCGACGTCCCGCCGGTGGCCGCCGGTGGCCGGGCCGCCGCCGGGGCGCGCCCCGCGCCCGCCGTGGCCCGCGGCGAGGTGGAGTTCCGCCACGTCACCTTCACCTACCCGGGCGCGACGCGCCCGGCCCTGAGCGACGTGAGCTTCCGCGTGCCCGCCGGGCGGACCGTGGCACTGGTCGGGCGCACGGGCTCGGGCAAGAGCACGCTGCTCGCGCTGCTCGGCCGCACGTTCGAGCCGCCGCCGGGCACGGTGTTCCTGGACGGCGTGGACGTCCGCGACTACGACCTGCACGCGCTGCGCGAGAACCTGGCGGTGGCGCCGCAGGACACCTTCCTGTTCTCCACCACGGTGGCCGCGAACATCGCCTACGGGGTCCCGCACGAGGACCGCGAGGCCGTCGAGCGCGCGGCCCGGGTCGCGCATCTCGACGGCGACGTGCGCGCCTTCCCCCTGGGCTTCGACACCCTGGTGGGCGAGCGCGGCATCACCCTCTCGGGGGGGCAGCGACAGCGCGCGGCCATCGCCCGCGCCGTCCTGCGGGACGCGCCCGTGCTGATGCTGGACGACTGCCTCTCGAGCGTGGACACCCAGACCGAGGAGGCGGTGCTGCACGGCCTGCGCGACGCGAGCGCCGGGCGCACCACGCTCATCGTCTCGCACCGGGTGAGCACGGTGCGGGACGCCGACGAGATCGTGGTGCTGGAGGACGGCGCGGTCGCCGAGCGCGGCACGCACGAGCGGCTGCTGGAGCTGGACGGCCGCTACGCCGCGCTCCACCGCCGCCAGCAGCTGGAAGAGGAGCTCGAGGCCTCGTGACCCCGCTCCAGGAGGAGGAGGCCTCGGGCCGGGGCTACGACCACCGCCTCATGCGGCGGCTGCTGGGGTACCTGCGCCCCTACCGCGGACAGGTGTGGCTCGCCGGGGCGGTCGTGATGGTCGACGCCCTGGCGCAGCTCGCCGGCCCGATGCTGACCAAGGAGGCGATCGACCGCGGCATCCGCCGCCACGACCTGGTGCGCCTGGACCAGGTGGCGGTGCTCTACCTCGCGGTGCTGCTGGTCAGCTTCGGCCTGGGCTACGTGCAGAACCAGATCATGCAGCGCGTGGGCCAGCGCGTGATGATGGACCTGCGCGTGGCGATCTTCCGCCAGCTGCAGCGCCTGCCGCTCTCCTTCTTCGACCGCAACCCCGTCGGCCGGCTGATGACGCGCGTCACGAACGACGTGGACGTGCTGAACGAGCTCGTCACCGCCGGCGTGGTCGCGCTGTTCGCCAACGTGTTCGCGCTGGTGGGCATCCTCGTCGTGATGTGGCGGCTGAACGCGGAGTTGCTGGGCGTGGCGTTCTCGGTCGTGCCCCTCATCTTCCTGGTGACGCTGACGTTCCGCATCAAGGTGCGCCGCTCGTTCCGCGACGTGCGCACGCGCCTGGCGCACCTCAACGCCTTCCTCAACGAGAACCTGACCGGCATGGCGACCGTGCAGCTGCTGAACCGCCAGGAGCGCAACCACGCGGAGTTCCGCGCCGTCAACGCCGGGCACCGGGACGCGAACCTGCAGGCGAACTTCTACCACGCCATCTTCTTCCCGGTGCTGGAACTGGTCAGCGCCCTCGCGGTCTCGCTCATCGTCTGGTACGGCGGCCGCCAGGTCATGTGGACGGGGATCACGCTGGGGACCCTGGTGGCCTTCATCCAGTACACGCAGCGCTTCTTCCGCCCCATCTCGGACCTGAGCGAGAAGTACAACATCCTGCAGCAGGCCATGGCCTCCTCGGAGCGCATCTTCGACCTGCTCGACACGCCGGCCGACCCGGCCGCCGCGCCGCCCGCGGCGGGCGGACCGGCGGGGCCGGACCGGCCCGGCGAGGGGGCCTTCCGCGGACGGATCGAGTTCGACGGCGTCACGTTCGCCTACGACGGCGAGACCCGGGTGCTCGAGGACGTCTCCTTCGTGGTCGAGCCCGGCGAGAAGGTCGCCCTGGTCGGGGCCACGGGCTCGGGCAAGACCACGGCGGTGAGCCTGCTGATGGGCTTCTACCAGCCGCAACACGGCGTCATCCGCGTCGACGGCCGCCCGCTGGCGGAATGGGACATCCGCGGGCTGCGGCGGCACATCGGGCTCGTGCTGCAGGATCCCTTCCTGTTCTCGGGCAGCATCGCCTCGAACCTGGCGCTGGCCGACGCCACGCTGCCGCGAGAGTCCATCGTGCGGGCCGCGCGCGAGGTGCACGCCGACCGCTTCATCGAGCGCCTGCCGGGCGGCTACGACGCCGAGGTGCACGAGCGCGGCGCGACCTTCTCGGCGGGCGAGCGCCAGTTGCTGGCCTTCGCCCGGGCCCTGGCCGCCGACCCCGGCGTGCTGGTGCTGGACGAGGCGACCTCCTCGGTGGACACCCAGACCGAGGCCCTCATCCAGGACGGCCTGCGCCGCCTCATGAGCGGGCGGACCTCGCTGGTGATCGCGCACCGGCTCTCCACCATCCAGGACGTGGACCGCATCGTGGTGCTGCACCACGGACGCGTGCGCGAGATGGGGAGCCACGCGGACCTGCTGGCGCGCGGTGGCATCTACGCAAGGCTCTACCAGCTCCAGTACCTCGGCGACCGCAGCCTGCGCGCGGCGGCAGGCCCCGGGCCCGGGCCCCGGGCCGCGTCCGCCGTTGACACCGGGAACCTCGCGCCCTAGCCTGCGTACAGGATCGACCTTCTCCTCACCGAACCACAGGGAATGTGACCATGCAGCTCGGCCGAAAGATCAGGGACCTGCGCCTGCGCCGCGGCCTCACGGTCCAGAAGCTCGCCGACGCGACCCACCTGTCCAAGGGCTTCATCAGCCAGGTGGAGAACGACCGCACCTCGCCCTCGCTGACCACCCTGCGTGCGCTCGCCGGGGCCCTGCGGACGTCGATGGCCTACCTCGTCGTCGAGGACGACCCGACCCTGCACGTGGTGCGCGCGGCGGAGCGTCCGCTGGCCCCGTCCGACGGCGACGCGACGCGGATCGAGGTGCTGTCCGCCCTGCCGAAGCGCAACCTCGAGCTGCTCGTCCTGCAGCTGCCGGCGGGCCTGCCGCCCGGGGGACAGCGCCACTCCCACCCCGGCGAGGAGTGCCTCCTGTGCGTCGAGGGGCGCGTGCGCGTGCAGCACGGGGAGCGGGAGCTGGTGCTCGAGACCGGTGATTCCTGCCACTTCGACGGCCGCGTCCCGCATTCGACCGAGAACCTGGGCCCCGCCCCGGCGCGGCTGCTCAGTGCGATGACGCCGGCGGCGATCGAGCCGGTCCCGCGCGTGGACGGGACGCCGGCCGCGCCGCAGGGCGAGCCCGTGGAGACGCCGACCTCGGGATAGGTTGCGCGCCGCGGCGCACATGCCTACGGTGAGACGTCGACTCCACGCAGGAGGCCGCTTCCCTGGAGGCAACCATGATGCGCTTCCTCTTGCTGGTCCTGTTCGCCTTCGCGCTGTGGTACGGCTGGCAGCACCGGGGCGAGCTGCTCAACCGGCGCTCGGGCCACGAGGCCGTGGTCGAGAACATGAGCGGCCGCGAGATGACGCGCGTGCGCGTCAGCGTCGGCGGCCAGACCTTCGTGAAGGAATCGATCCCCGACGGCGAGAAGGCCGTATTCCCGTTCCGCGTGGCCGCCGACGCCACGTTCGAGCTGGTCTGGCGCTTCGCCGGCGCCGCGAACGACCGTTCCTGGTCGGGCGGCATGGTGCCCCGGGGGCCCATGCTCCAGCGGCACATCATGACCGTGGACGCGGACGGGACGGTCTTCTACCGGCCGGAGAACAAGTAGGCGCGTCGGGGCCGGACGGCGCAGGGCTGAACGCCGGGTTGACGCGGGGGCCGGAGGCCGGGCGGCGCGGGGGCCGGGGACCACGGTGGGGCGAGCGCATGGTGCCTCTGCTCGCCCCACCGTGGTCCCCGGCCCCCGCTGCTCGGCGCCTGTCCTGCCGGGCTACGCGACCGCGCTCGTCTTCTTCTCGGCGGTCTCGGCGGAGAGGTTCTGGCGCCGGATCTTCCCCGTGGTGGTCTTGGCGAACTCCTCGCGCCGCACGATGACGCGCTTCACCCGCTTGTAGGGCGCCAGCAACTGGCAGCGCGTCTCCACCTCCCGGCGCAGCGCCTCCTCGGCGTACGCCTCGTCGAACGCACGGCCCTGGCTGCGGGCCAGCGCCCCGAGCGCCTGGAAGTCCGGGAACACGTGGGCGTGCACCTCCTCGCGCTCGCCGCGCGCGTCGCGCCCCCCCACCACCACGACCTCGAGGATGTAGGGCGAGTTGCCGAGGTGGATCTCGACCTCCTCGGGGTAGATCTTCTTCCCGGCGGCGGTCGCGATCATGTTCTTCACGCGACCGGTGATCTTCAGCCGGCCGTCGGAGAGGATGCGTCCCAGGTCCCCGGTCAGGAACCAGCCGTCGCGCAGCACCTCGGCCGTGGCCTGCGGATTGCCGTAGTAACCGAGCATCACGTTGGGACCGCGCACCATGATCTCGCCGTCGCCCTCGGCGTCCGGCTGGTCGATGCGCACCTCGATGCCCGGGAGCGGGTGCCCCACGCCGGCGGGCTCCGGCCGGTCCGTGCGGTTGGCCGCCACCACGGGCGAGCACTCGGTCAGCCCGTACCCCTCGGCCACCGGGATGCCGAGGTTGACGAAGCCCCAGAACACGCCGCGGGGCAGCGCGGCCGCACCCGAGACGAACAGGCGCATGCGCCCCAGGCCGGCCTTCGCGCGCAACGGCCGGAGCAGCCGCGCGCCGAGGCGCGCGCCGGTCAGCCGGCTCGCCAGCCACACCACGAGGAGCAGCCCCTTCACCAGCAGCCGGCTCCCCAGCGGCGCATCGGCGATGCCGCGACGGATGGCGGCGAGCAGCTTCTCGTAGAGCAGCGGCACGCCCACCAGGATGGTCGCCTGCGCGGTGCGCAGGTCCTCGCGCAACTCGTTCGACTTGAGCCCGCGGGCGTAGGCCACGCTCCCGCCCCCGCGCAGCGGCACCAGGAAGCCGATCGTGGTCTCGAAGGTGTGGTGGAGCGGCAGCACCGAGAGCATGCGGTCGGCCGGCCCGTAGGGGATCGCGCTCATCAGGGCCTCGACGTTGTGCAGCAGGTTCGAGTGCGACAGCATCACCGCCTTGGCCTGCCCGGTCGTGCCCGAGGTGAAGAGCAGCACCGCCAGGTCGTCGGGCGCGGCGCGCTCGGGGCGCGGACGCTCGTCGGGGAAGCGCTCCAGCCCCGCGGACCAGGAGGGCAGGTCGTCGGACGGGTCGAGCGAGAACAGCCGCAGGCCGGGCAGGCGCGAGTCCCGCGCGCGTTCCACCACCGGGCGCTGCCGGGCGCTCACCACGCAGAAGCGCGCCCCGGACTGGACGAGGATCTCGCCCACCTCCTGCTCCTTGAGCAGCGCGTCCAGCGGCACGACCACCGCCCCCGCCTCGAGCGCGGCCAGGTAGGCCAGTCCCCACTCCGGGCGGTTCTCGCTCTGGATGGCGACGCGGTCGCCGGGCTTCACACCCTCCTGCTCGAGCAGCGCCGTGAAGGCGTGCATGCGGCGCGCGGCCTCGGAGAAGGTCCAGGGCTCCCAGCCCGCCGGCGTCCAGCGCAGGAGGAAGGAGGCCTCGCCGTAGCGCCGGGCCGCGAAATCCGCGAGTTGCGGCAGGAGGCGAACGACGGGCCGGGGCGGGCTCTGCGAGACCGAAGGCACGAAGCCGAAATTAGCATCGGCTTCTGAAGAGGGTCAAGGGGCGATGCGCGCCACCACCACGTGCGTCACGACCTCGTTCGAGCCCGACCACAGCCGGTCCATCAGCTCGGCGAACGACTGCACGAGCACGTAGAGCAGGCGCACGGGCAACTCGGTGAGGAACCGCCGCCGGCCCCGGTTGAGGCGGTTGAGCCAGCCCAGGACGGAGAGCCCGACGTAGCCGGGCAGCCGCCCCAGCGGGAGGACCTCGACCGGCTCGAGCCCGGCGTCCGCCAGCAGCCGCTCCACGCCGGGCCGCGTGAAGCGCCACATATCCGGCGAGCCCCGGTAGACCGGCACGGTCTGCACGAACTCGACGATGAGCACCCCGCCCGGGGCCAGGACGCGCCTCATCTCCGCGAGCGCCCGGACGGGCTCGCGCACCAGGTCCATCACCGACAGGCTCAGCACGGTGTCCACGCTGCCGGTGCGGATCGGCAGGCAGGAGGCGTCCCCGAAGACGTCGGGGCGGGCGCTGTGGTACTCGGGGGAACCGGGCAGGTCCAGCCCCAGGTAGCGCTCGGCGAAGCCGCGGAACAGCGGCGCGAACGGCCGCGAGCCGCACCCCACGTCGAGCAGCGTGCCGTGCGCGTGGCGGCGGGCGCGCTCGAGCCCGCTCACCAGCTTGTGGTTGGCGAGCCAGTTGTAGCGCCACACCGACCAGCGGCCGCAGGGCAGCCGGCCGTCGAACCCCGCGCCCGGGCTCACCCGGGCCTCCGCCCGCCCGCGGCCAGGTCGCGCACCTTCGCATCGGTCAGGAACACGGCGCCATCCTCGCACAGCCCGCGCAGCAAGTCGCGCAGCGCCGCACGGCCGGCCGCGGACCAGGCGGGGTCGAGGTGCGCGTAGTTGTGGCGGTGGCTGCTCACGACCGCGGGCCGTCCGAGGCCCCACGCGGCGCGCGCCGAGGCCCGCGCCCGCGCGGCGCCCAGGCGCGACCCGGGCGCGGCGTCGCCGCGCGGCTCGAAGGCGATGCGCGGCGGCATGCGCAGGAGCCCGCCGCTGCGCTCCGGCCAGCGCCAGCCGTGCCACAGGCGACGCAGCCGCGGCCAGCGGCCGGCGTGCTCGGCGGCGCCCTGCAGGACGGTCGCGCCCAGCCGGGAGGCCTGCGCCTCGAGCACCCGGTCCCAGCGGTAGTCGGGCGGGCACAGGGACGCTGGCGGGCGGCCGAAGCGCCGCGCGAAGAGCGCGAACGCCTGTTCGAGGGAGCGCGTCCGGAGGGCCTCGGGCTCGGACGCGTCGTACTCGCCGCTCGCCTCGACCGCCTCGCAGACCGGGCACTGCTGGGCGAGGGCCAGCCGCGCGTCGGCGTCGCCGCGCCGCAGGGCATCCAGCCAGGCCCGCGCCGGCAGGTGGTGCAGGCCGTGGAGCTCGGGCCACCAGACCCCTGCCGCGATGCTCTCCCGCACCTCGTCCCACAGCCCCTCGCGCCGCCAGCGCGAGGGCGCCTCGGGGTGGACCGCGAGCGGCAGCGCGTCGGCCACGAAGCCCTCCCGGGCCAGCCGTTCGAAGTCGGGCGAGGCCATCACCGTATTGGCCTGCCACACCGGCGGGGCGCCGTCGGCGCCGCGGAACTCGAGCAGCGTCTCGCGCAGTGCGCGCACGTCGGCCGCGCTCTCGAGGGTGGAGCGGCCGTAGACGCGCCCGGCCGCGCTCGCGAAGGCGGGGGTCGAGGCCAGCGCCCGGTGCGCGGCCTCGTCCGCCGACCAGGCGCAGAGTCCCCAGTCGTCGCTCTCGAGGACGACCGCCCGCAGGCGGCCCCAGTCGGTTCTCACGTGCGGCCCTCGTTCATGGCAGGAGGCGGACTATAGCACGGGGTTCGCGCGTCCGTGCCCGCCGATGCTTGCGTCGCGCCGCGACGCCATGCCAAGGTCACCCGCATGGTCGCCCGAGATCCCCGCGCCCGGCTCTGGTTCACGGCCGTCCTCGTGGCGGTGTCGCTGTTCTGGGTGTTCGACCTCGCCGGCCTCCGCGCCGGCGTCCCGGACCTGCTGGACGACACCTGGGAATACGGCGTCGCCGCCCGCCACCTGCTGGCGGGCGACGGGTTCCGCACCAGCGTCATCCACCCGCCGCTGTGGGGCCTGCGCGACGACGCCTTCACCGTGCCGCTCCTGGTCCACGGCCCGCTGCAGCCGCTGCTGTTCGCCCCCGCGCTCGCCCTGCTCGGCCCGGAGGCGCTCGACCGGATCGCCTGGTTCGGCGCGTTCTTCGCCACGCTGACCGCGCTGCTGCTGTGCCGCCTGGGCACGCGCCACTTCGGCCCGCCGGTGGGCGCGGCCGCCGCGATGATCTTCACGCTCGCGCCGCTCACCCTGCGGACCGTGCACCACGACGCCTCGCTCCTGTTCGGCGCCTTCCTGCTGCTGCTCGCCTTCGATCTGCTCGCGCGCGAGCGCCCGCGGCGCCTCGGGGCGGCCCTCGCGCTGGGACTCGGCCTGCTGGTGAGGACCGAGATGATCCTCGCGCTGTTCGGCCTCGCGATGCTCGCCGGCGGCGCGGGCACGGTGGCGCTCGTGCTCGGCGCGGCGGCGGTCGCCGGCGGGTGGTGGTGGCACAACTGGAGCGCCGCCGGCTCGCCCTTCTTCAGCCTCTCGGCCTACCTGATGGTGGGCTACTCCGAGCGCTGGCCCGGGATCTCGGTCCTGCGCGACTTCGCGCTGACGCCCGAACGCTGGCCGCACGTGTTCCGCGAGCGCGTCCCCGACCTCCTGCGCAAGGCGCAGGCCAACCTGCATCACGCCCTCAAGCTCGCGATCCTGGAGCCGAGCCCGCTCACCGGCTGGCTCGCCGCGCTCGGCCTCGTGGTCGGCGCCGCGCGCGGCTCGACGCGCCGGGTCGCCCTCGCCGCCCTCGCCTGCGCGCTCGTCCCGGTGGCGGTGATCACGGTGACGCTGCTCGACACGCGCTACTTCGCGCCCTTCCTGCCGCTGTGGGCGCTCTCGGTCGCGGTCGCGGCGGAGTGGCTGTGGGGCCGGATCCCGCGGGCCGGCCATGGCCCCGCCTGGCTCCCGCTGCTCGCGCTCCTCATGCTGGTCGCCACCGTGCCCGCGCTCCGGCGGGAGGCGCGCGAGTCGCGCGCGAGCGCGGCACTGCTCGCCACCGACCGGGCGGCGCTGAAGGCCCGCTTCGCGCCCGCCGCCACCCTCCCCCGCCTCACGCGTCGGGGCCTCGAACGGCCGCCCATCACCGCACGCCCGCGGCTCGTGTTCTCGGACACCCCCGACTTCGTGGCGTGGACGACCGGCCGGCCGACCGTGTGGATCACCCGCGACGAGTACGAGCGGCTCCCCGCGCGCGGCACTCCCCGGTCCGCGGACTCGCCCCCCGTGCGCCGGAAGGACGACGACACCTGGTTCCACGACGGCTGGCACTGACCAGCCCGGCACCCGGACCTCGGCAGGCGAGCGCATGGTGCCTCTGCGATTCGGGGCCGGCACTGGCAAGCGGGGGCCGGGGACCGTGGTAGGCGAGCGCATGGTGCCTCTGCTCGCCTACCACGGTCCCCGGCACCCGCGCCATCTCGCGTCCCGGCCCCGTGCCACTTCAGCGCCCCCGCGCCGACCCCGCGATCACTCGTAACGCAGCGAGTCCACCGGGTCGAGGCCCGCCGCGCGACGGGCCGGGTAGAAGCCGAAGAAGAGCCCGATCAGGCTCGAGAAGCCGAACGCCAGCAGCACCGCCCCCGGCTGTACCACCGTCGGCCAGTGGGCGAACTGCGAGACCGCCTTCGCCGTCACGCTCCCCAGCAGCACCCCGATCGCGCCCCCGCCCAGCGACAGGAACGCCGATTCGAACAGGAACTGCAGCAGGATGTCGGTCTTGCGCGCTCCCACCGCGCGGCGCAGGCCGATCTCGCGGGTGCGCTCGGTCACCGACACCAGCATGATGTTCATGATGCCGATGCCCCCCACCAGCAGCGACACCGCCGCGATGCTGGCCAGCAGCGTGGTCATCACCTTCGACGTGGCCTCCGCCGCGCTGGCGATGTCGAGCTGCGTGCGCAGGAAGAAGTCGTCGTTGTCGCCCGGCTTGATGCGGTGCCGCTGGCGCAGCAGGCCCGTGATCTGCTCCACCGCCGCGTTCACCTGCTTCTCGCCGGTCGCGGACAGCACGACCGACTGGACGTGGGAGATGTGCAGGAACTTCCGTTGCACCGTCGTGTACGGGGCGATGACCACGTCGTCCTGGTCGTCGTGCCCGTTGGAGCCCTTCGCGACCAGCGTGCCCACCACCTTGAACGGCATGTCCTTGACGCGGATCGTCGCACCGATCGGGTCGGAGTCGCCGAACAGTTGCTTCACGACGCTCTGGCCCAGCACGCAGACCTTGGCCGCGCCGCGCACGTCGGAGTCCGTGATGAAGACCCCGTCCTTCACCACCCACTGGCGGGCGATCGCGAAGTCGGGCGTGGTCCCCTGCACCGGCGAGTTCCAGTTCTGGTCGCCGAACACGAGCTGCGCGTAGGTGCGGACCGTGGGCGCCACCGCGTCCACCGCGGGGCACTCCTGCTTGATGGCGGCCGCGTCCTCGGGGGTCAGCGTGGTGTTGCCGCCCATCGGGCCGTGCGCGCCCCCGCCCGCGCTGACCGTGCCGGGGATCACCACGATGACGTTCGAGCCCATGGCGCGGATCTGGGCCTGGACCGCCGAGCGCGCGCCCTGGCCGATGGCGAGCGTGGCGATGACGGCCGCGACGCCGATCACGATGCCGAGCACGGTGAGGGCCGAGCGCATGCGGTTGCGCGTGAGCGCGTCGAGGCCGAGCGGGATCAGCGCGCCGAAGGTCAATGCCGGCCTCCCCCCATCCCGGGCGGCGGCGCCATGCCCTGGCCCTCGCGCGCCACGATGTCGAGCCCGGTCGCCACCGTATCGCCGACCTTGAGCTCACCGGCCAGGATCTCGACCGAGGTGCCGTCCGTGAGGCCGGTCACGACCTCGCAGCGCACCGGCTTGCCGTCGCGCAGCAGGTAGACCGTCCCGGGCTTCGGCGCGGGCAGGTCGAGGCTGCTGCCCCCGGCGAGGGCCGCGGCCCCCCGCGGCGCACCTCCGGCGCGCGGCCCCGGCGCTCCGCGGCCTTCGCGCGGCCCCGGCGCCCCGCGGCCCTCGCGCGGCCCCGGCTCGCGCGGTCCGGCCTGGGCCATGCCGCCCTCGCGCGCGCTCCCGCCGTGGCCGTTCCTGCCGGGTTCGGGCGGGCGGAAGCGCAGCGCGGCCGCCGGGACCTTGAGCACGTCGTCGTGCCGCGCCACCAGCACCGTGACGTTGGCGGTCATGCCGGGCCGCAGCTTCAACTCCGGGTTCTGCGTGCGGATCACGGTGGTGTAGGTCACCACGCCCTGCTCCACGATCGGCTCGAGGCGCACCACCGAGACCTCACCGCGGAACTGATCGTCCGGGAAGGCGTCGACCGTGAAGGTGACCGGCAAGCCGGGCCGCACGCTGCCGATGTCGGCCTCGTCGATGCGAGTCTCGACCTGCATCTGCGTCAGGTCGCGCGCGATCACGAACAGCTTGGGGGCCTGCAGGCTCGCGGCCACCGTCTGCCCGAGGTCGATGTTGCGCGAGATCACCACCCCCGAGATCGGCGCGCGGATGATGGCGTTGCGCTGGTCCACGCGCACCGCCGCCAGTTGCGCGCGCGCCGCCTTGAGATCGGCCTCGCGCTGCAGGACGGTGACCTCGGCGGTCTCCAGATCGGCCTGCGAGACCAGCCGCTCGGCCGACAGCTCCCGCGCCCGGCGCAACTGGCGCCGCCCGTCTTCGAGCGCGGCCTCGGCGCGCGCCACCGCCGCCTCGTTCTGCGCGACGCGGGCGTTGAGCCCCGAGGGCTCCAGCTCGCAGAGCACCTGGCCCTCCGCGACGCGCGAGTTGTAGTCGGCGTGCAGGCGGTAGACCGTGCCGCTCACCTGGGAGCCGACCTCGACCTGCTCCACCGGCTGCACCGTGCCGGTCGCCGCGACCGTGGACTCGATACTGCCGCGCTCGATCGGCGCGGAACGGAACCTGGGCGCCTCGCGCGCGGTGCGCGAGCGCCAGACCCATCCGGCTCCGACCACGACGACGACGGCGACGGCGACGAGGATCCAGGGCGTTCGTCTCAAGCGTCCTCCGGGACCGGAGCCGGCCAGGCGGCCGCTCCGGCGATGGATGGTCCAGTGACAGGGGCGGGCATTCTAGCCCACTCCTCGCGCGTCGCGCATCCAGCGTGCCACCGGCGCGACCCGGGCCGGGCACGGGCACGGCTCGCGCCGGGCCCGCTCGGTGGAAGCGCGACGCTCGCGGGGGAGATCCCGGGCGGAACCTACGGCCGGGGCCCCTCCGCCAGGCCCCGGCGCAGCGCCTGCGCCAGCTCGCCGAGGCGCCGGTCGAAGAAGTGGCCGGCCCCCTCGATGGTCTCCAGGCGCCGGGGCTCGGCCCAGGCCTCGAACTCGGGCTCCAGTGCCGACAGCGGGCAGATCTCGTCGGCCGTCCCCTGGATGACCAGCTTGGGGACGGTCGCGCGGCGCAGCGCCGAGAAGTCGGCGCCCGCCACCGGCGGCCCGACCAGCACCAGCCGCCCGACCCCGGGCTCCGCGACTGCCAGCCGGGCCGCCACCCAGGCGCCGAACGAGAAGCCGGCGGCCAGCAGCGGCACGCCCGGCAGGCGCGCGCGCAGCCAGCCGAGCGCCGCGCGGGCATCCTCGAGCTCACCGGCCCCGTGGTCGAAACGGCCCTCGCTCCTGCCCACCCCGCGGAAGTTGAAGCGCAGCGTGGTCCCGCCCAGGTTGTGGAGCGTGGAGGCGACGCGGTGCACGACCTTGTTGTCCATCGTGCCCCCGTGCTGCGGGTGCGGATGGCAGACCAGCGCCGCGAAGGCGGGAGGGCCGCCGGCGCACTCCTGCAGCAGCGCCGCGATGCGCCCCGCGGGCCCGGCCAGGTCCAGCGCCATGAGCCGGGAGGCGCCTTCGCAGCTCATCCGCCGCGGGCGGCCCGGAAGCGGGCCGAGAGGCGCTCCGCGATCTCGTGGTCGGGCGTCGCGAAGTTCAGTCCGGCGCCGTCCCCCAGCGCGAGCAGGCAGCCCGCCTCCAGCATCCAGTCCTCCAGCCCGAGCGGGGTGGCCTCGCTGAAGTCGCTGAGGTCGGAGGTGATCCGGGTGGGGTAGGTCTCGAACTCCTCGTTCCACTCGGCGCAGAGGTAGATCTCGTCGAAACCGCGGAACAGGCCGACCGTCGCGCACTGGTCCAGCTCGCCGGGCGGGAGCAGCAGCACGCCGCGGTTCTGCACGAAACGGATCCCCTCGGCGCGCAGGCGCCGCCGCACGGCGGGCCACTCGCCCGGGCGGTCGGTCCCGTCGAGCACCGGGACCGCGGCCAGCTCGAAAGCGGGCAGCATGTCGAGCCCGGCGTCGAGCACCTCGGACACCGTCCCCGCCAGGCAGCCAAAGTAGATTCGCTCGCTCACGGGCCGCAGTCTACGCCGCACGCTGGCGCGCGCCAAACGGCGATGTCCGCCGGCCGGCGGGGCTTCCCGCGGGCTACGCCCGGCGCGAGCGGATGCTCAGCACCGGGCAGGAGACGCGGTGCCGCAGCCCCGAGGCGGTCGAGCCCAGGAACAGGTCACCCAGCAGCCGGTGCCCGTGCGAGCCGGTGATGAGCAGGTCGGCGCCCCACTCGCCCACCATGCGCGCCAGCTCGGTCTTCACGTCGCCGTTGCCCAGCGTCACGCCGGCCTCGATCCCGAACGAGCGCAACTCGGCGGCCAGCCGCTCGAGGGTGGCGAGGTCGGTGCGGCTCTCCTCGTCCAGGGCCTCCGGGCCGAGGTAGCGGCTCGCCGCGCTCTCCGCCACGTGCATGAGCATGACCTCCACGTCGGCCGGCAGCGCCATGCCGTGCACGTGCTCGAGCACCGCCGGGTCGGCCCGGCCCAGTTCCAGCGCCAGCGCCACGCGCCGCGGGCCGGCCGCCGAGAGCACGCGCGCGCCGGTGGAGCGCTCGGCCGGCAGGGTCAGCGCGGGGATCCCCGGACCCACGCGCACCGGCAGGTGGCCGATCGCCGGCACCAGGCGCCGCAGCAGCGGCATGAACATGACGACCAGGATCAGCACGATGGCGCCGCCGACCACGGGGAGCACGAGGAAGCGGTGCCAGGACGCGGCGGGGCCGGCGGCGCCCAGCCCCGCGGTGACGAAGTCCCACACCAGCTTGCCGTTCAGCGCCGCGATGCCGATGGCGACCAGCCAGGCCAGCGCCGACAGCCACGGCGGGTTCACGAACTCGCCCATGCGGCGCCGGTCGCCGGTGAAGGTCACCAGCGGGATCACCGCGAAGGAGAGCTGCAGGCTCAGCACCACCTGCGAGAGGACCAGCAGCCCGTCCACCGCGTCCGGGCCGCGCAGGCCGATGACCAGCGCCGCGGGGATGATGGCGAGTCCGCGGCTGATGACGCGGCGCAGCCAGGGCTGGAGGCGCAGCCGCAGGAAACCCTCCATCACCACCTGGCCGGCGAGCGTGCCGGTGATGGTGCTGGACTGGCCCGCGGAGAGCAGCGCGATGGCGAAGATCACCGAGGCGGCCCCGGAGCCGAGCAGCGGCGCGAGCAGACGGTGGGCGTCCTCGAGGCGCGCCACGTCCTGGTGGCCGCTGCCGTGGAAGGTCGAGGCCGCCAGCACCAGGATCGCGGCGTTCACCAGGAAGGCCGCGTTGAGCGCCACGACCGAGTCCACCAGGTTCATGCGCGTCGCCTCGCGCTTGCCCTGGTCCGATCGCGCGACCGAGCGGCTCTGCACCAGCGCGCTGTGCAGGTAGAGGTTGTGCGGCATCACCGTCGCCCCGAGCATCGCGATCGCGACGTAGAGCGACTCGCCGTGCAGCCCCAGCACCGACCAGCCTCCGCCCGGCGCCGGGGAGAAGAGGCTGGCCCGGCCGTCCTCGCCGCGCGGCAGGAAGCCGCGCAGCACCTCGCCGAGCACCGGCTTCGAGAGCGCGATCTCGAACGCGAAGGCGGCGCCCATGGTGGCGATGAGCACGAGGATCACCGCCTCGAGCCGGCGCATGCCGAGGCGCGAGAGCCCCAGCAGCAGCAGCACGTCGAACGCGGTGACGACCACGCCCCAGAGGAGCGGCAGGCCGAAGAGGAGCTTGAGCCCGATCGCGGCGCCCAGCACCTCGGCCAGGTCGCAGGCCACGATGGCCACCTCCGCGCCGATCCAGAGCGGGATGGCGACCGCGCGCGGGTAGGAGTCGCGGCACTCCTGCGCGAGATCCTTGCCGGTCACCACCCCGAGCCGCACCGACAGCGTCTGCAGCAGCACCGCCATGAGGTTGCTCGCGAGCAGCACCCAGATGAGCTGGTAGCCGAAGCGCGCCCCGCCGGCCAGGTCGGTGGCCCAGTTGCCGGGGTCCATGTAGCCCACGCTCACCAGGTAGGCGGGGCCCGAGAACGCCAGCAGCCGCCGCAGCCAGCGGGCGCCCGCCGGGACCGGGACCGTGCCGTGCATCTCCGGCAGCGAGGGGGCGCCGCGCTCAGGCCGCACGCGGGCCTCCCGGCACGCGCCCGCCGGCGCGCGCACGGTCGCGGAGCGCGATCGGGCGCTCCTGCATGGGACGATTGACCGGTGTCATCGGGGGCCAGCCTAAGCGAATCCGCCGATTCGGCAAGTCCGAACCTCGGCGCCCCGGACACCGCCCCGCGTGACCTGCGAACACCACGGGCCCGGGCTCGCGCCCGGGCCCGCGTGCTTCGGCCCCCAGGAGAAGGGTCCGTTACTTCTGCTGCGCCGCCTCGTCCCGCGGGGTCGCCGCCGTTCCCGGCCCGGCCGGCTCGTCGAACGACCGCGGCATGCTCTTCTGGCCGAACGGGTCACCCGCGCGCCACCCGAACTGGCCGGGCCGGAGGCTGACCGCGAGCCGGTGCTGCGCCTCGCCCACGCCCGGGATGAGGTAGGCGTAGTCGATCCACATGCCATGGGCCCCGGCGCCGATGCCGAAGCTCGGGCCGTCCTCGCCGAGGTCCGCCGGAGCGTCGAGCTCGCGCCGGTAGCCCGCGCGCAGCGCCACGAGACCGTGCCAGCGCCACTCGGCGCCGACGCGCACGTCCTGGTAGTAGGCGCTCGGGAAGTTCGCGTCGAGCGCGAGGCGCAGCCCGGTGAGCGGCAGGTCGACCGCCGCCCCCACCCCGACGTTCATGGGCAGGTCGTAGCTCGTGCCGCCGTACTTCATGCTGCCGCCGAGATTGGTGACCGCCACGCCGGCGCCCAGCATCCCGGCGCGCACCTGGAGCCCGGCGTCCATCGCGAAGCCCGCGCCGCTCACGGCGCCGAGCTTCTCCCCCACGTACTTGCCGCCCACGCCCACCGTGGCGAGCGGTCCGAGCCGGTGCGCGAGGTGGAGCCCCAGCGCCATGCTGGCGACGTCGAAGGTGCCCGTGGCGTTGTTGAGCGCGTCACGGCCCTCGAACGAGCCCTCGCTCTGGTAGAGGCCCTCGACCGACCAGCGCAGCCCCGAGCGGCCGGCGCGGCCGCCCACCGCGGCCCATTCCTGCTGCGTCTGGTCCGGCAGCGTGGCGTGGGCGAGCGCGACCTGCGTCTCGTCGATCCAGCCCAGCGCGGCCGCGTTCCACGGCACGACGGCGAGGTCGCCCCCGAGCCCGAGCGTGGCGCCGCCGCGACCCAGCACGCCGGCGCCCGTGCCGACGCTGAGGAACCCCGCCGCGGTGGTCCCCGCCGCCTCGCCGCCCGCGAGCGCGGAGGCGGGCACGGCCAGCGCCGCGAGCAGCATCCAGGCCATCACGATCGCGGCCCGGCTGCGCTTCGGGCGTCCCGCGCCACGGCGCACATGACGGCTCATGGCACCCTCACAAGGCGGATGCTGCGCCGCATGTCGCCCGCGATCAGCCAGGCCCGGTACGGTCCCGGCGCGACCGCGCGCCCCGCGCTGTTCTTGCCGTCCCATTTGACCTCCGCGTGATCGGAGTACTGCCCGATCGCGAGGTTCTGCAGATCGGCGTTGCGCCACACCAGGCGCCCTGCCGCGTCCACGATGTCGATGCGCGCTGCGGTTTCGTCCACCAGGTCGACCGGGATGGACACGGTTTCGCCCTCGCGGCTCGGGTTCGGGTAGGCCGGCTCGATGGCCCAGGCGAGCGCGGGCACCACCGCCCGCACGGCCGGCGCGACCGAAGGCACGGCCGTGCTGTGGGCGCTCTCGTTGCCGCTCAGGTCGGTGGCGGTGACCTGGTACCACAGCGGGGTGACGCCCGCGGTGGCGCCGGCGGGGAGCGCGTCGTCCTGGTACTCGGCCGCCGTGACCAGGTCGAGGTTGAGTTTCGTGTACGGGCCCTCCGCGGCGGTCGCGCGGTAGACCGAGTAGCCCGCGAGGTCCGGCGCGCCGCTCGGCGTCCAGCTCACGTGCACGCCGGTCCCCATCACCTCGGTGACCAGCCCGGAGGGGGCCGCGGGCGGCGCGCCGTCGAACGTGCCGTCCCAGCGCACCACGTTCGAGACCCCCGACCAGTTGCCGGCGCCGTCGCGCACGCGCAGGGCGAAGTAGTAGATGGCGCCCGGGGTCAGCCCGCGGACCGTCACCTGCTGCGCGGTCCCGCTGACCAGCGGCGCGGGCAGCCCGTCCAGCACCGTGGCCGCGCCCCAGCTCGACAGCGTGATGGGTGCGTCGGACATGCGCAGCTCGTACGCCGCGGCCGTCCCCGAGAGGCTGTCGTCACCCACCGCCGTCCAGCGCAGCGTCACGCTGTCCGCCGCCGCACCCTGGGCGCGCACCAGCGCCGGAGCGAGCAGCAGCAGCCCGATCAGCGCGAACAGCGGGAACCAGGCCCGCCAGTGGGCGCGCCCGCGCCGCACGGGGCGCCACGGGCGCGCGGGCGGCCTGCGTCTCACAGCCGGGCCCCCTGTGCCTCACGAGCGGACGGCTCCGCCGTGCGGTGCCACGACATCCAGACGAAGCTCGCGGCCAGGTTGCGGATCGCGGCCGGGGCCATGGTGTCGGTCGTGGTCGCCGAGGGAACGTTCGAGAGCGCGGAAGGGTTGCCCGCGTCGTCGGTCGTGCGCAGCGCGAAGTAGTAGGTGACCCGGCGGCTCAGGCCGCGCACCACCGCGGTCTGCGCCGTGCCGGCGACGGCGGGAACGGGCGCGCCGGTGACCGCGGTCGCGCTCGCGAAGTTGGCGGGCGTGATGGGCGCGGTCGAGTAGCGGATGTCGTACGAGGTGGCCGTGCCGGTGAGGCTGTCGTCCCCCACCGCGGTCCAGGCGAGCGTCGCGCTGGTGTCGTTCACGGCCGAGACGGCCACGCTCGCGGCGGCCGGCCGGGTGACGTCGGGCGCGGCGCTGGTGGTCCGCGTGACCACGTTGGAGATCAGCGACCAGTTGCCGGCCGCGTCGGCCGTCTTGATCGCGAACCAGTACGCGGTCGCGGGCTGGAGCCCGGTCACCGTGGTGCCCTCGCTCGAGCCGGGCGCGGCGGGCGCGGGCATCCCGGTCACGCGCGTGGCGCTCGCGAAGTTCGCCGCAGTGATCAGCGAAGTCGCGTAGCGCAGGTCGTACTGGGCCGCCGTGCCGGTGATGCTGTCGTCGCCCGACGCGGTCCACGCGAGGTGGACGCTGTTCCAGGCGCTCTGGGCGAGCGAATCGGCAGGCGTGAACCCGACGAGCAGGAGGAGGAACACGAGAGAGGAGGCAGTTGCGAGGCGAGGATGTCTCATCAGGTCCTCCGGCGACCCGGCTGCCGGGATGCAGTCCCGTGGCCGAGAGCCTTCCGCTGGTGTGTTCCAAGGGGTCATCGGTGCGGACTCGGCGGAGGGCTCGAAGACCGTCCTTCCCTGGGCGGCTCTCGGGACCCGCGGGTGACGTCCGGACCACGAAAACCGCGCCGCGATTCAGCACGAAGCGTGCCCTCCACGGAACCCGGTCCGCGGACCGAAGCGACCCGAACGGCGATCCCACAAACCCGCCTCAGCAGCGGCACTACGCGCGCCGTTGCAAGTCGCTTGGAAACGGGCGGCCGGCAACGCGGGCCGGAATCTGCATCCCCGGAGGCGCGGGCGTCGAGCGGACTGCAACGCGGCGCCGCGGCGGCTCCGACCGGCACTCGCGCCGGAGCCCCCGCCCCGCAGGGGGGCCGTCCACGAAGGGAGCGGAGCGCAACCGGACGCGACCACACGGAGCGCGGGGCCGGACCGCCGGGGGGGGTGTCGGGATCTGGGTCACATTCCCCGGCGGCCGCCCCTTGGAGCGTGCCCGGGACGCCCCGGATCGCCCGTTGACACCCCGCCGGAAGCGAACCTATCCTGCGGCGTCGCTGGGCTTTCATCCATTCGGCACCGGTGCCGGCGTGGAAGCCGATCGTCAGCGGAACGTTCCATGCGTCCCTGCGCACGGGGGAATCCCTGCGTCGGCTGCGCCATGGGGTTGCCTCGGGCACGTGCCGGATATCCCCGTGACCTGACATACCCCAGGACATCCAAACGAGGACCGAACCGGGCGTGACCGCTTGCCAATGACCCCATCCCCCCTGCAGCGCGACGCGATCCTGCGCCAGGCCGTCGACCTGGGCGCTTCCGACCTGCTCATCACCGCGGGCCACCCCGTGATGGTGACCGTGGCCGGCGTGCTCCAGCCGCTGCCGGGTACCGAGCCGCTGACTCCCATGGAGTCCCGCCGCCTGGCCGAGGGCTTCCTCACGCCGGCCCTGCACGAACGCTTCCTGCGCGACCTGGAGCTCGACACGCGCTGCTTCCTGCCGGGGGTGGCCCACTTCCGCGTGAACCTCTTCATCCAGCGCGGCCACTGGGGCGCCGCGATCCGCGTCGTCCCGCTCCGCATCCCCCTGCCCTCGGAGCTGGGACTGCCGCCCCACGTGGTCAGCCGCGTGCTGGGCATCGCGCGCGGCCTGGTGCTGGTGACCGGCCCGACCGGCGCCGGCAAGTCCACCACCATCGCCTCGCTGCTCGAGCAGCTGAACCAGCAGGGCCAGCGGCGCCACGTCGTGACGGTCGAGGACCCGATCGAGTTCGTGTTCGAGGCGAAGAACGCGGTGTTCGAGCAGCGCGAGGTCGGCACCGACACCAAGAGCTACGCGCGCGGCCTGCGCGGGGCGCTGCGCCAGATGCCGAACGTCATCTTCGTGGGCGAGATGCGCGACCTCACCAGCATGGCCATCGCGCTCAGCGCCGCCGAGACCGGCAACCTGGTGATCTCCACCATGGCGACGCAGAGCGCCTCGCAGACCGTGACGCGCATCATCGATTCGTTCCCCCCGCACCAGCAGTCGCAGATCCGCTCGCAGCTCGCGCTCACGCTGAAGGCGGTGATCGCGCAGGTGCTGCTGGCGCGGGCGGACGGCCGCGGCCGGGTGGCCGCGCGCGAGGTCCTGTTCGTCAACCCGGCCGTCGCCAACCTGATCCGCGACGACAAGATCCACCAGGTCCCCAACGCCATCGCCACCGGCGGCCGCGAGGACATGATCTCGCTCGACGACGCGCTCGCCGACCTGGTGGACCGCGGCACCGTCACGTTCGAGACCGCCTACCCGTTCTTCGAGGACTCCGAGAAGCGCGGCGCGCTGCAGAAGCGCTACTACCGCGTGGCGGCCATCCCCGCAGCGGGCGCACGGAGGGCATGACATGAGCCTCTCGTTCCGGCTTTCGACCCGGCGTTTCGGCGAGCTGCTGATGGAGCGCGGCTGGGTCACGCCCGAGCAGCTCGCGCTCGCGCTGCGTTCGCGCCAGGACGCGCGCGAGCGCCTGGGGCAGACCCTGGTGCGCCTCGGGCTGCTGAAGGAACGCGACGTCACCGAGCTGCTGGGCGAGCAGTTCTCGCTGGTGGTGGTGGACGCGGAGCAGCTGGCCAAGGCCGACCCCGAGGCCGTCGCGCTGGTCCCCGAACACCTCGCCCGCCAGGCCCTGCTGCTCGCGCTGCGGCGCGAGGGCGACACCCTCGACATCGCCGTGGGCGACCCGCTCGACGTGGTCTCGCTCGACCACCTGCGGGCGCTCACCGGCTGCACGCTGCATGTCTGCCTGGCCCGCCCGAGCGAGGCGAACGAGGCGATCGACAACTTCTACCAGCAGATCCGCAGCTCGGAGAACCTGGGCCAGATCCTCGACAAGATCGACCTGTCGGCCGCGGCCCAGGAGGAGGACGTGGACCTCGCCGCCCTGCGCCAGCAGGTCGAGGACGCGCCGGTCGTGCGGCTGGTCAACCTGATGCTGGCCGAGGCGATCGACGCCCGCGCCAGCGACATCCACGTGGAGCCCCTGCGCGACCGCCTCACCGTGCGCTTCCGCATCGACGGCGCCCTGCACGAGGTGATGAAGCCGCCCAAGAACCTGCAGATGGCCATCGTCTCGCGCATCAAGGTGCTCGCCGACGTGGACATCGCGGTGCGCCTGCTGCCGCAGGACGGGCGCCTGACCGTGCACCTGCCCGACCGCGAGGTGGACATCCGCGTCTCGACCCTGCCCACCGCCTTCGGCGAGAAGGTCGTGATGCGGCTCTTCGACAAGAAGGCGTTCACCCGCGAGATCGAGCGCCTGGGCCTCGACGGCGCCGGGCTCGAGGCCTTCCGCCGCGCCATCCACCTGCCCCACGGCATGATCCTGGTCTCCGGGCCGACCGGCAGCGGCAAGACCACGACGCTCTACTCGGCGCTGAGCGAGATCAAGACGGTCTCCAAGAACCTGATCTCGGTCGAGGACCCGATCGAGTACCACATCGAGGGCGTGAACCAGGTGCACGCGAACCACAAGGTCGGCATGACCTTCGCGCGCGCGCTGCGCTCCATCCTGCGCCAGGACCCCGACATCATCATGATCGGCGAGATCCGCGACGCCGAGACCGCCGACATCGCGGTCAAGAGCGCCCTCACCGGGCACCTGATGCTCTCGAGCGTGCACGCCAACGACGCCCCCGGCACGGTGACCCGGCTGATCGACATGGGCGTGCCGCGCTACCTGGTGGGCTCGGCGGTCGCGCTGGTGATGGCGCAGCGCCTGGTGCGCCGGGTCTGCGAGCGCTGCAAGGAGAGCTACATCGCCGACCCCGAGCAGCTCGCCCCGCTCGGCGACGACGGCGCGCTGCTGGCCGGCCGCCGGCTGTGGCGCGGGCGCGGCTGCCTGGCGTGCAAGCAGACCGGCTACCTGGGGCGCACCGCCCTGTTCGAGGTGCTCGAGCTCTCGCGCGGCATGCGGCGCATGGTGCTGGATGGGCTCAACGAGGACCAGATCAAGCAGCACGCCCTGGGCGAGGGCCTGGTGACGCTGCGCAAGAGCGGCATCCGCAAGATCCTCGAGGGTGTGACCACCATCGAGGAAGTGCGCTACGCCACGCTCGCGGACCACGCCTGATGCCGAGCTTCTTCTACCGCGCGCGCGACCTGGAAGGGCGTCCTCACGAGGGGGTCGAGGTGGCCAACTCGGAGGAGGAGGTGCTGCGCATGCTGGAGGGCGCGCAGCTCGTGCCGGTCGCCATCGAGGCGCGCGCGGTCGAGGGCGAGGCCGCCCCGGGACTGGACCTGGGGACCTTGTGGCACGGCTTCGAGCGGCGCCTGAGCGGCACGGTGAAGCCCGCCTCGGTGGCGCTCTTCGCGCGCCAGCTCTCGACCATGGTCGGCGTGGGACTGCCGCTGGTGAAGTCGCTGCGCTCGATCGCCCGGGACCACGAGGACCGGCGGCTGGCCGCCATCCTCAGCCAGGTGGCCGACGACGTGCAGAAGGGCGACACCCTGTCCGCGGCGATGGCCCGCCACCCCCATGCCTTCGACGACGTGTTCGTGAGCCTGGTGAACACCGGCGAGGTGAGCGGCACGCTCGACCAGATCCTCGACCAGACCGCCACCTACCTCGAGCGCGCCGAGGAGCTGCGGCTCAAGGTCGAGGCGGCCCTGCGCTACCCGACCTTCGTGCTGGTCTTCTCGATGCTCGTTCTGGTCGGGATGATGCTGTGGGTCGTCCCGCGATTCTCGGAGATCTACGGACGCTTCAAGGTGCCGCTGCCCTGGCCCACGCTCGTCCTGCTGACCGTCAGCCGCACGATCACGCAGAACATGGCGGTGGCGCTGCTGCTCGCGGGGGCGGCCGTGCTGGCCGGCTGGAACGCGGCGCGCACGGAGGCCGGCCGGCTGTGGGTCGACCGGACCAAGTTCGGCCTGCCGATCTTCGGCCCGCTCATCCGGATGTACGCGATCACCAAGTTCGCGCGCACGCTGGGGATGCTGACCGCGAGCGGCACGCAGATCCTCTACGCGTTGAAGGTGCTGCAACCGGTGCCCGGGAACAAGGTGCTCGAGCAGGGCATCGAGCAGGTGCGCGCGCGGGTCGAGCAGGGCAGCAGCCTCTCGCGCGCGATGACGGAGACCGGGGTCTTCCCCGAGATGCTCGTGCAGATGACCGCCACGGGCGAAGAGACCGGGCAGTTGGACAACATGCTCAAGCGCACCGCCGACTTCTACGAGCAGCGTGTGTCGGCGGCAGTGCAGGGGCTCAGTTCGCTGGTGGAGCCGATCGCGATCGTCATCCTCGGGGCGATCGTGGGCGTCATGCTGATCGCGCTCTACCTGCCCATCTTCAGCCTCGGCCAGGCCATGCGTCAGGGCGTGCTGGGGCATTGACCGGGTCCGGGACCGGAAGGGCCCGGACCGAAGCACCGGACGCCGGCATCCGCGGCGGCCGGAGGTTGCACCACTCGCGGCACGGCGACGCCGTCCGCCCATGCGTCGTTCGTCGGAGCCAGCAACCCTGAGGAGAGACATCATGCACCGGAACGAGAAGGGCTTCACCCTGATGGAACTCATGGTGGTCATCGTGATCGTGGCCATCCTCGCCGCGGTGGCGGTCCCGCTCTACATCAACTACGTCAAGGACGCACAGCGCACCGATGCCAAGGCTGCGATCGGCGCGATCATCACGGCAGAGCAGTCGTACTTCTTGAAGGGCCAGGCGGGCACACCGACGTTCACCGCGGACATAGACCAACTGATTGCCTCGGGTGTGCTCGACGAGGCCTTCAAGG
Organism: Candidatus Eiseniibacteriota bacterium; assembly: GCA_963707915.1. Classification (GTDB taxonomy): domain Bacteria; phylum Eisenbacteria; class RBG-16-71-46; order RBG-16-71-46; family RBG-16-71-46; genus JANXPZ01. Next base: position 1,530,018 of record OY970178.1, read on the forward strand.
CAGACGTAGCGAAGCGATGGGAGATAACGCTGACCGGTGACGGTGACGGCTTCGGCGTGACGGCGAGACGTGACTCTCTTGCCGTTTCATATACGTACGACAAGACCACCGGAGGGACCTGGGAGCCCTAGCCGAGTGATCACCGAGTCGCCCTGGAGCCTTGGAGAGCGAGGCATCGGCCTCATGGAGGTGGTGGTCGCGACCGTCATCGCGGTCATCGCCGTCGTCGCTCTTGCCTACTCCTTCGGCATGGGGCGCGGGCTCGTCAATCAATACGAGGTCGCCCGCATGGCGCTGGCCGCCGCGCAGCGTCGCATGGAGATGCTGGCGGCGGCGCCCACGTCGGCCGACTTGGCATTGGGTCCGGGGAACACCACCGTGACCCGCGGCCCGCTGGACGTCGTCGTGGATGGGAGGACCTCCTGCCGGGAATCCTGGACCGTCGAGCGGTTCGCCGACCCGGTGAATCCCGCATCGGCCGATCTCAAGAAGGTGACCGTGACCGTCGAGTGGGGCCAGTCCCGCCCCAACGAGTCCATCACGCTGACCCGGCTGTTCTCCCGGTGAAGTCCGTGGATCGTCGTTCGTCGCGGGGACTGACCCTGATCGAGGTCACGATCGTGGTGGCCCTTTCCATGCTGGTGGTGATGGGGATGATCAGCTTCTACATCAGCTCCCAGTCCACCTGGATGGCCGGCTCCACGCAGGCCCTGACCCAGCGGGACGCCACCCTGCTGATCGAGACCATCTCGGACCAGGTCCGCGCTTCGGCCCACGCGGAGGTCACGGGCTCGCGCGACCAGTTCCTCATCCTTCGCGACCCGCACGGAGACGAGACCTGGCGCTTCTGGTGGAACGATGAACCCGGCTCCGACTCGCTCGTCTACCAGGCCGGAGTCGACTCGCTCGGCCACCAGGTCGACCGTGGCCCGGTGGTCGCCTCACGGGTGACGCGCTTCCAGATCGACACGCTCACGCAACTGGTCGAGATCCGCACGGTCGAGCTGCGCGCTGGCGATGGCCAGCTCGTGCGCATGTCCTCGTCCGCGGCGCTCTACAACCGCGGGACCCCGTCGCCATGACCCCCCGCGCCCACGGGCCCCACCACGGCGAGGCCGGCTTCGTCCTCATCGGGGTCGTCATCTTCGTGCTCGCGCTCACCATCATCGGCATCTCGCTCTTCAGCCTGTCGAGCTACGAGGCGCAGTTCCTCCAGCGCTCGCTCGACAGCGAGCAGGCGTTCCAGTCTGCTGTCGGGGGCATGGAACGCGCCAAGGTCATGCTCACAAATCCCCCGTACGCTCTCGAGAGCGTGGTGCCATCGAGCGCGCCAGTCGAGAACGTCATCGCCGCCGTAGCCATTCAGGTGCGGAACGGTGACTCGGTCTCGATCGGACCAGTAGAGTGGGTCGCGGACCAGTCCGTCCACCTGCGGGTGACCGCCCGGGTGAACGGCCAGCAGTGCACAGTGGCGGGGATCTTCACACCGCAGGAGGCCTCAAACTATTATCGGCAGCTAATGACGACGAGCGGACGGATCGCGGTGGACCCGCCAGCCAGTGCCGACTCCACAATGCCGCCGCTGCCCACGATTGACCTCGGCGGCACTGTTTGGCAGGGGACAATCGAGAGCCCGCTTGACACGGTTTGGACTTTGACTAGCAGCTTGCGGTCGTGGGAACAGCGGTACCTGCTCAAGGACTATGCGGACGATCCGGACGTGATCTCGTACTTCGCAAGCAATGCCCCGAGTGCTGCACTACTGCCCCAATATTCGTACGATGAGGAGCCGATTGACGTAAGTCACTACACCTTCGCGGCCAACTCCAATTCCCCCACCTACTACCGTGTCCCCAACGGGTTCAACCTCGGCTTGTACCTGTACGACATGTGCGGCGGCGCGGAGATCATGGTCACGGGCCAAGGCTGTGTGGTTTGGGAGTTGCCCGCCGGCGTGCGCTTCCTGAACCCCCCGCATATCCAGGGTCCCCCGGGGACCGTCCTTGTCATCGTGGCCGGCCCAGACCCGACGGACCCAAACAAGCCTGCAATCTTCTTCGAGGGCGGAGTGCGGTCGGACATTCCCCTGATCCTGGTCTCGAATGGCACCGTGGCAATCCAGCACATCAACAACCAGGGCTTCACTGACCAAGCCGGGTTCTCTACCAGGGTTGAGGAGATCGCCATCTACGCGCAGAACATCGTCCTGCGCGGGCCCCGCAGCCACACTCAGGGCAACCTCCTCATGGAGCTGCGACACCCCGAGAACGGTGATCTGAACCGAATCTGGGTCCCCTACCTCGCCGAGCAAGACGGACTCCCCAACCTCAACTCCACCAGCGGGCACGACCTGGTCCTGCAACCGGGCACTTGGCACGCGAGCGACCGGTAGCCTATAACTTGCGTTCATGAGAGCCAGCCTGGTTTCCCGGCCGTGGGTCGGCCTCGACCTCGGAGGCTTCAGCGTCAAGCTCTTCGCCCTGCAGCCGGGCGTGGGGACGGCACGCGTGCTGGCCGCCGAGGCCGCCTACCCGATCGCGGCCTCGACCGACCGCGCCCCCTCCGCCGAGGCGGTCGCGCAGGCCATCTCGGCTTGCGCCGCCCGCGTCGGCGTCTCGCTGCGCGCGATGCGCGGCATCACGGTGGGCATCTCGGGCGCCGACGTCATCGTCAAGCAGATCCAGCTGCCGCTCATGGACGAGGCCGAGGTCGGCCCGGCGCTGCGTTTCGAGGCGCGCAAGCACCTGCCCTTCGATCCGCAGGCCATGGTCATCGACTTCCAGGTGCTGGGGCGGTACGTCTCCGAGCGCCGGGTGGACGTGCTGATCGCCGCGGTCTCGCGCGAGCACCTCGAGCGCCACCTGGAACCGCTCGCGCGGCTGGACCTGGCCGCCGACATCGTGGACGCTGCCCCGCTCGCCCTGACGAACGCGGTGGCGCACATGGCCACGGGCGACCGCGAGGCGCGGCTGCTGCTCGACATCGGGGACGCGGCCTCGCACCTGACGCTCCACCAGCGCGGCGAGCCCTACTTCGCGCGGCGCCTCGACTTCGGCGGCCGCCACCTCACGCAGGCCATCGCCACGGCGCTCCAGGTCCCGTTCGAGGAGGCCGAGGAGTGGAAGCTGGCCGCCGGCTCCGACGAGCCGGGCTTCCGCGTGGACTGGGCCGGCCGGGAGCTGCACGCGGTGCACGAGGCGCTCGAGGACGAGCTGGTGGACGAGGTGCGGCGCTCGCTCGCCTTCTACCGCACGCTCGGGCGCCTGCCCGATCCGCTGCAGCTGCAGCTCTCGGGCGGGACGGCGCGCCTGCCCGGCATCGCCGAGCGGCTGGGAGAGATGCTGGAGTTCCCGGTCACGGTCTTCGACCCGTTCGCCGGGCTGGGCGGCGCCGGCCGCGCGCGCGTCGAAGGCGGGCCGCAGTTCGCCCAGGCTTCCGGCCTCGCGCTGAGGAAGTCATGAGCCCCGTCTTCACCGTCAACTTCCGACGCGAGGCCTACCGGCTGGAGCTGGCGCGCACGCGCCGGCGCGCGGTGGCCGTGGGCGTCTGGGTGGCCTATTTCGGCGTGCTGGCCATCGCGCTGGGGCTCTATGGCCTCAACTGCGCATCGCTCACCCGGCGCGCGCACCTGCTCGACGTCCAGAACACGCGCGCGCTCGCCCGCCCCAATCCGATCGCGGCCTGGACACCCGGGTCTGCCGAGCTCGCGCAGGTCGAGCGCGCGCTCGCCAACCCCCGCCAGTGGCAGGTCCGGCTGGCACGGCTCGCCACGCTGCTGCCCGCCGATGCGATGGTGACCTCGGTGAGCGCGAATCCGGACAACCAGTCCAGCGACGCCGACCGGGAGCGGTTGGTCATCGTCGGGATGCTGCGGCCCGCGCCCGGGGCGGATCGGATGCAGGGCATCATGGCCCTGGTCACCGCGCTGCACTCCGACTCGCTGTTCTCGGCGCAGTACCCGACCATCCGGCTGGTGGAGTCCCGCACCGGCGGCGGCGCGGACGCGCCGGCCGAGTTCCGCATCGAGTGCCGCCGATGAGCCCCACCTGGATGAATCTCGCGCGCCGCAACCGGCAGGCCTTTGCCGCGCTGCTCGTCTGCCTGGCGTTCGCCGTCGCGCACGCTGCCGTCTTCCAGCCCGTGCTGGCCCGCTATCGCAAGGACGCGCGCCGGGCCACCGAGTTGGGCATGCCGCTCGACGCCGACAGCGCGCTGCCGGCCCCCTCGCAGCGTGCGGCGATCCTGTTCGCCGGCAACTCGCTCAATGCCGTGGTCGCCGAGGAGCAGGGCGCCTCGGGCGCGCTCACCGCGGGCCTGCTCGACGAGGTGACGAGGAGCGTGGCGAAGTGCGGTCTGGAGGTCGTCTCCACCGAGCAGGGTCTGGTGACGCAACTGCCCTCCAGCGTCCAGGTGCGCGCGCACCTGAAGCTGCGGGGCCGCTATTCCGCCTTCGTGGACCTGCTCGGCGAGCTCTCGCGCTCGGGGAACCTGATCGCGGTGGAACGCTTCTCCCTGCAGGCCGGCGCCGCCGGCGGCCAGGACATCGAGATCTGGATGAGCCAGCTCATCCTCAAGCGCACGCGGGGCTCCCGATGAGATTCGACCTCTCGCGGCTGGTAGGCCCGCTGGTCGCCGCCCTGGTGCTGGTACTGATCCTCCAGCAGACGATCGGCGCGCTGCGCGCGGGGGGGGTCTGGGGCCAGCCTCACGGCACCGCCGCGCCGCCGGCGAGCCCCTTCACACGGATCGAGGGCCTGCTCGCAGCCGACGCCGGCGATCCGCCGGCCGCGCTGCGCGACCCGTTCTCCTTCGGGCGCGCGCCGGCCCCCGTGCCGGCACGCCGGCCGGCGGCGCGGTCTGCGCCCGCGCCGGCCGCGCCCGCCCGGCCGGTGCTCACCTCCATCGTCTGGCTGGAGAGCAACCCGAGCGCGACGCTGCGCTGGAACGGCCGCGACTACCCGGTGCAGACCAACACGCTGTTCGACGAATTCCGGGTCCAGAACATCACCCGGAACCAGGTGACCCTCGTGCGCGGAGGCGAGACCTTCGTGCTGCAGCTCCCCAAGAAAGGAGACTAGGCGTGCACCGCTTCCTCCGCGCCTCCCGCAACGTGTCCCTGGCCGTGGGGCTGGGGCTGCTCGCCGTGCTGGTCCGGCCCGTGCTCGGCGCCGCTCCCGCGACTGCTCCGGCGGTGGTGGACCGGCTCATCACCCTCGACGCCGAGGACGCGCCGCTGCCCAGCGTGCTCAAGATCCTCGCCGAGAAGGGTGACCTCAACATCATCACCGGGGTCGGGGCCTCGAGCAGCGGACGGCTCACCATCCACATGAAGGACGTCCCGCTCGACCAGGCGGTGAACCTGGTCGTGCGGGCGGCCGGCCTGGCCTACGAACGCATCGGCAACTCCATCCTGGTGGCGGCACCCCAAGCGCTCAAGGAGGAGACCGGGCTCTCGTCCTACGTCGTGGACCTCAAGTACGCCGACGCCGCCGACGTCAAGGAGGCGCTCAAGACCATCGCCGGCGACATCCAGGTGGACCGGGGCGGCAACCGGCTGGTGGTGGTGACGAGCCCGCGGGTGATCTCGCAGATCGCGGAGATCGTGCGCGTCCTGGACGTGCCCGCGCGGCAGGTGGTGCTCGAGGCGCGCATCCTCGAGGTCTCGACCGGCGACGCGATCAAGCTCGGCATCGACTGGGACCGGCTCAACAGCCAGGGCTTCGTCATCGTCGAGGGCGGCTCCGGTACGGCCAAGCAGGGCGCCATACCCGACTCGCTGTCGTTCTTCGGCTCGGCGGGATCCAAGACCCTGTTCGACGTGCGCCCGATGGCCCGGCAGGCCCTGGCGTGGCAGACGGCCGTGGACCTGATGATCCACGAGGGCAAGGCGCGCGTGCTCGCCAGCCCCAAGATCGCCACGCTGAACGGGCGCGAGGCCTCGATCCTGATCGGCTCGCGCATCCCCTTCGTCGTGACCGGGACGGTGTTCGCCGGCGGCGGCGCCGCGCCGGTGCAGCGGGTCGAGAAGGAGGAGGTCGGCATCAAGCTGCGCATCACGCCGCTCATCAACGCCGACGGCTACATCACCACGCAGATCACGCCCGAGGTCTCCTCGGTGGTGGGTTACAAGGGGAGCAACAACGACCTGCCGGTGATCGCCACGCGGCAGGCCTCGACCACCGTGCGGCTCAAGGACGGCAACTCGGTCATCATCGGCGGGCTGCTGAGCGAGGAGAAGACCACCGACGTCACCAAGCTGCCCCTGCTCGGCGACATCCCGCTGCTCGGGCTGCTGTTCCAGCACCGCGTCGTCTCGACGACGAAGCGCGACCTGGTGATCGAGGTGACGCCGCATATCATGCCCGAGCAGCAGTAGCGCTCCGGGCGGCGACGGAGGTCCGGGGGGGGCCGGCCAGGTTCCCCGCCCCGGGCCACGGCCGGGCGCGAGGGGGACGCTACAGGCGCGCGAGCAGGGCGACGTGGATCACGCCGGCCATCCAGCCCAGCCACTGGCCCACCGCCAGGGTCAGCGCCACCAGCACCACGGCCAGGCCGGCGGAGGCGATCACTGGTGAGCTCGCGCGGAGGAAGTGAAGGCGGACGATCAGCAGCGGCACCAGGAGCCCCTTCACCAGCACGAACAGCAACCAGCTCTGATGCGCCAGGCCGGCGAGCAGCGGATTGCCTTCGCGGTTCCCGAGCCAGTGGATCCCGAGGGTGGTCGCCACGAGGTCGAGACTGTTGGCCAGGACGGCCAGGAAGAGGACGATGCGCATGATTCCCACCCACGATAGGGGGCTCGCGCGGGCTTCGCGCCTCAGCCGTATCCTCCCAGACCGCGCCACCGCCTGCAACAACGGGCGCCCCTCGTGTTGAGCCTCGATCTCGCCTCCGGCGCGGCGTTCGCCGCCTTCGGACTGATCATGGGCAGCGCGGTCACCGCGATCGCCTGGCGCGTCCCCCGGAACATCTCCTGGGTGCGCGGACGCTCGTCCTGCCCCCGATGCGGGAAGGCGTTGGGGCCGGCCGACCTGGTGCCCCTGTTCTCGTTCATCTTCGCGCTCGGCCGCTGCCGAAGCTGCCATCAGCCCATCTCCTGGCGCTACCCGCTCACCGAGCTCATGTGCGGCGCCTGGTCGGTGCTTCTCTTCCTCCAGCTGGGGTTCGCCTGGGCGTTCCTGCCGCTCGCCCTCTGGGGCTTCCTGCTCGTCGCGCTGCTGTGGATCGACCTCGACTTCAAGCTGCTGCCCGACGTGCTCACGTACCCGGGCATGCTGCTCGGGCTGGCGGCGACCCTGCTCCGCTTCGGCGCCGGACCCGGTGCGTGGCACGCGCTGCTCGGGCTGCTCACGGGCAGCGGCGTGCTCTGGCTGCTGGCCTGGGTGTGGCTGCGCTTCCGCAGGATCGAGGGCATGGGCGGCGGCGACATCAAGCTCGCCGCGATGTTCGGCGTGGTGCTGGGCTGGCAGCTCACGCTGCTGACGATGTTCGTAGCCTCGCTCGCCGGCAGCCTGTGGGGGGCGGCGCTGATGGTGAAGGGGCGCGGCGGCATGAAGAGCGAGCTGCCCTTCGGCACGCTGCTCGCCCCGGCGGCGATGGTCGTGCTGCTGTGGGGCCACGGCTGGATCGCGTCGTACGTCCGGCTCCTCGGCGGACGGTAGGCGGCCCCTCCCCCCGCTCCCCGGGAACGTTGACCGCGCCGCGCCCCGATGGAACAATGCCGGGCCGCGAGCCTGCCCGGGTGACCGTCCGGACCGGCTTTCGCCAGGAGGGCTCATGAGCCGTTCGCGCATCACCGGCCTCGGCCTGCACCTGCCCGAGCGCGTGGTCACCAACGCCGACCTCGAACGGGTCATGGACACGACCGACGCGTGGATCGTCGAGCGCACCGGCATCCGTGAGCGCCGCTTCGCCGCGCCCGGGGTCGGCACCACCGACCTCGCCGCCGAGGCCGCCCGCCGGGCGCTGGCGGACGCCGGCCGCGAGGCCGCGGACGTGGACTTCATCGTCTTCGCGACCATCACGCGCGAGCACGCCTTCCCCGGCTGCGGATCGCTCCTGCAGGACCGCCTGGGCATCCCCGGCATCGGGGCGCTAGACGTGCACAACGCCTGCTCGGGGTTCGTCTACGCGCTCGCCATGGCCGACGCGGTGGTGCGCGCCGGGCAGTACCGCTGCGTGCTGGTGGTGGGCGCCGAGGTGCTGAGCACCGGGCTGGACTTCTCGACCCGCGGCCGCGATCTCGCGGTGCTCTTCGGCGACGGCGCGGGCGCGGTGGTGGTCGAGCCGGGCGCCGACGACGGGCCCGGGGTGCTCGCCTGGGCGCTGCACTCCGACGGCTCGCACGCGCAGGACCTGGTGTGCGAGGCGCCGACCTCGCTGGCGCAGGGGCGGGTCACGCCGGAGATGCTCGCCGAGGGCCGGCAGTACCCGCGGATGAACGGCCGCCAGGTCTTCAAGCACGCCACCACGCGCTTCCCCGAGGTGATCCGCGAGGTGCTCGGCCGTTGCGGGCACACGCTCGACGAGGTCCGGCTCATCGTGCCCCACCAGGCCAACCAGCGCATCGGCGACGCCGTGGCCGAGCGGCTGGGCGTGCCCCCGCAGAAGCTGTTCCAGAACATCCAGGACCGCGGCAACACCACCGCCGCGAGCATCCCCATCGCGCTCGCCGAGGCGCGCGACCAGGGCCGTTTCGGCCCCGGCGACCTGGTCGTGCTCGCCGCCTTCGGCAGCGGCTTCACCTGGGGCGCCGTCGCGCTGCGCTGGTGACGTCCCTCCCATCCCTCATCCCCGAGAGGCCCATCCCATGAAGTCCCCGAGCTGCGCCGCTCCACCCGCCGCCCGCACCCCGCGACCCCGCCGCGCCGGGCCGCTCGCCGCCCGGTGGCTGATCTGCGCCGTCGCGGCGGCCACGCAACTCGGCGCCGCCGTCGCGGCCGAGCCCCCCATCGGCCTGGTCGAGACCCGTCCGGTCGAGACCGCGCTCGGCAACCCCACGCTGCCCTCGGCGCTCGGCACCTGGACCAAGCTCTTCGAGGGCGCGCGGCGCACCATCGACATCGAGCAGTTCTACCTCTCGACCTGGCCGCACGAGTCCATGGACGACGTGCTGCGGACCCTGGGCGACGCGACGAAGCGCGGCGTGCGCGTGCGCCTGCTGCTCGACGCCGGCATGATCCGCACCTACCCGCGCGCCGCCGACTCGCTGGCGAAGCTGCCCGGCTTCGCGGTGCGGCTGGTGGACTACCGGCGCATCGCGGGGGGCGTGCAGCACTCGAAGTTCTTCCTGGTGGACGGCGAGACCGCCTTCCTCGGCAGCCAGAACTTCGACTGGCGCGCGCTCAAGCACATCCACGAGCTGGGCGTGCGCATCCGCGACCCGCGCGTGGCGGCCGACTTCCAGCGGGTCTTCGAGATGGACTGGGACATGGGCACGCCCGTCGGCCAGGCCCCGGACACCACCCGCGTGGCGCTCGCCGTGCAGGTCCCGCACGCGCCCGGCACGCTGCCCTACCGCATCGCGCAGGCGCCGGGCGACACCGTGCTGCTCTGGCCCTCGTGGAGCCCGCGGCGCTTCGTCCCCGACACCACCCTGTGGGACCAGGACATGATCGTGCGCACGCTCGACGGGGCGAAGCACGAGATCGTGCTCCAGCTGCTCTCCTACTCGCTCGGCGACCGGCGGCTGCGCGACGAGACGCTCGACCAGGCCCTGCGGCGCGCCGCCGCCCGCGGCACGAAGGTGAAGCTGATCGTCTCGGACTGGGAGACCGGCTCCTCGGGGCTCAAGGCGATGCAGGCGCTCACCCGCGTGCCCGGCATCGAGGTGCGGATGTCCACGGTGCCCGAGTGGAGCGGCGGCTACATCCCCTTCGGCCGCGTCGAGCACTGCAAGTACGTGGTCGCGGACACGCTCTGGACCTGGGTGGGAACGAGCAACTGGTCGCCCGACTACTTCCACTCCAGCCGCAACATCGCGGTGACCATGAAGAACCGCCAGATCGCCCGCGATGCGCGCGAGATCTTCGAGACCAGCTGGCGGACGGTGGCCGTCCCGCTGGCCCCGGACTCGACCTACACGCCCAAGGTCCGCGGCGAGGATCCGCCGCCGGGACGGGTCAAGTACGGAGGCTAGCCTGGACGGCTCACGAATCGTCCAGGCTAGGCACCCAGCGCGGCGACGACCCGGGCCATCACGCCCCGCAGGGCTTCGTGGAGGCCGCCGTGGGCCATCAACACGATGAAGATCGCGGCGGCGAAGGCGGCGAGCAGGCCGTACTCGATCAGGTCCTCGCCCTGCTGGTCCCGGACCAGGCTGCGGATGAGATGCTTCATGGGGTCTGGCGCTCCTCGCAGAGGTGGCATCCCGGCGTCACGCCGGTGTGAGCGTGTCGTACGGCCGGCGCAGGCGGCCCGCCGTACGACACGTCCCGGCCGGCCCCCGCGTTCGCTCCCTTCGCGAGTCCGGCAGCCGGGCACACGGGCCACCGGGGAACACGCAAGCGGCGGGCCAGCCGCGCCCGGTCCCGGCCGCCCGGTTGCAACCCGGGACGCCCGAACCACCTGACGCGGTGCGGCCCGCCGGCGTCCGCGACGAGCCGCGGCGGCAGGATTGCAGAGCGCGATCCGGGCGACGCGGCACGCGCCAGGATGCGGGCGATCCGGCCCGGCGGTCCTCCCGCGGAGCCGGCGCAACGGCGGGCGCCGTCCGCGCTATACTGCCGCCCGGTCGTCGCCCGCGCTTCCCATCCCTGGCCCGGAATCCTTCCCATGCTGCTGAACGTCCCGACGTCGCCCGGTGAGTTCCTCGACAAGCTCACGATCCTCGAGATCAAGTCTGAGCGCATCGCCGACGCCGCGAAGCTGGCGAACGTGCGAAGGGAACTGGAGCAGTTCCGCGCCGCCTGGGCCGGCTCGCCGCTGGCCGGGCGGGACGTGTCGCGGCTGCTCGCCGATCTCAAGGCGGTCAACGTGACGCTGTGGGAGATCGAGGACGGGATCCGTCGCCACGAGGCCGAGCGGCGCTTCGACGAGGCGTTCGTCGAGCTGGCCCGCGCGGTCTACCGGAACAACGACCGGCGCGCGGCGCTCAAGCGCGAACTCAACCTCGCGCTGGGCTCCGACCTGCTCGAGGAGAAGTCCTACACCGCCTACTGAGCCGCGGCCCGTCGGGGAGGCCCCGCCGCTCCGCTCAGGCGCCGGAGGAGCGCAGGCGGGCGACCAGGGCGGCAGCCAGCACGCGCGTGTCCCGCCAGCCGACGGCGGTGAGCAGCGAACCGGCCAGGCAGAGCACGCCGCCCACCACCCCCGCGATCAGGACCGACGCCAGCGACTGCGAGAAGTAGGGCTTGAGGAAGTAGAGGAGCAGGAGCGCGGGCGCCCCGCCCGCCAGCGCGGCCGGCAGCGTGAGCAGCGTGGCCTGCATCGACGGCAGCGCCGTCTCGGAGCGATTCAGCAGCGGCCGCAGCAGCAGGTTCTTGGCCAGCAGCGCGGCGGTGTTGCCGAGCGCGAAGCCCAGCAACCCGAGATGGAAGTGCAGGGCCAGGACCAGGCTCAGCACGGGGTTGGCCACGGCCACGCTGATGTCGCTCAGGGCGATCCAGCCGATCCTCCCCCGCGCGACCAGGGTCATCCAGATCGGCTCCAGCGTGATGGCGACCAGCGTCGGCGCCAGCATGGCGATCATGTAGACGGCGCTGCCGCGGTACTCGGGGCCGACCCAGCGCGCGAGGAAGACGTCCCCGATCACGCAAGGCACGAGGCAGAGCGGCACGCCCAGCGCGGAGCTGAATCCCACCGCGCGCAGCACCACCCGCCGGGTCCGGTCCACCTCGCCCCGGGCGTCCATCTGGGTCAGGAGCGGGGCCAGGGCCGAGACGCCGGCGTAGAGGAAGCCGGAGATGAGCGGCGCCCAGCGCGTGCCGAGCGAGTACTCGGTGACCTGGGCGGGACCGTAGATGCGCCCGATCAGCAGATTGTCCGTGGCCAGGTAGAGGATGCCCGCCGCCTGCGAGACCAGGCCCAGGCTGGCGAACTGGAAGAGCGACTTGCGCAGCGCCGGCGAGCCGAAATCCGGCCGCGGGAAGACCGCGACGACGATCCGCTTCCTCGCGCTCCAGATGCCGAGGGTGACGGCCACGACCAGTTCGGCGACGCAGACCGTCACCCCGTACAGGGTGAGGCTCGGCACGAAGACCAGGAACGCCGGGACCACGAGCGCGATCTTGAGCAGCGCGCCGCAGGCGCGCACCAGGGACACCGAGGCGGTGTGGCCGGTGACGTAGATCGGCATCTCGAGGATGCCGCCCGTGTCGCTCAGCCCCGCGGCGACGAAGACCAGGATCATGCCGCCGGTGGCGTCCGCGACGAGGCTGGTCGGGACCCGCATGAACAGGCAGAGGCCGTGCGCCAGGGCCACGCCGGTCAGCACGACCACGGTGCGCAGGACGGCGGTCCACCAGAAACCGGCGGAGTAATAGCGCTCCGCCAGCTCGCGGTCCCCCGCGTGGTAGTGGACCGTCACGTAGCGCCGCATCGCGCTGCCGAGCCCCCCGCGCAGCAGCCAGAGGTACTCGAGCAGGGCGCCGGCGGCCGCGGCGATGCCGTAGAGCTCCCGGCCCAGCCGGTGGAGGACGAACGGCGTCAGGACGATGCCGACGGCCAGCGTCAGGAACCGCGCAGCCAGGCTGGCGGCGGCATTCAGCGCCGCGACTCCGGTCAGGCCGTGGGACCGCTTCGCCACCGGCTCGCTCACGACGTCACCCGGTTCGCCGAGCCGGCCGCTTCGGGCCGCACCGGCCTCACGGGCGGGCCGGCCCGGCGCCGGCCCCCGTCCCCGACGCGTAGGGCAACAGCGGCGCATCGGAGTGATTGTAGGTGATGTGCAGCGCGGCGGACCGGTCCCAGGCGCCCTTCGGCCAGACGTGGATCGGGACGTCGTAGCCGATGGGCCCGAAGTGGTTGGCGAGCAGCGCCGACTGCAGGACCGGGCAGCTGGCCCGGGCGTGGATCAGCAGCGGCCGGTCGGCCATGAGCTCCGTGGCGGCTTCCGACACCATCCAGGTGTAGAGGGCGACGTCGGGCCGCGGGGCGAACAGCTCGACGATGCCCGCCTCGAGCCCATGGTCCCCGATGTAGGTGCGGGTCATCACCCAGCCGCGCAGGCGCCCCTCGACGAGGAACGTCAGGAAGCGGTACGTCCCGCTCCAGCGGCCGTCCGTCATCCAGCGGAGGACCTCGGCGTCGGGCTCCTGCACGAAGCCGTAGCCCGTCTCGTCCTGGTAGAGCCGGCCGATCTCGTCTCCCGGCATCTCGACGCGCTCCACCCGGCCGGTCGCGGGGACCTCGCGCCGCCGGGGCGCGTGGTAGCCCGCCACGACCAGGTCGAGCGCCCGGCGGGGGAGCACGGAGTGCAGCCCCATGCGGCGCTCGAGGCGTTCCGCCAGGATGTCGCCCGACACCGGCAACTCGTACTTCCTGGCCATGCCGATCGGCTCCCACTTCATCATGGGCAGCGTCGCGAGCACGTCCCCCGTCCCGCCGACCGAGACCACGGTCTCGGGCTGCCGCATCATGGCCCGCATCAGGCGGATCCCGATCCCGGAGCCGCGCAGTCCCGGCAGGCAGTGCCAGTCGAAGACCTCCAGGCACGCGACGGACCGGCCGCCGACCCGGTACCGCTTGCGCAGCGCGAACAGCATGCCGAGGCAGTCGTCGTCCTGCATCGCCACGAACATCCGGCTGTGCGGCTGCGACTGCAGGTAGCGCCAGTCGTAGTAGGCCTCGGTCCGCGGGCGGGACCAGTAACGCTCGCCGAAGCCGCGCACCGCGGGCAGCAGGTCCGGGGCGAACGGCACGACCCGGGCCGGCCGCTCCCGGTCCATCGGCACCGCGTCGCGGCCCTCGACGCGCGGGGTCTTCTCCTCGGGCTCGTTCACGGCTGCACCGCGGTCCGCGGGCGCCCGGCAGGCCCCGCGAGCCCTCTCACTTCGGCCCGGGGAGCCGCGCGAGGAACACCAGCAGCTCCTCCGCCACCCGGCGCCGGCCCGGCCCGTTGAGGTGCGAGCCGTCCGTCGTGTAGGCCGGGACCAGCGCGTAGCCGCTGCGGTTCCCGAGGCGGATGGTCTCGCGGCTGCCGTCCGGGCGGGTGGACTCGATGGCGGCGAGGTCGAACAGCGGCTCCGTGCCGCGGTAGGCGCCGCGCATCAGGTCGTTGAAGCGCTCCCGCGCGAGGTTGGCGCCGTAGCGGCCCGGGTCCCGCCCGAGCAGCCGCTTGAGCGCCGCCCGCGGCCCGGACCCCACCCGCACCAGCGGGGTCGTCACGTGCACGAAGACGACCCCGGGGAACTGGGCACGCAGGTCCGCCATCGTCCTCCGGTACTTCTCGAACACGGCCGCGACATCGGTCTTCTCGGTGATGTCCACGTAGCAGTACTTGTGGAACGCCACGTCGACCTTGCCGCGGAGCGGGCCTTCGAGCCGCCGGGCGAAGTCGTCGGTTTTGCCCCCGGGATCGCCGTTCCGGCCGACCGTCCCGTGCGCGAAGACCCCGCCGCCGCCGTCCAGCGCGCCCTCGCCTGAGGCCACGCGCAGCCCGATGCGCGGCTCGTCACGGAGGACGTCGGCCACGCCGTCCATGATGTTGGCGCCGACCGACTGGTGGCCGAAGAACACGCGTTTCCCGGCCAGGCTCTGCCAGGCCGTATCGGGCACCTCGCCGAGCGATGCCCGGCGCACGGATCCCTGTTTCACGGCTCCACCTCGACATGCTCCCGTCAGCAGCGCTGCAGAGAGCAGCAAGAGACCCACCCAGCGCGTCGCAGCCGGCTTCGCCATGCCCGTTCGCCTCCCGCTACGCCCGATCGCTTCCGGTCACGCGACCCCGCGCTTCCGCTCCACGAACGCCGGCGATCCGGACGATGGAGTCCAGGTTCGCCGGCACGATCTCGTCGTCCTCGACCTGCACGGCGAACGCCTGCTCGAGGAAACCGATGATCTCGAGCACGCCGGTGGAATCTACCACGCCCAGGTCCAGCAAGGACGCATCGTCGGTCAGGCGGGCGGCATCCGAGACGAAGAAGTTGCTGGTGATGAATTCGCGAACGCGCTGCTTGGTCTCCATCGGCTGGCTACCTCAGGTCGGTCTTCTTGATCTTGCCCCCGCTGGTGCGCGGCAGGTCGCTCACGATCTCGACCACCTTGGGCACCAGGAAGGCCTCCAGGCGCTTCCCGCACTCGATCTGAACTGCCTTCCCGGTGAGCGCCGCGCCCTGATCGAGGATGACGAACGCCTTCACCGCCTGCCCCAGGATCGGGTCGGGCACGCCGATGACGGCCGCCTCCCGCACGCCCGGGATGTCCACCAGGGCGTTCTCCACCTCCCGGGGGGAGACCTTCTCGCCGCGGCTCTTGATGATGTCGTCCATGCGGCTGACGAAGTAGAGGTAGCCCTCCTCGTCGAAGCGGCCGTAGTCGCCGGTGTAGAGCACGAACTCGCCCGGCAGGGGCCCGGGCCGCAGCCGCTCGGCGGTGTCCTCCGGCTTCTCCCAGTAGCCCCGCATGACCGTCGCGCCGCGGATGACCAGCTGGCCGATCTCGCCGGGACCGACCTTCCGGTCGTTCTCGTCGACCAGCCAGAGCTCGGTGTTCGGGAGGGCGATGCCGATGCTGTCCGGCTTGCGGTCCACGTCCTCCGGCGGCAGGTAGGCGCCCCGCGCGCACTCGGTCAGGCCGTACATCGAGTAGACCTGCGCCTGCGGCAGCCAGCTCCCGCAGCATGCGGATGTACTTCACCGGCAGCGCCGCCGCCGCGTTGGTCACGTAGCGCAGCTTCGAGAGATCGTAGTTCCTCAGCGTCTTCAGCTCGCCGAGCATGGCGAACATCGTGGGCACGCCCGGCAACCCGGTGACGCCCTCCGCCACCAGCGTGCTCCAGCACCTGCGCCGGGTAGGCGAACGAGCGCTCAGCACCAGCCGCGCCCCCACCTTGACCGAGATGATGAGCTGGTAGAGCCCGTAGTCGAACGCCAGCGGCAGGACGCTGAGGATGACGTCGTCCTCGACGTTCTCCAGGTAGGTGGTGATCGACGTCGCCGCGGTGAGCATGTTGCGGTGGGTCAGCATGATCGCCTTGGGCGTGCCGGTGGTGCCCGACGTGTAGACGATCGCGGCCAGATCGATGTCGAGGTTCAGGCGCGGCGGCGGCGCGTCGTGCCGCTCGGCGGCCAGCGCCTCGTCCCAGGCCGCGACCTGCGGCAGGCCGGCGGTGCGCTCCCGGTCGATGGCGCCCGGACGATCACGGTGCGCAGGTGCGGCGAGCCGGCCGCCGCCTCGGCGAACGTGGCGGCGTGGCGGGCGTCGCGTGACCAGCGCCGTCGGCCGGCAGTCGTTGAGCAGGCTGGCGAGCTTGTCGCTCTTGACCTGGGAGGTTGACGATGGCGGTCACCGCGTTGGCCTTGAGCACGGCCCAGAAGGCGATGACGGTCTGCGGCGTGTTGTCGGCGAAGATCACGACGCGGTCGCCGCGCTGCGACGCCGCGGCGCACCAGCGCGTGGGCCAGCGCGTTGGACTGGGCCTCGATCTCGGCGTAGGTGAGGCGCTGGCCGTCACAGACCAGCGCGATCTTGCCGGGCAACCGCGCGGCCGTCTCGTGGAGGTAGTCGTGGAGCTGCGGCACGGCTGCGGGCCACCGCTGGACATGCTGGAACGGACTCACGCCGGGCCCTCCCGCAGGCGGTCTGCCACCGTGTGAAACGTGGCCGGCCGGACCGCCCGGACTCCGCCACCGACGAACGACTCGTGCAGCAGCTGGGTCGAGAGGACGCCGACCAACGCCATGTTGTCGGCGTTCGAGAACTGGGACTCGTCCCGCCGCCCCACGCACTTCCGACAGAGCTGGCCCGCGACCCCGGGTCGAAGACCCCCGCCCGCGCCAGGGCCTGCTCCGACATCGCTTCCGCCACCCAGCCGGGCGCGTCCGGCCCGACGAACGAGAGCGCGTCCGGGGCGCGGTACGGCTGCTTCTTCCTCGTCAGGATATCGGCCGGCAGGAGGTCGCGCGCCACGCGTTTGAGGACGTGCTTCTCGTCGAGGCCGGCCAGCTTGTACGCCGTCCGGCAGCGAGTCGGCAAGCGCCACGACCTCGCGGTCGAGGAACGGGAAGCGGCCCTCCACGGAGTGGGCCATGAGCATCCGGTCGCCCTGCGACGAAAGGAGGTAGCCCGACAGCAGCGTGCGCACCTCGAGGTACTGGTCCCGGGCGAGGGGGGTCCAGCGCCCGAACTCCGGGGGCAGCGTGGCGAGCAGCTCCGCCACCGGATCGAAGTCCCCGACGGCCGCCCGCATCTCCGCCGAGAACAGGCGCTGCAGGGCCGCCGCCGAGCGCCAGCGCGGCCCGTGGCCGAAGCCCGGCTCCCGCCAGCGGGCCAGGTCCTGGCCGAAGAACTGGCGGGCCATCGCCTCCTGCGCCACCGGCGAGCGCGCCAGGTACGGGTAGAGGCGCTGCGAGCAGCCGCGGCCGCGACGGCGACTCCGGCTGCCGCGCCCAGAAGCGGCGCAGCCTGCGCCTCGCGGAACAGGTCGTAGCCGGCGAACATCTCGTCGGCGCCCTCGCCGGTCAGCACCACCTTGATGCCGGCGTCGCGCACCAGCTTCGAGAGCAGGAAGAGCGGCGCGGGCGCGGTGCGCAGAACGGCCGCTCGGCGTGCGCGACGACGTCGGGGAAGACGCGCGGCGATGTCGGCCCGCGGTGACCGACGATCTCGCGGTGCTCGCTGCCGAGGCGCTCGACCATCAGCCGCTGGAAGCGCGTCTCGTCGTACTCGGCGTCGTCGAAGCGCAGCGAGAAGGTTGAAGAACCGCTCGCCCTTGGCCCGCAGCCCGAGCGCGGCGACGAGCGAGCTGTCGAGGCCGCCCGAGAGGTAGCTGCCCACCGGCACGTCGGAGCGCAGCATGCGCAGCCGCGTCGCCTCCTCGAGCGCGGCGCGGGACGCCGTCGTCGGCGTCGTCCAGCGTGCCGCCGAAGCGCCCCTGGTCGCCCTCGGGGTAGCGCGGCGGAGCGTAGGCGCGGTCGGTGACCCGCCCGTTCGCGTAGATGCGGACGTGCCCCGGCTCGAGCTCGGCCACCCCGGCGAAGACGCGTCCGGGGCGGCAGCGCGGACCAGAAGGTGAAGACCTCGGCGAGCCCGCGCGGGTCGAACGCGCGCGGGATGCCGCGGTCGGCGGCGAAGATCGCCTTCACCTCGCTGGCGAAGTAGAGCCGCCCGTCGTGCTCGCAGGTGCAGAGCGGCCGGACCCCGAGCGGGTCGCGCGACAGCACCAGCGTGGCCGACCGGCGGTCCCACAGGGCGACGGCCCACTGCCCGTTGAAGCGCGCGGAACGCGCCCTCGCCCCACGCCTCCCAGGCGTGGACGATCACCTCGGTGTCGCTGCGGGTCCGGAAGCGGTGCCCGAGCGCCTCGAGCTCGTCGCGCAGCTCGAGGTAGTTGAAGATCTCGCCGTTGAAGACGATCCACAGCGTGCCGTCCTCGTTGCGAGAGCGGCTGCTGGCCGGTGGCCAGGTCGATGATCGAGAGGCGCGCGTGTGCCGAGCCCGGCGCGCGCGTCACGGTAGACGCCGCAGCTCGTCGGGCCCGCGGTGCCGCAGGGCGCCGACCATGCGCGAGAGCTGCTCCAGGCCCGGCGGCTCGATCCCGTCGCGCAGCGACAGGATCCCGGCGATGCCGCACATCAGCCGCGGGTCCCGCCCGGGGTCCGGACGAGGAGCGGCCCGAGGTGCAGGGGGCGCGTCGTGCGCCGCTTCTGGTCGATGTCGCGGTAGACCCGCTCGACCTGCGCGGCGGTCGAGCCCGATCGCGGCCGCCACCTCGGCGGCGGGCACGCTCGTGGCTGCGGCCGTAGAGGCAGAGGTCCATCGGCCCGTAGGGCAGGCGCGAAGTAGAACTCCTCCTGCGTCTGCGGCAGCGAGAACGTGTCGGTGGTCGGCAGCTGGCTGCGGATCTCCTGCGGCACGCCGAGGTACTCCGCGAGCTGGTAGACCTGCGTCTTGTACAGGTGCGCGATCGGCTTGAAGTCCGCGGCGCCGTCGCCCTGCTTCACGAAGAAGCCCTGGTCGTACTCCAGCCGGTTGGGCGTGCCCGCCACCGCGTAGTGCAGCCGGTCGGCGTGGTAGTACTCCATCATCTTGCGCATCCGCTGCTTGAAGTTCGTGGCCGCGATCAGCTGCAGGTAGGCCTGCAGCGGCAGCCGCGCGGACTTCCGCTCGCCCGAGGGCGTCTCGATGACCAGCTGGGTGACGTTCATGCGATCGTCGTCCATGACCGGCGGCAGGGCCACCTTGCAGCGCCAGCCGTCGCCGTACTCGGGGAAGACCATCCGGATGGCCTCCGTCCTGGCGCCCGTAGCAACCGGCCGCCGCGAGGATCGGGCCGATGTCCTCCACCCGGGTCTCGACCCCGAGGTGCGCGCCCAGCAGGCGGCCCAGCGCCAGCGCCGGTGTCGCCCGAGTCGCGCTCGGGCATCAGCAGCGCCAGCACGCGCTCGCGGCCCAGGGCGCGGGCGCAGAGCGCGGCGACCACCGAGCTGTCGATCGCCGCCCGAGACGCCGACGACCGCGCCACGGCGGCGCAGCGTGCCGAGCACCTGTTCACGGATGGCCTGCTCGATCTCGGCGACCGCGGCGGCCGCATCCAGCTTCAGCGTGTCCATGGAGAGCATGGTTCGAGGGTTCCCCTTTCGAGCCGGCAGGATAGCATCCCCGGCACGATCCGCACACGCCGCCGGCCTAGCCCCCGAGCCGGTGCGCGGTCACGGGGCCGGTGAGCAGATCCGCGCCCAGCGTGAGGTAGAGCATGCCGTCCGCCACCGACAGGTCGAACGCCATGCGCCGCTCGAGGCGTTCGACCAGCGCGGCGACCAGCGCGCGGTCCAGCCCGTAGAGCTCCAGGGCCTCCGCGCGGTGGATGCGCCCGCCCGCCAGCGAGTCCCAGTAGCGGGCGGCGTCGCGGTGCGAGTAGACCGCCACGCGCGGCGCGGCCTTGCTGGCCCGGTGCAGCCGGGCGGCATCGGGTGTGCCGATCTCGATCCAGGCCTGCAGGGCACCGGTCAGGTCCCGCACCTCGAGCGCCGGCTGGTCGGGGTCCGCCAGGCCCCGGGAGAAGGCGAGCCCCTCCCGGCACTCGAGGCAGTAGGCGAGCACGCGGGCACAGAGGAACTCCTCGCTCTCCGAGGGATGCCGCGCGGCGCGCAGGTCGAGCGACTCGTAGACCCCGCGGTCCACGTGGGAGAGTCGCACGGCGAACTGGTGGATCACGGCACCGAGAGCCAGGGGGACCTCGACTTCGGTTATGGTGGTTCGAGTCGGTGACCGGGTGAGACTACACCGGCCGGGCCCGGCGCGTGCAGGTCGCGAACCTTCGAGCGAGGAGATCCGCAGGACATGGCGCTGATCAGCCTGAACGGTGTGAGCCTCACCTACGCCGGGCCTCCCCTGCTCGACGCGGTGAGCCTGCAGATCGACGACGGCGAACGGCTCGGGCTGCTGGGCCGGAACGGGGCCGGCAAGTCCACGCTGCTCAAGGTCCTCGAGGGCACGCTCGCCCCCGACGCCGGCGACGTGGTCCGCCAGCCGGGGCTGCGCGTGGCCGGCCTGCGGCAGGAGGTCCCGCTCGACCTCCCCGGCACCGTGCGGGAGCACCTGCACGAGGCCTGCGGCGTCACCCGCAGCGACGCGGCGTGGCGGATCGAGACGCGCATCGACCAGGCCGCCGCCGACCTGGCGCTCGACCTCGACGCCACCATCGCCACGCTGTCGGCCGGCTCCAAGCGCCGCGTCCTGCTGGCCGCCACGCTGGTGCGCGACCCGGACCTGATGCTCCTGGACGAGCCGACCAACCACCTCGACCTCGAGGCCATCCGCCATCTCGAGGAGTCGCTGCTGCAGCGGCGCGGCACGCTGGTGTTCGTCACCCACGACCGCAGCTTCCTGCGCCGCCTCGCCACCCGCATCCTCGACCTGGACCGCGGCGTGGTCCGCAGCTACCGCTCCGGCTACGACGCCTACCTCGCGACGCGCGACCAGGAGCTGCGCGTCGAGGGCGAACAGGCCGCGCTCTTCGACCGCAAGCTGGCGCAGGAGGAGACCTGGGTGCGCCGCGGGATCAAGGCGCGGCGCACGCGGAACGAGGGCCGGGTGCGGGCGCTCGAGGCGCTGCGGGCCGAGCACGGCGCGCGCCGCGAGGAGGTGGCGCGCGTGAAGGCGCAGCTCCAGGAGGCGGAGCGCTCGGGACGCGTGGTGCTGCGCTGCACCGGCCTCGGCCACGCCTACGACGGGCCGCCGATCGTGCGCGACCTCACCGCGACGATCCTGCGCGGGGATCGCGTCGGCATCCTGGGGCCCAACGGCTGCGGCAAGACCACGCTGATCCGCCTGTTGCTCGGGGAGCTCGCGCCGCAGCAGGGCTCGGTGAGCGCGGGCACCAAGCTCGAGATCGCGCACTTCGAGCAGTTGCACGACGTGCTCGACGACACCAAGACCGTCGTCGAGACCCTGGGAGAAGGGCGCGACACGGTCACCGTGGGCGGCGTGGAGCGCCACGTCGTCGGGTACCTGCGCGACTTCCTCTTCAGCCCCGAGCAGATCCAGGGCCCGGTCCTGCGCCTGTCGGGGGGCGAGCGCAAGCGGCTCCAGCTCGCGAAGGTCCTCTCGCGACCCTGCAACCTCCTGGTCCTCGACGAGCCGACCAACGACCTCGACCTGGAGACGCTCGAGCTGCTCGAGGAGCTGCTGCTGGAGTTCCGGGGCACGCTGCTGCTGGTCTCGCACGACCGCGCGTTCCTCGACAACGTCGTCACCTCGACCCTGGTCTTCGAGGGGGCCGGGCGGTGGCGCGAGTACGTCGGCGGCTACCAGGACTGGCTGCGCCAGCGGAAGCCAGCGGAGCCGGCGCCCGCCGCGAAGCCGGACCGGCCCAGGCCCGAGCGGGCCGCGCCCCGACCGCGGCGCATCGGCTTCATGGAGAAGCGCGAGCTGGCCGGGCTCCCCGCACGGATCGAGCACCTCGAGGGCGAGAGGCAGCAACTCTTCGCGTTGATGGCCTCACCGGGCTTCTACGCCTCGCGGGGCGACGAGGTCGGTGCCACCCGGTCGCGCCTCTCCGCGGTCGAGGCCGAGATCCACGAGGCCTACGCGCGGTGGGTCGAACTCGAGAGCCTGGCCGGCGGCGACTGAGCGAGGCGCCCCGCCGGGGAGCGCCTCGCGCGTGCGGACCGGCCGTCCGGCTCAGCGCGCCGTGGCCGGCGCCGGGGCTCCCGACGGCACCGGGGGATCGGGCGTGAGCTGCCTCACCCGCCCGCCGGCATCGCGCACGATGGCGCGGTACCAGGAGTCCGGGTACTTCGGGTGGGTCACCTTCCCCTGCGCGTCGCGCACGTTTCCGTCGAGGTACTTCCAGACCAGGTGCTCGCCCAGCTTGCGCCATCGCGCGACCACCCTCTCGCCCTGCCGGTCGCAGTGGTCGGTGAGGTAGTCGATCGCGAGCTGCGGGGCCTGGGCATGGAGCTTCAGCGCCGCGGCCTCGATCGCCGGCTGCTCGGCCACGAAGCCGCCCTCCAGCTCGCGCTGCACCCCCTGCAGGTCCACGACCATGTCGGCGTAGCGCGAGTACACCCAGTTGGAGACGAAGTTGAACACCCAGAACGCCGACTCCCAGGAGAACGAGCCGAAGTCGGCCGTGCCCGCGTCCCAGCTGTGCGGCGCCCGGGTGATGGCGCAGTAGAACGGCGTGTAGACCGTCAGGTAGGTGTCGTCCACGCCGAACCACAGGACGCCGCCGATCGGGTCGGGCAGCGCGGCACGGGACTGGGCCACGAACGAGAAGCCGGTCTGCTGCGTCGAGATCGCCCGCTCGTGCAGGTACTTCACGCTGTCGACCTCCCAGGTCATCGGCCGCCAGCGGTACGGCGACGCGTGGGGCCCCGCCCCCACGTCCAGCGCCATGTCGAACGGCGTGCCCTCGTAGTGGTCGCGCATCAGCGCCGCGGCGTCCATCACCGAGAGCTTGCGGTCGGGCTTGACCCACAGCGGCAGGCGCTTCTTCAGAGTGCTGCCGTCCACCATGTCGCTGGTCAGCCCGAGCGACGGGGCGGCGCGGCGGAACACGCTCCAGACGCGCGCCTCGCAGCTGCGCAGCTTGCCAGCGGTGAGCGGCGCGTAGGTGTCGCAGAACGAGAAGTCCTCGTCGCGGCCGGTGAACCAGCCCTTCTGCCGCGCGAAGGAGATCACGTCGGGCGAGTACAGGCAGTTGGCCGGGTCGTTCAGCGGGAACTGCCGGATGCGCGGGTGGTTCGCGTGCGCCGAGAGGTAACCGTCGGGAACGCGGCGCGCGACCCATACCGCGCCCTTCGCCTTCTCGCCCTTGCCGATCATCTCCAGGAGCCAGACCTCCCTCGGGTCCGAGACCGAGAAGGACTCGCCGGTCGAGGCGTAGCCGTGCTCCGCCACCAGCGTGGTCATCACCTGGATCGCCTCGCGGGCGCTGGCCGCGCGTTCCAGCGCGATGTAGATGAGCGAGCCGTAGTCGATGACGCCGGCCGGGCCCTTGAGCGAGTCGCGCCCGCCGAAGGTGGTCTCGCCGATCGCCACCTGGCGCTCGTTGATGTTGCCGACCACCCGCCAGGTGCGCGGCGCCTGCGGGATCCGCCCGAGGAACCTGCCGGTGTCCCACTCGACGATGTCGCGCATCGTGCCCGGCGCGAACACCCCCGGGGGCCGCAGCACCAGCTCGCCGTAGAACGTGTGCGAATCGGCGGAATAGGTGATCAGGCTCGAGCCGTCGGTCGACGCGCCCGGGGTGACCAGGATGTTGGTGCAGGCGCTCGCGGTTCCGGGCGCGGACAGCGCCAGGGCCAGCAGCAGCGCGCCCCGGATCCGGCTCCGGAGCGCGGCGTTCTTCGCGGCGCGGGGACAGCGGGGGGCTTCGGGCATGGTCGGCTCCATGAGGGGTTCGTTTCCTCTCGTCAGCGCTTGAGCGGGTGCGTCTCGCGCGCCATCGTCCCGGTGCGGAGCACCTCTTCGATCTTGTAGACTCCGAGCTTGCGGTTCTTGACGAAGCCGCTGAACGCCTTCTCGGCGAGCACGCCGTCCTTCAGCATGTCGGACAGCCACTCCAGCGCCAGCGAGGGCGTGTACTGCGGCAGCGCGGCGCCCTTGTCCATCAGCCAGCGCATGTTCTTGTCCTCCTGCGAGCCGAGCGGCGGGGCCATCACGATCGGGATGCCGAGCCCCGAGTAGAACGACAGCTCGCTCGGCTTGGTCCACAGGATGTCGGTCTCGCGCATCAGCGCGTCGAACCGGTCGAAGTAGGCGGGCTTGTGCGCCTCGCGGAGGATCAGCACTCCGTCGCCGAGCGCGGCCTCCAACCCGAGGCGGACCACGCACTCGCGCAACATCTGCTCGACCAGCGGATTCACGCCCGCCACCAGCGCGAGCCGGAAGCGGCCATCCAGGATGCCGGGCTTCAGGCTCTCCGCCAGCTGCATGCCGATCTCGACCTGCGCGCCCGCCCCGCCGACCGCGAAGGTCACCGTGACGCGGGCGCCACCGGCCGCGGGCCGCGGCCGCTCCCCCAGCATCTCCTCGACCGTCGAGCCGAAGACCGAGGCGAACCGCCCCTGCGGGTCGAGCCGCGCCAGCCGCTGCAGCAGGTCCGCGCGAAGGACCTCCATCCCCGGCCCGCCGATGTTCTCGCGCGGGAGCGGGAAGCCGGTGATGAAGATGCGCTCGTCGGGGACGCCGTACTGGCGCAGGCGCCGCATGACCCGGCCGCAGGGCGCGAAGTACTGGATGCGGCTGCGCGCCGCGTTCGACGCCACCCACACGCGGTTCAGGTCGGCGTCGCAGATGACGCTGAACACCGGGGCATAGCGGGCGTGCTCGGCGACCAGCGACGGAGCGTAGAAGGTCGAGATCACCGGCAGCCAGCGGGTGCGCAGCCGTTCGAGCATCGAGCGGCCCAGCCCCTGCCGGATCAGGTAGTCCACGAAGTAGTTGTTAAGCGAGGGCTTCGAGAGGTCCCGCAGCGGGTAGAAGGGCGGGATGTGCAGCATCTTGTCGAGCACCCCGAAGAGCGCGCCGCCCACGAACGGCAGGTTCCGGGCGCGCGAGAGGGTCTCGTAGGTCCAGGTGAGGCGTCGCCAGAAGCGGGCCTCGTCGGCATCGGTGAAGTCCGGGCTGCCGGCGGTGAGCACGCCATCGTGCGCGAGGTAGGCCAGCGCGTGCGCGGCACGCTGGTGGCCCAGCCCCATGTCGGCGGTCACGATCCAGGCGCGAAGGATGTCCAGGTTGGTGGTCACGATGGTGCCCATGCTAAGCGATAGCCGGCACGCGCGTCATCCCGCGGCGGAGAGCGCCGCCAGGGTCCGTTCGCAGGGCTATCGGCAGGGCGGTGCGGATGGCGCACGGAGGCGCGGAATGCGGCACTCGACCGGGGACGCCACGGGCGCCGCGGACGCGGCTTCCATCGTCCCCCGAGGCGCAGACGGCTTCCTGGGATCGCGCAGGAGCCGCGCCCACCTGAGGGGTTCAACGCAAGACGACCAATTTCCTCACGCCCACGTCGCGCCCGGCGCGGACTTGCACGAGGTAGACGCCATCACGCACGGGGGCGCCTGAACCGTCCCGTCCATCCCAGCGGATGTCGTGCTCGCCCGGGGTCGAGCGTTCGCCAGCCACCAACGATCGCACCTTGCGTCCGGCGAGGTCGAACAGGGCCACATCGACGGTGCAAGCCGAGGGCAGCAGGAAGCGGATCCCGCTCGTCCCACGCGAGGGATTCGGCCTCGGTGCTGCGAGCTGAAAGGTCCGCGGGAGGCCGGGCGCTGCCGTTCCGACACCGAGCAGGGTGCGCCCGCCCGTGTTCATCAGCACCGAGACCGAGGCGTAGTTCGCGGTCACGAGGTCGAGCTTGCCATCGCGATTGAGGTCCCCGACCGCGACGAAGTGGGGGCCAGGGCCGGTCGGGTACAGGCCCTGGGCGCTGAAGGTGCCGTCGCCCTCGCCGAGCAGCACGAAGACAAAGTCCCCCGCGCCGAAAGTCCATCTAGCGTTGGTCGCCACCAGGTCGGGTTTGCCATCGCCGTCCAGGTCGCCGATCGCCACGGAGCCCGGAATGATCATCCACGTGTCGTAGTCGGTCTTCATCCCGAAGGTTCCGTCGCCGTTGCCGAGCAGCACCGAGACCCTGGTGGAGCCGGAGTTCGCCGTAACCAGGTCGGGCTTGCCGTCACCGTTCAGGTCCCCGATCGCCACCGAGCTGGGACCTGACCCGGTGGCGAAGTCGCTCTTCGGGCCGAAGTCGCCATCACCGCGGCCAAGCAGCACCGAGACCGTGTTGGAGCCGAGATTCGCCGTCACCAGGTCAGGCATGCCGTCGCCGTTCAGGTCCCCGATTGCCGCGCAGTAGGGTTCGATCCCCGTGCCGAAGTCGCTCTTCATCCCGAAGGTTCCGTCGCCGTTGCCGGGCAGCACCGAGACCGTGTTGGAGCCGGAGTTCGCCGTCACCAGGTCGAGCTTGCTGTCGCCGTTCAGGTCCCCGGTCACCACGGAGTAGGGTTCGGTCCCCGTGCCGAAGTCGCTCTTCAGGCCGAAGTCGCCATCGCCGCGGCCGAGCAGCACCGAGACCGTGTTGGAGCCGACATTCGCCGTCACCAGGTCACGCTTGCCGTCGCCGTTCAGGTCCCCGGTCGCCACGGAGTAGGGTTCGGTCCCCGTGCCGAAGTCGCTCTTCATCCCGAAGGTTCCGTCGCCGCTGCCGAGCAGCACCGAGATCGTGTTGGAGCCGGAGTTCGCCGCCACCAAGTCGGGCTTGAGGTCACCGTTCAGGTCCGCGATCGCGACGGAGGCGGGGGAGCTCCCGATGCCGAGCGTCCTCGCGCCGAAGCTACCGTCGCCGTTGCCGAGCAGAACCGAGACCGTGCCCGGGTCGTCAGAGTAGCCTTCGTCCGCTGTTGCCAGGTCAAGCTTGCCGTCACCGTTCACGTCTCCGACCGCGAGGGACACAGGAACTCCCGCACCGCCGACGGCAGTGGGGAACGCAGTCACCACGCCGAAAGTGCCGTCGCCGTTGCCGAGCCAAACGTCGACCTCCGCGCGGTACCCCATCGGGATCACCATGTAGCGGGTGTTCGGCACCGCCAGATCGGGCTTCCCATCGCCGTTCAGGTCGCAGATCGCGACAGAGCCCGCACCCATCTGAGCCATCCCCCCGTCGAACGGGTAGCCGCTCGCTGCGTCGAAACTGCCATCGCCTTGGCCGAGGAGCACCGAGACGTTGCTGGAGATGCGGTTCCCCACCACCAGGTCGGGCGCTCCGTCGCCGTTCAGGTCTCCGATCGCCACCGAGAGGGGACCTGTCCCGGTCGCGAAGTCGGTCTTTGAGCCGAAGCCGCCATCGCCGCGGCCGAGCAGCACCGAGACCCCGTTGGAGCTCTGGTCCGTCACCGCCAGATCGGGCGCTCCGTCTCCGTTCAGGTCCCCGATCGCCACCGAACTGGGCCCTGATCCGGTGGCGAAGTCGGTCCTCGCTCCGAAGGCGCCCTCGCCGCTGCCGAGCAGCACCGAGACCGTATTGGAACCCTGGTTGGCCACCACCAGGTCGGGCATTCCGTCATCGTTCAGGTCCCCGATCGCCACCGAGCGGGGATTCCCCCCGACGTCGGAGATCCAGCCTTCCCAATACGTCCCATCGCCGTTGCCGTCCAGCACCGAGACCGTGTTGGAGCCCTGGTTCGCCACCGCCAGTTCGGGAGTTCCGTCACCGTCCAGGTCCCCGATCGCCACCGACGATGGCGCAGTCTCGGTGTCAGAGTCCTGCTTCGTCCCGAAGCCACCATCGCCGTCACCAAGCAGCACCGAGACCGTGTTGGAGCCCCGGTTCGCCGCCACCAGATCGGCAATTCCGTCATGGTTCAGGTCGCCGATCGCCACGGACGAGGGCCAGATCCCGACGCCGAAACCTCGAGGTGCGGAAAAGAGCGGATCGGCGGTGGTTCTGCGCGGAACCGCAGTGGAGGCAGCGAGCAGGACGAACACGAGCCAGCCGTTGATCAGGGCGCGGCGTGGAAGCACTCCGCGCACCCGCTCTGGAACATCCTGATGGAACATGAGCGGCCTGCTCCTGCCGCAGGATGGGCAAGTCCCCCGGCGGGAGCGGCTGCCCCGAAGCGGGCGACTGCGACGACACCGATAACATGTAGAGGTGAGCGCCGGCCGACTCGGCCGAGCCCGTTCCTAGAGCGTAGCCCCGGACCGCCCGCCCACCTAGCAAAATGCCCATGGATGGCAAGCCCGGCGTCGGCTGGTGGACGCTCAGCGCCCCGCCCTCGACGAGCTTCAAGGCCTGGGCGAGCTGCTCGACCGTGAACTTGCTCGTCTTCATCCTGGGTCCTCCTCCTTCCGGTTCAGGAGGCCCCGAGGTTAGCGCACGATGAGAGTCCGGCTGCTCCAGGAAACCGGGTTCGGATCAGCCCCACCGTGGACAACGCGGAGAAGTCCTCGTGATTCAACGTCCTGCTGCGCTTCCCGCCACCGTCCCGCTCGACCACGCCCACTGGAAGTTGAATGCTAGCCCCGGGGTGGACACAGAGGTCGAAAGCGGCGAGAAGCCCGCTGAATGTGTGCAAAGCGACGAGGTCGAAGAGACCCGTTCGGACCCATAGAACCGGGGTCAAACTAGCAGTTCGAGCACAGAACCAGCACAACCAGGGTCGCCGCTACGCACGCAGGAGAGCCACTTGAAGGTGACCTCTGGCGCCGGGCTCTAGAGGATCCGGCCAGCCCGAGGACTCCCCCCGAGAGTGCGGTGAAGGCCTCGGTTGGACGTGCTGGAAAGCTCCACTTGGCCAGCCTGCCATCTTCAGGGATTCCGGTTGTTTGCTGCCGCGCTCTGCGATCGAAGCGCTAGACAACCAGTAACCCGCGTGTTCTTCTGACCGCCATGAGTGAACTCCATGGACCCCGGCAGTTCAGATTCTCTGATCCGCGGCACGAGCGCATCCACCGCCGACTTGCACGGTTGATCGGACCGGGCGCCGCTGCGTTCTTCCGTGACGCCTGCAAGGTCGTGGAGGAGGCCCCGGCATTTCAGACCACGAGCCACATAGTTGGGCACCTGCTCCGGGAGACTGAGAGCTCCATCCGCTACGCCTTTCAGCCATTGATCAAGTCTGCGGGGCCGAGACCGAAGGATGCCGGCCATCGCTTTCAAATCGAGCAGACGCTCAGTGCACTGAACATCCCGCTTACTGACCCGGTGGCCAAGGCGTGGTTGGCGATCGCCGGCAAGGAGAACGACAAGGGGCTTGCCGGGTTGGCGCATCGCAGAGACCTCGGGCCGCCGCGTCCGTTCGATGGTGGCGCTCGGCAGGCGGTTGAGCAGATTGTGACGGTGCTCGATGCCGTCCTCGAGAAAGTCGAGGCGAGGTGGGAGGTGTTCCTTGCCACCTTTGACGCTCTTGCGAAGACAGAGCACCCGAACGCTAAGCACGCCGAAGAGCTGCGCCTTCGTCTGCCCAATAGCCTTCAAGCCAGGAGTCACTTCTTCGGACAGCTCGGGAACCCTGAGTGGCTGGACCCGCTCGGGCGAGAGGGCTTCTTCAAACAACCGCCGGAACCGGTCGTCGACGATGAGGCGGATACGATCCTCTTTCCCCCCTGGCCCGAGTCACAGTTCTTGCTCAGGATGGCTCAGGCCGGTGTTCGTGCGGTACAGGAACAGGTCGTCGCGATAGCTGGCGGTATCCCCGATGCAGATAATGTCCGCGTCTACGACGACTTGGCCTCGATCGCTCTCGCGGTTCCACCTGACCTCGCGAATCGCCTTGTGCCGCGCATTCAAGCGAAGCTACCGCTCCCGTATTCGTCGCAGTTTCCGCTGCACGTTGCTGACCTCGTTGTTCACTTGACGACAGCGGGGCTGGTCACCGAAGCCCTTGGCCTAGCGCGCACTCTCCTTGCGCTAGACTCCGATCCGCGGGCCGAGCGCTACGAAACGCCACCGGAGCACCAGATCGCTCCATTGCCCGGTCCCCAGCCCCGAATGCACCCGGCGTTCTATGACGATGTCTTGGAGAAGATGGTCCCGGCCCTCTTCAAGGCGAGCCCACACCAGACGACAGAGCTGCTGGCGGACCTTCTCGAGCAAGGGCTCCGTCTGGCGCAGCGGACGGCATCCCAGGCCGGCCCCGAGGCACAGTCGCAGGTATGGTGGCCGGACTTGACGCTCGCGCGCCCGAGTGTGGCCGACGACCCGCCGGCCATGCTGCTCGATGCTCTGCGCGGGTGCGTCATGGAGCTCGTGGCGAAGGATGCGGGGGCTGCTCTCGGACTTGTCGCTGCCTTCGAGGCCAAGCCGTGGCATGTCTTCCGGCGTCTCTCTCTTCTGCTCCTTCGGCTCACTCCTGACCTTCCGGTCGGGGAGATTGAACGCCGCCTCCTGAGACTCGAGGACCACGAGATTCGAGAGTTCCACCGCGAGTACGTGGACCTGCTTCGCGAGTCGTACCCGAATCTCGGCGCCCCGGCCCAGCACACCATTCGCGAGTACCTGGCTCGGGAAAGGGACCAGGAGTCGTTGGTCGAGAACTTCCGATTCTGGTCTGGTCGTGACCCCTCTCCCCAGGACATCGCACAGCGCCAAGATGAATGGCGAGCAGCGCGTCTGGAACCCGTTGCGGAGTACCTGCCGGCCGAGATCAGGGACCAGTACGACGTGTGGGCGAGAACCCTTGAACCTCGGAGCGAGCCCACCCCTCCCGCCGCCGGCTGGGGATCACCGCGTTCGCCAAGGAAGTCGGAGGACCTTGCCGGCATGGAAGACGACGCGCTTGTGAACTACCTGGCGAACGTCGACTTGGGCGACGAACGCTTCGGACTCTCCCGGGAAGGGCTGGGCGAGTCCCTGACGCAGGCCGTCACGAGCGATCCGGACCGATTTGTTCGCCTTGCCCCCCGGTTTCGCGACTTGGACCCAGCCTATCAACACGCACTATTCGCGGGACTCCACGACGTCTTGGCCAGGCAATCTGTCTTCAGCTGGCCTCCGATCCTAGACTTGGCAGTCGTAGTCACGTCCTCCACACCCGACCCAGCGAGTAGGCGAGGGGGCGGTCACTCCCCCGATGACCTGTGGGTCCGGCGAGCGATTCTGGATCTCGTCGCCCGAGGGTTGGAACCCGGACCTGGGGAGCTGCCTTTCGAACTCCGTCCGCGCATCTGGTCGGTCCTTGAGCCGCTCACGGCTGACCCCGATCCGACGCCGGACGAAGATGCCAAGCACACGAGCGCGGAAGAACGCGAGACGTTGTACCTGAACAGTCTCCGCGGCCGCGCGCTGGACGCTGTCTGGGGATACTCGGTCTGGATCTACAGGCATGATCACAAGGATGGCAGCAGGCCCATGACCTTCGGGCCCATCCCGGAGGTCCGCAGCATCCTCGGACGGCACCTCGACCCCGAGCACGAGCCGTCGCCGGCGATTCGTGTCTTCTATGGGCAGCACCTGCAGCAACTCCGCCGCCTCGACCCCGAGTGGCTGCACAACCAGGTGAAGCGGATCCTCCCTCGGGACCTCGAGTTGCTCTCCCAGAGCGCCTGGCAAGCGTACCTCTCCAGTGCCCAGGTTCAGCCACCCGACTTCGAGATTCTCCGGCCCTGGTACGAGCAGGCCGTGGCGGAGGTCGGCTCCGACCTCTCAGGGGACACCCAGCGCTCCGCCGAACACCTGGGGCGCCACCTCGCAAGACTCCAGTGGCTGGGAGTGATCTCGCCGCGTGAGCCCGGCGGCTTGCTGGAGCGCTACTTCGCTCAGGCATCTCCAGCACTGCGCGGGGAGACGCTTGAGTTTGTCGCGCTCACGCTCAACAACACTAGCGACGCGCCTGCGCCCGTGCTCGAGCGCATGAGAATGCTCTGGGAGTGGCGGAGAGAAACCGCGGAAGGCACTGTTGAGCGGGAACAAGTCGCCGAGGAGATGGCTGCCTTTGGCCGGTGGTTTGCCTGCCCGCAGTTGGACCCCGAGTGGACACTTCGGGAGCTGAACGCGGCATTGCGGCTGAGTGGGCGCGTGGAACTCGCACCGACTGTCGTCAGCCGGCTGGCAATCCTCTCCGAGCGGTTCCCGAAAGCTGCCATCGAATGCTTGGATCTGATGGTGGGGGGCCGTGACCGCGACTTTGGCCCCGACTTCTGGCTACACGATGCCAGGCCAGTTCTTGAGAACGCTCGCCGCAGTCCCGACCCCGCGACTCAACAGGCGGCGATTGTGGTCATTAACCGCCTCTCCGCGCTCGGCTTCACGCAGTTTCGGGATCTCCTCTAGCCTTCGTCGGCGGGGTCTTCGGGAGTGGCGGCACGCCCCGCAAGAATGCCAAGGAGGCAGTTCAAGATGGCCGAGCTCAGCAAGCCACAGCTTCAATTGCGAGTTTCGGACCATCGTGAATACCCAGATCGGAGCATCGTGAACACCTGGACCGGCATGGTGAACAGCCAGATCGGGATCGTGAACACCTAGATCGGTGATCGTGTACAGGCCATCTTGCCCCGGAGGGGGCAGGAGTCTGGTGCCTCAGCTCCGACCAGACGCTCGGCACCCGCGCAGCCAGTAAGCTCCGCGGCTGGGCCCACGCACGCCGAATCCGTGCACTCCTTCAACCACCACCCGCTCCCCGAACGAGAGCACCTGAGCCCTCGGCGGATGTTGAACCCGGTCTTGCCTTCTTCAATCCCCCAAGAGCGACCTACTAACGGGTAGCAAGCGCGGCATGCGCCTCCGCAACGCATTGCCGGAGACGGCAGAACGCCAGCAGGAAGTGCCTCCTGGGTTCGACGACCGCCATGAGCCCTGCATGTGCGGAAGCAATCGCGAGGGGCAGTCGCCAACTCATGGTCGCATCATCCAGATTGTGTCCGAGACGTTGGATCTCTCTATCGAGCGCGTCGGCGCACATCTGCCTACGGCGTTCAATGATACCTGAGCGCCTGCCAGTCCCCGTGCGGATCGCCCACGTCATCCGCCCGTCTGCCACCGTGACATCGAATGCCCTGCGCCCACGGCGCCCACCCTTGCTTCGCCGCGCCTCGTGGTTGATATAACCCAACACATCCAGCCAGTGGTACAACTTGCCCACGTCAAACAGATAGTCCGTTTCACCGGCCGCCGGGTTCGGGTCGATCAGCCGCAGTCGATGTCGTCGCACCTGTTCGCGAACGAGGATGTTGCCAAGGTGCAGGTCGCCATGCGCCCGTCGTACCGGCACGCACACGCGCCGCGAAGCGGCCGCCAGCACCCGCAGCGACGTCTGAAGCGGAGGTACGCCCCCCCCGCCGATGGTCACAGGTCCCATGACCACCGCTGCACCATGTCTCTTGCGTGCGGCTGCCAGGCGCGTCCGAATCCGATGCACGTATGGAAGCTCGATAGTGCGCCTTCGGAGTCCCACACTGAGATGCTGAGTAATCTGCTGCATGGCGCTCGTGACGATGGGAGCGACGGCGGACGTCGGGCGCGGGTCCTCATAGACCAGGGTGTAGAGGGAGCGATAGCCCTCAAGACGCTCGATCAGCATCCCATGCCGGCCGTCACCCAAGGGGAACGTCCCGAGCACGGCTGGCGTCAGTCGCGGCTGCGTCGTACGAAACAGCTCCTCCATGAGCGCAGCCTGTTCCACGATTTCCTCGCCGCCGAGCTTCAGGACGACATGCAGTTCGATTCCAAGGTCAGCAACCAGCGGACTCATGAATCCATCCGAGTATGGGATCCCATCCCCGAGGCGTACGTTAGGCCCAAGGTCTGTGCGCTTCACTCCGTTGGCGACAAGCGCGATCAACTCCCGACGGACCTTCCCGAAGTCGTCCTTGCTCAGGAGCTTGCTCATGACACCCTCACAGGGTCTGCGCGACGACGAGTGATTCGCGACACTCTCTCGTGTCCCTGCCAGCCCCGCCCGTTCATGGCTCGGGCCAGCATGCAGACACGAGCAGCTCCCGTCCCGGAGCATGCGGCTGATGCAACCCGGCTCGCGTGTTTGCCACGATCCCGCCCGTCCCCGCGAGTAGGCCACGGTACTCCTGGCAGAGTGACATCACGTTGCTGCGCCCCCCACACGCGCCGCACGGAGACAGCGGCATCGGGTCCCTCAGGACCCGCCACGATCGGGGCCACTTTCCAGCGGGTGCACCGCACCGCCGGGCGGTCGCCCGAGCAGTTCATCGAGACGGTCGAGATCAGCACTTGAGCAGATCCGCACGAGATCCTGCAGCTCGTTCGCGGTTTGCCAGATATCGCGAAGCCGGCGCATCTCGGAGCGCGACCGGCTTGCAGAGGTCCCAAGCCACCGAGGCATCTGATAGGCAATGCTCCCGTAGCCCCCCATCACCGACAGATCCTGATAGAGCCCTCTCTTCTGGAGGACGTTCCCCTCCACGAAGCTGATCGGGGCCCCGACGCGGCCGAACATCGTGGCCAGCCTTCGAAGGGACGCGGCCTGTGGCGTCCCTCGAAGTGCGTCAAACGACGACACCGTCACGATCGTCTTGTATGAGCCAGGAGCTCTCTGCGCAGCCTCCATCGCGGTGTTGAGTAGGTGCGAGAATGGGCCAAAGGACTCCCAATAGTCGTAGCCCACTTGTTCGAGACTGGTGTCGAGGCAAAGGACCTCCCCACCGGATGGCAGTGTACACAGGTAGCCATGCTCCTCGAATGTCAGCAGTTCCGATTTGAGTAGCGCTAGCACTTCGGCGCGCTGTGACTTGAACCGTGGGAGGAGTGCGGGATCATCGTTCGCCGCTATGAGCTCGTCCATCTGACTGACCATTTCCTGGAGTCGCGATCCCTCACCCACGCCGGGCAGAACCGTATATCCCGAGTCACCGAGAAGGAAGCAATAGAGTGGATGACTGTTGAGAAACGTGACGAGCTCCTGAACGTCCCAGATCAGAACGGTCGGACGTCCAGTGAACTGTTCGCCAAGGACGGCCGCTTCGTCATGGCATTGGGCCGAGCATCGGAAGTTGACGATCATGATGTAGTACGCAGGAAGATGCAGGCGCCGCTCAAGCTCCGCCAGAGCTCGCGTCAGCAGTTGCAGGACACCACGCCGCGCAAGACTCTTCGTCCTGAACTTGAGCTGGAACACCCACTCGCCGCTCATGCCGGCGAAGTCTCCCCGACCAGGACCTGAGTAGGTTGCATCGCGTCCCCGGTCCTTCCCACTCACAGGATGAAGCCGCACGCGCTCCGAGATGCGTCGCTTCAGCATCACAAGTGCGAGTTGATTGAAGGCGTCTTCCGTCAGGGTGGCGAGGCGCGCTTCGTCGATCATGGGTCTCGCTCGAAGGAGCCTCGGAGACGCGCGACTGCTTTGTGGAGATAGGGCACCGGTCGCGCGAAGACGATGCGCACGTGACGCGGGCATGGAGGCCAGAACGCCGTGCCCGGCAAGAGCACCACTTCTGCCCTCCGAATGGCGTGGCGGCATAGACGGCGGGCGTCCCATCCGGGCTTCACGACACGCGCCCAACAGAAGAGTCCGCCGTCCGGGGACCTCGGGAGGATGAGTCGCAAGAGACCTGAGCGCAGTGCGTCCACAAGAGCAGCGCGCGAACGGGCGAAACGGCCGGAGAGCAGGTCGAGCGGCGACCGCAGAAGATGCAGCGCAGCCTCCTGGCTGAGACCGGAAACACCGATACGCAGCGTTTCCGCTGTCGCCGCAAAGGCCCGTGAGAGCGCACCCGACGCTGTGATCCACCCGATGCGGAGTCCGGGCGCACCGAATGTCTTCGACACGGAGTTCACCTTCACCAGCCACCCGTGCGCGAGGACCGCCCGCGGCTCGTGGCTTCGCGCACTCTCGTACAGGAACTCATCATAGACCTGATCGAGGATGAGAAACGTCCGGGCCCGCTCGCATTCTCGTGCCAGCCGAGTCAGAGTCGACTGCGCGTAGACGACGCCGGTCGGGTTGGATGGACAGTGGAGAAGCAGAGCTCTCGCCTGCCGCAATTGAGCGGCGGTCAAACGCTCGGGATGACGAACCGGGACGGCATCCGCACCCAGCCGGTGGACGACTTGAGCGTAGAAGGCGAGCGCCGGAGCTTGGATCAGGACACGACAGCCACGTGACAGCACGCAGAGGAGGATGATGGACAATGCCTCGGACGCACCATTGGTGACGGTTATGTGCTCCGCGGACACATTAAGTGCGTACTTGCTGTTCTCCCGCGCGGCGATGGAATCACGCAGCCGCGCGTCACCGCGGGTGTCCGGGTAGCTCCACGCACGGGACGCCGGAAGCCGCGGAAGCCCAATGCGCACCGACGGCACGGGCTCCGCCAGATCCAGAAGGGGGCGTCCGGTCGCCCGCGCCAGTCGGGCCAGGCCCTCCATGGGTGACGGGGAGCCACCCGACATCCACACCAAGCCGCGATGCGGTCGCATCATCGACCCTGTAGCGCAAGGGCGTGCTCCAACTCTGTTGGGTCGAGCCGATGATCGACGATTGTCTCGGCCAAGAGGTTGAAGCCACATTCTGAGAACAGCGTGCGCCAGAACGTGAGAGGGCGCAGCGCCTGTCGAGTCAGCTCGTGGAGCAGGAAGTATCCGTTGTAGTACCCAAGTCCTGAGGGGGTGGCCATCGCGGCCGGCGCGGCGGCGCGGTCCACTTCGACCACGATGACGAGTGCTCGCGGATGCTCCTTCGCTAGCGTCGTCAGCAGGAGCCGCACGGCCTCTTCCCCGTAGGTCCCGAGCAGCTCGTGCAACAGGAAGGCAAAGACGAAGACGTCCGCCCCCTTGGATGACGCGCTGCTCAAGAAGTGGACCGCATCTTCGCAGACAACGCTGACGCGGTCCGTCAGCCCCATGCGTGCCACCAATGCCTCAGCGCCGGCCGTGCTCACCGTGTTCCCCTCGACACCGATCGCTCGGATACTCGGTAGCGCGGTGCACAGATCCACCAGGTACTGCGCATTGCCACAGCCGACATCAACGACCAGCTTCGCGTGAGGGCGGAAGCGATTGACATGACCAAGCACAAGCGGAATGGAATCGTGCGCGCTGATGGCGCAGCTGGCTCGACTGACCTCCCCGATGTTGCGACGTTGCGGAATCGGCCCCGTGCGAAGCGCGTCAGGAATGTGCGCAAAGACATCGCCATACCCACCGCAGAAGAGCGTGAGCCACCCCTCATGGCTTCGGATGTCGGCAAGCAACTCCGTGGTCCAGTAGTGTCCGGACTCCTGCACGGCGAGCCCCTCGGTTACAAGGAACTCCAACACCGCCCGAGTGATCGAGGGATCGAACCCAAGCCGCTCAGCCACGGACTCAGACGTGGCGCCCTCGTGGGTGAGCGCTCCTGCAAGACCAGATGTCACGACCGCATTCAAGACGTGGGTAACAACATAACCCCTGGACTGTGCGAGCAAGTACGCGAGGCCGTTGCTTGGCGCGAGTGGCATTGCGGCTCTTGTGCTCCTTCTCCGAGTAGGTTGGCTTGTCAATGGTCGTCGGCATCGAACCACATCTCAGAATGGTAGCCATCCCGGTGCGGGTATGCAGAACAGGCGTGCGCCGGCGCCGGCGCCACCAGCATAGGCATCCAGCGACTGCTCACTCGCTTTGTACTACTTCATGTTTCGGTGGTGTCGCTCTCGCTCCTGTAGTAGGGGTCACCGGATCGCGACCACTCGACGACCTTGCGGTCGAGAAGCGTCTCGAATCGGAGCTTGCCATCCATGATCGCGTCCCACTCTTCCCCGTCCATCAAGATGACTGCATGGTGCTCGCCCATTCGGCGCGCAGACTCCACAGCCGTGGACCTATAGCCTGACATCGAGATGACGATGCCACGCACCTCAGCTTGCTTGAGCCTTGCCTCCAACCCGTCAAGATCGCTCTGATCCAGCGGCTCCTTCTGCCACTTGACCTCGACGCGATAGTACTTGTCTTGGTCGAAGAAGGCCGCATCCACCTGACGGCCTCTATACTGGTGACTGCCCACCGCCTGATAGCTGATCGCGAGCGTATCCGCCACGATCGACTCCAGGAGGTATCCGCGCTGCTGCGGGTTGGTCGAGTCGTTCTCCACGCCAGCCTTCAGCACCCGGAACCGGCGCTGCACGTCGCGGAACTGGATCTTCGTCGTCTCGCTGCGCCCCACGGGACCACGCTTTGGGGCGGCCGGCGCAGACCCCCTCGCGAGCGCGACCTCCGAGCGGATGGCACGCCACCAGAGAAACGTTCGTGGTGCATGCGCCGCAGCCAAGTCGAGGACGTCGTCTGCACGCGCCAGGTCCCCGACCGTCCCGCGTCTCAGATACACGCGAGCAATGTTCGTGAGAATCACGGGGTCAGTTGGCCGCAGGCGCTTGGCGATTTCGTAG
This sequence comes from Candidatus Eiseniibacteriota bacterium, assembly GCA_963707915.1. Taxonomy (GTDB): domain Bacteria; phylum Eisenbacteria; class RBG-16-71-46; order RBG-16-71-46; family RBG-16-71-46; genus JANXPZ01. Next base: position 1,568,451 of record OY970178.1, read on the forward strand.
AGCCGCAGCGCCACGTCATCGTCCTCCATGAACCTTGCTGCAAACGTCCCCAACGCATTCCACACCGATGCATCTGCAACGCCGAGCGAGAATGCCGTCCTCAGCGGAGCGCGATCTCTGCCGTCGAGAGCAGTTTCGGCGCGGGAGACGATCTCCACCCAGGACGACACCGGCTCGATCGAAAGCCGCTGAAGCGTCAGGTCAGAGCTCTCCCGGCGCCCCAACGCTGCTTGGGTGAAGGCAAGCGCGCAGAAGATCCTGGCATTTTCGTACCCCGCACCGGCCGCTTCCGAGAGCAGCGCAAAGGCTGAATCGAGGGCCGCCTTCGTTGTCTCCTCGGGGTACCCGTTGAACCACATCTGCACGGCGGCCTCACCCAGGACGAATGACTCCGATAGCCCTCGGCGGCGATGTGCGTAGTCCTTGAGCATGTAGTCCCGGAACACAGACACCGCCTGGGCCGGGCGATACGACAAGCGATAGAACCGAGCGAGGACGAGGAGGGCGACCGCCCCACCGCTCTGGCAAGCCCGCACGATCGAGTCCTCAGCGCGCTGCAGGGCCCGATAGCAGTCCTCATCGCTCGAAGCCCACCGAGCCGACGCCCAAAGCGCCTGGCCGAGCTCGAGGTGTGCAAAGGGATCCGCCGGGCATTCCGTTGTCGCGAGTTCAGCACATCGAATGGCTTCGGCGATCCTTGTCGCTCTTGTCTCCCGCGGTGTGATCATCGCCTGGCAGCGAATCAAGGAGGACCTCTGGCTCAGCGCTTGAGCGCGGTCGTGTGCCGGCAGTTCCGCGGTCGCCACGATCCCTCCAAGCATCTGCGAGACCTGGGCAAGCGCAGAGACCATGGTGGGCCTGTCCTCATGCGCATACATGTCGTAGAAGTGATCCACGATGCGGTTTGCGAAGCTGATCGCGACACGAGACGATGCACCTCCGGAATGCGCTCGTCGCCTGCACACCTCTATGGCCTGTCTTCGGAGGGCAAGCCGCGCATCCGCATCACCTTCCATCGCCGCCAGGTCTGCCAAGGCAGCTGACGCCACGGTCGCGGCCTCATCGGCTTCCCCGACACTGCGGTCGACATGTTGGGCGTCAGACACGATCTGACGCAGGGCGGCGCGGGCCACAGGGGCGGATAGCTCGGAACGTGCACTGGCAAGGCACATCTGCAGATCTTGGAGTGTCAGGATCTTCCTCTCAGCCATCGAGGGGCTCCTATGCTGCGGTTGTAACGCCCACGCCGAATGCACCTACGTCGGCGAGGACACGCCCAACCCAAAGCTGGATGACCACACGGAGGTCGATATGCCAGTGTGGCCATCTTGGACATTCGGCTACTCTACTATCAGAGCTGCTGCGGTGCAGGACCGGCGCGGCCGGCGCGTAGGGGACAGGGTAGCGTATGGCACTCGCCGGACCGACCGTTGTTGCACATCGAGGCCATCTTCAAGACGTTCGCAAGAAGCCACGAATCGTGCGATCCTACGCTTCGCATGGACGGCTGGCAATCGCACGCTTAGCCAGCATTACTCGTGAATCGTAGTGAACACGAAGGCCTCCGTGTGGTAGAAAGGCTGTGTCGATGCAACTTTCTTCCACGGACGGAAGTCTTCGCGTGCGCCACTCTACCACGACACCGCGTCTGCTGTTCCCGAGTCCTTTCAGCCGGTCGCTGCCCGCCACCTTCGACGTCCCCAACGCCAGTTCCGACGGCGGCGCAGTGCTGCTCAAGGCGGCCGATCGCCGGCTTGGCCTGATCCCGCGACTGGCGGCGGCGCTGGTCGACGAGCGGCAACCTGGCAAGGTGCTCCACGCCCTCGCGGACCTGCTCGGCCAGCGCATCTACGGCCTGGTGCTTGGTTACGAAGACGCCAACGACGCCGCGCGACTGGCCGACGATCCCCTGCACAAGCTCTTGCTCGACCGCAACCCGGTCACGGGCGATGCCCTGGCTTCGCAGCCGACGCTGTCGCGGTTCGAGAACGACGTCAGGCGTGGCGAGTTGCTGCGGATGAGCGAGGCGCTGTTCGAGGCGGTGCTGGCGCGACATGCGCGCCGCCGCCGCAAGGTGCGCCGCATCACCATCGACCTCGATGTCACCGACGATCCCACGCACGGTGCCCAGCAGTTGGCGTTCTTCAACGGCTTCTACGGCAGCTGGTGCTACCTGCCGCTGCTGGCGTTCCTGACCTTCGACCGTGAGTGCGAGCAGTACCTGTGCGCCGCTGCACTGCGGCCGGGGAACGCAGCCACCCAACGCGGCACGCTGACCCTGCTCACCCGCATCGTCGGCCGCCTGCAGGAGCGCTTCCCGAGCGCCCGCATCCTGGTGCGCCTTGATGGCGGCTTCGCCGCGCCCGAACTGTTCGAGTTCCTCGACTGCGTCGGCGTCGACTACGTGGTTGCGATGGCCAAGAACGACCTCCTTGAACGCCAGGTCGACCTTGACATGGTCGTCGCCCGCGTGCTCATTGAGTCCTCCGGCCAGACCGGGCACGTCTACACCGACTTCCGCTACGCCGCCGGCACCAGGAGCCACGAGCGTCGGGTCGTCTGCAAGGCCGAGGTGGTTCGGCTCGAATGGCGCAAGCCGCGCCTGAATGCGCGCTTCGTGGTCACCAACCTGCCGGGTAAGCAGCAGCGGATCTACGAGCGCATCTATTGCCAGCGGGGCGAGGTCGAGAACCGCATCAAGGGACTCTTCGACGTCACCCTCGACCGCACCAGTTGCTCGCGCTTCCTGGCCAACCAGTTGCGCGTGCTGCTCGCGGCTGCGGTCTACGTGCTGCTGCAGGAACTGCGCCTCGCTGCCCGCGGCACCGCCTGGGCACGGGCGCAGGTCGCGACGCTGCGACTCGAGCTGCTCACAATCGGCGTTCAGGTCATCGCCTCGGTGCGCCGGCTCGTCCTGCGATTGCCGGCCGCGTTCCCGTACGAGATGGTTGGCGAGTGATCGCCCTGATGATCGGCGCCGTTCCCGGCTGAGATCGAGCACATCACCCGCATCGCGAAGCCTCGTCGTGATCCTGCGGGGCGGAGCTCTGTCCGTGTAATCCCTCGAACGCCTCCGCTGCTGCCGTCACTCCCCTCAGATCCGCTCTTGCAGCCCGCCCAGATTTCAGCGCATTCGTGCGTGCGTCTTCAATCCACAACATGGCCCCGGCTACTCCGGCGCCTCGACGAGCCGTTGATCAGTAACGAAATGCGAGGTCCGATCCCTAGGACGGGCAACACCTAGTCTCCACTAGGAGCAAGACCGGGCGGTGGCACCACATCCAAGGCCCCAGGGCGCGGCGCGCTGCCTACCCAGGCCTGCTCGACCTTGGACCAGTCGATCCTACGCTCCTCCTCCCCCGTCCAGACGCTCCAGAACGGCGGGTCGGGCGAGTGAGGTTGCTGCGCCTTCGGGAGCTCCTGGACCTCAACAAGCAGCGGCGCGGGTGCTGCCCACCCCAGGACGATAGCCCGCCTTGACGGCAGACTCGGCAGATCGCGGAGAAGGGCCCCCAGCCCGTCAGGAACCAAGCTCCTGACGAGCTTCTGGTCGTGGTCATTGACGATGCGATGCAGCAAGAATGTGTTGCATTGCGAGAGCGCAGTCGGCGACAGCTCCGAAGGGCGCTGCGAGGCCAGCACGAGACCAAGTCCGAACTTGCGGCCCTCGCGGGCGATACGTTCGAATACGCGGCAGCATGCACGACCTGCGGGCGTGCTTGATTCTGCTGCGAGCTCGCTATGGACGAACGTGTGTGCCTCTTCGAGAACGAGGACCGTAGGCAGTTCCTGGCCGGTCTCTCTCCTATGTCGCTGGACTGCCTCGAAGACAATCCTGGCCAACACAGCCACGAGGATGTGGACGACCTCAGAGGGTACCAAGGAGAAGTCGACTATGGTAATGGGGCCTGTCGATGCGCTGTCCGCTCCGATGATATCGGACAACAAGTCGTGGAGAGAGATTGAGCCAGGGTCCTCCGGCTGTAGAATCGAGGCCAAACGGCCGCGGGCCAAGAGGGCGCGGATCCGCAAGTTCAGTGAGTCCACGAACTGCGCCAGATCGCGACCACTTGTGTCTGCTGCGAGGGCTTGGACGAAACCGGGAAGTTGATCGACCGCAAAAGGCACTGGGTCGTCTTCGCCCGGTCCGGGTTCGTCCGCAACAATGCCGACCTTTGTCCCTACAGCCTCCAAGGCGCCGATAACGGACTCGAGGCCTGTCTCGGTGAAGTTGTTGTGCCAGAAGCCTCCAGTGTCCTTTGCTTTTCCTCTTGCGGCATCTTCGGTCTTCCGGGCCAGCTCCACGACCGCAGTGAGAAGCGGCCGCACGTCTCGGTCTGCAGCATCTACGATGAGGGGCGCGAAGTCTCTCACGATGCCTAGGAGGTCATCGGCGAGGCCCTCGCGCCTGCCGAATTGTAGATGATCGCCCGCGTCGAGTTTCGTCTTCAAAGCGAACCTATATCGTCTTGTGCGACCGCCGATCTTGGTCTCGAGGGGATCCGGGGAACCTCCGGTGGACCGCAGGCGCCGCAGAGCCTCAAACAGAATGGGGCGCTGAACTCCAGGAGAGGCCCCGGAGAAGGCCGCCCACTCCTCTCCGTTCCAGAGCCACGCGGGAACCTTCAGTGGACGCCCCGGGTCTCGCGGCTCGACTTGGAAGAGTCGGATGTTCAGGTCACTGAAGGCAGTGGCATACTCTCCGTTCGGATCAAGCACGATGAAGCGCGCATTAGGCGGGCCCGCGCGCTTGCTCCTCTCCCGAGCGGCGGCCGCGGCAGCGATTGACCATCGAATGAGCCCGGCAACCGTACAGGACTTGCCAGCTCCGGTGTTGCCGAGGACGGCAAGATGCCTTCCGAACAGCTTGTCTGGGTCGACGTAGACGGGGGCATTGCCGGCTGTCGGGCACCTGCCTAGGAGGATTCGACCCGTAGTCCGCCCACTCTCACCCTCGACTATTGCACGGAGTTGGTCGGGGGTGGGCAGGAGCACGGGGTCCCCGACGGACGGGAAGACATCGACGCCTCGTCGGACCACGAAGGAAGTGTCAGACTCTGCGTGACGCAACGTCCCAAGGGGTGTGACCGTCATGACCCGGAACGGGAGCGGCAGATCTATAAGTCCGCCAGCCTTCTCTCTCATCCGCACCGGATGCGGCAGCCTCTCAATCTGGACCGCCGAGACGATGCCCACAGTGGCGCCAGACTCGTTGGGGACCAGGACATAGCCATTGAGCCGCGGGAACCCAACAGGAACGCCCGTGTTCAGGGCAGTAGCCTGCGGCGCATCGAGTTCGAGGAGCACCAATATGCGATCGGGGGAAACCTCCTGGACGGTGCCAATCACGCGGTCACCAAGCATCTGAACCAAGGAGGTCATTGCGTTGCCTCTCCTTCACCCGAGGACGCACCGCTCTTCTGTTCCGGCAGATGGGGCCTCGCTCGCCTTGTGAGCAGCTCGACCATACGCCACGTCGTCCGGTCGATGGCTGGCTTGGGCAAGTAGTTCGCTGAGAGCGTCGGAAGGTGACCAAAATGCGGCCCAATCAACAGCGTTATCTGTTCGTCGCGGCCGCAGCTCTCGCAGAAGCGTGCGATTCGTCCCGCGGCCCCGTCGAAGGACATCACCACTACGTGGGTTGATGGAATGGTCAGCATGTCCCGGAGGACCCTGTTTATGTGGTCATCTCCAAACCCATACCCATACGTGAACAGAACGGCGTTGGGCTGGCATGTCGCTGCTGCAAAGTCTCGGAACAGCTCGGCATAGGGGTACTCAAGGGTCTCAACGTCTTTCGCGGGATTGGGGTAGATCAGGAGGCTGTCGCCAGGTCGCTTTGGAATCGATGGATGGCCGGGCACCGCCCCGAATGGAAGTGAGGACCGCTTCACTTCGCGGTTGCCTGAAGGCCCAGCCTCCCACACCCAGTCGATGGAGCCATGGAGCTTTGTTAGCCGAACTACACCCTCGAGGTAGTGTGGCTCCCCACGCAGCCCCGGCGGGCTGTAGTGGAGATCAATGCTCACACGCGATGAACGAAACACGGGTCCAAGGGTGCCGACGAAACGGTCGATGACGCGAAGCCCAAGCAAGTCGCAACCGAACTCCACGACGCGATCGTAGTTCGTGGTGAAGATGTGCAGCCGCTCCCTAGACGCGGTGCGGCTAGCGAAGCTCAACAGGAAGCTACCCAACAGGCGGCGCAGCTCATTGGCCCTGATGGACGGTTCTTCGAGGGCGTGAAGAATCCCGCGCTCGGTTTCGAGCACTTCACCGAGAAAGCGTAGGAGCTGCGAATCAAGGGCCGCATCCCATTCAGCTAGCAGGTGAGCGCATTCAACTTGCAGACGCGGGGGACTGCCAGCATCGGCACCGGCGACGGCCCCCGAGGCAAGCACCCTCAAGCCTCCCGTCAGATCCCGCACAGCTCGGATCTGGTCCTCAAAGTTCGGTTCGCCGCGGCCGAGCGATTCGGCACTTGCCTTTGCGGCCCGTTGAACGACGTCAGCGTGCTCACACGCGAAATCAGCCCCATGCATGTCAAGCGCGCGGCTGCCAGCCTCACTTGCCACGGCCGTAGCCAGTCCACTGCCAAGGAGGAGAGCCAAGTGCTCCGCCTGAAGAAGTGCGGAGAGCCAGGGTTCAATCTGCCTGCGATACTCGCGCAATTTCTCCGATGGCGGCTCGTCAGATCCGTTCCATTGGAGGTCTCCAGCGCGAATAACGTGAGTCGGCCACGCCGTCTCCCCGAGCCCTTCTCTCGGTTGAGCCGTTGAACCAATTGCGGACTCACCAGGCGGATTCGTCATTAGTGCCTCCTCGAGGAAGTCACGAGCGCGTTGGATCACACGCCGATATGCGCCGAACTAGCCAGCTCAGCTGTGCGCCAAGGACGCAGGGTACTTCAATCGCTTGCGGCCAATGCAGCGATGACGAGCACGCCGACGACCACACATAGCCCGACCTGCCCGCTCTGGGCTTGCCCATCAAGTACGTAGGTCGCAAGGTGCTCGCAGTTGTAGTTCAAGGCGTCATAGTCCGGGCGGCGCTGAAGCACTTCACGCGCTCGAACAACTACTTCTTGCGCCTCTTTGGGAGGTCGTCCCCGATGGACGGAGACCGTCTTGCCAGCTGCAAAAGCTGATATAGAAATGACGCGAACGCCGGACTCCTGGAGGTCAATCACTTCATCAGTAGATCTACCGATTCCGGTGACCAGCACGCCATAGTGCGTCATGGGCCCGCGGAGCTTCGATCGGCTGATAAGGTAGACGCCCGGGGCTACTGGTGAAACCTGTCCGTGTTCATCTCGTAGAACGACGCTCATTTCAAGCCTCTCCGCCGCACTGTTGTCGTGACCCCGGATGCTCTGTGCTTCTCTCAGGAACAAACCAGTCGGGTAACGGTCGTCTGTCAGCCACGAGCGCCCCGTTCAGCTGTGACCGTCCTCAAACCACTGCGCATCGCTCCGCACCCGCTGCGCCTCCTCCTTCCCCACCAACCACCGCACGATTCGGCTGAAGTGCGACGCCATGGCCTCACGGTCATCAAGGTCGCTGTGCGGGATGGCGATGACCTCGTAGCCACGGGCCCGCAGTTCCTCCCGAATCGCTCGGTCTCTAGCGGCGGTCTCGGGGTTCCCGTGCAGCTTGCCGCTCAGTCCATCGAGATAGACACAGACGCTCGGAGTGTCTGAGTCACCGGGGAAGTATGCATCCGGCGTGGTCGAGCCGAGTGGCTGGCCCAGGTGAATCTGGTGCTGCCACTCGAAGGCCGGCAGGCCTGCACGCAGCATCATCTGCCGCAGGCGCTCTTCGCCCTCATTCACGGGCTGCGCCGTTCCCTTCGGCGCGTCGGCCTGCATCCTGGGCGGGATGGGATGGGCCGGTGCCAACTCATTGCCCCAGCTCTTCAGCCGCTCCGCGGCCAACTTGCGATTCAAGTGCTGGTGGAAGAACGCATTCCGGAAGGTCTGCAGGCAATCTACGCAGGAACGCCCGCAGGCTGACGGACATCCATCCACGGCTTCGAGCGCGGCCTCGACAACCTCCGGCCAGCGCGCACAGGCCTGCTCCAGCAGGCCTGACCCTCCGGGCATGGGATCATAGAGGAATCCGTCGACTTCCTCGGTGCCGGCGTGGGCGACCACGAGGAGCTCCAAGTCCTCGCGCTCCATCTCGAGGACCTGGGCCATCCCAATCCGGAGCGTTTCCAGCACCGAGAACGCCTCCTCGCGCCCCGTGCACCCCTGCAGAGTCAGAGCATCGGCCGTCACCTCGGCGAAGAAGCCAACGTGGTCCACGGGCTTGCCGTAGCGATCCTGCTGGTTCTTGGAGAACTCTTGGAGCTCGCGATCAGAACTGAAGGGAGACCGGCACTGGCCACTTAGGAGCGAGACGGGATAGCCCAGAGTGCCCTGCTGCATTCTCGATGCGGGCCCCACATTCACCAGGCGCATGAGGAGATTGCGGCGGAACAGCAGCTCCCGGGCGCCCCACATATAGGCCTGGCCAGGACCGTGTCGCTCCAGCTCCTCGCCATAGACCGCCACAGGCAGCTGGAAGCGGTGCTCCTCCTCATCCGTGATCCGGGATTGGTGAGCCAGGTCGCAGTCGCAGATGGGCACCGCTTTCAGGCCGATGGCGCCGAGCGCAGCAAGGGCACCCTCCGACGGCCTCCCGACTTCCCTGACCGCGCCCTTCGCGGTGTCTACCTCGAACAACAGAGGCTCGGTCGCCTCCAGATGGAAGTAGCGTGGCACGAAGCGGTGGCCGTTTGCGTAGAGGAGATTCCCCGGCACGTACTCGCGCAACGCGGTCGCCGGGGGGCGTGGCAGATCGAAGTCGTCCAGCGTCCCAATCATCCTGGGCATGATGGCGGTGCCGACGATCTGGCCGGTCTCAAGGCCATAGCCGGGCAGGAAACCTTCCACCGCCAGCACACCGTAGGTGTTGGTGTCGTCGTAGCCCTCGGTGTCGCGGCGCCGCCTAGTCTCGACGCCCTTGAGGCGCTTCACGATCACGGTGCAGCGGTCATAGAGCGCCTGCTCGTCAGGATCGAGTGCGCCCTTCTGGCTCCGCACCGTCTCTAAGCGGCTCATCTGCCTCAGACACCAGTCCAGTCGCTTCTTCAGGGTGGTGATCACGCGCTCGAGCTCGGCCGCCATTCCAAGCACGCAGGCCTCGAGGCGCTCCGCGGCCACGACCTCGGCGTCCGACTCCGGCCATCTGTCACGGAACGTTCGTGTGACGGATCCGACCAAGTCCGGAGCATGCTTCGTGACGACTGTGTTGAGCGTGGAAACATCGTAGGGGCCGGTCCGCACCATCCCCGACTCGTTGAACAGGTACTCCTTCACTCTCGGCGGGAGCGCATTCTTCAGCGCGTCCTGGATCTCAGTGCGGTCGAACTCACCCAAGCCGCCTTCTGTTTGCGTCAGATGGTGAAGCCGCGTGAGCACAGCCGCACGGACGTGTTTGCCAACCATTACCTCGTTTCGCAGGTTGAAGCGCGGCGGCTCGACGCGCCCGTGAAGGAGCTTCAGCGGCTCGGCGAAGTAGGCGCGATCGTGGCTGGTGTCGCGCGCATAAGTGATGTTCACCGCCAGCCGGTGTCGCCGACCGGCTCGGCCCACCCGCTGCCAGTAGTTCGCCGGAAGAGGGGGAACGTTTCGGAGCAGGACGGTGTCCAGCCCGCCAATGTCGACCCCCATCTCCAGGGTCGGCGTGCAGACGAGGGTGTTGACGGCCTCGCCAGTCCCCTTGAACTGCCGTTCAAGACGCTCCCGAACGTCACCCGGAACCTGCGCCGAGTGCTCGGCCGGTCTGAGCATGGCGAACCGTTGGTCGAGGGCAATGAGGTCGTAGTTCTCCTCATCCTTGGCCTCGAAGGAGAGCTGCCCATCGCAGCGCCAGGCGAGGCATCGGTCGTTCGGAGTCGGGCGCACCTGCGCGCGCCGGCACCGGGAGCAGCGCCATCGTCCGCGATGCGGCGCGATGAGCAATCGATCAGCGTCGATCTGCCTTACCCCGCCGCAGTTGGGCAGCGCCCTGCCCTTCGATCCGGTCAGCGTCACAGGCGCCAAGAGCTGAAGCTCTGCGGACAGCAGTTCCCACAGCTCCCGGAGGAAATCCTCGACGTGGTCCTCATCCACGCCGAACGCTCGCGCCGCCTTGCGCAGGGTCGTGTCCCCGCGGGCGCTGATCCACTGTGCGACGCGACCACGGTCGTCCTCGGCGGCACGCTCGAACTTGAGTCCCTTTGGGACTCCCCGAAGAAGTGGCAGATAGCCGCGCTGAATCTCGCGGTCCCCATCCTGCCAGTAGCGGGAGAAGATCCTTCCATCGCGGTCCAGGAGGTGGAATCCGCGCCTTTGCACGTCGAGGAGCGCGGCGATGCCGTCTACCAGACGGTCAGCAGGAACGTTCAGCTGCCCGGCCCAGTGCTTCACGAACGGGAGGTCCGAATTCAGCCCGAGGTACTCCACCTGGATGCGGCCCCACGGCTCGAGACCGATGCGCTGCTTCGCACCTGTCGCAATCTCGCGGAGGACAGCAATTCGCAGGAAGTGTTTGCGTTCGCCCGCATGTTCAACACCGGCGCTCTGCTTGCGGGCGACGTTCCAGACCTCCGGCAAGAGGGCCTCTGAGAGCTCGTCGTCTCCATCCAGCTTGCGATCCAAGAATGCAACCAGGTCCCCGACCGAGACCGGGTCCTGCTCGATGCGTTCCATCATGAGTGAGCGGAGGCGGAACCGACGAGCATGGTCGCGCATCCAGCCGGCCTGGAAAGCCGCGTCCTGTCGGTTGTCGGCAAACACGAGAAGCCGCCTGCGCTCGGCCTGCTGAATCATGTTCTGGGCGAGGACATGCACATCCGAAACGTTCACGGCACGAACCGGGCGTGCTGGCTCGCGGACAAGCCCAGCATAGTCACGGCCCGGCGCTTTGCAGCACAGGCAGGAGCTGAGGTAACCGGAGTTCCTCTCCCCGGACTCGACCGCGTAGAGGCGAACGAGTGGCCCCGGTCTCCCGCAGGCGTCGCAGCGGTCGAGCGTGGCAGGGTGCAGCGCCCCGCATGACGCGCACAGGAATACGGGGTGGGTGCGCCCCGGCGCCTCTTCAGGGTCCTCGTCGTCTTCCGACGAGATGAGGTGATCAACAAGAACGACTCGCTTGCCGCCCTGCGTGCGGTCCAACGACCTCCAGACCCGCCGTTCCGCGACCGCCTCGCCACCGTCCAGCCCTTTGGACCCAACTCGGATGTCGGCAACGTGGTGGACGAAGTAGTGTTGCCCGCACGTGCTGCACGTGGTCACGGGCAGGAACACTTGCCTGTCGGCAGGCGCCCCCGCACCATCCGCCGTCACCGAAAGGTGCAGCACCGGCGAGTCGCTACCGGGCGTAAAGCTGACCACTGCACCACCCACGCCGCGCACGAATGCGTGGGCGACTGGTCGCAACAGCGGTCGTCCCTCACGGCGAGAAGCAGAACCCAGCACGAGCCAGCACAGGACTTCCTCTTCGCTGATGGTCCGGCCCGCTGTCTTCGACATGTGTTCGGCAAGCTGACTGAGGGCCATCGGGCGTTCGACCGCCGCGACGATTTGGAAACACAGCTCATTCCCGGCAAGGGCGGAGTAGAGGTGCCCCGGCCAGTCCTCGCGGCTGAGCGACTCGCCAGCGAACTTCTCCCATGCGTTGGCCACCTGCTCGCCAGATTCGTCATCAGCCCCGACAGCAGCAAGGATGGAGCTGAGATGCGCCGCGGCCTCGTCCTTTGGCGGGGATGGCCAGGCTCGTTCGGCTGCCCAGTCATCTTCGCGGTACTGCTCGCTGACCACCTCCACATCCGACGGGTTCGCGCCGAAGAAGCGTGCGGCGAACTCCTTTGGCGCCTCCGTGCCACGCCTTGGGTCAGCCAAAGTCGCAGAGGTTCCGATGCACACCGTCTGCGACGCTTCACGGCCACAGAACGCTGTCAGCCGTCGAATCAGGCAGGCCGTCTCAGCGCCCTCCACACCTCCGTAGGTGTGCGCTTCGTCGAAGACGAGGTAGTGAAGCCGTGCGCCGTCGAACAGGTGGACATCCGCCTGCCGCGTGAGGAGCAATTCGAGCTGCTTCACGTTGGTGAGAAGGATTCTGGGTTGAAGGCCCGGGGTGCGCATCTCCTCGCGCGATGCCCGCTCTTCGGCCGGATGGACCGCCGTGCTGCGCTTCTCTCGTCGAGCCTTCTCGAGCGCGGCGCGATAGTCGGCAGCAGAGGCCCCCGCACGAAGTCGCTCTCCAGTGACTTCCGCCTTCCTGTCAGGCGTGCGACCGACATACATACCGAAGGGAATGCCCGTTCCAGCCAGCAGCTCCCGGAGCCGGCCAAGCTGGTCCTCGGCAAGCGCGTTCATGGGGTACACGAAGACGGCAACGATCCCGGGAGGCGCACCCTCGTCCCGCAGTTGGAGACAACGACTGATCACCGGGTAGAGGAAGCACTCCGTCTTCCCAGATCCGGTCCCCGTCGAGACCAGCGTCGTTCGCCCCGCCGTGATGGAACGAATGGCTGCTTCCTGGTGTCCATAGAGGCTCGGGAAGGGCACCAAGTTCAGCATGTGGGGATGCAGCAGGCCTTCCTCGACCAAGCGATTGACCTGGCCACCCGTGGCGTAGGCCCTGGACAGGCTGATGTAGGGCCCGCGCACCAGCGGTGACTTGCGTGTCTCCGCGAGGGAGAGCAACCGCCGCATCTGAGCGTGGAGGTTCTCGTCGGCGAAGGGGTAGGCCGTAAGCTGGTACCGCAGGAAGTCACCGACGACCTGCTCCGTGAAGCGGATGGGGTTCAGTGACATGCCACTCTCCGACACTTGGTGGCCCTCGTTGACGTGCCCGACCGAACCGCCGCTGACAGTGAGGTCATGCGCTGCCCCCATCTTCTTCCCTTGGGCTGGTGCTCGGCGGCATTGCGGACTGTAGCCGTTGCGTCGGCAGCACGCCCACCATCAGCTTCTTCAACTTCGATAGCGACATTGGCTTCTGGCCGTTCTTCTGCCTCTCACCTGCAGCCTCCCACGCGAGACTCCCAGGTCCGTTGTAGAACTCCTCGAGGCCCCCGTCTCGTTGAAGGCGGAGCACAAGCAGGTGCTCACTCTCGCTCGAGAAACCGATCGAGTCGCCCTGGGTGAGCTTCACTTGGACCAGCCGGCCATCAGGGGTTCTTGCGTCGTGCGTCGGCGTTGAAGGTGGCAGCAGCTCGAGCCCGTACCTCTCCGCGGCAAGCACCTCTCCGATGCTGCCGACAAGATGTCCGTCCAGAGTAAAGGGGCGGCCAGGAAAGAGCGTCTCGAGTTGGGTCACTGCTTCCCTTAGCCGCTCCACGATGGGGGCCACTGAGGCATGGCTGTTCGCCCGCAGAGCCGAGACACCGTCGCGTTGGGCCTCGCGGGCGGCAAACGCTCGACACGACTCGCGCAGAGCCGCAATCACGGGGGCCGGCAGTGTCTCTCCAAGCTCAACCCGCTGGTACTCGAAGCGGTCTCCGAGGATCGTCGCCATCCGCGCGCCAGCCCACTCAGCGAGGTGCCCGCGATTGCTTGTTAGCCCTGGGCTACCTGGCAGATACACCTGAAGCAGCAGCACCCGCGCCTGTGGATGTTCCTCGAGCCAAGGCCAGAGCTTGAGGACATTGGTGCACGGGTGTTTCTGACGGCCTTCGACTTCGAGGACGATGAACGCGGATGGGCCGACGTGTGCATAGCCGTCTGCCTCCCCCCAATCACCTAGGCGGAGCTTCCCGGTATCAATCCGAAGGCCGAGAAGCAGGCCGAGTTTCTTCGCAGCAGCTTCCTCATCGGCCTTGCTCATCGCTTTCCTCTGCCTGGACGACTGCGCCTTCCGGTGGCAGGAGGATCTTCCATCGCCTCTCCGAACAAGGTGGGTTCCCCTGGGAAGAGCCTACGCTGCGTGCCCGCCCGTTCATCGTAGGGGGGCGCCGAAGGCTCGGCGGCAAGGGGCAAGGCGGGCTTGTCGTCGCCCCTCGCGATCTGGTCCTTGAGCCGCGTGTATCCGGCTTCCCCGAGGACGTTCCGCGCGTGGCGTTCGCACTCCGCCCACGATTCCTCGACCGACTGCTCGAGCTGCCACGGGAGGAAACGCTCGCCAAGCCGGGCAGCGACGGGCTGAGGCTCCTTCGCACGATCGTCGTGGCCGAGACCGTAGTCGGCGAGCCGGACGGCTTCAGGCAGCATCCAGCCGTCGCCCTCGTTCTGCGCGCAGAACGCCTCGATGCCACGGTCCCGGTCATTGCCGTTGGCCGCGATGGTCTCCTTCAGATCGTGGAAGGCGACCAGACTCAGCACGCTATGCCGTAGTTCGGGAACCTTCTCCTTGTCCACGCGCCAGAAGCCCTTCGGATCGAGCGTTCGAGCGAACGCCCTGTCACCCACACGATCGGCCGGGTGGTCGCAGTCGCGCAGGATCCAGGCGAGGTCGTTCCAGTCGAGGCCGTAGAGTTCTGCCACGATGGCGTCTAGGAGGCAACGTAGGCGCAGGCGTTCGTGGTCTGTGATTGCCCAGAGCTGTCGCCAGGCCGAAGTCCTTCTGCGCCGCGCGGACACTGTTGCAATCCAAATGGCAGCCCAACACACCGACGGCAATGCGAGTGCAGCCGCGTGGTCTGCGATCGTTGAGTGGTTGAGTGTACTTCGAAGGCTCGGCAGAGGGTTTTGCTCGAAGACATGGTAATCTAGGTGGAGGCCTCCGAGACGCACTCTCATCACGCTATCGAATGCGAAGCTGTTCAGTAGGGCACAGAGGACGGTATCGGCAGTCGACGATTCGGTCCAGAAGATCGCTGCCGTATCTCCTGTGGGCACACCCTCGAGTACTGCTGCTCCGCTTGACCGTTCGTTCGTCGCCGATCCAATTCGCATGTGAGCGACCTTGGTGCCTATCGGCCTGGCTGCAGCATCAAGGTAGCTCGAACGAGCCATCAGGTACTGTGATTCAATTCGCTTCGTGTCCCACGGCACGTCCCGCCAAACCGCCCCGCGCCCCTTCCCGCTGACCCAACCCTTTTGGCTGAAGTCGAACTGCCCGATCATCCGCCCCTCGTAAAGCGGCAGCGCCACGTCCTCGATATCCCCCTCCCACACCACCGCGCTGCCGTCCGCCAGCTTGATCCAGCCGGGATCGCGGGCGCGGGCGAGGTCGGGGGACGACTTGCTGAACTTGAGCCACCGCCCGTACTCGTCGGGCCGAAAGCCCTGCGCCTCCCACTTCGGCCGCGGCGGGAAGAGCTTTGAGTCGTTGGTCATGTCGAATTCGCGCGCGTACTGGATCCGCCAGCCGTCCTCGGAGCCATCGCCCAGCAGCACCGAGTTCGCGTAGATCTTCTCCAGCACCTCGAGATCACGCCGCTCACGAATCTCGAGTATGGCGAGGGTGCGGGGGCTGAAGCGGTCGACCTGGGCGCGCGAGTAAGGGATCGCGTGCTTCTCCGCTTCCTCCCAGTCCGCGAGCCGGCGCCGCATGAAGGCGGTTCGCACCGCCGTAGTCTCACCACCCTTTTCAACGATGACCGGGCAGAACTTGAAGCGACCGTCCACGTCGGGAAAGATCCCATCCCGATTCTCGAACCCGAACAGCCACTCCCAGCTGCAGCGGGTGAGGAATAGGTTGCGCAGGTCGGTTGTTCCCTTGTCGGTGTAGAGCCCAGAGGGCACGATGAAACCCATGCGCCCGCCGCTGCACAATAGGGCGTGGCCAGCCTCGAGGAACATCTTGTACGTATTGAGGTCCGCCGAGCCCTGCCAACGAAATGGATGCGCCGGGTCGGCGTAGCCCTGTCGCCGAGCGCGCCGCGACGCCCAGGCCTGGTGGAGATCCCGGCTGCCCTGACCGAGCGCGAAGACCGTGCCGCCATCGGTGCCGTCACCGAATGGATACGCCGCGGCCTGGGCGAAGTTCGCAAGCCCCTTGAAGCCAGCGCAGTAGAGAAGCCAGTCGCGCTCGTCCTTGGCCGAGGCTGCGAACATCTCGGCCTGTCGATCGAGTGCATGCTGCTTGCCGTAGGCCCGGTAGAGCGGATCGAGGTTGGAGAAGAACTCCTTCGAGGCAGGCTTCTGGATCTCCCACGGCGGGTTCCCGACGATGGCGTCGAAGCCCGCACCGGCTCGCGCGAACACCTCGGGAAACTCCAGTTCCCAGTGGAAGAATCTCTGCTTGCGCGCGATCTCGGCCGCCAGCGCGCGGCTCGCTTCCCGCGGGGCGGCGATGTCGCCGGGAAGGGGTGCATCGTCCAGCCCGTCGGCGGGCCAAAACCAGAGCGCGCACCAAGTGTCGAACGCCTCCCGGAGTCGCGCCAGCGCGGGGTCGGCGGCGAAACGTTCGCGGTAGAGCCGGGCCCGCTCCTCTGCCTCGTGCACGGGCAGGGCGTGGATACCCTCCATCAGCAGCAGAGACTGCTCGTGCAGGGACTCGGCGCTCGCACCCTGCTGCTCGAACGCAAAGGCCTCCTGCCCGGCCGAGCGCACGATCCACTCGCGCAACCCGCTCTTCACCACGCCATTGCGCTTCTCTTTGATGGCTCTTGTCCACGCCTCCGCCTTGAAGTGCGTGCCGCGCGTGTGCTCCTTGTCGCCGCCCTCGCGGCACCACGCCAGCGCCGGGTAATCGCGGAAGTGATCGAACCAGCAGCCAACCAGGCTGTTCCCGCACTTCACCTTGTGATCAAGGAACGAGAACGGCAGGCGGCGCTCCATGGTCTCGACCCACAGCGAGAGCCGGGCCAGCTCAACCGCGAGTGGGTCAAGGTCCACGCCGTAGAGGCAACGCTCCACCACGACGCGCTTGAGTAATGCTTCGAGGTGACCTTCGGCGTCTTCGGAGGTCGCTGGCACGTCGCGAAGGCAGTCGGCGAGCCAGGGCGGCATAGCGTCTTCGGCCAGCATGGGCCGCAGCCCCTCGTCCCGCACCTCGATCCAGCGGTGGTGGAACAAGCTCTTCTTGAGCCCTTCAGCCAGGAATCGCAGGACCGCCACGAGGAACGAGCCCGAGCCGCAGGCCGGATCGCAGACCTTAAGGGCCAGCACTTGATCAGGTTGCTTCGGCGTCCAGCGCTCGGCCGGGGCATCGAGGTCTGGCTGGCCGTTAGCATCAGCAGGCGGCTCGTAGGCTAGCGGCCGAAGCGTGCGCTGCACGGTCGGGACGGCCAGCTGTGGGCGCGTGTAGAACGTGCCCGCGCCCTTGCGGGTGCCGCCAAAGCGAACAAGGAACCATTCTCCGGGCAAGACCACGCGCACCAAGTTCGCCGCCGTTCTGGCGACTGCGTCTTCCTGCTCGCGCAGAGCATCGGGCTTCTTCGAACGAGGCCGGGGCACGAGGCCCCCGGCCAGGACCGCCCGCCGGGCCCATGCGAGCGAGCGATTATGGGCTGCTTCGCCCGGGCCGTCGGGCTCTGCCTCCGGTTGGGCAGCTTCCGCCTCGGACGCCGGCGGTGGTCCGCCTCCGGCTTCAGCGTCTTCCGCATCCTCGCCGAGAGGCTCTTCCTCGTCGCCCGCGTCCTCTTCATCCTCGGCCGCGGCCACCTTGCGCTTCGTCTTCGCCTTCTCGACCAGCGAGGCGAGCGTTTCATCATCCATCGCTTCAAGCCGCGACAACGGCAGCGCGGGCTCATCACCGAGCCGCAGGAACAGTACCGGGTCGCCTTCGGGCGCGCGGCGCAGCTCGAAATCGAGCAAGCCCTCGTAGAGGATCCCGATGTACTCGGAGGAAAGATCCGAGAAATCCACCGGCGAGTCCACGATCGCAGCGCCTCGGCCCATACGCACCCTCATGGGACACCTGGTCAGCAGCTCCAGCATCCGCTGAACCGAGGCATCGGGCATGACCGGCTGCTCGGAACTGAAGCACCCGTTCTCGAATGCGCGGATCGTCCTCAAGACAGGATCCGGCGATTGCGCGTCTCCCGCTTCGAAGAGCCCTCCCCCGTAGGCTGGCACAGCAAGTCCACTGTGCGACGAACCGCGGTGGATGAGGCGAAAGAGCCCAAGCACGCGGGGCCACGCGCTGTAGCGATGGCGGAGTCTTTCGCGACCCGTTGCCCCGCCGGCTCGATCGAGCTGCTCACGAAGGCCTGAAAGTCCGTAGGACCCGAAGTAGACCGGGTTCTCTACCGGCAACAGACCCGGGCGCGCTTCCGCGAAGAGGACCACCACCATCCTCATCACCATGCGAACGGCTGCAAGATAGATGTGGCGCGGCGAGATCTCCTTGTCTGCCTGGAGGAGACTCGAGAGCTGCTGGCCGTGCTCGCGGATCAGGAGCTCCACTGCGAGACGTACCCGCTCACCCAAGACCTGCGACAGCTCCGCCTGCCCCCGCCTGGTGGCATCAATGGCCGCGAAGAGCGGTGACGGCTCGCTCGGCGCCGCAGGGGTGAGCGAGGCCTGGGCCAAGAGCGTCCGCAGCGCCGTGACTTGCGGGCCGGCCGCCCCTTCCTCGAACCAGAGCTTCGCGTCGGCCTCGGCGAATGCATCGTGGTCCAGGCCCGCGTACACGATTCGCCATTGCTGTCCATTCGTCAGGACAGCGACCTTGTGACCGGCCTGTCTGAGCCACTCCACCACGCGAGCCGCGGGGCGGCGGCCCCGCCCAATGCCGAGGTGGGGCGAATCATCGAAGAACACCGGGAGCGTGGCACCGTGGGCCCCGTTCCAGACCCGGCGCGGCTTGACTACCTCGCCCGAGATGGCCCGTCGGGTCCACTCGGAGGGCACATCGCCAGCCTTGAGCCAGTACCCGCTGCTGGGTTCGGCGCTGCGCCCCAGGCCGATGACCTGCTCGAGAACGGTGTCCAGCAACGCGATGTCAGCGTTGTGTTGACGAGTCTCGAATCGAATGAGGTCCCGGCGCAGACGCTCTTCGAGGTAGGCCGGGATCGGTGGAGCCTCGGTCGGGAAGAACTCAGTCAGTCGCGACGGGGCAATCAAGAGCCCCCCGTGTCTCAGGGAGCCCCACCAGCTCCGGGTTTCTTCCGCGACCGGGGGCATGGCGCTATCCGCCCAAGTCCAGGCTGGGCTCGACCGGGGGGGGCACGGTCGGCTCAGGGAGGGTCTTCACTTCTTCGGCTTGCAAATCACGAACAGCCTGGTCGACAACCTCGGCCTCTGGAAGGTCCCTCGTCGTCGAGCCCCCCAGCTCTTGGAATTTCCGGGCTGAAACCAGCACACGCGATTCGAGGGATCCGACCGCACTGTTGTACCCGGTTACTGCGGATGAGAGGCCCTTGCCCACCTTGGAGAAATGTTCGAGCCACGTGGCGATGCGCTCGTAGAGCTCCCTGCCGAGATCACTGATGGCCTGTGCATTCTCCGCGAGCTTCTCCTGCCTCCAGCCGTAGTGCACGGCCCTGAGAAGCGAAATGAGAGTTGTAGGGCTGGCCGGGATGACCCTTTGTTCCACGCCGTACTCGATGAGCGTTGGGTCATACTGCAAGGCAGCCGAGAAGAAGGTTTCGCCTGGCAGAAACATCACGACCAGCTCGGGGCTGGGCTGGAATTGCTCCCAGTAGCTTTTCGCAGCCAACTTGGTCATGTGGTCCCGCACCTGGCGTGCGTGGTCACGGAGCCGCGCTTCACGCACGGTCTCGTCGGTCGCCTCGAGAGCCTCCAGATAGGCGGCGAGAGGAGCTTTCGAGTCCACAACGATGTTCTTGCCACCCGGAAGCTTTACGATCACGTCGGGACGCAGGCGGCCCGCGTCAGTCGGAGCGCCTTCCTGCTCAAAGAAGTCACAGTGGTCAAGCATCCCGGCCAGTTCCACGACACGCTTCAACTGGATCTCGCCCCAGCGGCCGCGAACCGTGGGCGAGCGAAGCGCCTTCACGAGATTCGCAGTCTCGGATTGCAGCTGCTGCTGGCCCGTGGCCATCGCCCGCACCTGCTCGGTGAGCAGCGTGTAGGCCGTTTGACGCTCCTTTTCCACCTCTTGGAGCTTCGTCTCGACCTTCCCCAGGGATTCCTGGATCGGGCGGATGACTTCTTCCACCGCCTTGTGCTTGCCGTCCAGCTCGGCTTTGGCCTGCTCCTGGAACTGACCCAGCGAAGCTCTGGCAAGCTCGAGGAATGACTGGTTGTTGGTCTTCAGAGCCTCCGCCGCGAGCGCCTGGAAGGCTTCGCGCAGTTTCGTCGTCGCCTCCCCAAGGAGCGCCTCCTTCTGCGCGGAGCTCTCCCTCTCGGCCTTCAGAGCAGCGTCCAATTGGCCGCGTTCGTCTCGGAGGCGAGCAATCTCTTCCTGCGAGGCCGTCAGCGTCTTGTCGCGCTCGGCGAGAGTCGCCTGCGCATCCACCGCCCGCTGATTCGCCCCCTCCAAGCGCCCCTTCGCCTCGGCGATCTCAGCCCTGGGACCGGCCACCGCCTCCGCGATGTCCTTTCCCGCGCGGGCTCGAGCGAGAAACCAGCCGAGAAGAAATCCTGCAAGCAGGCACCCCGCACCTACCAGGAGCACGCTCATGTCGCTCCTCCCCGCTCCGCCGGCAGACGAACTTCAACGGACACCGGGAACACTTGCGCGGTACCACGGAGCGCGTAGCGTTTCGGAAGAAGCAACTCCAACACCCTCTTCCTCTCGCGTTCGAGTTGCAGCCGGAGCTGCTCATAGTGTGCCCGGCGGCGCCGCACCTCTTCCTCCTTCTCCTCCACTGAGCGCTCGATTTCCGCGACCCGCTCCTCGGGATCGAATAGCGTCCCTTGTTGAGCCTCCGCCTTCAGCTCATCGATCTCGCGCTGGAGGCGTGTGAGGGTCGTGTTCTGGATGAGCTCAGAGACCTCGGCCTGCCGGCTCTGGAAGCGCTTGGACTCGCGGTCGCGCTCTGCCTCGAGTTCCGTGGCAAGAGCAGCCTTGACTTGGCGCGTAAGTTCGGCAGCCTGGACTTCGAGGAGCCCCCGAAGCCCCTGCGCGACCTCGTCCCACAACTCGCGAGCGCGGCGTATCTCAGACGCGGCTGGAGTCGTCGGCGGTACCCGCAAGTTGTGGGCGGGGACGTGAGGCAATGACTGGCCAAGGTTCCCGCCACGGATGGGCAGCTGAAGCGTGCGCACCCAGTGGTGGAACGTCTCCCGCAGCTCGTTGACCGCCAATTCCTCGACTGTGAGGAGGAGCAGAGCATCAGCGCCGTCAGGGACCGCACCCAGCCTCACCGACCACCTCGACTGGCCACCGGGCCCCGGGAAGCGAAGCCGCGCGAAGGAGGCGAGGGCCTGGTGATACATCGGATGACCGAGGTGCAAGAGAGCTGTATCCCGCTCAGGTCTAAAGACCGGCCGGCCCCCGATCGTGGCAATAAGGCGGCTTGGATCGAAGACCAGGAACGGCAGGGCACCGCGCCGGCCGGCGCGGTCTGGGAGCCGCAGGCAGTCGTTCACCAGCGCGTTCCAGTGTTCGGGGAGTTGGTGCCCCAGGCGATAGCGACCACGTTCGTCTGGCCCCTCCAGAGCCCGTCCGCCTTGCCCAATGGCCAAGTTCAACGTGTCGCACAGGGACTCGGCGTCGAGGTCAACCTCTTCGGCGAGAGCCCGGAGCCGAGCCAATTCCTCCTCGCCTGTCTCGATGCGCGTACTTCGCGGGACCTCTGCCCTGCCACGAGCGGATTCGACCTGGAGATCGAGGTCAGATTTCACACGCGATGCGTCCTCACCGCGAATGAGGCGGCGTTCCAGCGCCGCGTCGAAAACCTCGCCGGTGGACCCGAGGTCTTCGCGAATCCGGTGCACCTTGCTCACGACATAGGCCAAGAAGTCCAGGTCGGCATCGTCATCGGTCACGAAGTGATGCACGACGACGTCGCGAGCCTGCCCGTGACGGTCAAGCCGCCCGTTGCGCTGCTCGAGTCGCGCTGGATTCCAGGGAACGTCGAAGTGCAGAAGGTAGCGGGCGCTCTCCTGGAGGTTGAGCCCCTCAGCTGCCGCGTCGGTGGCGACGAGGATTCGCACCGGGTCGGCCGGGTCGTTGAAGGCAGCCTTGATCTCGTCACGGTCGACATCATCCATGCCGCCGTAAAGGACGCGCACGAGACCATCCCCGGAGAACTCGGAAGACAGCCGCTGGTTCAGGTAGTCGAGCGTCGTCTTGTACTCCGTGAAGATGACGAGGCGTTCGTCAGCGCGGAAGTCGCTGCCATTCAGGAGCAAACGCTTGATGAGGCCTTCCAGCGCATCGTAGCGAGCGTCGGCGTTCGGCCTTCGAGGTGAGCCCTTCCCGCTCGGACCGTCGAGCCCAAGCTCGCGCAGGGTGCGCTCAACGAGCTGGACCTCGCTCGCCAGCCCGTCGGCGAGCGGCTTGAGCCAGGCCCCCACCGTCTGCGCAGCGTGCCTGGCCCGGCTCTCGATCTCCGGGTCGTCGCTGATCCCTTCCCGGGTTGACCGCTCGGCCGCGCGCACCTCGGACACCTCGGCGGTTTCCTCGCCCGTCATACCGCTGCGGTAGCGCCACCACGATTCAGAGAAGGTCGCGGGGCACGACAGCAGTCGTTTGCCGAGGACCTCGACGGCGAAAGTCCCAGCGAGTCGCTCTTGCTTCGAGGCACGCCCCACCAGGCTGCGCACCTTCGTCCGGAACTCAGAGAAGGCCGCGGACAGGGCCCGCTCTTGAGCACCAAGCTGGAGGCGCACGGGATCGAGACTGCGCTCGGCGAATCGCGGCGGATTACTGCGCTCGTTGATCTCGCGTTTGAGCCGCCGGATGACGACTTCTTCCGCTCGCTCCCGGGCACGAGCCGTCAGCACGCTTTCGCGCGAGAAGCGCACTGGGTCTAGGCACTCGAGCAACCCCGTGAAACACCGCGTATGCCCGTTGTGGGGCGTCGCGCTCAGGAACAACTTGTGCTCGAACCATGGTGTCAGGTACTGCAGCAGCCGAGAGGCGTCGCTGTCCACTCCGATGGCCGCAGGGGCGAGGTTGTGTACCTCGTCGACGATGAGTAGGTCCCAGGGAAGGTTCGCCGTGTCGTCCGAAGGAAACGCCGCGCGGAATTGCTCGAGCACATCGGGCTGCTTCAGGTAATCGAAAGATGCCACGATGCGCGGGTGGCTTCGCCAAGGATTCGCGTCCATGCCGACCCGCTTGCGGAGAGCCTCGGTGCTCCGGCGGTCTACGATGTCGAAGGTGAGGGAGAACTTCTCCCACATCTCCTGCTTCCACTGGGTGCGCAGCGAGGCCGGACAGAGCACCAGCACACGCCGGATGCGCCGCCGCTGGATGAGCTCGGCAACAATCAACCCCGCCTCGATGGTCTTGCCCAGTCCGACATCGTCCGCAAGCATCAGGGACACCCGCGGCATGCGCAGGGCCTTGAGGAGCGGTACGAGCTGGAAGTCCTCGACCTGAATCGCCCCATAGAAGGGGGCGGCCAGAGGCATGCGCTCAAGGGGGCCTGATCCGTCCGGGTCGACGAAGGGTTGGAGGGCCGTCCAGCGAGTCGCGCGCACCAGTGCGTCCAGGTGCTCCGGGACCATGGGCTGGCTCTGGACTACATCGGGCAGCGCCGTTGGCTCCAGGACCTGGTAGGCCGGCTCCCGCTCCCAGACTAGGAGGTCTTCCGACGGACCATCCGGGTCGACGTACTCGACGGAGACGAGGTGGAGCAGCCCTTCAGCATCGCTCTGGTGGGGTTCGACGGCAGCGATGACGCCCCGTCGGTTGCGCACCGTGGCGAGTGCGCCGACGCGAGGAATGGCCCCGGTAGGCGACGAGTCGTGTGTAGGCGGCATGCGGCCTCACAAGTCTAGGATGCCGAGGAAGATAGCCCTTCCATGCCAGACCTCCAACCGGGGGATCGTGGACCAGTTTGAGTCTGCGGGGCTGGAGTGCGCTACGCCGTGGGTGCGGTTGGCGCCTGCGCTGGGGAAACTGGTGCCTGGAGCCCGGTAGAGGCGGCCGGGACGGTAAAACCGCTTGCGGACGGCACCATTTCAATCTGTCCTGTGGTAGGACAGACGAGCAGCTCAAAGCCGAACTTCTTCAGAAAGTCCATCCCGAGCATGACCTGATTGCCCTCATTCTCAATCACGATCAAGCCCATGTTTTCCACTCCATCCAGCCGAGCCACGCCGAGGCAGGTTAGTCTATTCTCGCTGGCTCCGTTCGCAAATTGCAGGGACATGGTGCCGGTAAGGATAAGCCCGATCGGGAATGCCTGAAGCAGCGGGATGGAGAGGAATCCCGTGAATCCCGTGTCAATCAGGCAGGCAAGCTTGGTCGGTTGGTTGAAGGCTCCGAGCACCTCGATTTCGATGGTCGGATCGCCGTTAGCGCCCAAAGATCCAATCGCCATGCCGCACTCCAGACGATGAGTAGCCAACTCTAAAGACGCCAGGAGAGCCAACCTTGACGAGGTGGAAAAGGCCACGTGGACTCATGGCCTGGGCTAGGCGGAGAGCCTCCTCAGGCGTCGGCGCGTGGAACGCTTCCTCCGATTGAACGTCTATTGCTGCGTACTGGCCCGGGAACTGAGCCTCGTACGTTTCCTGGTACTTGGTGGCGTAAATTTGAGCGCCTCGATCGGCGATTGTCTTGGGGTCGATCGGCATGACGGCTCGCCCTCCTACCGGGGAGTTATCGGTGGCCTTGGAGGACAAGTAAACCACGGATTTCCTAGTTCAACAAGCAGCCCCTACCTAGCGGACTCAAGCCCCCAGGGCGGCGATTTCCTGCACGGCCAAAAGGTGATTGGATCACGCTCGCAGCCATGGTTGGAGTCACCCGCAGAGTCTGGTGGATGCGTGCAAGGTTGTAGGCCATGAAGTGCACGGCCACCGGCGCGGCGTGGTTCTCGACTCGCAGTCACGCGCGCCTACGCTGGGAAGAATAGGCGCGCGCGACCATTGGAACCCCGCGATCTGAGGCAGCTCGCGCACTGGGAGGCAATTCGAGATGGCATCGCCGGCGAGGACAAGGAAACGTCCCACGTCTCCTAGGCAAAGGCAGAGGGCTCACCAAGCATCCGATTCTCCCAGCGCCGGTGGCAGCTCCTCGCCGAACCGTGGGCGAAGAGAAGAACTCCGCAACACGCTGCAGTACGAGCGCCTTTCCGGATGGTGAAAAACGATGGCTTCTGACCTGGGAGGACGTTCGCCGCATTAGGCACAATCCGGGCCCCAGAGTCGAACACCAGAGTCGAACAACTTGCAGCAAGGAGGTACTTCCGCGATTCTCGATATAAGCGTCCGGGATGGCGAATCCGTGCAGACGGCAGGCCGAACGTCTGCTGCCTTCGTCAAGCCACAGCGACTCAGGAGGCTGGAGGGTCTCGTGTCGAGAATTGTCTCGCCCTATCCCTCGCTGATCGGCCGGGCTGAGACCTCGCCCGAGAAGGTCCTCTATCGCGGCATGATCAGCCGCTTTGTCGAGTCCCTGATCCTGCATGCGTGGGGTATCAGCGCGCCTCTTGAGTTCGGCTGGTGGGCGTTCGCGATCAACCAGCAGACTCCCGCGACCGATCCTCGTGTCATTGTCTACCAAACCGCGAGGTCGCGCCTTGCTTCGCTCTGGCCGGGGCCAGCCTCAGTCGGACAATTGAGAGCGTTCCAGATCATCTGGTCCGGTGGGCATTGCCAGCTTCGAATCAACCGCCAGGTCCGGGGCAAGTTGACCGGCAGACTGGAAACGAATCCGAAGGACGGGGCGAAGCCCTGTATGCAGCTACTCTTCGGGTTGCAGCCCGACGAGCCGGATGATGCCGGTCAGTACACCGTGTTCGAATGGCAGCGTGCCGATGGGCTGAGTGCCATCATCTTCTGGGATCTGGTCCAGCCTATCGTCCGCGGGCATTCACCTGCTGAGGTGGAAGGCATCATCCGACGGACGCTGCCGCCGGGTGGTCCACGACGACGCTGGGCTGGGCTCGTGAAGCGTACCTCGGTGGACGAGATTCCGAGCATGTACTGGCAAGCAGCGATCGGGGCCACGGGCTGGCGGAGCATTGCCTCGCGTACCCTTGAGAGGCTTGAGACGTCCGTACGCGCGGGCGAGCCGTCCCGGAAGACGAATCTCAGCTCAGTTCCGCTTGAAGATGCGGAGTCCGCTGACTCCAGCGGGGGGGATTCCGTCCAGGCTAGCCCGTCAGGCCGCGAGGGGGACGACAGGCGGATTGACATCGAGCGGGCTGTCGGTGAACTCAGCCAGCGGGACCAGCGGATCCTCCGCATGTACGGTGAGGGGTACACCGATGAAGAGATTGGCAGTGTCCTCCACGTCAGCCACCAGGCAGTGAACAAGACGCGCCAGAAAGCGAACCTGAGGTTGCGCAACTTGCTGAGTAGCTGACAGCTACGGGAATCTGCAGAGCCACGGTTGCAAAGTCGGCCCATCGCACCCCTCTCCCAGGTAAGGAGGGTGAGATGGGCCACTTCATTTTGAGGCTGTTCCCCGACGGAAGAGTCGAGCAGTCAGTCCACGCGAGGACTTGGAAGGAGCGCGAGGAACTGATCGCATTCGGCCTCTATCTCCAGCCTGGATTGGCCGCGTTGGATGTCTCGGCTCGGGTCTGGCGCGACTTCGCCATCCCGACCAGGCCCACTAGAGGACTTGCCCGGGGTGTGCTCGGGGCGGCGGATTCCAGCGGCAGGCGTGCGCGGCAGCGCGGAAGAGCAAACCAGTTGCAGGTGCGACTCGGCGAGATCTCGCACAAACGGCCAAAGGCCGGCGTCGCCGCAGAGGGGGCAAGCTGATGGCAACCACCGGGCAGTCCCAGAACGAAGAGGGCGAGCGGGCTGCACATGCCAATGAGCAGGGAGAGAGCCCTTACGTGCACGGCGAGGACAGCCCCGTGCTCGCAGCGGCACTCAACTACACAGCAAGGGGATGGCGCGTTATCCCGGTGAACGGCAAGAGGCCGCTCACGCCACATGGGTACCAGGACGGCGCCACGGAAGAGTCGGTGATTCGCGCCTGGTGGACCACGTGGCCGGCTGCTGGCGTCGCTATCGTCGTCGGGCCCGAGTCTGGGCTCTCGGTAGTGGACATCGATCCACGCAATGGCGGTAGCGCCACGCTCGAGGCCCTGCGAGCCCAGCACGGCCTCCTCCCTGAGACCCTCACCGTCAGGACCGGAGGCGACGGGCTGCACCTCTACTTCCGCTACCACCCCCGCGCCGGGCGGCGCTTGCTCGGGCCCGGGGTCGAGATGAAGGGTGCGGGTGGCTACGTCGTCGCTCCGCCAAGCCCACACCCCAGCGGTGGCACGTACAAGTGGAGTGGCCCCGAGGATGCGCTGCTGGCCGAGTTGCCTGAGTGGATGCTGGATGATCGGTCGACCGCGTCCGCGGGAGCTCAGCCGCTTCCCAAGAGGATCCCAGAAGGCGAACGCCACCGCGCACTGACCTCCCTCGCCGGCAGTATGCGCAGGCGCGATGCCCCGCCCCATGCGATCCAGGCCGCGCTCGCAATCGTCAATCTCGAACGCTGCGAACCACCACTCTCAGATCCTGAGGTGGCCGGCATTACCAGCTCTGTCGCGCTCTACCCCGCACCCCCACCGACGGAGCCGCGCGGGGGGCTCGAGGTAGCCGTGCCACCCGGCCAGACTCATTCCGCCGCAACTATAGGTACGAGTTCCGGCAGAGAGAATCTCAGGTTCCGGACCGCCAAGGAGGTCGCGTCGATGACGGGCGGCGAGGTGTCCTGGATTGCCGAGCCCTGGGTTGCCCGAGGCTCCATCACGGAGCTAGCTGGGAAGGTCAAGCAGGCGGGCAAGACCACGCTCCTCGCCCATCTGGTCGCAGCAGTCCTCGATGGTTGCGAGTTCCTCGGCAGGCCGACAACTCGGACGCCCGTCTTCTGGCTCACGGAGCAAAATCCGACCAGCTTCCGCCAGGTGCTCCGGCGCGCGGGCCTCCTGAATCGAGACGACCTCCATGTCCTGTTTTGGCACGAGACGCTCGGCATCCCGTGGGAAGAAGTCGTGAGGGCCGTTCTTGCAGAAGCCCAGCGCCAGGGTGCAGGCCTTCTCGCCGTCGATACTCTCGGGCAATTCGCCGGCCTGAAGGGGGACACCGAGAACTCGTCGGGAGACGCTTTGGCGGCGATCCAACCCCTGCAGGCCGCGGCGGCAGCAGGCCTTGGGATTCTGGTGAATCGTCACGAGCGGAAGGGCGGCGGTGAGGTTGGGGAATCGGGCCGGGGCTCGTCCGCCTTCTCTGGCGCGGTGGATGTCGTTCTGGTCCTTCGGCGCCCGGAGGGGCAGCCGCGGCCCACCATCCGCCAAATCGTCGCACTCTCGCGGTTCGACGAGACACCCCCCGAGCTCCTGATTGAGCTGCGAGCAGACGGTTACGTGGCCCTAGGCACGGCGAAGGACATCGCCCACCGGGAGGCCCGCCAGGCGATTCTGCGAGAAGCGCCAACGGACCAGGCGGACGCACTCACGATCGATGAACTACTCGAGCGGATCTCCGGGATGAAGCGCACCGTCGCCCAGAAAGCCCTGGCGGAGCTCGTCCAGGACTCGCTGCTGAGACGCATCGGTGCCGGTGTCAAAGGCGATGGCTACCGCTACCTCCGAGTTGCCATGGACACGGGGACTGACAGTGGCCGTCAGGATTCCTTCTGCCGGAACTCCATCACTGAGGAGGGCTGAATGAACGTCCATGCCTTCGAACGCATCGGCGTCCTGACCGCGAAGCGGGGTCAATTCGTTCTGCCGGAACACGAGTTGGCGCGGCGGAGAGTGGCAAGTGGCTCAAACTGACCTCCTCGCCACCGACGTAGAGCTGACCGCCTTGCTGGCTGACTCGGCACGTGCGGTTGGCGTTCCACCAGCGCGCGCGGCAGCAATGCTCGTGCGGCTCGCAGCCTTGCAGGTAGCGCTGGCTGCACAGCTGCAGGCGGCGCCTGTGGCGATCGCGCAGGTCGAGGAGCGCGCGGACACGGATCGGCTCCTGAACGTGCAGCAGGCGGCCGAGGTTCTCAACGTGACCGTGGGGTGGCTTTACCGCAAGGCGCCCAAGCTACCCTTCACCCGCAAGTTATCGGGCCGACTGCTGCGCTTCTCGGAGCGGGGAATGCAGGCTTGGGCGGGCAAACAGAGGCCTTGACTGTGCCGTCGCACCAGAGGGAATGGTCGTGACACCAGGTATGGCCTGGGGAATGTCGCAGCGGCCGCCGGCGAGCGGCGCGCCGACTGCGCGAGACGCATCGATCGAAGTAGTCCGGCCGGGCAGGCCAAAGGGAGTTGGAGTGGCGCCGAAGAAGAGGCGGAAGCGGAGGACCAAGGCGCCCAAGGCCCGCGGGATGGGGCGCACCTACCAGCGCGGCGAGATCTGGTGGGTGCAGTACTCCTTCCGGGGCAAGCTCTACCGCGAATCCTCGAAATCCGACAAGCAGGCAACGGCCGTGAGCCTCCTGCAGCTGCGGCAGGGGGAGATGGCACAAGGACGGCTTCCCAGGCTTGACGCCGAGAAGGTCACCTTCAACGACTTGGTGGCCCTGATCGAGGCCGACTACGTCCAGAAGGGCAACCGGACCTGGTGGCGCGTTGAACGCTCCCTCCTGCACCTGCGCCCGGTGTTCGAGCACGTGCCGGCCGTGAGCATCGGCTACGGCAACGTCTCGCGCTACATCCAAGACCGGCTCAAGGCAGGCGCCGCACGTGGGACCGTGCACCACGAGCTCGCGGCCTTGGGCCGGATGCTCAAGCTGGGCGTTATCGCCGGCCGGCTGCAGGTACGCCCTCCCCTGCCCCCCCTCAAGCTCGACAACGTGCGTAAGGGGTTCTTCACTGACGAAGAGGTCCGCCGCGTGCTCAACCACCTACCCGACTGGCATGCCCCTGCCATCGAGTTCGCTTGGCGAACTGGCTGGCGCAGCGGCGAGGTGAAGGGCCTCAGCTGGGCCCAAGTCGACTTTGCTGCCGGGACGGTGCGGCTCGAGCCGGGCACAACCAAGAACCGCGAGGGTCGGACCTTCCCCTTCGCGACGTTCCCCCCGTTGTCCGACCTCCTTCACCGTCAATGGGAGCGCACTCAGGCCTGGCAGCACGAGCACGGCCAGATCGTGCCGTGGGTCTTCTGGAAGGAGGGCCGCCAGCTCGGCGATCACCGCGACATCTGGATCGGCGCCTGCAGGAAGGCTGGCCTGCCCGGACGGCTGGTCCACGATCTGCGGCGCAGTGCCGTGCGCAACCTGGAGCGGGCTGGCGTGCCGCGCTCCTCGGCGATGAAGCTCACTGGCCATCTCACCGAGTCAGTCTACCGCCGCTACGCCATCGTCTCCGAGGCGGATCTCGGCGAGGCCGTGCGCAAGCTCGCCACGTTTCAGCAGGCGCAAGTGAGCGCCTCACTGCGCCCGGAAGCGGCAACCAGCACAGTTCAAGCACAAATCGGCTGGCACCCAAGCGCGTCCCAAGACAATGACGCTTCGCCGCACGATCGCACCGCTACCGGAACTCACGGCGTGTCCGTCGATTGCGCGAGCGTCCTTTCCCCCGCAGCTCTTCCCGCCACGGTACCCGAGCTCCACGCCCACTGGAAGTTGAATCCCCCCAGCCTCCCGTCCACATCCAGCATCTCGCCGCACAGGTAGAGCGCCCCCGCCTTGCGCGACTCGAGCGTGCTCGCGTCCACTTCGTCGAGCGCCACGCCGCCGGCGGTGACCTCGGCCTTCTCGTAGCCCAGCGTGCCGTCCACGGGCAGGGGACGCGCGCAGAGGCGCTCGGCGAGCGCGGCGCGGTGCGCGCGGCCGGTCTGGCTCGCGTACCCGCCAGCGTCCACGCCGACCTCGGCGCAGAGCGCGAGCACGAGCCGGTCGGGCAGACGGCGGCCGAGCCAGTGCCGCACCTGCAGCCGCGGCTCGGGCGCGGCCTCCCGCCGCCAGGCGGCCAGCAGGCTCTCGCGGGTCTCGCCCGGCAGGAAGCTCGCGCTCACGGCGCGCTCGCCTCCGCCCTCGGCGCGCAGCCACGAGCGGGAGAGGTCGAGCGCCGCCGGGCCGGTGTAGCCGAAGTGCGCGAACAGGAACGAGCCGCGCACGGCCTCGACGCGCTTCCCTCCTGCCGCGAGCGTCAACTCCGCGTCCACCGTGACGCCCTGCAACTGCACGCACAGCGGATCGTCCGAGGTGAGCGGCGTGAGCGCGGGCACGGGGGCCACGATGGTGTGGCCGAGCGCCGCGGCCAGGGCGTAGCCGGTGCCGTCGCTGCCGGTGCGCGGGAACGAGAGCCCGCCGGTGGCGAGCACGACGGCGTCGGCCTCGATCCACCGGTCGGGCTCGGCCGCGGGCAGCGGCCAGCGCGTCGCCCCCACGGCGTGCGCGGCGGCGGAGAAGTCGCCGCCGGCGCGGACGGCTTGGATGCCGAGCCGCCAGCGGCCCGCCGCAGCCCCCGCACCGGCCGCGCCGGCCGAGCGCTCGAGCCTGACCACCCGCGCCCCGCCCTCGAGCGAGACGCCGGCGGCGGCCACCGCGCCGCGCAGCGCGTCGAGCACGGTCTGCGCGTCGTCGCTCTCCGGGAAGTACTTGCCGCTCTCCTCCAGCACGAGCGGCACGCCCAGCGACTCGAACCACTCGCGCGTCGCTTCCGGCGGGAACGCGCGCAGGATGCGCGCCACGACGTTGCGCGAGCCGCCGTGGTAGTCGTGCGGCGCGACCTCGCGGTGGGTGAGGTTGCAGCGCGTCCCGCCGGACATGAGGATCTTGAGCCCGGCCTGCGGGTGCGCGTTGAGCAGCGTCACCTGCGCGCCGGCCTCGGCCGCGCGCAGGGCGGCGGTGAGACCGGCCGCACCGGCCCCGATCACGGCGACGGTGCGGCTCACGCCGTGACCGCCCCGGGGCGTCCGGCCGCCGCTCGCGCCCGCGTCGCCCCGCGGAACATGGCCCGCGAGGGACCGGGCCGCCTCATCTCCGCCCCGACCGCCAGCGCTCGCCCTCGCGCACGGCACGGCCCTCGGCCTCGAGCTTGAGCAGGTGCGCGAGCAGGCTCCGCTCACCGTATGCCCACAACTCGGCGGGCGTGTCGGCGTAGACCCGCTCGACCAGCGCGGGCAGTTCCTGCAGCTCGGCGTCGAGCGCGTCGAGCACGAGCCGTTCACGCTTGAGCCGGTGCTGGATCAGCCAGCGGATGCGCTGCGGGCGCGGCGCCCTGCGGCGAGCCATGCGCGGGGAACAGCGTCTCGACCGGCTCGGCGAGCAGCCGCTCGAGCGAGGCCAGGTAGGGCACCAGCTCGCCGTCGGGCGGGTCGAGGATGACGGTGCCACGGCCACCGGGAATGAGGTCGCCGCAGAACAACGACCGGGTCCGCTCGTGCAGGAACGACAGGTGCCCGCGCGCGTGGCCGGGCGTGTGCAGGACGCGCAGTTCCCAGTCGCCGAGCCCGGGCTCGAGGCCGATGCGCTCGCCCTCGGCGAGCACCCGGTCCACGCCCAGGTGGCGCGCGGTCTCGGGGTGCGCGGCCACCGGCACCCGCCAGCGCTCGCGCAGGGCGGCCACGCCCCCGGCGTGGTCGGCGTGGTGGTGCGTGAGCAGGATGAGCTTGAGCCGGCGGCCCTCGACGCGCAGCACCTCGATCAGGGTGTTGAGCGACTCCAGCTCGACCGGATCGCCGCTGCCGGGGTCCACCAGCGCCATCTCGCGTTCGCCCACGAGGTAGGCGTTGGTGTGCGTGGCGGGCGGCAGCGGGCGGGTCTTCATGGGGTGCAGCACGACGCCCCACTTGAACTCCATCCGGCGGACCGGATAGGCGGCGAGTTCCGGCCCCTCGGCCAGGCGCGCCGGCAGGTCGTCCTCGCCCTCGGCCAGCGCGAGCAGCGTGTGCAGGATGGGCGCGGCGAAGGCCGCCTTCCCCGCGTGGTAGCGGTCCAGGGCCTCGAGCGGCCGGATCCACCCGCCCGATGCCAGCTCCACGCCGACCACGCTGGGCTCCTGCCCCTCGGGCACGCGCGCCAGGAAGTAGCTCGCGTCGAAGCGCATCGGCACGAAGGGCGGCGTCTGCCAGCGGCCGGCGAAGGTCAGCGCGTCGGCGCGGAAGCGCCAGCCGCACTCCCAGGCGAGTTCGGGGAAGGCGACCAGGCCGGCCAGCAGCCGCTCGCGCGCCTGGAGCAGTCTCCCGGGCGGGCAGTTCGTCGGCCCGGCCAGCCCGATCAGCACGCCGGTCTCCTCGAAGGCCTCGCGGATGGCGCAGGCCCGCAGCGCGCGCTCGGCCTCGTCGGTGACCCCTTCGATCGGGAGCCCGCCGTCGGACGGCTCGATGGTGCCGCCGGGGAACGCGTCGAAGCCGGGCATGATGCTCACGGCATCGCTGCGCCGCACCCACCAGGTCTCCAGGTCGAGTCCGCGGCCGCGCAGGAGCACGACCACGGCCGAGCCGCGGAAGCGGTGCCTTTCGGAGGCGCTCATCGGCGACACACTACCACCGGATGCGTGCGGCGGGTACGGGCGCCGCGCGGACCGGCCGCGCGGGGCGGCCGGGAATCGCCCGCGCCGCGGCCGGTGCGCCCGGACCGGCGCGGTTTCGCGCCAAAGCGAACCGCCACCGGCCGTCCCCTATCGCGAAGGGCACCGGTGGCGGGTTCACGGGGTGCGGCCCCCGCTTCGCTACGACTTCTTCGAGACGGCCTCGACCGACTTCTTCAGGATGCCGAGCGCCTCGTCGATCTCCGCCGCCGTGGTGTCGAGCGGCGGGCGGAAGCGCAGGCTCTGCGGCCCGCAGGCGAGGATCATCATTCCCAGCTCGTAGGCCTTGTCCTGCACGGCGTCGCGCAGCGGGCCTTCCGAGAACTCGATCGCGCACATCATGCCGCGGCCGCGGGCGTTCGACAGCGCGTCGGGGCGCCAGGCGGCCAGCGCCTGAAGGCCCTTGAGCAGGTGCTCGCCGACCGTCGCCGCGTTCTCGACCAGGCGCTCCTCCTCGATGATCTCGAGGTAGCGCTGGGCGCGCACCATGTCCACCAGGTTCCCGCCCCAGGTCGAGTTGAGCCGGCTCGAGACCTTGAACACGTTCTCCGGCTCCTCGTCGATCCGCGGCCCGGCCATCATGCCGCAGACCTGCATCTTCTTGCCGAAGGCGAGCAGGTCGGGCTCGAGCGCGAAATGCTGGTGCGCCCACATGCGGCCGGTGAGGCCCACACCGCTCTGCACCTCGTCCACCGCGAAGAGCGCGTCGTTCTCGCGGGCGAGGTCGCGCAGCGCGCGCAGGAACTCGCCGCGGAAGTGGTTGTCGCCGCCCTCGGCCTGGACCGGCTCGATGAGCACGCAGGCGATGTCGTCGCGGCGCTCGCGGAACGCGGCCTTGGCCTGCTCGAGCACGGCGGCCTCGACCTGCTGGACGCGGGCCGTCTCGGCGGCGTCCACCGGGAAGCGCAGCTTCGGGTTGTCCAGCCGCGGCCAGTCGAACTTGGGGAAGTACTGGTACTTGCGCGGGTCCGCGGTGTTGGTGAGCGAGAGCGTGTAGCCCGAGCGGCCGTGGAACGCCTCGCGGAAGTGCAGGACCTGGTGCCCCTTCTCCTCGCGAATGCCCCTGCGGAAGTTGCGGCGCACCTTCCAGTCGAAGGCGGCCTTGAGCGCGTTCTCGACGCCGAGCGTGCCGCCGGCGACGAAGAAGGCGTGCGGCAGGTAGGCCGGCTGCACCACGCGGCCGAAGGTATCGACGAACTCGGCGAACTCGACGGTGTAGATGTCGGAGTTGGCGGGGTTGGCGAGCGCGGCACGGGTGAGCCGGGCGAGGAACTCGGGATCCTTCAGCCGCGGGTGGTTGAGCCCCACCGGCAGCGTGGCGAAGAACGAGAACATGTCGAGGATCCAGCGGCCGCTGCGGGCGTCCCACAGCCGGCGCCCCTGGCTCTTCTCGAGGTCGAGCACCATGTCGTAGCCGTCGGCGAGCATGTGCCGCGCCAGAGTGGCGTGCACGTCCGGCGGAGCGATGCGGCTGGCGGGAGTGGTCGTCGGGTTCATCTCTTCTCTCCTGTCGCACCGGTCGCGAGGTAGCACTCTTCCTTGACCGTCGAGAGCACCATGACGGTCCGGGTCTGGCGCACGCCTTCGGCACCGTTGAGCTGGCTGATGACCAACCGCTGGAGCGACTCCATGTCGCGCACGCGGACCTTGAGGAGCACGGAGAACTCCCCGGTGATGTGATGGCACTCCTGCACCTCGTCCAACTCGAGGATCCGCTTGATGAACGGCTCCTCGTAGCGCGGGTGCTCGATGAAGACCTCGATGAACGCGGTGACCTGGATGCCCACGGCCTTGGGGTCCACCAGCGCGGTGAAGCGGCGGATGACCCCGGACTGTTCGAGCTTCTTCAGGCGCTCGTTGACGGCCGCGGTGGACAGTCCGACGTTCTGGGCGATGAGTGCCTGGCTCATCTTCCCGTCGCGCTGGACCAACGCCAGGATGTGGCGGTCCTTGGCGTCCGGACTCTGGTCTACGTTCGTTCTAGCTGGCATGCACAGAGTATACATTCGGCAGGAAGGCGATGCAACCGAATGACATTCGGAGGACTCGGCCTGGCGGCAGACGGGACTTGAGCGGGTGATGAGGCTGAGCCCGCTTCCCGCGGATCCCCCCGGCCCGGCGCGGGCCGGCGCGGCTACCTCAGGACGACGAGGCGGCCGGTCAGGACCCGCTCCCCGGCGTGCGCGCGGTAGAACACCACGCCGGCCGGAGCGAGGTTCCCCGCCGCGTCGAGCCCGTCCCAGCGGATCTCGCCCGCCCCGGCCGGGCGGACGTCGCCGCCGAGCGCGCGCAGCCGGCGGCCGGTCAGGTCGAAGAGCTCGAGGCGCACTTCGGCCGGGGCGGGCAGCGCGAACCGCAGCACCGCACCGCGCGGGGTCGGGTTCGGGCCCAGCGTGACGGAGGCCGGCGGCGACGGTGGCGGCTCGACGCCGGCGGTCCCGGCGGGCCCCGCCAGGGTCGCGACCGTCCCGATGGCGGCCTTCGCGAAACGGGTGAAGTAGTCCTGGTCGAGGGTGGCGACGCGGTCCTGCGCCGTGTGGTACCAGGGCGTGAAGTCACTGAGGTCCTCGATGGCGAGGATCGCCGGGTAGCCCCGCCCCCAGAACGACGCGTGATCGCTGGCGTTGGTGGACCCGCTGGTGATCTTCTCCGGCGCGAAGCCGAGCCCATAGGTCGTGTTCACCGCCATGAACTCGTCCGCGATGGCCCCCGAGGCCGGCAGCGTCCCGGCGTGGAGCTCCATGACGTCCACGCCATTCGACTCGTACGCGATCATGTCGAGGTTCACCACCGCGTCGATGGTGTCCCCGCGCGTCGCGGCGGCCAGGGCATAGGCGTAGCTCCCCAGGAGTCCCTGCTCCTCCCCGGTGAAGCAGACGAAGCGGACCGTCTTCTCGAACTGCAGCGCGGCCATGATCTGCGCCGCGCGCAGGACGGTGACCGACCCGCTGCCGTTGTCGTCGGCCCCCGGGGCGATCGTCGCCGTGCCCCCGGGCATGTCGTCGAGATGCGCCGTCACGAGGACCTGCCGGCCCGGGCGCGACACACCGGCGTGCGTGGCGACGACGTTGCGCCAGCCGTTCGAGCCATACGCCTGGTACTCGACCGGCAGCCCCGCGGCCTGCATCGTCTCGAAGACGTACTGCTCGGCCAGGCGGCACTCGGCCTTGTAGGAGTTGCGGGTGGCGATGACCAGCCCGGTGCCGCCGATGGTGACGGAGGTCTGTCCCGAAAGGCCGTTGAGCAGCTCCACGAGGCCGGGCTGCGCGACCTGGTCCATGAGCCACTGGATGCGCGGGTCGTATCCGGCTGCGGCCCGCGATTCGGCCACCGGCACCGGCGGCAGGGGCACCCGCTCCTGCAGGAGTCGCACCTCGTAGCCGAGGGCGGCGAGGGAGTCGATGTCCATCCCGCTCCCGGCGACGATCACCGCACCGTCCCGCTCGGCGAGCACCTTCAGCCCGGGGAAGCGGGCCGCCAGCGCTCGCGGGTAGGCCTCGATGACGTAGACCGCTCCGCCGCCTTCCTCGATGACCGGCGACCGGATGCCTTCCTGCGTTCCCGCGGGCCCGCCGGGAGGCTCGGCGGCGAGCGCGGGGGAGGCGAGCGCGATCAGCGCGATCGCGAGGAACGCCGGCACGGTGCTCCACCAGGGCTGCGGGTCCGGCATGCGGCGGATGCGGGATGGGTCCACTGGATGTCCCTCGAGCTCGTCGAAGCGTGCGGTCGTGGCCGATGGTGACGACAGGCCGACGGATACGCGGGAAATGTTCTCACAGTCGGACCGCCCGGGCGAGCCGGTCCGCGTTCGGGCACGGACCGCCTATTCCCCGCCCGCGATCGCTCCCGCCCAGCGCACGATCGCGTCCGCTTCCTGCAGGTCGTCGAGCAGCAGGTCGGGTCCGGCGGCCGCCAGCGCGCCGATGTCGGTCCCGCCGGTCGCCACGGCGATGACCCGGGCTCCCGCCGCGCGGGCGCAGGCGACGTCGTGCTCGGTGTCCCCCACCACGATGCAGCGCCGGGCCGGCACGCCGTGTTCGCGCCGGACGCGCCGCACCAGCGCGCGGGCCAGGGCGTCGCGGTCCGGGGCCATCTCGCCGAAGCCGCCGAAAGCGAAGCGCCCCTCGATCCCGAAGTGGTCGAGCTTGATGCGCGCCATCTGGGTCATGTTGCCGGTGAGCAGCCCCATCACCCAGCCCGGCTCCGCCGCGATGCGGTCGAGCAGCCCGGGGATGCCGGGCATGAGCCGGCCGCGGCCGGGGCGGAGCAGGCGGCGCATGTGTCCGAATACCGAGTCCCAGAACCGGGCTTCCGCGGCGGGATCCATGGAACGCCCGTGCTTGCGGAGGATGTCGCGCAGGATGAGGGGCTCGATCCGGCCGGCGAAGCCGATGTCGTGCAGGTCGTCCCCCACCCCGAGGTGGTCGCGCACGGCGCAGGCGAAGGCCTCGCGGGCCGCCCCGTCGGTGAGGAGCAGCGTGCCGTCCACGTCGAAGAGCCAGGCGAGGCGTGTGCTCGAGGCCATCGGGTCCTGCGGGATCGGGTCGCGCCGCGCGGTGGCCGGGCCGCCCCGCGGCGCCCAAGAGAAGAGGCGTGAGGACCGCGCGATGCTAGCACAGGGTGGCGGGCGACCCCGGGGACGCCGGGGGCATGGCCGGGCGGGCCGGGGCGCCACCTCCCCATCCTCCGGTCCAGGGCAGGCAAGTCGTTGGGAAGCAACGTCATGCGCCTGCAATGGCGGACTCACGAATACCGCCCGGCTGCCGACACTAGACAACAGTGGCTCAGTCCGCTTAACGGGGGGGAGCTGTTTCCCCCCTCCCACCGTATTTCGGCCGCTTCAAGCTGCGATGGAGATTTCGTCATGCCGCTCAAGTCCCTGAAGATCAGCACCAAGATCGTCGCCCTGACGCAGGTCGCCCTCACGGTCGCACTCGCGGTCGTGGTGTCGCTCTGCCTGGTGAACTTCGACAAGGAGCTCAGGCGCATCGCCACCGAGAACCAGCAGGTCCGACTGAAGGTCTTCTGGGCGCTGCTCGAGGCGAAGGGCGGCGAGTACCGGATCACGGACGAGAAGCTGATGGCCGGCGACTACGTGCTCAACGGCAACTACGAGCTCCCGGACAAGGTGAAGGAACTCTGCGGCGGCACTGCCACCTTCTTCATGCGGGACGAGCGCGTCAGCACCAACGTGATGAAGGCGGACGGGACGCGCGCCGTCGGCACCCGGCTCACCGGCCCCGCCTACGAGGCCATCTTCAAGGACAAGCGACCCTACCGGGGCGAGACCAAGATCCTGGGTGTGCCCTATTTCACCGCCTACGACCCCATCAAGAACGCGCAGGGTGAGATCATCGGCGTGCTCTACGCGGGAGTGAAGAAGAGCGAGTTCTTCGCCTTCTACGACAAGCTGAGGCTGGACATCCTGCTGATCTCGCTCTGCTTCGGCACGCTCATGGGAGTGGGCCTCTACCTGATGATCCGCCGGGTCTTCACGCGGCCGATCGAGCTGTTCGGCCGCAGACTGCAGGACATCATCCGCGAGGGCGAGGTGGATCTGACGCGGCGGATGGACTTCGACCATGACGACGAGATCGGGCATTTGGCCAAGGTGTTCGACGGCTTCCTCGGGAGCCTGGAGAAGATCATCGCCCGGGTGAAGACCACCGCGGTGCACGTGGACGGAACCCTGGGCGAGGTCGCGACCATCTCGAACGCGACGCAGGAGCAGGCCTCGATGGTGGAGGAAGTGGCGGCGACCCTGGGACAGATGTCGCAGACCATCAGGGAGAACGCCGCCCAAACGGACCGGGGCAAGGAGATGGCCCGGACCTCGGCGGCCATGGCCAACGCCAGCGGTGAGGCCTCGCAGGAGCTCAGCGAGGCGATGAGCGAGATCTCCGAGTCGGCGAGGAAGATCGGCGACATCATCGTCACCGTGAACGAGGTCGCCTTCCAGACGAACCTCCTCGCGCTCAACGCCGCCGTCGAGGCGGCGCGTGCCGGCGAGCACGGCCGGGGCTTCGCGGTCGTGGCCACGGAGGTGCGGACGCTGGCCCTGCGTTCCGCGGAGGCGGCCCGCGAGATCAAGCAGATCGTCGAGGAGACCACGAGCAAGGTCCACACCGGTGAGGGCATCGTGCGGAACTCGGTGGAGGGCTTGCGGCAGATGGTCATCCACATCAATGGTCTCTCTCAGACCATCGAAGGCATCGCCAGTGCGTCGGCCGAGCAGGCCGGAGCGGTGGACGAGGTGACCAGGACGATCACTCAGATCGACCAGGCCACGCAGCAGAACGCGGCCGCGATCGCGGAGCTCTCCGGCACGGCCGAGACCATGAAGGCCGAGGCGCGCACCCTCGCCCGGACGGCGAGCCTGTTCAGGGTCTCGGAGGGCGAGCGACTGGCCGCATAACGGAGATCGGCAGCACCAGGCTCCCGGACCTCAGACGCCTGCCGGGCGGTCCCCCCACGGGCCGCCCGGCAGTGTCTTCAACCCGGCATCGGGCCGCGGCCCGCCCGGTCACCCGCCGGGTCGGTACAGCCGGTTCGGCCGGCCCTCGGCCCACGGCCGGTAGCTCTGCGCGAAGCGCACGCGCTCCATCAGCGGCGCGTGGTCGTACTCGAAGATCTCCACGAACGGCGGGGGCTCGGGGTCCGAGCGGTTCTGCGCGCCGAGTTTCATGAAGGCGCTCGCGGCCGCGTCGTTCGCGTGCGTCAGCTCGAGCCCGAAGGTGTCGGCGTCGCGCTCGAGTCGGCGGGAGAAGGCGTTCGATCCGGGCTGGGCCAGGAACGAGAACAGCGTCAGCGCCACGACGAAGAGCGGCAGGGAGGCGATGTCGTGCAGCTCCTTGAATCCCCAGCGACCGCCCCAGCGCGCCACCGCCAGGCGCATCGACACCGCGCACAGCCAGAAGATCACGAAGCTCGCGCCGGTGACGAACAGGATTCCCCACCAGATGTGGTGCAGCCGGTAGTGCGCGGCCTCGTGGCCGACCACGAACAGGATCTCGTCGGCCGTCATGCCCGCGAGGATGGTGTCCCACAGTACGATCCGCTGCGACGGCCCGAATCCGCTCACGTAGGCGCTGTACTTGCGGGTCTGCCGGCTCTTGTCCACCTGCAGGACGTGCCGGGCGGGCACGCCGGCCCGCTGCGCCACCTCGAGGATGCGGGCTTCCAGCTGCTTGTCCCGGAGCGGCGTGAAGCGGTTGGTGAGCGGCTCCACCAGCAGCGGCTGGATGAAGGTCCCGGCCACGACGACGGGCAGCGTGCCCAGCCCCAGCACCAGCCACCAGTGCCGCGGGAAGCGCCGAATCGGCGCGTAGGCGAGCTTGACCAGCGGCACCACGCCGAGCACGACCAGGGAGACGAGCACCGGCACGAGCTGCTCGAGGAACCACGGGCCGAAGCCCTGGTTCAGCAGCCCGTAGCGGCGCTCCAGCGCGAAGCCCTGGTAGAAGGCCAGCGGGAAGCCGAGCACGGAGGCCAGCGCGAGGTAGAGAGCGAGGTAGGCGAGCACCTGGACGTAGGCGTGGCGGCTCAGCCTGCGCGCCACGTCACGCATCCACGCCGAGAGCCCCGAGAAGAGGATGAAGAGCCCCACGAGGATCCCGTAGAGGGGCTCGATGAAACCGAGCGTGGCACGGGCGGTGGCGTAGGCGCGGTTCTGCGGCGTGAAGTTGGCGCGCACCTCGGCCACCAAGTCGCGCGGCGGCGGCGGTGTCACCACGGTCTTCGCCAGGCTGTCGGCCCGCGCCAGGCTGTCGGCCCGGGCCAGGCTGTCCACCAGCGCGCGTGTGCGCAGGTGCTGCAGCCAGGCCCGGTAGGCGCGGCGGGCGCTGTCGCGCGCGGCCGGCGGCCGCCGCTCGATCACGGAGCGGGCGGCGGGCACGACGCCGGCGGAGTCCGGCCGGGCGGATGACGCGGACGGGACGAGAGCGGACCCCAGCAGCAGGCACAACGCGATCGGGACGAGGAGCGGAGCGGGGCGCGACGGTTGCTGCCGGAGCATGGCGGCCTCCCTGGGGATCCTGAACCCCCTCACTCTATCCGGCCGCGCGCGTCCTCCGCAATCCTCGCGGGGGCGATGGAACGGCTACCGGGCCAGGGCGACCCTGCGGACGAAGACCGCGTCGCCGAGCCGGGCGCGGACCAGGTAGATGCCGCGCGGCAGCGGAACGCCCTGGCGGTCGCGCAGGTCCCAGGCCACGCCGCCCGGCCCCGCCTCGGCGGTGCCCTCGAGCAGCACCCGCACGCGCCGTCCGGAAAGGTCGAAGACCTCCACGCTCAGCTTCGCCGCGGCCGGCAGCACCCAGGCGAAGTTCGCGGCCCCGCGCGCCGGGTTGGGCCACGGCGCCGAGAACGACAGCCCCGAGGAGGGCGCGGCCACGGTCCGGAAGCTCCGCACGCTCGACCACGCGGCCGTCCCGCCGGCGCCGCTCGCCTGGACCCGCCAGTAGTAGGTCGAGTCGTTCGCCAGCCCGCCGACCGCGCACGAGGTCCCCGCGATCCCGCCCCGGTCCACCACCGGGACGACGAAGTCGGGCAGCGGCGCCACCTGCAGCCGGTAGCCGGTCGCGCCGGCCGCGACCTGCCAGGCCATCGTCGGCGCCGTCGCCACCTGCGTCGCCCCGTCCTCGGGCGACAACAGGGTCGCCGCCGCCGGGCCCAGGCTCACGCTCTGCGGCATGCGCGCGATCACGTTCGACATCGCCGACCAGTTGCCGGCCTGGTCCGCGGTCTTGATGGCGAGATAGCAGGTCACGCCTGCGGGGAGCCCATCGAGGACGTAGGTCTCCCGGCTGCCCGGACCGGCCGGCACGGGCATGTTCGGGGCCGCGGTCGCCAGCAGGAAGTTCTCGGTGGTGATCATCTGCGCCGAGTAGCGCAGGTCGTAGCGGGCCGCCTGCCCGAAGAGGCTATCGCGCCCCGGGGCGGTCCAGGTGAGGCTCACGAAGTCGGCCCTGGAGGAGTCGACCCACGTGAAGCTCGTGATCGTGATGGTGGCCAGGATGACCAGGATGCGGTGCAAGGACAACGAATCTCCGTTCCTTGGAAATCAGCGAGGCAGCCGTGCCCCGCGGCCATGGGGACCGATTCGCTTTCGTGTGGCCCGAAACGCCCTGACGCAGAACCGCGGATCGCACTTGCCGAGGCGCTTCCCGGTCGGAGCGCGCTCGTCGATCGTCGGTCTCGGTTACGACTCGCAGGTCCGGAACACCAGAGAGGCTGTTCCGGGGACCGACACGAAAGGTCTTCCGCAATTGATAACCCATGCGGGGGGTGGAGTTCCAGCGGAATATCGGCCCGTCGGCAGATCCCGCGATAGTTGT
Source organism: Candidatus Eiseniibacteriota bacterium (assembly GCA_963707915.1). GTDB lineage: Bacteria > Eisenbacteria > RBG-16-71-46 > RBG-16-71-46 > RBG-16-71-46 > JANXPZ01. Next base: position 1,611,212 of record OY970178.1, read on the forward strand.
CGTGAGGACCGACAGTCGACGGTTCCTGCCACCGGCCCGGCCTGCCACGGCCGGCAAGCGAGCTCGGCCGCTCCGTGGGACGAAGCTTCCGTCCCCATCGCCTCGAGGAAGGAGAGCCCCGGCAAGCCCGGACGAGGCCGGTCACCGCGCCGACAGGGCGCCGGCGCGGGTGCCCGGCAGGACCACCAGGCGGCGGGTGGCGCTCGCCCGAGCTGTCGAAACGCGAACAAGATAGACGCCGGCGGGCACCCGCCCTCCGGCACCGTCCACGAGGTGCCAGTCGAGCGACGTGGCCCCCGCGGCGAACCGCTCGTCCGCCAGGGAACGCACCCGCCGCCCCGCCAGGTCGAAGACCTCGACGCGGACCGGGCCCGCCTCGGCGACCGTGATCTCCAGGTGGGCGACGTCCCGCGCCGGGTTGGGGGCCGGGCGCCCCAGTGCGACCACGGCGCCGCCGGAGGCGGGAGGAGCCTCCTGACCCTCCGGGTCGAAGACGACCTGGACCGGCGGCAGTCCGGTCGCGAGCGGCCCGGCGAGGCACGTGTCGCTGCCGGCCTCGAACACGACGAGCCCCGGGGTGGTGTAGCTGCTGTTGCACACGTAGAGGTCGCCCCGCCCGTCGAGCGCCGCATCCGAAAGACTGTAGCCGCCCGGCGCGTAGAGGGTGGCGAGCCGGCTGCCGGTCTCGGCGTCCCAGGAGACCAGGCTCGTGTTGCCGGCGGCATCGCTCACGATCGCGTACGGGTGTCCCCTGCCGTCCGCGACCACGGCCAGCACGTCCCCGCCCAGCGCTTGCTCGCTGATCGCCTGCCGCGCGCTGCGGATGGCGCCGGGCGGCCCGTCCGCTGCCGGGACCACGATGTCGTCGACTCCGCCGTCCCACGCGCCCCAGCGCCCCGAACAACCGATGTAGAGGTGCGATTCCTGCTGCGGGCCCGCGCCGGGGAGCACGGCGAATTCGGTGCCCGGGTTCAGGCCGCGCAACTTCACCACCTGCGTGCCGGGGGTGAACGGGTCCGCGTCGTAGACGGTGTCCGCCAGCATGTCCACCACCACGACCAGCCCGGTGTCGGCCGCGACGAAGTTCGCGAGCCGCCCGAGCGCGACGAAGAGCAGGTCCCCCACCACGGCCAGGTGAGCGGCCTCGGGGTTGCCGTCCGCGTCGGCCCACGCGGCGAGCGGGACGACACCGAGCGCCTGGCCGGTGGAGGGATCCACGATCAGCAGGTCCGGCGACCCGAGCCGCGATACGTAGGCCTTCGAGGGCGAGGCGAAGGCGATGTCCTGCGGGTTCGTGCCGTTGCCCACGGAGAACTGCCGCACGGTGGCATAGTCCTGCGACGGGTCGATGACCTGGACGTTGTCGTAGCCGTAGCGATTCACGACGTAGATCAACCCGCGGTAGCAGCGCGCCATCGGGTCGGCCGAGACGACGGCCACGTCGCGGGTGATCGCGCGGGTCGCGAGATCCACCACGCCCAGCGTGCCGCTGGTGTAGTCGGTCGAGAGGACGTAGCCCCGGGTCGCCACGGCGTGGGCCGGCGAGGCCAGCGCGATCAGCACGGGAAGCAGGGCGAGGCACGACAGATCGGCTCGGGACATGTTCATGGCTCCGTGGGATGGCCTGCGCCAGCGGCCAGCCGCCAGGTGCAGCCGAGGAAGACGCTCCGGCCGGGCAGCGGGAAGCCGCCCACGTCCACGGCACGGTCGTCCAGGAGGTTCTTGCCTTCGAGGGTCAGCCGCAGGGCGGACCGGAAGGGCGCGAACGAAAGCGACGCGCCGGCCAGCCGGCGCTCGGCCACGCGTTGGAGATTGTAGGGATCGAGCAGGTTGTCGCCGATCAGCTCCAACTCGGCGCCCGCCCTCAGTCCCGCACGGCCCGGCGCGCGCCACTCGAGCCGGGCGCGGCCCTGGTGCGACGGCCGGCCGGGCAGGCGCTTGCCCACCCAGAACTCGGGCAGCGGACCCAGGTTGATCGCCGACTGCCATGACCACGCCGCCGCCAGCGACAGTCCCCGGGGCAGCTCGAGCCGCATGCTCCATTCCTCGCCGCGGATGCGTGCGCGGCCGAAGTTCTGCGCCTTCATGCTGCTCGCCGAGCTCCTCACGAAGGCCACGAGGTCGCGAGCGTCGGAGCGGAAGCGCGCCCACTCGAGGGCGCCCTCGACCCGACCGACGCGGCCGCGCCAGGCCGCGCCCGCGTCGCGGTTCTCCGCGAACTCGGGACGCAGCCCCGGGTTGCCGGTCACGCCGCCCTGGTCGCCGAAGAGCTCGACGAAGCCGGGCGCGCGGCTCGCCCGGGCCCAGTTGGCGCGGACCTCGAGCCCGCGGCCCAGGTCGAGGCGGGCGCCGAGCTGCGGGGAATCGAGGACCCGCACGACGTCGGTGCTCGCGAGCGCGCCGGCAAGAGCGAGCGAGCGCAGGTGGTCCTCGATACGGTCCCAGCGCCGCGCGGCGTGCAGCACGAGCCGCCCGTCGGGCGTGCGCAGCTGGAGGCCCGTCATGGCGCCGCGGGCGAGTCGCCGGCTCGGCGGGGGATCGGGCAGTCCGTCGGCCGCGTCGCCGAGGTTCGCGCGCTCGCGCCCCAGCGAGCCGGCGCACTCGAGCGCCAGCCAGGGGACGGGACGGGCCCAGGCCAACGAGAGCGCGAGCCGCCCGGCCCCGGTGCGCTCGTCGGTGTCGTGCCGGCCCGTCCCGAGCTCCCCGCGGTCGGCGAGCCGCGTGTCGCGAAAGCGCGAGCGCTCGCGATCCGACGAGAACCGCAGGGTGGCGCGCGGGATGGGCCCGGCGCCGGCGCGCTCGACCTCAAGGAGACCCAGGGCCCGCAGGAAGGCGAGCCGCGCCCCGAGCGCCGGGTCGGCGCCGAGTCCGGGGAGGCCTTGCGCCTTGCGGAAGAGCTCACCGCGCGCGCGCACCCGCAGCTCGCGGCGCGGATGCCAGCCCAGGCTCCCGAGCGCGCTCCACGAGTCGAAGCGGTTGTTGCGCCGGGTCTTGATGCTGTCGTCGGCGGCGTTGTAGCCGGTGGCATCGTCGTCGAGGTAGCGATAGTCGCCGGCCGAGCCCTGGTAGCCCGCGTGCAGGAGCAGGTCGAACGGGCCGCGCTCGAACCCGGCGCTCCCGCGGCCCTCCCAGGTCGCGAACGAGCCGCGGGCCACGTGGAACTCGCGCAGGCCGGGCGAGGAGGCGGTGACCAGGTTGATGGCCCCGCCCGGAGACGCGACCCCCAGGCCCAGTGGCCCGAGACCGCGGAAGACCTCGACCCGCTCGATGGCGGTCCCGGGCAGGTCACCCAGGCTCACCACGCCGTGGGCCGCGGAGGTAAGCGGCACCCCGTCGAGGTAGATCGTGACCTGCCCGGGCGCGGCGCCGCGCAGCGACACGGTGCTGAAGGAGCCGAGGCCGCCGTACTGCGTGACGTGCACGCCCACGGCCTGCGAGAGCAGTTCCGAGACGCTCTCGAGCGCGCGGGTCGAGGCGTTGGCGCGCAGTTCGGTGACGAACGCGGTGGGCAGCAGCCGGCGCGCCTCCGAGAGCGCGCGCTCGCGCTCGACCCGCACCTCGGGGAGCACGGTGACGGTGTCCGCGACCGTCGCCCGGCGCGCGGGGGCGGACCGGGGCGAGAGCACGCCCCCCGGCCGCAGGTCGCTGCGGATCGCGCGGGCGGGACGCGAATCGCCCCCGGCGAGCAGGAAGAGGACGGCCAGGCCCTGGACGATCACGGCGTCACCCGCGCCCCAATCGAACAGCCCCGCCCCGGGAGGACTCCACCGGAAACGGGGCCGCGCGGACGCCGTTCCCCGCGGATGCTCTCCGACGAAGCATCACGGGCTGCACCCGCCCTCTTCCGGTGCGCGTCGGGCGCGCCGGTCGATGCGGGTCGTTGCCTCCGGGCAGGTTTCCTGACTCAGGGCTGCTGCAGGGCCTCGCCTTCCCAGCCCGCAGGCCAGTGGCATTCGAGACCCGGTGTGCCCATCACAGTGGCGGGACCGTGGGGGCTTCTCACCCCCCTTCCCTCTTAGCCGCGCGCTGCGGCACCCGGAAGACTGCGTGCGGACACTGCCCCGCGCCACGGCGGCTGTCAAGCGCGGCGAACGGTCTCTTGGACTGCACGACTGACAGTGGGCCTGCTGCACCCACTGGCCGCGGCACTCCGATTCCGAGCGTATGAGGCGAGGAGGCCCGCAACACCCTGACGGGCTGAGACCTCCCCCTGGAGATCAGCGAGCGGCCCTCACCGCGTCACGATGAACCGCCGCACCGCCGACTGTCGGCCGAAGCGGAGTTCGGCGATGTAGAACCCGGGTGGCAACCGCGCGCCCGAGCGGCTGCGCATCTCCCAGTCCACGCTGCCAGGACCTGGCGGGCGCGGCCCCTTGAGTGGCTCTGCCAGAAGTCGACCTGCCACATCGTAGACACGGAGCTCGACCTGGCCAGCCGAGGGCAGGTCGAAGGCGAAGAGCGCCCGATTATGCGCCGGATTGGGGGCGATCGAGGAGAAGCGCACGCGGTCGCCGGATCCGGGCGACATCGGGACTCCGACCACCGTGCCGTCGACCAGCAGGGTATCCGGCGCGACGAAGGTGAGCGGGTAGAACGTGAACAACTCGCCCCCCGGGACGCCCGTCACGTCGAGCGACGCGATGGTGTTGGTGCCGAGCGGATCCTCCGTGGGCACGCGAGGGTCTTCATTCTCGTTGAGGTAGTAGAGGGCAAACTCTGTCGGGGCGGCATCCCCTTGAGCGGCCTGCTCGCTCAGGTCGAGGTCACAGTCAAACTGGGTGATGGTCTCGAGCAGTAGGTTGAGTTCGGAGTAGAACGCGCCACCGACCAGGACGGTCGTGTCCGCGGGGTTGGCTCCGCTGAGCAGCTTCCCCATCGGTGGGCCGCCGACCGTGCTCGTCACCTTACCCGTGCCATCGTGCGTGGCATTCAGGATCGTGAGCGTGTTCGCAGAGTCCGAGCAAGTGAGGGCGAACACGAGCCGCTGGGAGATTTCGGGCACCGCCCGCACGCGAAGGTGGTAGCGCGTCGTTGCCACTGCAGACGACCCGCCCAGCGAGAGAATGGCCATGGAAACCATGAAGAGCCGGGCCAGGAGCCAAGTCCCGGCCGAACCCCGTACGGTCTCTTGAATCCGGCTCATCTCGTTCCAGGCCCTGCGAACACCTGGGGCTGAACCCGGACCCGGTCCATGGAGGGGTTCTTGATGTGCAGCGTGACGTCCACGTGAGCGCCAGGTGCCAGGCCCCCACTGCCGGTCGGCAGGGTCAGATAGGCCTCACCACCCGGTTCGATGGCACAAGTCCAGCCTTCCTCGCCGACCAGTTCGACATTCTCACCGATGATACCCGGGAGCAGCGTGACAGGTGCTTGGAGAGTGACGCCGGAGGTGTTTGTCACCCGTACGCGGGCTGCGTACTGGTCCGACTTTCGAACCTGGCGGAACCCGCCGCATTTCACAGAAACGCCCTGGGTCACCTCTGCCGGAGGGTTATCGTAGAGGAGGCTCATTCTGCAGCCGCATTCCGTGGTCAATCGCAACGCATTCGCGTCGTCCGAGAATGCTGATTGCATCTTTGCGATCAACAGTCGGCCATTCGTTTCGTCAACGATGGACTCGAACACCCGGGTGCCACCGAACGTCTTGAGCATCGCGAAGGACACGTAGCCGCTGGAGTCTACCCCGCCATCAGTGACCCCGGCGAGCGTCCCCACGCTGTCAATCATCGCGTTAAGCAGATCTGGTGCGACCCGGAATGTTGTCGAGGCGAAATCGTAATACGGGCTGAACTCGGTCCGCCGGAACGGCCTGAATACGTACGGATCCACGACGTTCGGTGCACAGGAGAAAGCGAGGCTTCCCACCGGGGAGTCACTGGGTCCCAAGTACGTGATCTTCACCTGTACCGTCGCCAGCTCAGTCGGAGACAGGGCCTGGAATTCCGAAAAGAGCGCAAACGTCTGAGCTACTGCGGTGGTCGACAGAATCCCCGCGAGCGACAGCGACAGGACCGTTCGAATCAACGTGGACATGGTTGACCTCCCACGAGCGGATATCGGGCTACCGGCAGCTTGAACTTCGGGTGGCGCGACTTCCACAACTCCAACGCTTCGCCATATTCCTGGCTGGGGCCGCTCTGCGATCCACCGATCAGCGTATGAGTGACCGTCATGTCCCGGGACATCTCCCAGTGCCAGAGGTATCGGCCGAGTTGTGCCCCCTTGCCATCCCCCTGCGAGCACACTGCGCAGACCTCGAAGTCAAGGTGGACGGTGTCGATTCCCGTAGGGAAATGCCTCGGATTGCGCCTGGGGGAATCGACCAGATACGCAGTTGTCCGCGTGTCCCCGGAACGCCCCGGCCGCCCTGTCACCGTAGCACTCGGCTGGGTGTAGAAGGGGTTATTGACCCGTGCTGGCACATCAACACGCCAGCCAGCAGCGGTGCGCTCCGAATCCTTCTTGGCGCCATCGGAGAAGCCCTGCTCCGCGTACGACAGGTTCCTGGCGTTCCCTGCCGAGTCCCGCCCCGTGGCGTGAATCACCTGGACCAAGTCGATTCGATCGCAGCGAGGAATGCCACAAACCCCACTGGGATCGAACTTGACGATCACGGAGTCGAAGCCCCCCCCCGACGCGATCAGGATGCTGTCCCGCCATGGGTTCGCACCCCCCCCGGTCGATACCTCGATGCGAGCCACCACGCATCCGGTGATATCCCACCACGGCCAAGGCGGCGGGTGGAATTCCCACTGCTCGATCCCGATCGAGTGCCAGCCCGGTGTGGCATTCAAGGGCACTGTGATTGTGTCTGACCGCTGGACCGTGTAGGGCGAGAACACCGCGTAGAAGTAGTACCCGGGATTGGTGGGCCAATCCCACCACATGTCGTATTGTACTCGGTCGTGCTTCTCCCACGGCCAGAAGTTGGTCTCGACCAGTACTTGCGAGCCGGGTGCTGCGCACGAAGGCGTGACCCGCACCACGGGTCCGGTTGCACGGTACTCCCGGGCGCCCACCTGGCACACGCAGACGCTGAGAAGAACGAGCACGAGGATGACCTGATGCAGGGGACGCGATCGGACTTTCCAACGCGTCGATCCCAACCGCATTCTCAGGATCGGCGCTCGCACCGCCAAGCACGGGGAGCCGGGTCGCAAGGCGCGATCCGAGCCAGCGGACGCGGCGGCCACTTCCCGCGTCACTCGATGCAGCACGCCTGCGAGTGCGGTTCGGGCGAGATGGGACATGGGCGCGGCCTCCCAAGAGACGTCCTCGACCTCTCAAGCATCGAACGAGGCGCCGACTTCACCGGAGCGGCCGAACCTGCAGCCGCGCCAGACGCGGGCGTCCCCGGGCTCGGAATCGAGGGCCTCACGACAAGTAACACCTACCCTCCCCCCCGGATGCAAGGCTAGACCTCACATCGTCGCCGGGAATACGACGTGGCGTGTGTGACCCATTTGTGACCCCCTCAGAGTCCTCTCCTGACCACTCGGGACAACTCAAGGCCACGAAGACGAAACGGCCCCAGCTCACGCAACTCGCTGGGGCCAAAGCTATCTAAGTGCTGCTGGCGGACTTCCGGTTCGGGAGGTCAGTTGTTGTGGCAGCGGCTTTCGAGACCGTCCGGTTCAACCGCTCCAGCACCTCTCCGGGGCGAGTTACTGACGGCTCACGGAGGACTCCTCAGGTCGCGATCCCTGAGCAGAAGGCGCCAGCGGAAGCAACGGCGCCATGGACGCGAGGCAGTCACACCGACGCGTCAGCGCTCGAGGAGCCGTCGCACGCTGCCGAAAACCGCGTGCCACATCGCCCGCGTCAGGCGTCGCGTGTTCGTGTTCTGCCGGCTCGGGTGGTAGGAGGCGACGAGGATACGGCCGTCCGGCAGGACGGCCTCGGCCCCGTGGGCGAAGCGGGGCCGCTGCGCGACCGGCAGCTGCTCCCACCAGCCCGCCGCCCGCAGCCACGCCTCGTGCGCCACGCCGCCCAGCGCGAGCACCACGCGCACGCGCGTGAGCAGGGCGTTCTCCGCCTCGAGGTACGGGCGGCAGTTGGCGAGTTCCTCGCGCGTGGGCCGGTTCCCGGGCGGAGCGCAGCGCGCCGCGGCGGTCACCCACGCGTCCGCGAGGCGCAGGCCGTCGTCGCGGCTCACCGAGCGTGGCTGGTTCGCAAAGCCCGCGCCGTGAAGGGCCTCGTGCAGCCAGTCCCCGCTCGAGTCCCCGGTGAACATGCGCCCGGTCCGGTTGGCGCCGTGCGCCGCGGGCGCCAGGCCCACCACCAGCAGGCGCGCCCCGGGGTCGCCGAAGCCCGGCACCGGCCGGCCCCAGTAGGGCTCGTCGCGGAACTCGCGCTTGCGCACTTCGGCCACCAGGCTGCAGTGCGCGCGCAGTCGCGGACACCGCTCGCAGGCCACCACCGCGCGGCTCACGGCGTCGAGGGAGCGGAACGTGGGGCGGCGATCAGGCAGGTCCATGGGCTGGCATCCCCCCCTTGATTCGGCCGGTTCGAGTCCCTATGTTCCCCGCGTGCTTGCCCGATTGAAGGGGCTCCTGCTCGGCGGCCCCAAGAACCTCCTCGACCCGCGCATCCATCACAACCTCGCCCTGGTGGCCATGCTGGCCTGGATCGGGCTGGGCGCCGACGGGCTCTCGTCCTCCTCGTACGGCCCCGAGGAGGCGTTCCTCAACCTCGGCGGGCACACCCATCTCGCCCTGTACCTGATGGTGGCGACGGTGGTCACCGTCTTCCTGATCTCCGCCTCCTACAGCCAGATCATCGAGCTGTTCCCCACCGGCGGCGGCGGCTACCTGGTGGGCACCAAGCTGCTGGGGCCCACCGCCGGCATCGTCTCGGGCAGCGCGCTGGTCATCGACTACGTCCTGACCATCGCCATCTCGACCGCCGCGGGCGTCGAGGCCATCTTCTCCTTCCTGCCGCCCGAGCTGCAACCCCTGAAGCTGCCGACCGAGCTCCTGGTGGTGACCCTGCTGACGGGGCTGAACCTGCGCGGGGTCAAGGAATCGATCCTGGTGCTCACCCCGATCTTCCTGACGTTCATGCTGACCCACATCCCGCTCATCCTCTACGGCGTGCTGCGCCACTCGAACGCACTGCCCACGCTGATGGCCGACACCGTGACCGACACCCACCAGGCCGTCGCGGAGCTGGGCGCGCTGGGCGTCGCCGCGGTCTTCCTGCGGGCCTTCTCGATGGGCGGCGGCACCTACACCGGCATCGAGGCCGTCAGCAACAGCACCGACATCCTGCGCGAGCCGCGGGTCGCGACCGGCAAGCGCACCATGCTCTACATGGCCACCTCGCTCTCGTTCACCGCCGGCGGCATCCTGCTCTGCTACCTGCTGAACGGCGTGCAGCGCCAGCCCGGCCGGACCCTGAACGCCTCGCTCTGGGACATCCTCACCGGCGGCTGGAACCTGGGCGGGTTCCCGATCGGCCCGCTGGTGGTCGCGATCACGCTGGTCTCGGAGGGCGCGCTGCTGTTCGTGGCGGTGCAGACCGGGTTCACCGCGGGACCGCGCACGCTCGCGGCCATGGCGGTGGACGAGTGGGTCCCCAAGCGCATGGCCCACCTCTCCGAGCGGCTGGTGACCCAGAACGGGGTCATCGCCATGGGGCTCGCCGCGGTCGCGGTGCTGGTCTACACGCTCGGCGCGGTCAAGATCCTGATCGTCATGTACTCGATCAACGTGTTCATGACCTTCACCCTCAGCCAGCTGGGCATGGTGCGCCACTGGTGGCAGATGCGCGGCGAGGGCGGGCACTGGCGGCGCCGCATGATCGTGGCGATGACCGGCACGTCCGTGACCGCGACCGTGCTGGTCGTGACGTCGGTGATCAAGTTCCGCGAGGGCGGCTGGGTGACGCTGATCGCCACCGGGGGGCTGATCGCCTTCTGCTACCTGGTGCGGTCGCACTACCACCGGGTGCGCAGCATGCTGCGCTCGCTCGACGAGGTGCTGGGGAACCTGCCCCTGAGCGAGCACGGCGCCCCGGCGGAGCTGGCCACCGAGGGCCCCACCGCCATCGTGCTGGTCGAGTCCTTCAGCGGCCTGGGCATCCACACGCTGCTCTCGGTCGTGCGGATGTTCCCGCGCCACTACAAGAACTTCGTCTTCTGCGCCGTGGGCCTGGTGGACTCGGGGCAGTTCAAGGGGGCGAAGGACGTCGAGGCGCTCGAGGCCAAGGTGCGCGCCGACCTCGAGAAGTACGTGGCGCTGGCGCAGCGCATGGGCGCCTACGCCGAGTATCGCTACACCCTCGGCACCGACCTGATCTCCGAGCTCGAGGCGATGAGCCTCGACGTCACCCGCGAGTTCCGGCGCTGCGTGGTGTTCGCCGGGCAACTGGTGTTCCAGAAGGAGAACCTCTTCACCCGCTCGCTCCACCACGAGACCGCCTTCTCGGTCCAGCGCCGGCTGCAATTCCGCGGCGTGCAGGTCGTGATCCTGCCGATCCGCGTCTGGGACCACATCCAGGTCGCCTGAGTCCGCCGGCCAGGAGGGAATCATGATCGCCATCGACCTGAGCGGCAGGCATGCCCTCGTCATGGGCGTGGCCAACCACCGCAGTCTTTCGTGGGCCATCGCGCAGCAGCTGCACCGGGCGGGCGCCCGGCTGTGCCTCACCTACGCCGGCGAGCGGTTGCGGGCCGACGTCGAGCAGCTGGCCTCGCGCCTGCCCGGCACGATGACCCTCTCCTGCGACGTGACCGAGGACCGCAGCATCACCGCCGTCGCGCGGCGGCTGCAGCGCGAATGGGGCTCGGTCGAGTGCCTGGTCCACGGCATCGCCTACGCGCGCCGGCAGGATCTCGAGGGCCGGTTCGTCGCGACCTCGCGCGAGGGCTTCCAGATCGCGCTCGAGGTCAGCGCCTACTCGCTGCTCAACGTCACCCACCACGTGCTCCCGTTGCTCGAGCGTCACGGGGCGAGCATCCTCACGCTCTCCTACCTTGCCGCCGAGCGAGCGGTGCCCAACTACAACGTCATGGGCAGCGCCAAGGCGGTGCTCGAGCAGAGCGTGCGCCAGCTGGCCTGGGAGCTGGGCCCGAAGGAGATCCGCGTGAACGCCATCTCGGCCGGTCCGGTGAGCACCCTGGCCGCGCGCGGCGTCCACGGCTTCGTCGGCATGCTGCGGCATCACGCCGAGCGCGCGCCCCTGCGGCGCAACATCACGCGCGAAGAGGTCGGCTCGGCGGGGCTCTTCATGCTCTCGGACCTGTCGAGCGGCATCACCGGCGAGACCCTCTACGTGGACGCCGGGTACCACGTGATGGGGCTGTAGCGCCGGACCCGGCCGGGCCGCCCCGGAACCGGCATGCTGCGGCACGCCGCACGCGTGCCGCGGCGTTGCAGGGCGGCTGGTGAAATGCGATGATCGCCACTTCTCGGGCCTCGGCGTCCCCCCGTGCACGGGTCGGGCCGATCGCCCCGGCAACCGGAGGCTTCCCATGTCCGTCAAGCGTCCTGCCTGCATCGCGGTCGCGCTGCTCGTGCTCGCGTCCGTCGCTCTCACCGCGCCCGGCCGGGCGAACGCCGGCACCTGCATCCCGGCGAACTCCGCCGGGATCTCCGCCACCGTCGCCGGCGCGCTCCCGGCGATCCCCCGCTCGTTCCGGGCCGGTGGGTTCCTCGCCACGGAGCTCCCCGCGGCCGGCGGGAACCTCGGCGCAGCGCCGCTGGTGACGCTGCTCGCCGCCCCCTCGATCCTGGTCGTCGAGACCCGCGCGATGGCCGGCGCGCCGAGCGTGCTGGCCGCCGGTGCGCGACCGTCCTCGTCGCGCCCCGCCGGCGGGAGGTCCTTCGTGCAGGTCGCCGCGACCGTGGGAGCCTGCGTGGGGGCCGTCTTCTGCCTCTCCACCAGCTTCTCGAAGAGCAGCGACGGGAAGCGGGTCGCCGGCATGAATCGCTATGCCGTGCCGGTGGTGTCGATCGGCGCGGGCGCGGCGGCTGGGGCGCTCATCGGCACGACCTTCGAGAAGTTCTCACGCTAGCCGAACCGGCGGACCTGGCGCTGGACGCGCGAGTACGCGAGCTGGCGCGCACCGCCCGCTGGACGCCGCGCGCGCGGACCTGGACGCTCCTGGCCGATGGCCGCTTCTACAAGATCGACCGCCAGGGCGACGACCCGGCCGCCGACCTCGTCCACCCCGGGGCGTGCGCGCGGGCGGAGGTCGAGTACGCGCTGACCGGCCGGCTGGCGGCGCTGGACGGGGCCATCGCCCGCCCGCTCGCCCGCGTGGACGCGTGCATCGTGGCCCACGCGCTGGCGGGCGACGACCTCTCCGCCCTGCTGCGGCGGCGTGACCCTTCGGGCCCGAGCGCGCTCGAGGCGGCCATGGCGCTGGCGGGCCGGCTGCACCGGGCCGGTGGCGCCGCGCTCGCCGGGCTGCCCGTCCACGACTACGCGGGCGATCCCTACCGGCCGGCTCCCCCGGCGATCGTGGCGCGCCTGCGCGCCCGGCCGCGGACCCTGGTGGTGCGCGGCTTCGAGGTGCGCAACCTCATGACGGACCGTCCCGGCGGGGCGCTGCGCTTCTTCGACCCGCACGAGATCGTGCTCGGCGCGCCCGAGGAGGACGTCACGCGGTTCCTGCTCTCGCTGCTCATGCTGAACTGGGGCCGCCACGCGAAGGCGCTCGCGTGGAAGCGATTCGACGCCGCGCGGCTGATCGGGGTCTACGAGGCGGCGAGCGGGGTGCCGCTCGACCGCGAGTTGCTCGCCTACACGTTCGCACTCAACGCCGCGATGCGCCGGGCGCATGGCCGCCGCGCGGCCGCGGAGCTGGGCGGGTGGCAGGCGTGGGCGGCCGCGCTCTACGGCCGCGCGTACTTCTGGCAGATCGGGAACTGGGGACGACGACATGGCATTCGACTACGAGGCTGAGACCCGCAAGCACTACCAGGATGACGCCGCGGCCGCCGACTACCACGAGGCCTTCGCGCGGCGGCGCGGCTGGCGGGCCTGGCGCTTCCGGGTCGTGGCCGGGCGCGAACGCGCCTCGGTCGGGGCCCTGCTCGCCCGCGTGCCGCACGGGACCATCCTCGACCTGCCCACCGGGAGCGGCAAGCTCGCTCCGCTGCTGGCGCCCACGGGGGCGCGCGTCACCGCCTGCGACCTCTCGCCCAACATGCTGGCGATCGCCCGCCGGGAATACGCCGCCGCGGGGATGGCGGACGCGCGTTTCGAGGTCTGCGACGCCGAGCGCATCGGCTCGACGCTGGGCGGGCGTTTCGACGTGGCGGTGTGCCTGCGCCTCATGCACCGCGTGCCCGCCCCGGTGCGGCGCGGTATCCTGCGGGAGCTGGCCGCGGTGGCGGGGCACACCATCGTCTCGTTCGGGGTCGAGACGGCGTGGCATGCGCTGCGCCGACGGATCCGGCAGGCCCTGTTCGGCGGCGGCGCCGACCCGCTCTGCTACGCGCCGATCGCCGCGATCCGCGCCGAACTGGCCGAGCACTTCGAGGTGGTCGAGGCCCGCAGGATCCTGCCGCTGGTCTCGCAGGAGTGGGTGTTCCTGGTGAGACCCCGGGCCTAGAGCCTGAACAACACCGTCACCAGCACCTGCGCCAGCAGGATCTTGGCGATCATCGAGGCCGGGTAGACGCTCGCGTACCACTCGTTCGGCATGTCGTTGCCGCTGTGCTGCGTGGCGAAGGCCAGGCACGCCGGCTGGGTGTGCATCGCCGGAGACCATGCCCATCACCGCGGACATGGGCAGCCGGAGAAAGCGGTAGCCGACCAGGACGCCGCCCACCGCCACCACCGCGGTGATGGCCGCGCCGACCGCGATGGCGAGGCCGCCGCCCTCGCGCGAAGGTCCCGGCGAAACCCTGGCCCGCGCGCGTGCCGACGCCGGCCAGGAAGAAGACGAGCCCGAGCTGGCGCAGCACCAGGTTCGCCTCGAAGGGCAGTCCCCAGGTGACCGGCCCGGTGCGCTCCAGCCGGCCCAGGATCAGCGCCATGATGAGCGGCCCGCCGGCGAAGCCCAGCCGGAAGGTCATGCCGTTGGGCAGCGGCAGCGGGATCATCCCCAGCAGCACGCCGAGCACGATCCCCAGCGACAGCGAGAGGAAGTCGGTCTCGGAGAGCGCGCGGATGGAGTCGCCGAAGTACTTCGAGACGCGCTCCAGGTCCTCGGCGGGGGCGACCACGCGGACGCGGTCCCCCAGCTCCAGCACCGTGTCGGACGAGGGCACGAAGTCGGCGTCGCCGCGGCGCAGCCGGGTGATGGTGGCGTTGAAGCGCTCGAGCTGGACCTGGGCCACGGTGCGGCCCACGACCTCGTGGCTCGAGACGAAGATGCGCCGGTAGGTGATGCCCGCCGCCTGCGGGACCGGCAGGTGCTCGTTGCACTCCTCGCCGAGCAGCACGCGGGCGCGCACCAGCGACTCCGCGGTGCCCACCGCCACCACCTGGTCACCGGCGGAGAGCCGCGTGTCCGGCAGGGCCACCACCAGCCGGTCGCCCTGGCGCACCCGGCTCAGGACGAAGCCCGGGTCCGCCATCAGCGCCAGGGTCTCCTTCACCGTGAGCCCGAACAGGCCCGGGTTGGTCACGCGGTAGGTGCGCGACTCGATCGCGCCGCCGCCGGCGGTCTTGCGTCGCTCGGCCTCCTCGCGCGCGAAGTCGATGCGGAACAGCCGCGAGAACCCCCAGAAGGCCAGCAGCACGCCCAGCACGCCGAAGGGGTAGGCCAGGCCGAACGCCACCACCGGCCGCGCCAGCAGCGCGCCGACCTCGGCCGCCGGTTGCCCGGCGCTGAGCTGCTTCAGGGTCTCCACCGTCGCCGCCAGCGCCGGCGTGTTGGTGAGGGCCCCGCAGAACAGGCCGGCGATCTCCGCGCCCGGCAGCCGCGCCAGGCGCCCGACCAGCAGCGCGGTCACCGCGCCCGCCACCAGGAGGCCGACCGCCACGAGGTTGAGCTTCATGCCGCGCTTGCCGAACGAAGCGAAGAAGCCCGGCCCCGACTGCAGCCCCACGGCATACACGAACAGCACCAGTCCGATGACGTAGACGTACTCGGGCAGGGCCAGCGCCGGGTCCAGCGCCCCGATCGCCAGCCCGACGAAGAGCACGGCGCTCACCCCCAGGCTGAAGCCGAACACCCGGGCGCTGCCCACGAGGTAACCCAGGCCGATCACGCTGAACAGCAGCAGCAGCGGGTTGGAGGCGAGCAACTGGATGATCTGCGGCATGCGTCCTCGGTTCCTGCGGATCGGGTTCGGCGCCGGCCACCGGGCCTGCGGAGGGTCGAATCGGCCCGCGCAGTCTAGCAGGCCGCGGACCCCGGGGCACGACAGGCCACGGCCCGCGGCGGGCCGCGACGGACCGGATCACGATCCGCGATCACCGCTCCGCGACCGGCAGGTAGGGCGCCAGCTCGTGACGGAGCAACGGCACCAGGCGCTCCTCGTCGACCCGCTCCCACAACACCGCGAGCGCCCGCTCCCGGTCCCGCACATCCGTGCCGAGGAACTCCGCGTGCGCGAGCGATACACGGCCGATGGCTCGGCCTCCATCGCACGCGATCAACTCGCCGGACAGCGCGAGGCGGCACAGTGGTCCGAACGGTCCGGCCTCCCACTTGATCTCGGGGGTCAGCCGCAACTGGTAGCCGCCCTCGGGGCAATCGCGCGGCATGGCGCCGAGCCCGAGGCGGGCCAGCGCGCCGCCCACGCTGGCGGCCAGCCGCGGGCCGACGTCCGGGCCGCCGCCGACCTCGAGCCCGAGCCGCACGACCGAGAGCCGTTTCGCCCGCGCCAGCTCCACCCGCTCGTAGAGCGCGGCGTCGGCCACGTAGGGCGGGTGCTCGCGGCGCGTGACGGCGCGCACGCCGAAGGCCGCCTGCGTGAGCCGCGCGAAGCCCGCCTCGGCACGTCGCAGCGTGGCCGACCAGGCCGGCACGTCGGCGCCCGGCCGGGCGAGGTCCGCCACCGCGGCGCGGAAGTCGAGCGCGGCGAGCTGGTAGTCAGCTGCCAGGGCGTCCGCGGCCTCGGCGCGCGACAGCCGCGCGACCGCGTGATAGAGGCCCCGCTCGAAGCGCCGCGCCGCGGGGTCGGTGCGGATCATCTCGGCGTGGGCGAAGGACGTCCGGGTGGCGGTCTCCGAGAGCAGGCGCTGGGAATCCTCGATCACGCCGTCGCGCGAGGTGGAGCTCATGACCGTGGTGAGCACGGCGCTCATCTCCGACTGCACCTGCGCGGCGACCTGGGCGCGCGCCTGCGACTCCGCCTGCTCGAAGCCGGTGTCGCTCACGCCCTCCGCCACGATGTACTGCGAGGCGGAGTAGCGCTGCGCTCCTCCGCGCGCGGCCGGCACGCCCGGCGACGTGCCCGCGCACGAGCCCAGGACCGCGGCCAGCCCCAGGGCGCCCGCAGCACGCAGCAGGCACGCCCGGAACCGCGACCGCCTCGCCGCCCGCATCACCGTCCTCCCTGCCTCCGGCACCGATGTCCCCGCTCGAAGGCGCTCACTCGAGCGCGTGGTCCGCGTGGCCCGCCGGCATCCGGAACAGGTCGTCCGCCAGCGGAGGGTTCAGCTTCACGCTCGTGACCCTGGCGTCCATGACGGTCCGGCCGTCCAGCAAGGTCTGCTCCCGGCGCGGGTAGCGGATGCGGCCGACCGGCTTCCAGTCGGCGTAGATCTCGGTGGCCCGCGCCGGCCCGCCGTCCGCGCCCTCTCCCTGGTATTCCATGCGCGCGAGCGCGCCGTCGGGCGCGAAGTAGAGCCGCCAGTCGCGCGTGGTCTCGCTCCGGACGCGCGCGGCGCGCAGGACGACTCCGTCCACGGTCCGGGGTTCGTCCAGCGCCTCGACCTGGAACGCGCCGGGCTCGCTGAACAGCCGCAGGATCGAGCGCTCGTACTGTCTCCTCAGCTCCTCGCCCGCCCGGGGCTCGTCCCGCACCCGGCCGCGATCGGAGTCCCAGCCGCGGGTGCCGTCGAAGCCGCGCGCGAACGCGCCCAGCTCGAAGCGGCGCGTGGCCCGGTAGTGGTCCGGGACCCGCCAGTGGATCGTGCTGGCGATGGTCCGGGCCCGTCCCTGGATGCTGGCGGTCTCCACGCGCGTGACACTGATGCTGCGGATCGCCGCCCACGCCGCGCTCCCGCCGGCCAGGCCGACCGCCTTCGCCAGCAGCGCATGCCCCCGGGCCGCCGGCGTGGCCGGGCCACCGGGGCCGACGGCGGGCGCCACTGCGACCGGCCTGCGCAGCGTGGCCTCGACCCTGACGAGCTGCCGCTCGACGACGCCCACCGAGTCCGTCCACTGCGCTCCGTCGAGCCGCACGGCGACCGAGTGCCGTCCGACCAGCGCCTTGACCGTGCACGGCGTCGTGCCCACCTCCACTCCGTCGAGCAGCACGCGGGCCGCGGCGGCATCGCCGCCCGCGCCCCGCGCCGACACGCGGAGGGCCCCTTCGCGCGGGGCCGGCGCGAGGACGACCGTCCGCCGCTCGCCGCGCGCCAGCACAATCCGTTCGCCGCGCTCGTCGTAGCGCGGATCGCCGGCCCGCACCTCGTGCGTGCCGGGTGGCAGCTCGCGCAGCACGACCGGGGTCGCGCCCGCCGGTCTCCCGTCGATGGTCACCGCCAGCCCCGGCGGCGTGCTCGTCACCGTCAACCAGCCGAAGTCCGGGTCCAGCGCCCAGCTCAGTCTCGGCGGGGTGCCGCGCCGCGCGACCTCCACGACCTCCCGCCGCGGGAGGTAGCGCTCCTTCTGCATCGTGACCACCACGGCCCCCACCGGGAGCTCCCGGCTGCACGGTGTCGCCTGGCAGACCACCCGGCCGTCGACCATCACGACGGCGCCGGCGGGATCCGACGCGAAGGCCACCACCGCGGCGGAGTCGCCCGGAGGAGACCAGGCGCCGCGGGCCTCCGCGTCGAGACGCCCCTCCACGGCCCCGCCGGCGCCCGCGTCGCCGCGGACCTTCGCAAACAGCCGCCCGCAGGCCCCCGCCACCCCGTTCTCGATGTCGACCGGCCTCGCTCCCGCGGCCGTCTCGCTGCCGAGGAACGCGCCCGAGACGCAGTGGTGCGCCTTGAGGTTCATCCGCAGCTCGTCCCCGAACTTCAGGATCTCCCCGGTCACGATGTAGTCGGCGCCGATCCTGCGGCCCACCTCGACCTCGCACGCGCTCGAGAGGCAGTCCACCAGCCTCACGCCGGGGGGCAGCAACTGCTGGATGCTCTCGCGCGTCATCACCAGGAACGGGCCCGGAGGCAGGGCCTGGCTGGCTTCGCCGCGCACCCGGTCGGTGAGGTAGGCGGTCTCGGCGACGCTCAGGCCGGCGTCGTTGCGCAGCTCCAGCACCGCGAGCTTCACGGCGCCGGCGCGGGCGGTCGGGGCCCACGACGCCGCGAGGACGAGCAGCGCGGCGACGGCCAGTCCCCTCCCGGGAGGCGGCGCCCGCCGCGCTCCGGTGCCTGGGCTTCTCTTCTTCGACGGGTCGAGCGGCCTACTTGCCGTCAGCCTGGCCATTGGTGGCGCGGTCGAGCTCTTCGAACGCCTTGTCGGCACGTTCCACGACCGCCTGGCGGACGGACTCGCTCAGGGCCGTCATGCGACGGACGGTGTCCTTGAACCCGTCGACATTCAGCCGGCAGAGCGCGTAGTAGGTCCCCGAATCGCTGGTCCAGGAGTCCACGATCTCGGTGCCGGAGACCGTCATGTCGGTGATCTGCTTCGACACGTCGACGATGTGCTGCTCGTCGGCGGCGGACGTGCCGAATTCCACGCCCCCGGTCGTCGTGGCCTGGTAGTCCTTCAGCATCGAGGCCACGCGGACCGCCAGCGAGCGGGCGATCTCGGTGCGTGCCCGGCCCATCGCCGCCTCGCGGGCGAGCCCGACGTTGCGCGTCCCTCCGACGGAACCCACCCCGCAAACGAACTTGGCGCGCTCGGCCTCCTTGAAGTAGCAGCCGCCGCCCCGGGTCACCCAGCAGGGCGCGCCGGCGAGTTCCTCGCGCATGACGGTGGCCGGCGGCTTCGGCCGGCTCGCGGCGCAGCCCGAACCGATGAACGCCGAGACCGCCACGGCGAAGAGCGCGCACGTACGAAGGGATCGTGCTTCCATGAAGTCCTCCCAGGTTGCGGTTTGCACCACCCGACCAGCACCCCGACATGGTACCAGAAGGTGGCGTGGACCGGGACCGGGACCGCGCCCGGAACGCGACGGTCGTCCCGGAGCCTTTGACAGGTCCGGCCCCGTGGTGGACCCTGAGGGCCGACTGCAGACGGAAGCGCGCCGGGCGCACCGGGGCGCGGGCATCCGGCCCGACCGGGCCGGATGGCCATCGATCCGTCCGGACCGACACGACACAGGCAACGAGAGGTCGAGATGGCTGACGACAAGCTGGTCGCGATGCTCAAGTACTCGGTGACAGCGTGGAACAAATCGCGGGCCAGCCGGTTCAGCAGCATGGGTGAGACCGACCTGTCGGGGGCCGACCTCAAGTGGGCCGACCTGCGGCACGCCAACCTGAGGGGCGTGGACCTCTCGGGGGCCGACCTCACCGGGGCCAACCTCGCGGAGGCCAATCTCACCGAGGCCGACCTCTCGGGGGCCGACCTCTCGGGGGCCGATCTCCGGGGGACCAACCTCACCGAGGCCAACCTCACCCAGGCCGACCTCTCGGGGGCGGACCTCCGGCAGGCCGAACTCTCGCAGGCCGAACTCTCGCAGGCCGTCCTCGCGAAGGCCGACCTGATGGGGGCCAACCTCACGGGGGCCCGCCTGATGGGGGCTGACCTCGCCGGCGCCATCTTCTCGAGCGCCGACCTGGTGAAGGCCCGCGGGGTGAAGCCGAAGCCCGAGTAGTTTGGGCGGGGACGGGGCGGGGGGCTTGGGGCGGACGGGCGCCGGGGAAGATGCGAGCGCGGGCTTCGGAGACGAACCGTTGTCTGAACGGCGCCGGGGCTTGCGTGTGATTGCCGGGCGAATGCGCGATCACGACGCAGGAGGAACGGACAATCCTCCTGGAGCGCGCCAATCGGCACTCGGCCCCAGCGATTCCCCCAACGCAACATTGCGCCGCGGCGTTGTGGCCGTCATCCATCCCGAAATGGTCGCTGATCACTGCTTCGCAACCCCTTGCGGGACAGGGACCGGAATCCGCGCGCCATGTCCTCAGCGTGTAGCTGGCTGCGCGGGCGAATGCTGACTTCTGATCACGTCAGACGCAGACGGCTCACTGGTCTCCTGGATCTCTTCCTAGTGCCTCAGTTGGGGCCCGTGCCCGACCACCTCGCCCTCGGCAGCACGGGCGCCCCCCTCGCCCTACTCCAGCACCGCCACGCGTGTCATTCGCACGTTGGTGCCCTGCCGCAGACACACCAGGTAGAGTCCGGGTGCAAGCCGACGACCCTCGCCGAGGTCGAGCGAGTGCTGCCCCGCGCCCAGCGAGCCGACCTCGCGCCGGGCGATGCGGCGCCCCGCCACGTCGAGCAGCTCGAGCGAAGCCGCGGTCCCGCCCGGCAGCGTGAAGCGCACCGTCAGCGCGCCGCCCCGCGAGGGATTCGGGCGCACCTCGCATCGGGCAGCTTCGAGCGCGGGCAGATCGACCCAGGCCTCGCCGTAGAAGCCCTCGACTCCTGCCTCGACGATCCCGAGCCTGTATCCCACGCGCGTGGCCGTCGCGTCGTCGCGGTCCGTGTACCGCAGGTAGCCCGTGCCATCCGCGGCGACCTCGCCGATCCGCGTCCACGGGTCGCTCACGGTCGATCGGTAGACCGTAGCCGCGGCGTTCATGCTCCCGCCCGCGAACCAGGTGAGCGTGGTGCCGTCCGCGGCCACGTCAACGCTGACGAACGAGAGCAGCACGGGAATGGGGACCAGCAGCCCTAGAGCGCCGTCATGGTTGATGTTCTGCGCGTAGATGTCGTAGTCGCCGTTGCGCCCGTCCTCCCAGGTGACGATGGCGTCGTTCCCCGAGCGCGACCCGATGTCCGAGGTGAGCCTGGGGGCGTACTGATCTCCGGCGGCGGTGCAGAGGGCCACGCCGTTGGGCGTCCAATCGACCGAGCCAGAGGGGGAGACCCGCTGGGCGTAGATGTCCCAGATGCCGCTGCGCCTGTCCTGCCAGGTGACGACGGCCCCGGCCGCGCCCAGACCACATAACTCGTCGGGTACCGGGGCGATGGTGGGGTATGACTGATCACCCATGGCCCTGCAGAGGGCCACCCCGTTGGCGGTCCACTGGACGGTGCCGTCGGACCAGATCTGCTGGGCGTAGATGTCCCAGTTGCCGGCACGGCGGTCCTCCCAGGCGACGATCGCATAGCCGCCGAAGTCCGAGACGATGACGGGGCGTTGCTGAGCGCCGGTGGCGCTGCAGAGGGCGACGCCGTCGGGCGGCCACACGGGCCAACCATCGGCAGAGATCCGCTGGGCGTAGATGTCACCGAAGCCGCCGTTGCGAACTTCTTCCCATGCGACGATGGCCCCATCCGCAGCGTCCCAGGCGATCGTGGGTGCGTGCCGACTGCCGAACGCGTAGCAGACGGCCATGCCGTCGGGCTCCCACTGGGGCGCACCGTCGGCAGAGAGCCGTTGGACGTAGATGTCCCAGTAGCCGTTGCGCCAGTCCTGCCAGGCGACGATGACCCCGCCTGGTCCTACCGAGACGATGCTGGGAGCGCTCTGTTCTTCCACGGCGCTGCAGAGGGCCACGCCGTCGGCCGTCCACTGAGGCGTACCGGCGGCGGAGATCCGCTGGGCGTAGATGTCCGAGTTGCCGTTGCGCCAGTCCTGCCAGGCGACGGTGGCCCCGGACGGACTGGCCGGAATGATGGTGAGGTAGGACTGATCCCCGACGGCAGTGCAGAGGGGCACACCGTTGGCCGCCCATTGGACCGTGCCGTCCGCCGAGATCCGCTGGGCATAGATGTCCGCATTGCCGCTGCGGCTGTCGGACCAGACGACGATGGCCCCGCCCGCGCCGTCCAAGATGATGGCGGGGTACTGCTGAGCACCGGCGGCGTCGCAGAGGACCACACCATCGGCGGCCCACAGGACCGTGCCGGCGGCGGAGATCCGCTGGGCGTAGATGTCACTGTTGCCGCTGCGGTCGTCCCGCCAGGTGACGATGGCCCCGCCCGCGCCGTCCGAGGTGATGGTGGGGCCCCGCTGATCGCCGGCGGGAATGGACACCGGAACGTTCACGCTCGAATCGGACGACCACGCCCCGGCGGCAGGGCGCGGAAGCAGGAGCGCAGGGCCGAGCGCCCCCGCGCAGACGAAGAAGAACGCTGCAGCCTTGTGCATGACGCGGCCTCCGGGATCAGGGGAATCCATGGGGCGCCATTCTAGCCCACCGGCTCTCCGGAGGACCCGGAGCGGTTCAGGGCGCGGCGACCAATTCAGCCGCCGCCCCACACGACCGTGCTTCTGCTCGAGCGCGCCTACTCCAACCGCACCACACGTGTCGTCCGTGTCACGCTTCCGCGGCTGACCCGAACGAGAAAGACCCCTGCTCCCGCCCCGCGCCCCCCTTCATCCCGCCCGTCCCATTGCAGCTCCAACGCCGCCGCACCGCCCTCCCCGCTCCACAGCCGCCGCACGCGCCGACCCGCCACGTCGAAGATCTCCACCGTCCCCCTGCCAACCCCGGCCATCCAGATCCTGAGGCCGACCGTTCCGCGCGTCGGATTCGGATAGATGCCCACTTCGAGCCTACTCACAGCGGTCCGAACTCCCTCCACCGTCGTCACCGCCGGCGTCTCCACGCTCGCCGGCAGGTCATACCCGGCCGAGTCCACCGGGATCACCACGTAGGCATACGTCAGCGACGTGTCCGCCTCAACGTACACGTACGACGTGTCCGTGATGCCTTCCGCAACCACGATGCCGCCGCCCATCCCACCGCCTCCGAACGCTCGCTTCAGGAGCGTGTAGCTCGACGCGGCGGCATTCTTCGTCCAACGCACCGACATCATCACCCCGTCAACAAGTACCTCTCCAGCGACATACAACACCTTCACCGCGGCATTGCAGGTCTCCTCCGGCTCACTCTTCACGTTTCTCTCGGCGAACGCGGCGTCGACCTCGCCGGAGTACTGGCCATGGCCGGGTATCGTCTTGTCCCGAAGAATGCCCCTGTAGGCATCGAACGTCCGTCCGCCCGGGGGTACCCGCCCCAGATCGGCAATGGCATCGTACATCCACGCATCGATCGCACCCGGCTCCACGTCGTACGGGGGGTTCTGCAACAGGTTTCGAAGAGACCACAGCGCGCCGCTGAACGTCTCACAGGACGTATAGGCGTTCTCCGCGTCGTACGCCCCGTTGCAGTATTGGCGTCGTGCCTTTGGACTGGCAACGGTGCGCTTCTTGAAGCCGTAGCTCGCCGGAATCTGATCACCGATCCACACGTCACCCGTCGCGGCCGCGGTGAAGTAGTCCGCAAAGCCTTCGTCCATTGCCATCCATTCCGTATATTCGGACCGATCGCCTTCCGAGATCAGCCGCCCTTCCAGTAGCTGGATCACCATCGCATGC
The DNA here is from genome assembly GCA_963707915.1 of Candidatus Eiseniibacteriota bacterium. GTDB lineage: Bacteria > Eisenbacteria > RBG-16-71-46 > RBG-16-71-46 > RBG-16-71-46 > JANXPZ01. The sequence goes on from OY970178.1 coordinate 1,634,734, forward strand.
CCGAACTCGTGATACACGGTCTCCTGATCGCCGGCAATGCCCGGCATGAGGCAGATCATTGCTCCGCCGCTACCGTCGGTGTACGGACCCGCCGTCGCGTGCTTGTTCGTCACGTTCTTCGTCGAATTGTTCACTTCCAGCAGCATGAGGCGTAGATGCGGCCGCTCCAGGCTGCCACTCCAAAACTCATCGTCCATCTTGCGCGCCCAATACAGGGCGTACACAGGCTCGGAGCCGCTCCAAGCAAGTTCATGCGTCTGGCCTGTCGGAAGCCGTTCCATCCCCTGGCACAGCGATCCCTGACTCTCGCACTCCGGGCCAAGGGGGCGACTGGCATAATCCCGCACCTTGTATTCATCGTTACCGAGGAAGCTGACGACGCGATCGCCTGCGCACAACGGCGTCGCAAGCGAGAAGCTGCCGTCCGGAAGGGTGCGCGTTGCGTCATGAAACCGACCTGCGCAGGAGCTGGCCGTCACGTCGAGATCGCCAAGGGATTCGCGTGCGCCGGCCGGCGGCGTGGCACCCATCACGGAGCCCGTGATCGCCTCCGGGTGTGGGGTGCATGTGGCCTGCACACGCAGCCGCTTTACGGTGCCATAGCACGGATCGCCAAAGCTGGCGGTGTTCGCGGAAACGGAGCAGCCCGGCTGCCCCAGGCAGGCCGCTTCGACCACGGAGCGGGACGAGGCGGCGTTACACGATCCGTACGTAAAGCTCCCACAGGTGCTCTCGGGAGTGCCGAAGCTCGCAAAGTCAATACTGGTGATTGCGTATCCTTCCGGGGCGGTGAGAGTCGCCGTTCCACCCTCGTTCACCTGGGCGCAGATTCGTCGAGTGTGAGGCGGGACAACGTCGACGCGAAGGTCGATGAATGACGCCACGCCGTTGTCGATTGCGCGAACGGCGAGGACATTGTCGCCCGCCGTGATGATCCCATCCGGCACCTGGGCTTTGAATTCATCCAGTGCTGGACACTCCGAGTGGGTTGCGCTCATGACCAGTACGCCGTTGACCCACACTTGGGCATCGTTGTCGATGGCCAGGTAGAGCGTGACCGGTGCCTCCGGGTCACTTGGATCGACTCGAAAGACGCGCCGCAGGAGCACTTCCGTATTGGGGGCCCAGGCGGTGTGAATCGTTGGATCCAGTGGACACCCGGTGGTTCCCTGGCCGAACGCGGCGACGCCCGTGGCCCAGTTCGAGTCATCGAAGCCTGCCGCATGGAAGCTACCGGCGAGGGGGTCGTTTCGTGGGACCTGTCTGTAGCGCCACCCTGAGGAGCCGTAGGCGACGACATCCGCCGCCCGGGCAGGCAAACCGCTGCAGACCAGCAATCCCAGCACGAACGCTGTAATCAAGCGCATGGGCAGGATGCTACAGGCTGCTTGGGACATTTCCATTGCGACCCCCGGCGGGCGGTGTGTGAAGCTGCCTTGAGGTTTCAGTATGATCCATACCATGCAGCGTGCCGTGCGGGTGGGCAGGGGACTGGATCCTCCACCTGCATCAACACTCGGTGGTCAGGTCACTCGCTTGTCACCTCACCAGGACGATCCGCTTCGAGAACCTGTGGCCGCCAACCTCCAGGATGCAGAAGTACACGCCACCGGACACCTTGGCGCCGTGCGTGTCGGTTCCGTCCCACGTCACGGTGGTCACGCCCCTTGGCATCCAGCCGCGAGCGAGTGCTCGAACGGATCTCCCGGCCACATCGTAGATCGCGAGCATCGCCGAACCATCTTGGGCGAGGGAGTACTGCACGCTCATAGTTCCGCGGCAGGGGTTGGGCCCAGCCGCGATCAGGCGGGTGGTCACCACTTCGGCCGGTTCTACATCGACCAGCGTGGGACCGGTCAGCCACGGCCGATAGGTCACGTAGTCCGATACCGGCTGTCCCGTCCCGGCCGGGTTGTAGTCGGGGCTACCCGTGGAGGCATCGAGCGGTCCGGTTCCACTGCCCCACCAGCAATTCTTCGCCGTGATGAGCCTGTCCGTTGACGCGTTGTACACGGCAACGGCGTTTCCGGAGAAGTCGCAGCGGTAGAGCACCGGAGTGGACGCGAACGCGTACACGCCGTACCCGGAAGAGTTGGTCACCACACAGTACGAGAGAGTGGGAGCGTTCGTGCTGTGGAAGGTGATGTTGGCGCCCACGCCGTCGTAGTTTGTCGCGCCTGCATTCTCGACGACGCAGTACTCCATCTCCGTGCCGGCGTTGAAGTCGCTGCGGTCCCCAAAGTAGATGCCCCTCCAACCGCCCGGCGAGCCGCTCAACGAGGTGAACCGGATCACGTCCTGCGGGTCCCCCAGCGCGCTGAGTTGGCCGGCATTCGGCCCGCAGCATCCCTCGTTGTAGTTCGCGATGACGAGAGCCCCGTACCGGTCGCCCTTCACCAGCACGCCAGGACCGATCGTCAGGGTGGCGTCGTTGAACACAACGGCGGCCCCCTCCAGGACGTAGGCCATGGGTACCGGCAGCGCGTACCACACCCGGTCCGCCGTGATGCCGCCATCCACCAGCACGATGCCCGTGCTGTAACCGCTCATCGATTGGATGGAGATGTCGGAGTTGGGCGATGTCCTGAGCGCGACAGCTCCGTTCCCGACGAAGCTGCAGCCCGCGATCGTGGGCTGCGAGTTACCGTTCAACACGTCCACACCGAGATGGCTCCCCGTGTTGAAGGTGCACAAGCTCAGATTCGGTGACGACCCGTTGCAGTACACGTCCGTGGACGCATTGCCCGAGAACGTGACCGCGCTCAGCGAGGGTGAGGATGCGCTGAGGTACAGCCCATGGCCGGAGCTGTTCCTGACCGTGCATTGGGTCATCCTCGGAACGTTGGTGGAGCGGCACGTGATGTTCGCGGCTACGCCGTCGAAGTTGAGCTCGCCGGCGTTCTCGATGACGCAGTAGCTCAGGCTCGTTCCCGCAAAGTAGTCGCTCCGGTCCCCGAAGTAGATGCCCTTCCAGCCGCCCGGCGCCCCCGAGAGCGAGGTGAACGTGATCAGCGAGTCCGCCTTGCCCGTGGCCTTCAGGATGCCCGCGTTGGGCTCGCAGCATCCCGCGTTGTAGTTCGCAATCACGAGCGCCCCCGCCGGGGCGAACTTCATCAGTACCCCCGGGCCAAGGGTCAGCGTCGCGTCCCCTTTCACGATGGTCGCGCCGTCGGAGACGTAGGCCATCCCAGGCGCGAGCGCCGTCCACGTGCGGGACGCCGTGATCGCTCCCTCGATGAGCTTGACTCCCCTGGAATAGCCGGACAGGCCCAGGTTGGTCATCAGGCTTTGGGGAGCCACTCGAAAGGCGTAGTCCCCGGTGCCGATGAAGCTGCATCGGGTCAGCCCCGGCACAGAGGTGTTGGCCGCGACGTCCACGCCGACGTGCGCCCCGGTCTCGAAGGTGCAATCGGTGAGCTGAGGCGAACTGGTGACGCAGTACACGTCCGCTGCAGCGTTGCCTGAGAACGTGGTCGTGCCGATCGGTGGCGACGAGCCGGTCAAGTAGATCCCGTAGCTGCCCGAGTTCCGAATCGTGCAGTGCGACATGGCGGGAACGTTTGTCGCATGGCAGGTGACGTTCGCTCCCACGCCGTCGTAGTTCGTCGCGCCCGCATTCTCGACGATGCAGTAGGTCATCTGCGTACCGCCGAAGTAGTCGCTGCGATCCCCAAAGTAGATGCCCAACCACCCATTGGCCTGGCCGTTGAGGGACGTGAACACGATCGGCGCAGCGGCCGTACCGGTCGCAATGAGACGCCCCGCGTTGGGAATGCAGCAACCGTAGTTGTAGTTCGCTACCACGAGCGATGCGCCCGCGGCGAACTTGATGACGGTGCCTGCCCCGATCGTCAGCGTTGCGTCGTTCGTGACGATCAACGGGCACGTAACGACATAGGGGCTTGACGCGGCCGTGAACGTCGTGTTGGTCGTGATGTTGGCGCAGAGATACGTGGCGGCCTGCACGTCGACCAGAACCGTATCGGCCTCGAAGCCCGGCGCCGTTGCCATGACCTGCACAGATCCGGCGATGGTAGTACTGGTCCCGCCAACGACCGCCGTGCCGCTCGCGTCCGTCTGGCAGGTTGAGCCACCCAGAACCAGGGCCGACGCTCCGGAGATGATCGAGAACGTCACCGCGACTTCCGGCACCGCGAACGCAGCGCCGCCGGCGTCGATGAGCTTCGCGGTCAGGCTCACGGCGTCGGAGCCATTGTTGACGAGTTGTGGCCGGCTCGCCGTGAGGTCGACCCGGCCCGGTGCCGGCGGCGCGCTGGGGAGGAGCGGCTTCGAACTGATCAGCGAGAACGCCTGCGGGAACTCAAGAGTCCCTTTGTGCGCAACCGTCAGCCGATAACTCCCGGGGCTCGGCGCCGCAAGGTGGACCTGCTCCACGTTGTCGCGAGTGTTGTCACCCGTGGTAGCTGGCGCCTCCGGACTCTGTGGCGCCAGGACGTACGGAAAGTACTGCGTTGCATCGGAGACTCGTTCAAGCCGGACATCGAGGTCGTTGACGAGGGCAGGTTGCTCCGGATCCAGCGCCGCAGGGGACACGGGCACTCCTGGAGGGTCCGTCCAGGCGAGCGTGATCCGAAGCGGACCCACCCCATCGCAGTACAGGAACGACTCGACCGTGGCCCCATCGCTCAACTGTGCCTCTGCGATGTGGGTACGGGTCGGATCGTCGAGCAGCAGCAACTGCGCTGCCTTGTACGAGTCCAGCAGACCCCACCCATGCCGGTAATCCGGGCCTTCCGCCGCGCCACTCTCTTCCGCGGTCTGGATCAGGATGCCCTTGACCGTCGACGACAGCGGCGCGGTACCACCACGCCGCGATCGGTAGAGCTCGACCAACAGGCCCGCGGATCCCGCTGCCACTGGAGCAGCCATCGACGTCCCGCTCTTGAGCCCATAGGCGGTGGGGCCGGTCGCGAAGCACGACGACACGTCCACGCCATTGGTGACCAAGTCCGGTTTGATTCGTCCGTCGTCGGTCGGCCCCCAGCTGCTGAAGTCGCTCATCACTACGTCAGATGCCATCCCGTACCCGCCAGGGATATCGTCGATCGCCCCGATCGTGAGCACGTTCTTGGCGGTAGCACCCTCGGGCACGGTATCAAAGCCATCCGCCCCCCCATCTGCGTGTCGCGCGTACGTGCTCGGAACCCAGCTCTCGGTAGCATGGTCATACACCTTGTGAAGGCCCCCCGGCCCGGGACCATGGTCGATCCGGTCGTTGCCCGCTGCGGTGACGATCGTGTAGCGCGGTGCAAGCAGCGCAAGGCTGTCCCATCCCACCGCCTTTTCACCGTAGTAACCGAACAGGTAGTCCTCGACCTGGCTTACTCGAGTGTCGCCGTTCCAGTACCACTCTCCGAGCGCCTTGTTCTCCAACCATCCGCGCGCCTTGCTGTAGGAATGATTCGATATCAGGAGCCCTGAGGCGGCAGCCAGCGCCATCTCCGCGTTGTCGGATTCCCAGCCATACGCCGCCAATGGCGCCGCAAACGACATTCCCTTGGCTGCGGGATTCGTTCCGGCCGCGACCATCGTCCCGGCGACGTGGGTCGCGTGGTGGCTCACGGTTGACTCCTCGTCCATTTGCACAACGCGCCCACCGAACTCCTGGTGGGCTGTCAGAACGGCGCCTGAGTCCCAGAGTGCCATTTCCCCCAGCAGGCTCGAAGCACCGGTAAGACTCAGCCCGTAGCCCGCCCCAGGCCACAGACGGTCCGTCCTGGACGTCTTGGCAGCATTGAGGTTGCAGGTGCTGTAGTAGACTGGATGCCCACGATCATCCATATACATGAGCTGCCGCCCGCGGACCCCTGCGCCTTCGCTCCTGAGGAGCCGGTAGTAGGCCGCAGTGCGCCGTGCTTGGAGCTGATTCGCGAATCCGTCCGCCAGCCGGTCGAGCGCGGCTGTTTCCTCCACTCGAGTTGGCTGAGGCGCGAGCCTTGCCGAAGAGAGGGAGACGGTAGCTCTGCGCTGTGCAGCCGCGGGCCCTGCGATGATGGCTGAAAGCGCGAGAAGGCAGGGCACCCACGTTGTGAGCCGGGGCAGCGGGCCTGACAGGGTCATGATTGCCTCCGAAGCTGTGTACTCCTGATCGCGGCAAATCATCCTCGCGTCTTGCCCACAGGCCCAGGCTGCCGCTATTCGGGGGGGGAGGCGCGATTCAGAAACGAGTATAGTTGACCCCGTCTCGTGGACACCAGATGGGGGCTCGGCCTATCGCCGGTTCCGTGTGTGGCTCAAGGTACGAAGAGCCGCATCGTCACCAGCTGGAACCATTCGCCCCCGCCGCCCGCCAAAACGCGCGAGGCGGAGTGGCCCCTCGCCACCCCGCCTCGCTCCCTGCCCCGCCCGACCGCGCTACCGCGCCAGCTTCGCCGCGTCCCGCACGAGCTGCGAGCCGATCACGTTGCGCTGGATCTGGTTCGTGCCCTCGTAGATCTGCGTGATCTTGGCGTCGCGCATCATCTTCTCGACCGGGTAGTCGGTCATGTAGCCGTAGCCGCCGAGGATCTGGACGGCGTCGGTGGTGACCTTCATCGCGGTGTCCGAGGCGAACACCTTGGCCATCGCCGAGAGGTGCCCGATATCCCGGGTGTCGCCCTTGTCGATGCGGTCGGCGAGCCCGTAGATGAGGCCGCGCGCCGCCTCGATCTGCATGGCCATGTCGGCCAGCATCCACTGCACGCCCTGGAACGTGACGATGCTCTTGCCGAACTGCTGCCGCTGGTGCGCGTAGCGGAGCGACTCCTGCAGGGCGCCCTCGGCGATCCCCAGCGCCTGCGCCGCCACGCCCGGGCGGGAGACGTCGAAGGTCTTCATCGCCACGATGAAGCCCTGGCCTTCGCGGCCCAGCAGGTTCGCGGCCGGCACGCGGGCGTTGTCGAACACCAGCTCCGAGGTGACGCTGGCGCGGATGCCCATCTTCGTCTCCTTCTTGCCGAAGGAGAACCCGGGCGTGCCCTTCTCGATGATGAAGCACGACGCGCCGCGCGCGCCCTTCTCGGGCTGGGTCAGCGCGACCGTGGTGTAGATGTCCGCCTCGCCGCCGTTGGTGATGAAGACCTTCGTCCCGTTCAGGACGTAGTGGTCGCCGTCGCGCCGCGCGGTGGTGCGCAGCGAGCCGGCGTCCGAGCCGGCCATCGCCTCGGTCAGCCCGAAGGCCGCCAGCTTCTCCCCCGCGGCCATGGGCGGCAGGTACTTCTGCTTCTGCTCCTCCGAGCCGTAGAGCAGGATGGGGAACGCGCCCAGCGCCGTCCCGGCGAAAGCCAGCGCGATGCCGGCGCAGGCCTTGGAGAGCTCCTCGGTGACGAGGCACATGTTGGTGATGCCCATGCCGTGTTCGACCAGCCCGTCGTAGGCGGTCGGCACGAACACGCGGAACAGGTCCACCTTCGCCATCGCTCGAACGATGTCCCAGGGGAAGGTCCCCTCTTCGTCGTACTTCGCCCGGACGGGCTTGACCTTCTCCTCGGCGATCGTCCGCGCCAGGTCGCGGATGGCGCGCTGCTCCTCGCTCAACAGGTGCTCCATCGACTTCCTCTCCCCTGCCCTGCATGGGCCGCGTCTTGCCCCGGGTGGCCGGAGTCTTCCGGCGGACGCCACGGCGGGGCGGCTGGTGTGAGACCGGTCCCGGGCGGGACGCCCGTGGCCGGAGCGAAGTGCCGGGCACTGTACACCGTCCGGGGCCCGGCGTCAGCCCCCGGGGCGATCCCGCGGTCGGGCTCCGGTCAGGATCTCCAGCGCCTCGACGATGCGCAGCGAGCCGGTCTCCATCGCGAGGAGTTGGGAGGTCAGCCAGGGCTCGACCGGCCGCTGCATCCGCTTGAGCTTGCCGAAGAGCGGGTTGCTGGCCGCGGCGAAGACGCGCGCCCCCGGCATCCTCGCGAAGCACCGCGACCACTCCCCGGAGCCCGGTGGAGTGGTCGCGGTGCTTCCGCCCGTGCGCTGCTCAGCTCACTTGAGACGCGCCATCCGCTCGGTGCGGGTGCCCCACGGCGTCACCAGCCGCACGAAGTAGAGCCCGGCGCCCGGCGCCGAGCCGTCCGGGCCGCGACCGTCCCAGCGCCACGCCTGCGGGCCGGCCGCGAAGTCGCCCTCGTATTCGCCCAGCCGCCGCCCCGAGACGTCCACCACTTCCAGCCGCGCCCGCCCCGCCGCCGGCAGCGAGAAGCGCAGCAGCGTCGTGCCGCGGCTCGGGTTCGGCATCGGCCGCGCCAGCGCCAGCACCGCCGGCCCGCTGCCCCACACGTCGGCGGTGGCATCCCCGATCTCGAACGAGCCGGCGCTCACCGCGCTGCCCGCGTTGAGCGCCAGGTCATAGGCCGTCACCCGCACCCGCGCGCTGTCGCTCATCTGGATGGGCAGGATCCAGGTGTACGAGCCGGTGTTCTCGAGTCCGCGCACGATCGACACCCACGGGCCCCCGGGGCCCGAGAGCGAGTAGTCCACGTCCACCGAGTCCACCGCGGCGTTGTCGGTCGCCGTCCAGGTGATGGGGTGCGTCGAGCCCTGCACCATGATCTCCCCGCCCACCGGCGAGAGCAGCGTCACCACCGGCGCGGCCACGTCCACGAACGTCGCCGTCACCGCCTTGTTCGCGTCCACCGTCAGCGTCACCGGGTCGGCGACCCCGCTGGTGTCCCCGCTCCAGCCCGCGAACGCCCAGCCCGCCACCGCCGCCGCGTCCAGCACGACGCTGCTGCCGTAGGCGTAGCTCGCCAGGTCCGGGCTCTTCGTCACCGTCCCGCCCCCCACCGCGCTCACCACCAGCGCGAACTGGTCGGCCGAGAACGTCGCCGCGATGGCGTGGTCCGCCGTCACGTTGCTGAACACGTAGCTGGTGTCCGCCGCCACCGCCCCGCCGTCCACCGTCAGCCCCAGCACGTGGTAGCCGGTCGCCGGCCGGATCGCGAACCCCTGGCTGGCACCCGCCACCACCGCCACCGCCCCGCTCGGCGTGATGCTGCCGTTCGCCCCGGCCGAGGCGGTGATGGTGAAGGTGTTCACCCCGAAGCTCGCTGCGATGTTGTGGTTCGCCGTCACGTTCGGGAAGTTGTAGCTGGTCACGGCCCCCACCGAGCCCCCGTCCACCAGCACGTCCTCGACGTGGTAGCCGCCCGCCGCCGCGATGCTGAAGCCCTGGCTGGCGCCCTGCACCACCGCCACCGCCCCGCTCGGCGTGATGCTGCCGTTCGCCCCGGCCGAAGCGGTGATGGTCCAGCGGTCGATGGTGAAGTTCGTGGCACTCGAGTCGCGCCCGGCGTTGCCCGCCGCGTCACGGGCGATGACCCGCACCCGCACCGTGCCGCTCGGCACGTTCGGCACGCTCCACGACCACGAGCCGCTGTTGGCGATGCCGCTGGCCAGCGCGTTGGGGAAGCTCGCCCCGCCGTCGGTCGAGTAGGCCAGGTCCACGCTGGTCACGCCCACCGCGTCGGTCGCGCTCCAGGTGATCGCCTGGGTCGAGCCCGCCTTCCAGGTCTCGCCGCCGTTCGGCGCGGTCACCGCCACCACCGGCGCCGTCACGTCGCCGGGGGCGGTGCCCGAGTTGGTGAAGGTGTCCGCGAAGGGGGTCCCCGTGCCGTTGCTGCGCACGGTGTCCACGCCGCCCCCCTGCCAGGTCGCAGAGATGATGACCTGGCCGTTCGAATACTTGTCCCACCCCGCCAGCGGCGTGGCGCCGGTGCCGAGCTCGGTCCAGTAGGTCTTGACGTTCGCGGTGTGCAGACGGCCGACCGCCGCCGCGGTCGGGTGACCGTAGGAGTTGCCGTTGCCCATGGAGATCACGCCGATCTTGGGCTGGATCGCGGCGAGCCAGGTGGGGTTGCTCGAGGTCGCGGAGCCGTGGTGGTGCACCTTGTAGGCTTCGACCGGACCGACCTGCGCGCCGACGGTGGTCTCGATATCCTTGTAGCTGCCGCTGTTGTAGCCACTGAGATCGCCGCCGAACACCATGTCGAACTCGCCGTAGCTGACCTTGAGAATCAGGCTCAGGCAGTTCGGCTCGGTCGTCGAGATCCCCGCGCCGTTCAGGTTCACGCACTTGATCGTGACCGGATGCGCCGAGAGGGAGTCGAGCGTGATGATCTGGTTCCGGACCAGCGTGCGGCGCCGGGCGCCCAGCGTGCTCACGTAGTTCGTGTACGCCGCGGTCGTGTACGAGCCGCCGCCGTCCCAGCCGTAATCGAGGGATACACCGCCGGCGCCGAAGATCGCGGGGAAGTTGCCGAGGTGGTCGGAGTGATAGTGGCTGACGAAGTGGTGGTCCACGTGCGTCACGCCCAGCGCCTGGAGCTGCTGCAGGACGGTTTGGCCGATCGCCGTCGTCCCCGACTGCCCTTCGTCGATCATCACCACCTGCCCCAGCGGGGAGATGATGACGGCGCCGTCGCCCTGGCCCACGTCGAGGTGGATGATCTGCAGGCGGCCGTTCGGAGTCACCGCGCCCGCGGGGGTGAACCCCGCGCCGCTGAAGACGAGCGAGAGAGCGAGGGCTACGGCAACGCGCAGATGGTCGCGGAGTCGAGTCGGGGGCATCGGTTCTCCATGTGTCCGGAGTCACCGAGGGGGCGCACCGGGGTGGTATCGGAGTCTACCCGGGGCCGCCAAACGACGCCTCGGGGGCGAGGTCCTTCGCTGTGCTCAATGATATCGGCTGGTCACGCCCGCCGTCCAGCGGTTCCGGCACTGCCGGCCCGTTCCTCTCCCATACCCGTGCGATTCAGCGGACTCAGGTGCGGACCGCCACGCTGACTGCAATGCCCGTGCAAAGCGCATGGCCGCGGCGCGCTCCCGCCCCGGGAATACGCCCCCGTCCCCGGCGTACCCGGTGCAGCAAGCGCAGCAGCGCAGCGGGACCCAACCGGAGGAGGAGAGCCATGCAGACCCATCGAGACCTGATCCGCAGCCTCGCGGCGTGCGCCGCACTCGCCCTCGTGCTGAGCGCCGCGCCCGCCCGCGCCTCGAGCGCTGTTGACGACGGCGGCACCGGCCGCTGGGACCGCACGGCGAGCGGCAGTCTGGTGGACGTCCAGGTGCTGGTCGGCGACCGGGCCACGCCGCTCTACCTCGCCCCGGGGCGCTGGGACCGCCGCTACTTCCAGGCGCAGCGCGGACGCAACTACGCCCTGCTCGTCCGCAATCGCACCGATCGGCGCGTCGGCGTGCTCATCGCGGTGGACGGCCTGAACGTGGTGAACGGCGAGCGCTCGAGCCTGCGCCGCAACGAGGCGATGTACGTGCTCGACCCGTGGGAGACCGCAACCATCCGCGGCTGGCGCACCTCGCTCGAACAGGTCCGGCAGTTCGTCTTCGTGGACGAGGAGCGTTCCTACGCCGAGCGCACCGGCCAGGCCAACGGCGACATGGGCTGGATCCGCGTGCTGGCCTTCGAGGAGCGCCGTCCGCTGGCGTGGCTCGGCCGCCCCGAGGCCGGGCGACTGCTCGGCGACGCGGGCGGCGGCCGCGCCGACAGCGACCTGCGCGGGCGCGAGTCGCGCGACGCGGAGCCCCCGGCGAACCAGGCGCCGACGCCCGTCACCGAGCGCACGCGGAACGGCGAGATGAGCGCACCGCTCGCGGCCGAGAAGTCGCTCGCCGGGCAGCGGGCCGCGGCGCCGCAGGCCGACGCCTACCCCGGCACGGGCTGGGGCGAGCGGCGGCGGGACCCGGTGCGCGAGACCTCGTTCGTGGCCGCCGCGACGGCGGGCGACCACCTGGTCCTCCGCTACGAGTACGCCCCGAGCCTGCGCGCGCTGGGCATCCGGCTGGACGGCGACCGGTTGCGGGACCGCGAGCGCGGTGAGCTGGGGTTCGCCCGGCCCCCGAAGTGGTGAGGCGTCCGCGCCCGACGGCGCCGTGCAGGAGCGGCCCGCCTCGTGGGAGGCGGGCCGCTCGCGCGTGCGCCCGGCACGGAAGGCCGCGCGCGGACGCGACCTCGCGACCGGCTACCTCATGCCGAACGCGTGGGCGACGTACCAGCTGGCGGCCGCGATGACCGCGGCGATGGGCATGGTGAGGACCCAGGCCCAGACGATCCGGCCGGCCACCCCCCATTTCACGGCGGAGAGCCGCTGGGTCGAGCTCACCCCGACCCCGACGATCGCTCCCGTGATGGTGTGGGTGGTCGAGACCGGGATGCCGGCGGCGCTGGCCGCGAAGAGCGAGAGGGCGCCCGCGGTCTCGGCGCAGAACCCCCCCACCGGCTGCAGCCGCGTGATGCTCATGCCCATCGTCTTCACGATGCGCCATCCGCCCGAGAGCGTCCCCAGCGCGATGGCGCCGTAGCTCGCGACGATGACCCAGAACGGCATGTGGAACGCCCCGGTGAGGTGCCCGGTCGAGTAGAGCAGCGCCGTGATGATGCCCGCGGTCTTCTGCGCGTCGTTCGAGCCGTGCCCCAGGCTGAAGGCCGCCGCGGAGACGAGCTGCAGGCGCCGGAACAGCCCGTCCACGCGGTGGGGCGTGGAGCGGTGGAAGAGCCACAGGACCACGAACATGCTGAGGAAGCCGAGCACCAGGCCGAGGACCGGCGAGATCACGATGAAGAGGGCGATCTTCACCACCCCGCCCACGATGATCGCGCCGGGGCCGTGGGCCACGAGCGCGGCGCCGACGAAGCCGCCGATCAGGGCGTGCGAGGAGGAGGTCGGCAGCCCCAGCCACCAGGTCACCAGGTTCCACACCACCGCGGCGACCAGCGCGGCCAGCACCAGCGACGGCGTCACCACCGAGGGGTCGACGGTGCCCTTGGCGATGGTCTTCGCCACGTGGTGCACCGGGAACACGACGAACGCGGCGAAGTTGAAGAACGCCGCCCACACCACCGCCCAGTGCGGCGGCAGCACCCGCGTGCTGACCACCGTGGCGATGGAGTTGGCGGCGTCGTGGAAGCCGTTGCTGAAGTCGAAGGCCAGCGCGATCAGGATGATCAGGATGACGCCGAGTGGCAGGTGCATCTTCAGCGGCCCCCCGCGCCGAGGGGTTCGATCCCGTCGGCTACTTCATGCCCAGCGCGTGCGCGACGAACCAGGACGCGGCCGCGATGATCGCCGCCGCCGGCATGGTCAGCACCCACGCCCAGACGATGCGACCGGCCACGCCCCACTTCACGGCCGAGAGCCGTCCGGTGGAGCTGACCCCCACGCCGACGATCGCGCCGGTGATGGTGTGGGTGGTGGAGACCGGAATGCCCGCCGCGGTCGCGCCGAACAGCGTGAGCGCGCCGGCGGTCTCGGCGCAGAAGCCGCCCACCGGCTTCAGCTTGGTGATGTTCATGCCCATGGTCTTGACGATGCGCCAGCCGCCGAACATCGTGCCCAGGGCGATCGCCCCGTGGCTGATGAGCACCACCCACAGCGGCACGTGGAACTCGCCGTGGAGGTTCCCGGTCGAGTAGAGCAGGGCGGTGATGATGCCCATGGTCTTCTGGGCGTCGTTGCCGCCGTGGCCCAGGCTGTAGGCCGCCGCGGAGACGAGCTGCAGGCGCCGGAACAGGCCGTCCACCCGGCTCGGCGTGGTCCGGTGGAACGCCCACATGACGGCGATCATCGTCACGCACCCCGCCGCCAGCCCGATCAACGGGGCCAGCACGATGAACTGGACGATCTTCGCCAGGCCGCCGAGCATCACGGCCTGCGGCCCGACCGCGACCACCGCCGCCCCGGCCAGCCCGCCGATGAGCGCGTGGGACGAGGACGTCGGCAGGCCCACCCACCAGGTGATCAGGTTCCAGATGAGCGCCCCCAGCACCGCGGCGAGGATGATCGGCGGGGTCACGACCGCGGGGTCCACCACGCCCTTGCCGATGGTCTTCGCGACGTGGACGCCGAACACCAGGAACGCGGCGAAGTTGAAGAACGCCGCCCACGCCACCGCCGCGCGCGGCGACAGCACCCGCGTGCTCACCACCGTGGCGATGGAATTGGCGGCGTCGTGGAAGCCGTTGCTGAAATCGAAGGCCAGCGCGATCAGGATGATCGCGAGAACGTTCAGCGGCAGGTCCATGCTCAGCGGCTCTTGAGGACGATCGACTCGATCACGTTGGCCACGTCCTCGCACTGGTCCGTGGCGTTCTCGAGCCGGCCGTAGATCTCCTTCCAGCGGATCACGTCGAGGAAGTCGTGCGACCCGTCGAACAGGTCCGCGACCGCCTGGCGCGAGAGGGCGTCGGCCTCGTTCTCCAGCCGGTTGATCTCGATGGTGAACGGCATCAGGCCCTTGAAGTCCTTCAGGTGTCCGACCGCCTGCTCGATCTGCACCCCGCACTCGGTCACGATGCGTGCGAGCTGTTTCGCCTGGGGCGTGGCCGCCGGGATCTTGAACAGGACGATGCGGCTGGAGATCCCCTCGATCGCGTCGAGCACGTCGTCGAGCCCGCTGGCGAGGCCGTGGACGTCCTCGCGGTCGAGCGGCGTGATGAAGGTCCGGTTCAGGCGCTCGAACAGCTCGTGCGCCACCAGGTCACCCTGGTGCTCGACGTCCTTGAGGGCCCTGGCGCGGTCCTCGAGGTGGTCGAACTCCTGCACCATCTGGTTGAGCAGGTCGCCGCCCTGGCGCACCAGCACCGCCTGGCGCCGGAACAACTCGAAGAAGTTCTCGTCCTTGGGGAAGAGGGAAAACATCGATGTCCTCGCGTGCGGGGAGTGGGTCCGTACCTACGGTGCCGCCGACACACCGCGGAACGGATATCACGGCCGGAGGGTTCCGGCAACCGGCCGGCGGTGCTACCCTGCGCGTCGTTCCGCGACGTGCGACCTGAGGATGGACCCTGGGGGAAACCGCCATGAAATCGGGCTTGAACGATCTCGCGCTGCTGCTGCTCCGGCTGGGGCTGGGGGCCGTCATGTGGGCCCACGGGGCGCAGAAGCTCCTGGGCCTGTTCGGCGGCCACGGGCCGCAGGGGTTCGTCCGACTGGTCGGGACCCTCGGACTGCCGGCGTCGCTGGCCTGGCTGGTCATCGCCGTCGAGTTCTTCGGCGGCATCGCCATCGTCTTCGGGGTGCTCAGCCGCCTCGCCGCGCTCGGCTTCGCCGTCGAGATGGTGGTCGCCATCGTCAAGGTGCACTGGGCGAACGGGTTCTTCATGGACGGCGGCGCCGCGGGCCACGGCGGAGGGTACGAGTACCCGTTGCTGCTGGCGGTCGTCGCCTTCGTCCTGCTGCTCACCGGCCCCGGCCGCTACGCCCTCTTCGGCAAGACGCAGAAGCTGCTGGCTTGAGGAGCGTCGGACCCGCGAGGGGCGCGGGCGGGAGCTAGGCCCGCCCCGCGCCCCCGGGCCCCGGCGCGGCGTCCGCGCGACGCCACTCGCCGCTGGGGTCGTCGAGGGTATAGCGGTCGTAGAACTCGCGCCCGCGCTTCGCGACGAAGTCCACGCCCTCGAGCAGCGCCTGGAACTCCTCCTCCCCCGTCACCGGGGAGAAGCAGATGCGCACCCAGCCGGGCTTCACGCCGATGTGCCCCTCCTCGAGCTGGTGCTTGATCGCGAGCGAGACCCGCGGATCGATGTGCAGCAGCTCGTGGCCGTACGGCCCGGCGCACATGCACCCGCCCCGGACCTGGATGCCGAAGAAGTCGTTGAGCAGGGCCGAGGCCAGGTTGTGGTGCAGTCCCTTGAAGATGAGCGAGACCACGCCGAGGCGCTCGGGCTCGAGGTTGCCCAGCACCTCGAGCCCGGGGTTCCTGGTCCACTCGGCCAGCGCGCGCCGCAGGTAGTCCTGCTCGATCCGCCGCATGCGCTCCGCGCCGATCGCGTGCTTGAGGTCGAAGGCGAGCCCGGCCTGGATGCTGCCCACGATGGGCGGGGTGCCGCCGGTCTCGCGGCGGAAGAAGTCGTGCAGGTAGATGTGCTCGGTCGGGGAGGTGTAGAGCACCGTGCCGCCGCCGGGCTCCGAGGGCACGCGGTTGGTGAAGAGCCGGCGGTTCGCGACCAGCAGGCCCGGCGTCCGGGGCCCGCCCAGGAACTTGTGGACCGAGAAGAACGCTGCGTCCTTCGCCGCCGCCTCGTCGGGCCGGCCGGTCGCGTCCACCGGGTGCAGGTCGATGTCCACGTACGGCCCCGAGGCGGCGTAGTCGAAGAAGGCCAGCGCCCCGTGCGCGTGCAGCACCCGCGCGATCGCGGCCGTGTCGTTGAGGATGCCCGTGACGTTCGAGGCGGCCGAGAAGGTCCCGATCCTGAGCGCGCGGCCGGCGTGGGCCGCGAGCACCCGGTCGAGGTGCTCGAGGCTGACGCGCCCCTGCGCGTCGAAATCCACGTAGACGTTCTCGGCGATGGTCTCGCGCCAGGTGATGTCGTTGCTGTGGTGCTCCATGTGGCTCCGGAACACCACCGGGCGCTCGTCCTCGGGGACGTGACCGGAGAGCCGGTAACGGTCCTCGAGCTGGCAGGGGATGCGCAGCCCCAGGATGGCGATGAGCCGGTTGACCGCGCCGGTCGAGCCCGCACCCACCGGGATGAGCACGTCGTCCGGCCCCGCGTGGAGGTAGCGCGCGATGCGGCGGAACGCGCCCTCGTAGTAGCGCGTCATGAGCCGTCCGGTGTGCGAGGACTCGGTGTGGGTGTTGGCCATGAAGGGCAGCACGCGCGCGGCCAGCTCGTCCTCGACGGCGCGGTGGAAGCGGCCCGAGGCGATGTAGTCGAAGTAGCGGAGCGGCTTCTCCCCCTCCGGTGTGGGGAACGTCGCGTCCACGCCGACCACGCCGCGGCGCAGATGCTCGAGGAAGGCGCGTTCCTCGGCCGCGTCGCGCGTCTCGATCGCGCGCCGCGGCGTGTCGTCCTCGAGATCCACCAGCGGCGGGAAGGTGTGCTCGGCGGCCATGGTCACCTCACGGGTCGGCGTCGGGTCCGCGGTCATGCTAGCCTGCCGTCGCCGGAGCGGCAACGCGACGCGAAGGAGGACCCGACGATGACCGCAGCCACGGAAGCCAGGACCATCGCCTTCTGCCAGGAGCTGGTGAGGATCGAGAGCCTCTCGGGCGGGGAACAGGCCGCGGCCGCGGCGGTCGAGCGCGAGATGCGCTCCCTCGGCTACGACGAGGTGCGCCGCGACGAGCTCGGCGGCGTGGTCGGCAAGCTGCGCGGGGCACGCGCCGCCGGCCCCGGCGCGGCGCCCGGCGCCCTGCTGTTCGACGCCCACCTGGACGTGGTCCCGGCCACCGAGCCGGGCAGCTGGCGCTTCCCGCCGTTCTCGGGCGAGCTGGCGGAGGGCCGCGTCTGGGGCCGGGGCGCGACCGACGTCAAGGGCTCGCTCGCGGCGCTGGTCCTGGGGCTGGGCACCCTGCCCCGCGCGGACTTCGCGGGCACCCTGCTGGTCTCGGCGAGCGTCGGCGAGGAGCGCATCGAGGGCCTGGCCCTGGGCCACGTGCTCGCCGCGCATCCCGCGCGCGCGGCGGTGATCTGCGAGCCGACCGGGCTGCGGCTGGGGCTCGGCCACCGCGGGCGCGCGAGCCTGGTGGTCGAGGCCACGGGCCGGGCCGCGCACACCTCGCGCGCCGAGAACGGCATCAACGCGGTCTACCGGCTGACCGAGGCCATCACCCGGGTCCGCGCCATGGCGCCCCGCGCCGACGAGCTGCTCGGGCGCGGCCACGCCGAGCTGGTCGAGGTCTCCTCGCTCCCCTACCCGGGCTCCGCGATGGTGCCCTACCACGCGACTGCGCGCTTCGACCGGCGGCTGGTGCGCGGCGAGACCCGCGAGAGCGTGCTGGGCGAGATGGAGGCCGCGCTCGCCGGGCTCGAGGGCGTGAGCGTGCGCCTGCACCAGGGCACGCTCGGTGCTTCACCGGGCGCTCGTTCACGGTGGAGGCGTTCCATCCCGGCTGGGCGGTGGCGGCCGATGCGCCCCACGTGCGGCGGGCGCGCGAGGCGCTCGCCGGGGCCGGGCTGGCAGACGAGGTCTTCTACGCTCCGTACTCCACGAACGGGACCGCGACCGCGGGCCGCGCGGGTCTCCCCACGCTCATCTACGGCGCGGGCGACATCTCCGCCGCGCACGCGGTGGACGAGAGCATCGCCACCGACGAGCTGCTCGCCGCGTCCCGCGGCTACCAGGCGCTCGCGCGGGGCCTGGCCGCGGGCTGAGCGGTCCGACGGCGGGACGCCTCCGGCGCGTGCCCGGCTCGAGTTCGACCCCGGGGGGCCCGTCGCCCGGGGCGGGCAGGGACGCGACCCGGCATGCGTGAGCGGGGCGTCCGCTCGGACGCCCCGCTCGTGCTCGTTGCTCCGCGATCTACTGCGGTTACTCGGCGCGCCCCAGCACCAGCGCGATCAGCGCCATGCGCAGCACGACGCCGTTGGCGGCCTCGATCCAGTAGCGGGCGTGACGCGTGCTGTCCACGTCGGCGGGCAGCTCGTCCATGCGCGGCAGCGAGTGCAGGACGATCGAGCCCGGCTTGGCCTTCTCGCGCATCATCGTGCGGGTGACCTGGTACTCGGGCGGCGTGAGGCCCTTCTTCGCGTCGGCCGCGTCGACGCGCGACTTGGTGTAGTCGGCCTGCACCACCGGCTCGATGTAGATCACGTCGGCCTTGTCGATGCACTCCGACGTGCTCTTCCACTCGTGGTAGCGCACGTTGCGGTCGGCCAGCTCCTGCTTGAACTCGGCCGTCGGCGCCATGTCCGGCGGGTAGACCACGTCGAGCTCCATGTCGAACGCCGTGGCGGCGTAGCCGATCGAGTGCATGGTGCGCATGCGGTGGTCGCCGACGCACAGCCAGCGCAGGCCGTCGAGCGTGCCCTTCTCGCGCCAGATCGTGTACAGGTCGGTGAGCACCTGCGTCGGGTGCTCGCCCCAGCCGTCGCCGCAGTTGATGATGGGCACCGAGGAGTGCTTCGCCGCCTCGGCCGGCGCGCCGAGCTGGAAGTGCCGCATCGCGATCACGTCGCCGTAGTACTCCAGCATGCGCACGGTGTCCTTGATCGACTCCTGGTAGAAGTCGCCGGCGCGCGTCATCTTGGCGTCGGAGAAGCCCAGGACGTGGCCGCCGAGGCGGTGCATCGCGGCCTCGGTGGACAGGCGGGTGCGGGTGCTGGGCTGGTAGAACGCGGTCAGCAGCGTCTTGTCGGCGCACAGGTCGGTGTTGCGGCGGTTGTGGGCGTGCGGCGCGAGCTTCTCGCACACCTCGAAGATGCGGGTGTAGTCGTCGCGCTCGAAATCCTTGAGCGACAGGATGTCACGTCCGATGAAGCTCCTCATGGCACCTCTCCCAGGATGGTGGGTCTGATGACGGCCGGATCCAACGCCGGCCGTGGTTCCTGCTTCCTTCGCTACCCCTCGGGGAACAACGTGTCGAGCACGCCGGCGTCCGGCGGGATGAGCCGCGGCTCGCCGGCCGTCTTCATGGCCGAGGCCACGTCCTTGAGCCCGTTGCCGGTGATGAGCGCCACGACGCGCCAGGCCGGGTCCACCAGGCCCTGGCGCACGGCCTCCTTCAGCCCGGCCCAGCGCGGCGGCCGCCGCGGGCTCGGCGAACACGCCGGCGCCGCGCGCCACCTCGCCGATCGCGGCCAGGATCGCGGCGTCGCTCACCGTGACGCCGAAGCCGCCCGACTCGCGGATCGCCTTCACGGCCGCGTCGCCGTCGCGCGGCAGGCTCACCGAGATCGAGTCCGCCACGGTGTCGCCGGACACCGGCCGGATCACGCCGTCGCCGGCCGCGGCCTTGACGATCGCCGCGCTGCCCTCGGCCTGCACCGCCAGCAGCCGGGGCGTGCGCTCGATGAAGCCCAGGCGCTGGAACTCGACGAAGCCCTTCCAGACGCCCGAGAGGATGTTGCCGTCGCCGACCGGCACGACGACCAGGTCCGGCACCTGCCAGTCCAGCTGCTCGCAGAGCTCGAAGGAGACGGTCTTCTTGCCCTCGCGCGTGTACGGGTTGAATCCGGTGTTGCGGTTGTACCAGCCGAAACGGCGCGTGGCCTCGAGACAGAGATCGAAGGCCTGGTCGTAGGTGCCGTCCACCGCCAGCACCTCGGCACCGAAGGTCAGCAGCTGCGCGATCTTCGCGCGCGGCGCGGTCTTCGGCACGAAGATGCGCGTGCGGATGCCCGGCGCGGCGGCGAGCACCGCGGTCGCCGAGGCGGCGTTGCCGGTCGAGGCCCCGGTCACCAGCGTGCACCCGAGCTCCTGCGCGCGCTTGAGCGCGACCGAGCTGGCGCGACACTTGAACGAGGCGCTGGGATTGCGGCCGTCGTCCTTGAGCAGCAGCGGCCGGGCGAGCCCGAGCTCCCGCGCGAGCCGCGGCGCCTCGACCAGCGGCGTCCAGCCCACCGGCGGCCCGTCGAGCCGGGCGCTCACCGGCAGGAGCGGCAGGTAGCGCCAGATCGTGCGGTCGCCGCTCTTCGCGAGCGATTCGCGCGACCAGCTCTTCCTCACGACGTCGAGGTCGTACTCGACCAGCGTGTTCGCGCCGCAGTCCGGGCAGACGTAGCGGTCGTCGGCGACCGGCGCGAGCCGGCCGCAGGCGACGCAGCGCAGGCCGACCGCGTTGCCCCGGCCGCGGCCCGCTCACGCCACGATCCAGGTGCCCGACTTGCCTTCCAGCGCGGGCACGAGGTGCTGCGGGTCGGTGATCAGCGCCTGCTTGCCGCCCGACTCGAGGAACTCGATGATCGCCTCGATCTTGGGCTTCATGCTGCCCGGCGCGAAGTGGCCCTCGGCCAGGTACTTCTTCGCCTCGGCCAGGGTCATGCGGTCGATGTCCTTCTGGTCGGGCTTGCGGAAGTTGAGGCAGACCTTCTCGATCGCGGTCGAGATGATGAGCAGGTCGGCCTTCAGGTCGCGCGCCAGCAGGCTGGTCGCGAGGTCCTTGTCGATCACGGCCGCCGCGCCCTTCAGGTGCCCCTTCTCGTCCTCGACCACCGGGATGCCGCCGCCGCCCACCGCGACCACCACGATGTCGTTCTCGAGCAGCCGGCGGATGGCCTCGAGCTCGATGATCGGCATCGGCTTCGGCGAGGCCACGACGCGGCGGAACCCGCGCCCGGCGTCCTCGACGATGTCCCACTTGTCCTTCTGCCGGTGCTCGTTCGCGGTCTTCTCGTCCATGAAGGAGCCGATCGGCTTCGACGGCTTCTTGAAGGACGGATCGTTGCGGTCCACCAGCACCTGCGTCACCACGGTGGCGACCACCGGGGGCCTGCGGCCAGTCCTTCATCTCGTTGTACATCGCGCGCTGCACCTGGTAGCCGATCGCCCCCTGGGTGTCGGCACCGCACGAGTCGAGCGGCACCTGGTGCAGCTCGTGGGCCGCCAGCTCGCTGCGCCGCAGGATGAAGCCGACCTGCGGGCCGTTGCCGTGGGTCACGACGACGCGGTAGCCCGACTTGACCAGCCCCGCGATGTGCCGGCAGGTCTCCTCGACCGCGGCGTACTGGTCCTCCACCGACTTGTGCGACTCGTCCAGGATCAGCGAATTCCCGCCCACCGCGAGGATGGCGAGCTTCTTCTCGGTCGTCATGTTCCCCACTCCATCCGCGCCCGAGCGGGCGCGATCGTTCGTTGGTCAGGGACCGGGAGCCGCCCGCAGGCGGCTCCCGTCCACGGTCCGCCGGGCCCTAGAGGGTCTTGAGCACGCCCGTGCGCTCGTTGAACTGCTGGATGAGCCGGTCCCACTCCGCGACCTGGGCCCAGGTCTCGGTCCAGAAGTCGGGCTCCCACAGGGCGGCCAGCTCCTCGGAGGTCTTGCCCTGCTGCTCCACCCAGGTGAAGTACTTGAGGTTGTGGAGCCGCTTGCGGTCGTGGTAGCCGAGCTCCTGCAGGTAGTCGGTCCCGGCGCCCTCGAGGTAGCGGGCGAAGTCCTGGGCCGCGCGCTCGCGGGTGTACGGGCCCCGCTCGTCGCGCAGCTCCTGCGTGCGCGAGCGCGTACAGCGTCCATCGAGTCGGTGAGCGGGGTCGACCATGACGTCGCGCCCGTCCAGCTCGTAGTATCTTCGCCACCTTGATCGCCGCGATCAGGTTGCAGATGCCGGAGATCCCGACCAGCGGCAGGAGCTTGAGGAAGTCCTCCTTCAGGCCGCTGCGCGGCGAGGAACTTGATCGCCCTCCTCCTCGTTGAACAGCCGCAGGAGGCTCATGGCACTGCTCGTCGTCGATGGCCGCGACCATGTCGGTGTTGCGCACGTTGTGCACCCAGGGCACGTGCTTGTCGCCGATCCCCTCGATGCGGTGCGCGCCGAAGCCGTTCGAGAGCAGCGTCGGGCACTGCAGCGCCTCGGTCGCCACGACCTTCACGTGCGGGAACCGGGTGCGCAGGTAGTCGCCGGCCGCGATGGTGCCGGCCGAGCCCGTGGCCGAGATGTAGGCGGCCAGCCGGCTGTCCGGCTTGCGGATCTGGCCGAAGACCTCCTCGACGATCGAGCCGGTCATGGTGTAGTGCCAGGCCGCGTTCCCGAACTCCTCGAACTGGTTGAAGATGGAGATCTTGTCGCCGCGCGTCTTCCGCAGCTCCCAGCACTTGTCGTAGATCTCCTTGACGTTCGACTCGGTGCCCGGCGTCGCGATGATCTCGTCCGTGCCGATGGCGCGCAGCCACTCGAAGCGCTCCTTCGACATGCCCTCGGGCAGGATGGCGATGGCCTTGCAGCCGAGCAGCGCGCTGTCGAAGGCGCCGCCGCGGCAGTAGTTCCCGGTCGAGGGCCAGACCGCCTTGTGCAGCTCGGGGTCGAACTCGCCCGTGACCAGGCGCGGCACCAGGCAGCCGAAGGCGGCGCCGACCTTGTGGGCGCCGATCGGGAAGTGCTTGCCGACCAGCCCGACGATGCGGGCCTTCACGCCGGTCAACTCGGACGGGAACTCGATCCAGTTGCCGCGGTTGAACAGGCCGCCCTTCTCCTTCGGCTCGTTCTTCCAGGTGATGCGGAAGAGGTTGAGCGGGTCGACATCCTGCATGCCCGACCCCGGCCAGCCGCTTCTTGATCGGCTCCGGGACCCGGCTCGGGTCCTTCTGCTCGGCGAAGGTGGGGATGACGATCTTGCGCTCGCGGCAGCGCGCCACGGTCTTGGCGATGACGGCTTCGTCGATCTTCGGAGAGACCCGCATCCAATGGCTCCTTTTCGGCGGAGTTTTCGGGTTTCGGAGGGACCAAGGACAATAGCCGAGGCCGCTGCCGCAGGGCAAACGCGGGGACCGCACAAGTCCTTGACGTCGCATGGCCGAGGGGCGCGGGCCCGTCCCCCCGCGCGGAGGTCGGGGACGCCGGTTTGAACGCGGACCCGCGCAACGGGTACGATGCGCGGCCGACTTCCTGACGGTGGCCGTCAGCGGCTTGTTTCTCCCTCGAGCGCGGCGGCCACGACGATGCCATCCGCCATTCCGAGGCGCCGGCCGGGACCTTCGAGGGGTCCGCCGGCTCCCGCACCCAGAAGGAGCCTGCATGAGCCCCGTGACCTCCCTCCCGCCGGTCCCCGACCGCGCCGCGCTCGACGCCCTCTTCGGCCGCAGCATGCTGCTGACGCGCGACTGGACCACGCCCGAGCTCGAGACCCTGATGGCGGTGATCGGTCGTTTCGCCGGGCTCGACTACGCCGGCAAGTCCACCGCGCTGTTCAAGGACGAGCTGGGCTGGGCCCTGTTCTTCGACCAGTCCACCCGCACCAAGTCGGCCTGGGCCGGCGCCTGCGCACGCCTCGGCCTGGACCCGGTCATCGTCGACGGCAGCAGCACGCAGGTCTCGCACGGCGAGACCGCGGTCGAGACCGGCGCGATGCTGGGGATGAACGCCCACGCCCTGGGCGTGCGGCACGATCTCATCATCGGCGAGGGCAACCGCTTCATGCGCGACGTCAAGCAGGGCATCGACGACTACCTCGCCGCGATCCGGGACCCGCGCCGGGTGCCGGTCGTGAACCTGCAGTGCGACATCGACCACCCCACGCAGACGATGGCCGACCTGATGTGGATGCGCGAGTGCAACCCCGGCGGCCTCAAGGGCAAGAAGATCGCCATCTCCTGGGCCTACTCGCCCTCGTACGCGAAGCCGCTCTCGGTGGCGCAGGGCTGCTCCATGCTCTTCACCCGCTTCGGCGCGGAGGTCGTCCTCGCCCATCCCCAGGGCTACCACCTGATGCCCGACACCATGGAATTCGCCGCGGCCAGCGCGAAGGCCTCGGGCGGCTCGTTCAAGGTGGTGAACTCGATGGACGAGGCCTTCCAGGGCGCCGACATCGTCTATCCCAAGTCGTGGGGCCCCTACGACCTCATGCTGGAGCGCGTCGCGGCCAACAAGGCGAAGGACAAGGCGCGGCTGGGCGAGATCGAGAAGGCGGCGCTGGCGGGCAACGCGAAGCACAAGGACTGGATCTGCGACGAGCGGCGCATGGGACTCACCCGCGGCGGGAACGCGCTCTACATGCACCCGCTGCCCGCGGACATCGGCGACGAGGTCTCGCACGGCGTGATGAAGCAGCACACCGTCAACGTCGCGCGCCAGGCCCAGTACAAGATGTACGCGATCATGGCGCTGCTCTCGGTGGCGAAGGTCCCGAACCTCGCGCAGCGGCTGGAAGCCCTCGGGAAGTAGTCCCGTGAGCGAAGGCGACACGCGCGGCACGCTCGACGCGAGCATCGCGTCGGCGGCCGCGCGTGACCTGCCGCTCGCCGCCGCCATCCTGCGGGAGGCCATCCGCATCCCCGCCGACCACGTGGACCGCCCACCCGGGGCACCCACCGAAGGTGGGTCCGGCGGCGACCCGCTGTGCGGCACCAGCAACCACGAGGGCCCGCGCCTCGACTACCTGCGGCGCGCCGTCCTCGAGTCCGGCGCGGTCGCGAGCGCGGACGACGTCGGATTCGACGCCTTCGGCAACCTCAACTGGGTGGTGGAGGACCGCGACGACGGCGTGCCCCACCGCGAGAAGCGCGTCATCTACCTCGACGGCCACGCCGACACGGTCCGGCCGATGCGCGCCCAGTGGCACGAGCGGACCGGCGGGCTCGACCCGTTCCTCGGGCTCACGGACCCCGCGCGGCTCGACCGCGGCCGGCTGCGCCGGGAGCTCGGCTGGCTGCCGCCGGACGACGAGTGGGGGCACCTGGTCTTCGGCCGCGGCGCCGCGGACCAGCTCGGCGGCGTGGTGGCGCAGATCGTCGCCTCGCGCATCCTGCTCGAATTGAAGCCCGCCGGCGCGCTGCGGGGCGTGATCGTGCGCAGCTACGTCACGCCGGCGGAGGAGGACAACGAGGGTGGCGGGCCGCTCTTCCTGACGCGGCGCGTGTTCCCCGGCGCCCCGCCCGCCATGCTCCCGGACGTCGTCGTGCTCACCGAGATGACCGGCGACACGACCCGCGGCGCGCTCGTCGTCCGGCGCGGCCAGCGCGGCCGCATGGCGATCGAGGTCCGGGTCACCGGGCGTTCGTGCCACGGCTCGATCCCGCGCGAGGGCCTGAACCCGCTCGAGCACGGCGGCGCGATCCTCGCCGAGGCCGCCGCGCGGCACGCGAGCGGCGAGGGCTTCCTGCGCGATCCGCTGCTCGGAGCCGGCTCGCGCACCGCCACGTGGGCGGAGCTCGAGACGCCGAGCGACTGCTCCGTGCCCGAGCGCTTCCGCTTCCGGCTCGACCGACGCCTCACCACCGGCGAGTCCCCCGAGCAGGCGCTGCGGGACGTCGAGGGCCTCGAGAGCGTGGCGCGCGCGCGCGCCGCGGGACTCGCCGTCGAGGTCGCGGTGCCGGTCTACGACCAGCCCACCTGGCGCGGCTACGTGCCCGGGAACGCGCAGGTCTACGCCGCCTGGCAGACCCCCGAGGAGCACCCCGCCATCCAGGCGGCGCTGGCGACCTACCGTGCCGTGGTGACGCCGCATGTGGCCGCGGACGGCGAGGGCGGCGCGCTGCGCCGCGAGCCCCGGGTCGACCGCTGGGTGTTCTCGACCGACGGCGTGGGCTGGCCCGTGCCCGAGAGCGAGCGGGCCCTGGTCGTGCCGGACTCGAAGCGGTGGGTCTCCGCGGGCGGGCAGCGCCACCCGGGCATGTTCGGCATCGGTCCCGGGATCATGCAGAATGCGCACCAGGTCGGCGAGGTGCTGGACCTGCGCGAGTTGCAGCAGGCGATCGCGTTCCTGGCGCGCTACCCGAGCGTGTTCGCGACGCGGTAGTCTGGCAGGGCGGGACCGGCGGGGCCGCGGCTCAAGCGCGCGCCGCGGCCGCCGACACTGGAAGGTGGACGAGTACGGCCGGGCCGGTGGCGAACCGGGCGGCCGTCCCGTCCGGCGGCCGCTGCGCCGCCATCGTCACGGGGGGCACGACATGAAGAAGTCGACCGGCGCGAAACCGGCGTCCGCGAGAGCGAAGCGACCTTCCGGCGCGAAGCCGGCAGCCACGGGCGGGAAGCAGCCGTCCGGCGCCAGGCGGGCGCGTGCGGCCACGAAGCGGTCCGCCAGGACGGAACCGGCCCCGCCGCAGCGGCGGCACCTGCGCTTCCGGCCGGATCCCATGGAGTTCGCGCAGATCGCGGTCCGCGGCCTCACCGGCCCGTTCGCCCCGGAGATGGTCGCCCTGATCTCCGAGGAGGCTCCGATGGGCGGGTGCGGCCTGGTGATGTTCGAGACGCCGCTGCTCAAGGTCGGCGACGTCTGCCGGGCGAAGGTCGGGCGGATCGATCCCCTGCGCGCGGAGGTGGTGTGGCGCAGGGTGGCTGGCGAAGGGCTCATCCGCATCGGCCTGAAGTACCTCGAGTAGGGCGACGGGGCCGCCCGGGCGTCCCGTCGGGGCCCGGGCGGCGCGGCCGCCGGCCCCCGCCTACGCGGCCCTGGCCTCCTGCGCGACCAGCCGCAGCACGGCCTGCGGGATGCGGTCGAGCGGGACGATCTCCTGGGCGGCCTCCAGCGCGATGGCCTCCTTGGGCATCCCGAACACCACGCAACTCGCCTCGTCCTGCGCCACCGTGGCGCGCACCCGCCTTGCGCATCGCCAGCAGGCCGCGTGCCCCGTCGCCCCCCATGCCGGTCATGATGACGCCGACCGCGTTCGCGCCGAGGTGCTCGGCGCACGAGTCGAACAGCACGTCCACGGACGGGCGGTGGCGGTTCACCGGCTCGCCCGGTCGCGACCCGCACCGCGTAGGTCGCGCCGCTGCGCGTCACCCGCATGTGGAAGTTCCCGGGAGCGATGAGCACGTGCCCCGGCAGGATGTGGTCGCCGTCCTCGGCCTCCTTGACCCGCACCTGGCAGAGCGTGTCGAGTCGCTGCGCGAACGAGCGCGTGAAGGTCTCGGGCATGTGTTGCACGATGACGATGCCGGGGGTGTCGGCGGGCAGCGGCACGAGGAACTCGCGCAGCGCCTCGGTCCCGCCGGTCGAGGCCCCGACCGCGATGACCTTGTGCGTGCTCTTGAGGAGCGCCCGCGGGGCGCTCACCGGCGGGCGCGGCGCCGCGCCCGCCGCGGGGGCCGCCAGCGGCCGCACCCGCGCGGCCGCCGCGACCTTCACCTTGTGGATGATCTCGGCCGCCAGCTCCACCGTGCCCGCCGCGACGTCCACCTTGGGCTTGCTGACGAAGTCGATGGCGCCGAGCTCGAGCGCCCGCAGGGTGGTCTCGCAGCCCCGCTCGGTGAGCGACGAGACCATCAGCACCGGCATCGGGTGGAAGCGCATCAGCTTCTCGAGGAACGAGAGCCCGTCCATGCGCGGCATCTCGACGTCCAGGGTGAGGACGTCCGGCTGCAGGGCGCGGATCTGGTCGCGGGCGATGTAGGGGTCCGCGGCCACTCCCACCACCTCGATCCCGCGGTCGCTCGACAGGATGTCCTTCAACAGCTGCCGCATCAGGGCGGAATCGTCGATGACCAGGACTCGGACGCGGGGCATGGTCAGGCCGCCTCGTCGAAGAGCACGAAGGAGTCGAGCGCCGGGGTGACGAGCTGCTTGCGGATCTCGAGGTCGAAGTGCGTCTCCTCGCGCGCCAGGTCGTCGGCCGCACTGCCGCCGACCGCGCGGACGAGCGCGCGCCCGGTGGTGGCGTGGAACAGCACCTCGACCGGCGAGCTGCCGCCCAGCCGGCTGCTCACCAGCGGGATGTTCTCCTTCTCGAGGAAGTCCCGGATGAACTGGGCGTTCTTGCGGGGCACTTCCGGGCTCAGCCCGACGCGCGCCAGCACGTGGGCGGCCCCGAAGGCCTTCGCCTCGAGGCGCCGGCGGTCCCCGCCCAGCTTGGCGATGTCGTTGATCAGCATCTCCATGGCGTTCACTCCGTAGCGGGTGGGCAGCTCGGCGTCGGCCAGTCCGTCGGGCAGCATGAAGTGGTTGATGCCCCCGATGCGCGCCACCGGATCGAAGAGGCAGGCGCAGACGCAGGAGCCCAGCACGGTGCGCAGCTCGACCGGCTCGGCGCTCGCCCGCACCCCGCCGATCGTGACGTGGATGCGCGCGGACCGCGGCCCGGCCGCCACAGCGGCCGCGGCCCGCGCCGGTCCGACCCGCCGGCCGCTCGCCTCGGCCAGGGCGCGGCGCGTCCCGGGCGGCAGGTGGATGCGGCCCGCCCGCCCGGCGGGAGCGGGCACGGCGTCCGTCCCGGCCGCGCCGGCGCACTCCGCAGCGGTCGCGGGCGCGGGCCCGGCGGCCACGGCCGGGCCGCCCGCCGCGACCCGTCCGGTGCGCTCGGCCGCGCCGCGCAACCGGTAGATGGTGCCCCGCAGCGGCTCGAACACGTGCATGTGGGACTGCAGGCTCTCCGAGTGCCCGAGGAACAGGTACCCGCCCTCCGCCAGCCGCTCGGCGAACGACTCGACGATCGTCTTCACCGTCTCCCGGTCGAAGTAGATCAGGACGTTGCGGCAGAAGATGAGGTCGAACGGGCCGGGCACCCGCCACGGCTTCTCGATCAGGTTGAAGCGGCGGAAGGTGACCAGGTCGCGCAGCTCGCTCTTGACCCGCGCCATGCCGCCGTTCGCGCCCGAGCCGCGCTGGAAGAACCGCTTGCGCAACTCGGCCGGCACCGGCTGGAGGAGATCGATCGGGGTAGACCCCCTGCTGGGCACGCGCCAGCACCTGCGTGTCGAGATCGGTCGCGAGGATCTCGAAGCTCCACCCGGCCGGGTTCTCGAACCCCGAGAGCAGGGTCATCGCCAGCGTGTAGGGCTCCTCGCCCGACGAGCAACCGGCGCTCCAGATGCGCAGTCGCCTCGGCCCGCCCCTCAGGCTGCGCTCGCGGAGCTCGGGGAAGACCCGGGTCCTCATGAAGTCGAAGTGGTGGGACTCGCGGAAGAAGTCGGTCTTGTTCGTGGTGATGCAGTTGAGCATCTCCCGCAGCTCGCTGCCGTCCGGGTCCTGCTTCGTCACCCGCTCGAAGTACTGCCGGTAGCTGTGCAGCCCCAGCGCGCGCAGGCGGCGGGCGAGACGCGAGGCCACCAGCTGCTTCTTCGAGTCGTTGAGCGTGATGCCCGCCTGCTCGAGGATCAGCTTCCGGAAGGCATGGAACTCGGCGTCGTTGATCGCGAAGCCGCCGGGAGGCGCGACCGATCCCCCGGCGTCGGACGCGTCAGAGGTGTCGTGTGCGGTCATCCGCGGTCTCCAGGACGGGGAAGCGCCTCCAGGCGACGGGCTGCGGCCGGCCGGGGACGCGCGGTCGTCGGGCCGCGCGCCCCCGCCGGTCTCAGTACTCCTCGAAGCCCTTCTCCCACTCGTTGCCACCCTGCGCCGGCGCCACGGCCTTCGCCACCGGTCCCGCCGCCGCGCGCTTCTCCGGCCGCCCGCCGCCCGCCTTCGCCGCCGTCCGCGCCACCGCCCCCTTGGTCCCCTGCCCGCCCAGCTTGAAGCGCGACACCAGCGTCTGCAGTTGCTCCGCCTGGCTCGCCAGCCCCTCCGCCGTCGCGTTCAGCTCCTCGGTCTGCGACGCGTTCGACTGCGTCACCTGGTCCATCTGCGTCACCGCCTTGTTCACCTGGTCGATCCCCGACGACTGCTCCCGGCTCGCCGCCGCGATCTCCGACACGATGTCCGTCACCCGCTTCACCGACGTCACGATCTCGCTCAGCGTCTGTCCCGACTGGTTCACCAGCTCCGTCCCGCCCTCCACCTTCCGCACCGAGTCCTGGATCAGGTTCTTGATCTCCTTCGCCGACGTCGCCGAGCGCTGCGCCAGGTTCCGCACCTCGGTCGCCACCACCGCGAACCCCCGCCCCTGCTCCCCCGCCCGCGCCGCTTCCACCGCCGCGTTCAGCGCCAGCAGGTTGGTCTGGAACGCGATCTCGTCGATC
The DNA here is from genome assembly GCA_963707915.1 of Candidatus Eiseniibacteriota bacterium. Taxonomy (GTDB): domain Bacteria; phylum Eisenbacteria; class RBG-16-71-46; order RBG-16-71-46; family RBG-16-71-46; genus JANXPZ01. The sequence goes on from OY970178.1 coordinate 1,664,936, forward strand.
GTCCCGATGATGTCCGCGATCTGCTTCGACGACTGGTTGATCGCCGCCATCGCCTCCACCGCCGTGCTCACCACCCGCCCGCCCTTCTCCGCCACCTCCCGCGACCCGTTCGCCAGCTGGTTCGCCTGCTGCGCGTTGTCCGCGTTCTGCTTCACCGTCGAGGTGATCTCCTCCAGGCTCGCCGCCGTCTCCTCCAGGCTCGACGCCTGCTCCTGCGCCCCCGACGAGATCTGCCCCGCCCCCGCGCTCAGCTGCTGCGAGGAGTCCCGCACCGCGAGTGCCGACTGCGCCACCTCGCTCATCACCCCGCGGATGGACGTCACCGCCAGGTCGAGGGAGCGCGTCATGCGCCCGAGCTCGTCCGACGAACGGTCCTCGATGTGGGCGCTCAGGTCGCCCTTGGCGAGCTCCGCGATGGCCTTCTCGACGCCGGCGATCGGCGTGGTGATGCTCCGCGCCAGCGAGAGGCCGAACAGCAGGTACAGCACGCCCAGCACGACGGAGGCGATGAGCAACCCGCGCCGGCCCGTGTTGACGACCGCCCGGGTGTCCGCACTCGCCTTGTCCGCCTCGTGCTTGACCAGCTCTTCCAGGGCCTCGTTGGGCGCACGGTCCTGCCCCTTGACCATCTTGTCCGAGGTCGCCGGGTCCTGCCCGCCGCCCGCGGCGAACGCCTTCAGCGAGGCGCGGTAGCCCTCGCCCATCGTCCGGTGCGCACCGGCGAACTTCTCGAGCAGCGCAGCGGTGGCGGGGTCGTTTGCGGCCTTGATCAGGGTCGCCGCGGAGTCCTGGACCGCCTTCTCCTCGGCGAAGAAGGCGTCGCGGTGCTTGGCGTAGGCCTCGGGATCGCTGCCCCGGAGCAGGATGTTCTTCCACTCCTGGACCTGCGTCTTCAGGTGCACCTGCATGGCGCGCGTCCCGTCCTGCGTGGTGGTCTCGCTCGCGAACAGGGCGAAGCCGCTCTCGAACGTCCACAGCATCCATCCGCCCATCAGGACGGTCATGACCAGTCCGACCACCACGAGCAGGCCCAGCCGCTTGCTGATGTCAATCTTCCTCAACATGGCACCCTCCTAGAACGAGAGGACGAGTTGGAGGTAGCCCCAGTCGAGGTCCTCACCACCGCCCGTGTTGTCGACGAAATCACCGATCCACAGGTGCGACCAGCCGCCCGCCAGGCCGAGCCGCGGACGCGGGTCCCACTTGAAGCCCAGGTCGAGCTCCGTGCCGAGGTCCACGCCCGCCGTGCCGGCCGCGGAGCGGCGCAGCGTGTTGCCCGCGTCGTCCGCCCAGGCGTCGCGCGCCTGCATCAGGCGGAAGCGGTGGAGCTCGGCGCTGGCGCCCCACGACTTGCGCGGCTGCACGCCGATCACCGCGTTCCAGTCCACGACGTTCGCGCAACCCACCACGTCGAGCGTGCCGAGGTAGCCGTGCCCGCCCCAGTACACCGGGTCGTAGCGCTGGCTCCTGCCGTCCACCGGGTCCCGGTCGCCCGAGGCGCCGATCCACTCCGTCTGCACCCGCGGCTTCCACCCGCCGGGCAGCTCCATCGCGACGCGCACCGCGCCGAACCACGCGTCGACGTCGTCGCCGGCGCGGTGGCCGCGCTGCAGGGCCCCTTCGCCGCGGACGTCGAGGCGGCCGCTCGCCAGCCGCAGCCGCAACCCGCTGGTGGCGTCGCGGAGGCTGCCCTTCCGCCCGGCCTCCGAGGTGACGCCCGAGTCGCCGAACGAGCGCGCGAAGCTGTAGAGCTCGGCCTCGATCGTCTTGGAGGGCTTCCAGAGGGCGTCGACGCCCGTGAACAGGCGGTCGCTGCCGGTCAGCCGACCCTCGGAGATCCACGCGAACAGCCCGTCCAGCTGCCATTGCTTCGGGGTGAGACGCAGACGCGCGCCGTCCCAGGCGCGGCCCGAGTTCCCCCAGTCCGAGCCGGCGACCACGCGGCCGTCGCCGTACTGGAACACCTGGCGGCCGATGCGCAGCGCGACCGGGCGGCGCCCGATGCTGTCGACGTCGGCGTAGGCCGTGTACAGGTCCACGTTCGCGAAGGTGCCACCGGGCGAGCCCGTGGCACCCATGACGCGGGCGTCCTGCAGGCCGAAGTAGCCCTTCACGCCGGGGCCGAGCTTGAAGCCTCCGCCGAAGCGGGTCCGCATCAGCGACTGGTCGCCGCTCTCGAGCAGCTTCTGCGAGGACGCCCGCTTGTACGATCCGGGCATCCGGTAGTCGAGGATGGAGCGCGCCTCGTAGCGGAAGCGCATGCTGCCTTCCCAGGCGATCGGAGCCATCGCGGTCGCGAGGGAGGCCGCCCCGGCACTCCCCCCCGGCAGGGTCCTCGGCGGCGCGGCGTCCAGTACCACGTTCGCCGGGGCGGGGCGCGCCTCCGAGGGCGGGGGCGTGACCGCCGCGACCTGCGTGCCGGCGCCGGGCGCCGCGTCCCCCGCGGGAGCGGACGGCGCCGACGCGGCGACCGGCGCCGCCGGCTCGGACGGGGCTGCGACGACCGTGGACGCGACGGGCTCGGACGGAGCCGTCGCGGCGGCGGCCGACGAGACGGTCTCCGGCGCGGCCACCGGGGCCGGCGACGCGGGGGCGTTCAGGGTGGTCACCTTCGCGTGGTGCACGCGGTGCATGGGCCGGCGGTGGGTCACCGGCGCGGCCTTCTTCGGCGTCACCACGGCTGGGACGGGCTTGGGGGGCGGCGGCTTCAGGTCGTACTCACCCGCCGACGCCAGCGACGCTCCCACCAGCAGCGCCACGGCCACCACATCGATCGTCCTGAAGGGACGCATTCCGACACTCCTACGGTTGAGCGCGGAACTCGCCGCGCCGGCCTTCCCGACTCGCCGCCATCGCTCGCGCCCGCCCGCTCGACCGGGCCCGGCGACCTGCGCGGACGACCCTCCCGGTGCCCGCCGGTCACGCGGCGAGGTTCTTCTCCAGCGTCTCTTTCCCCAGCAGTTCCTCGATGTCCAGCAGCGCGATCAGCCGCTCCGCCGTCTTCGCCATCCCCTTCAGGTAGGTGATGTCCGCGCCGCTGCCCAGGTCGGGCCGCGGCTCGATGTCGTTGCCCGGGATGTCCAGCACGTCCGAGACCGCGTCCACGACCAGCCCGAACACCTTGGATCCGACCGTCACCACGATCACCACCGTGAACTGGTCGTTCTCCGTCGCGGGCATCCCGAGCCGCGCCCGCAGGTCCGCCACCGGCACGACCGTCCCGCGCAGGTTCATCACCCCGCGGACGAACGCAGGCGCGTTCGGGATCGGCGTCGGAGGCGTGTATCCCTTGATCTCCTGCACCTTCAGGATCTCGATCCCGTACTGCTCCTGCCCCAGCATGAAGGTCAGGTACTGGTGCACGTCGTCGTCGAACACCCCACCGGTGTTCCGCGACAGTCCCATGTCCATCGTCGTCTCCTTCTCCGCGGCCTGCCGCGAGCTGGAATGTGCCGGGCCCGTCCCCCGTCGTGGCCGCGGCCACGGGCACGGTGGGCGGGGCGCCTCGCCGACGTCCTTGTTCCGCTACGCCTGTGCGTCCAGCCTGAAGCGCGACACCAGCGTCTGCAGCTGCTCCGCCTGGCTCGCCAGCCCCTCCGCCGTCGCGTTCAGCTCCTCGGTCTGCGACGCATTCGACTGCGTCACCTGGTCCATCTGCGTCACCGCCTTGTTCACCTGGTCGATCCCCGACGACTGCTCCCGGCTCGCCGCCGCGATCTCCGACACGATGTCCGTCACCCGCTTCACCGACGTCACGATCTCGCTCAGCGTCTGCCCCGACTGGTTCACCAGCTCCGTCCCGCCCTCCACCTTCCGCACTGAGTCCTGGATCAGGTTCTTGATCTCCTTCGCCGACGTCGCCGAGCGCTGCGCCAGGTTCCGCACCTCGGTCGCCACCACCGCGAACCCCCGCCCCTGCTCCCCCGCCCGCGCCGCTTCCACCGCCGCGTTCAGCGCCAGCAGGTTGGTCTGGAACGCGATCTCGTCGATCGTCCCGATGATGTCCGCGATCTGCTTCGACGACTGGTTGATCGCCGCCATCGCCTCCACCGCCGTGCTCACCACCCGCCCGCCCTTCTCCGCCACCTCCCGCGACCCGTTCGCCAGCTGGTTCGCCTGCTGCGCGTTGTCCGCGTTCTGCTTCACCGTCGAGGTGATCTCCTCCAGGCTCGCCGCCGTCTCCTCCAGGCTCGACGCCTGCTCCTGCGCCCCCGACGAGATCTGCCCCGCCCCCGCGCTCAGCTCCCGGGACGCGGTGGCCAGCGCCAAGGCCGAGCCGCGCACCTCCTGCAGCGAGCCCCTCATCCGGTCGACCGCGCGATCCAGCGCGGCCGCCATGCGGCCCACCTCGTCGCGCGTGTCGATCGCCAGGCGCTCGGTGAGGTCGCCTTCGGCCACCTGCTCGAGCACGGCGGTGGCGCGGGCGATCGGGCGGGCCACCTGCTCGGCGATGAGCACCCCGAGCCCGAGCCCCCCGGCGATCGCCGCCGCGATGAGCACGAGGAGGGCCGCCCGCGTGCGGCGGGCGGCCGCCGCGCTCGACGCCACCCGGCTCTTCATCGCCGCGCGCAGGTCCGTGTCCAGCTCGGCGAGCGCCTTGCGCATGTCGCCCGCCGCCGAGCGATTGCCCGCCATGATGGTCTTCGCACCCTCGAGATCACCCGCGGCCGAGCGGCGGCTGATGTTCCGCACGTCCTGGCTCCAGCCGGCGAAGAGCTCCGAGACGCGGGCCACGAGCGGGGTCTGCGTGGTGGTGAGCTTCGCGCCGCCGAGGACCGCGAGACCGTCGGACGCGATCTGGAGCGCGGCGTCGGCGTCCTGGACGCTCTTCTGCGCGGCCTCCGTGCCGGGGAACAGCATCGCGTTGCGGAAATGGCGGCCCGCGTCGTTGAGGCCCGCCTTCACGTCCGCCGTCGCCGTGATGAGCGGGAAGTCCCGCTCCTGGATCTGCGCGGATGCGAGCTCCTGCCCGGCCATCCCGCGGACCGACAGGCCACCGACCAACGCCGTCAACCCTGCCGCCAGCGCGAAGGCGACCAGCAGCTTCGCCCTCATCTGGAGGTTCTGGAACCACCGCGCGGCCCATCGCATCTCAGCTCTCCCTCCTGCGCCCGCGCGGATGTGAGGGGCCGCCGGGGCATCCGTTCCGCCGGGCGCGCCCACGGAGCGCCTCACTGCCGCTCCGCCGGCGGGGCGGCCGCACCGCGCCGTCCCCCGCGCCCACTCCTCGACCGCCGGGCGACCCTCCACGCGGTCGCCCCCGGGCCGTACTCGTTTCCGCCGCTCTCAGTACTCCTCGAAGCCCTTCTCCCACTCGTTGCCGCCCTGCGCCGGCGCCGCGGCCTTCGCCACCGGTCCCGTCGCCGCGCGCTTCTCCGGCCGCCCGCCGCCCGCCTTCGCCGCCGTCCGCGCCACCGCCCCCTTGGTCCCCTGCCCGCCCAGCTTGAAGCGCGACACCAGCGTCTGCAGCTGCTCCGCCTGGCTCGCCAGCCCCTCCGCCGTCGCGTTCAGCTCCTCGGTCTGCGACGCGTTCGACTGCGTCACCTGGTCCATCTGCGTCACCGCCTTGTTCACCTGGTCGATCCCCGACGACTGCTCCCGGCTCGCCGCCGCGATCTCCGACACGATGTCCGTCACCCGCTTCACCGACGTCACGATCTCGCTCAGCGTCTGTCCCGACTGGTTCACCAGCTCCGTCCCGCCCTCCACCTTCCGCACCGAGTCCTGGATCAGGTTCTTGATCTCCTTCGCCGACGTCGCCGAGCGCTGCGCCAGGTTCCGCACCTCGGTCGCCACCACCGCGAACCCCCGCCCCTGCTCCCCCGCCCGCGCCGCTTCCACCGCCGCGTTCAGCGCCAGCAGGTTGGTCTGGAACGCGATCTCGTCGATCGTCCCGATGATGTCCGCGATCTGCTTCGACGACTGGTTGATCGCCGCCATCGCCTCCACCGCCGTGCTCACCACCCGCCCGCCCTTCTCCGCCACCTCCCGCGACCCGTTCGCCAGCTGGTTCGCCTGCTGCGCGTTGTCCGCGTTCTGCTTCACCGTCGAGGTGATCTCCTCCAGGCTCGCCGCCGTCTCCTCCAGGCTCGACGCCTGCTCCTGCGCCCCCGACGAGATCTGCCCCGCCCCCGCGCCCAGCTGCTGCGAGGCCGAGGCCACCGCCTGGCTGGCCTGCGCCACCTGCTGCATGTTCTCCTCGAAGACCTTCATCATGACGTTGAGCTGCTCGCCCATCTGCCCGAGCTCGTCCCTGGACGTCACGTTCACCCGCACCGTCAGGTCGCCGGTCGCCGCGGTCGTCGCCCGCTCGACCACGTGCATCAGCGGGCCGGTGATGGCGCGCGAGATCATGAAGCCGAGGAAGATCGACAGCAGCACCGTCACCGCGAGGAACGCGACCAGCATGCCTCGCGTGCGCTGGAAGTTCTGGCTCTGCGCGACGGCTTCCCGCTCCATCGCGGCGGTCTTGTTGGCGAGGATCTTCTCCAGGTCGTCGTTGGCCGCCTGGGCGTTGGCCTTGTTGGCCGTCACGCTCTCCAGGCCCTTGAGGCTCTCGTTGGCCAGCGACTGGGCCCACGCCGCGTCGTTCCCGCTCTTCCAGGCGTCGTACGTCTTGCGCGTGTCGGCCATGATCGCCTTGACCTCGTCGCTGACCAGGCACTTCTCACCCTCGTCCAGGCTCTTCGCGAGCTGGACGGACAGCTCGTCGTACTTCTTCTTCTCGGCCTGCACCTCGGCCGGGTCGGTGGCGAGCAGGCTCTGCGCGGTCAGGGTGCGCATGCTGTTGAACGCGATCCCGGCCTGCGCGAAGGTGCGCACGCCCTCGAAGTGCATGGTCTTGACCGTGTCGAAGCGCTTGTCCTCCTTCGACAGCGAAGTGACCGCGACCAGGCCGACCGCCAGGGTCAGCAGGGCGACCGTCAGGAAGCCTCCCACCAGCTTCTGCCCGACCTTCAGGTTGTTGAACCAGTTCATCGTCCTATCCTCCCTGGAATCGTCCGGGCCCTCTTCAACGGGCGACTGCCATCGGGCCGAGTGCGTCCTCGCCGATGAGCTTGTCGATATCGAGCAGCGCGATCAGCTTGTCGTCCGACTTCGCCATCCCGGTCATGAACGAGGTGTCCACGTCCCGGCCCAGCGCGGGCGTGGCCTCGATCGCCGCGCGCGGGATGTCCAGCACGTCGGAGACCGCGTCCACCACCAGGCCGAACACCCGCGTGCCGACCGTCACCACGATCACCACGGTGAACCGGTTGTACTCGGCCTCGCTCATCGCGAACTTGGTGCGCAGGTCCACCACCGGCACCACCGTCCCGCGCAGGTTGATCACGCCCTTGATGTAGGCCGGCGCGTTCGGGATCGGCGTGAAGGCGGTGTACCCCTTGATCTCTTGCACCTTCAGGATCTCGATGCCGTACTCCTCGGCGCCGAGCGTGAAGGTGAGGAACTGGTTGCCGTCCGCTCCGGTCCCGGAGACGTCCTGCCCGGCTCTCTCCATGTCCTTGTCCCTTCGTCTAGAGGCGGCCCACGTGCGGCACGGAGGTCCGGGCACGAGCGCAAGCGCAGGCCCGGGCCAGCCCTGCCCATCCCGGAGTGTCGCCACGGCGGGCACGTCCTTGAGCGGACGGAGCGGCCGTCGTGCAATCCGCACGACGACGCCGGGTCGGCAGGCGGGGGACGGCACCGGGGAACGCGAATCTCTGGCGTCGCGGGAGCCCCGGGGTCTACCATGGTGTCCAGGAAGGAGGACGCCATGGACATCGCCGGCTACGACCAGACGCTGGAGCAGCTCCGGTCCCGCATCGCCGCGCTGCCCCCCGAAGCGCGCGCCGCGCTCGAGTCGCTGGCGGACGAGACCGCCGCGCGCCAGCGGGAGATCGCCGCGACGCACGCCGAGACGCTCGGGCTCGCCCGGGACTACGACGCGGCGGCCGCGCGCTTCCGCGACGCCGCGGCCCGCATGGCGGGCTCGACGGCGCACGTGCTGGACAAGATCCAGGACGCTCTCATCGATCTCAACTTCGTCGCCCTGGACCTCGAGTCGCGCAACCGCGAACGGGGCGGTCCCCGCTAGGGTCCCCCGCGGGCCTCAGCGGGCCGAGGCGGCGAGCTCGGCCCCGGCGCCTGCCGCCGCGCCCGCCCCTTCGGCGGGAGCCTCCGCCTCGTTCTGGCGCCGGGTGGCGATGCGGTGCAGTTCCACCACGTCCATGATGAGCGCGACCCGGCCGTCGCCCATGATGGTCGCCCCCATGACGGCGTCCACCTTGCGGTAGTTCTGCTCCAGGCTCTTGATGACGACCTGGGACTGCCCGAGCACGTCGTCCACCAGCACCCCGAAGCGGCACTCGTCCGACTCCAGCACCACGACGATGCCCTGGCACGGATCGGTCACCGCGCCGGAGACGCCCAGCAGACGGTCCAGCCGGAGCAGCGGGACCTGCTCGCCCCGCAACAGGAAGATCTCGCCGCGTCCGCCCAGCACGGTCTTGACCTCGCCGGGCGCCGGGCGCACCGATTGCGCGATGGCCAGCAGCGGGATGATGAACACCTCCCGGCCCACCTGGATCGACAGCCCGTCCAGGATGGCCAGCGTCAGCGGGATGCGGATGCGGAACCGGCTGCCCTGTCCCGGGACGCTCGACACGACGATCGCGCCGTTGAGCGCCTCGACGTTGCGCTTCACCACGTCCATGCCCACGCCGCGTCCCGAGACGTCGGTGACGACGGCCGCCGTGGAGAAGCCGGGGCGGAAGAGCAGCGCGTGGATGTCGTCGTCGGAGAGCACCGCGTCCGGGCGCACCAGGTCCTGGGCGACGGCCTTCGCCCGGATGCGATCCCGGTCGAGACCCTTGCCGTCGTCCGCGATCTCGATGACGACGTTGCCGCCCTCGTGGAACGCACGCAGGCGCACGACGCCCTCCTCGGGCTTGCCGCAGCGGGCCCGCTCCTCGGGCGATTCGATGCCGTGGTCCACGGAATTGCGGATGAGGTGCGTGAGCGGATCGCCGAGCCGCTCGATCACGCTCTTGTCGAGCTCGGTGTCAGCGCCGGAGATGTCCAGGCGCACGCGCTTGCCCAGCGACAGGGCCAGGTCGTGCACGGTCCGCGGGAAGCGGTTGAACACCGACCCCACGGGCAGCATGCGGATGGACATCACGCGTTCCTGCAGGTCCCGCGTGCTGCGCACCACCATGCCCAGGGCCTCCTGGATCTGGATCAGGCCCTCACCGGTCATGCGCGTCGCGACCTGGCTCACCATGGCCTGGGCGATGACCAGTTCGCCCACCAGGTTGATGAGCCCGTCCACCTTCTCGGTGGGCACACGGATCGACGACGCATCGGCCTGGCGCCGGTTCGCGTGTTCCCCGGCGGATGCCGGCGCGGCCGGCGACGACGCGGTGGCGGCGGACGCCGCGGCGGTGTCCGGCACGAGCCGGATCGTGAGGTCGCAGGCGTCCTCGACGAACATGAAGACGTCGCGGACCACCGCCTCGCTGGCCACGCCCCGCAACCGGTACGTCCACGACAGGTGACAGGCCTCGGGGTCCAGCGCCTCGAGCGCCGGGAGCCGGGACCGGTCGCAGTTCACCTCGATCACCTCGCCGAGGTCGGCGATCTCCCGCAGCAGGAGGAGCACGTCCTGCCCCTGCCCGAAGAAGCCCGAGTGCGGCCGGAAGCTCACTTCGCACACGGAGCCGGCGGCCGCCCCCGCCGCGGCGGGAGCCGGGGCCGGCCCGGCCGGCGCCGGCTCGACGGCGAGCCTGGCCTCCAGCTCGGCCACGGTCTCGTCGATCGGGACGGTCCCGGCCTGTTCGGCCCGGGTCGCCTCGACCAGGGCGCGCAGCAGGTCGGTCGCCTTGAGGAGCAACGCCGTGAGCGCGGGCTCCACCGCGAGCCGGCCGCCGCGCAGGCGGTCGAGCACGTTCTCGAGCACGTGGGTGAGGCGCGCGATCTCGGTGAAGCCGAAGCTGCCGCTGCCCCCCTTGATCGAGTGCGCCGCGCGGAAGATGGTGTTCAGCAGCTCGGGATCGGCCCCGCGGGTCTCCAGGTCAAGCAGCCCGGACTCCATGGTGGCGAGATGCTCGTAGGCCTCCTCGAAGAAGGTCTCGTGGAAGCGCTTGAGGTCCACCTTCATGGGGAGCCTACCCTCTCTCCGGCGCGGCGACCGCCGGCCGTTCGCCGCCGATGACCCCCGCGAGCCCGACGACGCGCAGGGTGTCCTCGACCGACGGGGCCATGGCCACCACCTTGAGGCTGCGTCCGCGCGCTGCGAGCTCCGCGCCCAGCGCGAGCAGCACCTGCAACGCGGCGCCGTCCAGGTACTCGGCGCGGGCGAGGTCGAGCGTCACCGTCCCGGTCCCGGCGAGCGCGGCCAGCGCCCCCTCCTTGAGCCGGCGCGCCAGCGCCGCGTTGATCGTGCCCTCCAGGCACAGGCGCCGCTGCGCGCCGTCCTCGTCGACCCGGATCGGCTGCACGGCTCCCTCCCTCGCGCTCGTCACCATCGGGGCCCCCTCCTAGAACAGCACGTCATCCACGGCCTGGGCGGCGGCGCCCACCGCGGAGGCCTCGGCGGGGGCGGTCGCCCCGCTCGCCGGGCTCGCGGACGGCGCCTCCCCGACCAGGTCGGTGTCGCCCTTCACCACGCGCAGCCCGAGGCTGAACACCTGGTCGTCGAGGCAGCGGAACACGGTCCGGAGGTCGGCGGGCGCCTCCCCGACCTCCTCGGTCACCACCTCGGGCAGCCCCATCTTGAGGTCGAACCCGCGCGAGTGGAGACCGGCGCGGATGCGGCCGGCGATCGTGTTGACCAGCTCGTAGAGCACCTCGGAGCTGCCGTCCTCGAAGGTGCTCTCCCGGCGCAGCACCTGGGAGCCGATCTTCTCCGCCTGGGCGCGGCCGATGAGCATCTCGGTGTGGAGGGTGGCGCCGCTCTCGGCGTCGCGCAGGGTGACCCGCGCGCACACGCCGGTCGGGCACTCGACGCCCTTCTGCTCCTCCTCGCCGTAGGCCAGGACCTCCTTGCCCATCATCACGCCCATGGTCTGCTGGGTGGCCGTGACGAGCTCCTTGCGCAGGCCCTCGCGCACCAGGTGGCGCAGCTTCTCGAGCGTGTTCTGGTCGCGCAGCACGACCCGGCGGAACTCCTCGAGGAACTGCTCGGGGACGAACGACTTGCGCACCACGCCCGCGTAGCGCGCGGCCTTGGCGGCCTCCACGTCCGAGTTCGAGAACAGGAAGATCTGCGGCGGGGTCGAGCCGTCCTGGATGGACATCTTGCGGATGACGTCCGCCAGCACGTCCTCGCCCATGAGCGGGAGCCCCTCCGCCAGGCACACCAGGCTGGGCTTCACCGTCGCCTCGCGGAAGCGGACGGCCGCCTGCGTGCTCGAGGAGACGTCGGTGACGTCGAACTCCTGGTCGAGGAGCGGCCGCGCGAAGGCCAGGAAGTTGGGGTCGGCGTCCACCATGAGCAGGGTGTTGAAGGTCCCGCCCTCGCGGCGCTGGCGCCACTGGGTCGAGCGCAGCATGACGCTCTTGAAGCGCGGCAGCGCGTCGACCGGGTTGATGGGCTTGAGCATGTAGTCGACGACGCCGAGCCCCAGCATGCGCGTCACGTTCTCCTTGGTGCTCGACGCCGAGACGCAGATCACCGGCACGTCGGCCCGCTGGGGCGACTGGCGGATGGCGCAGAGCGCCTCCAGCCCGCTCAGGATCGGCATCTCGATGTCGAGCACCAGGAAGTCGGGGTCCACCAGCTCGAGCTGCTGGAGCGCCGACAGGCCGTTGTCCGCCTCCACCACCTCGACGTTGAGGTGGCTGAGGAGGCGCTTGATCACCGCTCGCGAGATGCGGTCGTTGTCGACGACGAGGGCCTTCATGGCTCAGAACAGCTCGATGCCGCCGGAGTCCAGGGACTGCTGCTGGACCGTCTTGCGCGCCACCGCGAGGAGCTCCGACCGGTGCGCGTCGAGGCGCCGGAACAGCTCGTCCAGCACCTCGTTGGTCAGCGGCGCCACGGGGTTGTCGGGATGGGGGTGCAGGACCGACATGTCCTTCGAGAAGCGCTCCAGCGTCGTCAGGCGGCGGCCCACGTGCTGGAGCAGCTGGGTGGCCATGTCCTCGAACTGCAGGCTCTGGACCGTGCTGCCCGTCCTCGAGGTGATTTCCATGGCGATCGCCGCAACCTGGCCCATGGGCGCCCCGCCAGGCGTGGACTGGGCCACGTCGATCAGGCGCACCAGATCCGCCAGGCTGCCAGTCATCTCGCAGAACGCCGTGGAGAGCTTCTCGGCAGCGTCCGCCAGGATCCCGCGCAGCTGGTCGAGGTCCACCGCCGTCGTGTTGAACTCGCTGTGCAGCGTGGTGTGCACCTCGTCGCGCAGCAGGTACAGCCGCTCCCGGATCTCGGGCGGCGGAACGGGGATGCCGTCCCACCGGGCGGGACAGGCCACGGCATCGACCGCGCCCGTGGCGTCACCAACCGGACCATTCGTCATCGTGTCCTCCGTCGAGAAGAAAGGCGACCCGGGGCCCGCAGGGGGTTTGGAGGCTCGTCCCGGCCTAGGACTTCGGTACGACCTTCGCGATCACCTGCAGCAGCATCTCCGGGTTGAAGGGCTTCACCAGCCAGCCGGTCGCGCCGGCGGCCTTTCCCTGCGCCTTCATGTCGGCCTGGGACTCCGTCGTCAGCATGAGGATCGGGGTGAACTTGTACTCGTCCCGGGCCCGGACCGCCTTGATGAAGGTGAGCCCGTCCATCACCGGCATGTTGAGGTCGGTGATGATCAGGTCCAGCGGCGCTCCGGAGAGCTGCTCCAGCCCGTCCTGGCCGTTCTTCCCGACCAGGGGTTCGAAGCCGGCCTGCTTCAACGTATAGGACACCATCTCCCGCATCGTCGCGGAATCGTCGACCACCAGGGCGCTCTTGCTCACGGATCCGCCTCGGGTTGAGGAACACGCGGCTCGTCCCCGACGGGGGACATCGAAACCCCTGACGAGCGGGGAGCCGCCGGGAGTCTTCGTTGAGTATCGGGCCGGGGGTGGATTCCTTGAGGCCGCCCGCCGGGCCCCGCGAAGCCCCGCGCCGCCCCCCCGCCGGGCCTCAAGACACGCTCCGCCAAACCGATACTGGATGCACGGCCGTACGTCTGCCGGCCCGGTCGAACCCCTGGGAGCGTGCGAATGATCGCCCTGATCGGACTGATCGTGGTCATCGGGTCGGTGATCGGCGGATTCACCATCGCCGGGGGGAAGCTCGTCGCCCTCTTCCAGCTCTCGGAGCTGGTCACGATCATCGGCACGGCCACCGGGACGGTGCTCATCGCGACCCCCCCCGCGGTCCTCAAGTCGCTCGGGGCCAAGCTGCCGAAGCTCATCCAGCCCTCCCCGTTCGGCAAGACGCTCTACCTCGACATGCTCAAGATGATGTACGAGATCTTCCAGACCGCGCGCCGCGACGGCCTGGTGGCCATCGAGGCCCACATCGAGGCCCCGGCGAAGAGCGCGCTCTTCGCCCGCTACCCGCAGGTCCTCCGCCACCACCACGCGATCGTCTACCTGTGCGACTCGCTGCGGCTGGTGCTGGTCGGCAGCGTGCCGCCGCACGACCTCGAGGCCCTGATGGACGGCGAGATCGACGTCCACCACGAGCAGGAGGCGATGCCGGTAACGACGATGACACGGGTGGGCGACGCGCTGCCCGGCATCGGCATCGTGGCGGCGGTGCTCGGCATCGTGGTCACGATGGGCGCGATCTCCGGCCCGGTGGAGCAGATCGGCGAGAAGGTGGCCGCCGCCCTGGTCGGGACGTTCCTCGGCGTGCTCTGCGCCTACGGCTTCGTGAACCCGATCGCCCAGGGGCTCGAGCACGTCAACACCGCGGAGTCGCGCATCTTCTACGTCGCCAAGGCGTGCGTCGTGGCCTTCGCGAAGGGCTTCTCCCCGATCGTCGCCGTCGAGTTCGGGCGGCGCGCGATCTTCGCCGAGGTGCGGCCGACCTTCGCCGAGATGGAGAGCCGCCTGCAAGAGCCTCAAGGGACCGGGCAAGGGCGGAGCGGGCGCGGTGAACAAGAACCGCGAGGTACCGGTCATCATCATCGTGAAGAAGCGCGGTCACCGCGGCGGGCACCACGGCGGCGCCTGGAAGGTGGCTTTCGCCGACTTCATGACCGCCATGTTCGCGCTCTTCCTGGTGCTGTGGATCGTGAACCAGAGCACCGACATCCGCTCGGCGGTCGCGGGCTACTTCCAGGACCCGCTCGGGCGCGCCGACGAGTTCGGCAGCTCGATCATGCCCGGCGAGGGCGCGCAGAGCTCCACCGTGCGCCCGCTCTCGCCGAGCGAGGTGGTGGAGATGCGCCGCAACCGCCTGGGGGCGCTCGCCCAGCGCCTCGAGGGCCAGCTCGACAAGGTCGCCGACCTCGGCGCCGCCCGGGACAAGATCGAGATCCAGCTGACCAGCGACGGGCTGCGCATCCAGCTGCTCGAGGACTCGACCGGCGTGTTCTTCGACACCGGCAGCTCCACTCCCAACCCGCGCGGCGTGCAGATCCTCGCGCTGCTCGGGCGGGAGCTCGGCGCCCTGCCCAACGCCGTGCGGGTCGAGGGCTACACCGACGCCCGTCCGTACGCGGGCAACAGCGCCTACTCGAACTGGGAGCTCAGCGCCGACCGGGCCAACGCGGCCCGCCGCGTCCTGGGGCGGAACGGCCTGGCCCCCGACCAGGTGGTGCAGATCCGCGGCCTCGCCGACCACGAGCTGCGCGACCCGGGCAACCCGTACTCGGCCTGCAACCGGCGGATCACGATCACCATGCTGACGGAGTACGCACGGCCGCCCGAGATGCGCTCGCCCGACGGCCTGCCGCCCGACTCCATGCCGGGCAGCCACCGCGCGACGGCGCCGGAGACCTCCACGTGAGCGGCCCGGCGACCGTGCTGCTGGCCTCGGCCGACGACGCGGTGGTGGGGGGCTTCACCGCCATGCTGGCCCTGGTGCCCGGGGTCCGTCCGCTGGTGACCCCCCACGGGGCGGACGTGCTGCCGCTGGTGCGGGAGCAGCAGCCCGACCTGGTGATCGTCGACCACGAGCTCATCGGCGAGCGCGCCTTCGACCTGTGCCGCGGCCTGCGTGCCCAGCCGGGCATGGCCGACGCGATGATCGTGCTGGTGGTGTCCAGCGACAGCACCGAGTTCAAGCGCCAGGGACTGGCCGTCGGGGTGGACGAGTACCTCACCCGACCGGTGGAGCCCGCCGACCTGATGGCGAAGGTGCGCTGGATGCAGCGCATCAAGCGGGTGAACGACGAGCTCCGCTCCGACCGCCAGGAGCTCGAGCGGCTGCACGTGGAGCTCCGCCTGGGCTTCGACCACCTGCTCGAACTGCTCGTGAGCCTCGTGGACATGCGGCTCCCCGGCGCCGCCGCGCGCGGCGAGCGGATCGTGGAGCTGGCCCGGGGACTGGCGGAACGGTTCGAGGTCCCGCTCTCGATGTGCCGCGACCTCGACATCGCCGCCCGCCTGCACGAGATGGGCCGCGTCCTGGCCGCGGGCGACGGGCGGGACGGCGAGCCCGGCCCGCCGCCGGCCCACGACACCCGGTTCGTCCTCGCCACCCGCGCCCTGCTGCAGCGCGTGGACGGCCTGCGCGAGGCCGGCGACCTGGTGGGCGCGATCTTCGAGAACTGGGACGGCTCCGGCTTCCCCAGCCACCTGCAGCAGGGCCAGATCCCGCTGCGCTCCCGGATCCTGCGCGTGATCATCGACTTCACGACCGCGCTCGCGGCCGAGGGCGAGGCCTCCGTCGACGAGATCATGGACCGGCTCGACGAGCGCCGGGGCACCTGCTACGACCCCATGGTCATCGTCCAGCTGCAGGAGATGCTCGCCAGCGGGCCCCAGCACGAGCTGCGCGACTCGCGCATCCGGCTGGCCATCCCGGACCTCGAGGCGGGGATGGTGCTGGCCGAGGACCTGTGCACGGACTCGGGCCTCAAGCTGCTCGCGCGGGGCACCCGGCTGTCGTCGTCGGTGCTGGAGACCATCCGGCGGCGGCACCACCTCGAGCCCCTGCTCGAAGGCGCGACCATCCTGAAGCAGTCCGCCTGACCCCTCCGCCACCCCCTGGACCGGCAGCCCGGGCGTGACGCGGGCGCGAGGCGCCCGCCCCCCGCGACGCGCGCGAACGGCCGGGAGGTGCCACACCCCCCGGCGGCACTCGCGAACCGTCGCTGCGACCGCTCTCAGATCATCTGGAGCACGCTCTGCATCATCTCGTTGGCGACGTTCACGATGCGTGCGGCCGCGGTGTAGGCCTGCTGCTGGCTGATGAGCGCGACCATCTCCTCGTCCACCGAGACGCCGCTGATGCTGGCGCGCAACGTGTCGGCCTGGTCCACCATCGCCTGGTGCGCGGACGCGTCCTGGGACGCGCTGCTCACGCTGGACCCGACCTGCCCGGAGAGATCGATGTAGAACTCCCGGAAGCTCCTCCCGCCCAGCGCCGCGACACCGGTCGTGGCCAGGGCCGCGAGCTGCTGCGCGACCGTGCCGTCGCCGGCGGCCGCGATCCCGCCCGCCGCGATGGCGTCTCCGGAGGCGAGCACTCCGGGAGCCAGCGCGATGCTCTGCGCGGTCACCCCCGCCGGGTCGAAGAAGTCGGTGTTGGTCGCGCCGTTCAGGGTGTAGCCGGTGCGGTGGATCGCGTTCACGGTCGTGACCAGCGCCCGGGCCAGGGAGTCGAGCTGGGCCTCGATGCCGGGCAGCGTGGTCGTGGTGAGCTCGCAGAGCGCGGCCAGGCTCCCCGACTTCGGGGCCACCGTGCCGCCCCCGGAGGTGACCAGGCTGTAGCCGCCCCCCGGCAGCGCGTTCACCGCCAGCGCCTGGGCGTTCGAACCGTCCACGATGATCGTGTCGCCCGCGGCCACCGCGATGGTGCCGTCGCTGCGGTCCATCACGCGCACTCCGACCAGGCCGGAGAGCTGGTCCACGAGCAGGTCGCGCCGGTCCTGCAGATCGGGGGCCGTCCCGCCCGGGCCGCTGGCGAGGATCTGCCCGTTGAGCTCGCCGATCTGGCGGGCGAGGTCGTTCACCTGGCCCACCTGGTCGCGGATCTGCGCCAGCGCGCCGTCGGCGATCTCGTGCACCGCGGTGTCGAGCTGCTGGAGTTGCTGCACGAATCGCCGGCCCGCCTGCTGCACGAGCGAACGGCTGGTGGGGCTGGCCGGGTTGTTCGCCAGGTTGGCGAACGCGCCGAAGAAGCCGTCGAGCGACGCCGCGAGCCCGTCGGTCGAAGGCTCGTGGATGGCCGCCTCGACCTGGCCCAGGAAGTCCCCCATGGTGGCGGAGTTGCCCAGGAGCCCCGATTCGCTGCGATAGCGGGAGTCGAAGAAGGTGTTGCGCACGCGCTCGATGCCGGCCTCGGTCACGCCCCGGCCGATGGGCCCCATCGGCGTGAGCTGCGGCGCGGCCGCGGTGAGCGTGAGTCGCTGGCGGCTGTAGCCCGCCGTCTGGGCGTTCGCGACGTTGTGCGCGGTCACGCTCATCGCGTTCTGCTGGGCGAACATCGCGGACCGCGCGATGCTCAACAGGCTGGCGAGGGACATGGTCAGGCCCTCCGGTTGAGGATGAAGCCCGGGCTCTTCGGGGTGGCCGGGTGCTCGGCCGCCCGGTAGACCGGCGAGGGCTCCTCCGCGGAGGAGAACAGCGCCTGGAGGAACGCGTTCCCCGCCTCGACGGCGCTGCGCAGCACGGTCCGGTTCACGGCCGCCTCGCGGGCCGCCTTCTCCGCCTCGCGGCGCAACGCGGCGCGCGCGGCGACGTAGGCGCCCGCGCCATGCGCGCCGGCGGGCGGCTCGAACTCCTCGAGCGAGGCGCCCGGGTCACCGCCCAGCTCCGCCACGACCGCCACGCGGTGGCGGCGCGATTCGTCCACGGCCAGCAGGAGCCGGCCGACGTCGTCGACACTGGCGTTCACGCGGGTGATGTCGCTGGCGGCCACGGCGGAGCGCTGCTGCACGAGCGCTTCGCCCAGGTCGCGCACGGCGACGATCTCGTGCTCGAGCGCCGCGGTGAGCCGCTCGAGCGACTGCGTCGCGGTGGTGGCCGCGGGACGCGACGCCTCCAGCACCAGGCTCAACGATTGGGGCTTCATGGTCTGACCTCCGGCGTCGGTGGGGTCTCTTCGGGCGGGAGCCGCCTCGCCATCTGGCGGTACAACGCTTCGCCCATGCCGCTCTTCATCCGCTCCGCGGCCTCGCCGGCCAGCCGCTCGTCGAGCATGGAGGTGAAGAGCTCCTGGCCCGGTCCCGACTCGATGAGACCGTCCTGCGGCACGCTCGCGCGCATCGCCTTGAAGAGCTGGTTCAGGAACAGGCCTTCCAGTTCGTGGGCCATCCTGCGGAGTTGGGCGTGCGGGTCCGGACGCGGCGCCGCGGTCATCCCGGCGGGCCCGCTGACGGCACTCATCGGACCACCACCTGCGCCTGGAGCGCGCCGGCGGCCTGCAGCGACTCGAAGATGGCGGCGATCTCCTCCGGCTTCGCCCCGGCCGCGTGGAGCCCGGCCGCCACGTCCTGCACGGAGGCCAGCGGCTCGACGCGCACGATGCCGGTCGCCGTCCCGCCGGTCGCGGGCGGGCCGCCCACCAGTAGCGTCAGGCCGCCGTGGCTCACGGAAGCCGGACCCACCGTCGCGCCGCCACCGGCCACGACCGTCCCGTCGCGTCCGCCGATGATGACCAACGCCTGCTCGCGGGTGCTCACCTGGATGGTGTCCACCGCGGCGAGGAACGCGTTCAGCCCGTCGGTGCGGCCGGCGGCCGGCGTCAGCGCCACCGCCCCCGGGTCCTCGGCCTTCGCGGTGTTCGCCCCGAAGGCCGCGTTCACGGCATCGGCGATGCGGCTCGCGGTGGCCAGGTCCGGCCGGCGCAACAGCAGTCGCGCCGACATCGCGCTCGCGGGCAGTTCCACCTCGAGCAGGCCACCCTGCGGGATGCGGCCGGTGTTGCCCTGCCGCGTGCGCAGCGAGCGCGACTCGCCGTCGTCGGCCACCAGCACCGCGCCCTGCGCGGTCGCCAGCGCCGGCTGCCCGGGGTCGGTCACCAGCGGGGTGATCCACAGCACGCCGCCGCGCAACGAGGTCGCGTCCCCGATCGCGGAGACCTGGACTTCGAAGCGTCCCCCGGCGCGCAGGTACGGGGAGGCTTCCGCCGTCACCAGCACCGCCGCGACGTCACGCATGCGCAACTGCTCGGCCGGCACCTCGATCTGGAACCGGCGCAGCAGGTTCACCACCGAGCGCACCGTGGGCGTGCCCGCCGTGGACCTTCCGAAGCTGCGGTCGCCGCTGCCGTCGAGGCCGACCACCAGACCGTAGCCCACCAGGCGGCGCGGCACGTCGCCCGCGTGCAGCGTGAGGTCGCCGATCCGGCCGTCGGCGCCGCGCGCGGGCACGGCCACGGCCAGCGCGAGGAGCAGCGCGCACCGGATGCCGCAGGAGCGCGCGCTCATGGCCACAACATCCCGAGGAAGCGGCCGACGATGCCCGTGGTCGGACCGATCTTCTTCCCCTTGTAGGTGATCTCCGCGTTCGCGACCCGGTTGGAGAGCACGCAGTTGGCCGGCGAGACATCCTGGGAGCGCACCAGGCCGCTGAGCGTGATGTCCTGCACCCTCCCGTCCACGGTGACCTTCTTGCTGCCCGCGATCCGGATCGTGCCGTCACCCTCGAGCGCGGTGACCTGGACGGTCAGCACGGCGGTGAGATCGCCCTGCCGGCCGGTCTCCCCGACGTCGCGGGAGTTGCTCTTCAGGCCCGAGCCGAAGGACTTCGCCGGGCCGATGGCCACGTCGGTGCCGATGCTCGCGTTCAGGTCGGCGCGGGTGGAGCGGTCGCCGGTGGCGACCTTGGAGACCCGCTCGCTCGCCGCGGTGGCCTCGTCCACCACCACGGTGAGGAGGTCCCCGACGCGCAGCGGCACGCGGTCGGAGGTCCACGAGAGGCGCCCGGCCGGGCGCTCGGCCCGCGCGGCGGGCGCGGTGCCGCCCGAATCCGCGGCGGATGCCGCGACGGCCGGGTCCGGGGTCTGCGCCGTGGCAGCCCCCGGGACCGCCAGCGCGGCGAAGAACAGGACGGCAAGCGACGCTCTCATCGGTCTCCCCCACTCGAGATCACGGCGGTGCCCGTCGCGGTGGCGGTTCCGACCAGCCGGTCGGGCCTGCCCTCCACCCGGGCCCTCACCAACTCACCCTGGCGCGCGCGATTGAGCGCGGTGCCGACCACCGAAACCTGCACCGCGCCGTCGGTCCACAGCAGCCGCACCGGCGCGCCGGCCTCGACGAGCAACGGCGGAGCCACGGCGGGCCGCGCCAGCGCGTCCCCGGCAGCGAGCGCGCGGCGCACCTCCCATCCCGGTCCCGGGAGGGACGAGGACGGCGGCGCGGGCGGCCCCCAGCACACGCGCGGCTCCCGCCGCACGTCGGCGGGAACGAGGCGGGTGCCGGCCGCGAGCGGTCGCGCGGCCACGGGCACGGAATCCTCCACGCCGGCCCGCAGCCGGACGGCGACGGCGTCCGCGCCGGGCGGCTCGAACACCACGACCAGCCAGCCCCCCACGCCCCGGCCCGTGACGCGGAACGGCGGCGCCCCGCCGGGCAGCGTGCCCGGCAGCCGGCCCCACTCGAGCCGCACCGCGCGCTCCGGCACGCCCCACTCCCGGGCGAGCCAGGCGACCCACGCGGACGGCCGCGGAAGCCTCGAACGCCGTGGGCGCGGAGCTCACGAGCTGGAGCAGGACGACCAGGCTAGCGAATGAGGTCATTGGTGGCGCTCATCATCTCGTCGCTGGCGGTGATCGCCTTGGCGTTGATCTCGTAGGCGCGCTGCGCCGCGATCATGTCGGTCATCTCCTGCACGATCTCGACGTTGCTGGTCTCGAGCGAGCCCTGGAGCAGCCGGCCGAAGCCGTCCTCCTGCGGGGACCCGGTCATGGGCTGGCCCGAGGCCGGGGTCTCGGCGTACTGGTTCTCGCCGATGCTGAGCAGGCCGCACGAGTTCACGAAGCGCGCGAGCTCGATGCGGCCCAGCTCGACCGGGGTCGAGCTGCCGGCCGAGAGCACGCTCACGGTGCCGTCGGGGGCGATGGTGATGGAGCTCGCGTCCTCGGGCACGGTGATGCTGGGCAGCACCGCGTGGCCGCCGGTCGTCACGAGCGTGCCGGACTCCGAGAGCGTGAAGCTGCCGTCGCGCGTGTACGCGGTGGTGCCGTCGGGCCGCCGCACCTGGAAGAAGCCGTCGCCCTCGACGGCGACGTCCAGCGGCCGCTGGGTGCTCTCGGGGGCGCCCTGCCCGTGGAGCCGCAGGATCGCGCCGATGCGCACGCCCTTGCCGATCTGCACCGGCGCCGACGGTCTCGGCGCCCCGGTCGGTCGCGGCGCGCGGCCCCTGCAGGGTCTCGTAGAGCACGTCCTCGAAGCTCACCCGGCTCCGCTTGAAGCCGGTGGTGTTCACGTTGGCGAGGTTGTTGGCGATCACGTCGATCATGCGCTGCTGCGCGGCCATGCCGCTCGCGGACGTTCGCAG
This sequence comes from Candidatus Eiseniibacteriota bacterium, assembly GCA_963707915.1. Taxonomy (GTDB): domain Bacteria; phylum Eisenbacteria; class RBG-16-71-46; order RBG-16-71-46; family RBG-16-71-46; genus JANXPZ01. The sequence goes on from OY970178.1 coordinate 1,686,518, forward strand.
GCTCGAATTCATCGGTCGTCCTCCCGGCGGGGTCGCGCGGCGCCGGCGGCGCCCTCGCCCAGCCCTGCGGGCCCGGTCACTGGACCCTGCCCACTGTGTTGGTGACGTTCCCCAGCACGCTGTCCAGCGCCTTCAGCGCTTCGACGTTGCTGCCGTAGGACCGCTGGATGGTCATGAGTTCCACCATGGACAGCAGCGGGTCGAGGTTGGCCTCCTCGACCGAGCCCTGGCGCACGGCGACCGTGTTCTCGGGCACGGGGTGCCGCGTGCCGTCCGGCACGTAGCGTCCGGAGCCTTCCTTGAGGAGCCGGGCCGGCTCGTCCACGGTCTCGACGCGCAGGCGTCCGACGCCCGCGCCGTCCACGACCACCGTGCCGTCGGCCCGGATCTCGACCTGGGAACCGATCACGCGGATCGGGCCCTCCGCGCCCACCAGCGGGTCGCCGCGCCCGTCCATCAGGCACCCCGACGCGTCCAGCCGCAGCGAGCCGCCACGGGTCAGGCGCTCACCGCGCGGCGTGTTCACGACGAGGAAGCCCGGCCCCTCGAGGCTGATGTCGAGCGGCCGGCCGGTATCGCGCAGGCGCCCCTGCTCGAGGTCCAGCTGTTCGACCGGCACGGGGTAGTCGGCGCCCGGGAGCTGCCGGGCCGTCATCCGGCCGGCCTTGAACGCGTCGGTGCTCGCGTTCGCGACGTTGTGGGTCGCGACCTCCTGGAGCTTCCGGTAGTACGCGAGGGTGCGGGCCGTGCTCACGATGCCCCGCATCGACATGGCTCCTCCTGTTTTCGTTCCCGGCCCGAGGCCCGGGGTTCCACGTCCCCGACGCAAGCCGCATGCCGTGCGGCCCGGGGGCGCAGGCGACCGGCTAACTGCTTTCGACCCAGCGCATCCCGCTCACCGGATCCGCCTCCCGGCGGCGGTTCAGGCCACTCAACCATGCCGGAGCGGAAGGTTCTTCCCGGCGCCGGCGGGACCGCCGGCGCGTGGCGCGATCGGGACGCAGCAGCGTGCGCACGGCGTCCTGGGCCAGGCGCGTGCGGCGCGCGGCGCGGGCGACGGGACGACCGCCGCGCACCTCGCGGACCACGGCCTTGAACGGATCGCGGCGGCGGCCGGCGAGCGCGAGCGCGAAGCAGGCGCCCGCCAGCGCGGCCAGCAAACCCGCCGCGCCCACGGCCGCGGGCGGGGTCTGCAACTCCGCCGCCAGCGCCGCGACCACCGGGGCCAGCCGGTCCCGGAGCGCGGCGGCCGCGACGACGGCGCCATCCCACAGCGCCGGGACGCGCGCGACCATGCCGTCCCACGCCGCGGAGCCGGCGGCGAGCCACGACGCGGGAAGACGGCCCGGCAGGTTCCCGCCCAGCACCATCAACACCACCGTGACGAGGACCGCCGTCCAGAGCTTCCTTCTCATGGCTCACCTCCGTTGCGCGTGATGGCCTCCCGCAGGCGCGCGAGCGCCCGCGTCCGGATCTGGGAGACCCGTGACTCGCTGACGTGCAGGACGTCACCGATCTCCTTCAGGCTCAACTGTTCGTAGTGGTAGAGCGACAGGACCAGCCGGTCCTTGGCGGGGAGCGCGGCGAAGGCCTCGTGCAGCCCCTCCAGCGCCTCGGCCCGCGCCAGCTCGACTCCCGGGTCCGTCGACTCGGTGTCGGGGATGGTCTCGGAGAGCAGCGCGTCGCCTTCCTCCCCGGCCCCGCCGGGCGCGTCGAGCGCCAGCAGCACGCGGCCCTCGGCCTGCTCCGCCCAGCGCCAGTAGGTGTCCATGTCCACGCCCAGTGCCCGGGCCACTTCCGTCGCCGCCGGGGCGCGCCCGAGGCGCTGCGCGAGGTCGTCGCGCACGCGCGACAGCTGGCGTCCGCGGGTGCGCACCGAGCGCGGCACCCAGTCCTGGGCGCGCATCTCGTCGAGCATCGCACCGCGGATGCGCGGGACCGCGTAGCTGCTGAACGCCAGCCGGCGCTCGAGTTCGAAGCCCTCGAGGGCCTGCACCAGCCCGAGCGTGCCGGCGCTCACCAGCTCGTCGAGCTCGATCTCGCGCGGCGCCCGCCGGATGATCTCGCGAGCGGCGTGGTGGACGAGGCCGATGTATCGATCCAGCAGCTGCGAGCGGGCCTCCGGATCACCGTGGGTCCGGTAGCGCTCCCAGAGGGCGTTGTTCAGGTCGGTCATGGCACGCTCGTCGTGAAGGGGGACCGGGGCGGGGCGGCGCACTCGCCGTCCGCCTCGGACGTCCTGGCTCCGGCCAGGCGGGCGACGGCCTCGTCCACCGCCGGCGGTGCTGCGGCGAGGAGCGCCCCGGGCCGGCGGATGTCGGCGCGCAGCCCGTCGTCCTCCGGCAGGGCACCCAGGTAGCTCGAGCTCCCGGCCCAGGAAGCGCGAGGCGGCGAGGCGCAGGCGCTCGAAGGCGGCCAGCCCCTCCTCGTCGCTCCGGGTGCGGTTCACGAGGACGGAGACCGGCAGGGCCGGGAGCTGGAGGCTCACGATCTTGATCAGCGCGTAGGCGTCGCTCAGCGCCGTCGGCTCCGGCACGGTGACGACCACCAGCCGGGTGGCGTTCATCGAGGCGACCCGCACGACGTTGTCGATACCGGGCCCGCCATCCACGACGACCGTCTCGAAGTCCTCGTAGAGGGAGCTCAGCTGGTGGTGGAGCCGCGCCTGGTCCACCCGGCTCAGGGCGTAGAGCGACTCGGCGCCGGAGTCCGCGGGCAGCAGCCAGAGGCCGGGGCCCACGGCCACCGGGAGCTGCTCCAGGTCGGCCTCGCCGGTCAGCAGGTCTTCGAGCCGGCCGGCGGGACGCACGCCCAGCAGGATGTGCAGGTTGCCCTGGTTCTGGCAGCCGTCCACCAGCAGCACGCGGCGGCCGTTCCGGGCCAGCGCGGTGGCGAACAGCGCCGCGAGCACCGACTTCCCCACGCCTCCCTTGCCACTGCCCACGACGATCACCTCCGCGCCGGGCGATCCCGCCCGCGGGCGGCACGGTGCCTGTTGCGCGAGGCTGCGAAGGGCGGCGGCCTGGTCCATCACCGCGCTCCCGTCACGGCGAACTCGCCGCGCGGCGTCCGCGACGCGGAGCCCGCGCCGGCGACCGGCGCGGCGGACCGCAGGTCGGCGGGCACCTCCTGCCCGTCGGCCGCCCAGCGCACGGGCAGCCCGCAGGAGACGGCGAGGTCGAACAGCGAGCTGTCTCCGGGCAGCTCGTCCAGCTTGGTCGGGAGCAGGTGCGTCACGCCCCACTCCCGGTAGTCGTCCACCAGGCGGCGGGCGAGGCGCGTCTGCAGTCCCGCGGGCAGCGTGAGGTGCACCTCGTGCGCCGCCAGCTCGGCCAGCGCGGCGCGGGTGGCGGCCACGTCGCCGCGGGCGGCGGGCCCGCGACCCGCGGTGTCGACCAGCACGACCTCGCACCCCGAGAGCCGCCGCAGCGCGCGCTTCAGCTCGCGCGTCTCGTAGACGACCTCCAGCGGGATGCGCGAGAGCTCGGCGTAGATGCGCGACTGCTCGACCGCGCCGATGCGGTAGGTGTCGAGGCAGAGCAGGCCGACCGAGTGTCCGCCGAACACCTGGGGATGGTTGGCGAGCTTGGCGATGGTCGTGGTCTTGCCGGCACCGGTCGGCCCGACCAGCGCGACGACGAGCGGGCCGCGGCCGCCGGCCGCCGGGTCGATGCCCGGAGCGGCGCCGGCCGTGGTCCGTGCCGGCAGCGGCGCGTGGCGCGGCCGGGGGAGCGAGCCGGCCGAATCGGCGGCCACCAGCTCGAAGCCGATGACCGGGTCGGCCGAGACCCGGCGCGACGAGACCACGATCGCGTCATCGCCGAACACCGCCTGGGCCTGGGCGAGCAGCGTGGAGAAGTCGGGTCCGCGGAAGGTCTCAGTCGGCACGGGTCAGCTCCCATGTGCTGATGTTCTGGATGGGGGTCTGCGCCGGCAGCTCGCCGAGCGAGATCACCGGCAGACGGGGCAGGATGGGCTCCACGAGCCGGCGGATGCCGACGCGCAGGCCGGGGGGCGTCACGAGCGGCGGCACCTGGCCGTCACGGCGCGACGATTCGACGATGCGGTGGAGCGAGTGCAGGGCCGCGGTGAGCTCCTCGGGATCGAGGGTGCGCTGCCCTTCGCGGCCCCGCGGACTGAAGAGCTGCATCAGCCCGACCTCGAGCCGCGGGCCGACGGTGATCGCCCGGATGGGCGCCTCGCCGCCGCCCAGCATCTGGACGATCACGGTCGACAGGGTGCGCCGGACGTGCTCGGTGAGGACTTCCGGGTCCTTGGTCTGCTCGGCCGCGTCGGAGAGCGCCTCGAGGATGCTCACCAGGTCGCGGATCGGCAGGCCTTCGCGCAGCAGCCGCTGCAGCACGCGGTGCACGACGCCCAGCGAGAGCTTGTTGGGGACGACGTCCTCGACCAGCGCCGGGTGGGTCTCCTTGAGCTCGTCGAGCATCTCGCGCGTGTTCTGGCGGCTCAGCAGGTCGGAGGCGTGCTCGCGGATGGTCTCCATGAGGTGCGTCGAGAGCACGGTCTGCGGCTCGACCACGTTGTACCCGGCGGCCTCGGCCTGGCCGCGCTGATCGGGCGAGATCCACACCGCGGGCAGGCCGAAGCTGGGATCGGTCGTGGTCGTGCCCTCGATGGGCGTGGCACTCCCGGTGGTGTCGAGCGCGAGCAGGTGGCGCGGCATCAGCGCGCCGCCCGCGACCCGCGCGCCGCGCAGCCGGATGACGTACTCGTTCGAGCGGGAGCTGGATGTTGTCGCGGATCCGCACCGCCGGCACCATCATCCCGAGCTCGAAGGCCAGCTGCTTGCGCATGACCCGCACCCGCTGGAGCAGGTCGCCCTGCTGCGTCTCGTCCACCAGCGGCACCAGGGCGTAGCCGATCTCGACCTCCAGCGGCTCGACCGCCAGCAGCTCCAGCAGCGGGGGCATGCCGGTGGGGAACTCGGTCTCCGTCGCCGCGCGGCGCCGCCGCCGCGGCCGGGGCCGACCGGCGGCGCCCGCGCATCGCGTAGGCCACCCCGGCCGACGCCGCCGCGAGCGCGAGGAAGGGGAGCATCGGCAGCCCGGGGACGACGGCGAACAGCGCCAGGATCCCCGAGGCCGTCCACAGCGAGCGCGGGCTGGCCGTCAGCTGGTCCATGATCGACGAGGCCACCGGCGTGCCCGCCGACCCGTAGGTCACCAGCAGGCCGGCCGCGGTGCTCACGATCAGCGCGGGGATCTGGGTCACGATCCCGTCGCCCACGGTGAGCGCGGTGAAGGTCGAGAGCGATTCCCGGGCGGTCATGCCGTGCTGGGTCATCCCGATGATGAACCCGCCGACCAGGTTGATGCCGGTGATGACCAGCCCGGCCACCGCGTCGCCCCGCACGAACTTCGCCGCGCCGTCCATGGAACCGTAGAAGTCGGCGTAGCGGTTGATCTCCTCGCGCCGCCGCCGCGCCTCGGCCTCGTCGATGAAGCCCGCGCCGAGGTCGGCGTCGATGCTCATCTGGCGGCCGGGCATCGCGTCGAGGGTGAACCGCGCGGCCACCTCGGCGACGCGTCCGGCGCCCTTCGTGATGACCATGAAGTTGATGACGACCAGGATCAGGAAGATGACGAGCCCGACCACGTAGTTGCCGCCGATCACGAAGTTGCCGAAGGCGGCGATGACCTCGCCCGCGCGCCCGCTGCTCAGGATGAGACGCGTGCTGCTCACGTTGAGGCCGAGCCGCAGCAGCGTGATGAGCAGCAGCAGGCTGGGGAAGATGCTGAACTCGAGCGGGTCGCGCGACGACAGCGCCACCAGCAGGATGATGATCGAGAGCGCGAAGCTCAGCGCCAGGCAGGCGTCCAGCAGGAACGCCGGCAGCGGCACGACCAGCAGGGCGACGATGCCGACCACGCCGATCGCGAGGTAGGTCTCGGCCGTCGAGGACAGCAGCCGGCGCCCGAGCGGCACCGCCGCCGCGGTGCCGGCGCCCGAGCCGGGCGTGGAGCGCCCGGCGGCCGCGGCCCCGACGGGCGTGCCGAGCACCGGGGCGACCGCGTTGGGAAGCGTCACGACGCTCACGAGGCCCTCCGTTCAGGCGCCGCCGCCCCGCCGCTGCGGGCGACGCGCTGCCGGTACACGAAGGCGAGGATCTCGGCCACGACCGCGTAGAGCGCGGACGGGACCATCTGCCCCACCGTGGCGGTGGCGAGCAGCGCGCGGGCCACGGCGCGGTTCTCGATCACCGGCACGTTGGCCGCGAAGGCCAGGGCCTTGATCCGCTCCGCCAGCTTGCGCTCGCCCATCGCCACGACGATCGGGGCCGGGGCCACGTCGATGTCGTACTTCAGGGCGACGGCGACGTGGGTCGGGTTGACGACCACGACGTCGGCGGTCGGCACGTCCTGGAGCATGCGCTGGCGGGCACGGGAGCGGGCCAGCGCCTTGATGCGCCCCTTGATCATGCGGGTCGCCCTCGGCGTCCTTGTGCTCGCCGACCACGTCCTGCCGGGTCATGCGCAGGCTCTTCTCGTACTGGAGGACCTGGTACCAGTAGTCGGCCCCGGCGATGACCAGGAACGCGAGCCCCACGGTGAGCGCGAGCTTGACCACGAGCGTCCGGGCGACCTGGCCGATCTCGACCGGGCTCGCCCCCGACAGCGAGACCAGCTCGGGCCAGTTCGACCGCACGACCTGGAAGGTGATGAAGCCGAGCAGCGCGATCTTGACCGACGACTTCAGCAGCGTGACCACCGAGTCGAGGCTCACGATGCGCTTGATGCCGCCCAGCAGGTTCACGTTGGTGAACGACGGGGTGATGGGCTTCAGCGAGAGCACGCCGCGCGCCTGGGCGAGGTTCACGCCCACCACGATGCCCGCCAGGCCCAGCCCGAACGGGAGCATGGCGACGACCAGGCCCTGCGTCATGTCCCGCAGGATCCGCACCGCGCCCAGCGAGGTGAGCGGGCCGGAGGTGAGCGCGCTCGTGCTCTCGTGGAGCAGGCGGACCGCGAACGTGGCGAGCTCCCGCCCGCCGACGCCCGCCAGCAGCACGGTGCCGGCCAGCAGCACCGCGGCCGTGCTGAGGTCCTGGCTGCGCGCGATCCGCCCCTCCTTCCGCGCGTCTTCGCGCTTCCGGGGGGTCGGGGCTTCGGTGCGGTCCTGTCCGCTCGAACCTTCGGCCATGGCTCAGGGTCCTGTCGGGGCGGCCTGCATCGCCCCCACGAAGGAGGTCACGCTGCCGGGGAGCTGGTGCACCCACCCCTCGATGCTGGTGGCCAGGAAGGGCAGGGCCGCGCCGGCCATGACCAGGCCGACCGCGATCGAGACCGGGAACGAGATCATCATCGCGTTGATCTGCGGCACGGCGCGGCTGAGGAGCGCGACCGACATCTCCGCGAGCAGCAGGGTCACCATGACCGGGGCAGCGGCGCTCACCGCGCAGCGGAACACGGCCTTCGCGGCCAGCACGGCGCCCTGGCCGCCGGCCAGGTCCATGGGCGACCCGGGCGGCAGGGTCTGGAGGCTGTCCGCCAGCCCGCGCAGCAGCATGAGGTGGCCGCCGATACCCACGTAGATGAGCAGCACGAGGTTGCTCAGGATCAGCCCCATGCCCGAGACCTGCAGGTCGGGCATCGGCGCGAGCTGGGGCGCGAGCGACAGCCCCATCTGCAGCGAGATGATCTCGCCCGCCAGCGCGACGCCCTGCACGAGGATGCCCGCGGTGAGCCCGATGACGATCCCCACGACCATCTCGAGCGCGAACGGCAGCGGCAGCGCGAGCAGTTCGTCGGGGATCCGGGTGGCGGGCACCGACGGCAGCAGCACGACCGAGAGCACGACCGTGATGGCCGCGCGCGCACGGTTCGGCAGGTTCGTCATGGACCAGAGCGGCGCCGTGAACATCAGCCCGGAGAGCCGCGCCGAGACCAGCGCGAAGGCGGGCCAGCGCCCGGGAGCGAGCACCTCGGTGAGCAGGTCGGGGATCATGAGGCCAGCGTCGGGAAGCTCTGCAGCACGCCGACCAGGTACTGGACGAGCTGGGAGAGCGACCACGGCAGGAAGATCACGAAGATGGCCGCCATCGCGAGCAGCTTCGGGATGAAGGTCAGGGTCTGCTCCTGGATCTGCGTCACGGCCTGGATCAGGCTCACCAGGATGCCCACGACCAGCGAGGTGAGGAGCAGCGGGGCCGCCACCAGCAGGGTCACCCCGAGGGCCTGGCGGATGAGCTCCACGGCGAGGGAGGAGGACATGCGGCCTACCGGAAGCTCGCGACGAGGTTCTGGACCACCAGCGTCCAGCCGTCGGCGAGCACGAAGAGGAGCAGCTTGAGCGGGAGCGAGATCATCACCGGCGGCAGCATGAACATGCCGAGGCTCATGAGCACCGAGGCCACGATGATGTCCACGACGACGAAGGGCAGGAAGATGACGAAGCCCATCTGGAACGACGGTGCGCAGCTCGCTGGTCACGAACGCCGAGACCACGACGAAGATGGGCAACTCCTCGACCGACTTGGCGTCCGAGGCGTGGCTCAGCTCGGTGAACAGGGTCAGGTCCTGCTCGCGCGTGTTCGCCAGCATGAACTCGCGGAACGGCTTGACGCCCTGCTCGTAGGCCTGGACCTGGGTCATCTGCCCGCCGAGGTAGGGCTGCAGCGCCTCCCGGTTCGCCTTCTGGAGCACGGGGTTCATGACCACGCCGGTGAGCAGCACGGTGAGGGCCACGAGCAGCTGGTTCGGCGGAACGGTCTGGGTGCCGAGCGCGGACCGCAGGAAATGCAGCACGATCAGGATGCGCGTGAAGCTGGTCATGAGCAGGAACATCGCCGGCAGCAGGGTGAGCACGCCGATGAACACGACCAGGCCGACCGCCCCCGACAACTGCAGGGCGTCCTTCCCCTCGCCCACGCGGATGTCCACGCGGGGGGCCGCCGAGCCGCCGAACATGCCGGCGGCCGCGCCCGCCGCCGGCCCACGCGCCGCGGGCGCCGGGATGGCGGTGGACACGGCCGCGCGCTTCACGGCCGGCCGGGCCGTCGGCGCCGGTGCGGCGGCGGCCGCGCGCGGCGGCGTGGTGCGCGATGGCGCCTGGGCGTGCGCCGCCAGCGGGGCGGCGAGCAGCATCAGCACGAGCGCGGCGCGCCCCAGGAACGGCAGCCGCCACGGCCGGGTGAGCGACGCGGGGAGCCGCTCGGGCCCGGCTTCCAGCAGCCGGTCGCGCGCGGGCCCTTCGAGCTCGGTCAGCAAGCGGGTCCCGCCCTCGGCCAGGGAGACCACCAGCACGCGGTCGGCGACCTGCACGACCGCGAGACCCTGCCGGGGCCCCAGGGGAACGCGCTGGAGGACGCGCAGGGGGACGCCGCGGCCGGACGGGGGAACGCCGCCCTGCATGCGCTGGACCAGTCGGAGCGCGAGCACGAGCACGCCGATCGTGGCGGCCAGGGCGCCGAGCACCCCGATGAACCCGGTGCCGATCACGCGGCGCTCTCGACGCCCTGGTTCGCCAGCACGCGGGTGATGCGCACGCCGAAGTACTCGCCCACGACCACGACTTCGCCCTGCGCCAGTCGCCGGTCGCTCACGTAGATGTCGACGGGCTCGCCCACGATGCGGTCGAGCTGGATGACCGATCCGGCACCGAGCTGCAGGACTTCCTGGACCGTCATCTGCGCGCGCCCGATCTCGATCACGATGGGCATCGAGACGTCGAGCAGCGCGTCCAGCGTCGCCGCGCCATCGGCGCGGCCCGCCGGAGCGAGGTCCTGCGCGGACGGCTCCGGGGCGTTCTGGGATTCGACTGGGCTCATAGCACTCTCCCCTGCCGGTCGTGTTCCGACCGCTCGGTGACCGAGGTGGTGACGGGTTGCGTGATGCGGACACAGACTCGCCGGCGCTGCTGGCCCATGGAGCCCAGGTAGCTGACCCGGCTGTTGACGAGGATCTCGGCGGGCGCGTCGAGCAGCAGGCCGGTGCGGATGACCTGCCCGGCCTGGAGGTCGTTGACCTCGCGGGCGCTGAGACGGAACACGGGCAGGCGGGTCTGCACCATCAGCTGGGCGGTCTTGAGGCTGGCCTCGACGAGGGCGCGGGCGCCGCTCACGTCGACCCCCCCGTTGCGGGACTGGAGCTGCCGGGCGGCCTGCCGGTTCTGCAGGGACTGCTCGATGATGCCCATCGGCAGGCAGATGGTGATGAAGCCGCTGAAACCGCCGGTGCGCATCTCGAAGGTCATCACCAGGACGGTGTCCTCGCGGCTGGTGATCTGCAGCATGTCGGGGATGGCCTCGAACAGGACCACCTCGGGGTTCATCTCGAGCTGGCCCTGCCAGGCGTCGCGCAGCAGGCCGACCCCGCGGTCGGCCATGCCCCGCACGACCGTCTGCTCGAGCGGGGTGAGGCTGCGGCGGATCTCGCACGGCTCGCCCGGACCGCCGAACATCCGGTCCACCAGGTGGTAGGCGACGTCCGTGCTGAAATCGATGACCCCCTGGCTTCCCAGCCGGTCGCCGATCTTGAACACGTAGGCGGCGCAGGGCGAGGCCAGGGAGAGGATGAACTCCGAGAAGTTGGCCTGCTCGACGCTGCTCAGCACCAGGTCGATCGGCGTGCGCAGGCGCGAGGTCAGCATCGCCTGCATGGAGAGCGCGAACCGCGTGTGGATCGACTCCAGCGTGGAGCGGCGGTCCTTGTTGACCCGCGGCGGCCTCATGAAGTTGTAGGCGACGACCTCGGCCTCGGCGACCGGCTCGGCCGTCTCGGACGGGCTGAGCGAGGCCGTGCCGCAGAGGAGGAGGTCGATGTCCTTCTGGGTGAGCGTCTGCGACATCGTGGCCCCTACTGGAGGACGAACTGCGGAAGGTAGACGTGCAGCGGCTTGCCACCGGGCACCAGCGGCTTGATGGCCACGGCGAGCTGCCGCTTGATGGCGTCGCGCGACCCGGGGGCCGAGAGCATCTCCAGCGTCTGGCTCTCGAGCGTGGTGATCACGGCGTCACGGATCTGGATCTCCCTCTCGCGCAGCGCCACGACCGCCTTCTCGTCGTTCAGTTCGAAGGCCACGCTGGCCATGAGGAAGCGGGTGCCGGCGGAGCCGGCGGGGTTCACGACGATGTTGTCGATGCTGTAGATGGCCGCCCTCTCGCCCCCGCCCTTCTTCTCCCCGCCCTTCTTGCCTTCGCGCTCCTGCGCCTCGCCGCCGCCTTCCGCGTTCCCGGCGTTCTCGGCCAGGGCCGGGGCCGCCGGACGGGCGTTCCGCGCCGCGATGACCCGCGGCGCGATCAGCAGGCTCCCGAGCAGCGCGCCGGCGACGATCGCGACCACGATGGTGCCCGCCAGGATGGCGGCCTCAGGGACCTTGAAGGGCTTGGCGGGGGCCTTCTCCGCGCCCGGCTCCTTGCCCTTCTTGTCCTTCTTCTCGTCCTTGTCCTTCTTCTCGTCCTTGTCCTTCTTCTCGTCCTTGTCCTTCTTCTTGTCCTTGTCCTTCTTCTTGTCCTTCCGGGCGTCGTCGTCCTTGCCGGCGGTCCCGCCCTCGTCCGGGTTCGCGTCCTCACCCCTGGCCGGCGCCTTGGCCTCGGCCGGACCCGGGGCGGGTCCCGCGGCCCCGCCCGCGGCCGTCTTCACGTCCTTCTCAAGCGCATCGCTCATCGCAATCCTCGCGTCCGGATCCGTCTCGGTGGGGATCGCCGGGAGAAGTCCCGGAAGTCCGCGCTTGCATTGAGCAACGGCCGTACCAACATGTCCGGCACGAACGACCGCCCGGAACGGCGTGGGGGCCCGGCGGGCGGAATCGTCTATCTCGCGCGTGGGACGGTGTTTGCGGGGGAGGCGTCGTCGCGGGGGTCGGGGCGGGGCGGAACCGGCGGCCCGGGCGGGGAACGGCGGCCGGGGCCGGGCGGAAAAGTCTTCCCGGGAAGCGGCGGGCGCTGCCGGAAGGCGCCGCCCCCTCGCGGGGACGGCGCCACCGGTGAGGCCGGGACTAGCCGCGCAGGTTCACCAGTTCGTTCAGCATCTGGTCGGCGGTGGTGATCACCCGCGCGTTCGCCTGGAAGCCGCGCTGCGCGACGATCATGTTGGTGAACTCCTGCGAGATGTCCACGTTCGAGGTCTCGAGCGCGCCCGGCGTCAGGGTCGAGCGGCTGGTGCCGCCGGCGAAGCCGACGACGCCCGTGCCCGAGTTCGCGGACTCCTCGTAGATGTTGTCGCCGGAGCGCAGCAGGCCCCCGGGGTTGTTGAAGGTGGCCAGCGCGATCTGCGCGAGGTTGCGGGTGACGCCGTTGCTGAAGAAGCCGGCGATGACGCCCTTGTTGTCCACGCTGATGTTGACCAGGTCGCCCGCCTGGTAGCCGTTCTGGCTGTTCACCACGGCGTTCGACGGGTTGGTGAACCCGGACAGGCCGTCGATGTTGTTGATGCTGCCGGGATTGATGGAGATGGCGAACGGCGCTCCCGAACCCGGGGTGAGCGTCAGCGCCGTCGCGCCGCCGGGGAAGGTGAAGGTGGACAGGCTGCCGTTGACGCCGAAGGTGGCGGTGCCAGTGCCGGCCGGAGCGATCGTGGCGGTGGCGCAGGTGGCGGCCCACGACCACGTGCCGGGGCCGGTGTTCGTGAAGGTGATGTCCAGCTGGTGTCCGTTGCCGGTGACGTCGAAGACGTTGATGCCCATGTGGTGGACGTCGCCGATGGCGGCGCTCGCATCGAGATTGCCGGTCAGCGAGATCATGCTGGTGGCCGACGCGGGGGCCTTGTCGCCGAGGCGGATCTGGACGTCGCCGATGGCGTTCGTCGTGGTGAAGTTGCCGCTCGAATCGGCGTTGATGCCCTGCACCACGTACCCCGAGCTGGGCGAGATGAGCCGGCCGTCCGCATCGAGCTGCAGGTTGCCCGCGCGCGAATAGACGCGCCGGTCCCCGCTGTGGAGCACGAACATGGCGTCGCCCTGGATGGCCAGGTCGAGCGGCTGCCCCGTGGTCTCGAGGCTGCCCTGCGTGAAGAGCTGGTCGATGCTGCCGACGTTCATGCCGCTGCCGACCTGGATCGGGTTGATGCCGCCGAGGTTGCCGGACGGCCGCGAGGCGCCCTCGATCAGCTGGGCGAAGGCCTCCTTGAAGGTGACCCGCGAGGCCTTGAAGCCGATCGTGTTGACGTTGGCGATGTTGTTGCCGATCACGTCCATCCGGGTCTGGTGATTGCGCAGGCCCGAGACGCCGGCGAAGAGTGCGCGCATCATAGGTCAAAGTTCTCCTGGTTGAGGTCGAACCACTTCGAATCGGTGACGGGAAGCATCGGGACGATCTCGGTTCTCACGGGAATCCCTCCTGCCGCGCGGAGCGCCGTGGGGGCAGCATCAGGGGCCCGCCGCGACCACGGTCGGCACGGACTCCGGTTCGATCTCGGCCAGGTCGTCCAGTGCGACCTCCATGCCGCCGATGCGCAGCACGATCTGGCCGTTCTTGAAGGTGACGCCGTCCACGATCCCCCGGGTGAAGGTGGCGACCGGGACCGCGGCGTCCTTGGGCCCGGTGACCGTCAGCTCGTAGCGATAGGTTCCCGCCGGCAGGTCCGCCGGCAGCGTGAGGGTCTGCCGGCCCGCCGGGACCACGCCGAGCTCGCGGGTGGTCACCTCCCTGCCGGTCGAGTCGAGCAGGCGCAGCTTCGCCTGTCCGCCGCCCGCGCCGATCTCGACGCGGATCTGCGCGGCGCCCGTCGCCGGGACCTGCAGCTGGTTCCCCTCGCCGATCACGCGCCGCCCGATGAGCGTGGCGCTCAGCGAGGTCTTGCTCAGCAGCGTGGCCTCCCGCAGGCTGAGTTCCTGCGAGGTGACCGCCTCGTTGAGCTGCGTGAGCTGCTCGACGCTGGTGAACTGCGCCAGCTGGGCCGCCAGCTGCGAGGAGTCCTGCGGGTTCATGGGATCCTGGTTCTTCAGCTGCGTGACGAGCAGCGTCATGAACGCGTCCTTGTCGAGGCTCTGCTTCGGGGCCGTGGCGCCCGCCGCGGCGCCGAACAGCGCGTAGTTCGTGACCGGGTTGATCATGTCGTGCCTACCTTTCTGTCCGCTGGCGCGACGGGCGCCGGTCCGGACGTTCCTCGGGTGAGGCGGAATGCCGTTCCTGGCGCGAGGGCGACTGCCGGTCGCGACCCTCGCCGCGTGGCGGGGCGTCGCCCTGGCCCCCGTCCCGCGGGAGGTTGCCGGGCGCGGAGCCTTCGCTCCGCGCCGTCTGCTGCACGCTCAGGCGCGCGTCGGAGAAGCCGCGATCGAGCAGGGCGCGCTGCAGCCCGTCGAGCCCGCGCGAGAACCGCTCGGCCGCGACCGGGTCGTCCGCCAGGATGGTGGCGCGCACGTTCGGTCCCCGCACCGCGACCCGCAGCCGTCCCTCGAGACCGTCCTCGCCGCTGAAGTGCAGCGTGACCTGGTCGCCGAGGCGCGCCGGCGTGTGCGTCTCCGGGGCGGTCGCCGCGGCCCGCGCCGGCCCGGCGGGCGAGGCCACCGAGACCGCCGACGGGCGGACTTCCGGCAAGGCCGGCGAGCCCGGGCCCGCGGTCGCGGGGACGGACTCGTCCGGCCGGGCGGCGCGCGCCGCCGCGGAGGCATCCGCCAGCATGGCTCCGGCGGCCCGCGTACGGCCTTCGCCGTCCCGCGCCGCCGGGTGCGGCCGGTCTCGGCCCGGCTCGCCCACCGCGGGCGCCGGCGCCGGCATCGCCTGCGCCAGGACCACCGGTGGCGGGGCCGGCCCGCTCCGCGGGACCGGCGCCGGCGCTGCGGCCGGCACCGCGGTCCGCGGCGGCAGGGCGGTCCGCGCCTGGACCGCTTCGTCCTGTACCGCATCACGGCCCTGCGCCGCGTCACGGCCCGGCGCCACGGCCTCGGGCGCGGGGCGCGGGGCGTTGCGCGCCGCGGAGCGCCCGCGATCGGGCCCGCCCGGCCCGGGCAACGCTTCGAGCGCCCGGGTCGCGACGACCTGGCGGGACGCCTCCCGTGACTGCCACGGCGCGCTCCAGGAGCGGTCCTCCGGCGGCGCGCCCTCGAGCGCGGCGCCCTGCGGCGAGCCGGCGGACAGCGCCGTGTCGAGCGCGGTCCGGGCGGCCCGTTCGGTCATGCCGCGCACCAGCTCGAGCACGCGGATGGTCAGCGGCAGGTCGGCCGCCGGCAGCGGCGCCACGCGCGCGGCCTGCGGCGCCTCCGGGTTCGCCGGGGGCGCCAACGGGGCGGCCGGCGCGATGTCGGGCACGGGTCGAGCCGGTACGACGGGGGGCTCCCCTTCGAATTCCGCGGCCGCGACGGCGTTCGCCGCGGGTGACGGGAGCGGCGCCCGGGTCGCAGGCGGAGCCGGCGCGGCGGGAGGCGCGGTCTCCGCGCGATCGATGGCGACGGACCGTTCGGTCGCCGGCGGCAGCGGTGGGCGCACGGGCCCGGCCAGCGGCGCCGGACGCGGCACGGACGCCAGGGGCACGGGCCACCGGCCCGGCGCCGGCGCGTCCGCCGGCTCACCGGCGAGCGCGGGAACCAGCTCGGTGGCCGGGAGATCACCGGCGTCACCGGCGACCAGCGGAACCGGCGCCGGAACGGGCGCCACCGGAGGAGCGGCCGGGGGCGGGGACTGGGCTGCAGCCGCCATCGCCAGCGCCAGGCCGAACTCGGCGGAGTCGGCAGCGCCGATGACCCCGGGCGTCGGGCTCTCGCCTCTCGGCTCGGACGGAACGTCTACGGAGAGACCGGCGATGGCGTTCATTTCTTCTTCTCCCGTGGTCCACGATCGATGAGGCGCTGGCTGAGATTCGCGGCCCGTTCGGCCGGCACCTGCGCCAGCAGCACCGCCGCCGGCCGGGGTCCCAGTTGCGCGAGGATGCCTTCGACGTTGTCGTCGCTCATGCGCGCCAGGATCGGCCCGACCTCGGTCGCCTTCATGTTGACGAGGATCTTCGCGACGTCGGAGTACGACCGGGCCTCGATGCGGACGGGCCCGACCGCCGCCGCCGTCAGGCGCAGGGGCGCCGCGGCGGGCGCGGGCGGCTGGAGCGCGGGCGCGGCGACCGTCGCCTCGGCGGCCCCCGCCGCCGGAGGCTGCGCGGGCGCGGGCGCCGCGGGCGGCGGCGTGGCCGGACGGCTCGAGTCCGCCACGGCATGCGCGGCGGGCGCCGCGGACGCCGTGGCGGTGTCGCCGGGTGCGGCCTCGGCATGCGCCGGCGCCGGGGCGGGCCGCACGGGAGTCATCAGGACCGGGACGAGCGTGGCGGCGAGCAGGGCGGCGACGAACGCCGCGGCGCCGATGATCGCGAGCTTCACTGGGCCCCGCCGCTGGCGCTGCGCCGGTTGCGCGCGACGCCGTCGATCTCGCTCTGCTCGTCACGCGAAGCCTCTTCGGTCCAGGCCGCGTGGCGCTTCTCGCGCAGCCGTTCCACGACCCGGCGCTCCACCCGCGCCCGGCTGAAGAGCTCGCGTTCCTGGCGCATCTGGTCGATCGCCGCCTGGTGCGAGAGCGCGGCCGAGTCCACCTCGCGCATCGCGGCCTCGATGGCGAGACGAAGGTTGTTGAGGGCGCCCGCGGTCGCCACGTTGTCGAGCACGCCGGCGATCTGCTCGCCGCAGTTGCCGAGCCGCTCGCTGGCGTCCTCGAGCGCCTGCCGCTGCGTCTCCTCCTTGCGCATCGCCTGGCCGAGGGCCTGCGCCCGTTCACGCTCCGCCGTGGAGCGGAGCTCGAGCAGGCGTTCGAGGCGGAAGACGAATCCCTTCATGCGGAGTCTCCCCGGTTCGGGACGGTCGCGAGGCCGGACAGCCGGTGCAGCTGCGCGAACGCCTCGTCCATGTCCGAGTGGTCGCTGGCGGTCTGCTGGAGAAAGGACCGCGTCTGCGTGCGCAGCGCGATCGCCCGGTCCACCATCGGGTCGGCGCCGGGCTTGTAGGCCCCGACCGCGATCAGGTCCTCGTGCGAGTGGTGGGCGGCCTCGAGCTTCAGGAACTCGTTCGCGACCTCGAGGTTCCGGCTGCCGATGACCTGGTCGCGCACGCGGCTCACGCTCTCCAGGACGTCGATGGCCGGGAAGTGCTTGGCGTTGGCGAGCCGGCGCGACAGCACGATGTGGCCGTCGAGGATGGAGCGCGCCGCGTCGGCGATCGGCTCGTTGAAGTCGTCGCCCTCGACCAGCACGGTGTAGAGCCCGGTGATGCTGCCCTGCTTGGCCGTGCCGGCGCGCTCGAGCAGCCGGGGCAGCGCGGCGAAGACCGAGGGCGGGTAGCCCTTCGTGGTCGGCGGCTCGCCCACCGCCAGTCCGATCTCGCGCCAGGCCATGGCCACGCGCGTGACCGAGTCCATCATCAGCAGCACGTCGCGGCCGGTGTCGCGGAAGTACTCCGCGATGGTGGTGGCGACCAGCGCCCCGGTGGCCCGCACCACCGCCGCCTGGTCGCTGGTCGCGACCACGACCACCGAGCGGCGCAGCCCCTCGGGGCCGAGGTCGCGCTCGATGAACTCGCGCACTTCGCGTCCGCGCTCTCCGAGGAGCGCGATGACGTTGACGTCGGCCGTGGTGTGACGCGCGATCATGCCCATCAGCACGCTCTTGCCGACGCCGCAGCCGGCCATGATGCCGATGCGCTGGCCCTTGCCCAGCGTGAGGAGCCCGTCGATGGCCCGCACGCCGGTGCCCAGCGGCTCGCTGGATGCGCGCACGCTCGAGCGGGTCGGGCGGGTTCGCGCTCAGCGCGCAGCGCCGGGTGGGCCCGAGCGGGCCCTTGCCGTCGATCGGGCGGCCGAGACCGTCGAGCACGCGGCCGACCAGGCGGTCGCTGGCGTTCGCGTACAGCGTGCGGCCGAGCGGGATGACGACCGCGCCCGGGTGGATGCCGTCGGTCTCGTCGAGCGGCATGAGCATGATGCCGCGCTCGTGGAAGCCCGACCACCTGGGCCAGGATGCCGTGGTGATCGTCGGGCGCGATGCGGCACACCTCGCCCACTCCCACCGGGAGCGGCGAGACCTCGACGACCTGCCCGATCACCCGCGTGACGCGGGCGCACGCCGTGAAGCGCGGCAGGGCCTCGACGTGGGCCAGCGCGTCCTCGAGCCAGGTGGTCAAGATGCGCTCACTCATACTCGAGCCTCTCGTACAGGCTGCGCAGCGCGAAGTCAGTGCGGCCGTCCACGACGCGCAGGGGGCTCTCGACCACGAACCCGCCGCGCTCGATGGTCGGGTCGCCGAGCCACCGCACCGCGGTGCCCTTGCCGTCCTCCGCGGGCGCCGTCGGCCCGCCCTGCAGCACGGAGAGGTCGTCGGGGTGGAGCCGGACCTCGAGCTGGGGCTCCAGCGGCACCAGCTCGAGCGCCCGTTCCACGAGCTCGCGCAGCAGCTCCGGGTCGGCCTTCACCTCGTGCTGGACGAGCTTGCGGGCGACGGCGAGCGCGAGGCCGTGCAGGTCGCGCGCCCGGTCGCGCACGAACGCGCTCTGCGCGGTGTGCAGGTACTCGCCCACGCGCCCGAGCGTCTCGAGCGCCACGCGCACGCGCTGCTCCGAGCGGCCGGCGCCGTCGCGCAACCCCTCGGCGTAGCCACGGTCGTAGGCCTCGTCGGCTTCGGTCCGGTGCGCCGCGCCGCCGGCGTCGGCCGGCGACCGGCCGTCCAGCTCCGGCAGCTCGAGTGCCCCGTCCTCCCGCCCGCCGAACGACGCGGCGATGACGGCCCACGGGCCGGCACCGCTCCCGAGCTCGGGCAGCACGAGGGCCGACGGGGGCTCAGGCGATGATCTCATCGTTGACCCCGTTCTTGCGGATCATGATCTCGCCGGACTGCTCGAGCGCGCGCACGACCTCGATGATGTGGGTGTGGGCGGACTCGACGTCCCGGACACGCACCGGGCCCATGACCTCGATCTCCTCCTCCAGCGCGCCCGCCGCGCGTTCGGACATGTTCGTCGTGATGTGCTGCTTGAGGTCGTCGCTGGCCGCCTTGAGGGCGAGCGCCAGCTCCTTGGTGTCCACGTCGCGCAGGACCCGCTGGATGCCGCGCCCGTCGATGAGCAGCAGGTCCTCGAAGACGAACATCAGGCGCCTGGATCTGGCCGGCGATGTCGGAGCTGCGCTGGCCGATGGCCTCCAGCAGCTGCTTCTCCAGCGATCCCGGGGCGAAGTTCAGCAGCTTGGCGACCGCCTCCGGCCCGCCGCTCAGCGTCATCTCCTCGGTCAGCGTGAGGTCGGTCTTGCTGCTCAGCCCGGTCTCGACCAGCGCCAGCATCTCGGGCGAGATCTTGTCCATCCGCGCGACGCGGTAGAGCACGTCGCCGGCCAGATCGAGGTCCATGGCCTCGACCACCTTGGAGGCCTGGCGGACGTCGAGATGGGCGAGGATGAGCGCGATGGTCTGCGGGTGCTCGCCGCGCAGGATCCCGGCCAGCACCTCGGGCGCGGCCTTGCGCAGGCGCTTGAGCCCGGAGTCCACCATCTGCTCCTGGATCCGGTCGAGCACGGTCCGGGCGCGCGAGGCGCCCAGCGCCGTCTCGAGGATCTGCTGGGCGTACTCGACGCCGCCCCGCGCCACCGACTCCACCGCCTTCGAGACGTGCTGGAACTCCTCCAGCACGGCCGTCACGACATCGCTGCCGACCGAGGGCATCGCGGCGATCTCGCGCGTGACCATCTCGACCTCGCCCGCGGAGAGCGTCTTGAGGACCCGCGCCGCGCTCTCGCTGCCCAGGGCCATGCAGAGCACGGCGCCCTTCTGGGCACCGGTCAGGGCCTCGTTGGCCTTCGAGCGGAGGTTGACCGGCTTGGCCATCAGTTCTCCGACAGCCAGGCGCGCAGCACCTGGGCCATGGTCTCGGGCCGCTCAGCGGTCTCGGCCTGGAGGCGGTTGCGCAGCTGCGCCGCCGGCGAGTTGGCGGCCGGCGCGGGCAGCAACGGGCCCTCGAAGCCGGCGACCACTTCGGTCACCGCCGGGGCGGCGCCCCGGGGAGCGCCCATCATGCGCACGGCCTGCAGCGCGATGATGGCCAGGATGACGATGGCGACGAGGTTCACGGCCGGACGCCCGTAACGCTCGACCATCTGCATCGGCTCGACCTTGGGCTTGTCCTGCGAGGAGGTGCCGCCCGGCGGGAGCGGGAGCGTCGCCTGCTCGAACGGCACGGCCATGACGGTGACGCGGTCGCCGCGCGTGCTGTCGGCACCGACCGCGTCCCGGACCATCCCCTCGATGCTCTCGAGGCGCACGGTCGGCGTGGCGCGCAGGGCCTTCTCGTCCACCAGCACCGCGATCGTGAGGCGCGTCACGGTGCCGACCGCACCCTCGCGCTTCTCGGTGCGGCGGGAGTTCTGGTAGGCGTTGCTGACGACGGTCTGCGTGCCCGCGGCGTCGGCCCCGGCCCCGGTCTCGCTGCGCTGCTCGGTCTGGAGCACCTGCCCGTCCGGGTCGAAGGTCTCCACGGTCTCGTCCACCTGGTCGAAGCTGAGCTGGGCGGCGACCTGGGCGCGCGTCCGGCCCGCGCCGAGGACCGTGCCGAGCAGGCCCTCGATCTTCTCGGTGAGGCGTCCCTCGGTGGTCCGCTGGTACTCGAGCTGGCGCGACGTCAGCCCCGCGATCGAGCCGGCGGCGGACGGCACCGAGAGCACGCGCCCGGCGTCGTCCATCACGGCGACGTTGTCGCTCGAGAGCTGCTCGACGCTGTTGCTGACGATGTAGGTGATCCCCTGCACGGCGTCGGGCGAGAGCACCGCGCCGGCCTTGAGCTTGAGCACC
Organism: Candidatus Eiseniibacteriota bacterium; assembly: GCA_963707915.1. Taxonomy (GTDB): domain Bacteria; phylum Eisenbacteria; class RBG-16-71-46; order RBG-16-71-46; family RBG-16-71-46; genus JANXPZ01. Next base: position 1,707,218 of record OY970178.1, read on the forward strand.
ACCGAGGCGCCCGCGGGCCGCTCGAGCCGCCGCAACGGGCTGCTGGTGGACATCACCAGGTGCACCTGCGCGCGCTCGATGCCCTGCAGGCCGCCGATGGTGCGCGCCAGCTCGCCCTCGAGGGCCCGCTGGAAGGTCACCCGCTGGGTGAAGTCGGTCATGCCCCACGACGGCTTGTCGAAGAGCTCGAGGCCCGGGCGGCCGTTCTGGGGCAGCCCGTCCTTGGCGAGCGTGACGCGCGCGCGCGCCGCGTCCGCGACCGGCACCAGCACTTCCGTGCCCCCGGCCTCCAGCCGGTACGGGATACCGCCCTTGCCCAGGCGTTCCACCATGGTCCCGGCCTCGTTGAGCTCGAGGTCGCGGTAGAGGGTCATGTAGGTCGGAGCCGAGATCCAGCGGCTCGCGTACCACACGCCGGCGACCAGCACGACGGCCGCGCCGAGCGCGAGGAAGCGCCGGTTGCCGCGGAGACCGCCGGCCGGGCGTGACGGGGTGGAGGACTTGTCGCTCATCGGGGCCGTCCGTGGCTCATGACATGTTCATCACCGAGCGGTACGCCTCGGTGAGCTTGTTGCGGATCTCGACCAGCAGCTCGAGGGAGATGGACGCCTCCTCGCTCGCTGCCATGACCTGGTGCAGCTCGACCGGCTCGCCGCGCAGGAACGCCCCGATCAGGTCCTGGGCCTCGCCCTGCAGCGAAGACGCGTCGTTGATCGCGCGCTTGAAGACGTCGCCGAAGGACGGCCCGCTCTCCTCGGTGGAGACGGCCTGGCGCGCCTTCTCGATCGCACTGCCGATAACCGACGAACGGGCTCCGATGGGGTCCACGGCTCAGCCCTTCACGTCGACGCGCTGGCCGAGCGGGCCGGGCGCCGCGCCGGGGCGCGCGGTGCGCGGCCCGTAGGTGAGCGGACCGAGCGCGCTCTGCTGGGCGAAGAACTCGCGCTCCTCGGCCGTCAGCAGGTCGAGGAACGAGGACTCCTGCGCCACCGGGGCGGGCGCGCCCGTCCGCGGCGCCGGCACCGCCGGGCGGACCGGCAGGTGCACCGGCCCGATGCGATCGAAGGGGGAAGCGGGACCCTGGACGTTCATGTCGGCCTCGTCGTCAGATGTCGATGGCGCGCCGCAGCATGCTCTTCGCGGCCTGGAATACGCTGACGTTCGCTTCGTGCACGCGGCGGGCCAGCATCAGGTCCACCATCTCCGCGTTCACGTCCACGTTGGGATACTCGACGAAGCCGTCGGCGTTGGCGTCGGGGTGTCCCGGGTCGTAGACCAGGCGGCCCGGCGTCGGATCGGTGACCGTCGCAGCCTCCGCGCCGTCGGGGCCCGCGCCGGCGACCGCGACCTGCCGGCGGTAGGCGCCGCCCTCGGGGACGCGCGTGGTCTCGGCGTTCGCGATGTTCGTGGCGATGGTCTCCAGGAAGCGCTGCTGGATCCCCATCCCGCGCGCACTCGTCTCCAGCGGTCCGAACAGGTGGCGGACGGGCCGCGGCCAGAGCGGGAAGGAAGGGATGCTAGCCACGGAGTGCCGACCGGAGTTGCTGGTAGGCGGCCTTGAGCAGCTTCGCGTCGGCCTCGTAGCGCAACTGCGTGTCGGCCAGCGCGGTCATGTCGTTCTCGAGGTCCGCTTCGCTGACCCGATCCTTCCCGCTCTGCGCGGCGAGCGCGTCGGGGAAGTCCACGCTCGAGCTGGCCTGGAGCGCCCCGGCCACGCGCTGCGCGATCGCGCGGTGCGTCGCGCTCGTCTCCTCGAGTCCGCCGCGCAGCATGCTGGTGAGGGTCGAAGGACCAAACAGGGCTTTGAGCATCGTTCCTCCTCTTCGATGGGAGCAGCGAGCCGGGAATGAGCAACCTGTGTGCCGCGACTGCCGGGGGGCGGACTGCCGGGCGTCGCGAAGGGGGCGAACCGGAGGACCCGGAGGGAGTTGCACCCGGCGCGGCGGCCGCGACGGAGGTCCCGCGGAAGCGGCGCGGCGCGGCCGCGCGGGGCCGTTCGGCAGAAACTGCCGCAGGGGCCCGGATGGGCTTTCCGGTCGTCGCGACCGGCGTCAGCCCGGCGCGGCGCGGGGTCCCGTGCGCCGCGTTCCCGCCCCGACCTGGGCTACTCCTCCACCGCCCTGGCGCCGGGCCGGAGCTTGTTGCGCAGCGTGCGCTCGCTGATGCCGAGCAGTTCGGCCGCGCGCGTGCGGTGGCCGCCGGTCGCCGCGAGCGCGCGCTCGATGGCGATCTGCTCGAGCTCCTTCAGGTTGATCGGCGCCGCCGCGGCGTCCCGCGCCGGCGCGGGGGCCTCGGGTCGGAACCGACCCCCGGGACCTCCCTCAAGGCCGCGGGCAGGAGCTGGCCGCTGCGGCACAGGATGACCGCGCGCTCGATGACGTTGGCGAGCTCGCGGATGTTCCCCGGCCAGGACCGTCGCTGCAGCAGCTCAAGACTCTCGGGCGGGACCTCCGGCGGCCTGACCCCGAGCGCGGCCGCGGCGTTGCGGACGAAGTGCTCGGTGAGCAGCGGGACGTCCTCGAGCCGCTCGCGCAGCGGCGGCGTGCGGATGGGCATCACGCTGAGGCGGTAGTAGAGATCCCGGCGGAAGCGGTTCGCCCGGATCTCCGCGAGCAGGTCCCGGTTGGTGGTGGCCACGATGCGAACGTCCACCTTCAGGAGCTGATGCCCGCCGACGCGCTCGATCTCCTGCTCCTGGATCGCGCGGAGCAGTTTCGGCTGCAGGTCCAGCCGCATCTCCGAGATCTCGTCCAGCAGCAACGTGCCCCGGTGGGCGCGCTCGAAGGCGCCGTGGGCGCGCGTGTTCGCACCGGTGAAGGCGCCGCGCTCGTGGCCGAACAGGGCGCTCTCCACCAGGCCCTCCGGCAGGGCCGCGCAGTTGACGGTCACGAACGGCTGGTCGCGGCGCGGGCTCTGGTCGTGCAGGGCGCGGGCGAACAACTCCTTGCCGGTGCCCGACTCCCCTTCGAGCAGGACGGTGGCCCGGGTCGGCGCCACGGCGGCAATCGTTTCCATGACCGCCCGCAGGGCCTCGCTCTCCCCCACGATGGTCCGGGGGCCCCGCAGGGAGCTCAACTCGCGCCGGAACTCGTCGTTCTCCCGGCGTAAGCGGTTGACCTCGAGCGCGTTGGTCACCGCGATGCGCAGCGTCTCCTGGCGCAGGGGCTTGGTCAGGTAGTCCACGGCGCCGTGCCGCATCGAAAGCACGGCATGCTCGATGCTTGAGTAGCCGGTCATGATGATGACCGGGACCTCGCTCCCCTGCTGGCGGAGAGCCTCCAGGAGGTCGAGACCCGTGGCATCGGGCATCCGGTAGTCGGAGAGGATGAGGTCGGCGGGCTGCTGGGCGAGCAGCTTCAATCCCTCGTTCACGCTGCTCGCCAGGACGGCCTGGTGGCCGAATTCGGCCAGCGAGTGCTCGAGGGTGACGCCGACGGAGGGCTCGTCGTCGATGCAAAGGATCGTGGACATGGTCCTCTCGGGTCTGGACGGGCTCAATCCGCACCGAATCTAACCGATACTGGAAGCACTGTCACTATCTTCATCTCCAGGGGAACCCATGCGAATCTCGACCCGGATGCTCCAGGAAAGCGCGCTCCGCTCCATCCGCGGGAACCAGGAGACGCTCGCCCGCCTGCAGGAACAGGCCGCGACCGGCCGCCGCATCCGCACGGTCTCGGACGACCCGAGCGCCGCCACGAAGATCATGCGCTCGGAGGCCGAGGCCCGCGACTTCGACCAGCTCCGGCTCAACGGCGTCGAGGCCTCGACCCGCATGGGCACCGAGGACGTGGTGCTGACCAGCGCCCGCAACCTGCTCAAGCAGGCGGCCGGCCTGGCCGTCGGCGTGGCCGGCCGGGACGCGGCGGATCCCCAGCGGCAGGCGATGGCCGCGGCCATCGGGCAGCTGCGCGAGGAGCTGGTGGCGTACGGGAACACCCGCGTCGGCAACGAGTACATCTTCGGCGGCGCATCCACCGCCACCCCGCCGTTCCAGGCGGACGGCACCTACGTCGGCGACGACGTCGTGCGCCAGATCGAGATCGACCGCGGCGTCTTCATGCCGACGAACCACAGCGGGGACGACGTCTTCTCGAGCGCCCTGCAGGGGCTCGCCGACCTCGAGCAGGAGCTGCGGACCGGGGACCAGGCGTCCATCAACGCGGCCATGAACGATCTCGCGTCGGCCGGGGACCAGTTGGTGCTGGCCCAGTCCGAGACCGGCACCCGCCTCCAGCAGGTCGCGGCCACGACCACCAGCCTGGCCGAGCGCACGGCGAACCTGCTCGACCAGCGCGACACGCTGCGCGACGTGGATCCGGCGGAGGCCTCGGTCAAGGTCATCATGGCCCAGACCGCACTCGAACGCGCCTACGCGGCGATCGGCAAGGTCATGTCCACGAACCTGCTGGACTACCTGCGCTGATCCGGAAGGGCCGCCCGCCGGGGCGGTTTTCCCCACGGCATTGCATCTCGCAACCCCGCCCCGCGCTTCGGGGTAGCCCGGCGCGGCCCCGGCTCCCGGGGCCTCAAGTTCCCGTCCGGCGCACCGAAACTTCGTGGTGTCGGCACTGGGCCGGCACCGGGCAGAAGGCCCGTCGGACTCCTCAGACCCTAGAAAGGGGTATGGGAACATGGCTATCAATGACATCACCCTCGCCGGCGGAATGCGCGGGAACCTCGTCAACCTCCAGCTCATCTCGGCGCTGCAGTCGCGCACGACCGAGCGGCTCGCGACGGGCAAGCGCGTCAACACGGCAGTGGACGACCCGGCGGCCTACTTCGCCGCGGCTGCCCACCGCAGTCGTGCCGGTGACCTCGCCGCCCGCAAGGATGCGATGGGCGAGGCGATCCAGGCCGTCAAGGCCGCGTCCCAGGGCATCGACGCCATCACCAAGCTGATCGAGCAGGCCAAGGGTCTCACCGCGGCTGCCCGCAGCGCGAGCACGGCGGACGCTGCCACGCTGGCCACCCAGTTCGACGAGCTCATGACGCAGGTCGACCAGCTCGCGACGGATGCCGGCTACAAGGGCACCAACTTCCTCGACAGCGCCGACCTGGTGGTGGACTTCAACGAGGACGCCTCTTCGTCCTTGACGATCACCGGTTTCGACGCCAGCTCCAGCGGTCTCGGCATCGACGCCGCGGCGAACAGCTGGGCGGCTTCGACCGACGTCGACGCGGCGGTGGAAGACCTCGACGCGGCTCTCAGCACCCTGCGCACCAGCGGCAAGACGCTGGCTTCGAGCTCGGGCGTGGTCACGACTCGGCAGGAGTTCACGACCAACCTCATCAACACGCTGACGACAGGGGCCGACGCACTGACGGCGGCGGACACGAACGAGGAAGGCGCGAACATGCTGGCCCTGCAGACCCGGCAGCAGCTCGGCGTCGTCGCGCTGCAGCTGTCGAACCAGGCGCAGCAGAGCATCCTCCGGCTGTTTTAGTCCGGATGAGATGAAGGTCCGGGACGGGGCGGCGGGTGAAGACCCGCCGCCCCCATCGGGCGCCCGCAGCGAATGAACCGTGGGGACCGGGGCTCGTTCTCCGTCCGCCCGTCCCGCCACCAGCAACCCTGAAGGACTTCCATGGCTCTCCGACTCACCCTCAGGCCCCACGAGCGTGTCATCGTCGGCGGCGCCGTCATCCGCAACAGCGAGTCGCGTTGCGAGCTGCTGATCGAGAACGAAGTCCCCGTGCTCCGGGAGCCCGACATCCTGAGTCCGAACGCCGTCCGCACGCCTTGCGAGCGGATCTACCTGGCGCTCCAGCTCATGTACGTGGACCAGGAGCGCTCGGCCCAGCACCAGGTGACCTACGAGGAACTGGTCTCCGAGGTGCTGCAGGCCGCCCCCAGCCTGGCCCCCTCGCTGCAGGCGATCGAGGAACAGGTCGGCGCGGGCCGCATCTACCAGGCGCTCAAGGGCGCCCACGGGCTGCTTCACCTCGAGCGCGAGCTGGTGCCCGATGTTCAATAGCGCCCGGCAGGCGTACGAACAGGGCACCAAGACCGCCAGCTCGAGCCGCCAGCTGGAGGCTGCCGCCCTGTTCAAGTGCGCCCGCATGCTGGAGTCCTGCCAGCGGGACTGGAACGCGCCCAGCCGGGATGAGGCGCTGGACGCGGCCTTGCGTCACAACCTGCGTCTCTGGACGCTGTTCCAGGCTGAACTGGTCCAGCCGGAGCGGGTGATCCCGGCGGACATCCGGATCAACCTGTTGAGACTCAGCAGGTTCGTGGACAAGCGCACCTTCGAGCTGATGGCCGACCCCAACCCGCAGAAGCTGCAGGCGTTGATCGACATCAACCGCAACATCGGGTCCGGGCTCTCCGCCCCGGTCCCCTGACCGACGCGTTTCCGGCAGGGAAGCCGGCAACTATTGCCGACCCTTCTAAAGTCGCTCAAGAGGGGACCGATAATCCGGGTAAGGCCGAAGCGGCCGGACCACCTGCAGGGTACCCCGCCCTGCCTGGCGGACTTCCGGCCCGGCACCCCGGTCTGCAAGCGAGAAGGCCATGACCATCCAACCGACGAAGCCTGGCTCGACGCCCCAACCGGGCGCCAACCGGCTCGACAGGAACGCAGCGCTCTCGCCCGTGCGCCCCGCGGACACCCCGGCTCCCGAGGGGACCGGCTCGACGCCAGACAAGATCCAGATCTCCGAAGCTGCGCGTGGACTCCAGGAACAACTGCAGAACCGGCTCGAACTCGTCGCCCAGCTTCCTCCCGGGCGTCTCCGCGAAGTGCTCGAGCGACTCAACAGCGGGTTCTACGACCGGCCGGAAGTCCGCAGGGCCGTGGTCGAGTCCATCGCAGAGGAACTGGGCCCGCCGAAGGCCCCCGGCATTCGCTGAGCCGGACCGTCGCGGGCGAGCGCCAGGGATGGCGCGGGCCTCCGGGGAACACGGGATGAAGCAGGCGGCCGCGCCCGCCCCCGGCAGGGGCGGACGCGGCCGCTTCGTCCGGGGAAGCCCTATCCGGCCGGAGCCTCCAGCACCTCGCGGACCTTCCGCGTCAGCTCCGCCATCGTGAACGGCTTGTGCAGGAACGCGGCGGTCGCGCCCTGCAGCCCGTCTTCGCTCGAGACGTCCCCCGGATCGCCCGAGATGCGCAGGATCCGCAGCCCCGGGAAGAGCCGGCGCGCCAGGTCGATGAGCGCGCGGCCACCCAGCCTCGGCATGACGAGGTCCGTCATCAGCAGGTCGGGCGCCGGATCCGGCGCGCCCTGGAGCAGCTCCAGTGCCGCCTGCCCGTCCGCCACCTCCAGCACGCGGTAGCCCTGCTCGCGCAGGACGAAGGCCTCCAGCTCGCGGACCGCCGGTTCGTCCTCGACGAGCAGCACGGTCTCGGTGCCGCGGGGCAGGCCGTCGCCGGAGGCCGTGCGGGTCTCGGCCAGCTTCACATCCCCGATGGCCGGCAGGCAGACCCGGAAGGTCGTCCTCGCTCCGGGCACGGCCTCGACGACCAGGTCTCCACCGAGTCGCTCCACGATGCCGCGCACCTGGTCGATGCCGATCCCGGTGCGCCCGCCGGGGGGCATCCCCGGCGCCGCGGACTCGAGCCCGATGGCTCCCGGCGCCTGGGCCGCGCCGGCGCCCGTGCCGGTCACGACCATCAGCGCGTAGCGGCTGGCGGGAGACGCCGGCGACCACCGCCCGGCCGTGGCCGAGGGCGAGGACCAGCGGGTGGTCTCGACGTCGATGCGGCCCGCGCCCCCGATCGTGTCACGGGCATCCGTGATCAGGTTCACGATCACCTGCTCGAGCAGTCCCGCGTCGGCCTCGAGCCGATCGAGGTCGGGCGCGAGGCGGGTCGTGAGCCGGATGCGCCCGCCGATGACCCGGCCGAGCATCCTGACCATCTCCGAGACGGTCTCGTTCAGGTCCAGCACCCGGGGCTGCGCGGCGCGGCGGTGGCTGCAGGCCTGCAACTGGCGCGTGAACCCGGCGGCCCGGTCCACCGCATCCAGCATCTCGCGAACGTGCCCGTGGAGGGGGCTCTCGGCCGGGAGCTTGCGCATGACCAGCTCCCCGTGCCCGAGGATGGTCGTCAGTTGGTTGTTGAAGTCGTGGGCGACCTCGCCCGCCATCCGGCCGACCTCCATCATCCGGCGGGACCGGCGGAGGCGCTCCTCCTCGGCCGTCGCCGATCGGACGACCTCCGCGCCGGGGGGCGACGATATCGTGGGCCGCCCGCGGGAGGACTTCCTCCCCTGGAGCATCCGTTCGTAGGAGAGCGCGAGGTTGTCGGCCAGCTGGTGCACCAGCCACTCCTGCGCGCTGCTCAACGGGACCGCCCCGCCTCCCCCGACGCACAGGCAGCCGTGGGCGCGATGGGGGGTCGCGATCGGGACGACGAGCCGGAGACGGGACCCCGGCGGCATCCCGAAGACCTCGACGTGCGCATCCAGCTCGCAAAGCCGGGGCGCGCGGCCCTCGGCGAGGTCGTGGAGGAGTTCCGCGACGACCGGATGCGCCGCGCCCTTCCATGCCTTCCGGGCCGCGCTCCCGGACACGCAGGCCTCGAGGAACGAGGTGCCGTCCGGGCCATGCAACCCCGCCCACGCGTGGTCCACGCCCGCCGTGCGGCGCGCCGCTTCGCAGAGCCTGCGCAGGAGCCGGAGCACGTCGCCGCCCCGCCGTGCGGGCGGTGAGGCCGTGGGTACCGTCGCGTTCTGGGGCATGAGGTCGGAGGCCGAGCCGCCCGGAGTCTGCAGGGAGTCCCACGGTTGAGGCCGCCGGGACGGGCCCGCACGGCCAGCGATCGCGCCGATCGTAGATCGACCACCCCGGCGCATCAAGCGGGGCGCGCGGCGGCCACGGGCGCGAGGGCGTTCGCGACCGGCCGCACCGTGCCCCGGATCGGTCACGGCCGCTCCCGGGCCCCGTGACCGGCGGATCAGCCCGCGTCCACCCCGATGGGCAGCACGAACCGCACCGCCGTCCCGACCCCGGGCTCCGACTCGACCCAGATGCTGCCCCCGTGACGCTCGACGATCTCCCTGGAGATCGCCAGGCCCAGCCCGCTGCCGCCGGCCGCCCTCTCGTCCCACGGTCCCAGCTGCCGGAACTTCTGGAAGAGCCGGGGCAGGTCCTCCTGCGCGATGCCGCACCCGGTGTCCGTCACCGTCGCCGTGAACCGGCCGTCGCGCGCGCCGGTGGCGACCCGCACGTGGCCGCGGTCGCTGAACTTGATGGCGTTGCCGACCAGGTTGGTCAGCACCTGCGTGACCTGGTCCCGGTCGCACTCGACCCGCGGGAGCGTGCCCTCCAGCGCGAGCACGAGCTCGAGCGCCCTTCTGCGCCGCCAGCGGGCTCATGGCCGCCGCGACCTCGCGGACGACGTCGTTGACGTCGTGCGGCCGCAGGTCGAACGCGACGCTGCCGGCCTCGAGCCGCTGGAACGCCAGCACGTTGTGGATCAGCCGCGCCAGGCGGTCGATGTTCCTGCGGGCGACGTCGAGGAAGTCCTGCGCGTCGGCGGTAAGCATCCCGGCCGTCTCCTCGCGGACGATCTCGATGCTCTCCTTGATGGCGGTGAGCGGCGTGCGCAGCTCGTGCGAGACGGTGGAGATGAACTGGGACTTGATCTCCAGCGTCTCCTTCATCTCGCGCTCCGCCCGGCGCAACTCGGTGATGTCGCTCGCCAGGGCGGCGACGCCGATCGGCCTGCCGTCCTCGCCGGTGAGCGGCGTGCTGTGCCACTCGCACAGGATCGTCCGGCCGTCCTTCGTGACGTTCTCGAGGATGCTCCGCGCGCCCCCGCCGAGGGCCGGCAGCCCGGCGGGGTCGCTCGCGGGGAGCGGCCAGCCCCCGTCCGGCGCGATGAAGCTGCCGTGCCGCCCGATCGCCTCGGCGGCCGGGTAGCCGAACACCCGTTCCGCCGCGGGGTTCCAGCGGGCGACGCGGGAATCGGTGTCCCACTCGATCACGGCCAGCGGCGTCTGCTGGATCAGCAGGTTCAGCCGCTGCTCGGACTGGCGCAGCACCTCGTCGGCGTGCTTGCGCTCGACGACGCGCCACACCGAGTCCATCAGCAGCACCAGCTGGCGCACGTCGGAGGTGTCGTAGTCCGAGTCCTTGTTGGCGACCCCGATGACGGCCACGATGCGGTCGCCGTCGAGCACGGGCACCGTCATGAGACGGCGGATCGGGACCTGGCCGTCCGGCACGCCCGGCTTCATCGGATGCGGCGCGCGATCGTCGTTCACGACGATCGGCCGCCGCCGCCTCACGGCCTCCCCCCACAGGCCGGTCGCCTGCAGCGGATGCACGGACCGGGGCATCGTCGCGGAGCTCTCGCGCGCACCGCCCATCGACCAGGCGCCGAGCCGGAGCTCGCCGCGCTCCGGGTCGTGCTCGTAGATGGCGCCGACCGTGCTGCCGGTGAGCGTGATGGCCTCGTCCAGCGCGTAGTCGAGCAGCGCCTGGACGTCGTGCGCGCGGTACTGGGCGATCCGGACCATGCTCTCGAGCCGCAGCTCGTTCAGCCGGATCCGCTCCTCGGCCTGTTTGCGGTCCGTCACGTCGAACACGGTCGAGCGGCTCATCACGTAGCGGCCGTCGGCATCGCTGACCAGGGTCGCGCTCATCAGCACGGGCAGGACGCTCCCGTCCTTGCGGACCATCTCGAACTCGAGATTCTGCGCCCAGCCGCTCTGCCTTGAAGCGCGGGAAGCTCTCCTCGAAGACCTGCAGGCTGCCGGGGGCGAGCAGGTCCGGGAAGCGCAGCTTCCCGACGACCTCGTCCCGCGAGTAGCCCAGCCACGAGAGCTCGGTGTCGTTGATGCGGAGGAAGACGCCGTCCGCGTCCAGCGAGTGGTAGCCGCAGGGCGCGTTGTTGTAGAGGTCCATGATCTCCGCGGCGCTCTCCCACAGCGCCGTCTCGATCTGCTCCCGCTCCGTGACGTCCCGCGCCGCGGCGTAGAACAACCCGCCGGAGGGCACCGCGCGCCACTCGAGCCAGCGGTAGGCGCCGTCGCGGCAGCGGAAACGGTTGACGAAGTTGACCACTTCCTGCTCCGCGGTCAGCCGGGTGACGGCCCAGGCCGTGTGGTCCGCGTCTTCCGGGTGGATGAAGTCGAGGAGCCGCCCGGCCAGGAGATCCTCACGGGGGATCCCCAGCGTCGTCTCCCAGGCCGGGTTCAGGCGCCGGAAGCGGCCTTCCGCGTCCGCGATGCACAGCAGGTCCGAGCCCAGGTCGAAGAAGCGGTCCAGCTCCTCGGTCCGCGGCCCCGCCGCGCCCGCCTCCTCCAGGGGCGCGCCCGCCTGCCCGTCGCCACCGGTTCGCACGGCGTTCGTCAGCTCGCCTTCTTCTGCTTCAGCAGGTAGCCGATCGTGCGGAGCAGGGCCTTGGACTCGAACGGCTTCTCCAGGTACGCGTCGACCCCCTCGTCGAGCACCTTCTTCTTGTACTCGGCGTCCTGCATCCCGGTCAGCACGACCACCGGCGTGAACTGGGTCTTCGGGGAGAGCCGGAGGTTCTGCAGCGCGTTCAGTCCGCCGCCGGCGGGGAGCATGAGATCCAGGATGATCAGGTCCGGCGCCTCCTTGCGCGCGAGCTGCAGGCCGGTGTAGCCGTCCGGCGCGCAGACCGCCTCGTAGTCGTGATCCATGAGCCGCTTGCGCACGACCTTGGCGATGTCCGGCTCGTCCTCGATGATCAGGATCTTGCTCATCCCTGGCCTCCTGCTCGGATGGGGTGCGGAAGCACCCGGATGCCGCCCGCGGTCCGCGGGTGGCCACATCGTGGCGGATCGACTCGGGCGCCGCGGCGACGGCGCCATCCCGCCCGCCGGGAGCGTCCGCGGCGGAGGGGTCCGGCTGTGACTGCGACGCGCGCCCGCACGGAAGGCCTCCTACTCGAAGATGGAGAAGAAGAGGTCCACGTCCACCGTGCCGGAGAAGCCGTACAGCCCCGCCGCCGGGATGACGATCAGCGCGGGATCCTCCTCGACCAGGTACAGGTCGCCGTGGAGGAGACGGTATCCGGACTTCTCGAGGACCTCGTGCGGGAAGGTCTCGACCTGCTCGTTCCCGCCCGCGGCGCGCCGGTGCACGCGCACCCCGGTGAGCCGGAGCCGCTCGCCCGCGAGGCCGAGGGTCAGCCCGAAGCGCTGGATCGTGCCGCCGCTGACCTGCAGGCGGATCCGGTGCCAGAGGCACCCGCGGTTGTTGAGCCGGTAGGTCTCGACGCGCGCCTCCTCGGCGCGGAAGCCCAGGCCCGAGTCGTGGTAGAAGACGAGGTGGCGCGGCGGCGCGGCCGAGTCGAGCGCCTCCGGCCTCACCGAGCGCAGGAAGATCCCCGCCACGGCCTCGCCCATCGTGCGGCTGATGCCGTGGGCGAAGCCGAACGGCCAGTAGACCTGCCGGGGCAGGAGGCTCGCCAGCTGGTGCGCCGACAGGTGGCTCCGCTCCCACTCGTGCAGGTCCGGCACCTCCGTCATGCCGTGCGCCACCGCCGAGCCGAAGTTCTCGTCGTGCAGCCAGCCGCCGAAGAGATCGAGCTCGATCTCCAGCGGCCGGGCGACCGATCGCACGCAGATGGCCTGGTAGAGGTCGCGCAGGGAACGTGTCCCGCCGACGTCGTGGGTCGCGCGGTGCCGGGCCCACTCGCGCGCCCAGAGCAGGATCCCGCGCTGGACCTCGGCGATCTGGCGGCGCTGCTCGTCGGGGACGCGGAACTCGTCGAGGACCGGCCCGCCCCGCTCGTCGTGGCCGAGGGTCGTGCCGCAATCGGCCATCAGGCTCTGTTCGAGGATCTCCGGGGACCGGATGTAGGTGTGCGCCACCGCGACGGGTTGCCCGTTCGAGGCCAGCCAGCCCTCGACGATCGCGCCGCTCGCCTGGGCGACGTGCGCCCGGTCGCCGGTCACGAGGTAGAGCCCGTGGGTGCGGAGGTCGAGGCCCTCGCGGTCGAGGATCCGCTGCAGCGCCCCCTGGATGGTGCCGTGGTAGCCGAGGTCCACGACCGCGACGCGGCGCGGCCCGCCGGGGCCCAGCACGGCAGCGACGTGGGCGAGCAGGTTGCGACGGGCGGCGGCGCTGGCCCGGACGACCTTGCCGCGTGCCGCCGGGTCGCGTGCGATGCTGCGCACCAGCGTCACCGTCTGCTCCGGCGTGAGACTCGCCCCGGCGTCCACCCAGCGGCAGGTCGGCGGGGTCGAGCCCGAGTTGGTCCAGGAGCTCCGAGCACCGCTGGGCCGAGGGACGCGAGACGAAGCGCTCGAGCTCCGCCTCGCTGCCCTCGAAGATCGCCGCCTTGAGCACGACGAATCGCGAGACGAAGAGCTCGGAGGTCCGCAGGCCCGGCGCCTGCACGTCCAGGACCTGCTTGAGGAGCCGGCCCTCGCGCATCAGGCACAGGGCGTCCGTGAGTCCCAGCTCGCCGCAGCGCTCCGCGACCCAGTCGCAGAAGCCCGAGATCACCGGCCCGGCCACCCCGGCGCCCCAGCGCTCGTATTCGCTCCCGGCCTTGAACATGACGCGCCCGCGCAGGGCGGTCAGCCCCGCGTCGTCGCCGGGCAGGTACGGGGAGCGCTGGCTGAGGTCCGCGGGCAGTTCGGTCCCCACCATGTCCTCGTAGGCCTCGGGGAAACGCGGGAGCCAGAAGCGCGCGAGCCCGAGGCTCTCGGGACCGTCGAGGTCCGCCTGGCGGCTGTCACCGACGTGCAGGATGCGGGCGGCGGGCACGCCGCTCTGCCCCAGCAGCACCTGGTGCAGCCCCCCCGGCTTGGAGCGGCCGTGCTCGCACGAGACGATGACGTGGTCCACGTCCACGCCGGTGAGCGCGCGGATCTGCCCGCTCCGCAGGTAGGTGTCCGAGACCAGCGCGGTCCGCAGGCCCCGCTCCCGGGCGCGGGCGAGCAGGTCGCGCATCGCGGGCTCGACCACCACGTGCCGCTGCTCGAGCGCGAACTCGAGCGCGGCCACCTCGGCGGGGCTCACGCCGTCGAGGAAGCCGCGCGGGAACTCCGCGTAGATGTCCGCCAGCGCGACCTCCCCGGCGGGCGTGCGGCGCCGCGCGCGTTCCTCCGCGCGGACGCGCTCGCGCACGAAGCTCTCGCGGCTCGAGGAGTCGAAGAGGCCGCCGGCCGCGCGCACCTCGTCGGCCAGCAGCAGGAAGAGGTCCGCCGGCTGCGGCACGCGGCGCCACACCAGCGTGTCGAAGACGTCGAGGCTCAGCAGGTCGAAGTCGCCCGAGTCCACCAGGTCGTACAGCTCGCGCAGCCGCGCGTCCATGCGCGGCGCGGGCGGGCGCGGCGCATCGACGGCCAGTGACGTGCGTTCGGTGGCGCTCAGGGCCATGGAGGTGCCTCCTCTGCCGATCCGGGCGGAATGCGTCCGCTGTCCCGCGGCGCAAGGGGTTCGCCGCCACCCGGGTGAGAGCAGGATTCGGTCCAAGCCGCCGCCGGCGTCACGCGCCCGCCGGCGCGGCCGCACCGCCGGCGGTGGCGGGCGCGTATCGGACGCTCCTGCAACCACCTGGACTCGCGCTCGCCCGGCCCCGTGCGCTGCGGCACGCGAGCCCGTCCGCGGCCGGCCGGAAGCGCTTGCCGTCGAGCGGCAGCATTCGCCGACCGCGGTCAGGCGGCGGTGACGATCCCGGTTCCGGCCGCCTCGTCCGTCCCGGCCGCGAGTCTTCGCGCCGTCTCCGGGTCGGTGCAGCGCATGCGGAGCAGGGCGGCCCGGTAAGAGGCGGCGGCCTGGACGTCGCCCGCCGCGATGGCGGAATCCCAGAGCCCCCGCAGCGCCCAGTGCGGCGGGGCACCGTGCCGCAGCGCGGCCTCGAGCGCCTCGCGCGCCCCGGCGAGATCCCGGGCGCGCAGGCGACGGAAGCCATCGACCAGTTCGGCCTCCCATCCGGCCCAGTGCGTCCCGGCCGGCAGTTCCCCGTCGGGCTCGTCCAGGGCGAGACGCGCCCGGAGCTCCGGCGTGGGCGCCAGCGCGACGGCCGCCTGCAGGTGCTCCCGCGCGGCGGCGTCCAGGCCGAGGCGGTCGCTCAGCACCCACGCCCAGCGGCGCACGTCGCCTTCGTCGGGCCACGCCTTCGGTCGTCCGAGGCAGCGCTGCACGTCGGCGTGCCGGCCCGCGGCCGCCGCGCGCTGGCACTCGGCCACGATGGCCCAGCGCTCGCGCTCCTCGGGCGAGGCGAACCGCACGCAGCGCGCGACGTCCCCGTGCTGGTCCCGGTGGCGCTGGATGCGCAGGCCGTCGCAGAAGTAGTAGTCGTCCTCGTCGGTGAGGAGCTGGTCCGCCCACCGCCGGTGGAACAGCGTCCAGTTCTCGGTCTCGTGACGCATGCGGCCCGGGGTCTGGCTCTCCAGGTGGATCAGCGAGCTCTTCGGCTGGTACACGACCAGGCCGCCGCGGCGGCGCACCGCCAGGCACAGGTCGACGTCCTCGTAGCCGGTCTGGAACTTCTCGCAGAATCCGCCGCACTCCTTGAACCAGCGTGTTCGGATCATCAGGCAGGCGCCGGTCACGGCCTGCAGCTCCCGCCGGCGGTTGACCCGCGGGTCGTCGGCGCGCAGCAGGCGGTTCGGGTGGTACAGGTTGCGGGTCCCGCGCTCGAAGAGGATGCCCGCGTGCTGGACCAGGCCGCCCTCGTAGAGGAGCTTCGAGCCGACGACGGCGACCTCCGGGTGCGTCTGCAGCTCGTCCACCAGGCCGTCGAGCCAGCCCGGCAGGGGGATGGTGTCGTTGTTGAGGAACAGGATGTACTTCCCCGCGGCCGCGGCGGCGCCCTGGTTGCAGGCACGCCCGAAGCCGCGATTGGCGGTGTTCCGGATGACCTGGACCGGTCCCGCGCGCTGCGCGAGGCGCTGGGGCGTCGCGTCGCTCGACGCGTCGTCCACCACGATCAGCTCGAACGGCACCCGGGCCCCGACCCGGGCGATGCCGTCGAGGCACTGCAGCGTCAGCTCGCACTTGTTGAATACCGGGATGACGATGGAGACGAGCGGCGACTGGCGGCGAGGTTGCGGTTTCATGGCCGGGCTCTCCGCTACGCGGCCGCGCGCCCGGCGGCGAAGCCGGGCGGACGGGAGTGGGAGACGGGACTCACTTCGTCCGTCACGGGGCTGACTTCGGGTTCCGACGAGGGCGGTTCCGCGCCGCCTGCGGAGTCCGCCACGGCGGGCATCCACTGCGAGTCGTAGACGATCTTCTCGGGCGCGTGCACGACGACGATCCAGTTGCTCAGCTCCGCCTCGTGGCGGCCCCGCCCGTGCCAGCGGTGGAATCCGAGGTCCGTTCCGGCGGATCCGAGCCACGCCATGACGGCCGGAGCGAGCGGGTGCTCGGCCGGAACGGTCAGGCGGTCGTACCGTCCGCAGGCCAGCAGGACGGCGCCCCGCGGGCCCAGGAACGGAGCCAGCCCGTGCAGCAGCGCGGGGACCTCGGCCGCCGGCACGTCGTCGGTGAGGACCAGCGCGACGCTGGCGCCGGGATGGATCTCCGCGCGGATGCCGCGCAGCGTCGCCGCGTCGCCCAGCCCGCCGCGGACCTCCGCGCGCGAGGACTCCGCGTCCCCGGCCACCGCGGCCGGGCCGGCCCCCGCGGGGCCCGCCAGGATGAGGCGGCGCAGCGCGCACGGCACCGCCGTGTCGGGGCGCTGCGGCGTGCGCTTCACCAGCGAGACGATCTCGGGCGCCGCCGGCCCGCAGAAGACGACCTGGTCGGGCGTCAGCCCGCCCAGCAGCGCGCCGAGCGCGGCCAGTTCGTCCCCGGTCAGCGCGGTATCGGCGTTCCCCGGAGCGCCGTAGGCGCCGAGCCGCCCCATGCCCACGGGATCGTCCCAGCGCTCGCGCAGCACCGACACCAGTCGCGGGTACACCTGCGCCATGACCCCCTGGGGCCAGTAGCACCCCGGCCCCTTGAACAGGGCCTGGATGCCATCGCGGCGCAGCCGGGTGCGGGTCTGCTCGTCGCACGCCAGGGCGCTGTTGATGCTGCCGAAGTAGTTCTCGTCGTGGTAGAGGAGCGCCAGCCGGTCGGCCTCGAGCTTGGTCGGGAGGTCCATCCAGCGGAACAGGATGGCCGGCGAGAAGCCGTCGATGTCGGCGACCAGTTCGCGCGACCAGCCCCGCTCGGCGGCCCGCGCGTGGAGCGGGAGCCAGAGGTCCTGGAAGGCGAGCACGCCATCGCGCAGGCGGCCCTTCGCCACCCGCTGCGCGGGCGTGTTGGGGTCGACCTCCAGCACCGGGCGGACCCGGCCGGAGCCGTCCCGCTCGTAGCCGCAGGTGCTCCCCACGCACGCGGTGGTGCACACCTCGACCAGGATGGCGTTGCGGTTCCACTCCGGCTCGAAGTAGGCGTGCGCCTCCTGGCCCTCGAGCGCCAGGCGGCCCGCGCGCTTCGTGCAGGCCAGGTAGCAGCCCACCGTCCGGACCTCGCGCCCGCCCTGCCGCAGGATGCGCGCGATGTTGCGCTGGATGCTGCCGCTCCAGCCCAGGTCCAGCACGCCGACGGCCGGGTCGTCCCCGGCCAGCGGGGCCAGGTACTCGAACGCCAGCTCCCGGCTCTCGCGGTGACGTGACTCGATGAGCTCGCGGATGCGCGGCAGCCGGAAGATCGCGCCGAGGAACTGCAGGGCTGCGTCGGTCGAGGGCAGCGGGGTGCGCCGCCGGGCCTCGTCCATGAACTCGGCCCCCTCCGTGCCGAGGCCGAGGATCTCGAGGATGCCCTGCGGGGAGAGCTGCGCGGCGCCCTCGAGCAGCCCGGTCGCACCCGGCAGGTCCACCGCGGGCAGGGCGGCCCGGGCCGTGGCCATGCGGGAGGCGTAGCAGGTCTCGACCTGCAGCGGGATCCCGCGCGCCGCGGCCGACCGCGCCACCAGCTCGCCGAGCAGCTCGCCTTCGCGCATCAGGGCCAGCACGCGCCGCACCCCCGCCCGGGCGTAGGTCTCGACGCACCAGTCGGCGAAGCGCGACAGCACCGGGCCGAGCACGAACGCCCCGTCGCGGAACGGGTCGTGGTCGCCGTCGGCCTGGCGCGCGGCGAGCAGGCGCAGCGGCTCGAGCGAACCGGCGCGCGGCCGCACGGGGCCCGACAGCTTCCGCTCCCCGCTCAGCGCCGCGCCCAGCGCGGGCGTGCTGCGGCGGTAGTGGAGCGCGTCCAGGCCGAGCCGGCGCGCCTGGTGCACGTCGACTTCCAGGTTGTCCCCGACATGGAGCACCTCGCCCGGGCACGCCTCGAAGCGCTGGAGCAGCTCGTGGTAGAGCGTCCCCTGGTGCCACTTGGCCTTGCCCAGCTCGCAGGAGACCAGCACGTCGTCGAACAGCGCGGCCGGCACGCCCTGCTCGCCGAGCATCTGCAGCAGCTCGGCGGCGGAGAAGTAGGTGTCCGAGACGATGGCCGTGCGGCAGCCGAGCGCGCGCACGTGCTCGGCCAGCGACACCATGGCCGGGTTCACGAAGGAGAGTCCGCGCTCGATGGAGAACTCGACGGCCCGCGCTGCGGCCGGATCGGTGACGACGTCGCCCAGCCCGGCATAGATCTCGTCCAGCGTGACCTCGGGCACCCGGCCCGCGGCGAGGCGCGCGCCGCGCACCCGCTCGTCCGCGGCGATGCGCGCCGACCGGTACTCCGGCGGGGTGAACGCGGCCCGCAGGAGTCCCCGCTCGGCGAGCTGGCGCCCGGTCTCGATGAACAGGTCCGATGGTTCCGCACACAGGCGGAACAGCAGCGTGTCGAAGAAGTCGAACGAGACGAGCCGGGGCAGGACCGCTCCCGGCGCCAGGCGGTCCGCGAGCGGCCGGAGGCACTCGTCCCGCATCCAGTCTGCTCCCGTGCGCTCAACGTTCGGCATGGCCTGCCCCCTCGCTCCCGGAAGCCACGCGCGGGCCCGATGGCCCCGGTCCGCGGCGCGCGGCGATGACGTACTGCAGGCCCACGTAGCCGTAGTGCGGCGCCGTGAACAGCGTGATCTCGACCTCCTGGAAACCGGCCGCGCGCAGCTCGTCGAGCAGGTCCCAGCCGAAGTCGTGGAGACGTTCCGCGGCGGGCCCGGGCTGCGGACCCGCCTTCCCGGCGCACGCGTCCGCGCCGCCGGCGTCGCCGCGCGAGAGCGTTTCGGTCCGTTCGAAGAAGAACGGGACGGTGAGCGCGAACCAGGCGCCCGGGCGCAGGCAGCGCGCGAACTCCCGCAGGGCGCGCCGGTAGTCGGGCACGCGCTCGAGGAGATCGAGGGTGAGGATCGCGTCGAAGGCCCCGTCGGGGAACGTCAGCTGCGTGACGTCCTCGTTGCGGATCCCGCCGGGCGCGCGCCGCCCGAGCGGTACGCCCGCCCCCTGGTAGGCGGCGGTCACCGCGCGCGGGAAGAAGGTCCGGACCCGGTCGAACACCGGGCCGGGGTCGGTGCAGAAGACCACCGAGCCGGAGCCGAGCCCCGGCAACTGGGTGAGCAGGTGGACGCTCGAGCGATGCCGGGCGTTCAGGCCGCACCGGCAGACCTGGCGCTCGCGCCACACCGGCAGCCGCCGGCCGGCCGCGGCCGGTTCGGCGAAGCGGTAGTCGGTGGTGAACCGGCCCGGCTGGCCGCAGACCACGCAGAAGCCGGGCAACTGGAACTCCTTGCCCTCCGGCGGGGCCAGCGGTTCCTGCTCGCGCAGCCGGGTCGAGAGCCGCTGCGCGAACAGCCGGTCGAAGGCCGGCTTGCTCTCGACCGAGAAGACCTCGAGCAGGTGCGGTCCCCAGAGGTATCCCGCGGCGACCGCCGGGGTCTTCCGGTCCTCGTGCAGCTCGCGCAGGGCCATGCAGACCAGCTGGGTGCGGTTGCGCTCCATCCGCTCGATCAGCGGGTTGCCGGCGAGCGGTCGGAGCAGCTCGGCGATCGCCGGGGCCCAGGCCGCGTCGCGCGAGTAGACGATCCCGAGACCGAAGATCGCCGGGATCACCTCGAAGCAGAGCTCCGGGTGTCCCGCCATGAAGTCCTCGATCGCCGTCTTGACCCCGTTGCGCGGCCCGCCGGCCGCGACGGCGATGCCGAACCCCGCCCCGTCGCCCCAGCCGCCCGGGACGAGCCCCGGCTGGTCGAAGCCCACTCCGCCATCATGGGAGTACGGCTGCCGCGCGTGCTCCGGGATGCGGTCCGGGGCGTAGTACAGGTCGCGCCGGCCCCACGGCCACTCCACGTCGTGCTCGAAGACCAGCAGTGGCCGGCCCTCGCTCCGCTGGCGCGCGGCGATGAGCTCGAGCTCCTCGCGCACGGTGTGGTAGTTGTGATCGCCGTCGATGATGTGGGCGTCGATCCCGGCCAGCGTGCCCAGCGCCTCCAGGCTCGCCTGCTCGAGGAACCGGAAGTGCGGATCGTCGCGGTGCCGCGCGAAGAACTCCAGGGCGTGCGGCTGCGGGGCCGGGTCGATGGTGATGAGCTGCCCGCCGGTACGGCGCGCGTGGTCGCACAGCTCCTGCGTGAACGCCCCGTACTCGGCGCCGATCTCCGCGATGCGCCGCGCCCCGGCCCGGGCGAGCGCCTCGAGCAGGATCTCGCGGAAGCAGACGAGTGAGTAGAGGAACGGGGAATCCGTCATCGTGCGGGTCTCCCTGGCGATCGCGCGCATGCCCTGCCGCGGCGTGGTCGTGCCTGCGGCCCGGTGCCCGGAAACGCAACATCCGGGCCATGACGGACCGCAGGACGTGCCGCCCGCCTCGTGCCCGGGCCCGTTCGAATGCGGCAGGTGCTTCGCTGCGCGGCCGTTCGCACCGTCCGGCCGGGCACCCGGGTGCGCCGGACGCCGGTGGCCGCCCGGGCCAGCGCCCCGGAGGAGCGGGCTCGCCCCGGCAAGTCCTGCCGGAGGGTGGCGGCATCCCCGGCCGGTGCCGCGCCGATGGCGCCTCCCAAGTGACGGCCACCGCGCGGCTCGACGCCCTGTCACGTCTCTTGCTTGAGTCGGCTGCGGGAGGAACCCTGACATGAAGACTACGAGCCTGATCGTCGCGGGGACGCCGTTCTCTGGGGCCGCGCTGCTGGGGCACGTGCTGGGAGCGCATTCGCAGGCGTTCTTCGCCGGCGAGCTGTGGCGGCAGTGGGACGCCGCCGCGGGGCCGGGGGCGCGCGAGTGCCGCAGCTGCGCCGGGGAGTGCGCGACCTGGAACGCACCGGCGGTCACGGCGGCGGTGGCGGAGGGCCCGGCGGCGGTGGTGGCCGCGCTGGCGGCGACCACCGGGCGGCGGCTGGTGATCGAGGGTCCGGCCTCGGCGAGCTGGCTGACGGCCCGGCTGGCCTACGGGGCGGCGAGCGGCGAGGACACGCGGGTGGTGGTGTGCGTGTGCGACCCGCTGCTCTACGTGCGCAAGCGCGCGGGGGTGACCGAGGAGTACGCGCGGCGGCGGGTGGCGGAGTGGCGCGAGCAGCAGGAGGCGCTGGTGAACGCCGGGCTGGCGTCGGGCCGTCCGCTGCTGGTGGTGCGCTACGAGGACCTGGTGGCGCAGCCGGAGGCGACGCTGGCACGGGTCTGCGCGTTCAGCGGGCTGGAGCTCGAAGCGGCACTCACCGAGTGGTGGGAGGCGCCGACCCACGCGATCGGGGCGAAGACGGAAGCCTGGGGGGTGGCCGAGCCGCTGCGCGCGAACCGGGGCGCGGCGCCGCCGGGCAACCCGAAGGAGAGCCGGGTGGAGACCATGCCGGCGCAGGACCGCGACCCGGGCGGCTCGCTGGGCCCGGAGATCGCGCGGGCGGTGATCGTCGAGCTGCGGCCGAGCGGGCTGTACCAGCGGTTCGGCTACGCGCCGACGCTGCCACCCTGGCGCGCGCCGCGCGACGAGGGCGAGCGCGAGAAGACGGCGGCCTGGGTGCGGGAGGACCTCCAGGGGGTGCGCGCGGCGGTGCTGGCCGGGCGCGCGGTGGAGGCGATCGACACGCTGCGGTTGCTGGTGGACCACTTCGGCCCGGGGTTCGACGAGCTCGGGCTGGAGCTGCGCTACGCGAACCTGGCGAGCGTGCTGGTGGACCTGCTCAACCACCAGCAGCGCGGGGCGGAGGCGCTGCCCTACGCGCGGGCGCTGGCGGAGCACGTGCCGCAGGACGTCGAGGCGCAGCGGCTGCTGGCGGTGGCGGGGACCGGCGCCGGCGACGTGCCGGCGGCGCTGCAGGCGTACGGGCGGCTGGTGCGGATGAACGGCGCGGCCGGGGCGGTGGCGGAGACGCTGGCGCAGGACATCGCCGCCCTGCTGGTGAGCGCGGGGCGCGGCACGGCGGGCGTGCCGGCGTTCCTCGGCGCGCTGGCGGAGCACGCGGAGCTGGCGGCGGCGGTCGACACCACGCTGGCGGCGCGCCTGCAGGGCGGCGACCGCGCCGAGGGCGTCTACGCCGCCCTCGACGCCGTGCGCGAGGCCCGCGGACTGCCGCTTCCCCCCCACGCGCCCCCGGACTACCTCCTCATCGCCCTGACGAACCGCTGCAACTACGGCTGCTTCTTCTGCTGCGCCGAGAACGCGCGGGCGGACCTGTCCCGGACGCACCTGCCCATCGAGCGGCTCCACGCCCTGCGCCCCGCCATCGAGAGCGCCGGGGTCGTGGACCTGTCCAGCCCGGGCGAGGTGTTCCTCTACCCCCACGCCCGCGAGGCGATGGCGTTCGTCGCCGAGCACAACCGGAACCGCGGGTTCCAGATCACGACCAACGGCGCCCTGCTGACCGAGGACATGATCGGCCCGGTCGCCTCGCGGATCGATCAGATCACGGTCTCGCTGAACGCGTCGACCCCCGGGACCTACGCGCGCGACATGCGTTCGAGGCACTGGGAGCGGGTCCTTTCGAACATCCGCGCCGCCCGGCGACTGGTGGCGCGTGAACGCATCACCCTCAGCTGCGTGACGCACGCCGGCAACGTCCACGAGCTTCCCGGCCTGGTGCGC
The DNA here is from genome assembly GCA_963707915.1 of Candidatus Eiseniibacteriota bacterium. Taxonomy (GTDB): domain Bacteria; phylum Eisenbacteria; class RBG-16-71-46; order RBG-16-71-46; family RBG-16-71-46; genus JANXPZ01. Next base: position 1,730,076 of record OY970178.1, read on the forward strand.
CTGGCCGCGGAGCTCGACGTCTGGCACGTCCGGATCGTTCCGATCCGCGTGACCAAGCCGGAGCTGATCCGCAGCAGCCTGTGGTTCTGCAAGGAGAAGTCACAGGACCTCATCGCGGAAGCCCAGCGGATCGGCAGGGAGCGCGGCGTCACCGTCAACAACCTCTACGAGGCCGTCCGGAACATGTCGTCCTCCACGGGAAGGCGATGCGTCATCCCGACCTGGGGCGCCTACATCTCGATGGACGGCAACGTGGCCGCCTGCTGCCACAGCAGCCAGGTCATGGGCAACGTCCACGAGGCCGGCGGATTCGAGGCGGTCTGGAACGGCGACCGGTACCGGGAACTGAGGAAGCACCTCTACTTCCCCGAATGCCCCGAATGCCCCAACGTCCGCGGGAAGGACATGGAGCGGCTGGACAGCCACCTCGATTGCCAGTTCGGCGACCGCGCGCCGCTGCCGCTGATCTCCGTGGCCGTGAAGACCCCGGCCAGCGCCAGGCAGTTGCGCTCCGCGGTCTCGTGCCTCAAGCACCAGACCTACCCGGTGTGGGAGGCCATCCTGGAGGTGGACGAGGACGGTGACCCGGCGATCCTCCAGGCGGCACGGGAGGAGGCGGAGGCCGATCCCAGGATCCGGTGCGGTGTCGCGGGCGGCGGGACCGCTCGCCAACTCGTGGGCGCCCCGTCGGGCGCGATATCGACCTGCCGCATGGACCCGGCGCGCCAGTTCAAGCCCAACGAGCTGGAGGTGCACCTGCGAAGCTTCGACTGCTTCGCGGAGACCGCGGCCTGACGCAGGGGCCGCGCCCCGGGGAACACCCCGCGTCGTCAGCCGGCCGAAGGCGGTGATCCGGTTCGCGCAGACTGCGGCCCGACGCAGGGGCCGCGCCCCATGGGCGGGCCAGGGGCGTCGTCTCCTGATCCTCGAAAGCCGGTGACTACGCCCTGGCGGAGAAGACGAAGAGGGGCATCCCGCCGTGACCTTGCCAGGGGCCCCAGTAGAGGTGCGCCGCGGCCTGCGAGAAACCCGCGGCCCTCAGCTCGTCGAGGACGTCCCAGCCCAGGTGGTGGAAGCACAGGCAGCCGTCGCCCACGGGATTGCCGTGGTACTCGGGCGCCCGCACGTGCTCGAGCGTCCCATCCGGCCGCACGCGGGCGATGGTCTCGGTCGCGGGCTGCCAGGAGAAGAACGGGATCGAGAACGCCATGCAGCCGCCCGGCGCCAGGACGCGCCGGCTCTCGCGGAAGGCCTTGCGGAAGTCCGGAATGTGCTCGAAGACGTCCTGCGTGATCACGACGTCGAGGCTCTCCGAGGCGAACGACAGGTCGGTGTGGTCCTCGTGCCGGATCCGCAGGTTGTTGCGCAGGCACTCCTGGCCCGGGGCCAGGCCCCGACCCAGGTACTCGCTGCCGACCAGGTTCGGGAAGCGCGACCGGTAGATCCGGTAACCGTGCGTGACCTGCTCGGCCAGGTAGATGCGCGCGGTGGGCGGAACCTGCAGCTCCTCGGTGAGGAGGGCGTAGAGGGCCCGCATCCGGCTGTTGAACCCGCAGGACGGGCAGATGAAGGTCTCCGTCCACGAGGGGTTGAAGGACCCCGCCTCGGTGACCTCGCCGTACTTCCAGCTCACGTTCATCATCTGCGGGGCGCCGCACACCGCGCACCAGGCCTTCACGGCGTGTGCGTGACGTGAGCGCATCAGCTGGTCGTCGAGGGTGTCCCCCACGGCCATCAGCGCGTCGGCGTCATGGGAACGCGCCTGCCAGGCCGCGTGGCTCTCGAACCGCCCCAGCCAGATGGAAGGGAAGAGACTCGTGCGCGCTCGCAGGTAGTCGGGAGGCGAGTGAGGGCAGAACGGCAGTCCCCGGGCCTCGCGCACGGCGTCGAGGGCGGCGTAGACGCCCTCGGCGCGGTCGCCGCCCTGCAGGCGCGCCGCCAGCGTGGTGTCGACCGCCGCCGCCAGCTCGGCGTGCTCCGCCAGCGCGCCGAGGAACGCCGGCACGCCCGCCGTGCCGCGCCCCGCGCTCACCAGCAGGGCGGCGATGTCCTGCGCCAGCGTCTCCGCCACCGCCCCGGCCGCGCCGTTCATCCGCACCAGTCGCCCGTACGCCTGCAGCGCCGCCGGCACATCGCCGGCGCCCGTCCCCGCCACCGCCAGCAACCGCTGCGCCTCGACGTCCTGCGGCACGTGCTCCGCCAGCGCCCGCGCGTAGGGCAGCGCCTCCGCCCCGCGCTGCTGGTGGTTGAGCAGGTCCACCAGCACGCTCGCCAGGTTCGCGTAGCGCAGCTCCAGCCCGAGCTCGTCGAACCCCGGGCCGAAGTGGTCCACCAGCAACCGCAGCGTGTCGATCGCCTCCACCGCGCGCCCGGCCAGCACCGCCGCGCGCACCCCCTGGAGGTCCTCCCGCACCCAGGCCGCCGTCTTCTCGCGCTCGCCCTCGTCGCGCGGCGCGCGCCAGGGTGGCAGCGTCGGCGCGTAGCCGAACCGCTGGTACAGCCCGCTCGGCCGCAGCTCGACGATCACCGCCCGCGCGATCTCCGGGCCCAGCGAGCCGCCCGGGTCGCGGTCCTGCGCCGGCATGGTCTCCACCCGGCTCTCCTTCGGGTTGCCCGGCGGCGCCGCGCCCCGGTTCGCGCGCAGCGGCTCGGCCACCCCCCAGGCTTCCGTCTTCGCCCCGATCGCGTGGGTCGGCGCCTCCCACCACTCGGTGAGTGCCGCTTCGAGCTCCAGCCCGCTGAACGCGCAGACCCGTGCCAGCGTCGCCTCCGGCTGCGCCACCAGGTCCTCGTAGCGCACCACCAGCAGCGGACGGCCCGACGCCAGCCCGGCGTTCACCAGCGCCTCCTGCTGCTCGCGCCACTCCGCCACCCGCCGCCGCGCGTACTCCTCGGTCACCCCCGCGCGCTTGCGCACGTAGAGCAGCGGGTCGCACACGCACACCACCACCCGCGTGTCCTCGCCGCTCGCCGCCCCGTAGGCCAGCCGGGCCGTCAGCCAGCTCGCCGAGGCCGGACCCTCGATCACCAGCCGCCGCCCGGTGGTCGCCGCCAGCGCGGCCGCCACCGCCGCCGGGCCCTCCGCCACCGCCGCCGTGACCGCCGGTGCGTTCCAGGTCGCGCACTCCCCGGCGCAGCTGCGGCACTCGCGCGCCCCCGGCCCCGCGGCGGCGTCCCACTGCCGCCACAGCTCGCCGGCGAAGAACGCCTGCGAATGCGCGCCCAGCACGTGCCCCAGCAGCGCGGCCCCCGAGAACGGCGTCCCCGCGACGATCAGGCTCGTGTCTTCCATGGCGGATCCCCCTCCGGCTTCCGGTCACTTCGTGTACGCAAGAGGCGTGACAGGAACCGAACCGGCGCGGGGGCCGTCACTTGGGAGGCTTCATGGACGCACCACCGGCCGGGGATGCCGCTTCGCCCCGGCAGGACTTGCCGGGGCGGTCGTGGAGGCGTGACGGGGAGGCCGGGCTCATGGGGATCATCACGGGCTCCCGGCCTGCCGCGGGCCGGTGCTCGTCCCGCCCTCGGCGATCAGGACGCGCGCCGCCACTCCTCCCCCGGCTCGATGCCGGTCTCCATGGCGTCCCTCAACCGGACGAAGCGCGCCTGCATCTCGGGCAGGAGCGTCACCAGCGCGGCCAGGTCTTTGGCCTTGCCCGCCTTCTCCGCCTCCCAGGCGGTCTCGCGCAGGGCCTCGCCTCCCACGTTGGCCGAGGCGCCCTTGACGCCGTGGGCCAGGCGCCCCGCCAGATCGCAATCTCCCGACGAGATGGCCGCGGCCAGCTGCTCGAGCTGCACCGGCAGGTCGGCGAGGAACAACTCCGTGATCTCCCGCAGCAGGTCCTCGTCGCCCATCACGCGGCTGAGGAACGCCGCACGGTCGAAGACCGGGGCCGAGGGCTCCGGCGGATCCGCGACCACGGCCACGGCGGCCTCCGCGGCGACCGGACCCGCCACGGCGCGCTCCGTCAGCCAGCGTTCGAGGACCACGGCCAGCTCCTCGGGCCGCACCGGCTTGCCGAGGTAGTCGTCCATCCCCGCGGCGATGCACTTCTCCCGATCGCCCTTCATGACGTGGGCGGTCATGGCGATGATCGGCACGAGATGGTCGCGTACCGACGATTCCGGATCGCGGACCTCGCGCGTGGCCTCCAGCCCGTCCAGCTCGGGCATCTGGCAGTCCATCAGCACGAGGTCGTAGGGGATGTCCCGCAGCGCGGCCAGGGCTTCCCGGCCGTTCGCCACGACGTCGACCCGGTAGCCCAGCTTCTCGATGATCTTCGAGGCGACGAGCTGGTTCGTGACGTTGTCCTCGGCGAGCAGGATGCGCGCCCGGTGGCTGCGCGCCTCGGCCACCGTATAGCGCGTCACCAGCGTCGGGGCCGGCGTCTCCGCCGGCGCGTCGCCGCGCCCCAGCACCAGCGCCAGGCACTCGCGCAGCTGCGACTGGCGCAGGGGCTTGGTGAGATATCCCGCGAAGCCGGCCTGCGAGACCCGCGCCGCGTCGCCCCGCTCGCCGTGGGAGGTCATCATGATCAGCCGCGTGTCGCGAAGCTCCGCGCTCTCCTTGATCCTCCAGCCCAGCTCCACGCCGTCCATGCCGGGCATGAGCTTGTCGAGCAGTGCCGCGTCGAAGGGATCGCCCTCGTCCACCGCCTGCCGCAGCCGGTCGAGCGCCGCCTCCCCGTCCGCCGCGGTGTCGCAGCGGCAGCCCCAGCCCCGGAGCAGGGTCGTCACGAGCAAGGCGTTGGTGTCGAGGTCGTCCACGACCAGCACCCGCGCCCCGGCCAGTTCGGCCCTCGCCGCCGGCACCGGGACCGACCCGGCGGGCCGCTTCTCGAAGACCGCGGTGAACCAGAAGGTGGAACCCCGGCCCGGCTCGCTCTCGAGGCCGATGGCCCCCCCCATCAGCTCGGCGAGTTGCTTCGAGATGGCCAGTCCGAGCCCGGTGCCGCCGTACTTGCGCGTGGTCGAGCCGTCCACCTGGGTGAAGACGGAGAACAGGGCGCCCTGCCGGTCACGCGGGATGCCGATGCCGGTGTCGGTGACGGCGAAGCGCACGGTCGCCAGGTCATCGTCCTCGGCCGCGACGCTCGCGCGGATCGCGACCCCGCCCTGCTCCGTGAACTTGACCGCGTTGCCGCCCAGGTTGAGCAGGATCTGGCGCAGCCGGCCCGGGTCGCCCCGCAACAGCGCCGGCACCTCGGGATCGGCCACGCAGACCACGTCCAGGCCCTTCTCGTGGGCCCGGACCGCCAGCAGGTCGGCGACGTCCTCCAGCGTGGTGCGCAGGTCGAAGTCGAGCATCTCGAGGTCGAGCTTGCCGGCCTCGATCTTGGAGAAGTCCAGGATGTCGTTGATGAGCGCCAGCAGCGCCTCGGCACTGGTGCGCACGATCTCGGCGTAGTCGCGCTGCTCGGCGTCGAGCTCCGTGTCCAGCAGCAGGCCCGTCATGCCGATGACGCCGTTCATCGGCGTGCGGATCTCGTGGCTCATGTTGGCCAGGAACTCGCTCTTGGCCCGGCTGGCCTGGTTCGCCTGCGCGGCCAGCTCGTTCGCCCGGGCGGTGGTGGCCTTCAGCGCGCGGTTGGTCTCGCGCAGGGCGTCCTCGGCCCGCTTGCGCGCGGCGATGTCGTGGATGGTGCCCTCGAACCCGGTGATCGCCGAGGCCGGGCCCATCAGGGCGACCACGCTGACGGCGCTCCAGCGCCACGACCCGTCGGCATGCAGCAGGCGGCACTCCATGTCCGGCTGCCGCAGCCCCGTGAGCCTCGCCATCTGCAGGCTCGAACGGATCAGCGCGTGGTCGTCCGGGTGGACGAAGCGCTGGATCGGCTGCCCGACGACCTCGTCCACCGGGTGCCCGAGGATGGCGCTCCAGGCCTGCGAAGCGAAGGTGAACACGCCCTCCACGTCGGCGGTGTAGATGATGTCGTGGCTGTTCTCGATCAGCAGGCGGTGCTTCGCCTCGCTCTCGCCCAGGGCGGCCTCGATCCGCCGGCGTTCGGTGATGTCCTCCTTCACGGCCAGGAAGTGGGTGATGCGGCCGGCCGGATCCCGGAGGGGAGAGATCAAGGCGCGCTCCCAGTAGAGCTCCCCGCTCTTCTTCCGGTTGTGCAGGTCGCCGCGCCACTCGTGGCCCGCCGTGATGGTCTCCCAGAGGGCCCGGTAGGCCTCGGGGCCCTTGTCCCCCGACTTCAGCACACGGGGGTTCTGCCCCAGCACCTCCGCGCGGGTGTAGCCGGTGATCTCGAGGAACTTCGGGTTCACGTACTCGATGGTGCCGGCCAGGTCGGTGATGACGATCGAGACCGGGCTCTGCTCCACCGCCCCGGACAGCTTGCGGAGCGCGTCCTCCGTCGCCTTGCGTTCGGTGACGTCGCGGATGAGCCCCACGGAGTGCCAGCCGCCGTCGATCTCGATGGCGGAGAGCGACAGCTGGACGGAGATCTCGCGGCCGTCCTTCCGCCGGGCCTCCAGGTCGAGCACCCGGCCCACGGCGGATCCCTCGCCGCTCCCCTGGAAGGCGGCGAAGGCGGCCCGGTGCGCCCCGTGGTAGCGGGGCGGCACGATGAGCGCGTGCAGGTGCTGCCCGACGGCTTCTGCGCTCGTGTGGCCGAGGATGCGCTCGGCGGCCGGGTTCCAGAACGACACCCGGCCCTCGGGGTCCATCATCACGATGGCGTCCTGCGCCGAGTCGGTGATGGAGCGCAGGCGGGTCTCGTTCTCGCGCATGGCCTCCTCGGCCCGCCTGCGCTGGGTGATGTCGGTGTCGCTGCCGCGGTAGCCGAGCAACGCGCCGGCCGCGTCCAGCACGGGCAGGCCGTTGGTCGAGACCCACACGACGCTGCCGTCCCTGGCCTGCACGGGATTGACCAGGTCCCGGAACGGCTCCAGCCTGGCGAACACGGCGAAGGCGGCGGTCCTGAACGCCTCGCGCCCCTCCTCCGGGTGTAGGTCGTAGAAGTGCACCCGGCCCACCAGGGCGTCCGGGCGGTAGCCCAGGACGGTCTCGGACACGTCGCTGACGTAGGTGTAGAGGCCCTGCGCGTCCACTTCCCAGGCGATGATGTCGCTCTGCTTCGCCAGCTGCACGAACCGGGCCTCGCCCGCGCGCACCGTCGCGAACGCACCGGCCAGCTGCGCCTCGGCACGGCCGGTGATCGACCAGAGCAGGGCGAGCACACCCGCGAGGAGGATCCCCATCAGGCCGAGGTTCAGCGCCCGGGCAGCCGTGGAGGCACCGACCTGACGCGTCAGGTCGTGCAGCACGATGAGGTCGGCGACGTCGCGTCCCGCCGCATCGGGCAGGTGGATGAACGCGCAGTCGAGGGTCCGGTCCTTCTCGCGCAGGCGGAAAATGCCGTCGTCGCCGGGGCCCGGGTGGCGGCCCTTGAGCCGTCGAACCAGCCCATCGGGAAGGACGGGCGACGACTGGCTCACCACGACGACCTCGGGGAAGTCGTTCCAGCGCCCGGCGAAGCCGAACGACTTCTTGCCCGCTTCGAACTGGTCCTCGGTGATCCGCTCCTTGTGGATCACTGAGACGAGCTCCACGCCCAGGTCCCGCGCCAACACGTCGGCCAGGTCCTGGACCCCGGCGCCCAATTCCAGGAATCCGACCAGCCTCCCCTCCTGGATCCAGGGCCGCACGAGGCGCAGCGTGAAATCCCCCCCGACGCCGATCTCGAGACCCCAGGCGTCCGCGCCGGTCCGCGCCGCCGCCAGCATCGTCGAGCGGTCGATGCGATCGCCCCGTTGCTCGGGCCGGTGCACCCTCAGGAAGATGATCCGGTCCGGCGTCACGAAGTTGAAGTTGGAGACGCCGAAGCTGCGGTGGAGCACATCCAGGATCGGCTTCGAGCGGGCGCCGAGCTTCTCCAGGTCGCGTGCCCGCCAGGCCTCCGCCAGGACCGGGTCGCCGGCGATGTGTTCCAGTTCTTCCCGGAGCAACTGCCGCTTGTCGAACGCGGCGCGGTCCCACTCGCTGCCGACCTGCTCGAGGATCTGGCGCATGTCGGCGCGGGACTCCTCGCGGGCGAGCCGGTCCTGGTACGAGGTGAGCGCCAGCATCACGATCACCAGCGCCAGGGCCACCGGCACGACGGTCCAGGCCTTGAGCTCGAGGTCGGCCTCGCGGCGGTTCCGGTTCCGCCAGCGGACCGCGAACGCGCCGCCCAGGAGCAGCAGGAACACGCCCAGCGTGGCCAGCAGGGGCTCGCGGCGGGCGGCGTCGACCTGGGCACGCCAGTCGCTGGCCGCGATGTCGAGACCGACGACCATGACGACCGCTCCGGTGCGCGGGTCGATCACCGGCGCCAGGGCCGAGACGAACGCCCCGAACTCGTCCGTGCTCGGGCCTTCCGTGAACGGACGCTTGTCGCGGAAGACCTGCAGGTTCTGCGCCGACGGCTCCTGGTACAGCGAGCCCGCAGGACTGGCCATCGGGTCGCCGGTCGCGTAGTTCTCCGGCCCGAAGTAGATCTTCCCGTCGCGCAGCGCCATGCTGTAGATGCCGCGCTGCTGGATGGTCCGGCCGAGCACGGTCATCTGCTCGCGGATGACCTCGTAGGCCGGCGTGCCCGCGTCCGCCGAGGTGAAGGTGAGCGTGCTCGCCAGAGCCGGGTTGATGACGTGGGTCAGCTCGACCGCCCGCCGGAGCAGGCGTTCCCGCAACTGGGCGTCCCGGCTGGCCGCGTTGCGGTCGCCGGCCCACCAGCCCAGGGCCAGCAGCACCGCCAGCGCCGCCGCGAACGCCGCGACCCAGGGCGCCCGCGTCCGCACGAGGGACCGCGGGCCGTTCACCCGACGAGCCCTCGGGGTCGATCGGCCCGGTTCGAGAAACCGGTCATGACGACCTCACCGCGCCCAGAGGATCAAGCCGGTCGATTGCGGATGGGCGAGATCCTCGTGGCGGGGGATCACGCGGACCGTGAGCCCGTGCGTGCCGCTCGTGCGGCACGGCATGCAGATCCTGAACGGCGTCCCGTCGCTCCCGGCCTCGCCCTCGGGCACCATCGGGACGGTGGTGGCCCCCACGATCTGCCGTCCCTCGTCCACCCTCCCGATGTAGACCTGCACCGCGAGATCGGCGGGATCCAGCCGCCCGGTCCGGACCCAGGCGCGGATCTCGAGCTCGGCGCCCACGCGGGTCGCGGGCGGCAGGTCGGTCTCGACCCGCACGATCTGGACGCCGTTCCAGGCCTGCCGGACACGCTCGCGCCAGCGCGCCAGGTCCCGCGCCCGGCGGTAGCCGCCGGCCTCCAGCCGCGCGCTGCGCTCCTGGGCCGAGCGGTAGGCCGTGATGGTGTAGTCATGCACCATGCGGTTCGTGTTGAAGACCGGGCACAGTTCGCCCATGGCGCTCTTCATGAGCGAGATCCAGCCCCGCGGCAGGCTGTCCGCGGTGCGGTCGTAGAAGAGCGGCACCACGTCCCGCTCCAGCAGTTCGTAGAGGGCCCCGGCCTCGAGGCGGTCCTGGTACTCGAGGTCCTGGTAGTCCTCGCCCCGGCCGATGCACCAGCCGGTGCGCGGGGAGCCCGCCTCGTCCCACCAGCCGTCCATGATGCTGAGGTTCAGCGCCCCGTTGAACGCCGCCTTCATGCCGCTCGTCCCGCAGGCCTCGAGCGGGCGCCGCGGCGTGTTGAGCCACACGTCCACGCCCTGGACCAGGTAGCGGCCCACCACCGTGTCGTAGTCCTCGAGGAAGACCACGCGCCGGCGGAACTCCGGGCGGCGGGCGAGCTGGACGACCTTGCGGATGAAGGCCTTGCCCTCGTCGTCGCGCGGGTGCGCCTTGCCCGCGTAGATGATCTGCACCGGCCGCCCCGCGGCGTTGAGGATGCGCGCGAGCCGGTCGGGGTCGCGTCCACAACAGGGTGGCGCGCTTGTAGGTGGCGAAGCGGCGGGCGAAGCCGATCGTCAGGGCCTCCGGGTCGAGCACCTCCTCGACCTGCGCGACCTCGGCGCGACCGGCGCCGCGCTGCCGCAGCTGGTCGGCCAGGCGGCGGCGCGCGAAGCCCACGAGCCGCTCCCGCCGGCGCTCGTGCGTGCGCCACAGCTCCTCGCCGGGGATCTGCTGCCCGCGCGACCACACGCTCGAGTCGCCCGGCTCCTCGGCCCAGCGCGGCCCCAGGTAGCGGTCGTACAGCTCGCGCATCTCGCTCGAGATCCAGGACTGCGGGTGCACGCCGTTGGTGACGTGGGTGATCGGGATCTCGTCCAGCGGCACCCCGGCCCACAGGTCCTGCCACATCGTGCGCGAGACCTCGCCGTGCAGCCGGCTGACCCCGTTCGCGGAACTGGAGGTGCGGATCGCCAGCACCGCCTGGTTGAAGGGCTCGGTGGTCACGCCCGGGTGGAAGCGACCGAGGTCGAGGAACGCCTCGCGCGACAGGCCCAGTTCGGTGCGGTACGCGGCGAAGTAGCGCTCCATCTGCTCGGGCGTGAAGACGTCGATCCCCGCCGGCACGGGCGTGTGCGTGGTGAACACGCCGCTCGCGGCGACCATCTCGAGGGCCTCCGCGAACGAGAGCCCCTGCTCGGGCATCAGCGAACGGATCCGCTCCAGTCCCAGGAAGGCGCAGTGTCCCTCGTTCATGTGGAAGACGCGGGGCCGCAGCCCGACGGCATCGAGGACGCGCACGCCGCCGATCCCCAGCACGATCTCCTGGAGGATGCGCCGGTCGTCGCCGCCCCGGTAGAGCTCGTCGGTGATGTCCCGGTACTGGGCCGGGTTCTCGGGGAGGTTCGTGTCCAGCAGCAGCAGCCGCACGCGGCCCACCTGCGCCCGCCACGGCCGGATCTGCACCGGCGTGCCCGCCAGTTCGACGGTGACGCGCACCGGCCGGCCGTGGTTGTCGTAGCAGGGCCTCACGGGCATGGTCGAGAAGTCGTTGACCGGGTAGCTCTCCTGCTGCCAGCCCTCGGCGTTCAGGTACTGGTGGAAGTATCCCTTCTGGTAGAGCAGGCCGACGCCCACCAGCGGCACGCCCAGGTCGCTGGCCGACTTCAGGTGGTCGCCCGCCAGCATGCCGAGACCGCCGGAGTAGATCGGCAGGCACTCGGTGATCCCGAACTCCATCGAGAAGTACGCCACGTCGGGCGTGGTCGCGGCCCCGAAGGTCTTGCGGTGCCAGACCCCGGTGCCGCCCACGTAGTCCCGCAGGTCGGCGGCGACGCGGTCGAGGTGCGCGAGGAAGGCCTCGTCCTGCGCCAGCTCCAGCAGACGCTCCTGCGAGATGCTGCCCAGCATCAGCACCGGGTTGTGGCGGGCGGTCTCCCAGAGGTCGCGGTCCAGCCGCCGGAACAGGCTGATGGTCTCGTGGTCCCACGACCAGCGAAGGTTGTAGGCGAGGTCCTCGAGGACACCCAGGCGTTCGGGGAGAAGCGGGCTGACGTGGAACGTCTTGACCGGGTGCATCGGAACTCCTCGCGTACTGGGCCTGCCGCCACGACCGCGACAACGGACGCCGAAGACCGCGCGCCACCGCGAGGCCACCCACCGCGGCCCGCTCCCGCGCACGTTCGGGACGCCGCACCGCGGCGCCAGCCGGGGCACGGAACCACCCTTGATGATCGGCACCCCCGGCAGGGCCTTGAGGAGACTCGCCCGTGGCCACGGGAGAGCCCCGGCTCAGCCCGGTTCGGGGTCAAGCGGCCGGCCCCCGGGGCCGATAAACGATGGAAACCCCGTGGAGCGCGGCGGCCGCCGCACTCCGCGTCCGATCCGTTCCGGAAGGGAGTCCGTGAACCTCACGCGTCCGCCGTCGAACAGGGTCCTGCCGGGCTGGCGCATCGGCCTGCGGATCATCCATGCGCCCTCGGATGCCGGGCTGGCCGGCACCGAGCTCGCGGCCATGGAACGGAGCGGCTGCGCCCACCTCGCGCGTCACTCGATCCCGGGAGCGCTCCTCTACGCTCCTCTCTGCCTCGTCACCGCCGGCGTGGCCGGCCCGGCCCTGGGGCGTCCGGAGGCGTTCGCCTTCGCGCTCGCGTTGCTCGTCGCCGGTGCCGCTCGCTTCCACTGGGCGCGCCGGTTCGAGCGCCGCTTCGACCGCGATCCCGTCCTGTGGCGTCGCGCGTTCTTCGCGATGACGCTGGCCCAGGGCGCGACCTGGGGCCTCTTCGCGGCCCGGGTCCTCCATCCGCCCGGCCTGGCGGACGCGGCGCTGCTGGTCATGCTGCCGACCGCGGGGGTCTGTGCCGCAGGCCTGGGATCGCTCACGCCCAGCCCCCTGCTCTTCCGCGCCTTCGTCACCGCGGTCCTCCTGCCGGTGGCGCTGGAGGCGGGAGAGATCGGCCCGGACGGCGGCGCCACGTTCCGGGTGATGCTGGCGCTCTTCGCGCTGTTCCTGCTGTTCGAGGGCAACCAGCAGTGTCGCGGATTCTGGGGCAGCCTGGCCAAGAGCGCGCTGCTCAAACGGCACGCGCGGGGCCTCGAGGAGGCGAACCGCGCCGCGGAGCAGGCCCGCCAGGCCGAGCAGCAGGCCCGCCAGGCCGCGGACCAGGCGAACCGGCACAAGTCCGAGTTCCTCGCCAACATGAGCCACGAGATCCGCACGCCGATGAACGGGGTCGTCGGCATGACCACCCTGCTGCTGGACACCCCGCTGGGGCCGACCCAGCGGGGCTACGCCCTCACCATCCGCGACAGCGCCGACGCCCTGCTCGGGGTGATCAACGAGATCCTCGACTTCTCGAAGCTCGAGGCCGGGCGCGTGGAGATCGAACTCACCGACTTCGACCCGCGCGCCACCCTCGAGGAGGTCTCGGACCTCCTCGCGACCCAGGCGCACGGCAAGGGCCTGGACTTCGTCTGCCACGTGCAGCCGGGGCTGCCGGCCCTCGTGCGCGGGGACCCGGGGCGCATCCGGCAGGTCCTCGTGAACCTGGTCGGCAACGCCATCAAGTTCACCGAACGGGGCGAGGTGGTCGTCGCCGTGGCATCCCGCGCCGAGGACGCCTACTCGGTGGCGCTGCGCTTCTCGGTGAGCGACACCGGCATCGGCATCCCGGCGGACCGCCAGACGGCCATCTTCGAGAGCTTCACGCAGGCCGAGGGCGGCACGTTGCGCAAGTACGGCGGCACCGGCCTGGGACTCACCATCTCGCGGCAGCTGGTGGAGCTGATGGGCGGCCGCATGACGATCGAGAGCGCGCCCGGGCGCGGCAGCACGTTCCTGTTCGACCTCGAGCTGGGGAAGGCATCGTCCGCGCGGCCCGCCGAGCCCGGCCGGGAACGCCTCGCGGGACTGGGCGTGCTCGTCGTGGAGGGCCACGCGCTCCAGCGCGAGATCCTGGCCGAGACGCTGCTCGCCTGGGGCTGCCGCCCGGTCACGGCAGCGGACGGGCGCGGGGCGCTGGCGCTGCTTCACGACCGGCCCGCCGACGAGCCCGTCCAGCTCGTCCTGCTCGCCGCGGGCATGCCGGGGACCGACGTCGAGGAGATCGCGAGCGCCATCCACTCCGACCGGCGCACCATGGGGCTGCCGGTCCTGCTGCTCGTGCCCACGGGGCGGCCGGACGCCCAGGCCCCGGCCGAGAGCCGGTCGTTCGCGGCCGTGCTCACCAAGCCGGTCCGGCGCTCGCAGCTCCTCGACGCGCTGGTCGGGGTCGTGACCGGGGCCATGCCGCACGCTCCCGGCGCGTCGGATCCCTCCGGCGGCCCCACCCCGGCCGGCTCGCTCCTCGGCTGCCGGGTGCTCCTGGCCGAGGACAACCGCGTCAGCCAGCTCGTGGCGCTCAGTCTCCTGCAGAAGATGGGCGTGCGGGCCGACGCGGTGGCGAACGGCGTGGAGGCCCTCGCGGCACTGGACCTGGCCCCCTACGACCTCGTGCTGATGGACGTCGAGATGCCGGAGATGAACGGCTTCGCGGCGACCGCCGCCGTGCGCGCGCGGGAGCGGTCGGGAGACACGCGCATCCCGATCATCGCCATGACCGCGCACGCCCTGCGGGAGGACCGCGAGCGCTGCCTGGCTGCCGGGATGGACGACTACGTGTCGAAACCGATCGACCGGCGGCTGCTGGAGGAGGCCCTGCTGCGCTGGGCCCCCCGGCAGGCGGCGACGCCGCTGGCGCTGGTGGCGCGGGTGGGGCCCGGCGCCGTCTCCGCGACCGGCGGCGGCGGGGCGGACCCGGACTTCCCCGATCTCGAGGAGGACCGCCTCGCGGACGTGTGCGGGGAGGACCCCATGCTCGAGGCGGAAGTGGTCCAGATGTTCCTCGGGAGCACGCGGGAGAGCCTGGCCGGGATGCACGCCGCGCTCGAGGCGGGTGACGCCACGCTCCTGCGCGGGCTCGCGCACGGACTCAAGGGCGGCAGCCGGACGCTCGGCGCCGCCGCGCTCGGGGAGCTGGCGCACGAGATCGAGCGGCTGGCCGAGACCTCCGACTTCGCCTCGGCCCGCGGGGCGCTCGACAGCGCGGCCACGGCGTTCGACCGCGTCGCCGCGGCGATGGAGGCGCGCGCCCTCCGTCGCGCCGCCTGAGCCGGCACCGCCGGCGCGGACGCGCGCTCCCCGCGCGCCGGGTCCCGCGCCCCGGCGCGTTGTGTGCCACCAACCGCCCCGCCACGCACCCGCCGCGCCCCGCAGGCGACCCCGCGTGGACCGGGCACGCCTGCTGCGCTACGCTCGGGACCGAGCGAGGCGCGGCCCATGCATCCTTCTTCCACGACCACCCGCCGTGACTTCCTGCTGAGGACCTGCGCGGCCTGCGGGGCCCTGATGGCAGGGAGCCCATGGCTCCCCGTGTCCCCGGAACGGTTCCCGCTCTCGCCCCGGCCGGCCTTCGCCGCGGGCGACCCGCTCGCCGGGCTCCTGCGCACCGCGCCGCGGGCGCGCTACTGGGCGTCGACCGCGCCCGCGGGCGGCAGCGACTGCGCCGCCTGTCACCCGGCGGGCTCGCTCCGCGCCGGCGCGAAGCCCGCGCACCGGCGCACGCTCGTCCGCTGCCTGCTCTGCGCGCGCGGCTGCACGCTGGCCGAGGGCGAGCGCGGCATGTGCCGCGCGCGCATCCACGTGAACGGCGAGCTGCGCAGCCTGGTCTACGGGCGGCCCATGGCCATCCACGTGGACCCGATCGAGAAGAAGCCGTTCTTCCACTTCCTGCCGGGCGCCGCGGCGTACTCGCTGGCGACCAGCGGCTGCCCGCTGCGCTGCAAGTTCTGCCAGAACTGGGAGATCTCGCAGGCCCGCCCCGAGGACTACGCCCAGGCACCGCTGCCCGCGGCGAACCTCGCGCGCGCCGCGGTCGACCGGGGAGCGCGGGTCATCGCCTTCACCTACAACGAGCCGACGGTCTTCACCGAGTACCTGACCGACGTCGCGCGGGCCGGCCGGCCGCTCGGCCGTCGCGCGGTGCTGGTCTCGTGCGGCTACATGAACGAGGCGCCGCTGGCCGAGATGTGCGGGGTGCTCGATGCCGTCAAGGTGGATCTCAAGGGGTTCAGCGAGGACTTCTACCGTGACGTGTGCGGGGCGGAGCTGAAGCCGGTGCTGCGCAGCATCCGGCAGGTGGCGAAGAGCGGCGTTCACCTCGAGATCGTGAACCTCGTGGTGCCCACGCTCAACGACTCGCCGCGGATGCTGAGCGAGCTGGCGAAGTGGGTCGTGGGCGAGGTCGGGCCCGACGTGCCGGTCCACTTCACGCGCTTCCACCCCGACTACCAGTTGACCCACCTCCCCGACACGCCGGTGGCCACGCTCGAGCGCGCGCGGGAGACCGGCCTGCAACAGGGCCTGCGCTTCGCGTACGTCGGCAACGTGCCGGGGCACCCGGGGAACCACACCTACTGTCCGAAGTGCGGCCGGGCGGTGATCGAGCGCGACGGGCTGTTCGTGACCGGGATGCACTTGAAGGACGGGCACTGCGAGTACTGCGGCCGCGCCATCCCGGGCGTGTGGAGCTGACGCGATGAGACGAGCCGTGCGCCCGCCGGCGGTGGCGGGCGCGTTCTATCCACAGGAGCCGCGGCGCCTCGAAGCCGAGGTGAAGACGCTGCTCGACCAGGCGCGGCCACCGCGCGGCGGTCGCCCGATCGGGCTCGTGGTCCCGCACGCGGGCTTCGCCTACTCGGGACTGATCGCCGCCGACGCCTGGCGGCAGGCGCAGGGCCACCGCTACGACCTCGTGGTCCTGCTCGGGACCAACCACACCGCCGGCTTCTTCACCGGGATCTCGGTGTTCCTCGGCAGCGGCTGCCGCACGCCGCTGGACGTCGTGCAGGTGGACAGGCAGGCGGCGTCCAGCCTGCTCGCCGCCGACCACGACTGCTCCTCCGACCCGGCGCCGCACGAACGCGAGCACTCGATCGAGGTGCAGTTGCCGTTCGTGCAAACCGTGCTGCCCGGGGTGCCCATCCTGCCGGTGATCGTCAGCGACGAGGACCCTCACGTGTGCGCCCGCCTGGGCGTGGCGCTGGCGAACGTGCTCGCCGGACGCCGCGCCCTGATCGCCGCGAGCAGCGACCTCTCGCACTACCCGTCCTACGAGGATGCCGCCGCCGCGGATCGCGCGGTGCTGGCCGCGATGGCCCGGATGGACCCGGACGGCCTGCGCGCCACCATCGCCCGCGAGGAGGGCGCCGGGCGGCGCGGGCTCGACACCTGCGCCTGCGGGCTGGCGCCCGTGCTCGCGCTGCTGGCCGCCGCGCGGACGCTCGGCGCCACGCGCGGCACCGTGCTCTCGCACGCCAGCAGCGGCGACGCGCCGCCGGGCGACCGCGCGCGCGTCGTGGGGTACGGTGCCGTGCTGTTCACCGCGGGCGAGCCCGGCGCCGACCTGGCGGAACTCGACGAGCCCGCCCACGTGCCGCGTCCCGCACCCCGGAGCCGACGATGAGCCCTTCGCCCTCCTGGCCCGCGCAGCGCCCTGGCGCGTGGTTCGCGCCGGCCGCCCTGTCCGCCGCGGCGCTCCTCTTCGGCAGCGCCACCTGCTCCTCCCCGGCGGTCACGACCGCGCCCGCGGCGGTCCGCCCGCCCGCCGTCGCCGGGCAGTTCTACCCGCGCGAGCCCGCCCGGCTCGAAGCCGCGGTGAAGGCGTTCCTCGCCGACGCAGTCCCGGCGCGGGGCGTACGACCCATCGCGCTGGTCCTGCCGCACGCGGGCTACGTCTACTCGGGACAGATCGCGGCCGACGGCTGGCGCCAGGCGGCGGGCCAGGCCTACGACCTCGTGGTCATCCTCGGCACCAACCACACCACGCCGGGCTTCTCGGGCGTCTCGGTCTTCCCCGGCACGGGCTTCCGCACGCCGCTGGGGGTGGCCGCGGTGGACACGGCGGCCGCCGCTGCGCTGCTGGCCGCGGGCGGGGTCATCCGCCCCGACCTGCGCGTCCACGAGCGCGAACATTCGATCGAGGTGCAGGTGCCGTTCGCGCAGGTCGTGCTGCCGGGCGTGAGGATCCTGCCGGTGATCGTCGCGACCGAGGACCCGCTGGCCCTGGCGCGCTTCGTCCAGGCGCTGGCGCGGGTGCTCGCCGGGCGCCGGGCGCTGGTGGTGGCGAGCAGCGACCTTTCGCACTACCCGGACTACGATGGCGGTGTCGCCGCGGACCGCGCCGTGCTCGCCGCCATCGCGCGGATGGACGCGGCCGGGCTGCAGCAGGTCGCGGCGGCCCAGTTGCGGGCCGGTCACCGCGGCCTCGAGACCTGTGCCTGCGGAGAGGGGGCGATCATGTCGGCGATGGAGACGGCCCGGGCGCTGGGCGCCCGGCGCGGCATCGTGTTGTCGCGGGCGAACAGCGGCGACGTGCCGCTCGGCGATCCCGCGCGCGTCGTGGGCTACGGGGCGGTGATGTTCTGCGCGGACCGGGGCGAGGGCGACACCGCGGCGCTCGGCGGGCCGGCCGCGGCGCCGGACGACACGATACTCGGGCCCGCGGACCGGAAGGCGCTGCTCGGGCTGGCGCGCGCCACGCTGGAGCGCTGGTTCGCGACCGGCACGGTGCCGCTGCCCCGCGGCTTCTCCCCCGCCGCGCAGCGCCGGCTGGGCGTGTTCGTGACCCTCTACCAGCGCGGCGAGCTGCGCGGCTGCATCGGCCACATGGCCGAGGACCGGCCGCTGCCGCAGAACGTCGGGGCCATGGCGCTGGCGGCCGCGACCGAGGACCCGCGCTTCCCGCCGCTCGCTCCCGGCGAGCTCGCCGGCCTCGAGATCGAGATCTCGGTGCTCACCCCGCTGGAGCGCGTCGCCGGGCCCGGCGCGGTCGTCGTGGGCCGCGATGGCGTGCAGATCCGCAAGGACGGCCGCACCGCGGTGTTCCTGCCCCAGGTGGCGACCGAGCAGGGCTGGGACCGGGACGCGCTGCTGGAGAACCTCTGCCTCAAGGCGGGGCTCCCGGGCGACGCGTGGAAGGACGGCGCCGAGCTCTGGACCTTCCGCAGCGTCCACTTCCGCGAGTCGCAGTCCCGGTGAGGCGCGGTCGCGCGCCGCGACCGCGCGGTCCGGGACGCGGGTGCGCCGCTTGAGGCGCCAGCTCTTCGCCGTCGGCGCGATCGCGCTGCTCGCGCAGGTCGTGCTGCTGCGCGAGTGCGAGGTCGCGTTCTACGGCAGCGAGCTGGTGCTCGTGCTGGGGCTGGGCGCCTGGCTGCTGGGCGGCGCCGCCGGCGCGGCCGCGGGCCGGGGCGCGCGACCGCCCGGGGAGCGGGCGGTCCGGCGGCTCTTCGTCGCGCTCGGACTCCTGCTGCCGCTCGCGGTCGCGCTCGCGCGCGGCGTGCGCATCCTCTTCGGCGGCGTACCCGGCGCCGACCTGCCGTTCGGCCGGCAGCTTCCCGCCCTCGCGCTCTGCCTGCTGCCGGTCTCGCTCCTGCTCGGCCTGATGTTCCAGTGGACCGCCCGGCGGTTCATCGCGACCGGCCGTTCGCCCGCGTCCGCCTATGCCATCGAGAGCGCGGGCGGACTGCTCGGCGGGCTGCTCGCCACCCTGCTGCCCGCCGCGGGCCTGCAGAACTGGGACGTCGCGTTGCTGTGCGCGGTCGCCGCCCCGGTCGTGTCCTGGCCCCGTTCGAGCGCGGGCCGGGCACCCGCCGGGCACCCTCCGATCGCGCGTCGCGCGGCGGCGGCGGCCGGCGCCGTTCTCGCGCTCGCCCTGCTCGGCACCGCGCCGGCTCTCGACCGGGCCATGACGCGCTGGAACCACCCGGACCTGCTCGCCACGCGGGACACGCCCTACGGCCGTGTCACCGTGACCGGCGCCCTCGGCCAGGTCGCGGTGTTCGAGGACGACGCGCTCGCCGGCGAGAGCCAGGGCACCGCGGCCGAGGAGTTCGTCCAGCTCGCCGCCATCCAGCGCGACTCGGTGGGCCGGGTGCTGGTCCTGGGCGGGGCCGTGCAGGGGCTGCTGCCCGAACTGTTGCGCCGCCACCCGGTGCGCGTGGACGACGTCGAACTGGACGCGAGGCTGCTGGCGCTGGTCGCCCCGCGGCTGCCGGAACCGCAGCGCCGCGCGCTCGCGGACCCGCGCGTCCACGTCACCATCGCCGACCCGCGCCGCTTCCTCGAGCGCGCGCGGACCTACGACCTCATCCTGTCCGGCCTGCCCGAGCCCGAGTCGGGGCGCGCGAACCGGGCCTACACGCGCGAGTTCTTCGCCGCCTGCGCCGCCCGCCTCGCCCCCGGCGGCGTGCTCGCCCTGCGCCTGCGGAGCGCCGAGAACCTCTGGACGCCGGCCCTCGCCCGGCGCACGGCCGGGGTGCATCGCGCGCTGCGCGAGGTCTTCCCCGCGACGATCGTGCTGCCCGGTTCCACGAACCTGCTGCTCGCCTCGCGCGCGCCGCTCGAGCGCGACCCCGCGGTGCTGGGCGGGCGCCTGCGCGCGAACGACCCGGCCACCCGCCTCGTCACCCCGGCCTACGTGCGCTACCTCTACACCAACGACCGCTTCGCG
This sequence comes from Candidatus Eiseniibacteriota bacterium, assembly GCA_963707915.1. Classification (GTDB taxonomy): domain Bacteria; phylum Eisenbacteria; class RBG-16-71-46; order RBG-16-71-46; family RBG-16-71-46; genus JANXPZ01. Next base: position 1,749,966 of record OY970178.1, read on the forward strand.
GAGATCGCCCGCCGGCTGGCCGCGACGCCCGCGCCCGCCAACCGCGACGCGCGGCCCGCCTGCTACCAGGCCACGATGATGCTGTGGCTCGCGCGCTTCTACCCCGCGCTGGCGCGTTTCGAGCCGCCGGAGGCGGGCGTCCCGGCGCTCCTGCGCGCGCCGTGGTCGTGGACCGCGGCCGGCGTGCTCGGCCTGGCCTTCCTGCTGGCCCGCCGCCGCTCCGGACCGCGCCGCCTGCTGCTGGCCGCGGCCGCCGGCTGCGCCGGGATGCTGCTCGAATCGGCGCTCCTGCTCGACTACCAGACGCGCGCGGGAGTGCTCTACCAGGACCTCGGCGTGTTGCTCACGGCGTTCATGGGCGGGTTGGCACTGGGCGCCGGGGCGCTCGAACGCCTCGCGCGCAGGGCCGGGAACGGACGCCTCGCCGGCGCGCTCGGCGTCACGGCGCTCGCCGCGCTCGGCCTCGCGTGCGCGGCGGTCCTCCGTGCGGGCGGCGGAGGCGGACTCGCGGGCAGCGCGGCGCTGCTCGGCGCCTGCGGCTTCCTGGTCGCCGCCGCGGTCGCGTTCGCCCTGCTCCGCGGCGACGCGGACGGCGGTACGGTCATCGGGCCGGTCTATGCCGCGGACCTGCTCGGCGGTTGCGTCGGCTCGCTGGTCGCGGGCCTGCTCGCGATCCCGATGCTGGGCCTGCCGGCGACCGCGGCGCTGGCTGCCGGGCTCGCGCTGGCCGCGCTGCTCCTGGTCTGAGCCGCGCTCCGCCGCCCCCTCCCGACACGGCGACTCCTGCGGACCCGGCGACGGCGCCGCGCCCCCGCGGGTTGCCGGCCGACGGCGGGCGGATGCTATGCTGCGCGCGCCGGCGCGACGCCGCCGGCGCATCGTCACCGCGCACCCGTTCCCGGGATCCGACCCACGCTGCCTGGAGACCCTGATGGCCGACGACGCCGCGAAGTTCCCCAACGTGTTCTGGAGCGCCAACGTCACCGAGTTGTTCGAGCGCGCCGCCTACTACTCGATGGCCAGCTTCCTGGTCATCTACATGGGCCAGCTCGGGCTCGGGGCCTACTGGCCCTCCAACCTGAACAGCGTGCTGTGGACCATCGTCTACTTCCTGCCGATCCTCTCGGGCACCATCGCCGACCAGGTCGGCTTCCGCCGCTCGCTGCTGGTGGCCTTCGTGCTGCTCGCCGCCGGCTACCTGCTGATGGGCGCCCCGGTGTGGTTCGGCGGATTCCAGCTCTCGCCGGTGGTCCACAAGGAGTTCACCGCCTCGCCCGTCCTGGTCGCCACCCTGCTGGCCGCCATCGTGCTGATCGGCGTGGGCGGCTCGGTGATCAAGCCGTGCATCTCGGGCACCATGCAGAAGACCGCCGGCGCGCGCGTCACCCTCGGCTTCGCCATCTTCTACATGATCATCAACATCGGCTCGCTGGTCGGGCGCGGCGTGGCGTTCGTGGTGCGCACCGGGTCGAGCCTGCCGACCATCCTGACCGTGGTCGCCATCTGCGCCGCGGCCGCCGGACTGATCATCTGGCTGGTCTACCGCTCGGTGGAGTCGCTGAAGTCGCAGGCGGCCCGGGCCGCCATGGCGTTGCCCTACGCCGCCCTGATCGTCGGTGGCGGGTTCGCCATCGCGTGGCTGCTGAAGCGCTCCGCGCCCGCGGTCCAGACCGGGGCCGGGCTCTCGTACATCTTCGCGGTCGCCGCCGCGGCGTCGGTCGTGGCCTTCCTGGTCGTGCTCCTCTTCTACCGCGAGCCCGCGGTCGCCGCCGGCACGCCCGCGAAGCCGCGCCGCTCGATGGGACGCATCCTGCTCGACATGGTGCTGGTGCTCCGCAACCCGCGCTTCGCCCTCTTCCTGGCGGTGATGAGCGGCTTCTGGTTCCTCTACAACCAGGTCTACAACGTGCTCCCGCTCTACGCGAAGCGCGTGGTCGAGGCCAGCCCGGCGATGGACCTCTACACCGCGGCGAACCCGTTCGTCATCGTCGCCTTCCAGCTGCTGATCACCGCGATGTTCGGGAAGATGCGCGCCGTGCGCTCGATGGTCATCGGCACGGTGATCATCGGCCTGTCGATGGCCATCAACCTGTTCCCGGTGTACTCGACCGGCGGCGTGCGCGCGCTGGCGGCCATCGGCCTGCCGATCGGCTCGGTGTTCCTGATCCTGACGGTCGCGCTCATCGCCTTCGGCGAGCTGTTCACCTCGGCGCGCATGTACGAGTACATCGGCGCGCTCGCACCCAAGGGCCAGGAGGGCCTCTTCCTCGGCTACGCCAGCCTGCCGGTGGCGGTCGGCTCGCTGACCGGCGGCCCGGTGGGCGCCTTCATCTTCAACGAGGTGATGGCCAAGGACGCGGTCACGCGCCCCGACGGCCTGCTGGAGCTGAACCCCAACAGCAATGCGCTCGGCTGGATCATCCTGATGGCGATCGGGCTGCTGTCGGCGCTGGCGCTGTGGCTGTTCAACCGCTGGCTGGAGCGGCACCCCGAGCCCGCCGCATCCACGGCGCAGGCCTAGGGACTTCAGCGGGGCGCCGCGGCACGCACGCCGCGGCGCCCCTAGACGTGGAGGCCGGGCCTACAGCTCGCCGCGGGCTCCCAGTCGCTCCGCCTTGCGCGAGGCGATGGCTTCCTTCGCCAGCGCCCTCAACTCCTGCTCGGCGCGCCGGGAGAGCCGCTCCATCCGGTCCCCGAGTTCCTCCATCCGCTCGCCGAGGTCTTCCATCCGCCCGGCCGCGGAGGACTCCAGCCGGCGGCCGGCCTCGTCCTGCCGGCGGGAGAGCTCGTCCATCTCGCGTTCGATCTCGGCGGCCCGGCGCTCGTGGTCCGCATCCTCGTCGTGGATCTGCAGCAGGGCGAGCCGGGCCGCGAGCGCGCCCTGGCGGGCGCCGAGCCGACCCATCTCCCCACCGATGCGGCCCTGCCGGGCGCCGAGCTGCCCCATCTCCCCGCCGAGCCGCCCCATCTCCGTCCCGAGCCGACGCATCGGTTCGATGCACGCCCGCGCGCGGGCGAGCATCGAGCGGTCCCGGACGACCCACTGCTCCCCATCCTGCGAGAACCAGAAGAAGCTGGCGTGGTCGCCCAGCAGCCCGATCAGGCCCGGGGTCTCCGGCCCGGAGGCTCCGACGGTGGAATGCGACGCCCCGTCATGGAGGCTCCAGCGGAAACCGTCGACGCTGCCGGAGCGATCGTGGGCGGTGACGACATCGTGCGCGTGGGCGGTGGGGCCGTGAGCGGCAGGCGCGACCACCCATGGCGCGCGCGCCGCCGGACCGGCGTGGGCGACCATGGGGACGGCGAGCAGCGTCAGTACCGCCAGGGCGGCCCGGGCGGCCGGCCGGCGGGGGTGGGCGCGGGGTTCGCGGGAAGTGCGCATGAGGTTCCTCCGGTGAAGCGCGTGCACGTGCGGACGCGACGGCCACCGACACGGGCTCGTCGGCCTGGGAGCTTCACCGGCTTGGACCGGCGAAAGGCCGGAAGGGTTGGAGGACGACGCGGGCCCCGGAGATCCCGCCTCCGGGGCCCGCGCCCATGATCGTCCGGTCGCCGCGCTACTTCCCCCCCGCGTGCGCCGCCAGCTCCTCGGCGGTCCGGTCGCGCATCGCCAGCGCGCCGGTGAAGCACTTCTGCGCGCACAGGCTGCAGCCGATGCACCGGGAGGCGTCGAAGCGCGGCAGCCGGTCCTGGCCCAGGCCCACGGCGAGGTAGCCGCAGCGCGTGCAGTTGCCGCACGAGACGCAGAGTTCCTTCGTGAGCGCGGGGATGCGAAGCGTGGGCGACAGCGCCATGAAGTCGACGACCGGGTTCGGCAGCGCGCGGCCGATCAGCTCTTCGACCGAGCGGATGCCGCGCGCCTGCATCAGGTGCGAGAGCCCCGAGTGCAGCTCGCCGACGATGCCGACGCCGTACTTCATCGCCACCGTGCAGAACTGGACCGTCCGCGCGCCCAGCGCGAGGAAGTGCGCGGCCGAGCGGTAGTCCATCGGCCCGCCGTTGCCCGAGACGGTCACGCCCAGGTGCCCGACCGAGGCCAGCGACAGGTTCGAGATGGGTGCGACGCCGGCGCCGCTCATGCCGACCACGATGCCCTCGTCCCACTCCTGCTTCTTCCCCGGCCGGAAGAACAGCGTCGGGAAGGAGTTCGCGAGCGTGACCCCGGCCTGCTTCTGCGGGTACTTCTCCAGCACCTGCTTCACCGCCCGCACGATGACCTCGACCGAGGTCACCGCGCCGGTGAGCTTGAAGAGCTTGGGCACCCGCGGGTCGCCGGTCTCCATGATCCAGTCGACGACCTTGGCGGTGACCGCGGCCGACTGCGAGACGATGGCGCCCTCGGTGCCGTCGCCGCCCTGCGGGCACGAGAGGCTGAATTCCACCAACTGGGCGCCGGCGCGTTCGAGCTTGCGGCTGTTGGCCTGCCAGACGAGCCGGTCCTCGGCGTCGTGGCCCGAGACCGGGCCGCCGGTGGAGGCACCGATCAGGCGGTCCGGGTACTCCTTCACCAGCTGCGCCACCTCGTGGCAGACCCGGTCGAGCGGGTGGTCCGAGACGTTGTCGGAATTGCCGTAGGTCTCGCTGTCGAAGGCGTGCATGTAGTCGGCCGGGATGTGGACGGGCAGGCCGTCGAAGGCGGTCTTCATGATGCCGCCGGCCCACCCCGCGTCGAGCGCCTTCTTCATCTGTTCGTAGCCGTCAGTCGGCGGGGCGGCCGAGAGCAGGAACGGCGAGAGGATGCGGCGCCCGAAGAAGTCGGTCTCCAGCGACACCGGTACGTCGTCGTAGCCGGGCACCCGCACGCGGCCCTTGGTCGGCTTGTCGATCCCCGGCGCCGGCTGCCGGCGGATCCACGCGTCGATCTGGAGCGCGGCGTTCTTGCCCGAGGCCGAGGCCTCGACCACGGTCGAGGGGCCCCAGGCGCCGTCGCCCGCCGTGAACACGCCCTCGCGGCCGTCGCTCCTGAGCCCGGCGCGGTTGCCGATGGCGACGATCACCTGCGTGATCCCCGGCAGCGTCTGCTCGGTGCCGGCGACCGGGGTCATCTTCGACGGGTGGAACGCCTCGCCCGCGGCGAGGGCCACGCGCTGGAGGCGCACGCCGCTCACCGCACCGCCCGCGGCCAGCACGGCCGTGACGCGCGTGCGGCCCACCAGGTTCACCGGGTGCTCCCGCAGCTCCCGGCGCTCCTTGGGCGTCAGCGGCAGCTCGCTCCACTGCTCGAGCGTGATCATCTCCACGCCGGTCGCACCGCGCGCGAGCGCCGTGGTGGCGCAGTCGCAGGCGATCGCGCCGCCGCCGACCACGACGACCCGCCCGGTCGACGGCCAGCGCGCGGGGTCGGCCAGGTAGGCGTTGCCCGGCACCGCGAGCGCTTCGCCCTCGATGCCGAGCGCGATGGGCTGGTGGAGCCCGCCGGCCAGCAGCACGGCGGCGTAGCCCTGCGCGAGCAGCGCGCCGAAGTCGTCCACCGGGCGGCCGGGGTGCAGTCGGACGCGCGGGTGCTGGAGCAGCCAGGCGATGTCGGTGTCGAGCACGGCCGGGTCCATGCGGTGCGCGGGGATGGTCCGGACCGCGCCTCCGGGCTTCGCCTGCCGGTCGAGGACGTCCACCGCGTAGCCCATCTGCGCCAGCACCAGCGCGGCCGCGAGGCCCGCGGCGCCCGAGCCGACGATGGCGACCTGCTTCCCGTTGGCGGGCGTCAGGTCGAGCTTCGGCATCACGCCCAGCGCCTTCGCGCGCGCCACGATCGCCGCCTGCACGTAGGGGATCTCGATGGCGTGGTCGAAGAGCTTGCGCGAGCACGCCGCCTGGCAGTGCGTGTCCGGGCAGACCGCGCCGCAGACCCCGCCGAGCGGGTTCTTGGTCATGATGAGCGCCGCCGAGCGCGCGAAGTCCGCCGGGGTGCCGCCCTTCGCGGCCATGATGAAGTCGGCCGGCGAACAGTCGGCCGGGCACGCCTCGGTGCACGGCTTCTCCTCGCAGTAGACGCAGCGCGCGATCTCGGAGGCCAGCTGGGCGTCGGTCAGGAACAGGTCCAGGTGCTTCACGGCGGGTTCTCCCTGTGGGGGTCAGCCCGGCGGACCGCGGGCACCCAGGCAAGGCGTGGGGCGGGCGGACGCGGGGCGCGGATCATTCGGTACGATGCGCCGGCGGTTCGAGCGCGACGCGCCCACGAGCGGGGGACGTCGTCGCGGGGAGTCTACGCGATTCCCGGGCCGCGGGGCGAGCCGGCCCCGCGCGGTCGCGCCCGCCTGGACCGGCCGGCATGGTCCGATGGTCGCATCGTCGCGGGCACGGCCGAGTCGGGTTCGTCCATCGCGGGGCGCGCCGGCAGCGGGCGAAGACCGTGCTCGCGCCGCCGCGGTCCAGGAAACCACCTTGACACGGGAGCGAACCAGCCCTCACAATCCTTGCATGCGAAACGACGCTCCCGTCACTTCCACCCGTTCCTGGGTCTGGTGGTGGCCGACCTCCCTGGAGGTGCGGCGGCGGGATCGTTAGCGCAGGCTGACTGAACCGACCCAACCCACTTCCGGGCGACCGGGGGTGGGCTTTTCGCTTCCATCCGCCCTCGGTCGCGCTTCCAGCGAACCGAGGAACCGATGAAGCCTCCCTTCGACATCGCGGCCGATCTCGACACGCCGGTCTCGGCGTTCCTCAAGCTGAGCCCCTTCGGGCCGCGCCTGCTGCTGGAGAGCGTCGAGCGCGGCGAGACCCTCGGCCGCTACTCCTTCATCGGATTCGGCGGCGGCAGCGACCTCGTGATCGACGAGCACACGCTGCGCGCGGACGGCGTCACCGGGCCCGCCCCGCGCGGGCGCGCGGAGCTGCTGGCGGCGCTGCGGGCCGCGCTCGCGCGCGCGCCGCGCCCGGGACCGGCGGTGCCGTGGCTGCCGTTCCAGGGCGGGCTGGTCGGGGTCGCGGCCTACGACCTGGTGCGCCAGTTCGAGCGGCTGGCGCCGCGCACCCCGGCACGCGACGGCGAGCCGCTGGCCGCCTTCGTCGCCCCGCGCTCGCTGCTGGTGTTCGACCACGCCACCCGGCGCGTCGCGCTGCTGCACGCCGGCGACGAGGCCGAGCGCCGCTCCCTGCGCGGCGAGGTGATCGAGGCGTTGCGCGGGCCGCTGCCCGCGCTGCCGCGCGGCGGCACCCACGGGCCCGCCACGCCGAGCCTCGCGGCGGACGAGTTCCGCGCCGCGGTCGTCAGGGGGAAGGACCACATCCGCGCCGGCGACGTCTTCCAGCTGGTGCTGGCGACGCGCTTCGAGGGCGAGACCGACCTCGATCCGTTCGCCGTCTACCGCGCGCTGCGCCTGACCAACCCCTCCCCCTACATGTACTACCTCGACCTGGGCGGCGTGCGGCTGGTCGGCTCTTCGCCCGAGGCGCTGGTGCGGCTCGAGGGCCGCACCGCCGCGCTGCGCCCCATCGCCGGCACACGCCCGCGCGGCGGCGACGACGCACAGGACCAGCGGCTCGCGGCCGAGCTGGAGGCCGACCCCAAGGAGGCCGCCGAGCACGTGATGCTCGTCGACCTGGCGCGCAACGACCTCGGCCGTGTCGCCACGCCGGGATCGATCCGGGTCGAGCCGTTCCGCGCGGTCGAGCGCTACAGCCACGTGATGCACCTGGTGAGCGGCGTGACCGGGATGCTCGCGCCGGAGTTCGACGCCTTCGACCTGTTCGCCGCCTCCTTCCCCGCCGGCACGGTGACCGGCGCGCCCAAGGTACGCGCCATGGAACTGATCGACGAGCTGGAGCCGGTGCGCCGCGGGCTCTACGCCGGCACGGTCGGCTACTTCGGCCTGGGCGGGTCGATGGACCAGGCGATCGCCATCCGCACGCTGGTGTTCGGCGGCGGCCGCTACGCGTTCCAGGCCGGGGCGGGCATCGTCGCCGACAGCGTGCCCGAGCGCGAGCACGCCGAGGTGATGGCCAAGGGCGCGGCGCTCGACCGCCGCGCTGCGCCTGGCCGAGGAGGGACTGTGAACCGCCACGTGCTGCTGGTCGACAACTACGACTCCTTCAGCTTCAACCTGGTCCAGGCCCTGCGCGTCCTCGGCGCACAGGTGACGGTGCGGCGCAACGACGAGATCGACCTGGCCGCGGCCCGCGCGCTGGCGCCGACCCACCTCGTGGTGTCGCCCGGCCCCGGCCGCCCGGAGGACGCGGGCCGGTCGATGGCGCTGATCGAGGACGCGCTCGGGCGCATGCCGGTGCTGGGCGTGTGCCTCGGGCACCAGGCGCTGGCCGCGGTGCTGGGCGGCACCGTGGGCCCGGCGCGGCATGCTGTGCCACGGCAAGGCCTCGGCGGTCTACCACGACTCGCGCACCATCTACCAGGGGCTGCCGAGCCCGTTCCCCGCCGGGCGCTACCATTCGCTCGCGGTGGCCGAGGAGGGGCTGCCGGCCGACCTGGCCATCAGCGCCTACACCTCCGACGGCGAGATCATGGGCCTCCGGCACCGGCGCTGCGCGGCCGAGGGCGTGCAGTTCCACCCGGAGAGCGTGCTCACGCCGCACGGCGCGCAATTGCTCGCCAACTTCCTCGAGACCGCGGAAGGAGACCCGTCGTGAAGGCGTCGCTGGAGCGGCTGGTCGGCGGCCACGACCTGGCCGAGTCGGAAGCGGCGGACCTGCTCGCCGCGCTCGCCGCGGACGACTGCCCGCCGGCGATGGCCGGGGCGGTGCTGGCCGCGCTGCGCGCCAAGGGCGAGACCGCCGACGAGCTGCGCGGCTTCGCGCGCGCGATGCGGCGGCTGGCGCTGCGGCCGGGGCTGCCCGCGGGCAGCCCGCTGGTGGACACCTGCGGGACCGGCGGCGACGACTCCGGCAGCCTCAACCTCTCGACCGGCGCGGCCCTGCTGGTGAGCGCGTGCGGACTGCGCGTCGCCAAGCACGGCAACCGGTCGGTCTCGAGCCGCACCGGCAGCGCCGACGTGCTCGAGGCGCTCGGGCTCGGGTTGCCGGCGGCCGGCGGGGCGGCCGGCGAGCTGCTGGCGCGCACCGGGTTCACCTTCCTGTTCGCGCCGCATTTCCACCCGGCCATGAAGGTGCTGGCGCCGGTGCGCCGCTCGCTCGGCATCCGCACGGTCTTCAACATGCTCGGTCCGCTCACCAACCCCGCCGAACCCCCGTACCAGCTGGTGGGCGCCTTCTCGCCGCACGCCGCCGGGCTGATCGCGGAGTCGCTCGCCGGGCTCGTCACCGGGCGGGCATTCGTGGTGCACGGCAGCCACGGCTGGGACGAGGCCACCCCGGTCGGGCCGTTCCAGCTCTTCGACGTGCGCCCCGGCGGGGTCACGCGCGAGGAGCGCGACCCGGCCGACTACGGCGTACCGCGCTGCCGCCCCGCGGACCTGGCCGGCGACGGCGCGGCCTCGAACGCGGCCGCGCTCACCGCGGCGCTCTCGGGCCAGCGCGGCGCCCACCGCGACGCGCTGGTGCTGGGCGCCGCGCTGGTGCTCGAGCTCACCGGCACGGAGCGCGTGCCGCGCGCGGCCGCCGCCCGCGCCGCCGCCGCCATCGACGAGGGCCACGCCGCCGCCCTGCTCGCCCGGCTGCGCGGAGCCCCCGATGCGTGACTTCCTCCAGGCGATGGCGCGCTCGAGCGCCGGCCGCGCGGCCGCCGCGCGGGCCCGGGAGCCCGAGGCGGCGCTGCGTCGTCGCGCCCTCGCAGCGCCGCCGGCGCCGGCGCTGCGCCTCCACCCGTCGGGCTTCGACCTCGTCGCCGAGATCAAGCACCGCTCGCCGTCCGCGGGGCGGCTCGCGCCCGCGGGCGCCGAGGACCGCATCGAGGCGCGCGCGCTGGCCTGCGCCCGCGGCGGCGCGGCCGCCGTGTCGGTGCTCACCGAGCCGGACGCGTTCGACGGCGCGCTCGAGCACCTCGCCCGGGCGGCGCGAGTGCTCCCCGTGCCGGCGCTGCGCAAGGACTTCCTGGTCGATCCCTACCAGGTGCTCGAGGCGCGCGCCGCGGGCGCGGGCGGCGTGCTGCTGGTCCTGCGCATCGTGGACGACGCGCAGGCGCACGCGCTGCTCGACGCCGCCGGCGAGACCGGGATGTTCGTGCTGCTGGAGACGTTCGACGCCGCGGACCTCGACCGCGCCGGCGCGCTGCTGGCGGCCCGCGCGCGGACCGGCGCGGGCCCCGCTCCCGACCTGCTGCTGGGCGTGAACAGCCGGGACCTGCGGGACCTCTCCAGCGACCGCGAGCGTCACGCGCGGCTCGCCGGACGCATCCCCGCGGGGCCGCCGCGCGTGGCCGAGAGCGGCATCGCCGACGCCGACGCCGTGCGGCGCGCGGTGCGCCACGGCTACCGGCTGGCGCTGGTCGGCGAGGCGCTGATGCGCGCGGCCGACCCGGGCGCGGAGACCGCGCGGCTGCTCGAAGCGGGCCGGGCCGAGGCGGCGGCCGTCGCGGCCGCGCCGCGGCTCGGCGTCAAGATCTGCGGCGTACGGGACACCGACACCCTCGCGGCCGCGGCCGCGGCCGGGGCCGACGCCGTCGGCTTCGTGTTCGCGCCCTCGCCGCGGCGCCTCACTCCCGCCGCCGCGGAGCGGCTGGCGGACCGGGCGCCCGCCGCGCTCGAGCGGGTCGGCGTGTTCGCCGACGAGTTGCCGCCGTTCGCGGCCGGCCTGCTGCGCGACGGCGTGATCCACGCGGTGCAGGCGGACGCCGCGGCGCTCGACCGGCTCGGCGACGACGTGCCCGCGGCGCGGCGCCTGCCGGTGTTCCACGACGGCGACGGCGCGGAGGCCGCGGTCACCGCGCTGCTGGCGCGCGGGCCGCTGCCCTCGCGCCTGCTGTTCGAAGGGCGCGCCAGCGGCCGCGGCCTGTCGCCCGACTGGGACCGCGCGGCGCGGCTCGCCGCCCGCGTGCGGCTGGTGCTGGCGGGCGGTCTCTCGCCGGACAACGTCGCCGCGGCGGTGCGTCGCGTGCGCCCCGCCATGGTGGACGTCTCGAGCGGCGTCGAGTCCGCGCCGGGAGTGAAGGATCCCGCCCGCATCCGCGCCTTCGTGGCGGCCGCGCGGGCCGCACACGCGACCCCAGCCGAAGCCGGCGAGGAGCGCTCATGAACCCGCTCATGCGGATCGACGACGCCGACCGGCCCGCCCTGCTCGGCGCCCTGGTGCGCGGGGAGTTGCCCGACGAACGCGGCCGTTACGGTCCCTTCGGCGGCCGCTTCGTACCCGAGACGCTGATCCCCGCCCTGGCGCGGCTCGAGGCGGGGATGGCGGAGGCGTTCGCGGACCCCGCGTTCACCGGGGCTCTCGAGGCCGAGCTGCGCGACTGGGTCGGGCGCCCGACCCCGCTCACGCGGGCGCGCGGGTTGTCGCGCCGCTGGGGCGCGGACGTCTGGCTCAAGCGCGAGGACCTCGCCCACACCGGGGCGCACAAGATCAACAACGCCATCGGGCAGGCCCTGCTCGCGCGACGTCTGGGGGTCGGACAGGTGGTCGCCGAGACCGGCGCCGGCCAGCACGGCGTGGCGGCCGCGGCCGCGTGCGCGCGCGTCGGGCTCCCCTGCCGCGTCTACATGGGCGCGGTGGACGTCGCGCGACAGGCGCCGAACGTGGACCGCATGCGCCGCCTCGGGGCCGAGGTCGTGCCGGTCGCGTCCGGCGACGCGACGCTGCGCGCCGCCATCGACGAGGCGCTGCGCGACTGGGTCGCGCACCCGGAGGACACCTACTACATGCTCGGCTCCGCGGTCGGCCCGCACCCCTACCCGCGGCTGGTGCAGCGGCTCCAGTCGGTGATCGGCGAGGAGGCGCGCGCGCAGGTGCGGTCGCGCTGCGGGCGGCTGCCCGAGGCGGTCTTCGCCTGCGTGGGCGGCGGGTCGAACGCCATCGGGCTCTTCCATCCGCTGCTCGGCGACGACGCCGTGCGCCTGGTCGGCATCGAAGCCGGCGGGCGCGGCGCGGCGCTCGGCGAGCACGCGGCCACGCTCGCCCACGGCACCCCCGGCGTGCTGCACGGCAGCCACTCGCTGCTGCTGCAGGACGCGGACGGCCAGGTGATCGAGACCCACTCGATCTCGGCGGGGCTCGACTACCCCGGCGTCGGGCCGGAGCTCGCGCTGCTGCAGGCCGTGGGGCGCATCACGTGCGAGGTCGCGACCGACGACGAGGCGCTGGCGGCGCTGGACGAGTGCTGCGCCGCCGAGGGCATCCTGCCGGCGCTCGAGTCCTCGCACGCCCTCGCCGGGGCGAAACGCTACGCCGCCGCGCACCCGGGCGCGATGCTGCTCGTCGGGCTGTCGGGCCGCGGCGACAAGGACCTGCCGGCGCTGGACGCGCTGCGGGCGCGCGGCGCGGCCGGCGGGCGTGACGCGACCGGGGGGGGGCCGTCATGAGCGCGCGCGGCCGCGCGATGCCCGCCGGCGGCACGCGGCTGGAGCAGGCCATCCGCGGCGACCGGCGCACGCCGCGCCCGGCCCTCGCGGCGTTCCTGACCGCCGGCTTCCCCGACCGCGAGCGCTTCCTCGGCCTGCTCCCCACCGTCGCCGCGGCCGCGGACGTGGTCGAGGTCGGCGTGCCGTTCAGCGACCCGATGGCGGACGGGACCACGATCCAGCGGGCCAGCCGCGAGGCGCTCGCCGCGGGGACCACGCTGCGCTGGATCCTCGAGGCGCTCGCCGCGCTGGCGCCGCGCCCGCGCGCCCCGCTCGTGCTGATGAGCTACCTGAACCCGCTGCTCGCCTTCGGCCTCGAGCGGCTCCCGCGCGCGGCCGCCGCCGCGGGGATCTCGGGCGTCATCGTCCCCGACCTGCCGCTCGAGGAGAGCGCGGCGGTGCGCTCCGCCCTCGGCCCGGCCGGGATCGCGTCGATCGGGATGGTCACGCCGGTCACGCCGCCCGAGCGCCTGGAGCGGATCGGCGCGGCCAGCCAGGGCTTCACCTACGCGGTCACCATGACCGGGACGACCGGCGGCGCGGTCCCGGCGCGCGACGGGCTCTCGCACTACCTGGACCGGGCGCGCGCGGCCTCGATCGTGCCGTTGCTGGCCGGGTTCGGCATCCGCGACGCGCGGCAGGTCGCCGCACTCGCCGGCCACGTGGACGGCTTCATCGTGGGCAGCGCGCTGATCGAGGCGATCGAGGCCGGCCGCGACCCGGCAGCATTCCTCGCCGGCCTGCGTGCCGGAGCCACGCCGCACCCCGGAGACCCCGAGGAGGACGCATGATCGCAGTGCTCGAACGCGGCTGCCCGATGCACCAGAAGGCCGAGGTCGTGCGGCTGATCGAGAGCGAGGGCCTGCGGGCGCAGGTCAGCGAGCTGGAGCACGAGACGCTGGTGGGCGTGGTCGGGCAGGCCGCCGCCTCGCTGGCGGCCCGGCTCGAGGTCCTGCCCGGCGTGCGCGAGGTGCGCATGACCGCGCCTCCGTACCCGCTCACCGCGCGCGCCTACCACCCGGCCGACAGCCGCATCCGCGTCGCGGGCGTGACCGTCGGCGGGCCCGAGATCGTCGTGGCCGCCGGCCCGTGCGCGGTCGAGGACGAGGCGCAGTTGCTGGCGACGGCGCGCTGCGTGGCCGCCGCCGGGGCGCGGCTGCTGCGCGGGGGCGCGTTCAAGCCGCGCTCCTCGCCGTACAGCTTCCAGGGCCTCGGCGAAGCCGGGCTCCGGCTGCTCGCCGCCGCCCGCGAGGAGACCGGGCTGGCGGTGGTCACCGAGGTCCTCGCCCCCGAGGACGTGGAGCTGGTGGCGCGCTACGCCGACCTGCTGCAGATCGGGGCCCGCAACATGCAGAACTTCCGGCTGCTCTCGGCGGTCGGCTCACAGCCCCGGCCGGTCCTGCTGAAGCGCGGATTGATGGCCACACTGGACGAACTGCTGCTCGCGGCGGAGTACGTCGCCGCGGCGGGCAACCCGCGCGTGATCCTGTGCGAGCGCGGGATCCGCACGTTCGAGCCGGCGACCCGCGGCACCCTCGACCTCTCGGCCGTGCCGGTGCTCAAGGAGCTGACCCACCTGCCGGTGATCGTGGACCCGAGCCACGCCGCGGGACGGCGCGAGTGGGTCCCCGCCCTCGCCCGGGCCGCGCTCGCCGCCGGCGCGGACGGCGTGATCGTGGAGGTCCACCCGGAGCCGGACCGCGCGGTCAGCGACGGCCGGCAGAGCCTGACGTTCGCGGGCTTCGAGGCGATGATGGCCGGGCTGCGTCGGGTCGCGGGGGCGCTCGACCGCACCCTCGCCGGCCCCCCGCCGCCGGCAGGCGGCTGACCCGTCGGACCGCGGGCCCCGGCCGGGGCGGCCGCGGCTGAAGGACGGCCCGCGAACGCGCTATAGTCCGGGGCCCGCGGCCGGGCGTCCCCGCGGCCGTCTCTGGTATCCTCCGCCGGTGCCGCGGCTGCGTCGGATCGTCGGGGCCATGGACGCCACGGCGCGGCGGCCGCCGAAGCCGCGCGGTGAATCGAACACGAGGGAGGGTCTGCGATGACCACGCCGAGCCGGACGGTCCCGGGCTTCGTCAACGCCCACACGCACATCTACAGCGCGCTGGCCCCCTACGGCATGCCGCCCGCGGCCCCTCCCCCCGAGAACTTCGTGCAGATCCTCGAGCGCGTCTGGTGGCGACTCGACCGCGCCCTCGACGAGCGCTCGCTGCGCGCCTCGGCCCGGCTCTATGCCGCCGAGTCCCTGCTCTACGGCACCACCACGCTCATCGACCACCAGGAGTCGCCCGCCTTCATCGAGGGCTCGCTCGACGTGCTGGCCGAGGCCTGCCAGGAGTTCGGCATCCGCGCGGTGTTGTGCTACGGCGCGACCGACCGCAACGGCGGCCGCGAGGAGGGCCGCCGCGGGCTGGCCGAGTGCCGCCGGTTCCTCGGCGCGAACCACCGGCCGCTGGTGCGCGGAGTGGTCGGCCTGCACGCTTCGTTCACCTGTTCGGACGAGACGCTGCACGAGGCCGGCGAGGTGGCGCGCGAGCTCGACACCGTGGTGCACGTGCACATGGCCGAGGACCGGGCCGACCTCGAGGACGCGCGCAAGCGCGGCTACGAAGGCCCGCTCGAGCGGCTGCTCGCGACCGAGGCGCTGCCCCCGGGCTCGATCCTGGCGCACGGCGTGCACCTCGAGCCCTCGCAGGTGCGCATGGCCGAGTCGCAGGGCCTGTGGCTGGTGCAGAACCCGCGCTCCAACGAGGGCAACCGCGTGGGCTACGCCTCGTCGTTGTGGGTGAGCGGCAAGGTGGCGCTCGGCACCGACGGCTGGGAGGCCGACATGCCGAAGGAGTTCGCCGCGCTCGAGCGGCTCAGCGCGGGCAGCGTGCACGAGGAGGTGGATGCCGCCGCGCGCCGGCTGGTGACCGGGCGCGTGCTGGCGGCCGAGCGCTTCGCCGGGGCGCCGGGCGAGCCCGGGCTCGAGGGCGACCAGGTGGTCTACGCGGCGGGCGACGGCGCGGCGGCCGCGCGGGTGAGCCGCGTGACGGTGGCCGGGCAGGTGGTGGTGGACCAGGGCCGGCTGGTGCGCGGCGACATCGAGCAGCTGCGCGCCGAGGCCCGCGAAGAGGCGCAGAAGCTCTGGCCGCGCATGGCGGCGCTGTAGCGGGTCGCGCCCGGGCGCGGGCCCGGTTCGCAGGCGGGCCCCCGGGCCGTGCGGCCCGGGGGCCCTCGTCTCGCCGGGGCGCCCGCACGCGGGCGCACGCCGTCCGCGCCGGCTACGGGGCGATCAGCTTCACCAGCTTCACCTGGTCGACCCCGACCGCCGTGCCCCGGATCACGAGGCCCACGCCGGGCGCGTAGACGTTCCGCTCCCGCGGTCCGCGCTCGAGCGCGGACCAGTCCTCGGTCTCGAGGCAGGCGGTGAACGTCTCGTGCAGCACCATCGCCCTGGCGTCCAGGTTCCGCACCTCCGCCAGGTCCTCCACCTTGCCGCGGCGGTACCCCTTCCGGTACACCATCCCGACCTCGGGGATCGCCGGCATGACGATCCCGGCGGACGCGCTGTCCACGCCCGCCTCCCAGGCCCCCGCGGTGCTCACCACCACGCCGTCGCGCAGGTCCCTGGTGTCCTCGCCCAGGGTCCAGACGTTGCCCTTGCGGTCCTGCGTGAACCAGTCGAAGGACTCCTCGACCAGCTTCCCGCCGCGATACGTGCGGTCGCGCACCACCACCGCCGCGACCCCGAGGACCGTCCGCGTGTCGCGCGTCACGACGACCGTGTCCACCTCGGCCGTCTTGCCGGCGCCGCTCTCGTACACCAGGACCGTGCCCGGCCGCAGCGGGAAGTACGGGTTGTCCACCACCGAGGTGCAGCCCGCCGGATCGAACGCCGCGACCGGGGGCCCGGGACGGGCGGCCCTGCGCCCGGACGGGGCGGTCGCGGCCAGGGCGGAGACGATCGCCAGCGACACCAGGAACACGTTCATGCGTGGCCTCTTTCGTGGCAAGGGAGGAAGTCACCCGGAGCCGCGCGCGGCGGCCGCTCAGACCACCAGCACCGCGTCCAGCCAGCCGAGCAGGTCGCGAACGGCCTGGCCGCGGTCGGGATCGTTGAAGACCTCGTGATAGACACCGGCGTAGGTGATGAGCCGCACCATGCCGTGCGGCGCGGCGGCATTGAACTCGAGCGCGCCCTTCGGGTCCGCGATGCGGTCCGCCATCCCCTGCAGCATCAGCGTGGGCGCCTGCAGCCGCCGCGCCTCGCGTTGCACGCGCTGGCGGGCCTCGTTGAACGAGAAGTAGAGCCGCGGGCTGATCCGGTCGTGCACCCGGTGGTCCTGCCGGCGCAGCGCCAGCACCTCGGGATCGCGCGCCATGCCGCTCTCGTCGAGCCCGTGCGCGAAACCGGCGCCCGGTGCGGTGAAGCGCGCCGCGTGTCCCAGCGCGAGCTTCCACCACGGCGGCATCCCGATGCGCAGGCCGGGCGACGACGCCACCGCGGCCACGATCGTGCGAGGGTGGGCGATCGCGTAGTCCAGCGCCAGCACGCCGCCCAGGCTGTGCCCGAACAGCACGTGCGGGAGGTCCATGGGCTGGCCGGGCAGCCCGCGCAGGGCGGTGAACATGGCCGGCACGACCTGCTCGCGCAACTGCGTCCACGAGGTCACGTCGCCCCGCCGGCCGGGCGCCTCGCCGTGCCCCGGCAGGTCGAGCGCGGCGACGCTGAAGCGCGCCTGCACCAGGTCGGCGGCGAGCGCGGCGTAGCGCCCGCAGTGCTCGCCCAGCCCGTGGGCGATGGCGACCAGGGCGCGCGGCCGCTCGGCGCACCAGACGCGTCCGGGCAGCATCAACCCGTGCTCGAGACGCACCTCGATCAGGTTCGCGGGAACACCGCCGGCGCCGGGGTTCACGGTCGCGGCGCTCCGGCACGACGGTCCATGCCGATCTCGTCCATGTCGCCGGTATCCTAGTCGCATGGCGGCCGCGCCGCCAGCTTTCCAAGCCGGTCCGGGCGCGCTAGGCTGGGTGCTCGATTATCGCGTGCGCCGACCCTCCTCCCACTCGGGATCCCCATGTCGCCTGACGATCCGAAGGACCCACCCCGCCCCGGGCGCATCATCCTGCCCGGCTCCGAGTCCGTCCCGCCCGCCGAGGCGCCGCGCCTGGTGATCCCGCCGGGCGTCTCGATCGACGAACCCGACGACCTGCCCGAGTTCCCACGCCTGCGCCCGCTGATGTTGATGCCGGTCAAGGACCAGGGCCGCGAGCTGCTGATCGTGAGCGACCCGCTCGGCGTGATCCCCGGCCAGCCGGTGCTGGGCATCGAGGCCCTCGGCATCCTGCAGCTGCTCGACGGCAGCGTCTCGGTGAACGACATCACCGCCGCGCTGATGCGTGAGAGCAAGGACATCCGCATTGGCCAGATGGTGCGCGGGTTCATCCGCCAGCTCGACGACCTGCTGATGCTCGACTCGCCGAAGTTCCACGCGGCGTGGCGCGAGCTGCGCGAGGCCTACCACCCGCTCGAGGTCCGCCCCGCCGCGCTCGAGGGCCACTCCTATCCCGCCGAGCGCGAGGCGCTCGAGGCCTTCCTCGACTCGAACTTCGCCCAGGCGGAGAAGCTGCGCGCCGCGGCCGGTGAGCCGGTGGCGTCGGCCGGCGCGCGACCGCGCGCCCTGCTCGCCCCGCATCTGGACCCGCGCCGCGCCGGGGCGACCATCGCGCGCGCCTACCTCGAGCTCGGACCCGAACAGGACGGCCCGCTGCGCGTCGTGGTCCTCGGCACCGGGCACTCGCTCCAGGGCGACCTGTTCGGCCTGACGCGCAAGCACTACCAGACCCCGCTCGGGAAGCTGGAGTGCGACACCGCGTTCGTGGACACCGTGGCGGCGGCGCTGGGCGAGGACCCGTACCACGCCGAGCTGGCCCACCGCGACGAACACTCGATCGAATTCCAGGCGCTCTACCTGCAGCGCCGCCTCGGCTCGCGGCCCGTGAAGATCGTGCCCATCCTGTGCGGCGGCTTCGGTGCGCTGCTCGACCAGGGGATCGCGGCGCGCGAGGACGAGCAGGTCGAGCGCCTGGTCGCCGCGCTGCGGGACGCCGAGCGCAGGCACGGTGGGGCGACCGTCTACGTGGGCGCCATCGACCTGTCGCACGTCGGCCCGCGCTTCGGCGAACCGAAGCTCGACGAGCGCACCCGGGCGGAGGTCGAGGAGAAGGACCGCGCCGCGCTCGCCGCGGCCGGGCAGGGCGACGCCGAGGGCTGGTTCCAGGCCATCGCCGCACACGACGATTCCACGCACATCTGCGGCTTCGCGCCCACCTACCTGGTGCTGCGCGCCTGCGGGCCCGGCCCGGGCCGGCTGCTGCGCTACCAGCAGTCGGACGAGCCCGACGGTTCGATGGTCAGCACCGCCGCGATGGTGTGGCCGTAGGCGCCGCCCGTCAGCCCGACGTCGCGAGCAGCCCGATCAGGCTCTGCATGAGACCGGCCAGTTCGGCCGTGTCCACCGCCTGCGCCGGGTCGTTCCAGCTCGCGGAGACCGCGAACCACGCGCCGTCGCGCCGCTGCAGCAGCCAGGTCATGTTGAGCACGCCGGGCTCGCCGCCGCCCTTGTAGCCGACGTAGGTCCAGGCCTTCCGGTCCAGTTCCACGCCCGGGTTGATGGCGAGGATGGCGCGGGCCGGCGCCGCGCGCCGGCCGGGCTCGCCCTCGGTGCGCGCGCGCAGCCAGTCCATGGCGCGGCACAGGTCCGCGGTCGAGGCGAACCACTCGAGCCGGTCGACGTCGACGGGCTCGAGCAACGGGAATTCCGCGAGCCCGGTCGGCGCCATCCGGCTCAGGCTGTCGTCGAGGTACGCGCGGCGACCGGCGGCGTCGCGGGCGAGGTAGGCGCTCCTGCGCTCCGGGTGGTCCTTCGCCTTGAGCTGGAACAGCTCGCGGGTGGAGAGGAACGGCACGTTGCGCTCCGGCGTCGCGTGGCCCATGGCCTTCTGCGCGGCCTCCACCGCCGGGCGGCCGAGCAGGTGCAGCAGGTGGTCGGCGGCGGTGTTGTCGCTGATCGAGATCATCTCGCTCGCCAGCGTCTGCACGGTGAGCGGCGTGCCGGCCGGCCACGACTGCAGCACGCCCGAGGGCAGGGACTTGAGCCCGTCGTCGAGCCTGACCACGCGCTCCCAGGGGACCCGGCCCGCGCCCGCCTCCTGCGCCAGCGCACCGAGGACGTAGAGCTTGAAGGTGGAGCCGACCGCCAGCGGCGCATCGGGATCGAGGGCGTGCAGCAGGCGCGGGCCGGTCCCATCCAGCCGGAGGACGGCCAGCGAGGTCCGTCCGTGCAGCGCCTTCAGCTTCCCGATGATCTCGTCGGGCGAGGTCGTCAGGGCCACCGGCAGCCCGAACCACAGCGTGTGGATCCGGTACGGCGGTCCCGGCTCGATCCCGATCTTCGCCGGGAAGGCCATGCCCTTCCCGGTCTCGAAGCGGTACTCGCCGTAATCGGCGCCGCGCGACGAGGTCTGCACCGTGCGCACGACGGGGCCGGCCTGCGCGTGGAACTGCTGGAAGACGCCGACCAGTTGCGCCGCCGGGACCTGGGCGAGGAAGCTCGGGTGGAAGAGCGAATCGGACGCCGCCGGGTCCGCGACGATCCGCGCCGCGACCTCGGCCACGCGCCGCGACAGCGGACCGTCGTCGGGTTGAGCGGACGCGGGGTGTGCGGCGATCGCCGCGATGGACATCACGTGGATGAACGCGGTCAGCACACGGCGACGGATCCGCATGGTCAGCTCCCCGCTCCCGATGGTCCGGACGATGGGCCCTCCGACCGGCGACGGCGGCCGGACGACGATGCGCGAGCGTGGCGCCCGGCCAAAGCCCGCGGGAACCACCGTCTCGCCGCGGCGGACTCTACACCTGCCCGCGAGCGAACGGCCAAGCGGTGCCGGACCGGGCGCCGGGATCTCCGGCGGGCGGTCGCGCCGTGGCGGCCTCGTCGGGGCCCACCCGGGGGGCGGGCCGCGATGCGGGTCGGCAGGTCCGGCCGCGGCGTGCCGACGCCGGTGCCGGGGGCCCGGCTCGGGCAGCCCGGACGTCGTCGCCGAGCGCGGTGCCGCAACTTGCCCGTTCGCGGGACTGCTTCTACTCTCGCGCCATGACCAAGGCCGAGGCCAGGAAGCGCGTCGAACGGCTCGCCGGCGAGATCCGCGGGCACGACCATCGCTACTACGTGCTCGACCGGCCCAGCGTCTCGGACGCCGCCTACGACCGGCTCTTCCGCGAGCTCCAGGACCTCGAGGCGCAGTTCCCCGACCTGTGCGCGCCCGACTCCCCGACCCAGCGGGTCGGGGGCGGCCTGCGCACCGCCTTCCAGAAGGTAGCGCACCTGCAGGCCATGCTCTCGATCGACTCGCTGATGGCGGCGGAGGAGGTGCTGGAGTTCGACGGACGGGTTCGCAAGGGACTCGAGGTCGAACGCGTAACCTACGTCGCAGAGCCCAAGTTCGACGGCCTGTCCGTCGAGCTGGTCTACCAGGACGGCGTGTTCGTGCGGGGCTCGACCCGCGGCGACGGCGAGACCGGCGAGGACATCACCGGGAACCTGCGCACCATCCGCGCCCTGCCCCTGCGGCTCGCCGCCGACGGACCGCCGACGCGCGGCACGATCGCCGTGCGGGGCGAGGCGCTCATGACGCTGCGCGAGTTCGAGGCCTGGAACCGGCGCCAGATCGAGCACGGTGAGGAGCCCTCGCCGAACGCCCGCAACGCCGCGGCCGGCACCGTGCGCCAGCTCGACCCGAAGGTCACCGCCTCGCGCCGCCTCGACCTCTTCGCCTACGAAGTGATGTCCGCGGGCGGCCTCGCGTTCCGCACGCAGACCGAGGTGCTCGACGCCCTGCGTGCCTGGGGATTCCACGTCGAGCGCAACGTGCGCGTCTGCCCGGGGATCGAGGCGGCCCTCGCCTACCACGACGAGCTGCACGCGACGCGCGAATCACTCGACTACGAGATCGACGGCGTGGTCATCAAGGTGGACCGTCGCGACTGGCAGGACCTGCTCGGCATGCGCTCGCGCTCGCCGCGCTGGGCGGTGGCGTTCAAGTTCCCGCCACGCGTCGAGGTCACGAAGGTGCTCGACATCGTCGTGCAGGTCGGACGCACCGGGAAGCTCACCCCGGTCGCCTCGCTGCAGCCGGTGGACGTCTCGGGCGTGACCGTCTCGCGCGCCACGCTCCACAACCAGGACGAGGTGCTGCGCAAGGACGTGCGGGTCGGCGACACGGTGCGCGTGCGGCGCGCCGGCGACGTCATCCCCGAGGTGGTCGAGGTGCTGAAGGAGAAGCGGCCCCGCGGCACGAAGGCCTTCGCGATGCCGGCGACGTGCCCGGTGTGCGGCGCCGCGGTGGAGCGCGAGGGGGCGTACCACGTCTGCACCAACGGGCTCTCCTGCCTGGCGCAGCTCGAGGGCCACGTCATCCACTTCGCCGCGCGGGGCGCGATGGACATCGCGGGGCTGGGCGGGAAGACGGTGAAGCAGCTGATCGAGCAGGGGCTGGTCAAGGACCTGGCCGACGTCTACGCGCTCACGCCCATCGACTTCGCCACGCTCGAGGGTTTCGCCGAGAAGTCGATCGAGAACATGATGGCCGCGCTCGAGGCCAGCAAGCGCCCGCGTCTCGACCGCTTCCTCTTCGCCCTCGGCATCGAGCACGTCGGCGAGACCGTGGCGCGGCTGCTGGCCGAGCACTTCGGCGCGCTGGCGCCGCTGCTCGACGCCACCGGCGACGACCTGCAGCAGATCCACGGCATCGGCCCCGAGGTCGCCGAATCGGTCGCGCATTTCTTCGCCGGCAAGCGCAACCGGAAGGTCATCGAGCGGCTGCTGCGGGCGGGCATCGCGCCGGTGCACGAGGCGCGCGCGAAGGGACCGCAGCCGCTGGCCGGACAGGTCATGGTCTTCACCGGCGGGCTCGAGGGCATGACCCGGCCCGAGGCGCAGAAGCGGGCCGAGGACGCCGGCGCGCGCATCGCCTCGGCGATCTCGAAGCGCGTCACGCTGGTGGTGGCCGGCCCGGGCGCGGGCTCCAAGCTCGACGAGGCGCGCAAGCTCAAGCTCGAGGTCATCGACGAGGCCGAGTTCCTGAAGCGCGTCGGGGGGGAGTGATGCCCGCCCCGATCCACCCGCTTCCGTGCCGGCGACGCCGACCGGCCAGGACCTGACCATGCCCGCCCTCACCAATCCGGACGTCGCGCACCTGCTCGGCACGCTCGCCACGATGCTGGAGATCGACGGCGCGAACCCGTTCCGCACCCGGGCCTACCGGGAGGCGGCGCGCATCGTCGAGGCGCTGCCCGAGCCGGTGGCGCGGCTGGCCGGCGAGGCGGGCGCGCTCGAGGCGCTGCCCGGCATCGGCAAGGACCTGGCGCAGAAGATCCGCGACCTGCTCGCCACCGGCACGACCGCGCTCTACGACGAGCTGCTGCGGAAGTACCCGCTCGAACTGGTGCGCCTGACCGAGCTGCAGGGGCTGGGCGCGAAGCGCGTGCGCGCGCTCCACGACGCGCTCCACATCCGCGACCGCGCGGGGCTCGAGGCCGCGGCCAAGGCCGGGCAACTGCGCGGGCTGCCGGGCTTCGGCGAGAAGCTCGAGCAGAAGGTGCTGCACTCGCTCGCGATCGCCGAGCAGGTCTCCGGCCGCCTGCTGCTGGCGAACGCCTGGGCCGTGGCGCATGGGCTCGCCGAACGGCTGCGCGCGGTGCCGCGCGTGACGCGCGTCGAGCTGGCGGGCTCCTTCCGCCGGCGACGCGACACCGTCGGCGATCTCGACCTGCTGGTCTGCGGCGGCGAGGTCGAGCCGGTGATGGACGCCTTCACGACGCACGACCAGGTCGCCGAGGTGCTGGCCCGCGGCGCGACGCGCTCCGCGGTGCGGCTCGCCAGCGGCCTGCAGGTGGACCTGCGGCTGGTGCCCGCCGAGTCGTTCGGCGCCGCGCTGCTCTACTTCACCGGCAGCAAGGAGCACAACATCGAGCTGCGGCGCGTGGCCAACGGCCAGGGACTGACGCTGAACGAGTACGGGCTGGCGCGCGAGCGGGACGGCAAGGCGGTCGCGGGTCGCACCGAGGAGGAGATCTACCGCGCGCTGGGCATGGACTGGATCCCGCCCGAGCTGCGCGAGGCGCGCGGCGAGATCTCGCTGGCGCGGGAAGGGCGGCTCCCGCGGCTGGTCGAGCAGGACGACCTGCGCGGCGACCTGCACATGCACACCACCCGCAGCGACGGGCGCCACACGCTGGCGGAGATGGTGCGGGCGGCGCAGGACCGCGGCTACGCCTATGTCGCCATCACCGAGCACTCGAAGTCGCTGGCCATGGCGGGCGGCTTCGACGAGGCGCGGGTGCGCCGGTCGGTGGCCGAGATCGCGGCGGTGCGGCGCGAGGTGCCGGGCATCGAGGTGCTGCACGGGCTCGAGGTGGACATCCTCGCCGACGGCGCGCTGGACCTCGACGACGACGCGCTCGACCTGCTCGACTGGGTCGTCGTCTCGCTGCACTCGCGGCTCGACCAGCCGGCCGAGGCCGCGACCGCGCGCGTGCTCCGGGCGCTCGAGCACCCGGCGGTGTGCGCGATGGGACACCCGACCGGGCGCATGATCGGCACGCGGCCGGCGTCGGCCTTCGACATGGAGCGCGTGCTCGAGCGCGCGGCCGCGCTGGGCGTGGCGATGGAGATCAACTGCCAGCCCGACCGCATGGACCTCTCCGACGTGGACGCGCGGCTCGCGCGCGAGAAGGGCGTCACGCTGGTGATCGACACCGACGCCCACAGCGTCGCGAACCTCGACCTGATGCGCTACGGCGTGTTCGTGGCGCGGCGCGCGGGGCTCACCCGGGACGACGTGCTGAACGCCTGGCCGGTCGAGCGCATGCGCAGGGCGCTGCGCAAGGGCCGCGGCGGCGCGGCCCGGGCCACGACGCCGGCGAAGGCGGCGGCCCCGGAGCGCGCGAAGCCGCCGGCCAGGACGCCCGCGAAGCGCGCGGCAAGACCGAAACCCGCGAAGCCGCGATGAGCGCCGCCGGCGCCCGGGCGTTCACCCGCCCCGCGCGCCGCGGGTCGCGCTGAGTCGGCCGCGTCCGCCTCGGCCGCTGCGCTCCGCGCGCCAGGCGACAGGGCCGGCCCGGGCCCGCGGGGCCCGGCCCACGGGGTCCCGCCGGCCGTCCGACACGCGGGTCAAGTCGAACCGATGCTTGCCGATACCCCTTCCAGAGGTGCTGTCCCCGGGCCTGGCAGGCCGCCTTTCTCGTTTCCATCGATTCCCGACACAGGACGGTATGACCCTTCGCGGTCCGTTCGCTCGCGTGCGCGCCTGGCGTCCCAGCCTGCGGCTCGTCGACCCTCCGTGGGTCGCGGGGCCGGCCAGCATGGATCCGTCCGTGGGAGTGTCCGCCGCGTGGCGGAGCCTCGCCCGGCGCGGCCGGATCGGCGCTCCGCTCTACGCCCCGCTCTGCCTGGTCACCGCCGCCACGACCGGGATGCTCGCGACCCACCTGACCCTCGTGGTCGGCTTCACGGCCGCGCTGGCCCTGGCCGGCGCCTGGAAGGTCCGGCTCGGCCGGATGGTCGAGCACCCGCACGACGCGATTCCGGCCGCGTGGCGCTGGGCGTTCACCGGTGCCACGATGGCGCAGGCCCTGCTCTGGGGCGGCTTCGCCGCGTTCGTCCTCGGGTACGACCGGTCGGGCGGTCACGGGCTGATCGCCTGGCTCCCCACCATCGGGTTGTGCGCGAGCGCGATGACCTCGATGGCCGCCAGCCCGGTGATCTTCCGGCTGTTCCTGGCGTGCGCGCTGGGCCCGCCGCTGGTAACCGTGCTGGCCCCGGGCACGCAGCTGGGCCTCGGCTTCGGCGCGATGATCGTGCTCTTCATCGGCTTCATCGTGCTCGAGGGGAACCACCAGGGCCGGTCGTTCCGGCGGGCGATGATCAAGAACTTCCTGCTCGAGCAGCACGCCGCCGACCTCAAGGAGGCGCACCGCAGCGCCGAGCAGGCGCGCCGCGACGCCGAGGACGCGAACCGCCTCAAGTCCGAGTTCATCGCCAACGTGAGCCACGAGATCCGCACGCCGATGAACGGCGTGATCGGGATGACCAGCCTGCTGCTCGACACCGCGCTGAACCCCGAGCAGCGCTCGCACGCCCTCGTCATCCGCAGCAGCGCCGACTCCCTGCTGGGCATCATCAACGAGATCCTCGACTACTCGAAGCTCGGGGCCGGGCACGTGAACATCGAGGTCACGGACTTCGACGTGCGCGAGACGATGGACGAGGCCGCCGACCTGCTCGCGGCCCAGGCCCACGTCAAGGGCCTCGGCTTCGCGTGCCGCGTCCCGCCCGGCAGCCCGACGCAGCTGCGCGGCGACCCGAGCCGCATCCGCCAGGTCCTGGTGAACCTGATCGGCAACGCCATCAAGTTCACCGACACGGGCGAGGTGGTCATCGCGGTGCAGCCGGTGGCGCAGGAGACCGGCGCGGTCACGCTCCGGTTCACCGTGCGCGACACCGGCATCGGGATCCCGCCGGAGCGCCAGGCCGCCGTCTTCGAGAGCTTCATCCAGGCCGACGGGAGTACGACGCGCCGGTACGGCGGCACCGGTCTCGGGCTCACCATCTCGCGCCAGCTCGTCGAGCTGATGGGCGGACGCATCGGGGTCGAGAGCGAGCCCGGGCGGGGCAGCACGTTCTGGTTCGAGCTGACGCTCGAGCGGACGGCCGCCTCCAGCCAGCCGGCCGCGGCGGACCACGACGGCCTGGCGGGACTGCCGGTCCTGGTGGTCTGCGCGCGCGCGACCCAGCGGGAGATCATGGCGGAGACGCTCGCGTCCTGGGGCTGCCGGCCGATCGAGGCCTCGTCCTGCGAGGCGGGGTTGAGCATCCTGCGCGACAGCCGGGACGGGGACTCCGTCCGCCTCGTCCTGCTCGACCCGGGCGCGCGCGGGCTCGAGGGCGGGCACGCCCTCTCCGCGATCCGCTCCGACCGGCGGTTCACCGCGCTCCCGATCGTCCTGCTGCTTCCCATCGGGACGTCGGGCGGCGACGAGGTCGCGCGGAGCCGCCAGTTCGCCGCCGTGCTTCCCGCGCCGGTGCGGCAGTCGCGGCTGCTCGAGGCGGTGCGGGCCGCGGTCGGCGTGGGCGCGCCCGCCACCGGCCCTCGCGCGGGGTCCGCGGGCGAGAATCCGCGGTCCCGGTTCCTCGGCTGCCGCGCGCTGCTGGCGGAGGACAACCAGGTCAACCAGCGCGTCGCGCTCGGCATGCTGGAGCGGCTGGGCGTGCGGGCGGACGCGGTCGCCAACGGCACCGAGGCGCTCGCCGCCCTCGACCTGGTGAACTACGACCTGGTGCTGATGGACGTGCAGATGCCGGAGATGGACGGCTTCGAGGCCACCGCCGTCATCCGCGAACGCGAGCGCGGCGGCGACCGGCGGCTCCCGATCATCGCCCTGACCGCCCACGTCATGCAGGACTACCGCGAGCGCTGCCTCGCCGCCGGGATGGACGACCACCTGCCGAAGCCGATCGAGCCGCGGCGGCTCGAGGAGGTCCTGCTGCGCTGGGCCCCCGAGCGGTCGGCGCGCGCGACTCCGCGGCCCGCGACCGCCGCGCCCGCCGAGGCGCCCGCCCCGTCGGAGGACACGGCGGAGGGCGAGTTCCCGGATCTCGACCTGGAGCGTCTCCAGTCCCTGACCGATGGCGAGCCCGCACTGGAGCAGGAGCTGCTGACCCTGTTCGTCGAGAGCGCCCGCGAGACGCTGGCGGAACTGCGGGCCGCCCTCGAGGCCGGCGACGCCCGGCTCCTGAGCGCGAGCGCCCACGCCCTCAAGGGCAGCAGCCGCACCGTCGGGGCCGTCGAGCTCGGCGAGGTGGCCTGCGAGCTGGAACGACTGGGTGACACCTCCGATTTCGCATCCGCATACGGAGCGCTCCTGAGCGCGGACGCAGCGTTCGAGCGAGTGGCGGCGACCATCAACGCGCGGCACCTCAAGCAGGCCGCCTGAAAGCGAGCACCCGATGAACCCGACCCGCAACGACCTGGCGAGCACGAACGCGGCCCCGAATGGACACTGGCTGTCCGACGTCGTGACCCGGCAGCGGCTGGCCCCGCCCGGCGCCCTGCAGCTCCTGCCCGGAGACGACCTCGAGGCCTGCTGGGCCGCGGCGGCGCGCGCGTCCGGGATCAGCCAGGACGAGCTCGCGATCCACGTCGCGACGCACTTCGGCCTCGCCGCGGCGTCGCTCGCGTCCGCGGACCCGCGGACCGTGCGCCTGCTGCCGGAGCCGCTGATGCGGCGCCACCACGTGTTTCCGCTGCGGGAGGACGATCGCGAGCTGGTGGTCGCGGTCGCGGACCCCACGAACATGTCGGTCGAGGACGACGTGGCCTTCTCGTCGGACCGCAGGCCGGTGCTCGAGATCGCGCCCCCCCTGGCGATCCTCGAGGCCATCCGCAGCCTGATGGCGCCGGCCGATGGCATGGCGATGGACGTCGGCAACGGGGCCGAGGCGGCGGTCGAGCTCCTGGAAGAGGCCTCCGTCGAGGTCGTGGACGCGCAGGAGGCCGAGTTCGCGCCGGTCATCAAGCTCACCAACCTGATGCTGCGGTCGGCGGTGGATCGGCGCGCGAGCGACGTGCACGTCGAGATCGTCGGGCGCGAGGGCCTGGTGCGCTTCCGCGTGGACGGCGTGCTGCACAACTACATGCGGATGCCCCTCCCGGCGCTCAACCGCGTGCTCTCGCGCATCAAGATCATGGGCAAGCTCGACATCGCGGACCGCCTCCACCCGCAGGACGGGCGCGCCAGCATCAGCGTCAACGGCTCGGTCTGCGACCTGCGCATCTCGACCGTGCCCACGCGTCTCACCGAGAAAGCCGTGATCCGGCTCCTGCCGCAGGGCACCGCACCGAGACTTCCCGACCTCGGCCTGCCGGAGGACCAACTGCTCGCGATCCGCGCGCTGGTCTCCAACCGCAACGGCATCGTGCTGGTCACGGGCCCGACCGGCTCCGGCAAGACCACCACGCTCTACGCGGCGATCCGGGAGCTCTCGACCGGCCAGCAGAACATCATGACGGTCGAGGACCCGATCGAGTACGACCTGCCGGGGATCACCCAGGTCCAGGTGGAGCCCAGGCAGGGCTTGACCTTCGCCTCCGCCCTGCGCAGCCTGCTTCGGCAGGACCCCGACGTCATCCTGGTCGGCGAGATCCGCGACCTCGAGACCGCCGAGGTGGCGGTGCAGGCGAGCATGACCGGGCACCTGGTGCTGGCCACGCTGCACACCAACGACGCCCCGGCGGCGATCCAGCGGCTGCTCGACCTCGGGCTGGACCGCTCGAGCGTCGCCGCGACGCTGCGCGGTGTCATCTCCCAGCGGCTGGTGCGGCGCGTCTGCCCGGCCTGCGCCCAGCCGGTGGACGGCGCCCTGAACGCCGGCGAGCGACGCCTGGCGGAGCTGAGCGGCGCGGAACCGGTGGTGCGGGCCGTCGGGTGCCAGAGCTGCACGAAGTCCGGCTACCGTGGACGGATGCCGGTCGTGGAAGTGCTCACGATGACGTCCCCGCTGACCGCGCTGGTCTCCCACGGGGCCACCCTCGACGAGCTGCAACTCGGCGCCCGCAAGGCCGGCCTGGTCACCCTGTGCGAGGCGGCCCTGGTCCGCGCACGCGCGGGCGAGACCACGCTCGAGGAGATCGACCGGGTCATCGGGTTCCCGCCGGCGCCGGAGCGGCCCGCCGCGGGGCCGGCACCGGCCGCGGCGCCCGCCCCCGCCGCGCTCGCGGCGGTGCCGCCCCCGCCTGCCGTTCCGGCCGTCCGCGGGGCCGTGGCGACGCCGGCGGTGGCCGCCACGGCCGCCGCGATGCCGGTCGTCGCGGTGCGGCCGCTGATCCTGATGGTGGACGACGACCTCGTGAACCGGCGGGTCGCGCGCGTGTCCATGGAGAAGAGCGGCTTCCGCGTGGAGGAGAGCGTGGACGGCGTGGAGGCGGTCGAGCGCCTGAAGCGGGAGCCGCCGCCCGAACTCGTCGTCCTCGACCTGCAGATGCCGAGGATGGGCGGAGCCGATGTCCTGGACTGGATGCGGAAGACCCCCGCCACGGCCTCGATCCCGGTGATCGTCTTCACCGCGATGGGGGCCGACAACGAGGCCCAGCTGATGGACGCCGGCGCCGACGACTACGTGCGCAAACCGCTCGACCCGCCGCGCTTCATCTCGCGGATCAAGGCCGCGCTCAGGCGCCGGACCTACTAGGTCGCGCGCGACCGGAAGCGCCGATGGCCGCCCGGCTCACGGGCGGCCATCGTGCGTGACGCGGGCGCTCCGCCGGGCCCGACGACTGGCGCGTCTCGCACCGGCGGTCGGCGTCATGGGTGGGCCCCTCCCTTCGACGGACCCAGACTAGGAACGGGCGCGGCGGGAGCCAATCCCGGATGCCGGCGCCGGCCGCCGGACGTGCGGCCTCCCGCGTGCGGGGCTATGATGCGCCCTGATCGACCGCCGCGACTTCACCCGCATCCCTCTGCACAGGAGGTTCGTCATGGGTCACCAACGCCTCGCCGCGGCTCTCGCCGCGCCCCTCGTGATGCTCCTGTTCGCGCACTCGGTGTCCGCGGCGCCGCCCGCGACGCACGGCCTGGACCCTGCCGACCTGGACACCACGGTCGCGCCCTGCCGGGACTTCTACCGCTACGCGGACGGCGGCTGGATCGCCCACGCGAAGATGCCCGCGGCCTACTCGCGTTACGGCGGCTTCGAGGAGCTCTCGGACCGCAACATCGACCAGGTGCACCGCCTGCTCGAGGACGTGGTGCGGAAGGCCGGTGGCTCGACCCGCGGCAATCCCGGCCTGCTCGCGACCTTCTACGGCACGGCGATGGATTCGGCGCGGGCCGAGCGCGAGGGCAGGCGTCCGATCGATCCGCTGCTGGCCCGCATCGGCGCGCTCGAGAGCAAGGCCGGGCTGGCCGCCGAGGCCGCGCGACTCCACGCCGACGGTGTCGCCGCGCTCTTCTCGCTGGCCGGCATGGCCGACCCCGGGAACAGCTCGAGGGTGATCGCGACCGCGGGCCAGGGCGGCCTCTCGCTGCCCGACCGCGACTACTACTTCCGGTCCGACTCGGCCTCGCAGCACGTGCGCACGGAGTTCGTCGCCCACGTCGCGCGCACCTTCGGCCTGCTGGGCGAGCCCGGCGAGACAGCGGCCGTCCAGGCGCAGGCCGTGATGGGGATCGAGACCGCGCTGGCCCGGGCCTCGATGACGCGCGTGCAGCAGCGCGATCCCCGGGCCACCTACCACAAGCTGCCGCTGGACGAACTGCGCAAGCTGTGCCCGTCGCTCGACTGGAGCGCGTACCTCGCCGCCGCGGGCGTCCCGGGGGTGACCGAGTTGAACGTGCGCCAGCCGGGCTTCTTCGCCGCGCTCGACAGCACGCTGCAGGCCGTGCCGCTCGCCGACTGGAAGACGTACCTGCGCTGGCAGGTCGTGCGCGCGGCCTCTCCCCTCCTGTCCACCCCGTTCGTGAACGAGGACTTCCGCTTCCAGCGCGTGCTCTCGGGCGCGACCGAGATGCTGCCCCGCTGGCGCCGCGCCATCGAGGCCACCGACCGCTCGCTGGGCGAGGCGCTCGGCGCGGTCTACGTGCAGACCTACTTCACCCCGGAAACCAAGACCCGCGCGCTCGAGCTGGTGAAGAACCTCAAGGCCGCCTTCCGCGACCACATCCAGAACCTGCCCTGGATGAGCGACACCACCAAGGCGCAGGCGCTGCGCAAGCTCGACGCGATGGGCGTGAAGATCGGCTGGCCCGACCGGTGGCGGGACTACGCGAAGCTCGAGCTCGAGCACGACTCGTTCGCGGCGAACTGGATGCGGGCGAATCGCTTCGAGCGCGCCTGGCGGCTCGGGAAGATCGGCGGGCCGGTGGACCGGACCGAGTTCAGCATGACGCCGCCGACCGTGAACGCGCGCTACAGCCCCTCGCTCAACGACATCCTGTTCCCGGCCGGCATCCTGCAGTTCCCCTTCTTCGACCCGAAGGCCGACGACGCGCTCAACTACGGCGGCATCGGCGCGGTCATCGGGCACGAGATGACGCACGGGTTCGACGACAGCGGCCGCCAGTACGACGCCGAGGGGAACCTCAAGGACTGGTGGAAGGCCGAGGACGCGAAGAAGTACCAGGTGCAGGTGGACCGGATCGTCGCCCAGTACGACGCCTACACCGTGCTCGACACCGTGCACGTGAACGGCCGGCTGACCACCGGCGAGAACGTCTCGGACCTGGGCGGGCTCACCATGTCCTACGCCGCGCTGCAGAAGGCGCTCGACGGCAAGCCGCGGCCCGCCATCGACGGATTCACGCCCGAGCAGCGCTTCTTCCTCTCCTACGCCCGCGTCTGGCGCCAGCTCGTCCGGCCCGCCGAGGCGGTGCGCCGCATCAACACCGACCCGCACTCGCCCGGCATCTGGCGCGTGATGGGACCGCTCTCCAACATGCCCGAGTTCGAGCGGGCGTTCGGCTGCACCGGCGAGGGCACCATGATGCGGACGGAGGCGGAGCGCGTGAAGATCTGGTAGACGAAGACGCCCGACGAGGGCCATACCAACGCGCGGGGCCGGCTCCCACGAGCCGGCCCGGCGTGTCTGCCACGACCGCCGGAGGGACCCCGATGGCGGCGTGGTTCACCGGACCCGCGGAAGGTCGTTGCATCCTCCGGTGGCCGGTGGGACACTCATGCAGGTCATCCCCCCTGCGGCTGCACCGGAGGGTTCCGACGCGGCCCACGAGGCCCCTCGCGGAAGCGCCATCCGCTCCCGCGGATCATGGGAGGGTCGCATGCGGATCCGCTGCTTCGTCCTCGTTCTCCTGCTGGGTGCCGGCTGGCCTGCCGCGGCAGCCGCCGCGCCATCGCTTCCGGTTGCCGATCCCACCCACTGCACCACGACCGTCCGCTTCGTCGTCTGCCCCGCCGGGGACGTCCCGTTCGAGGTCGTCGTGCTCGACCAGTACTGGATGCCGATGGCCGGCAGCGGGGTCTGGATCGACTTCAGCCGATGCGCCGGCCTGCGGCTCTGCCCGGACTGCTGCGCGGGCGCGGTCGTCGATCCGGCGGCCCGCACGATCCGCGCGACGACCGACGCGTCGGGCAGAGCCCGCTTCTGGCCCGCGATGGGCGGCGTCTGCAACGGTTCCACGGTCAGCGTCTCGGTCGCCGCCATGCCCGGAGACACCCGGCCCACCGTCTTCCTCAAGGTGTCCGCCGTGAGCTCGTCCGACCAGGACGGCGACCTGGACGTGGACGCCGACGACGTCGGGATCGTGACCGCAGCGCTCTACACGATCAACTGGGGCGCCGACTTCAACGGCGACGGAGAGGTGTCGCCGGCGGACCTGGCCTGGCTCACGAACGGCCACGTCGGGCACGCCTGTGCGGGCGTCGTGCCCGCCCGGGCGTCCACCTGGGGAGCGCTCAAGCTGCACTACCGGTGATCGTGCCGCGCGTCGCGCGGAGCCCCGCCGGGGCCGGCTCGCTCGAGCCGGCCCCGTCATATTCGGGCGTTCGCGCGGAGCTACGCCCCGAACCAGCGCGCCACCAGGCTACGGGCGAGCGACAGGTCGTCCGTGCCCTTCACGATCGCGCGGCCGTCGGCGAAGAGCGTGAGCTCGTAGGGTGGCACGCGCAGCCGCACGACGAACCCGTTCGCCAGCACCTCGCCGGCCCCACCCGCGGCCCGCGTGCCACGCAGGCGCGCGGCGACCGCGGCGAGGTCGGGCACCGCGCCGCCCGCCGGCCTCACCAGCACCGCGTCGCGGCCGCACAGGACCTCGGCCGGCTCCGCGCCGCGCTCCAGGAACTCGAAGCGCCGCTCGCCGCAGCAGGGGCAGCGCGGGTCCCGCGGCGGCAGCTCGACGTGCTGGAAGCGCAGGTCCCAGACGTCCGCGCTCACCATCACCGCAGGCTCGGGGGCCTCGCGGGTGACGAGCCAGCGCAGCGCCTGTGCCACCTCGAGCGCGGCGATCAGGTGCGCGACGGGGCCGAGGACGCCGACGGTGTCGCAGGTCGGAGTCGAGCCCGGCGGGGGCAACTCGGGCTGGATGCAGCGGAAGCACGGGGTGCTGCCCGGCACGATCAGCGTGCTCACCCCGTAGCTGCCGACGCAGGCCCCGTGCACCCAGGGCAGGCCCGCGTGCACGCAGGCGTCGTTGAGCAGGTAGCGGCCCTCGAAGTTGTCGAAGCCGTCCACCACCAGGTCCACGCCCTCGATCAGCCCGGCGAGATTGCCGGCGTGCAGGTCGGTCGACCACGGGCTCGACCGCGACTTCGGAGTTGATCGCGGCGAGGTGGCGCGCGGCGGCCACGGCCTTGGGGATGCAGTCGCGCGTGTCGGCCTCGTCGAAGAGCGCCTGCCGCTGGAGGTTCGTGAGGTCGACGACGTCGCGGTCCACGATCCGCAGGAAGCCGACGCCCCCGCGCGCCAGCAGGTTCGCGGCCTCGGCGCCGAGCCCGCCGCAGCCCAGCAGCAGCACGCGCGCGGCGCGCAGCCGCGCCTGCCCCGCCACCCCGATCGGCGCGTGGAGGATCTGCCGCGAGTAGCGGTCGTCGGCCGGCGGGCGCATCGGACGCTCCTCTCCTGTCATGCCGACATGTTGTCCGGGTCGTCGCCGAGAATCAAGCCGCCCCGGGAGTCCGGGGCGGCCAGGGCGTTGCCGGGAACACCCCCCGAGCCGGGGACTACGGACACCCGGCCGGTCTCGTGAAGTGCACCGTGATCACGTTCTGGGGGTTCACGGCCAGCCGGGTGGCGGGGTCGATGCCCTGCACGCAGCGCCCCCGACCCGGGATGGCCTCGCAGTCCACGCAATCGCAGATCTCGATGCTGACCCGGATGTCGCCCGAGGCGAAGGGGTTCCCAGCCTCTCCACCCGGCTTGAAGGTGACCTCGCGAGAAGCCACGCCGTATGCCCCGACCGGGTACGGATCGCTGCCCGGCACGAGGTAGGTCCACGAGGTGTCGCGGCCGGCCAGGTTCTTCCCGTAGAGCGTGATGGTGAAGCGCAGCGTCGTCTTCGACACCGGGCCGCCGGCCGTCGTGTTCGCCGCGTTGGGATCGCAGGGATCGGCGTCCATTCCCAGCAGACGGAAGGTCCAGGTGCAGCTGCCCGACGGATCCGGGAACTCCTGCCCCGCCACGGGCACGAAGCTGGCGTTGCTCCGGACCAGCGCCGGCGCCTTGTCCACGTAGAAGGTGATGACCTTGCGCCGCGCGAGCCGTTCGGCTTCCGTGCCGCCGCCGGCGTCCACGAGGTCGGCGAGGGTGATGGCGTCCCTGATCCGGACGTCCAGGCCGCCGTCGGCGTCCTGCGCGCGCGCCAGGGCGTAGGCCTTCCCCGCCGCGTACATGCGCCAGTACCCCGCGAGACGCGGCGCACGGAACACCGACGTGGGCTCGAAGACCGGGTAGAGACCGGTCTGGGCCGGGATCATCTTGAGGCCACCGGGCGTGAGGCGCTCGGCGACGAGCGACCGGAAGCCGACGGGCGAGCCCATGAGGCCCAGCGTCTGGAGTGCGGCGTAGCGCTCCGGGTCCGCGGCGAAACCGGCCGGCAGCGCCGGGTCCGTGGGATCCACCCGGGGCACGTACTTCGAGTCCTTGTCATAGCCGCCGTTCACGAGCACGACCCACGAGTTCTGGTGGACCGTGTCCCCTTCCGAGCGGGCGAAGATGCGGTCGCCGTAGATCTCGTAGAACGTCCCGCGGCGGTCGTCTCCGCGAAGCGGCTGCCGCATCGAGGGCAGGTAGCGGAACGAGTCCGGTCCGAAGTACGCGCGCCCGTCCGGCGGCCAGGCCGTGGCGGTGGTGAAGCGCCCCCAGTCCTTCACGTCCACCGCGCGAGCCCGCTCGCCGTCGCTCGAGAGCGGCCACAGCCCGGGGATCGGGCCCGCCCACCAGGTGTCGGGGGCGAAGTTCGCGAGGCAGATCAGGGTTTTCGTGCCTCCGCCCGCCTGCTCCGGCACGGTCACGTGGATGAGGTTGAACCCGGGGACGAGCGTCTGGGTGTCCGGCGGGGCCGGGCGGTCACCTCCCGACTCCGCGAGCGTGGACACGTCCACGGCTCGAGTCGGGTCGAGATCGGCCTCGAAGGTCGAATCGGCGACCCCGTGCCGCGCACGGAGGGACCGCCACGACCAGTAGGCAAGGCTGAAGGCCGGCACCGTGTCCCGGGGAGCCACCCCCGGCACGAACTCCTGGGTCAGCCGGAAGACCCGGCGGGGATGGGCGACGGGACGGGAGTCACGGCCCAGAGTGACGATGGTGCCGACCGCCCGGGCATCGAGGACCCACTTGCGCCCCGACGAGTCGGTACACGAGACACCGGCACCGCCGGTCTCCGATGCAGGCGGCTGGCTGACGGCCCGGATGGCGGTGGGACGGAGGGGCTTGGTGCACCCCGCGCACCAGGCGGCGACCACGGTCAACAGAACGAGGGGGATCGTGGGACTCGTACGCATGACCACCTCCAAGCCCCCGGTCGCTGCGTCATTGGTACGGCTCGACGCTAGCACTCGACATCCGGATGTCAATCGGGAAGTGGCCCGCGGAACGAGGTATCTACCCCCCGCCGATCAGGTGGATGACCTCCACGACGTCGCCGTCGTGGAGCACGGTGGTGGGGACCTGCTCGCGCTTCACCACCCGCTGGTTCACCAGGATGACCCGCAGCGGGAACGTGTAGGTCTTCTCCCGCAGCAGGGCCTCGACGGTGAGGCCCTCGCGGTGGGGATGCGGGTCGCCGTTGACGGTGAGCGCCATCGTCACTCCGTGACGCCGTGCGCCTTCAGCAGCTCCACGACCCCTTCGACCCGGTCGATGCCGAGGGCGCGGACCTTGGCGAGCGTCGGGATCCCGTCGGGGGTCCAGCCGCGCCGCTTGTAGACCGCGTCGAGCAGCTTCTGGTAGCGGTCCTCGCGGTACGCGCGCAGCGCCGCGCGGCGCTGATCGAGCGAGAGCGGCGCGGGGTCCACGCCGGCCTCCTCCTTCAACTGCTTGTCGTAGCGCTCCTGGCGCGACTCGTACTCGGCGGCGGTGACCGGGCCCTGCGCGCGATACGGGATCGCGTCGTGCGCGCGGCGGCCGAAGCCCATCTTGAGGTTGAAGATGCGCTGGAAGTTGTAGACCCGCTCGCTCTGCAGGATGAGGTCCTCGGGCCGGACCTCCTTGCCCGTCATCCCGGCCACGAACTCGCAGTAGCCCTGCACGTGGCGCGGCACCTTGGCCGGCGCGCCGGACTCGGCGTTGTCCTCGGGCTCGACGTCGTTCCACAGCAGCTTGCACAGCCCGTTCAGGCCGAACCACGTGCGCCACATCGGGAAGTAGTGCAGCGCCTCGGCCTTGTCCTCGAAGCTCGGGATCTGCTTGTTCACCATGTCCATGAAGATGAGCCAGGCCTCGTCGTGCTGCGGGCCCTTCAGCGCGATGCCGTAGCCGCCCTGCTGGGCGAGCGACTCCTTGCAGATGTAGCCGGAGTACTCGAGCCCCTTGGCCTCCATGCCGACGTCCTGCAGGAACGCGGGGTCGGCGCCGAAGCGCTCGGCGAAGATCCGCTTCATCCGCCGCACGCCCTGGCCGGCGAGCAGGCCGAAGCCCTCGCCTCGCGCCATCTGGTGCAGCACCTCGAGCGTGCCGTCGATGCTGCCCGGCGAGAGGTCGAGGCCGCCGGTGTGCTCGCGCTGCAGCACGCCGGCCTCGAAGCACTCCATCACGAACGCCATCAGCGTGCCGAAGGAGATGGTGTCCAGCCCGTAGTGGTCGCAGTAGTAGTTGATCTCGATGATGGCCCAGGGCTCGAAGATGCCGAGGTTGCTGCCGGCGCACGAGACCGTCTCGTACTCGGGCCCGTCCACCAGCACGGACTTGCCCCGGTCCGGCCCGGTGCGCAGCACGTGACCGTCCACCGCCTTGGCGCAGGCCATGTCGCAGCCCAGGGCGCAGCCGTCGGCCACGCCCTGCGTGAACAGCGCCTTGAACTTGTCCGAGGCGATGCGCGGCGTGTCGACGTGCTTCCCGTAGCGGTAGTTGTGGACCGGCAGGAGGTCGTAGTCGTCCATGATCTCGGTCAGGTGCGCGGTGCCGATCTCGCGCATGTGGCACTGGTGCTTGTCCAGCACCAGCACCTCGCGGGTGAGCTCGGCGCCGGCGCGGCGGATGCGGTCGGCGTCCACCGGGTGGTTCGGGTCCTCGGTGAAGCGGATCGCCCCGGTCGGGCACACGCTGGCGCAGGCCATGCAGCCCACGCAGGCCGACGACGCCTCGCCGTAGGGCATCGCCACCCGGCGCGACTCGCCGCGCCCCTCGAAGGCCAGCACGTGGTGCCAGACGCCCTCGTCGCAGAGGCGCACGCACAGGCCGCACAGGATGCAGGCGTTCGGGCTCTCGTTGCGCTGCGGGTGCGCGAAGCGGGGCGCGGCGACGCCGGCCTCGCGCGCCATCTCCTGCACCACCTTCACCTGGGGCCAGCGCGCCAGCATCATCTCGAGCACCAGCCGGCGGGTGCGCAGGGCGCGCTCGCTGCGGGTGAAGACCTCGACCGGCTTCTGCAGCGGGTAGTTGCAGGCGGTGACGATGCGCTTGCGGCGCCCCTCGTCCACCTCGACGCTGCAGACGCGGCAGACCCCGTAGGCTTCGACCAGCGGGCTGTGGCACAGCGCCGGGATCTCCACGCCGGCCTGCTTCGCGGCCGCGAGGATGGTGGTGCCCGGCGCCACCTCGGTCTTCCTGCCGTCGATCGTGACCTGGATCATGGCGGGGTTCCTTTCGCCGCTCATCGGACCAGCACCGCGCCGTCCTTGCAGACGTCCATGCAGGTGCCGCACTGGATGCACTTGTCCTGCGCGATGGTGTGGAGCTCGCGGCGCACGCCGGTGATCGCGTCGGTCGGACAGACCTTCACGCACGCGGTGCAACCGGTGCAGTCCTCGGTGATGGTGTAGCGGATGAGCGCCTTGCAGACCCCCGCCGGGCAGCGCCGCTCGCGGATGTGGGCCTCGTACTCGGCGCGGAAGTAGCGCAGGGTCGAGAGCACCGGGTTCGCCGCGGTCTGCCCCAGGCCGCAGAGCGAGCCGTCGGCCAGCACCGCGCCGAGGTCCTCGAGCAGCGCCAGGTCCTGCTCGCGGCCCTCCCCCGCCGTGATGCGCGTGAGCACCCCGCGCAGGTTCACCAGGCCCTCGCGGCACGGCGTGCACTTGCCGCACGACTCGTCGCACAGGAAGTCCACGAAGTAGCGCGCCACGTCCACCATGCAGGTGCGGTC
This sequence comes from Candidatus Eiseniibacteriota bacterium, assembly GCA_963707915.1. Lineage (GTDB taxonomy): Bacteria > Eisenbacteria > RBG-16-71-46 > RBG-16-71-46 > RBG-16-71-46 > JANXPZ01. The sequence goes on from OY970178.1 coordinate 1,788,720, forward strand.
GTCCATCACGATCATGCCGCCCGAGCCCATCATCGAGCCGGCCTCGACCAGCGTGTCGAAGTCCACCGCCAGGTCGAGCTTCGACTCGGGCAGGCAGCCGCCCGAGGGACCGCCGGTCTGCACCGCCTTGAACGCCCGACCGTCCGGGATGCCGCCGCCGATGTCGAAGACGATCTCGCGCAGCGTGATGCCCATCGGCACCTCGACCAGCCCCGAGTTGCGGATGTTCCCGACCAGCGAGAACACCTTGGTGCCGCTGCTGCCGCCCCAGGGCGACTTCGAGACGTCGCCGGTGCCGATCGCGGCGAACCACTCCGGCCCGTTCAGGACGATCTGCGGGACGTTGGCCCAGGTCTCGACGTTGTTGAGCACCGTCGGCAGGTCGCGGAAGCCGTGCTCCACGGTGTGCACGTACTTCGCCCGCGGCTCGCCTGCGCGGCCCGCCATCGAGGCCATCAGCGCGGTGGACTCGCCGCAGACGAACGCGCCGGCGCCGCGGTGGACGGTGATGTCGAACGCCATCCCCGCGCCGAGCACGTCCGCGCCCAGCAGCCCCCAATCGCGCGCCTGCGCCAGCGCCCGGGTCAGGCGCTTCAGCGCCAGCGGGTACTCGTGGCGGATGTAGACGAAGCCCTCGACCGCGCCGATCGCCCGCGCCCCGATCAGCATGCCCTCGATCACCGCGTGCGGGTCGGCCTCGACGATGCTGCGGTCCATGAAGGCGCCCGGGTCGCCCTCGTCCCCGTTGCAGACCACGAAGGGGCGCACGCCCTGCGCGCGCGCCGCGGCGAGGCAGCTCTGCCACTTCACGCCGGCCGGGAACCCGCCGCCGCCGCGCCCGCGCAGCCCCGAGCGGACCAGCCGCTGCACCAGCGCGTCGCCGTCGAGCCCTTCGCGCAGCACCTTCGCCAGCGCCTGGTAGGCGCCGGTGCGGATCGCGTCGGCGATGTCCTCGGGGTCGATCTTGCCGCGGTTGCGCAGCGCGATGCACTGCTGCTTGGCGAAGAACTCGATGTCCTTCTCGAGCGGGACCGGCTTGCCGCCGTCCGCCGCGTGGAAGAGGAAGGCCTCGAGCGGCTGCTGCTTCACGAAGTGCGACTCGATCAGCTCGGGCACGGCCTCGGGCTTGAGGCGCTCGTAGAACACGCCCTCGGGCTGGACCACGCAGATCGGCCCGTGGGCGCAGAAGCCGTTGCACCCGGTGGCCACCACCTGGATCTCGTCCTGCAGGCCGCGGCGCTCCAGCTCCCGGCGGAAGGCGTCGCGCAGCGGCAGCGACTTGGCCGAGACGCAGCCGGTGCCGGCGCAGACCATGAGCATGGACTTCCAGCCCGCGTGCCGGCGCTGCGCCTCGTGCGCCAGCGCGCCGAGGTTCTCGAGGGTCGCCCTAGGCATCGGCGTCCTCCGCCGGGCCCTTCGCCCCCTGCGCGGCCACCGAGCCGGTGTTGCGGTGCCGGCGCATCAGCTTGCCGACCTTGGAGGAGTCCACCCCGCCGACCAGCTCGGCCCCGAAGGTCACCACCGGCGCCAGCCCGCAGCAGCCCAGGCAGCGCACGCCCTCGAGGCTGTACTTCTGGTCCGCGGTGGTCTCGCCCGGCTTCACCCCCAGCTCGCGGCCGAAGGCGTCGAGCACCCGCGCCGCGCCCTGCACGTGGCAGGCGGTGCCGGTGCAGACCTGGATCGTGGTCTCGCCGCGCGGCACCAGCGAGAACGCCTTGAAGAACGTGGCGATGTGGTAGAGCCGCGCCAGGTCCGCCTGGGTGCGCTCGGCGATGCGCTCGAGCGCGGCCTTCGGCAGGTGGCGGTAGTGCTTCTGGACGTCCTGCAGCATCTCGACCGCGAACTCGGGGTCCGCGCCCCAGCGGTCCACGATCGAGTCCACCGCGAGCACGTCCGGGACGAGCACGGACCGCCCGGCGCCGTTCCCTCCCGCGCTCATGGCGCCTCCACCGACATCGCCCAGCGCGGGCGGTTCTTCGCGCTGCGCGCCACGATCGCCTTGAGGTTCTTGTTCATCATCACGCTGCCCAGCCCGCCGCGGCCGGCCTGCTTGAGGCGCGGTTCGTTGCGCTTCCAGTCGAAGAACGAGACGTTGATGCAGCCGATCAGCGTGTGGAGCGCGCCGCGGCCCGCCGAGACCACCGAGATGTCCTGCAGCTCGGCCGGCGTGCGCGCGTACATGGCGTGCAACTGGCCGGCGACGTCGTAGGAGTCGAGCGCCTCGTGCGGGGCGGTCTCGAGCGTGACGCGGTGCGCGTCGCCGTCGATGACCAGCAGCACGAACTCCGCGGCCTTGCCGCGCACCTCGAGGGCGTCGAAGCCGGCGAACTTGAGCAGCGGTCCGAAGTGCCCGCCGACGTTGCAGTCCATCACCGAGCTGGTGAGCGGTGAGATGCCGGTGACCAGGCACTTGCCCGAGCCCGAGAAGTAGGGCGTGCCGGCCAGCGGGCCCGCCGAGAAGTACAGCCCGTTGCGCGGGTCGTCCCAGGCGATCGGGCCGGGGACCGACTTCCACATCAGGTAGAGGTCGAAGCCCTTGCCGCCCGTGAAGGTGTCCTTCATGTAGGGCGTCACCGGGCGGACCTCGATGGTGTTGGCCCCGAGGTCCACGTGCAACGTGCGGTTCGCGTAGCCGCGCTCGACCTCGCCGGGCGGGTAGTCGAGCGCGGCCAGGACACGATGGGCCGCCTTCATCTCGTTCAGCGCGATGGGATTCATGAGGTCTCCGGGCCGTCCGGGGTGGGACCGGCGCAAGCGGCCCGAGTATGCCACAACGTCGACGGAGCTTCACGGGGCGGGGCGGATCGGACCGGCGGCGCCGCCGAACGATATTCGGCGGTCCCTCCCCGCACGCGCCGGATCGGCCGAGCCCGCTCCCGGCGCGGCCCGGCCGCGGGATGCCCGGGTGCGGCCGGGTGCGATAAGATGCCGCGCAGCCAACCACGGGAGGGACCCGGATGTTCTGCACGCGCTTCAAGAACGAGCCCATCTGCGACTACTCCGTCGAGGCCAACGTCCGGGCGGCCGAGCGGGCCATCGCCGCGCTGGAGAAGTCGCTCGGCGGCTACCACCCCGCCGTCATCGGCGGCCGCGAGGTCGAGACCGAGAAGAGCATCGTCTCGCTCTGCCCGGCGCAGCCCGACCGCGTGGTCGGCCGGGCGGCCAGCTGCACGCGCACCCACGTGGACGAGGCCGTCGCCGGGGCGCGGAAGGCGTTCGCCTCCTGGGCGCGCACCGACCCCGAGACCCGCGCCGAGACGCTGATGAGGCTCGCGGCGCTCATCCGCCGCGACCGGTTCGACTTCCTCGCGCTGCTCTCGTTCGAGATCGGCAAGGACTGGTACGAGGCCGACGCCGAGATCGCCGAGGCCATCGACTTCTGCGAGTACTACGCGCGGCTGGCGGTCCGGCACTTCCAGTACCAGCCGCTGACCCGCATCCCGACCGAGGACAACTGCTTCTTCTACATCCCGCTGGGCGTCGGCGTGGTCATCGCGCCGTGGAACTTCCCGCTCGCGATCCTCGCCGGCATGACCATGGCCGCCGTGGTGAGCGGCAACGCCGTGCTGGTGAAGCCCTCCTCCGACACGCCGGTGATCGCCGCGCGCCTCGTCGCCCTGGCGCGCGAGGCCGGCGTGCCCGACGGCGTCATCAACCTGCTGCCCGGCCCGGGCGGCGAGGTCGGCGACACCCTGGTCACGCACCCGCAGGTCCGCTTCGTGTCGTTCACCGGCTCGGCCGCCGTCGGCCTGCGCATCAACGAGATCGCCTCGAAGCCCGGCCCGGACCGCCGCTGGATGACCCGTTTCGTCCTCGAGATGGGTGGCAAGGACGCCATCGTCGTGGACGAGACCGCCGACCTCGACGCGGCGGCGAGCGCCGTGGTGCGCTCGGCCTTCGGTTTCCAGGGGCAGAAGTGCTCGGCCTGCTCGCGCCTGGTCGTGGTCTCGTCGGTCAGGGACCGCCTGCTCGACCTGATCCTCGAGAAGACCCGGCCGCTGCCCGCCGACCTGCCGTGGAACGGCCCCTGCGTCTTCACCGGCCCGGTGGCGAACGCGAAGGCGCGCGCCGGCATCCTCGAGGCGATCGAGCGCGGCAAGGCCGAGGCCCGGCTGGTGCACGGCGGGCACGCGCTCGACCGGCCCGGCTATTACCTCGCCCCGACCGTGTTCGACGGCGTGGCATCGCGCTCGTTCCTCGGCCAGGAGGAGGTCTTCGGCCCGGTGCTGGCCGTGATCGAGGCCGCCGACTTCGACCGCGCGCTCGACATCGCCAACGACACGCGCTACGGCCTCACCGGCGCGGTGTTCTCCAGCCGCATCGAGCGGCTCGACCGCGCGAAGCACGAGTTCCATTGCGGCAACCTCTACCTGAACCGCGGCTGCACCGGCGCGCTGGTGGGCGTGCACCCCTTCGGCGGGTTCAACCTCTCCGGCACCGACTCGAAGGCTGGCGGCCCCGACTACCTGATGAACTTCACGCAGGGCAAGACCACCTCCGAGCGCATCACCGTGCCGCGCATGCCCGGGATCGGCGTATGACGCCGCCGGCGGGGAGCGGGCCGGTCGCGCGCCGTGTTCTGGACAGCCGGCGGGCGACGAGGATCGCCGCGCGCACCGTGCACATCGTGGCGATGGCGCTGGTGCTCGGCGGCGTGGCCTACGCCGCGCCCGCGCGGGCGCTGGCCGTGCCGCTCGCGCTCACCGTGGCGAGCGGGGTGCTGATGATCGGCATGGACCTGTGGAAGAGCGGCGCCTGGCTCTACCAGGGCAGCGGCGCGGCGGTCCTGCTCAAGCTCGCGCTGCTCGCGCTCGGGCAGATGCTTCCGGCCGCGCGCCTCGAGTGCTACCTCGCCGCCACCGCCGTCGCCTCGCTCGGCGCGCACATGCCGAAGGCCTGGCGGCACTGGTCCTTCCTCGATCGACGCGTGATCGACTAGGGCGTGCCGGTCCATGAACCGCCGACCGGGAACGGGTGAAGCCCATGGGCCTCGTGGAGTCGCCGCGTGAACGGGCCGGGCCGGTGGCGATGCTGACCTACCGCGAGGCGTTGGAGCGCGTGCTGGACTCGGCCGCGGCGAGCCTCGAGCGGCGCGTGCCGCTCGAGGACGCGCTCGGGTTGGTCGCGGCGGCCGGCGTCGTCTGCCCCGGCCCGGTGCCCCCGTTCGACAACTCCGGCATGGACGGCTTCGCCGTGCGCGCCGCGGACGTCGCGGGCGCGACCGCGCAGACGCCGGTGCGCCTGCGCGTCCTGGAGGACCTGCCCGCCGGCCGCGTCGCGGAGCACGCGGTCGAGGCGGGCACGGCGCACCGGATCATGACCGGGGCACCCGTTCCCGCGGGCGCCGACGCCGTGGTCCCGGTCGAGGGGACCGCGCCAGCCGGCGACCACGTCGAGATCCGGCGCGCCGTGCGCGCGGGCGCGAACGTGCGGCGTGCCGGCGAGGACCTCGCGGCCGGCGCGGCCGTGGTGGCGCGGGGCGACGTCCTGCGCCCCGCCGACATCGGCCTGCTCGCCGTGGCCGGCTGCGCCACCGTGCCGGTCGTCCCGCGGCCCCGGCTCGCCATCGTCACGACCGGCGACGAGCTGGTGGACGTCTCGGAGGAGCCCGGGCCGGGGCGCATCCGCGACGCCAACCTGCATGCCCTGCGCGCGCAGGCCCTGGCCTTCGGCGCGCTGCCCGTCGGGTTCCCGCGCGTGCCCGACCGCCGCGCGGACGTCGTGAGCGCGCTGCGCCGGGCCGTCGCGGCCGCGGACGTCGTCGTGACCACGGGCGGCATCTCGATGGGCGAGTACGACTGCGTGAAGGACGTGCTCGACGAACTGGGCGCGGAGCGCGTCTTCTGGCGGGTCGCGCAGAAGCCCGCCGGCCCCCTCGGGCTCTGGCGGCTCGACGGCCGGCCCGTCTTCGGCGTCCCCGGCAATCCCGTCGCCGCGATGCTGGTGATGGAGGAGTACGTGCGGCCGCTGCTGCGCCTGATGATGGGCTTCGCGCATCTCTTCCGCCCGGAACGCCACGGCACGCTCGAGACCCCGTGGACCCGGCGCGCCGGCGACGACCGCCTGCACTTCCTGCGGGTCTCCGTGCGCGCGGAGGCGGACGGGCTGCACGCGCGCCTGTCGGGCCACCAGGGCTCGGGCGTGCTCTCCTCGATGGCCCGCGCCAACGCGCTGGCGCTGATTCCCGGGGATGTCGAGGCGGTGCCCGAAGGCGGGCGGGTGGTGCTGCACATGATGGAGGAGACGGAGGATCACTGAGCGGGGGCGCCGGTCGGCGCAGGGTGTTCCGGCGAGCACGGGGACCTGATGCCGGAGCGTGGCCCGCCGTGCGGTGGGGCACGGCCGGCCGGTGGAGCGCCTCCCGGTCCTGACGCCACGGATCACGGCAGGATCCCCCGCCGTTTGCCTCCGCCCCACCCCGCTCCCATACTGCGGCCCCATGCGCCGCGGTCTCCCGGTCCGCATGCTCGCGGGCCTCCTCATCGGCATCGTCTCCGGCGTCGCCGCGAACCTCCTCGCCGGCGACTCGCCGCGGCTCGCCGCCTTCGTCCAGTACGTGACCGAGCCGGCCGGGCGCATCTTCCTGCGGCTGCTCTTCATGCTGGTCATCCCGCTCATCCTCTCGGCGCTGGCGCTGGGCGTGGCCGGCCTGGGCGACATGCGCAGCCTCGGGCGCATCGGGCTCAAGACGCTGGTCTACACCGTCGCGGTCTCGGCGATCGCGGTGCTGATCGGCGTCACGCTGGTGGACACGCTGCGGCCGGGCGCGGGGCTCTCCCCCGCGCTCAAGGCGCGGCTCGCCACGCAGGCCACCTCGGTGCCGGCGCCGGCGGCCGCGGCCGGCACGGGCGGCATGGACTTCTTCGTCGCGCTGGTGCCTTCGAACGTCGTGAAGGCCATGGGCGAGGGCGACATGCTCGCGGTGATGGTCTTCGCGCTGTTCCTCGGCGTGGGACTCGCGCTGACCCGGACGCCCGCGGCCCGCGCCTTCGAGCGCTCGCTCGAGGGGCTCTACGACGTCACCATGAAGCTGCTCGGCCTGGTCATCCAGGTCGCGCCGCTCGCCGTCGCCTGCCTGCTGTTCACGCTCACCGCCCGGCTCGGCATCGACGTGCTGCGTCAGCTCGGCGCCTACGTCGGGGTGGTGCTGCTGGGGCTCGTCATCCACCAGTTCGGCGTCTACTCGCTCTCGGTGGCCTGGCTGGGCGGCATGAGCCCGTGGCGCTTCTTCCGCGGCGTGCGCGCGCCGATGCTGACCGCGTTCTCGACCGCGTCGAGCAACGCCACGCTGCCGACCGCGCTGCTGGCGGCCGAGGAGGAGCTGCAGCTGCCGCCGCACGTGAGCCGCTTCGTGCTCACCATCGGCTCGACCGCGAACCAGAACGGCACCGCGCTGTTCGAGGGCGTGACGGTGCTGTTCCTCGCCCAGTTCTACGGCATCGACCTGACGCTCGCCCAGCAGGTGACGGTGGTGCTGATCTGCATCCTCGGCGGCATCGGCACCGCGGGCGTGCCGGCCGGCTCGATCCCGGTGGTGGTGATGATCCTCGGGCTGGTGCACGTGCCGGCCGAGGGCATCGGCATGATCATCGGCGTGGACCGCTTCCTCGACATGTGCCGCACCACGCTCAACGTGACCGGCGACCTGGCCGCGGCGGTGGTGGTCTCGCGCGGCGAGGCGATGGCGCCGCAGGTGGCGGAGGCGGACGCGTAGGTCCTCCGCCGGAGCCGGTCACGGTACCTGCTGCCGGGTGTGCGCAGAGCACCTTTGCGAGCGCACTGCCGAGCGACTCAGCGCGCAGCGCGTACCGCACGCGCTCCGGGAGCGGGGCGTCGGTGACGAATTCGCCACTGGGCGCCCTGCGACGGCGACCCACGCTGCACGTGGGTGCCCGCGGCGCGCCCATCCCGCGGGGCCGGGCCACTCCAGCCGCGGCGCCACCCGCCCCGCATGCGGGCACCACGGCGCACCCTTCCGCGGGGTCGGGTGCAGGTTCACGCTGCCGGGCGCGTGACCGCCGTGCGCGGGCCTCCGTAGCACTTGAGGGCGTGGCGCAGGCGCACGTCGAGCGGGGCGTCGGGCGGAGCCTCGCAGCGCTCGGCGACGCCGCGCGCCTCGTCCCCGCGCAGCCCGAGCGACTGCAGCCAGGGCACGAGCTCGGCCCGGTGCGGCGCCAACTCCGGCTTCCCGCTCCGCTCGCGCCGGGTGACCTCCGCCGATCCACCCCTCCCACTCCGCTCCCGTTGCACCGCAGGCCTGCGCCGCGAATCCATGAACCCGCGCCCGAAGCGCTGCTCGGCCTCGTACTGGTTGTGGGCCCGGCAGCGCAGGCGTAGGCCCCCCACCGTCGCGCGCCCGCCCAGTGCCACCGGCTCGACGTGGTCGTACTCGAGCCGCGTGCGCGCCTCGCAGCGATGCCCGCCCTCGCCCACGAACGTGCAGCAGCCGCCGTCGCGCTCCCAGACGGCGCGCTTCACGTCCGCGGGTACGTGACGGGGGCCTTCGCTCGGGCGGCAGGCACAGGGCCGCTCGGCCTTCGCGAACTTCTGCCGCTCGAGCTGCGCGATCAGGGCCTTCAGCGCCCGGGCGAACACCTCGGCCGGGTCGCCGGAGGGCAGGCTGTGACCCAGCAGGGCCTGGGCGTAGAGCAGGTCGTCGTGCGTCGCCTGGTCCACGGTGAACTGGACGGCGTAGCGCCCCGGCGCTAGGGGAGTCACTGGGCGGGTTCGGGTCATCGCCGACGGGGCGGCGGCACCTGCCGAATCGGTTGCCGCAGTGGCCTCATGTTCAGCAGAACTGAAATTCACTCGCCCCGGGGCGAGTGAAATTGAGTCACACTGAACAAGAGCGCCCGTTTGCGGCGGAGTCGTCGCAGCTCCCGCCCCGAGGGACTGCTGCTCCCCGGGCCCGACCTCGGACAGCGGCCGAATCGAGCCCGGCAGGTCGGGCCGCGGGAATCGCTCGGCCAACAACTGCTCGATCGCCGCCCGGCTCCGGTGCGTCGCCACCGCCAGCAAGTCCTCGGCGTTCTCGGGGGTCAGGTAAGGCGCCAGGGCTCCCAAGCCGCCCAGGTGCAGCCGACCGTCGGCCAGCATCCCGTGGATGGCCGGGAACTCGCGGGCCAGCCGCGCCGCGCGGATGCGCTTGTAGGCGCTGTCTTCCGAGAAGCGCAACCGCTCGACGCAGTACGCGAACATCGAGGGGTAGCCGGCTTCGGCGTAGAGCCGCCGGGCATCGACCTCGCCAAGGTGGGCGACCAGCAGGGCCGTGGTCGCGCGGTCCTGCGAGACGAGTGTCCGCAGTTCGCGCAGCAGGGCCTGGTCGGAGACGTGGGACAGTGCGTAGCGATCCATCGAAGTGACTCCGCGCGGGGGCGGGTCACGGGGGTGTGCGAACCTCCTTCTATCACACCCCTTTTCGGCGCGCGCAGATCACCGCACGCCGCGGAGCGCGTCCTCGCGAGCGAACGATGCCGCGGCCGGGCGCGAAACCACGGCGGCGCGGCACCACCGGCGCGCTGGGACCCGATTGGAACGCCTCACGGGACTCCGACAAGTGCCCGCGCTCTGGGCTGTCAAGAGGAATCACCGGTTCAGACCGGGCACACTGGTAACAGATCAGACCGGGGACATGGGTTACAGCCCGCGGGCATCATGGGTGGTTCGAGGAGGACCACACGATGCCCTGGGCGAGGACCGACTGGATGTCTGAACGAGTGAAGTTCATTGCCGCCTACCTGCAGGCGGAGGCCAGCTTCTCCGACTTGTGCCACGACTTCGGGGTCAGCCGGAAGACGGGGTACAAGTGGGTCCGTCGTTATGAGGCCGACGGGGTCGCGGCCCTCGAGGAGATCTCACGCGCGCCGCACTCTCATCCCAACGCCGTCGCCGCCGACCTCGTGCAGGCGATCGTCGCGATCCGACGTCGCCATCCGCGTTGGGGACCACGCAAGGTGCGGGTGGTGCTGAAGCGGGAACGGCCGCCGGTCGCGCTCCCGGCGGCCAGCACGATCGGCGACATCCTGAGGCGCAGCGGACTGGTTCGCCCGCGCCGGCGAGTCCGGCGCAGCTCACCGTACGGGGACCGGCTGCGGCAGTACGACGCACCCAACGCCGTCTGGTGTGCCGACTTCAAGGGCCACTTCCCGCTGGGTCGCCGGGGTGAACGCTGTCATCCGCTGACCATCAGCGATGGATACAGTCGCCTGCTCCTTCGCTGCCGCGCCCTGCGTCGTCCGCTCACTCAGCATGTCCGGCGCGTCTTCGAGTCCGCTTTCACCGAATACGGCTTGCCGAGGGCGATCCGCACCGATAACGGGCCGCCGTTCTCGACGCTCGCCCCGGGCGGACTGTCGCGTCTCTCGGTCTGGTGGATCCGACTCGGGATCCGTCCCGAACGCATCATGCCAGGTCGTCCCGAACAGAACGGGCGCCACGAGCGCATGCATCGCACCTTGAAAGCCGAGACCGCCAGACCGCCGCGCTCGAGCTTCAGCGCCCAGCAACGCGCGTTCGATCGCTTCCAGACGGAGTACAACCAGGAGCGGCCGCACGAGGCGCTCGGCCAGGAGGTGCCGGCCGCGCTTTACCGCCCATCGCTTCGCTCGTACCCGCGCGAGCTCCCCGAACCAGAGTACCCGCGACACTTCGAGACCCGGGTGGCCTATCCCAACGGCGTGATCACCTTCGGCACCACGCAGTGGTACGTGAGCAACTGCCTCGTCGGCGAACGGGTCGGACTCGAGCCCTGCGACGATGGCCGGTGGCGTGTCCACTTCGGCTGGGTGCCGATCGGACTGCTAGATCTCAAGCAGGCCACCGACCGCGGACCCCGCCACTTTGGGCGGCTCGAACCCATCGTTGATCCTGCCTTGAGCAGACGTCGTCGCCGCCGTTATGGAAGCTAGAATGTGTTACCCATGTGCCCGGTCTGTCCTGTCACCCATGTCCCCGGTTGCTTCAACCCATGTCTCCGGTTGCTTCACGCGATCCGGACCGGGAACATGGGGCCGCGTTCACCTGGCATCGGCGACCGAGCACGGCGCGAGCGATGCGTGGTGCAGGGCCGGAACCTGAGCCGGGGCCGTGGCCGGCCCTACGTCCGCACGCCTGAAGCTCGTCGCGACGCCCCTGGAGCGCGAGGGATCCGGGCCGGGCGCACGGGTGACCGATCGACCCGGGGAGCGGCGTGACGTTTCCGGGCCACCTCGAAGCGGCACCGGGCGGGCCGGGCTACTCCCGCCCGGGCTCCTCGGAGTAGTACGCGCCACCCGCGCACGAGCGGCACAACGGGCCCTCGGCGCCCTCCACGTCGCGGCCGTCGAGCACGGTCTCGCCGCAGCGCGTGCAGGGGACGGCGCGCAGCGGCTTGCCGGGGAGCTCCATCGGCGCGAGCGCCACGCGCACGCGGCGCCAGGCGAGCGTCTCCTCGTCCGGCAGCTCGAGCACCGCGCGGCAGGCCGCGTCCGCGGCGCCCGGCGGGTGCGCGAAGTGTTTCGCGGTCACGCGCCACGCCCACCCGGTCCCGGTGTCCACGAACGTCGCGGCGGTCTTGCCGAGGTCCACGAGCTTCGCGCTGCGCTTGCCGACCCTCGTGCCGGTCACGACCTGGATCGCGTCGGCGACGCAGCGGGCGTTCTCGATGTAGACGATGAGCCGCTTCGGATCGCGGGTGCCGGCCAGCTCCATGCCCTTGAGCGCCATGCGCACGCCGAGCACCTGGCCCATGCACAGGTGGCCGTGCCAGGCGACGCAGCGCTCGAGCCACCCGGCGCGCCCGAGCGGGGCGCTCTCCACCATCGCGGCCCTACCTCGCCCGGCGCTGGGCGAGGATCCACGCCGGGAGCGCGAAGTCGGCGAAGGCCGAGACCCAGCAGCCGTGGCCGAGCTCGGGGTAGAGCGTCATGCGCGGCTCCGGGAGGCCGCCCGCCTGCTTGCGCCGCGCCAGTTCGGCGATGATGCCCTGGGTCTCGCGCGGGTCCACCACGTCGTCCTTGAGTCCGTGGAACGCCCACACCGGCAGCTTCCACGCGCGCGGGGCCACCGTCTGGGCGCGGCCGTAGCCGCACACCGGCACCAGGCAGGACCAGAGCTCCGGGTGCCGCGCCCCGATCGTCCACGCGCCGTGCCCGCCCTGCGAGATGCCGGCGAGGGCGATGCGGTCGGGATCGATGTTGAACTCCTTCCGCACGACCTTCAGCGCCCCGAAGACGAGGTCCTCGCGCTCCTCCCACTCCTCGTCCGCGCCCGGCTTCTGCGGCATCACGGCCACCACGGGCCAGCGCTCCGGGTGTGCGAGCAGCTCGGGGCCGAGCCCCTGCCAGGTCTGCTTCCGTCCGTCGGTGCCGCACTCGCCCGAGCCGTTCATGAACACGATGCAGGGCCACGGGCGCGCGCGGTCGTAGCCCGGCGGCAACCAGATGGCGTAGGCCATCGAGTCGCCCTTCACGCGCAGGTGCCGGACCTGGAAGACGGAGTCGGCGGGCGCCGCGACCGCGCCGGCCGCCGGCAGGCCCGCCACGCACAGGATCGCGCCGCAGAGGAGGGCGGCGGGGCGCACGGGGCTCACGACCCGCCGTTCGGGTAGCGCGCCAGCGCGAGGTCCACGATCTCGCCGACCAGCTCGGTGTAGGAGCGCCCGGCCTTCTTCGCGGCCATGGCGAACTCCGACTCGGGGTGCAGGTAGGGATTGGGGTTCACCTCGAGCACGTGCAGCGCGCCGTCGGCGGCCAGGCGGAAGTCGATGCGCCCGTAGTCGCAGAGCTTCAGGGCCTGGAACGCCTGCACCGCGGTGTCGCTGAGCTTCTTCTGCAGGTCCGCGTCGAGGTCGGCGGGCAGGAAGGCCTTGGTCTGCTCGTAGGCCTCGGTGCCCTCCTCCCACTTGACCTCGGTGCCGGCGATCTTGGGGGTGCCCTGCGGCAGCTTCGAGAGGTCCAGCTCCACCGCGGGCAGCGCCTCGGGCTTCTCGTTGCCCAGCACTCCCACGTAGAACTCGCGGCCCTCGATGTACTCCTCGATCAGCGCCGGGGTGTTGAACTCGGCGTGGAGGTAGTCGATGCGCTCCATCAGTTCCTTGATCGAGGTGCAGACCGCGCCGAAATGGATGCCGATCGAGCCGTCCTCGGAGGCGGGCTTCACGATCACCGGGAACTGGATGTCCTGCGAGTGCTCGGTGCGGCCGCGGAACACGGTGGCGAAGTAGGGGGTGTGGATGCCGTGGAAGGCGAAGATCTTCTTCGCCAGCGCCTTGTCCTGCGCCAGGTGGAGGCCCTGCGAGCCGGTGCCGGTGAAGCGGCGGTGCAGCATCTCGAGGAAGCCCGCGACGTCGCTGTCCTGGGTGTCGTCGCCGCCGAAGGACTCGACCAGGTTGAAGATCAGGTCGGTCTCGGAGTGGGCCAGCTCGACCAGGCTCTCCCGCGTGCCGTCGAGGCGCAGGAACACCGGGTAGTGCCCGGCCTCCTTGAGGGCCTCGTAGACCGCCTGCACGTCCTCGTCGGGGGTCTTGCGCTTGGGGCGGGTCCCCTCGGCGCGCTCCTCGTCATCGCCCCACCAGTAGTCGTACAGCACGCCGATCCGCAGCTTGGCCATGGCGTTCCTCGCCTTGCTTAGGGGCCCCGTTCCTCGGGGCCCTGCGCCGGTCTATTTCTGCTCGAAGCGCCGGCGCGTGAGGTAGTTCATCGCGAGCGTGGTGCCGTATGCCGTCAACTCCACCAGGTAGTCCGCCTCGCGGGCGGTGTCTGCGAACAGCCGGAGATCGCGCGCCGTCCGCACGATGTGCTCGATCAGGGCACGCACCACCGGCCGTCGCACGCCGGTCCAGTAGGTGATCTTGTCGGTCAGCACCTTGCGATGCTGCTCGACCAGCTCCCACGCCGGGCGGATGCCCTTGCGCCGGCGGCCCTGGGGGATGAACAGGTCGCCGAGGTCCGCCTCGAGCGCCACCTTCACCCCCGCGCCGTTCTGGCGCATGAGCCGGCGGTAGAACTGCTCGACCGTCACCTTGAGGTCCTCGACGGGGACGTCGAAGGCCCCGGTCGAGACCACCGGCTCCTGGGCGCGCACCCGGCGCGCCACCTGGTCAACATACCGCAACTTGCGTATCGCGGGCCATGATTTGTAGCGGGCCCGCCACTGGGAGCGGGGCGTGAGCCAGACCGCGAAGGTCTCGGCGAAGTCCTCGTCGGGGTGCTTCTGCCCGTACCAGCCGGCGATGTGACGCACGAACTTGCGGCTGAACGGGACCGGCCGGTAGTCGTCGCGGTAGCGACGATTGAACGGTCCGAAGAGGCGCCGCCACTCGGGCGTGACGAAGAGCCGGTACGCGTAGTTGAAGGCGTGGCCCGCCTCGTGGCGCATGTACATCATGATCTCGCGCTCGTCCTCGAGGTCGTTCATCTGGCGCTCGAGGCGCGCGAGCTTGGGGTCGGCGAGGTAGAACGGGATGCCGATCACCGGCTGCCCATCGGGACAACCCCACTCGTCGGTGAGGTAGCAGACCGGGCGGAAGTGCTTGAGCCCCTTGCGCTCGAGCTCGCGGTAGAGCTGGAGCACGAAGCGTTCGACCGGCGAGCCTTCGAGGCGCAGGCCGAGCTGGCTGATGCGCTTGCCGAGGAGCTCGCGGACCTCCGGGGGAGCCTTCTCGAAGTCGGGCATGAGGCGCGGATGCTAGCGGCTCCGGCCGTGCCGCCACAACCGGCGCCCCGCCGGGGCCCACCTGGGGCGGTACCGCCCGGGCGGGGGCCGGCCGGGCCGGACCCGCGGCCGCCCCGCGCCCGGTCGCCCGCCACCACCGGCCGAATCGTTCGGCGCCCGGCCTCATCTCAGTGGTTGGTAGTCAGCGAAGGCACCGGCCTGCGGCCCAACGACCTGCCGACCCAACAGGGCCGGTGCCCCACTGATCCGAGCCGCAACCGCCCATCGCCCGGCGCCGGCCGCACCCACGACGCCGAGGACGAAAGGAGCCTTTCCATGAAGCGCCTCACCCTCGCGCTGGCATTCGCCCTGCTGGGCGCTGCCTCCGCCGCCGTGGCCGCCCCGCAGCACTTCGACATCGACAAGGTGCACTCGCAGGTCGGCTTCTCCATCCGGCACTTCTTCTCGAAGGTCCCCGGACAGTTCAAGGACTTCAGCGGCACCATCGTGATGGACCAGGCGAAGCCCGAGGCGTCCTCGGTCGAGGTCACGATCCAGGCGGCCAGCATCTCCACCGACAACGACGCGCGTGACAAGCACCTGCGCAGCGCGGACTTCTTCGCCGTGGACTCGCTGCCGACGCTGACCTTCAAGAGCACGAAGGTCGCCCCCGAGGGCAAGGACCGCTACAAGGTCACCGGCGACCTCACGATGCACGGCGTCACCAGGAGCGTGGTGCTGGACGTCGAGTTCCTCGGCGTGGGCGAGGTCGGCGTCGGCGGGCAGAGCTTCGGCACCAAGGCCGGGTTCGACGCCACCACCAGCATCAACCGCAAGGACTTCGGCATCAACTGGAACAAGACGCTCGACCAGGGCGGGCTGATGCTGGGCGAGGACGTGGCCATCAGCCTGCACGTCGAGGCGAGCCTGAAGCCGCCGGCGAAGTAGATCGTCCTTCCGCACTGCGCGGCTCCACGGCCCCCGGTTCCCCCCGGCCGGGGGCTTCGTGTTGCTCCGCGACGGCGCCCCCGATCACCGTCCATGCGGTGCACAGAACGGCGCGTCAATTGCATGGCGATGATCCCCGACGTTCCCCCTTGCGCGCGCGATCGGCTTCGTCCAACATGCGCGCAGGATGACTCCCCAGACCGCCACGCTGACGGATCAGCTGCGCTTCACCACGATCGCCCACCGGGATCATGTGTTCCTCAACCCGCTGAGCAGTCCGAAGGTGGACCAGGTGCTTTCCATGCTCGAACTGCCGCAGGGCGCCCGCGTGTTCGACGCGGGCTGCGGCAAGGGCGAGATGCTGGTGCGGCTCGCGGACCGCCGCGGCGCGCGGGGCGTGGGCGTGGACGTGAACCCGGCGTTCCTCGCCGACGCGGGCCGGCGGGCCGAGGCGCGCGTGCCGCACGCCGGCCTCGCCTTCCACGAGCAGCCCGCGGGCGACTTCCCGGCGGAGCCCGGCGCCTTCGACGCCGCGCTGTGCGTCGGGTCGACCGAGGCGTACGGCGGCTACCGGGACGCGATGCGCGCGCTGGCCGGCCTCGTCCGGTCCCACGGGCGCCTGATGATCGGCGAGCGCTTCTGGCGCCGCCGCCCCCACCCCGACTACCTCGAGGTGCTGGGCCTCGACCAGGACGACCTGCTGGACCACCCGCGCAACGTGCGCGCGGGCGAGGAGGCCGGCCTGGTCCCGATCTGCACCGCCGTCAGCACCGAGGACGAGTGGGCCCGCTACGAGGGGCTCTACGCCCACGCGGTCGAGGAGCACGTGAGCGGGCACCCCGAGGACCCCGAGGCCGAGAGCATGTGGAAGCGCATCCGCCGCCACCACGAAGCCTGGGAGCACTGGGGCCGCGACACGATGGGCTTCGCGCTCTACGTCTTCCAGAAGAAGTAGCCCACCGCCGCAACCTGAAGACCGACAAGCAAGTAGACCTGGGGCACGCCGGCGTCCGGCACGGAGGCGTCCCCGTGCGGCGGCGGCGTATCCTGCGCGCTCGCGGCCCGCCGGCGGGCCCGAGCTGCAGGAGCCCTTCGTCACGCCCATCGGATCGAGGTCCCCATGAACTACCGTCTGTTCGGCAACAGCGGACTACGCGTCTCCGAGCTCTGTCTCGGCACCATGACCTTCGGCGAGGAGTGGGGCTGGGGCGCCTCGAAGCAGGAGAGCCGCAGGATCTTCGACGCGTACGCGGCGGCCGGCGGCAACTTCATCGACACCGCCAATCGCTACACCGAGGGCACCAGCGAGCGCTTCGTGGGCGAGTTCGTCGCCGCCGAGCGCGAGCGTTTCGTGGTGGCGACCAAGTACACGCTCTTCACCCGCAAGGGCGATCCCAACAGCGCGGGCAACCACCGCAAGAACCTGGTGCAGTCGCTCGAGGCCAGCCTGGAGCGTCTGAAGATGGACTGCGTGGACCTCTACTGGGTGCACGCCTGGGACTACCTGACCCCGGTGGACGAGGTGATGCGCGCGCTCGACGACGTGGTGCGCGCGGGCAAGGCGCTCTACGTCGGCATCTCCGACACGCCGGCCTGGATCGTCTCGCGCGCCAACACGCTCGCCGAGCTGCGCGGCTGGACGCCGTTCGCCGGGATCCAGGTCGAGTACAGCCTGATCCAGCGCACGGTGGAGCGCGAACTGCTCCCGATGGCGCACGCGCTCGACCTGGCGGTGGCGGCGTGGGGACCGATCGGCGGAGGCATGCTCACGGGCAAGTACAACGCCGACGCGGGCGCCGAGCAGCGGGCCGAGCCCGCTCGCATGCGGGACAACCCCGCCGCCGCGCGGCTCGCCGAGCGCAACCTGCGCATCGCGGGCGTGGTCCGGGAGGTGGCGCGGGAGACCGGCCGCACGCCCGCGCAGGTCGCCGTGAACTGGGTGCGTCACCGGCCGGGCAAGGTCATCCCGATCGTGGGCGCGCGCACGCTCGGGCAGATCGAGGACACGCTGGGCGCGGTGGCGTTCGAGCTCGAGCCCGCGCAGGTGAGCCGTCTCGACGAGGCGAGCCGCATCGAGCCGGGATTCCCGCACGAGTTCCTGGCGCAGCCGAACATCCGCGACCTGGTCTACGGCGGCACCCTGGACCGGATCCTGGACCGGAGACCGTAGGCGGCCCGCGGCGGGGCCTTCGGGAGCGGCACGCGCGGCCGGTGGAGGGTGCCGGTCGCACCGGGCGAGCCGTGGCACCATGCGCCCGGCGGCACGAACGGCGCCCTTGGCCGCCGTTCGGTCCTCCTGCCCGGCGTTCAGCCCCCCGTGGCGAAGAGCTTCCACGCGGCGACGGCGAGCACCACGGCGAGCAGGCGGCGCAGCGTGGGAGGAGGCAGCCGCCGGCTGCCCACGGTCGTGCCGATCAGGCCGCCGGCCACCGCCGCGACCGCCAGGACCGGCAGGCCCGGCGGCAACGCGCGCACGCTCGAAGCGCGTCCCAGCAGCCCGGCGACCGAGTTCACCAGGATGAACGCGGCCGACACGGCCGCCGTGGTGCGAACGTCGGCCCAGCGCGCGAGCACCAGGACCGGGCTCAGGAAGATGCCGCCCCCCACCCCGGTGAGCCCCGAGAGGAACCCCATGCCCGCGCCGATCGGCAGCGCCGCCGCCTTCGGCACCGGGCGCATCGTGCCGTCGGACTTCGCGCCCGCGCGTTGCCACAGGCGCAGCGCGGCGTAGACCAGCACCGCGCCCACGACGCGCCGGTAGAGCACGTCGGGCAGCATGACGGCGCCGCCCACGAAAGCCATCGGCACGGCGGCGAGCGCGAACGGCCAGAAGGTCCGCCACGAGAAGCGTCCGGCGCGGGCAAACTGCACGGTGGCGATCGCCGAGACCAGGATGTTGAGCACCAGCGCCGCCGGCTTCATCACCTCCGGCGCCAGGCCGAAGAGCGCCATCGCCGCGAGGTACGCCGAGGCGCCGCCGTGCCCCACCATCGAGTAGAGCGCGGCGGCGGCGAAGACCAGCAGGGCGAGCAGGGCGAGTGGGGCGGGATCGAGCATCCGGTCTCCGGCGAGGTCGGGGGGAAGCGGCGCGGACGGGGCCGGCGGCCCCGTCCGTCTGCCGGAGGAGCGCGACCTTACTTCGCGCCCGCCATCTTCATGCCCTTGAAGAGCGTCATCACGTGCTCCTTCATGGCGGGGTCCTGCATCGCCACGTTGAGCGCGCCGTCGATCAGCGTCTGGTTCTTCCCGACCACTTCCATCACGGCCTGGGCGCCGCCCGCGCTGCCGACCAGCCGGTCGATGACGATCGCGCGCGTGCTGTCGGTGCCGAGCAGCCGGTCGACCATGCCGCCGGCCACGGCCCGGTCGGCGGTGATCATGTCCATGACCTTCGCCTGGAGCTCGGGGTTGGCCATCACCTGCTTGCCGGCGTCCCCCGCGCAACCCAGCCCCAGCACCACGCACGCCGTCGCGACCAGCACGATCGTCCACCTCGTCTTCCGCATGATCCGGTCCTCCTCCTTCGATGGCGGCCACGGCCCGACGCCGCGCCGCTGGTGATGCGAGCCTTCCCCTCCGGCGCCCGCGCCGTTCAGGCGACGGGCGGGCGCTTCGTGTGCCAGTCCGTCCGCTGCTGGTACGCATGCCCGACGCGTACCAGCAGCGCCTCCGAGAACGCCGGCCCCACGAGCTGGAACGAGGTGGGCAGCCCATTCTCGCCGAAGCCGTCCGGCAACGCGAGCGCGGGCAGGCCGCACAGGTTGCCGGCCGGGATCAGCGCCGGCCCGCCGCTCACGCCGGGGTAGGCGTCCTCGAAGTTCCGATCGGCCGGGTAGGCCACGCTGGCGCGCGTCGGCGCCACCACCGCGTCGAAGCGCTCGAAGAGCCGCGCGACCGCCCGCTTCATGGGCCGCCTCAGCCGCATCGCCTGCAGGTAGTCCACCGCCGGCAGCAGCAGCGAGGAGTAGCCGCCCGAGCGGTCGGCCGGGCAGGTGAGCTGCTGCGCGCGGCCCGACTCGAGCAGGTCGAGGAACGCGGCCGCGCCCTCGGCGCCCACGATGGTCCCGACCGCCGGCCCCCAGGGGAAGTCGGGCCACTCGACCTCGCGCGTCACCTCGACGTCGCCGCCGAGCGCCCGCAACGCCGCCTCGAAGTTCTCGCGCACCGCGGGCTGCACCTTCTCGGTCACGCCCTTCGGCACCGCCAGCCGCAGCTTCTTCGCGCCGCCGAGCGGCGCGGACTTCACGTGCGCGAAACCGCGCTCCAGCGCGCTCTCGTCGAGCGGGTCGGGTCCCGCCATGGCGGCCAGCACGAGCGCGCAGTCGTCGGCGCTGCGCCCCAGCGGCCCGAGCTTGTCGAGCGTCCAGCACAGCGCCATCGCGCCGTGGCGGCTGACGAGCCCGTAGGTCGGCCGCAGGCCGGTCACGCCGCAGAAGGCCGCGGGCGTGAGGATCGAGCCCGAGGTCTCCGAGCCGATGGCGAAGGGCACCAGGCCCGCCGCCACGGCGGCGCCGGGGCCGCTCGAGGAGCCGCCGCTCCAGAACTTCGTGTTCCACGGCGTGAGGCCCGGCCCGGTGAACGAGGCGTTCGCGTGGTTGTAGCCCATGCCGCCGGCCAGTTCCACCATCGCGAGCTTGGCGACCAGCACCGCGCCCGCCTCGCGCAGCCTCCGCACCGCGGTGGCGTCGTAGTCGAAGACCTGGTCCCGGTACGGCTCGGCGCCCCAGCTGGTGGGCACGCCCTTCGTGGCGAGCAGGTCCTTCACGCCGTAGGGGATGCCGTGGAGCGGCCCGCGGTCGTGACCGTTCGCCAGCTCCTGCTCGGCGAGCCGGGCCTCTTCCATCGCCGGTTCGCGCATCAGCGTGGCCACCGCATTGTACTTCGGGCCCAGCCGCTCGAGCCGGTCCAGGCAGCCCGCCACCAGGTCGGTGGGCTTCAGTCGCCGGGCGCGGATGCGGGCCGCGAGCTCGGAGACGGGCAGGAAGAAGACGCTCTCGTCGAGTGCGGCGGGCGTGTGCGGGACGGCGCGTGCCTGCGTTTCCATGGCCGTGCTCCTACGCCCGGAAGGTGAAGTCGGGCTCGTCAGCGTTGCCCAGCTTCACCTCCCGCATGCGCTTCAGGGCCTTGAGGTCGCCGTCGAAGTCCCGCGCGATGGACTCCAGCTGCTCCTTCGAGAGATGCCGGCCGCAGCGCCGCTCGATGATCCCGGCGAGGGCTCGTGCGTCCTCGCCGATCTCGGGCGGCGCCTGGGCCGCCGCCGTGTCGGCAGGCGCGGTCGACGTGGCCGGAACCGGTGCCGCACCCGGCGCCGGCGCCGGCGTGCCGGCGAGCGCCGGCGCCGCGAGCGCCGACGAGATCCCCGCCAGGCCGACGGTCTTCAGGAATTCGCGGCGATCGGTGCTCGCGACACTGGACATGCGTTCCTCCTGGATCGGGACGACGGCCTCGGCGCGGGCGCTCAGGATCCCGCCCGGGCCTCGGCGACCACCTGCCGGATGGCCTTTCGGAGCGACGTGCGGACCGACTCGGGCAGCTTCTCCCCCCGCCAGGCGCGGCAGGTGACGAGCACGTCCTTCAGGGTCGCGCAGGTCGCGCCGCAGTCCGGGCACCCCTTCACGTGGACCTCGAGCCTGGCGCACACGTCGGCGTCGAGCTCACCCTCGAGGTAGCGGCTCACGAGCCGCGCCGTGTCGGGGCAGCCCGGGGCCACCCGGGCGCGCGGCGCGTGCGGTGCGAGCAGCTCGCGCAGGGCGACACGGGCGCGGTGGAGCCGTGACTTGACCGCGCGCTCCGAGATCCGCAGGGCCTCCCCCACCTGCTTCGCGGGTAGACCCTCGATGTCGCGCAACACCAGCACCTCGCGCTGCGAGGGCGGCAGCGCCGCGATGGCGCGTTGCAGCGCGTCACGCAGTTCCGTGCGCTCGAGCGCCTGGTGGGGGTCCTGGCGCGGGTCCGCGACCTGGAGCGCGCCCGGGCGGTTGGGCGTGCCCCCGTCGAGCGGCTCGAGGCGCGCGGGCGCCTGCGCGCCCCGGCGCCGCTGCCGGGTGCAGGCGTTGCGCGCCACCCGGTAGGCCCAGGTCGTGAGCGAGGACTCGCCGCGGAAGCCGTGCAACGAGCGCGCGACCGCGGCCAGGGTGACCTGCGCCACGTCCTCGGCATCGTGCGGATCGCCGCAGAAGCCGCGGCCGAAGCGGTACACGGGCCCGCTCAGCAGCTGGAGCAGCCGCTCGAGCGCCTGGCGCTCCCCGCCGCGGGCCGCCGACAGCAGGCGGCGCTCCTCGGCGCGCGTCAGCCGGAACACCGCGGCGCTGCGGGCGCCCGAATCGACGCTCCGCTTCAGCGAGCGGACGGTCGCGGCGCGCACCGCCGCGGGGGCTCCGGCCACCGCCGGAACGTCATCCGGTTTGGCGCTCAAGGTCAGGCACCTCCACAGGCTCATGCGTGCTCGTCGAGACCGAACCCGGCGCGGGCCACGGAGCGCGGGACGAGCGGCATGATAGCAGAGACCCCGGCCCGGCTCCGCGCGGGAGCGCGGCGCGACGCCTCATGGGTGAACAACCAGGCCCCGCCGGCGAGGATCAGGAGGCCGCGACCACGCGCAGCCAGCGGGTCGCGGTCTGGAACCGGCCCGGACGGGCGAGCGCCGCGGCCGCGCCGACCGAGGTGCCGGCCACCAGCAGCAGCAGCGAGTGCCCGAGCCCGTAGGCGAACAGCCGCGCGCCGCGCGGCGCGCCAATCCACGGGACCAGGCCGGCGCAGCAGCACCGGCCCGGTGCACGGCAGCGAGACGATGCCGAATACGAAGCCCAGCACGAACGCGCCCAGCGCCCCCGCGGCGCGACGCCGGGCCGGCGGCAGGGGGATCCCGGGAAGGCGCAGCCAGCCGAGCAGGTGCGGCGCGGTGAAGGCGCACACGGCCAGCAGCACGTAGCGCCACCAGGGCGTGCCCAGGACGGCCCTCGCGCCCGAGAGGACGGAGAAGAGCAGGGCCAGCTCGAGCGCGAAGCCGCCGACGAAGAGCAGGGAGAAGCCCAGGGTGCGCCGCCAGGGGCGCTCGCTCGCGCCGCGCCCGACCAGGCCGGCCGAGAAGCCGACCATGAGCGGGACCATGGCCAGCACGCACGGGTTGAGCGCGGTGAGCGCGCCGCCGAGGAACGCGGCCAGCGGCGCCAGCGCGGGGCTGTGGGCGATGACCGCGGCCAGTTGCTCGCTCAGGCTCTCCAGGACGTCCACGCGTCCCCCGCTCCCGCTACTTCGCCGCGGGGCGCAGGGCCACGCCGAGACTGTCCTTGAAGATCCGCTCGATCTCCTCGCGGGAGAAGAAGCCCTCGTGGCGGAATCGCTCGCGGCCGGTCCGGTCGAAGAAGACCTGCGTGGGGATCAGGCGGATGCCGTACGGCTTGCCCGCCTGCGGCTCCTTCCAGACGTCGATGAACTGCACGTCCACCGCGCCGGCGTAGTCCACCCGGAGCGCCTCGAGGATGGGGGCCATGCGCTTGCACGGGATGCACTTCCCCGCGCCCAGGTCCACGAGGCGCGGGAGCGCGCGACGGGCGGGGCGGGCTTCGGGGCCTTGCGGGCGAGGGCGGGCACGGCGGTGATGAGCGCCAGGCTCACGAGCAGCAGCGCGATGCGTCCGGTGCGACCTGTCACTGGCATCCTCCTCGGGACTCGGCGTTCGGGGCTCGAGCGGCGACTCGATCGCCGACACCGCGGCGGCGCGTCCCGTCCGGCGCATCGAACGATCCGCGGACCGCGCGCCCGGCAGGCCGCGGAGCCTCTTGACGACCGGGCGCGAGGATACTACATTTCGTCACATGGCGAAATGGCAGGATGAACATGCTGCTTGAGCTGGAGGCGGCCCTCAAGGCGGCCGGCGACCCGACCCGGACCCGCATCCTGAAGCTGCTGGAGGCGGGCGCTGTGCGTCTGCCAGGTGCAGGCGGTGCTGGGGCTCGCGCCGTCGACGGTCTCGAAGCACCTGACGCTGCTCAAGGCCGCGGGCTCGTGACCGACCGGCGCGACGGCCGCTGGATCCACTACGCGCTCGCCGCGGAGGAGCGCAATCCCTACGCCCGCGCGGTGCTGGCGCTGCTGCGCGGGCCGCTCGACCGCGACCCGCGGTGCTCGAGGACCGCCGGCGGCTGCGCAGGGTGAAGGCCGTCCCGGTCGAGACGCTGTGCGCCCTGCCGCCGGCCCGGCGGGCGCCGTCGCCTCTCGTGCAGGTCGGGACGCCCCGCACCGCGCGCCGGCGCCGGCGCGCGTCGCCCGCGCGGCGCCCGCCCGCCGGCGCGGACCTCCGCATGCCTGAGCGCCTCCCCCGCCTGCTCTTCGTCTGCGTCGAGAACTCCTGCCGCTCGCAGATGGCCGAGGGCTTCGCGCGCGCGCTGGGCAGGGGACGGGTCGCCGCGTTCAGCGCGGGCTCGCGCCCCTCGGGCCGGTGAACCCGCGCGCGATCCGGTTCATGGGCGAGCAGGGCATCGACCTCTCGGCCCAGCGCTCGAAGGGGCTCGACGAGCTGCCGGCGGGACCCTGGGACAACGTCGTCACGATGGGCTGCGGCGACGCCTGCCCGCACCTGCCGGCCCGCGCACCGGCGGGACTGGGACCTGCCGGATCCGAAGCACCTCGACGACGAGGGCTTCCGGGCGGTCCGCGATCGCATCGCGTCCTGGTCCAAGGACTCATCGACGAGGCGGCGCCCGACGGCTCCGCCGAAGCGAGCACCGAGGACTGACGAACGACACTCCACCCGGGAGTCACGACATGGCAGACAGACGCGATCCGCGGCGCACGCCGGAGTCGCCGGCCGGCTCTCCTTCCTCGACCGCTACCTGACGCTCTGGATCTTCCTCGCCATGGCCGTCGGCGTCGGCGGCGGCTGCCTGTTCCCCGGCGTGGTGCCGCTTCCTGAACCGCTTCAACGTCGGCACGACCTCCATCCCCATCGCCATCGGCCTCATCCTGATGATGTACCCGCCGCTGGCGAAGGTGCGCTACGAGGAGATGGGCCGGGTCTTCCGCAACGGCCGGGTGCTCGCGCTCTCGCTGGTGCAGAACTGGGTCATCGGCCCGATCCTGATGTTCGGCTGGCGGTGCTCTTCCTGCGCGACCAGCCCGAGTACATGGTCGGGCTCATCCTGATCGGCCTGGCGCGCTGCATCGCCATGGTCATCGTCTGGAACGACCTGGCGAAGGGCGACAGCGAGTACTGCGCCGGCCTGGTGGCCTTCAACTCGATCTTCCAGGTGCTGTTCTTCTCGCGTCTACGCCTACGTCTTCATCACGCTCGCTGCCGCCGCTGGCTCGGCCTGCGAGGGCGTCGTCGGTGAACATCACCATCGGCCGAGATCGCCAAGAGCGTCTTCATCTACCTCGGCATCCCGTTCCTCGCCGGGATCCTCACCCGCTTCGCGCTGCTGCGCGGCCAAGGGCAAGGACTGGTACCAGCGGCGGTTCATCCCGAAGATCAGCCCGATCACGCTCGATCGCGCTGCTCTTCACCATCGTGGTGATGTTCTCGCTCAAGGGCGAGAAGATCGTGCAGCTGCCGCTCGACGTGGTGCGCATCGCCATCCCGCTGCTCATCTACTTCGTCGTGATGTTCTCGTCTCGTTCTTCATGAGCAAGCGGGTGGGCGCCGAGCTACCCGCAGTCGGCGACGCTCTCGTTCACCGCGGCCTCGAACAACTTCGAGCTGGCCATCGCGGTGGCGGTCGCGACCTTCGGCATCCACCACGGCGCGGCCTTCGCGGCGGTGATCGGGCCGCTGGTCGAGGTGCCGGTGCTGATCGGCCTGGTGAACGTGTCGCTGTGGTTCCGGCGGCGCTGGTTCCGCGACGCGAGGCGGCGTGAGACCACCGATGAGCAGGTGCCCCGCGCGCGGCTCGGCGCCGCCTGCTGCCCTTCCGCTCGGCGGGCGCCCTGCTGCTGTGGGTCGCGCTCTACGGCGTGCTCCGGCGCGGCTGCCGCGTGGCTCACGCGCGACCTTCTGGGCTCGCCGCCGGCGACGCACCTCGGCAGCGCCGTCGAGTTCTTCGTCTTCGAGGCGCCCAAGGTGCTGATGCTCCTGACGCTGGTCGTCTTCGGCGTCGGCGTGGTCCGCTCGTTCTTCACGCCCGGAGCGCACCCGCGCCATCCTCGCCGGCAGGCGCGAGTCGGTGGGCAACGTGCTGGCCGCCGCGCTCGGCATCGTGACGCCGTTCTGCTCCTGCTCGGCGGTGCCGCTCTTCATCGGCTTCGTCGACGGCGGGCGTCCCGCTGGGCGTGACCTTCTCGTTCCTGATCTCGGCCCCGATGGTGAACGAGGTCGCGCTGGTGCTGCTGTTCGGCCTGTTCGGCTGGAAGGTGGCCGCGCTCTATCTCGGGCACCGGCCTGTGATCGCCATCGTCGCCGGCTGGGTCATCGGCCGGCTGCGGCTGGAGCGGCACGTCGAGCCCTGGGTCTACCAGATGCAGCGCGGGCGACGGCCGGGCTGCGCGAGCGCCGCCTGACCTGGGAGCGAGCGCCTAGGCCACGGGCTCGACGCGGTGCGCGACATCGTGGGCAAGGTCTGGCCCTACGTGCTGGCCGGCATCGCCGTGGGCGCCGGCATCCACGGCTACGTGCCCGAGGACTTCATGGCCGTCCATCATGGGCAAGGGGGCCTGGTGGTCGGTGCCGCTCGCCGTGCTCATCGGCGTGCCGATGTACTCCAACGCCGCCGGGATCATCCCCATCGTGCAGGCGCTGCTCGAGAAGGGCGCGGCCCTGGGCACGGTGCTGGCCTTCATGATGGCGGTGATCGCGCTGTCGCTGCCGGAGGTCATCATCCTGCGCAAGGTGCTCCGGCCCGTGCTGATCGCGGCTTCATCGGCGTGGTCACGGCCGGGATCATCCTGGTGGGCTACCTGTTCAACGGCTGATGTGATGTACTGCCTTCCGCCGTCCGGAAGGCCATTCCGAAGGGAGACGACGATGACCCGGATCGAGGTGCTCGGTCCCGGCTGCGCCAACTGCGAGCGGCTCTACCGGAACACCGAACGCGCCGTGAAGGAACTCGGGCTCGATTGCGAACTCGAGAAGATCACCGACCTCAACGTCATCATGGGCTACCGCATCATGTCCACGCCCGGACTCGTGGTCGACGGCGTGGTCCGGTTCTCCGGGCGGGTGCCCTCGGTCGAACAGTTGAAGGAGATGCTGTCCTGAGCGACTCCGTGCCCCCCAGACGGGACTCCCGGCCGTGGAGAGCGTGACCCACCATCACGCGCCTGCCGCCCAGGACGGCGTCCGCACCGCCTTCCTCGTGGCCGCGGGGCTCAACGTCGCCTTCGTCGCCTTCGAGGTCTTCTACGGGTTCCGGTCCGGCTCGCTCGCCCTGCTCTCGGACGCCGGCCACAACCTCGGGGACGTGCTCGGCCTGCTGCTCGCCTGGGGCGCCATCCTACTGGCCCGGCGTGCGCCGAGCGCGCGCCGCACCTACGGCCTGCGCCGCTCCACCATCCTGGCGGCGCTCGCCAACGCCGTGGTGCTGCTGATCGCCGTGGGCGCCGTCGCACTCGAAGCGGTGCAGCGGCTTCGTCACCCGGGCCCCGTCGCCGCGCCCACGGTGATCGTGGTGGCCTCGCTCGGCATCGTCGTGAACGGTCTGAGCGCCTGGCTCCTGGGACGCGGCCGGCGCGACGACCTGAACGTGCGCGCCGCGGCGGCGCATCTGGCGGCGGACGCCGCCGTTTCGCTGGGCGTCGTGCTCACCGGCGTCGCCATGGTCCTCACCGGCCGGTGGTGGCTCGACCCGGTCGTCAGCCTGCTGGTGAGCGCGCTCATCGTCGGCAGCACCTGGGGGATCCTGCGGGAGTCGCTCGACCTGGCCATGGACGCCGTGCCCGGGCGGATCGACCCGGCGGCGGTCCGGGCCTATCTCGAGGCGGTGCCCGGCGTCGTGGAGGTGCACGACTTCCATATCTGGGCCATGAGCACCACCGAGATCGCCCTGACGGCCCACCTGGTCACCGACCGCGCCACCCTGGACGACGAACTCACCGTGCGGATCGCCCACGACCTGTCGGAGCGCTTCGGCATCGTGCATCCCACCCTCCAGTGGGAGGGCACGGGCCGTGCGCAGCCCTGCCGTCAGGGTCGCTGACCGGTCCCCCGAAGGCCGATGCAGCGGGGGTCGACGCCCTCCGCCTAGCGCCCATGGATGCGCCCCCTCGTCCAGAGGAACTGGTTCCGGACCGGATCGACGACCATCTCCCCGATGACCCGGCCGGTCGCGTGGACGGCTTCAGGCGAATCGGTCGAATCCAGGGCGCCATAGGCGACCCACGCGATGTGATAGAGCGTCGAATCCGGCAGCCCGCAGGTCGCGTTTGGGTACCAGGACCGTGGATAGGCACCCATCCAGCCGTCGGGGCGGTGGTCCGCATACTCCGCAAGGATCGACTGCGTCGAAAGCGTCGTATCGGCGGCCAGGTCACGGACGGGGCGAACGAGCGCGCCCACGTGCGCGTTCGTGCGGATCGAAAAGTAGAGCAAGGTCGCGTGGGTGACGTTGGGGACAACCTCCTCTATCCTATTCGCGAAAGTAAGGACTTCGCTGGGCAACTCCCACAGCAGGGAGTCCCCTCTCACGATGATCGTGTCCCCCTGACCGCTTGCGAATACATAGGGGTCGCCCTGGCGGTCAACCGTCCTCCGGGACTGGTCAACTCCGGACCCACGAGCATGGGCCGGAGCGGGTGGTGGTGGCGGCGGAGTCCCGGCAACGCAGGCCCCGCCCATGAATGCCGCGAGGAGGAGGGCAAACCCTGAGAAGCGATTGACGGCGGGAAGGATCGCGCAAGTAGGCATTGGGTTTACTCCCGACATTGGTGGATGACCGCTCCGGCCGAGGGCGCCAGGCAGAGCGCCGCTGCGATGATCAACAGGGGCAAGAAGTGCCGCCTAGCGCCCATGGGCGCGCCCCCTCGTCCAGAGGAACTGGTTCCGGACCGGATCGACGATCATCTCCCCGATCACCCGGCCGGTCGCGTGGACGGCTTCAGGCGAATCGGTCGAATCCAGGGCGCCATAGGCGACCCACGCGATGTGATAGAGCGTCGAATCCGGCAGCCCGCAGGTCGCGTTTGGGTACCAGGACCGTGGATAGGCACCCATCCAGCCGTCGGGGCGGTGGTCCGCATACTCCGCAAGG
Organism: Candidatus Eiseniibacteriota bacterium; assembly: GCA_963707915.1. Classification (GTDB taxonomy): domain Bacteria; phylum Eisenbacteria; class RBG-16-71-46; order RBG-16-71-46; family RBG-16-71-46; genus JANXPZ01. The sequence goes on from OY970178.1 coordinate 1,817,477, forward strand.
ATCGACTGCATCGAAAGCGTCGTATCGGCGGCCAGGTCCCGGACGGGGCGAACGAGTGCGCCCACGTGCGCGTTCGTGCGGATCGAAAAGTAGAGCAAGGTCGCGTGAGTGACGTTGGGGACAACCTTCTCTATCCTATTCGCGAAAGTAAGGACTTCGCTGGGCAGCTCCCACAGCAGGGAGTCCCCTCTCACGATGATCGTGTCCCCCTGACCGCTTGCGAGTACATAGGGGTCGCCCTGGCGGTCAACCGTCCTCCGGGACTGGTCAACTCCGGACCCACGAGCATGGGCCGGAGCGGGTGGTGGTGGCGGCGGAGTCCCGGCAATGCAGGCCCCACCCACGAACACCGCAAGGAGGAGGGCAAACCCTGAGAAGCGATTGACGGCGGGACGGATCGTGCAAGTAGGCATTGAGTTCACTTCCGACGTTTGTGGCCACGTCTTCGCGTTAGCGGTACTTGCTCTTGAGTTCACCCCATGAGATCCGGCGGCAACGCGGGGTGCCCCCCCGCGGAGGGGGTGGTGGCTGGGCCATGAGCACCACCGAGATCGCCCTGACAGCCCACCTGGTCACCGACCGCGCCACCCTGGACGACGAACTCACCGTGCGCATCGCCCACAACCTCTCGGAGCGCTTCTGCATCGTGCATCCCACCCTCCAGTGGGAGAGCGCAGGCCGTGCGCAGCCCTGCCGTCAGGGCCGGACGCGCCCTAGCCGGCGATTCGATGACCCGCTGCCGGGCCGCTGGCAGGTTCCGCGCACCCCGGACCTTCGCTTGCGGAGCGGTGGCCCGGGCCCATATACTCATCTGCATGAGTACACTTCAGGCCCGCCCCGCGGAACGGATCGACACGATGTTCCGGGCCTTCGCGGACCGGACGCGCCTCCGGATCCTCCATCTGCTGCAGGACGGCGAGCTCTGCGTCAGCGACATCATCACCATCCTGGAAGTGCCCCAGGCCAAGGCGTCGCATCACCTCAACTACCTGCGCCGAGCCGGGCTGGTCGAGACGCGCAAGGAGGGCCTCTGGTGCTTCTATCGGCTCCGTCCGGCGAAGTCGCCCTTCCACGAGAAGCTGCTCGAGTGCCTTGGGCAGTGTTTCACCCACGTGCCCGGGCTCGCCGCGGACCGCAAGCGGGCGGCGAAGATCAAGGCGTCCGGCGGATGCTGCCCACGATGACCCATGGCGTCGGGGGTCCACCGATCGTCCTGGCTGACGAACGGGCTCGAATGGCCGGCACTGGACCGCGACCGATGTCGATGGATCGGCACACTCACCACCAGAGGGGGTAACGATGAACCGCCGTGGCCTCGGTTTCATCTTGCTCATGCTCTGGACCCTGGGTCCGATCGCCGCGGCCTCGGCGCAGCGCGACGTGGACTCCGCCGCGAAGCAGGGGAAGATCGCCTTCATCCTCGTCACGGATCCGGGCGCGACCGGCGTCGACCAGGCGACGAGACATCATCCAGCAGGCGATGAAGCAGGTCAGCGGGTCGACCCTGGTCGAACTGGACCGGTCGGACCCGGAGAACGCCGAGCTACGTCGCGAAGCTGCGGCTGGCCGGCGCGCCTGTGCCGCTGATCCTCGTCGCGGCGCGCAACGGCGTCCTGCGCGGCGGGATTGCTGGCGGCCCAGGCGACGCCGGCGATCCTGCTGCGCGCTGGTTCCCTCGCCCAAGAAGGCCGAGATCCTGCAGGCTCTCCAGAGCGGCAAGCCCGTGTTCATCACCGTGAGCCGGAAGGGCATGCCCCGCGAGCCCAAGGCGGTCGCCGACTTGCGTCGCGGCGTGCGGCAAGATGGGCGACAAGTCCGCGCTGGTCCGGATCGACATGGCGGATCCCCGGGAGGCGGCGTTCCTCTCGCAGCTCAAGGTCGACTCCGCCGCGACGGAGCCGGTGACGCTGGTGGTCAACGCGCAGGGGCAGGTCACGGGCTCGTACACGGAAGCGCAGGAGGTGGCGAGTCTCGTGCAGGCGGCGACCAGGGTCGTGAGCGGCTGCGGCCCCGGTGCCGGCGGTCCGGGTGCGGCGAGTTCCTGCGCTCCGGCCAAGAAGTAGCGGCGGGTCGGCATGAACCTCCGCACCATCCTCTGGAAGGAACTCTGGCTGCGGAAGTCCCGGATGGTCTCCGGGCTTCTCGCGATCACGCTCGGCATCGCGGTCATCGTCGCCATCCAGTCGGTCGCGTCCGTCTCGGAGCGGGCGGTCAAGATCAAGCTCGACAACCTCGGGGCGAACATCCTGGTGCTGCCCCAGGCGGCTTCGGTGGATGACTACTACACCGCGGACATCGACGCGCCGACGTTCCCCGAGGACTACGTGGAGCGGCTCGCCACGTCCATGCTCCCGGGCGTCGACAACCTGTCCCCCAAGCTCACGCGGCGGGTCAGGGTCGGCAGCGTTCCGGTCATCCTCACGGGCATCCTGCCGGCCAACGAGCTGGCCTCCAAGCCGATCTGGCAGAGCGCCGGGCTGGCCGGCGCGGCGCTCGCCGCCGCCTGCGGCCCGAGCCCCGAGGTCGCGAAGAAGGGCCCCTCGTACGTCGACGAGCGCCTCCAGCGCAAGGCGATCACCGCTCTCGCCCCGACGGAGGTGCTGCTCGGAAGCGTCGCGGCCCGGCGCCTGAACCTCCAGGCAGGCGGCAAGGTCACCATCGCGGGACGCGAGTTCTCGGCCGCGCGCGTCCTGCCGGAGACGGGCACGATCGACGACGATCGCATCTACGCGCACCTGCACGTGGTGCAGGGCCTGCTGGGGACCGGGCGCAGGTCAGCGCCATCGAGATCATGGGCTGCTGCTCGGCGATCTCCGACGGGCTCCTCGGGAAGCTGCGGAACATCCTGCCGGACACCCGGATCACGACCATCGGGCAGATCGTGAACACGCAGATCGAGACCAATCGCCTGATGGGCGAAGATCTCCCTGATCCTGCTCGTGATCATCGTGCTCGTGGGCGCGATCTCGATCGCGAACTACATGTGGGCCAACGTCGAGGAGCGCAGGCGCGAGATCGGCACGCTCCTCACGCTCGGCGCGACCCGCGGGAGCATCTACCGCCTGTTCTTCGCGAAGTCGATCGTCCTGGGCGTCCTGGGCGGGATCGGCGGCTACGTTGTCGGGACGCTCGCTGCCCTGATCCTCGGTCCGGAGCTCGCGGACTGTCCGTCCAGCCGATCCCGATCTACCTCGCCTGGTCCGTCCTGATCTCCCTGGTGATCGCCGTGCTCGGGAGCTGGTACCCGACGTACCGCGCGACGCGCCTCGATCCGGCCTCGATCCTCCAGGAGTCCTAGCGATGTTCACGCTTCAGAGGCGTCACGAAGTCCTATCCCGGCCGGCGCGGGGTCGTCCATGCCCTCTCGGACGTCTCCCTCGCGATCGAGCGGGGGAGCTTCGCCACGGTCACGGGCCCGTCGGGCTCCGGGAAGACCACGCTGCTCCTGACGCTCGGCGGGCTGATCCGGCCGACCTCCGGGCAGGTGATGTTCCACGGGACCGACCTGGGCAGCCTCGACGAGAAGCGTCTTGCCGGGTACCGGAATCGGAGCGTGGGATTCGTCCTGCAGAGCTTCAACCTGATTCCCTACTTGAGCGCCTACGAGAACGTCATGGTCCCGATGTCGCTCGGCGCGTCGACCAACGGCGACCGGGCGACAGCGGGCGAAGTCGCTCATGGATCGCGTTGGGACTGGCCGACCGGATGGACCACCTGCCCCGCGAGCTTTCCGTCGGCCAGCAGCAGCGGGTCGCCATCGCGCGCGCGCTCAGCAACGACCCCGAGGTCATCCTGGCCGACGAGCCGACCGGCAACCTGGATCCCGCCCTGGCCGCGGAGATCCTGGCCATCCTCCGGGATCTGAACGAGAACGAGGGGCGGACGGTGGTGCTGGTCACGCACAGTCCCGAGGCGGCGAAGGCCGGGACGCCGGCACATCCGCCTGGCGGCCGGGCGATGCGCGGCGGAGGGCGCCGGTGTCAGGGTCCGGGGCGGACGCCTCTCCGAGCGGCATGAAGCTTCTCCCGGCAAGCTCGGGAAGCGACTCCCCGGCCGGTGCGGGTACGCTCCGCGCCATGCGACACGCCCACTTCGAATCCGACGAGCTGCGGGAGTACGTCGCCGCCCGGGGCGGGACGCTGCGCGTCTCGCTCCAGGCGATCATGCACGGCTGATGAAGGGTCGAGCGCGGCCCGGTCGGGTCGCTCGAGATGCCGCAGGACCCCGCCGGGCATGAGCGCCTGGACGCCGGCGGGATCGCGCTCTACGTCGCAGCGGGATGTGCTCGCGGCTCTCGCGGATCCCGCCCGGGTGAGCTTCGCGTTCGGCCGCTTCGGCCGCTGCTCCATCCGCCTCGGCGCCGGCGCCTGAGGCTCCGGCCGCCGGGCGTCGCGACGCAGGCGGTCGCGGAATCGCGCGCGCGGCCGGCTCAGCGGGCGCCTCCGGAGCCGGCCCGTCGGCCGGGCCGCGGTAGCGCTCGCGGAGCCGACCGGTCTCGAGCAGCGCCGCGCCCAGCAGCGCCAGCAGCGCCACGCCGCCCAGGATCGCGGCCAGTCGCCCCCAGGGCTCGCCCGCGGCGCGCCGAGCGGGCAGCAACTCGGCCAGCGTGCGCATCCACTCGAGCGCGCCCGCGACCAGCGCGAGCTGCGCCAGGCGCGCGGCCCACCGCCGGCGCACGAGGAGCAGGCCGAGCAGCGCGACGCAGGCGACCACCCACCCGAGCTCGCCCCGCCGCAGGAAGTGCGCGCCCAGCACGAGCGCGCTCAGGCCCGCGGGCAGCAGCAGCAGGAAGCCGCGCGTGCCGGCCGCCCTCATCGCGCCTTCCCCGCGGGGTCCGTCCGGGCCAGGTCCGCGTAGACCACCCGCAGGAACCGGTCCGGCTTCATGAAGCCCCCGCCCCAGGCGTCGTCCAGGTCGGCGAGCGGCTTCGCCGCCAGCACCTGCTCGAGCGTGCGGCCCTCCGCGACGAGCTTCGCCACGCGATCGCGCACGGTCACGAGCATGTCGCGGAAGCGCAGCATCGCCGCGCGGTCGGCGAGCGGGCCGTGCCCGGGGACGACCCGGGTGGCGGGGCCGACGAGCGTCAGCAGCCGCTCGAGCGAGTGGACCATGCCGCCGATCGAGCCCCCCGCTCCGACGTCGATCACCGGGTAGGTGCCGTTGAAGAGCAGGTCGCCCGTGTGCAGGACGTCCACGGCGGGCACCCACACGACGGCGTCGCCGTCGGTGTGGCCGGGCGGCAGGTGGAAGACGCGGAGGTCGGGCCCGCCGAGGTGGAAGGTGAGCGAGTCGGCGAAGGTCAGTACGGGCAGCGCCCCCGCGGTCGCCGCCTTCGTGCTCTCCCTGGGGGTCATGTTGAACCGGCCCGCGTCCATGCGGCGCCGCGTGTTCGCCTGCGCCACGATGGCCGCGCCTGCGGCGGCCATGGCCGAGTCCCCGCTGACGTGGTCGCCGTGGTAGTGCGTGTTGACGACGAAGCGCAGCCGGCCGCCGCCGGAGAGCGAGTCCGCTGCGGCGCGGATCCTCGCCGCGAGCTGCCCGTACTGGGAATCCACCAGCAGCACACCGTCCGGTCCCGCGCAGACCAGCAGGTTCCCGCCGGCCCCGCTGAGCATCCAGAAGCCGTCGGCGAGCCGCTCCGGCCGGATGACGACCTGCTCCCAGTCACGCTGGGCGTGCGCGGCCGAAGCGGCGGCCAGGGCGAGGCCGGCGAGCAGGACGAGGAAACGCGTGAAGCGTCCCATCGGGGCCTTCGCGTCACGCCCCGGGCTTGGGGGCGGGCGGTTCGAGGTCGAAGGCGGCGACTTCCGAGCGGAACCCACAGGTCTTGTGGGCCCCGTCGCAGAACGGCTTCTTCTGCGAGTGGCCGCAGCGGCACAGGCTCGCGTGCGGACGGCCCGCAAGGCCGAAGGCGCGGCCTTCCGAGTCCACGATCTCGAAGTCGCCTTCGACCCGCAGGGAGCTGTCGTTCTTCACCGTGATTCGGGCGGCTGCCATCCGTTCCTCCAGGTTTCCGCGCGGGACCCCGCGTTCCCCGGGCCAGTTCGGCATCCACCCGGCCCGGAGCGCGTACCCGCTTGGGACGCAGCCACTTTAGCCCGACCCGTTCCCGTACCGCCAGCCGGGGTACGGGCGGTCGCGGTGGCGGCGGACCGGCCCGGCCGGCGGCGGCCGGGTGCCGCGCAACCGGGCGCGGGCCCGGCCCGTACTAGGATGCAGGTGAGTCGCGCCCCGGAGGCGAGCACCCGACTGGGAGACGGCCGGGCCGATCCCCGGGACGCAAGTGGAGGGCAGGGAGATGTTCGAGTTGCTGGCGCTGGGGTTCGCGGCGTTCGTGGTCTTCGCGGTCGTCAGCGCGCTGCTGGGCGTCGCCGCGCTGGTCTTCTGGGTGGTGCTCCTCCCGTTCCGGCTGCTCGGCTTCGCGTTCAAGGCCCTGGGGGCGCTGCTCTTCCTGCCCGTCCTGTTCGTCGGGGGGCTGGTGATCGCGGCGCTGGTCGGGATCCCGCTGCTGCTCGTCGCGCTGCTGCCCGCACTGCCGGTCGCCCTGCTGGTCGCGGCCATCTGGTGGCTCAGCCGTCGCGGCTTCCACCGGGCGGCCGCCATCCGCTAGGCGCCGGTCCGAGGATTCGAGCCGAGGCCGATCTCGGCACGAGCTGCCCAGGGCGATCCGAGATCGTCGGTCCCGGGGCGTCCGCCGTCGCGCCGGATGCTCCCGGAGAACCCACCTCGTCGGAGGCGTTCGGCGCGGGCGCGGCGGCTGCGCTATGCTCCCGGCATGGACGAGTCAGGCACTCCGCCGTCGGACCCGTCGACGAAGTCCGACGCACCGGAACCCGCAGCCGCCCCGGAGCCCGACACCCCGCTGCCCACCGCCGGGACGACCCCCGCGGGCGCATCGCCGGAACCCGCGCCGGGCGAAGCTGCCGGGCATGGCACGCCGCCACCGGTTGGGCCGGCCCGACCACCCGCCGCCCTCGCGACGGCCACCCCGCCCACCGCGGCGCAGGTCGCGGCCGCCGCCCATCGCGCCAGGGCGGACACGGAGCGGAAGCGCCGCGCGTGGGAGGCGCGCCGCCACCAGTCGGCCGAGGCGCGCCAGGCCATCGAGGGGCAGCTGCAGGAGGCGGAGCGACTTGCGCAGGGCACCGCGGGCCTTCGCAAGGCGGAGGGGCTGCTGAGCAGGGTCCGCACCGCGCTGGACGACGAGCGGCCGGATTCCCCCAGCCGGTTCCTCGTCGGCCCCGACCGCCGCGCGTGCTGGGACCTCTGGCGGCGGGTCCGCAGCACGGTGAAACAGGCGCGTGGACGACAGCAGGAACTGGACCTCCGGGCCCTTTCCGATCCGATCGCCGAGACGGCCGAGTGCGCGCGCAGCGGCGACGCCTTCGAGGCCTTGAGACGGGTGAAGGAACTGCAGGCCCGTCTCGGCCACGCCGGCCTCGAGCGTGGCCAGTTCGAGGAACTGCGCCGTCGCCTGTCGGAGGCCTGGCAGGCCGCGCAGACCCGCGTCACCGCGGAGCGCCGGGAGCGCTCGGCCCACCGCGAGGAATGGCGCGCCCGCATGGAAGGCCACCTCGCGCGCTGGCGCGGGACGATCGAGCAAAAGCGGGGACAACGCGAGCACCTGCTGCAGCAGGGAGCCAAGCTCGAGGGCATGCAGAAGGACGCGCGCTCCGAGGACTTCGCGGTCAAGGTGCGGGGCTGGCTGCAGGAGAACGCGGAGAAGCTGCACCGCACCGAGGCGTCCATCGCCGAGCTCGAGGAGCGGGTCCGCACCACCGTGAAGCGGCTCGGCGGGCGCTCCGCCGGGGCGGGCGCGGGCGGAGTTCGAGCGACGGAGCCACCGCGAGCGCCGGACCCGCAGGGCGGGTCATCGCCCGGGCCCGAAGGCCACGTTCCTCCCGATCCGATCGAGGCTTCCTGACGCCGGAGGACGGCGGGGCGGGCCGCGCGCCCGTCGCCTTGCGCGCGCCCCCGCCATCCCGCATCCTGTCCCGCCGCGTTCCCCGACGGATCTCCCCGGCCCCTCCACCTGCGAGGCATGATGTCGCCCGATTTCATCTACACCATGAAGGACCTCCACAAGGTAGTCCCTCCCAAGCGCGAGATCCTCAAGGGGATCTGGCTCTCGTTCTTCGACGGCGCCAAGATCGGCGTGCTCGGGCTGAACGGCGCGGGCAAGAGCTCGCTGCTGCGCATCATGGCGGGCGAGGACCCCGACTTCATCGGCGAGGCCTTCCTGGGCAAGGGCTACACGGTCGGCTTCCTGCCGCAGGAGCCCCGGCTCGACCCGGCCAAGAGCGTGCTCGAGAACGTCCAGGAGGGCGTGGCCGATAAGATGGCCGTCGTGCGCCGCTGGAACGAGATCAGCGCGCGGTTCGCCGAGCCGCTGGACGACGACGAGATGACGAAGCTGCTCGACGAGCAGGCCAGGGTCCAGGACCGGATGGACGCCGGCAACCTGTGGGAACTGGAGCGCCACCTCGAGATCGCCATGGACGCGCTGCGCTGCCCGCCCGCCGAGCAGGACGTGACGACCCTCTCGGGCGGCGAGCGCCGCCGCGTCGCGTTGTGCCGGCTGCTCCTGCAGCAGCCGGACCTGCTGCTGCTGGACGAGCCCACCAACCACCTCGATGCCGAGTCGGTGGCCTGGCTCGAGCGCTTCCTCAAGGAGTACGCCGGCACGGTCGTCGCCGTGACCCACGACCGCTACTTCCTCGACAACGTGGCGGGCTGGATCCTGGAGCTGGACCGCGGCGCGGGCATCCCCTGGGAGGGCAACTACAGCTCGTGGCTCGACCAGAAACGCAAGCGCCTCGCGGTCGAGGAGAAGCAGGAGAGCGCGCGCCAGCGCACGCTCCAGCGCGAGCTCGAGTGGGTGCACATGGCCGCGCGCGCCCGGCAGGCCAAGGGCAAGGCCCGTCTCGCCGCCTACGAGAAGATGCTGGCCGAGGAGGACCGCGAGAAGCTCGAGAACATCGAGATCTACATCCCGCCCGGCCCGCGCCTGGGCAACGTGGTCATCGAGGCCGATCACCTGCGCAAGGGCTACGGCGACAACCTGCTGATCGAGGACCTGTCGTTCAAGCTCCCGCCCGCGGGCATCGTCGGCGTGATCGGCCCGAACGGCGCCGGCAAGACCACGCTCTTCCGCATGATCACCGGCCAGGAGCAGCCCGACGGCGGCACGCTGCGCATCGGCGAGACCGTGAGCCTGGCCTACGTGGACCAGAGCCGCGACGTGCTGCCGCCCGACGCGAACGTCTGGGAGGCCATCTCGGACGGGAAGGACACCATCGAGCTGGGCAAGCGCTCGATGAACTCGCGCTCCTACGTGGCCTCGTTCAACTTCAAGGGCTCCGACCAGCAGAAGCGCGTCAAGGACCTCTCGGGCGGCGAGCGCAACCGCGTGCACCTGGCGCGCATCCTCAAGAGCGGCGCGAACGTCCTGCTTGCTGGACGAGCCCACCAACGACCTCGACGTGGACACGCTGCGGGCGCTCGAGGAGGCGCTGCTCGAGTTCGCCGGTTGCGTCGTGGTCATCTCCCACGACCGCTGGTTCCTGGACCGCATCGCCACCCACATGCTGGCCTTCGAGGGCGACAGCCAGGTGGTGTCCTTCGAGGGCAACTACGCCGACTACGAGAAGGTGCGCCACGAGCGGCTCGGCCGCGAGGCCGACCAGCCGCACCGCATCCGGTACCGGAGGCTCGCCCGGGGCTAGCGCGCCCGCAAGTCCGCTGCCCGCGGGCGATTCCCGGACTCAAACCATCGTTGGATTCCCCGCCTCGCTGGGGCTATGATGGAGCTGGCGTCGTCCTCCTCCCGGCCGACGGACGCGCCCGGCGTGCAATCGAAGGATGTCCCCCCATGCTCGTCCCAGCTCGCGCGGTGCTCGCGTGTCTGGCCGCGTTGTTGGTCGTGGCGGAGCCGCCTGCCGTGCGGGCGGAGGCCGCCTACGGCTCGGCGCTGCCCCGCTTCGCGCTGTTCGGCTGGGTGGGCCCGCCGCGCGAATCGACGACCGTGGCGCGCTACCAGGAACTGGCGGCCACGGGGTTCAACGTGACGCTGCCGGTGCTGGGCGAGACCGGGACGCTGGCGGACAACGCGCTGCGGCTCGACGTGACCCGCCCGCTCGGGGTCCGGAACCTCCTCCTCGACAACGACCTCGACAGCGTCTTCGTGGAGGAGCCCGCCTCGCTCGAGCTCGCGGACAGCATCGTCGCCCGCTACCAGGACGATCCCGCCTTCCTCGGCTACTACCTCGGCGACGAGCCTTCCGCCGCCGATTTCCCGCGGCTGGGAGAGTGGTTCGAGATCCTGCGCCAGCGCGACCCGGCCCACCCGGCCTGGAACAGCCTGCAGCCGCGATGGGCGTTCCGCACCCGCGCCGACTTCGACCAGCACGTGCACCAGTACGTGCAGGCGACGCGCCCCGCGGTGCTGTGCAACAACCAGTACGACTTCCTGCTGCGGGGCGACTCGCATCTGCTGACCGAGAACATCGCCACGCTCGGCGCGGTCGCACGGGAGAACGGGCTGCCGTTCTGGGGGATCGTCCAGTTGACGGAGCACTGGCGGTACCGCGGCGTCACCGACGGCATGCTGCGCTGGCAGGTCGCGCAGTGGCTCGCCTGGGGCGCCACCGGCATCGGCTACTTCACCTACTGGACCCCCCCGTCCGACGCCTGGACCCAGTGGAAGCCGGCGATGATCGAATGGGCCACGGGCCAGCGCACGCCCAACTACGACCGGGTGACCGCGCTGAACGCGCGCCTGGTGCCGCTCGGCAACAAGCTGGCCGGCATGCGGTACCTCACCACCTCGTACTCGGGCTCGGTGCCCCCCGGTGGCGTGCCGTTCGCGCCCGACTCGGTGCTCGCCGCCGTCACGGGCCGCGCGACGCTGGGCCGGTTCGCGGACTCGACGTTCTCGGCGCTCCTGTTCGTCGCCAATTCCGACTCCCTGCTGCCGCGTGCCATCACGCTCACGTTCACGGCCGGCTGCCTGCCGTTGCAGATGCGGCCCGACGGCTCGGCGTGGGATGCGCTCCCGGTGGACGCGGAGGGTCGCGTGACGCTCGAACTCGACGCCGGCGACTTCACGCTGCTGCAGATCCCGGTCCCCGAGCGCCTGGCGTCGGTGGTCCCGCGGCCGGGCACCGCCAGGCTGAGCCTGCGGAACACGCCGAATCCGGCGAGCGGCCTGGTCCGCTTCGATGCGACCGGCACGTCCGGCCCCGCGCGGCTCGAGGTGCTGGATCTCTCCGGGCGCGTGGTCTGGTCGCGCGCGCTCGCATCGGGTGATGGCGCTGTGACCTGGCGGGGCGAACGCGAGCGCACCGGCCACGTGGCGGCCGGCATCTACTTCGCGCGGCTGCTGGACGCCCGCGGGAGCGTGGTGCGCCGCTTCGCCTGGCTGGGTCCGCGCTGACGTCGCGGGCCGCCGGACGACGGGACGGCCTCGAGCGGTTGACGCTCCGCGCGGCCCTCCCTACTCTTCGCGACATGCCTCCCGTCCGCTTCGACGGCGCGCTCCCGGAGCGCCGTCCGACCGTCAGTTGCCGCGTGGGCGGCGTGCTCCTCGGCTCGGCGCACCCGGTGGTCGTGCAGTCGATGACCAACACCGACACCGCCGACGCGGAGGCCACCGCCCGGCAGGCCGCCGAGCTCGCCGCCGCCGGCTCGGAGCTGGTCCGCATCACGGTCAACACGCGCGAGGCCGCGGCCGCCGTGCCCGGGATCCGCAGGCGCCTCGACGAGGCGGGCGAGCACGTGCCGCTGGTCGGCGACTTCCACTACAACGGGCACCAGCTCCTCGCGGAGTACCCGGAGTGCGCCCGCGCGCTGGACAAGTACCGCATCAACCCCGGCAACGTGGGCGTGGGCGACCGGCACGACGAGAACTTTCGCCGCATGATCGAGGCGGCGATCGAGCACGACCGGCCGGTGCGCATCGGGGTGAACTGGGGCTCGCTCGACCGCGCGCTGCTCACCGCGCTCATGGACGCGAACGCCGCCCGGCCGGTACCGCGTCCCGAGCGCGAGGTCATGCGGGAGGCCATCCGCGAGAGCGCCCTGCGCTCGGCCGAGCTGGCCGAGCGTTGCGGCCTCCCCCACGACCGCATCGTGCTCTCCGCCAAGGTGAGCGAAGTGGGCGACCTGGTCGCGGTCAATCGCGCGCTCGGCGCGGCCTGCGACTACCCCCTGCACCTCGGGCTGACCGAGGCGGGGCCCGGCATCAAGGGCACGGTGGCGAGCGCCGCCGCGCTCTCGATCCTGCTCGCCGAGGGCATCGGCGACACCATCCGCGCGAGCCTCACCCCCACGCCGGGCGGAGACCGCGCCGACGAGGTGCGGATCTGCCAGCAGGTGCTCCAGTCACTCGGGATCCGCCGTTTCACCCCGCAGGTCAGCTCGTGCCCGGGCTGCGGCCGCACCACCAGCCTGGCCTTCCAGGAGCTGGCCGCGCGCATCAGCGCGCACCTCCACGCCCGCATCCCGCTCTGGCGCGCCACCTACCCGGGCGTCGAGACCCTGCGCGTCGCGGTGATGGGCTGCGTGGTCAACGGCCCCGGCGAGAGCCGGCACGCCGACATCGGCATCTCGCTGCCCGGCACGGCGGAGGACCCGCACGCGCCGGTCTTCGTGGACGGGAAGCTCGCGGCCACGCTCCAGGGCGGGCGCATCGCCGAGGACTTCGTGCGCATGCTCGACGAGTACGTCGAGCGGAGGTTCGGGGCGGGGGCGCAGGCCCGCGGCTGAGGCGGGCGTCCACCGGGTGACCGTCGACCGCGCCGGCAACGGGTCCGGCGCAGAACGGAGGCCAGGATGAAGAAGCCGGCGATCGCGCTCCTCCTCGGGGTCGTCTCCTTCCTGCTGATGATGTTCGTCGGCGAAGCGTGGGGGCTCCCCGCGGCGTTCGCCACGCTGGCGGGCTACTTCTTCGTCTGCCAGCTCCTGCTGTCGCGGGGCAACCGCCACGCGTTGCGCACGGACACGGGCGTCATGCTGGCCCTGGGCGCCGTTCCGCTCGCGGTCGTCGTCCTGATGGCCTTCGCGGAGCGGCGGGACGTGCTCCTCACCCAGGGCGTCGGAGTCCTGCTCTCCACCGCCGCGGGCATCGTCGCGGGAGCGTTCGCGGCATCGCGGACGGCGCGCCGGTAGCCACCCCGCGGCATCCGGTCAGCGCGCCGGCGGCCCGACCCAGAGCAGCCAGCCCAGGCCGAACGCCAGCGTGGCCAGCGTCAACGGCACGCCGATGCGCGCGTAGGCCCAGAACCCCACCCGGGCGCGGCCCCGGGACTGCTCGACCACGATCAGGTTCGCGACCGAGCCCACCAGCGTGAGGTTGCCCGCCAGCGTGCTGGCCATCGCGAGCACCAGCCAGGCCCGCTCGGGATCGGCGAACCGGCTCACCCAGCCGCGCAGCACCAGCACCGCCGGCACGTTGCTCACGACGTTGCTCAGCACGGTGGTCACCCCGGCGAGCGCGAGCTGCGAGTGGTGGGCGGCGGCCGGCAGGGCCGACAGCCAGCGGGCGGTCAGGCCCGCGCGCTCCACGCCCTCCACCACCACGAACAGCCCGGCGAACATCGTGAGCAGCGACCAGTCCACCTCGGCGTACACCGTCGCGGGGTCGATCCGGCGCGTGATCAGCAGCGCGGAGGCCGCGAGCAGCGCGGCGAGGCTGGGGGTCACCCCGGCGAGTAGCGCGACCAGGAGCAGTCCGGTCACGATCAGCGACTTGACGAGCAGGGCGCGGTCCACCGGGGCCGCGGGCGCCGGAGCGTCTTCGAACGCGGGTCCGTCCAGCTCACGGCGGAACGACCACGCGAGCCAGGCGCTGGCGAGCACCAGCCCCGCCAGGGCCACCGGGACCAGCGCCAGCGAGAAGCGCGCGTAGGAGATCCCCGAGAAGCTCGCCACCAGCATGTTCTGGGGGTTGCCCACGATCGTGGCGACGCTCCCGACGTTCGAGCCCATCGCCACGGCGAGCAGGAACGGCAGCGGCGGCCGGCGCAGGGCCGCCGCGGTCTCGAGCGCCAGGGGCGTCAGCAGGATGCAGGCGGTGTCGTTGACGAACAGCGCCGAGATCCCGCCCGCGAGCCAGACCAGCAGCACGAGGACGCGCCGCGGCGCGTGGGCCCGGCCCACCGCGCGGGCGTCGAGCCGGGTGAAGAACCCCGCCCGCTTGAGGTGCGCCACCACGATCATCATGCCGAACAGGAGCGCCAGGGTGTGGAAGTCGATCGCGGCGACCGCCTCGTGCGGGGTGAGCACGCCGAGGCCGATCATCGCGGTGGCCCCGATCAGCGTCGCGCCGGTGCGGTCGATGCGCAGCGGCGGCAGGGAACCGAACCCGAGGACCGCGTAGGTGAGCGCGAAGACGACCAGCGCCGCGCGGGCGGGGTCGGCCGCGAAGGGACCCACGCCGTCAGCTCCCCCCGAGCCGCGCCAGCACGGCGCCCGCCAGCTGCGTGAGCGAGGGGTCCCGCGCCCCCATCACCAGCACGAGGTCGCCCGCCCGCGCCTCCGCGGCGATGCGCCCGACCAGCCACTCGCGCGAGGGCGCGAACTCGGCGGCCGCGCCCCGCGCGGCGATCTCGGCGGCGATCTCGGCGGCGGAGAAGTCGCGCGTGGCGCTGCCGCCCGCGTAGAACACCTCGAGCATCCAGAACCGGTCGGCGGGACGCAGCACGGAGGCGAAGGTCTCGACGAAGTCGCCCCGCAGGAACCGCGTCGGGCCGTAGCCGTGCGGCTGGTAGACCGCCAGCACCCGCCCGCCCACGGCGCGCGCCTGCGCCGTGGCCAGGGCCGCCGCGACCTTGGCCGGGTTGTGGGCGAAGTCGTCCACCACCTCGACTCCGCGCGCCGTGCCCAGCGACTGGAAGCGACGGCCCACCCCCTGGAAGCGCCCCAGCGGCGCGGCCGTCTCCGCGAGCGGGACCCCGACGGCGCGGCAGGCGGCGATCGCGGCCAGCGCGTTCTCGACGTTGTGGCGCCCGGGCACCGGCAGCGCGAAGCGCACGCCGTCCACGGTGAAGGCCGCTCCGCCCGGCCCCAGCTCGACGTCGGTGCCGCGCACCGCCGCGCCCGCGCCGAGGCCGAACACGGTCGCGCCGGCGGCGAGCCCGGCGAGGTTCGCGCCCTCCCCCACGACGAAGGACTCGCGGACGCGCCCGCGAAGCGTGCGGAACATCGCGGCCACCTCGTCCATCTCGCGGTGATCGCGCTGCAGGTTCAGCACCACGCCCACGGCGGGCTCGTAGCGCACGACCGAGCCGTCGCTCTCGTCGGCCTCGACCACCAGCAGGTCCGAGCGCCCGGCCCAGGCGTTCCCCCACAGCCCCTGCCGCTGCAGCATCACCAGGTCGCCGCCGGTGATCACCGAGGGATCGCGCCCGGCGCCGCGCAGGATCTCGAAGATCATCGCCACCACCGTGGACTTGCCGCTGGTGCCGGTGACCGCGATCGTGCGGTGGTCGGTGACGAAGCGCGCGAGCAGCTCCGAGCGGTGCACGACGGGCACGCCGAGGCGGCGGGCAGCGGCACAATCCGGCACCTCGCGCTCGACCGCGGTCGACACCACGAGCGCATCCGCGCCCGCGACCCCGCTGCCGTCCTGGGCCGTCACCTGGATGCCCAGCCGCTCGAGCTGGGCGCGGGCCGGGGCGCGCTCGCCGCGGTCGAAGGCCCGGTCGCTGCCGCTCGCCGCGCCGCCGCGCATGACCTGGAACTGCGCCAGCGCGCTCATGCCGCTGCCGCCGAGCCCCGCGTAGTGGAAGCGCCCGCTCCGCCAGTCGGGCGGGGGCACCTCCGCGAGCACGGCCACCAGGTCGCCCTCGGCCACGCGGTCGAACAGCTCGATCACGGCCGCGTTCGCCATCCGTACGCAGCCGTGCGACGCGGGCTCGCCCAGCGCGTCCTCGCGGTTGGTGCCGTGCAGGTAGATGGTGCGCTCGAGCGAGTCGCAACCCGGGCCGCGGTTCACGCCGTCCTCGAGGCCCTCGAGCGTGATGATGCGCGAGAGGATCAGGTCATCGTCGCGGGTATCGCCCCGCCACACCTCGCCGGTGGGCACGCGGCTCGCGAACACCGCGCCCGCGGGCTCGCCCGCGCCGATCCGCGCGCGGACGCGGTGCAGGCCCGGCGGCGTGCGCAACGAGCCCGACTCGCCCCCGATGCCGGCGGCGGCGGTGGAGACCGGGTACTCGGCGAGGCCCTCGCCCTGCCGGTCGAGCAGCACGAGGCGCTGGCGCGGCACGTCCACCACGAGCAGGCGTCGCCACGGGCCGGGTGGCACGGGGACCCGTGCCAGCGCCGTGCGGAAGAGGACCCCGGCGCGCCGGGGGTCGGGAATCGGCATGGGGCCACTCTGCCACAACCGACCGGCAAAGCGAACGCGACCATGAGCGGGACCTGCCGCCGGGTCCGTTCCGAAATGGTTCTCTTCATCGGTACGCCCGAGTGGTAGTGTAACGCTCAGGAGACAGGGATCCGATCGTCGACTCGAGCCACGCGTTCCCCCGGCACCCTCTCGCCTGGAGCGGTCGACTGCATCGAGCCTCCTGATTCGCGGGTGTCGCGTCGGGAGACACCGGGCCTTCGAGAATCCCGTGACGGCCCGCGTTCGATGAACGACATCGCACGAGCCTGGAGGTGCGAATGTCCCCGACGAAACGCCACCGGACCATCCGGACCCAACTCGGCAGGTTGGTCCTGGTGGTCGCGCTTCCCCTGCTCGGACTCCTGACGCTCGCGATCGTCCTCGCCGCGCAGGAGGCTCGACGCGAGGCGCTGCGGTCGAGCCTGAGACTGGCCCAACTGGGGGCCGCGCAGGTCCACGGGACGCTGGACGAGGCCTGGGCGCTCCTCGACGAGATCGCGGGGCGGCCACTGGTGCGCGAGGCGCGGCGCGGGCGCTGCGATCCCGTCTTCGAGGGCCGCACGGCCCTGCCTCGATCGCTCGGCGGCATCCTGCTCGCCGCCCCGGACGGGACCCCGCTGTGCTCGACCACGCCCACCCAGGAGTCCGACCTCGTGCTCCCCGCCGTGACCGAGTGCCTGGCGCGGGCGCAGCGAAGCGGCCGCCTGGTCATCGGTCCGCCGTTCGTCGCCCGGGCCACGGGCGCGCGGGTCGTCCTGCTGGCCCGGCCCGTGCGCAACGATGCCGGACGAACCGTGGCGACGCTGGGGATCCTCCTTCGAGTCGATCGCTGGACGCCACGCCTGACCGTCGCCGGACTCCCGGAGGGCGGCGCGATCACGGTGCTCGACGGCGAAGGAACGATCATCGCAAGCGTGCCGGATTCCGGGCGATGGGTGGGATTGGCGACGCGGAGCGCCGAAGTCTCGCGGCTCGCGCTCCGGAGCCGGGAAGGCGTGGGGGAAGTCCGTGGCCTCGATGGCATCGTACGTTTCTATGGCTACACGACCATCCACGAAGCCGGCTGGAGAGTCGTCGCCGGCGTGCCGCCGTTCTCGGTCCTGGCGCCCTACACCAGCCAGGCGCTCCGATTCGCGATCGTCTGCCTCGCCATCCTCGTCATCTCCGCCCTGTTCGCGCTCGACATCGGCCGCCGGATCGAGCGCCCGCTCCGCGCCCTGACGGCCACGGCGCGCGCGGTGGCCGACGGGAAGGCGGAAGCCCGGGCGACCGAGGAAGGCACGGCGGAGACCCGGGAGGTCGCCGCGCAATTCAACCGGATGCTCTCGACGCAGGAGGAGGCCAGGGTCGCCTTGCGCGCCCAGCTCGCGCTCTCGGAGGAGGCCCGACGCGAGACCAAGGCCATCCACGACCGCCAGACGGTGCTGCTCGAACGCGTGACCGACGGCTTCGTGGCCCTGGACCCCGATTGGCGCATCACGTTCGCGAACGAGACGGCCGGGCGGTTGCTGGGCCGCAGCCCCCGCGACCTGGTCGGCAGGAACATCTGGACCGAGTTCCCCGGCACCGGGGTCCGGGGGGGCTTCCAGGAGGCCTGTCACCGTGCGCTCGAGCAGCAGGTCTCCGTGCGGTTCGAGGGGGAATACCTGGACTCGGGACGGTGGCTCGAGAACCGGATCTTCCCGTCTCCGGACGGCCTCACGATCTTCTTCGCCGATGTCACCGAGCGGAGGAGGGCGAACGCGGAACGCCTCGAGGCCGCCTCCCGGCTCCAGCTCGCCGTCCGCGCAGGGAACGTCGGCCTGTGGAGCTGGGACCTGCGCACCGACCACGTCTGGTACTCCCCGGAGTGGAAGTTACAGCTCGGGTACGGCGTCGACGAGATCACGAGCGAGTTCGGCGAATGGGAGACGCGCGTCCACCCCGACGACCTCGCCCGGGCCAGGGCCACCGTCGCCGCCTACCTGGCGGCCCCGCATCCGAACTACGAGCTCGAGTGCCGCCTGCGGCACCGCGACGGCACCTATCGCAGGATCCTGGCCCGGGCCGAAGTGCTGAAGGACGCCGCGGGCAATCCCACGCACTTGCTCGGGTGCCACAGCGACGTCACCAGGCTCAGACAGGACGAGGAGACCCTGCGCCGCGCGAACCGGGCCCTGCGCGTGCTCAACGCCTGCGACCAGGCGGTGGTGCGCGCCAGGACCGAAGCCGAGCTGCTGCCCGAAGTGTGCCGCATCGTGCTGACCCTCGGCCGCTACGGGGTCGCGTGGATCTCCTTCGCGGTGCAGGACGAGGCGCGGACCGCGCGCGTCGTCGCCCGGGCCGGCGACCGACAGGGCTATCTCGACGAGGTGAGCCTCACCTGGGCGGACACGCCGCTGGGGCGCGGGCCTACGGGCACGGCCATCCGCACCGGACGGCCCTGCGTCGTGCACGGCATCGCGACGGATCCCGGTTACGCGCCCTGGCGCGCCGCCGCGGTCCAGAGCGGCCTGGTCTCGTCCATCGCGCTGCCGCTCGTCGCCGAAGGTCGGACCCTGGGGGCACTGACGGTCTGTGCCACCGAGCCGGACGCCTTCGACGGGCAGGTGATCCGGCTCCTGACGGAGCTCGCGGACAACCTGGCCTTCGGCATCACGGCGCTGCGCACGCGCGCGGAGCGCGAGAGGATCGCGAACGAACTCGGCGAGCGCAACCGCGAACTGACCAAGATCGGCGAGATCGTCGCCGCCACCGCCACGAACCTCGACCTGCCGACCGCCCTCGACCGCGTCGTGCGCGGGGCCGTCGAGCTGACCGGCCTCGAGGGCGGCGCGATCTGCCTGCTGGATCCCGCGGGACGATCGCTCCGACTCGAGACCGAGTTCGACGATTCCCCCGAGGCGGTCCCCGAACTCGCCACCACCGGGATCGAGGTCGGCACGGGCCTGTGCGGAAGATGCGCGGTCGTCCGCGAGCCGATCATCACGTGGGACGACGCCTCCGGGCGTCGCGCCGCGGCCGGGGCGAAGGCCCCTCGCGCGGGCGTCCGATTCCACGCCGCCTTCCCCTTGATGGCCAAGGACCGTTGCATCGGCGTCCTGTGCGTCTTCGCGAGGGGCCCGGTGAAGCCGACCGAACGCAGCCTCCAGGTGGTGCGCGAGCTCTGCGGCCCGATCGGGCTGGTCATTGAGAACGCCCGGCTGTTCCGGACCGCGAACCGGGAACTGACCGAGCGCCGACAGGGGGAGGAACGCGAGCGCCATCTCCAGGGGCGCCTGCGCCGCGCCGAGACCATGTCGGCCCTGGGCTCGGTGGTGGCCAGCGTCGCGCACGAGGTGCGAAACCCGCTGTTCGGCATCTCCTCGACCCTCGACGCGTTCGAGGCCAGCCACGGCAAGGACGGGGACCACGCGCGCTACCTGAAGGTGTTGCGCGGCGAGACCGACCACCTCAACCGGCTGATGCAGGACCTGCTGAACTACGGTCGACCGCGCACCCTCGGTCTCGCGGCCGTCCCCCTGCGACCGCTGGTGGCGGGGCTGACCCGGGCGTGCGAGTCGCTGGCGGGCGATGCCGGCGTCACCATCGAGAACCGCGTCGGGCAGGCCCTGCCTTCCCTGCGGGCCGACCCCGACCTGGTCTTCGTGGCCCTCAAGAACCTGGTGGAGAACGCGATCCACCACTCTCCGCGCGGCGGGAAGGTGGTGGTGGACGCCGCCGAGGTCCCGGGAGACGGCGAGGGCTGGATCCGCTGCGAAGTCCGCGATTCCGGCCCGGGCTTCCCGGAGGAGGACCTGCCGAGGATCTACGACCCGTTCTTCTCCCGGCGGGCCGGCGGAACGGGGCTGGGGCTCTCCATCGTCCAGCGCATCGTCGAGGAACACGGCGGGAACGTCGTGGCCGGAGGCGGTCCGGAAGGCGGCGCGGTCGTCTCGCTGATCCTGCGTTCCATGAAGGTCTGAGGCGCGACGCACCCGATCGAGCGGAGAGGGAACCGATGCCGAAGAGACTGATCCTGGTGGTGGACGACGAAGAGGGGGCGCGCTTCGGCATCCGCGAGTTCCTCGTGGCGCACGGCTTCGAGGTCGACGAGGCCGCGTCCTGCGCCGTGGCCGACGAGCTGTTTCGGACCCGTTCCCCCGACGCGGTGGTGCTCGACTTCCAACTGCCCGACGGCACGGCGCTCGACCTGATCCCCCGCCTGCGGGCGATGGACCCGGCCGTCCCGGTGCTGATCCTCACCGCCTACGGGACGATCGAGCGCGCGGTGGAGAGCATCCAGGGCGGAGCGGACCAGTTCCTCACCAAGCCGGTCGAGCTCCCGGCGCTGCTCACGGTGCTCGAGCGGTTGCTCGCGGACCGGCGCATGCGGCAGCGGCAGAGCGCGCGACGCGCCCGGGAGGACGCGGCCGCGCAGGATCCGTTCCTCGGGACCAGCGCGGCCATCCACCACCTGGCCGATGAAGCCCGGCGCGCCCTCGCGAGCGAGAGTCCCATCTTCATCCAGGGCGAGACGGGCAGCGGGAAGGGCGTGCTCGCCGCGTGGCTTCACCGCAACGGCACGCGCGCGGACGAGCCCTTCGTGGACCTGAACTGCGCCGGGCTCTCCCGGGAGCTGCTCGAGTCGGAGCTCTTCGGCCACGACCGGGGGGCCTTCACCGACGCCACGACCAGCAAGCCGGGCCTGCTCGAGGTCGCCCACCACGGCGTGGTGTTCCTGGACGAGGTGGGCGACATGGACACCGCGGTGCAGGCCAAGCTGCTCAAGGTGATCGAGGAGAAGCGATTCCGCCGGCTCGGGGAGGTCCGCGACCGGCGGGTGGACATCCAGCTGGTCGCGGCGACGCACCAGGACCTGTCCGCGCTGGTGCGGGAGAAGCGCTTCCGCGAGGACCTGTACTACCGGCTGCACGTGCTCTCGCTGCGCATCCCGCCGTTGCGCGAGCGCGTCGAGGACATCCCGATCATCGCCTGCCGCCTGCTCGCCATGCTCGCGGCCGAGCTGGGCAGGACCGGGATCTCGCTCTCCCCCGACGCGGATGCCAGGCTCACCGCCCACCCGTGGCCCGGCAACGTGCGGGAGCTGCGCAACGTGCTCGAGCGCGCGGTCCTTCGATGCGACGGCCCCATGATCGCGGCGCGCCACATCCTGCTCGACGGGCCACTGGCAGACGGTGCGCCACCCCCCGAGGCCGACCTCACGCTCGAGGAGGCGGAGCACCGCCACATCGCGCGGGCGCTCGCGGCCGAGGGCGGCCACGTCGAGCGCGCCGCGCGCCGGCTCGGCGTGCCGCGCAGTTCGCTCTACGAGCGGATCAAGAGGCTCGGCCTCACTCCGCCCTACTGAGCCTCGTCGTCCAGTCCTCGGATTCGGGGTCCGGGGTCCGGACGGCCGCGCCCTCCCGCACCGGCTCCCTTTCGCGGCGCGGGGCCCCCAACGCCCTGCGACGCCGTGCGTTCGCGCACGGCATCGCGGGGTGACCCGCGTTTGGCAGGACGCTTGCGTCGTAGCGTCGGCATGAGCCCCAGGCTGCTGATCGTCGAGGACGACGAGGCCACCCTGTCCGTCATGCATGACATCTTCCGGGCGGACGGCTTCGAGGTGGACGGCGTCCATCGCCTGCAGGAAGCGCGGGCGTTGCACGCCGAGCGGCGGTACGCCTGCGTGATCACCGGTCTGTCCCTGGGCGCCCGGTCGAACGAGGACGGCTTCGAGGTCGCGGCGGCCGCGCGATCACGCGATCCCGCCGCGCCGGTCATCCTGCTCGCCGACGACGGCACGCCCTCGGTCGTGCAGCGAGCCCGGCAGAGCGGCGTGTACGCCGTTCTGCTCAAGCCGCTGCCCGTGTCCGAGATCGCCCGGGTCGTGCGCGAGTCGACCCGAATCGAGATCGCCGGGTGATGATGTCGCCGCGCGCCGCTCACCCGGTTCCAGGGAGCTTGCGAAAGGTGGTCCATTGATGGCGCAGCGACGCGAGGCAAGGAAGCCGGCGTGCCGCTCGACGGGCCCGCACGGGATCATCGGCCGCGCCCGCAGTCGTTCCACGTCGACGCGGATCCTCCTGGCCGTCCCGACGCGGCTCTATTCCGAGGCGATCCAGGCGGCGCTCTCGCCCGTGGCGGGTCTCGAGGTCGTCGGCCGGGCCAGGACCACGGCGGAGATCACCGGCTCGGTCGAGCGGTCCTCGCCCGACATCCTGCTCATGGACCTCACGGCCGAGCTGATCCTCCGGCTCGAACTCGCGGCGACGTTGATGCGGACCCATCCCGGGTTGCGCGTGATCGGCATGCTCCCGGTGCTCCGTGCGCGCCACGCGGAGCTGGTCCTCCGCGTCCACCTGGCGGGGCTGCTCCACCCGAACGCCGAAGCGGACGAGTTCATCCTGGCCATCGCGGAGGTGTCGGCGGGGCGAACCTACCTGAGCCGCGGCTACGCGGACGACCTGCGCAAGCGGTTCGCGGGCCGGGAGCCGGCGACCGACCGGAGAACGCGGGAGAGCCTGAGCGAGCGGGAGGCGGAGGTGCTGCACCTGGTCGCCCGCGGCTTCACCAGTCGCGAGGTCGGGGAGCGGCTCTTCATCAGTCCGCGCACGGTCGAGAACCACCTCGCGGGGCTCTACCGCAAGCTGCGCCTGAACGACGGCCACCAGTTGTCGTGTGCCGTCTACCAGGACGAAGAAGCCGTCCCACCGTACGGAGAGGACTAGCGCCGCTCCAGCACCGAGAGGGAACCATGGACAAGTTCGGGGCGATCAGGAGAATCGCGAGGGCGGCACTGCACCTGCGCGATTCCGAGCTGCAGGGCGCGTTGGCCACGCTCCAGGCGGCGCGCGTTCGACCCGCGGAGGAGGCTGCCCCGCAGCGGCGGCCGGCGCCGGGGCCCGGGCAGTGGCTGCGCCCCCGGGAGGAGTTGAGCTTCCGTCACGACGTCCTCTGGCGAAGGGACGGCGACCTGGAGTCGGGTCCCCTCTGCCCGGCCTGCTGGGGCCGGGAGCACCGCGCCGTTCTCATGCAGGCGCGTGCCGGGAGTTGGTCGTGCCCGGCGTGCGATCGGGACGTGCGGATGCCCGGCTTCCCGGAGGGCGGCCTGGCTCGAAGCTGAGCGCGTCGCGCCGCTTCCGGCGGCGGGAGGAAGGCCCGGGGCTCAGTCGGCGGGCGCCACGGTCCGCCCGGCCGGCAGGGCGGCGCCCGCGTCCGGCGCGGCATCCGGCACATCGAGCAGCCCGCGCACCTCGCGCAGGAGGCTGTCCGGCGTGAACGGCTTCTGCAGGAACCTCCGCCTCGGCTGCAGCGCGCCCTGCCGTCCGACCAGGTCGTCCGTGTACCCGGAGATGAACAGGACGCACATCTCCGGGCGGCCCGGCGCCAGGGCGCGGGCCAGCTCGATGCCGCTCATCCCCGGCATCACCACGTCGGTGACCAGCAGGTGGACGAAACCGGTGTGGCGCTTCAGCCGCGCCAGCGCCTCGCGCCCATTGACGAACTCCATCACCTGGTAGCCGTTCCTGCGCAGTACCTCGGCCACCAGGTTCCTCACCAGCGGCTCGTCCTCGACCAGCACGACGGTCTCGTCGCCGCGGGCCTCGTCCGGCGCCAGCTTCGCGGTCCGCGCCGCGGGCGCCGCCTCCGCACGGGGCAGGGTGATCTCGAAGCGGCTCCCGCGCCCCCGCTCGCTGGACACGAAGACATTGCCCCCGCACTGGCGCACGACGGCGTAGACACTGGAGAGCCCGAGCCCGGTCCTCCTGCCCGGCTCCTTGGTCGTGAAGAAGGGTTCGAAGAGTCGGGCCTGCGTGGCCGCGTCCATGCCCTGCCCGGTGTCGGTCACGGCCAGCATGACGTAGGGCCCGGGCTGCACCGCGCGGCGGCGCGCGGCGGCGGCGTCGAACTCCACGTTCGCCGTCTCGATCGTGAGTCGGCCACCCTGGGGCATGGCGTCGCGTGCGTTCGCCGCCAGGTCCATGAGCATCTGCTCGACCTGGCCGGGATCCACGCGGGTCGGGTCGAGGCCGGGCGCGAGCATCAGGGTGAGCTCGATCCCCGCGCCGATGAGCTGGCGGAGCGGCTCGAGCTGTGCGCCGATGACGGGGTTGAGGTCCACGGGTCGCGGGCTCAGCACCTGCCTGCGTCCGAACGTGAGGAGCTGCTGCGTCAGGTTCGCGGCGCGCTCCGCCGCGCGCTTGATCTCGGCCACCTCCTGGTGGAGAACGTGATCGTCCGCGAGCTGGTCGAGCAGCAGGTTGCCGTAGCCGAGGATCACGGTGAGCAGGTCGTTGAAATCGTGCGCCACGCCGCCGGCGAGGCGACCGACCGCTTCCAGCTTCTGGGCCCGTTGCAGCTGGGCCTCGAGCTGGATGCGCTCGGTGACGTCCCTCCCGGTGGTGACCAGGCCGGTCTTGCCGCCGGGCTCGACGATGCGCGCCGCGCTGCCCTCGACGATGCGCCAGGTGCCGTCGCGGTGACGGAAGCGCAGCCCGGTGAGGGGCGGGCTGGCCCCGCGGATCAGCACCTCCTCCAGGGCCCGCGCCAGGATCCCGGCGTCGTCCTCGTGGACGAACTCGCGCAGCCTGCGGCCCAGGACCTCCGCAGGCGGGTACCCGAGCACGCGGGCGACGGAAGGGCTCGCGAAGGTGACGACCCCCTGGTCGTCCTGCAGCACGATCATGTCGGCGGAGTTCTCGACCAGCAACCGGTAGCGCTCCTCGCTGGTGTCGAGCGCCGCCGTCGCCGCGCGCCGCTGGAAGGCGTCGCGCAGCTCGCGCTCGACCACGGGACCGAGCCGGAGCAGGTTGTCCTTGGTCAGGTAGTCGCTGGCCCCCGCCCTCATGCAGGCCACGGCCTGCTCCTCGCCGATGTGGCCCGAGACCACGATGAACGGCAGGTCCTGCCCGCTGCGCCGGAGGACCGCCAGCGCGCCGGGGGCGTCGAATCGCGGCATCGAGTGGTCGGCGATGACCAGGTCCCAGCTCTCGTCGGCCAGCGCCTGGCGCATCGCCTCCGCGGTCTCCACGACCCAGTGGTCGGGAGTGAACCCGCTGCGGCGGAGCTCGTGGAGGACGAGGTCCACGTCGTCGCGGGAGTCTTCCACGAAGAGGACGCGCACCGGGACGCTCATGGCGATGCGGCCCCCGGTGTCGGGGAGGCGCCGGGCCCGCACCCGGTCCCGAATGACGTGGCGGCGATCATCCCGAGGGACCCCGAGGTCGAAGGCGGTTTCGAAGGGCGCGGGCGGGGCGCCCGCAACCCCGGCATTGTCCTACCGGTTGCTCCATTCACCTAGCCGAAACCGGCCCGCGGCGGCCGCGCCCGACGCGGTCACCCGCCGCCACCGGCCCCGGCTGCCCGAGTCCGGCCTACGCAGCCGAGGAGTGCGACTCCAGGCCTCCGGGGGACTGTTCCTTCGGACCCGATGAGGCCGCGTTGCCGCCGCCGCTGCGGCCCCTTCCGGAGCTCTTGCCTCCGGCCCGACCGATGCGGGACATGTGATCCCGGTCCCGGCTCACCGACACGCCGCCCTTGCGGCCCGCGGCGCGTGCCTCGTCCGCCGTGAACTCGTGCGCAGTACCCTTTTCATGGGCAGCCCGGCCGCCTCGCCGGGCGATCTCCCGTTGCTTGTCGCTATCCATCCCGGCGAATCCACCCCGTTCACGCCCTGCCATGACATCCTCCGCTTTCGCTCCGGCCAAGTCATCGACTTCCTCCCTATGGATGAGCCTTCCTGCCGATGGGATTCGCCGACCGGTCGATTCGGCGGCCCCCGCGGAGCCCCGCGGGTGGATCGCAGCCCCCCGAAGCAGCCGTACGGCCCAACCCGGCCCTCCCGATGGGCCCCCTGCCCGCTGGGAGGCCACGACTTGCGTCATTCGGGCCTGCCGGGCGGCGTGCGCCCGATCGCGCTTGCGGCTAGTCTGTCCGGGAAGCCTTGCAATCACCGGACCCCGGAAACCCTCCCAGGGCGATCCACATGGCCAACCGAAACGCACCATCCGCCGGCTCGAACCCCGGGACTGGCGGGACGTCCTGGTTCGTCGTGCTGTGGGCTCGAGCCCGCGCCCGGCCGCGGCGGTCCGCCGCGCTCGCCGGGCTCGCGGTGCTGGGGCTGGCCGCCCTGGCCGGCTTCATCCGCCTCTCGATCGAGGTCCGCGCGCTGCGCTCGCGGCACGCCACCGGGCCGTCGTGGTCCTTCCCCTCGCGCGTCTACTCCGACGGGGTCACCCTCGCGCCGGGCCGCGCGTGCCCGGAGTCCTACCTGCGGGCGCAGCTCGAGGCGCGCGGGTACCGCGAGGTGACGGTGGTCTCCCTCCCGGGCGAGTACCGGGCCGTGCCGGGCGGTCTCGAGATCCTGCTGCGCGGCTTCGCCGCCGCGCCCGACCCCGAGGGAGCGGGCGGTCCCGAGCGCGTGCGCCTGCGTCTCGCGGCCGGGCGGCTGGCGGCGGTGGAGCGCCTGGGAGGCCTCGCCGGCGCGCCGCCTCCCGACCTCCCGCGCCCGCCGCGACTCGAGCCCGTGGCCATCGCGCTCGTGGCCGACGACCACCTGGTCCTGCGCAGCTGGGTGCCGCTCGCGCGCATCCCCCGTGCGCTGCGCGACGCGGTCGTCGCCTCCGAGGACCGCCGCTTCCGCCAGCACCGGGGGCTGGACCTGCGCGGCAACTTCCGCGCGCTCGTCACCAACGTGCAGGCGGGCGGGCTGCGCCAGGGCGGCAGCACCATCACGCAGCAGCTGGCGCGCGGGCTCTTCCTGGGTCGCGAGCGCACCTGGGGCCGCAAGCTCTCCGAGGCGGTGATCGCCACGGGGCTCGAGGTGATCCTCTCGAAGGACGAGATCCTCGAGATGTACCTGAACTCGGTCTACTGGGGACAGAACGGGTCCGGGGGCGTGGCGGGCGTGGCCGAGGCCGCGCGCTGGTATTTCGACGCCCCGGTCGAGTCGCTCGACGTGGCGCGTTCCGCGCTGCTCGCGGGCATCATCCCGGCGCCCAACGCCTATTCCCCGTTCCGCGCTCCCCGCCTGGCGACGATGAGGCGCAACGCGGTGCTCGGCGACATGGCCGTCACCGGCGTGCTCGACGCGGCCACGGCGGCACGGCTGCGGGCTGCGCCGCTGGAGGCGCGCCGCGGCCCGCCCCCGCCCAGCCGCTTCCCCAGCTACGTGGGCTACGTGCGCCAGCATCTCGCCGAGCACCTGCCGCGCGGCGCCGCCGAGCACTGGGGCCTCGCGATATTCACCACGCTCGACCTGGTCTGGCAGGCCGAGGCCGAGCGGGGGCTCGCCGACGGCGTGGACTCGCTCGAGCGCTGGAGCGGGCGCGGGCCCCAGCCGCTGCAGGGTGCGTTCGTGGCGCTCGACCCCGCCACCGGCCGGGTGCGCGCCGTGGTGGGGGGACGCGCCCCCGGGACCGGCGACTTCAACCGCGCCACGCAGGCGCGCCGCCAGACCGGGTCGGCGATCAAGCCGATCGTCTACGCCGCCGCCCTCGACCCCGGCCGCGGCGCCCCGCGCTTCGGCCCGGCCTCGACCGTGCCGGACCTGAGGCGGGAGTTCGCCGCCGGCGACACGACCTGGAAGCCGCGCAACGACAAGGACGAGTACCACCCCGAGGTGACGCTGGCGAAGGCGCTCGCCAAGTCGCTCAACGTGGCGACGGCGAACCTGGTCGAGGCGATCGGCGCCGGGCAGGCGGCGCGCTACGCCGAGCGCTTCGGCCTGGGGAAGCTGAAGCCCGTCGCGAGCATCGGGCTCGGCACCAACGAGGCGACGCTGCTCGCGCTCACCGGCGCCTACGGCGTCTTCCCCGGGCGCGGCGTGCGCCACGAACCGACCCCGGTGCGCGCGGTGCTGGACGCCGCGGGGCAGGACCTGCTCCCGCCCGCCACGCCGGCGACGCAGGTGCTGCCGGCCCCGACCGCGGACCTCATGACCGGCCTGCTCGAGGACGTGGTCATCTTCGGCGTCTCCTACCCGCTGCGCTCCGTCTACGGCTTCCTGCGGCCCGCGGGCGGCAAGACCGGCACGACCAACGACTACTACGACGCCTGGTTCGTGGGCTTCGTGCCGGACCTCGTCGCCGGCGCCTGGGTGGGCTACGACACGCCGCACACCCTGCAGCGTCCGGCCGCCGAGGTCGCGCTCCCGATCTGGGCCGGGATCATGGGCGCCATGCTGAGGGACTTCCCCGCGGCGCCCTTCCCCGGCGACGCCGGGCTCACGCTGGCCTGGATCGACCCGTGGACCGGCCTGCTGGCGCGGGGCGGCTGCCCGACGATGCGGGTGCCCTTCCTGCCCGGCACCGCGCCGACCCGGACCTGCGGCGTGGTGCATCCGCCGGCGGACAGCCTGGCCGCGCTGTCCGACTCGACCGCGGTCGCGCCGGACTCGATCGCAGCCGGCGGAGACTCCCTGCGATGAACCCCGCGCCCGGCCGGCACCCGCGCGAACGCCGTCCGAACGCCGCGGCACTCCGCCTCACCGGCAGCGCGCGAACCCCGATGCAAGAACGGAGGCCCCGATGAAGACCATGCTGGAATCGTATCTCACGCTCGAGCAGACCGACCTGCTCGGTGCGACCCTGGAGGCGCAGACGCGGGCCAGCGGGTCCGCCGAGATCCCGGTGGTCGCGGCGACCCTGAACGAACGCGGCTGCCGCGACGTGCTCGACGCCGGCACCGGCGAGGGATCGTTCCTGCTGGAGGTCGCCGTGCGGACGAAGGGCGCGCGCTTCCTCGGGATCGACCACAACGAGTTCGCGATCCGCAAGGCGGTTGCGCGACTGAGGCGGCGCTCCGTCAAGAACGTCCGCTTCAGGACGGCGTTCTTCGACGCGAAGTTCGACCGGAAGAAGCGCGACGCCATCCTCTCGCGCTACACGCTCCAGCACTCGTCCAGCCCGGCGGACTTCGTGGGAGCCGCCTTCCAGCGGCTCAAGCGAAAGGGGACGTTCATCGCGGTCGAGTCCGTGGAGGCCTACCTGGACTGCCACGTGGCGGACCCGACCTGGGAGGCCTACCGCGCGGCCCTGCTCGCCGTCCACGCGAAGATCGGCAGCGACGGGAACATCGGCAAGGGGCTGGCGAGCCTGCTGCGGCGGTCGGGGTTCCGTGACGTCCAGGCCGGCATCGTCCTGTGCTCCCCGTCCACCGTCGGGATCGAGCGGTTCACCTCCGTGGTCCTGTCCACCACCGCACTGGCCCACCGGCTCTTCCCCGAGCTCTTCGACCGGCGGCTGGTCCGGCGGATGGGGCGCTGGCTGGACGACGAGGCCGGGATCGAGCGGCGGGACCCCTACATCGCCTCGGCGATCGCCAGCGGCGTGAAGCCGTAGAGCCACGCCGCGGACGGCCGGGAAGCCCGGCCGTTGGTACTTTCGTACCGCTGTACCAACCCCCCCGCGAGCGTACTGTCGCGACGTCTTCCCCGTGAGGTCGGCCGCGCTTCCCCAGAGGAGGCCGTCATGGCTGCCCACCGGCATCATCCCTCCACCTACGATGTCCTGCTGGCGCACGGCATCGATCGCCGAACCTTCCTGCGCTTCTGCACGCTCACCGCGGCGGCGCTGGGGCTGGACGCCTCGGGAGTGGGAAGGGTGGCCCACGCCCTCGAGAGCAAGCCGCGCATCCCGGTGATGTGGCTGCACGGCCTCGAGTGCACGTGCTGCAGCGAGTCGTTCATCCGCTCGGCCCATCCGCTGGCGCAGGACGTCGTCCTCAACCTGCTGTCGCTCGACTACGACGACACGCTGCAGGCCGCCGCGGGCTTCCAGGCCGAGGAGATCCGCCGCGAGATCATCGCGAAGCACCCGGGTGGCTACCTGCTGGCGGTCGAGGGCAATGCCCCGACCCGGGACGGCGGGGTCTACTGCACGGTGGGCGGGCGCACCTTCGAGGACATCCTGCTCGAGTCCGCGCGCCACGCGAAGGCGGTCGTGGCGTGGGGCTCGTGCGCGTCGAACGGCTGCATCCAGGCCGCTCACCCCAACCCCACCGGGGCGAAGCCGGTGCACCAGCTGATCCACGACAAGCCGGTCATCCGCGTGCCGGGCTGTCCGCCGATCGCCGAGGTCATGACCGGGCTGCTGGCCTACATCCTGACCTTCGACCGGCTGCCCGACCTGGACCGCGCCGGGCGGCCGCGCATGTTCTACGGCCAGCGGCTCCACGACAAGTGCTACCGGCGCGCGTTCTTCGACGCCGGCCAGTTCGTGGAGAGCTGGGACGACGAGGGGGCCCGCCGGGGCTGGTGCCTGTACAAGATGGGCTGCCGGGGCCCAACGACCTACAACTCGTGCTCGACCATCCGCTGGAACAACGGCATCTCCTGGCCGGTCGGCTCGGGCCATGGATGCATCGGCTGCGCCGAGGACGGCTTCTGGGACAACGGACCCTTCTACCGCCGGCTCTCGGGCATCCCGGTGCCCGGCGTGCAGAGCACCCCCGACCAGGTCGGCAAGACGCTCGCCGTCGTCGCGGCCGCCGGCGCCGCGGCGCATTTCACCTCGTTCCTGGCCAAGCGGGGCATCGAGAAGTCGCGGGCCGCGAAAGCGGACCCGCCGGTGCCCCCGCCCCCCGGCCCGGACCGGGCCTAGGAGGCGGCCATGGCACAGCGAGTCGTCGTCGATCCGATCACCCGCATCGAGGGCCACCTCCGCATCGAGGCGATGCTGGACGGGAGCGGGACGATCCAGGACGCCATGTCGTGCGGCACGATGTGGCGCGGGATCGAGGTCATCCTCCAGGACCGGGACCCGCGCGACGCGTGGGCCTTCTGCGAGCGCATCTGCGGCGTGTGCACCACCGTGCACGCGCTCGCCTCGGTGCGCTCGGTGGAGAACGCGCTCGGCATCCACGTGCCGGCGAACGCCGATCTCATCCGCAACATCATGTACCTGACGCAGACCGTGCAGGACCACGTGGTGCACTTCTACCACCTGCACGCGCTCGACTGGGTGGACGTGGTCTCGGCGCTGAAGGCCGACCCGGCAGCCACTGCGGCCCTCGCCCAGAAGGTCTCGCCGCACTGGCCCACCGCCACGACCGGCTACTTCGCCGACGTGGCCGGGACGCTCAAGCGCTTCGTGGACTCGGGGCAGCTCGGCATCTTCGCGAACGCCTACTGGGGACACCCGGCCTACAAGCTGCCGCCCGAGGCGAACCTCATGGCGGTGGCGCACTACCTCGAGGCGCTGCGCTGGCAGAAGGAGATCGTCAAGATCCACACCGTCTTCGGGGGCAAGAACCCGCACCCGAACTACCTCGTCGGCGGCATGGCCTCGACGATCGACCTGCAGAGCGACAACGCCATCAACGTGGAGCGGCTCAACCTGGTCCGGGACCTGATCGACGGGGCCATCCAGGTGGTCGAGCAGCTCTACCTGCCCGACCTGCTGGCCGTGGCCTCGTTCTACCCCGAGTGGACCCGGTACGGCGGCGGGCTCGGCAACTACCTGTCCTACGGCGACCTGCCGCAGGCGGGGATCGGCGACCCGTCCCGCTTCCGCATCCCGCGCGGGGCGATCCTCGGCAAGGACCTCGGCAAGGTCCTGCCGGTGGACCCGGAGAGCCCGGAGCAGGTCCGCGAGGAGATCGGGCACTCGTGGTACGAGTACCCGGCGGGCCAGGACTCGCTCCACCCGTGGGACGGCGTGACGGTGCCGAAGTACACCGGGCCGAAGCCGCCCTACGAGCAACTGGACGAGACCAGGGCCTACTCGTGGCTCAAGACCCCGCGCTGGCAGGGCAACGCCATGGAGGTCGGCCCGCTCGCGCGGATGCTGATCGGTTACGCGAGCGGCCGCGAGGACTACCGGCAGGTCGTGGGCGAAGCGCTCGGCGCGCTCAAGCTGCCGCCCGCCGCGCTCTTCTCGACGCTCGGCCGCACCGCCGCACGCGGGCTCGAGACCCGGCTCGCGGTGCGCTGGCTGAAGGAGGAGTTCGATCGGCTGGTCGCCAACCTGAAGGCCGGCGACAGCGCCGTGGCGGACACGTCGAAGTGGGAGCCGCACACCTGGCCGAAGGAGTGCAAGGGCTTCGGCTTCACCGAGGCCCCGCGCGGCGCGCTGGGTCACTGGGTGCACATCCGCGACGGCAGGATCGCCTCCTACCAGATCGTGGTGCCGTCCACCTGGAACGCCTCGCCGCGCGACGCGAAGGGCCGGCACGGCGCCTACGAGGCCGCGCTGGTCGGCACGCCGCTCGCCGACCCGAAACGCCCGGTCGAGATCCTGCGCACCATCCACTCGTTCGACCCGTGCCTGGCCTGTGCCTCGCACGTGATCGGGCCCGACGGCCGCGTGCTGTCGGAAGTCGTGGTGCGGTAGGAGGACGCCATGGGCACCAGCGTCGAACCCCTGAACCCCGCCGACGTCTACGCCCACCCGCACCGCTACTTCCGGCGGCGCTACGTGTGGGAGTGGCCGGTGCGGGTCTTCCACTGGGTCAACGCCCTGTGCGTGGGCGTGCTGTTCACGACCGGGCTCTACATCGCCTGGCCCCAGCTCGCGCCCGCGGGCGAAGCCTGGCGTCATTTCGTCATGGGAACCGTGCGGACGGTCCACTTCACGGCGGCGTACGTGTTCTTCGTGAACTTCGTGTGGCGCATGTACTGGTTCTGGATGGGCAACAACTACGCGCGCTCGGGCTTCCCGTTCGCCTGGCGCGCGGCGTGGTGGCGCGACCTGTTCCGCCAGGCCGGCGACTACCTGCGGCTCGAGCGCGGACACGTGCACCTCGGTCACAACGCGCTCGGGGGCCTCATCTACACGATCTTCGTGATCGCGCTCGGCTGGTGCCAGATCTTCACCGGCTTCGCGCTCTACTCGCAGATCCACCCCGGGGGCTTCTGGGACCGGGCGCTGGGCTGGGTCATCCCCCTGCTGGGTGGCGCCTTCCAGGCCACGATGTGGCACCACACCACCGCCTGGCTGTTCGTCTTCTTCACCATCGTGCACGTCTACATCGTGTTCTACGACGGCCTGCAGTTCCGCAACGGGCTGGTGACCTCGATGGTCTCGGGCGAGAAGTTCTACAAGGAGGGCGACCTCGACAGTGAGCACTGGGTCAGCTGAGGGGGGGCGCGCGCCCGTCCTCGTGCTGGGCCTCGGCAACCCGCTGCTGCGCGACGACGGCGTGGGTCTGCGCCTCCTAGAGGGACTGCAGGCCCACGCCGCACCGTGGGGCGGGCGCGTCGAGTCGGTGGACGGCGGCACGCAGGGACTGGCGCTGCTCGGGCGCATGGCCGGCCGCCGCGCGCTCGTGCTGCTCGACGCGGTGGCGCTCGGGGCCGCGCCCGGGACCGTGCACCGGCTCGACCGGGCCACGGCGCTGCAGCTCGCCGCCGTCCCCGGGAGCACCGCCCACGAAGGCGGTGCCGGCGCGCTGCTGGCGGCCTGCGACCTCATCGGCGACCTGCCCGCGAGGGTCGCCGTGGTGGGGATCGAGCCTGCCGAGGTCGCCACCGGCATCGGCCTGTCGCCCCCGGTTCGGGCCGGGGTGCCGGAAGCGCTAGAATGCGCCCGCGCCGTGGTCGAGTCGCTGCTCGCGGCGCCCGACTGAGCCGGCGCACCCGACCGCGTCCCGAAGGCGGACCCTTGCACGAGCTGAGCCTCGCCACCGAGATCCATCGCACCTGCCGGGCGACCATCGACGCCCGCGGGGGCGGGCGGCTCGACGCGGCGCGCGTGGCGATCGGCGAGCTGGCCGCGGTCGAGCCCGAACTGCTGGTCTACGCCTGGGAGGCGGTGGTCTCCGGCGGGTCCGACGCGGCGGCCCGGCTCGAGGTCGAGTGGCACCCCGCGCGGCAGACCTGCGCGAACTGCGGCGACCTGAAGGAACGCGCGCCCGGCACCTGGCTGCGGATCTGCCCGGCCTGCGGCGGGCCGGTGCAGGTGGCCGGCGGCGACGAACTCGACGTGATCGACCTCACCTACACGCCCCACGAAGAGGAGACGGCGAAGTGACCCAGGTGGACGTGCGCCAGAGGATCCTGGCCGACAACGCGGCCGCGGCCGCGACGCTGCGCGCGCGCTTCGCGGCCGGGCGCACGCTGGTGGTGAACCTCATTTCCTCCCCCGGCTCGGGCAAGACCACGCTGCTCGAGGCCACCGTGCGCGTCCTCGCCGGAAGGCTGCGGCTCGGCTGCATCGAGGGCGACATCGCCACCGAGCGCGACGCCGACCGGCTGCGCGCGCTGGGCATCCCGGCGCACCAGATCCTCACCGGCGGCTCCTGCCATCTCGACGCCCGGCAGGTGAGCGCGGCGCTCGAGACGCACGACCTCGGGCCGCTCGACGTGCTGTTCATCGAGAACGTTGGCAACCTCGTCTGCCCCACCTCCTACGACCTCGGCGAGGACTTCAAGGTCGCGCTGCTCTCGGTGACCGAGGGCGAGGACAAGCCCTTCAAGTACCCGTCCATCTTCGCCCGGGCGGCGGTGACGGTGGTGACCAAGGCCGACCTGCTGCCCTACGTGTCCTTCCGGCTCGACGACGCGCGCGAGCAGGTCGCGGCGCTGCGCCCCGGCGGCGCGCTGCTGGTGACCTCCGCCACCACCGGGCAGGGAGTCGCCGAATGGTGCGCCCTGCTCGAGGAACGCCTCACGCTCAAGCGCGCGCAGGTCGTCGGATGACCGGGTCCGGAGCCGACTGGCGATGAGCGCGGTCCGGTTGCTGGCATCGGGCATCGGGTCGGGCGTGCTCGCCCGCCTCGCGCCGCCCGCGTGCGCCGGCGTCGCGCCGCTGCCGGCGTGGGAGCCGGACGGCGACGGCCGCCTGCGGCTCGTCGTACCGCTCGAAGCGGCGTTCCTGTCGGGCGCGGACCGCCTGGTCCCGAGCCTGTCGAACACCTCGGCGGGCGATCACGCGTTCCGGTTCGGTCTGCGCGTGCGCGTCCGCGGCGGCGGCCTGACTCCGTGGGTGCGCCTCACGCGCATCGGACGCCCGCCCGACCACGGCTTCGAGCCCATGATCGCGGATCGAACCGGCCCCGGGGCGCCCCTGGGCACGGAGGTGGACACGTTCCGGCTGCACGAGCCCGCGGAGGGCGGCGAATTGGAGGTCCGCGTCTGGTCCGCCGATCCCGCCGGGTTCCGCCGCGCGCCGTGCCTGCTCGCCCTCTCCGCCGCGGGTGCGCCGGCATCCCCGCCGGCGCCCGCGGACCTCGCGGACGTCCCGGCGCTCCCGGTGCCCGCGCTCTCGCAGTGCGGCGAGGCCGAGGCCATCCGGATGCGCATCTGCTCGCCCGTCAGCGTGGCGATGGTGCTGGGCTCGCTCGGCGCGCGCGCGGACAGCGCCGACGTGGCCGCCGCCGCCTACTGCGCGGAGCACGATCGTTACGGAGTGTGGCCCGCGGGCATCTGGGCCGCCTCGCGCTGGGGCGCCCTCGGCGCGGTCGTGGTCATCCGCTCCTGGGAGTGCGCGGGCGCCCTGCTGGCGCGCGGGATCGCGCTGGTGATCTCCGAGGCGCACGGACCCTCCGCCCTGCCAGGTTCGCCGCTGCCCGAGACCGACGGGCACCTGCTCGTCCTGCGCGGGCTGCGTGCCGGCCGCGCGCTGGTGAACGACCCGGCGGCACCGACGACCGAGAGCGTCCCGCGCGAATACGACCTCGCCGACCTCGGCCGCGCCTGGCTCGGGCACGGCGGCATCGCGTACGTCTTCGCCAACCCGAACGGAGGCCCCGAGTGAGATCGTCGTCCTGGATATCGCGTCTCTGCCTGTGCGCGCTCGCGCTCACCGCGTCGCTGGTCACGCCCCTCCGGGCGCAGGGGCCGACGCCCGCCCCCGCCCCCCCGGCACCCGGCCGGGGCGTCCGCACCATCATCCTCGTCCGCCACGGCGTCTACGACGAGACCGACGCCCGCGACTCGGAGATCGGCAAGGCGCTGATCCCCCTGGGCCGCGAGCAGGCCCGGCTCACGGGCAAGCGGCTGGCAGGCTGGCCCGCGCACATCGACGCGCTGCACGCCAGCACCATGACGCGGGCCCGCGAGACCGCGGAGATCATCGCGCGCGCGCTGCCGGGGACGACGCCCGTGCCCGACCGGGACCTGCGCGAGTGCGAGCCGCCGGGGAACAGCGGGCGCACCATGGCCGGGATCGAACCGGGCGACGCCGACTCGTGCGCGGCGCGGCTGGACGCCGATCTCGCCCGCTACTTCCGGCCGTCGCCCGGGCGCGACAGCACGGAGGTGCTGGTCTGCCACGGGAACGTGATCCGCTGGCTCACCTGCCGGGCGCTGGGCGCCGATCCGAAGCTCTGGCTCGGGATGAGCCTCGCCAACTGCAGCCTCACGGTGATCCAGGTGCGGCCGAACGGCACCTTCAAGATCACCGGCGTCGGCGACCGCGGCCATCTGCCGGTCGCGCTCCAGACCTGGTCCATGCCGAGGCCCGCGGCCGCGGACTCGACGCCGCGGCGGTAGTCCGGCCGCGAGCGGGGCCCGGCGCGCGCACCGCCCGCGCGCCGGGCCGCCACCCGAACCGCGCGAGGTCGATCCGACCGCGCGCGTCGAAGCGCACACCCTCGCGCTCGAGCCGCAGGCGCTGGGTCACGTCGGCCCCGCCGCCGGGCGGCAGGCTGATCGCGCCGCGCGCGTTGACGACCCGGTGCCACGGCGCGAGGCCCTCCCCGGGCAGGGCGTGGAGCGCGTAGCCGACCTGGCGCGCCTGGCCGGAGAGGCCCGCGAGCGCGGCGACCTGGCCGTAGGTGGCCACGCGACCGCGCGGGATGCGGCGCACCACCGCCCAGACGCGCTCCCAGCGACCCGGGGCCTCCCCCGCGCGCCGTCCGCGCCGCTTCACCGCCCGCCGCGCGATCATGCCCAGTCCCGGCCGCATCAGCAGATGCGCGGCAGTTGCTCCCCGCTCAGCATGTCCACGATGCGCTCGCCACCGACGCGGCTGCGCATCGTGACGCGGCCGGGATGGTCGGCAACCACCTCGCCGATCAGGGCGGCCTCGCGGCCGAGCGGGTGCGCGCGCAGCAGCGCGAGCGCCTCGGGCGCGGCCTCCGGCGCGACGATCGCCAGGAACTTGCCCTCGTTCGCCACGTAGAGCGGGTCCAGCCCGAGGATCTCGCAGGCGCCGCGCACCTGCTCGGCCAGCGGGATCGCGCGCTCCTCGAGCCGCAGCCCCACCCCGGCGGACGCGGCGATCTCGTTGGTGGCACTCGCCACCCCGCCGCGGGTGGGATCGCGCAGCACGTGGACGCGCCCGCCGAGCGCGGCGAGCAGCGGACCGACCAGCCCGTTCAGCGCGGCCGAGTCGCTCTCGATGGCGGTCTCGAACGCGAGACCCTCGCGCACCGACAGGATGGCGATGCCATGGTCGGCGATGCGCCCGCTCAGCAGCACGCGGTCCCCGGGCCGCGCGCGTGACGGGGCGACGTCCACCCCCTCGGGCACCGTGCCGATGCCGGTGGTGTTGATGAACACGCCGTCGCCCTTGCCGCGGTCCACGACCTTGGTGTCGCCGGTCACGATGTTCACGCCCGCGTCCCGCGCCGCCTGCGCCATCGAGCGCACGATGCGCCACAGGTCGTCCATCGGCAGGCCCTCCTCGAGCACGAAGCCCGCGGTCAGCGCCAGGGGCTGCGCCCCGCACATGGCGAGGTCGTTCACCGTGCCGTGCACCGCGAGCGAGCCGATGTCGCCGCCGGGGAAGAACAGCGGGCTCACGACGTACGAGTCGGTGCTGATCGCGAGGCGGCCGGCGGGCACCTCGAGCACGGCGCCGTCGTGCAGCGGCTCCAGCGCCGGGTTCCGGAAGGCCGCCAGGAACATGCGCTCGATCAGCGCGTGGGTGAGCCGCCCGCCGCCGCCGTGGGCGAGTGTGACCTGCGGGTATTCGCTCCGCGGGATCGGGCACTGCAGGGCCAGGGGATCGGCGGGCGGGCGCTCGGCGTCGCTCACGGCTTCCTCGCATACTGGTGGTAGGCCGCGCAGGCGCCCTCGGACGAGACCATGGGCGCGCCGAGCGGGTGCTCCGGCGTGCAGAGCGTGCCGAAGGCGGGGCACTCGTGCGGCCGCGCGAGCCCCTGCATGATCCGGCCCGCGATGCACAGCGGCGACTCTTGGGCGGTGATGGCGCCGACGTCGAAGCGCTGCGCGGCGTCGAAGCCGGCGTAGGCGGCGCGCAGCGCCAGGCCGCTCCCGGGGATGACGCCGATGCCCCGCCAGGCGCGGTCGCAGACCTCGAAGACCTCCTTCATCAGCGCCTGCGCCGGCCGGTTGCCCTCGCGCGTGACGGCGCGTGCGTACTGGTTCTCCACGCCCGCGCGGCCCTCCTCGAGCGCCCGCACCGCGAGGTAGACGCCCTGCAGCAGGTCGACCGGTTCGAAGCCGGTCACCACGATCGGCACCCGGTGGCGCGCGGCGATCGGCTCGTACTCGCGGGTGCCCATCACGGCGCAGACGTGCCCGGCGGCGAGGAAGCCCTGCACGCGGTTCGCCGGCGAGCCGAGGATGGCCTCCATCGCCGGCGGCACCAGCACGTGCGAACTGAGGATCGAGAAGTTCGCCAGGCCGAGCTTCGCCGCCTGCCAGACGGCCATGGCGTTGGCGGGCGCGGTGGTCTCGAAGCCCACGGCGAAGAACACCACCTGGCGGTCGGGGTGCCGC
Organism: Candidatus Eiseniibacteriota bacterium; assembly: GCA_963707915.1. GTDB lineage: Bacteria > Eisenbacteria > RBG-16-71-46 > RBG-16-71-46 > RBG-16-71-46 > JANXPZ01. The sequence continues at coordinate 1,856,455 of OY970178.1, forward strand.
TGCGCGAGCTTCACCGCGTCGAGCGGCGAGTAGACCATGCGCACGTCGCCGCCGCGGGCCTTCACGCCCAGCAGGTCGCTGGTGCTGCCCGGCACGCGCAGCATGTCGCCGAACGACGTGAAGACGACCCCGGGGCGCCCGGCGATGGCGAGCGCGCGGTCGATCAGCTCGAGCGGGGTCACGCACACCGGGCAGCCGGGCCCGTGCACCAGCGTCAGGGACCCCGGCAGCAGGCGGTCCACGCCCGACTTGACGAAGGTGTGGGTCTGCCCGCCGCAGATCTCCATCAGCGTCCACGGCCTCGTCACCGTGCGGCCGATCAGCGCGGCGTACCGGCCCGCGGCGTCCGCGTCGCGGTACTCGTCGACGAACCGCATGCTCAGCCCCGGCCGGGCGGCCGGGGCGTCCCGTCCGGCCGCCCGTCCGTGGCCGCCGGGCCCGGGTCGACCTCGGCGCCGGGTGCGCCGTCGCCCGCTTCCGCCGGGTCCGCCAGCTCACCCATCTGGCGCAGCAACTCGAAGGTCTCCTCGGCCTCGCGCTCGTCCACGATGCTGATGGCGAAGCCCGCGTGCACGATCACGTAGTCGCCGGGCTTCGCCTCCGGCACGTAGGCGAGGCAGATCTCCTTGTTCACGCCGCCGAAGCTCACGTTCCCCATGGCCATGCCCAGGGCGTTCCCTTCGACCGTGAGCACCTTGCCCGGCACGCCGAGACACACGTTCAGTCTCCTCCCTCGATCTCCAACTGCGCCGCGGCCACCACGGCCTGTCCCAGGCTCACGCCGCCGTCGTTCGGCGGCACGAGCGCGTGCAGCAGCACGGAGTGGCCCGCCCGCCCGAGCGCCGCGGCGAGCCGCTCGGTCAGCAGCCGGTTCTGGAAACACCCGCCCGAGAGCGCCACGCGCTGCTCGCCCACCGCCGCCGCGACCCCCACCGCCGCACGCACCAGGCCGTTGTGGAAGCGTGCCGCGATGGCGCCCCTCGGCACGCCGCGCCGCAGGTCCTCGAGCACGGCCTCCAGCATCGGCCTCCAGTCCAGCACGATGGGAGGACGCACCCCCGGGGAGGGCGCGCCGGGCGACGAGTCTACAGGATACGCGCCACGCTCCGCCGGGTCGGCCAGCCACTCGAGCGCCATGGCCGCCTCGCCCTCGAAAGTGGCCTTCGGATGCAGGCCCACGAGGGCCGCGACCCCGTCGAAGAGCCGGCCCATGCTGGTGGTGACCGGACAGTTGAGTCCGCGGTCCATCATCCGGCCGATGACCTTGAGTTCGCCACCATCGAACATACCCGTGATTCCCGGACCGTGCTCGTCCAGCGCCACCCCCCCTCGGGCCTCCCACAGCAGGCCCAGGGCGGCCCTGCGCGGTTCCCTGACCGCCGCCTCGCCTCCGGGCAGCCGGAAGGGCCCCAGGTGGGCCACGCGCTCGAATCCGAAGGCATCGCCCAGCAGGAACTCCCCGCCCCAGACCGTCCCGTCGGTCCCGTAGCCGGTACCGTCCCAGGTCACCCCCAGGGCGCGGCCCTCGACACCGTTCTCGGCCAGGCACGAGGCGAGGTGGGCATGGTGGTGCTGGACCCCGATCCGGCGGGGCGCACCGGCGCCGGCGTCGGCCGCGCTCGACCGGGCCCAGCGGGTCGAGAGGTAGTCGGGATGCAGGTCGTGCGCGATGGCCACCGGCCGCACGTCGTAGAGCCGCTGGAAGTCGGCGATCACGCGCTCGAAGGCGCCCATGGCCTCCCCGGTCTCGAGGTCCCCGATGTGCTGGCTCAGGAACACCTGCCGGCCCACGGCCAGCGCCACAGTGTTCTTCAGGTGCGCCCCCACGGCGAGGATGACCGGCGATTCGCGCCTCACCGTCACCGGCAGGGGGGCGAAACCGCGCGCCCGGCGCAGCAGCCGCATCCTCCCCGCCGCGATCCAGGCCACGCTGTCGTCCACGTGCCGCTCGATGGCGCGGTCGTGCACCAGGAACAGGTCGGCGATCGCGCCGAGCCTGCCCAGGGCCCGGTACTCGTTGGTGCAGATCGGCTCGTCGCTGAGGTTGCCGCTGGTGGCCACCACCGGGAAGCCGCAGGCGCGCAGCAGCAGGTGGTGGAGCGGCGTCGCCGGCAGCATCACGCCGAGGCACGGGTTGCCGGGCGCCACCTCGTCGGCGACCGGCGCCGACGCCCGGCGCGGCAGCAGCAGGATGGGCGCCTCGACCGAGGCGAGGTGCCCGGCCGCGAGCTCCGAGACCTCGCACAGTTCGCGGGCCTGCTCGAGGTCGCGCACCATGAGGGCGAGCGGCTTGCCGAGACGCAGTTTCCGCTCGCGCAACCGCGCCACGGCGGTGCCGTCGCGCGCGTCGCACATGAGGTGGAACCCGCCCAGTCCCTTGACCGCCACGATGCGCCCCCGGGCCAGGGCCCGCGCGGCGGCGGCGATCGCCGTCTCGCGGCACGCGAGCGTGCGGCCGTCGCCGTCCCACAGCGCCAGGGCCGGGCCGCACGACGGGCAGGCGATGGGCTGCGCGTGGAAGCGGCGATCGCGCGGTTCCTGGTACTCGGCCCGGCACGCCGGGCAGAGGATGAAGCCGAGCATCGTGGTGTTGGGCCGGTCGTAGGGCAGTTCGCGCAGGATGGTGAAGCGCGGGCCGCAGTTCGTGCAGTTGGTGAACGCGTAGCCGTGGCGCCGTTCGGCCGGGTCGAGCACCTCGGCCAGGCAGTCCGGGCAGGTCGCCAGGTCCGGCAGCACGAGCGCGGTCTTCGCGCCGGTCTCGCTGCTGTGGCGGATCTCGAAGGCCGTGAACCCCGCCGGCGGCAGCCACGTCGCCTCGACCCCCTGCACCAGGGCGCGCGGCGGGCGCTCCGCGACGATCCGTTCGCGGAAGCGCTCCAGGGCCGCGCGTGGGCCGTCGACCTCGATGAAGACGCCGCGGGCGTCGTTCAGGACCCAGCCCGGCAGGGCCATCTCCCCGGCGAGGCGGAAGACGAAGGGACGGAACCCCACGCCCTGGACGGCCCCCCGGACCTCGAGCCGCAGGCGCTGTGGCGAAACCGGGTGCTGCTCGGGCGTGGCCTCCACCTCCTCTCGCGGGACCGCCCGGCGGACCGGGCGCGCATCCCCCGGACAGTAGACCACAGGGGCCGGGGGACACGCGAAAGTCCGTGCCAGGCGGGCACTGCCGCGAAGCGGCCGGGAGCCGGGCACGGGCCGGCGGCGGCGGGCTCTGCCGCCCGCTTGTGGGCCGCCGGAGCAGACGGTACGTTTCCGGCGTCTTCGACCGCCGGTCACCGGCCGGCACGACATCCGAGACCCAGGGAACGATGGTCCGCCCGAACCCGGCCGGGCCCGCTCCACGACAGGAAGGCCCATGCGCTACGGCATCTTCACCGGCGGCGGCGACGTCCCCGGGCTCAACTCCACGATCAAGGCAGCGGTCTACCGGGCGGCCGACGAGGGACACGAGGTCGTCGGCCTGCGGCGCGGCTGGGCGGGCCTGCTGAACCTGAACCCCGCCGATCCGCGGACCCAGGAGCAACTCGTCGTCCCGCTCAACCGGGCCAACACGCGCACCATCGACCGGAGCGGCGGCACGTTCCTGCACACTTCGCGCACCCACCCCGGCCGCGTGAGCCCCAAGGGCCTGCCCGACTTCCTCCGCGGCGACTACACCACGCCCGGCCCCGACGGCCTCTTCGACTGCACCCCCCACGTCCTGAAGGTGATCGAGCACCTCGGCCTCGACGGCCTGATCGCCATCGGCGGGGACGACACCCTCTCCTACGCCGTGCGGCTGCACCGCGAGGGCGTGCCCATCGTCTGCGTGCCCAAGACCATGGACAACGACGTCCACGGCACCGACTACTGCATCGGGTTCTCGACCGCCGTCACGCGCAGCGTCGAGTTCATCCACTCGCTGCGCACCGCCGCCGGCTCGCACGAGCGCATCGCGGTGATCGAGCTGTTCGGGCGCTACTCGGGCGAGACCTCGCTCATCTCGGCCTACCTGGCCGGCGTGGACCGCGCGATCATCTCCGAGGTGGACTTCGACGTGGACAAGCTGGTGGAATTCCTGGTGGAGGACCGCCGGAACAACCCCAGCGCCTACGCCATCGTGACGATCTCCGAGGGCGCCAAGCCGATCGGCGGCGAGATGCACCTGAGCGGCGAGGCCGACGCCTACGGCCACAAGAAGCTCGGCGGCGTCGGGCTCTACCTCTCGGGCGAGATCGAGAAGCGCTCGGGCGTCAGCACGCTCTACCAGCAGGTCGCCTACCTGATGCGCAGCGGCGAGCCCGACGCGCTCGACCGCATGGTCTCGACCACCTACGGCTACCTGGCCACCGACCTGCTCCTGAAGAAGCAGAGCGGACGGATGGTGGCGCTGCGCGACGGCAAGTACACGACCGTCTCGGCCAACGTCATCGCCGAGGGCCGCAAGCGCGTGGACGTGGACGAGCTCTACGACATCGAGCACTACCGGCCGAAGGTCGCGCACCTGCTCGGCAAGCCGATGTTCCTGTACTAGGCGGGCTCCCCGGGGGCCGCCGCGGGCACGGGCCGCGCGGCGGCCCGCATCGTGCACGGCGCCCCGCATCCTCCGGCGCGGTCGCCCGGCAAGGAGGCGAATCGTGGTCCGCTCCCTGGCGCTCGTCGCCCTGCTCGCCACCGGCCTCGCGCCGGCGCCGGGGGCACGCGCGGGCCCTGCCGCCGGGACCGGCGCCCCGGTCCTCGAGCGCGGCGTCGTCGCGGCCCCGGAATCGGTGGCCTCCGAGGTGGGCGCGGCGGTCCTGCGCGCCGGGGGCAACGCCGTGGACGCGGCGGTCGCGGTCCATTTCGCGCTGGCCGTCACCTACCCGCGCGCCGGCAACCTGGGCGGCGGCGGGTTCATGCTGGTGCACACGGATTCGGGCGACGTCGCCATCGACTACCGCGAGACCGCGCCGGCCGCCGCCTCGCGCGACCTGTACCTCGACGCCTCCGGCGAGGTGGTCGCGCGACTGAGCCTCGACACGCACCGCGCGGCCGGTGTGCCCGGCTCGGTCGCCGGGATGTGGCTCGCCCACGCCCGCTTCGGCTCCCTGCCGTGGGCGCGGCTCCTGGCGCCCGCCATCCGGATCGCCGAACGGGGCTGGCGGATCGACGAACGGACCGCGGCGACGTTCGCCGACCAGCGGCGCGATGGTTTCCGTGACTACTTCCACGGGACCGCGGGCGACCTCCTCGTCCAGCCCGAGCTCGCCGCCACGTTGCGCCGCATCGCGGCCCGCGGCCCCGACGGCTTCTACCGGGGCGAGACCGCCCGGCTCATCGTCGCGGAGATGGCGCGGGGCAACGGTCTCATCACGCTCGCGGACCTGGCCGCGTACCGGCCCGTGGTGCGCGCCCCCGTCGCCGGCACCTACCGCGGGCTGCGCGTGGTCTCGATGCCACCGCCCTCATCGGGTGGCGTGGCGCTGCTCGAGATGCTGAACCTGCTCGAGCGCTACGAGCCCGGGCGGCTGATGGCGGACCCGGACGGCACCGTGCACCCCCTCGCGCCCGGCTACGTGCATCTCGTCGCCGAGATCGAGAAGCGCGTCTTCGCGGACCGCGCCGAGTATCTCGGCGACCCGGACTTCGTCCCGGTGCCGGTCGAGTCGCTGATCTCGAAGGCCTACGCCGCGCGGCGGGCGACCGGGATCGCGCTCGAGCGCCGCACGGCCCCCGGCGCGGTCCGGCCGGGGCTCGCGGCGCACGAGAGCGAGCAGACCACCCACTTCTCGATCGTGGACCGGCACGGCAACGCGGTCGCGAACACCACCACGCTCAACGACTCGTACGGCTCGGGCATCGTGGTGCGCGGGGCGGGCTTCCTGCTCAACAACGAGATGGACGACTTCTCCGCCAGGCCCGGCGCGCCGAATCTCTACGGCGTGACCGGCGGCGAGGCCAACGCCATCGCCCCCGGCAAACGCATGCTCTCGTCGATGTGCCCCACGTTCGTGTACCGCGGCGACCGCCTCTGGCTGGTGCTCGGCACACCCGGTGGGCCCACGATCTTCACCACGGTCTTCCAGGTCATCGTGAACCGGGTGGACTTCGGCATGTCGCTGGAAGAGGCCGTCGCCGCCCCGCGCTTCCACCACCAGTGGCCACCGCGCGCGATGGACGCCGACCCCATCGACTTCGAGCGCGGCAACGAACCGTACGCGGCGGCGCGGCGCACGCTCGAAGCGCTGGGCTACGTCATCCGGGCGCGGGGCCCGCTGGGCGACGTCCAGGCCATCGAGATCGCGGACGGCCGCGCCCGCGGCGCGAGCGACCCGCGGGGCACCGGGCGGGTGACCGCCGAATAGCCGGGTCCCGGGAGCGCGAGGTTCACCTCGCCGACCCGCGGCGCCATGGCCGGGAGCCCGTCCGCTTCGCCGCCGGTCCACACGGGTGGCAGGACAGGCTCACGTTGCCTTCCTCCGGTCGGGGGCCTCGCGTTCGGTCCCGCGCAGCAGCGATTCCAGGGCCGACCAGACGCTGGTGGTCGTCCTCCGCGCGTCCGCCCGGCTCCCGCCCAGGTGGCCGAAGGCGAAGACGGCCCCCTGGACGAGCAGGGCCCCCTCGCGGGGTTCCAGGGGGCCCCGCAGCAGACCCCGCTCCCGGGCCTCCACCAGGCACGACTCGATGGTCTCCCGCGTCCGCCGCTTGAAGCCCCTCATCCGCTTCGCCCGGTCGGGCCCGCAAAGGTGGTCGAGCTGGTCCGAGAACAGCAATCGCGCCAGGTGGGGATGCGCCGCGAGCACGGCCACCCTGTCCCGGAAGAAGGCGCCGAGCCGCCCGATGGGGTCCGCCTCGGCCGGCGGGACGACCGCGAAGAGCATCGCCTCCATCCGCTCCACGACCGCGTCCGCGATGGCGTCCATGTTGGGGAAGTGCCGGAAGAGGGCACCGTCCGTGACGCCGACCTCGCGCGCCACGGCGAGGGCCGTGAAGCTCCGCGCACCCCGCCGGGCCATGACCCGCAGCGCCGCGTCGACGATCTCATCCCTGCGGACCGCGGTGGGCTTGCGGCGTCGTGGCGGCGGCGGGCTCGGTCCCATGCCGCCCACCCTACACAAGTAAGTGTTTACTTACAATCGCGCGCGTGGTATCCCTTCCGGACGCCGGCGGTGCGCTGGCCCCGGCACGCTCGGCCCGCACCCAACCCACAGGAGCCCCCGATGAGCGAGACCTGGCAGAGCCTGCTGATGCGCGACCACGAGATCACCGAGAAGGTCTTCGCCGCCATGGAGAAGCCCTTCGCCTCCGCCGCGGGGCCCCCACCCGGGCTGGTCGCCAGGTTCTTCGACTACGTCCACCACTACGTGGACCGCTGCCACAACCAGAAGGAGGAGCAGCACCTCTTCCCGCTCCTCGAGCAGCGCGGCATCTCACGCCAGAGCGGCCCGCTCGGCGTCATGCTGGCGGAGCACGAGGCGGCGCGCGGACTGCTGGCCCGGCTCGAGCCGATGGTCCGGGCCTACGTGGCCGGCGACGCCACGGCACGCGAGGCCCTGTGCGCCACGTTCGGCGAGTACGTGGGGCTCTGCAAGGACCACTACTGGAAGGAGAACGACGTCCTCTTCCCGATGGCCGCGCGCGCGATGAGCGAGGCCGACGACGACGCGGTCGTGCGCGGCATCGGGCAGGTCGAGGCCGCGCTCGGCGCGAACACGCGGGCGGATTACTACCGGCTGGCGGAGGAGTTGATCCAGTCGGGCGGGTTGAAGGACCTCTCCTTCGGGATCGAGCGAGAGGTGCTCGCGGCCATCCTGAACACGCTGCCCGTCGAGCTATCCTTCGTGGACGCGGACGACACCGTTCGCTACTTCAGCCACGAGCAGGGCGAGAAGATCTTCCCGCGCACCCGCGGCGTGATCGGCGGGAAGGTACAGAACTGCCACCCGCAGAAGAGCGTGCACGTCGTGAACCAGATCCTGGCCGACTTCAAGGCCGGGAAGCGCGAGGTGGCGGAGTTCTGGCTGGAGCTGGGCCCGCGCTTCGTCCACATCCGCTACTGGCCGGTGCGCGACCCGGGCGGCCGCTACCTGGGCTGCCTCGAGACCGTGCAGGACGTCGCGTCCATCCGCGCTCTCACCGGGCGGAAGCTCCTGCTCGACCAGGGCTGAGGCGGGCGGGGTCCCGCGGGCTCGTCTCTCCTACGCTGCCGGACTCATCGCCCGCTTCAGCGCCTCGAACTCCGCGTCCAGCTCCGCCAGCCGTCCCGCGGCGCCACCCAGGTCGCCGCTCGCCCCGGCCGACTCCATCTCGAACGCGACCGCGCGCAGCCGCTCTCCGCCGACGCTGGCGGACGAGCCCTTGATCGAGTGGGCCAGGCGTCCGGCGCCGTGCACGTCCCCGGCCTCGAAGCAATCCCGTAGCGCGGCGATCTGCCGCGGGGCTTCCTCCAGGAACGCCGCCACGACCGCCCGCGCCAGGTCCTCGTCGTCCATCAGCCGGGCCAGCATGCCCGCGCGGTCGAACAACGGCAGCCCCGGTTCCCGCGCGGCGGCGACGGTCGCGCCTTCGACCGCCTCCAGCCCCGGGTGCATCGTCATCGCGGACTCCCACGGCAGCCACCGCTCCAGCGCCACGGCCAGCGCCCGCGGCGAGACCGGCTTGGTGACGTGGTCGTCCATGCCCGCCGCCAGGAACCTCTCACGGTCGCCGTGCATGGCATGCGCGGTCATGGCGATGATCGGGATCCGGCGGTTCGGGACCGTGGACCCGGGATCGCGTACCCGGCGCGTGGCCTCGATCCCGTCCATCTCCGGCATCTGCACGTCCATCAGCACCAGATCGTAGGGCAGGGTCTGCAGGGCCCTGAGCGCTTCCGCGCCGTTCGCCACCGCGTCCGCTCTCAGTCCCAGCTTCCGGAGGATGCCCAGCGCCACCTGCTGGTTGGTGATGTTGTCCTCCGCGAGCAGGATGCGCGCCTTGCGGCCCTCGAACCGGTTCAGCGCCTCGCGGGCCGTGTGGCGCGTGACGATGCGCGAGGGTTCCGTCCCGGTCCGCTCCGTCAGCGCCAGCGAGAGGACGATCCTGAGCTCCTCGAAGCGGATCGGCTTGGTGGCGTACGCCGCGAAGCCGGCCGCCTCGAAGCGCCGGGCGTCGCCCCGCGCGCCCATCGACGTCAGCATCACCAGCCGCGTGTCGGCCAGGCGCCGGTCCGCCCGGATCGCCCGGCCGAGGGTCTCGCCGTCCATGCGCGGCATCTGCATGTCGATCACCGCGATCCGGAAGGGATCGCCCTCGGCCTGCGCCCGGCCCAGCACGTCGAGCGCCCCGGGGCCGTCCCACGCCTCGGCGGGACGCATGCCCCAGGAGGCCAGGCGGGTGGTCAGGATCTCGCGGCCGGTGGCGTTGTCGTCCACGATCAGGACGCGCAGGCCGCGCAGGTCGGCATGCGCGAGGAAGTCCGGCCGCGCCGCGGCGGGCTGCCGGCCGAAACGGACGGTGAACCAGAACTCCGAGCCCCTGCCCTCCTCGCTCTTCACCCCGATCTCGCCGCCCATCAGCTCCACCAGCTGCTTCGAGATGGCCAGCCCCAGGCCGGTGCCGCCGTACTCGCGCGTGGTCGAGGCGTCCACCTGGCTGAACTTGTCGAACAGCAGGCCGATCTTGTCTTCCGGGATGCCGCGGCCGGTGTCGCACACCGAGAAGCGCAGCCGGGCGCTGCGGTCGTCGGCATCCACCCGGGAGACGCGGATCGCCACCTCGCCGGCGGCCGTGAACTTGACCGCGTTGCCCGAGAGGTTCGTGAGGACCTGGCGCAGGCGGCCGGGGTCACCGCGCAGCAGCGTCGGGACGGCGGGATCGGCGGCGCACAGGAACTCCACGCCCTTCTCCTCGGCGCGCATGGCCAGCGGCACGACCAGGTCGTCCAGCAGCGTCGCGAGGTCGAAGTCCAGCATCTCCAGGTCGAGCTTGCCGGCCTCGATCTTGGAGAAGTCCAGGATGTCGTTGATCAGCCCGAGCAGCGACTCGCCGCTGGCACGCACCGTCTCCGCGTAGTGCCGCTGCTCGTCGGACAGCGCCGTGTCCAGCAGCAGGTCGGTCATGCCGATCACGCCGTTCATGGGCGTGCGGATCTCGTGGCTCATGTTCGCCAGGAACTCGCTCTTGGCCCGGGCGCCCTCCTCGGCGGCCTGCTTGGCGAGCCGCAGCTCCTGCTCGACCTGCTTCTGCGCGGTGATGTCCCAGTTGGTGCCGACCATGCGCAGCGGACGGCCGGCGGCGTCGCGTTCCACGACGGCGAGGGCGCGGAGGACGTGGACGCTTCCATCCGGCCACACCACGCGGAACTCGGTGTCGTACTCCTTCTCGCCGCGCAGCGCCGCCTGGAACTCCTCGTCCCCCCGTTGCCGGTCTCCCGGGTGCACCCCCGACTGCCAGGCCTCGTAGGCCCCGGCGAACCGCTCCCGGGTGGTCCCGTAGAGCAGCAGCATCTGGTCGTCCCAGACCAGCCGGCCGCCGACCGCGTCGAAGTCCCAGATTCCGACGCCGCCCGCCCGCGTGGCGAGGGCCAGCCGCTCGGTGGTGTTGCGGAGTTGCGCCTCCACCTGCTCGCGCTCGTTCATGTCGGGATCGGTCCGGTGCGGGACCCCGCGCCGGAGAAGGCGCGGCGGGAACGACGAGACCCCGGGGGGGCCATCCCACCCCCGGGGTCACGCGCGGGAAGCGAACCGCCGAAGCCGGCGGAGTGGATTCTGGCTCCTCGGGTAGGATTCGAACCTACAACCCTCCGGTTAACAGCCGGATGCTCTACCATTGAGCTACCGAGGAACGACATGGGCCCAGGGACCGGGAAGCCGCCCCGCGCCGCCTGAGTCGAAACGAGGCCAAGTAGTCTACTGAGCGGCGGCGTGCCGGGTCAAGCGGGCCCGCCGGACGGCCCGGACGGCCCCCGTCCGCCCGCCGTCCGCCTCTCCGTGCCGCCCTCACGGGGCGAGGCCCTCACCCTCAGGCACTCTTGCGCTTCTCCGGGCAGATGGCCGGGTAGTGTGCGACGCGGCAGTCGGGACAGATCCCGTGGGTGAAGTCCGCCTGGCTCATCCGGGCGACGTACTCCTCGAGGGTGTGCCAGCTCCCCTCCGCGTCCCGGACCTTGCGGCAGAAGGCGCAGATCGGCAGCAGCTCGTGGCTGAGGCGCTCGACCTCGCTGCGGGCGCTCTGCAGCTCTGCGTTCGCGACCCGCAGCTCCTCGACGGTGCCGCGCAGCTCCTGGGAGAGGAGCACGATGCGCAGGCCGGCGCGCACGCGCGCCATGAGCTCGCCCTGGTCGCAGGGCTTCACCAGGTAGTCGTCGGCCCCGGTGTCCAGCGCCAGCAGCTTGTTGCTGATCTCGCCCTTCGCGGTGAGCAGGATGAAGTAGGGCGCGGCCTCCCGGAGACCGGTCTTGACCGACTGGCACAGCTCGAGTCCGTCCACCTCGGGCATCATCCAGTCCGAGATGACGAGGTCGGGCTCGAAGGACACGATGGCCTTCATGCCCTCCCGCCCGTCGCCGGCGGCGTACACCTGGTAGCCCTCGGCCTGCAGGCGCTTGGTCAGCACCCGCTGGAAGAACGGGTCGTCCTCGCACACCAGGACCTTGATCTCCGCCGCGGCTTTCACGCGGCCTCCGGCAGGCAGGCCAGGACGCGCCGCACGAACTCGGCGTGGTCCACGATCGGCTTCGCGACGTAGTCGTCGGCCCCGCTGTCGGCCATCAGCGACTCGGCGTCCCCGCGCATCGCGTGGGCGGTCGCCAGCACGACCGGGACGTGCGCCGTGACCGGGTCCCGCTTGAGCAGCTGGCAGATCTCCACGCCGGTGACGGCGCGGTTCTCCCAGCGCGAGTTGTTGAGGGAGACATCCATGATGACCAGGTCGACCGCGCCCGAGCGGCAGAGCCCGAGGATCTCCTCGACCGACTCGGTCAGCGTGACTTGGCAGCTGCAGCGCTTCTCGAGCAGCTTGCGGAAGAGCACCGCGCTGTGCGCATCGTCCTCGACCACCAGGACGCGCCTCACGCGGCCTCCTGCTGCGGCTCGGCGTCCGCCGCCGGCCCATCCGGCCGCCCCGTCGACTCGGCGGACACCTGCAGGTGCCAGTCGATGATGTGCGGCAGCAGCTGCGGGTTCTCGTGCACCGAGGACTTCGGCAGCACGTCGAGCACGAGCCCCTCGCCGAGCAGGCGGCGCTCGTCCTCGTTGCGTGCCTCGGGGAAGTTCGTGAGCACGAGCACCGGCAGGTCCGGGGCGAGCCCGGCGAGCGTCATCTCGCGCAGCACGTCGTAGCCGCTGACCTCCGGCATCATCAGGTCGAGCAGCAGCAGGTCGAAGCCGCGGGGCTGCGTGCGCAGCACGTGCAGGCATTCCTCGCCGTTCGCGGCCATCTCGATGTGGTAGCGGCTCTCGGGCAGGACCTTGCGGATGTAGGCGCCCACGGCCGGATCGTCATCGGCCATCAACAGCCGCACGACGCGTCCATCTGTCGCGCCGATCAGCTCCCCGATCCGCTCGACCAGCACGCTCCCCTCCACCGGCTTCATCAGGTGCGCGGGCTGCCGCGCGAAGGCGGTGGCCTTGAGCTTCTCGGTCAGCTCGCCCGCGAACCCGGTGACGAACACCAGCGGGATGTGCCGCGTCTTCGAGTCGGCGGTCAGGCGCTCGGCCAGGTCCCAGCCGGTGCGCAGGCTGGCGTTCTCGCCGCAGGTCAACGCGTAGTCCAGGATGATGACCGACGGCCTCAGCCGCCGCGCCAGCACCCAGCCGACCTCGGCGTTACGGGCCTCGACCGAGCGGTAGCCGTGCTTGTGGAGGACCGCGCTGAGGAAGTTGCGGAACACCGCGTCGTCCTCGACCACCAGCACGAGCGGGCCGCCGACCGGGCCTTCGATCCGGTCGTCGTGGTCGCCCTCGGAGGGCCGCTCCTCCTCCTCGTCGTTCCAGACCGGCAGCGAGAAGTACATGCGAGCCCCGTGGCCGGGGCCCTCGCTCTGCACGCCGATGATGCCGCCCATCAACTCGACCAGGCTGCGCGTGATCGCCAGCCCCAGGCCGGTGCCGCCGTACTTGCGGGTCGTGCTGCCGTCCGCCTGCGTGAACTTCTCGAAGATGGCCTTCTGGCGGTCGGCGGGGATGCCGATGCCGGTGTCCACGACCTCGAACATGCAGTGGCCGAGCTCCACGTGCGGCACGGCGCGCACCGTGACCGAGCCCTTGGGCGTGAACTTGAGGCTGTTCCCCACCAGGTTGATGAGGATCTGCTTGATCTTCCCGAAGTCGCCGCGCGCGCGGAAGTCGTTCTCCTGCGGCGGCTCGAACGCCAGCCGGATGCCCTTCTGCGCGGCCTGGACGTGGGTCAGGGTGTAGACCTCGTCGAACACCGCGCTGACGTCCACCGGCGTGATCTCGAGGCTGAGCTTGCCGGCCTCGATCTTCGCGATGTCCAGCACGTCGTTGATGAGCCCGAGCAGGTGCCGCGAGCACTCCAGCGCCTGGCGCTGGAAGTCGCGCTCCTCCTCGGGGGAATCGCACATGCCGTCCAGCACGAGCTGGAGGAACCCGATCATCCCGTTGAGCGGGGTGCGCAGCTCGTGGGAGGTGTTCGCGAGGAACTCGCTCTTGAGCCGCGACGCTTCCTCGAGCTGGGCGTTCAGCTCCTCGAGCCGGCGGTTGCTGGTCTCGAGGCTCCGGGCGGCCTCCTCGATGCGCCGCTCGTCCTCGACCCGCCGGCTGATGTCCCGCACGATGGCGGAGTAGAGGAAGTCCTCGCCCTCGCCCGAGCTGCCCAGGGCGAACTCCACCGGGCAGGTGTCCCCGTCGATCCGCATCGCCTCGGCCCGGACCACCTCGCCGATGACGGGCAGGCCGGTCGTCGGCCGTCCGTCCTCGCTCCACGACAGGAACCGGTGGAGGGGCCGCCCCTCCATCTCGGCGGCCGGCCGGCCGAACAGCGCCTCGGCCGCCCGGTTCACCGTGCGCACCAGGCCGCCGCGGTCGAAGGTGACGATGGTGTCGAAGGCGGTGTCGAACACCGCCCGCACGCGTTCGGCGTGGCGCTGCGTGACCTCCAGCTCGCGCCGCGCCAGCCCCGACTGGTACTGGCGGCGCCAGAACCATAGCGCGCCCGCGCTGAGGACCAGCAGGGCGAGGTCGAAGGCCAGCAGCCCGTAGAGCGTGACTCCCATGCCCTGCACGAGGTCGCTCCGGTCGACCTGCCCGACGATCCCCCAGCCCAGGTCGGGCATGAAGCGCGTGACCACCGCCTTCGGACTCCCCTGCCGGTCGGGCAGGATGAGGGCGGACTCGACACCCTCCACCGCCATCGCGGCGGGGCGGACGAAACGGGCCGATTCCGCGACCCGTTCGCCGGCCCGCAGGCCGTAGCTTTCCGGCGGCGCGGTCAGGAACTGCACCGCGCGGCCCTGCTTCCGCACGAGGTACGCGCCCGCGGTGGGGCCGAATCCCGGCCAGCGTTCCAGCACCGGCAGGAGCGCCTGGCTCGCGTTGAGCTCGAACGCCACGACGGCCACCACGTCGGCACCCGCGTCGCGGACCGGCAACGCGAGGGTCAGGGCCTGCTGTCCGGTGTCCTCCAGCCAGGCGTCGATGACGACGGGCTCGGTGGTCGCCACGATCTGCCGGGCGAGCCCGGCGAAGCGCTGGCCCCCTTCGCGGGCCTCCTCGCTGGGCAGGAGCCAGCGGCCGCGGGGATCGAGCACCTCGATGGCGTGGAACCCGAAGAGCGTCTCGGCGCGGTCGAGCTCCCGGCGCAACGCGGCCCGCTGGGCCGGCGACGCGCCGCGCGGCAGGGCGAGCAGTGCCGCCCGGTTCCCGGGCTGCTCCAGGACCGACCGCGCCTCGCTGGTGAAGCGCGCGACCAGGTCGTGGACCTGGTCACGCCGCATTTCGGTGTTGATGGTGAGCTGGTCCCAGCGCTGGCGGACCAGGTGCCCCTGCGCGCTCTGGTAGATGCCGACATTGAGCACGACCACGGCGAGCACCGCCAGGACCGCGAGCCCCGCGGCGATGCGACGGGAGTCGCGCCGGCCGCGGGGATCCCCGCCGGGCACCGGGGCGGAGGCGTCTCCAGCGGTGAGCGCGAAGTCGAGGGGTGGCGACGCAGGCCGGCCCTCGGCCCACCTCCTTGTGCTCCGTCTCTCAGGATCCATGTCTCACCAGGGTAAGGGGTTGGAAACCTCCTTACCGTCATCGGCCCGGACCCCCGCGGGCTTGAGTCGGAATCGGGGCCCCGGGCCGACGGCGAGCGCTGGGACCGGCGCGCGCCGGCCGGCGCACGGGGCGGCAACCGGCTGGCGGGCAGCCGCTTGCCGTCCCGGCCGGGTGGCGCCGCCGCCTACCCCCGCTGCCAGTACTTGGGGCGGTGGACCGCCTGCAACACGCGCTTGCGCATCCTCAGGCTGGTCGGCGTGACCTCGAGCAGTTCGTCCTCGCGGACCCACTCGAGCGCGTCCTCGAGCGACTTCCGGTGCACCGGGAAGAGGTGCACGCTCTCGTCGGCGGTGGAGGAGCGCATGTTGGTGAGCTTCTTCTCCTTCACGATGTTGACGTCGATGTCCTCCTCGCGCGGGTTCTCGCCCACGATCATCCCCTCGTAGACGCGCTCGCCGGGCTCGACGAACATCTCGCCCCGGTCCTGCACGTGCTCCAGTGCGTAGGCCGTGACCTTGCCGGCGCGGTCGGAGACCAGCGCGCCGGTCACCCGGTGCGGGATCTCCCCCGCCCACGGCTCGTAGCCGTCGAACAGGTGGTTGAGCAGGCCCGTCCCGCGCGTGTCGGTGAGGAACTGGTTGCGGAAGCCGATGAGCCCGCGCGAGGGGATGTGGAACTCCAGGCGGACGCGCCCGGTGCCGTGATTGACCATGTTGGTCATGCGGCCGCGGCGCGTCCCCATCTTCTGGGTCACCACGCCGATGTACTCCTCCGGGCAGTCGATGACCAGCTTCTCGAAGGGCTCGTGGCGCGCGCCGTCGATCTCGCGCGTGATGACCTCGGGCTTGCTCGCCGCCAGCTCGAAGCCCTCCCGCCGCATCATCTCGATGAGGATGGCCATCTGGAACTCGCCCCGCCCCGACACCTTGAAGGAGTCCGGCGTGTCGGTCGGCTCGATCCGCAGGCTCACGTTGGTCAGCAGCTCCCGCTCGAGGCGCTCCTTGAGGTTGCGCGAGGTGACGTAGCGGCCCTCCTGGCCCGCGAACGGCGAGGTGTTGACCTGGAACATCATGCTCACCGTGGGCTCGTCGATGACGACGTGCGGCAGCGGCCGCGGGTTCTCGGCGTCGGTGATGGTCTCGCCGATGTTGACCACGGAGAATCCCGCCAGCGCCACGATGTCCCCCGGCCCCGCCGTCTCGACCTCGGTCCGCTCGAGGCCCTCGTAGACATAGAGATTCGTCACCCGGGCCCGCTCGGCCTGCCCGTCCAGCCGCACCAGCGCCACGTCCTGGCGCGCCGACACGGTCCCGTTCACGATGCGGCCGATGGCCAGGCGCCCGACGTAGTCGGAGTAGTCGAGGTTCAGCACGAGCATCTGCAACGGCGCCTCGGGCTCGTAGTTCGGCGCCGGGATGGTGCGCATGATCTCCTCGAACAGCGGCTTCAGCGGGAGGTCCTCGCCGTCCGGCTTGAGCCGGCAGATGCCGTCGCGGGCGATGGTGTAGAGCACCGGGAAGTCGAGCTGGTCCTCGGCGGCGTCGAGGTCGATGAACAGGTCGTAGACCTCGCTCAGCACCTCGTTCGGGCGCGCGTCCTTGCGGTCGATCTTGTTGATGACCACGATCGGCGGCAGCCCCAGCTCGAGGGCCTTGCGCAGCACGAAGCGCGTCTGCGGCAGCGGGCCCTCGCTGGCGTCCACCAGCAGCAGCACGCCGTCGACCATCTTGAGCGTGCGCTCCACCTCGCCGCCGAAGTCGGCGTGCCCCGGCGTGTCCACGATGTTGATCTTGGTGGACCCGAAACGCACGGCGGTGTTCTTCGCCAGGATGGTGATGCCGCGTTCGCGCTCGAGGTCGTTCGAGTCCATCACCCGCTCCACGACCTCCTCGTTCTCGCGGAACACACCGCTCTGCCAGAGCATGGCGTCCACCAGCGTGGTCTTGCCGTGGTCCACGTGGGCGATGATGGCGATGTTGCGCAGGTCCTGGCGCACGGCGAGGCCGGCCACCGGGGTCTTGCCGCGCGCGTCGCGCGGCTTCACAGGCTTGGTCATCGTGACCCCTTGGAGGGGAGCGCCGCAGGCGGCCTCCCGAGGAAGCCGAAGAGCGCGTCCCAGTAGCCGGCGCGCCCGTCGAGGGAATCGTAGGAGTAGAGCGCGAGCGTGCGGTAACCGAGCTCGATCGCGCCCTTGATCTTCGCGGCGGTCGCCGCGGCGCTGGAATTGAAGACGGCGATCCCCGGCACGACGCGCTCCGTGCCGGGATCGGAGGAATAGGCCAGCATCTGCGCGAGCACGGTCTGCACCCCGGGCGCGTAGCACATCACGAACGCGCGATCGAGCAGGCCCTCGCGCACCCAGGCGCGCCAATCCTGGGCGTGTCCGCGCTCCGCCGAGACCGTGTCCGCCAGCACCGCGGCGCTGAGCGCGAGGCCCGGGCGGCTGCGCTCGAGCGAGTCGCGCACCCCGCGCACGACGGCCGTGATCTGCGCGCGCTGGAACGCCGTCCAGGCCGAGTCGAGCGCCGCGCGCCGGGCCGGCGCCTCCCGCCCGAAGCGCGCCGGGTCGGCACCCTGCTCGAGCGCGAAGATCGCGCGGGCGTTCGCGTCGAGCCCGGCGAAGGCGCCGGGCTCCCGGATGTAGTCGAGGTGGATCCCGTCCACGGCGTAGCGCGTGGCGATCTCACGCGCGATCGAGGCGATCCAGGCACGCACCGCAGGGCGCGTCGGGCTCAGGTAGACGCCCTCGACCCCCAGCCGGGCGCGCTCCCGCGCGCTCAGCCGGGTCATCGGACGGCCGTCGGGCAGGTGCGCCACCCAGTCGGGGTGCGCGTTCAGCACGTGCCGCGGGTCGCGCGGCGGGGCGGGCGCCGACCATACCAGCACGCAGTTCATCCAGGCGTGGACCTCGAGGCCGGCCGCGTGCGCCCGCTCCAGCACGAGCGCGAGCGGATCGAAGTCCGACCGGTCCAGCGCCTCGGAGCGCGGCAGCAGGTCGGAGCGGTAGAAGGCGTCGCCGCGACCCACGACCTGCACCAGGAGCCCGCGCACGCCGGCCGCGCTGGCGCGCGTCACCAGGCGCCCGATGGCGGCGCTGTCGAGCAGCGCGGAGCGCGTGACCCAGAGGTAGTCCACCCACGGGGCGCGCCGGACGACGGAGTCGGCAGCGGCCACCGCGTCCCCCGGCGAGACCGGGTCGGCGCCGGGCGCGGAGGACGCCACCGTGTCGGGGGTGCTCGCGGCGCCGGTGCGCGGCGTCACGACCACCGCGCCGTCCCCCGGCGGGCCGGCGGCCGCGCCGGCGGTCACGCCGGCGAGGTCCAGGGCGAGGGCCAGGGCAAGGAGCGGGAACATGGATCGCGGGGATCGCGGAGCGCCGTCGCGGCCGGCGCGCGAACGCGGGCGGATGGGAACTCCTCCGCCCGCGCGCTCCAGCCTCGGGATGCGGGCGGCGCTATCCGGTCTTGACCCCGGTGCGCGTGCGCTTCTTCGCCGGGGCCACGGGAGCGCCTTCTTCGCGACGCCGTCCGCCCCGCTTGGTCTTCTCCTCGGCACTCGCTTCCTCGTCCTTGTCCTCGGCCTTCTTCGTCTTCTTCTTCTCGCCGCCCTTGAGGGCCTTCTCCCGGGCCTCCGCCGCGGCGATGCGATCCTTGCGCTCCGTCTCCTTCTGCTCGGTGGTCTTCACCAGCTCGAGGTAGGCGGTCTCACCGGCGTCGCCCAGCCGACGGCCGATCCGCACGATGCGCGTGTAGCCGCCCTGGCGCTCCTCGTACCAGGGCGCGATCGTGGCGAACAGCTTCGCGGTGACCGCGGGCCGCATCACGAAACGCGCGACGTGACGGCGCGCCGCCAGGTCGCCGCGCTTGGCGAAGGTGATCAGGCGCTCGGCCAGCCGCCGCGATTCCTTGGCCTTCGCGACGGTGGTCTCGATGCGCTCGTACTGGAACAACGCCGTGACGAGGTTGCGCAGCACCGCGCGCCGGTGGGACGCCGTGCGGCTCAGCTTGCGATGGTCTTTACGGTGTCGCATGTCAGTCCGATTCCCTTTCGACCGGCCGCGCCGGCCGCGTCATCCCGCAGGCCCGGTCAGCCCTCGACTGTCGTCGGCGTCTTGTGCTGATAGTACGGGGTCACGTCCATGCCGAAGGACAGCCCGCTCTCGGCCAGCAGGTCCTGGATCTCCTTCAGGGACTTGCGGCCGAAGTTGCGGTACTTGAGCATCTCCGATTCGGTCTTCTGGACCAGGTCCCCGATGGACTTGATCTCGGCAGCGCGCAAGCAGTTGCTCGAGCGCACCGACAACTCCAATTCCTCGACGTTCTTGTTCAGCTGGGTGAGCATGCGGGCGACCTGCGGATCGTCCGGCTCGTCACCCTCCATCTCGATCGGCTCCTCGAAGCGGATGAACATGTCGAAGTGGTCCCGCAGCAGCTTCGCCGCCCAGGCGACCGCGTCCGCCGGAAGGATGCCCTGGTCGGTCCACACCTCGAGGGTCAGCTTGTCGTAGTCGATACGCTGCCCGACGCGCGTGGCCTCGACCTGGTAGTTCACCTTGGTGACCGGCGAGAACAGCGAATCGATCGGGATCACGCCGATGGGCCGGTCCGCCTGGGAGTGCGAATCGGCGGAAGCGTAGCCGCGGCCGCCGTTCAGGTCCACTTCCATGCGCAGATCGCCGTCCCGGTTCAGGGTGGCGATGTGGAGGTCGGGATTGAGGATCTCGACGTCCGCGTCCGCCTTCATGTCGGAGGCCTTCACGTCGCGCTTGCCGCTCACCTCGAAGATGCCCTTCTTCGGGCCGTCCCCGTGGAGCTTCAGGCGCACCTGCTTGAGGTTGAGGATGATCTCCGTCACGTCCTCGATCACGCCGGGCAGGGTCGAGAACTCGTGGAGCACGCCCTCGATGCGCACGGCGGTGATCGCCGCGCCCTGCAGGGACGAGAGCAGCACACGCCGGAGGGAATTGCCCAGCGTGATCCCGAACCCCCGCTCCAGCGGCTCGATGACGAACTTTCCGTACCCGGTAGTATTGCCGGGATCCGCGACCACCTGTTTCGGCATGGTCAGATTCTTCCACTTCATCAGGGAGCCCCCCAGAGGAGAAGGCGTGGGCTACTTCGAGTAGAGCTCGACGATGAGCTGCTCGTTGACCGGCGCGGCGATGGCCCCGCGCGAAGGAACGTTGAGAATACGGCCCGCCAGCCGCTCGGGGCTCAGCTCGAGCCACTCGGGCGCCGTCTGGCCCTTGCGCGCCTCGAGCGCGTTGACGATGACCGACAGCTTGCGGCTCTTCTCGCGCACCACGACCTCGTCGCCCGGCTTCACCAGGAACGAGGGGATGTCCACCTTGCGGCCGTTCACCGTCAGGTGGCCGTGACGCACGAGCTGCCGCGCCTGGCTGCGGTTGGACGCGAAACCGATGCGGTAGACGACGTTGTCGAGACGGCGCTCGAGCATCTGGAGCAGCACTTCGCCGGTGACGCCCTTGGACTCCGCCGCCTTCTCGAAGTAGTTGCGGAACTGGCGCTCGAGCACCCCGTACATGCGGCGCACCTTCTGCTTCTCGCGCAGCTGCACGCCGTAGTTCGTCTCCTTGATCCTGCGGGTCTTGCCGTGCTCGCCGGGCGCGTACGAGCGGCGTTCGATCGCACACTTGTCGGTGTAGCAGCGGGCGCCCTTGATGAAGAGCTTCATGCCCGCACGCCGGCACATGCGGCAGCGTGCACCTTGGTAGACTGCCATGTCGCTCTCCTAGACCCGGCGCCGCTTGGGCGGGCGGCAGCCGTTGTGCGGGATGGGGGTGACGTCCTTGATGGCCGAGATCTCGAGCCCCGCCGCCTGCAGCGAACGGACGGCCGCCTCGCGCCCCGCGCCGGGACCCTTCACCCAGACCTCGACGCGCTTCATGCCGAGATTGAGGGCTTCGCGCGCGCTGGCTTCCGCGGCCACCTGGGCCGCGAACGGGGTGCTCTTCCGCGAACCCTTGAAGCCGACCTTGCCCGCGCTGCCCCAGGTGACCACGGCACCATCCATGTCCGTGATGGTGATGATCGTGTTGTTGAAGCTCGCCTGCACGTGGGCCACCCCGTTGGTGCCCACCTTGCGGTCGCGCTTCTTCGTCTTCTTGACCTCAGCCACTCGGTACCTCCTGGACGGTTACTTCTTGGGCGCGGGCTTGGCGACGGTGCGCTTCATCACGCCGGCGGTCTTCTTCGGGCCCTTGCGGGTGCGCGCGTTGGTCTTGGTGCGCTGACCGCGCACCGGCAGTCCCCGGCGGTGTCGCAGGCCCCGGTAGGCCCCGATGTCCATCAGACGCTTGATGTTCATCGCCATCTCGCTGCGCAGCGCACCCTCGACCTTGTACTCGCGCTCGATGATGTTGCGCAGCTTACCGGTGTCCTCATCGGTCAGGTTCTTCACCCGGATGGAGCCCGAGACGCCGGCCGTGTCCAGGATCTTGCGCGCGGTCGCGCGACCGATGCCGTAGACGTAGGTCAGCGCGATCTCGATCCGCTTGTCGTTCGGCAGATCAACGCCGGCAATGCGTGCCACGAAACGCCTCCTTCGCTACTTCTGACGCTGCTTGTGCCGCGGATTGCGCTTGCAGATCACGCGGATCACGCCCTCGCGACGCACCACTTTGCAGTGCTCGCAGATCTTCTTCACTGAAGTACGAACCTTCATCGCCATGCCTCCGGCAGGCCACCCAGGGTGCAGGCGACCTGCGACCGGTGCCGCCCCGCCTACTTGTAGCGGTACACGATCCGGCCGCGCGTCAGATCGTACGGCGACAGCTCGATCGTGACCTTGTCGCCCGGCAGGATCTTGATGAAATGCATCCGCATCTTGCCCGAGATGTGGGCCAGCACCTTGTGACCGTTCTCCAGTTCCACCCGGAACATGGCGTTCGGCAGCGGCTCGATCACGGTGCCTTCGACCTGGATGCCTTCCTCTTTCGCCAAGAGCTCCCCTCGCTACTCTCCTTCGGCCACCGAGAGGATCTCGGGGCCGTTCGGACCCAAAGCCACGGTGTGTTCGAAGTGGGCGCTGAGGCTGCCGTCCTTCGTCACCACCGTCCAGCCATCCGGCTGGGTGACCACTTCCGGTCCACCGACGTTCACCATCGGTTCGATGGCGAGCACCTGCCCGATCATCAGCCGAGGTCCACGGTCGGGCGGCCCGTAGTTCGGCACCTGCGGCTCCTCGTGCATCTCGCGTCCGATGCCGTGCCCCACCAGCGCGCGCACGATCGAGAAGCCGTGGTGCTCGACGTGCGTCTGGATCGCGTGGGAGATGTCCCCCACACGGTTCCCGCCCCGGGCCCGCGCGACCCCTTCCAGCAGGGCCTCGCGCGTCACCTGCATCAGGCGCTTCACCTCCGCGCTCGCCTCCCCCACCGCGAAGGTGCGGGCCGAGTCGCCGTAGTACCCGTTCATCTCCACGCCCACGTCCACCCCGATCATGTCGCCGTCTTCCAGGCGCCGCGGTCCGGGGATCGCGTGGACCACCTCTTCGTTCACCGACGGGCAGATGCTCGCCGGGAACCCGCGGTAGCCCTTGAACGCCGGCCGTCCGCCGTGGTCCCGGATGAACGTCTCCGCCAGCCGGTCCAGCGCGGCGGTGGTCACGCCCGGCCGGATCTCCCGGCCCAGCATGTCGAGTGTCCGCGCCACGAGCTGGGCCGAAACGCGGATGGCCTCGATCTCCCGCCGATCCCTCAGGTATACCATCTCAGCTCGGCTGGGGCGTCCGCGAGTCGCAGCCCGCTTCCCGCCGCAGCGTCTCGAACACCTCGTCCACCGTGCCCATGCCGGCCACCGGGCGCAGCCGACCGCCGCCCGCGTAGTAGTCCGCCAGGGGCGCGGTCTTGGCCCGGAACTCCGCGAACCGCCGCCGCACCGCCTCTTCGCTGTCGTCCGGCCGCTGCAGCAGCTCCGCGTCCGGATGGTCGTCGCAGTGACGTCCGTCCCGCGCCGGCGCACCCTCCGGGTTGTAGGCCCGCTTGCACACCGGGCACTCGCGCCGCCCCTGCAGCCGCCGGACCAGCTCGTCCTCGTTCACCGTGAGCGAGAGCACCGCGTCGATCCGCTGCCCCCGCTCCGCCAGCATCGCGTCCAGCGCCTCCGCCTGCGGCACGGTGCGCGGGAACCCGTCCAGCACGAATCCTTCGCGGGCGTCCGGCTCGGCCGTGCGATCGCGCACCAGGCCGATCATCACCTCGTCGTCCACCAGCCGCCCCGAGTCCATCTGCCGCCGCGCCTCGAGACCGAGCGTCGTGCCGCGCGCCACCGCCTCGCGGAGGATCTCCCCCGTCGAGATCAGCGCACAGCCGCACGCGGCCGCCAACCGGCGTCCCTGCGTGCCCTTGCCGACGCCCGGAGCCCCGAGCATGACGAGGCGCACGCTACATCCTCTGGCGGCCGCGGATGCGACCGCCCTTCACGAAGCCCTCGTAGTGCCGCATCAGCAGGTGGGACTCGACCTGCTGAAGCGTGTCGAGCGCCACCCCCACCACGATGAGCACGCTGGTCCCGCCGAAGCCCATGAACGGCATGTTGGTCGCGCCGATGATGAGGTCCGGGAGCACGGCGATGAGCGCCAGGAAGATCGCACCCGGCAGCGTGATGCGCGACAGCACCTTGTCGATGTAGTCGGCGGTCTTCCGTCCCGGCCGGATGCCCGGCACGAAGCCGCCGTGCTTGCGCATGTTCTCCGCCAGGTCGTTCGGGTTCAGCACGACCGCGGTGTAGAAGTAGGTGAAGAACACGATGATCAGGCCGTAGAGGACGTTGTAGATCCAGCCGGTGGGGCTGAAGACCTGCCCCAGCCCGGCGAGCGGGCTGTCCGCCTTGACGAACCCCGCGACGGTGGCCGGCAGGATCATCACGCTCGACGCGAAGATGATCGGGATGACGCCGGCCGTATTGACGCGCAGCGGGATGTGCGTGTTCGCCCCCCCGTACATGCGGCGGCCGACGATGCGCTTGGCGTACTGCACCGGGATCTTGCGCACCGCCTGGGTCATGAGGATCACGGCCGCGATCACCGCGACCATCATCGCCACGATGGCGACGAGGATCGGCCAGCTCAGCGACCCGCCGCGCAGGCTCTCGAACGCCGCCAGGATGGTGTTCGGCACCCGACCGACGATGTTGATGAAGATGATGAGCGAGATGCCGTTGCCGATGCCGTGCTCGGTGATCTTCTCGCCCAGCCACATCACCAGGATGGTGCCGGTCGTCTGCGTCACGATGGTCGAGAAGGTGAACAGGAAGCCGGGATCGGGCACGATCGGGAGGCCCTGGGTCTGGCCCAGGTTCGTCAGGAACACGCTGTACGCGTAGGACTGGATGAACGAGATCAGCACCGTGCCGATGCGGGTGTGCTGGGTGATCTTCTTCTGCCCCTCCTCGCCCTCCTTGCGCAGCTTCTCGTAGTACGGGACCACCGCACCGAGCAACTGCAGGATGATCGAGGCGGAGATGTACGGCATGATGCCCAGGGCGAAGATCGTGGCCCGGGAGAACGCCCCGCCCACGAACAGGTCGTAGAGCCCGAACAGCCCGCCCGCAGCGCCCGACGCGGCGAAGGCCCCGGCCAGCGCGCGCGCATTGACACCCGGCGTGGGCAGGTGCTCGCCCAGCCGGTAGATCACGATGAGCGCCATCGTGAAGAAGATGCGGCGCTTCAGCTCGGGGACCTGGAAGATGTTCCGGATCTTCTCGATCATGGCTCCTCGGCGCGCCTAGGCCCCGGCCTTCGGCCTGGGCGTCTCCACGGTGCCGCCGGCGGTCTCGACCGCGCGGCGAGCGGCTTCACTCGCGGCGTCCACACGAACCGTGAGCGCCACCTCGAGCTGTCCTCCGGCCAGCAGCTTCACCGGCAATCTGCCACGCACCAGCTTGCGCTTCGCGAGCCACGCGCGGTCCACCGTCGTGTTCGCCGCGGCCGCGGCCAGCCGGCCCACCGGCACGACCTGGTATTCGACCCGGCCCGGGTTCTTGAACCCGCGCTTGGGCAGCCGACGCTGGATCGGCATCTGGCCGCCCTCGAACCAGGCGGGGATGCCTCCGCCGGCCCGCGCCTTGTGGCCCTTGTGTCCGCGTCCCGCCGTGCCACCCAGGCCGCTCGCGGCGCCCTTGCCGCGGCGCTTGCGGGTCTGCGTGGCTCCCGAGGCCGGACGAATCGTCCCCATGCGGATCATCGCCATCCCCCTCTAACCCTCCACCACTTCGACGAGGTGGCGGACCTTGAAGATCATGCCCCGGATCTGGGGCGTATCGTTCTGCTCGATCACCTGGTGCAGCCGGTGGATCCCGAGGGCCGTGATGGTCTGCTGCTGGTCCTTCGGGTGCCCGCTGGCGCCCTTGATCTGACGGATTCGGATCGTCTTAGGCATGAGGCTCACTCCGGATCCCGAACAATTCGTCCAGGGTGATGCCGCGCATGGCGGCGATCTCGGAAGGCCGACGCAGGCGCTGCAACCCGTTCACGGTGGCCTTGACGAGGTTGTGGGGATTGCGGCTGCCCAGGCACTTGGTCAGCACGTTCTGCACCCCCGCCACCTCGAGCACGGCGCGCACGCCCGAGCCCGCGATCACGCCGGTACCGGGCGACGCGGGCTTCAGCAGCACCTCGCCCGCGCCGAACTTCCCGACGATGACGTGCGGGATCGAACTGCCGCGCGTGATCGGGACGCGGAACATGCTCTTCTTGGCGACCTCACCGGCCTTGCGGATCGCGTCCGCGACCTCGTTGGCCTTGCCCAGCCCCACACCCACGCGCCCCTTCTGGTCGCCCACCGCCACGATGGCGTTGAACGAGAACCGCCGCCCGCCCTTCACGACCTTGGCGCAGCGGTTGACGTTGATGACCCGCTCGACGAATTCGGACTTGGGGGCTTCCGACTGGCCGCCCCGGCCCCGGTTATCCTGGCCTCGCACGTCGTCCTCCTAGAATTCCAGGCCGCCGGCCCGCGCGCCGTCGGCGAGCGCCTTGACGCGCCCGTGGTACAGGTAACCGCCACGATCGAAGCTCACGCGCGCCACGCCCTTCTCCTTCGCGCGCGCAGCCAGGCGCTTGCCGACCTCGGCGCAGATGCCGAGCTTGCCCTTGCCCTCGAGCGCCATGTCCTCGCGGCTCGAAGCCGCCGCCAGCGTGACGCCATGAAGGTCATCGATGATCTGGGCGTAGATGTGCCTGGAGCTCCGGAACACCGAGAGTCGCGGACGCTCCACCGAGCCCGTGACCCGCTTGCGGATGCGATAGCGCCGGATCCGGCGCCGCTCGTACTTGTTGTGCTGACCACTCATATTATGCCGACCCCGCGGCCTTACCGGCCTTGCGACGGACGTATTCGCCCTCGTAGCGCACGCCCTTGCCCTTGTAGGGCTCGGGCGGGCGGAATCCACGGATGTTCGCGGCGGCCTGGCCGACCTGCGCCTTGTCCGCGCCGCTCACCTTGATCCGCGTAGGAGACTCGACCTTGACGGTGATGCCCTGCGGCGCCTCGTACCGGATGGAGTGCGAGAAGCCGAGCTGCAGGACCAGCGTGCCACCTTCCATCGCGGCCCGGTACCCCGTGCCCTGGATCTCGAGGCTCCGGCTGAATCCGGTGGTCACGCCCAGCACCATGTTGTTGAGCTTGGCGCGCATCGTCCCGAAGGCCGGGTTGCGGACGATGCGTTCCGCCGACACGCGTGCCTCTGCGCCGTCGACCACCACCTTGGTGCCGGCCAGCACCGGATGCGTGAGCTCTCCATTCGGCCCCTTCACGCGGACCAGGCGGTCGTCTTCCACGACCACCTTGACGCCGCTCGGGATGGGGACCGGGAGCTTTCCGACTCTCGACATTCCGACCCCCTACCAGACCTGGCAGACGAGCTCGCCGCCGAGACCCGCTTCGCGGGCCTCACGGTCGGTCATCAGCCCGCGTGACGTGGACAGGATCGAGGCTCCCAGGCCGCCCATCACCTTCGGCAGCCGGGCCTTCCCGAGGTACACGCGACGGCCGGGCGTGCTCACGCGGCGCAGGCCGGTGATGACAGGCACGTCGTCGGTCGCGTACTTGAGGTAGACGCGCAGGGTCCCCTGCTGGTCGTTCTCGATCACCTTGAAGTTGTTGATGTAGCGCTCGCGCAGCAGCACGCGGGCCAGCTCCGTCTTGAGCTTCGAGGCGGGCACGTCCACCTTGCGATGCTTGGCGCGGATCGCGTTGCGCACGCAGGTCAGGAAGTCCGCCACCGGGTCACTGACCGACATTCACGTCCTCCCGGAACCACCGTTCAGCGCGCGGACCACCCGCGCCCTGCTGCCTGGTCCCGTCGTGCCCCGGCCCCGCGCCGCGCGCGGGTGCCCGGGCGGGTTCACCAGCTCGACTTCACGACACCCGGGATCTGACCCGACAGCGCCAGCTCCCGGAAACAGATGCGGCACATCCCGAAGTCCCGCAGGAACGCGCGGGGCCGTCCGCAGCGATGACAGCGGGTGTAGGCGCGCACCTTGAACTTCGGCGTCCGCTTCCACTTCTCGATGATGGACTTCTTCGCCACGAGCGCCTCCCTATTGCGGCCGGAAGGGCATGTTCATGAGCCGCAGCAGCTCACGCCCTTCCTCGTCCGTTCGCGCCGTCGTGACGATCGTCACGTCCAGGCCGCGGACCTTGCCCACCTTCTCGATGTTGATCTCCGGGAAGATCGTCTGCTCCTGGAGCCCCAGCGAGTAGTTCCCCCGGCCGTCGAACGACCGCGGCTTCACGCCGCGGAAGTCGCGGATGCGCGGCACCGCCACGTTGACCATGCGGTCGTAGAATTCGAACATGCGCGCCCCGCGCAGGGTCACGGCGCAGCCGATGGGAACGCCCTCGCGCAGCTTGAAGTTCGAGATCGACTTCTTCGCCCGCCGCACCGTCGGACGCTGGCCCGCGATGGCGCACAGCTCGTTCGCGGCGGCGTCCAGCAGCTTCGCGTCCACCAGCGCGTCGCCCACGCCCATGTTGAGCACGATCTTCACCAGGCGCGGCGCCTGCATGACGCTGGTGTACTTGAACTTCTCCATCAGCGCCGGGCGCACCTTCTCCTCGTAGAACACCGCGAGCCGCGGCTTCTCGACCGGCCCCTTCGGGCGGCCCATCTCGACCGAGCCGCTCTTGGCGCCCTTCTCGCCCGCACCGCCCTTGCCGGCCTTGCCCGCCTTCGGCGCCTTCTCCTGCTTGGGCGCCTTCTCCTGCTTCGCCGCCTTGGGCTTCTTCTCGTCCGCCATGCTTCATTCTCTCCAGGGTCCAGTTCGCACGGCCCATCTGACCCTGGTCAACCAGGACCGTGCCCGGGAGCGTTCCGCTCCCACGTCTCGATTCTGCCTAGTCCGACTTCGACAGCGTCTCGCCGCTCGAGCGCGAGACCCGCTCCCGCCGTCCGTTCGGCAGGACCCGGACGCCGACGCGCGTGCCGCGACCGGCCTTCGCGTCGTAGATCAGCACGTTCGACAGGTGGAGCGGGGCCTCCTTCTCGATGATCCCGCTCTGCACTCCCTGCTTCCGTGCCTTGGTGTGGCGCTTGACGAAGTTCACCTTCTCGACCACGACGCGCTGCTTCTCGGCGTCCACCGCGAGCACGCGCCCGGTCTTCCCCTTGTCGTCGCCGGCGATCACCATCACGACGTCGCCCTTGCGGATCTTCATGGCCATCAGATCACCTCCGGAGCCAGCGAGATGATCTTCATGAACTGCTTCTCGCGAAGCTCGCGCGCCACCGGGCCGAAGATGCGGGTCCCGCGCGGCTCCTTGTCGTCGTTGATGAGCACCACTGCGTTCTCGTCGAAACGGATGTAGGAACCGTCCTTGCGGCGGCCCTCCTTCACGACGCGCACCACCACCGCCTTCGCGACGTCGCCCTTCTTGACCGCCGCGCCGGGGATGGCGTCCCTCACCGACACGACGACGATGTCGCCGAGCCGGCCATAGCGCCGGTGATGGCCGCCCAGCACCTTGATGCACTGGGCGCGCTTCGCGCCCGAGTTGTCGGCGACGGTCACCATCGTTCTCAACTGGATCATGGCTCGACTCCCGGAGCGCTACTTCGCGCGCTCGACGAACTCCACGAAACGCCAGCGCTTCTCCTTCGAGAGCGGCCGCGTCTCCATGAAGCGGATCACGTCCCCGATGTGACACTCGTTCTTCTCGTCATGGACCTTGAAGGTCGCACGCCGCCGCACGTAGCGGCCGACGGTGGGGTGCTTGACCAGGCGCTCGATGGAGACCACGACCGTCTTGTCCATCCGGTCGCTCACCACCTTGCCGACCCGGGCCTTCCTGCGATTGCGCTCGGCTTCTTCGTTCATTTGGCGACCTGCTCCTTCTCGCGCAGCACGGTCAGCAGGCGCGCCATCTCGCGCCGGCTCTCCCGGATCTTGAGCGGGTTGTCGAGCTGCTTCATGGCGTTGCGGAAGCGCAGGTTGAACAACTCCTCGCGCAACTCCTGGAGCCGCGTCCGGATCTCGTCCGGGGACATGTCCCGCATGGCCTTGGCCTTGACGTGTGGCACGGCTCACTCCCTCCCGAGCTCGTGGCGCTCGACGAAGCGCGTACGGACCGACAGCTTCGAGGCGCCCAGCTTCATCGCTTCCTGCGCCGCCGCCCGCGAGATGCCTTCGAGTTCGAACATGATGCGGCCCGGCTTGACGACTGCGACCCAGAACTCCGGGGCGCCCTTGCCCTTGCCCATGCGGGTCTCGGCGGGCTTCTTGGTCACGGGCTTGTCGGGGAACACGCGGATCCACATCTTCCCGCCGCGCTTGATCGAGCGGGTGATGGCGACACGGGCGGCCTCGATCTGCCGGTTCGTGACCCACGCCGGATCGAGGGACATCAGCCCGTACTCGCCGAACGTGACCGACGAGCCGCGGTAGGCCTTGCCGTTCATGCGGCCGCGCTGCTGCTTGCGGTACTTGACGCGCTTCGGCATCAGCATGACGGATCCCCCCTACCTGGCGGCCGGCGGAACGACGGCCGCGGGCTTGTCCAGGACCTCGCCGTGGAACATCCACACCTTCACCCCGCAGGTACCGTAGGCGGTGTTGGCGGTGGCACGGGCAAAATCGATGTCGGCGCGGAGCGTGTGCAGAGGCACCCGCCCCTCGCGGTAGGTCTCGTAGCGCGCCATCTCGGAACCGCCCAGGCGGCCCGAGGCCGCCACGCGGATGCCCTGCGCGCCGGCGCGCATCGAGGAGGCGATCGCCTTCTTCATGGCGCGGCGGAACGAGACGCGCTGCTCCAGCTGCTTGGCGATGTGCTCGGCCACGAGCTGGGCGTCGAGGTCGGCCCGCTTGATCTCCTCGATGTTCAGCTGGACGTGCTTCTTCGTGAGCGCCTTCATCTCCTCGGAGAGCTTGTCCACCTGCTCGCCCTTGCGGCCGATGACCAGGCCCGGGCGCGCGGTCTTGATGCCGACCGTGATCTTGTCGCCCTTGCGCTCGATCGTGATCTTGGCGATGCCGGCCTGGTAGAGGCGCTTCTTGAGGTACCGCTTGATGAGCAGGTCCTCCTTCAGCAGCTCCGCATACCCGCGCTTGGCGAACCAGCGCGAGTCCCAGGTCTTGACGATGCCCAGGCGCAGGCCGATGGGATGTGTCTTCTGACCCATGACTACTCCCTCGTGGCCACGGTCACCGACACGTGGCTCGTGCGCTTCAGCATGGGGGTGGCGCGCCCCTGGGCGCGGGGCAACCAGCGCTTGAGCGTGGGTCCCGCCCCGACGATCGCTTCCTTGATGTACAGGTCCTCGAGCCGCACCTTGCCCTCGTGGAGCGCGTTCGCGACCGCCGACTTGAGCACCTTCTGAACGATGCGGGCTCCCGCCTTGGGCGTGAACTGCAGCGTGGTCTGGGCGCTCTCCACGGCCTCGCCGCGGATGAGTTCGAGCACCTGGTTGCACTTGCGCGGGGTGATCCGCACGTACCGCTGGATGGCTTTCGCTTGCATGGCTCTACTTTCCGGGCACCGGGGTCTTCTCGGCCACGTGCTGACCGTGACCGCGGAAGACCCGGGTCGGCACGAACTCGCCGAGCTTGTGACCGACCATGTTCTCGGTGATGTAGATCGGGATGAACTTGTTGCCGTTGTGGACCGCGAGCGTGTGGCCGACGAACTCGGGCAGCACCGTCGAGCGCCGCGCCCAGGTCTTGAGCACGCGCTTCGCGCCGCTGCGATTCAGCGTTTCGATCTTCCGTACGAGGGACTCGACGACGTACGGTCCCTTCTTGATTGAACGCGCCATGGAGTCCTCTCCCCGCTACTTCGTCCGGCGGCGCACGATGAGCGCGTCGCTCAACTTGCGCTTCCGCGTCTTGAGACCCTTGGACTTCTTGCCCCACGGCGAGCACGGATGCCGCCCGCCCGAGGACTTGCCTTCACCGCCGCCCATCGGGTGATCCACCGGGTTCATGACGACGCCCCGGACGCTGGGCGCACGACCCCGCCAGCGGTTCCGACCGGCCTTGCCGAGCGAGACGTTCTCGTGGTCCAGGTTGCCCACCTGGCCCACGACCGCCCGGCAGTTGACGTGGAACTTGCGCACCTCGCCCGACGGCAGCCGCAGCTGCGCGTAGTCCCCGTCCCTCGCCATCAGCTGGCAGTAGGTGCCGGCCGAGCGGGCGATCCGGGAACGGCGGCCCGGGAACAGCTCCACGTTGTGGATGTTGGTGCCGAGCGGGATGTTCTTCAGCGGCAGGCAGTTCCCCGGGCTGATCTCCGAGTCGCCGCCCGACTGCACCTTCATCCCGACCTTGAGGCCGTCCGGCGCCACGATGTAGCGGCGCTCGCCGTCGGCGTAGTTGAGCAGCGCGATGCGGGCCGAGCGGTTCGGATCGTACTCGATGCTGGCGACCCGGGCCGGGATCCCGTCCTTGGTGCGGCCGAAGTCGATGATCCGGTAGCGCCGCTTGTGCCCGCCGCTGATCCAGCGCTGCGAGACGTGGCCCTGGTTGTCGCGGCCGCCGGTCTTGTAGAGCCGCTCGGTGAGCGACTTCACGGGACGGCTCCGCGTCAACTCCGAGAAGTCCGGCAGGACCGTGTGCCGGAGCGTCGGGGTGGTCGGACGGAATTTCTTGAGACCCATGGCCGTTCCTTTAGATCTGCTCGAACAGCTCGATCTTCTGATCGGGCTTGAGCGTGACGATGGCCTTCTTCCAGTCACTGCGACGGCCGGACGCCCGGCCCTGCCGCTTGACCTTGCCGCGCAGTTGCTGCGTGCGGACCGAGCCCACCTTCACGGAGAAGATGACCTCGATCGCGCGCTTGATCTCGATCTTGTTGGCGTCCCGCGCCACCTCGAAGTGGTACTGGTTCTGCGTCTCGCGCAGCGTCGTACCCTTCTCGGTGATGAGCGCCCGGCGCACGATGGATCGGGGATCGTTCATTTGACGAAGACCTCCTTCATGCGCTCGAGCCCGTCGGCGGTCACCAGCAGCGCGTCGCTGTTCACCAGCTCGTACGCGTTCACCTGGTGCGCCAGCGTCATGTTCAGGTTGCGCAGGTTGCGGCAGGACTTGAGCAGGTTCTCGTCCGCCCGTCCCACGACCAGCAGCGTGCGCTTGTCCGCCAGGCCCAGGCGCTCGAGCACCTCGACCATCTGGCGCGTCTTCGGCTCCGCGAACGTCAGCGACTCGAGCACCGTCACCGCGTTCGCCGCGGCCATCTGCGAGAGCGCGGCCGCCAGCGCCGCGCGGCGCTGCTGCTTCGGCAGTTCCGTGCGGTAGTCACGCGGCTTCGGACCGAAGGCGCGGCCGCCGCCGGGCATCAGCGGCGTGTTGTTCGCACCCTGGCGCGCGCGGCCGGTGCCCTTCTGGCGGAACGGCTTGCGCGTGCCGCCCGACACGTCGCCGCGGCTCTTGACCTTGGCCGTGCCCTGCCGCTGGTTGCCCAGGTGACGCTTGATCGAGAGGTACAACAGGTGCTCGTGCACCTGCTGCCCGAACAGCGCCTCCGGCAGGCTCGTCGTGCCCTTGTCGGCCCCGTCGAGGCCACGGATCCTGGCGTTGATCTCGCTCATGTCAGCCTTCCCGCTTCTTCACGACCACCAAGCCGTTGGTCGGCCCCGGAACCGCGCCGCGCACCATGAGCATGTTCTGCTCGGGGTCGATCGCGACGACCTCCAGGTTCTTGATGGTCAGATTGACGTTGCCCATGTGCCCGGGCAGCCGCTTGCCCTTGATGACGCGCGAGGGGTACGCGGAGGCGCCGATCGAACCGGGCTGCTTGCCGGCCGTCGGGCCGTGCGAAGCGTGCCCGGCGATGAAGCCGTAGCGCTTGACCACGCCCGCGAACCCGCGGCCCTTGGTCACCCCCTGGATGTCGACGTGCCGGCCCTTCTCGAAGATCGAGACGTCCAGGCTCTGGCCGACCGCCAGCCCCTCGATGCTCTCCACGCGGAACTCGCGCAGGTGGCGCTGCGGAGGAAGGTTGCGCTTCTTGAACTGTCCGAGCGCAGGCCGGGTGAAACGGGACTCCTTGTTCGTCCCGAAGCCGAGCTGCACCGCCGTGTACCCGTCGCGCTGCGTGCTGCGCAGCTCGGTGACGGTGCACGGCCCCGCCTCGATGATGGTCACGGGAATGGCCTCGCCCCTCTCGTCGAAGAACTGAGTCATGCCCACTTTTCTGCCCAGCAAACCGATCATGGTTGGTCCCACTTGCCCGCTCAGGTCTTGATCTCGATGTCCACGCCCGCCGGGACATCCAGTTTCTCGAGCGCTTCCATCGTCTGTGGGGTCGAGCGCGTGATATCGATCAGGCGCTTGTGGATGCGAATCTCGAACTGCTCGCGCGACTTCTTGTCGACATGCGGACTGCGAAGCACGGTGTAGACGGTCCTCCTCGTCGGCAGCGGCACGGGGCCCGAGGTCACGGCCCCGGTGCGACGCGCGGTCCGCACGATCTCCGCGGCGGACTGGTCCAGCGTGGCGTGATCGTAGGACTTGAGCTTGATGCGGATCTTCTGCAGCATCGTCATCCCCTTACTGGATGATCTCGGTGACGACGCCGGCCCCGACGGTGCGGCCGCCCTCGCGGATCGCGAAGCGCAGCTCCTTCTCCATCGCGATCGGCGTGATCAGCTCCACCGTCATCCCGTCCACGTTGTCCCCCGGCATCACCATCTCCCGCCCCTCCGGCAGCGACGCCACTCCCGTCACGTCCGTCGTGCGGAAGTAGAACTGCGGCCGGTACCCGTTGAAGAACGGCGTGTGCCGCCCTCCTTCTTCCTTCCCCAGCACGTACACCTGCGCCTTGAACTTCGTGTGCGGAGTCACCGACTTCGGCGCCACCACGCACATCCCCCGCTCCAGGTCCTCCTTCTCCACCCCCCGCAGCAGCAGCCCGATGTTGTCCCCGGCGATCGCCTCGTCCATCGACTTCTTGAACATCTCCACCCCGGTCACCACCGTCTCCCGCGTCGGCCGCAGCCCCACCACCTCCACCTTGTCCCCCACGTGCACCTTCCCCCGCTCCATCCGCCCCGTCCCCACCGTCCCGCGCCCCGGAATCGAGAACACGTCCTCCACCGCCAGCAGCAACGGCTTGTCCGTCTCCCGCTTCGGGTCCGGAATGTAGGTGTCCACCGCTTCCATCAGCTTCAGGATCGACTCGTTCGCCTTCGGATCCTTCGCCAGCCCGTCCATCGCCTGCTTCGCCGAGCCCCGCACCACCGGGATCTCGTCCCCCGGGAACTCGTACTTCTTCAGCAGCTCGCGGACCTCCAGCTCCACCAGGTCCAGCAGTTCCGGGTCGTCCACCATGTCCACCTTGTTCATGAACACCACGATGAACGGCACCCCCACCTGCCGCGCCAGCAGGATGTGCTCCCGCGTCTGCGGCATCGGCCCGTCCGCCGCCGACACCACCAGGATCGCCCCGTCCATCTGTGCCGCCCCGGTGATCATGTTCTTCACGTAGTCCGCGTGCCCCGGGCAATCCACGTGCGCGTAGTGCCGCTTCTCCGTCTCGTACTCCACGTGCGCCGTCGCGATCGTGATCCCCCGCGCCTTCTCTTCCGGCGCGTTGTCGATCGAGTCGAACGTCCGCACCGAGATCTTCGGGTTCTTCAGCGCCAGCACCATCGTGATCGCCGCCGTCAACGTCGTCTTCCCGTGGTCCACGTGCCCGATCGTCCCCACGTTCACGTGCACCTTCGTGCGCTCGAACTTCTGCTTGGCCATGAACCTTTCCTCCGTCGTCCGGGACGACGCAAAAGGCCGGGTGCGACCCGGGCCTAACCTCTCGCCTTCGCGACGATCTCGTCCGCCACCGACTGGGGCAGCGTGTCGTAACGGGAGAACTGCATGGAGTACACGGCGCGCCCCTGGGAGATCGAGCGCATCCGCGTCGCATATCCGAACATCTCCGCCAGGGGCACCGACGCCGCGATGACGCGGGCTTCCGAGCGGATGAACATGCCGCCGATGCGGCCCCGGCGCGCCGACAGGTCGCCGATGATGTCGCCCATGTACTCCTCGGGCACCACGACCTCGACGTCGAAGATGGGCTCGAGCAGCTTGGGCTGTGCCTTCGCGCAGGCCTCCTTGAACGCCATCGAGGCCGCGATCTTGAACGCCATCTCGGACGAGTCCACCTCGTGGAATCCGCCGTCCAGGAGGGAGACCTTCACGTCCACCATCGGGTAGCCCGCCAGCACGCCGCCCCGCATGGCCTCCTCGACGCCCCGCTCGACCGCGGGGATGTACTCGCGCGGGATCGACCCGCCGGTGATCCGGCTCTCGAACTCGAAGCCCTTGCCGGCCACCTGGGGTTCGACCCGCAGCGTGACGTCGGCGAACATGCCGTGGCCGCCGGTCTGGCGCACGAAGCGGTGACGCACCTCGGCCGCCACGGAGACCGTCTCCTTGTACGAGACCTGGGGCTTGCCCACGTTCGCGTCCACGCTGAACTCGCGCTTCATGCGGTCCACCAGGATCTCGAGGTGCAGCTCGCCCATGCCCGAGATGACGGTCTGGCCCGAGTCCTCGTCGGTGCGCACGCGGAAGGTCGGGTCCTCCTCGGAGAGGCGCTGCAGGGCGTTCGCGAGCTTCTCCTCGTCGACCTTGGACCGCGGCTCGATGGCCACGTCCACGACCGGCTCGGGGAAGATCATGGCCTCGAGCGCGAGCGGGTGGTCCGGGTCGCACAGCGTGTGGCCCGTGCTCACCTTCTTGAACCCGATGCCCGCCGCGATGTCGCCCACGAAGACCTCGCTGACCTCTTCCCGCTTGTTCGCGTGCATCTGCACCAGGCGGCCGACGCGCTCGTTGCGCCCGGTGAATGCGTTCAGCACCTGGTCGCCGGTGCGGACCGAGCCGGAGTAGACCCGGAAGAACGTCAGCTTGCCGACGTACGGGTCGGTCGCGATCTTGAAGGCCAGGGCCGCGAACGGCTGGTCGTCGCTGGGCTCGCGCGTCACGCGCTCCCAGGTGTCGGTGGTGTGGCCCTGCACGGCCGGCATGTCGAGCGGCGACGGCAGGTAGTCCACCACGGCGTCCAGCAGCCGCTGCACGCCCTTGTTGCGGTAGGCCGAGCCGCACAGCACGGGGTGGATGGCGCCCAGCAGCGTGCCCTTGCGCAGCGCGCGGCGGACGTCGTCCACGGTGAAGGGCTGCTCGTGCAGGTAGCGGTCGAGCAGCAGCTCGTCGTGCTCGGCGACCGCCTCGAGCAGGGCGATGCGCGCCTCGTCGGCGCGGGCCCGCAGGTCGCGCGGGATCTCCTGGACCTCGAAGGTCGCGCCCTGGTCGGCCTCGTCGTAGGCGAGGGCCTTCATCTCCACCAGGTCGATCAGGCCGGTGAACTGCTCGCCCAGGAACATCGGGACGTGGATGGGCACGGGCTTCGCGCCGAGCCGGTCGCGCATCATCCGGACGACGTTGTCGAAGTCGGCGCCCACGCGGTCCATCTTGTTGACGAAGGCGATGCGCGGGACGTTGTACTTGTCGGCCTGGCGCCACACGGTCTCGGACTGGGGCTCGACGCCGCCCACCGCGCAGAACACGGCGACCGCGCCGTCGAGGATGCGCAGGGAGCGCTCCACCTCCACGGTGAAGTCGACGTGACCGGGGGTATCGATGACGTTGATGCGGTGTTCGCGCCAGAAGCAGGTGGTGGCGGCGGAGGTGATGGTGATGCCGCGCTCCCGTTCCTGCTCCATCCAGTCCATCGTGGCGACGCCGTCGTGCACCTCGCCCAGCTGGTGGATCCGGCCCGTATAGAAGAGGACGCGCTCGGTCAAGGTCGTCTTGCCGGCGTCGATGTGGGCCATGATACCGATGTTCCGGTAGTGCTGGAGCGTGGTCTGCCGAGACATGTGCAGCGACTTCCTATCCGGACGAAGATGACAGCTAGTTCACCACCTGCCTTTCCGTCGTCGAAAGCGCGGTGATGGGATGCGTTACCATCCGCAGTGTTCAGACCCGGCCCGGCACCTTTTCCGGGATCCGGGACCAGGCCGGCCTGACGCCGACCTTCACCCGTCGATGGTGTCTTGAGCGACTCCGGCGCGGCCCGGTTCGCCCGGGCCCCGCTTCCTACCAGCGATAGTGCGCGAAGGCCTTGTTGGCCTCCGCCATCTTGTGCGTGTCCTCGCGCTTCTTCACGGCGCCGCCCTCGTTCTTGGCGGCGGCCATGATCTCGGCGGCGAACTTCTCGGCGAACGTGTGGTCGGGCCGCTGGAGCGCGTAGCCGATGATCCAGCGCGTCGCCAGGGCGTTCCGCCGGTCCGGGCGGACCTCGACCGGGACCTGGTAGTTGGCACCGCCGACCCGGCGCGACTTGACCTCGAGCATGGGCTTGACGTTGGTCATCGCCATCTTGAGGACCGTCATCGCCTCCTGACCGGTCTTCTGCTCGACCATCGTCATGGCGCCGTAGAAGTGACGCTCGGCGATCGAACGCTTACCGGTCTCCATCAGGCCGTTGATGAACCGGGTCACCAGGACACTGTCGTATTTCGGGTCCGCCGCGGGCTCCCGGCGTCTCACGAAACCCTTGCGAGGCATGCGCCTTTCCTCTCCTCATTCGAGCGAGCGCCCGCTGGAGACTCGCTCCGTGGGCGGTCCGGTGACGCGGCTGCGCGGCCCGGGGGCCCGCGCCGTTCGCGCCGCTACTTCGACTTGGTTCCGTACTTCGATCGGCTCTGCTTGCGCCCGCTCACCCCGCTCGCGTCCAGCGTGCCGCGGATGATGTGGTAGCGCACTCCCGGCAGGTCCTTCACGCGGCCCCCGCGGATGAGCACGATCGAGTGCTCCTGCAGGTTGTGGCCCTCGCCCGGGATGTAGCAGGTGACTTCCATGCCGTTGACCAGCCGCACGCGCGCCACCTTCCGCAGCGCCGAGTTCGGCTTCTTCGGCGTCGTCGTGTACACGCGAGTGCACACGCCGCGCTTCTGGGGGCTGCCCTTCAGCGCGGGCGCGCCGGTCTTCATCTTGATGGGCCGCCGACCATGGCGGATCAACTGGTTCAGCGTGGGCACGGAGTTCCTCCAACCACTTGTCGATAATGGGATTGCACGGTATGTATGGCCACGGCACCCGCGAGGGAAGGACACGCGCCGTTTCCGCGCAGACCGGGGAATCTAGGGACTTGGCCTTCGCTTGTCAAGCTGTCAGGCCGTCTTCTCGCCCTCGCCCTCCTCCGGCAACAGGGCGGCTTCGGCCTGCTTCTCCGCTTCCAGCCGCAAGTTACGGTATCCGGCCATGCCCGTCCCGGCCGGGATCAGGTGGCCGATGATGACGTTCTCCTTGAGCCCGCGCAGGTAGTCGATCTTGCCCTGGATCGCCGCCTCGGTCAGCACCCGGGTGGTCTCCTGGAAGGAGGCCGCCGAGATGAAGCTGTCCGTGGAGAGCGACGCCTTGGTGATGCCGAGGAGCAGCGGCTGGAACGTGGCCGGCGACTGCCCCTCGCGCAGCATGCGCTCGTTCTCGTCCAGCACCGCGAGCCGGTCGACGTGCTCGCCCTCGAGGAAGGCGGTGCTGCCCGGATCCTCGATGCGGACCTTCTGGAGCATCTGGCGGACGATGACCTCGATGTGCTTGTCGTCGATCCGCACGCCCTGGAGGCGGTAGACCTCCTGGATCTCGTCGACCAGGTACTTCTGCACTTCCTCGATGCCCTTGATCTTGAGCACGTCGTGCGGGTTGATCGGGCCCTCGATGAGCCGGTCGCCCGCGCGCACCTGGCTGCCCTCCTGCACGTAGAGGTGGCGGCCCTGCGGGATCTGGACCTCCTGCGCCTCGCCGTCCTCGCCCCGGATGCTGACCTTGCGCATGCCGCGGGTGACCCCGCCGAACTCCACGCGCCCGTCGATCTCGGCGACGATGGCGGCCTCCTTCGGCCGGCGCGCCTCGAACAGCTCGGCGACCCGCGGCAGACCGCCGGTGATGTCGCGCACCTTGCTGCCCTCGCGGCGGGTCCTCACCAGCACGTCGCCACCGCCCACCTGCTGGCCGTCGCGCACCTCGAGGCGCGCCCCGGTCGGGAGCGGGTAGTGCCCGACCTTCCGGCCGGCGGGATCGATGATGTCCACGGCCGGCTGCAGCTCCTTGTTGCGGTCGTCCATGATGACCAGCAGCTTGAGGCCGGAGGTGTCGTCCACCTCGTCGCGGACCGTGACCTTCTCCTTGATGTCGACGAAGCGCACCGTGCCCGCCTCGCGGGTCACCATGGGCTTGTTGTAGAGGTCCCACTCGAACAGCAACTGGTCCGCCTGGATCGAATCGCCGTCGCCGACGGAGACGTGGGCGCCGTAGGGGACGCTGAAGCGCTGGCGCACGCGGCCGGCCGGATCGAGCAGCTCGATCTCGCCGTTGCGGGCCAGCGAGACCCACACGCCCGGCTTGTAGGGCACGCAGTCGAGCTCGACGTAGCGCACCACGCCCGCCTCCTTCGCCACCGTGCGGGACTCCTCGACGATGCGGCCCGCGACGCCGCCGATGTGGAAGGTGCGCAGCGTGAGCTGCGTGCCCGGCTCGCCGATCGACTGCGCCGCGATGACGCCGGTGGCCTCGCCCAGGTCCACCGGGCGGCCGGTGGCCAGGTTGCGGCCGTAGCACTTGGCACAGACCCCGCGCCGCGCGTCGCAGGTCAGCACGGAGCGGATCTTGATCCGGTCCAGGCCCGCCCGGGCGGCCTCGTCGATGCGCTGGTTGAGCGCCTCGTCGATGAGCTGTCCGGCCTCGACCACGACGTCGCCGGTGATCGGGTGGATGACGTCCTCCGCCACCACGCGCCCGAGCACGCGGTCGGCCAGCGGCTCGATGATGTCCTCGCCGTCCTTGAGGGCGCCCACCGAGAGGCCGCGGATCGTGCCGCAATCCGGCTCGTTGATGATGACGTCCTGCGCCACGTCCACCAGCCGGCGCGTCAGGTAGCCGGCGTCCGCGGTCTTCAGCGCGGTGTCCGCCAGGCCCTTGCGCGCGCCGTGCGTCGAGATGAAGTACTCGAGCACGGTGAGGCCTTCCTTGAAGTTGTGGATGACCGGCGACTCGATGATCTCGCCCAGGCCGCCGATCAGCTTCTTCTGCGGCTTCGCCATCAGGCCGCGCATGCCGGCCAGCTGCCGCACCTGCTCGCGGTTACCGCGCGAGCCGGAGTCGGCCATCATGAAGATGGGGTTGAAGCCCTGGCGGTCGCTCGACAGGCCCTCGAAGGTGACCTGCTCCACCTCGGTGGTGGTGAGCGTCCAGGTGTTGATCACCTTGTTGTAGCGCTCGCTCTCGGTGATCACGCCGTTGCGGTAGTTGCTGTTGATCTGGTCCACTTCCTTGCGGGCGCGGCCGATGATCTCGTCCTTCTCGGGCGGGATGCGCACGTCGTCGATGCCCACCGTGAAGCCCGCCCGGGTGGCGTACTCGAAGCCCAGGTCCTTGAGCGCGTCGAGCAGGTCCGAGGTCACCTCGGAGCCCAGCCGGCGGTAGCTGTCGCCGACCAGGTTCTCGAGCCGCTTCTTGTCCATCGTGTCGTTGATGAAGCCGAGCTGCGGCGGCACGACGTCGTTGAACAGCACGCGCCCCGGCGTCGTGACGACGTAGGCCCCTTCGGCCGGCTTGGCCAGCGCCACGCTGCTGGCGCGCAGCGCGACCAGGCCGTGGAGCGTCACCTCGCCGTTGTCGTGGGCCGCGCGCACCTCGTCCGGACCGTTGAACGTCCGCAGCCGGCGCGGGTCGCCCGGCGCGAGGCCGGCCTGGGCCGCGCGCGGGTTGAGCTCCTCGGCGCGCGCCTTGGTCAGGTAGTGGCAGCCCAGCACGATGTCCTGGTTCGGCGTGGCGAGCGGCCGCCCGTTCGCCGGCGACAGGATGTTGTTGGTCGACAGCATCAGCAGGCTGGTCTCGATCTGCGCCTCGAACGAGAGCGGGACGTGGACCGCCATCTGGTCGCCGTCGAAGTCGGCGTTGAAGGCCTGGCAGACCAGCGGGTGGATGCGGATCGCCTTGCCCTCGACCAGCACCGGCTCGAAGCCCTGGATGCCGAGGCGGTGCAGGGTCGGGGCGCGGTTCAGCAGCACCGGGTGGTTCTGGATGATCTCGCCCAGGATGTCCCACACCTCGGGCTTCTCGCGCTCGACCAGCCGCTTCGCGCTC
Source organism: Candidatus Eiseniibacteriota bacterium (assembly GCA_963707915.1). Lineage (GTDB taxonomy): Bacteria > Eisenbacteria > RBG-16-71-46 > RBG-16-71-46 > RBG-16-71-46 > JANXPZ01. The sequence continues at coordinate 1,898,220 of OY970178.1, forward strand.
TTCACCGTCTGCACCAGGCCGCGGTCCTCGAGCTTGCGGATGATGAACGGCTTGAACAGCTCGAGCGCCATGTTCTTGGGCAGGCCGCACTGGTTCAGCTTGAGCTCCGGGCCGACGACGATCACCGAGCGGCCCGAGTAGTCCACGCGCTTGCCGAGCAGGTTCTGCCGGAACCGGCCCTGCTTGCCCTTGAGCATGTCGGAGAGCGACTTGAGGGGCCGGTTGCCCTGCCCGCGCACGGCGCGGCTGCGCCGGCCGTTGTCGAACAGCGCGTCCACGGCCTCCTGCAGCATGCGCTTCTCGTTGCGCAGGATGACCTCGGGCGCCTTGATGTCCATGAGCTTCTTGAGGCGGTTGTTGCGGTTGATGACCCGCCGATAGAGGTCGTTCAGGTCGGAGGTGGCGAAGCGCCCGCCCTCGAGCGGCACCAGCGGCCGCAGGTCGGGCGGCAGCACCGGGACGCAGTCGAGGATCATCCACTCGGGGCGGTTGCCGCTGTGACGGAAGGCCTCGACGATGCGCAGGCGCTTGAGCAGGTCCTTCTTGCGCTGCACCGAGGTCTCCATCTTGGCCTGCGCGCGCAGCTCGGTGGAGAGCTCCTCGAGGTCCAGCTCGGAGAGCAGGTCGCGGATGGCCTCGGCGCCCATCTTGGCCTTGAGGGCCGAGTCGGGCTGCTCGTCCATCACCTCGTTGAACTGGTCCTCGCTGATGATCTCGCGCTTCTTGAAGCCGGTCGTGCCGGGCTCGATGACGACGAACGATTCGTAGTAGAGGATGCGCTCCAGGTCACGGATGCTCATGTTGAGCAGGTGGCCGATGCGCGAAGGCACGCCCTTGAAGAACCAGATGTGCGACACCGGCACGGCCAGCTCGACGTGCCCCAGCCGCTCGCGCCGCACCTTGGCCTGGGTGACCTCCACCCCGCAGCGGTCGCAGATCACCCCGCGGTAGCGGATGCGCTTGTACTTGCCGCAGTTGCACTCCCAGTCCTTGACCGGTCCGAAGATCTTCTCGCAGAAGAGACCGTCCTTCTCCGGCTTGAAGGAGCGGTAGTTGATGGTCTCGGGCTTGGTCACCTCGCCGTGCGACCAGCTCCGGATGACGTCGGGAGACGCGAGGCGGATCCGCATCGAGTTGAACACCGGCCGGCGGCGCTCCACGCGCTCGTCGGTGCGGGTCAACCCCAGATTGCCTCCAGCCAGGTTGAGCGGGGACTGCAGTTCCGTTTCCAGGCTCATTCCACTCTCCTCGAACGGGCCCGGTCGGCGTTGCGGTCACTCCGCGCCGCGGACCGGGTCCGGATGCTGTCAGGACGGGCTCAGACTTCCTCGAACTGCATCTCCAGGCACAGGCTCTGGAGCTCTTTGACGAGCACATTGAACGACTCGGGCACGCCCGGCTCGGGGGGGTTCTCCCCCTTCACGATGGCCTCGTAGATGCGCGAGCGGCCGGCCACGTCGTCGCTCTTCACGGTGAGCAGTTCCTGCAGCGTGTAGGCCGCCCCGTACGCCTCGAGCGCCCACACTTCCATCTCGCCGAAGCGCTGGCCGCCGAACTGGGCCTTGCCGCCCAGCGGCTGCTGCGTCACGAGGGAGTACGGCCCCGTGGAGCGGGCGTGGATCTTGTCATCCACCAGGTGGGACAGCTTGAGCATGTAGATGAAGCCCACGGTCACCCGGTTGTCGAACGGGTCGCCCGTGCGGCCGTCGCGGAGGATGCTCTTGCCGTCCTCCGGAAGTCCCGCCTCGCGCAGCTCGGACTTGATCTCGTCCACGGTCGCGCCGGCGAAGACCGGCGTCGCCACCGTGTAGCCGAGCGCGTGCGCGGCCCAGCCGAGGTGCGTCTCCATCACCTGGCCGATGTTCATTCGCGAGGGCACGCCCAGCGGGTTCAGCACCAGCTCGACCGGCGTGCCGTCCGGCAGGTACGGGATGTCCTCCTCGTCGAGGATCTTCGCCACGACGCCCTTGTTGCCGTGGCGGCCGGCCATCTTGTCGCCCACCGACAGCTTGCGCTTCTTGGCGATGTACACCTTGACCAGCTTCACGACGCCGGGCGGCAGCTCGTCGCCGCGCGTGACCTTCTCGATCTCCTTCTCCAGCTCGCGCTCGCAGCGGGTGAAGGCGTTCTGCGCGCCCTCCATCGCCGCCCAGAAGCGCTCGTTGACGCGCTCGTCCTCGGTCACCGGGGTGCCCCAGGCCAGGTCGTCGTAGTCCATCTCCTCGAGGAAGTCGGGGGAGAACTTGCGCCCCTTGCGGGCGATCGCCTCGCCCGTCCCGGCGCTGCGCAGCACGTTGACGGTCTGCTCCGCCAGGATCTCGGAGATGCTGGAGAGCCGCACGTCGGCGATCCGCTCGCGCTCCTTCTTGGACTCGCGGCGCAGCTTCTCGGTCTTCTTCTTCTCCTGCTGCTTCGTGCTCTCGTCCTTCTCGCGGCGCGAGAACACCTTGATGTCGATGACGATGCCGTCCATCCCCGGCGGGGACTTGAGCGAGGCGTCACGCACGTCGCCGGCCTTGTCGCCGAAGATCGCCTTGAGCAGGCGCTCCTCGGGGCTGAGCTCCTGCTCGCCCTTGGGCGTGACCTTGCCCACCAGGATGTCGCCCTGCCGCACGCGCGCGCCGATGCGGATGATGCCTTCCTCGTCCAGGTTCTTGACCGCCTCCTCGGAGACGTTCGGGATCTCGCGCGTGATCTCCTCGACTCCGCGCTTGGTGTCGCGCACCTGGAGCTCGAACTCCTCGATGTGGATCGAGGTGAAGATGTCGTCCTTGATGAGCTTCTCGCTCACCAGGATGGCGTCCTCGAAGTTGTAGCCGCCCCAGGGCATGAAGGCCACCAGCACGTTGCGGCCCAGCGCCAGCTCGCCCTCGCGGGTGGACGGGCCGTCGGCGATGACCTGGCCCTTCTTCACCTTCTGCCCCTCGGCCACGGTGGGCCGCTGGTTCAGGCAGGTGTCCTGGTTCGAGCGGCGGAACTTGATCAGCCGGTAGATGTCCAGGTTGGGCTGCTCGCTGTAGTCCACCGGGACGTCGTCCGGGTCGCGCTCGTAGCGGACGGCGATCATCTCGCCCGAGACGAACTCGACCACCCCCGAGCGGCGCGCCAGCACCAGCGCCCCCGAGTCCTCGGCCACCTTCTCCTCGAGCCCGGTCCCCACCAGCGGGGCCTCCGTGACGAGGAGCGGCACCGCCTGGCGCTGCATGTTGGAGCCCATCAGCGCGCGGTTGGCGTCGTCATGCTCGAGGAACGGGATGAGCGCGGCCGCCGGCGACACCAGCTGGATCGGCGAGACGTCCATGTAGTCGACGCGGGTGTCGTCGATCGTCGGATACTCGCCGCGCGAGCGCACGGTGAGCGTCTTGTCGACCAGCTGCCCGGTCTTCTTGTCGAACGGCGTGTTCGCGGGCGCGATGAAGCAGCGGTCCTCGACGTCGGCCGCGAGGAACTCGGGCTTCTTGCGGTCCACCACGCCGTTCTTCACGCGGAAGTACGGCGTCTCGAGGAAGCCGAACTCGTTCACCTTCGCGTAGGTCGAGAGCGAGGAGATGAGTCCGATGTTCGGGCCTTCCGGGGTCTCGATCGGGCACATGCGCCCGTAGTGCGTGTAGTGGACGTCGCGCACCTCGAAGCCAGCGCGGTCGCGCGTCAGGCCGCCGGGCCCGAGGGCCGAGAGACGGCGCTTGTTGGTCAGCTCCGCCAGCGGGTTGGTCTGGTCCATGAACTGCGACAGCTGCGACGAGCCGAAGAAGCTCTGGATCACCGCCGAGATGGTGCGCGAATTGACCAGGTCGGTCGGGGTGATCTGCTCCTGGTCCTGGAGCGACATGCGCTCGCGGATGATGCGGGCCATGCGCGCCAGGCCGATGTTGAACTGGTTGGCGAGCAACTCGCCCACCGAGCGGACGCGGCGGTTGCCGAGATGGTCGATGTCGTCGGTGATGGCCGGCTCGGGCCCGCGGTCGGTGACCAGTTCGCCGCCCGAGCGCAGCAGCAGCAGGTACTTGACGATGACGATGAAGTCCTCGCGGCACAGCGTCGAGTGGTTGAGGTCGGGCAGGCCCAGCCCCAGCCGCTTGCGCACGTCGCGGCCCGGCAGCAGGTACTCGTGGGGCAGCTTCTGGTTGAGCTTGTAGCGCCCCACCCGCGCCAGGTCGTAGCGCTTGGGGTTGAAGAACAGCTTGTTGAGGATCTCGCGGGCCGAGTCGGCGCGCGGCGGCTCCCCGGGACGCAGCAGGTTGTAGATGCGGTTGAGCGCCTCCTCCTGCGAGTGCGTCGGGTCCTTGCGCAGCGTGTTGCGGACGACGTCGGCCTCGTCCTGCATCGGGATGACGAACACCTCGAGCGTCTCGAGCCCGGCCTTGCGCAGGACCTCGAGCTTCTCGGGCGTGATCTCGTCGTTCGCCTCGATGAGGATCTCGCCCGTGGACTCGTCCACGATGTCCTGGGCGCAGATGCGGTTGAGGGCGGCGTCCCCCTTCTTCCCCTTCACCTCGACCACTTCGCGCTGGTAGAAGAGCTCCAGGATCTCGCGGTCGCCGACGAAGCCCAGCGCCCGCAGCAGCACGGTGACCGGCAGCTTCCGCTTGCGGTCGATGTGGACGTGCATGACGTCGTTCACGTCCAGGCTGAACTCCACCCACGAGCCGCGGTACGGGATGATGCGCGCCGTGTAGAGCAGCTTGCCGTTCGGGTGCGTGACCTCGTCGAAGAAGACCCCGGGGGAGCGGTGGAGCTGCGAGACGATCACGCGCTCGGCGCCGTTGATGATGAACGTGCCGTTGTCCGTGATGAGCGGCAGCTCGCCGAGGTAGACCTCCTGCTCGATCACGTCCTTGTCGCGCTTGATCCCGTCCACCTCTTCGCGCGACAGCAGGCGCATCCGCGCCTTCAGCGGCGCCGAGTAGGACAGGTCGCGCTCGACGCACTCGTCCATGGTGTACTTGGGCTCGCCGATGTCGTAGGCGACGAACTCGAGGGAATAGAGCTCGCGCGGGTCCGAGATCGGGAACACGCCCGCGAACACCTCCTGCAGCCCCTCGTTGCGGCGGCGCAGGGGATCCGAGTCCAGCTGGAGGAAGTCCCGGAAGCTCTTGAGCTGGACCTCGAGCAGATTGGGGATCTGCACGTTCCACTCGCGCTCGATCTTCGAGAAGCTCTTCCGCTCTTTGCGACGTACGATCTTCAAGGCCTTCCCGCCTTTCTCAATGGGGAAGCATGTCGCACCCGGCGCCGATAGCCCGGAGCCGAGGCCCCCCTGGCGCACCCTGGAACGGTGCGACCGATGCCGGGCCGGTGCCGAGCACGACGCTGGCGCTCCACTTCTGGAGAGAGCGGTCCGTGGCTACTTGATCTCGACGGTCGCGCCCTGCTCCTCGAGCTTCGCCTTGACCTCCTGAGCCTCTGCCTTCGCGATCTTCTCCTTCACCGGCTTCGGCGCGCCGTCCACCAGGTCCTTCGCTTCCTTCAGCCCCAGCCCGGTCAGTTCGCGCACGACCTTGATGACCTGGATCTTCTTCTCGCCGGCGCCCGTGAGGATCACGTCGAACTCGGTCTGCTCCTCGGCCACGGCCGCGGCGCCGGCACCCGGCATGGCCGCCATCATCATGGGGGCGGCCGCCGTGACGCCGAACTTCTCCTCGTAGGCCTTCTTCAGCTCGGAGAGCTCCATCACGGACATGTTGGCAATCAGGTCGAGCACCTGGTCAATGGTGGTGGACATGGGTTGGATCTCCTTCTGCGGTTGCGTGGGTTTCGTTTTGAAAACCTGGTCGGGGGCCCGCCCGCCTGAGGCGGGTGCCCGGCGAATCGTTCGTCAGGATGCCTTGCTCTTCTCGCGTTCGAGCACGTCGGCCATGACCGCGGGCAGACGCAGCGTCGCATCGATCGCGGAGAGGAAGGACGTCATCGGGGCGATGATCGTGCCCAGCAGCTGGGACAACATCACCTCGTAACTGGGCAGCGTGGCCAGCACGGCGATCGCCTTCGGCTCGTACAGCCGGCCGTCCACCACCGCCGCCTTGATCCGCGGCCTCTCCTTGTCCTTGGCGAAGTCCGTCAGGATCTTCGCCGGGCTCACCTCGCTGACCTGGCTGAACACCACGCCGGTCGGGCCCTCGAGGAACGGGTCCAGCGCGGTGATCCCGCGCTCGTGGAACGCGCGCTTCAGCAGCGTGTTCTTGACGACCCGGAACTGCACCTTCTGTTCGCGGCACTTCGCGCGCAGCTGGGAGAGCGAAGCGACGTCCATGCCGCTGAAGTCGGCGAGGAAGACGCCGCGCACGCCTTCGAGCCGCGCGCTCGTCTCCTGGAGGATCTTGGCTTTCTGGGGAGTCGGCATCGGTCGGTCCTCCTAGTGCCCGAGGTCGGCCGTGACGGTCGCCGGGTCCAGCACGATGCCGGGTCCCATCGTGGCGCTGATGGTGAGTGTCTTGACGTAGGCGCCCTTCGCGGCCGCGGGCCGGGCCCGCATCAGCTCGCGCAGGAAGGTCAGGGCGTTCTCGAGCAACTGGGCCTCGCTGAACGACGCCTTGCCCACGGGTGCGTGCACGTTGGAGCCCTTGTCCACGCGGAACTCGATCTTGCCCGCCTTGAGCTCCTTCACGGCCTTGGCGACGTCGAAGGTCACCGTGCCGCTCTTGGGGTTCGGCATCAGCCCGCGCGGCCCGAGCACGCGACCGAGCTTGCCGACCTCGCCCATCATGTCCGGCGTGGCGACGATGGCGTCGATCTCCAGCCAGCCCTGCTGGATCTTCTGGACGTAGTCCTCGGCGCCGACGAAGTCCGCGCCGGCCTCCTCGGCCTCGCGCACCTTGTCGCCCTTGGCCATCACGAGCACACGCAGGCTCTTGCCGGTGCCGTGCGGCAGGACCACCGTGCCACGAACCAGCTGGTCCGAGTGGCGGGGGTCCACGCCCAGGTGGGATGAGACCACGATGGTCTCGTCGAACTTCGCGCGCGCGGTCTGCTTGACGAGCCGCACGGCCTCGGCCAGGTCACGGATCTGACCCGCCTGCCGTGCCACGTCCGCCGCGGCGCGATAACGCTTGCCGTGTCGTTTCATGGATCCTCCCGTGGTGCCGGCGTGGCGGGCTTTCCGCCACTCCCACGCGGTGCTGCTCGACGGTGTCGGTGCTGTCCCGCCCCGGGACACCTGCGGCCCGGCGCGGGCTCGAATCCCCACCCTGCGTGCGCCCCGGAACCGGGCGGCAACCCGCAGCGCGGAATCTCCCCTGACCTCCTGGGCCGCGCGGGCACCCGCCGAAGGCGGGTCCGGCGCGCCCGGGACCGCGGGCAGGGCCCCGCGGCCTAGCTGGTGAACTCCTCCTCGACCGCGTCCAGCTCGGCCTCGGTGGCGTAGCCTTCCTTCACCACCCAGTCGAGCGTCTCGTTCAGATCCTTGATGGCATGCTCGCCGTTCGCCACCCGGTTCCGGACGATCTCGTAGATCTCGCGCGGGGTCTTGCCCTTGAGGAGCTGCTCAGCCTCTTCCTTGGTCAGCGTCACCATCCGGTCTCATCCCTTCTCAGTCTTCGAGCTCGATGCCCATGCTGCGGGCGGTTCCCAGAACCATTCGCTCGGCGGCCTCGACGGTCGCGGAATTCAGGTCGGGCGCCTTGAGCTCGGCAATCTCGCGGACCTGAACGCGAGACACCTTGCCGACCTTGGTCCGGTTCGGAACACCGGAGCCCTTGGCCAGCCCGGCCGCCCGCTTCAGCAGGATGGCCGCCGGAGGCGTCTTCATCTCGAACGTGAAGGAGCGGTCCTTGTAGACCGTGATCACGACCGGGATCACGAGTCCCGACTGGTGCTGGGTCTTGGAGTTGAACTGCTTGCAGAACTCCATGATGTTGATGCCGTGCTGCCCGAGCGCCGGCCCGACCGGCGGCGCAGGCGTGGCGCTGCCGGCATTGCACTGCAGCTTCACCACGGCCTGGATCGGTTTCGCCATTCTGTTCCTCCCGGGCCGCGAACGCCGCCCGTCTGCTCCCCCACCGGTCGCGCGACGCTAGACCGGCTGCACCTGCAGGAAGTCGAGCTCGACGGGCGTCTGGCGCCCGAAGATGCTCACCATCACCTTGATCTTGCCGCGCTCGTTGTTGACCTCGTCCACCACGCCGTTGAACCCGCTGAACGGGCCGTCCCCGACGCGCACATGGTCACCCGTACGGAACTGCACGTTCGGCGCGGGCTTCGACTTCGTCTGCTCCATCTGCCCGAGCACCCGCCGCACCTCGTTCTCCTTGAGGGGCACGGGTGTCTTGTTCGGGCCGATGAAGCCCGTCACCCCGGGGACGTTCTGCACCAGGTGGCGCGTCTCGTCGCTGAGGTCCATCTCGATGATGACGTAGGAGGGGAAGGTCTTGCGCTTGGACGTCTTGCGCTTCCCGTCCTTCATCTCGACGTACTCCTCCTTCGCCACCAGGACCTCGCCGAACTGATCGACCAGCGCGGCGGCCTGGATGGCCTTGCGGAGGTTCTCCTTCACCTTGTCCTCGTGGCCCGAGTAGGTGTGGACCACGAACCACTTCTTGCTCATGTGCCTTCCCGATTCCCGGGGGCCGCCCACCGTCCGCCTCGATCGGCGGACCGGTCGCGCACCGCTCCGGGCCAGCGCCCTAGCGGAACAGCAGCCTCACCCCGAGCTGGAGGACGTAGTCCACCATCCCGACGAACACGGAGATCAAGAGCACCGCGACGATCACGACGATCGTCGAGGCGCGCAGCTCCTGGCGGGTCGGCCAGCTGACCTTGGTGGACTCCACCTTCACTTCCTTGACGAACTCACGGACCTGCATGGTCCACGCCATCTGTGCGCCCTCTCGAGGAGGTCTCGTTCACGTGCGGCCGAAGCCGCATGACTCCACACCCGACCCGCTCCCGTGCGGGCACCCCGGCTGGCAGGCCTGGAGGGATTCGAACCCCCGACACCCGGTTTTGGAGACCGGTGCTCTAGCCAGCTGAGCTACAGGCCTAAGTCGTATCCGGGCCGACTCGCGGCGGCCCCCATCGCCATCGCACGACCCACAGCCCGACGCGCGCTAGCGCGTCTCCTTGTGGGCGGTGTGCTTCCGGCAGGCCGGGCAGTACTTCTTCTGCTCGACCCGGTCCGGATGCAGGCGCTTGTTCTTCTTGGTGATGTAGTTGCGATGCTTGCAGTCGTTGCAGGCGAGGATGACCTGGTCTCTCATGTCGTGTCCCGTCTCCGCTGCCGGACGATCGGCCCGTTACTGGATGATCTCGGTGACGACGCCGGCCCCGACGGTGCGGCCGCCCTCGCGGATCGCGAAGCGCAGCTCCTTCTCCATCGCGATCGGCGTGATCAGCTCCACCGTCATCCCGTCCACGTTGTCCCCCGGCATCACCATCTCCCGCCCCTCCGGCAGCGACGCCACTCCCGTCACGTCCGTCGTGCGGAAGTAGAACTGCGGCCGGTACCCGTTGAAGAACGGCGTGTGCCGCCCTCCTTCTTCCTTCCCCAGCACGTACACCTGCGCCTTGAACTTCGTGTGCGGAGTCACCGACTTCGGCGCCACCACGCACATCCCCCGCTCCAGGTCCTCCTTCTCCACCCCCCGCAGCAGCAGCCCGATGTTGTCCCCGGCGATCGCCTCGTCCATCGACTTCTTGAACATCTCCACCCCGGTCACCACCGTCTCCCGCGTCGGCCGCAGCCCCACCACCTCCACCTTGTCCCCCACGTGCACCTTCCCCCGCTCCATCCGCCCCGTCCCCACCGTCCCGCGCCCCGGAATCGAGAACACGTCCTCCACCGCCAGCAGCAACGGCTTGTCCGTCTCCCGCTTCGGGTCCGGAATGTAGGTGTCCACCGCTTCCATCAGCTTCAGGATCGACTCGTTCGCCTTCGCGATCCTTCGCCAGCCCGTCCATCGCCTGCTTCGCCGAGCCCCGCACCACCGGGATCTCGTCCCCCGGGAACTCGTACTTCTTCAGCAGCTCGCGGACCTCCAGCTCCACCAGGTCCAGCAGCTCCGGGTCGTCCACCATGTCCACCTTGTTCATGAACACCACGATGAACGGCACCCCCACCTGCCGCGCCAGCAGGATGTGCTCCCGCGTCTGCGGCATCGGCCCGTCCGCCGCCGACACCACCAGGATCGCCCCGTCCATCTGCGCCGCCCCGGTGATCATGTTCTTCACGTAGTCCGCGTGCCCCGGGCAATCCACGTGCGCGTAGTGCCGCTTCTCCGTCTCGTACTCCACGTGCGCCGTCGCGATCGTGATCCCCCGCGCCTTCTCTTCCGGCGCGTTGTCGATCGAGTCGAACGTCCGCACCGAGATCTTCGGGTTCTTCAGCGCCAGCACCATCGTGATCGCCGCCGTCAACGTCGTCTTCCCGTGGTCCACGTGCCCGATCGTCCCCACGTTCACGTGCGTCTTCGTGCGCTCGAACTTCTGCTTGGCCATTCCAGGGCTCCTGTTCTGCGGTGTGGCGGTGTTGAGGTCCTCGTTCGGCGGGCGCCGCGGCGGGAGTCACCGGCCGCCGCGATCCATCCGGTACGACCCTGCCGGCCGGATCAACCCCGCGCGGTGCCCGGCACCGCTCGATCTGCCTGCTGCTACATCACCCCGACCGGCCGCGCGACAGGCGCGCCAACCGGGAGCCAAGTCCATCCTGCGACAACTGGAGCCCACGATCGGAATCGAACCGATGACCTTTTGCTTACCATGCAAATGCTCTACCGACTGAGCTACGTGGGCTTAAGACATCAAGACGCGCGAAGGCGAGCCAGAAGCGGACCTTCTCGAAGCGATGGAGCAAGGCGACCCGACCCCGGAGAACCTGCTCCGCGTCCGGATGCAGAAAGACGCACTTCCCCAAGCCGGCTTCTCAAGTTTCAAAGCCGTCGGGGAATAGCGGGCACGCAAATCTAAGCCCCGGCCACTCCGATGTCAATGCAAGAAGCAGGGAAGAAGCGAAATCCGTCCTTCCCCGCAGGGGACCGCCACGGCGCTCGGGGGGCTTCCGGAGGGCCCTGCAGGCACTGCCGCCAAGGAGGATGGAGCGGGAAACGGGATTCGAACCCGCGACCCTCAGCTTGGAAGGCTGACGCTCTAGCCGCTGAGCTATTCCCGCTCAAGCCGTTGTTCAGGAAGGAGATGGTGGAGGGGGGAGGATTCGAACCTCCGAAGGCTTCGCCGACAGATTTACAGTCTGTTCCCTTTGACCGCTCGGGAACCCCTCCACACCTGCGAGAGCAAGGCTTCACCCTGACGCGCAGCCTTGGGTCCGCTCGGATCGCTGCATCCCGGCTCCGGCAGGCCCCTGCCCATCCCGAAGGGGGATGGACCACTGCTGAGCTGGCGAAGGGACTTGAACCCCCAACCACCTCATTACAAATGAGATGCTCTACCAATTGAGCTACGCCAGCGGACCCAAAGGCTCGCGCAAGAAGAGCGAGGTAAAGATAGTCAGCGCGCCCGGGACTGTCAAGACGCGGATGCGCGCCGCTCGCCAGGGCCCCGAAGCCCGGCCACATGCGAAAAGGCAGCCAAGTCGAGCGAACCTGAGTCCACTCTGTGGCTGCCTCTTCCCGAGAGAACAGGGGGTGACCGGGAAGAACCCCGTTGTCCTCCCGGCTTCGTTGACCGGGCGTATTTGGTTTTTTTGCAGAATGAACAGCGAACCACTACTCAACTAGACACCGACCAAGTCGAGGCTTCTCTCTCACCCCTTTCTCGTTCGGCCCCATCGTCGAGGCCAACCTGCCAACCAGGGTACGAGCCCTGCCCTGCAGCCATTACGCCGCAGGATGTTCCGGGTGATCGACTACGCTCGCTCTCCGTATCCGTGCATCGTGCATTGCAGGGCGCGTGCCATCACCCGGGCCACCACGCGACACGACGAAGATCCGCCGTGAAAACCATATGATGCAATGGATTGCGCTCGTCGTCCCGGTCCGGCATCGGGGCCTCGGCGGACCGGCAGTTCAAGGAAGTGTTACGTCCAGAGGTAACACGTTCCGCGACGCATTGTCCGCCAACTCCCATGGGCGCAACCACTTCGCGACTGTTACCCGCGAGGTGACACTGTTCCCCGATGGCGCGGCCCGAAACAGGAATCGGGGCGGGGGATGAATCCCCGCCCCGATCTCCGCCCGCGACCCGGTCAGGGCAGCGTGATGCTCAGGCGCTTGAGTCTCGCGTAGAGCGTCTTGCGGCTGACGCCCAGCAATTCGGCCACGCGACTCTTGTTCCGGCCCGCCCGCTGGTAGGCGGCCATGATGGCGGCCCGCTCCTGCTCCGCGGTGTCGTGGGCCGGGCGGACTGGCGAGGACTGCAGCAGGAAGGGCAACAGCGCGCCCGCGTCCAGGCGCTCGCTGCCGACGTGGAGCGCGCCCACCCGCTTCATCACGTTCTCCAGCTCGCGGACGTTGCCCGGCCAGGGGTGCGAGAGCAGCACCGCCTCGGCGTCGGCGCTCAGTCGCGGGCCCTGGAAACCGCCGTAGAAGGCCAGGAAGTGCCGGGCCAGCGGGACGATGTCGTCCGAGCCGCTCGCGCAGCGGCGGCACGCGGATCTCGATCTCGTTCAGGCGGAACAACAGGTCGCGCCGGAACAACCGCTCCCCCTCGCTGCCCCGCAGTTCCCGGTTGGTGGAGGCGATGATGCGCACCTCCGCCCGACGCACCCGGGTCTCGCCCAGCCGCATGTACTCGCCGCTCTCGAGGAAGCGCAGCAGGGTGACCTGCACGTCCTGCGGCAGGTCGCCGACCTCGTCCAGGCACAGCGTGCCGCCGTCGGCCGCCTCGACCAGCCCGGCCGCGTCGGCGTGCGCGCCCGTGAAGGCGCCCTTGCGGTGGCCGAAGAGCTGCGAGAGGGCCAGTTCGGCGCGCAACGCACCGCAGTTGACCGCCAGGAACGGCCGGTCCGCCCGCGCGGAGAGCACGTGGATGGTCCGCGCGATGAGCTCCTTGCCGGTGCCGGTCTCTCCCGTGATCAGCACCGACAGGTCGGTGCCCGCCGCGCGCCGCGCCATGGCCTCGACCCGCTGCATGGCGTGGGAATAGGCGACCAGCGTGGGCGCCCGGTGCTTGCGACCCGGCGGGACCACGCGGGCGGCGGTCGCCGCGGCCCCGGCGGCGCCCAGCAGGCGCTGCAGCTCGAGATCGGTGCGTTCGAGCCACTCCTGCGCCGAGAGCTCGGCGAACAGCGCGCCGGCACGGTAGAGGTGGTGCCGACCCTCGCGCGGTTCGCTCACCACCCGGCCCAGCTCGAACAGCGTGCGGGCCAGCTCGTAGCGCTCGCGCAGCCCGGTCAGCATGCGCACCGTGTCGGTCCAGCCGCGCAGGGCGTCCTCGTGCCGGCCCCGGGCCCAGGCGATCGCCGCTGCCGCGCGGTGCCCCAGCGCCAGCTCGAGCCGGTCCTCGATGCGTTCCGCCAGCCGCAGGGCCCGATCGCAGGCGAGCTGCGCCTCGTCCAGCCGGCCCAGGCGGGTCAGCGCATCGGCCCGGCGCCGTTCCAGCTCGACCACCAGGTCGCCCTCGGGGGCCAGGACGGCGGCCAGCAGGCTGGCCTGGTCGTAGCGCGCCAGCGCCTCGGCGTGCCGGTCGCGGTCGGCGTCCAGCTCGCCGAGGAACTCGATCGCCAGGACCTCCTCGCGGGGCGCGCCGTGCTCCCGGGCGCGCTTCAGGGCGTCGGCGAACAGGGCCTCGGCGTCGGCGAAGCGGCGCTGCAGGCGGGCGATGTTGCCGCGCGCGATCCGCACCGTCGCCAGGCGCAGCGGGTTGGCGAGCTGCTCGTAGACCTGCTCGGCCTGGACGTAGCACTCCTCGGCCTGCTCCCATTCCCCGCTCTTCTGGTGGACGATGCCCAGGTTGAGGAGGGCATCGGCCGTCGAGGGGAACCGGCCCAGGCGCCGGAACACGTCGAGCGCGGTGCGCAGGCAGGCCACCGCCGCGTCCCACTCGCACAGGTTCTTGAGGATCAGGCCCAGGTCGCTGCGGGCGCGGGCGGAGCGCCAGTCGTCGCCGAGGCGCCGGTACAGCCCGAGCGCCTGCTCGTAGAAGTCCCGGGCCTCGTGGAGGTCCCCCTCGCGGTACGCGATCCGGCCCAGGTGGTGGAGCGCGCGCGCCGCGAGGTCGTGATCGCCCGAGGCGTCCGCCAGGGCGAGGGCCGCGGAGGAGTCCACGCGGGCGTCGTCGAGACGGCCCAGCCGGAAGAGCGCCTCGGCGCACTGCAGGTGAATCCCGGCCCGGCCCGGGACGGCGTCGACGCCCCCCTCGGTCGCCAGCAGCTCGCGACAGTGCGCCAGCGCGCCCAGCGTGTCGCCCTGGGCCAGCCTGCACGCCACCGCCCGGCTCTCGAGCGCCACCCGGCGGGCCGGCGAGAGCGTCCGCGCTGCAGGCAGCGCGAGCAGGCGCTCGATCGTCTCCAGCGCGGGCACGGAACTGTCCGCCTGCAGGTACAGGTCGGCCAGCATCTCGAGGTCGGCCACCGCGTCCTGCGGGGTGCCCCCGACGGGCAACCCCGATCCGCAGGTCAGCGCAAGCTTCCCTTCCAGCTCGGCAATCCGATTCCGGTCATCGATCGGCACGCCGGTACTCCGGTCAATTCGGCCCTAGCCAGCTGGGTGTCAGAAACGCAGGAAGATGGCCCTGAGGCCCAGCAGGAACAGTTGTACAGGGTTCGTCGCGACGCTGATGGGAGCCATCTCCTCACCCACGAGGACAGCCCCTCTCTGCGGCACCACCTGGCTCGTGCTGTTGCGAACCACGGTCAGCTTGCCGGCCTTGCCGTCTCCGGGCCCCATCGGCACATCCGGGTCACCGAGTGACGGTAGGGGATCGCCCCCGTCCGGCGAAATGACGAAGCTGCCGGAGCCGCTGTCCGCGAAGGACGTCGAGGGCGCGGCGAAGGAGAGGAAGCAGGTGGTGAGGAGACACAGCGTCAGGACGAACGCCCACGAGCGATTCATCGCGAATCGGAACATGAGAACCTTTCCTGTGTCATGAAACGATGAACCAAAGCGCCCGGCCTGCTATGACTTCTCCCGCCAGAGGGGTCGCCGTCACGGAGTGAGGTCGGGATACGGGGTGACCCCTCTCTCCGCAGACGTCGTTTGCGGGCAGCCCGGTACGGAAGGATTGTAGTCCCGTTGCTCCCGGCGCGGCAAGGGGATGTTGCGCCCGAACGTCGGGCCCGGGGCGCCCCGGGGAGCGCCCACCGCCCGGCTCCCGGCCGGCGCCGGCACGGCGCGGCCCCGGGTAGGGAGATCCCCGGGGCCGCCGTGCGGGCCGCGACTAGCGCCGCTTGAGCCTGGGCGGCTGTCCCTTCACGTCTTCGAGCACCACGCCGAATTCGTCCAGGAGCCGCTGCCGCAGGGCGTCCGCCCGGGCCCAGTCGCGGTCCTTGCGGGCCTGCTCGCGCTCCCCGGCCAGCGCCAGGACCTCGGTTGGCCAGGACTCCCCGGCGGGCTTTCTCCAGAAGAGGCCGAGCACGCCGCCCAGGCCGAGCAGGACCCGGCCCGCCGCGGGGCCCTCGGGCGAGCCCTCGTCCAGCGCCCGGTTCACCTCGCGCGACAGGTCGAACAGGTGCCCGATGGCCTTGGCGCTGTTGAAGTCGTCCTCCATCGCCTCGTGGAACGAGCCGCTCGCACTCCGCCACCGCCCGGCCCAGGTCCCCGGTCGGGGCCGTCCCGGCGGGCAGGTCCCAGGCCCGCGCCCGGGCGAGCACGCCGATCAGGCGCTGGTGGGCCACCGCGGCCTCGGCCAGGCGCTCCTCGTTGAACTCGAGCGGGCTGCGGTAGTGGGTCGAGAGCAGGTAGTAGCGCACCACCTCGGGGTCCGTGCGGCCGGCGATCTCGTCCACGTAGAACAGGCTGCCGGTCCCGGTGCTCTTCGAGATCTTGTCGCCGCCGGTCGTCACCATGCCGTTCTCGGTCCAGAAGTTCGCGAACGGCTTGCCGGTGGCGGCCTCGCTCTGGGCGATCTCGTTCTCGTGGTGCGGGAAGATCAGGTCCTGCCCGCCGCCGTGGATGTCGAGGGTCTCGCCCAGGTACTTCATGCTCATGGCCGAGCACTCGATGTGCCAGCCGGGCCGGCCGGGCCCCCAGGGGCTCTCCCAGGCCGGCTCGCCCGGCTTGGCGCCCTTCCACAGCGCGAAGTCGAGCGGGTCGCGCTTCTCCTCGCCCACGTTGGCCTTGTCGCCGGCCTTCTCGCGCTCGCTCGCGCGCACCTCGTCCAGGCTGCGGCCCGAGAGCTTCCCGTAGTCGGCCTTCGAGCGCACGTCGAAGTAGACGTCGCCGCCCGCCGCGTAGGCGTGGCCCTTCTCGATCAGGCGGCGCGATCAGTTCGAACATCTCGGCGATGTGCTGGGTGGCGCGCGGGTAGTGCGTGGCCGGCAGGATGTTGTGCAGCGCCGCGCCCTCGAGGTAGGCGGCGATGTTGCGCTCGCTGACCGAGGTGTAGTCCACGCCCTCGCTGCGTCGCCCGGTCGATGATCTTGTCGTCCACGTCGGTGAAGTTGTAGACGTAGGTCACGTCGTAACCGAGGTGCAGCAGGTAGCGGCGCATCAGGTCGCCCGAGAGCGAGGCGCGGATGTGCCCGACGTGGGGCTTGTCCTGCACCGTCATGCCGCACACGTACATGCCCACGCGGCCGGGGTGGACGGGGACGAACTCGCGCTTCTCGCGCGTCAGCGTGTCGTAGATGCGCAGCGTCACGGGTTCTCCAGGGGGATGGCGGTGGCAGCCGCCGGGCCGGGCCCGGCGGACAGCGGTCGGATGGCGATCTCGCGGTTCGTCCCGGTGCGGATGTCCCCGGCGACCAGCGCCTCGTGGGCGCGCAGCCGCAGCTCGCGCGCCACCTGGAAGGCGTCGGCCCCGGGCCGGGACCGTACCACCATGCGCAATTGGACCTCGGCGCCGGCGAGCGCCTCGACGCCCCACAACTCGGCGGGCTCGATCAGCCGCTCGCGCCAGCACCGGCTCGGCATTCAGTCCGTCCACGACCCCGCGGCACAGCTCGAGCGCCCGCCCGAGGTCCTCGTTGGCCCCGACCGGCACGTCCACGGTGAGGCGGTTCCAGTCGCGGCTGCGGTTGGTGACCGTCTTGAACTCGCCGTTCGGCACGTAGTGGACGAAGCCGTTGAAGCCGCGCAGCCGCGTGCAGCGCAGGCGTCACCTCCTCGACCAGCGCGGGCTGGCCCGCGACCTCGACCAGCTCGCCCACGGCGAACTGGTTCTCGACCAGGATGAAGTAGCCGGCGATCAGGTCGCGCACCAGCGTCTGCGCGCCGAAGCCCAGCGCGACGCCGAGGATGCCGGCCCCCGCCAGCAGGGGCTTCACGTCCCAGCCGAAGATCGCCAGCGCGTGGATGAACGCCCCCGCCCAGATGACCGCGGTCGCCAGGCTGCGCAGGGTCTGGGCGACGCGTCTGCGCGCGCTGCGCGCTGCCCGGCCGGTCCTGGCCCGCGCGGACCATCCAGTGCCGCAGGCGGCCCACCAGCAGCCGCGCGACCTGCTGCAGCAGGAACGCACCGCCCAGGGTCAGCGCCAGGCGGATCCCCATCTCGGCGAGCTTCTCGGACTCCGGGATGAGGTGCAGGACCAGCAGGTACGCGGGCAGGTTCATGTCGTCCCTCGCGGCGGCGGCGGCCCGGGCGCCGGCGGACCGGCGCCCGCGGGACCGGTCCGGTCAGACCAGGCCCTCGATCGTCCTGCGGTCGAGTCGCTTCACCAGCGCCACCAGCAGCTTCACCGCCTGCTCGAAGTCCTTCCGGCTGATGATGCTGACGTGGCTGTGGATGTAGCGCGCGGGAACACCCATCGAGAGCGTGGGCACGCCCTGGCCGTTGAGGTGGATGCGGCCCGCGTCGGTGCCGCCGCGCTCCACCGCCTCGAACTGCAGCGGGATCCGCAGCTTCTTCGCGGTGTCCACCACCAGGTCGAGCAGCCCGCGGCTGGGGATCGCGCTGGCGTCGTAGACCACGATCAGCGGTCCGCCGCCCAGCTTCTCCTCGCCGTCGGCGCCCGGCGTGTCGTGCGCGATGCCCACGTCGAGCGCCAGGCCCACGTCGGGCTGGATCTTGAACGCCGAGGTCTGCGCGCCCCGCATGCCGACCTCCTCCTGCACCGTGCCCACCGCGTAGAGCGTGTTCGGGTGCGCCACGCCGCGCAGCCGCAGCGCGACCTCGGCCGCGATGGCGCAGCCGATGCGGTTGTCCCACGCCTTGGCGAGCAGCAGGTCGGGGTTCGCCATCACCGTGAAGGGCGACTCGGGCACGATCGCGTCACCCGGGCGGATGTCGAGCTTCTTGCGCACGTCCCAGCCGGACGAGGCGCCGACGTCGATGTACAGGTCCTTGATCTCGAGGACCTTGCGGCGGTCCTCGTCGCGGATCTCGTGCGGGGGCTTCGAGCCCACCACGCCCGTCACGTCGCCCTTGCGGGTCTTGATGACGAGCCGCTGCGCCAGCACCACGTGGCCCCACCAGCCGCCGAGCGGCAGGAACTTGACGAAGCCCTCCTTGGTGACCGACTTCACCATGAAGCCGACCTCGTCGAGGTGGCCCGCCAGCATGACGCGCGGCGGCTCCGGCGCGCGCGCGCTGCGCGTGCGGGGCATGCCGCGCTTCTCGCAGATGAAGCTGCCGAGCCGGTCGTGGCTGATGGTCCCGACGCCCTTGAGGTGGCGCTCCAGCACGCGGACCACCGGGCTCTCGGCGCCGGGCGTGCCGTGCGCCTCGACCAGGTCCTTCAGGAATTGCAGCGTCTTGTCCATGGGGCCTCCGGGAGGGTTCAGCTGCGCGGTGCGGTCACGGACGCCAGCTCGAGCGTGCGCGCGACGACGTCTTCGTAGGACATGCCCCGCCGCCCGCGCCGCCATCGGCACGAGGCTGGTCGGGGTCATCCCCGGGATGGTGTTCACTTCGAGGCACGAGGGCTCGCCCCGCGGGGGCAGGCGGAAGTCCACCCGCGACACGCCGGTGCAGCCCAGCGACCGCGCGGCGCGCAGTCCCAGCGTCGCGGACGCTCGCGGCCAGCGGCTCCGGCAGGTCCGCCGGGCAGAAGTAGTCGGTGCGGCCCTTCGTGTACTTGTTCTCGTAGTCGTAGAAGCCTTGCTTGGGGCAGATCTCGACGATCGGCAGGGCCTCGTCGCCCAGCACGGTGACCGTCAGCTCGCGGCCCGGGATGTACTCCTCGATCAGGACGACCTCGCCGTGGAGCGCCGCCTCCATGAAGGCCGGCTCGAGGTCGGCCTCGCGCCGCACGATGGTGAGCGCGACGCTCGAGCCCTCCGCGCTGGGCTTGACCACGACCGGCAGCCCGCCGCAGGCCTCGAGGTCCCGGGCGTCGGGCCGCTCGCCGGCGCGCCGCGCGGTCCACCGCGGGGTCGGCACGCCGTCGTGCACGAACACGCGCTTCGACATCACCTTGTCCATGGCGAGCGCGCTCGCGAGCACGCCGGAGCCGGTGTAGCGCTTGCCCGCCAGCTCGAGCAGGGCCTGGATGCGGCCGTCCTCGCCGAAGGTGCCGTGCAGCGCGATGTACACGACGTCCGCCTCGCGCACCGCCGGGACCTCCACCACGCCGACCTGCGCCCGCAACGGCAGGCGCGCCACTTCGGCCGCGCGTCCGCGCCGCGGCCTCCTCGCCGCCGGCGGGGAGCAGCGCGCCGTCGGCGGCGTCCACCGAGGTCACCTCGTGGCCCAGGGTGCGCAGCGCCCGCGCCACGCCCTGGCCGGTCTTGAGCGAGATCTCGCGTTCCGCGGAACGCCCTCCCATCAGCACCGCCACCTTCATCCAGGTCCTCCTGCCCGGGCATCCCTGCCGGGCGTCACCCTCGTGTGCTCTTCCCTAGAGACGGCCGGCCGCCGCGTCCCGCAGCCGGGCCACGCAACGCGCGCGTCCGAGCAGGCTCGCCACCAGCGGCAGCTCCGGGCCGTGAACGCGCCCCGTGAGCGCCGCGCGCGCCGGCTGGAACAGGTCGCGGCCCTTGAGACCCAGCCGCGCTCCCGTCGAGCGGATCGTGGATTTAACCCCTTCCTCGCTCCATTCCGCAAGGCTCTCGAGCGCGGCGGCCAGCTCACCGCACAGCGCGCGGGCCGGCGCGGGCTCGAGCGCCGCCGCCGCTGCCGGCTCGAACGTGGGCCGCTCGGCCAGGAACGGCTCGAGCTCGCCCGGCCAGATCCGCCAGCGTCGCGAGGTTGCCGCGCACGCCCTCGAGCAGCCGTTCGAGGTCCGCCCGCGGCAGCGCGCGAGTGCCCGCGGGCAGGAACTCCTCCGCCCAGCCCGCGAGTCGCGCGCCGTCGGCGTGGTGCAGGAGGTGCGCGTTCACCCAGCGCAGCTTGTCCGGGTCGAAGATGGAGCCGCTGCGGCCCACCCGCTCCAGCGCGAAGCACTCGAGCAACTCGGCGCGCGTCAGGATCTCGCGCTCGTCGCCCGGGTGGAAGCCGAGCAGGGCCAGGTAGCTCAGGAGCGCCTCGGGCACGACACCCGCGCGCCGCCAGTCGCCCACGGCCACCGCCGCCTCGCCCTCGCGCTTGCTCATCTTGGTGCGGTCGCGGTTCAGGATCAGCGGCACGTGCGCGTAGGCGGGCGGCGTCTCGCCCAGCGCCTCGCAGAGCATCAACTGGCGCGGCGTGTTGGGCAGGTGCTCCTCGGCGCGGATGACGTGGCTGATTTCCATCGACGACGTCGTCCACCGCGCAGGCGAAGTTGTAGGTCGGCAGCCCGTTCGAGCGCAGCAGCACGAAGTCGCCCACCACGCCCACGGGGAACGCGACCTCGCCGCGCACCAGGTCCTGCAGCACCCAGTCGCGCCGCGGGACCGCGAAGCGCAGGCTGTGCGACTCGCCGGCACGCACCCGCGCCTCGCGCTGGTCGCGGGGCAGGTCGCGGCAGCGGCCGTCGTAGTGCGGCGGGCGTCCCGCCGCGTGCGCGACCTGGCGGCGCCGCTCGAGATCCGCGTCGTCGCAGAAGCAGGGGTAGGCCGCGCCCCGCGCGAGCAGCGCCTCGGCCTTCGCGCGGTAGAGGCCCGAGGCGCTCGCTCTGCCGGTACGGCCCGTGCGGCCCGCCCTCGCGCGGGCCCTCGTCGAAATCCAGGCCCAGCCACGCCAGGTCGTCGAGCACGCCCTGCTCGCTCGCCGCGCTCGAGCGCTCGACGTCGGTGTCCTCGATGCGCAGCACCACGGCACCGGCGTGGCGGCGCGCGAAGAGCCAGTTGAAGTACGCCGTGCGCGCGCCGCCCACGTGCAGCCAGCCCGTGGGGCTCGGCGCGAAGCGGACGCGGACCCCCCCGCCGGCCGGGCTCACGCGCGGCTCCGGCTTCGCCGGCCCGTGCGCCGGTCCGCGCTCACGTGAGCTCCACCATCGCGATCGCCAGCGCCGCCACGCCCTCGCCGCGCCCGACCGCGCCCAGTCGTCTCGTTGGTGGTGGCCTTGACCGAGACCTGCCCGGCGCCGACGTGCAACGCCTGCGAGATGTTCAGGCACATCGCCTCGCGCAGCGGCGCGATCCTCGGGGCCTCGGCCACGACCGTCGCGTCCACGTTGACGATGGTCGCGCCCCGGCCCGCGAGCAGCGCGCGGATCAGCCGCAGCAGCTCGAGGCTCGAGACGTCCTTCCAGCGCGGGTCGCCCGGCGGGAAGTGCTTCCCCAGGTCGCCCAGCGCCGCCGCGCCCAGCAGCGCGTCGCCGATCGCGTGCAGCAGCACGTCCGCGTCGCTGTGCCCGTCCAGCCCCCACTCGCTGCGGATGCGTGACGCCGCCCAGCACCAGCGGGCGGCCCTCCGCCTTGCGGTGGATGTCGTAGCCGATGCCCGACCTGGAACCCCATCTCAGTCCTCCCGTCCGATTCGAGCCAGGCCCCGGCGAGCGCCAGGTCCTGCGCCGTCGTGATCTTGAAGTTGAGCGTGTCGCCCTCGGTGACGAAGACCGCGTGGCCCAGCGCCTCCACCAGCGCCGCGTCGTCGGTCGCGGTGCCGCGCGCCGGCCGTGCGCCGCCTCGAGCCACTCGCGCCGGAAGACCTGCGGCGTCTGCGCGCGCCACAGCGCCGCGCGCGGCACCGTGTCCTCGATCCGCCCCAGGCTCGCGCGCTTGAGCGTGTCCTCGAGCGGCACCGCCGCGATCGCCGCGCCGTGGGTGACCGCGTCCGCCACCACGCGCGCGACCAGCGCCGGCGTGACCAGCGCGCGCGCCGAGTCGTGCACGGCCACCAGGTCGAAGCCGGCCGGCAACGCGCGCAGGCCGCGCGCCACCGAGTCCTGCCGCGCCCGGCCGCCCTCGGTCCAGGCCACCACCTTGCCCGGACCGAAGCCCGCCGCCGCGAGCACGTCCTGCAGCCGGCGCACCGGCCCGACCACCACGATGCCGTCCACCGCCGCGCAGCGCTCGAGCGCCTCCAGGCTCCAGAGGAAGAGCGGCCGGCCGGCCAGCGGCACCAGCGCCTTCTCCACCCCCGCGCCGAGCCGCTCGCCCCGCCCCGCGCACAGCAGGATCGCCGCGGTGGTCACGACCGCCCTCCCGGCCGGGCCGGCGCGTCCCGGCGCGCGTCGCCCGCCGGCCCCTCCGGCGGCCGCACCTCGACCTTCGCCCCCAGCAGCTCCTCGATCGCCTCGCGCACCGTGGCGACCGGCACCACCTCGATGCCCTCGGTGCGCGCGTCGGCGGCCTGCATGGCCGGGACCGCCGCGCGCCGGAAGCCGAGCGCGGCCGCCTCGCGCACGCGGGCCTCGACCCGCGAGACCCGGCGCAGCTCGCCCGAGAGGCTCACCTCGCCCACCGCGAGCGTGCCCTCGAGCACCGGCCGGCTGCGGTAGCGACGAGGCCACCGCCAGCGCCAGCCCCAGGTCGGTCCCCGGGTCGTCGAGCGTGAGGCCGCCGGTCACCGCCACGAACACGTCGTGGCGGCCCAGCCGGAGGCCGACGCGGCGCTCGAGCACGGCGAGCAGCAGCGCGAGCCGCCGCGGGTCGAACCCGCTGGTGACGCGCTGCGGCGTGCCGTAGAACGAGGTCGCGACCAGCGCCTGCACCTCGACCAGCAGCGGGCGCGTGCCCTCGAGGCTCGCCACCACCGCCGTGCCCGGCTCCACGCCGCGGCGCTCCGGAGAGGAAGGCGAGGCTCGGGTTCGCCACCTCGCGCAGGCCGCCGTCGGTCATCTCGTAGACGCCCAGCTCGTTGGTGGAGCCGAAGCGGTTCTTGGCCGCCCGCAGCACGCGGTAGTGCTGGTAGCGCTCGCCCTCGAGGTAGAGCACCGCGTCCACCATGTGCTCGAGCACGCGCGGCCCCGCCACCGAGCCCTCCTTGGTGACGTGCCCGACCAGGAAGACCGCGGCCGACGAGCCCTTGGCGTAGTGCAGCAGCGCGAGCGCGCACTCGCGCACCTGCGAGACCGAGCCCGGGCCGCCGTCGAGGTCGGCGCGCGACAGCGTCTGGATGGAGTCGGCGACCAGCACGTCGGGCTGCACCTGCGCGGCCGCCTCGAGCACGGTCTCGAGGTCGGTCTCGGCCAGGATGAGCAGCGCCGCGGGGATCGGGCCCAGCCGGCCGGCGCGCAGCCGCACCTGCTCCACGCTCTCCTCGCCGGAGACGTAGAGCACCCGGCGGCCGGCCGCGGCGAGCGTCTCCGCCAGCTGCAGCATCAGCGTGCTCTTGCCGATGCCGGGGTCGCCGCCCACCAGCACGAGCGAGCCCGGCATCACGCCCCCGCCCAGCACGCGGTCGAGCTCGCGCAGGCCCGAGGGCCAGCGGTGCGTGGCCGAGACCTCGACCTCGGCGAGCGGCCGCGGGCCCGCCCCGACCCCGGCGCCCGCCTTCGGCGCCCAGCGCGCGCGCGGGCCGCGGCCCGTCGCCGCGCTCCCCGCCGCCGCGGCCGGCGCCTCGGCCGCCGAGTTCCACGCCCCGCACGAGGGGCAGCGCCCGAACCAGCGCGCCTCCTCGTTGCCGCACGCGGTGCAGAAGAAGTGGGACTTCTCCGCCTTCGCCGGCTTCGCCGGCTTGGTCGCCCGGGCCATCAGAACACCGAGAACCTGAAGTACTTCCGCGGATTCGCCTTGAGATCCGCGATCAACGCGCGCAGCTCCCGCACCGAGGCGTCCAGGTCCGCGTAGAGCCGCTCGTCCTTCACCAGCCGGCCGAGCGTGCCCTCGCCGCGGTCCAGCCGGGAGGCCGCGCCCTGCAGCGAGCCGCGCAGCGAATCGAGCTTGCCCGAGACCCGGTCGAGGTTCCCGGCCGCCGAGACGAAGTGGTCGAGCGCCGCGTCGAGGCTCTCCTCGCGGTCCACCACCAGCTTCTTCGCCGAGGTCGAGGTGGCCGAGACGTTGGCCATGGTGGTGCGCAGCGCCTCGCGGTTCTCGGCCACCGCGCGCGACAGCTCCTCGCTGGCGCGCCGGAAGTTCTCGATCGACGAGGTCAGCCCGCCCCCCTGGTTCACCGCCACCGCCAGGCTGTCGAGCTGCCGCGCGATGGCCGCCACGCTGCCCGACGCCCGGCCCACGTCCGCCATCACCTCGGGCAGTCCCTTCTCGTAGACGCCCGGGATGGTGTCGCGCGGGCTCCACGGCTCGCCGGTGCCGCTGTAGTCCACCGCGATCACCTTGTCGCCCAGCATGCTGACGCTGCGGATCACGACCTTGCTGTCGCGCGTCAGCACGACGTCCCGCGACAGCGCGAGGTCGACGATCACGTGGTCGCCCACCAGCCGCAGGGACGTCACCGCGCCCTTGCGCACGCCGTTCACCTGGGCCTCGTTGCCCTCGGACAGCCCGCCGCCCTGCGGGAAGCTCACGTGCCAGGTGCGCTGGACGCGCGCCTTCGCGAGCGTGCTCAGCCAGGCGATCCCCCACAGCAGGATGGCGATCGCCACGAGCACCGTGATGCCGACCTGGATCTCCGTCTTCCGGCTCATGTCCGTGCTCTTCCCCCCGTCCGTCCCGGCCCGCCTACACCGGCTGGATCGGGCCCCGGCTCGAGCCCTCGATGAACTGCCGCATCATCGCATCGTCCGTGCGCCGTGTCTCCTCGGCCGTCCCGTCGAACACCACCCGGCCCTGGTAGAGCAGCACGATCCGGTCGCGCCACCGTGTAGGCGCTCCGGATGTCGTGCGTGACCACGACCGAGGTCACGCGGAGCCGCTTCTGCATCTCGCGGATCAGCTGGTTGATGACGTCCGCGGTGATCGGGTCGAGCCCGGTCGTGGGCTCGTCGTAGAGGACGTACTCCGGGTCCATCGCCAGCGCCCGGGCCAGCCCCGCGCGCTTGCGCATGCCGCCCGACAGCGAGGCCGGCTTGAGCCCCACCGCCGACCTGGAGCCCCACCCACTCGAGCCGCTCGTCCACGCGCCGGCGCACCTCCGCCTCGTCCAGGTCGCGCGCGTGCTCCAGCATCGCGCAGCGCCACGTTCTCGCCCACCGTCATCGAGTCGAGCAGGGCCGCGCCCTGGAACAGCATCCCGAAGCGCCGGCGCACCGGGATCAACCGCTCCTCGCTCAGGCCCACGATCTCCTCGCCGTCGATGCGGATCGAGCCCCGGTCGGGCTTGCGTCAGCCCGATGATGTGCTTCAGCAGCACGCTCTTGCCGGTGCCGCTCGGCCCCAGGATCACCAGCGTCTCGCCGGCGCGCACGTCAAGGTCGAGGTCCAGGAGGACCTGCTTGCGGCCGAAGCGCTTCGCCAGCCCGCGGATCTCGATCATGCGAAGATCATCCGGAACAGCACCGAGGCCAGGATGAAGTCGAGGATCAGGATCAGCACGCAGGAGCTCACCACCGCCATGGTGGTGGCCCGGCCCACGCCCTCGGCGCCGCCCTCGGTCTGGAAGCCGTGGTAGCAGCCCATCATGCCGATGATGCTGCCGAAGAACACCGCCTTCACCAGCCCCGAGAGCAGATCCTTCATCCGGAAGAACTCCTGCAGGCCCTGCAGGTAGATCGGCGACGGCACCTGCAGCGTCGTCACCGCCACCACGTAGCCGCCGAGGATGGCGATCGCGTCGGCGTAGATGGTGAGCACCGGCAGCATGAGGATCGCCGCCAGCACGCGCGGCGCCACCAGGTAGCGCGTCGGGTTGATGCCCATCGCGCGCAGCGCGTCGATCTGCTCGGTGACCTTCATGGTGCCCAGTTCGGCGGCGATCGAGGCGCCCACGCGGCCGCCGATCACCAGCGCGGTGAGCACCGGGCCGAGCTCGATCACCACCGAGCGCAGGATGACGCCGCTCAGGTACTTGAGCGGCACCACCGAGGTGAACTGGTAGGCCGCCTGCACCGCGGCCACGGCGCCGGTGAACAGGCTCACCACGATGACCAGCCAGAGCGAGTCCACGCCGATCGCGCTCATCTGCTGCGTGACCAGCCGGGCCGCCGGGAGCCGCCGCGAGCCGGCGCGGGTGGTCTCCAGCATCATGCTCGAGACGCGGCCGACCTCCGAGAGCCAGTCGCCCAGCCGCGCGCCCGCGTAGCGGAAGCCCTTGAGGGCGATGTCGTCGGGGGTCACGCCGTTCGGCATGGGCTAGAACTCCGGCGAGGTCTCGCCCTCGAACGACGGGGAATACGGGACGAACTTGGTGCTCTCGCGCAGGAACGTGAGCTTCACCTTGCCGGTCGGGCCGTTGCGCTGCTTGGCGATGATGATCTCCGCCTTGTTCGGCTCCGCTTCCTCGTTGTAGAGGATCTCGCGGTAGACGAACAGCACGAGGTCCGCGTCCTGCTCGATGCTGCCGCTCTCCCTCAGGTCCGAGAGCTGGGGGCGGCCGGTCTTGTCGCGGGTCTCGACGGCGCGCGAGAGCTGCGACAGGGCCAGGATGGGGATGTTGAGCTCCTTCGCCAGGCTCTTGAGCCCGCGGGTGATCTCGGAGATCTCCTGCACGCGGTTCTCGACCTTGACGCTCGAGCGGATGAGCTGCAGGTAGTCGATGATCAGCATCCCGAGCCGGTTCTCCGCGCGCAGGCGGCGGCACTTGGCGCGGATCTCCATCAGGGTCGCGGCCGGCGAGTCGTCGATCAGGATGGGCGCGTCGTTGAGCAGGCCCGCGGCGGTGGTGAGCCGGGGCCAGTCCTCGTTGGTCAGCCGCCCGCTGCGCACGCGGTGCAGGTTGATGCCGCCCTGCGAGCAGAGCAGCCGCTGCGCCAGCTGCTCCTTGCTCATCTCGAGCGAGAAGACCGCGACCGGCACGCGCTCGTGCTTGCCGGTCGGGATGGCGGCGTTCTCGGCGAAGTTCAGCGCCAGCGCGCTCTTCCCCGCGCCCGGCCGCCCGGCCACGATCACCAGGTCGCTGTTCTGGAAGCCGGCGGTCAGCTCGTCCAGCTCGCTGTACCCGGTGGGCACGCCGGTCACCAGCGCCTGGCGCTCGAACATCCGCTGGATGTGCTCGAACGAGGGCTTGAGCAGGTCGCGCACCAGCACGAACCCGGCCCGCACGCGCTGGTCGGTGATGGCGAAGATCTTCTGCTCCGCGCGGTCGAGGATGGCGGGCGTCTCGTCGCCGGCGGCGAAGGCCTCCTGCTGGATCTCGGTCGAGGCCTTGATGAGCTGCCGCAGGATGGCCTTCGAGTGGATGATGCGGATGTGGTGGTCGAGGTTCGCGGTGGTGCTCGCGTACTCGAGGATCTGCGCGAGCGCGGGCGGCCCGCCCACCGCCTCGAGCTCGCCGCGCTTGCGCAGCTCCTCCGAGAGCGTGACCAGGTCCGGCTTCTCGTTGCGCTCGTAGAGCGCGACGATGGCCTCGTAGATCTTCTGGTGCGAGGTGCGGTAGAAGACCTTCGCGTCGATGGTCTCGACCGCGCGGCCGATGGCCTCGGCGTCGAGCAGCAGCGCCGCCAGCACCGA
Source organism: Candidatus Eiseniibacteriota bacterium (assembly GCA_963707915.1). Classification (GTDB taxonomy): domain Bacteria; phylum Eisenbacteria; class RBG-16-71-46; order RBG-16-71-46; family RBG-16-71-46; genus JANXPZ01. Next base: position 1,926,011 of record OY970178.1, read on the forward strand.
ACGCTCGGCGTCGAGCGCCTGCGGCGGGGTCAGGGCTTCGCCGAACGACGCGGGGCCCGACATCGAGTCACTCATGGCTGCTCCTCAACGCGGTCGCGCCCGGCGGGGCGTCAATCCGTCGGGTACTCGCGCGCCAGCAACTGCATGTCCTCCCACACCGGGCGCTTGAACTCCGGGTTCCGCAGCACCGCCGCGGGATGGTAGGTCACGATCAGCTTGGCGCCGCGGAAGCGGTGGACCTGGTTGCGCATGCTCCCGAGCGTCGCCTTGACGCCGAGCAGGTGCTCGCCCGCGGTCTTGCCCAGGCAGCAGACGATGCGCGGCTGGAGCACGTCGAGCTGGCGGTGCAGGAAGGGCGACGACTGCTCGACCTCGTGCGGCAGCGGCACGCGGTTCTCGGGCGGGCGGCAGTGGAGCACGTTGCCGATGAACACGGTCCGGCGGTCGAGCGGCACGCCCGGGATGAGGTGCGCGTCGTCCATCGCCTTGATGATCTTGTCGAGCAGCTGCCCGCCCCGGCCCACGAACGGCTCGCCCAGGCGGTCCTCGTCGGCGCCCGGCGCCTCGCCGACGAAGACGATGCCGGAGAGGGCCGTCCCCACGCCGGGCACGGCCTGGTTGCGCGTCTCGCACAGGCCGCACTGCCGGCAGGCCCGCACCTCGGCGGCGATCTGCTCGAGCACCGGCGCCGCCGCCGCCGCGATGGCCCGCCGCGGGGCGAGGTCGGGCGCCGGCGGCGCGGCGACGGGCGGCGCGACCGGCGCGCGCACCGCGGCCCGTGGCGCCGCTTCGGGCCGCGCGGCCGGCACGGGCGGCGGGACCGCCGCCACGGGCTTCGCGGCCGACGGCCGCTTCACGCGCGCGACCAGCTCGGCGTTGCCCGCGGCCCGCTCGAGCTCGAGATGCCGCCGCACGCTGCGCACGACGGCCGCGGCCTCCTTCCTCGGGTCGTCGCTCATCGCCCCTTCCCGCCGCGCTTCGGCTTCGCGGACGCACGCCCGGCCTTCGCGGCCACGCGCCCCGCCTTCGCGGCCACGCGCCCCGCCTTCGCGGACGCGGCGACGGCCTTCGCCGCAGGCCGGCGCGCCGCGCGCAGCTCGAGCACGCGGTCGAGGATCGCCTCGGCGACCTCGCGCTTGCTCTGCTCGGGCAGCTCGCGCGCGGTGCGCGCCTCGACCAGCGTCACCACGGTGGTCTCGCCGCCGATGCCCTGGTCGGGCGCGTTGAGCGCCACCAGGTCGAGCCCCTTGGCCGCGAGCTTCTCGCGCGCCCGCGCCAGCCCGCGCGAGGTCTCCAGCGCGAACCCGACGAACACCTGTCCCGGCCGGCGTGCCGCGGTGAGGCCCGCGAGGATGTCGGGGTTGGGCTCGAGCGCCAGCGTCACCGGCGCCGCGCCGCGCTTGAGCTTCTCGCGCGCCGCGCGGGCCGGCCGGTAGTCGGCCACCGCCGCGGCCATCAGCACCACGTCCGCGCGGGCCGCCGCGCGCTTCATCGCGCGCTCCATCTCGAGCGCGGTCGTCACGGTCGCCAGCGCCACGCCCAGCGGCGGCTCGATGCTCGCGGGCCCGGCGACCAGCGTCACCTCGGCCCCGCGGTCGCGCGCCGCCTCGGCCAGCGCGAAGCCCATGCGCCCGCTCGAGCGGTTGGTGAGCACGCGCACCGGGTCGATCGGCTCCTCGGTGCGCCCCGCGCCGACCAGCACGCGCACGCCCGCGAGGCCCGCGCGCCGCGCCGCCACGCGCTCGACCGCCGCGCCGATCTCCTCGATCTCGGCCAGCCGTCCCGGCCCCACCAGCCCCGAGGCCAGCTCGCCGCTCGCCGGGCCGACGATGACCGCGCCGCGGCGGCGCAGCACCTGCACGTTCTCCTGGGTCGCCGGGTGGCGCCACATGCCGAAGTCCATCGAGGGGCAGACCACCAGCCGCGCGCGGCTCGCCAGCACGATGGTGGTGAGCGCATCGGGCGTTTCGCCGTGCACCAGCCGCGCCATCAGGTGCGCGGTGGCCGGCGCCAGCACCACGACGTCGGCGGCCTCGGCCAGGTCGATGTGCCCCACCTTGCCGGTGGTCTTGCGGCGCGCGGCCTCCGGCAGCACCAGCTCGTGCTTCTGCTCGTCCCAGAGCGTGGTGATGACCGGGTTGCCCGACAGCGCCTCGAAGGTGAGCGGCGTGACGAAGCGCTCGGCCGACGGGGTCATGACCACGACCACCGCGGCCTCGCGGCGTCGTAGCCAGCGCACCAGCTCGCAGGTCTTGTAGGCGGCGATGCCGCCCGAGACCCCGACCAGGACGGTGCGGCCGCGCAGCACGGCGGGCCTAGGCTTCGGGCGCCGGAGTGTCATCGTAGAGGAACGGGACCTCCTGGCGGATCGTGCGCTCGAGCGCGGTGGCCGTCACCTTGCCGATGATGTTCTCGCCGGTGCGGCGCGACCAGTCGTTCAGCCGGCGCGCCTCGCGCGAGGCGATGATGCAGAGCTCGTACTTGTTCGAGCCCCGGGGCGGGATCAGCGATGCGAGCTTCGTCATGGGAGGCGTTTCTCCTCGTTGAGGGTCGTGGGTCTCAGGTCGCAGGCTGCAGGCGCCGCACGCGGGCGCGCTCGGCGTCCACGATCGCGGTCAGGCGGGCGACCGCCTGCTCCAGGTCGTCGTTCACCACCAGGTAGTCGTATTCGCGCCACTCGGCCAGCTCGCCGGGGGCGTTCTTGAGCCGCGTCTCGACCACGTCGGGCGCGTCGGTGCCGCGCTTGAGCAGCCGCTTGCGCAGCGCGTCGATCGAGGGCGGGTGGACGAACACCGAGACCGCGTCCTTGCGCGCGCGGCGCACGCTGGCGCCGCCCTGCACGTCCACGTCGAGCACCACCACGCGGCCGGCCTGCACCTGCTCGTCCACGAACCTCGCCGGCGTGGCGTAGAGGTGGTTGTGCACCTCGGCCCACTCGAGGAAGCGCCCCGCCGAGCGGCGCCGCTCGAACTCCTCGCGCGCGACGAACTCGTACTGCACGCCGTCCTCCTCGGTCGAGCGCCGCGGGCGCGTGGTCGCCGAGATCGAGAACACGCACTCCGGCCGCGCGGCCACCAGCCGGTCCACCAGCGTGCCCTTCCCGGCGCCGCTCGGCCCCGAGAGCACCAGCAGGAAGCCGCCGGGCGCGAAGCGGAACGGCGCGCCGCCCGCCGGCTCCGCCGCAGCGGCCCGCGTGCCTGGCATGTCGGGACCCGGTGCCAGCACGCTCACTCCACGTTCTGCACCTGCTCGCGCAGGCGCTCGATCTCTTCCTTCATCACGATCACCGCGCGCGCCACCTCGACGTCGTTGGCCTTCGAGCCGATGGTGTTGGCCTCGCGGTTCATCTCCTGCAGCAGGAAGTTGAGCTTGCGGCCGGCCTGCTCGGGGCCGTCGATCAGCGAGTGGAACTGGTCCAGGTGGGCCGAGAGCCGCACGCACTCCTCGGTGAAGTCGAGGCGGTCGGCCATCATCGCGACCTCCTGGGCGACCCGCACCGGGTCCATCTCGATGTCGGCGAGCAGCACCTTGAGGCGCGCCATCAGGCGCTCCTTGGCCTCGAGCGGGCGCTGCGGCGCGCGCTCGGCCACCACGTCGAGCTGCTCGCGCACCAGCTTGAGCCGCTGCACCGAGTCCTTCGCCAGCGCCTGGCCCTCGCGCGCCTTCATCACGTCCATGCTGTCGCAGGCGCGGGTCACCAGGTCCTTGACCACCGCCCAGGTGTCCTCGTCCGAGAGCGCGGTGTGCTCCCAGGCGAAGACGTCGGGCAGCGCGGCCAGGGTGCGCAGGTCGAGCCCGCTGTCGAGGTGGTAGCGCGTCCGCAGCTTCTCGAGCAGGGCGACGTAGCGGTCGGCCACCAGCTCGTTGACCTTCAGCTCCTCGCCGGTCTCGCCCGCGCCCGACCAGGTGATGGTCAGGTTGAACTTGCCGCGCGAGAAACGGTCGGCGATGAGCTGGCGGATGCGGTCCTCGAACAGGCTCACCACCTTGGGCGAGCGCAGCGAGACTTCGCAGAAACGGTGGTTCACCGACCGGATCTCTGCGGTCAGACTCAAGCCGTCGCGGTCCAGCTCGGCCGAGCCGAACCCGGTCATGCTTCGGATCATGGGAACCTCCTGCGGGGAGCGGCCAAAGTAGGCTACCGGGGTCCGAAAAGTCAAAGCAGTGGCGCGATTTGCGGGGGATTTCGCCGATCCGCGCACGGCCGCGGTCGCCCACCGGGTTTCCACCGGCGCGTGGGGATAGCGGCCGGAGAGGCCGCGGGAGCGCCTACTCGTCGTCCTCGTCGTGCCCTGGCTTGCCGAAGAGGCCCTCGAGCTTCTTGCGCGCGTCGCTCGGGTGCGGCGCGTCCGGCGGGACGGGCCCGCCGAACAGGCTCTCGAGTCGGGCGCGAGCCTCGGCCTCGCGCCGGTTCTCGCCCGTGCCCGCCACGAACGAGCGGCGGTTGAACGAGAAGAACTCGCAGAAGTTGCGGCGCGCCTTGTCCTCGACCAGCTCGGCCTCGGTCTCGCGGCAGGAGTTGTTGCGCGCGTCGTCGTGGTGCCGGCAGTTCATGCAGCAGCGCAGGTCCCGATGGCAGCCCTCGCACTCGCTGTCGCGCGGGATCGGCTCGTCGTACGGCACCGCCTTGCCGCAGGCCTGGCACTGGATCTGTGGCATGACCCGAGCGTGCGCCCCGACGCAGGGGCGAGTCAAGAGTCCAGTGCGCGCGGTCCGGTGCGCGCCGCTGCCCGCGGCGTGCGAGCGGCGGGGCCGGCGCGAAGCGGAACCTGAGGTGCCGCCCCCGCCGCTACTTCCGCCCCGTGCCCGCCGACACGCGGCGCAGCGTGCCGGTGAGGTAGCGCGCGAGCGTGCCGCCCGGCGGGGCGGTGTCGAAGCCGACCTCGAGGGCGCCATCGGGCTTCGCCTCGTAGGTCAGGCGGAAGCGCGGCCCGCCCGGCGCTCCATCGCTGTCGAACGCCACGCGACCGGCGCCCTCGCCGAAGGAGAGGCGGTACTCGATGACGTGACCCTCGTTGTCGAAGTAGATGGCGCGGAAGGCGGAGTCTCGTTCCGGATACACCAGGAGCAGGTCCTGGTGCGAGAACGCCGCGCGCCCGGGTGTCGCCGGGTAGTCGGCGCGGTTGCGCCGCACCAGGATGCGGCCATCGAGGTCGAGCGCGAAGCTGCAGCTCCCGCCCCCGGCGCCGGGACCGCCCGCGCCCTCACCCGTCCATTCACCGAACAGGAAGCGCAGGCGCTCCCACCGATCGGCCTTCGCGGCGTCGGCGGCCGCGGCGGGCCGGGCGGGGATCGGAGCCACGAGAAGCGCGAGCGACAGGAACACCAGCGGGCGGAGTCTCATGGCGGGCGACCTCCGAGATCGTGTCCGGCGCCCCGACCCGCCACCAGCGGGTGCCCGGGTGCCGGCTGCCGGCGATTCTGACCCATGGATGGGCGGGAGCGCCAGCCGGACGGCCCGGCAGGAACGGCACAGTGGGCACGCCGGCCGCATCGGTGCGGCCGGCGCGCTGGGGCTCTAGCGGTTCGACGCCGCCGCCCCGCCCACGACCTGGTAGATCTCGCGGCTGCCCGAGACGTACATCTCGGTGTAGCCCTTCATGCGGTCGCGGATGCCGGGCTTCTCCATGTGCTCCTTCATCCGACGGCCGTGCTCTTCGAGGCTCTCGACCTCGGTCTCCATGATGACCGTGTTGAACGGACCGACGAAGTCCGTCAGCACCCGCGTGTTCAGATGGTGCTCCTCGGCCACGACCTCGGCGAACAACCTGGCGAGCTTCGATGCCATGCCGGGCTTCGCGGTGAACGTCTCGCGGATGACGAACATGGGAACCACTCCTCTCTCGGTTGCGGCGGCACCTGCGTGGGCCGACCGCGACCGGTCCGGACTCGCGACCCTGCTTCCCCGGGCCCTGCTCCCGCGGCGGCCGCAGGAGCCCGTCAGCGATGTCCTTTCGGATGGTCCTGCGGGGCGAAAGGAGCGCGCGCGTTTCGCGGGCGTGCCGCTGGCACGACAGCTCCCCGGCCCGCGGCGCCGGCGCGGTTCCGGCCGGTTGCCGGGCCCGGGCGGCTGCACTAGCTTCAGCCGTCATGGACCGACCTGAGCCGGAGTCCGCCGCGTCGCAGGAGCGGGAACGCTTCGCGCAGGCCGTGCGCGCGCTGCGCAAGTACCGCGGTCGCCTGGCGCGCAAGCTCGAGGCGCTGCAGAGCGACCTGGCCGAGGCCGAGCGCGCGCCCCAGTTCCGCCGCTTCGGCGAGACGCTTCTGACCTACATGCGCCAGGTCCCCACGCGCGCCGCGAGCGTCGCGCTGCCCGACCCGCACGACCCCGCCGTCACGCACGAGATCCCGCTCGAGCCCGGGCTCAACGCGCAGGGCAACGCCGCGCGCTATTTCAAGCGCGCCGCCAAGGGCGAGCGCGGGCTCAAGCAGGTGCCGCCGCGGCTCGGCGCCGTCGAGGCCGAGCTGCACGCGCTCGAGGTGCTGATCGAGCGGGCGCGACCGCTGCTGGAGCTGGTGGCCGAGGGCGGGCACCCCGCGCCCGACCACGCGCTGGCGCACGCCCTGGAGACGACGCTGGCGCGGCTGCCCGAGACCGTGCGCGACAGCATCGGCGCGCCGGAGATCGCCAGGGCGCCGGGCGCCGCCGGCCCGCGCGGGCGCAACGCCGAGCCGCTGCCCGCCGCGGTCGCTGCCGGCGAGGAGCGCGCCCCGTCCGCGCGACTGCAGCCGCGGCGGCTCAAGACCGCCGAGGGCTGGGACGTGCTGATCGGACGCACCAGTGACGGCAACGACTACCTGACCCACCGGCTGGCGCGGCCCGAGGATTACTGGTTCCACGTCGGCGGCGGGGTGAGCGGCTCGCACGTGGTGCTGCGGCGCGGCAAGGGCAAGAACGAGCCCTCGAAGCAGACCATCGAGGAGGTCGCGGCCTGGACCGCGTTCTACTCCCAGGCCCGCACCGCGGGCCGGGTGCCGGTCATCGTCACGCGCAAGAAGTACGTGCGGAAACCGCGCGGCGGGAAGGCGGGGCTGGCGCTGGTCGAGCGGGAGAAGAGCGTGATGGTGCGGCCGCGGGAGCCGGAGATGCCGCAAGGATAGGCCGCGCCCCGTCGACACGGCGGCCGCCCAGTGCAGGTGGCCGCCGTGTCTCGAGTCCATTCCCGCTACTTGATCACCGCGGCCTTTGCGGAAGCCGACTTGCCCGCCTGCGTGAGACGGATCACGTACACGCCCGGTGTCAATGGTCCGCCGGGTCGGACGTCCACCTGGTGCCAACCAACCCCGAGCGCGCCCACGTCACGCCTCAGCAACTGCCGTCCACCCACGTCGAAGAGCTCGAGCGTGGCCGCTGCAGGAGTCGGGAGCGCGAAGCGCACGATCAGCGCCCCACCCGGAGCCGGATTCGGCCGGACCCCTTCCAGGGAGAATACGAGGCTCGGGATCTCCACCCAGACCTCCTCCGTGAACGCCTCGCTCCCCTTCGACTGGAGGCCGATGCGATACGCGTAGCGGCTGCCGCTCTCGACCGATGCATCGCGGAGGTCGACGTAGCCCATTCCGTCGGGCCAGCGGTCCTCCAGCTTCGCCCACGCCTCCCCTTCCCGCATCCGATACACCGCGACCTGGTCCACGCCGCCGCTGACGAGCCAGCGTAGTCGCACCGCTCCGTCCACGACCCGGCTCTCGACCAGCGATGCAAGCGTCGGAGTCGGCTCGTCGTCGCACAGCCCCCCGCTCGTGCACACGGTGCCCCGTCGCCAGTAGACGGCAGGCGAGCCGGCGCGCTCATCGATCCAGGCGATGTCGAAGCGCCGACCCTCGCACGTGATACGCGGCGCGGTCGAAGTCCCGGTCGCGTTGGTCACACGCACCGGGGGTTCCCATCCGTTGCCATCGAAGATCCGGTGGTAGATCTCGCTGTTCCCGTCGCGCGTATCGGCCCACACCAGGTGCACGCGCCCCGCGTCGTCCGCGACGAGGTCCGGCGTCTCCGACGCCATCCCGTCCACCTCGCTCACCGGGATGGCCGGACTCCACGCCAGCCCGTCGAACAGGGTCCAGTAGATCTCGCGGTGCCCACTACGCATGCCCGCCCAAGCCACGTGAACCCGGCCGGTAGCGTCCACGGTGACCTTCGGGTCCTGCGGCACGTCGAGGCTGGCCGAGAGGCTGCCTTCGCTGCCCCACGTGCCTTCCCATCGGTCATAGGAGACGTATTCCGCCCCGACGGCCCCAGCAGCCCACACCGCGTACATGCGACTCCCCGCCCCCGTGGCGAGGTCCGGCCATGAACGATAGGGTCCCTGCGACAGGTTCATCGGAGTCGTCCATGATCCCTCCCACTCCGATGACGCGATGGCGGCCTGCCCGGCGGCCGACTCCCACCACACCATCTTGGCGCCGTAGATGCTTCCGACAACCCGCGGGGCTTCGGCCTCGCCGGTGAGTGAGCGAACTTCGTCCGCGGGCAGCCACGAACCGCCCCAACCGCGACACCAGATCCGCGACACGCCAGAGCCGTCGGACTGGCTCCATGCCACCCGCGCCGTGTGGACCGGGCCGGCAACTGCCCACTCCGTCCCTGCCACGACACTCGGGTTCGAGTTCCCGGTCCCGGTGGAGAGCGCGGCACCATCGGTCCATGACAGGCTGTCATCGGGATAGTTCCGGAACCCACGCAGGTACCGAACGACTCCGTCCTCGGCATCCGGGGCGCGGTCAGCCCAAACCACGTGCACGCCACGTTCATCGACGGCCAGGTCAGGGCTCGAGCAGACCCGCGACCCACCCGCGACGCGCTGCTCCCGGCACCAGATGACCGTGTCGAGCGGCGCGCTGATCGTGAATGCTTGGTCGCTCAAGTCGTAGTTCGTCCCCGCCTCGTCGTGGGCCACCACCTTGAGGAAGCACTGGGAGCTCGGCGGCCCCGTCACGATCCAATCAAGCGAGGTCACGCCTGTCAGGCCCGAGGCGATGGTCTCGAATGGCCCCGCGGAACCCGCGCGCGACAGCAGCACGTCAGTCGTGCGCGACCCTACCCCGCCGGAGACGGACCACCGCAGGTACTCCGGCGAACCGACGACCAGGCGCTCACCTCCGTTCGGGTAGAGGACCTGAACGGCGGTTGAAGCGACATCATTCACGTGGATCGGAATACACACTCTGGGACCGTCGCACGACCCATCGTTGGGAATGAAGCATGCCTGGTAGTCGCCCTGCCCCGAGTAGCCCGGCGTCCAGCGGAAGGTCGTACCGTCGAACGTGGCCCCGAGCGGAAGCCCGTCCTGCCGAATGGCAACGGGGTCTCCATCGGGGTCCGCTGCGGCGACGTTGAAGCTCAGTGTCGCCCCCTCGTTGACGATCTGGGCAACGCCCGGGCCCGGACCCGTGATGTAGGGACATCGGTTTGGCCCGAATGTCCACGGCCCGTAATCCGCCGAAGCAGAGTTGCCCGCGTTGTCGTAGGCGACAACGTGGAGCGTGTGGGGCGTGTACCAGGCGCCCGCCGCGTTGATCGCTGAGGACCAGCTTGTCCCCGCGACACAGCCCGGCGCGCCGTTGTCCCACCACACGCAGTACCTGTTGATGCCGCTGTGCGCGTCCCCGACAGTGAAGGAGACTCCCTGGTCCGATCGGTAGTAGCCCGGGGCCGGGCCGGAGAAGGAGATGGTCGGGGAAATCGGATCGTAGTACAGAGTGGCTGCGCGGATCTCCGTACTCCAGTGTCCAACGAGGTCCTTTGCCTGGACCTGCAGGGGATGGGCGCCCGCCGCAAGCGACCCTGCGGGGAAGTTGAGAGTCAGGCCCGCCCTGCCATCAAAGTCATCGAAGAATGTGCGCGGGTAGTACGTCCAGGCGTCGTTGTTCCAGCCACTCAGCAGCAGATTGAAGCCCACGCAACCGCTGCCATAGACGTCCGGGCCTACCGGGTTGACCTCGGCCGGATCCTGCCCACCGATCGCGAGACTGATGGCACCGTTTGTCCACCCCGGTGGGTCGACGGTGACGAATCTGAAGGTCGGCGCCTGGTCATCCTTGCGCCAGTAGAAGAAGAGCACTGCGATGCTGTCCCCTCCTCCGCTGCCATACGCGACCGGGTCCACCCGCAATTGCTGTATCGTGCCAGTCCACCCGGGGATGTTGTCGAGTCTGACGGTGAGCCAGGAATCTCGTTCGGGGCGCGATGGGTTGGTGAAATTGACACTCTGGCCGGCAACGAAATCGGTCCCGGTCCTGAAGAACACCTGCCCACTGGTGTTCGTCCCATAGTTGTAGAACCCGAGCCGCATGTAGTTGAAGTCGGACGCCGCGCAAGTGAGCGCGGGGCTCAACACCTGCGGGTCGTTCCCAGGGTTGATCACCCACTGGTTGACGATGGGACGCCACTTCGTCGCGTTCGCGAGGGTCCAGTTGTTCTCGAAGCCGCTGTGGTCCGTGAAGAGTGGGCTGTTGGGACACGCGGCGAACGCGGCGGAAGCGGCCACCTGGATGGCCACGACTATCGCAAGGAGCTGCCAAGAACGATTCCTCTGGTCGGGCCTGCCGTCCATGCAGCACCTCCGGGGTTGTCTTGCTTGCCAGTCGAACTGCGGTCGTTCGCAGACAACGCACGGGACCCGGCCGTCAACGGCTGAGGATGCCGGACATGCCACCACAGGGGGCGTGGTGCTTGAACCGAGGGGACCCATGGCTGCGGCCTCCGCCAATGTGGGCGATTCCTCAGCAGTCTATGCCGGCCGGCGGCGGAGTCAATAGGAATCGCCAGGGCGGGCAGATCGCGATGCTCCCTTCCCATGAGTGGCAATGATCCAAGGGGCCGGAGAACGCGCGACGTGACTACCCGGAGCCAGACTGCGCGAAGGGCACGGGAAGCCTACGAAGAACCGAGGACTTGAGCGCGTGTCGGTGGTAGCCTGGGCTGTCGTTAGTTGCCAACCGCCACGCGAAAGGCCCCTCGTGACCACGGCTGCGGACAGAGACGTTCTGATTCGTCTGAACGCGTTCCGATTCCTGGACGAGCAACGACTGCTCTACGGCGGCGACATACCGTGGGCAGCACTTGACGGAGGATTCCGATTCCAGGGCGAGCGCGTGCCCCTGATCGGACCGCAGGGGATCTTCAAGCCCAAGGTCCTGTCGAGGCCAATCCCGATCAGCATCGCAACAACGCCGCCAAGGCCTGGCCGGCCAGCTCCTTACGAGGACCGGCAAGATCCGGATGGACTACTTCATTACAAGTATCGTGGCGAAGACCCGAGCCACTACCAGAATGAGGGGCTCCGCATCGCGATGCGCGAACAGATTCCCCTCATCTACTTCATCGGTATTGCGAAGGGCTGGTACTCGGCCGCCTACCCGGCGTACATCGTCAAGGACGACCCCGCCTCGCTCTCCGTGACCGTGGCGATAGACAACAAGGCGGCCGTCGGCGTCTTCTCCGATCGCGTCGCAGAGCAGGCAACAGACGTGCGGAGGGCCTATGCGACCCAGCTGACCCGCCGCAGGATCCATCAAGACCAGTTCCGCCACAGCGTACTCGTTGCCTATCGGGAGTCGTGCGCAATCTGCAACCTAGGGCATCGGCAACTGCTCGAGGCCGCGCACATCATCCCGGATAGCGACCCTCGCGGGGAACCTGTCGTGAGGAACGGCCTGTCCCTCTGCAAGCTGCATCATGCTGCCTTCGATAGCTACATGGTCGGCATCACGCCCGAGTTGGTCATTGAGGTCCAGCAGGCCGTAAGGAAGGAGAAGGACGGGCCAATGCTTGTCCACGGACTTCAGAACTACCATGGGCAAAGGCTTTTGGTGGTCCCGAGGCAGGAGCAGAACAGGCCGGACAAGGAGTTCCTCGCTGAGAGGTATGAGCGCTTCAGGCAATTCGGGTAGGCGCAGTCCTACTCCTCTCCTCCTCCCGCCGCCGGCGCAACCAGACCCCCCCTCACATCCTCCCCAGATTCCACACGCCGCCGGCGTACACGCCGTGCGCCTGCGGGCCGGCGAGGGGCACGATGATGCCGGCGTCCAGCTCGAGCCAGGGCCTCGGCTGCAACGTCGGGCCGAGCAACAGGGCGACGGTGGGCGCGCCGCCGGCCGGGCCGCTCGTGCCGGGCAGGCCGAAGACTTCGGTCGCGGCGCCGAGCACGCCGACCAGCGGGTAGCCGAAGGACGCGGTCCACAGCGTGGCGTCGCGCGGCGTCACCGAGCCGTCGCCACCGCGACGCGTGTAGCCCGCGTTGATGTCCATCGCGACCGGGCCGAACTCGTGGCTCGAGATGAGCAGCAGCGACCCATCGGTGGTGCCCGTGCCCGTGCCGCGCGAGACGGCGCCAGTGGGCAACTTGAGCGTGGGCAGCACGGCGAAGTCGCCGAGCACCGCCGCGTGGTCGAAGAGGCGCCATTTCACGCCGGCGGAGAAATCGCCCACGCCCGAGCCCGCGGGATCGGTGGAGGTGAGCCGCGTCCACGGCGTGCTCAGCCCGAGTTGCACGTGACTCGCGAGCCCGATCTTCGTGAACACGGGCGCGCTCAACGCGCGTCCGCCGCCATCGAGCAGGTCGCCCTCGAGCCCGGCCTCGATCTCGATCCAGCCGGGCGCCACGGTGTGCGCGTGCGTCGCCACGGTGGGCCGCTCGGGCATCACGGCGTGCGGATCGCTGGCGCCTTCCTCCGCACGCGCGAGCGCAGGCGCGCCGACGGCGAGCGCGAGGAACAGCCCCGCGCGCGCCAGCCCGCGCCACTTCCGGCTGCCCGGCACGCGCAGTCCCGCCATGCCCCTACCCCCTCGCCCCCTGCTTCCGCTCGTCCCCCGCGCGCACGGTCCAGCCGACGCGGTCGCAGTGCTCGAGCAGGGGCACGGCGTACTTGCGGCTTACGCCCGCCAACTCCTTGAACTCCGCCATCGTGAGCACCGCGCTCTTCGCGAAGTGCTCCGCCAGCTTCGCGCGCAGGACCTTCATCTGGTGCGCGGTGTAGATCAGCTCCTGGTTCACGCGCACCAGCCGCTCGAGGAACAGGCCGAGCGCCGCCACTTCCGACGCGGCACTGCCGAGCTTGCCCTGCCACTGCAGCGCGTCGGGCACGCTCATCCCGTTGGCCTCGAGCTCGGCCTCCACCTTCTTGAGCGCCTCCATCGTAGCGGCGGGCGGCTCCCAGGGCGAGTCGGCGGGACGCACGCGCTGGCTGCGCACCTCGAGGCGGCCCTCCTCCTCCAGCGCATGGAACGCGGCGTCGAACAGCGTGGCCTCCATCGCCACCTTGAGTCCGCTCTTCAGTTCGCCCTTGGGGAAGCCGAAGCGCGCGGGAAACCGGTCGGCGTAGCCGCGCACCTCGCGCTCGATGTGCTCCAGCGCGGCGTGCCAGCGCTTGAGCGCCAGCCAGCGGTCGGCGAGCGGCATGGCGATCTCGTGTTCCTCGAGCAGGCGCGCGAGCGCGGCCTGGGTCACGGTCTGGCTCTCCCCCACCACCTGCGCGAGCCGCGCGGTCGGGACCGGCGTGGCCTCGGCCTCGACTCGTTGCAGCAGCCGGGCCTCGAGCGAACCGCTCTCGCGCACCTCGAGCGCGTCGAGCGCGCCGTGGCGGCGGCGCTTGGCGGCCACGGGCTCGATGACGCTGCCGCCACCGATGGTGTGCGAGGGCGAGTACTGGCGGATCACGAAGCGGTCGCCGCGCGCGGCCACGGTGGGGCGCTCGAGGCGCATCTGCGCCAGGGCACTCGCGCCGGGCGCCACGCTCTCGCCCTCGAGCAGCACCAGCCGGCCGATGATCTCGCTCGCGCCGAGGTGGAAGCGCACGCGGGTGTTGGCGGGCCATTCCTTCTCCAGGTCGGCGAGCGCCTCGAAGCGCACGTCGAGGATGCTCGAGGGCTTGAGCGTCCCGGCCGCCAGCAGCCAGTCGCCGCGCTCGACCTGCTCGCGCTCGACGCCGTGCAGCGCGACGGCGGTGCGCTGCCCGGCACGCGCCTCGTCCACCGTCCGCCCGTGCACCTGCACGCGCCGCACGCGCACCGGCAGGCCGCGCGGCTGCAGCTCGAGCGTGTCGCCGGTGCGAACGTGGCCGCGCCACAGCGTGCCGGTCACCACGGTGCCGAAGCCCTCGACGGTGAACACGCGGTCCACCGGCAGCCGCGCGGGCTCGGTGGCGGGCCGCAGCGGCAATCCGGCGAGCTGCGCGTCCACGGCGGCGAACAGCTCGGGCGTGCCGGCGCCGGTCACGGCGGAGAACTCGACCACGGGCGAGGCGGCGAAGGGCGTGCCGGCGAGCAGCGCGGCGACGTCGCGCCGGATCTCCGCGACCCACTCGGCATCGACCAGGTCGCGCTTGGTGAGCACGACGACACCGCGCGTCACGCCGAGCAGCCGCACGATGGCGAGGTGCTCGCGGGTCTGGGGCATCACGCCCTCGTCGGCGGCGATGACCAGCAGCACCAGGTCCACGCCGCCCACGCCGGCGAGCATGTTCTTGACGAAGCGCTCGTGCCCGGGCACGTCCACGATGCCGAGGTGCACTCCACCGGGCGTGACCAGCGGCGCGAAGCCGAGGTCGATGGAGATGCCGCGCTTCTTCTCTTCGGGCAGCCGGTCGGTGTCCACACCGGTCAGCCGGCGCACCAGAGCCGTCTTGCCGTGGTCGATGTGGCCGGCGGTGCCGACGATGGCGAGGCGGGTGCCGGGGGCTTCGGGGGGCATGCGCGCAGTCTAGCGCACGGCGCGGGCTCCTGCCGCGCGACCGGGCGCCGCGGCACGCCCGTCCCGTCGGATCGGAAGACCGCTCACGCCACCGGGCCACCCCGCGGCGCACGTTCGTCGTCCGCCGCGCCGCGTGCCGGCTGACGCCGCCGGGGCGCCCCCTACCCGGCGGCGCCCCCCTCACGCCGCGGTGCGCGTGACCACCGTGCGCGGGCCGCCGTAACACTTCAGCGCGTGGCGCAGGCGCTCCTCGAGTGGGGCGTCGGGCGGTGCCCCGCAGCGCTCCGCGACCCGGCGCGCCTCCTCCGCGCGGAGCCCGAGCGTTCGCAGCCAAGGCAGCAACTCGGCCTCGTGCGGGGCCAGCTCCCGCGTCCCGCCCCGCTCCCGCTGGGCAACCTCCCGCCGCACGGCCTGCGCCGCCTCGTGAGCCCGCTCCCGCCTGGCCTCCATGAAGTCGCGCCCGAAGTGTCGCTCGGCCTCGTACTGGTTGTGCGCCCGGCAGCGCAGCCGCAGGCCCCGCACCGTGCCCTGCCCGCCGTCGGCCACCGGCTCGACGTGGTCGTACTCGAGCCGCGTGCGCGCCTCGCAGCGGTGCCCCGCAGCGCTCACGAACGTGCAGCGGCCGCCATCGCGCTCCCATACGGCGCGCTTCACGTCCGCGGGGACGTGGCGGGGGTCGTCGCTGGCGTGGCAGCGGCAGGGCCGGTCGGTCTTCGCGAACTTGCGCTTCTCGAGCTGTGCGACCAGGGCCTTCAAGGCGCGGGCGAACACGGCGGCCGGGTCCCCGGAGGGCACGGCGTGCCCGAGCAGGGCCTGGGCGTAGATCAGGTCGTCGTGCGCTTCCTGGTCCATGGTGAACTGGACCGCGAAGCGCTGCGGCGCGAGGGGGGCGACCTGGTGCGCGCGCGCGACCGGCGGCGGGAGCGAACCGGCCGGCGACTCGCCCGGCGCCGAAGCCAAAAGTTCAGTGGGACTGAATTCTACTGTCCCCGGGGACAGTAAAGTTGAGACACACTGAACACTCGCCTCGGTCAGCGGGTGGCCTGTCGCGTCGAGTGTGCCCGCGGACGGTTGCTGCGCCGACCACGCGCCCGGCAGCGGCTGGATCACGCTCGGCAGGTCGGGCCGCGGAAACCGCTCGGCCAGGAGTTGCTCGACCGCCGCCCTGCTCCGGTGCGTCGCGGCGGCGAGAAGGTCGTCGACGTTCCCGGGCGTCAAGCAGGACGCCAGCACGACCACGGCGCTCAGGTGCAACCGGCCGTCGGCCAGCATCCCGTGGATGGCCGGGAACTCGCGGGCGACGCGCGCCACCCGGATGCGCTTATAGGCGCTCTCCTCCGAGAAGCCGAGCCGCTCGACGCAGTACGCGAACATCGAGGGGTAGCCGGCCTCGGCGTAGAGCCGCCGGGCATCCACCTCCCCGAGGTGGGCGACGAGCAAGGCCGTGGTCGCGCGGTCCTGGGCGACGAGTGTGCGCAACTCGCGTAGCAGGGCCTGGTCGGACAGGTGTGAGAGCGCGTAGCGGTTCATCGGCGTGACTCCGCGCGGGGGCGGGCCACGGGGGCGAACGAGCACTCTTTCTACCACACGCGATTTCGGCGCACGCAGAGCTCCGCACGCCGCAGAGCGCGCCATCGCGAGCGAACGATGCCGCGGCCGGGCGCGAAGCCGCGGCGGCGCGCCACTGCCGGCGCGCCGGGGGCCGATTGGAACGCCCCACGGCACCACGACCAGTACCCGTGCGCAGGGCTGTCAACAGGAATCTTCAACGCCTCCTGCACCACCCGACCCTCGAGCACGGCCCCACTCACCCGAACACTGCCGCGGCCGCACGTCTCCGATCCGGGACCGCCCCACGCACCCCACCCGCGGCGGCCGGCCCGCCATGGCCGTACCACCGTGGCACCCTCACCCCGCTCGGCCTTAGACTGCCGCGGTCGCCGTTCCCGTCCGATCCCGGGGCCATCATGTCCGACCGCCTGCGCCTGTCCGAAGCGCTCGTCGTGCCGCTCGCCTTCGCCGCGCTCAAGCTGGCGCTCCACGCGCTGGCGGTGACCCACTGGGGTTACTTCCGCGACGAGCTGTACTACATCGCCTGCAGCAAGCACCTGGCCTGGGGCTACGTGGACCAGCCGCCGTTCTCGATCGCGCTGCTGGCCCTGAACCGCTCCCTGCTCGGCGACTCGCTGCACGCGCTGCGCTGGCTGCCGGCGCTCTCGGGGGCGGCGACCGTGGTCGTCACCGGGCTGCTGGTGCGCGAGTTCGGCGGGCGCCGCTTCGCCCAGGCGCTGGCCTGCCTGTGCGCGCTGCTGCCGCCGGTGTGGCTGGCGGTGGACCACTTCTTCAGCATGAACGCCTTCGACACGCTGTTCTGGTCGCTGGGCGCGCTGCTGCTGCTGCGCGCGCTCGACGGCGGGCGCACCCGCACCTGGGTCGCTCTCGGGCTGGTGCTGGGGCTGGGCCTGCTCAACAAGACGAGCATGCTGTGGTTCGGCGGCGGGGCGTTCCTCGGCCTGCTGGTCTCCCCGCAGCGGCGGCAACTGCGCACGCGCGGGCCGTGGCTGGCGGCCGCCCTCGCGGCGCTGCTGTTCCTGCCGCACGTGATCTGGCAGGTGGTGAACGGCTGGCCGACGCTGGAGTTCATGCGCAACGCGGCCGGCTCCAAGATGGTGCGCACCGGGCTCGTGGACTTCTGGGTCCAGCAGGTGCTGGTCATGAGCCCGGTGACGCTGCCGGTGTGGCTCACCGGGCTGGTCGCGCTGCTCGCGTCGCGGCGGGCGCGCGCGCTGGGCGTGGTCTTCGTCGCCACCGCGATCCTGCTGGTGGTGAGCGGCTCGAGCCGTCCCAACTATCTCGCGGTGGCCTACGCGCCGCTCCTCGCGATGGGGGCGACGGTCATCGGGCGCACCGCGGGCACCGGCCGAAGGCAGGTCGTTCGCCGCTGGCTGCGGCCCGCGGCGTTCGCGCTGGTGCTGGCCGGCGGGCTCCCGCTGGTGCCGGCCTTCCTGCCGGTCCTGCCGGTGGAGCGCCACGCCGCCTACATGCGCGCGCTCGGCGTGGGCATCAAGCCGCAGGAGCGCACCCGCGAGGGCGAGTTGCCGCAGGTCTTCGCCGACATGTTCGGCTGGGAGGACATGGTCCGTCGCGTGGCGCGCGTCTACCGCTCGCTGCCGCCCGCCGAGCGGGCCAGGTGCGCGATCCTCACCCGCAACTACGGGCAGGCCGGCGCCATCGACTTCTTCGGCCCGCGCTACGGGCTGCCGCCGGCGATCTGCCCGCAGAACAACTACTGGCTCTGGGGCACGCGCGGCGCGACCGGCGAGGTCGTCATCATCGTGGGCGGCGACCGCGACGACCGCCACGCGGACTTCCGCGAGGTGGTGCTGGCCGACACCACGAGCTGCCGCTGGTGCATGCCGTTCGAGAACGGCGCGCCGATCTTCCTGTGCAAGGGCCTGAACCAGCCGCTCGCGCGCCGCTGGGCGGAGATCCGCGCCTACCGCTGAGGGCCGGGGGCACCCTGCGCGGCCGTGGTGGGCGGCTCGCGCCCCACCGGGGCCCGGGTGACCGCCCCGCGCCCGGGCCCCGCGCCGTGGCCCCCGGCAGCGCCCCACGCCGTGGCTCCATCCGGACCGCGCGCCCGCTACGCGCCGCCCACCCGCTCGAAGCGCGCCGAGGAGGCCGTCCGGGTCCCGGTGGTCAGGTCGCGCACCCGCACGTCCAGCCGGTAGTGCCCGGGCTTGAGCGACTGCACCGGCACGGTGATGAACTGCCGGCGCAGCGGGCCGACGTTCGTCTCCTCGCTGCGCACGACGTAGTGCGGCAGGCGCTCGCCGAACGGCAGCAGCCGCTCGTACCACGCCCGATTGTCCCGCTCCTCGGAGGCCACGGAGTACTCGTACTCGAAGTGCGCCTCGCCGTCGGCGCCGGGCGTCATGCGGTAGACCTCGAAGTAGGCGACCAGCGGCCCCTCGCCGCTCACGCGCGACCGGAGATTGGGGCCGAGCCGGATCTCGGGCGCGCTGCGCACCATGTCGATCGAGCCGCAGGTGACCACGACGTCGCTCATCGAGAGCCCGGCCGGGACGGCCGCGACCTGCTGCGTGGTCCGCGCCACGCCGCGCGCGCCGTGACCGTCGCGCACCGAGAAGGCCACGCGGTACACCCCGGGCGGGACGTCGAAGGTGAAGTCCCCGACGCGGCGCGACGCGGGCTCGCAGCCCGACGGCGAGAGCGTGCGCGCCAGCCGGGCGACCACGTGCTCGGTCGAGTCCACCAGCGCGCACTGGGCCCACAGGCTGTCCACCGGCGTGCCCGGGGTCTCGATCTGCGCCAGCAGCTTGGTGCCCTGCGCGCCCTCGAAGCGGGCGACCCGGCCCTCGACCGGCAGCGGCCTCACGCCGGGCGGCAGCGCCGGGAAGACCCCGCGTCCGCCCGCGGTCGCGACCAGGTCGCTGCGCTCGAGCGCGCGCGGGTCGGGCACGGGATCGGTGCTGCGGAAGCGCCCGCGCGGCGGCTCGTAGCGGTTCGAGAGCAGCACGTCCTGCAGCAGGACGGTCATCCCCAGCCCGGGGTAGGTCCAGACCTGGGTGTGCATCGGGTACCACATCGGGTCGCCGACCCGCCGCACACCGCCCAGGGCGGTGCGGCGGTACCAGTCGGTCTTGTTGGGTCGCTGCTCCGCCGGCAGGCCGGCCAGCTCGTAGATGGCCTGCTCCGGGGCGCCGTAGCGCACGTAGAGGTCGGCCCGCGAGTCCCAGCGCGACTGCGCCGGGTCGAGGAACACCAGGCTCGCGTGCGCGATGCGCGACCAGTACTCGAGCCGGGCCTCGTTCTCGGGGGTGGCCACGTCGGGGTCGGCCTCGCTCCAGAAGCGGCGCACGAACTCGTCCGCCATCCGCGGCGGCATCTCCGCCAGCGCTTCGCCGTCGTTGGGGGGCAGCAGCGGCGCGAGGTCCGCGAAGCGCGCCTGCAGCGCCGGCGGCAGGCCGGGGATCGCGAGCGTGAACAGGCTCTCGGCGCGCGTCGCCTGGCCGGCACGGTAGGCCAGGTAGGCGGCGGCCAGCCGCACTTCGGGGTCACCCGGGAAGCGTTCGCAGGCGCGTTCGGCGGTCGCGCGCGCGCGGGACGCCTCGCCGTGCTCGTAGAGCAGCGGCGCCAGCAGGACCCACGACTCGCGCAGGCCGGGGTCCAGCTCGGTCGCGGCCGACAGGTGCCGGACCGCCAGCGCGAGCGAGGCGGGCTCGAGGAAGGCGAGCCAGTCGCGCTTCCAGACCTGGCCGAGCCCGAGGCGCGCCGCGCCGCAGTGCCCGTCGAGCTCCACGGCCTGCTCGAAGCTCCGGCGCGCCTGCTGGTCGAAGCCGGCATCGAGGCACACCCGGCCGTACGACAGCCGCAGGCGCACGTCGCCCGGGGCGAGCAGGACGGCCTGCTGGAGATCGCGCAGCGCGACGCGGCGCGCGTCGAAGCCGCCCGTGGCCAGGCGCGCGTCGGCGTCGCGGCACAGGGAGTCGGCGCGGGCGGCGCGCGCGGAGGACGAAGGGGCGGGAGAGGCGACAACAGGCGTCGGGGCTCCGCCGGGGCTGCACACGGCGATCGCACCGAGCCAGAGCAGGGCGTCGATGAAGGCCAGCCCTCGCTTCACGTCGTTCCTCTCCCGCCCGGACGAACGGAGTATGGCGCTCCCGCGGGGTTGGATTCAACGGGAATCTGGCGGTCAGCGCGGGCCACCCCGCGGTCGGCGCGGACCGGCGCCGCAGCACGCGGGGCCTTGTCGCCTGCTCCGGGGAGGCAGCCGGTTCAGCCGGCGGGCGCGCGGCGCGCCAGCAGCAGCGTGATGTCGTCCGATGGCCCCTGGTCACCTTCGAAGCCGTGCACCGCGTCCACGATCCGGCGCGCGAGCGCCTCGCAGGGCTCGCCGGACCGCGGCCGGAGCAGCTCGAGCAGCCGTTCCTCGCCCCACATCGCGCCGTCGACCGCCTGCGCCTCGGTCACGCCGTCGGTGAAGAGCGTCAGCGTCGCCCCCGGCGCCAGCACCCCCGTGCCCTTCGCGTACGCGCCATCCTCGAGCATCCCGAGCAGCAGGCCCCCGGTCTCCAGCGTGGTCACCGCACCGTCGCACCCGACCACGTAGGGCGGGTTGTGCCCGGCGTTGCAGTACTCGAGCGTCCCGTCGCGCGGGTCGAGCACTGCGAGGAACGCGGTCACGAAGCGTCCGGGCTCGACGCTCTGGTGCAGGAAGCGGTTGACGCGCGCCATCACGTGCGCCGGGTCGCCGGTGCCGTCGAGCTGGCTCATGAGCGAGGCGCGGAACGCCGACATCAGCAGCGCCGCGGGCACGCCCTTGCCCGACACGTCGGCGATCACCAGCGCCACGCGCCCGTCGGCGAGCACCCTGTGGTCGAAGTAGTCCCCGCCCACCTCGCGCGCGGGCTCGCTCACCCCGGCGATGTCCACGCCCGCGACGCCGGGCGGCCGTTCCGGCAGCAGGCGTGACTGGATGCGCCGCGCCAGCGCCAGCTCGCTCTCGATCCGTCCGCGCTCCCGCTCCAGTTCGCGCCCGCGCTGGAGGCCCTCGGCCATGCGGTTGAACGCCACGGCCACGCCCCACAGCTCGTCGTCGCCCTCGACCGGGATGCGGTGCTCGAGCCGCCCGGCCTCGAGCGCGCTCGCGCCGCCGCGCAGTGCGGCGACCGCGGCGGTGACGCTCGTTCCCAGTGCCCGCATCAGCCCGACGGCGCGGAACCACAGCCGCACGCCGGCGAACACCAGGATCGCGATCAGCCCCAGCGTGACGAGGCTCACGTCCCAGGCGAGCGCACGCCGGAAGAAACCGGCGAGTGTCGGCCAGAAGTCCACGTGGACGGTCAGCAAGCCGTTGGTGCGCTCCCACCCCGACGGCGTCCTCGCCCAGGAGCCCAGGTTCGCGAAGCCGTCGAAGAGCGAGAACCCCGTCCGCGCCTCCGGTCCGGATCGGGAAGGGGTCGCCGCGGGGACACCGGTGGGAAGGATCTCGACCCGTTGCCCCGCGACCTTCCGGAACACGAGCACGGCCTCGATGCGGCGCTGGATGTCCTCCGAGAGCGCCCCCCGCATCGGGATCACCGCCAGGCCGGCGAGCGTGGTGTCGGCCGGTGCGCGCAGCGTCGCGCACAGGTACGAACGCCCGCCGACGATCAGGACCGGCACCTCGGGCGAAACCGCCGGCAGCGTCGCCAGCGCGGCGGAATCGATGGCCTCATCGCCCGCCACGCGGTGCCAGTTCCCGCGGCCGAGCCACGCGGTCATCCCCAGCCGGCGGCCCGCCTCCGCTGCGGTGAGCGCGCGCAACCGCTCCTCGGCGAGCCCGGGCTGCGCGAGCGCGAGCGCGAGTTCGTCGTGCAGCGCCTGTGCCCGGGCCAGGTACTGGCCGCGCGCCGCCTCGGCCCGCTCGGAGGCCGTGCCCAGGTAGGAGCTGGACGCCCAGAGCAGGGCCATCACCACCACCGGGACCACCGTGGCGATCACCAGCAGCACCAGCAGGCGGCGGCCGATGCTGGGGATCGCGAGCGCGTGCCGCTGGATCGTGCGCACGAGCAGGCGCGTGCCCAGCCCGACGGTCGCCAGCACCAGCCCGAGCCGGAGCGCGAACCCGCTGATATCGCCCGCGTTCAGGAACGCCGCGAGCCGTGCGGCAATCATCGCAGGCTTCCGCCGCCGCGCTCGAAGGTGGTCAGCTCACGCCGCAGCATGCGCCCCGCGTAGCAGTGGAGCCCCAGCGGGATCAGCCCCGCCTCGCGGAACAGGTGCCGGTAGACCGCGGCCGGGCGCTGGTGGAAGCCCTCCTGGTCGCCCTCGGTGGCGTCCTCCTTCGCGAACAGCTCGAGGAACGCCACGCCGCCGAGCATGCGCGCGATGGTCTTGAGCCCGCGGCGCGCCTCGTCCGTCCCGACGTAGTGGAGGACGTCGGAGCAGACGATCAGATCGTAGGGCGGGTCGAGCCCGAGCCGACCGAGCGTGCCCAGCGAGCCGAGCCGGAGGTTGCGCGCGCGCCCGTAGCGCTTCACCGCGTACTCGCTCGAGTCCACGCCGGTGTAGCGCGCCTTCGGCCGCGCGTGCCGGAGCAGCTCGCGCCACGGCCCCTCGCCGCAGCCCACGTCGAGCACCGTGCGCAACGGGCGCTCGAGCAGGTACTCGGCGGCCGCGACCGCCAGCTGCACGCGGCGCGCCAGCACGCCCTGGTGGACCACCGTCCAGCGCGGGTCGCGGTACCAGCGTTCGAAGTACTCGCGGTCGTAGCGCTTGGGCGTCGGGGCCCGCGGCGGTCGCGGGCGGGAGGCGGGGCCGCGCGGCACGGCTAGGCCCCGGACTCCTTGACGCGCGTGACGTCCGCGCCCAGCGCGGCGAGCTTCTGCTCGATGACCTCGTAGCCGCGGTCGAGATGGTAGATGCGCGAGATCCTGGTCTCGCCGTCGGCCACCAGCGCGGCGATCACCAGTGCGGCGCTGGCGCGGATGTCGGTCGCCATCACCGGGGCACCCGACAGGCGCTCGACGCCCTTCACGATGGCGACGTTGTTCTGCATGCGCACGTCGGCCCCCAGCCGCGCCAGCTCCGGCACGTGGCTGAAGCGGTCGAGATAGATCGTGTCGGTGATGGTGCTGGTGCCGTCGGCCACGGCGCACACCGCCATGATCTGCGCCTGCATGTCGGTCGGGAAGCCGGGGAACGGCTCGGTCACCACGTTGAGCGCGGCGGGCCGCGCCGGGCCCCGCACCGTGACCTCGCGCTCGCCGGCGAGCACCTCGCAGCCGGCCTGCTCGAGCACGCGCAGCACGCCCCCGAGGTGCGCGGGCTCGCAGTTCCCGATCGCCAGGCTGCTGCCGGTGATGGCGGCGGCGGCGAGGAACGTGGCGCCCTCGACCCGGTCCGGGATGATGGCGGTCTCGATCGGCCACAGGTGCTTCACGCCGCGGATGGTCAGCTGCCGCGATCCGATGCCCTCGATGTCGGCCCCGCACTGCACCAGCACCTCGGCGAGCGCGGTGATGTCGGGCTCGATGGCCACGTTGTCGAGCGCGGTGACGCCCTCGGCGAGCACCGCGGCCATCATCAGCTGGGCGGTCGCGCCGACCGAGACCGTGCCGAAGTGGAAGGGGGCGCCCTTGAGCCGCACGTCGTGCCCGACGACGTAGCCGTGCTCGATCTCGAGGTTCGCGTTCATCGCGTTGAGGCCCTCGAGGTGCAGGTTGATGGGCCGCGGGCCCCAGGCGCAGCCGCCCGGCAGCGAGACCCGCGCGGCGCCGAAGCGCGCCAGCAGCGGACCCAGCACGTAGACGCTGGCGCGCATGGTGCGCACCAGGTCGTAGGGCGCCTCGAACGAGCCGACGTTGGTGGTGTCCACCACGCAGGTGTGGCCGTGGAAGGCCACCTTCGCCCCGAGCGTCTCGAGCACGCGGGCCATGGTGCGCGTGTCGGACAGCAGCGGCATGTTGCGCAGCGTGTGCACCCCGGAGGTGAGCAGCGTCGCGGCCATGAGCGGCAGGGCGGCGTTCTTGGCGCCGCTGATCTCCACACGGCCGGAGAGCCGCCGTCCACCGCGAACGATCAGGGCGTCCATGGTCTTGGGCCTCGCGTCTTGCGGAGCGGAAGGGTCGAGGGTGAGCGGATCGAGCCGGTGCGACGCGACATCCATGTGCGGATCCCCTTGCTGCGGCCGATGACCGTCCCTGGCCACGCTGCGGCGACGTTCCTTGGGTGCGAAGGGCGGATTATGCGAGCGGGGGCGCCCCCGTGCAAGGCGAGCGGCCGGCCGGCGCGTGGCATCCCGCGGCGGGGGACCGTATCATCGCCGCGCCGGGCGGCCGGAGGCCGCCTCGCTCCCGTCTTCACGAGATCACGGAGGACCGACATGTCGAGGCTCGCGCTCGTCGCCCTGCTGCTCACGCTCCTGCCCGGCGCCGCCGGGGCCGCCCGCGTCTCCCCCGCCGGCCCGGCGCGGCTCACGCCGGCGGAGGCCGACTCGCTGACGCGGGCCATCCTCCAGGACCGCGCCGATACCGAGCGATGGCTCCGGAGCGGCGCGACCTCGTACCTGGCGACGGTCCAGCGCGTGGACTTCGGCGCGCGGACGTCGCTCACGCTCGGCAGCGCCGCGGACAACGACGTCCGCATCGCCGATCCGGACGTGTCGCCCCACCACCTGGTCGTGACCGTGACGGGCGACTCGTTCGACGTCGCCGCGGCGGACCCCGGCGCCTTGTATCGCGTGAACGACGAGATGCGCAGCCGCAGCACCGTGGGCCCGAGCGGCATCGGGGTCGGGCGCTTCACGGTGCGCCTGTCGCACCAGCGCTTCCCCGCCATCATCGTCTTCGACCCGAAGAGCCCGGGCTTCTCCCGGTACAAGGGCCTCAAGTGGTTCCCGGTGGACCTCGCCTACCGCTACCGCCTGCCGCTCACGCCGAACCCGAAGCCCGACACGGTCGTCATCCTCTCGACCCGCGGGAACCGCCGCCACGCGGTGCGGGTGGGCTGGTTCGACTTCCGGGTGGGCGGGACCCCCTGCCGGCTCGAGGCGTCACGACTGCTGGAACCGGGCGTGGGCGAGAACGACTTCTCGGTGTACTTCCGCGACGCCACCACCGGCCGGGAGACCTACGGCACGGGCCGCTACGTGGACCCGGAGCGGATGCCGGACGGGCGTTACCTGCTCGACTTCAACCTCGCCTACAACCCTGCCTGCGCCGTCTCCGACCACTACAACTGCCCGATCCCGCCCCGGGCGAACGTGCTCAAAGTGCCGATCCGCGCGGGCGAGATGGACGCGGGGTACCACTAGGCGCTCGCACCGGGGGTCGCGGCGGCAGCACCTCTCCGCCGGCCATGGCGCGGGAGAGCCGGACGCTCGTGGACGCGGAGGTGCCACGGCCCGCCGGGTCAGCGAGCGGGCAGCGGCCGCCCGGCCCGATAGAGCGCGAGTTGCCGGGTGCAACCTTCGATCTCCTGCGGCCGGCCGGCGTCCCGCGCCAACTCGAGCGCGCGCCGTGCCGCGCGGATCGCGTCGGGGAAGCGTCCGACCGCGGCGCAGGCCGCCGCGAGCTGGACGTAGGAGGCCTGGTTCATCGAGTCGAGCCGCACGGCGGCCTCGTACTCGGGGATCGCCTCGGCCACGCGTCCGTCGCCCGCCAGCGCGGCGGCGAGGTTGTGGTGGAGCCGGGCGGTCGGGTGGGTGCGCAGCGCGGCCCGGAAGTGCGCGATCGCCTCGCCGTAGCGGCCCGCGAGCCCGAGCGCGCTCGCCAGGCTGTTCTCCAGCTCGGCGCGCCCGGGCTCCAGGCGGTACGCCGCCTCGAGATGGGCGACGGCCGGGGCGACTTCGCCCGCCTCGAGAAGCGCGTTGCCCATGCCCTGCTCGGCGACCGCGTTGTCGCGCGTGACGGCGAGCGCGTGGCCGAACACCGTGCGCGAGTCCCTCCACACCGTCACCTGCCGGGCGGTGGCACGGGACAGCCCCGCCAGCGCGATCACGGCGAGGGCCGCGGCCGCGAACCGGACACGCCGCGAGCGGGAGGCGAGGTCGCCGGCGAGCCAGACCAGCGCCATCGCCAGGCCGATGCCGGGAAGGTAGGTGTAACGGTCGGCGTACGCCTGCTCGCCGACCTGGATCACCCCCGCCACCGGCGCCAGCATCCCGACGAACCACAGCCAGCCGACCAGGAGATACGGCCGGCGCCGCGCCTGCCGGAACGCCAGGACGGTCACGGCCGCGAACGCGGCGGCGGCGAGCGCGGCCGAGGCGACGGGGAGGCCGCGATCGTAGGGGTAGAGCACCGCGAGGCCGGACGGCCAGAAGGTCTTCGCCACGTAGCGCCAGTACGAGAGCAGCGCGTTGGCGACGCGGAACCCCGGGCTGAGGACGTGGGGCGAGACGTTCGCCCAGGTCACGTGCTGCACGAGGATCGTCACCACGGAGGCGGCGGCGGCCAGCAGGAACAGGGGCCACTTCTCCGCGACGAGCCGGCCGAGCGGCCGCCCCGGCGCGCGCACCGGGGCGCGGGCGCCCGGCAGCCGCTGCATTCCCGCCAGCCGCCCGAGCGGCCAGACGTCGAGCAGCACGAGGACGAACGGCAGCGTGACGAGCATCGGCTTGGCCATCAGCCCCAGGGCCAGACACAGGCCCACGAGCGCGTAGCGCCCACCGCCGGGTCGCTCGGCCCAGCGCACGTAGGTCCACAGCGCGAGGATGAAGAAGAGTCCGCTGAGCACGTCCTTGCGCTCCGCGACCCAGGCCACCGACTCGACCCGCAGCGGATGGAGCGCGAACAGCGCGGCGACCAGCACGCTCCGCCACCAGGCACCGGTGAGCCGGTGGAGCACCAGCGCCACCAGCACGGCGTTCAGGGTGTGGAACGCGAGGCTCATCGCGTGGTGCGCGGCCGGCTGGATACCGAACAGGCTGACGTCGAGCATGTGGGAGACCGACGTGAGCGGGTGCCAGTTCGCGCCCTGCGGAGCGTGCAGGAACCAGCGGAGCCCCTCGAGGGTCAGGCCGGCCGTGACGTGCGGGTTCCCGATGACGTACTCGGGATCGTCGAGCAGGACCCAGCCGTTGCGCAGCACCCCGGCGAAGGCCGCCACCGTGGCGGCGGCCAGCAGCGCGAGCGTCAGCCAGCGGCCGGGGCCCAGGCGCTCGTCCCGGGCCGGGCGGCGCGCCCTGCGGGGATCAGCGGGGGCGTCGCCGGAGGGCGCCCGGGGATGGCGGCGATGGCCTCTCGCAGTCATGACGGAACCGTACCACACGGCGCAGCGGAACCGGGCGTTCGCGGAAGCCTTTGGGCCAAGCTGCACAGGAAGAACCGAAGGGCAGTCCGACGCCGCCCCCGGGCGCCGGATGCCGGGACCATGCCCATTTTCGCCGCGCATCGAGCGGCCTTCGATGGTATCCTCTTCGCTTGGCGGGATTCCCCCAGCGCCGCGCATCGAGCCGATCCCGCCCGGCCGGTGATAGCCGCCGGAGGCTGTCGTGAAGAAGCGCCCGTTGCTCATCCTTGGATCCTGCATCCTCTTCTTCACCGCCCCCCTGCTCCCCGCGCCGGCCGGCGCGCAGACCCCCGCCTACGTCACGCAGTGGGGCGCCTACGGCAGCGGGCCGGGACAGTTCACCATCCCCTACGGCATCGCGGTGGGCACCCATACCGTCTACGTCACCGACTACATGGACCAGCGCGTCCAGCGCTTCTCGGTCGACGGCGCCTTCCTGGGCGAATGGGGCAGCTACGGCAACGGCGACGGGCAGTTCTTCAACCCCGCCGGCGTGGCGACCGACGCAGCCGGCGACGTCTACGTCGTCGACCAGGCCAACTGCCGGATCCAGAAGTTCACGGCGGCGGGGAGCTTCCTGGCGCAGTGGGGGTCCTCCGGCAGCGAAGCGGGACAGTTCAGCATCCCCACCGGCGTGGCGACCGACGGTTTCGGCAACGTCTACGTCGCCGATGGCGGCGCGAACCAGCGGGTCCAGAAGTTCACCGGCGCGGGCACGTTCCTGACCCAGTGGGGGTTCCCCGGCAGCGGCGACGGCGAGTTCAGCGAGCCCACCGGGGTGGCGACGGACGCGGCCGGCAACGTCTACGTCACCGACCAGAACCACCGCGTCCAGAAGTTCTCGGGCGCGGGGTCCTACCTCGCCCAGTGGGGCTCACTCGGCAGCGGCGACGGGCAGTTCTTCAACCCCGCCGGGGTGGCGACGGACGCGAACGGCAACGTCTACGTCGTGGACCTGGGCAACTCCCGCGTCCAGATGTTCAGCGGCGCCGGCGCCTACCTGGGCCAGTGGGGCACGGCGGGGAGCGGCGTCGGGGAGTTCTTCGAGCCGTTCTTCCTCGCGGTCGACGGGAGCGGCAGCATCTACGTCGTGGACCGGGGGAACAACCGCGTGCAGAAGTTCGGCCTGGGCCCGGTCAACGCCCGATCCACGAGCTGGGGTCGGCTCAAGGCGCTCTACCGGTAGTCCGCGGCCGGCGCGCGGTCGCTCAACGGGCGCCTGCCGCGCGCGCCAGCAGGTAGCGGGGCCGGCGCGCCAGGTCCTCGCGGATCTCGACGGCCTGCCAGCCGGGATCGTTCCGCAGCCAGCCCGCCGCCTGGTGCGCGCGCGCCTCGGCCAGCTCGAGCGCCAGCACTCCCCCCGGTACGAGATGACGCGGCGAGCCCTCCACGATCTCGCGCACGTCGTCCAGCCCGCTCGCCCCGGAGAAGAGCGCCTGCGGCGGCTCGAACGACCGCACGTCCTCGGGCAGGGCGTCCCGCTCGCCGGTCGCGATGTAGGGCGGGTTCGAGACCACGACTTCGAAGCGCTCCCGTGCATCGACGGCCTCGAGCCAGTGGCCGGCGACGAAGCGGACGCGGGCGTCGAGCCCGAGCGCCGCCGCGTTGGCGCGCGCCACCTCCAGCGCACCGGCGCTCGCGTCGGTCGCCGTGATGGCGGCGGCCGGCCACTCCGCCGCCAGCGCGAGCGCGACGGCGCCGGAGCCGGTGCCCAGGTCGAGCACCCGCGGCGCGGCCCAGCGCGCGGTTTCGGCGCGCAGGACCTCGAGCACGGCCTCGACCAGGCCTTCGGTCTCGGGACGCGGGACGAGCACGCGGGGGTCCACGGCGAGGTCGAGGTCCCGGAACGCGGCGCGCCCGGTGATGTACTGCACGGGCTCGTGCACCGCGCGGCGGGCGAGCCACGACTCGAGCCGACCGGCCTCGGCGGGCGTGAGGACGCGCCCGCCCTGCAGGTGGAGCTGCGG
Organism: Candidatus Eiseniibacteriota bacterium; assembly: GCA_963707915.1. Classification (GTDB taxonomy): domain Bacteria; phylum Eisenbacteria; class RBG-16-71-46; order RBG-16-71-46; family RBG-16-71-46; genus JANXPZ01. Next base: position 1,955,466 of record OY970178.1, read on the forward strand.
GCGGGCGACGGCGAGCAGGCGGCTCACCAGCTCCTCGGCATCGCTGCGGGGCGTGGGGAAGGACGCGAGCGCGGCGAGCGCGGAACGGAGCGCGGAGGCGACGGTGGGCTGCACGCGGGGCAGCATAGCGGGCCGGGGCGGGCGCTCCAACGGGGGCGGCGGAGCGGGGACCGGGCGCGGGGGCTCCGAGACGGGGCCGGCGGAGCGGGCACCGGGCGCGGGGGCTCCAACGGGGGCGGCGGAGCGGGCACCGGGCGCGGAGGACGGCTAAGTACACACACGCTCGCCCTCCGCGCCCGGTGCCCGCCCCGCCGGCTCGCCCTGCGCGCCGGCTCGCCCTGCGCGCCGGGTGCCCGCCCCGCCGGCTCGCCACGCCCGCGCTAGTGCGGATCCAGCACGAACGCGTCGAACAGCATGAAGCCGCAGCAGGCGACGGCACCGACGATCGTGCCGACCTGGGTGCCCGCGGTGACCAGCGTGGCGCGCACGAAGATCCCGCATCCGACCGCGGCCAGGCCGCCGGCCACGCTGTCGAGTTGCACGTCGGGCCGGTCGATCTGGGCCGCCTGCCCGCTGGGTCCGGGCACGGGGGCGCCGTCCTGCGCGAGGGCGGCGGGCGGCAGCAGCGCGAGGGCGGCGATCAGCGCGCACATCGGGAGCGAACGCTTCCGGTTCATGACCTGGTCCCCCTCTAGTCGTCGCTGGTGACGATCGCGTGGATGCAGACGAGCGCCGTGTAGAAGACGCTCGCCGGTACGGCGACCATGAAGACGATGGAGCCGGCGCAGGCCACGTACCTCAGCGCCGTGCCGGCCCCGTTCGGCGTCGCGGTCCCGGCCTCGGCCCGCGGCGTCACCGGTGCGAGCGCGAGCAGGACGGCCAGCGCCAGCACCACGATCCGGTTCTTCCGCCACATCCCTTCTCCTCCTCCGGGGGCGGGGGGCGTTCGGACGATCCCGCGGGGGCAAGGCCTCCTCCAGCCGTCGCGACGCGGCCCCGCGCCGGCGGCGGGCGCGTCGCGCGGCCGGCTCAATCGGCGAGTCGCGTGCGCACGTAGCGGCCGGCCGCGTCGAAGCACAGCACTTCCCCGTAGACGCGGTGGCCCCACCGCCGGCGCCATTCGCCGCGCGCGTCCCACCACAGCGGTGCCGCCCCGAGCGCCGCGAGCGTGGCAGCGGCGGGCCGGCGCGGCGTGTCCACGACCAGCGCGCCCACGCGCAGGCCGCGGGGCGGGCGCGCGGTCAGCCGCGCGAGCGTTCGCCGACAGCCCGCGCAATCGGGATTGACCGCGACCAGCCAGGTGCCGGCGCTCGAGTCGGCGGTGGACGCGCTCACCAGCACGAGCGGCGCCCCGAGGCCGGGCGTCTGCCAGACGCGCGTGCGGTCCTGGTGCCACAGCCAGCCCAGCGCGGCCAGCGCCGTCGCGGCCAGGCCCCATCCCGCCCACCGGGCGAGACGCCGGAGCGGCGGGGCGCCGGTGGCGGGCCTCATCGCAACGGGCTCATGCCGCGGAACAGGTCCATCGCCCACCACAGCGCGACCCGCGTGGCGAGCCACGCCACGGCGGTGACGAGCAGCGTCTCGCGCAGGCGGCGTCCGGCGCCGGTCGCCTGCAGCCAGGCCGTGATCGCGAGGCGGGTGAGCGTCAGCAGCCCGAGCCCGCCGAACGCCACCCACAGGGCGGGCTCCAGCCCGGGCAGGCGCTCCCGGACGAGCTGGAGCCCCGCCACCGGGGCGAGCCAGGGCGCGAGCCCCGGCGAGCGCCCCGCCAGCGCGACCAGGCTCTGCGCGAAGCGGTCCACCAGCGAGAGCGCGACGAGGGCGACGAAGAAGCGCACGTACGGCAGGCGCGCACCGCGCGTGCGCCACCACAGGGTGTAGGCGAGCGCCTCGACCGCGCTCGCGGCCAGGCGCGCCAGCACCATGATGCCGGCGGCGACGGCGAGGTTCAGGTGCTGCCCGGCGCCGAGCTCGCGCCCCTGGCGCAGCCCCAGCTCCCACCACGAGGCGAGCGCGACGACGAAGAGGAAGACGTTCATCCGGTGCATGCGGCGGGGGTCGGGTGCGGTTCGCGCGGCCAGCGCCGCGACCGACGGGTCCATCATGACCTCCAGGCCGGGGGCGCCCGCGGTGGCGGGCGGGGTGCAGTCCCGGGAGCGGTGACGCCCCATCGCAAGGCGTGTGCCGCGCGAGGAAGGGTGGCGCGGGCGTCACCCGCTCACCCCGGAGGTCCCGGTCCCGTCCACGAGCAGGCCCGGGCGTCCACGTCGTGGACGGCGCCGCCTAGCCGTTCGCGGCGGAGCCCAGGGCCTCGAGGCGCTCGGCCATGTCGGCGGACAGCAGCGCCTCGGAGAGGTCGTCGAGCTGGCCTTCGAGGATCTCCGGCAGGTTGTGCACGGAGAAGTTGATGCGGTGGTCCGTGACCCGGCTCTGCGGGAAGTTGTAGGTCCGGATCTTCGCGCTGCGGTCGCCGGTCGAGACCTGCGACTTGCGCTGCGCGGCGTACTTGGCCTGCTGGGCCTGGAGCTTCGCGTCGTAGAGCCGCGCGCGCAGGACCTTCATGGCCTTCGCGCGGTTCTTGATCTGCGAGCGCTCGTCCTGGCAGGTGACGACCAGGTTGGTCGGCAGGTGGGTGATGCGCACGGCGGAGTCGGTGGTGTTGACGCCCTGCCCGCCGGGGCCCCCCGAGCGGTAGACGTCCACGCGGATGTCCTTCTCCTGAATCTCCACGTCCACGTCCTCGACCTCGGGCAGCACCGCCACCGTCGCGGCCGAGGTGTGGATGCGACCCGAGGCCTCGGTGTCGGGCACGCGCTGCACGCGGTGCACGCCGCTCTCGTACTTCATGCGCCGGTACACGGACTCGCCCGAGAGCGAGAAGATGATCTCCTTGAAGCCGCCCACCCCCGAGGGGCTCGAGGACATGATCTCCTGCTTCCAGCCCAGGCGCTCGGCGTACTTCGTGTACATGCGGGTCAGGTCGCCGGCGAAGAGCGAGGCCTCGTCGCCTCCGGTCCCGGCGCGGATCTCGACGATGACGTTCTTGTCGTCGTCGGGGTCGCGGGGCAGCAGCAGGCGCTGCAGCGTGCCCTCGAGCTGCTCGCGGCGCGCCCGCAGCTCGGGCATCTCGGCGCGCGCCAGCTCGGCCAGCTCCTCGTCGCCCGAGGCGACCGCGCGCTCGTCGTCGGCCAGGGTGCGCTCGACGCTCCGGTGCTCCTCCAGCGCGCGGACGGTCTCCTCGAGCCGGGAGCGCTCGCGCGACAGGTCGCGCAGCTTCTTCGGGTCGCTGACGATCTCGCTCCGCCCGAGCAGGCCGGTCAACTCGGCGAACCGCTCCTCCACCTTGCGGAGCGCCTCCCACATGCCGGTCGAGCCGCTCACTGGATGAACGCCATCTCGCCCTGGGCGGGGGCGCCGGCGCGCTCGAGGGCGACCACCGCCTCGTCGCCGCGCACGCGCTCCAGCGCGGCGATGGCCACGGCGCACATCCCGAGGTCGGGCTCGCGCGTGGTGAGCCGCTGGAACTGCATCCCGGGCCAGACCAGCCAGCGCACCACCGGCCGGGTCGCGTGCCGGCCCGAGAGCCGCACGAACTCGAAGGCGATGCCGGCGATGAGCGGCATGCAGGCGATGCGCAGCAGGTGGTCGCCCACGCCGCGCGGCTTGCCGATGAAGCTGAAGACCACGACGCTCACCACCACCACCAGGAACAGGAACGAGGTGCCGCAGCGCGGGTGCAGGCGCGGGAACGTCATCACGCTCTCGGGCGTCAGCGGCGCGCCGTTCTCGATCGCGTGGATCGACTTGTGCTCGGCGCCGTGATAGCAGAGCACCCGGCGCATCTCCTTCCACTGGCTGATGAGCAGCAGGTAGAGCACGAACGCCAGCAGCCGGAACACGCCGTCCACCAGGCCGAAGCCCAGCCGGTCGTGGAAGCCCAGCGCGCCGGTCACGCGCGCGGGCACGATGACGAAGAGGAACATGCCGAGCGCCAGCGAGAGCACCAGGGTCGCCCCCTGGAGCAGCTGCTGGCCGGGCGAGGGCTTCGCCCCGGGCGTCACGCCCTCGTCGCGGCTGGCCTCGTCGGCGCTGAAGTTGAGCGCCGTCATGCCCAGCCCGAGGGTCTCGAAGAGCGAGACGGCCCCGCGCACGACCGGCCAGCCCAGCGGCTTGATGCGCCGCGTGACCGAGGAGAAGGGGCGCTCGAGGAAGGCGAGCGTGCCGTCCGGGCGGCGCACGGCCACCGCCATGCGCGAGGGCGAGCGCATCATGACGCCTTCGATGACCGCCTGTCCGCCGACCGGCAGGAACGGCATGGATCCTCCAGATGCGCGAACGGCCCCCGGCCGGCGGCTGCACCGGACGGGAGCCGATCGTGGGACGCTACTTCCCGGCGGTCTCGGGAGTCTCGGGTGCCTGGGTCGTCGCGCCGGGCTGGTTGTAGCGCCGGCGGAAGCGCTCGATGCGGCCGGCCTTGTCCATGATCTTCTGCTTGCCGGTGAAGAAGGGATGGCAGTTCGAGCAGATCTCGAGGTGGACCTTGCCGTCCTTGGGATTGGGCTCCTGGGTGGTGCGGGTCTGCCACTGGTTGCCGCAGCTCGCGCAGTACAGCGTCTGCAGGTTGTAGATCGGGTGGATGCCGGCTCTCATCGATTCCTCCAGGTGGGTCCCTGCCAGGGCCAGCCGGTCCCGTGGTACCGGTCTCGTCCGCGCTGAATCCCCAGCATGACGGCGGCCGCGGATTATGCCCGAAGCGGGCGCGGAAGCCAAACCGCCCCGCGGGCGCGCCGGGCGCGCCCGGAACCCGGCTGGGCCCGGTGCCGCCCGGCGCTCCGCCCCGCCTACCGCCCGCCGAGCCAGACCAGGCGGCGGGTCAGCTTCAGCGGCCCCACGGCCGCCCGCACCACGTAGATCCCGGGGGCCAGGCCCTGCGGCCGCCACTCCCGCGTCGTGCGCCCGGCCTCGAACTTCTCCCCCGCGATGGGCCGCGCCACCTCGCGCCCGGCGACGTCGAGCACGCTCACGGTCACCACGGCGGCGCCCGCCAGCTCCAGCCCGAGCCGCACCACCCCCACGGCCGGGTTGGGCCACGGCGCCCGCAGCCGCAGCGTGGAGTTCCCCGGCTCCACCCCCGCGCCGGACTGGATGGTGAACACCGCGTCGCTGGCGTCGCTACCGCGGGTCCACGGCTCGCGCGGGGTCGCCTTCACGCGCGCCAGCGTGCTGACCACGTCGGGCACCGTCACCTCGGCGGCGTTGGATGCCAGGCCGCCCACGTTCTCCTGAAGCAGCTCGTAGCTGATCCCGTCATCCACCGAGAGCCACAGGTCGGCCGGCTCGGCCCCCAGCCACGAGACCACCTCCGAGGCGGTGCGCGTCCAGGTCTCGCCGCCGTTCGGCGAGGTCACGAGGTAGCGGTTGAAGTCGAACACGTACGCGGCGCCGGACTGCGACGCGCTCATGTCGCTGTAGGGCGCTCCCACGATGACGTCCGGGAAGCCGTCGCCGAACACGTCGCCCGCCGCCCCGACCGAGGTGCCGAACGCGTCGTTCGTGGACAGGCCCAGCAGCGTCACGTCCGCGACGGTGTCCGCGCCCGCGCCGCCGAAGAAGACGTAGGCGGCGCCGGCGGTGGATCCGCCGGTGTCGTTGTAGTAGGCGCCGACGATCACGTCGGCGTAGCCGTCGCCGTTCACGTCGCCGGCCGTCCCCACCGCGTGGCCGAACTCGTCCCCGGCCGCCACGCCCGGCAGCGCGAGGTCGGCCACCGCGTCGGCGGTCGCGCCGCCGAAGAAGACGTAGGCCCGGCCGATGTTGAGCCCGCCCACGTCGCTCAGCGGCGCGCCGACGACGACGTCGGCGTAGCCGTCGCCGTTCACGTCCCCGGCCGTGCCCACCGAGGTGCCGAAGTAGTCCCCCGGCGCCGCGCCCCACACCGTCAGGTCGGCGGTGGCGTCGGGGCTCGTGCCGCCGTAGAACACGTAGGCGGCCCCGGCGTCGGTGCCGGCGGCGTCGTGGGTCGGGGCACCGACGATGACGTCGTCGTAGCCGTCCCGGTTCACGTCGCCCGCCGTCCCCACCGAGATGCCGAAGTTGTCGTTGGCGGCCGCGCCGGTCAGCGTCCAGTCCGCCACCTTGTGGGGCGGCGTCCCGCCGAAGTACACGTACGCCCGGCCGGCGTTCGTCCCGCCCGCGTCGTTGTAGCGGGCGCCGATGATGAAGTCGTCGTAACCGTCGTGGTTCACGTCGCCGGCCGTCCCCACCGAGCAGCCGAAGAGGTCGTTCGCCGCCGCGCCGGTCAGGACCATGTCCGCGTTCGCGTCCGGGCTCGCCCCGCCGTAGTAGAGGTAGACCGCGCCGGCGTCCTGGCCGGACGCGTCGTTCTGCATCGCGCCGACCAGCCAGTCGTCGAAGCCGTCCCCGTTCACGTCCCCCGCCGTGCCCACCGCGTAGCCGAAGTAGTCGTAGGCCGCGGCGCCGGTCATGACCAGGTCCGGGATCGAGTCCGCGGCCGGCCCGCCGAAGTGGATGTACGCGCGCCCCGCGTAGGTGCCGCCCGCGTCGCTCATGTACTGGCCGACGATCAGGTCGGCGTAGCCGTCCCCGTTCACGTCCCCGGCCGTGCCCACCGCGTTGCCGACCCGGCCCAGCGCGTCGGTGTCGGTGAAGGTCAGCTCCAGCCGGTGCGCCACCGCCGGCGGAGGCCCCATGTCGAGGACGTACGCCCGGCCGGCGTTCCCTCCGCCGGCGTCGTCGTACGGCGCGCCGCCGACCAGGTCGGCGCGCCCGTCCCCGTTCACGTCCCCGGCCACCGCCGCCGAGTATCCCAACTCGTCGCCGGCCAGCCTGCCGGTCAGCGTCCGGTCCGCCACGGTGTCGAGACCGGGGCCGCCGAGGAACACGTACAGCGCCCCCGCGTCGGTGCCGCCCTGGTCGTTGAACGGCGCGCCGACGAGGATGTCGTCGTAGCCGTCGCCGTTCACGTCCCCGGCCGAGCTCACCGACTGGCCGAAGTAGTCCCCCGCCGCCAGGCCGGTCAGCACCAGGTCCGCGACCGCGTTGGGGCTCGCGCCGCCGTAGAAGAGGTAGGCCCGGCCGGCGTTCGAGCCGCCCGCGTCGTTGTACTCCGCCCCGACCACCACGTCGTCGTAGCCGTCCCCGTTGACGTCCCCCGCGGCGCCCAGCGCACCGCCGAACTGGTCGCCGGCGGTCGCGCCGCTCAGCGTCAGGTCGGCGGTCGCGTTCAGGCTCGCGCCCCCGAAGAAGACGTAGGCCGCGCCCGCATACGTGGCCCCGCCCGGACCGGTGCGGGCGGGCGCGCCGACGATCACGTCGTCGTAGCCGTCGCCGTTCAGGTCCCCGGCCGGCGCCACCCGCGTTCCGAAGCGATCGCCCGCGCTCAGCCCGCTCAGCGTCAGGTCCGCCACCGCGTCCGGGCTCGAGCCGCCGCGGAAGACGTAGGCCCGGCCGGCATCCACACCCACGGCGTCGTTGGTGGGGGCACCGACCAGCACGTCGTCGTAGCCGTCGTGGTCCATGTCCCCGGCCGAGCCCACCGACATGCCGAACTGGTCGCCCGCCGCCGCGCCGGTGAGCGTCAGGTCCGCCACCGCGTCCGCGGCGGGACCGCCGAAGTAGACGTAGGCGCGCCCCGCGTTGGTCCCGCCGGCGTCGTTCTGGGTCGCGCCGACGACGACGTCGTCGTAGCCGTCGCCGTTCACGTCGCCGGCACAGCCCACCGAGATGCCGAAGACGTCGCCCGCCGCCTCGCCGACCAGCGTCAGGTCCGCCACCGCGTCGGCCCCGGGTCCGCCGTAGTAGACATAGGCCACGCCGGTGTTCGCGCCCAGCGCGTCGTTCGCCCAGGCGCCGACGATGACGTCGGCGTGGCCGTCCCCGTTCACGTCGCCGGCGGAGGCGACGGACCAGCCGAAGAAGTCGCCCGCGGCGACTCCCGTGGGCGCGAACATCGTGGGGAGGGTGTTCGCCCGGGCGGCGTCCGGGATCAGGGTGGCGAGGGCGAAGAAGAGACCCGCCAGCATGCGCATGGCGGGCACACGGAACACACGGATGCAGAACATGGGGCCCCTCCGGTCGAGTGTGGATTCCTGAGGAAGTCTGCGTGCGTGACCGTGATTCTACGCCCGCCCCATCGCGTTGCCCACGGCATTGTGGAGCCCCGGATGGCGGGCCGGGCGGTCCGGGGCGGGTCCGGGCGGCAGGGGTCGCGCGCGCTGGCGGGGCGGAGCGGGGCACGACGATGGCGGCGGGGCCGGCCCGTGGCGGACCGGCCCCGCTCCGGTCGCTCCCGGCCCGGTCGTCAGGGCTGGGGCGGCAGGTTCATCGCGCCCCACTCCTCGCGCGCCGGCCCGTAGACGCCCGGCACCTTGAGCCCCGCCTGGCGCATCAGCACGGTCATCTGCGCCCGGTGGTGCGCCTGGTGCAGGATCAACGCGGAGAGCACCGCGCCGCGCGGCCACTGCTCGCCGTACATCGGGATGAGCTCCTCCAGCATGGCGTCGTTCCACACCTTCGGCAGGCCCTCGCCCACCGAGCGGGCGCACAGCTCGTACTGGCGGACGACCTCGGCCAGCGACGGGGGCGGCGCGTCGTGCGCCGGCCCCACCACCGGCACCCCCGCGTGCTGCATCATCTCGGGCAGCGTCAGCACGCAGTGCCACCCGATGAAGCCGAGCGTGCGACCCCCGGGGGCCACCGACTGCGAGAGCGAGTCCTCGGTGAGGGCACGGAGGATCTTGAGCGTCGCCTCGGTCTCGTAGGCCCACGTCTTCTGGAAGTCTTCCACCTTGCGGAACATCGTCACCCTCCTCGCGTCCGGGTCCCGGCGCCCGACCGGCCGGGTCCACGATCCCCGCCCGCGGCCCGCCGAGGATACGCGATGCGTTCGCCCGCGGGGAAGGATCCGCCGGAGCCGCCGCTCAGAGGGTGATGACCTTCGCGGCCTCGAGCTGGGCTCCGAGGATGTCGGGCATCGCGCAGGCCGTCCCCGCGCGCCGCCGGTCCTGGAGACCGTAGAACTCGAGGCAGGTCGTGCACACCAGCAGCGCCGTGCCGCGCTGCTCGAGCGCGCGCAGCGGCTCGAGCAGCGGCGAGCCCTCGCAGACGAGGTGCACGCCCTCGGTGTAGAAGCACAGTGCGCGCGGGGTGAGGTCGCCGGCCAGCAGCAACCCGAGGTACTTGCCCATCAGCGCCAGCTGCAGCGCGTGCTCGCCCGAGCCCATGCCCTCGCGCGGCACCAGGATGACGGTGGAGGCCAGTCCGGCATCGCCGGTCATCGGGGGCTCCTGACGGCGCGGGGGATCACGAATTCATGCTCTCCAGGAACTTCTTGTTGGACTTGGTGTCGGAGAGCTTGGTGATCAGGAACTCCATGGCCTCGACGGGATTCAGCTCGCTGAGGAACTTGCGCAGGATCCAGATGCGCTGGAGCATCTCGGGCGAGAGCAGCAGTTCCTCCTTGCGGGTGCCGGAGCGATTGATGTCGATCGCCGGGAAGATGCGCCGGTCGGCGAGCTTGCGGTCCAGCACGAGCTCGCTGTTGCCGGTGCCCTTGAACTCCTCGAAGATCACCTCGTCCATGCGCGAGCCGGTCTCGATGAGCGCGGTCGCGATGATGGTGAGCGAGCCGCCGCCCTCGATGTTGCGCGCGGCGCCGAAGAAGCGCTTGGGCCGCTGCAGGGCGTTGGCGTCCACGCCGCCCGAGAGGATCTTGCCCGAGTGCGGGACGACCGTGTTGTGCGCGCGCCCGAGCCGCGTGATCGAGTCGAGCAGGATCACGACGTCGCGCTTGTGCTCGACCAGGCGCTTGGCCTTCTCGATCACCATCTCGGCGACCTGCACGTGGCGCTCGGCGGGCTCGTCGAAGGTGGACGAGACCACTTCGCCCTTCACCGTGCGCTGCATGTCGGTGACCTCCTCGGGACGCTCGTCGATCAGCAGCACGATGAGCACGACCTCGGGGTGGTTCTCGGTGATGGCGTTGGCGAGCTTCTGCAGGAGGATGGTCTTGCCGGCCTTGGGCGGCGAGGTGATGAGCGCGCGCTGGCCCTTCCCGATGGGCGACAGCAGGTCGATGATGCGCGTCTCGATGCAGCGGTCCCGGGTCTCGAGGCTGAGCTTGTCCTGCGGGTAGAGCGGCGTGAGGTTGTCGAAGAGGATCTTCTCCTTCGCCACCTCGGGGCTCTCGAAGTTGATGGCCTCGACGCGCAGGAGCGCGAAGTAGCGCTCGCCCTCCTTGGGCGGGCGCACCTGGCCCGAGACGGTGTCGCCGGTGTGCAGGTCGAAGCGCTTGATCTGCGAGGGCGAGACGTAGATGTCGTCGGGACCGGGCAGGTAGTTGTAGGTCGGCGAACGCAGGAAGCCGTAGCCCTCGGGCAGGATCTCGAGCACGCCCTCCGCGAAGATCAGGCCGTTCTTCTGGGTCTGGGCCTCGAGGATCTTGAAGATGAGGTCCTGCTTGCGCAGGCCGCTCGTGCCTTCGATGTTGAGCTCCAGCGCGACCCGGAGGAGCTCGGACATGTTCCGGGCCTTCAGCTGCTGGAGTTCCATGGTCTGCTGGTCGCTGGGGATCGCGGTCTGTTCCATCGTTCGCCTTCGCTGGTCGGCGCGACCGCCTCCGGGGGACACCTCCCGGTCGATGACCGTGAGGCCCTGCCGGAACGCGGCGGGTGGCCGTGGGGCGGACCGGACTCGGGCCCGCTGGCCTGGGGTGGATTGGGGTCGGGGTGGATGGTCCTGGCGGCGGTCCGCGGCTACCGGACCGGCGTACCGCGGCGCTGGACGGCTTCCTCGAGTGGATGATGGGGTGAAGGTGGAGCTACGAAAGGGAACTCTCGCGATGCGTCACCGGGGAGGTCCGCGCGCCCGGGGGCCCGGAGGCGGGGCGTGCGGCGAGCGGGACGCGGCCTGCCGGGCTTCGCGGACGCGCCATCGACTCGCAGGGCTACAGTAAGTATCGGCTTTCCGGGTGTCAAGGTTGAGGACCCGCGCCCCCCCGGGGCCGGAACCGAAGAGCGGGGGCCGGGATCGAGCCGGGGCCCGGCCCCCGGCCGCCCACCGTGCAGCCCGGTATGCCGGGCCTCGCGAAACGCGATGAGACCCGTGCGCGCTTTCGCCCGCGCCTTCGCACCCAGCGCGCGAATCCCGCGCCATTCGCGGGGCCGGCCCCCGTCACGCGGGCGGGCGGGGCGTGGCACATGGCTTGCGGTCATGCGGGGGTGAGGGTGCGCTGGGTCGCGTCCCACCTCCGAGCCTGCCACCATCGCGCGGCCCGCCACCCCTCAACCACACTCAGCGCGCCCCGGGCCCCGAGAGAGCCCGGGGCGTCGGAGTCCCGGGAGCCGACCGGCTACCGCACGCGACGTGCCAGCGGGATGGTCACGCTCACGAACGTGGGCTCCATCACGCACCAGTCGGGCAGGGACTGGGCCGCGACCTGCACCCTCAGCGTGTCGCGCCGGCCGCTGAGCCGGACCGGCTGGAGCACGACGCTGTCCAGGCGCGCCACGGCCGAGCGCGGGCCGGTGACCAGGACGCTCTCGGGCGACACGATGATCACCGCGGCCCACGAAGTGTCGTCGGCGCCCGGCCCCTCGATCCGCAGGGCCGCGGGCAGCCGGCGCCGCACCCGGGGCTCGATGCCGATGTCGATGACCCGGGGCCCGATCACGCGATCCGCCTCGACGCCCTCGTAGCCGGCCAGCGGCAGGTCCTCGGCGGCGACCTCGCGCTGGAAGCGGCCCGGGCCGATGCCCTCGAGGGAGATCTTGATGGGCGGCTCGGTGACGCGCATCCGCAACAACTGCTTGCCGGTCCCGCGCAGTTGCGCCTGCACCGTGGAGGGCACCGGCCCCGAGAGCGAGAGCGAGTCCCCGAGCGACTGGATCTGCACGGGGAACGACATGGTCATCTCGGCCGGGCGGTCGAGGTAGACGTTCAGGTAGACCAGCAGCGCCAGCAGCAGGGCGGCCAGCTTGAGCCCGAGGTTGTCGAACAGCAGCCCCCGCAGCAGGTTCATGCCCGCTCCTCCCCCGCGCCCGCAGGCGCGTCGCCGTCGTCCTCGGCCGCCTCGTCCCCTTCACCGGGCTTGCGCAGGCCGTGGCGCTCCATCCGCGAGTATAGCGTGCGGCGCGTCAGCCCGAGCAACCGCGCGGCCTGGCTCTTGTTGCCGCGCGCACGCTCCAGCGCCTGCAGGATCAACTCCCGCTCCAGCGTCTCGAGCGACAGTCCCGCCGCGGGGATCTCGGGGACCCAGCCGGGCACGCCCGCCGCGCCGCGGGGGGCCCCGTCGCCGGAACCGGCCAGGCCCAGGTGCGCGACGTCGATCGGGTCGCTCCCCGCCAGGATCATGGCCCGCTCGAGGGCGTACTCGAGCTCGCGCACGTTCCCCGGGAACGGATGGCGCTCGAGCGCCTGCAGCGCCCGCTCGGTGAGCTTGTCCGGCGAGACGCCGTGCCGGCCGAGGAAGAACCCGGCCAGCGCGCGCACGTCGCCGGGCCGTTCGCGCAGCGGCGGCACGATGATGGGGAACACGTTCAACCGGAAGAACAGGTCATCGCGGAACTGGCGGGCCTGCACCATGGCCTCCAGGTCGCGGTTGGTCGCCGCGACGATCCGCACGTCCACCGTCAGGGGCTGGTTGCCGCCCACGCGGGTGAAGGTCTTCTCCTCGATCACCTGGAGGAGCTTGACCTGGAGCAGCAGCGGCAGCTCGCCGATCTCGTCGAGGAAGAGCGTGCCCTTCGCGGCGTCCTCGAAGCGGCCGGACTTCTGGCGCACCGCGCCCGTGAACGCGCCGCGCTCGTGGCCGAACAACTCGCTCTCGAGCAGGGCCTCGGGCAGCGCCGCGCAGTTGACCTTGACCCAGGGCCCGCCGGCGCGCCGGCTCGAGAAGTGGATGGCGCGGGCGAAACGGTCCTTGCCGGTGCCGCTCTCGCCGCGCAGCAGGACGGTGGAGTCGGTGCCCGCCACCTTGCGCGCCAGCTCCAGCGCGCGGGCCATGGCCGGCGAGCCGCCGACCAGGGTCGTCAGGTCGCGGGTGAGCGAGTCCACCGTGTGCGCCAGGCGCTGGTTCTCGGCGCGCAACTGGCGCTCGCGGGCGGCCTTCTCGAGGATGGCGCCGAGCTCCTCGCGGAACTCGCCCTCCTTGTCGACGTAGTCGTAGGCGCCGAGCTTGAGCGCCCGTCGCGCCGAGTCCAGGCTGGCGTAGGCGGTCATCAGCACGACCGTGGTCGCCGGCCAGCGCCGCCTCACCTCGGCCAGCAGCGCGAGTCCGTCGGGCGGGGCCATGCGCAGGTCGGTCACCACCGCATCGAAGGGCGCCGCCTCGAGCCGGCGCAGCGCGGCCGCGCCGCCGTTGACGAACTCGGTCTCGTGCCCGGCATCGCGCAGCTCGAGTGCGGTGAGCTCGGCGTTCCGCACCTCGTCGTCCACCACCAGCACGCGCACGCTACGTCCCCCCCTGCGCCCGCTTCTTCGGGAAGCGCACCGTGCAGGTGGTGCCGCGCCCGACCTCGCTCTGGATCCTCAGCTCCCCGCCCGCCGACTCGGCCAGCCGCCGGGCCAGGAAGAGCCCGAGACCCGAGCCGGTGGCCCGGGTCGTGAAGAACGGGCTGCCCAGCCGCCGGAGCGTGGCGGCCGGGATCCCCTCGCCGTCGTCGGTGATGTCGACCTCGAAGCGGCCCGCCCGCTCGGCGAGACCGACCGCCAGGCGGCCACCCCGCGGCATCGCCTCGAGAGCGTTCAGGACGAGGTTCAGATACAACTGTTTCAGCGACTCGTTGTCCAGCGCCACCGGCGCGGCCGTGAGCCGGAGGGCACGCTCGAGCGTCACCTCCCGGGCACGGCACTCGCCCTCGAGCAGGTCGAGCGTGGCTCCGAGCGCGACCGCGGCGTCTCCGGTCTCGGCCGCGCCCTCCGGCCCGCCCTCGCCGCCGCCCCGCGCGAACTCGAGGTAGCGCGCCACGGTGCGCGAGAGCCGGTCGGTCTCCTCGACCACGAAGTCGGCCATGCGGCGGGCCTCGGGCTCGAGGCGGCCGAGCCGCTGGGCCGAGCCGCGGATGATGGCGAGCGGGTTCTTGATCTCGTGCGCCAGCGTCGCCGTCAGCCGTCCCATCGCGGCCAGGTTCTGCGCCCGCGACAGGCGCCGCTCCAGCCGTGCCGCCGACCAGGCCCCGCGCACCACGATGGCGGCGAGCAGGAGCACCGCCAGCGACGTGGCCACGGCGACCAGCAGCAGCGTGCGGCCCAGGCGCGAGACCACCGGCAGGTAGGCCGGGGCCAGCTCCACCGCGACCACCCCCGGCACCCGGCCGGTCGAGTCGCGGACCGGGGCGAAGCCGGCGCGCAGCCGTTCGCCCTGGCGCTGGTAGGGGCCCGAGACCACGGTCGCGCCGCGCAGCGCGCGCCGCAGGGACGGGCCCGCGAGGGTGGCGAGGTCGCTGGGCAGTCCCTCGGCGAGATCGGGCGCGCGCGCGTCCACGATGGTGACGCCGGACGAGTCGAGCAGGGAGGCGCCGGCCACGCCGGTCGAGGCGCGCAGGGTCACCAGCTGCACCTGGAGTGCGAGGTAGGCGCCGCCCTCATCGCGCAGGCGCGCCTCGGCCAGGTCCGCGGGACCGATCTCGCGCGCGGCGGTGGCGGCGATGCGGGTGATGCGCTGCTCGAACTCGGACTCGAGCGCACCGGACACGCCCCGCCAGGTGACCCACGTCGAGACCGCGGTGGCCAGCACCACCGCGAGGGCGAAGAGGGTGATGAAGACGAGCGTGCGCTGCACGGGCTGCCTCCCGGCGGCGTTCCACGGGCCCGGGCGGGCCCGCGCGGCGCCCCCTCCGGACGGGACGCGCTTCCACCGCAGCCGCAATCTAGCCCGGAGGATTCACGAACCGCAAGCCGGCAGCGAGCGGCGTGCGGCGGCCGGAAGGCGCCCGGGGTCAGCCCTCGAGCCGGTCCCGCACGCGCAGGAGCCGGGCGCGCGCCTCCGCGGCGACGGGCTCGAGCGCGTCGTTGCCGACGAAGCCCATGGCGGCCGCGGGGTCCATGAAGGTCACCGCCGAGCCGCCCTCGTCCTCGTAGACCGCCACGTTGCAGGGCAGCAGCAGGCCGATGTCGAGCTCGGCCTGGAAGGCCCGGTGCGCCAGCGGCGGGTTGCAGGCGCCGAGGATGACGTAGCGGCGGAAGGGCACCCCCAGCTTCTCCTGCAGCGTCTGCTGCACGTCGATGCGCGTGAGGACGCCGAAGCCCTCCTCCTTCAGCAGCTCGGTCGTGCGCTGGACGGCCGCGTCGTAGCCGAGCGCGAGCTTCGCCCCGAAGCCGTACGGGGTGGTGATGGCCGACATGCTCCCCCTCCTTCCGGTTGCGAACCCGATCGCGAAGCGTCCGTGGACGCCCCCCGTGGGTGAGAGACACGCTGCAGCGCCGGGATCCGCTAGCGGGCGGCGGGCCGGGTCTCCTGCCGCAGCAGGTGGATCGCCGCGTGATCGGCATCCTCGGCCGCCTCGCCGATGGTCTCGGCCACCGTCGGATGCGCGTGGATGGCGCGGGCGAGGTGCCGCAGATCGAGGTCGGCGCCGAGCGCGAGCGCGCACTCGTGGATGATCTCGCTGGCCTTCGCGCCGATGATGTGCGCCCCCAGCAGCTGGTCGGTCGCGGCGTCGCCGATGAGCTTGACGAACCCGGCGGTCTCGAGATCGGCGATGTTGCGGCCGTGGGCGCGCAGCGGGAAGCGGCCGATCTTGAGCTCGCGCCCCGCCGCCCTCGCGTCGCGCTCGGTGAGGCCGACGCTGGCGATCTCGGGGCTCGTGAACGTGGCGGCGGGCACCGCGCGCCAGTCGGTCTGCGCCGGCCGTCCGGCGATGATCTCGGCGGCCGCCTTGCCCTGGGCCGAGGCGAAGTGCGCTAGTTGTCTCAGGTCGGTGACGTCGCCGATCGCGTAGATGCCCGGCGCCGAGGTCTGCAGCCGGTCGTTCACCCGCACGCGGCCGCGCTCGCCCAGCGCCACGCCGGCCTCCTCCACCCCCAGCCCCGCGGTGTAGGGCTTGCGGCCGGTGGCCAACAGGACGGTGTCCACCTCCACCGTCCTCCCGCCGGAGAGCGTGAGCGTGATCGAACCGTCGGGGCCGTCCCTGCGCTCCTCGATCTTCGTCCCCAGGAAGACGTCGATCTTCTGCTTCTTCAGCTCGCGTTCGAGCGCCTGCGAGATCTCGTCGTCCTCGGCGAACACCAGGCGCGGCAACATCTCGATCACCGTGACCTTCGTGCCCAGCGCGGCGAAGAAGCCGGCGAACTCGCAGCCGATGACCCCCCCGCCCAGCACCGCCATGCGCGCGGGCCGGGCCGGCAGGGCCAGGGCCTCGCGGCTGGTGATGACGCGCGTGCCGTCGAGCGCGAACCCCGGCGGGAGCCACGAGTCGGCCCCGGTGGCGACCAGGACGTGGCGCGCGACCCGTTCGACGGCGGTGCCGTCCGCGAGCCGCACGGCCACGCGGCCGGGAGCGGCCAGCCGCGCGGTGCCGCGCACGATCTCGACCCCGCGGCCCTGGAGCAACGCCTTCACTCCGCCGGTGAGCTGCCCCACCACCTTGTCCTTGCGCTCGAGCATCCAGTCCCAGCGCACGGTGGGCGCGGCGACCTCGATGCCGAACTCCTTCGCGCGGCGGATCTGCCCGAGCAGGTGCGCGGAGACGATCCACGCCTTGGTGGGGATGCAGCCCCAGTTCAGGCAGGTGCCGCCCAGCTCGTCCTTCTCGACCACGGCGGTGCGCAGCCCCAGTTGCGCGGCGCGGATGGCGGCCACGTAGCCGCCGGGGCCGGTGCCGATGACGACGAGGTCGAAGGGACGGGCGTCGGGCATGGGCATCCTCTCGTGGCTCGTGAAGCGGTCGCGGGCCGGGTCTACTTCCCCGTCCCGCCCGACGGCATCCCGGGTGGCACCTCGCCCGGGCCCAGCGGCGGCGCCTTCTTCCCGGTCTTCTCGAGGATCTGCTGCATGTGCTGCACGATCTGCTGCTTCATGTCCTCGTGCGGGCCGGCCTCCAGCGAGCGGTGGAAGTACTTCAGGGCCGTCTCGTTCTCGCCCGCGCGCTCGTTCACGACGCCCAGGTTGAAGAGCGCGATGGGCTGCTGCGGGTCGCGGGTCAGCGCCAGCTGGAACAGCTGCTCGGCGCGCGCCATCTCGCCCTGGTTGTACCAGCACACGCCCATGTCCACGATCGCCATGACGCGCGTGGAGTCGCGGGCGACCGCCCGCGCGTACCAGCCCGCGGCCTCGGCCCAGTTGGCGGTGTCGTAGAGCAGGTTGGCGTACTCGATGGTCGCGTCCACGTTGGTCGAATCGCGTCGGAGCACGGCGCGCAGGCTGTCGATCGCCCGCTGCTGGTCCTCCGAAGCGCCCGCGACCGGCACCGCGTTGTTCTTCCGGGCCCCGTCCACGGCCTGCCAGACCAGGAACCCGGCGGCCACGACCCCGAGGAACATCCACAGGAAGAGCATGTTGCGGTTGGCGACCGGCCGCTGCCGCGGACGGCGCACCGGGCGGCGGATGACGATCTCGGGCTCGGCAGCGCCCGGCGGCACGGGCTCGGAAGCCGGCTCCACGAGCGGGTAGTTGCAGTGGCTGCAGCTGGCGCTGCCGGCCGGGTTCTCGTGCCCGCAATCGGGGCAGCGGACGACGTCGGACATGGATCCCTCGAGGTTGGCGCGCGACCGGACGTCACCGGCGAAGCCGGTGGCGCAGGACGGCCGGACTATAGGCGTCCCGCGAAGACCCCGGCAAGCGCGCGTCGCGGGCTAGAAGGTGGCGCCCAGGACCCGCGTCAGCACGCCCCGCAATTGATCCAGGTGGTAGGGCTTCCGGATGAACCCCGCCAGCCGCCCCGGCGGGATCTGCTGCGTCGCCTCCGCCTCGTCGTAGCCGCTCGACAGGATCACCTTCGCCCCCGGCTCGATCAGCAGGATCCGCTCCAGCGCCCCGGCCCCGTCCAGCTTCGGCATCGTCAGGTCCAGCAGGATCGCGCGGATCCCGGCCCCGTGCCGCCGCACCACCTCCACCGCCCGCTCCCCGTCCCCCGCCGTCAGCACCGTGAATCCCAGCGACTCCACCAGCGCCGCGCACGGCTGCAGCACCATCTCCTCGTCGTCCACGATCAGGATCGTCCCCTGCCCCGTGCCCCGCATCGCCTCCGCTCCGCCCGCGCGCGCACCGGACGCCTCCGCCGTCACCGCCGACGCCGCCCCGGCCGCCCGGAACAGCACCCGGATCGTCGTCCCCTTGCCCACCGCGCTGTCCAGCAGCAACGCCCCCCCGTGCCCCCGCACGATCCCGAACACCGCCGGCAACCCCAGCCCGCGCCCGGTGAACTTCGTCGTGAAGAACGGGTCGAACATCCGCTTCTGCGTCTCCTCGTCCATCCCGCAGCCGCTGTCCGTCACCTCCACGTACGCGTAACGCCCCGCCGGCGCCGGCTCGCTCAGCCGGCTCCGCCCCAGGTACCCCGCGTCGCACTCCCGCACCCCCGTCGACAGCGTCACCACCCCGGGCGCGCTCCCCACCGCCTCCGCCGCGTTGGTGATCAGGTTCATCACCACCTGCTGGATCTGCCCCGCGTCCGCCTCCACCGCCGGCAGCGCCCGGTCCAGCTGCAGGTTCAGCGTCACCGTCCGCGGGATCGACGTCCGCAGCAGGTGCACGTTCTCCTCCACCAGCTCGTTCAGGTCCACCCGCCCGACCAGGAACTTGCCCCGCCCCGAGTACGCCAGCATCTGCCGCGTCAGGTCCGCCGCCCGGCGCGCCGCGCTGCTCGCCGCGTCCAGCCGGGGCCGCACCGGCGAGATCGGGGAGAGGTCGCGCAGCCCCAGCTCGAGGTTCCCCAGGATCGCCATCAGCAGGTTGTTGAAGTCGTGCGCGATGCCGCCCGCCAGCACCCCCAGGCTCTCCAGCTTCTGCGTGTGCAGCAACTGCCGCTCCATCTCCAGCCGCGCCTGCTCCGCCCGCCGCCGCTCGGTGACGTCGCGCACGATGGCCTGCAGGTAGACCTTCCCCCGCCACTCCACCCGGGCCAGCGAGACCTCGGCGTCGAAGGGCGTGCCGTCCTTGCGGCAGTGGAGCCACTCGAACGACTGGGGCTCGCCCTCCAGCGTCGCGCGCATCCGGGCCTCGGCCAGGGGTGCGGACGGGGAGCCGTCCCGCTGCTCGGGCGGGGAGAAGTCCGCCGGATGGTGCCCGAGGATCTCCTCCCGGGCGCAGCCGAAGACCTCGAGGGTGCGGGCGTTGCAGTCCGCGAACCGGCCGTCCGCCATGAGGAAGATGGCGTCGCTCGCGCTCTCGAACAGCATGCGGTAGCGGCCCTCGCTCTCCCGCAGCGCCGACTCCGCCCGCGCCCGCTCGGTGATGTCCACGATGGAGGCGGTGCCTCCCACCAGTCCACCGGGCGAGTAGAGGCCGCGGACGAAGGTCACCGCGTGGACCGTGCCCCCGGACCGGGTGATGTACCGCTTCTCGACGACGAACTGGTCGATCTCCCGCCGCTTGAGCCGCGCGTAGTACTCCCGGCTCTCGTCCTGGTCGTCGGGCACGGTGAACTCGCCGACGCTCTTCCCGATCAGTTCCTCCGGGGCGTACTCGAGCATCCTGCAGAAGAGCTTGTTGACCCGCCGCAACCTGAATTCCGCGTCGACCACGACGACCCCGTAGGGCAGGTCTTCCTCCAGCAGCATCCGGTCGACCTGCTTTCGTCCGATGACATCCCGCACGATCGCCAGCCGCCGGCCGTCCGCGAGCATCCGGACGCTCGCCTCGACGGGCACGGTCGAACCATCCTTGCGCACGAGCCGCCACTCGCGCAGCGGCACCCCCTCCGGGACGACGTCCGTCCGCCCCGCGGGCTCCGGTCGCACGTCCTCGACGCCCAGGTCCCGGACGCCGAGCTTCGCCAACTCCTCACGGGAATACCCCAGCAGGTCCACGAAGGCCTGGTTGGCGCTCAGGCACCGCCCTTCCGCATCCGTGACCACGACGCCGTCCGAGGCCTGCTCCACCAGCGTCCGGTACCGCTCCTCGCTCTCCCGCAGCGCCTCCTCGGCCCGCCGGCGTTCGGTGACGTCCATGATGTCGCCGATGACCTTCACGATCCGGTCCCCGTGCCGGACCGCCTCGCCCCGCGTGCGCACCCACAGCGCGCGGCCGCTTGTGGTGGTGAAGGGCGCCTCCAGGTCGTAGGGGGTGCCCTGCTCGGCGCAGCGCGTGAAGGCCTCGAGGACCGCGGCGCGGACCCCGGGCCCGTAACAGGCCAGGCTCCTCTCCATGTGCTCCGCCGAGCCGGGAGCGATGTCGCCCGGCGCCAGGTCGTGGATGCGGTAGGTCTCCTCCGTCCACGTCATGGCCTGCGTCCCGACGTCCCACTCCCAGCCGCCGATCCTGCTCAGCCGCTGGGTCGCCTTGAGCAGCGCCTCGCTCGACTGCCGGGCCTCCTCCATCCGCGCCCGGTCGGCGACGGCGTCGACGCTCTGGAGGAACGACGCCAGCTGGACGACGTCCTCCTGCGAGTAGTCGTGGGGCCGGTTCGCCACCGCCGCCACCGCCGTGATCCTGCCGTTGCGGAAGAACGGCACGACCAGGAGCCGCGTCAGGGGGACATGCCCCTCCGGCAGTCCCTTCTTCGCCTCGTGCCCGGCGGCGTAATCGTTCATGATCAGCGGCGAGCGGCGGCGGACCGCCTCGGCCCACACGCCGGCCTCGCGGATGGAGAACTCCTCCGGCGGGTCCGCCAGCCGGCAATCCTTCAGCGCCGCGCCGGACCTCGCCTGGATGGTCATGGCCGACTCGTCCTCGTTGACCA
The DNA here is from genome assembly GCA_963707915.1 of Candidatus Eiseniibacteriota bacterium. Taxonomy (GTDB): domain Bacteria; phylum Eisenbacteria; class RBG-16-71-46; order RBG-16-71-46; family RBG-16-71-46; genus JANXPZ01. The sequence goes on from OY970178.1 coordinate 1,976,321, forward strand.
GGCCGTAGAAGCCGTAGGCGCTGCGGGTCATTCGCACGATCGAGTCGAGGATGTGCTCGGCGATGGCCTGCGGACCGGCTTCGGACAGGGAGGACACGCTCCACAGCGCCTCGAGCCTCGCGTGGGCGATCCCGAGCGCCTCCTCCACCCGCTTGCGCCTGGTGATGTCGCGCGCGACGACCAGCAGGCGGCCGTCGGGCAGGGACCGCGTCGTGAGCTCGACCGGGATCAGCCTCCCGTCCCTGCCCCGCAGCCGGCGTTCCGCGACCGTGCCTTCCCCGCCCCCGGAGCCGGAGAGCCCGGCCGGGTCGTCGGGCGGCTCCTCGGGATCCGCGAGGTCCGCGAGCGGTCGGCCCAGCAGTTCCCCGGCGGCGAAGCCCAGCGCCTCGCACGCGCGCGGATTGACCGCGATCATCCGCCCCCGGGGATCGGCGACGAACATGGCGTCGACGGCCTGCTGGAAGAGCGAGACGTAGAACTCCGCGGGCAGGCTCGGGGTCGCGGATTCACGATCCATCGTCGGTTTCCCCCTGGATCATCCGAAGCGTGCGCTCCGCCCTCCCGCCGCGGGAGGCGTGACCTCGGCCTGGCACCGGGTCCCACCGCGGGGGAATCGCGGAAAGCGACCGGATCGTCCGGACTGGACGGCACCAGGTCCCGGAGGGGCGGGAACGGGGTGAAGTGCCCTCATCCCGAGGACGACGGCACTATACGTTCGCCCGTCCGGCACGGCAATGCCCGTCCCGGACCATGCGTGCCGGGCCGTCGCCGGGGTGCTCTCCTCCCCGCGCGCCCCGGCGACGGCTAGAAGGTGGCGCCCAGGACCCGCGTCAGCACGCCGCGCAATTGATCCAGGTGGTAGGGCTTCCGGATGAACCCCGCCAGCCGCCCCGGCGGAATCCGCTGCGTCGCCTCCGCCTCGTCGTAGCCGCTCGTCAGGATCACCTTCGCCCCCGGCTCGATCAGCAGGATCCGCTCCAGCGCCCCGGCCCCGTCCAGCTTCGGGAGCATCAGGTCCAGCAGGATCGCGCGGATCCCGGCCCCGTGCTGCCGCACCACCTCCACCGCCCGCTCCCCGTCCCCCGCCGTCAGCACCGTGAATCCCAGCGACTCCACCAGCGCCGCGCACGGCTGCAGCACCATCTCCTCGTCGTCCACGATCAGGATCGTCCCCTGCCCCGTGCCCCGCATCGCCTCCGCTCCGCCCGCGCGCGCACCGGACGCCTCCGCCGTCACCGCCGACGCCGCCCCGGCCGCCCGGAACAGCACCCGGATCGTCGTCCCCTTGCCCACCGCGCTGTCCAGCAGCAACGCCCCCCCGTGCCCCCGCACGATCCCGAACACCGCCGGCAACCCCAGCCCGCGCCCGGTGAACTTCGTCGTGAAGAACGGGTCGAACATCCGCTTCTGCGTCTCCTCGTCCATCCCGCAGCCGCTGTCCGTCACCTCCACGTACGCGTAGCGCCCCGCCGGCGCCGGCTCGCTCAGCCGGCTCCGCCCCAGGTACCCCGCGTCGCACTCCCGCACCCCCGTCGACAGCGTCACCACCCCGGGCGCGCTCCCCACCGCCTCCGCCGCGTTGGTGATCAGGTTCATCACCACCTGCTGGATCTGCCCCGCGTCCGCCTCCACCGCCGGCAGCGCCCGGTCCAGCTGCAGGTTCAGCGTCACCGTCCGCGGGATCGACGTCCGCAGCAGGTGCACGTTCTCCTCCACCAGCTCGTTCAGGTCCACCCGCCCGACCAGGAACTTGCCCCGCCCCGAGTACGCCAGCATCTGCCGCGTCAGGTCCGCCGCCCGCCGCGCCGCGTTGCTCGCCGCGTCCAGCCGGGGCCGCGCCGGCGAGACCGGGGAGAGGTCGCGCAGCCCCAGCTCGAGGTTCCCCAGGATCGCCATCAGCAGGTTGTTGAAGTCGTGCGCGATGCCGCCCGCCAGCACCCCCAGGCTCTCCAGCTTCTGCGTGTGCAGCAACTGCCGCTCCATCTCCAGCCGCGCCCGCTCCGCCCGCCGCCGCTCGGTGACGTCGCGGAAGCTCCAGACGCGCCCGGCGATCTCGTCGCCGTTCATCAGCGGGCACGAGAACCGCTCGAAGATCCGGCCGTCCTTGAAGCTGACGGAGTCGAAGGTCTCCTCGTCGGAGCGGTAGAGCGCCCGGACCTTCTCGAGGAACACCATGGGGTCCTCGACCTGGTCCAGGACGAATCCGAGCAGCCGGTCGTCGTCCCCGGAGTCGGTGACCTCCCGCGGGATGCGCCACAGCTCGGCGAAGCGCGCGTTCCAGTGCACGACGCGCCCGCGATCATCCACCGCGAGGATGCCGTCGGTCACCGCTTCCGTCGTGGCTCGCAGGAGCGCCTCGCTGGCCCTGACCGCCTCGAGCGCCTGCCGCCGCTCCGTGAGATCGCGGACGACGCCCACCAGGTGGCCGTCGGGCAGCATCCGCGTGGTGAGCTCGACCGGGACCGTGATCCCGTCCTTGCGCACCAGCAGGCGTTCCGAGACCACGCTCTTCCCGGCGCGCAGTTCGTCCACGCGCAGGGGGTGCTTCCGCAGGTCCTCGGCGTCCGTGAAGCTCACGTACGGCTGGCCCAGCGTCTCCTCCACGGTGAACCCCGTGAGCTCGCACAGGCGGGGGTTGACGGTGGCCAGCCGGCCCTGTGCGTCGGCGACGAACATGCCCTCGGCAGCGTGCTGGAAGAGCGCGGCGTAGAGCTCCGCCGAAAGGCCCGGGGCCACCGGATCGCGATCCATCAAGGGGTTCCCTCCCAGCATCGTGCAAAGCGACCGTTCCGCCATCCCGGCGCCCGGGGGGAGCGAGGACGGATTCCGGAGGACAGGCGGCCCCTGGTCCGCCGCGGCGCGGTGACCGCGGGAGGCGTCATCCTGCCGACGGCCGCGCCAATATACGTTCCGCTCGCGGGCCGTGACAATCCGCTTCGCCCCCCGCGACCCGGTCGGCCCGCGCGGGGAGCGGGCCGGCCGCCGGCGGTCCGCGGACCGCCCGGAGCCCGTTGCCGAACCGCTCCACTGGGACTAGCATCCGCCTCATGAGACCTCCCATCCTTCTGTACCTGCTCGCCGTGATCGGCGCTTCGTCCCTCCCCACGTTCGCCCCGGAGGCCCGGTGCGAGACCACGCGGCTCACCGTGCTCCACACCACCGACCTGCACGGCGCGCTCACCTCGTACGACTACCTCGCCGACCAGCCGGCGCCCTCGGGGCTCGTCAGGATCGCGAGCCTGGTGCGGGCGGCACGGGCCGAGGGACAGCCGGTGCTGCTGCTCGACGACGGCGACGTCATCCAGGGCGGCGCGATCGAGACCTTCTACTGGCGCGGCGACCGCGCGCGGCCCGAGCCGATGATGACCGCCATGACGCGCATGGGCTACGACGCGATGGCGGTCGGCAACCACGAGTTCTCGTGGGGACCCGCCGGGCTCGCGATCGCGCGCGACGAGGCCGGATTCCCCTGGCTCGCCGCCAACGTCGTCCGGGCCAGCGACGGCTCGCCCGCCTTCGGCACCTCGATCGTGAAGAAGCTCGGTGACCTGCGCGTCGGGGTGGTCGGGCTCACGACTCCGGCGGTGCCCGCGCTCGAGGACTCCGCCCACTGGGCCGGCCTGCGCTTCCTCCCCCCGCTCGAGACCGGGAACGCGGAGGCCAAGCGCCTGCGCGAGGTCGAGCGCTGCGACGTGGTGGTGGTGCTCGCCCACACCGGGATCGAGCAGGACCTGGCCACGGCGTCCGCGCGGCCCGCCGACGCGCCCGACGAGAACTGGGGCACCCGCCTGGCCCGCGGGCTGAGCGGCGTGGACGTCCTCATCCTGGGCCACACGCACGCGACCCTGGTGGATGCGAACTCGCCCACCGGGCCGCTGGTCGTGCAGGCCGGGCGCAACGCCGAGGCGCTCGGCCGCGTGGACATCGAGCTGACCCGGGGCGGCCCGACCGAGCCCTGGCGCGTCGGGCTGCGCCGCGGGCAGACCATCGCCGTGGCCGACTCGGTCCCGGTGGACGCGGAGCTCGACAGCTTCGCGGCGCCCTACCACGCGGCCGCGCAGGCGGCGCTCTCCGAGCGCATCGGCGAGGCCGCGCAGGACATCGGCTCGCCGCACGGGCGCCTCGCCGACGGCCCGCTCTGGGACCTGGTCCACGCCGCCCAGCTGGAGGCCAGCGGCGCGGACGTCTCCCTCGCCGCGCTCTTCGACCCCGCGGCCGTCATCCGTCGCGGCCCGGTGACGGTGCGTGACGCGCTGCGCGCCTACCCGTACGACAACACGCTCGCCGTGGTCGAATTGACGGGCGCGCAGTTGCGGCAGGCGCTGGAGCGCTCCGCGCGCTACTACGCCCCCTACACCTTCGAGTCCGGCCGCGCGCTGGTCGAGCCGGGCGTGGCGGGCTACAACGTCGACGCCGCGCAGGGGATCGGCTACGAGGTGGACCTCACGCGCCCGGCGGGCGAGCGGATCGTCAACCTCATCTGGCGGGGGCAGCCCCTGGCGGCCGACCAGAAGCTCAAGGTCGCGGTCAACAACTACCGGCTCAACGGCGGTGGCGGATTCGAGGAGATCGCGAGCGCGCCGCGCCTGCTCTCCCACGGGCCCGAGGTGCGCGAGGCGCTGGTGGACCACATCCGCCGGGCCGGCACGCTCGAGGCCCGCACCGACCGCTCCTGGACGGTGCTGCCCGACTACGCGACGAGCATGGAACGGCCGCTGGTGGACCTGCTGGTGCGGCGCGGCGTGGCGCCGAAGGGCGAGGTGCTGCGCCTGTTCCCCGACGAGCCGGCGCGGCGCACCGACCTCGCCTACTGGCTGGCGCGCGCCTTCGACTGGCGCGAGAAGCGGCCCTCGGGCGCCTTCGCCGACGTGCCCGATTCGCTCGAGCCCTGGCTCGACGGGCTGCTCCGGCGCGGCGTGCTCGGGAGCGACGCCCGCCAGGAGCTGATCCACCCGTTCGCGGTGGCCTCGCTCGTCAACGCCCAGGACTGGTGCGAGTCCGCGGCCCGCGCCTCGGGCTACGCGCTGGAGAGCGGCGCCGAGCGCGCCTCGTTCCGCCGCGGCCTCCTGGCCGGCGTGAGCCTCGCGGGGCGGGGTGACACGCTGACCCGCGCGCAGGTGCTGGGCCTGGTCGCCAACACCCGCTTCCCCACGGTGCGGGTGCTCGAGACCACCGACTTCCACGGCGCGCTGCTGCCGGGCGCGAAGGAGCGCCGCAGCGGGCGCGCCTACGGGGGCTCGCCCGTGCTGGCCGCGCACCTGCACCGGCTCCAGGCCGAGAACCCCGAGGGCACCATCCTCGTGGACGGCGGCGACACCTTCCAGGGCACGATGATCTCGAACCTGCAGTTCGGCCACCCGGTGGTGGAGCAGATGAACCTGCTCGGCTACAGCGCGATGGCGATCGGCAACCACGACTTCGACTGGTCGGCCGACACGCTGATGCGGCGCGTCGACGAGATGCGGTTCTCCGCCCTCGCCGCGAACATGGTCGAGCGCAAGACCGGCCGGAGGCCGCGCTGGGCGCGCAGCGACACGCTGCTCGTGCGCCGCGGGGTGCGCGTGGGGCTGTTCGGCATGGCCTACGTCGGAACGCCGAGCGTGACCCTGGCGACCAACGTGGCGCACCTGCGCTTCGAGGACGACTCGGCCACCGCCGCCCGGATCGTGCCCCGGCTGCGCAAGCGCTGGCGCCCCCCAGTGGTGATCGAGATCGGCCACACCCCGGCCGAGACCGACTCGTCGCGGCACGCCTCGGGCGACCTCGCGCGGCTCGCGCGCGGGGTGCCGGGCGTGGACCTGTGGATGGGCGGCCACAGCCACAACTACGTCCTCGACGAGATCGGCGGCGCGACCGTGATGATCCCGGGCTCGCAGGGCCAGGCGATCGGCGTCTGCGACCTCACCGTGGACCCGGTGGCGAGGCGCGTCGTGGAGCGCAGCTCCCGGATCGTCAGCACCTACGCCGACGAGGTCACCCCCGACAGCACGCTCGCCGCGCGCCTCCAGGTCTGGAACGCGAGCGTGGCCGCGATCGCGGCCACCCCCATCGGCCGAAGCGCCCGCGCCCTCACGCGCAGCCGGGACGCCACGCTCGGCAACGTGGTGACCGACGCGATGCGGACCGAGGTGAAGGCCGACGTGGCGATCACCAACAGCGGCGGCCTGCGGGCCGACCTGCCGGCGGGGGTGATCACCAAGGGCTCGGTCTACGAGGTCATCCCCTTCGACAACACGCTGGTGGTGGTGAAGCTCAAGGGGGCCGAGGTGCGCACCCTGCTGGAGGAGGGCCTCGCGCGCGGACGGGTCTCCCCGCAGAGCGGGCTGCGCTACCGGTACGATCTCTCGCGGCCCGAGGGCCAGCGCCTGCTCTCGCTGACGCTCGCCGACAGCACGGCACTCGACGACGCCAGGACGTACACCGTGGTGGTCAACAACTTCATGGCCGCCGGCGGGGACAACTACAACACGCTGATGCACGCGACCGACAAGACGGACACCGGTGTACTGATGCGGGACGCGCTGGAGCGCTACCTCGCAGCGGCCTCCAGGGACCGCCCGCTGGACGTCGGCCCGGACGGACGCATCGAGCGGGTGGGCGGAGGCCGGTAGCCGCGGTGCGCCCCGTCTCCAGCACCGAGCCCCCGGCAGGCCTTCCCGCCGGGGGCTCGCGGGTTCCGTGGACCGGGTGCGCCGCCCGGCGCGCTCAGCGCCCCCTGCCCGCGGCCGAGTCGGGCGGGCCGGCGGCGTAGCCGATGCCCGACTTCTCGAGGTAGGCGTACACGCCCGCGGCTAGCTGGCGCGCGATCTGGGCCTGGAACTCCTCGCTCGCGAGCAGGCGGGCCTCGACCGGGTTGTTGATGAACGCCGTCTCGACCAGCACCGAGGGGAACTCCACCGACTTGAGCACGACGAATCCGGCCTGCTTCACGCCGCGCTCCCCGAGCCGGCGGTCGCGGGTGACGTGGTCGAGCAGGCTGGTGGCGAGCAACTGGCTCTGCTGCAGGGCCGAGGAGCGCTTCACGTCGTACAGGATGCTCACCAGGTCGTCGTCGGCCTGCTGGGGCACGCCGCCGACCAGGTCGGCCGCGTTCTCCATGTCGGCCAGGTCCTTGGTGGCCTGGTCGGTGGCCCCGCGCAGGGAGAGGAAGTAGACCTCGGTCCCGCTTCCGCTCCCACGCCGCGGCGAGGAGTTGGCGTGGAGGCTGATGAACAGGTCCGCCCGGGCCTGCTCGGCGATGCGGTAGCGCTCGCGCAGCGGGATGAAGGTGTCGTCGTCGCGCGTCAGCACCACGCGGATGCCGGGCGTGCGGCCCAGCTCCGCGGCGAGCGCGCGCGCCACGGCCAGGTTGGCCTGCTTCTCCACCACGCCGCGCAGGCCGCGCGCGCCGGTGTCCTCGCCACCGTGCCCGGCGTCCACGACCACGACGCGCACCCGCGACGGCTTCTTCACCGCGGCGACGGCGGCAGGGACCTGCTCCACGGCCGCCCCGGCACCGGGACGCGTCACGTCCACCACGACGCGGAACGGCTTGTCCGGCTCGCCCTCCAGGGTGAAGACGCGGAAGGGCACCGAGTCGCTCAGCCACACCTGGAAGCGCGCGCCCCGGCGCCCGGTGAGCACCTCGACCGAGTCCACCAGCCCGTCGCGCACCGCGAGCACGGCGGGCACCCCGGCCTCGCGCAACAGCGGCTGCCCGGGCACGCTCACCACGAGCGCGCGGGTGCGGCCGGAATCCGGCGCCACCAGCGTCACCGGCGCCGAGAAGTCGAACACCAGCCGCGTGGCGGCGGGCGCCGATCGCGAACGCAGGCCGGTGAGGAACACGCCGCGCGCGGCGGCGGCCGGGCCGGGGATCGCCGCGAGCAACAGCGCCGTGACCGCGGCCGCGAGCCCAAGCGCACGGCGGAGCGTGACGGCAGCGCCCCCGGTTCGCCGTGACCGAGCGTCACGGACGACGGCGGCGGGACCGCGCCCGCCGCCGCCTTCCGGGCCCCTCACGCGCCGGGCCTCACTCGAGCCCCAGCGGGATGTAGCGGGTGTTGCCGTCGGTCGTCACCAGAAGGGTCGCGTGCGCCTTCCCCGAGGTCCGGGCGGCTTGCAGCGCCTTCGCGAAGGCCGCCGCCGAGGTCACCGGCCTGCCGCCCACCTCCTCGATCAGGTCGCCTTCCTGCAGCCCCGCCTCCTGCGCCGAGCCGCCGTCCGCGACGTCGGTCACGACCACGCCCGAGGGCGCGCCGTCTCCGGCCCTCTCTTCGGGCGTGAGGTCGCGCACCCGCAGGCCGCCGGGCACGGGCACGGTCCCCTCCGCACCCGGCGACGGGGCCCCGGCCACCGCCGCATCGGTGCGCTCGGCCAGCGTCAGCGTGATGGGCAGGCGGCGTCCGTCGCGCAGCACGACCAGCCGGATGCGGCTCCCGACCGGCATGTCGGCCACCTGGAAGCGGAACTTCTGCATGTCCGTGACGGGCGCGCCGTTCATCTCGACGATGACGTCGTTGCGCTTGAGGCCCGCCCGGGCGGCCGGCTTGCCCTCGAGCACACCCTGGACCACCACGCCCTTGCTGTCCTTGATGCCGAAGCCGTCCGCCAGGTCGGGGGTCAGCTCGGCCAGCGTCACTCCCATCCAGGCCCGTTTCACCTTGCCCGAGGCGATGAGCTGTTCGGCCACGTGCTTCGCCAGGTTGATGGGGATGGCGAAGCTGATGCCCTGCCCGCTCGGGTTGATGGCGGTGTTGATGCCGATGGCCTCGCCGTGGATGTTGCACAGCGGGCCGCCCGAGTTGCCGAAGTTGATCGAGGCGTCGGTCTGGATGAAGTCCTGGTAGGCGGGGTTGCCGCCGAAGATGTTGAGGTTCGAGCGCCCCTGGGCGCTGATGATGCCCACGGTCACCGTGCCGCGCAGTTCGCCCAGCGGGTTGCCGATCGCGATGGCCCAGTCGCCGATGCGCAGCTGGTCCGAGTCGCCCAGCGGCATCGACGGCAGGTCGTGCCCGTCGATCTTGATGATGGCGACGTCGGTCTCCTGGTCGGTGCCGACCACGGTGGCCTTGAAGGTCCGCTTGTCGTTGAGCGTGACGGTGATGCCTTCGGCGTTGGCGACCACGTGGTTGTTCGTCAGGATGTGCCCCCCGGAGTCGATGATGAAGCCCGAGCCCGAGGAGGGTTCGACGCGCGGGCGCGAGGGCGGCTCCTGGCCGAAGAGACGGCGGAACATCTCGTCCTGCGGGAAGGTCGTGGCACCGGAGACCTTCTTCTTCACGTCGATGAAGACGACAGCGGGCAGAGTCCGCTCGACCACGCCCACGAACGGGCTCTCGAGCGAGCCCGGGCCGCCCGCGATCGCGGGCCGCTCCGGGCGCTGGGCCGTGGAGTCGCGCTGCAGGCCGAGCCCGGCGCTGAGGCCCAATCCGATCACGAGTCCCGCGAGGACGAGACCCGCCGCCGTGAAGTAGTGGGTGCGCGGCCGGGTGAAAGGCTGACTGCTCATGGTGGATCCTCCTGTCAGGTGTCCGGCACCGGGCCCTGGTCCCCCCGTGCCGCGACGTCTGCGCGGACGGGGCGCCCGCGGTCACCCGCCGACGGCGGGTCGCGGATCGCGGGGCGCGGGCCGCCGTACGGTGCGGGCCGGAGCGCCCATGGTCATCTACCCTTAGGTTATCGCGTACCGCTTCGAGGCTGTCAGAAAGCCGTCAATTGTCCCCGCCCGCGTGGCGAACGCGGCGTGGCCTGCGCCCGCCGCGGCACCCCTGCGCCGGGTGGCGCGCAGTATACCCCGCGCCGGCCCGAGGTCACCTGCACGGTGGAAGCATCGGCCGCGGCTCGGCTACACTGCGGCATGCTCTCCGAGGCCGTGTTCTTCATCTCCGACGCCCACCTGGGCGTCGAGGGCCGCGAGCGCGAGGCGGGACGGGAGGACCGGCTTCACGACTTCCTGGGCTCGCTCGCCGGCCGCGCTTCCGCCCTGGTCATCGTCGGCGACCTGTTCGACTTCTGGTTCGAGTACCGCGCCGCCATCCCGCGGCGGCACTTCGCCACGCTCGCCATCCTCAGGCGCCTGCGCGAATCGGGCGTGACGCTCCATTACCTCAACGGCAATCACGACTTCTGGCTCGGCCGCTTCCTGGCCGAGGAGGTCGGAGTCGAAACGCACGACGGCCCCCTGGTGCTGGCGACCCAGGGCCGCCGGATCTGGCTCCATCACGGGGACGGGCTGGTCGGCGGCGACCTGGGCTACCGCGTCCTGCGGCGCGTGATCCGCGCCCCGGTGAGCATCGCGCTCTACGGGCTGCTGCACCCGGACCTGGGCCTCCCGCTCGCCCACCAGGTCTCGCGCTGGTCGCGCGACGCGCGCGGGGAGCGGCCGATCGACCCGGAGCGGCTGTGGCGCGAGATCGCGCTGCCGCGTTTCGCCGAGGGGTTCGACACGGTGATGGTGGGCCACTTCCACCACGTCCACGAGCGGCGCGAGCCGGGCCGCGAGTTCTTCGTGCTCGGCGACTGGCTCGAATCCTTCAGCTACGCGGTGCTCCAGGACGGCGTCGTGCGCCTCGAGCGCCAGGGCGCCTGAGCCCGCTCAGAACTGCGCGGTGAACGCGACCCGGTGCGTGTCACCGAGGTCGAAACGCATCGGCACGAAGGCGTAGTCCACGCGCAGGCCGACCAGCGCGTAGCCGACCCCCAGGCTGTAGCTCGCGGCGTCGTCGTTCACGCGCAGCCCGCCGCGCAGGGTGGCGACGCCGGAACCGTTGGCCCCGCCGGCAGTGGCCACCTCCACCCCCATCATGCCGACGCCGTCGCGGCCGCGGGCGAAGCGGGCCTCGAGCGCGGTGCGCAGCGCGGCGCCGCGCGCCAGGCCGTGTTGCCAGGAGCCGCCCGCCTGCACCGCGACCGGCAGCGGCATGGCGGCGCCCGGACCGCCGTCGAGCGTGTAGCGCGCATCCCCGCCGAGATTGTGAGCGCTGAGCCCCAGGCGCACGCCGGGCAGCCGGGCCGGCACCCAGACCGCGCCGAACCCGGCCGCGTAGGCGGTCGCGGAGACCTCGGCCATCCGCTCGCGCAGGACCTGCACCGTGCCACCCACGCTCAGCCCGGGCGCGACGACGCGCCCGTGGCCCAGCGCGAACTCCAGGTCGTGGTAGCCGAAGGAGCCGCTCGCGGTCGGGTTCCCGTCCGCGTCGGTCGCGGCGATGGGCTCGGAGTAGAGCGCGCGCAAGGAGACCGCGGTGCCGCCGCCGAAGGAGCGGTTCGCGAGCGCGAACTGCTCGAGGCGCAGCGACTGCAGGTACTCGGTGTGCGTTCCCGTGAGCTGCACGCCCTTCACGCCCGCGAGCCCGGCCGGGTTCCAGAAGGCCGCCTCGACGCCCTGCGCGAGCGACGCGAACGCGCCACCGAGCGCGGCGGCCCGCGCCCCGCCCGGGATCTCCAGGAAGGCGAAGGCCGACGTGGCGCAGGTGGCGGGCCGCGCGCAGAGCAGGACGAGCGCGGCGCACGCGGCCGCGGCACGGAGTGGCTTCATCAGATCCCCTTGGAGCAGGCGCCGGCCGGTCGCAGCCGCCACCACGAAGACGCGGGCGGGGCGGAGCCGGCTTTCCCGGCCCCGCTCCCTGCCCAGGCGAAGATGGAGTCTACCACGCGGATCGATCAGCCCCGGCCGTGACGCTCCCCACCCTGGCCCCGCTCCGGGTTGTCCCGCGCGGGTGCCGGACGCGGGGCCGGGCTGCTCGGCGGCGGCGAGGGCCGCGACTCGTCACGCGGGCGATCGGCCTTGGGCGGCGGCGACGAGGGACGCGCCCCCTCGCGCGGACGCTCGTACCGCGGCGACGGCGCCGACGGACGCGAGGTCTCGCGCGGCGAGCGGTAGACCGGCGCCGACCGCGTGTCGCGCGGGCGATCCACGCGCCCGCCCTCGTCAGGACCCGGGCGCCCCGCGGGCCCCCAGGTCGATCCCTGCCGGCCACCCGGGCCCGGCCGCGTGCCCTCCTGCAGCCGCCTGCCTTCCACCGGCTCCCGCACGCCCGGTCGGTTGGACCCGATCGGCACGCGCACGCCCGCGCCGATCCCGCCCCGGCCGTTGCCGCCACCGAGGAAGCCCGGCGGCAGCGGCTTGCCTTCCTTCCAGCGCGAGCCGTCGTAACGGCTCGGCGGGGCGTAGCCCGCAGGCGGCGCCGTCTTGCGGCGCGTGAGATGGCCGCTCCAGAGCGCGTTCCACTGCCGCCGGCCGTTCCAGGACGAGTAGTAGGGCCGGTCGTACGGGGCGCACGGGTAGCAGCGCGGCACGTAGCAGAAGTAGGGCACCGTGCCGAACCAGTAGCGCGGCCCCCAGCTCCAGCCCCAGTAGACGCGGAAGTCGAAAGCCGAACAACTCGTGTAGTAGGGGTCGTAGCCATCCCACCACGCCCACTGGTTGGGACGGTGGCAGTCGTTGCAGAGGTAGCGCGGGTAGCGCACGGCCTGGTGGATGTAGTACGAGCTGTAGGCGGTGGCGAAGAGCTCGGGGTCGTTGGCGTCGCTCAGCACCTGCCGGCGGATGCGCTCCATCGCCACGAACGGGTCGCCCATGATGCGACCGTCCGAGGTCACGTCCTGGTCGTCGTCCTCCTCCCCCACGTAGCCGGCACCCTCGGCCTGGGGATCGTAGGGACGCAGGTAGCGGGGCAGGGCGTTGAAGGGCTCGCGGGAGAGGAGGGCGACGATGTAGCCCTGCCCCACGGGGCCCTGCACGACGAGCTGCAGACCCGACTGGGCGGGCGGCACCCGGTAGGTCTGCCGGCCCTCGACGAAGCCGCTGCGGCCCTCGTAGGGATACAGCACGCGCACGTAGCCTTCCGAGTCGATGTCGTAGACCAGGAGGTAGCCGTCATCCGAGGCGCGCACCTTGATCTGGATCGGTTCGCCGGGCTCGTACACCGCGTCCTTGCCCCGGTCGGTCCAGATGTCCAGGCCCATCGCCCGGGCCCCAGCCGGGGACGGCGAGAGGACGAGTCCGATCGCGAGGACGCCCAGAAGCCACCGCATTCGCAACATGGTCACGCTCCTCCTGGAGGTCCGGGCCGTGGTCCGCCGGCCGGCCGCGAGTCCCGCGGCTGCTCGGCCGGAAGACGCTCCCGGTCCCTCTCGTCATGCCCGTTGTTCTTCCTGTTACCCGGCGTGCGCCGGGTCTTCTCCCGGACCTTCACGTCGCCGGGCCCCGAGGCCTTCCCGGGGGCCGTCCCGGCCCGCCACGAATCGTAGTCGCGCGGCTCGCGGTATCGCTTCTGGTCCCGGTACGCAGCCGGATAGCGGTATCGGCCGAACGAGGGGTTCTGTTGCTTGATCCGCACGTACTGTTCGCGGTAGACGCGGACGGTCTCCGGGTGACGATCCCACGCGTAACGGAATCCGTGGCCCGCGCACCAGTCGTAGTAGGGATCGAGGTAGCGGTACCCGTGACAATCATAGCAGTAGTAGCTCGGCGACGGGCGTCCGGAAGGGGCGTATGACCCCGCCAGCGGGTGGCGGGTCCCGACCCAGGCCGCACAGCCCGGGATCACGGCGAGCACGACGGCCGCGCAGGCGATCTGCGTCCAGCGCACCAGAACCCCCTTCCTGCCCGGTCTACCGGCGCAGCCAGACGATGGGCCGCCGCGGCGCGCCGCCCTCTTCGCCCGCCGGCTTCGCCTTCAGCTCGCGATTGCCCGCGTCGATCTGGTAGGCCCAGTCGAGGGTCACCTGGGTCGGGCCCACGGCGGTGATGCGGAACTTGGCGAAGTGGTTGTCACGGGTCCAGACCACGTAAGCGTGCCCAACGATGGCCTCGACCGTCCCGCTCGGCGACCAGCCCGATTCGGCATCCGGGGCGAAGTCCACGGCGTCGAGCGAGGAGACGTAGCCCGCGTCCTGGATGTCGGTGGACGTGCCGGACGCAAAGACCTGCTGGTAGGCGTACCCCAGCGAGTCCACCCAGTAGCCGAAGAAGATGTCGGCCGGCGCGTCGATGGTGTTGGTGCGCGCGAAGGCCGAGAAGTCGTAGCCGATGTTCGTCTCGTAGACGAGGAAGTTGTTGAGCACCAAGCCGGCGCCCGCAGGCCGGGGCGTGTCGAAGACATCGTCGTAGGACAGGTCGCTCTCCGCCCCCGCCCGGTTCACCGCGGCGACCGCGAAGAAGCGGGTGGCGCCGTTCGCGAGGCCGGTGACCACGTACTCGACGTACTGGGCCCCCGCCGGGGCCGGGATGGCCGCGATCCGCGTGTACTCGCAGCCCGTCCCCCCGCAGGGCCCCTCGTAGATGCGGTAGCTGACGACGTCGGGCTCGGTGTTCGCCAGCCAGACCAGCGTGACCTGGCCGTCCCCGGTGACGCTGAACAATCCCCGCGGCGCGGCGGGCGGGACGATGGGCGCGGTGGATTCCTCCCGGCAGCCGGCAAGCAGGACGCCGAGCAGCATGAGTGGCAGGAGCAGCCTGTTCATCGTCATCCCTCCCGGTCGGGTGTGGTCACGGCGGGTCTGGTCGCCTGCATCATACTTGGCAACCGTCGTGCCATGCCACAGAGCCCGCTAGCGCCGGCGGGGCAGCGTCGCAACCCCTTGCGGATCAAAGCGGGAAACGCACGGAGTCGCCCCGGCGGAAGGCCCGCGGGGCGACTCGATCGTGCGGCCGGGACGCAGGTGTGAGCGCTGCGCCACACGTGCCTCTAGGAGCGACAGGACACCGGCCAGTTCCGGACGCAGTCGACTGCGACATCCCCCAATGTCCGCCAACTACGTCCTGGGCCGGTGCCCTGAAACCCTGAGCGGGCCGGTTCTGCGCGCTGAGATGCGAAGACCGGGTGTGCCTGGCTGCTCGGCGTTGTCGCCGGCTCGCTTCGGGTGAATCGCTCGTTATCCAAGCTAGGCGGGTGCAGGAGGCGGTGCGTTGTCTAGTGACTGGGGCTCGTACCCTCGACCGGGTCCCCCGCATTGCCGCCTAGCCCAGATTCTCATCCGGTGGTGCCACCGGACTTGATTGGAGGTCCCCCCCTCCGCTGGGCAGCGAATAGCACGCGTCATGCCATCGATTCGTCAAGCCGCGCCTATTCTCTCAACGCGTTGCACCGCAACTGAATGCGTTATGCGCCACGGCCACCGACCGACCCCGGCGACGGCCCGGAACAGGCGAAATCTATCAAGAACTTTGATGGTTCTGCGGACCATGGCCTAACCACATGGAACGCATGGTCTTCGATGCAAAGACAATTGATAGGGCGATTGGCAACGGAAGTGCGAGTCGGAGCTCTGGCGGGACACCGGCGTGGAACGCCGGAGCGGGACCCCGGGGGGCCGGGCCGGCCCGCCGCGGGGAGGACGCGGACTACGAGCGGCGGCGCTCGAGCTCGAGGGTGCGGATCCGGGAGAGCAGCGTCGGGTAGCTCAGGCCGAGCTCGCGCGCCACTTTCGCCTTGTTCCAGCGATGCCGGTCGAGCGCTTCGGAGATCACCCGGCGCTCCAGCTCCGAGACGCTCGAGCGCAGGCTCTGGCCCGCCTCGCCCGGACCCTCCCCCGGCGCCGCGGACCGCGTGGCGGGCTCGCGCATCTCGGGCGGCAGCAGTTCGATCCCGAGCTGGTCGCCCTGGTCGGCGAGCACCACCATCCGCTTCACCGTCTTGTCCAGCTCGCGCACGTTGCCGCGCCACTGGTGGGAGAGGAACAGCTGCATCACCTCGGGGCTGAATCCGCGCAGGTCCTTCTCCATCTGGCGCGAGTACACGCCGAGGAAGTGCTGCGACAGCACCGGGATGTCCTCGCGCCGCTCGCGCAGCGCGGGCACCCGCACGGTGATGTCGTTGAGGCGGTAGTAGAGGTCCTCGAGGAAGCGGCCCTCGCGGATGCGCTCGCGCAGGTCCGTGCCGGTGGCGCAGATCACGCGCGCGTCCACCCGCTTGCTGCGCGTGGCGCCGACCGGGCGGATCTCGCTGCGGTCCAGCACGTGCAGCAGCTTCGCCTGCACCGACTCGGGGACCTTCTCGATCTCGTCGAGGAAGATGGTCCCGCCCTCGGCCTCCTCGAAGAGACCCTGCTTGTCGCGCACCGCCCCGGTGAAGGCGCCGTGCACGTAGCCGAACAACTCGCTCTCGAGCAGCGACTCGGGCAGCGCGGCGCAGTTCACCTGCACGAACGGCCGGTCGCGGCGGTTCGACGATTCGTGCACGACCTGGGCCAGCAGGCCCTTGCCCGTGCCGGTCTCCCCCATGAAGAGGACGGTGGCCGAACTGTCGCCGACCTTCGAGAGCAGGGCGAGCAGGCCCTTCATCTCGCGCGAGGCGGTGACCACGCGCTCCATGCCGGCGCTCGGCTTCAGCTTGTCGCGCAGCTCGCGGTTCTCGACCAGCAGGAGCGAGCGCTGCGCCTCGACGATCGCCACCGCCGCGCTGTTCGCCAGCACCGCGAGCAGGTTCACATCGCGCTGCTTGAACGGCCCGAGCAGGTTGTCGTTGAGCCGGTCGACGAACACCAGGCCCACCGCCTGCGAGGGGAAGTTGAGCGGCACGCAGACCAGCGAGGCGACGCTCTCGAGCGCGTCGGCCACCGCCGCGCCGAAGCGTGGATCGGCGGCCACCCGGCTGGAGAACACCGGGCCGCTCTCGGCCAGGCGCGGTCCCACCGCCTCCTCCAGCGCGCGCAGGATCCGCCGCGCGCGGTCCCGTCCCAGCCCGTGTTGCGCGACCACGTCGAGCCTCATGCCCCCGCTCGAGAACGCCACGAAGCCGCGGTCCCCGCCGGCGTTCTCCACGGCGAGCTTGACGGTCTGGGCGAGCAGACCGTTCATGTCCGAGGTCTCGCGGAACAGGCGGTTCGCGTCCTCCAGCGCGCGGAACTCGTTGCTGGTGGACAGCGAGACGGCGACGTACTGGCGCTCGATCTCGCGCCGCAGCGCCTCGGCGCGCCCGCCCGCAGGCGAGCCGGCCTCCAGCAGCCAGAGCTCGGCCTGTTCGAGCAGGCCCAGCGCCTGGTCGTAGTGCTCGCGCTCGGTCTCGAGGCGCGCGAGGGTGAGCAGCGACTCGGAGGCCAGCGACACGACACCGAGCTGGCGGAACAGCGTGGCCGCACGCTTGGCCGCGTCGGCGACCGGTTCGAGCGGCAGCCGCAGCCGGACGCTGGCCGGCAGCAGCAGCAGGAACTCGCCCCACCCGGCCAGCGTGGCGGCCAGCTCGTAGGTCTCGCCCAGGTCCTCGAAGGCCTGGGCCGCGCCGAGGAGCTTGACCTGCATGCCGGGCGCGGCCCCGCGCACCGCGTCGAGCTGGGCGAGGGCGCGGTCGGCGATGGCGGCCTCGATGCTGTCGCCCAGCTGCGCGGCCAGCGCGGCGCCCCGCGCCAGGTGCGCCTGCGCCTCGGACGCCCGTCCGGCCGCGAGCAGCGCGAGCCCCGTGCGGGTCTCGAGCTCCGCGACCAAGTCGCCGTGCGGCGCGGCGCGGCGCGCCTCGTCGAGCGCGGGCTCGAGCAGCGCGAGCGCCGCCATGGCGTCGCCGCGGTCCAGCGCCAGCTCCCCGAGGAACTCGCGCGCCAGCGTCGCCTCGCGCAGCGCTCCCACCGACCCCGCCAGCTCGAGCGCGCGCCGGAAGTTCTCCTCGGCGCTCTCCAGCTGCCGCCGCCGCCGCGCGAGCAGGCCGGTCGCCAGCAGCGCCGCGGCCTCGCCCTGCACGTGGCCGGTCTCGCGCGAGATCCTCAGCGACTGGCGGAAGTTCTCCTCGGCCAGGTCCCACTGCCCCAGCCGGTAGCGGATCAGGCCCAGGTTCTGGTGGTGCCCGCGCATGCGGGAATACAGGCCCGCCCGCTCGTCGAGGCGCAGCGCCTGCTCCAGGAAGCGCGTGGCCTCGCGCCACTCGCGCAGGTTCTTGTAGACCAGTCCGAGATTGTTGAGGGCGGTGACCAGCCCGTCGGTGTCGTCGATGCGGCGGAACGTGGCGGCGGCGTTCTGCAGCCAATCGATGGCCTCGGCGGAGCGGCCCTGTCGCGTCGCGCACAGCCCGAGCGTCGCCGTGACCTGGCCGACCGTGCGGTGCTCGTCGGTATCGCGCAGGACAGCATAGGCGTAGTGCGCGTAGCGGCGGCTGCGGCGGTACTGCCCCTGCTGGATGAGCGCCGCGGCGTAGTGGGCGGCGATGTTCGCCGCCTGCCGGGGGTCGCCGAGCAGGCGGGCCGCGGCGCGCGCCTCGCGCAGGGCGGCGACGGCGGACTCGTAGTCACCGCGCGCCGTGTGGGTCTCGGCCACCCGCAGGAGGATGCGGACGCGCTCCACCGGGGCGTCGGGACCGACCGCGCTCAGGGCGGCGCGATACTCCTCGAGCGCTTCCGAGAAGTTGTCAGCCGCCAGATGCAGATCGCCGATCGCTTCGTGACGGCCGGCGCCGGTACGAGCGGCGTCCGCTGCGCGAGCCAGATCGGGGGGGATCTCTCTCTGCACTTTCGAACCCTCGAGTCACATCACCCGGTTGGACATCCCGGTGGTTCGACTCCGGGAGGCCTTTGGTGCCGCGAAGCGCTTTGGAAGTCCGTTCGATCCGTCGGGACTACCTCGCTCCGAGATATCGATTGGCCCACATCCTGAAGATCCAGCGCAGCCACGGGTCGGTGGCAGGGCCCCCGGTATGAGCACCCTTCCCACGCGGGACCGGCGACATCGAGCCCTGCGCGAGCGGATGCGGGGTCTGACCGACATCGGGCTCCCCGGAAGTCGGAGCAGCCGGCGGCTTCGACACGCTCGCGAGCGACGAGGCGGCGGACGGTGTGGCCGCCCTCCCGTCCGCGAACGCGGTCGACCAGCCTGCCGCGGCGACCACCGAGAGCAGGACCAGCAGGAGCAGGAGTCTGTTGCGATCGGAAATCATGCGCTTCCGCTCCCTCCAAAGCTGGCGACTGTGACGCATACAGCGACAGAACCGACCGGGGCTGGAGCCGCCCCGGACGAACCCGAGAACCTGGGGGACCTCTTTGCGCCGGGGTAAGTATCCAGCGACACCGGGCGACCGTCAACAGAAACCCCACCGACGCGGCCCTGGATGCCGGCAGGCCGCGGAGATCCCGGCGCCGCGGCGGCCCGGGGACGCCCCGGGCAGGGGGAGGGGACCGGGCGAGGACTACCTGCGGTCCAGGAACTCCCCGGCGGCCATGCGAACGAGCCCGTAGCGCAGCCCCTGGGTGGAGCAGACCAGCGCCGAGGAGGGAAAGCGCTCGAACAACAGGGCCACCACCAGGGCGCCGGCGACGACGATGTCGGCCCGGCCCTCCCCCACGGTGGAGAAGCCCCTGCGATCCTGGTGGCTTGCCCGGGAGAGCCGTTCCACCAATCCGAGGAGTCGCTCGGGGCGGATGGGCCACCCCTCGAGCAGCGCCGGGTCATAGGTTTCGAGTTGGCGGTCCATCGACGCCAGGACAGTCACCGTCCCGCCGACGCCAGCGAAGAGCGGTACCTTGTTCGGCATTGATGCACAATGATGCATGACTCCAGCCTGCACTTCGGCCTTGAGGGCAAGGATCTCGTCGGGTCCGGGTGGGTCGGAATGCAGGAACCGCTCGGTCAGGCTGACCGCGCCGAATGGAAGGCTCGCCCATCGGCCCGTCCGGGCGCCGACGCCGCTGACCACCTCGGTGCTGCCCCCGCCGATGTCGAAGACCACGCAGGCGCTGCGGGCCGCCTTGCGGCCGAGGCCGAGGATGACCGAGCGGTAGACCAGTTGCGCCTCGTCCTCCCCCGTGAGGATGCGGACGGGCAGGCCCGACCGCCGTTCGACGATGTCGGCCACTTCCTTGCCGTTTCGGGCGTTGCGGATGGCGGCGGTGGCACCGATCACGATGTGCTTCGCACCCAGCGACCGCGCCCGCCGCACGAAGCCCGCGGCCAGGCCGCCGACCCGCTGCGCCAGTTCCTCCTCGATGGTCCCGGCCCGGTCCAGCCCGCGCGCCAGGCGGCAGACCTCCCCCGCCCTGGCCACCGTCTCCAGCGTCCCGTCCGGGCCGAGGCGCTCGTCGACCTCGGCGACCAGGAGCCGGATGGAGTTGGACCCGATGTCAATTGCAGCTACGCGCATATGTCAATCTCGTGGTCAGAGCAGGTAGTCTTCGAGTTCGTTCGTTCCGCGTGTCGGCCGGGGCCCGGCGATCACGTTCGGACCGGGCTCGCTGGAGGAGGAGGACCCGACCACTCCGCCGGTTCCCGACCGGGCGGCCGAGGGGCGGCCATCTCCACCCCGTGGCCGCTCGATGGCCGCCGACCGCGACTTGCGGCCCCCGGCCACCGGGGCCGGGCGAGCCGAGGGCCCGCCACGCGACCCGTCGTGGCCGTCGGCGCGCGCTTCCTGTCCGGCACCGGAGAGCGCCCAGCCCAGCAACTCCGTCAAGTCCGGCGCGTCCGCCCTCAGCCGGAATCGCACCCGCCTGCCTTCGCGGTGCCCGGCCACCAGGCCCACGCGCTCCAGCGCCTGCAGGTGCCGGGTCGTGCACGACTGCGACAGCCCCACTTCTTCCGCCAACTCGCCGACACACCGGTCGGAGACCGCGAGCGCCCGGACCAGGCGGAAACGCGAGGGCTCCCCCAGGCAGGCCAGGACCGGACGCGCCGGGTCTTCGTTCGGATCTGGATCTTTCATTGCACGACGATGCATATCACATCCCGCGATTGACCGCAATGAGTTGGCTCTGATAGTTTTCCCATTGCCCGGCAATGACCGCGCACACCCATGTCCAATCTCCCGAATCCATCGCCTCACCCCCCCGCCGCCCCGAGCTTCTACGGACTGACCCGTGAACGGTTGGCCGAACGGCTGGCGAGCCAGGGTGTGCCCGCCTTCCGGGCATCCCAGTTGTTCACCTGGGTCTACCGGAAGCACCAGCGCGACCCCGAAGCCATGAGCAACCTTCCGCTCGCGTTCCGGCGTGAACTGTCCGGGCTCGTGGACCTCCGCCTGCCGACCGTCGCCTCGCACCTCGCCACGCCCGACGGCGACACCCACAAGCTGGTGCTCTCCCTGGCCGACGGCCGGCGGGTCGAGTGCGTCTCGATGCGCGCGGAGCGCGGCCTGACGTTCTGCCTCTCGAGCCAGGTCGGCTGCGCCCTGCGCTGCTCGTTCTGCGCGACCGGGACGATGGGACTCCAGCGCAACCTGCGCGCCGAGGAGATCGTGGCCCAGGTGCTGATCATGGGAGACCACCACGGCTGGGAGGACGACGGCTTCAACCTGGTGCTCATGGGCATGGGCGAGCCGCTGGCGAACTACGAGGCCGTGATGGAGGCCGTGCGCATCCTCCACGACGAGCTGGGACTCAACCTCGGCGCGCGACGCATCACGCTGTCCACCAGCGGACTGGTGCCGCAGATCGAGCGCCTCGCCGGGGAAGGCCTCGCGCTCGGACTGGCGCTCTCGCTGCACGCCACCACCGACGCGCTGCGCGACACGCTGGTGCCCGTCAACCGGCGCTGGCCGCTGCGCGAGCTGCTGCCGGCCGTCCAGGCCTACGGGCTGCGCACCGGGCGGCGCGTGACGCTCGAGTACACGCTGATCGCCGACCTGAACGATGCGCCGGAGGACGCCGACCGGCTGGCCGCCATCGCGCGCGACCTGCCCAGCAAGATCAACCTCATCCCCTACAATCCCGTTCCCGGGCTCCCGTACCGGAGCCCCGGCCCGCAGGCGCTCCAGGCCTTCGCCGAGCGGCTCTACCCGCAGGCTCCCGCCGTCACCCTGCGCCACACGCAGGGCGGCGAGATCTGGGCCGCCTGCGGACAACTCGCGAACCTGGGCGACGGGGCCTGAGCCGACATGCACAGCCGGTTCGCGCCGTGAGCCTCCGCGCCCGCCTGATCGCGGCCCTGCTGGCGCTCGCGCTCCTGCCGACCGCGGTCTTCACCACCTTCACGCTGATCGAGTTGGACCGTGCCACGCAGGGGTGGTTCCGCCCCGGCGTGGACCGCGCGCTCGAGTCGGCCCAGCAGGTGAGCCGGACCGCGCTCGCGCGGATGGAAGCCACCTCGCTCTCGCGGGCCCGCGCCTGGGCCCGCTGGGCGACCGGCCCGGAACTCGACCTCGCCGGCCACACCCGTGCCCGCGCCGGGTTGCTGGAGGCGGGACTCGACTTCCTGCAGATCTACGGCCGGGTGGACGGCCGCTGGAGACTGCTCGAACAGGTGGTGCCCGAGGGGACGCCCCGGCTTCGCGGGGCGGACCTCTCCGCCGACCTGGACGCCGCGCTCGCCGGCGACGGCCTGGTCCGGTCGAACCACGGCGCGCTCGCCGGGGTCGCCCGGGTGGACTCCACCCACGCGCTCGCGGCGGGCATGCGGGTGCCGGCCGGCTTCTTCGCCGACGTGGAGCGCGTGAGCGAGGGACGCGGCGCGTACAGCCGGCTCGGCGTGATGGTGGACGTGCAGCGCCCGCTCACCTGGCTGCTGGTCGGGGGGCTGGTGCTCCTGCTGGGCGCGCTCGCGCTGTTCCTCGCCCGGGCGCTCGCCCGTCCCATCGCGCGTCCCCTCACCGAGCTGTCGGCCGCGCTCGACCGCGTGGCCGACGGCGACCTGCGGGTGCGCGTGACCCCGCGCGGGGCGCGCGAGTTGCGCATGCTCGGCAGCGCCTTCAACGCCATGACCGCGCGGCTCGAGGAGGCGCGCACCGCGATGGCCGAGGCCGAGCGCGAGGCGGCCTGGCGGGACGTGGCGCGCAAGCTGGCGCACGAGTTCAAGAACATCCTCACCCCGCTCAAGCTCTCCCTGCAGCTGGTCGAGGCGGAGCTCGCGTCCGCGCCCGGGCCGCGCCGTGACACCGGCACGAACCTCCAGGCCGCCCTCGACGAGGTCGCGCAGCTGGCGCGGCTGGCCGAGCAGTTCTCCCAGTACGCGCGCCTGCCCGAGCCGCAACTGGAGTCGCTCGACCTGGCCCAGGTGGCCCGTTCGGCGGCGGGCCGCCCGATGTGCGAAGGTGTGGCGATCGCCTGCACGACCGATGAACCGGTGCCGGTGCGGGGCGACCGCGTGCTGCTGGCGCGGGCCGCACACAACCTGGCGCTCAACGCATGCGAGGCCAGCCCCGCGGGCGCGGTGGTCGAGATCGCCGCGCGACGCGAGCACGGTCACGCGGTGCTCGAGGTGCTGGACCGTGGCCCCGGCCTGCCCGCCGGGCTCACCGACCGGCTGTTCGAGCCCTACGTGAGCACGAAGCGGCGCGGCAGCGGCCTGGGTCTCTCGCTGGTGCGGGACATCGCGCGGCAGCACGGCGGGACGGTGTCGCTCCAGGACCGCGCGGGCGGCGGGGCGTGCGCACGGCTCGTGCTGCCGCTGGCGAAGGAAGGCGAGGTCTCTCGATGAGCACGGAGGAACGGCTGGAGATCCTGGTGGTGGACGACGACCCGGCGATCCGGGGCGCCCTGCGCCGCGCGCTCGAGGGCGCCGGCCACGCGGTGCACGAGGCCGCCGACGCGGCCGAAGGCCTGTCCCGGCTCGACCCGCTGGTGACGGACGTCGTGCTGCTCGACATCAACATGCCCGGGCTCGACGGGCTGGACGCGCTCGAGCGGTTCCGCGAGCAGGCCCCGGTCACGGCGGTCATCATGGTGACCGGGGAGGCGACGCTCGCCAACGCGATGCGCGCGGGGCAGCGCGGGGCCTACGACTTCATCGAGAAGCCGCCCGACCTGCCCAACCTGCTCGCCGTCGTGGCGGAGGCCGGGCACGTCGCGCGGCTGCGCCGCCGGCCGGCGGCGCCCCCCGGGGAGCCGGAGCTCGGCATCGTGGGGCGGAGCGCGGCGCTGCTGGCGGTGCTCGAGCAGGCCCGGCGCGTCGCCCCGTCGCAGGGACGCGTGCTCATCACCGGGGAGAGCGGTTCGGGCAAGGAGTTGTTCGCCTACCTGGTCCACTCGCTCTCGAAGCGCGCGGACGGGCCGTTCGTGAAGCTCAACTGCGCGGCCATCCCGCGGGACCTCCTCGAGAGCGAGTTGTTCGGCTACGAGCGCGGCGCCTTCACCGGGGCGGTGACCGGCAAGAAGGGTCGCCTCGAGCTGGCCGACCGGGGCACGCTGTTCCTCGACGAGGTCGGCGACCTGTCGCTCGAGGCGCAGGCCAAGCTGCTGCGCGCCATCGAGACCGGCGAGGTCGAGCGCCTGGGCGGCACCAAGACCGCCCGCGTGGACGTGCGGATCGTGGCCGCCACGCACAAGGACCTCGCCGCGGCCGTCCCCGCGGGCGAGTTCCGCGAGGATCTCTACTACCGGCTCAACGTGCTGCCGATCCACGTGCCGCCGCTGCGCGAGCGGCGCGGCGACGCGGCCCTGCTGGCCGCGCACTTCCTGGCCACGTTCTGCCGCGCCGAGGGGCGGCCGCTGAAGCGGCTGGGCCCCGAGGCGCAGCAGGTGCTGGAGGACTACGCCTGGCCGGGGAACGTGCGCGAGCTGCGCAACCTCATGGAGCGCGCCGTCGTCCTCGTGGCGGCCGAGGAGATCCGCACCGAGGACCTGCTGCCCTGGCTCGAGAACGTCTCCGGCCACGAGGAGGCGGCGGGACTGCGCGGCGAGATCGAACGGCGCGAGGCCGACGCCATCCGCAAGGCCCTGGAGGGCGCGGGCTGGAACGTGACGCAGGCCGCCGCGAGCCTCGGGATCGACCGCACCAACCTCCACCGCAAGATGCGCAAGTACGGCATCAGCCGCCACTGAGCCGATGCGACGCGCGCGCGGAGGCGGGGACGTGGCGTGGCGCGGCGGCATGCCCGTGTCGCGCGGGCGCGACACCGTGCGCGCGGGGCACGGCGCGAGACGCCGCGAGCGCCGCGGCGGCGGCGCCCCGGGGCGGACGGACGGTGGTATGGCGCTTGCGATGGGGGCAGGGTTCCCCCATCCCGCCCAGGAGGCGACGTGAGACCCATCATCCTCATCCTGCTGCTGGCGGCCCTGGCCGGCGCGCACCCGGCCCGCGCCGCCGCTCCCGACACGCTCGGGACGGGCCCGGCCCGCGCCGCCGTTCCCGACACGCTCGGGACGGGCCCGCCCGGGCTGCTCGAGTTCGCACCGCTCGCACCGGACTCCGATTCCGCGGAGGCCCCGCCCCCGCCGGATGCCGGCTTCGTGGGCCAGACCGAGTGGCTGAGCGCCCCGTTCGGCGAGCGCCTGCTCAGCGAGCCCGATGTCTGGCGCACGCGGCGCCTCCAGCTCGGGCGCAACGCCCGCAACACGCGCCTCGAGCCGGTCGTCGACTACAACCGCGTGGACCTGTTCCGGGTCGGGCTCACCGGCGAGGCCCAGGACCCGTCCACCATGGCGCCGCGTATCGGCGGCCGGTACGACTACGCCACCGGGCGGCGGCGCGCGTTGTACGGCGTGCAACTCGAGCAACCGCTGCTGCCCCCCGGCCTGCTGGTCCTCGGCGTCTCGCTCTCGCGCCGCACCGACCACAGCGAGCTGCAGCAGACCGACGACGTCGAGAACAGCCTGGCGCTGCTGATCGCGCGGCAGGACTACCGTGACTACTTCGAGCGCGAGGGCTTCGGCGCCTACCTGGCCTGGCGCGTCCCCGACTTCTCGGTCGTCAGCGTGCACGTCCGCAACGACACCTACCGCTCGCTGGCGGTCCGCGGCGACACCTACTCGTTCTTCGAGCGCGACCAGGCGGTGCGCGGGAACCCGGCGGTGGCCGAGGGCGACGTCCACGCCGTGCTGTTCCGGCTGGAGCGCCAGACCCAGCGCACCGCGCGCACGCGCGCCGGGTTCTACCACTGGATCGAGGTCGAGCGCGCCGGCCACGGGATGGGCGGCGACTTCGAGTACACCCGCGCGCTGGCCGACGTGCGCACCGTCTGGCGGCTCTCCCCGACCGCGACGCTGGCGCTGCGCGCCGCGGGCGGGACCACGGCCACCGGCGTGCTGCCGCCGCAGAAGGAGTTCACCATCGGAGGCGTGGACGGACTGCGCGCGCACGCCTTCGCGCAGTACCGCGGCAACCAGCTGCTGCTGGCGCAGGCCGAGTTCACGACCGCGCTGCCGCGCGTGCGGCCGCGCGGGTTCGACGCCGGGCTGCACGCGATCGCCTTCGTGGACGTCGGCCGGGCCTGGGACGACGGCGGCCACGCGTGGTGGCCCGGCCGGCAGCGGATGCAGGTGGACGGCGGCTTCGGGCTGACCACCGCGGAGGACAACCTGCGGGTCTACGTGGCCCGCGACCTGCAGCAGTCGCACGCGGACGCGGTGTTCAGCGTGCGGCTCCAGCGGCCCTTCTGATCCGGCATCCTTCGTGCGCTCCCCGCTCCCCGTCCGCTCCAGCGCCCCGCCGCGGCGCGACCCGCGCGACCGCGCCGTGGCGCGCGCCGCGCTCCTGCTCGCGCTGCTGCTCGCGCCGGCGCCGGCGGCACGCGCCCTGGAGATCACGGCCCAGCCGCCGCGCGAACACAGCGGCTACCTGTGGGTGGATGTCCGGCTCGGCGAGCTGTTCGACTCGCGGGTGGCGGGCAGCCTCGCGCGCGGCATGCCGGCGACGCTCGCGCTGCACGCCGAGCTGTGGAGGCGGCGTACCGGCTGGTTCGACGACCTCGAGAGCGTCTTCGATGCCGAGCTGCGCCTGCAGTACGACTTCCGCAGCGCCGCCTATCGCCTCGAGCGCACCGGGGCCCGCACCCTGCTCGTGCCCGGGCTGGACTCGGTGCGCACCGTGCTCCAACAGCTCCTGCCGCTGCCGGTCGGGCGCGTGGGCCCGCTGATCGCGGATCGGCGCTACTACGTCGTGGTGTCCGCGACGCTCAAGCCATTGAGGGTGGAGGACGCGGCGGAGGTCGAGGACTGGCTCTCGGGGGAGGTCGGAGGCGGGAGCCGGCAACCGTTCGGCCTGCTGACCGGCCTGCCCCGCTCGCTGTTCGACACGGCGCGCAACTTCGCCGGCTTCGGCGACGAGCACGCGCGCGCCATCACCGACGACTTCGGCTTGCAGGACCTGTTCGGCGGGCGGTAGCCGGGTCGGGCCCCGGAGTCAGGGCAGCAGGGTCACGCGGGCGCTGGCGCTGCCGTCGCGCGCGCGGGCGAAGACCACCCCCGGGGCGGGCTGGGCGCCGGACTCGTCCCGGCCGTCCCAGATCCAGCGCACGCCGCCGAAGACGGGCTCGGGCTCGACCGTGGCCAGGCGGCGGCCGGCGAGGTCGAACAGGTCCAGCGCCACCGGCGCGGAACCCTTCCGCGAGAAGAGCACCGGGCCCCGGGCCGGGTTGGGGCGCACGCCGAGCGAGACGGTCAGCAGCGGCCCCGAGAGCGAGAGCATGAAGTCCGCCAGGCCGGCGACCTGCGCGGGCGGCGTGAGCGAGGCGTTCTCGACGTTGCCGCTCGAGCGGGCCAGCGGGCCGCCGAACAGACCGCGGAAGTCCTCGGCGAAGATCTCGTGCGGCCGGTCGGAATGGGCCGCGCTGCTGGAGTAGACGTTGAGGTCGGTGATGCCGCGCAGGCCGCGGTAGCGCCCCCACGAGACGGCGTCCTGGTCCGGCAGGCGCGCGTACTGGATGACGTGGCCCAGCTCGTGGACGGATTCGGACTGCTGCTGCTCGCGCGAGCACCTGGTAGACGCCCGGCGAGAGCAGGATGAGCCCGGGGGCCGCGGCCGAGGTCAGGCCGGCGCGACGCGGGTAGGGGAGGATGAAGATCTCGGCCGCCACGCCGTCGAGCGGGTAGGTGACCGCGGCGAGCGCGGCGCGCACTTCGCCGGCGTCGAAGACGTGGAACTCCCCGTCGCCGTGGTTCGAGATGGCGGAGTCCGCCGGGGAGGTGACGAGCTCGAAGCTCATCCCGCCGGGCAGCACCAGCCAGAGCACGCCCTGGGAGTCCGGGCGGCACCAGTCGCGCAGCGTCTCCTGGGCGTCGTGGATGACGAGGCGGACGGGCGCCGGGAAGCCGCCGACCTGCATCTCGTTGGCGGCGGCCGGAACGATGGCCGGTACGGCGAGCAGGCCAGCCAGCGCGAGGGTGCGGGCGAAGTGGCGGATGCGGAGGACGGGCTCCATGCCGAAGCCCTAACGCCACAAACATGCCAGCCACGACGCCCGCAGCGGCCGGCGGACGTCCGGCGGATCAGCCCGTCAATCTGCTGCCGGGAAACCGGTTACGGGATCGCTCCGGAGCGGTCCATGGAACTCGGCCAGCCGGCCCGCAGCCGACGGAGACGGAAACCGGGGAATCCGACCCACGGCACCGACGGCCGTGGGTCGGATTCCGCTCCCCAGGCGTGTCCGGGGTCGCGATCGCCCGCGCAGGCTCCTAGGCGACGGGGGCGACGCCCGCGGGTGGCTGCGCTGGCCGCGAACCCACCCGCGAGAGGATGAGCGCGCCGGTGCCGATGATCGAGAGCCCCAGCACCAACAGGACTCCCAGCAGGGTGAAGAACAGCGAGAGCGTGCGCGGCACCCCCTCGGGCACCGCGAAGCCGGCGCCCAGCCCGAAGCACAGCGCGACCAGGAGCGTGCCCACGACGATCGGGCCCATCAGACCGCCCTCGCCCGGCCGGCGGCGCAGGATCTTGCAGCCCAGCACGTAGCTCCCGGCGATCTGGCCCGCCCAGATGGCCAGCAGGTAGACGAAGGGCAGCAGCAGCGCGAAGGGGATGCCGACCACGGTGATGAAGAGCAGCACCAGCGCGATCACGAAGAGCGGCGCGGAGAGCAGGCCGAGGAAGAACGAGCCGGCGCCGTGGCGCGAGGCGGTGTGCCCGATCTGCAGCATGCGCTCGGGGAAGAGCAGGGCGAGCAGCCAGCCGAGGACCAGCGTGACCAGCCAGCCCAGGACCACGACGGTGAGCAGCGTGGCCAGCGTCGGCACGCCCCAGCCCGGCGACATCAGGCCGATGGCCACGCTCTGGCCGCTGACCCGCGCATCCGGCGGCTGGTCGAGCACGCCGCCGATCGCGATGGCGTCGCCCTCCACGTTGGACCCGCCACGCAGGCGCACCGAGCCGAACACCGCCACCACGTCCCCCTCGACCGTGCCGCCGACGTCGACCGAACCGAACACGGCCACCACGTCCCCGGGGATCGTCTTCCCGGCGGGCACGTGGGCGTCGGCGAACAGCCGCACCAGCCCGGCTTCGCCGGCGTTCACGACGATGGAGGTCCCGTTCCCCGAATCGCCCCCGATGACGACGCTCTCGCCCTTCCCATCCTCCACGGTCTCCACGGTCAGCCCGTGCCGGCCCACCTTGATCACGCCCTCGGGCTTCGGGCGGACGCGCGTCTCGAGGTGGCCCGTGCTGTCTCCGGGGCCGGAGCGCTCGATCTGGATGCCGGCGGGTCCGATGCGCACGTGGCGCACCACCCGCCCGCTGTCGCCGACCGCCAGGGCCAGCGCCGGAACCAGCCACAGGACGAGCGCCAGGAGGGCCCCGGTCGCCATCCCCCGGGCCCGAGCGCCCACCCGACCGCACCTCACCTCAGAAGCCCAGGACGCCGACATGGTGCACCTCCCGCGCCGCGGCACCCGCCCGCGGCCGCATCCACCACAACAAGGCCACGCAGACCGCGGCCGCCGCCCAGATCGCGAGGGCGACGCTGGGCTCCGCGAGCACGGCCCCAAGGGCCCGCGACAGCGGCGCGAGGCGCCCACCGACCGCGCGGACCACGCTCCAGCTGTCGGCGACGCGCACCGCCGAAGCTCCGAGCAGGTTCAGCACGAAGATCCCGGCTCCCAGCAGCCGGTGCGACAACTGGCCCGAAAGCGTCTCCAGTTGCGCGTGCCCGCCCGGCTGGAGCGCCCAGGTCGCCACCCCGGCGAAGCAGGCGGCGAGCGCGCCCGCGTAACCCCAGCCCAGTGCGGCGAGCCGGCGGTGGCGCGCGCGCGACGGCAGCACGCGCTCGAGGATCCTCCCGGTGAGTTCGGGCCGCGGCGCCAGCAGGGGGGCGCGCTCGAGCGTCGCGATGAGACCCTGGAACGACGCCACCTCGGCGGCGCAGTCACGGCACGCGGCCAGGTGCGCGCGGAAGGCCACGGTCTCCGCGGGCGGCAGTTCGCCGTCCAGGAAGTCCTGCAGGCGGAGGTTCTCGGCACAGCGCGTCATGACCCGGCCTCCAGTCGCTCCTTCAGCAGGGCGCGCGCCCGGTGGATGCGCGCCTTCACCGTGCCCAGCGGCAGCCGCAGCGCCTCGGAGATCTCCTCGTAGGAGAGCCCCTGCTGGTGCCGCAGCACCACCACGATCCGGTAGTGCTCGGGCAGCGACCCGATCAGCCGGTCGGCGCTGCGCTGCTCCTGGCGCTGCTCGGCCAGCTCCTCGGGCCCCGGAGCGGGATCCGCGAAATCGACGGCGTGCTCCTCGTCCGACCCCGGCTCGCTGCGGAACAGCGAGACCGTCTTCACCCGGCGCCGGCGCAGCTGATCGATGCTCAGCCGCGCCGCGATGGTGAGCAGCCAGGCCGGGAAGGGCCGGGCCGGGTCGTAGCGATCGAGGGCCTTGAACATCCGGACGAACGTCTCCTGCGTGAGGTCCTCGGCATCCTCGGCCACGCGGACCATCCGCATGGCCACCGAGTAGACCTGCCTCTCGTAGCGCTCGATCAGCTCGCGGTAGGCCCGCTCGTCTCCGGCCAGGCAGCGCCGGACCAGTTCGGCGTCGCTGGGGCTCACCGGCTGACCTTCATCTCCGCTTACGGGCGGCGGGCGGGGAAGGTTTCATGTGGGAGGACATTAGCGACCCGGTTCGGCGGTGGTCAAGGACCTGCGGGACTTCGAGTTGGGCAACCGGCCGCTTGACGGCAGGGGAAGCCCGAACGTAGCCTCGGCCGACACTGCTGGAATGGTTCGTCCTCCCCACCCTGAGAGGCTCCATGCTGACCATCACGACTTTGAAGGCCCGAGAGATCCTCGACTCCCGCGGCAACCCCACCCTCGAGGTGGACTGCCAGCTCGCCAGCGGCGCCCTCGGCCGGGCGGCCGTCCCCTCCGGCGCCTCGACCGGCGAGCACGAGGCCCTCGAGTTGCGCGACGGCGACAAGGCCCGCTTCGGCGGCAAGGGCGTGCAGAAGGCCGTGCGCAACGTGAACGAGAAGATCGCCGCCGCCGTCATCGGCATGGAGGCCTTCGACCAGCTGGCCGTGGACCGGGCCATGATCGCCCTGGACGGCACCCCGACGAAGAGCCAGCTGGGCGCCAACGCCATCCTGGGCGTCTCCATCGCCGTGGCCAAGGCCGCGGCGGCGGCGCTCGAGACGCCGCTCTATCGCCATCTCGGCGGCGTCCACGCGCGCACCCTGCCGGTGCCGCTCATGAACGTGGTGAACGGCGGCAGCCACGCGGACAACAACGTGGACCTGCAGGAGTTCATGATCGTGCCGCTCGGCGCGCCCACGTTCCGCGAGGGGCTGCGGTGGGCGACCGAGGTGTTCCACACGCTGGCCGGCGTGCTCAAGCAGCGCGGGCTCGCCACGGGCGTGGGCGACGAGGGCGGCTTCGCGCCCAACCTCGAGAACAACGAAGCGCCCTTGAAGCTCCTGGTCGAAGCCATCGGGAAGGCGGGCTACCGGCCCGGCGAGCAGATCGGGATCGCGCTCGACCCGGCGGCCAGCGAGTTCTTCAAGGACGGCACCTACGTGCTCGCGGGCGAGGGCGGCCGCAGGCTCACGCCGGTCGAGATGGTCGAGTACTACGCGGGGCTGGTGGACCGCTACCCGATCGTCAGCATCGAGGACGGCCTGGCCGAGGACGACTGGGAAGGCTGGTCGCTCATCACCCAGCGGCTGGGCCAGCGCATCCAGCTGGTGGGGGACGACCTGTTCGTCACCAACGTCGAGCGGCTCGCGCGCGGCATCCGCGAGGGCGTGGCCAACTCGATCCTCATCAAGCTCAACCAGATCGGCACGATCTCCGAGACCCTCTCGGCCATCGAGATGGCGCACCGCGCGGGCTACACGGCGGTGATCTCCCACCGCAGCGGCGAGACGGAGGACGTCACCATCGCCGACCTCGCCGTGGGCTCGAACGCGGGCCAGATCAAGACCGGCTCGCTGTGCCGCACCGACCGGGTGGCCAAGTACAACCAGCTCCTGCGCATCGAGGAGGAGCTGGGCACGGCGGCCGTCTATCCCGGCCGGTCGGCCTTCAAGAACCGTTGACGCCGGACGCTTCGCGGGTACATGTTGTCGGGTGTGGTCGGACGCGGCGAGCGTCCGGCCCACCCTGACCGGCCGGCGCGGCGACCGCCGGCCCGGAACTCGCAGGGACGCGAGCCCCGGCCCACCGGGGACCATGGAGGAAGGACAGGGACGTCATGCGCGACATCGGCACCCGCATCCAGCGCTACCGGCTCTCCCGCTACGCCCCACCCGAGGATCGCGTGCGCCGCGGCCTGCGCTGGGTGTGGCTCGCCGCCGCGCTCTGGCTCGTCTGGGTCGGCTTCGTGAGCGAGCACAACTTCATGCGGCTCCGGCAACTCGCGCGGGAGCGCCAGCTCTCGGAGGAGCAACTGCAGCAACTCCAGGGCGAGGTCGCCCGCCTGGACGCGCAGCAACGCGACCCGGCGGCGCAGCGCCTGCTGGCCGAGCACGCGCTGCGCGAGAAGTCGGGCATGGCCAGGCCCGGCGAGATCATCTACCAGATCCGCCCCGGAGCCCCCGGGAAGCGCTGAGTCGGCGGCGGGCCCGGCGCGGCCCCGCCGGCGGAAATGCGGAGCGGCGCGGGCATCGCCCGCGCCGCTCCGCTCTCGTGGCCCGCCGGGAAGCCGGGCCTAGAAGCCGATCGCCACGGCCATCCGCACGCCGAAGCCGCTGAGGTCGAGCCTGGGGATGCGGGCGATCGTCTTGCCGTCCGCGTCCAGGAGCGGCATCTGCAGGGGCAGCCGATTCGTGTCGAGGACGGGCACCATGATCACGTCCTCACCCGGGACGCTCGTCAGGCTGCGGATCTGCATGCTCCGGTAGACGGCGCCCACGATGACGGAGTAGCGCGCCGCGAAGAACAGGTGCGCGCCCACCTCGGCGTAGTACCCCGGGCTGTCGCCCCGCGCGACCAGCCGGTTGTTCCCGCCCAGCGAATTGATGTCGAGCGTGTCGGGGCCGTTCGGGTTGGGATGGATCGGCAGGCCCACCTCGACCGTCGAGAAGCTCGCCTGGGTCCCGGTCATGCTCAGCAGGCCGGCACCCACGAAGGCGCGGGCCTGGAAGTCCCCCTGCGTGTAGGGCGCGAGGTAGTACTGCGCCCCGACGTGGAACGGCGTCGAGACGACCTCGCCCACCACGTTGATGGACGCCCCGATGCTCGGCTGGTACTCCCGCTTGGTCCGGACCTTGAGCCGGCTCCCCCCCACCGCCAGGGCGAAGTTGGGGCGCACGAAGTAGCGCAACTCACCGTCGAACAGCCACGCCATGCCCACCTTGTCGAGCGGATTCTGGGTGCGGCCGTCGGAGTTGAGCGGGTACTCGTTGTAGCGACCGATGAGGTCGTTGATGCCGCCACCTTCGACCTGGCTCGGCATGCCCGAGATCACCAGGTTCAGACGGTGCACCTCGGCCGCCGCCATGGCCTCCGGGGAATGGCTGAAGACGCCGAAGGCCACGGCCAGCGCCAGCAGGGCCCCGAGACGAAGACGAGTCAACGCGAACCTCCCCAGATGAAGAGCCGATCCCGATGCGCAAGCCCCAGAATCCCGGTCAGAGTGCCGCATACTATCCGGCCTGCGGTCCCGGATGCAAGGCACGGAAGGGCGTTCCGGGGCGCCCCGGGCGGCACTTGACAGCCCACCCGCCGGGGGCCTAACGTTCGAGCCGTTGATGCGGGGTGGAGCAGCCTGGTAGCTCGTCGGGCTCATAACCCGAAGGTCGCTGGTTCAAATCCAGCCCCCGCTACCAAATGGGCCCCGGGGCCGTCGGCTCCGGGGCCCGCCCTTTGAGTCGTCCGCCGCGCGGTTCGCCGGCGGGGGCCGACCGGTAGAGCCCATCGCGGCCACGGTGCTAGTCTGCGCGCGCTCATGAACGTGACACGACTGTCCGAAGACCGCGCCTGGTGCGACCACGTCCTGCCGCGCGTCTCGCGCACCTTCGCGCTCAACATCCGCCTGCTCGCCGGCACGTTCCGCGAGGCGGTGAGCACCGGCTACCTGCTCTGCCGGGCCGCCGACGCGATCGAGGACTCCTGGCCCGGGAGCGCCGGCGAGATCCGCGCGCGCTTCCGGCTCCTGCTCGATTCGCTCGGCGACGACGACGCCCCCGCCGAGTCCCTGGCCGCCCTGGCGCGCGGGACCGCGTCCCGGGCGAGCGACCTGGAGCTGGTCGCCGGCCTGCCGCGCGTGCGGCGCGTCTGGCGCGCGCTGCCCGCCGCCGACCGCGGGGTCCTCGCCGAGTGCGTGCACACCATGGCCACG
Source organism: Candidatus Eiseniibacteriota bacterium (assembly GCA_963707915.1). Lineage (GTDB taxonomy): Bacteria > Eisenbacteria > RBG-16-71-46 > RBG-16-71-46 > RBG-16-71-46 > JANXPZ01. Next base: position 2,010,621 of record OY970178.1, read on the forward strand.
GGCATGTGCCGCTACGCCGCGCGCGCCGCGGAACGCCCGCCCGGGGCGCCCTATCTCGACACCGAGGCCGAGCTGCGCGACTACTGCTGGGTGGTGGCGGGCTGCGTGGGAGTGATGCTGACGCGGCTGTTCGGCGCCCGCGCCGCGGGCGATCCGGCGGCGCAGCGACGGCGGATCGAGCTCGCCCCGGCCGTCGGCGAGGCGCTGCAGCTCACCAACATCCTGCTCGACTGGTCCGCCGACGCGCGGCGCGGCCGCTGCTACCTCCCGGCCGCGTGGCTCGCCGAACACGGTCTCGAGCCGCGCGACCTGGTGGGGAGCGCACGTCCCGGCGTCACGGCCCTGGAGGTACGCCTCGAGGCGCGGGCCCGCGCCGCCCTCGCCCGGGTGCCCGACTACCTCGACGCCGTCCCGCCGCGCGCACTGCGCTACCGCCTGTTCACCCTGCTGCCCGCGCTCTGGGGGCTCGCCTCGATCGAGCACGCGCGCGAAGATCCCGAGTTCCCGTGGGGCGCGCGGCGGCCGCGACTGCCCCGGGGGCGGCTCTGGGGCGAGGCCGGCGGCGGGCTGCTGGGCCACCGCGGCGCGGCGTTGCGGCGGCTGCGGGCGGCGGGCGTTCCGGCCGGCGCCTGACCCGGGCGGGCCCCGCGGCCCGGCGGTGACCGCGGCGGCTACTCCAGCCGCTCGGTGGGCGCCGGCTCCGCGGCGCGGTCGCCCTGCAGCCGCGAGAGCACGCGGAAGCGCCAGGCCACCATCACGGCCCCCAGCAACATGACCCCGCCGCTGATGGTGGTCGAGACCGGCGCGCCCCAGCGCTGGGCGATCAGCCCGGAGCCGAGCGCCCCGATCGGCGCCGTGCCCGCGAACATCAGGGTGTAGAGGCTCATCACGCGGCCGCGGAAGCGGTCCTCGGTGGTGAGCTGCAGCAGCGTGTTCGTGCTGGCGACGTAGACGATGAGCCCGAAGCCCGCGAGCGCGCCCGCCGCGAGCGAAAGCGGGATCGCCCGCGACCAGGCGAAGAGCGCCAGCCCGCCGCCGCAGGCCGAGAGCCCCAGCAGCAGGTTGCGACGCAGACCGGGGCGGGCCGACCGTCCGGTGAGGCGCACCGCCCCGAGCAGCGCGCCCGCACCGAAGGCGGTCACCAGCAGGCCGTAGACCCTCGGGCCCGCGTGCAGGATGTCGCGCGCGTAGACCGGCAGCAGCAACTGGTACTGGAAGCCGATGCCGGCGGTCACGCAGAGCAGGAGCAGCAGGTTCCGCAGCGGACGCACGCCCCACGCGTAGCGCACGCCTTCCATCAGGCTCGACCCCAGCGCCCGGCCGCGGCGGTAGAACTCGCGCTTCGGCAGGTTCAGGCGCGCCAGGCTCGCCAGCACCGCGACGTAGGAGAGCGCGTTGAGCCAGAAGCAGCCGCCCTCGCCCACGGTCGCGAGCAGCACGCCCGCCACCGCCGGCCCCACGACGCGCGCGGAGTTGAACGCCGCCGAGTTGAGCGCGATGGCGTTGCCCAGGTCCTCCTTGCCCACCAGCTCGACCACGAAGGACTGCCGCGCCGGCATGTCGAAGGCGTTGATGATCCCGAACACGCCCGCCAGGGTGAGCACCATCCACGGCTGCACCACGCCCGTGGTGACGACCGTGGCGAGGACGGCCGCCTGCAGCAGGGCGGCGCCCTGCGTCAGGACGAGCAGGCGACGGCGGTCCATGCGGTCGATCACCGCGCCGGCCCAGAGCGAGAGCAGCATGACCGGCAGGAACTGCGTGAAGCCGAGCAGGCCGAGCCAGAAGGCCGAGTGCGTGAGCCGGTGCATGAGCCAGCCCTGCGCCACGCTCTGCATCCAGGTGCCGACCAGCGAGACGAGCTGCCCACTCCAGTAGAGCCGAAAATTGCGGTGGCGCAGCGCGCTGAAGCGCGCCGCGAACCGGATGACGGTCGGGTTCCCTGCCATGGCCCGGACGCTACTATGCCCGGGGGCGCTTCCCAAACCACCCGCCGTGCGCGAGACTCGGCCTGCCGCCTGCCCGGCTCGAACCGCCGGGCACGCCGCGGCCGGAGGCGAACGAACCCATGGGCCGCATCCTCACCCGCTTTCCGCCGGGCTTCTTCTGGGGCGCCGGGACCTCGGCGCACCAGGTCGAGGGCGGCAATCGCGGCAACGATTGGTGGCGCTTCGAGCAACAGCCCGGCGCCATCCGGGACGGCAGCGCGAGCGGCGACGCCTGCCGCCACTGGGAGCGCTTCGACGAGGACTTCGCCCGCGCGGGCGCCTACGGCCACACCATGCACCGGGTCTCGCTCGAGTGGAGCCGCATCGAGCCCGGGCCCGGCCGCTTCGACGCCGCGGCGGTCGCCCACTACCACGAGGTGCTCGCCTCGCTCGCGCGCCACGGCCTCACGCCCCTGGTCACGCTGCACCACTTCACGAACCCGGTGTGGATCGCCGACGGCGGCGGCTGGGAGGCGCGGGCGACGCTCGACCACTTCGAGGGCTTCGTGCGCTTCTGCGCGCGCGAGTTCGGCGGCGAGGTGGACTGGTGGTGCACCGTGAACGAGCCCGAGGTCTACGCCTTCCGCTCCTACAGCGAGGGCGCCTGGCCCCCGGCCGCGCGCGACGACGGCCGTGCGCTAGCCGTGATGGCGAACCTGCTGGAGGCGCACGGGCGCGCCGCCCGCGTGCTGCGGGAGGAGGACAGCGCCGACGCCGACGGCGACGGGCACGCCACGCGGGTGGGCTTCGCCAAGCACCTCCCCCAGCTGGTGCCCGACCGGCCGTGGTTCCTCCCCGACGTCGTGCGCGCCGCCGTCGAGGACCGCGTGTTCAACGCCGCCGTGCTGCGCGCGGCCGTCAGCGGCGAGGTCGCACTCTCGATCCCGGGCGCGCGCCCGGTGCGCCGGCACGTGCCCGAGCTGGAGCGCAGCCTCGACTACGTCGGCCTCAACTACTACACCCGCTGGCGCGTCCGCGCGTTCGCGCGCGTCCCGCACGTCACGCGGCCGGGCGCCACGCTGAACGACCTGGGCTGGGAGGTGTGGCCCGGCGGGCTCGGTCTCGCGGCGGCGCGGGCCGCGAAGGAAACGGGCGTGCCGGTACTGGTCACCGAGCACGGCCTCGCCGACGCCGACGACGCGCTGCGCCCGCGCGCGCTGGTGGAGTCGCTGCTCGGGCTGGGCCGCGCGATCGAAGCCGGCACGCCGGTGACCGGCTACCTGCACTGGTCGCTGATGGACAACTTCGAGTGGGCCGAAGGCTACGCGGGGCGCTTCGGGCTCGAGCACGTGGACTTCGCCGACCCGGCCCGCCCGCGCACGGCGCGCCGCAGCGCCGGGATCCTCGCGCGCATCGCCCGCGCGAACGCGATCGACGAGGACCTGGCGCGGGAGGTGGGCGCCGACCCCGGCGGGTGAGCGCGGGGCGGGCCGGTGCCGAAGGCCGGCGGGCGCGGGCGGGTCGGGGGCGGAAGGCGCTCCGGGCGAGCGCTCGGTCGCGCCGGTCCCTGGCGCTCCCTCGCTCCTCCGCGCTGATCCGGCTCCGCCATCCTGGCTCCGCCGGGCGCGGGCGTCGCCCTGCGGCCTTCCGCCCCCGACCCGCCCGCGCCCGCCCCGGCGTTGAGCCCCTCCCGCGCCTGCGCTAGACTGCGTTCGCCACCAGCGAAAGGACCTTCGGATGTGCCCCTTCTGCAAGGAACACGATGGCCGGACCTGCCAGGTCGTCGAGAAGCCCAACGGCCGCCTGGTCTGCGAGTGCGGACGACATTCCTGGCCAAGCGCGGGCGCGCTGCTCGAGACCTGCCGGCGGCAGGACCTGACCATCACCGGCATGCCGCAGATCTGGACCCAGGGCTACTGAGCGCGGAGCCGAGCGTGAAGGACGATCCCAAGAACCCGCTCGAGAGCCTGCAGCACGAGGTCGAGCGCCTGTTCCACGACCTGGTCTACCGGCGCCATCCCGCATCGCACTTCGCCGAGCCGCGCTGGTCGCCCGCCGCGGACCTGGTCGTCGGCCAGGAATCGGCGCGCGTCATCTTCGAGCTGGCGGGCGTGCCGCGCGAGGGCGTGAAGGTCCTCCTGCGCGGCAACGTGCTCGAGGTGAGCGGCCGGCGCAGCCCGCCCCAGGAACCGGCCGGCACCCACTACCACCGCGCGGAGATCTACTTCGGCGATTTCCGCCGCCTGGTCGAGCTGCCCTGGGAAGCCGACGCGAGCCAGGTCGAGGCCGTCTACCGCGAAGGCATGCTCGAGGTGCGCCTCAAGCGCGCGCCGGAACCCGAACGCAAGGAGATCGTGATCGAGGAGCCGGAAGCCCGCTGAGGGCGCCCGGCCGATCGAGAAGACATCCATGGCAGGACGCGCGAAGAAAGTGCCCGTCGCCGCGGAGGAGCCCGCGTCGCAGGAGTCCCAGGCGCCCCGGCTGCAGGGACCGCGGGAGCTCCCGGTGCTGCCGGTGCGGAACACCGTGCTCTTCCCCTTCGCCATCCTGCCGCTCAACGTGGGCCGCGAGCGCAGCGTCGCCCTGCTCAACGCCGTCATGGCCGGCGACCGCACGATCGCGGTGCTGGCCCAGCGGGACGGCGGCGTCGAGGATCCCGGCTTCGCCGACCTCCACGAGACCGGCACCCTCGGCACCGTCCTGCGCATGGTCCGCTTCCCCGACGAGCGCTACTCCGTGCTGGTGCAGGGCATCGAGCGCATCCGCATCCTGCAGCCGGTGGCCGACCAGCCCTACCTCAAGGCGCGCTTCGAGGGCCTGGGCGAGACCAGCGACGAGAGCGTCGAGACCGAGGCGCTGATCAAGAACGTGCTGGAGCAGTTCGAGCGCGTCGTCGCGCTGATGCCCGCCATCCCCGACGAGGCGGTCGCCGCCGCGCGCAACCAGACCGGGTCGGGCCAGGTCGCCGACTTCATCGCCTCGTTGCTCGACCTGCCCGCCGAGGACAAGCAGAAGCTGCTCGAGACCCTGGACGCGAAGGAGCGCCTGCGCCTGCTCACCGGCGTGCTGGGCCGCGAGCTGCAGGTGCTCGAGGTCGGCGCCCAGATCCGCGACCAGGTCAAGGAGTCGCTCGACGAGCACCAGCGCGAGTTCGTCCTGCGCCAGCAGATGGAGGCCATCCGCAAGGAGCTGGGCGAGGGCGACGACGGCACGCGCGAGATCGACGAGCTCAAGGCCAAGCTCGAGAAGGCGCAGCTCCCGGCCGACGTGCAGAAGGAGGCCGACCGCGAGCTGGCCCGCCTGCGCACCATCCCGCAGCAGGCCGCCGAGCACACCGTCGCGCGCACCTACCTCGAGTGGCTGGCCGACATGCCCTGGGCCGTGCTCACCGACGACGACCTCGACCTCAAGCACGCCCGCTCGGTGCTCGACGAGGACCACTACGGCCTGGAGCGGATCAAGGAGCGCATCCTCGAGTACCTCGTGGTCCGCAAGTTCAAGCCCGACGCCCGCACGCCCATCCTGTGCTTCGTGGGCCCCCCCGGCACCGGCAAGACCTCGCTGGGCCGCTCGATCGCCCGCGCGCTGGGACGCAAGTTCGTGCGCCAGTCGCTGGGCGGCGTGCGCGACGAGGCCGAGATCCGCGGGCATCGCCGCACCTACATCGGTGCCCTGCCGGGCAACGTCATCCGCGGCATCCGCCGCGCCGGATCGCGCAACCCGCTGTTCATGCTCGACGAGGTGGACAAGCTCGGCTCCGACTACCACGGCGACCCGTCCAGCGCGCTGCTCGAGGTGCTCGACCCCGAGCAGAACGGCACCTTCACCGACCACTACCTCGACGTGCCCTTCGACCTCTCGCAGGTGATGTTCATCACCACCGCGAACGTCCTCGACACCGTGCCGCCGCCGTTGCGCGACCGCATGGAGGTCATCCGGCTGTCGGGCTACACCGACATCGAGAAGCTCGAGATCGCGCGGCGCCACCTGATCCCCAAGGCGACGCGCGAGAACGGCCTCGAGTCGCTGGAGATCACCTTCACCGACGAGGCGCTGCTCAAGGTGGTGCACGAGTACACCAGCGAGGCCGGCCTGCGGAACCTGGAGCGCGAGATCGCGAACCTGCTGCGCAAGAGCGCCAAGGAGTCCGCCGAGGGCAAGGACGTGCCGCGCACCATCGGCCCGGAACGCGTGCGCGAGCTGCTCGGGCCCGAGCGCTACCAGAACGAGAAGGTGCAGCGCATCGACGTGCCCGGCGCGGCGCTCGGCCTGGCCTGGACGCCGGTGGGCGGCGAGGTGCTCACCGTCGAGACCGCGCTCATGCCCGGCACCCACCAGCTCACCCTCACCGGCCAGCTCGGCGAGGTCATGCGGGAGTCCGCGCAGGCGGCGCTCACCTACGTGCGCTCGCACGCCGCGGCCCTCGGCATCAAGCCCGACTTCTTCGAGCACAGCGACCTGCACGTGCACCTGCCGACCGGCGCGATCCCCAAGGACGGGCCGTCGGCCGGCATCACGCTGTGCACGGCGATGGTCGGTCTGCTCACCGGCCGCAAGGCGCGCGCGGACCTGGCCATGACCGGCGAGATCACGCTGCAGGGCCAGGTGCTGAAGATCGGCGGGCTCAAGGAGAAGGTGCTGGGGGCGCACCGCGCCGGGATCAAGACGGTGCTGCTGCCGCGCGACAACGAGGGCGACCTCGAAGAGGTGCCCGCCGAGGTGCGCGCCGCGATGACCTTCGTGCCGGTGGAGCGCATCGAGCAGGTGCTCGAGCGGGCGCTGGAGCCGGTCGCCGAGCATCCGCCCGTGACGGCGGCGGAGATGGCGGCGCCTCCGGCGTAGCGGTCCCGGCGGAACGAGGGCCCGGCGCGTCCCGCGCGCATCCGCCCGAAAGCCCGCCGCCCCGTCCGCGAAGCGCGAACGGGGCGGCGGCAGGACGAGCCTGGAGTCTAGCGCACGATCACAACGCGGCCGGTCTCGATCGCCTCGTCGGTGCCGCGGTGGCGCGCGAAGTAGAGCCCCGGGGCGAGCGTCGCGGTCCCCTCGAGCGTGACCTCGCGCGCGCCGGCGGACACCTCGGTCTCGGCGCACACACGCCCCGCCACGTCGTGCAGCTGGATGAGCCCTTCCGCGACGGCGCCGAGCGTGGCGACCACGCCCCGCCCCGGCGCGAAGCGCAGCCGGAACACCCGCGGGGCAACGACCACCGGCTCCACGCCGACAGCCTCGCCGCCCGGGGCGAAGCGCCGCGCGAACACGCCCTGGCGCTCGTACCTCTGCGACCAGACGAAGATCGCGCCGGCGCCGCTCGTGGGCGCCAGGCCGATGTCCATGTAGAAGTAGTACAGCGTGTGGTCGTTCCATTCGAGGAAGTCCGGCCCGGCCGCGCCCGAGGCATACGTGTGCTTGAGCGCGATGCCTGAGAACGGGGAGCCCTGGCTGAACGGGATGTTCGAGCGATACGAGGCGAGGTACGTGTCGCCCGTCGGCGGCACGATAAATTCGAACCCCCCGCCCATCGGCGCGCTCCATTCCATCTGCGTGGCCGCCGGCGTGAAGCGCGTCAGCGAGATGTCGTCGAACGCGAACACGCCGCCCGCGGTCTCCGGGAACAGGCGCAGCGAGTTGTCCGCACCGTAATCGGCCGCCTGCCTCCAAACACCTCCCGCATCCGGCACCACGCCCGCCAGGGGCCACGACGGATCCGCCGCGCCGGTCGAGTCTCGATGGAAGAGCCTCGGCGTCAGCGTGGCCCCGCCGTCCACCACGTCCGAAACGAGCAGGTACGCGCCCTCTGCCCCATCGGAAGCAACCGCCACAGGCGATGCCGCGAAGTAGGGCGGGTAGGAGGGTGAGTAGACGGCAGAGGCGTTCACCAGCAACTCGCCGTGGAACTCGCGCACGGCCACGCTGCCGGACTCCCATCCGGGCGCCTCGGACCCCTCCGACATGAGGCGCAGGAGCCGCCATGAACCGGCGTGATACCCGTTCGCGTCGTACACCGCATCGCCCCACGCGACCCAGGCGCCGCCGTCGGAGGCCGGGGCGTACGAGAAGGCGAGCGTCCGCAACCCGCCATTGGATTGATCTGAGATGGCGTACTGGAAGCCCCCCTCGGGCCAGCCTCCCGCGCTGAGGCCGTCCGGACCCAGGTGCACGATGCAACCCGACGTGTACAACGGCGCGCCCATGAGCCACCCGAGCCAGATGCCACCCTGCCCGTCGGCGAACACCCGTGGACGGAATGCCGACGCAAAGATGTAGCCGAGGAACCTGCCGCGCGCCGTCCAGCCGGCGGCGATCTTGCCGTCCGGGATCACGCGCGTGAGGTAGAGCTCCGCGCCTTCCATCCACCAGACGTAGGCACCACCATTGCCGTCAGCGAGCGCGCCGAGCGCCGAACGGTTCACCGTCTCGCTGCTGACATGCGCGCCGGCCACCGGCCAGGTCGCGTCGACGTCGCCGTTCGCGAGCAGGCGCCTGGCAAGCAGCCGGAACGTGCCGGGACTCGCCGCGACGTCCTGTTGCCACACGACGATGGCGCCGTCCTGCGCGTCGGAGGCGGCGGCGACCAGCGGACATGCGTCCGTCGTCGCGTGCACGGTGACGGGATCCACCGACCAGGCCGCGTGGCCGACGGCGGGAGCGAGGAGCGCTGCGCTCAGGATCAGGGCGATCTCAAGGCGGGCCTTCATGAGTCACCTCCCATGCAGGGCGACGCGGGCTCGGGGGCATCCAGTCGCGACGTCGTCCAGCCGGGATTGTTCGCCCCGGTGCAGAACGCTGTCAAGGCCTGACCGTGCGCCGCCAGGAGCGCCGGAGCCCCGACCCCGCTGCCCGGGCGCCGCTTCCGCACGAGCGGGAGCCAGCAGATGGGCGGGGCGCACCGGTGTCCCCTGCCGACTCGCAGCCCGGCGCTCAAGTCCCCGCCCCGGATACCGGGATCATGGGAAAGGGCAGCTGTGCCCGACAGGAGGAGAATATCCCCATGGTCAACGGAATCAGTCCTGCGCTCTACGGCCTGGACGCGGCCTCGTGGTCGGCCACCCAGGCACGTCGTGAATCCACCGTGGCCACGAACCTCCTCGCGGTGCAGGCCTCGAGTGACACCACCGCCGAGATCGACATCGCCACGAAGGACGGCGACATGGTGACGATCTCGCTCTCCTCCGACGTCGATGCGGGATATGCCTACTACCGCCGCACAGGCCCCGCTGCAGGAAGCGATCTGGAAGCCAGAGCGTTGGTCGCCTCGGCCAGCAGCGAGCTGCAGATCACGGTGCCGGGGAACCTCGACGAGCAGGAGTTGGCCGACATCACGAAGCTCGTCCGGCAGCTCGGTCAGGCGATCCGCAGCTTCGTGAAGGGCGACACCACCGCGTCGGCCCGGCAGGCCCTCGCATCTGGCCCGTCTCGCCGTCGAGGATGTGGATGGCCGCCGAACCCGCGGTGAAGCTGACCTGGCCGGCGCCGAAGTGGTGGGTCTCGCGCCCGAGCGCGTCGTGGAGCCGGAACTCGCGCGGCGTCGAGGCGAGCGCGGCCCCACCGTCCTAGCCGGCGCCCGCGGCCGGCCCGGGACACCCGGGCGAGCGTCGAGCGGGCCCGTGCGGCCCGGCGGCCCCGGTTCCATCTCCGCAGCGTGGCGACTTCGCAACGGACGCGAGGCGTCCTGCATGTCGCCGCTCACTGGACGCGCTGCCGCAGGCCGTGTTCCCGCGGGCGTGGTTCATGCTTGGGCCTCTCCCCCCCTGGTGGAGGAGATCCCATGAACGCACACCGAACCGGACTCATCAGCGCGCTCGCCCTGGCCCTCGTCCTGTCCGCGGGTTGTTCCTCGCAGCCGAGCGCGATCACGGCGCCCCTCGAGGCCGCGGCGGCGCCCGACCCGGGCCACAGCGGCGTCGTGCTGCTCGAGGACTTCGCCGGCCGCCAGATCTTCCCGGCCAGCGACGGCTGGAACCTGGACGCCAGCCAGGCCCCGGTGGACTCGAACTCCCAGGCCTACATCGACCTGATCAGCAGGCGCACGGCGCAGAACCCGGGCGGCGTGTGCAGGCTCTCCGCCCGTTTCGGCCCCCCGCCCTGGGGCATCCCCTACGTCGGGGTCTCCGGCAAGCAGGCGCTGCTGCCCGTCACCTTCGACAACTCGATCCAGAGCGACCCGGCGGCGCCGGGGCGGCCGGTCGGCTACCCGATCCCCGAGGAAGCGAAGCTCCTGCCCAGCTACCTCGAGGGCAACCTGCCCGGCGGGGGCACGGCCGGCGACCGGCACATGATCGTGGTGGACCGCGACAACGGCCTGCTGTTCGAGACCTGGGCCACGCGCTGGAACGCGGATGCCGGCCGCTGGGAAGCGGGCTCGGGGGCGACGTTCAGTCTCTCCGCCGGCGCCGTGCGCCCCCACGGCTGGACCTCGGCCGACGCGGCGGGGCTGGCCATCTTCCCGGGCCTGGTGCGTTACGACGAGGCGTACGGCGAGGGCGAGATCACGCATGCCTTCCGCACCACGTGTCCGTTCGTGTACGAGCACGTTTGGCCCGCCTCGCACACCGAGGCGGGCGGCGTGATCGGTGCGCCGCCGCTGGGCGCGCGGCTGCGGCTCAAGGCCTCGGTCGACCTCTCCGGCTACGCACCCCAGATCCAGCGGATCTTCCGTGCCATGCAGAAGTACGGGCTGATCATCGCGGACAGCGGCGGTGACGGCCTGGGCGTGACCGGCACGATGGACGCGCGCTGGAACGGCAACCTCCTCAACCCGGCGTTCGGGAGCCTCACCGCGGACGACTTCGAGGTCGTGCAGCTGGGCTGGGGGCAACCGAACTAGGCCCCGGCCGGGGCCCTCACGGGCCATCTCCGGTGCCGGGCGGTGCCGGCTCCATCGGGAGGATCCGGCCGGGGCACCGATTCCCCACGATCATCCGCCCGGCCGTAGCGTCTGGACGGGCCTCGCTTTGGGCCTGCAAGGGCGTCGTGTCGCCCACCGGGGCCGGGGGACCCCTCCCGGAGCGGCCCCCCACTCCAAGCCTGCCCGCCGCCCCCTCAAGCCCCGGTCTCTCGGACCGAGATTATGGGTAGGGGCACCCGTGCCCGGAAAGTGAGGCTACCCCCCATGATCAACGGAATCAGTCCCGCGCTCGTCGGGCTCGACCCGACCGCGTGGTCGTCCGCCCCGGCGCGCCGGGAGTCCTCCAGTGCCACGAGCGTCCTCGCGGCGCAGGCCTCGAGCGAGACCACGGCCGACATCGACATCGTCACCAAGGACGGCGACACGGTGACGATCTCCCTGCACTCCGACGTCGACGCGGGGTACGCCTACTATCGCCGCACCGGTGACGGGAGCGAACTGGAAGCCCGCGCGCTCGTCGCCTCGGTCAGCCAGGAGTTGCAGGTCACGGTGGAGGGGAGCCTCGACGAGCAGGAGCTGGCCGACATCGCGAAGCTTGTCAAGCAGATCGGCCAGGCGATCCGCAGCTTCGTCAAGGGCAACACCACGGCGTCGGCCCAGCAGGCCCTCGAGGGGCCCGCGCTGGACTCGCTCTCGGGATTCTCGCTCGACATGACGCATTCGGACAGCCTCGCGCTGGTCGCGGCGGGCGCCACGACGACGACCGCTCCGGCGGGCGAGGTGACGTTCGAGAAGCCCGTGGCCGAGCCGCTGCCGACGCTCCCGATCGCGTACGAGGCGGACCCGCCGGACTCCCGGCGCCCTGGCGTCGAGGGCGTGCTCGAGGCGATGCAGAAGAGCGTGAAGGACTCCGGCATCGACCTGGCCCGGGCCGGGAAGGTGCTGGTGAGGGCGCTCGAGCGGCTGATGAAGCGCATCGCCGAGGAACCGGCGGGCAGGTCCGCCCGGCCGGCGCTCGAGGAGATCGCGGCCCGCCTCCCCGAGCACCTGCGGCACGCGCACGACGAGTAGGGCGGATCCACGGCGGCGCCGGGCCCACCGCGGCCCCGGCGCCGTCGCGCACCGCCGGCCACGCCCCCGCGCAGTCTCCGCGGGGGCGCGGCGTTTGGGGAGCGATCCCGCCGCGTGACGCCCGGGGGTGCGCGCCACGTGGGCCGCGCACGCCGCCCGGGCGCAGGGTCCCGCCTGCCGCCCCTTCCGGCGCACGCGCGCTCGACCCCGCTCGTCCTGGTCCCGACGCGGACGAGACCGTCCCCGGGCGGCCCTTCCCCACCAGACTCAGGCGGCGAGGACGGCGCCGTGCTGGGCAGGTCATACGTTTGGACCATTGCCCCATACGGAGGAGTGAACGAAGATGAGACTCCACGCGTGATTTGCGCGGGCAGGGCGTAGCGAGCCGGGGCGCAGCGAGTCGAACCGCGCACCGGAGGCGCCAGCACCATCGACAGGCCGCGGAAACGCAGGCTGAATCAGGGTCACATCTCCGCCGCAGGGGAAGCGCAACGGCGGCAGGAGGTGTGGCCGCTTCTTGTGAGCCGGCGGCCCATGGCCGGTCTCGCGTCAGGGGGAGCGCCATGAGCCCGAACCCGCGAAGCACCGCGCGGAACCCGATGACCGCGCCGAAGCCGGCGTCCCGGGGACGCGTGTTCATCCGCGTGGAACGATGCAAGGGCTGCGCCTTCTGCGTCGAGTTCTGTCCGCAGAAGGTGCTGAAGCTCTCCGCCGACTTCAATCCCAAGGGCTTCCACTACCCCGTCGTGGTCAAGGACGAGTGCATCAACTGCACCCTGTGCCTCTCCCTGTGCCCGGACTATGCGATCTACTCGAAACCCGTCGGCGCACGACCGGCCGCGCAATCGGCCCCCGGCTCGAACGGCGACGGCGTGAAGCGCGAGACGTCCCGCCAAGGAACCCCGTCATGAGCGAGAACCCCGCGGTACTGACCGGCGAGCACTTCCTCCTGGGCGATCACGCCATCACCGAAGGGGCCCTGGCGGCCGGTTGCCGCTTCTTCGCCGGCTACCCGATCACGCCCTCGACCGAGACGGCGGAGTTGATGTCCCAGCGCATGCCCGAGGTGGGCGGCCTGTACCTGCAGATGGAGGACGAGATCGCCTCGATCGCCGCCATCCTGGGCGCGGCCTGGGGCGGGGCGAAGACCATGACCGCGACCTCCGGCCCCGGCTTCTCGCTGATGCTCGAGAACCTCGGGCTCGGCGTCATCACCGAGACCCCCACGGTGATCGTCAACGTCCAGCGCGGCGGGCCCTCCACCGGGCTGCCGACCCTCATGGCGCAGGGCGACATGATGCAGGCGCGCTGGGGCTCGCACGGCCACTACGAGATCATCGCGGTCTCGCCCTGGAACGCGCAGGAGTGCTTCGAGCTCACGCTGCGCGCGTTCAACCTCGCCGAGCGCTACCGGACGCCGGTGCTGGTGCTGGCCGACGCGGAGATCGGCCACCTGATCGAGAAGGTCGTGATCCCGCCGGCCGAGAGCCTCGAGATCTGGCACCGCAAGCGGCCGACCGCGAAGCCCGGCGAGTTCAAGACCTTCCAGCCCGACGACGACCTCATCCCGCCCATGGCGCCGATCGGCGAGGGCTACCGCGTCTTCGTGGACAGCCTCACCCACGACGAGCGCGGCTACCCGGTGATGACCGCCGAGTGCCAGGCGAAGCTGGTCCAGCGGCTGTGCGACAAGATCACCCACAACCGCTTCGCGATCTACGACAACGTCGAGCGGGACGTGGAGGACGCCGAGGTCCTGGTGCTGTCCTACGGCATCTCGGCGCGCACCGCGATGCGCTCGATCGCGCTGGCGAAGGCGCGCGGCCTGAAGGTCGGCATGCTGCGGCTGCGGACCGTCTGGCCGTTCCCCGACGAGCGCGTGCGGGAGTTGTCCCGGAAGGTCAAGGGCATCGTGGTTCCCGAGCTCAACCTGGGCCAGATGGTGCGCGAAGTGGAGCGCTGCGCGATCGACACCTGCCAGGTCGCGCTGGTGCCGCATGCCGGCGGCAGCCTGCACGACCCCGAGGCGATCCTCGAGGCGATCGTCCAGGTGTCCGAGGGCCGGGCGCCGTCGCGGGCGGCCCTGGCGGTCCAGGGGAAGTAGCGATGCCCCGGATCGGCGTCTTCGTCTGTCACTGCGGCGAGAACATCGCCCGCACGGTGGACGTCCGCAAGGTGGCCGAGAGCGCCGGGAAGATCCCCGGCGTGGTCTTCTCCACCGACTACACCTACATGTGCTCCGCGCCCGGCCAGAAACTGGTGATGGACGCCATCCGCGAGCGGGGGCTCACCGGGGTCGTGGTCTCGGCCTGTTCCCCGCAGCTCCACGAGCCCACGTTCCGCAACGCCGTGAAGCAGGCGGGCCTCAATCCCTTCATGTGCGAGATGGCGAACATCCGCGAGCAGTGCTCGTGGGTGCACCCGGACCGCGCCGAGGGCACGGCCAAGGCCTCCCGGATCATGGCCTCGGCGGTGCAGAAGGTGGCGCGCAGCCGCCCGCTGAACGCCTCGGAGGTGCCGGTCACCAAGCGCGCACTGGTCATCGGCGGCGGCGTGGCCGGGATCCGCACGGCGCTCGACATCGCCAACGCCGGCCACGAGGTGGTGCTGGTCGAGAAGCAGCCGTCGATCGGCGGCAACATGGCGCGACTGAGCGAGACGTTCCCGACACTCGACTGCTCCCAGTGCATCCTGACCCCGCTCATGGTCGAGGTCGCGCGCCACCCGCGCATCGAGCTCATCACCCACGCCGAGGTCGAGGAGGTCTCGGGCTACGTCGGCAACTTCCGCGTCCGCATCCGCCGCCGGCCGTCGTTCGTGCGCGCGGACCAGTGCACCGCCTGCGGCGACTGCGCCGCCGCGTGCCCGGTGTCCGTGCCGAACGAGTTCGACCAGGGCCTGGCGTGGCGCAAGGCGATCTACATCCCGTTCCCCCAGGCCGTGCCCTCGACCTACACGCTCGACGCCGCCAACTGCTCGAACCAGTCGCTGGTCTCGGCCAAGAGCGGCTACCGGGTGCTGGCGTGCGAGCGCTGCGCCAACGCCTGCAGCCGCAAGGCGATCGACTACGACATGAAGCCCGAGATCCTCGAGCGCGAGGTCGGCGCGATCGTCGCCGCCACCGGCTACAAGATGATGGGCGGCGAGGGGCTCGCGGACTACGGCTACGGCCGCTACCCGGACGTGGTGGACAGCCTCGAGTTCGAGCGGTTGCTCTCCGCCTCGGGGCCGACCGGCGGCGAGGTGCTCCGGCCGTCCGACGGCAGGCCCGCGCGGGACGTGGTGTTCGTGCAGTGCGTGGGCTCGCGCGACCCCGAACACGGCTACCCCTACTGCTCCCGGGTCTGCTGCATGTACACGGCCAAGCACGCGCTGCTGTTCAAGCACAAGGTGCATGGCGGACGGGCCACGGTCTTCTACATCGACATCCGCGCCGCGGGCAAGGGCTACGAGGAGTTCGTGCAGCGCGCGATGCAGGAGGAGCGCGTCCTCTACGTGCGCGGGCGCGTCGCCCGGGTGGTCCAGCAGGACGGGCAGCTCGTGGTCTACGGCGCCGACACGCTCAGCGGCCAGCCGCTGCAGGTGCGCGCCGACCTCGTGGTGCTGGCCAGCGCGATGGTGCCCGCCCAGACCGACGTGGCGGCCCGGCTGCGCGTGCCGACCGACGCCTACGGCTTCTTCCAGGAGGCCCACCCCAAGCTGCGCCCGGTCGAGACGCTGACCGCGGGGATCTTCATCACCGGCGCGGCGCACGGGCCGAAGGACATCCCGGACACGGTGGCCCAGGCGTCGGCCGCCGCGTCGAAGGCGCTCGACCTGTTGTCCCGGACCCGGCTGCAGCGCGAACCGACCATCGCCCGCGTCGACGAGGCCGTGTGCATGGCCTGCTTCGAGTGCATCCGGGTGTGCCCCTACCAGGCGGTCGCGAGGCACGAGATCCGCGCGCGCGACGGGCGGCTGCTGCGCGTGGTCGCACGCGTGAACCCGGCGATGTGCGAAGGCTGCGGCGCCTGCTCCGGCGCGTGCCGCTCGAGCGCCATGGACCTGCAGGGCTACACCGACAGCCAGATCTTCGCGCAGCTGACCGCGCTGATGGCGGGGGTGAACTCATGAGCGAGCCGACCCTGCAGGCCGTGACCGGCACCGCGGCACCGGCCTGGAAGCCGCAGATCACCGCCATCGTCTGCAACTGGTGCACCTACGCCGGCGCCGACATGGCGGGGACCACGCGGCGCGAGTACCCGGCGAGCGTGCGCCTGCTGCGCGTGCCGTGCAGCGGGCGGGTGAACCCGCTCTTCATCCTCAAGTCGTTCGAGCAGGGCGCCGACGGCGTGCTGGTCTCGGGCTGCCACCCCGGCGACTGCCACTACGTGCAGGGGAACTTCTTCGCGCGGCGCCGCTTCGCGGCCTTCCGCTCGCTGCTGCACTTCCTCGGCGTCGACCCGCGGCGGGTGCACTTCTCCTGGATCTCGGCCTCGGAGGGCATCAAGTGGTCGCGGGTGGTCGGCGACGTGACCCGCGCGGTGACCGAGGCCGGCCCGCTCGCCGACTGGGGCAAGGTCCGCCCGCAGGCGCCGGTGACGCTGCCCGAGCCGGCCGACCCCAGGCCGCGGCCCGCCGACGCCGAACTGGCGGCGGTCACCGGCCACGCGCGCGAGCTGGCGGCGTCGCTGCTGCGCGAGGGCAAGGTCGCGTTCGTGCTGGGCTGGACGCCCGGCCCGATCCCCGGCCAGACCGTCCCCGCCTTCATCCAGCGGCCCGAGGATGCGGCGACCCTGGTGTTCGGCACGGACAGCCACGCCGACCTGGCCGCCTACCTGGCCGGCCCGCGCAAGGTGGCCGGCAAGGTCGCCGTGCTGGTGAAGGCCTGTGACGCGCGGGCCGCGACGACGCTGCTGGCCGAGGGCCAGCTGGTGCGCGAGGACGTGGTCCTGGTCGGCGTGTCCTGCCCGGGCATGTGGCGTGACGACCGGCTCGCCTACCGCTGCCACTCCTGCGACGGCGAGGTCGGCGCCCTCTGCGACTTCACCGTGAGCGCCGCGGGCGTGCAGGCCGGGGCGGTCCGGGGCGACGCGCAGCGGGCCACCGGGCCCGATCCGCGCGACGTCCAGAACACGTACCTCGAGTCCCTGCCCCCGGCCCAGCGCTGGGCCTTCTGGCAGGAACAGTTCGCCGACTGCGTGCGCTGCTACGCCTGCCGCGCGGTCTGCCCGATGTGCTACTGCGGGACGTGCATCTCCGAGCAGCACCGCCCCCAGTGGGTGCCCACCTCGATCGACGGACGAGCCAACACGGCCTGGAACCTGATCCGCGCCTACCACCTGAGCGGCCGCTGCGCGGGCTGCGACGAGTGCGAGCGCGTCTGCCCGGCCAACATCCGCCTCGACCTGATCAACCGGCGACTGGCGCTGGAGCTCGAGCAGCGCTTCGACTATCGCGCGGGGACCGACCCGGAGGGGGCGCCGCCGCTGGCAACCTTCCGGCCGGACGACCCGCAGGAGTTCATCTACTGATGAGCACGCCGTCGGAAGGACCGACCCATCGCCTCGGGCAGGACCAGCTGGCGTCGTGGCTGGACGCGCTGATCGCCGAGCGCAGGCGCGTCTACGCGCCGGTGCTGCGGCGCGGGCTGCGGGTGCTGCGCGTGGTGGACCGGGCGCAGGACGCGGACCTCGCGCCCGGCCGGACCCGCTGGTCGCCCAAGGAGGCCCTGTTCCCGCGCACCGAGACGTTGTTCTCCTACGAGAACGGCAACGGGACGCCGGTGCTCACCGACCCGCCGGCGGACGACGTCGCGCAGGTCCTGTTCGGCGTGCAGCCCTGCGACGCCGCGGGGCTGGTGCGGCTCGACGCCATCCTGCTCCAGGACCCGTTCTACGCGCGGCGCCGCGAGCTCACCACGGTGGTCGCCATCGCCTGCTCCGAGGCCGCTCCCGAGTGCTTCTGCACCGCGGTCGGCGGGTCGCCCGCGGGCGAGGAGGGCGTGGACGTCCTGCTGGCGCCGCACGAGGGGGGCTGGCTGGTCCGCGCGCTGAGCCCGAAGGGCGAGGCCCTGCTCGCCCCGCGGCGGGGCGACTGGCCGTCGGCCGCCGCGGGCGCGTGGGCGTCGGCCCTCCAGCAGGCGGGCCGGGTGGCCGCGGGCATGGACCGCCGCGAGATCCCGGCGGAGTGGGCCGCGACGCTCGAGCAGAGCTTCGACGACCCGCGCTGGGAGGCGCTCGCCCGCCGCTGCGTCGGCTGCAGCATCTGCGCCTACGTCTGCCCGTCGTGCTCCTGCTTCGACGTGGCCGACGAGGGCAGCGACGCCTGCGGCACGCGCTGCCGGACCTGGGACAGCTGCTCGTTCCGAATGTTCACGCTGCACGGCTCGGGGCACAACCCCCGGCCCGCCCAGGCCGAGCGGTCGCGCCAGCGCGTGCTGCACAAGTTCGCGTTCTACCCGCTGCAGCACGGCGGCCGGGCGATGTGCGTCGGCTGCGGCCGCTGCATCCGGTCCTGTCCCGTGGGGATGGACATCCACGCGGAGGTCGTCGAGGTGATGTCCGGGAGACCGGAGAAGGAGTCGAAGGATGTCGAACGCTGAGACCGTGGCCGGACCGGCGCGCGCCGCCGGCGCACAGGCCGGGCCGCTCGAGAGCCCGCTCAAGCCGCGCCTGATGCGCATCGTCGAAGCCTGGGACGAGACGCCGGACGTGCGCAGCCTGCGGCTCCAGCCGGTCGACGACGGCCCGCCGGTGCGCTGGCTGCCCGGGCAGTTCGGCGAGTTCTCGGTGTTCGGAGCGGGCGAGGCGGTCTTCACCATGGCGAACTCACCGTCGCGCGGGGACTTCGTCGAATGCGGCTTCCGCGCGCTGGGCAAGGTGACCTGGGCGCTGCGCGACCTGGCGGTGGGCCAGGTGATCGGCTATCGCGGCCCCTACGGGAACTCCTTCCCCGTCGACTCGTGGCGCGGCAAGGACCTGGTCTTCGTCGGCGGCGGCATCGGCACGGTCGCGCTGCGCGCGCCGCTGCAGTGGGTGCTCGACCACCGCGACGACTTCGGCGAGGTCGTGGTGCTGAACGGCGCCCGCAGCGTCGCCGACCTCTGCTACCAGCAGGAGATGCCGGCCTGGGCGGAGGTGCCGGGGGTCCGCGTGGTACGGACGGTCGACCCGGGCGGCGAGACCCCGGAGTGGGACGGCGAGGTCGGCCTGCTGCCGACGGTGTTCGAGCGGCTGGGCCTGGCGCCGGGCCGCCGCGTCGTCGTCACCTGCGGCCCGCCCATCATGCTGCACTACCTGTTCCAGTCGCTCGAGAAGCTGCAATTCCCGCCGGACGACGTGGTGACCACGCTCGAGAACAAGATGAAGTGCGGTCTCGGGCTGTGCGGCCGCTGCAACGTCGGGCGCCTGTTCGTGTGCGTGGACGGTCCCGTGTTCACCTGGGCCCGCCTCAAGACCCTGCCCAGGGACTACTAGGAGAGGAGAGTCATGCGCTTGGCCCGCGAGTTGGAGGAGGAGCTCGGCTCGGAGCACTGGACCGAGGAGGTGCTCGAGGAGGCGCTCTCGCACCCCACCGAGGAGTTCCTGCGGAAGGACCGGCTCCCCCACATCTGGTGCCCGGGGTGCGGCATCGGGGTGACGACCAACGCGTTCGTGCAGGCGCTGACCGAGGCCGGCGTGGACCGCGACAAGCTGGTCGTGGTCTCGGGCATCGGCTGCACCGGCCGCGTGTCGGGCTACATGGACTGCGACACCTTCCACACCACGCACGGCCGCGCCATCCCCTACGCGCTCGGCCTGCACATGACCAACCCGGACCTCAAGATCGTGGTGGTGAGCGGGGACGGCGACCTCCTGTCGATCGGCGGCAACCACCTGATCCACGCCGCGCGCCGCAACCCCAACATCACCGTCATCTGCGTGAACAACTTCAACTACGGCATGACCGGCGGCCAGTGCGGGCCCACCAGCCAGCACGACGCCCGCACCGTCACCACGCCGTTCGGCAACATGGAGTACCCGTTCAACGTGCCCCTGCTGATCGGCTCGGCCGGCGCGACCTACCTGGCCCGCTGGACGGTGCTCGACCTGGGCCGGGTGCGCCGCTCGATGGTGGAGGCGCTCCAGCACAAGGGGTTCGCCTTCGTCGAGGTCGTCTCCCCGTGCCCGATCTACTACGTCCGCTTCAACAAGCGCGGCGAGGCCGTGGACGAGCTGCGCTACTACCGGGACCACTCCGAGGTGAAGGACTTCGCTCCGCTCGAGGAGTGCGACCTGACCCTCGGCGGGAAGATCGTGGTCGGCAAGTTCATCGACAAGCAGCGGCCCACCCTGTACGACCTGCTGATGCGTGACCAGATCCAGAAGGCCCAGGCCCGGAAGAAATAGGAGTCGGCGATGAGCGCGAAGAAGAACCACATCGAGGTGCGGCTGAGCGGCTTCGGCGGCCAGGGCCTGGTGCTCGCGGGGATCGTGCTCGGGCGCGCGGCGGCCGTCCACGAGCGCCGCAACGCGGTCATGGCCCAGAGCTACGGGCCCGAGTCGCGGGGCGGCGCGTCCTGCGCCGAGGTCATCATCGACGACGGGGACATCGACTACCCGCACGTCATCGCTCCCGACGTCGTGCTGGTGCTCTCGCAGGAGGCCTACGCCAGGTACGGGAAGACCCGCGCGCCCGGCGTGCTGATGATCGCCGAGAAGGACATCGTCCAGCTCGACCCCGCCGCCGAGGCGGGTCGCCGGTCGATGCGCGTGCCGTTCACCGCGCTCGCCGAGAAAGTCGGGCGCCGCATCGTGCTGAACATGGTCGCGCTCGGCTTCCTGTGCCGCGCGACCGGCGTGGTCAGCCGCGAGGCCCTGCGGGAGGCGATCAAGGCGTCGGTGCCGCGCGGCACGGACGAGTTGAACCTGCGCGCCTTCGACGCCGGGCACGAGTACACCGAAGGCCTGGTGGAGGCCGCGCGATGACGCAGCCGGCCCTCGCGCCCGGCCACGAGGCCACCGACCACGAGGCGGTGGACCGGCCGATCCGCGAGATCGAGCGCAAGAGCGAGCAGAACCTCTGGGCCTGCTACCAGTGCGGCCGCTGCACCGCGGACTGCCCGTTCTCGCTGACGCCGAGCCTGGCGGTGCGGCTCCTGCAACTCGGGCAGCTGGAGGCCGCGCGCAGCCTGGCCACGACCTGGGACTGCGCGAGCTGCTACTCCTGCCAGACCGGGTGCCCGAAGGGCGTCAGCCCGGCGCGGGTGATGAAGGCACTGCGCGCGCTCGACGGCGGGCAGATGCCCGCGGTCTTCACGCAGCCTGCCGAGCTGCTGGGCCGCAACGGCGACCCGCTCCCGCTCTCCGCGCGCCGGCCCCGCTGGACGCCGCGCGCCGGCCTCGCCGCGTGGACCCGGCGGATGCGCGCCCGCGCGCTGGCCTCGATGCCCCTGGCGTTCCCGCTGATGAGCGCGGTCGCGCCGCTCAGCAACCGGATGATGAAGCTGCCCGGCGCGCGGCAACTCGCCCACCTGGTCCTGGGCGTGCACCGCGACCGCAAGCTCCCCACCTTCGCCGCCCGCTCGTTCCCGGCCTGGTTCGCGACCCACCCGCCGCTCGGCGACGGCCGTCGCGGCGCCGTGATCCTGTTCCACGACGAGTTCATGGACTACAACTACCCCCAGACCGGCATCGCGGTGACCGAGATCCTCGAGCGCGCCGGCTACCGGGTCGAGCTGTTCCGCGGCGCCTGCTGCGGCCGGCCGATGATCTCGAAGGGACTCGAGGAGGGCGCCTCCGCCTGCGCCGTGAAGAACGTCCCCATCCTGCACGAGGCGGCCAGCCGCGGCGCGTACATCGTGGGCTGCGAGCCGTCCTGCCTGCTCACACTCCGCGACGAGTACCTGCACCTCGTGCCGCAGGGCCTCGAGGCGCAGGCCCGGGCGGTCGCCCGCCAGGCGTTCCTGATCGACGAGTTCCTGGTCATGCTCCACGCGAAGGGCGAGCTCGAGCTCACCTTCCGCGCACCCGACACGCTGCGGCCCGTGCTGTTCCACGGGCACTGCCACCAGAAGGCCTTCGCGGACGCGTCGAAGAGCGTCGCACTGCTGGAGCTCGCCGGCTACGACGTGGAGTTCGTCAACGCGGCGTGCTGCGGCATGGCGGGCCTGCACGGCTTCGAGAAGCGGCATTTCGAGGCCTCGCGCGCTGCCTGCGAGCGCTCGGTGCTCCCGGCGGTACGTTCGCGGCCCGACGCCGACCTCGTCATCATGGGTGTGTCCTGCCGCCAGCAGATGGAGCAGTTCACCGAGCGCCCGGTCCGCCACCTCGTCGAGGCCGTGCGCGACGCCCTCGCCTGATCCGCCGCGGCGACCGTCAGCCGGACGGGCGCCGCGGCGCGTGGATCGCGCGGTCGAGGGCCTGCAGGAAGCGCGAACGGTCCCGCGGGTCGAACGGCGGCGGACCGCCCGCCTCGATCCCGGCGCCGCGCATCTCGGCGAGCAGGTTCCGCGTCGCCAGCGCATCGCCGATGTTCGCCTCGGTGAAGGGCCGGCCGGTCGTGCCCAGCACGCCGGCGCCGGCGGCGAGGCAGCGGGCGGCGAGCGGGATGTCCGCCGTGACCACCAGGTCGCCGGGCGCGACCCGCGCCGCGATCCAGTCGTCCGCCGCGTCGAACCCCCTGTCCACGACCTCGAGCACGACGTCCGGACCGCCCGGGACCCGCATCCAGGAGCCCGCCACGAAGGTCACCCCGAGGCCGTAGCGCTGCGCGACCCGGACGACCTCCGGCTTCACCGGGCAGGCGTCGGCGTCAACGTAGATGCGCACCGCCCTGCCCTCCCGGGTCCGGGATCCGGCCGCCGCCCGGCCCCGCGACGCTCCCCCGCATCCCTCAGGCCGGCGCGTCGAGCGACCGAGCCGCCTCGCGCAGCACCTCGGCCGAGCGCAGCAGGTCCGCCCGCTCCGCGTCCGTCATCCCGGGCTCGAGCACGTGCTCGGCCCCGGTGGGGCTCACCACCGTCGGCAGCGACAGCGCCACGTCGCTGAGCCCCAGCGCGCCCTCCTGGACCCGCGCCACCGTCAGCACGCGCCGGGCACCCCGCAGCATCCACTTGATCAGCGTCGCGGTGACCAGCCCGATGGCGTGGGTGGTCGCCCCCTTGCGCCGGATGACCTCGAGGCCGGCGCCGCGGACCTCCTCGGTCACCCGCGCCTCGCGCGCGGCGTCCCAGCCGGGCCAATCGCGCAGCGGCAGGCCGCCCACCCGCACGCCCGACCACAGCACCACCTCGGTCGCGCCGTGCTCGCCGATGACCTGGCCGTGGATCGAGCGCGGGTCGAGGTCGAGCTCGCGCCCCAGCACCTGCCGCAGCCGCGCGGAGTCGAGCATCGTGCCGGTGCCGATCACGCGCGCGGGCGGGAAGCCGGTGGCCCGCGTCATCACCAGCGTCATGACGTCCACCGGGTTCGTCACCACGACCACGATGCCGCGCCCGCCGCGCAACTGCCGGCCGATGTCGGTCACGATGCCCGCGTTGGTCGCCAGCAACTGGAGCCGCGACTGCCCCGGGGCGCGGCCGACGCCCGCCGTGACCACCACCGCGTCGCAATCGAGCATGTCCGCGATGGTGCCCGCGCGCACCCGCGCCGTGGGATAGAACGCCGAGCCCTGGAGGAGGTCCATGGCCTCGCCCTCGGCGACGTCCGGTCGCGCGTCGTGCAGGACCAGCTCGCCCGCCGCGCCGAAGTGGAGCAGCGACAGGGCGACGCTCACGCCGACGCCGCCGGTACCGATGATGCCGACCTTCACGCGCATGGCTGGCTCCCCATCCGGTCGAGGTGTGCGGGCACGTCCGGCCGGGAACATAGCCCAGAACCCCGGTCGCCGCCGATCCGCCGCTCCCGGGCCCGCCCGCCGGCGGCCGGCGCGCCGCGCGGCCCCAAGCCCGACGGCCACCCGGGTGGGTGGCCGTCGGCAGGTCGGGACCGGTGCCCCGGCTCGGGGGCGGTCCGCGTCACCGGAGCAGCAGCATCTTCCGCTGCTGGACGACGCTCCCGACCTGCAGCCGGCAGAAGTAGACGCCGCTGGCGATCCCCTTCACGTCGAGGTCGACGCGGTAGCGCCCCGCGGCCTGCGGCTGGTCGACGAGCTTGCGCACCTCGCGGCCCTGCAGGTCGTACATCCGTAGCGAGACGTGCTGCGCCACCGGGATCGCGTAGGCGATGCTGGTGGAGTTGCGGAACGGGTTCGGCGCGTTCTGCGCGAGCATCACGGCGCGCGGGACGCCCAGGGTGACGTCGGTCACCCGCACGGAGTCGCTGCCGCCGAACTGGTAGTAGCGGGCGGTGAACTCCTGCAGGTACTGGTTGGCGATGTCGGGGTCGTGGAGGATGAAGGTGTTCTCGTTGTTCGAGTTCTCCGCCGAGGCCGACCAGTTGTGCGAGCCGGTCAGGGTCACGCCGTCCCAGGTCGGGTTGTCCGCGTCCATCAGGGCGTACTTGTGGTGGAGCAGGCCCCCGCCGGTGTTCAGGCGCACGTCCACGCCCGACGCGACCAGGCCGGCGTATTCCGAGCCGGAGTCGGTGCCGTTGTCCAGGTCCCCGCGGACCTTGAGCCCGGCCGTCTTCCGCGCGATCAGGGCGGCGGCGATGTCCGACCGGGTCAGCGTGAGCACCTCGAAGCCGACCGAGTGCTGGGCCGCGTTGATCGCCGAGATGATCTGCCAGTTCGCACCGTCGGAGGGGCTGAAGTAGCAGGACGCCGCGTGACCTCCGATGACGAACTTGTGCGGCGTGTCGTCCAGCTTGCGCGCCCCGAAGCGCGAGTTCGCGGCGTTCGGCACGTCGGTGTCGCTCCCCCACATCTCGTCGAACTCGAGCGTGTAGACGACGGCCAGGGCCTGGTCCTGCACTTCGATCGCGTTCTGGTAGTCGCTGTTCGTGCCGGGGTCGGTGAGGTTCCACGACCCGGTCCACACCCAGGTGCTCTCGGGCGCGCCGCCGCGCGAGTCGACCACGAAGAACTTGTCGTGCATGAGCCCGGCGCCGTAGTTGATCGGGTCGAACTTGTCGTCGATCAGCGGGATCCCGCTGCCGGCGACCGTGTTGAACGCGAGCGTGTTGCGGTTGTCGGCCTCGCAGATGACCCGCACCTTCACGCCCCGGTTCCTGGCGCTGACCAGCGCATCGGCGATGGTGCCGCCCACCGTGCCGCTCATGCTGTAGACCGCGCAGTCGATCGAGCGCCGGGCGTTGTCGATGCGCGTCTTGAGCCGCGCGACCAGGTCCTGGTTGCCGTTGGCCGGGTGCAGCCAGGCCACGGCCGTGTCCACGCTCTTGTTGAAGTAGGCATTGATCTCGCCCGTGGTCTGCGCGGGCGAGGCGGTGCAGAAGACGCGGGTGGTCGAGAAGTTGGCGCCGTTCACGTCGGCCGATCCGACGCTGTAGTGGTAGACGGTCGCCGGCGCAAGCCCGGGAAGCTCCACGTCGTGCGCGGTCACCGGGTCCGCGACGACCACGCTGTCGCCGAGCGCCGCGGTGAGCCCGTAGCGGACGATGCTGCTCGCGGCCACGTCCGTGGTCCAGTGCAGCTGCACCGACGAGGGCAGGATGTGGTCCTCGTAGGGGGTGGTGAGGATGATCGGGCCCGGGTGCCCGATGATGTCGTCGGGCGAGCGCGGCGAGATCTCGTAGTCGGCGGTGAAGGGCGGCGGAACCGGGTTGGTGCCGGCCTTGTACTGCTTGAGGATGCCGATCACGTCGAACACGCTCGGCGTCGGCGGATAGCTGAGCGGGATGTAGATCATCGTCGTGCCGGAGGCGTCGGTGATCATCGAGGTCGTCGAGTTGTAGCTCGCGCCGTTGATGCGGATCAGGCGGCCCTCGTTCGGCTCGGTGCCGTCCGGGTGGAACGTGGCGTTGACGTCGGCGCAGGTGACGACCAGCGGCTCCGGCGCCGGCCGGCCGGTGGCGATCACCTGGAGCGAGGAGAAGTCCACCGTGATCTCCGTGAGGCCGCGGAACTGCGCGATCGACCCGCTGACGAGGACGCTGTCGCCGGGCGCGAGCGTGACCGGGGGCGCGCCGTAGGCGAAGCAGTCGATGCCACCCGTGCCGTCCTGCACGTAGAAGTCGGTGTTGGTGCCGCTCCAGTTCACGGTGACGGTGCCCGAGACGGTCACCGAGGAGCCGGCCGCGTACGGCGCCGCCGCCACACCCGTCGTGGGGTCGTTGACGTGGACGCTCACGATCGGGACCAGCGTCACCACGCGGACCTTCGGCTGCTTGACGACCTGGGTCAGCGTCCCGGACGCGACGGCGCTCCGCAGCGTGAAGGTCGTCGTACCGGTGGCGACCGGTGCGGTGAGGTTCGAGAGGGTCACCAGGCCGCTGTCCGCGGGGGTGACCGCGGCGCCGGCGATGAACAGCGTGTCGGCGACGAGCGAGGGCGTGGCGGAGGTGAAGGCCGTCCCCGTCAGGGCGACGTCCGTCAGCGAGCGCGACCAGGTCCAGTCCGACGGGATCAGGATCGCCAGGTCCGTCAGCGTGTAGGCCGAGTCCTGGGCGACGGAGAACGCCAGCGAGGGCACGGCGTGCTCGGTGAGGACCGTGGCGGGCGCGGCGCTGCCGCGGCCGGTCCCGTTGCCTCCGGAGGCGAAGGCAGGCTCCGGCGGGTTGCCGCTGTTCTGCGGGTTGCGGCCGTTGGTCTGCGTGACGAAGTCGTTGCCGTTGACGTTGGTGTCCTGCCCGTTCCCGGCGAACTCCTCGGAGCCGCCCGCCGCGAGCGTCGCCGCGGTGGAGGTCACGGACGCCTTGCGCTCGACGCTGTTGCCATTCGCGCTCGTGCCGTGATTCGGCGCGGCCGCGCCGCCCTCGGGATTGACCGCGCTGCCCCAGCCGACCTTGTCCACCTCGACGGCCGAGGCGTCGATGATGCGCTCGTGGCCGTTGTCCGCCATGCCCGTGCCGGAGGTCCAGAGCCCCGAGGAGTAGTCCGCCGTGACCGAGCCCACGTACGACGTGTTGACGATCAGGTAGAACCCGTGCGGCTGGATGAGCGTGCCCGCGGGCAGGATGGCGCGGTCGCTCCACGTGCTGCCGTTGGTCGCGGAGGAGTACTGGAGCTTCCAGCCGCCGATGTCGATCGCGGTGGCGGTCGGGTTGTAGAGCTCGACGAACTCGTCGGTGGCGACCGCGGGCCCGCGCGTGGCGAACTCGCTGATGACGACGTGCGTGGCGGCCGCCTTGGCCGGGGGCACCGCGAGCAGGAGGAGCGCCAGGATCGCGAGCAGGACGGGAGCGCTGGAACGGCGTGGCAGGAGACGCATCGGGACTCCTCATCTGGGATGGGTTGGACGGCGGTCTCGTGCCTCAAGCGTATCACGGGGGGGGCGGTGGCACGTCATGCCCCGCGGCAGGGGCCGCCGCGCGCCGGACCGCCCCGGGAGCGCACGCGGGCCGGGTCCCGGGCGCCCGCACCGCCGCGGAGGCCCACGGCGCCCGTCTACGCCTTCCCGGCCAGCATCCCCTCGAGCCCGCGCAGCTCCGCCGTCACCTCGTCCATCTCGGCCAGGTCGGGCGCCACGCCGTGGACGCCGTGCTCCAGCGCGTAGCGCACGCCTTCCGCCAGACTGCAGAGCCCGCCTGCCCGCAGGTCGGCGGCGACGAACGGCACGCCGCCCAGCGCGAGCTCCTTCAACGTCTCCGCGGGGCGCGGCTTCATCCCCAGGCCGCGCGGGTTCACCGGGCCCACGACGAAGTCGGGGCCGACGCCCCATTCGCGCAGGCGCTGCACCAGCAACCCCGGGTTGCGGGTCTCGAAGCCCGCCGCGGCGCGGAAGCGCGAGCGCACGAAACGCGGCAGCGATTCGAAGAACCGGCGATGCCCGCCCGCCAGCGCCGCGTCGGTGAGCGGCGCGGCGATGACGATGCCGGCCAGGCCACGGCGCGGCAGCAGGCGCGCCCCGGCCTCGAGCAGCACCGGCGCGCGCGCCGCGAGGTCGCCGCGGCGGAACGCGGCGAACCGCACGAACCCGGCCAGGTTCATGCGCAGGCGCCCGGCGAGGTCCGCGTCGCGGCGCGCGCGCGCGATCAGCGGCTCCACGCCGGGATCGAGCATGCGATAGGCCTGCGGGCTCAGCGCGGGCAGGACGGCGTAGATCGGCACGGTGCGCGCCAGCTCGGCCAGCGCGGTGCGCAACGCGGGCGAAGGCGAGCCGAGCACGCCGGCGGCCCCCGCGTCCACCGCCTTCACCAGGGTCACGGCCAGCGACTCGGGCTCGCGGAAGCGGTTCTGGATCTCGAGCAGGCGCTCGCGCGGAGCGCGGGTCACGCCGTCCAGCGAGCGCACCGACAGCAGCAGCCGGGGCGCGGCGTAGGTGCGCTTCACGACGCCACCTTCACGCGGGCGCCGCCGGCCGCCGCCGAGCGGTAGAGCGCGTCCATCACGCGATGGGCGTCGAGCGCGGCGAAGGCCTCGTTCGGCGGCACCGCGCCACCCGCCACCCAGTCCAGGAAGGCGGCGTCGTGCGACCAGAGCGTCTCGCCGCCGAAGTCGAACCGCGCCGGCGCGTCGAAGTCGGCGTCGCGCAGGCGCGAGTAGCCGGTGGGGAAGCCGGCGCCGGCCCGCGAGAGGTCCAACTCCAGCGCCTCGTCCGACGCCAGCAGCTTGCCGTCGGGGCCGTCCAGCTCGATGACGGTCGAGGCCCGCGTGTATCCGGGCACGCTCCAGGAACAGTCGAACCCGACCTCCGCGCCGCCGGGCAGGGTCATCATGCCGTGCAGCTCGTCCTCGACCGCGCCGTAGAGCAGGTTCCACTCGGCGCGGACCTCGACCGGCACGCCCAGCATCCGGACCAGCACGAACAGCAGGTCCGAACCGAGGTGGGCCACCACGCCGCCGGCCACCCGGCGCAGGTCGAGCCGGCCGGGGCCGCGCCGCGGACGGGGCGCGAACACGCGGGAGACGAACATGGCCGAGCGGGCGTGCTCCACCGGGCCGAGCGCCCCCTCCCGCACCACCTCGTGGACGCGCGCGAAGACCGGTTCGAAGGCGAGCGGGTGCCCCACGGCGAGCGGGATGCGGCGCTTCGAGGCCAGCTCGACCAGCGCCTCGGCCTCTTCGAGCGTGCGCGCCATGGGGCGCTCGACCAGGACCGGGATGCCCGCCTCGAGCACCATCCGGGCCACCCGGGCGCGCTCGTGCTGCGCGACACAGACCACCACCGCCTCGGGACGGACCTTGTCGAGCAGGCGCTCGACGCGGGCGAAGGCCGGCATCGCGAAGCCCAGGCCGCGCAGCCCGGCGCGGGAGGAGGCGCGCGGATCGGCCACGGCGACGATCTCGCAGCCCGGGATGTGGGCCAGCATGGCCGCGTGCGCGACGCCGGCGCGGCCGAGGCCGACCACCGCCACGCGCTGGATGTTCGTGAGGGGCGTCGTCCGATCCTCGGTGTCGCCCGATGGGCCAGCCATGGCACTCATGGGGGGCAGGCTACACGCACAGGTCCCCCCGCGGCAATGCGGCGCGGTCCTCGCAGGGCCCCGTCGGGGGCCACGCTGACGGACGGCGGCGCTCAGGCCAAGCTGGCCTCGGAGTGCGGGACCCGGGCCGGCGCTGCGGCCAGGTCGGCCTCGGGGGACGCGTCGTGCGCCTTCGCGACCAGGGTGTAGATCGCGGGCACGACGAACAGCGTGAAGGCGGTGCCGATGATCATGCCGCTCACCAGCGTGATGCCGATGCTGTTGCGCGCGCCGGCTCCGGGGCCGCGGGCGAAGATCAGCGGCAGGTGGCCGAACACCGTCGCCGCGGTGGTCATGAGGATGGGCCGCAGCCGCGTGCCCGCTGCCTCGATGACCGCCCGCGCCTTGTCGTGTCCGGTCTCCTGCAGGTGGTTGGCGAACTGGACGATCAGGATGCCGTTCTTCGCGACCAGCCCGACCAGCGTGATGAGCCCGACCTGGCTGTAGATGTTGAGCGACGTGAACCCGAGGAAGGTGAACATCAGCGCGCCCGTGAGGGCCAGTGGCGCGGACCCCGCCAGGATCACGAACGGGTCGCGGAAGCTCTCGAACTGGGCCGCCAGCACCAGGAAGATCAGGATCGCCGACAGCAGGAACACCCCGAGGAACTTGCCGCCTTCGGCGCGCAGCTGGCGGGATTCGCCCGCGTAATCGATCGTGTACCCGCGCGGCAGGATCTTGCGGGCCTCGCCCTCGAGGAATCCCAGCGCGCGCTCGAGCGGCACGCCCGGCGGGATCACCGCCT
Source organism: Candidatus Eiseniibacteriota bacterium (assembly GCA_963707915.1). Classification (GTDB taxonomy): domain Bacteria; phylum Eisenbacteria; class RBG-16-71-46; order RBG-16-71-46; family RBG-16-71-46; genus JANXPZ01. The sequence goes on from OY970178.1 coordinate 2,040,693, forward strand.
GGATCCGCACGGCGTTCAGCTGCTGGAACCGCTTGAGCTCGCGCGGTTGCGTGCTGTTCTGCAGCGTGGCGAAGGTGGACAGCGGCACCAGCTTGCCGTCCGGCCCGCTCACGTAGACCGTCAGCAGCTGCTCGGGCGTCAGCCGCTCGCTCCGCACGACCTGCGGGATGACCTTGTAGCTGCGTCCCTGGATGCTGAACCGGTTGACGAAGTTGCCGCCGAGCATGACGGAAAGGTCCTGGCCGACCTGGCTCATGTTCACGCCCAGCGAGCGCACCTTGTCGCGGTCGAAGACGACCTCCGCCTGCGGCTGGTCGAACTTGAGGTCGGTGTCCACGAACATGAACATGCCGCTGGAGTAGGCGCTCTTCACCAGCTGGTTCGCAAAGGCCAGCAGCTGCTCCGGCTCGGCGGTGGCGGCGATGACCAGGTCCACGGGGAAGCTGCTGCCACCAGGCAGCGGCGCGGGCGTCACGGCGATCGCGCGGACACCGGGGATCTTCGAGAACCCGCCGGCCACCTGCAGCTGGAGCTGGGCGGTGCTGCGCGTGCGCTCGTTCCAGGGCCGGGTGACCAGGCCGGCGAAGCCGCCGGCCGGCGTGGTGACCTGGAAGATGTTCCGGGTCTCGGGGAACGAGCGGTAGACGTCGTAGACGCGTGAGGTGAACAGCTTCGTCTGGTCGAGGGTGGCGTCCGGCGCCGCCTGCACGATGCCGAAGATGACGCCCTGGTCCTCCTTCGGCGCCAGCTCGCGCGGCGTGAACAGGTAGAAGGGCACCATGAGCAGCACGACGATCAGCCACAGGACCAGCACGACCGGGCGGTTCCGGATGGTCGCCCCCAGCATCCGCATGTAGAACTGGCGGAGGCGCTCGAACTGCCGGTTGATGTGGCCCGCGAAGCCGCGCTCGTCGTCACCGGAGCGCAGCATGCGGGAGCCCATCATCGGTGACAGCGTGAGCGCGACCAGTCCCGAGACGATGACGGCGCCGGCCAGGGTGAATGCGAACTCCCGGAACAGCGCGCCGGTCAGGCCGCCCTGGATCGCCAGCGGCGTGTAGACGGCGGCCAGCGTGATGGTCATGGCGATGATCGGGCCCACCAGCTCGCGCGCCGCGAGGATCGCGGCGGTCATGGGCTTCTCGCCCCGCTGCACGTGCCGCTCGATGTTCTCGAGCATGACGATCGCGTCGTCGACCACCAGGCCCACCGACAGCACGATGGCCAGCAGCGTCAGCAGGTTGATGGTGAAGCCCGCGACCTGCATGAGGAACACCGCGCCGATGAGCGAGATCGGGATGGCGACGACCGGGATGATCAGGCCGCGCACCGAGCCGAGGAACAGGAAGATGACGAGGATGACGATGAGCAGCGTCTCCGCCAGGGTCTTGAGAACCTCCCGGATGGAGTCCTCGATGTATGCCGTCGAGTCGTACGGGATGCCCGCCGTCATCCCCTCGGGCAGTTGGGCCTGGACCTCCTTCATGGCCTCGCGCACCCGCCGGATGACCTCGAGCGTGTTCGCGGTCGGCAGCACCCAGATCCCCATGAAGGTCGCCGCCTGCCCGTTGAACCGCACCTCGCTGTCGTAGTCCTCCGCGCCGAGCGCCACGTCCGCGATGTCGCCCAGGCGCACGACGTCGCCGCCCTGCTGCTGGACCACCAACTGGCGGAAGTCCTCGGGCGACTTGAGGTCGGTGTTGGCCACGAGGTTCACCGACACCATGGTGCCCCGCGTGCGGCCCAGCGCGGACAGGTAGTTGTTCTGCGCGAGCGCGTTCCACACCTGCGACGGCGACAGCCCGTGGGCGGCCATGGGCTCGGGCTTGAGCCAGATGCGCATGGCGAACGTGCGCCCGCCGAGGATGTCGGCGCGCTGGACGCCGCTCACCGCGCTCAGTCGCGGCTGCACGACGCGCGTGAGGTAGTCGCTGATCTGGTTCTGGTCGAGGTCCTTCGAGGCGAAGCCCAGGTACATCGCGGCGAACTGCGACTCGGCGGTCTGCACCTGGATGATGGGCGCCTCGGCCTCGGGCGGCAGGTCGTTGCGCACCTGCGCCACCTTGGCCTGGACCTGGGTGAGTGCCGCGTTGGTGTCGTAGTTGAGCTTGAGATGCACCGTGATGGTGCTGACGCCCTGCGCGCTCGACGACTCCAGGTAGTCGATGCCGTCGGCGCTGGCGATCACGCGTTCGATCGGCGTGGTGATGAACCCGCGCACCAGGTCGGCGTTCGCACCCACGTAGACCGTGGTCACCGTCACCACGGCGATGTCCGTGCGCGGGAACTGCCGCACGCTGAGCGAGCGGATCGACTGCAGCCCGGCGATCAGGATCACCAGGCTGACGACGATCGCCAGGACCGGCCGGCGGATGAACAGGTCGGTGATCTGCATCAGCTGTTCTTCGGGCTGGGCGCGAGGCTGTTCGACGGCTGGACCCGGTTGTCCACGATCACGGCCGCGTGCGGCCGCAGCTTGAACGCCCCCGAGGACACGACCTCCTCCCCCGGCTTGACCCCATCGAGGATCACCACCTGGTCGCCCTGCGTGGCGCCCAGCCTCACGAACTGCTGGCGCACGCCGAGGTAGCCCTTGCCGTCCGGGCCGGTCTGCTTCTCGACGATGAACACCGAGTTGCCGTACGGGGCATAGCTGATGGCCGAGGCGGGCAGGGCGATGAGCGGGGCGCTCGTGCCGAACATGACCTTCACCGTCACGTAGGCGCCCGCCCGCAGGCGGCCCTGCCGGTTCCGGAAGGTCGCCTGGACCTGCACGTTCCGCGTCGCCTCGTCCACCACCGGGTTCACCGCGGTGATCCGCCCGACGGCCGTCGTCCGCGCGCCGCTGTCGGACGCCTGGACCGTGGCGCCGACGCGGATCGCCCCGACCTGCTGCTGCGGCACGGCGAAGTTCACGTAGATCGGGTCCTCGGTCTGGATCGGCACGATCGGGTCACCGCTGCGCACGTACTGGCCGAGGTTCACCTGGCGGATGCCGACCACGCCGGTGAACGGCGCCCGGATCGTCTTGCGCCCGATGCTGGCCCGGATCGCGTCGGCCGCCGCTTTCGACTCGGCGAGCTGCGCGACCAGGTCGTCGTAGTCCGAGTGCGAGATGAGCTGCTGGTCGAACAGCTTCTTCCCGCGGTCGAGGCGGGTCTGGTCGAGCCCGCGCTGCGCCTCGGCCGAAGCCAGCTGGGCGCGCTCCTGCCGCGTGTCGAGCAGGACCAGCGTCTGGCCGGCGCGCACGTGGGCGCCCGACTCGAACGCGATGCTGTCCACCACGCCGGGCTGGTCCCCGCTGAGCATGACGCCCTGCACCGGGGCGACGCTCCCGGTCGCCTCGAGCGAGGCCTCCCACCGCTGCGGCCGGGCGACCACCGTGGTCACGGCCTCGGGTGGGGGCGCGAAGGACTTGCCCATCGCCATCGCCACCCGGATCTGCTGGAACTTCACCAGGCCGAGGGCGGTGACCACCACCACGACGGCCAAGAGCATCTGGAGCATACGCCTGTTCATGGGGTGTTCTCCCGAACGGTCAGGAGGCACTGGGTGGACCTCGGCCCCCGGGCCGTGCGCCTCCGGCTACCCTGATTCCGCACCGGGCCCGGCGGCTGAGCCCGCCGGACCTGGGACGCTGCCATGGACCCGATAGGATGCGTTCGGTACGGGGGGGGATTCCTTCCAGCGGACGGAGCCCCTTACCCGGGGGCCCGGAACCCGCATTCGCGGGCCGGCCGGCCGGCGACGACCGCAGGCGCGCAAGGCCCCCGGGACGCCCGTCCCGGGGGCCTCGTTCGATCGCGCGACCGGTCCGCTGCTCCCGGTCAGCCTCCCGTCGCCGCCGGGGTGCGTCCGACGAGCAACTCCTCGGCGAACTCGCGGCCCTTCTCGAAGGCCTTCATGTTCAGCTCTTCCGTGCCCGCCGGGACCGAGTGGCGCAGCGCCTCCCGCATGGCCTCCATCGGCACCAGCCGGGTGATCGCCGAGAAGAAGCCCAGCATCACCACGTTCTGCACCAGCACCCGGCCGAGCGACTCGGCGATCTGGGTGGAGGGAATGCCATAGGCACGCTGCCCGGGCTTGACGACCGGGTGGACCAGGTTCGCCTCGTAGACCACCACGCCGTCGTCCTTCAGCTCCTCCTTGTACAGCTCGAAGCCCTCCGACGACATCGCCACGAGGACGTCCGGATGCCGCACGTACGGATAGAGCACCTCGGTCTCCGACATCGCCAGCGTGGCGCTGCACGCGGAGCCGCGGGCCTCGGGGCCGAAGCTCTGGATCATCGCGGCGTGCTTGCCGGCGTGGACCGCCCAGGCGCGCCCGATCACGGTGCTGATCAGCACCACGCCCTGCCCGCCGTAGCCGGTGACGCGGACCTCAGTCCTGCCCATGGAGCATCCCCCCCTCGGGCGGCATCGGCACGTACTGGTCCCCGAGCGCTTCCCGGTAGTGTGCATCCCTCGCCTCGAGGAACGTGGGCCGTTCCACGTCGACGAACTTCCCGCAGATGATCCTGCTCTGGAAGTCGAGATCCAGTTCGCGGGTGTCGGCCTTGTTCTTGATCTCGAAGTTGTCGCGGTAGTAGGTCATCAGGTCCAGGCCGGTCCCGAGCTTGTTGAGCCGCGCGTAGAGCGTCGAACAGGGCGCGATCACCTCGATGAAGCGGAAGCCCTTGCGCTTCAGGGCCTCGGTGAAGGTCCGGGTCATCTGGGCGGTGTGCATGCTGGTCCAGCGCGCGACGTACGTGGCCCCGCAGGTGGCCGCCAGGTGCGGGAGGTTGAACGGGCGCTCGAAGTTGCCGAGCGGCATGGTCGAGGAGCGCGCGGTGAGCGGCGTGGTGGGCGCGTTCTGCCCGCCGGTCATGCCGTAGATGAAGTTGTTCACCAGGATCACCAGCAGGTCCATGTTGCGCCGGGCCGCGTGGATGAAGTGGTTGCCGCCGATTCCGATCAGGTCACCGTCGCCGGAGAAGACGGTGACGTTCAACTCGGGCCGTCCCAGCTTGAGCCCGGTCGCGAAGGGCAGGGCGCGGCCGTGCGTCGAGTGGAAGCTGTCCATCTTCACGTAGCCGGCGACGCGGCCGGTGCAGCCGATGCCGGAGACCACGCTCACCTTGTCGAGGTCGAGCTTCGAGCGGCCCAGCGCGGTCCCGTAGCACTTCAGCACCGTGCCGATGCCGCAGGTCGGGCACCAGATGTGCGGCATCCGGTCCATGCGGATGTAGGGCGTGATCGGGTGTTCGGGCGTCTCGATCTTGTCCAGCCGGATCAGCGGGCTCATCGCGCGGCTCCCAGGATGGCCCGGCAGACCGTCTCGGGATCGTGGACCCCGCCGCCGGCGTGCGGGACCCCGATGGTGGCGGCCTGGCCGCCGGCGCAACGCTCCACCTCCAGCGACATCTGCCCGAAGTTGATCTCCGGGACCACGAAGGCCTTGATCCCCCGGGCCAGCTCGCGGATGCGCGCCTCCGGGAACGGCCAGCACACCACCAGCCGCAGCGTGCCCACCTTCGCCCCCTGCTGGCGCGCCATCTCGACCCCCAGCTGGGCGACCCGCGAGGTGATGCCGTAGCTCACCACCACCACGTCGGCCCCGGCGGTCTGCTCCTCCTCGATGCGGATGATCTTGTCCGCGTTCTTCCTGAGCTTGTCCACCAGCCGCCGCACCAGGACCTCCTGGGTTTCCACGGTCATGGCCGGGTAGCCGCGCTCGTCGTGCGTGAGGCCGGTGGTGTGGAAGCGGTAGCCGTCGCCGGCGCGGATCATCTCGGGCACCAGGCTCTCGTCGGCGCGGTAGGGCCGGTACTCGGCCGGGCTGAGCTTCGTCAGCCGCCGCGGCACGACCTCGATCTGGTCGGCCGGCGGGATGACGACCTTCTCGGTCATGTGGCCGACGCACTCGTCCATCATCATCAGCACCGGCACGCGATAGAGCTCGGAGAGATTGAAGGCGTCGATGGTCAGGTCGAAGGCCTCCTGCGGCGAGCGCGGGCTGAGCGCGATCACGCCGTAGTCCCCGTGCGAGCCCCAGCGGGCCTGCATCATGTCGCCCTGCCCCACCATGGTGGGCAGTCCGGTCGAGGGCCCGGCGCGCTGCACGTCCACCACCACGACCGGGGTCTCCATCATCGCGGCCAGGCCGATGTTCTCCATCATCAGGCTGAAGCCGGGGCCGCTGGTCACGGTCATGCACTTCGTGCCGGTCCACGAGCCGCCGACCACCGCGGCCATGCTGGCCAGCTCATCCTCCATCTGGATGAAGATGCCGCCCACCGTGGGGAAGCGGCGGCCGATGCGCTCGACGATCTCGGTGGAGGGCGTGATCGGGTAGCCGGCCACGAAGCGGCAACCGGCGGCCATGGCGCCCTCGCCGCAGGCGAAGTCACCGTCCAGGTAGTGCGTGCCGGCGAGAACACCGCGAGGGTCGGCCTTCACCGGGCGGACCCCGGAGGCCTCGAGGTAGTGCGGACGCGTCACTTGGCCACCCCCTTCCCGTCTTCCGGGTCGGGCTCGGGCGCGCCGATGGTGAAGATGGCGAAGTCGGGGCAGATCATCTCGCACATCGCGCAGTTGGTGCAGCTGTCGGGATTGACGACCCTGGGCGGGTGGTAGCCCTTCCGGTTGAACTTCTCCGAGGACACGAGGACGTGCCGGGGGCAGAACTCGACACAGAAGCCACAGCCCTTGCACCAGTCCGCGATGATGCACAACTCACCGTCCGGCACCGGGACGCGTTCGGCCTCCGGCACCTTGCCCTGGGGTACGTGTTCGATCCCCTCGATCGGCTTCATCCACTCCCTCCGCGATCCACTCTTCCCGTCGGCTCCGGCTCCAGGGCGGCCGCCCGGCAGCAGGGACTGACGGCGTCTCAGCCATTCGGACGATGCAAAATACAGGCCCCTCCCGGGTGTGGGTCCCGGGGCCTGTAGTCCATTGGATGCGGAGATTCCAACGGGTTGCAGAAAGAACTCTTGGGACGATGATCGAACCGGCCGCGGCGGCGACTGCCGAGGTCGCTGCGCCGGGGGACGGGGCTGCCATGCGCCACCCCGGGGCTGTGACATGGCAGGCGGGCCGGGCGGCCCGGGACGGGCCGGTTCGGGGGCCTTGCGGGCCACCCGGGGCCCGGCGGCCCCGTGCCGTCACGCGCGCGCCAGGGCCTCGACGGCCTCCGCGACCTTCACGCAGAACGCCCGGTAGTCGTTCCGCTCGGCGAACGCCCGGCCGCGTCGCCCCATCTCCGGGGTCACCGCGGCGAGGGCCACCCGCCACCCGGCCACGTCCCCCGGCGGCACGGACAGGCCGCACCCCACCGCCTCCGGCGAGAAGTGCACGTTCCTCGTCATCACGATGGGCTTCCCGAGCGCGAGCGCGTCGATCAGCTCGGTGAACCCCGCGAGACCGGACCCGGCGAGCGGGATCGCGACGACCGACGCGCGCTTCAGGTCCTCGATCACCCGGCCGTAGTCGAGGTGGCCGACCGGACCGATGATCTTCGTGGTCACCGCCGGGTGGTGGGGCATCGGCTCCCGCAGGTAGACCACCGCGGGGACGTCCAGCGCCGCCAGCAGGGTCGCATGGTCGCGCGCGTTCTTGCCGACGCTGACCACGTACTCCGAGGAGATCGGCGTGTAGTCGTAGGTGAGGTCGGGCCCCCACCACGCGCTGACGGCGCGTCCGCCCTGGCGCTCCACCACCTGCCGGGTGTGCTCGGACAGGCAGAGGCAGGTGTCGATCCCGCGGATCCAGAGGCCGCTGCCGCGACTCTGCCGCGGGTGGTGGAACACCACGGCCAGCGGCGGCGAGAACCCGGCCCGGCGGGACAGCGCATGCAGCCGCGCCTGCTGCTCGTTCGCCACGTAGACGACGTCCGGCCGGGTGTCGCACAGCTGGTGGCCCAGCGACTCGAGATGGTCCGTGGCCCACAGGTGGTGGCGCGGGAGCACGCCCCGGGCGCAGCGGTCACGGGCCAGCGGGTAGTTGTTGAGGAATCGGATTCTCATCGGGGTCCGGCGTGGCTCACAGGTCCTCGCGAGCGGGGAGCGGAGACGCGGAGGCCCCCGCCTGGTGGAAAGCGCTCGTCCAGACGGAGGCCTTCGACGTCTCGAATCCTACCACACGACCGGGCCGGTCCCCGGCCGGTCAGCCCGCCATCGCGAACTTGATCTCGACATCCTCCCGGTCCTCGGCCGTCGCGTGGAACAGGTCCGCCGGGGTGAAGGCGAGCCAGCCCGCCACCCACTTGTCGGGGATCTGGCCGAGCCGGGTGTTGAAGGTGGCGACCGTGTCGTTGTAGAACTCGCGCCGGTCCGCGATCTGGCCCTCGATCTCGCTGATCCGCGTCTGCAGCTGCAGGAAACCCTGGTTGGCCTTGAGGTCGGGGTAGGCCTCCGCCACCGCGAAGATCCCGCCGAGCGCCCGGGTCAGCAGGTTCTCGGCCTCGGCGCGCTGCCCCACGCTCTGGGCCCGCTGCAGCGCCCCGCGCGCCTCGCTGAGCTTGTCGAAGACGGCGCGCTCGTGCTGCATGTAGCCCTCGCAGGTCTTCACCAGCTTGGGCAGCTCGTCGTGCCGCTGCTTCAGGAGCACGTCGATGTTGGCCCACGAGCGCGCGATGGCGTTCTTGAGGGCGACCAGGCTGTTGTAGATGGAGAACCACACGCCACCCACCGCCACGACGACGAACAGCACCGCGACCGTACCGAGGATCTCACCGGGATGCATCCGCTGCCTCCTGGGGCTTGCCGGCGTGACCGCCGGACGGGGTTATCGGAACCACCGGCCCACGCTCAGCGCGTGAAGCCAGTAGGCGAGGCCGAACAACGCGAGCGCCGGACCGCCGATCACCTGGGCCGTCGCCTTCAACCCCAGCTGCAGCGTCAGGTCCCGCTCGGACTGCTGGGAGATGATGTAGGTCCGCTCGTTCTCTCCGCGCCGGACGACCGCCTGCGCCTCGTGGTCGAGGTCGTGCAGCCGGCGGGCGCGACGATCGTCGGTGCCGGTCGCCTCGAGCTCGTCGTCCATCGAGATCACGACCGACTGGGGCCGCGGCATGGCGGTGCCGAGCACGTAGACGCGCTGGCCCGCTTCCAGCACGCGCTCGCGGAAGCGCAGGCTGCCCAGGCGCCACAGCCGGTGGGCCGCGGGGCGCTGCTCGTCCAGGTACCGCGCGTAGACCTCGGGGAGCGAGATCCCGAGGCACTCCTCCTCGACCTGGAAGTTGAGCCGCGCCGTGGCGCCCTGCGGGTAGACCAGCGCCACGCCGGTCTCGTCGCGCAGGAAGAAGGGGTGCCCCGAGGCGTTGCGGTGGACGACGTGCCAGGCGTTGCGCCGTGAACGGGTGGCGATGTCCACCTGCCAGTAGGCGCACGGCCGGCCGGAGAACGGCGCGGCGATCTCGCTGCGCGGGCTCACCGTGCCGTTGATCTCCACCAGCCCCATGGACATCGAGCGGATGCGCGACGTGGGGGTGTTCTGGATGAGCCGCCGCAGGCGCAGGTCGCGGAAGCTGCGCCAGAACAGGAGGGGCCCCGTACCCAGCGCCACGGTGGCCCAGAACGGCAACTCGACGGCGTGCAGGTTCATCGCGGCTCCTAGAGGCGCCCCAGCGCGCGCAACGCGTCGGCCGCGGCGGCCAGGTAGAGCAGGCCGAGCAGGCTCAGCGCCGGCCCGGCGAACGCGCCCAGCGTCCGCCACGCCGGCGCCGCCAGGTCGCGCGCCTCCGGCGCGCGGTCGGAGACGAAGAGGAAGTCGACCAGGTCACCCGGGCCCAGGCTCAGCTCGCACTCCTCCGCACGGGTATCGGCCACGGCCACTTCGAACGCACCGTCGGTGCCGGTGGCCTCCAGCTCGACGACCTCCAGGCGATCGAGCGCGTGCCGGCTGCGGGCGAAGCCCGCGACGTGGCAGGACGAGCCGGGCAGGAGCGACCGCTCGACCAGCCGGAGCCGGCCGCCCGCCCGGCGCCACCACACCGCCTCCGGGACACGGCCGAGCAGCCGGGAGAGACGCTCCGGCAGCGGCTCGTCGGGCGCGACCTCGCGTGCCGCGGTGGCGGGGAGCGGCCAGCGGCCGGCGGTCGATTCGAGGCGCGCCGTGGCCCCGGGACCCACGACGCGGAAGGGACGGCGCTCCTCCACGGTCTTCACGATCGGCGCCCCGACCGCCTGGATCTCGAGCTGGAAGGCCGCGCAGGGTGCGGCCGAGAGCGGCGTGAACATCGGGCTGTCGAGCGTCACGGTGCCGCTGACGTGCACGAAGCCCTCGAGCCCGCCGGTGAGCGGCTTCTCGGCGAGGCCGGCGCGGTGGCGCCGAAGCCGCAGCGCACGCAGGCCGGCCCGGAAGAGCGCCGCCCCGGACACGACGGCGCCGAGGGCACAGGCGAGCCCCCCGAGGGTCGGGTGAACGAACTGGGCAGGATCCATCGGACGGGTTATCGGCCCGGCGAGGGCTCAACCACAGCCGGAAATCGAGGGGTTCCGGCGCATCCGGAGGGACGGTTGTGCGAGCGGCGCCCGGTGCCCCTCGGCGCCGGGGCCGGAGACTCCAGTGGGCGAGCAGAGGCACCATGCGCTCGCTCACTGGAGTCTCCGGCCCCGGCTGGCACAGTCGGGGAGGCGGTAGACGGGGGCAGCAGGACGGGTTGGGCGAGCGCATGGTGCCTCTGCTCGCCCAACCCGTCCTGCTGCCCCCGCCTCTGGAGCGCAGCGGGCTGCTCCTTGCTGCCCTAGCGCGCGCTGAGCAGTTGCCGGCCCCCGTCGATCGGGATCGTCGCGCCGGTGATCCAGGCGGCGGCATCGCTCAGCAGGAACAGCACCATCGCCGCGATCTCCTCGGGCTGTCCGACGCGGCCCAGCGGGTGGGTGACCTTCGAGCGCTCGAGGAAGCTTGGGTAGTCGGTGACCGCGTTCGTGACGGTCTGCAGCTCGGTCACCACGACGCCCGGGTTCAGCGCGTTCACCCGCACGCCGTGCGGCGCCAGGTCCAGCGCGGCGCAGCGCGTGAAGGCGTCCACGCCCGCCTTGCTCACCACGTAGCCCATGAGGTTGGCGTAGGGCCGCGGGCCGGCCACCGACGAGAGGTTCACCACCGCGCCACGGCGCTGGATCAGCCCGGGCGCGGCGGCGCGGGTGAGCAGGTACATGGCGCGCAGGTTGGTGTCCATCATGCGGTCCCACTCCGCGGGCTCGAGCTCCAGCAGCCCGCCGCCGCCCATCACGCCGGCCGCGTTCACCAGGCCGTCGAGCCCGCCGTAGCGCTTCGCCGCCGCCTCGACCCAGGCGCGGCACACCGGTTCCTCGCGCACGTCCCCCGAGACCGCGACGGCCTCGCCGCCGGCGGTGCGGATCCGCGCCACGACCTCGTCGAGCCGGGCCTGGCGGCGCCCCGCCGCGACCACCTTCGCACCCTCCGCGCCCAGCGCGAGTGCGCACGCCCGGCCGATGCCGCTGCTCGCGCCGGTGACGAGACAGACGCGGTCCTTGAAGCGAGCCTGTTCAGCCATTCGTCCCTCTCCTTTCGGATTCGTTCGCTGCGCTTCCCGGGCGCCCGCGTCCGTCGGACCGCCCGCGGTCGCGCCCCCGGCGACGTCAGTGCTTCCCCGGCCCCCGCTCGCGGGCGCGCCGCTCGTCGGCGCGGCCCCGGCGGTAGGCCCAGGCCCAGATGAACCACCCGGTGACGGCGTGCAACAGCCACCAGCCGGGCTGCAGGAACTGGAGTCCTTCGGGCAGAGTCATGGTTCCCTTCCTCGTTGCCGGGCACCTTCCCGTTCGGCTTTCGCCAGCACGGCCAGGAACCCGCGGTCCGCCTCCAGCACCTCCCCCGGATCGACCTCGCCGGGCCGGCTCCAGCGCACCTCGTGCACCGCCGGGCTCGGCCTGAAGTCGAGCGAATCCAGCTCGCAGCCGACGAAGTGAAGCTCGACGGCAGGACCGTGCGCGTACTCGTGGGACTCCACCGCCAGCGTGCCCCGCGGCACCGAGCCCACTCCCAGCTCCTCGCGCAGCTCGCGCACCAGGGCCTGTTCGGCCGTCTCGCCGGGCTCGAACTTGCCGCCGGGGAACTCCCACTGGAGCCCGAACCGCCCGCCCGGCGGGCGGCGCGTCAGGAGCACGCGCCCGTCGCGCCACACGACCGCGGCGGCGACCCGGATGCGGCGATCCCGGTCGTCAGCCACGCCGCGGCCCGTCCTCCGCCGTCTCGCGCTCGAAGAGCACGAGGTAGCGCCGCTCGCCCGACTTCCGCGCGGCGATGGCCCGGCGCGCCGCGTGGCAGAGGAAGGCCGCCTGCTCCGGCCCGAGCCGGCGGCAGCCGCGCAGCGAGCGCGGCAGCCGCAGGTAGCTCGGCGGCACGTCGTTCAGCAACGGCGAGCGGGCGAGCGCCCACAGGTCGCAGGCGCGTTCGCCGCGCGGCACCAGGCCGCGGGCTTGCAGCAGGTGGGTGAATTCGTGCGCCACGGTGAAGTACGACAACCGGCGCGGCCGCACCCAGATGCCCGGGCGCTCGGGGTCGAGCGATCCCCAGCCGAGCACGCCGCGCTTGCGGGCCAGCCCGACGCGCACCGTGCCGTCGGCCAGCTCGGGGAAGAAGCGCCGGACGAACTCCAGGCGCTCGAGGATGCGCGGCCGGTGGGGCGAGCGCTCGACCAGCCTCGAGAGGTCCCAGCGGGGACGCGGCGGGCCGAAGTCCATCGCGATCTGCTCGAGCGGGGTGATCCGGCGCCGGCGGCGCGCGGGCCGCGGCTGCGGCGGTGGAGCGACCGAGAGGGCGGGCATCCGTGGACTCTGTCGCACCGGGGGGGCGGCTGGCAAGGAGCGGGCGCCGCGTCCGGGCCGGGGACGACGCAGGACCCGGAGCAGCGCCCCGAGCCACGGCCGGATCAGCATGCGACGGACTGCGGCGGGCCCGGCGGGCCCGCGCCGGCGCCGAGGTCCGTGCCGATCCCGGTGGCGCGGCGGCCCGCGGCGGGTCTATATTGCCGGCACGGCAGCTCCCCCCGTACATGGACCGTAGGCCCCGAGGATGGATCCTCAAGGAGCCCCGCATGCGCATCGTCCTTCGCTTCTGTTTCGTCGGCCTCCTGCTGCTCGTCTCCGCCGCGCTCGCCCGCGCCCAGGTCTTCTCCGGCGTGGACCTGATGACCTCGACCGTCATGCAGCAGCACCAGAGCTCGTTCTCGGGGCTCAGCGCCCGCGTGGAGCTGCGCTCCAAGCGCATCGTCGAGGGCTTCGACCTCCTGCCCTACTTCGAGTACTGGCGCAACAACTCGCGGATCGAGGTCCCCGGCACCAGCATCAGCAGCACGCGCAAGGACGCCACCCTCGGAGCCGACGCGCGCTACACCTTCCAGCGCGCGGGCTGGCGGCCCTACGTGGGAGCGGGCCTCGGGGTCCACTTCCTCTCGACCGAGGTGGATGCGCCTTCGCTGAACCTGGATCACCCGAGCGGCTCGATGGTCAAGGGCGGTCTCTCGGGGCTGGTCGGGGTCACGTTCCCGCTCTCCGGGCGTCTCGAGAACTTCACCGAGCTCAAGTACCACCACCTCCCCGGCTACAGCCAGGTCAAGATCAACATGGGGCTCGCCTGGAAGCTGTAGGGCCCTGACGCGGCGCTTCAGGCCTCGGCGGCGGGCGCGGCGGCCTTCTCCGGCTCCGGGAGCTGCCCGACGCGGTGCAGGATGATGCTCGGACAGATGTCCACGCAGGCCTCCCGGCACGAGGGCCCGTAGGCCACGCACATCTCGTGGTCCACGACGATGGTCTGGCCGTCCCAGGTGATGGCGCCCGCGGGGCACTTGGCCACGCAGCGGCGGCACAGCGTGCAGCCCACCATGCAGGTGGCGCGCACCACGCTGCGCTTGTCGATCGCCACGCAGGAGAGCTCGACGCGGTGGTGGCGCGGCACGAAGCTCCACAGGTCCTTGGGGCACGAGGTCACGCAGAGGCCGCAGCCGGTGCACTTCGCGTGGTCCACCTCGGGGATCCCCTTGGCCGTCATCGCCAGCGCGCCGAACGGGCAGGCGTCCACGCAGTCGCCCAGCCCGAGGCAGCCGTTCTTGCAGGCCTTGGGACCGCCGAAGACGAACGAGGCCGCCGCACAGGTGCGGATCCCGGAGTAGCGCGCCTCGTCGGGCGCGAAGGCCGAGGTGCCGTGGCAGCGCAGCACCACGACGCGGTCCACCACCGAGCCGGGCTGCTTGCCGGTGAGCTCGGCCACCGCGTCCGCGACCGCCGTACGGCCCGGGAGGCAGAGGCTGGGCGACACCTCACCGCGCTCCACCACCGCCTCGGCGTAGGCCTGGCAGCCGGCGAAGCCGCAGGCGCCGCAGTTGGCCGCCGGCAGCCGGTCGCGCACGCGCTCGACCAGCGGGTTCACCGGCACCTGGAACTTCGCCGCCGCCGCGGCCAGCGCGAAGCCGAAGACCAGGCCGAGCAGGGTGAAGAACGCCAGCCCCCACAGCACGATGCCGAGCGCCGAGGTGTCCATCAGCGGAAGAAGTCCAGGCCGGAGAAGCCCATGAACGCCAGCGCGAACAGGCCGGCGAGCGCGAAGGCGATGGGCAGGCCCTGGAACGGCCGGGGGACGCGCGCGTACTCCAGGCGTTCGCGGGCGCACGACATCAGGAACAGCGCGAGCGCGAAGCCCGCGCCCGAGCCGATGGCCAGCGCCAGCGAGTCGAGCGGGCCGTTCGAGGCCTGCGCGTTGAGCAGCGGCACGGCCAGGATGATGCAGTTGGTGGTGATGAGCATCAGGTAGATGCCCCACTTGCGGTGCAGCACCGGGTGGGTCTTGCGCAGCATGGTGTCGAGGAACTGCACCACGGAGGCCACCACCCCGATGAACACCAGGATCTGGAAGAAGCCGAGCTGCAGCGGGCGCAGCACGAAGGTGTCGAGCACCCACGAGACCATGGCGGTGAAGATCATCACCATCGTGAAGGTGATGCCCATGCCGATCGCCGTGTCGCGCTTCTTGGAGACCCCGAAGAAGATGCACAGGCCGAGGTAGCGCGTGAAGACGAAGTTGTTGATGAAGGCGGCGGCGATCATCACGCTCAGCAGCAGCGCCCACGCCGCCGGCCGCACGTCGTGCGCGAGCGGCGGGTCGGTCACCTCGAGCCGGTAGTGCTCGGCGGGCATGAGCCGCTGCTCGAAGGTCAGGACCACGCGGTTCCCTCCGGCCAGCCTCACGCGCGCGACCGGGATGGGGATGTCGGGCGCCTGCGCGTGGGTGAGGCGGAAGTTCTCCGCGTCGGTGCGCGGCAGCGGGCCGGAGAAGCGCAGCCGCAGCTCGCTGGGCGCGACCACGCGCGCGCTCAGCACGCGGAGCTCCGCGGCCCCGGCCGCACCCGCGGCCAGCACCAGCGCGGCGAGCAGCGCCACCGGCAGCGCGGGCGCCCTAGGCACCGTGCCCTCCCGTGCCCGCCGCCGGCCCGGCCGCACCGCCCCCGGCCCGGCGCTCGATCCAGTTGAAGAGCGCCATCAGCAGCGCGATCGAGAAGAAACCGCCCGCCGGCAGCGCGAAGAAGAGCAGCGGCTTGCCCGGCGCGAGCGGGACGCCGGCGAGGGAGCCGGCGCCGAGCAGCTCGCGGAAGGCGCCGATCATGAGCAGCGCGAGCAGGAAGCCGAGCCCCATCCCGAGCCCGTCGAAGAAGGTCGGCACCAGCGGCTGGCGCGAGGCGAACACCTCGAGCCGCGAGATGATGATGGCGAAGGCCACGATCAGCTTCACGTAGAGCCCGACCTGGGCGTAGAGCGCGGGCGCGAAGGCCGCGAGCGACATGTCGATGGCGCTCACCCACACGGCGATGATGATGGTGTAGACCGGGATGCGCACGCGCGGGTGGATGAGCCGCTTCGCCAGCGTCACCGTGACGCTCGAAAGCACCTGCACGAACAGCACCGCCACGCCCAGCAGCAGGCCGTTCAGCACCGTGGTGGTCACCGCCACGGCCGGGCACAGGCTCAGCGCCAGCCGGAACACGGGGTTCTCGGCGAAGATGCCGTTCAGGATCAGCTGCCGCGCGCTCGGCGCGGGCCCGGGGTGGAGCACGGTGCTCACAGCAGGCCCTCCAGGTGCGGCGCCAGAAGCCACCAGCGCCGGCGGAAGTGGTCCACGGTCTTGCGCACGCCCTCGGTCACGGCGCGGCTCGAGATGGTCGCGCCGGTCACGGCGTAGATGGGCCGCGTGCGCTCGCGCTGCAGCAGCTCGCGGTGGCGCGCCGGGCCGTCGGGGGCACGCCGGGCGAAGGCCACCAGCGCCTGCTTCCAGTCCTCGGGCATCGGGTCCCGGGTCACGTCGAGCCGGGCGAGCTCCTCCGCCGTGCGCCCCACGTACTGCTCGCGGAACCACGGCTGCGCCACCTCGGCGCCGAGCCCGGGGTCGTCGGTGGTCTCGATGATCCGCATGTCCACGATCTCGAAGTCGGGCTTCATCGCCACGAACAGCCGGATCGGCGCCTTGTAGCCGCGCGTCTCGCCCTGCACCACGAAGCCCGCGGGCTGGCCGGCCCGCGTCGCGACGAACATGCGGCCCAGCGGCGCCCACTCGCGGCCGACCGGGTCCGCGACCGGCACGTCGCGGGCGCCCGCCAGCGCGCCGTCCAGCGTGAACGTCACCTCGTGCGCCGTCCCGCTGGTCGCCCCCAGCGGCGCGGCGCGGTAGACCACCTCGCGCGCCCCGGGCATCAGGAACTGGCGGACCTCGAGCAGGCGCGCCCCCTCGTCCAGGCCCAGCATCTCGTGGATGGCCGCGCGCTCGGCGGCCCGGGCGGAGGCGACCCGGTAGCGCTCGGTGCCGAGGTAGACCAGCCCCAGCACGGCGGCGCCCGCCAGGCACGCCACGCTCATCGAGAGCACGATGCGCGCCAGTTCGCGCCCCGCGAGGCGCGGCTTCGGCCGGACCACGTCGTGGCTCACGAGAGCGCTCCCGCGGCCTGCACCCGGCGCGGCCGGAACCACAGGTCGATCGCCGGCACCATGGCGTTGGCGATGAGGATGGCGAAGCAGATGCCCTCGGGGTAGCCCCCCCACATGCGGATCAGCCCGGTCAGCAGCCCGATCAGCACGCCGAAGACCAGCTGCCCCGTGCGCGTGACCGGCGCGGTGACGTAGTCGGTCGCCATGAAGAACGCGGCCAGCCAGACGCCGCCCGAGAGCATGTGCAGCCAGGCCGCGCCACTGAACGAGGTCATGACCGCCAGCCCGAAGAAAACGCCGAGCGGCGCGTGGAGCCGGATGATGCCGCGCGCCAGCAACACCAGGGCGCCGAGCACGATGAGCACGATCGAGACCTCCCCGATCGAACCGGGCCGCAGGCCGATGAGCAGCCGGAACCAGCCCTCGGGCCCGCCGATCAGGTGCAGCGCGGCCTGCAGGTCGTGCTCGCGCATGACCCCGAGCGGCGTGGCGGTGGTGATGGCCTCGAGCCGCGAGTACCAGGCGCGCGGGATGGACCAGCCGATCGTCATCGCCACCGGGAAGGAGGCCATCATGAACGCCCGCCCGATCATCGCCGGGTTGAAGAGGTTGTAGCCCAGCCCGCCGAAGATCATCTTGCCGAACAGGATGGCGAACGCGCCGCCGATCGTCGCCGCCCACCACGGCACCAGCGGCGGCAGCGTGAGCGCGAGCAGCAACCCGGTGCACACGGCGCTGCCGTCCCCCACCGTCGCGCGCTGCCTCATGAGCCGCTTCGCGAGCAGCTCGGCACCCACCGCGCCGGCGACCGCTCCCAGGATGACCTCCAGCGCCGGGGGACCGAACACCCACACGCCCCACGCCGTGGTCGGCAGCAACGCGGCGTTCACCCACCACATGATGCCGGCCGTGGTCTCCGTGGTCCGCAGGTGCGGCCCCGGGGTCACGACGAACGGCTGCCGGGCAGCGGTCGCTTCGCTCATCGCGTCCCCGTCGCCAGGTTCTCGCGCTGCTTGCGCAGCGCGCTCTTCGCCACCTGCAGGAACTGCACCAGCGGTCGCTGCGACGGGCAGACGTAGGCGCAGGCCCCGCACTCGTAGCACTCCACCGCGCCGAAATCCGCGGTCTCGGCGGCGTGCCCGGCCTCGACCCGGACCGAGACCTGGTTGGGCTCGAGCCCCAGCGGGCAGGCGTCGAGGCAGCGCCCGCACTGGATGCACGGCCCGTAGCCCTGCTCGAACGGGCCCTGGCCGGTGAGCAGCACCAGGCCGTTCATCCCCTTGACCAGCGGCACGTCGAGGCGCGGCAGCGCGCGGCCCATCATCGGACCGCCCGAGATCACGCGCGTGGCCTGGTCGGTCAGACCGCCGCAGAAGCGCACCAGGTCGGCGAGCAGCGTGCCGATCGGGGCGCGCACGTTCCGGGGCTGCGCCACGCCCGGGCCGGTCACGGTCACCACGCGCTCGATCAGCGGCCGGCGGAAGCGCACGGCGTCGTGCACCGCGGCCGCCGTCGCCACGTTCTGCACCACCACGTGCACCGCGTAGGGCAGCGAGCGGGGCGGGATCACGCGCCCGGTCAGCGCGGCGACCAGCTGCTTCTCGGCGCCCTGCGGGTAGCGCGACGGCACGACGCGGACCTGGACGTCCAGGCCGTGCAGCGCGCTCGAGCCGGCGGCCGCCTCGAGCGCGGCGGCGGCGTCGAGCTTGTCCGACTCCACGCCGACCAGGACGCGCCGCACGCCGACGATGCGGGCCAGCAGGGCGGCGCCCTCGACGATGGCGCGCGGCTCCGCCAGCATCAGCCGGTAGTCCGAGGTCAGGTACGGCTCGCACTCGGCCCCGTTGATGACCAGCGTGTCCACCGTCACGCCCGGCGGCAGCCGGAGCTTGCGGAAGGTCGGGAACGCCGCCCCGCCCAGGCCGACGATGCCGGCCTCGCGGATGCGCGCCAGCATCTCCTCGGGGTCGAGCGCGCGCCAGGCCGCGTCCTCGGGGAACTCGAGGGCGGGCGCCCCGGTCTCGTCCACCCGCGCCAGCACGATGGCCTGCGCCTGGACCAGCGTGGGGTGCGCCTGCTTGTCGATCGACTTGACCTTGCCGTCGATGGAGGCGTGCAGCGGCACGCCGCTGCCCGCGGCCTCGGCGATCTTCTGCCCGCGCCGCACCACGTCGCCCTTCTTGACCACCGGCACCGCCGGGTCGCCCAGGTGCTGCACCAGCGGCAGCACGACCTCCGCCGGGGGCGGCAGGTCCTCGATCGGGCGGCCCGCGGTGGCCTCCTTGCGCGGGCCGGGATGGCTCGGCCCGCGCATCAACTCGAATAGCGCGGCGCCGCGTGAGTCGGAGTGCGTCATGGTCGTCCGGGCCCTACAGGAACAGCGCGTCGAGCGCGCCGGGCCAGCCGCGGAAGCGGCTCGGACCGAGCAGGAACGCGGCCGTGGACATCTGGTCGGACGCCACCGCCGTGCGCGCCAGGACGCTCACGCTGACGTGGCCGTCCGCGGGTGTGCCGCGCTTCGCGTCGAGGATGTGGCCGAGCCGATGGCCCGCGATGGTGCGGAAGCGTTCGGTGTTGGCGCTGGTCGCCACCGCGGCGTCCCGCAGGCTGAAGACGCGCTCGGTCCGCCCGGTGCGCGGGTGGAACAGCGCCACCGACCAGCCGTCGGCGCCGTCCTCGGGCACGCCCAGCCCGTAGACGTTGCCGCCCGCGTCCACCAGGCCCGAAGTGACGCCCTCCGCGCGCAGGGCCTCCACGGCGCGGTCCACGGCCCAGCCCTTGCCGATCGAGCCCAGGTCGAGGCCCATGCCGCGCCGCGCCAGCGCGACGGTGCCGGCGCCCCGGTCGAGCCGCACGTCCTCGAACCCGACCAGGGCCAGCGCCCGGTCCACCTCGGCGGTGGTGGGCAGGCTCGCGCGATCGGGACCGTAGAAGCCGTAGAGCGTCATGAGCGGCAGCACGGTCGGGTCGTACAGCCCGCCCGAGCGGCGCGCGCACGCGCCGGCCTGCTCCACCACCTCGAGCAGCGCCGGCGCGACCCGCACCGGCTCGAGTCCCGCGGCCCGGTTCAGCCGCGACAACCCGCTGTCGGCGCGGTGGGCGCTCATCTGCGCGTCCACTTCGCGCATCGCGGCGAAGGCACGCTCGACCGCGCGGGTCGCGCGGCCGCGGTCGGGATGGCGCGCGACGACCCGCACCCAGGTGCCCATCAGCGGACGGCCCGCCTCGACGCTCTCGACCGGCCGGTGCTGCGTGCGACGCAGCACCGGGGCCATGATCCCGGCGCCGGCGAGCAGGCCGAGGCCGGCGAGGAAATCGCGACGGGTGAACGGCTTCCGCCCGGCGAGTGGGCCTTCGGGCGGCAATGGCGTAAGGTGGGAGCGCGCCATGGGGCTACGGACTCCTCGGGTTTGCGATGGAGGTCTCCCCGGCGGCCCCGGGCGGGAAGGTCTGCTGCCTGCCTTCCCGGTTAGCATGATTCATGCAGGGTAGCACAAGTCCTGTGAATTCCAGCCCGGCGCCCGGCGCCGGACCCAGCAAGGACGTAACCCGCCAACTCCAGAAGGAGCACCAAATTGGGCAAGATTCCTGAGTTCTACGTGGACGCCGATCTGTGCACGGAATGCGGCGACTGCATCACGGCCATCCCCGAGGCCTTCCGGAAGGTCGCAGGTGAAGAAGTGGCAGAGGTTTACAACGTCAATCTGGACGAGAGCTTCCTGCCAAAAGTGGAGAAGATTATGACAGATTGTCCGGCCGCCGCCATCCTCTGGAAGAAGTGAGGACCTCCGTGAAGCCTCTGGACCTGAGAAAGACCCTTGGGGAGTCGGTGCTCGAGATCCGCGGCGACGGCAAGGCCGGCGGCGGTCTCGTGCTCGCCTTCCAGAGCCTCGCCAGCCTGGCGCTGACCGACCCGACCCTGAACGTCCAGGAGTGGCCGTTCTTCAGCTCCGCGCGCCGCGGCGCCAACATCCGCTCCTACGTGCGCGTCAGCTCGCGCCCCATCCGCATCGCCTGCGAGGTGACCAACCCGACGCTCGTGCTGTTGATGGACGAAGGCGCGTCCCGCACGGTGGACTTCGCCCAGGGCGTGCCCCCGGGCGGCACCTTCGTGCTCAACACGCGGCACTCGCCCGAGGTCTGCGCGAAGCACTACGGGCTGTCCGGCCGCGTGATCACCATCTCCGGCGACGAGATCGGGCTGAAGCACCTCAAGGCCCAGATCGGCAACGTCTCGGCCTACGTCGCCATGGCGCACGCCATCGGCGGGTTCAAGCCCGAGACCATCATCGACACCTTCCTCTACGCGCTCAAGAAGCGCCGCATCCCGGAGACCGTGCTGCAGCGCAACCGCGAGGCGCTCGAGGCGAGCCTGACCGAGGTCAAGGAGGGCGTGTTCGACGAGGCCAAGGCGGGTTCGCACCAGGTCCCGCCGTTCGCGGGCTACGGCGAACTGCCGGTCGGCGCGCAGACCGCCCTGCGCCTCTCGCAGGACAACCTGACCGCCTACTACGCCCGCAGCGGCGTGCAGCTGCACTTCGCGGACCCCGAGGACAAGTGCACCGGCTGCGGACACTGCATCACCAACTGCCCCGAGGGCATCATCCACTGGGAGCCGAACGAGAAGAACGGCCTCAAGGTCACGGGCAGCGACGTCACCGACTACTGCAAGCTCTGCGCGGAGTGCATCAGCGTCTGTCCCGAGAACCTGTTCTCCGAGGTCCCGTTCAACGTGGCCTGGAAGGAAGCGGAGGTCACGTCATGAGCACCGAACTCAACGCCGCCGCGACGCGTGTCACCACGCCCTCCGGCGACTGGTATCCCGACGCGATCGACCTGGCGGCCGTGAAGGCCGCGCACGTCCCGCTCTATACCCAGCGCACCGAGATCACCTCGGACGGCAACCAGGCCGCGGCGGTCGCCGGCCTGCAGATGTGGCGCTGCCTGATCTACGCCGGCTTCCCGATCACGCCCTCGACCAAGTGGGCCGAGTTCTCGGCCGCGACCATCAACGGCCAGAAGGGCACCAAGAAGCGCGTCAAGCTCATGGAGGCGGAGCACGCGGTGGCGGACTACATGGCCGCCGCGTCCGCGGCCTGCCGCGACTTGATCTTCACCACCGCGACCAGCTCGGTCGGGCTCGACCACATGTACGAGACCATCAAGTCGATGGGCGCGAGCGGCCTCGGCAACGCGATGCTCATCAACGTGTACCGGTGCTCGGCCAACTACCCGCTGTGCATCGAGGGCGATCCTTCGGACACGCTCGGCCAGCGGGACTCCGGCTGGATCCAGATCTCCTGCCGCGGCAAGCAGCAGATCTACGACACCGTCCTGCAGATGCCGTGCGTCGGCATGCACCACGACGTGCTCACGCCGACCATGCCGGGCTTCTACGGCATCAAGGACAGCCACCGCAACGCGCGCCTGGTCTGCGAGCCGGATGCGGCGGTCCACGAGTTCCAGGACCGCTGGATCAAGCCCTGCCCGCTGCCGGGCCTGATCAACGGCGACACCGCCATGGGCAACTGCGTCACCTCGCGGTACTTCCAGGGCTTCAAGGTCACGCAGAAGCGCCGCTTCGAGAAGACCCTCGACGTGCTGCCGCAGGTCGGGGCGGATTTCGAGCGCACGTTCGGGCGCCCCGGTGTCTCGTTCTTCGAGCTGGCCGGCTGGCCCGAGTCGGGCGGCCCCGACCTGGCGGTGGTCAGCATGGGGCCGGACTTCGGCACCTTCGAGGAGATCCGCGAGGGCTACGCCAGGAAGCACGGCCTCAAGGTGGGCGGGATGTGCATCCGCCTGCTGTCGCCGTTCCCCCGCGAGGCGGTGCGCGAGAAGCTGCGTCACGCGCGCGCGGTGCTGGTCGTCAACCAGGCGCATCACCAGTCACGCGGCCACCTGACGCTCGACGTGGCGGACGCGCTCTGCAACCTCAGCTCTCCTCCCGCCGTGGTCAGCACCTTCTGCGGCATGGGCGGCGCGGACGTCTCCGTGTCGACCTGGGAGGCGATGCTCGACAGCGGGCGGCGCGCCCTGTCCGGCGACATGCCTCCTCCCTACCAGATCTTCCACGAGGGGGCCGTGCTATGAGCACCTACAAGGAGATCGCCCAGCGCGACTCCTGCTTCCGGGCCGGCTCGACGCTGTGCCCCGGATGCATGGAATCGCTGGCGCTTCAGAACATCGGCCGCGTCACCGACAACGGCGTGAAGACCTGCTTCACCATCGGCACCTCGTGCGCCGAGGTGTCCACGCTGTTCTTCCCCAACGTCGTGGCCTGGGGCCGCGGCGACGGCTCGCCCGACGAGTTCGGCAAGAGCTTCTCGATCATCCACAACGTGTTCGAGTCGGCGCCGACCTGCGCCGAGGCCGTGCGCGACGTGGGCGACGCGCTCACCGACTGCGGGGCTCTCAAGAACCCCATCCAGGTGTTCTCGGTCTCGGGGGACGGCGGCGCGATCGCCATCGGCCTGCGGGCCCTGCTGCACACCATCAACCGGCGCGCGCGCATCACCATGGTGGTGCTGGTGAACGAGGTGTTCGCCAACACCGGGTTCCAGTACAGCCCGGCGGCCACGCCCTTCTCCGACACCAGCACCACGCCGGCGGTCGGGGACGTGCCCGGCAACCTGAACCCGCCGATCGACTACCTGCACATGGCCATCGCCGCGGGCGCCGACCTGGTCGCCCAGGTCAGCCCGGCCCACGGCCGCATGTTCCAGAAGACCGTCGAGGACTCGATGCAGGTCAAGGGCACGGCGATCATCTTCGTGCCGGCGCCCTGCATCAGCGGCTGGAAGTACGAGGACGGCAAGACCATCGACCTGGCGCTCGACGGTGCCCGTGCGGGCGTCTTCCCGACGTTCGTGTGGAAGCGCGGCGAGGGCGGCAAGGTGGTCGACTGCAAGCGCGAAGCGAAGGACCGGCCGAGCCTCGAGGAGTTCCTCGCGGCGCAGCGGCGCTTCGTGCACATCGTCGAGCGCGACCGCAAGACCGGCGAGGTCCGCGTGAAGCCCGGACGCGAGCACCACGTCGAGGCGTTCCGCACCTGGGTGCAGGACAACGTCGAGCGCCTGTACCAGCTCGCGGAGATCAAGAAGTAGCAGCACATCAGTGTGGGGCCGCACCAACGGGGCCGGGCGATGAGCCCGGCCTCGACTATTTCGGCCGCGGTGCCCGCCGGTGCGCGCCCCGCGCCGGGCCCGGGGTGGTTTGGCCGCGACCCGGCGCGCGCTCTAGTCTGTCCGCGGCACGCTCACGATCGCGGCTCGTTCACCCGGTGACGAGGCAACGATGAGACCCGCCCACTCGCGCCCGGACTCCACGCGGATCGTGGACCTGCTCGTCATCACCGCCGCGTGGTGCGCCAGCCTGGTCCTGGTCCGTCCGGCGGGGGACTTCCCGCTGAACGACGACTGGTCCTTCGGCCTGGCCGTGCGGCACCTGCTCGCCAGTGGGGACTTCCGGCCCACCGGATGGACCTCCATGCCGCTGGTCACCAACGTGCTGTGGGGGTCGTTGTTCTGCCTGCCGGGCGGGTTCTCGTTCACCGCCCTGCGGGTCTCCACGCTGGTCATGGGGTGGATCGGGCTGCTCGGGACCTACCAGCTCGTCCGCGAGACCGGCCAGGGACGCTGGCTGGCGGTCCTGGCGGCGCTGACGCTGGGCTTCAGCCCCATCTACTACGCGCTGTCCAACACCTTCATGACGGACGTCCCGTTCACCGCGCTCTCGGTATGGGCGGCGGTCTTCCTGGTGCGCACGCTGAAGGGCGGGTCGCGCCTCGACTGGCTCGCGGGCACCGCTCTCGGCGTGGTCGCGACGCTCTCCCGGCAGCTTGGCCTCTGCATCCCCATCGCCTTCGGCGCCACCCTGCTCCTGGCCCGCGGAGTCACGGGCCGCGTCCTGCTGCGCGCGCTCGTCCCCGTCGCGGCATGCCTCGCCGCCCTGTTCGGCCTCGAGGCGTGGCTCACCGCCAGCGGCCGTCTGCCGCCGCTCTACCACGCCAGCGTGGACAAGCTGCTCGCCTCGCCGCCCGGCCCGCGGACGCTGGTGGCCTTCTTCGGGAAGACCGACATCAGCCTGCTCTACCTGGGCTGGTTCCTGCTGCCGCTCCTCGCCGCGGGGGCCGCCGGCCTGTGGCGCTCGCGCGGGACGGGCGCGAGGCGGGCCCTGGTCCTGTCCTTCGCCGGCCTGCTCGCCCTGAACGTCGTGCTGGCGCCGGTCAACCAGCGGCGCTTCATCATGCCGATGTCCGGCAACGTCGTCGTCGCGTCCGGCATCGGCCCGCTCACGCTGGCGGAGGACTCGCTCAAGCGCTCGAGCCACGTCGCACCGCTGCCCGGGGTCTTTTGGTACGCCGTGACGGCGCTCTCGCTGCTCGGGGCCGCGTGCCTCGCCGCCATCCTCGCGCTCTGGCTGGCGGAGGCCGCGTCCCGGCTCCGGGCGCGGGCGATGACGCCGGACCACGCGCTCACGGCCTTCCTGCTGCTCGGCGCCGTCCTGCAACTGGTCCCGATGTCGCTGACGCGCTACTTCGACCGCTACACCGTGCCCACCCTCCCCTTGCTGGCCGCGGGCTGCCTATGCGTGCTGTCGCGGTTGCCCGGATTCGCGGTCGTGCACACGAAGGCGCTGCGGATCACGGCGGTGGCGCTGCTCGCGGCGAGCGCGATCTACTCGGTCGCCGGCACCCGCGACTACCTGGCCTGGAACCGCGCGCGCTGGCAGGCACTGAACGAGCTGACGGTCGATCGGAGGGTCCCCCCCGGGGAGATCGACGGCGGCTTCGAGTTCGGCGGCCTGTACCTCTACGATCCGGACTACGCGGAAGACCCCGGCAAGAGCTGGTGGTGGGTGCGGAATGACCGCTACCGGCTCGCGTTCGCGCCGCGCCCGGGGTTCACGGTCGTGCGCGAGTATCCGTACGACCGGTGGCTGCCGCCGGGGCGCGGAAGCATCGTCGTCCTGGCCGCCGCGCCGGCGGCGGCGCGTCCGACGCGGTAGCGCCCGCTCCGTCCCGCTGCCGCGTCAATGCCGCCGCGTCGGCCCCGTCGCCCCGGTCGCCCCGGCTGCCGCCACGCGCAACAGCTCCGGCCGCGCGAGCAGCACGGCGGACCACGCCAGCAGGATCACCGCCCCGACCATCACCGCGCCCGCCGGCCCGATCCGCTGGCCGAGCAGCCCCGAGAGGATGCTCGAAATGGGCATCATGCCCATGAACGCGAGCACGAACAGCGCCATCACGCGGCCGCGCAGGTGACCGGGCACGGCCAACTGGATGGAGGTGTTGGTCAGCGAGCTGGACGCGAGCAGCGCCGCGCCCGCGAGGGTCGAGAGCGCCAGCGTGAGCGGCAGCCAGCGCGATAGCGAGAAGGCAGCGAGCAGCACCGCGAGTGCCGCGAGGGTGAACGGGATCAGGCGGTTGCGTCCCACGCCGGCGGGCAGGCCGGCCACCACCAGCGCGCCGGCCAGCGCGCCCAGGCCGTTCGCCGCCATGACGAACGCCACCGCGCGCGACAGCTCCCGGCCGGAGAGCCCGAGCGACGTGCCCACGATCGCCGGGAGCAGCGTCATGTAGGGGAACGCGAAGACGGTCATGACGGCGGTGCTGAGGATGAGCAGGCCGACGACGCGGTCCTGGCGCGCGTAGCGCAGGCCGGCGGTGAGCTGGTGCCACGAGTCCAGCCGCCAGCCGGCGGAGCGGTCGCCCGGGGCGCCGGCGGCGGCCGGGTCGGGCCGGCCGTGACCGGCACCGGTGCGCAACCGGATCGCCCACAGCGCGGCGATGACGAACAGGAAGCTGGCCGCGTTCACGTAGAACACCTCGCCCATGCCCGCGCCGGCGAGCACCAGGGCCGCGGCCGCGAGCGGCCCGAGCAGGCGCGCGGACTGGAATTGCGCGGAGTTCAGGGCGATGCCGTTCATCAGCAGCCGCCGCGGCACCAGGTCGGGCAGCATGGACTGGAACGCAGGCGCCATGAACGCCATGAAGACGCCGCCCGCGAACCCCAGCAGCGAGATGCGGACCAGCGAGCCGGCCGGGTCGCTCGAGCTCAGCAGGCCCGCGTTGTAGAGCGCGCCGAGCGCCGCGGCCTGGAGCAGCAGCACGACCTGGATGAGGATCAGCATGTGGCGGCGGTCCACGCGGTCGGCGATCGCGCCGGCGGGCAGCGCGAGGAAGAGCACCGGGACGCCGGCGAGGAAGTTGACGAGGCCGAGGTCGAACGAGGAGCGGCGGAAGCCGTAGACGACGATCCCGAACGCGTACATCTGCATCCACGAGCCGACGTTGCTCACCAGCGCGCCCGACCAGAACAGCGTGAAGTCGCGATGTCGGAAGGACTCGAAGACGCCGTGCTGCCGTCCCGTGGCCTGCGGCGGAGCCGCGACGTCGGCCTCCGTCGCGAGCGTCTGCGCTTCGAGGCCCGCGACTTCGTCCGGGACGGCGGCGGGCGCTCCCTGGTCCGTCATGCGATCCGGCCTGGTCCGCTCACGACGCCGCGCTCAGGTCGAGAACCCGAGCAGGCCGGGGTCCGGCATCATCTCGGGGCTCCAGGCGTCGGGCAGGATCTCCACTTCGCACGGCTGGAAGACCACGCTCATCGCCGCCTCCCGCACGTCCTGCGTGAGCTGGGGCGCGTAGGGGCAGAAGGGCGTGGTCAGCAGCATCCGCACGACCGTGCGCTCGGGCTCGATCACGATCTCGCGGATGAGGCCCAGGTCGATGACCGAGAGCTGGATCTCCGGGTCCATCACGGTCTCGAGCGCCGCGCGCACGGCGAACTCCTGCGCGCTCGGCGCCTTCCGGCCGGGCGGCGCCGCCGCGGCGGCGGACGCGCCGGCTTCCGAGGCCGCGGGGGACTCGAACGCGCGCCGCACCGACGACTGCCCGCCGGGCGAGTCGGTGTAGGGCGGCGGCGCGGGGCGCACGGGTGGCGCATCGGTCGGGGCCTTCGCGGCCGGCACGTTCCCGGCCGGCGGTCCCGCCGCCCGCGGCGCCGCGTTCGCCGCCGCCTGCGCCGCCTCCCGCTCGTCGCAGGTCTCGCAGGCCACCTGGACTTCGTCCCCGATCACGCGCACGGCGTGCCGCGGCACGGCGCCGGTCGCCGGCATCGCGAGCACCGCGCCGGTGCGGATGTCGAAGCGCGCCCCGTGGCGCGCGCACTCGACGACATAGCCGTCGATCGTGCCGTCCGACAGTTCGCCGCCGTCGTGCGTGCAGAGGTCGTCGAGCGCGTAGTACTGGCCACCGACGTGGAACACCGCGACCGGGTCGTCGTCCACGCGCACGACCTTCACGCCGCCCTCGGGGATCTCCCCCACCTTCGCCACCGTCATGAATCGGTCGCTCACTTCGTCTCCTCCTCGCCCGGCCACTGGGTCATGCCGTAGGCGCCCGCCTTCAGGGTCTTCAGGGCCAGCAGCGCGCACTTGAGGCGCACCGGCCCGAGCTCGATGCCCAGCAGCTCGAGCACGTCCTCGCGGGTGAGCGCCTTGACCTCCTCGAGCGGGCGGCCCTCGAGGCGCTCGCACAGCATCGAGGCGGCGGCCTGGCTGATGGAGCAGCCGTGTCCCGAGTGGCGGATCTTCGCGATCGTCCCGTCCTTCAGCTCGATGTCGATGCGCAGCTCGTCGCCGCACAGCGGGTTCGCGTCGCAGTAGGTGATGTCGGGGTGCTCGAGCTCGCCCCGGCAGCGCGGGTGCTTGTAGTGGTCGAGGATGTTCTCGCGGTACAGCTCGTCCCATTCGTTCATCAGCCGAACACCTTGCGCGCGTGGTGGAGCCCCTCGACCAGGGCGTCCACGTCCTCGGGCACGCTGTAGCAGTGGAACGAGGCGCGCGCCGAGGCGGGCACGCCCAGCCGGTCGTGCAGCGGCATCGCGCAGTGGTGTCCCGCGCGCACGGCGACGCCGCGGTGGTCGAGCACCGTGGCCACGTCGTGCGGGTGGATCGTGCCCAGCTCGAACGCGACGACCCCGCCGCGCCGCTCCGCCGGGGGACCGAGGATCCGCACGCCGGGCACCTCGCGCAGGCGATCGAGCGCGTAGCCGGCGAGCGCGCGGTCGTGCTCGAAGACCGCCTCCATCCCCAACTCCTCGTTGAACGCCACCGCCGCGCGCAGGCCCGACCGCCTCGGCGATCGCCATGGTGCCGGCCTCGAACTTCCAGGGCAGCTCGTTCCACTTCGAGCCCGCGAGCTTCACCTCGCGGATCATCTCGCCGCCGCCCAGGAAGGGCGGCATGGCCTCGAGCAGCTCGCGCCGCGCCCAGAGCGCGCCGATCCCGGTCGGCCCGAGCATCTTGTGCGCGGTGAGCGCCAGGAAGTCGCAGCCCAGCGCCTTCACGTCCACCGGCAGGTGCGGCACGCTCTGCGAGCCGTCCACCAGCGTGAGCGCGCCGGCGGCGCGGGCCTGGCGGGCGATCTCCTCGACCGGGTTCACGGTGCCGAGCACGTTCGAGACGTGCACCACGCCGACCAGCCGCACGCGCCCGTCGGCAAGCAGCCCGGGCAGCGCCTCCAGCCGCAACTCGCCCGCGTCGGTGATCGGGATGAAGCGCAGCTCGACGCCCCGCTCGGCGGCGAGGATGTGCCACGGCACCAGGTTCGAGTGGTGCTCCATCTCGGTGAGCAGGACCACGTCGCCACGCTTCAGCGCCCAGCGGCCCCAGGCGTAGGCCACCAGGTTGATGGCCTCGGTGCTGTTGCGCGTGAAGATCACCTCGCGGGACGGGGCGCCGATGAAGCGCGCGAGCCGGGCGCGGGCGTCCTCGTAGGCGGCGGTCGCCTCCTCGGCGATCGCGTAGATGCCGCGGTGGATGTTGGCGTTGTAGCGCCGGTAGTAGTCGTCCATCGCCGCCAGGACGCTCTCGGGCTTCTGCGAGGTCGCGGCGCTGTCGAGGTAGACCAGCGGGCGTTCGCGCTTCGCGTTCAGCAGGGGGAAGCGGCCGCGCACCTCGCGCGGATCGAAGCGCCCGCGGCCCGTGGCGGAGGCGGTCGTGGTCCCGGCCGGCGGTGTGGACATGGGGCCTATCCGATCTTGGCCTGGATCATCCCGCGCAGTTGCTCGCGCACGCTCTCGAGCGGGATGCGGTCCAGGACGGGCGCGAAGAACCCTTCGACGACGAGGCGCTGGGCCGTCGTCGCGGGGCATCCCGCGCGTCATGAGGTAGTACATCTGCTCCGCGTCCACCGTGCCGACCGTGGCCCCGTGCGTGCAGCGCACGTCGTTGGCCAGGATCTCCAGGCCGGGGATGCTGTCCGCGCGCGCCGTGTCGGAGAGCAACAGGTTGCGGTTGGCCTGGTACGCGTCGGTGCGCTGCGCCCCGCGGGCCACCTGGATGGTGCCCTGGTAGACGCTGCGGGCACGGTCCTTGAGCGCGCTCTTGATGAGCAGGTCGCTGGTGGTCTGCTCGGCCACGTGCTTCTGCAGGGTGTGCAGGTCGAAGTGCTGGCGCTGGTCGCCGAACATGAAGCCGTGCACGAAGGCGCTCGCGCCCGCGCCCACGAGCTCGAAGTAGGAGTTGGTCTTGGTCGTCCGGCCGCCCAGGAAGGTCTGGATCCACTGCAGCTCGCCGCCGCGCTCGACGCGCGCGCGCTGGTTCGAGTAGTGGGTCACGTTGCGGCCCCATTCCTGGAGATGCCCGTAGACCAGCTTCGCGTCCTCGCCGACGAAGACCTCGGTGCCGCCGCTGAAGAACGCGGGGCCGTCGGCCGTCTCCGAGAGGCACTCCTCGAGCACCGTCGCGCTCGCGCCGCGGCCCAGCACGATGACCGTGCCCGGGGCGCCGGCCACGCCCGCGCCGTCCAGCCACTGGACCAGGCGGATCGGCAGCTCGGCCTGCACGCCGTCCGGCACCCAGACGAACGCGCCGCCCGCGCGCATGGCCTGGTGGAGCGCGGCGAAACGGTCGAGGTCGGTCTCGATCAGCGCGCCGAGGCGGTCCTCGAGCTTCCCGGCGTGCTCGCGCAGCGCGCGCTCCATCGCGCAGACGATCACGCCCTGCCGCGCCAGGTCGGGATGCGCGTGCTCCAGCACCACCGCGCCGTTGCGCTGGACCAGCAGGCCGAGGTTCGCGGCCTCCCCCGCCAGTCGCGCGACCAACGCCGCCGGCAGGTCGTCCACGTCGCGCGCGGCGAGCCCGGGCGCGAACGGGTCCAGCTCGCCGAGCGCGAGCGTCCCGAAATCGGTGCGCCGCCACAGGTCGAGCCTGCGGTCCGGGAAGGGCAGGCCCGCCGCCACCGCGGCCGCCCCGCGCCGCTGCTCCAGCGCCCACTCCGGCTCGTTCGCGCTCACGGCGCGCTCCAGCGCCAGCGCGGGCCAGCCGTCGAGCCCGCCCGCCACCGGCCGCGCCGCTGTCCTCGTCTCGGCCGTCATCCTACCGAGCCCTCCATCTGGAGCTGGATCAGGCGGTTCATCTCGACCGCGTACTCCATCGGCAGCTCCTTGACCACCGGCTCGATGAAGCCGGCCACGATCATCGCCGCCGCCTCGTCCTTGGGCACGCCGCGGCTGGTCAGGTAGAAGAGTTGCTCGTCGCCGATCTTCGAGACCGTCGCCTCGTGCCCGATCGAGACCTGGTCCTCCTCGATCTCCATGGTCGGGTAGGTGTCCGAGCGCGAGCCCTCGTCGAGGATCAGCGCGTCGCAGTTCACCGTGCTCCGGCAGTTCACCGCGCCTTTGGCGACCTTCACCAGCCCGCGGTAGCCGGCCCGCCCGCCGTCCTTGCTGATCGATTTCGAGACGATCTTGCTGGTGGTGTTGGGCGCCACGTGCACCGCCTTCGCACCCGCGTCCTGGTGTTGGCCGGACCCTGCAAAAGCGATCGACAAGACCTCGCCGTGCGCTCCCGGCTCCATCAGATAGATTGCCGGATACTTCATCGTCAGCTTGGACCCCAAATTCCCGTCGACCCACTCCATGGTGGCGTCGCGGTAGGCAGCGGCGCGCTTGGTCACCAGGTTGTAGACGTTGTTCGACCAGTTCTGGATGGTGGTGTAGCGGCAGCGCCCGCCGGCCTTGACGACGATCTCGACCACGGCGGAGTGGAGCGAGTCGCTGGAGTAGGTCGGCGCGGTGCAGCCTTCCACGTAGTGCACGAAGGCGCCCTCGTCGACGATGATCAACGTGCGCTCGAACTGGCCCATGTCCTTGGTGTTGATGCGGAAGTAGGCCTGCAGCGGCACGTCCACGCGCACCCCCTTCGGCACGTAGATGAACGAGCCGCCCGACCAGACCGCGGAGTTGAGCGCGGCGAACTTGTTGTCGGTCGGCGGGATCACCGTGCCGAAGTACCGGCGGAAGAGCTCCTCGTGGTCGCGCAGCGCGTGGTCGGTCGAGAGGAACAGCACGCCCAGCTTCGCGAGGTTCTCCTTGATCTTGTGGTAGACGACCTCGGAGTCGTATTGCGCGCCGACGCCGGAGAGGAACTTCTGCTCGGCCTCGGGGATACCCAGCCGGTCGAAGGTCCGCTTCATGTCCGCCGGCACGTCCTCCCAGGACTTCGCCTCCTGCTCGGTCGGCTTGACGTAGTAGTAGATGTCGTCGAAATCGATGTGCGAGAGGTCGCCGCCCCAGGTCGGCATGGGCTTCTTGCGGAAGGTCTCCAGCGCCTTGAGCCGGAACTCCAGCATCCAGGCCGGCTCCCCCTTCATCTGCGAGATGCCGCGGACGATCTCGGGGTCGAGGCCCTTGCGCGCCTTGAACACGAACTGGTCGGCGTCGTGGAAGCCGTACTTCTCGGTGTAGCTCTCCCGGATGCCCCCGGTGGGGATCTTCGGAGCGCTCATTGCGTCGCCGGTTCCTTCCCCGCGCGGACGAAGTCGTACCCGCGGTTCTCCAGCTCGAGCGCCAGCTCCGGGCCGCCCGAGAGCGTGATGCGGCCGTCCAGCATGACGTGGACGTGCTGCGGCCGGATGTAGTCGAGGATGCGCTGGTAGTGCGTGATGACCAGCACCCCGAGGTCCGGCCCGGCGAGCGCGTTCACGCCCTCGGAGACGATGCGCAGCGCGTCGATGTCGAGCCCCGAGTCGGTCTCGTCCATGATCGCGATCTCGGGCTTGAGCATCGCCATCTGCAGGATCTCGGTGCGCTTCTTCTCGCCGCCCGAGAAGCCGTCGTTGAGGTAGCGCAGGGCGAACGACTCGTCCATCTTGAGCAACGCCATGTGCTCGCGCAGCAGCGCGCGGAACTCCTTGGGCGCGATCCCCCGCTTCGCGGGCATGGCGCCGTCGGCCGTCGCGTCGCGAGGGGCGAGCCGCGCGTTGAGCGCGGTGCGCAGGAAGTTGGAGACGGTCACGCCCGGGATCGCGACCGGGTACTGGAAGGCCAGGAACAAGCCGGCGCGCGAGCGCGCGTCGGTCTCCAGGCCGAGGATGCTCTCCCCCTTGAAGCGGATGTCCCCGCCGGTCACCTGGTAGCGCGGGTGGCCCATGAGGGTGTTCGCGAGCGTGCTCTTGCCCGAGCCGTTCGGTCCCATCAGGGCGTGCACTTCCCCCTTGCGCACCTCGAGGCTCAGGCCCTTGAGGATCTCCTTGCCCTCCACCGCGACGTGGAGGTCCTGCACGATGAGATCGGCGGTCTGGCTCATGTGTCCGGCCCTTCTCCTTCTTCGTTGCGGCCGCTCGCGGCCCGGGTCCTCACTGGATCTCTGCGACGCTCACGTACACCGGGTGCGGGCGTTTCGGGCCGCGGCCCGGCGACGCGCTCTTCAGTCCGGCCACCAGCGCCGGCGCCTGCTCCATCCCGTGATCCTGCTGACAGCCGACGCAACCCTTCGCCGTCGAGGCCGGGGCTGCGCAGACCCGGCAGGCCTCGAGGTACGCGAGCCCGGCGGACAGCTCGCGCTCGAGCTGCTGGGAGCGCCGCACCGCCTCGCGCGTGTCCTCGAGCTTGCGCCTGAACAGCGAGCGCAGGGTGTCCATGGCCTCGGGGCCCAGTCCCGCGTCCCACCAGGCGCGGACCAGCTCGCGCATCTCCTGCAGCGAGAAGCCCATGCCGTGGAAGAGCCCGATCCAGCGCACGCGCTCGACCGCGCCCGGTTCGTAGAGGCGGAAGCCGCCGCTGGTGCGCGACGCGGGCCGCAGCAGTCCCAGCTCCTCGTACAGGTGGATGGCCCGGACGGTCTTGCCCGTCATCCGGGCCAGGTCACCGATGCGCAGGAGCCTGGGAGTCTGGCTGGGTTCCAAGGTCGAGTCGATGGTCATGAGCCTCACCCTTACGTTAACGTTAGATTCAACGCGCAACGTAAGTGATTCGAACGGATATCGCAACCGAAAGGTGTCCTGACCGGGAGCCAGCCTAGGGCGGCCGATACGAGACCTAATCAGGTCTCAAGTATCTACCGCAACCACATCAGCCGATTCGCCGAAGGCCCTCGGGCTCAGCGCCGACCACCGGGCCGAGCAGTGGCCTCCGGGCCCTCGACGGCCCCTGGCCTCAGCGACCGGTCTGCCAGAGATCAGACCGGGGACATGGGTGACCCTTTGAGGGCTCAGCGCCGGTAGGGCCGCCGGCGCTCGGAAGACGGCAGGTCCACGATCGGGGCGAGCAGCCCGAAGCGCCGGTCGCGCCGCCCGACGGCGCGCGAGGTCCAGCACCCCGATCGGCATCGAGCCAAAGTGGACCCGCCAGGAATGGTTCTCGCCCTCCTCGAGCCCGACGCGCTCGCCAGCGAGACAGAGACTCACGTACCACTGAGTGGCGCCGATGTGAACTAACATGGAGAAGTAGTCCATCCTGACGTCCATCGCCACTCACGGAGGGTTCTGTGCGCAGAGTCACTCTGATGGTTCTGGTCGCTGGGGCTGCGGCGATTCTCTGTGCGCAGGGGCCCGTCTCTGCGATTGGCGATCCCCGGGGCACCGCGAGATCCGTTCATCCTCCCGATGCGAGGGCCGAACTCGCCGCAGTGCCGAGTGCTACCGAAAGCGTGGCCGACACGCAGTGGGCGTCCAACGGACGACCGATCTGCATCGCCTCATACGATCAGGTGCTGCCGTCGGTCGCATCGGATGGCGAGGCGGGTGCATTCGTTGCCTGGACCGACTATCGACCAACCGGCCCGAGGGTGTTCATGCAACGCGTCCTAGCCGATGGTGAGATCGCCCCGGGATGGCCTGCCAATGGCCTTTCGGTTTCGCAGGCGGCGCAGTTCGTGCAGGGACCAGCTAGCGTGGCCGACGGCGATGGGGGCGCCTACGTGGTCTGGGCGAACGGCACGAATCACGTGTATTCGGTGTTCGCCCAGCATGTCGACGGATCGGGCAACGTCGCGGCCGGGTGGCCCACGGAAGGCCTCCATGTGGCGACGGCCCCAGGCAATCAGTACAGACCCTGCGCGGCGACCGACGGCGGCGGCGGCATCTACGTCGTCTGGCAGGATGACCGCAACGGGGTGGACAACCCGGACCTGTACATCCAGCGAATCGGGATGGACGGGACGCCCGCTGCCGGCTGGGACTCCACCGGGACTCCTCTGTGCACGAGTCCTGGATTTCAGTACGGGGCGGCGCTTTGCCCCGACGGATCGGGCGGCGTGATCGTGGTCTGGGTGGACGGCTATCAAGTTTCTGCCATGCGGATGACTTCCGCCGGGGTGCCTGCGTCCGATTGGCCGGTGAACGGCGTGATCGCAAGGTCGGACACCACGTACGTGCAGAACGCTATCGTCGCCAGCGACTCGGCAGGTGGCTGCTTCGTCAGCTGGATCGACAATCGCGAGGCAGGGATCTCCGTCTTCGTCCAGCACCTTGGTTCAACGGGACAGTCCGCGGTGGGGTGGCCCAGCGGAGGCAGGCCCGTAGGTGCGACCGGAGTGATCCAGCAGTTTCATGCAATTTCGGCGGACGGCTCGGGCGGCCTTTACGTGGCCTGGTGGGAGGAGGTCGGGCTCCGTGCGACCCGGCTCACGAGTTCCGGTGAGACGTCGTTGCCGTGGCCTGCCGACGGACAGATCATCAGTGGTCCGTGGATGATCCTCGGCTACGGTGCACCGGTGCTGCTCACGGACGCCAATCTAGACCTGCACCTGGTCTGGAACGAGGAACGGTATCTGAACCCTTCGGGGCTGGATTTGTTCGCGGTCTGCCTCACGCCTGACGGTGCCTTCGCTCCTGGCTGGCCGGCTGGGCCCATGGTGTTCTGCAATGCGTCCGGGAGTCAGGGGTCACCAGCAGCGGTTCTCGACGCGACTGGCTGCACAGTCGCCTGGAAAGACCAGCGGAACGGGAACTGGGACATCTACGCGGCTCGACTCACGGGGGACGGGATCGTGCCGACGCTGCTGGCACTCGCCGACGTCAGCGTCGAGCCGGAACGGGTCCGCTTGCGTTGGTACGCGGGGAGCGGTTCACCCGTCGCCGCAACCGTCTATCGCCGCACTCCGAGCAGCGAGTGGAGCCGCCGCGCGGAGTGCGAAGCAAATGGATCGGGGTTGTTCGTCTACGAGGACGATGACGTGCTGGCGGGTGGTCGATACGGCTACCGCCTCGGAGCCGCCAATGGGGTGGGAGACGCGCTCACCGAGGAGACCTGGGTGGACGTGCCGCAGTGGGGCGCGCTGGTGCTCGCAGGCGCATGTCCGAATCCTGTGACGGGGACACTGACGGTCGCCTTTTCCCTTCCGACCGGCGCTCCTGCGACGCTCCTGCTGCTGGATGTGAGTGGGCGACGGGTGATCGAAAGGGAAGTCGGGCATCTAGGTGCGGGGAGACACCTGCTGCCCTTGCTGGGCACGGCACAGCCTGCAAGCGGCGTGTACTGGCTTAGATTGACCCAGGGGCGCGAAACGGCAACGACCCGCTGTGCGGTCATCCGGTAGTGGTCAATGTTCGCCACGCCCGGAATTGGGGCTGCCAGCTGTCCTGTGTAAGCGGTCGCTTCACCGGTTCGGGACTCGCCCTTCGAATACTATCGTGAAGTGATCGGGTTCGGCGGGTCTACCCCTGGGTGCCCGGCATCAAGTCTCCGCTGAGCGCTCAGCACCGGCCGCCAGCCTCAGCGTCCGGTCTGCCAGTCGATGACGCGCTCGATGGCCCGCGAGCAGACGGGACAGAAGCGCGCAGGGTTGCGGGTGAACATGATGCAGTCGGTCGAGGAGCGGTAGAGCCCCTTCGCGCGGTAGCCGGCGCCCTCGAACGCGCCCACCCTGCCGCCGTACTCCTGCCCGGCCAGGAAGGGCCTGCCCCATGCCAGCTCCTCCCCGAACAGCGAGTCCATCCTCGCCTCGGGCGCGTGGCTGGCGCGCAGTGCGCGGCGGCGCGCCTGGATGCCGGCCGAGAACTTCTCGTACTCCTCCTTGCCCCACGGGGTGGGCACCGGGGTGTTCGCGGTGACCAGGTCCCCCCACTTGAGCGCGGCGGGGTCCAGCAGCGCGGTGATGTTCGGCTCCCACGGCTCCACGATCGGCGCGGTGGTGCCGTAGGCCACGTCGCTGGTGTAGTACTCGTCGGCCAGCGCGGCGAAGTGGTGCCCGAACTCGTGCACGAAGACGTAGGGCGTCGAGCCGCTGCGGGTCGAGGCGGTGGCCATCAGGTTGTAGATGCCGCCGCCGCCGTACTTCTCGCCGTTGACCAGGATCTCGACGAACTCGTAGGGGGCCTGCGCCGCCGTCTCGCGCAGCACCGCGTTGTCGCAGGTCAGGACGTAGCGCTCGGAGCCGAAGATGTCGTAGGTGGCGCCCAGCGCGCCGCGGCGATAGACGCCGTCGCTCGGCCGGGACACGCCCGAGTCCTCGGCGGGCGTGTCGATGGCCCGGACGTTGAAGTCCTTCCGCCGCTCCCGGAAGGGCGGCGTGGAGAACAGCACCTCGACCAGGCGTCGCGCGTCCTCGTGGAAGGCCGGCATCTGCCCGGCGGTGTATCCGTCGCCGAGGATCAGCAGGTCGATCTTGGTCTCGGGCGGCCCGTTCTCGAAGATCGTCCAGACCTTGCCGCGGGTGCCGACCGGCTCGCGGCGGATCTCCGGCGCGGCGGGGTCCACCAGAAATGACGATATTTCGTGAAAAGCGTTGTCCGGGGAGCGCTTCAGCAGGCAGACCTGGACCGGCCGGCGCGGGAACGGGAAGCGCACCGACTCGTGGAACGAGCGGCGCACGGAACGGGCCTCGTCGGTCGTCTCCCACTCGCCGTAGATGCTGGCGAAGCCCTGCGCGAAGAGCACCAGGTTGTCGGCCCGGTCGCGCACCTCGACGCGGTAGGGCCCGAGGTCGAGCGGATCGACCAGGTTGACCCGGCTGCCCGGCCACGGCCCCTCGCGCCGCAGGCCGTCGAGGGCGAAGCGTTCCTCCTGCGCCGTGCCGGCGTGGTCGTAGTCGAGGCGCAGCGTCGCCCCGTCCGACCACGCGTCGAACGCGGACGTCCCCGCCGGGGCCTTCGCGGGCGCGGCGGCAGCCGGGTGCGTCATCGGGATCAGCAGCAGGACCGCCAGGGCGAGGCCGGACCCCAGGTTCGCGCTTGCCATCACCGGCCTCCCTTCGGGGCGGCCGACCCGCCGCGCTCCAGCTTCACCCCGTGCGCTTCCAGCCCGGCGATCATCGCCCGGTACGCCCGCGGGTCGCGGGCCACCTTCTCGAGCGGCTGCACCCCCGGCGGCGGCACGATCCCGCCCGCCACCATCTGCGCCGTGACCGCGGTGGTGAACGCCGTGGTGCGCGCCATCGCGGTCAGGCCGGCGGCCGGGTCGTAGCGGTCCACCAGCGTGACGCGCTCCTCGCCGTCGGCCCAGCGCATGCGCACCAGCAGGACGACCAGGTCCAGCGGCGGCGTGAGCGTGCAGCGCGCGCGCAGTTCGTCGACCAGGCGCCCGGCCGCGACCAGCGGCTTCACCGCCTCGGCGTGGCCCGGCCAGCGCAGCGTCTTCTCCCCCATCTCGGCCACGCCCGGCAGCGTGTCCATGAGCGAGCGCAGGCCGTCGCTGTAGAACGCCTCGAGCTCGCCCACGCCGTCGACCGGCACGCGCTCCATGCCGCTGAAGACCGGCACGGCCACCTGCCGTCCGCCCTGCACGATGCGCGCGGGGCGGACGTACTCCTCCAGCAGGTCGTCCAGCGACCAGGTCACGCAGTAGCCGTAGGGTTGCGAGCGGTCCTGCGCCACGCCGCCGACCATGATGACCAGCTCCTGCGGAGCGCCGCGCCGCGCGTAGGCCTCGCCCGCGACCAGGTTCGAGATGCCCGGCGCCAGCCCCGCGTCGGGGATGATGGCCACCCCCGCCGCGCGCGCCGCGGCGTCCAGGTCGAGCGCGTCCTCGCCGCAGAAGGAGACGTCCACCAGGTTGCGCTTCGCCTCGATCGCCGCCTTCATGGCGGCGAAGCCGTAACGCGAGGGCAGCGCCCCGACCGCGAAGTCGTGCTCCCCCATCAGGCGCACGACCGTCGCGGCGGCCGAGCAGTCGGCCTCGCGCCACGAGAGATTGGGCAACGGCCGCAGCTTCGGGTCGCGCACGTCGGCGACGGTGACGCGGGCCTGCGGCAGGCGCGAGGCGAGATCGGTGGCGATGACGCGCCCCTGCGCGCCGCCGCCCAGGACGAGGATGTTCATGCGTGCAGCCCTCCGGTGGCCGACGGGCTACCGCCCGGTCGGGGACTGGCTTGACGGTGGTGGCCGGGCCTGGGCGGAACGGGACGAACACCCTGCCGGAACGCGGGATGGACCGGACCACGGGACGCCGCAAGTTAGCAGAGAAACGGCCCCGCCGCCGCATTCGACGGCTGACACCCACCCGGCGCGGTCCTACACTGATGTGCGGGAGGGGCATCCCGCCCCGCCCGCCTTCCGACGAAGGAGGCCACCATGTCCTCCATCGACCACATCCTCGACCGGCAGGTCCGCCGCTGGGAATCGGAGAAGTCCGCCCACCTCCCCGAGCACGGCGCGCACGACCGGCCCGGAACGACCCTCCAGCCCATCCTCACCGTCTCGCGCCAGCGCGGCAGCGGGGGAACCCTTCTGGCGGAGCGGCTCGCCGCCCGCTTCGGGCACACGCTGCTCCACCGCGACGTGATCGACCGCATCTGCGATTCCTCGGGCTTCAAGCGCCGCATCGTCGAGTCGCTCGACGGGCACGCCCGCTCGCAGGTCCAGCTCTGGGTCGAGTCCATGCTGCAGGGCGACTACGTGGACGCCAACGACTACCTCCGTGCCCTGCTCGAGGTGATCTACTCGCTCTCGCACCTCGGCGGCGTGGTCGTCGTGGGGCGCGGCGCCAACTTCATCCTCGGGCCCGGTCGCGGCTTCCACCTCCGCGTCGTGGCCCCGGTCGAGGTGCGCGTGCGGAACCTCGTCGAGCGCGAGGGGCTCGCCGAGCGCGACGCCCTGCGGGCGATCGAGCGGAGCGACCGCGAGCGGGCCGAGTGGATCCACAAGGCCTGCGGACGCTCGATCGACGACCCGCTCGGCTACGACCTGGTCATCAATCACCTGTCGATCTCGATGGAGTCGGCCACGAGCCTGGTGGCCGCGGCCGCGCAGGAGAAGTTCGAGAAGCTCAAGGCGGCCCGGCCCGCGGCGCCGCAGCACGCGAAGTAGAGCAGGGCGCCCGCCGGGCGGAGGCCTTGCCCGCGCTCCCGCGTTCGCGGACCGCGGCAGTCCGCGAACGCGGAACGGGCGGGGTCAGCGCCCGCCCGCAGATGGCCTGGGGGGCGCGACACGGTGCGTGATACCGCTTCGCTGACTGCCTGAAACACGCGGTCCCGCGCCGCGCCCCTTGTGTCGGTATTCAAGCACCCGGCGAAACCGCGAGTCAACGGAGTTCGCAGGTTCGATCCCGGCGAACGGGATGGTTTCGCCGACGGGGAGAATCGGCGACAATGGGGCCGCATGATGTCGCCCTGGCCCGCGCGGTGGAGCCGTCGCGCTTCACCGGACCGCCTTCGCGCACCCACCGGAGAGCCGCATGAGCCTCAGCCGCTGGTCCGTAGCCGCGCTCGCGATCGCGCTCGTCTGCCCCTTCCCCGCCATGGCCGCTGACGCCGGCGCGCTCGACTCCCTGGTCGCCGCCGAGCGCGCCTTCGCCCGGGCGTCGATCGAGAAGGGGGTGCGCGACGCGTTCCTCGAGTTCCTCGCCGAGGACGGGCGCCGGGTCCGGCGTTTCGAGTACAGAAGGTCCGGTGTCGGGCCGCCACCGCACTTGACCGGCTGGGCTTGCCTCACAGCGGTCTAGACGTCCAGTGCTACCGTCGGCTGACGGGGTAACCACTGACCTCCAGATTCAGCTGTGCTTCCGCCACCTGACGCAGGAACCCCGGTTCGAACACGACACTACACGCGAACATCCGTCGGCCTCCCACGAACAGCGCGACGTCAATAGTGCTCTCCGCTCCTGACGCCAGTAGGTCATCTATCATTCCTCGATGCCTCTTTAGATAACGTCGCGTGCTTTCTACCAGCTGCCCTGCCGTCTC
Organism: Candidatus Eiseniibacteriota bacterium; assembly: GCA_963707915.1. Taxonomy (GTDB): domain Bacteria; phylum Eisenbacteria; class RBG-16-71-46; order RBG-16-71-46; family RBG-16-71-46; genus JANXPZ01. Next base: position 2,082,013 of record OY970178.1, read on the forward strand.
TGCCTTCGCTACGCCTACAACAAGCCCGTTCTTATCTGCCACGCGCCCAAGCGCATCCGCCTCGCCCTTGCGCCATACCTTGTTGGGCCTGAGCCTTGGCCACCTCTTAGAGAACACGTCAACATCAAACCGCTCCCCAGCGCTACGCAGCACTGCACTGAACATGGCTGTCTCTCGCTTGTCGGCCTTCTCGCCCTTGCTACGTCGGAACTTCACACCCCTGGCATTCGCCGGGCTCCCCGGGGCAGCAGGAAGTCGAAATAGTCGTCTCTCGGAAGCCACACAGGAACTGGCACGGCCAACGGCGAGCGGAACCCCGGCGGGTTCTTGGGAGTCCTCAGCCAGGTCTTCCGCTTCCCCGCTCGTGGTTTGCCCTCGTCTTCCCATTGCTTACACCATCTCCGAGCCTCTTCGCGCGTCAGAACGCGGCCGTGTGGCTCATTGGGCAACACATTCTCATGGAGCCACTCCCAGAACTCCTCACTGAGGCCGAATCTCGGATCTGTCGCTCTCGGCCAAGTCCCCTCGGGGTCTGTGAAGCCCACGGGATCCCCAAACGCAAAGAGATAGAGATTCTCGCCTCCTGCCGAGAGCCCCGCCGGATCCTTGCACGTCCACCTTCCCACACCCGGATCATAGTCCCTCGCGCCGAATCTCACCAGCCCTGTTGCCGCGTCCCATAGCCCGCCGGCGTACCCGAAGCACTGGAACCCAACGTTCGTGTCCTCGAGCACACGCCCGTACGTGTCATAGTCCATCCGCTGTACGGTTTCGCCCGTGGCGGCATCCAGCACTAGCCGCACCGACCCAAGGCGGTCCGACACAATCCTGTACGTATTCCCGTTCCTCACCATGTACTCCGGCACGTTTCGCGCAGCGCCATAGACATACCGCGCAACTACGTTCCCCACGCTGTCCAACTCAGCAACTGGTTTCAGTTGATCCTCGTAGAGCCATCCCCGCCTTAGGACTCCGTTCCATCTGCACGCGACCCGCCGACTGAGACCGTCGACAAGATACTCCATTAAGTCGCCGCTGGGGAATCCAACCGTCACCAAGTTACCGAGGGCGTCGTACGTGTAGCGGATGGTGTCTGCACCAGTCGCCGCCGTCTTGAGTTCCCCTGCCGGTGTGTAGGCGTAGCTGGTTCCGCCGTACCTCAGTAGCCGGTCCTGCGCGTCGTACGTCGCAGTGCTGGTGTCGCTCGCGCTGCTGTGCGCCAAGCGGTTACCGTTGCCATCGTAGCTGTAGTGCTCTGTGACGCCGTCGACCGTGGCCGCCGACACGAAGCCCGAGTCTGGACTGCCGTAGGCGAAACCGTATGAACGCTCAGTGCCCTGCACCGTCTCCATCACGCCCACGACGCGCCCCAGTGAATCACGACTGTACGTAGCCTCATACAGCGTGGTGCCGTTGGACCTCACCGTGCGCCGCCATAGCTCACCAACGTGCGAGTAGCTGTCCGTGGTCGTGACATTCCCTAGTGTCGTGCTGGAGACCAGCCCGTTGTCCAACCGTCTCGTGATGGATAGGTCGCCAGCCTGAGTCATCAGCCCGTCAGCGTCGTACGAGTAGACGACGGTGTTGCCCCCATTGACCCGCTGGCTTGCCACACGGAAGTCGCGGTCCAGCGCCACCGAAACGCTCCCGGTCGCGCGACCGCTCCAGGCTTGGATCGTGTCCACCGGACCATCGTAGCCGTACGACAGAAATATGCTGTCCGGCGAGCTGATCGTGTGGAGCTGTCCTGTACTGAGGTAGGACAGTTGTGTGGTGCCACGGCCCATCCCGATGGCGTAGAGGCGCCCGTCGCCAGACCCGTAGCTGGCTGTCACGTATTCGCCACCGGGACGGTCGCTCCGAACCTGCACTCCGTCGTGGTCGTAGCTGTATGCGGTCACGGAGTCCGTCTCGCCAGCACCCGGCGCGACGTACGTGCTCAGCGAGTTCACACCATTGTACTCATACGCATGCTGCGGCCGCCCGGGCGGGGTTATGCCGACGAGGTTCCATTCCTCGTCATGGGACAGCGCGATGGTCCTTCCGCCCGGGAGTCGAATCTCCGTCGGCCGGTCATCAGACAGGTACGACAAGCCAGTGACTCGACCCAGTGTGTCACGAATCGTGTTGAGGCGCCCATGTGCGTCGTAGCTGAAGCGGGCGCCTCGCCCGCCCTGATAGACGTGCGTTGGACGCCACCACGCGTCGTAGCTGCAGTAGAGGGTGGCGAGTCCCTGTACCGACACGCTCTGGACTCGACCTGCCGAGTCCACAACGGTGGTCCTGACCCGCCCGGATGGCGAGTACTCCCTCAGGATTAGGCTGTCGGGGTTCGAGTTGAACGTCGTGCGGTACGCCGCGCGCGAGTTGATGCTGACGTCCTGCGTCCATGTCCCGGTGACCGCAGGAGGAGCGTAGTGCGAGGGCATGGTCCGCGACACCTCGACGGTCCTGGTGAGTCCACTCGGCAGGGTGGTGCGCCTGAGTCCCAGAACCGGGACTCCCATCCCAAACCGGAGGTCTGGCATGAGGCTGTCGCTGGTGACTATTCCATCCGGCGCATGGATGACCCGCCATCTGCCGTCGCTGGACTCCGTCATCGTCGTCGAGAGGCCAGCGGGGTCAATGACCTCCCGCTCCCGACTTCCGTCCCAGTTGCCTGTCACCGCATACCCAGTGACGCGCCCCTCTCCACTGGTCACTTCAACGGTCCGGCGCATGCCCTCGAAGATCGGGGTGACGTAGCCCCCGGAAGCTGACACAGAACGAGTAGCCAGTCCTCTGCTAGCCTGAACGGCACGGAGGATCTCATGGCGAGCACGGGGAAGCGTTACAGCGAAGAGCAGATCATCGCGATCCTGAAGGAGGCGGACAGCGCCGGGAACGTCGGCGAGCTGATCCGGCGCCACGGGATCTCCGCCCACACCTACTACCGCTGGAAGAGCAAGTACGGTGGCCTGGAGGTGAGCGAGGCGCGGCGGCTCAAGCAACTCGAGGACGAGAACCGCCGACTTAAGCGGATCGTCGCCGACCAGACGCTGAACATCCAGATCCTGAAGGAAGCGCTGGGAAAAGACTGACGACGGCTGCGGCCCGGCGCGCCGCCGTCCTGGAAGCCCGTTCACGCCATGCCGGACTCTCGGAGCGACGCGCCTGCACGGTGCTGGGTACGCCGCTGTCGGGCCAGCGCTATCGATCACGTCGCGCTCCGCAGGAGGCGCTGCGCCAGCGGCTGCGCGAGCTGGCGCTGATCCGGCTGCGCTGGGGCTATCGGCGGTTGCATCGCGTGCTCACGCGCGAGGGGCTGCGGGTGAACGTCAAGCGCGTCTACCGCCTGTACCGCGAGGAGGGTCTGGCCGTGCGGCGGCGGAAGCGCAAGCGGGTGGCGGTGGCGCGGCAACCGATGCTGGTGCCGACGCGGCTGAATGAGTGCTGGGCGATGGACTTCATGTCGGACGTGCTGTCGAGCGGACGACGCTATCGGGTGTTCAATGTGGTTGACGTGCTGAGCCGCGAGGCGCTCGCCGCCGAGGTCGACACCAGCCTGCCGGCGGCTCGGGTGATCCGGGCGCTGGAGGAGATTGCGATCATGCGAGGCTATCCGGCGCGGATCACGCTCGACAACGGGCCGGAGTTCCGCAGCATGGCGCTGGACACCTGGGCGTACGAGCACGGGGTGGTGCTCGACTTCATCCAGCCCGGCAAGCCGATCCAGAACAGCATGGTGGAGAGCTACAACGGTCGGATGCGTGACGAGCTGCTCAACCTGCACTGGTGGCGGAGCATCGGCGAAGCGCGCGACGCGATCGACGCCTACCGGCAGGACTTCAACGAGGCCCGGCCACACAGCGGCCTCGGTCACAAGACGCCGAGCGAGTTCGCCCGGCACTATGCGGTAAACTCGAACCCGCAGCGGCTGGCCTCTTGATCTGTACCAGCGTTGGGGGCTACGTCAGGGGTGCTCAGCTGCTGCTGGATTCCCGTCGAGAGCGGCGCCCAATCCTCCGCCAGTCGCCCGTCACTCGCGTAGGTGAACGTATGTTGGTTACCCACGGCGTCTGTGTAGCTCTCGAGCAGACCACTGGTGGAAGTTGTAAGCGTGACGGTCGCATCCAGCGGACCACTCATCTCACTCAAGTATCCGTTTGCATCGAGCGAAAGCGTTGTGCGATGGCCGTAGGGCCCATCGATCCACAGCGGGACGCCGTTCCCGTCGCGGCCGATGGTTGTCGCCAGACCCGCCGCGTCGCGGATACTGGCCAACCGCCCCGCAGCGTCGTAGCCGAACCGGTAGCGGATGCCTCCGGTCACTCCATCGCGCGTGTAGAGGTGTCGCCCAGCAGAATCCCCCTGCGTGGCGAACACGTACACCTCGCTGCCGTCCTTGCTTGGCACGCTGTACGCGAGCCCGTTCTCGGTGAGAGGCGGGGATTCCTTCCAGAGCATGAAGTGCCCGCCCAGGACCAGCTTGTTCTCGGGGCTGCAGGTCACGACCACGGCATGCACCAGGCTGGTCGCATCCATGGGGCCCGGTGCCTCAGCTGGCAGGGACACGGAAGGGGAATACGCGTAGACGTGCTCCACCGTGCCATCCTGGTTGCAGCGGAGCAGCAGACGCCCCCACGCAAAGGCGTAGTTGGGGGGGGAAAGCGATCGTGTCAGCAAGTAGATGGCCCCATCAGGGGCCAGCGCGATGTCGTACACCGCGCACCACGCGCTCTGGAACTCGGGTTCGTCGACGGCGGGGTAGCCGTCAAAGAACAGGCTCATGATTCCCTGGGGCGTGACCCGGCGGACCTTGAGACCCGGACGTCCCTCGGCAATGTACAGCGCGCCGTCTCGATCGACCTCCAAGTCCTCAGGCCGCCCGATGTTCATGAGGGTCGCTCTTCCAGTCGTGTCGCTGAAGCTGGACCCACCCGCCCCGGCGTAGTCAGTGATCGTCCCGTCTGTGCCGATTCTCCTGACGCGGAAGTCTGTTGTTGACGAGTAGCTCGGACCGTTGCATTCGCCCAAGAAGAGACTCCCATCAGGGCCCAGGGCGAGAGACGAGATATGGCCGGTCCACGCGGCCTCCGTCGGCAGTCCGTCTCCACCACCCGCAACGTATCCAGCGCGTCCACCGATGACCTTGTGGATCATGCCATCAGGCGTCACAACACAGACCAGGCTCTGGTCCGGTGCCGCGTCATTGCTGGACGCGACGTAGACCGAACCGTCCGGCCCAATCGCAAGCCCGGTGATCCTGTTTGGGAAAGAGCGTTCGCGCGCGGGCCCGTCTCCACTGTATGCGGCGCGCTGGTTCGTGCCGGCGATGCGTCTGACCATGCCGCTGCGGTCCACTCGCAGGACTGAGTACCGGCAGTCGTCTGCGATGTACAAGGCCCCATTCGGACCGTATGCGACGCGTGTGGGATACACGGACAGCAACTCCCCCGAGTCTGGCTCGGCGGTGTCGCACAGGCCTGTCGCGAGGTTGTGCCACATGTGGCTCGGCACAGGCAGCACACCCCCATCCCCAAGGTAGACGGCACCTTCTGCCGTCGGATCGAAGGTGTGGTGTGGGCTCAGGGTCCAGCCTCCCAGGCCGTCCACAGCAGTGCCCGGCACGCCGAGGCTGATTGACTGCCGGTTCCACACGATCTGGCCGACCGCCCGGTCTCCCACCGTCAGCCCGAGCATGCCTCCCGTGTATGAGGCGTTCCCGAATGACTTCGCAAGTCGCTCCGCCGAGCCACCGGCGATCGACAGGGGGAACACATAGCCGACGCTCACCTTCGCAGTGATCGCCCGATCCACGAAGCGCCCGTAGGCGTCACGCCCATCCCACACGAGCGTCACCGGTTCCGTGGCGGACGTGATGGGACCCGGTACTCTGACTGAGTACTGCTTCCCGGCGACATCGAGATTGACGATCACCCCCTGAAGCCCGTTCGGCACCGTCTCGCCAATCACGGGGACCCGGATCGTTCGCATGACGGCATCCCCGGGCGCCCGGAAGCTCCTGTAGTTCAGGGAGTAGGGAGTGCCGGACACCGGCACACGCTCGCCCAGCGTCCTATCCTCGCACTCGATGATGGACCCCTGAATCTCGCATGGCTCCGGGGTCTTCGACTCCATGTGCGGCACGGTCCCCGGCCTTCGCACGTAGTCCGTGAGCGGTGCCACGCTGAAGTTGCAGTCGGCATTCGAGAACCGATCGACCGAAGTCCGACAGAGCACCGCGCCCGGGCGGTACTGGGCTGCCAGCACCTGGAGTTCGGCTGCGCCGATACCCAGGCTGTCCAGAGTCGAGGTGCTGTCACGTGATCCGTCCCCGCTCACGTCGAGTGCGGCCGTGCCAGCGCTGTCGCCAAGGACCTGGATGATGCGGGCGTCCCTGCCAGCTACCCACCTGCCATTGCGCCGATCATAGTACCCGTAGGGCACGACAGTACCGACGGGGTAGTCGAGGAAGTTCGGGACGTAGAACACCACGGGCTTGGAGAACACCACATCAGGGGCCGGCAGCGTGGGTTGCAGGATTCGTCCTATGGAATCGGCCTCATCCACGCTGAAGTCCACGCAGTACGTGTAGGCTGTCGCGGGGGGCAGTAGGGCTGGCATGGCCTTGGCGCCGTCCGCCCCCACGGTGTACTCGGTGAGTCGCAAGCGGATGTCGGTCAGCGCCGCGGTGTCACCGGGTGCCCGTGCGATCCGCGCCACCGTCCCCCCTTGGAACAGCACTCGGATCTCCCGGTCCCCGTTGGCATCCGTGGAGAAGCGGCCGTGCACGACCTGAAGCGAGTCGAGTTGGACCACATGCACGCGACGGCTCTTGCCGATCAGCGCAACGGTGTCCTGGATGGCGAACTCGTTCACCGCCGGCAAGCAGGCACGCTGCGCTTCCAGATACCCGGGCTTGCTGAAGCGCAGGGTCAACGGCGCACCGCCATTGACTACCAGGTCGAACTGGCCGTCGGCTCTGGTCGCCGTGTATCCGAATTCGTCGTGGCCAAGGACTCTCACTGTGACGTTTGGGAGCGCACCGAAGTCCCGCGCCGTGACACGCCCGCGAACAACGGCCGCCACCTCCGGCCTCAGGCTGTCTGGCACGACATCGTACTGTTGCTGAGATCCGTTCTCACCCGTGAACAGGAAGCTCACCTGGTCCAGAAACGGCGTGGTCGTGGTTGCGTTCAGGGGTGAGGGTGTGACCGTGGAGTCCGGCGGCGCACCCTCTCCGACCAGCGTGCGGAACACGTAGCGCTTGAAGCTCGTCGTGTGGCCCAGCGCATCGGTCGCGCGGAAGAAGATACCGTTGGGACCGACGTCCAAGTCCAGCGTGTCGACAAAGGTCCCAGCGGTCCCCACCGCGACCGGCTCGCCGTCCACTTCGACCACGGTGTGGGTGATGTCGCTCCACGACCCCGAGACGATCCAGAGACTATCGGTGGTCGGCGAGGTGGCCTCAGGCACGGTGAGCGTCGGAGCATGCGTGTCCCGAATCACGGTGCGCACAAGCTCGGTCGAGTACCCCGCGCGGTTCGCGGCATGAACGGTCACCGTGTGGGCGCCCTCGGAAGACAGCGCCAGCGAGTCGGCGAAGTAGGTGGTGACCGTATCGCTCGTCACGTGCGCGGTCAGCGAGTTCACCTGCACCGTGCCGGGCGTCTCGTCGCTCACGCTGCCGCTGATCGTCACGCGGCTCGAGTCCACGAGCAGCGTATCCGTAGCCGGACGCAGCAGCGCGAGCCGGGGCGCAGTACTGTCGGTCGCCGTGACTTCGACCTGCGCGCGGGCATCCGTGCTGCCTGCCAGCGAGAGCGAATAGTCGTTGAGCGAGTCGAGTGCGACCCGCCGCGTGAGCCGGGCCGTGCCCGACCCGAACTCACTGCTGCTGATCACCTCGTCGCCGTTCAGGCCGAGGATGCCGCCGGTCACACGGTGGGTGCCATCGGGGTCGCCGTTGGTCAGGATCAGGGTGTAGGGGCCCCTCGCGCTGTCCGACTTGGTGAACTCCCCGTCGAACTCCTGCCAGCCCGCCGGGGTGGAAGCCCGCGTGTGCGTGGCAGGCCCGTGGATCCGGTACGACGACGGGTCCGGTATGCTCACCAGGTCCAGGCGGATGTGGCTGCCGGTTGACCCCTTCTTGACCCCCACGGTGAGTGCGTTGCTCTCCAGCGGCTCGGCCCTCTTCACCGCATAGGCCACCGTGCTGGTCACGTCCGCGGCGTTCATCAACTCCTGGTCGTTGAGGCAGAGGCTCACCTGAGCAACGCGATGGGTGCCGTTGGGGTCCCCGTTGGTGATGCGGAACTCGTACCGGCGGGAGACGTCGTAGTTGCTGAGGTCGAACGAGGTGTCCTTGACAGTCCAAGTCGGACTGCCACAAGTGAACTGACCCGGCCCGAACACCACGGTCGTCTCCGGCGGACTGCTGCTCAGACTCGTCACCCGCACCCCACCTCGCGGCAACGGCGTGCTCCCGGCCACCAGCACCAACCCCAGGAGCCCGAGCAGAACAGCCAGCGCGCGCTGCCTCCTGGCCACGTTCACTGGAGCACCACCACTCGGTCGGTGCGCGTCACGCGCCCCTGACCCAGGCGGATGAAGTACATCCCACTACGGAGGTGCCCGGGCAGCCTCAGTCGCACCTCATGGTCTCCGGCCCCCAGATCACCGAACTCCCGTGACAGCACCCTTCGACCCGCGACGTCGAACAACTCGAACCGCGCCGGCTCGTTGGTCTCCAAGGTCAACGCCACGCGCACCACACGGCCGCGTTCCTCGCTGCGTGCGAACCGCAGCGCTAGCGGCTTGGGCAACGGGATCTTCACGTCCACCGTGGCGAACTGGATCTCCTGCTGTTCGTCACCGACCTTGACACTCAGCCCGTACTGGGCTGCGCTTCCAACCGGCACCGTGCGGTCCTCGGCGACTAGCAGCCCGTCGGCCGCGGCTTGAAGCGCGCTCAGCGACTGCCACGCTCCATCCCCCAGGCGCCGCTGGAACAAGAACACGCGCTTGTCCGCCGTGCTGGTGCGCCAGGTGAGCTTCGCCCGCCCCGGGCCCACCTCCACGGCCTCGAGCTTGGGGACCGGCCCGGTGCGCGGCGCCTGCAGGGCCAGGAACCCCGCCAGCGCCTCGACCCGGCCGTCCACCCAGGTGGCCAGCGCGCCCCCGGCGCCGTCAGGGGCCAGCCTCACCGCGTACTGATCGCCACCCGCCACGCAGAGCGCCACGCCGTCGTCGGCCCACTGCGGCACCCCGGCACCGGTGATCCGCCGGGCATAGATATCGCTGTTGCCGTTGCGGCGGTCCTCCCAGGCGACGATCGCCCCGCCCACGCTATCGCTGACAAGGGCGGGCATCGCCGGGGCACCGCTCGGCCCGCAGAGCTGCACGCCGCTCGTGGGCCACTCCACGTGCCCTGCGCCGCTCAACCGCTGGGCACGGATCCCGGTCGAGTCGGCCCAGGCCACGATCGCCCCGTGCGCACCGTCACCCACCGCTACGGTCTGCCGCATCCGGCCCCGAGTGGTCGAAAGCCTGACTCCGGCAGAGGGCCAGCCGGTTGCCGGCCGGCCGTTGGCACTCAAGCGCAGGGCTGAGATCCCGGGGAGCGTATCGCGCCGGCTCCCCCAGACCAGAATCGCCCCACCCTCCCCATCGCTCGTCAATGTCGGATTCGTTGGGTCCTCGCCGCTCGTGACCAGCGTGTCGCCGCCTGCCGCCGCTCCCGCAGCGAGTTCGCCCTGCGGGGTGAGGTGCTGCACATACAGGTCCGCGACCCCACGGCGGCGGTCCCGCCAAACAATCAGCGCCCCGCCTTCGCCATCGGACACCACGGCGGGGGAACTCTGGTCGGCTGGGTGGTCGCACACCGGCACCCCATCCACACCCCACGCGGGCTCACCGGCGCTGGTCAGGCGTTGAGCGAAGATGTCCCCGGACGCGCCGGAGCGGAAGTCCGTCCACGCCACGATCACGCCACCGGCACCGTCACTGGCGAGTGCCACCCCGTACTGCGAACCGCGGGCGACGCAGACCGGGACACCATCGGTGGACCAACCCGGCCAGAGCGAGTCTGCGGCGGCGAAGTGCTGGGCGTAGAGGTCGCCCTCCTCCATCCGGTTGTCCACCCAGACCACGATGCCACCGCCCAGCCCGTCACGAATCATGCTCGCCGCCACGCCCTGCGCGCTGCCGAGGCAGAGCCGCGACTGCAGCAGGCTGGTGTCCGGCGCGATCGTGCCATCTGCGCCCACGTGCTGGGCCTGGATCGCCAGGGAAAGCCCGCTGCGGAAGTCGGTGCAGGTGGTGCACACGCCGGGCAGGGAATCCGGCCCTGACTCCCCGCCCGCGACAATGCCCCCGCCAGGCTGCGGGGCCCCGGGCCGTACCGTGCTCGCCACTGGCGGCGTCGCCTCGCCGGGGAAGACCTGGTCGGCACCGCCCACCTCGTGCCAGCGGCCTGACCCCGGAGTTGCTCTAGGAGGCACCTGAGTGCCGCGCGCTCCGGGCTGGGGTTGATCTACCCACGGCCCACGATCGCCCGGCGCGCCGGGCGCTGGCCGCGTGGGCTGCGGGGCTTCGTTTGGCGGAGTTGGAGCCTGCGGGGCCTTGCTGCGAAGAGTCGGGGTCCAAGCAATGCAGGCAAGGGACAGGAGCAGCATCAAACCGCGGCCAGGCCCCATGGTGGACTCTCCAGTCTGTGCGAGGCTGAATGAGAGAAGCGCGCTCCTCTCTGCCAGAGGAGACACATGCGACGCTTTGTAGGGTGCGTGCGTGATACCGTTTCGCTGACTGCCTGAAACACGCGGTCGCGCGCCGCGCCCATTGTGCCGGTACTCAATCACCCGGCGAAACCGCGAGTCAACGGAGTTCACAGGTTCGATCCCGGCGGACGGGCGGGTTTCGCCGACGGGGAGAATCGGCGACAATGGGGCCGCATGATGTCGCCCTGGCCCGCGCGGTGGAGCCGTCGCGCTTCACCGGACCGCTTCGCGCAACCACCGGAGAGCCGCATGAGCCTCAGCCGCTGGTCCGTAGCCGCACTCGCGATCGCGCTCGTCTGCCCCTTCCCCGCCATGGCCGCTGACGCCGGCGCGCTCGACTCCCTGGTCGCCGCCGAGCGCGCCTTCGCCCGGGCGTCGATCGAGAAGGGGGTGCGCGACGCGTTCCTCGAGTTCCTCGCCGAGGACGGCGTCATCTTCCGTCCGCTGGCGGTCAACGGCCGGCAGGCCTGGGAATCGCGCGGCCCGGTCGCCGCTGCGCTGGTGTGGGAACCGGCCTTCGCGGAGGTCTCCGCGGCGGGGGACCTCGGCTACACGACAGGACCATGGGAGTGGCGGCCGAACGATTCGCAGCGCCCCACCGGATACGGGCACTTCGTTTCGGTCTGGCAGCAGCAGGCGGACGGGGCCTGGCGCGTGGCGGTGGACATCGGCATCGCCCACGGACCGCCGGCCCGCGGCCCGGGGAACGTGGAGCTCACGCCGGGCCCGCTCCACCGGGCGGTGCGGCGCACCGGGCCGCCGACCGACCTCGCGGCGCTCGACCTGGCCTGGACCCGCGACGCGCGCGCCCGGGGCTCGGCGGCGGCCTTCGCGCGCCGGGCCGCGCCGGACGTGCGCTATTGCCGCGACCTCCTCCCGCCGATCCTGGGACTGCCCGGCGGGCGCGAGACGCTGCGGGCCATCCCGGGCGTGACGCTCTGGTACCCGCAGGCGCAGCGGCTCGCGCGCTCCGACGACCTGGGCTGCACCTACGGGATCCTCGAGCGCCGCCGGATGGGCGGTGTCGCGCCCGACTCGAGCGTCTACCTGCACGTCTGGCGCCGCGACGGCGCCGGCCGGTGGAAGGTCGCCCTCGCGCTCGAGAGCCCGCTGCCCCAGGCGCGCGGCAAGTAGCGGCGCGCCGGGGGGGGCGTGGCGCCGCGCCAGGAGCCTGTCCGAGCGGCTACCCGGACAGGCTCCTAGCCCGCGGCCTTCCGCTTCACGTCCCGGAACAGCGCGCTCATGTGCTTCCAGGCGAAGCGGGCTTCGCGGCGGCCGAGCCGCGCGAGCGGGATCCACTCCGCGCTGGCCGCGTCGTCGGCGGCGCGGGGCACGCCCGTGCGCCAGCGGCCGAGGAAGTAGGAGTTCAGGGTCGGGATCCAGCCGAAGCCCCTCAGGAAGTAGCGGTCCCAGTAGGTGCCGAGCAGCTCGACGCGCCCCAGCGTGAGCCCGGTCTCCTCACGCAACTCGCGCCGCGCGGCGCCTTCGACGCTCTCGCCGGCCTCCATGAATCCGCCCGGCACGTCGAGGCGCCCCCGGCGCGGCAGGTGCGCGCGGCGCAGGACCAGCACGGCGTCGCCCTTGAGCACGACCAGGCCCGCGCACGAGCGCGGGTAGTCGTAGATCAGGAACCCGCAGCGCGCGCAGGCGATCCGGCGCGGGCGCTCGCCCGAGGTGCGGCGCAGGGGGCGTCCGCAGCGCGCGCAGGGAAAGGTCGGCCCGGATCCCCGCGGGACGGCCCGGCCGCGCTTCGCGGTCGCGGCACTCACGGCGCGCTCACCGTGATGACCGCCGGCAGCTCCACCGGCGGCGGCGGCGCGTCCCGCGCGGCGCGGCCGTGCTCCCACTGGCCGAAGCTCGCGTAGCGGAAGCGCGGAGCGCTCACCACCATCTCGGCCTCCAGCCCGCCGTCCATGGCCATGGCATGGGACAACTCGAGCGGCAGGCCCTTCAGCAGCAGGGCGAAGTCCCAGAGCGTGTAGCCGCCCTCGCTGGTCAGGACGACGATCCGGCCACTGCGGTCTTCGGCCACCGCCGTGCGGGCCGCGACCTGGTCGCTGTGTCGCACGCGCACCTCGCCGCCGCGGTCGAAGAGCATGAACGACTGCGCGACCTCGGTCCAGGCCAGCGAGTCGGGGTCGAGCGGGTCGCGCGTCAGGTCCAGCACGCGGATGGCAGGCCCGCCGGTGCGGGGGCCCGCCACCAGCGCGGCCTTGTAGGTGGGGTGCGTTCGTCGCGAGATGACGCGGCCGCCGCTCGCCAGCAGGCCCATGTACGAGTAGTCGCCGTAGTACTGGCCGGCGTTGAACACCGCCAGCGCGGCGCTGCGGCGCTGCCACTCCAGGATGTCCAGCGGCCGCCGCTCGGGCTCGCGGGTGAAGTGCCGCACGCGGAGGCGGACGCGCGCCGGGTCCAGGCGCAGCACGGCCACGCCGGAAGAGCCGTACCGGCAGTAGGGCTCGCCGCGCACGGTCGCGAACTCGACGCCGGGCCGCAGCGCGTGCCAGTGCGGACCGGCGGCGCGCTGCGTGACCAGGAACGCCCCCACCACCACCGCGGCGAGCGCGCTCATCCGCGCGACGGGAAAGCGCGAGCGCATCATGGGGACAGTGTGACGGCCGCCCGCGGGCCCGTCAACGGAGCGGGGCGTCGGCGCCCGGGCGGGTTCCGGCGGCGGCGGTCATGGAGCGAACGACCGCGGGATGACCCGCGCCGCCGGCGCCCGCCCCGCGCTCACCCCCCCGAGGCGTACTTGCGCAGCGCCGCGCGCACCTGGAGCAGGTCGCCGACGTTGTCCAGCGTCACGAGCCCGACCAGGCGCCCCTGTTCGAGCACGGACACCACCGGGCACTCGCGGCCGCGCATCCGCGCCACCACGGCCTCGAGCGGCTCGTCGGCGTCGGCGCTGCACGGGTTGGGGCTCATGACCTCCCCCACCGGCACATCCAGGCCGTGGCGCTGCAGCGCCGCGACCAGCCCGGACCGGGTCAGCACGCCGCACAGCATCGCGCCTTCCAGCACCGGGAAGTCCTGCTGGCTGCCGGTCATCAGGTACTCGACCGCGCGACGCAGCGGCTCGCGCACGTCCAGGTGCCGGAAGTCGGTGAGCATCGCGGCCCGCACCGGGAGCCCGGTGAGCGAGGTGCGGGTCTGCACCAGGGCGCGCTCCTCGCCCGCGGCGATGAAGACGAACAGCGCCACGAAGGGCAGCATCCACTGGTGGAAGTAGAAGAACCCGGCGACGCCGAGCAGCAGGGCCACGCCCTGGCCGACGGCCGAGGCGATCTTCGTCGCCCGCAGGTAGGGCAGGCGCAGCGCGAGCAGGGCCCGCAGCACGCGTCCGCCGTCCATCGGGAAGGCCGGGACGAGATTGAACAGCAGCATCAGCACGTTGACCACGAGCAGCGACTCGACCAGGCCGCTGCCGAAGTGCGCGAGGTCGGTCGACCACCCGGCGATCGTCATGAGGAGCACCAGCAGCGCCGCGATCACGACGTTCACCAGCGGGCCCGCGACCGCGACCAGCATCTCCTGCAGGGGCTTCTCGGGCATCCGCTCGAGGCGCGCCACCCCGCCGATCGGCAGCAGCACGATGTCGCGCGTGGCGATGCCGAAGCGGCGCGCCGTCAGCGCGTGGCCCAGCTCGTGCAGGACCACGCAGCCGAACACCAGCAGCAGCAGCGCCACCGCCTCGCCTGCCCGCCGGACGTCCCCGGCCAGCAGGCCCTGGTTGACGGCGATCCAGCCGATGAACAGCAGGAAGGTGACGTGCAGTTCGACACGGATGCCGAACAGGCTGCCGATGTGGACGGACCAGCGCATCGCTCTCCTCCGGGACGCCTCAGTCTCGCACAAGCCTCGCGCCCCCCGCCAACCGTGCCGCGCCGTGGCGGAGGCGACGGCGGTGGGGCGAGCGTTCGTTCACCCGGCCGCCCGCCTTGCGATGCGAAAGCGGTCGAGGGGATGGCTGGTGGGCGAGCGTGTGTTCACTTAGCCGTCCACCAGCCATCCCCTCGACCGCGGGCAGAAGGCTCTTCTGCGCTGGCGACAGGAGTTCGAAGGTGCCAAGCCTGACGAATCAGGCCGCGCGTTCGTCCTCGGGGGACTCGTCGTCGCCCGGCTCCCCGCCGATGCGGAAGTCCTCGGTGGGGACGTCCTCGCCCGCGTCGAAGAACGACGTCAGGGCCGCGAGGTCGCGCTGTGCGTCGGTGTAGCCCGGGTTGATCCACAGCGCGTGCCAGAGCAGCCGCAGGGCCATCTCGAGGCTGCCGACCTCGACGCACGCCGAGCCCGCCCGGTACCACAGCACCGGGTCGTGCGGCGAGCACGACAGCCCGCGCAGGGCGTACGAGAGCGCCTCCCGCTCCTCGCCCTCCCGCAGGGCGATCTCCGCCGCCTCGGCGAAGGCGCGCGCGGCCTCGGCATTGGGTGCCGGATCGAGCCCGGGGATGAGCAGCTCGAGCTCGCCCATCACCAGCTTCAGGGTGTGGGTCACGTAGGGCTCGAGGCCCACGGACTTGTGCGTGAGCACGCGGTCCGCCAGGTGGGCCAGCGCACGTGTCACGTCGTTCAGCGTCGGTCGCGGGGAATCGGGCACGGCAGGTCTCCTGGGGACCGGAGTCGCGCCTGCCGCTCGTTGGTCGTCGCTGGACCCACCCTTCGATGGGCACCCAGCAGGGCGCAGGCGCGGAAGACTCACGGTCCTGCACTCGTTATCGGCACAATCGCGGAGGACTTGATGAAGTGGGGAAAAAGGCCGTGAAACGGCCTCAAAGCCTCGCGAAACGGGGCTCCGCGACCCGCAGGAACTGTTCCAGCAGGTTCCCCGCGACCCGCCGCCGGTACTCGCGGTCCGAGCGGATGTCGTCGATCGGCGCGATGTCCTCGAGCAGCGCCGCGCGCGCCGCGGCCGCGACCGCGACGCCGGGGCGGGCGCCGAGCAGCGCGCGCTCGGCCCGGGCGGCCCGCAGCGTGACGGGTGCGACGCTGCCGAGCGCCACCCGCGCGAGGTCCACGCGGCCGTCGCGTCCGACCCGCAGCAGGCCGGCGAGGACGACCTTGGAGATGCTCTGCGCGCGGCGCGTCCCCACCTTGCGGAAGAACTGCCGCGCGCGCGCGGGAGCCGGCGGCAGGCTCACGGCGGTGATCAGCTCGTCGGGCTCGAGCGCGAGGTCGCGGTAGCCGCGGAAGAGGCCGGTGAAGGGGACCTCGCGCGGGCCCCGCAGGGAGCGCGCATGCACCACGGCCTCGAGCGCCAGGAGCACGGGCAGCGAGTCGCCCGCCGGCGAGGCGTTGGCGATGTTGCCGCCCAGCGTCCCGCGGTTCTGGATCTGCCAGGCGCCGACCTCCGCGGCCGCGGCCGCGAGCGCGGGATAGCGCCGCCGTACCTGCGCGTGTTCGCGGACCTCGCTGAAGGTGGTCAGCGCGCCGAGGACCAGCCGGCCACCCTGCCCGCGCACGCCCCGCAGCTCGCGCAGGCCACCCAGGTCGAGGAAGCGCACCCCGGGCACCACGCCCGAATTGAGCGTGACGAAGAGATCCGTGCCCCCGGCCAGCGGCACCAGCCGCCCGGTGCCGAGCGAGGCGTGCAGCAGCTTCAGCGCGTGGGCGAGGTCGCGCGGGCGGGCGACCTCGAGCGTGGAGAGCGGCGCCCTCATCGCCCGGCCCCCGGCCGGCGGCGGGCCACCCCGGCCGGCGCCCGCACCGCGGCCCCCCGCCGCGCCCGGGCCGGCGTGCGCGTCGCCTTCGCCCGCGCCGCCGGCTTCGGCGCGCGCGCGGACCGCTTGCGGACCGCGGCCTGCGACTCGCGCGCCGCCGCCCTCACGGCGTTCACGATCATCTGGTAGCCGGTGCAACGGCAGAGGTTCCCGGCGAGCGCCTCGCGCACCTCGCCGTCGCCGGGCACGCGGCCCTTGGCGCGGGCGAGCAGGGCGTGCGCGGTGACCAGGATGCCGGGCGTGCAGCTGCCGCACTGCGTGCCGCCGCGCTCGACGAACGCGCGCTGGAGCACGGAGAGAGCGGGGCCCTTCGCGAGGCCCTCGACCGTCACGATCCGCACGCCGGCGGCCTGGACCGCCGGCACCAGGCAGGAGTTCACCGGCATGCCGTCCATCAACACCGTGCAGGCGCCGCACTCCCCCTCGCCGCAGCCTTCCTTGGTGCCGGTCAGCCCGCAGTCCTCGCGCAGCACGTCGAGCAGCCGCTTCATCGGCGGCACGCGGACCCGGCGCTTCCTCCCGTTGACCGTGAAGTCCAGCGTCAGCACCGCGCTCATCGCCGCTCCTCGCGCCCGCCCAGCGCGCGCAACAGCCGCTCGGGCGTGATCGGGATCTCGTCCACGCGCGCGCCGGTGGCGTGCGCCACGGCCGCCACGACCGCTCCCGCCGGCACGTCCATGGGCAGCTCGCCCACCCCCTTGGCGCCGAACGGCCCGCCCGAGTAGGGGTTCTCGACGATGATCACGTCGAACGGCGGCGCGTCCACCGCGGTCGGGATGATGTAGTTCGTGAGCTGGTGGTTCCAGACGCGCCCGTCCTTCCAGCGCACCTCCTCGAGCAGGGCCCAGCCCAGTCCCTGCAGCGTGCCGCCCTCGATCTGCCCGGCGCACAGCAGCGGGTGGATCGCCTTGCCGATGTCCTGCGCGGTGGTGACGCGGAGCACGCGCACCTCGCCGGTGTCCAGATCCGCCTCGACCTCGACCGCGACCGCCCCGTACGAGAAGCACGGGTACGCGTCGCCCTGGTAGGTGTCCTCGTTCCAGACGATGTGCGCCGGCTTCTGGTAGCGGCGCTCGACGCGCAGCGGCCCGCGCCCGGCGAGGAACCGCCGCGCGATCCGCCGGAAGTCCGCGTCGCCGTCGAGCGCGCGCTCGGCGAACAGCTCGAGCCGCTCGCGCATCGCCCGGGCGCACTGCTCGAGCAGTCCGCCCACCACCATCGTGGTGCGCGAGGCCACCGTCGGGCCGCTGTTCGGCACCCGGTCGGTGTCCGGCGTCTCGACCACCACGAGGCCCGGCGACACGCCCAGGCGCTCGGCCACCATCTGCGTGAACACCGTGATGGCGCCCTGCCCGATCTCGACGTTGGCCACCAGCACCCGCGGCCGTCCCTCGGGCGACAGGTCGAGCGCGGCGAGCGAGTTGAGCCGGACCTCGCCACCGCCGGTGAAGCCCGCCCCGTGCCAGCCCAGCGCCAGCCCGATGCCGCGCCGCAGCCGGCGCCCGCCGGGCGCGAACCGGCCCGCCCGCTCGGCACGCTCCGCGGCGGCGTTCTCGCGCGCGTAGCGGCGGCGCTTCGCCGTCCAGCCCGCGCGCTGCGCGGTGCGGTCCAGCACCTCGACCGCGCTGACGCTCTCGCGCAGGACCTGCCCGGTCGGCGTCACGTCGCCCACGACGACCGCGTTGCGCCGGCGCAGGACCAGCGGGTCGAGCCCCAGTTCCGCGGCGACGCGGTCCATGTGGCTCTCCATCGCGAACACCGTCTGCGGCACGCCGAAGCCGCGGAACGCCCCGTTGGGCGGCGTATTGGTCGCCATCGCGCGCGCGCGGATCCGCACGTTGGGGCACCGGTAGGCGCCCGCCGCGTGCAGCGCCCCGCGCGAGAGCACCACCGGCGACATCGTCACGAAGGCGCCGCCGTCCATCACCACGTCCACGTCGGTCGCGACCAGCGTGCCGTCGCGCCGGTGCCCGGTGCGCACGCGGACCACCGCCGGATGGCGCTTCGTGGTGGCCGCGATGTCCTCGAGGCGGTCGTAGACCAGCTTCACCGGCCGGCCGCTCTTCCAGGCGAGCAGCGCCGCGTGCCCGCCGATCATCGACGGGTAGTCCTCCTTGCCGCCGAAGCCCCCGCCGGTGACCGTCTGGACCACGCGGATCTTCTCCGCCGGCAGGGCGAACGCGCGCTGCAGCGCGTGGTGCACGAAGTAGGGGCACTGCATCGAGCCGCGCACCACGAGGCCGCCGTCGGCCGTGCGCTCGCCGATCACGCCGTTGTTCTCGAGGTAGAGTTGCTCCTGGTGCCCGCAGCGGTAGAGCCCCTCGACCACGACGTCGGCCTCGGCGAAGCCCGCGGCCAGCTCGCCCCGCGCGATGTTGTACTCCTTGAGGACATTGTCCGCGCCGTGGATCTTCAGCCGCGCCGCGAGGGAGTCCTCGATCGTGAGCACCGCGTCGAGCGACTCCACTTCGACCCGCACCGCACCGAGGGCGGCCTGCGCCCGTTCGGGATCGGCGTGCGCCAGCAGCAGGATGGCCTGGTCCGCGTGCTCGATCCGGTGCGCGACCAGCAGCGGCTGGTCCTCGGTGAGGTGGGCCACGCAGTTCTCGCCCGGGATGTCCTTGTGGTCGGCGATCACCACGCCGTTCCAGTCGAATGCCGGGTCGAACTCGATGCGGCGGATGACCCCGCGCGCGACCGTGGAACGCACGGTGCGCCCGTGGAGCAATCCGGGGACCTTCAGGTCGTCCACGTAGAGGGAGCGGCCGGTGACCTTGTCCTCCCCGTCGCGCTTGGGAACGTTCGCGCCCACGGCCGGTTCGGGCCGCAACGTGGTCTTTCGGCGGGTGCTCAGCGTGGAGGCACGGGTCATCCAAATCAGGTTACGACGCCGGACGCCGGTGCTCCAAATCGACCGCGGAGCGGTCCACCTCGACCGGGCACAGCGGTGGGACGCAGACGCGGCGTGGAGGGCGAGCGTGTCCGTACCTGGCTGCCCTCCGCATCGTGTCGGTCCCGCCGCCCCCCGACCGGGCACAGCGGCGGGGCCGGCGCGGTCCGGAGGGCGAGCGTGTCCGTACGTAGCCGGCCTCCGGATCGTGCCGGTCCCGCCGCCCCCGCTCGAGCACGCGGCGGGGCGCAGACACGGTCCGGAGGGCGAGCGTGTCCGTACGTAGCCGTCCTCCGGATCGTGCCGGTCCCGCCGCCCCCGCTCGAGCGAGCAACGGACACGTCGGCCGGTCGGCCGCGCCACCCGCCCCCATGCTATCCTGCGGCATGCGCCGTTCGCTGCCGTGGGTCGCGCCCATCCTCGCGGCCGTCCTCGCCGGTTGCGCGCCCGGGACCGGCGGGACCGGCCCGTCCTCGGCCGGCGGCCCGCGCTACTTCGGCAGCGTGCGCCCGCCGCGCGGCGACGTGCTGCGCTTCAACAACGGCGCCGAGCCCGAGACCATCGACCCCGCGCTGGTCTCCGGCCAGTCCGACGGACGCCTCGCCCGCGCCCTGTTCGAGGGCCTCACCACCTCCGACCCGCGAACGCTCGCGCCGCGTCCCGGGCAGGCCTCACGCTGGGAGACCAGCGCGGACGGGCTGACCTGGACGTTCCACCTGCGGCCCGGCCTGGCCTGGAGCGACGGCGCCCCGCTCACCGCACGCGACTTCGTCTGGTCGTGGCTGCGGGTGCTGCGCCCCGCGACCGCCGCGCGCAACGCCGGCCTGCTCTACGCCATCGCCGGCGCCGAAGCGTACCACCGGGGGTCCGCCGCCGACTCGACGCGCGTCGGGCTCTCCGCCCCCGACGACACCACGCTCGTGGTGCGCCTGTCATCGCCCGTGCCCTACCTGCTCGAGCTCGCCGCCTACCCGACGTGGCTGCCCGTGCCCCGCCACGCGGTCGAGCGCTGGGGCGCGCGCTGGACGCGGCCCGGGAACATCGTCTCGAACGGCGCCTTCGTGCTCGAGCGCTGGCGCCAGAACGACCGCTTCGAGTTGGCGCGGAACCCGCGCTACCGCGACGCCAAGCGCGTGCGGCTCGACCGGGTCGTGGCGTACTCCGTGGACGACCTCAGCACCTCGTCCAACCTCTACCAGTCCGGGCGGCTCGACTGGAACACCAGCGGCTACGTGCCTTCGCCCTTCGTCCCATGGCTGCGCGGCAAGGCCGACTTCCGCAGCGCCCCCTTCCAGGCCGTCTACTTCTACTCCATGAACGTGACGCGCCGGCCGTTCGACGACGTGCGCGTGCGCCGCGCGCTGAACCTCGCGGTGGACCGCGACGCGATCGCCCGCGACCTGCTCAAGGGCACGCGCGCGCCGTGGGGCCGGCTCACGCCGCAGGGCTACCCCGGCTACCCGGCACCGCCGCCGCTGCGCCACGACCCGGTGGCGGCCCGCGCCGCGCTGGCGCAGGCGGGCTACCCCGGCGGACGGGGCTTCCCCGGGATCTCGATCCTGTTCAGCACCAGCGAGGACCACCGCCGCATCGCCGAGGCGGTGCAGGCGATGTGGACCCAGGAGCTCGGCATCCCGGTCGAGCTGCGGAACATGGAGTGGGGCTCGACCCTGCAGGCCATGACCACGCTGCAGTACGACGTGGCGCGGCGATCGTGGATCGGCGACTACCTCGACCCCGGCACCTTCCTCGAGATCATGCGCGGCGGCGACGGCAACAACCGCACCGGCTGGAGCGACGCGCGCTACGACCGGCTGCTGCTGGAGGCCCGCGGCCAGGCCGACCCGGCGCAGCGCCTGCGCGTGCTCGCCCGGGCGGAATCGCTGCTGCTGGCGGACGGGCCGGTCATCCCCATCTACCACTACGCGACGGTCGAGCTGGTGAAGCCCTACGTGCGCGGCATCTGGTCGAATGCGCTGGACGTCCACCCGCTCGAGGACGTCTGGATCGACCACGCCTGGCGCCCGGGAACGGAGCCCAGTGCCGTGGTGATCGCCAGAATGCGGGCCGCGGAGCGACGACACGGCCGGGCACCCGCCGAAGGCGAATCGGTGGAGTGCATGGTGCCTCTGCTCGGACTCAGGGGTGCGCCAGGCCGCGCCGCGGAGCGCAGACACGGCCGGGTGTCCGAGCGCATGGTGCCTCGGCCCGGACGTCAGGCCGCGCAAGCGCCGGGCGCGGAGCTTGCACGGCCCGATCGCGGAGCAACGGCACCATGCGCTCCGCGATCGGGCCGCGTCTGCGCTCCGCGCCCTGCCCCGCACGCCGACGGAGCGACGTCGTGACCCGCTACGTCGTGCGCCGGCTGCTGCTCTTCGTCCCCACGCTGTGGGCGATCGCGACGCTGACCTTCTTCCTGGTACGGCTCGCCCCCGGCGGGCCGTTCAACGCCGAGCGCGACATCCCGCCGGCGGCGCGCGCGGCGCTGGCGCAGAAGTACGGGCTCGACCGTCCGCTCGCGGTGCAGTACGTCACCTTCCTCGCCCGGGCCGCCCGGCTCGACTTCGGGCCCTCGTACAAGTTCCCCGCGCGCCAGGTGCGCGAGATCATCCTCGAGGGCTTCCCGGTCTCGGCCGAGCTCGGGGGCTGGGCGCTGCTGGTCGCGCTGCTCGCGGGCATCCCGCTCGGCGTCGTCGCCGCGCAGCGCCAGAACACCGCGGCCGACACCGCCGTCATGGCGGTCGCGCTGGCCGGGGTCTCGGTCCCCAGCTTCGTGCTCGGCCCGCTGCTGGTGCTGGCCTTCTCGCTCGGCCTCTGCTGGCTGCCGCCCGCGCTGTGGGAGGGGCCGCAGAGCCGCGTGCTGCCGGTGCTCACGCTCTCGGCCGCCTACGTCGCCTACGTCGCACGCCTGACGCGCGCCGGCATGCTCGAGGCGCTGCGCCAGGACTTCATCCGCACCGCACGCGCCAAGGGGTTGCCCGAGGGCGCGGTCGTGCTCAAGCACGCGCTGCGGCTGGGACTGCTGCCGGTGCTCTCCTACCTCGGCCCGGCCGCCGCGGCGGTCGTCATGGGCTCGCTCGTGGTCGAGCAGGTCTTCGCCGTGCCCGGCCTGGGCCGCACCCTGGTCTACGGCGCGTTCAACCGCGACTACACGCTGGTGATGGGCGTGGTCCTGTTCTACGCCGCGTTCCTGATGGCGCTCAACCTGCTCGTGGACCTCGCCCAGGCCTGGCTCGATCCGCGCGTGGAGCTGAGGTGAGCCGCGCATGAGCGCCACGACCGCGCCCGCCGTGATCGCCGCCGCCGGCGGCCCGCCTCGAAGCCTGTGGTCCGACGCGCGGCGGCGGCTCGGCCGCAACCGCGCCGCCGTGGCGGCGGCGTGGCTGCTCGCCTTCGTCGCGCTCGCCTGCTTCGCCGCGCCCTGGCTGCCGGGCCTCGCCGCGCCGGCCGCGCAGGACCTTCGGCTGGGCGCGGCGGCGCCCACGGTCGCGCATCCCTTCGGCACCGACGAGCTGGGGCGCGACCTGCTCGCGCGCGTGCTCTACGGCGGGCGCATCTCGCTGCTGGTCGGGCTCGTCGGAACGATCGTGAGCCTGCTCGTGGGCGTCAGCTGGGGCGCGATCGCCGGCTACGCCGGCGGCAAGCTGGACGAGTTCATGATGCGCACCGTGGACGTGCTCTACGCCCTGCCCAACATCTTCCTGGTCATCCTGCTGATGGTCCTCTTCAGCCGCAGCCTGCTCATGCTCTTCGTCGCGCTCGGGCTGGTCCAGTGGCTGACCATGGCGCGGATCGTGCGCGGGCAGGTGCTCTCGCTGAAGCACCAGACCTTCGTCGAAGCCGCGCGGGCGCTGGGGGCGGGTGACCGGAGCATCGTCTTCCGGCACATCGTGCCCAACGCGCTGGGCCCGGTGGTGGTCTACGCCACGCTCACCGTGCCGGCCGTGATCCTGCAGGAGGCGTTCCTCTCGTTCCTCGGCCTGGGGGTGCAGCCGCCGGACGCCTCGTGGGGCACGCTCATCGCCGACGGCGCCCGGGTGATGGCGCTCTTCCCCTGGCTGGTGGTCTTCCCCGGCCTGGCGCTCTCGCTCACCCTGCTGGCGTTCAACTTCCTGGGCGACGGCCTGCGCGACGCACTGGACCCGCAGGACCGGCGGCAGGGGCGCTGAGGCGAGGCGCCGGGCCGGCGCCCCGCGGGGTCCGGGCGCCCCGGCCCCCGGCTGGTCCGTTGGTTGGCCCCGGGGTGGCCAAAGGTAGTATCATCAGGCACCTGCTTGCCTGGGCCCGGCGCACCCACCCCGGGAAGCGGACATCTACAAAGCACCTGCGGCCTCGTTCCAGCCGACACCACCGACCGAAGGGAATCACCGATGAGTCGCCCCCGTCCGCGCCCGAAGCCACGTGCCGCCGCCCGCCCGGCGCCGGTCCGCACGCCCCGCATCCGCATCGTCGTCGCCGACGGCCAGGCCATCGATCGGCAGGGGCTCATGAGCCTCCTGACCGCACAGCCCGACTTCGAGTGCGTGGGCGAGGCCGCCAACGCGGGCGAGGCGATCGAGCGCTGTGCCAGCCTCCAGCCCGCCCTGCTGGTGCTGACCCTCAACCTGCCCAGCGACTCGGGCGAGACGGCCCTGCCGGTGATCCACGCCGCGCTGCCGGGCCTGCGCATCCTCGCGATCTCCGAGCGCGGGGTGGCCAACTGCCTCATCCTGAGCCCGCCCACCCGCTCGCGGCTGGCCGCGTACTCGCACGTGCCCCGCTGCGAGAGCGGCACCGACTGCCTGCAGCTGGCGATGGCCCACGGCGCGCTCGGCACGGTGCGGCGCAGTGCCGACCCGGAGGCGCTGTTCCGGACGGTGCGCGCGGTGGCCGCCGGGCAGGCGGCCTACGAGCCGCGCACCGGCATGGCGCTCGCCCAGGGCGGCCCCGGCGTCGGCGGCGCTTCCGGCCTCTCGGTGCGCGAGATGGACGTGGCCGTGCTGCTGGCCGAAGGCCAGTCCAACAAGGAGATCTCGGCGCTGCTCTCGATCAGCGAGCCGACGGTGAAGAAGCACGTCGGGCAGATCCTGAAGAAGCTGCGCGTGCAGGACCGGCTCCAGGCGGGGCTCTTCGTGGCCCGCCACCCGCTGATCTTCTCGCGGAACGGGACCTCGGCGGGCTGAGCCGGCAGCGCCGCTCCGCCGCCCGCCGTGCCCCGCGGGGCGCTGTCCGCGCCCGATGGCCGCGGGGTCCCGCGTCGCGCGGCCTCCTCATCCTCCCGCGGGGGGATCCGGCGGCGGGACCGCGGCCACGCGCTCCTCGGCCGACATCGGCCGCGCCGCGCGCACCATGTCGCGTGCCCACTCCACCGCGCCCCACACGTTCCACAGCAGCACGCCGCGCACCACGTCGTCCCGAACGTAGTAGACCACGCCCTCGCGCAGCGGCTCGCGCCATACCGTCTCGACGCGCAGCGTCGGATCGAGGTCCCCCACGGCCTCGAAGCCCAGGTCGAACAGGTCCGAGAAGAAGGTGGGGATCCCCTCGTAGCTCCGGCCGGCGCCCGCCATGTTGGCCCCGGCGCAGCGCCCCTGCTCGCGGGCGTGGTCCCAGTGCTCGACGTGGAGGCTGCGCTGCAGCGGCGCGCACGGGAAGCGGGTCACGTCGCCGGCGGCGAAGATGTCGGGGTCGGTGGTGCACGCGAACTCGTCCACCACGATGCCGTCGTCCACGTCGAGGCCGGCCGCTTCGGCCAGGTCCACCTCGGGCTCGATCCCGATGCCGACCAGCACCGTCTGGGTGGTGATGCTGCTGCCGCTCGCCAGGCGCGCGTGGATGAGTCCCTGCCCCGCCTCGAGCGCCACGACCTTGTCCTCGGAGACCGTCTCGACGCCCGCCTGGCGGTAGCGCTCCGCCACGAACCGTCCCAGCTCGCGCGGCAGCACCCGGAAGAGCGGGTACTCGCGATCGTGCAGGAACGTCACCTCCTTGCCCACGTGGCACAGCGCCGCGGCCAGCTCGGCGCCCACGAAGCCGCCGCCCACGACCAGCGCGTGCTCGAAACGGTCGAGCCGGCTCTCCAGGAGGAGGTAGTCCTCGAGGCCGCGCACGTAGTGCACGCCCTCCACCTCGGCCCCGCCCACCACGAGCCGGCGCGGCTTGCCGCCGGTGGCGAGCAGCAGGCGCTCGTAGCCATGCTCGACCCCGCGCTCGTCCCACAGCAGGTGCCGTGCGGGATCCAGCTCGACCGCCTCGCGGCGCAGCAGCAACTCGACCCCGTTCTCGCGGTAGAAGCCGTCCGGGTGGACGGGCAGCTCGTCCTTGGTGGACTTGCCGAACCACAGCCCCTTCGAGAGCGGCGGCCGGTGGTAGGGCGGGAAGTTCTCGCGCCCGAGCATCAGGATGCCGCCCTCGCGGTCGTGCGCGCGGATGCCCTCGATGGCCGAGGCGCCCGCGAGCCCGCCGCCGACGATCACGTACTTGTGGCGCATGGCGTCAAGCTCCTTGCGGTCCGGTCTCCGGAGACCCGGGCGGCCGGCGGTAGGCGAGGTGCGACAGGTAGCCCGCGTGCAGGTCCATCAGCGCGTGGATGAGCATGCCGGCGAACAGCGAGCGCGTGATCCAGTAGACCGCGGCGAGGAATGCCCCGACCGCCGCGGTGAGCAGGACGCCGCGGACGCCCTGGTAGGCGTGCCCCACGCCGAAGAGCAGCGACGAGACGATCACCGCGACCAGGAACGACTGGTGGGGCGCGAAGAGCCAGGCCCAGGCCACCAGGTACCAGACCAGGTAGCCGCGGTAGAGGATCTCCTCGCAGACGCCCGCGGTCCCGGCCAGCGCGAAGAACCACGAGCGCTCCCGTTCCGTCGTGGGCAGCATGCGCTCGAGGTGCCGCGTGCGCTGGCGCACGTGCTCGAGCGCGGCGTCGTCCGCCGGCTTGAGGTAGCCCTGCCGCACCAGGACGGCCACGATGACGGCGATCCCCGCGGCCACTCCCAGCAGCCCCCCGCCGAGACGCGGCACGAGGCCGAGGCTGGTCCACGAGCGGTGGGTCGCGAGCCACAGGGCGACGACCAGCGCGACGGACGTCCACTGCAGCAGCATCGCGCGGCGGTAGACGGCGAGCTTCACGCGGGGCAGCTCCGCCTCCGACGCGCGCCGGAGCGCGCGGAGGCCGAACGTCGCCGCCCGCACCGGGAACGCCACGGCGAGGACCAGGAAGAGCAGGTGGTCGGGCCAGCCGAGGGGCGCGGGCATGGGCTCAGCCCCGTCCCTTCGCCTGCCCGCCGCCGCGCCGGGACCCGGGCGTCCTCGCCGGCGCCCGCACCTCGCGGTGGCGGAAGCAGGTGACCAGGTGATCGTTCACCATCCCCGCCGCCTGCATCAGGGCGTAGACGATGGTCGAGCCGACGAACTTGAACCCGCGCCGCTTCAACTCCGCGCTCACCGCGTCCGAGAGCGCCGTGCGGGCCGGGATCTGCCGGACGGTCCGGCGGCGGTTCTGGACCGGGCACCCCCCGGTGAGGCCCCAGATGAAGCGGTCGAAGCTCCCGAACTCCCGCTGCACTTCGAGGAAGGCGCGCGCGTTGGTCACGGCGGAGGCGACCTTGAGCCGGTTGCGCACGATGCCCGGGTCGCGCATCAGGGCGCGCAGCTTGCGCGCGTCGTAGCGCGCCACCTTGCGGGGATCGAACCGGTCGAACGCGCGCCGGTAGCCGGCGCGCTTCTCGAGGATGGTGCGCCACGAGAGCCCGGCCTGCGCGCCGTCCAGCACCAGCATCTCGAACCAGCGCCGGTCCACGTGCACCGGCACGCCCCACTCGCGGTCGTGGTACGCGCGGTAGAGCGGCGTGCTCTCACACCAGGGACAGCGCCGGCGGGACCCGCCGCGCGCCGCCGCCCGCCGGCTGCGGGGCATCGCGACCGGGGACTCCGGCGGCCGGGCATTCCCGAGGACCCGTCTCATCGCGGCGGATACTAGCAGAGGCGCGGGCCGGCGGCGCGTATCGCGCGACGGCTCGCGGAACGGTCCCGGGCGGGCGGGGAGCCCGCCCGGGATCCGGCGCCCGCCGCTTCCCTACCGCACGAACAGCATCTCCCGGTACTTGGGCAGCGACCAGAGGTCGTCGTCCACCAGGTGCTCGAGCCGGTCGGCGGCGACCCGCGCCTTCGCCATCAGCGGCCGCACTTCGTCGGCGAGACGGCGCGCCGCCTTCGCCTCGTCGTGCACTCCGTCCAGCTCGGACAGCAGCGTCTCGAGCTCCCCGGCCACCGCCATCACCTCGGCCATCACCGCCGACAGCTCCGCGACCCGGTCGGCGAGGGCGCGCCCGCCCGCGTCGGTCGCCCGGCGCGTGGCGTCGGCGGGACGCGCCTTCAGCGCGGCGCCCAGCCCGCCCCACACTTCGAGGGTCCCGCCCAGCTGCTTCTCCCCGGCCGGGATCACGAAGGTGTGCAGCAGCTCGAGCAGGGTCTCCGCCTCGAGCGTCACGTGCTTGATGTAACGCTCGATCGCGATGTTGTAGCGGCTCGCCAGCTCGAGCTCGGTGAACACCCCGCGCTCGAGCAGGAACGACGTCCGCCCCGGGTCGCGCAGCATCTCGATCGCCGCCGGCGTGTCGGGCAGGTTCGGCAGGCCGCGTCGCGCGGCCTCGGCCTTCCACTCGTCGCTGTAGTTGTTGCCGCCGAAGCGCACCGGCGTGGTCTCCTGGAACACCTCGCGCAGCAGCTCGAGCACCGCCTGGTCGCGCTCGCCCCCGCCCGCCAGCTTCTGCTTCAGCCGTCCGGCCAGCTTGCCGGTCGCGTCGGCCACCGCGCCCAGCAGCACCGCCATCGGGCCCGCGCAGTTCATCGAGGAGCCCACCGCGCGGAACTCGAACTTGTTGCCGGTGAAGGCGAACGGCGAGGTGCGGTTGCGGTCGGTGTAGTCCTGCGCGAGCTGCGGCAGCTTGCCCACGCCCATGTCCACGACGAGCTCCGCGGCGTCCTCGCCCACCCCGCCCTGGATGATGCGCTCGATGATGCGCGTCAGCAGGTCGCCGACGAACACGCTCAGGATCGCCGGCGGCGCCTCGTTGGCGCCGAGCCGCAGGTCGTTGTTCGCGCTGGCGATGGTGGCGCGCATCACGTCCGCATGGTCGTGCACCGCCTTCAGGCAGACCGCCATGAACGCCAGGAAGCGCAGGTTCTGGTGCGGCGTGCGCCCGGGCTCGAGCAGGTTCTCGCCCCGGTCGGTGAGCAGGCTCCAGTTCGAGTGCTTGCCGCTCCCGTTCAGCCCGGCGAAGGGCTTCTCGTGGAACAGGCAGACGAAGTGGTGGCGGAGCGCCACCTTGCGCGCCACGTCCATCGCCAGCGCGTTGTGGTCGTTCGCGATGTTCGCGTCCTCGAAGATCGGCGCCATCTCGAACTGCATCGGCGCCACCTCGTTGTGGCGCGTCTTGACCGGGATGCCGAGCCGGTGCAGCTCGAACTCCATCTCCTCCATGAACGCCAGCACCCGCGGCGGGATCGAGCCGAAGTAGTGGTCCTCGAACTGCTGCCCGCGCGGCGAGGCCGCGCCGAGCAGCGTGCGGTCGCAGAGCGCCAGGTCCGGCCGCTGCGCCCAGTGGTCGCGGTCGAGCAGGAAATACTCCTGCTCGATCCCGAGCGTGGCGCCCACCGAGCGGACGTCCACGTCGCCCAGCAGCTTGAGGAACGCGACCGCCTGCTGGTCCACCGCCTCGAGCGCGCGCAGGAGCGGCGTCTTGTGGTCGAGCGAATCGCCGTGGTAGCTGATGAACACCGAGGGCACGCACAGCGTGCGCCCGTTCACGCTCTCCACCAGGAACATGGGCGACGAGGGGTCCCACGCGGTGTAGCCGCGCGCTTCGAAGGTGGTGCGCATGCCGCCCGAGGGGAACGACGAGGCGTCCGGCTCGCTCTGGATGAGCTGCGAGCCCGAGAAGCGCTCGAGCACCTTGAGCTCGCCCGGCACCGTGACGTTGAGGTCGATGAACGCGTCGTGCTTCTCGGCCGTGAGGCCGGTCATCGGCTGGAACCAGTGCGTGAAGTGCGTGGCGCTGTGCGCGATCGCCCAGTCGCGCGCGACCGTGGCGATGGTGTCGGCCGCCTCGCGGGCGAGCGGCGCGCCGGTGCGCAGGGTCACCAGCAGCGCCTGGTACGCCTCGCGCGGCAGGCGCTCCTTGAGCTTGATCAGGTCGAGGACGTGGCGCCCGAAGTAGGAGCTGACCGGCGCGCGGTGGCCGTCGGGCAGGCGGGGCGGGTCGAAGGCGCGCGGCTGGCGCTGGTGGACGGAAAGGCGCGACGTGCGACGCGGGGTCATGGGCATGACCGGTCCTCCTGGCTCTGACCGCGGCGAGCCCGGGGCCCGGCGCGATCGGTTCGGAACATGGACCTCGCCGAGAGCACGGCCCGCGGGAAGCCCGTTGGACGAGGGAAGTCTAGCACCAGGGAGGGGTATCGGCACGAGGGGCCGGCACCTTGCCCGGGAATCGCGGGGCGCCCGTGGCCGTCGCCCCGCCCGCAGGCCGGCCCGGGACCGGCAGATACGGCGGCCGCGCCCCCGGGGGACGCGGCCGCCACCTCCCGGCCTGGAGGAGGTCCTACTTCGCCGCCGCCTGGAGCACGTCCATCCCCTGCTTGAACACGATGTCGGTCGGGATGTCCGCCGAGGCCAGGCCGTCGAGGTCCTTCTTCAGCTGCGGGTCCATCTGGTCGGCCTTGGGCAGGAACGCGTCCACTCCGGCGTAGTCGCCGTTCCCCTGGAGCGTCAGCACCTTCGCCGAGAACGCGTCCACCGCGGCCTGCATCTTCGCGGGGTCCACGCGGTAGGTGCCGCGGGTCGAATCGCGCGAGAAGGCCCCCTGTTCCTTGAAGAAGGCGAACTCGGCGAGGTTCGCGCGGCCGTGGGCGCTGGCGGACCCGAAGCGCACCGAACGGAACAGCCCCGCCAGGTAGGTGACGTAGTTGTCCATCAGGTCGGCGTCCGGCAGCTCGCCCATCGCCTTGAGCCGGGTGATCATGAACAGGCCCAGCACGTCGGCCTTGCCCTCCTCGAGCGCGCCGCCCAGGTCCTTCAGCGCGTCGCGCACGGTGCCCTTGCCGTCGAGCGTGTTCTTGATGCCGAGCCCGTGCGAGACCTCGTGGAACATCACGTTGGCGAAGAACGCGTCGAACTGGATGTTCGGCTTCTGGTCCGTCGCGATCAGCCGGTCGGCGATCGGCGTGAGGATCTTGTCGAACTTGGCGCGCATGGCGTTCTTGAGTTGCAGGCGCCGCGAGCCCTTCTCGAGCTGCACGGTCTCGTCGTTGGGCAGGTTGATGGCGATGGTCTTGGAGCCGGCGTTGCAGTCGCCGGCGTAGTAGACCACGTCGTAGGCGCCGAGGTCCGAGTTGCTGCCGGGCGATTCCTTCTTGTACGGCCCGGTCACCGGCAACTGCTTCTGCAGCGCACCGAGCAGCTTCGCGTAGCGGGCGAGCCTGCCGCTCCACTCCCGGTCCTTGATGAGCACGTAGCCTTCGTGCGTGCTCTTGTAGCCGTACAGCGCGTCCTCGTAGTTCTCGATCGGGCCGATGACGACGTCGATCCCGTTGGCCTTCATGTCCATCCAGGCCATGTCGCTCGGACGGTAGTCGTCGGTGAGCAGGGCCTGCGCCCGCAGCTCGAGGTACTTGCGCAGCCCCGCGTCCTCGGCGAGCGCGGCGGCTTCGCGCAGCCGGGCCACGGCACGCTCCACCTGCGGCTTGAACGCCTCGCGGTAGGGCACGGCGACGAGCGCCTTCTGCGCGTCGCGCCGGACGATGGTGTACTGGCCCTTGAGCGCCGCGCCCTTGTCCGGCGCCGCGGCGACGGCCTTCTCGAACTCCTCCTTCGTGAGGTCCGCCGGGTAGAAGCCGGCGCCGGGAGGCTTGGGCCCCACGCCGGGCAGGAACGGCGCGTTGCCGTTCAGGCGGTCCCACGGCCCGTAGTTGATCTCGGCGAAGCGGCGCAACCGGGGATCGGCGATGCCCGCGAGGAGCTTCGCCTTGTCGCCATAGGCCTCCAGCCAGAAGATCTCGTCCATCGCCTGGCAGGCGTCGATCAGGAGCGGGATCATCTGGCGCTCCTTCCCGGTGAGCTTGCCGAGGTCGGCGGTCAGCGTGACCTCCGTGTAGGTGCTGAGCTTGGCGCCGGGCGCGGCGCCGGGCTTCGCCTTGGGGGCACACGCCGGCACGACCAGCAGCGCCGCGACGGCCAGACCGAGCCAGGATGCGTTTCTCATCGGGACTCCTCTCAGAGGATCGTGGGGATCGCTCCCGGAGGCCGGCACGCGGACCGGACGGCCGCGCCAGCGTCCGACGGACGGGACGGAGACTAAGCCCGGAGCCGCATCGCGGCAACGGCGCGGGGCCGGGCGCGGCCCGGGAGGCGACGGGCGGGCCCGCCGCCGGGGACGCGGCTCAGCGCCTCGACGACTCCAGCAGGTCGCGGACCGCTTCCGGGGCGATATCCTGCATGCACCCGCACCGCCCGCCCTTGCGGCAATCGCTGCACTCGCGGTCCACGACCAGCACGTGGGCGTCCGTGCCGAGCGGCGCCCAGCGGCCCGGATGCATGGGACGGATCGGCGGGTAGAGACCGATGGCCCGCTTGCCCAGCGCCGCGGCGACGTGGAGCGGCCCGGTGCTGGCGGCGACCAGGGCGTCGGCCTGCCCGATGAAGGAGACCAGCTCCCCGAGCGCGAACCGGCCGGTCACGTCCTCGACCTGGGGAAGGTCGAACAGCCCGGAGCCGCGCAGGCTCTCGCCCTCCTCCCGGCTGCCGGTGACGCTGATGCGGTAGCGGTGCGCGGGGAGCAGCTCGATCAGCCTGCGGAAGTTCTCCGTTCCCCATTCCCGGGCGCTCCCCTTCGAGCGGGGATGGAGGATGACGTGCATCTTCCTTCCGGCCTCGTCCGCCGGACCCGGGGCCCGGACGGCAGGCTGGATGCCGTAGTAGCGGGGCAGCTCGTCCAGACGGAAGGACCGGTCGATGCCCAGGGGCCGCAGGAGCTTCAGGTTGAGCTGCGCCTCGTGGAGGTCGGACCGCTTCCGCGAGAAGCGGACCCGCCGGTTGCACGTGGTCCAGTGCTGGAGCCGCCCGGCGGTGCCGATGCGGACGGGGATCCCCGCGCGACGGGCCAGCCCCGCGATCTCCGCCCGCGGGAACGCGTGGACGATGCAGTCCGCCCCGAGTTCGCGGATCGCCCGCTCCTGCGCGCCCCGGTCCAGCGCGCGGAGCGCGGTCCAGTCGACGAATCGGTCCACGTGGCGGGACAGCTCGACCACGGGACGCACGTAGGCCGAGCCCAGGAACAGGACGTGGCAGTCCGGGAACCGTTCCTTGAGCACGCCGGCGAGCGGCAGCGTCAGCACCACGTCGCCGATACCGTCGCTCCGGGAGACGACGATCCTGGTCGGCGTCACGATCGTTCCCCGGGCCGGCCCGGCGCCGGCGCGGCCGTCCTCATCGTGACGCCCCGCGCCAGAGCCGATCGAGCTTGAGGTACTTCATCCGCGTCGCGCGCGCCGAGATGCGCGCGATCCGGAAGCCCGCGGCCCCGTCGAGGAATCCCAGCCGGAGACCGTAGTCGAGGACGAACTTCCAGGCCGGGCTCAGGACGAGGCGCAGGGCCCCCGCCTTCTTCCCGCGCCGGAAGAGCTCCTCGGCCGCGAGGGTCGTGAACCGGTCGGCCTGGCGATGGTGGTCCTCCAGCGTGGCGTACGAATAGTGCAGGCAGTCGCCCGCCAGCAGGACGACCTCGCCCGGGGCGAACCCCCGAAGTTCCTCGTGGAGCTCTCCCACCCACCGCGTCGTCCGGCGGTCGAACATCCGCACCTTGCGGTCGGGATACCACCCGCCGTGTCGCACCCAGTGCCCGCAGTAGTTGGTCATCCGCGCGAAGCGGCAGACCCGGAGCGTCCCCCTGCCCTTGACCTCGACGATGGCGCGCCGCAGCTCCTCGGACAGCGCCTCGTCCGCGTCGAGCGAGAGGATCCAGTCGTGCCGGGCGTGCCCGTTCGCGAGGTTCTTCTGCGCGGAGTAGCCGAGCCAGTCCTGCCGGACGAAGGTCGCCCCGTGCGAGCGGCAGATCTCCTCGGTCCGGTCGCGGGAGCCGGAATCGACCACCACGAGGTCGTCCGCGACGCCGCGCAGGCTCTCGAGGCAGCGGCCGATGTTCCGCTCCTCGTCGCGCGTGATGACGACGGCGGACAGGGGAAGCGAAGCGGTCGTTCCCATGGTCCAGGCCGGGGTCAGGAGCCCAGCATCAACGCCGTCACCCGGACGAACGACATCACCACGGCGAAGGCCGTGAGCGCCAGCAGCGCGAGGGCCAGGATCTGCACCAGCGGGGTCTCGCGCTTCTCGTCGTCGAAGCGCATGGCGGTCGCCGCGCCCCAGCCGCCAGCGAAGCCGCCGAGGTGCGCCCAGTTGTTCACGCCCGACATCATGAAGCCCATCACGAACATGATGATGGCCCACTGCCAGAGCTGGGTGCTCAGCATCGCGATGCGGCGGCGCCGGCTGTAGACGATGAGCGCGGCGAGCAGGCCGAAGATGCTGCCGGAGGCGCCCATCGTGGGCGCGCCGCTCAGCAGGTTCGAGGCGACGAACCCGGCCGCGCCGCCGACGGTGAAGATGATGAACGCACGTGCCGGCCCGTAGACCTCGGTGACGTTCGGGCCCAGCTGCCGGACCCACATCAGGTTGAAGAAGATGTGGAGCAGGCTGCCGTGCAGGTAGATGGCGCTGAACACGGTCCACCACCAGCCCTGGTGCCAGGCGATGCCGCCCGTCATGCCGAGCTGGTAGAGGGCGCGGGAGCCGGGCGAGAGGAAGTTGAAGAGCGCGCCGAACGCGCCGCCCCCGCCGGAGGGCTGGAGGATCGCACCGGGCTGGAGCGCGAGCGAGACGACGTAGAGCGCCACGCAGGCGCCGAAGATCACGGCGTTGAGGTCGAGCCTGCGGCCGAAGAGGCGCTGCAGCTTCGGCGTCAGGCCGTAGAACCCGGGACGCCAGGCGCCGCAGAACGGGCAGCGCTCCTCGTCCGTGCCGATGAGCTTCTCGCAGCTGGGGCAGATCATCGCGGGCGACATGGGGGCAGGATAAGGCAAGCGGACGCCGGGAGGCGAACGCGACGCCGGCGGCCCGGGCCCGGACGCGGCCGGCCCCGCGGGGAGCGGGGCCGGCGGGATCACCTGGTTCGGAACGGAGCCTAGTCTTCGGCTTCCTCGCCGCCCATCGGGCCGGCCTGGAACTTCTTCAGCTGCTCGGGGGTGAGCAGCGCGCGCACCTCGAGCATGGTCGCGGCGCGCGACTTCTGCATCCCGGCCCGCATCTGCGCGACCTTGTCGATCTGCGCGTCGATCTTCGGACGGTCGGGGTTCTCGGCCCGCATCAGCTGCTGCAGGTCCATCGTGGCGATGCGGATGTCGGCCTGTGCCTGCACCATCAGCCGCGCCTGCTTCGCGTGGATGGCCTCCACCTTCTTCTGCTGGTCGGCGGTGAGCTCGAGGGCCTTCAGCATCATCGGTCCGTGGCCCGGACCCATGCCGGCGCCCATCGGGCCGCCCATCGGGCCATCCTCCATGCCCCCGCCGGTCACCATGACCTTCACCTCGCGGCGCTCCATCCCGCCGCCCTGGGACGCGCAGCCCGCCATGCCCTTGCCGCTCATCTTCGCGCAACCCTTCATCTCGCCATCCGACACGACGCAGACGGCGACGTGCTTGCCGCCCTTCATGTCGCAGCCCATCATGTCGCCGGACTTGCAGCACTCCTTGCCCTTGCCGCCCTTCATGTCGCCGGACTTGCAGCACTCCTTGCCCTTGCCGCCCTTCATGCCGCAGCCCTTCATGTCGCCGGACTTGCAGCACTCCTTGCCCTTGCCGCACTTCGTGCCGCAGCCCTTCATGTCGCAGGACTGGCTGCAGCCACCCTTCACCGCCGCGCCCTTCATGGTGCACCCGGGCATCGCGGCGTCGGCGCCCTTCTCGGCACCGGCATGCATGGCGCAGCCCGGCATCGCCTGCCCGGCCGGCCCGGTCTCGTCGGACTTGTCGGCTGCCAGCGCGAGGAGTGCGGGCACCGTCATCATGAGCGCGGCGACGACGGCCACGGCCTTCCAGTGAAGCTTCCTCATGGACTTCCTCCGTTGTGGGCAGCGCCCGCGCAATCGCGCAGGTTCGCCGTCCTGCCTGGTACCGAACCCCCTCCCGCCGAGCCGATCGCGTGCGACGTACGGAGAGCGTTTCAATGGTCGCAGGCCCGATCCTCGCGGCGCAAGTGCAAACGCACGCGGCGACGCCATTTCCGTGCACGCCACCCGCGATCGGGCGGGCGCCCTGACACGGCCCGGACATCCGCCTGACGAAGGCTTGCGTTTCGGCGCCGG
Source organism: Candidatus Eiseniibacteriota bacterium (assembly GCA_963707915.1). Taxonomy (GTDB): domain Bacteria; phylum Eisenbacteria; class RBG-16-71-46; order RBG-16-71-46; family RBG-16-71-46; genus JANXPZ01. Next base: position 2,117,771 of record OY970178.1, read on the forward strand.
TCGCGGCATCTTGGTCCGGTCCGCTGCGAGGCGGGCGCGTCGTTAGGGGTGGTCGGCCGGAACCGGCGCCGACCTGAGAGCAAACCCTCTGAACCTGATCTGGCCAAGACCAGCGTAGGGAAACGGCGAAGACAAACGAGCTCTCCGCTTGCCTTCGTGCCGTCCCTGCGCGGACGGCATCTCCGTTCCGGGCTGCACGGGCGCCGAGTCCCGCGTTCCACGCGGCCCGCGAAGAGAGCCCCCGCCGCGGGATCGCACATGTTCAGCACGAGCCCCCTCGACTGGGGGCTGATCCTCCTCTATTTCGGCTTCCTCGCCGCGGTCTGGGCGGGCGCCTTCGGGCGCCGGCTCGGGGCGCTCGACTACCTCGTGGCCGGGCGCCGGGTCACGCTGCCCGCGCTGGTCGCCACGCTGGTCGCCACCTGGTACGGCGGCATCCTGGGAGTGGGCGAGTACTCGTGGCGCTACGGGCTCGCCAACTGGCTGGTCTTCGGCGTGCCCTACTACCTCGGCGCGCTGCTCTTCGCCGTGCTCTTCGCGAAGCGCGCCCGGGACACCCGCCTCTACACCCTGCCCGACCTGCTCGACCGGGCCTACGGCCGCGGGCCCGCGTTGATGGGCGCGCTCGCGGTCTTCGTCGTGGCACAGCCCGCGGCCTACGTGCTCATGCTGGGCACGCTCTTCGCTGCCATGTTCGGGCTGCCGCTGGCGCCCTGCATCCTGGCCGCCGCACTGCTCTCGGTCTTCTACATCGACAAGGGCGGGCTCCGGGCGGTGGTCTTCACCGACCAGGTGCAGTTCGTGCTGATGTACCTGGGCTTCGCGCTGCTGCTGGTCTTCCTGGTCGCGCAGCACGGCGCGCTGCCGTTCCTGCGCGCGCACCTGCCGCCCGGCCACTTCACCTGGCACGGCGGCAATCCGCCGCAGGCCATCTTCGTCTGGTACTTCATCGCGCTCTCGGCGCTCGTCGACCCCGGCTTCTGGCAGCGCGCCTACGCCGCCCGCGACCCGAAGGTCGCCCGCAACGCCGTGCTCTGGTCGGTCGCGTGCTGGGCGGTGTTCGACTTCATGACCACGATGGCCGGCCTCTACGCCCGCGCCCTGCTGCCCCGGCTCGCGGACCCGGTGTTCGCCTTCCCGGAGGTCGCCCGCATCACCCTGCCGCCTTTCGCGCTCGGCCTGTTCTACGTGTCCATGATCGCCACGGTGATGAGCACCATCGATTCCTACGGGTTCATCGCCGCGGCAACCCTGAGCCGCGACGTGGCCTGGCGCATCGTGCGCGGCGACGAGGACCGCGTGGCGGGCTGGACGCGCGTCGGCCTGTGGTTCACCGCCGGCTTCGCCGCGCTGCTCGCGCTCGCCAACCCCAGCGTGATCGCGCTGTGGCACGACCTGGGCTCCATCGTCACCCCTACGCTGCTGCTGCCGGTGGGTTGCGCGCTGCTCCAGCGCGGCCGGCTGGGCCCGCGCTGGACGCTGGCGGCGATGGTCGCGCCATTCGCCTGCTCCCTCGTCTGGGTGCTGCTCGAGGCCTTCCCGCCGCCCGGTGCGACGGCGGCCTACCCCTGGTCGATCGAACCCATCTACGTCGGTCTCACCGTCTCGCTGCTGGTCTACGGCGCGGGGTGGCTCTGGCCGAAGACGGAGGTCACCCGATGAGGACACCCACGCTCGCGGCCGCGCTCGCGCTCGCGCTTCTCGCACCGGGGCCCGCGGCCCCGGCGCCGCCGGTCGCGCCTGCTGCGGCCCGCCACGCGGCCCCGCGTCCCGACGACGCGCCGCAGGACACGCTGCGGCGGATCGTGCCGCTGGCCGAGGTGGTGGTGAGCACCACCCGGACCGGCGACCGCGCGCCACTGGCGCGCGCGGTGCTCGAGCGCGACGAGCTGGCGCGGCGCAACACCGGGCAGGACACCCCCATGCTGCTGGCGACGCTGCCCGGCGCCTACGCCTACTCCGACGCCGGCAACGGCATCGGCTACTCCTACCTCTCGGTGCGCGGCTTCCCCCAGCGCCGCATCAGCGTGCTCGTCAACGGCGTGCCGCTCAACGACCCCGAGTCCCACGAGGTCTACTGGATCGACCACCCGGACCTGATGGCATCGACCAGCGAGGTGCAGCTGCAGCGCGGCGTGGGCTCGGCCCTCTACGGCGGCGCCTCGCTCGGCGGCACGGTCGCGGTCGAGACCGCGCCCTTCGGCGAGGCGCCACACGCCTCCGCCACCGTGGCCTGCGGCTCGTGGGAGACCCGGCGGACCATGCTCGAGACCGACTCCGGGCGACTGCCGGGCGGCTGGAACTTCTACGGCCGGTACTCCCGCATCGAGACCGCGGGCTACCGCGCGCAGTCCGGCTCGGATCTCTGGTCCTACGCGTTCGCCGCGCGGCGCACGCTCGGCAGCCAGTCGTTCCGCCTCAACCTCTACGGCGGGCCCGAGGAGACGCACCTCGCCTACCTCGGCGTGCCGCTCGCGTACCTGGAGGGCAGGATCAGCGGCGACGCCGACCGCGACCGCCGCTTCAACCCGCTCACCTACGACGGCGAGCGCGACCATTTCTTCGAACCGCACTACGAGTTCATCCACAACTGGGCGCCCCGCGCCGGCCTCACGGTCTCGCAGACCTGGTTCTGGTTCGACGGCGCCGGCTACTACGACGAACAGCGCGCCGGGCGCAGCCTGGAGCAGTACCGGCTCGCCCCGTGGTGGACCGCGGACTCCGCCCTCGTCCCGCGTGGCTACTACGCGCAGGACGGGGCGGGGAACCTGGTGCGCGACTCGCTGGGCCGGGCCCAGGTCACGCGCGCCGACCTGGTGCGCCGCCGCAACGTGGCCAACCGGCACTACGGCTGGATCCCCCGGGTGCGCGTCGCGCACGCGGGCGGCACGCTCACGGCGGGCGGCGAGCTGCGCGCCCACGACGGCAGGCACTGGGGCGAGATCGTGTCCGGCGACGGGCTGCCCCCGGGCACCGCGCCGGACCGCGCCTACTACGACTACCACCCGCGCACGCTCTCGGCGTCGTTGTTCGTGCGCGAGCAGTGGCAGGCCGCTCCGCGGCTGCTCGTGACCGCCGACCTGGCGTGGCGGCACCAGGCCTACCGCATGCGCGGCGACCGCTTCGACGGCATTCGCTTCGACCAGGACTACGACTTCCTGCTGCCCCGTCTCGGGGCGAGCTTCACGCCCCGGCCCTCGACGACGCTGTTCGCCTCGTTCGCCGTGTCGGGCCGCGAGCCCGCCTTCCGCGACCTGTACGACGCCGAGGGCGTGGGCAGCGCGCCGCTCTACCGCGTCCGCGACGCGGCCGCCCAGCGCTACGAGGACCCGCTCATCCGGCCCGAGCACGTGAGCGACTGGGAGGCCGGCCTCGCCTGGCGCGGCGCGGGGGCGGCCGCCACGGTGAACCTCTTCCGCATGGACCTGCGCGACGAGCTGGTCTACGCGGGCCAATTCAACACCGACCTGGGCTACCCCATCCTCGGCAACGCGGCGCGCTCGGTGCACCAGGGCGTGGAACTCGCGGCCCGCGCCCAGCGGGCGCTGCCCGCCGGGCTGCGGCTCGATGTCGACGCGAACGCCACGTTCAGCGACAACCACTTCGTCGAGTACCGCGAGGCGTGGGGCCCGGGCCCCGGCGACGTCGTCGCCTACGACGGCAAGACGCTCGGACTGTTCCCCGAGGTGCTCGGCAACCTCGCCGCGCGGGTCGACTGGCGCGGGCTCACGGCCGGGCTGGAGGCGCAGCACGCCGGCCGCATCTACCTCGACAACAACCAGGACCCGCTGGCCAGCATCGCCCCGCGCACCGTGTGGAACGCCGCCGCAGGCTGGAGCTTCGCGATCGGCGGGACGTCGCGCGCCGGGCTGACGCTGCGGATCGCGAACCTGTTCGACGAGCGATATTGCACCGGCGGCTACATGGACTACGACGCGGAGGGGAACCTCGCGCCGATGTTCCTGCCGGCCGCGACGCGGGGCTGGCTCACGCAGGTGAGCGTGGGATTCTGACGGCGGGGACGCCGGCCGGGGCCGGCCGGTCCCGTCAGCCCGGCCCGGGCGGGCCCGCCGCCGCCGGGCCGCCGGGTCCGCGCGCCGCGAGCCAGTCCAGCGCGGCCTGCATGGAGCGGAACACCGCCACGGTCTTGGCGCTGCTCCGGCCCATCGAGCGGTAGGTCTCGAACATGCGGGCGAACCCGTAGACCAGGTCGTGCGGGGCGACGATGGCCAGCCTCGAGGACACTCCCGGCACGTCCATGGCCGCGGCCAGGTCGGCCAGCGCACGCACGCGCTCGCCCGACGAAACGATCAGTTCTTCGACCGGGCTGAAGTCGACGATCTCGTCGTAGCCCGCCAGTTCGCCGCGGGACCAGGCCTCGCGCTGATAGGCGAAGACGTCTTCATCCGACAGCGTCCTGGTCGCCGTGGCGACGACGACTCTGCGCTCCCGGTCGATTCGGTATTCGAGGGGCATCGATACCTCCGACCTTTTCGGCTGCGGCCGGGTCGCGGCCCGGGCGAGCCGCATCGGCGAGTCTAGCACCCGGGGCCTGCGGGCTGGTTTGAAAATCGGCAGCCAGCTCCGCGGCTTGACCGACAGGTTGTCGAGGCTGTTGAGGTCGCTCCAGTGCCTTGGCCATTGGCCGGGCACTGCCAGTTAATACATTGATGGTGAACATGTTACCGCATTTAGCCGACACTCGTCACAGCGCATGAGTCGGCTTGTTTGCGTCAATGTCCTTGATCCATTATTGTATCACGGTCAATTTTGGCCGCGGTCATGTTTACATCAAGCCCAAAAGGACACCCATGACTGAAGTCCTGTCCCGACGAGAGCGCAAGAAGGACGAGACCCGCCACCGGATCTTCCATGCGGCGATCGATCTCTTCCGCGAGAAGGGCTTCGAGCAGACCACGGTGGACGACATCACCGAGAAGGCCGACGTCGCGAAGGGCACCTTCTTCAACTACTTCCGCCGCAAGGAGGCCGTGCTCGCGTTCCTCTCCGAGACCCGCCTGCAGGCCATCGAGGACAACGCCGAGGCCTTCATGGCCGCGGCCGGGCCGGCGCGGGAGAAGCTCACGGAGCTCTACCTGAACGCGGCCTCGGCCTACGAGGAAGAGGACAGCGAACTGTCGCGTTACGTGCTGCTCGAACTGATGTCGCGCTTGTTCTCTCCCACGGAGGAAGTCGTGATCCGGTGGCACGAGCAGATCGTCCAGCTCGTCACGCGGGGACAGGGGAACGGGGAGCTCCGGACGGAGCTGGACCCGCTGCGGGTCGAGGCGGTGCTCACCGGCCTCTACTACGCCACGCTCTACGAATGGGTCTGCAGCGTGCCGCCCGCCTTCTCCGTGGCCGAAGAACTGCGCGCGCGTCTCAACCTGGCGATGGAGGGCATCGCATCGTGAACCCCCGCACCCGAACCGTCCCGTTGCTCCTCGCAGCCGCGCTGCTCCTGCCGGCCGCGGCCCTCGCCCGCCCGGCGCGCACGCCCGCGCCGGTCCCCACCGACACGCTGAGGCTCTCGCTCGACGACGCGCTGCGGCGCGCGCTGGCCGTCAGCGAGGAGATGCGCGCCGCGCGTGCGCTGGTGAACCAGACCCAGGGCCAGGTGCTCGAACAGCTCTCCCGCGCCCTGCCGCAGGTCACCGGCATGGTCACCTACAACCGGAAGCTCGAGAGCATCTTCCAGGGCGCGGTCGCCGACACCGGCATCTTCGGGCAGATCCTGAAGAACAGCTCCTTCGCCGCGGTGCACACCTGGAGCGCGGACCTGACGGCGCAGCAGCTCCTCTGGTCGGGAGGGAAGGTGGGCGCGGCGCTGAAGACCGCGAAGGCCGCGAACCGCTCGGCGCACGCCTCCGAGCAGGAGACCGCCTCGGACCTGACCTACCAGGTCCGGCAGGCCTACTACGACGCGGTCTATGCCGGCCGGCTGGTCGAGATCGCCGAGAGCTCGCTCGCACAGGCCCGCGCGCACCTCGGCCAGGTGCGCTCCGGGCGTCGCGAGGGCAGCCGCTCCGAGTACGAGGCGCTGCGGGCCGAGGTGGACGCCGCCAACCAGGAACCGCCGGTCGTGGCGGCCCGGAACGGCCTCGATCTCGCCCGCCTCGCGCTCAAGCGCCTGGTCAACGTGCCACTGGAGCAGCCGGTCGCGCTGGTCACGCCGCTCGCCTCGCCGGACGGCACGGTGCCCGTCGTGACCGACCTCTCGACCGCCATCGACCACCGTCCGGCCCTCGCCGCCGCCGAGTTCGAGGTCGAGGCGCGCCGCCAGGCCGTGAAGGTCTATCGCGGGCAGCACTGGCCCGACCTCTACGTCTCCTCCACGATCTCGCAGCAGGCGTTCCCGCCGGAGCTGTGGCCGAGGCGCAACGAGTTCCGCCGCAACTGGGACGCCACCGTGCGGCTCGAGGTGCCGATCTTCAGCGGCCTGCGCACCGAGGGCCAGGTGGCCCAGGCGCGGGCCCAGTACGAGACGGCGCGGGCCAGCCGCGACCGCCTGCAGGAAAGCGCCGCGATCGAGGCCGTCCAGGCCAGGGCCGAGCTCGAGCGCGCGCTCTCCGCGCTGATGGCCCGGCGCGAGACCGTGCGCCAGGCCCAGCGCGCGTGGGAGCTGGCCGGCGTGCGCTTCACCAACGGCCTGTCCACGCAGGTCGAGGTCTCGGACTCCCGGCTGCAGTTGCAGTCCGCGGAGGTCAACGAAGTGCAGGCCACGCGGGACTACCTCGTCGCCATCGCCGCGCTGGAGCGCGCGGTGGGCCATCCGGTCCCGGTCGAGCGCAGGGCCCTCGAAGACGTCACCCCTTCCTCCAACCTTGAAGGAACTCGCTGATGGATACGCGCCTGATGAAGCGGCTGCTGGTGATGGGTGCGCTGCTCGTCCTCGGGGCCGGTTGCGCCGCGAAACAGGACCCCAGGAACGACGATGCGGCGGTGGCCCTGCTCGGACCGCAGGACATCGCGAAGGTGGCGCGCACGGACCTCGCCACGGGCCTGCCCGTCACCGGCACGCTCAAGCCCGCCATGGACGTGAGCCTCACCGCCCCGTACCCCGAGCTGATCGAGGCGGTGCTGGTGAAGGAGGGCGAGAGGGTCCACAAGGGCCAGCCGCTGGCGCGCCTGCGCACCGAGTCCCTCGAGCCGGCCGCGGCCGGCGCGGAGGCCCAGCGGCGCAGCGCGGCGGCCGACTACGAGCGCATGAAGAACCTGCTCAAGGAAGGCGCCGTCTCGCAGCGCGACGTGGAGGGCGCCGAGGCCCAGTTCCGGGGGGCCGAGGCGGCCGCCGCCTACGCCGACAAGCGTCTCCGGGAAGCGACCGTCCGCGCGCCCTTCGACGGGGTGGTCGCGAAGCGCCTGGTGCAGGGCGGCGACCGCCTGGGCGATGGCGGCGGGATGTTCCGGATCGTCAACACCGCGGAGCTGGAGCTGGAGGCCAACGTGCCGGGCGAGGCGGTGGGAGCGGTCCGGGTCGGCTCGCCCGTCGTGCTCGCGGCGAGCGGACTCGAGGACGTCGCCATCCGGGGCCGGGTGGCGCGCGTGAACACGACCGCCGACCCGGCCACGCGCCAGGTCCGTCTCTACGTGACCGTCCCGAACCGCGACGGCCGGCTGTTCGGCGACATCTTCGCCAGCGGCCGCGTGCAGCTCGGCCACGTCACCGGCGTGCTCGCGGTGCCCACCACCGGCATCCGCACCGGCACGGACGGAGCGACCTACGCGTGGTTCATCGTGAACGGCGCCGCCGAGCGGCGGCCCGTCACCGCCGGCCTGCGGGACGAGGTGCGCGACCTCGTCGAGGTCGTCGGCGGCGCGAAGGAAGGCGAGACGATCATCACCGGCCCGATCGAGACGCTCACCCAGGGACAGCGGATCCAGGTCGTGGAGGACGTCACCGCCGCGCCGGTCGCGAAGCGCGGCACCCCCCGGAAGAGCACCGCCGGCAAGGGGAAGTAGCCATGTTCCTCAGCGACCTTTCCATCAAGCGGCCGGTCCTCTCCACGATGATGATCCTGGCCCTCGTGGTGCTGGGACTGTTCTCGTTCCGACGACTCGGCATCGACCTGTTCCCGAACGTCGAGTTCCCGTTCGTGGGCATCCAGACCAACTACCCCGGCGCCTCGCCCGAGGCGGTCGAGCGCGAGGTCACGAAGAAGATCGAGGAGGCGGTCAACTCGGTCGAAGGGGTCAAGGAGATCACCTCGACCTCGGCCGAGGGCTACTCGCTCGTCTTCATCCAGTTCCGCCTGAACACGCGGGTCCAGGACGCCCTGGCCGACGTGCGCGCCAAGGTGGACGGGATCCGCCTCGACCTGCCCAAGGAGATCGACCCGCCGGTCATCTCGCGCTACAGCACGACCTCCATGCCGATCATGAGCTTCTCGCTGCAGGGCGACGGCTGGGCCCTGCGCGACCTCACCCGGCTCGCCGAGGAGACCATCAGCCGCCGCCTGGAGAACATCTCGGGCGTCGGCGGCGTGGACGTCGTGGGCGGCGTGCGCCGCGAGATCCACGCACTGCTCATCCCGGACCGGATGAACGCGCTGGGCGTCTCCTCCGACATGGTGATCGCGGCGCTCCAGCGCGAGAACGCCGACGTGCCCGCGGGTCGCGTCGAGAAGGGCGCACGCGAGGACCTGGTGCGCATCAAGGGCCGCATCCGCGACCCGCGCGACTTCGCCCGCATCGTCGTCACCACCCGCGGCGGCACCCCCGTGCACCTCGACGACGTCGCCCGGGTCGAGGACTCGCAGGAGGAGGAGCGCGACATCGCGCTGGTGGACGGCCGGCGCACGGTTGCCATCGACATCCGCAAGGTCTCGGGCGGCAACACGGTGCAGATCGCCGACCAGGTCAACCGGTCCGTCGCCGAGCTCAACCGCACCCTGCCGGGCGGCGTGAAGCTCGCGGTCATCCGCGACAACTCGGTCTGGATCCGCCACTCGGTCGAGGACGTGCGCAAGACCCTGGTCGAGGGGGCCATCCTCACGATCCTGGTCGTGTTCCTGTTCCTCAACTCCTGGCGCTCGACCGTCATCACCGGCCTGACCCTGCCGGTGTCGGTGATCTCCGCGTTCCTCGCCATCTACGCCTTCGGCTTCACGCTCAACATGATGACGCTGATGGCCCTGTCGCTGGTCATTGGCATCCTCATCGACGACGCGATCGTGGTGCGGGAGAACATCGTCCGGCACCTCGAGCGCGGCGAGGACCACTTCACCGCCGCGCGCAAGGGCACCTCGGAGATCGGCTTCGCGGTGGCGTCCACGTCGCTGTCGATCGTCGCGGTGTTCGTGCCGGTGGCGTTCATGGGCGGCATCGTCGGGCGCATGTTCTACGCCTTCGGCATCACCGTCACCTGCGCGGTGCTGGTGTCGCTGTTCGTCTCGTTCACGCTCGACCCGATGCTCTCGTCGCGCTGGTACGATCCGCAGGCCGAGGGCCACGACCAGCACGGCCCGGTGGGCCGGACGCTGCAGCGCTTCAACCGCTGGTTCGAGAAGGTGAGCCAGCGCTACCGCGGGATCATCCGCTGGGCGCTCGCGCACCGGCTGCTCACGACCGGCATCGCGACCCTGTCCTTCGTGATCGCCCTGGCGATCCCCATGGTGGGGCTGGTCGGCGGGCAGTTCATGCCCACCTCCGACGACGAGGAGACCGGCGTCGGCATCGACACGCCGGTGGGCTCGTCGCTCTCCTACACCGAGGCCAAGGCGCGCGACATCGTGCGCTACCTCAAGACCCTGCCCGAGGTGGCGTACTGCTACACCACCATCGGCGGACCCGCCTACAGCAACGCGGTGAACCGCGGGCTGGTCTTCGTCAAGCTCACGCCCAAGCGCGAGCGTCACCGCAGCCAGCGGGACATCGAGGCGCTGATCCGCCACGACCTGCCGCGCTTCAAGGGGGTGACGGCGCGCATCCTGCTCCTCGGCATGTTCGGCCAGGGCGGGCAGGCCCCCATCCTGCTCAACCTGCAGGGCCCGAACCTCACCGAGCTCGAGCGGCTGTCCGGCGAGGTCATGACCGCCGTGCGCGACGTCCCCGGCCTGGTCGAGCTCAAGTCCACGCTCGAGGAGAAGAAGCCCGAGTGGGTGGTGAACGTGGACCGCGGCCTGGCCGCCGACCTCGGGCTCTCCGTCGGGCAGGTCGGCATGTCCCTGCGGCCGGTGCTCGCCGGGCAGAAGGCCGGGGACTGGGAGGACGAGACCGGGCTCGCCCACGACGTGGTCGTCCGCCTCGCCCCGGAGTTCCGCACCTCGCTGGCCGACCTGGTGCGCGTGCCCGTCGCCACCGCCCAGGTGGACCCGCGCACCGGCCAGCCGGTCATGGTGCCGCTCGGGCAGGTCGCCACGCTCCAGCGCGGCGGCGCTCCCAGCCAGATCGATCACCGCAACCTCGAGCGCGTGGCCACCATCGAGGGCAACTACGAGGGACGGCCCCTGACCGAGGTTTCGAACGCGGTCACGGCCCGCATCAAGGCCCTCAAGCTGCCGCCGGGCTACCGTTTCAACTTCGGCGGCGAGCAGCAGGACTTCGTCGAGACCGTGGGATACATCACCGAGTCGCTGGTGATCGCCGTGCTGTTCGTCTACCTCATCCTGGCGGCGCAGTTCGGTTCGTTCACGCAGCCGCTCGCCATCATGTTCTCGCTGCCGCTCTCGCTGTTCGGCGTCACGCTGGCCCTCGCGCTCATGCGCAGCACGTTCAACATCATGAGCATGATCGGCGTCATCATGCTGATGGGGCTGGTGACCAAGAACGCGATCCTGCTGGTGGACTTCGCCAACCAGGCGCGGGCGCGCGGCGTCGACCGCGCCCAGGCGCTCGTGGACGCGGGGCAACTGCGGCTGCGGCCCATCGTGATGACCACGCTCGCCATGATCTTCGGCATGCTCCCGACCGCGCTCGCGCTGGGCGCCGGCTCGGAGTTCCGCGCCCCCATGGCCTACGCCATCATCGGCGGGCTGATCACCTCCACGCTGCTCACGCTGATCGTGGTGCCGGTCGCCTACGCCTACCTGGACGACTTCAGCACCTGGTTCGGATCGCTCGCCCTGCGGTTCACCAAGTCCCCCGCGGAATACGCGGAGATCGTCGCGCGGCGCGGCAGGCCCACGGCCGACGGCCCGCAGGAGCAGCCCGGGCCGACCACCGGGCGGTAGGACCGGGCCGCGGACGGGCGGCGACGAAGGGGCCGGGCGGGGCGCTTCCCCGCCCGGCTCATCTCGTCCGGGACCGGGTCGCGCCGGGTGCCGCCGCAGCGCGCGAGACGCCCGGGTCCCGAGCCATCGCGCTCGCGCGCGCCGGGTTCGTGGCGGCCGGGGAAGGACCCGCGGGGCACGCGGCAGCGCGCGCCCCGGGCCGAAGGGCCGCCCGCAGTCCCGCCACCCGCCGCGCGAGCGCGGTGAGGGCGACGTCGGGGGCGAGCGGGTCCACCCAGCGCAGCCGCGCCGTGCGCGGCAGGGGACCGGCCAGCTCCCCGCGCCACGCCTCGGCGGTGATGTCGCGGTGGGTGATGGCGTGGCGGATGGCCGTCCCCGCCGGCGCGAGCCGCGCGCGCAGGCCGAGCTCCCCGAGCCGCGCGACCAGCGCCGCGCGCGCCGACCCGCGCGCCGCCAGTTCGACGCCGGGCGGCTCCCACAGCCCGGCGAGCAGCGCGCCCTCGCGGCGTGCGACCAGCATGCGGCCCCGCCGCTCGATGAGCACGACCGCTCGGCGCACCTTCTCGCCCGCCCGGCGCGCGGGCACCGGCGGGAACTCCGCCACGCGGCCGAGCGCGAGCGCGCGGCACCCGCGCCTCACCGGGCACTCGCCGCAGCGCGGGGCGCGCGGCGTGCACAGGGTCGCGCCCAGCTCCATCAGCGCCTGGTTCCAGTCGCCGGGCCGTCGCGCCGGGACGAGCTCGTCGGCCAGCGCCCAGAGCCCCCGCGCCCCCCGCGGCTCGCGCAGGGACACCCGCAGCGCGCCCCAGCGCGACAGGACGCGCGCCACGTTGCCGTCCAGCACCGGCAGGGAGCGGCCGAAGGCGATCGAGAGCACCGCCCCGGCGGTATAGCGCCCGACACCGGGCAGCCGGGCGAAGGCGGCCGGCTCGGACGGCACGCGGCCCCCGTGCTCGCGCATGACCATGCGCGCGGCCTCGCGCAGCTGGCGCGCGCGACGGTAGTAGCCGAGCCCCGCCCAGGCGGTGAGCACGTCCGCCTCGCGGGCCCGGGCCAGCGAGGCGAGGCTGGGGAAGCGCTCCAGGAAGGCGTGGTAGTACGGCACCGCGGTGGCGACCCGGGTCTGCTGGAGCATCACCTCGGAGAGCCAGACCCGGTAGGGATCGCGCTCGCCGCGCCACGGCAGCGGCCGGCGGTGCGCGTCGTACCAGCGCAGCAGCGCGCGGCGCAGCGCGGCGGTCACCGGCCGCCGCCGCTCAGCGCTTCGGCTGGAAGATCGCGGCGGACACGTCCTTGAGGTCCGGCGTCCGGGTCTGTGCGCCGGTCCACGCGCTGGCGAGCGGGGTGCCGCAACGCGGGCAGGGGATCTTCGCCTCGGCGCCCTCGCCGGCGCTTGGCATCCAGCGCTCGACCTTCACCTGGCAGCCGGACGTCTGACAGAGGTACACGCAGAGAGGCATCGCTCATCTCCCATCGGACACTCGCCGGCGCGCCGCCACGGCGCGACGGACCACCGGCGCATGATAGCCGAACGGCGCGGCGTCTGTCGCGACCCGGCCGCGGTCCCGCGGACGGGGCTCAGTTCAGCTCCCGGGCCAGCCAGCGCAGGATGTTGAGGGCGAACTGCTGGTTGTCGTCCACGTCCGGCCGGTTGAGGCCGATCCTCAGGCGCTCCTTCTTCATCTGCCGGGCTTCCAGTCCGAGCACGAACTGGGCGCTGAAGATCGAAGCCTCCCCGATCACCACGACGCGGCCCTTGCCGAAGCCGAACGCCAGACCCTGGCAGCGATCGACCGCCGTCACCGCCCCGGAGGTCTGCACCACCGACGTGGTGTCGGCCTTCCGGCGCGCCTCCGGTGTGGCTTCGCGCCGCGAGTCGGGGCTCATCGGCAGGTCCGAGGCCGAGGGGCCGAGCACCAGGAGGCCGGTGCTCCCGCGCGGTCCCGCGAGCGACTGCCCGGTGAAGGTCACGACCCGCTCGATGCGCTCCGCCTTGTTCCGCCCGCGCATGATCGGGTGGTCGCCCAGCATGCCCAGGGAACGCGTGAACAGGATGCAGCCCATGTTCCCGGTCTCGGGGTCGACCTGGCGGGTGTCGATCGTTCGACCCTTGCCGAAGTCCACGCCGAAGCGGACGGCGAGGCTGTCCATGGCCGAGCCGAAGGGCGCATGGTCCGCGATGAGGAGCAGCGAGCCGCCTCGCTTCACCCAGTCACGCACCGCATCGCATTCCGGGGCCCGGAAGGCGGACGCCCGCGCGGAGGCCGCCAACGGCTCCGCCGAGCCGACCGCGTCGGCGACGACCAGCACCTGGCAGGAGTCGAGCAGCCGGGACGAGAACGCCGCGGTCCCCGGGACCACGCGCAGGCCGTCCTGCACGAGCAGGCGGGCGAACACCCGGTACGGCCCCTTCATGGTGAACTGGTTCCGGTGGGCCTCGTCGATCATCACGACCGGGTGCCGGTCGGTGAAGGCGGGCGTCGCGACCTTCGGTACGAAGGTGCCGTCCTCCACCTGGCGCTGGCCGCTGGGAGGCGCCGCGCCGACCACGAGCAACAGCCAGGCGAACACGAGTATTCGTCTCATGCGACGGGCCCCTCCCCGGCGGCGCGGGACGCGCCGACCGAACCCGGACAGTGTAGCCGGTCGGACCGGGCCGGGTGTGGAGGATCGGTCAAGCATGGTCCCGGCGGCGTCCGCCGCACCGCGGTCGCCGCTTGAGCCGGGCGGGGCGGGCCGACTATGCTTTCCGGTCCAGGAGCCCATCCCATGCCCGCCTTCGGCACCCTCACAGACACGCAGGGCCGCGTGCTTCGCGACCTGCGCATCTCGGTCACCGACCGCTGCAACCTGCGCTGCGTCTATTGCATGCCCCGCGAGGGCGTCGCCTGGATGCCGCACACCGACGTGCTGCGCTACGAGGAGATCGTCCGCGTCGCCCGCGTGGCCCTCGGGCTCGGCGTGACGGGCATCCGGCTCACGGGCGGCGAGCCGACGGTGCGCGCCGGTCTCGAAGTGCTGGTGCGCGCGCTGCGCGACCTCGATCCGGCGCTCGACCTCTCGCTGACCACCAACGGGCTCAGGCTCGTGACGCTGGCCGGGGTCCTGCGCGAAGCCGGGCTCACGCGCGTCAACGTGAGCCTCGACACGCTGGACCGCGAGCGCTTCCGGCGGATCGCCCGGCGTGACCGCCTCGCCGAGGTGCTCGCCAGCCTCGAGGCCGCGAAGCGCGCGGGCTTCTTCCCCATCAAGGTCAACGCCGTGCTGATGCGGGGATTCAACGAAGACGAGGCCGTGCCGCTCGCGCGCTGGGCGCGGGAGCAGGGCTTCGAGCTGCGCTTCGTCGAGTGGATGCCGCTGGACTCGCAGCGCTCGTGGTCCACCGAACGGCTCGTCCCGGCGGCGGAGATCCTGGCGGCCCTCGCGCGCGAGTTCCCGCTCGATCCCCTGCCGGGCGCCGACCCGAGCGCCCCCGCCGAGCTCCATCGCTACCGCGACGGCGGCGGCACCGTCGGCGTCATCGGCTCGGTGACGCGACCGTTCTGCCAGCGCTGCGACCGCATCCGGCTCACCGCCGACGGGCAGATCCGGACCTGCCTGTTCGCGCACCAGGAGCACGACCTGCGCGGCGCCCTGCGGCGCGGCGCGAACGACGAGGAGATCGCCGCCCTGCTGAAGGCCGCAGCCTGGCGGAAGGAGCCCGGGCACCTCATCAACCAGCCCGCGTTCATGCAGCCCGCCCGCGGGATGAGCCGCATCGGCGGATAGGGGGCCCCGGGCCCGGGCGGAGGGCGTGGTGCCGCTGCTCGTCGGATAGACGGGGGGCGCGGGGATGGACCAGGGCCGAGCGCATGGTGCCTCTGCTCGGCCCTGGTCCATCCCCGCGCCCCCGCGGCGTCCGCCGCTCCATCCCCGCGCCCCCCGCGGCGTCCGCCGCTCCATCCCCGCGCGCGCTACCGGCCCTCGGAACCCGGCGGCCGCTCGCCGAGGAACATGACCTCCTCCTCGAGCGTGACGCCGAAGCGCTCGCGCACCCGCGACTTCATCTCCTCCGCCAGCGCCAGCACGTCCGCCGCGCTCGCCCCGCCTGCGTTCACGATGATGTTCGCGTGCTTCGCGAAGACCACCGCGTCCCCCACCCGCAGGCCGCGGCAACCGCACTCCTCGAGCAGTTGCCCCGCGGCCACGCGGCGGGTGCCGGGCGAGTGCTGCGCCCCCGGCCGCTGCCACTCGGGCGGCAGGTTCTTGAAGTACGATCCCGCGGTGGGCTCGAAATGCCAGTCCGGGTGCTTCACCCGGCGGATCTCCAGCTTCTCGTCGATCTCCCGCTGGATGGCAACGCGCTCGCCCGGGGCGAGCTGCAGCCGGCACGAGAGCAGCACGCGCGGGTCGCGCTTGAGGCGCGAGTCCCGGTAGCCGAACCCGTACCACTCCGCCGGCCGCGTCTCGACCGTGGCGCCGTCGGGAGTGGCGTGCGTGCAGTCGATGACGCGGGAACCGAGGTCCTGTCCGTAGCAGCCGGCGTTGCCGTACAACGCGCCGCCGATCGTGCCCGGGATGCCCGCGGCGAACTCGAGCCCCGCGAGCGAGCGGTCGCGGCAGCGCTCGATGAAACCGAGGAAGTCCGCGCCGCACCCGACGCGGGCCATCGTTCCTTCGAACTCGACCTCGTCGCAGGCGTTCCGCACGACCAGCCCGCGCACGCCCGCGTCCGACACCAGCAGGTTGCTGCCGCCGCCGAGCACGAAGACCGGCAGGCCCAGCTCGTGGCCGACCTGCAGGGCCGTCACCAGCCGTTCGGGGCTGCGCGCGGCGTAGAAGAAGTCGGCGGGACCGCCGATGCGCAGCGTGGTGTGGAGCCGCAGCGGCTCGGCCGTCCGCAGCCCTTCGCCGAGCGCGTGCCGCAGGCGCGCTTCGAGGTTCGGGGCGGGATCGGTCATGCCTGGGTCTCCGGGGCCGGGCCGCGGGAGCCGTCGCCCCGGAGCGGCCGATGCAAGGGCTGCATCTTAGCCCGTCGCGCGAAGGCACGGAAACGGGATGGGCCCGACGGCATCCAAAGGCCTGCGCGGCACCGCCGCGAACGCTGGCCAGCGCCGGGGAACGGGCCTATGGTGGCGATCGGAGTCCGTCCAACCAACCGAGGAGGCCGATATGAGCAGGCTGACGATCACCTATTGCGGCCAGTGAGGGTATCTTCCCAGGGCTGCCGGTCTGGCAGCCGAGATCCGTAACGGGCGGGGCATCGAGGCGGAACTGGTGAAGGGCGCCGGTGGCATCTTCGAGGTCGTCCTCGACGGGAAGACCATCTACTCGAAGCACGAGACCGGGCGATTCCCCGAGCCGGGCGAGGTGCTGGACCTGATCCCCGCCGCACGCTGACCCGGCGCCGGTGCCGGACGCGGGCCCGCCCCCTCACGGGAGGCGGGCCCGCTCGCTTCGCTCAGAAGGTCAGGCCCGCCGTGATCGAGAACAGGTGGTTGATGGATTCGAGGTTGCCGGCGACGTCGTAGATGTCGGCGAAGCCGGTCGTGTAGCGGAACTCGGTGAGGATCCGCCGCCCGCCGACCTGGATACCGGCCCCGGCGCCCAGCGCGAAGCCCAGGTCCACGGTCTTCAGTTGCGTGAGGTCCTGCGTCTGCCCGCCCGACGCGTCGGTCCGGACCTCGCCCCCGAGGCTGAACCCGACGGTCGGCCCCAGGTAGTACATGGGCTGGACCACCTCGGTCCGAAGCAGGGTGCCGCGCAGCAACACCGGGATCTCGAGGTAGTTGACGATCACGAAGCTGTCGTGCGTCCCGCCCACGTTCCCCTCGGTGTCCACGTTCTGAACGGTCGTCTTCATCCCCTTCATGCTGTAGAGCCCCTCGACCTGGATCGCGAGGTCGGGGGCGAAGCCGAAGGCGACGAACGCTCCGACCACGAGTCCGGCCTTCGTGCTCGTGTTCTGGACGTCGGCGGCCTGGCCGTGGAAATTGGAGAGGTTCAAGCCGGCCTTCACTCCCTTCTCGATGCCCAGCGCTGCGGCCGGCACCGGGACGAGGAGGACGAGGGCGAGGAACGCGGCGGCGATACGGCGATGCGGCATGGTGGCCTCCGGGTCGGGGCAACGGGTCGGGATTCGTCGGGGGGAATCTAGCCCGAACCCGGGGCGCGTTCCACCTTCGGGCGGGGCAACCGCAGCAGCGCCCCCAACCCCGCGTACTGCTCGCCGCCGAGCCGGGCGAGGGGCGCGAGCCTGGTCACGTCGACGCGACCCCCGGCGAGCACGTCGTCCCTCACGTGGGCGCACAGGATCTCCCCCACGACGAAGCAGGACTCGCCGAGCTCGATCTCGCGGTCGAGCCGGCACTCCAGGCTCACGGGCGACTCGGCCACGCGCGGCGGGCGCACGCGGTCGCAGGGCAGGGCGCCGAGCCCGGTGAGCGCCAGCTCGTCCACGTCCGCCGGCCAGTCGCCCGAGGCCTGCACGACCTGCGCGGCCATCGCCTCGGTCACCACGTTCACCACGAACTCGCGGGTCTCGCGCAGGTTGCGCAGCGTGTCCTTGGGCCCGCCGGCGCGCGGGCTGATCGAGACCCCCACGAGCGGCGGGCGGGTGGCCAGCCCGCAGAACCACGAGAAGGGCGCCGCGTTCACGCGTCCGGCCGAGTCCACCGTGGTGACGAACGCGATCGGCCGCGGCACGATGACGCTGTTCATGAAGTGCGCGAAGTGCACGCCGGAGACCGCGGCCGGGTCGATGATCATGACTTGGAGCAGCCCCGGGGCCGCGCGACCGCGACGAGCAGGTTCCTGAGGACGTTCATGGCATCGCTCCGCGATGGTCAGGGTGCGGGGGCCGACGGGCCGCCCGGTCCGCGGGAGGCTCCCCGCCCGGGCGGCGGCCCTCGCCGCCGACCCGGGGCGCGTCCTCTCCCGCCCGGACCATAGCACTCCGGCCGGCGCCGGTCAGCGGCCGCGTGGCGGGCGGCGCCCGACCGGCGCGGCCCTCCCATCGGCGCGTCCCTCCCGCTTCCCTCCCGGCCCTCCGCCCCGTATCCTCCGCGGCCATGACGGTGCTGCGGGTCGAGGACGCAACGAAGGCCTTCGGGTCGACGCACGCGCTCGGCGGCGTATCCCTCGAGCTCGGCGAGGGGGAACTGCTCGGTCTGCTCGGCCCCAACGGCGCGGGCAAGACCACGCTGGTGCGGGCGCTGGCCGGGCGCGTGCGGCTGGACGGGGGCACGATCGAGCTGTTCGGCCGCCGGATGTCGGCGACCGACACCCGCGACGGCCTCGGCGTCGTGCCGCAGGAGATCGCGCTCTATCCGCTGCTCACCGCGCGAGAGAACCTCGAGGCCTTCGGCAGCTTCAACGGGCTGCGCGGTGCCGCGCTGCGCGACCGCGTGGCGTGGGCGCTCGACTGGACCGGTCTCGCCGAGCGGGCGCACGAGCCGGTCCGGCGCTTCTCGGGGGGCATGCGGCGCCGGCTCAACATCGCCTGCGGCGTGCTCCACGAGCCGCGAGTCATCCTGCTCGACGAGCCCACCGTCGGCGTGGACCCGCAGAGCCGGGAGCGCATCTACGACATGCTCGACCGCCTCCGCGCGACCGGCGTCTCGATGCTCCTCACCACGCACCAGCTGGACGAGGCCGAGGCCCGCTGCGAGCGCATCGTCATCGTGGACCGTGGCCGCGTCATCGCCGCCGGCACGCTGGGCGACCTGGTGCGCGACACGGTCGGCGGCGGGCGCACCGTGACGTTGAAGCTCGACCGGGCCCCTGCCGCCCCGCTCGAGGGCCTGGCCGCCGAGGGCGACGGCACGGTCTGGCGCGGCGCCGTGCGCGACGTGGACGCGGACCTCGCCGCGGTGCTGGCCCGGGTGGCCGCCGCGGGACGCAGCGTCGTGGACCTCGAGGTCCGTCGCCCCAGCCTGCAGTCGGTCTTCCTCCACCTGACCGGACGGGAGCTGCGCGAATGATCCGCACGCTGTTGCGCATCCACTGGACCAACCTGCGACGCGACCGCGTGGCGCAATTGCTGACCTTCGCCGTCCCGATGGCGTTCTTCACGATGTTCGCGATGATCTTCGGTGGGCGCGGCAACGACGTCACCGGGCGCGTGCACCTCGCGGTCGTGGACGAGAGCCACACCGCCACGAGCCAACGGCTGGTGCGGGCGCTCCAGGCCGAGAAGAGCCTCGTCGTGCTGACCCGCGCGCGTCGCGACGGCGGCTCGCGCGACACCACCCGGACCCTCCTCGACCGCGCCCGTGCCGAGCGCCTGGTGCGCGACGGACACGTCCCCGTCGCGCTGGTGCTGCCCGCGGGGCTCGACACCTCGCTCGCGCGCTTCGACGGGCGCGGCGTGCCGCTCCAGTTGCTCTCCGACCCCTCCGATCCCATCGCCCCGCAGGTGGTCGGCGGGATGCTGCAGAAGATCGTGATGACCGCCATGCCGGACGTGTTCATGCAGGGCGGCATCGGCGAGTTCGAGCGCTACGCGGGCGGGCTCACACCACGCCAGCAGCAGGCGGTGGACCAGTGGCTGCCGCGGTTGCGCGGCGCGGCGGGGGGCGATTCCACCGCCGGCCCGGCCTCCCGCACCGCGGCCGGCGGCGATTCCGCCGCCGGCGCGGCGATGTCCGGCCTGGTGCGGGTCGAGGTCGTGCCGGTGCTGGGCCGCAAGCAGGACAACAGCATCATCTCCTTCTACGCCGCCGCGATCGCCGTGATGTTCCTGCTGTTCGCCGCCAGCGCGGTGGCGGGCACACTGCTCGACGAAGTGGACTCGGGCACGCTCGAGCGCGTGCTCTCGAGCCGCCTGGGCATGACCGGGCTGATGACCGGCAAGTGGATCTACATCACGCTGCTCGGCATGCTGCAGATCACCGTGATGTTCGTCTACGGAATGGTCGTCTTCCGGCTCGACCTGCTCCATCACTTGCCGGGCTTCGCGGTGATGACCTTCTTCACCGCCGCCACGACCGCCGCGTTCGGGCTTCTCCTTGCCTCGCTCTGCCGCACGCGGGCGCAGCTCGCCGGCATCTCGACGCTCGTCATCCTCGTCATGTCGGCACTGGGCGGCAGCATGTTCCCCCGCTTTCTCATGACGCCGGGGATGCAGAAGGCCGGGCTCCTGACCTTCAACGCATGGGCGCTCGACGGCTACGTGAAGGTCTTCTGGCGCGAGGCCCCGCTCACCGCGTTGCTGCCGCAGGTCGGGATGCTGGCCGCCTTCATGGTCGTCTTCCTGGCGGTGGCGCGGCTCCTCGCGCGCCGCTGGGAGCGGGTGTAGCCGCCGCTCAGCGCCCCGCTTCCAGCTCCCCCACCGCCCGCAGGGCGCGCTCGCACAGCTCGGGCAGGGCGTCGCGCACCGCCGGGGTCATGGCGCCGCCGACGGTGTACGGGTCCAGCACCTCGACCGCGATGATCCGCAGCTGCCGCGGAAAGTGCAGCCCGAGGCGCTCGGCCAGGTCCAGCATCTCGGGGAAGCCGGCGAAGTGCGGCGTGGGGTTCTGGACGCGCGCCAGCGAGGCCGCGGCGATCTCGTGGACCGCGCCCGGCGCGTGGGCACCCGTGCAGGCGGCGTCGAGCACCACCGCGGCGTCGTAGCCCGCCAGCACGTCGAGCAGCGCCAGGCCGTGCAGCGCGGTGGCCTCGACGTCGGCGCGGCCCGCCAGGCGCGGCGCCAGCTCCGCCACGGCCAGGTGGCCGATGGCGTCGTCCGCCAGCAGGTCGTTGCCCAGCCCCAGCACGATGATCCTCATGACGGCCGCGTCCCGCTCATGCGCCTGCCTCCCACGAACGCGGGAGCCGCCGCCGGCGCGGACGCTCCGGCGACGGCCCCCGGCTCAACGGCCGGTCGCCGCGCGGGGTGCGGCCCCGGACCTGCGAAGATCCGCAGGAGCCCCGCAACGGCGCCGGCCTGCCCGGCTATCTCACCTTCGGGTCGCGGCGGATCTCCTGCACCAGCCCACGATCCGGACCGTAGAGCCGCGCGATCAGCGGCATCTCCCCCGGCAGCGCGTGCGTGGCACAGCCGAAGCACGGGTCATAGGCGCGGAACGCCATCTCGACCATGTTCAGCAACCCGTCGTTGACCTTGCCCTTCGAGATCAGCCCCTTGGCGGCCTTGTCCACGCTCATCGCGATGCGGGCCGCGTTGTTCTGGGTCGCGACGATGAGGTTCGCCATCTTGATGATGCCGTTCTCGTCGGTCTCGTAGTGGTGGAACAGCGTGCCGCGCGGGGCCTCGACCGCGCCGATCCCGACCGAGGGCTTCTTGGTCGGGAGGTTGCGGATGTCCGGGCTCACGATGTCCGGGTCGTTCAGCAGCTCGACCATGCTCTCGGCGGCCTGGAGCAGTTCGACGCAGCGCGCCCAGTGGTTGGCCAGCGTGTGATGCACCGGCTTCCCGCCGAGCGTGGCGTAGAGCTCTTCGTAGGCCTTCTGCGCCAGCGGCGTGGCCATGCCGTCCGAAGCGTTCAGCCGCGCCATCGGGGCCACCGCGAACAGGCTGGTGCCCGGCCCATCCACGAAGCCCTTCCAGCCCAGCGGCTTGAGGAACGGGAACTTGATGTAGCTCCACTCCTCGACGTGCTCGTCGATGTAGTCGCGGTACTTCTGGGCCGGGAACTTGGCGTACTCCTTGCCGGCCGGGTCCACGACGCGGAGCAGGCCGTCGTAGAAGTTCACCTTGTTGTTCGCGTCCACCATGCCCATGTAGTGGGTCTTGTGGGTGTAGGCGTCGGACGTGATCAGCTTCACGTACTCCGGGTTCCCCAGGACGATCTTCTTGAAGACCTCGAGCGTGAATTCGCCGAACCCGACCGCCTCCTGCGCCAGCTCCTTGAACCGCGGCAGGTCGGAGGGCGCCAGGCCCTTGGCGACGCCGCCGGGCAGGCCGAGCACGGGGTGGATCACCTTGCCGCCGAAGTACGCGATCATCTCGCGCACGCGCCGGCGCATGCTGATGACCTGCTTGCCGACGTCGAGCCCGACCGCTTCGATCACGCCCACGACATTGCGCTTCGCGGCGGGCGCGTCCGGCCCGACGATGAAGTCGGGGCCGCCCAGGATGTAGACGTGCAGCGCGTGGTCCTCGAACGTGAAGGCGTTGTAGACCAGCTCGCGGATCTTCCTCCCCGCGGGCGGCGGCTCGACCTGGTAGAGGTCGTCGAGCGCCTTGGTGGCCGCCATGTGGTGCGCGGTCGGGCACACCCCGCAGATGCGGCTGGTGATCTGCGGCATGTCCTCCGCGGGCCGGCCGATGCTGAACACCTCGAATCCCCGCAGCTCGGGGATCTGCAGGTAGGCGTGCTCGACGTCGCCCTGCTTGTCCAGGAAGATGTCGATCTTCCCGTGCCCCTCGAGGCGCGAGATCGGGTCGATGGTGATGCGTCTTCCGGCGGCCCCGGCGTCGCCCTTCGGTACGGTTCCAGTGACTGGGTTCATTGGCTTGCCTTCCCCGGTTTCAACCGATCCGCCGTCGGCTTCCTGTGATCTCGCGATGGTTCAACGCGCACCTCCGCCGCTCCCCGCGCTGGCGAGCGCCGGCATCGCGTTGACGAGCTCCGACCCGATGCCCAGCTTCGCGGGCGAGACGCCGAGCGCCAGCCCGATCAGCTGCGTGAAGTAGAGCACCGGCACGTTGAGGTTCGTCCCGAACTCGCTGTTGACCTGCTTCTGGTAGCACTCGAGGTTGACCTGGCAGAGCGGACAGGCGGTGGCGATGATCGCCGCCCCGGACTGCACCGCGTTCTCCAGCAGGTTCCGCACCAGGCTGAGCGCGGCCTCGCGGTTGGTGATCAGCAGCGCCCCCCCGCAGCAGCGCAGCTTGAGCCGGTATTCGACCGGCTCCGCGCCGACCGCGGTCATCAGGTCCTCGAAGAACCGCGGCGACTCGACGTCCTCGTGGTCCTTCCGGGGCCGCAGGATCTGGCAGCCGTAGTAGGGCGCCACCTTGAGCCCGGCCAGCGGCCGGCGCACGCGCTTCTTGATCTCCTCGAGGCCGACGTCCTTCACCAGCACGTCGATCAGGTGACGCACCTCGGAGGTCCCCTCGAACCTCAGGTCGTCCTCGGCCAGGGCCTCGTTGATGTGCTCCTTCAGGTCCGGCTCGTGCGTCAGGTGCTTGCGTGCCGAGTACATGTTCTTGTAGCAGCCGCTGCACGGCGCGACGACGTCCAGCTTGGTCCGCTCCGCGATCGCCAGGTTGCGCGCCGAGAGCGTGTTCGCCAGCAGCTCGTCGATGTTGAAGTAGGTGGTCGCGCCGCAGCAGTTCCAGTCCTCGAGCTCCTGGAGCTCGACGTCGAGGGCGCGCGTCGTCTCCAACGCGGACTCGTGGTAGCTCCTCGCCATCTTCTCCAGCGAGCATCCCGGGAAGTACGCGTACTTCCTGGTCATCTCTCCTCCACCGGGACGATCTTCCGGACCATCCGTTTGAAGTTCTCCAGCCGCTTGATCCGCGGCGGCAGCACCGGCATGCGGCCCTTCAGCATCAGGCCGGTGGCGGTCGCCGCCTCCTGCAG
Organism: Candidatus Eiseniibacteriota bacterium; assembly: GCA_963707915.1. GTDB lineage: Bacteria > Eisenbacteria > RBG-16-71-46 > RBG-16-71-46 > RBG-16-71-46 > JANXPZ01. The sequence continues at coordinate 2,141,454 of OY970178.1, forward strand.
CATGTCCTGGAAGCCGAAGGAGAACAGGTAGGTCGTCGCCAGCACCGGCTCGTAGGACCGGCCGCTCTTCATGATGGTCTGGATGAACGTCTCCGAGAACGTCGGGCCGATCAGGTCCTTGCCGTACTCGCTGTGCCAGATCGAGTAGCGCTTGAGCGCGTACATCAGCTCGGCGATGTCGATCCCCCGCGGGCACCGCACCGTGCACATGTAGCACGACGCGCAATACCAGTAGGTGTTCGCCCGGAGCGTCTCTTCCTTCCGGTTCGCCCGGATCATCGCGATGATCCGCCGCGGCGTGTGGCTCATGAAGCCGCCGGAGGCCACCGGGCAGGACCCGGAACAGGTCCCGCACTGGATGCAGGTGTTCACCGGGTTGCCGGTGGAGGCGTGGAGGAGGTTGTCGACCTCCCCGATGAAGTCCAGCCGCTTCTCCATGGTCCCCGTGCTCATTTCTTCTCGCTTGCCTTCGCGGCCGACGCCTTCAGCAGCGCCTCGATCCGCTCCAGGAGCAACCGCGGCTCGACCGGCTTCTCCATCAACTCGTCCACCTCGACGAAGTGCGGGTGGAGCGCCTGGCTGCCGAACAGGAAGGCGATCTGCTCGCGGATGCCGGTCATGATCAGGACGGGGATCTCGCGCAGCTTGGGGTCCCGGCTCATCTTGCGCGCGATCATGACGCCCTCGGCGCCGCGCCCCATCATGATGTCGAGCAGCAGGAGGTCGTACTTCTTCTTCTGCAGCGCCGCGAGGCCGTCCTTCGGGTTGTGGGCGACGTCGACATCGTACTTCGCGGCCGTCAGGATGGACTTGATGCCATCGACGAAATCGGGATCGTCGTCGATCATCAGCAGTTGCTTGCGATCGCTCATCGCTGGTCTCCGGGATCACGGGTGGTTGGGGCAGCCGGGGCCTCGCCGGCCGGGCGGGTGCTTTCTGCGGTATGCACAGGCAGGCGGACGGTGAACGTCGTCCCCCTGCCGATCTCACTCTCGACCGAGATGGTGCCGTGGTGGGCCTCGATGATCCGGCGCGTGAGCGCCAGGCCCAGCCCGCATCCCGCCTCGGCGTCGGGACCGAGCTTGCCACGGTAGAACGCGTCGAAGACGGAGGGCACGTCCTCCGCCGCGATGCCGATGCCGGTGTCGGCGACCGCGACCACGACCTGGCCGGCCTCCACCGCGGCGCTCACGGTCACGCGACCCCCCGGGTGCGTGTACTTGACGGCGTTGCCGACCAGGTTGACCAGCGCCTCGGTCAGGATGGTCTCGTCACCGAGCACCGGCGGCAGCGACCCGGGGGCGGCGTCGGTGATGGTGATGTCCTTGCGGGTCGCGTGCGGCTGCACGCTCTCGATCGCGCGGGAGATCGCCGACCGGACCGACACGGGGACGAACTCGCCGCCGATCCCCGCCGCGGGGACCGACACCGCCCGCAGCCAGCTCTGGATCATCTTGAGCAGGTCGGCGATGCGGACCTTGAGGCGTTCGAGACGCTCCTTCTGCGGCCCGCCGAGCACGGGCTCCAGCTCGGCGGTGAGCACGAACAGGTTCTGCTGGACCGCGCTCAGCGGCGAGCGCAGCTCGTGGGAGATGATCGCCGCGAAGTTCTGCTGCAGCATCTCCTTCTCCCGGCGCAGCGAGATGGCCTCCAGCACCAGGCGCCGGCGCTCGACGCCGCGCTGGACGATCAGGCGGAGCTCGTCGGGCGTGAAGGGCTTGGGCAGGAAGTCGAAGGCCCCGCGCTTCATCGCCTCGACCGCGGACTCCACCGTCGAGTAGCCGGTGATGACGATGGTCACGATCGTCGGGTCGACCCCACGCATGCCCTCCAGCACCTCGAATCCGGAGATGCCCGGCATCATCAGGTCCACCAGGACCAGGTCCGGGGCGAACTCCGCCGCCCGCTTCAGGCCCTCGGTCCCGTCCGGGGCGGTGACGATCTCGTAGCCCCCGCCCTCCAGCACCGCGAGGCAGGAATCGAGGACGATCTCCTCGTCGTCGATGATCAGGATCCGGCTGGGCTTGTCCACGTCTACGCCGCCTCCTCCAGCGACACCGGCAGGCGCACCACGAACGTGGTGCCCTCGCCGACCTTGCTCTCGACCGCGATGGTCCCGCGGTGCTCCTTGACGATCCCGTAGCTGATCGCCAGTCCCAGCCCTGTCCCGCGGCGGGCCCCCTTGGTGGTGAAGAACGGGTCGAAGATCCGCTCCAGGTCCGCCTCCTTGATGCCGCACCCGGTGTCGGCGAACTCGAACTCGACGAAGCGGCCCGACGCGTCCACCCGCGTGGTCAGGGTCAGGCGGCCGTCCGCCGGCGTCGCCTCCGCCGCGTTGATGATCAGGTTCATGAACACCTGCTGCATCTGCGAGGGGTCCATCGGCACCGGCGGCAGGTCCTCGCCGAACCGGCGCACCAGCTCGATGTTGCGGAACAGCGGCTGGTTGGCCACCAGCGCGACGCACTCCTGCAGCACGGTGTTCACGTTGCACGGGCGCTCGTCGGGCTTGCTCTGGCGCGAGAAGTCCAGCAGCCCGCGGACGATCTTGCGGCAGCGGTTCGCCTGGGTGACGATCTTCTGCAGCGACGAGCGCGTCGAGCCCTCGCCCGGGTTCTTCTCGAGCAGCAGCTGCGAGTAGGTCACGATGCCGGTCAGCGGATTGTTGATCTCGTGGGCCACGCCGGCGGCCAGCTGCCCAATGAGGGCGAGCCGCTCCGACTCCATGACCTTGCGCGCGGCCTGCTCCTTGAGCTGCTCGTCCCGCCGCTTCAGGGCCGCGGCCATGCTGTTGAAGCTCTCGGCCAGCTCCTGGAACTCGTCCCCCGAGCGGATCTCGACCCGCTGGTCCAGGTTCCCGCGGGCGAGCTGGTCCGCGCCGGAGACCAGCTGCTTCAGCGAGCCGGAGATGCGCTGCGACAGGTAGTGGGACAGCGTGAGCGCCAGCAGCGAGCCGATCAGCGTGACCGCCAGGAACACGATCACGGTGCGGCGGCGGACCTCGACGTACTTCCCCTCCAGCAGCCCCACGTACAGCATGCCGATGATGGCGCCGCCGTAGTCGCGGATCGGTTCGTAGGCGGTGATGCGCCAGTCGCGAACGACGTAGGCGCGGCGGATCCACTTCTCGCCGCGCAGCACGACCGCGTCGTAGACGTTCCGGGCGGCGCGCGTGCCGATCGCCCGCGAGCCGTCCGGGTTCAGGACGTTGGTCGCGATCCGCATGTCGCCCTGGAAGATGGTCGCCGTCCCCATGTCGCGCCCGCGGTACTGCAGGCCCTGGAACACGGTCTGCTTGATCTTGTCGACGATCTCGTGGTTGCGGTTCAACAGCACGCCGCCGTAGACGACACCGATGAAGCGGTGCTCGAAGTCGAACACCGGCGCGGCCGCCTTGAGCGCCATGCCGGTGGTGGAGTACCGCTCGGTCCGCGGCCGGGCCATCTCGGTCGGGACCAGCTCGATCGTCGCCCGCGCCGCGAGCTCGGGCGAAGTCAGGACCAGCTCCTGGTGAGGGATCAGCACCGTCGCGGCGACCGTCTCGTGCCGCTCCAGCACCGCCCGCACCAGCTGCTGACGGCTCTGGTCGTCGCCGTACACCCCCGGGTTCGAGGTCCGCAGGATCACGACCCCGCGGGCGTCGGTCAGGGTCAGGGCGTCGAGGTGCTCCTCCTTGCAGATGCCCGAGAGCCGGCGCAGCAGCCGGTCCCGGCTGCCGGCGTACACGGGCGAGCGGACGAAGTCCCGGTCCGAGACGAACCGGACCGCGTCGCTGATCCGCAGCAGGTTGTTCTGGTAGATCTCGCGCGCGGAGTTGAGGTCGGTGCCCACCTTCTCCTGGGCCTGCTCCACGAACCGGTCGCCGATGACCCACGTCCCCACCAGGCTGAGGATCACGCTGATCAGGATGATGATCAGCAGGAAGCTCAGCTCCAGCTTGGCGCCGATGCGCAGCCGGAACAGCCGCGCCAGGCCGCCGCCTTCGAGCGGCGGCCCGTTGCGCAGCTTCCCCAGGATGGCGGGCAGGAGGCTCACCCTCGCTTCGGCACCTTTCTGCGGAGCAGGGACTTGGCCAGTCCGTAACGGTTGAACGTCCCGACCGGGTCCGGGATGCCCGCGAGGACCAGGTCGATCGCCGCCGCGTCCCGGGGGCCGACGTTCGAGGCCACCGAGGAGAGGATCTTCGCGCCCTGGTCCTTCACCCGCGAGGTCGCGCCGAAGCAGCCGGTGCACGGCATGTTCCCCTGGATGCAGACCGCCTCGCAGCCGCCCCGCGTCGCGGGGCCCATGCAGATCACGCCCTGCGCCAGGACGCACTTCTCCGGGTCGATCACCACCTGGTGGGGCCGCTTGAACTCGGTGAACGCCAGGTCGGTGGGCTTGCTCGCCTTGCGCGGGCACTCGTCGCACAGCGCGATGTCGGGCGCCAGCACGGTCCCCTTCGGCGGCAACTTGCCCTCCAACAGCGCCCCGACCGCGGCCTTGGTGAGCTTGGGAGTGGGCGGGCAGCCCGGGATGGTGTAGTCGACGTCCACCACCTGGTCGAGCGACCGCACCATCTCGCGCAACACCGGCAGGTGGAGCGGGTGCCCCGCCTGCGTGGACGAGGACAGCGGGCGCGTCCCCGCCTCGTTCGCCGTGGACGGGCTGTCGCCGTAGGCGAAGCGGAGGATCTGCTCGAGCGGGAACTGGTTCGCCAGGCCCGGGATGCCGCCCGAGGCGGCGCACGAACCGTAGGCGATCAGGACCTGGCTCTTGCGCCGCAGCAGGTGCGCCATCTCCTCCTGCTCGGAGGTGCGCACGGCGCCGTTCAGGAACGTGGCGACGATGGACTTGTCCGCCATCGCCTCGACGTCCTTCTTCTTGAAGTCCATCGCGCACGGCCAGAAGATGATGTCCACCGCCTCGACCACGCCGAGGATGTCCTCGGCCAGGTCCACGATGGCCTCTTCGCAGCCACCGCAGGAGGCGCACCAGTAGAACGCGACCTTGGGCTTGCTCATCGGGCCTCCTGCTGTGCGGCGTGGGCGTGAGCCTCCGCTTCGCTCATCACCTCGCCGTCCCACGACTGGAACTTCCCGGGCAGGTCGAGCGGACCGAGGACCTTGACCTTCTCCACCATGTCGTTGATCACCGACTTGACCTTGTCGCCCTCGGCGGCCGAGATCCACTCCAGCCGCAGCCGCTCCGGCTCGATGCCCATGTCGGCGAGCATCCGCTGGAGGATCTGGAACCGGCGCAGCATCTTGTAGTTGCCCTCCCCGTAGTGACAGTCGCCGGGGTGGCATCCGCCGATGAGCACGCCGTCGGCGCCCTTGGCGAAGGCGTCCAGGATGAACTGCGGGTCCACGCGGCCCGAGCACATCAGCCGGATGGTCCGGACGTTGGCCGCGTACTTCATGCGCGACACGCCGGCCAGGTCCGCCGCCGTGTAGGTGCACCAGTTGCAGAAGAACGCGACGATCCGCGGCTCCCAGGGTTTGTCATTCATTGGCCAGGATCCCTTCGATCTCGCTGTAGATCTCTTCGTCCTCGAACAGGTTCTGGACGATCGAACCGGACGGACAGGAGGCCACGCAGGTCCCGCAGCCCTTGCAGAGCGCTTCGTTGATGACCGCCTTCTTCGTGCTCTCGGCGAACGTGATCGCGGTGTACGGGCAGAGCGGGATGCAGGACTTGCAGCCCGAGCAGTCCTCCTCGCGGACGTAGGCGGTGTTCGGCTCCTGCTCGATGTGCCCGCGGCAGATCAGCGAGTAGGCCTCCGCCGCCGCCGCGCCCGCCTGGGCCACGGTGTCCGGGATGTCCTTCGGCCCCTGGCAGCAGCCCGCCAGGAACACACCGTCGGTGAAGGTGCTGACCGGCGCCAGCTTCGGGTGCCGCTCGAGGAAGAAGCCCTCGGTGCCGCAGCTCATGTTGAGCATCCGGCGCACGTCCTGCGCGTCGGCCTGCGGCTCCAGCCCGGTCGCGAGCACCAGCATGTCCACCGGGAACTTGAGCACGCGGCCGAGCAGCGTGTCCTCCGCCTGCAGCAGCAGCCGGTCGCCCTCGGGGTCGCTCGGGTCGGGGAACACGTCCGCCACCTTGCCGCGGACCATGTGCACGCCCTCGCCGGCGATGCGGTTGTAGAACTCCTCCATGCTCTTCCCCGGGGTCCGCATGTCGATGTAGAAGTTGTAGACCTCGGCGTGCGTGTGCTCCTTGATCAGGTGCGCGAGCTTCAGCGAGTACAGGCAGCACACCCGCGAGCACCACTTGTTGTTGTTCTCGTCGCGCGAGCCGACGCAGTGGACGATGCCCACCGTCTGCGGCTTCTTGCCCTTGCGCGTCACCAGCTCGCCGCCGGTGGGCCCCGAAGCGTTGACCAGGCGCTCGATCTCGAGCGCGTTGTAGACGTTCGGGTAGCGGCCGTAGCCGTAGAAGGGCATGCGCTTCGCGTCGAAGGTCTTGAACCCGGTCGCCACGATCACCGTGCCGACCTTGATCTCCTTGAGCTCTTCCTTCTGCGAGAAGTCGATGGCCTTGCGGTCGCCGCAGGCCTTGACGCACGGCTCCTTGCAGTTCCCGTGCGTCCACACGCGGCAGGTGCCCGGGTCGATCATGACGATCGGCGGCACCGCCTGCGGGAACGGCATGAACACCGGCTTGCGCTTGCCCAGCCCCTCGTTGAACTCGTCGGCGAAGCGCGGCTCGCGATAGACGCAGGCCTCCACGCACTCGCCGCAGCCGGTGCACAGGTCCTCGACGATGTAGCGCGGCTTGCGCCGGATCGTGACGTCGTAGTTGCCCACGAAGCCGCTCACCTGGGCGACCTCGGAGTACGATCCACAGCGTGATGTTGGGGTGCGCGTTCACCTGCGACATCTTGGGCGTGAGGATGCAGGCGGCGCAGTCGAGCGTGGGGAAGGTCTTGTCGAACTTCGCCATGTGCCCGCCGATCGTGGCCTCACGCTCGACGAGGTAGACCTTCTGGCCGCCGTCGGCCAGGGTCAGCGCGGCGTGGATGCCGGCGATCCCGCCGCCGACCACCAGCACGGCCGGGTGGATCGGGACCTTCTTGATCTCGAGCGGCTTGTGGAACGGCACGCGCCGGATGGCGGCCCGGACCAGGGCAAGCGCCTTGCGCGTCGCCTCCGCACCGTCGGTGTGGACCCAGGCGTCGTGCTCGCGGATGTTCACCATCTGGAAGAAGAACGGGCTCAGGCCGCCCTTCATGGTGGCCGTGCGGAACGTGCGCTCGTGCAGCAGCGGCGAGCACGCCGCGACGACCACGCGGTTCAGCTTGTGCTCCTTGATGTCCTGCTGGATCAGCTCCTGGCCCGGATCGGAGCACATGTACTTGTAGTTCCGGGAGACGGCCACCCCGGGCAACTTGGCCGCGTACTTGGCCACCGCCTCCACGTCCACCATGGCGGCGATGTTGGTGCCGCAGTGACAAACGTAGAACCCGATTCTAACGGGCTCGCTCATCGGTCAACCCTCCAGTGACTCGGCCAGCAGTTCGACCACGTCCCGGACCACCAGCTGTTTGTCGTGGCCGAGCGTCTTCACGGCGTCTTCGAAACGGAACAGCTCCAGCGGACAGGAGACGGCCAGCACGTCCGCGCCGGCGGCGACGGCTTCCTTCACCCGCCGTTCGGACAACCGGTCCATCCCCTTCGACTTGTAGTAGGTGTCCAGCCACATCCCGCCACCGCCGCCGCCACAGCACAGCGAGTTGGCCCGGCTGTGGGCCATCTCGACCAGCGTCACGCCCGGGATGGCGCCGAGCAGCTCGCGCGGCTCGTCGTAGCAGCCCATGCCCCGCCCGAGGCAGCAGTTGTCGTGGTAGGCGACCTTGACCTCGAGCTTCTTCGTGAGCCGGGGCCGCAACGACTCGAGGTACCGCGCCAGGAACGGCGTGGTGTGTTCGACCTCCCAGCCGGCCTCGGCGAACGGGTAGCGGCTGCGGAAGGCGTTGAAGGCGTGTGGATCCCCGGTCACGACGCGCTTGAACGAGTGCTTGCGCAGCGCCTTCAGGTTCGCCTCGCTGAGCTTCTCGAACAGGCCGGGCTCCCAGGTCAGGCGCCCGCACTCGCCGGCGCACTGCTCCTCGTGCCCGAGGATGGCGAAGTCCACGCCCAGCGCGTTGAACAGCTTCGCCGTGGCCTTGCTGTTCGCCTGGCCGCGGGGATAGAAGGAGGTGTAGCACTCCACGAACCACAGCACGTCCACCGGGCCGGGCTTCTCCGCCAGGCTGCGCACCGGCACGCCCGCGGTGGCCGCCCAGGCGGCCCGCTTCCGCCCCGACTCGCCCATCGGGTTGCCGTAGCGCGACATGTTCTCGAGCGACTTCTGCAGCTCGCCCGGCAGCTCCTTCAGGTTGGCCAGCGTCTGCTCCTTGACCAGCGGCAGCAGGACGTCGGTGAGCCGGATGCCGCGCGGGCACTTGCTCAGGCAGGCGTAGCAGGAGACGCAGCGCAGCAGGCTGCCGGAGGCGATGACCTCGTCGAGCAGGCCCCGCCACAGCATGTTGATGATCGCCCGCGGCGGGTACTCCATGTCCTCCCCGTACGGGCACGTGCCCGCGCACGTCCCGCACTGCAGACAGGTCATGATCTGCTGGCCCTCGGGTGTGGCCATGAGGGTTTCCAGCGTGGTGTCGGTCGGACAGGTGACAGCGCGTTCGACGATGGCCATGGATCGTCCCTTCCTATCCCTGCATCGCTTCCCAAACCAGTTCGGCGAGGTCTTTGACCACGATCTTCCCCTCGTTGTCGGTGGTCTTCACGGCATCGCGGAACATGGCGATGTCCTTCGGACAGCTGACCACCAGCGTCGAGACCCCCGGCAGCCCGGCAACCTCGCGGATGCGGCTTTCGGCGGGACGCTCCTTGATGCCAGGCACGTCCTCCATCCAGATCCGGCCGCCGCCCGCGCCGCAGCAGTAGCTGCGGTTGCGGCTGCGCGGCATCTCCACCAGCTCGAGCCCCAGCCCGGCGAGCACGCGGCGCGGCGGGTCGTAGACGCCGTTGTAGCGACCGAGGTAGCAGGGATCGTGATAGGTGACCCGTCCGGCGAGGCGCTGCTTCAGCGGCAGCCGCCCCTGCGTCAGCAGCTGGTCCAGCAGTTCGGTGTAGTGCAGGACCGGGACCGCGCGGCCGTTCCAGCGATACTCGTTCTTCAGCGTGTTGTAGGTGTGCGGGTCGGTCGTCACCAGCGTCTTGAACTGGGCCTTCTCCATGACCTGCAGGTTCTTCTCCCGCAGCATCTCGAAGAGCCCCTCCTCCCCGATGCGGCGCACGTCGTTGCCGGCGTTGCGCTCGCCCTCGTAGAGCAGGCCGAAGTCCACGCCCGACCGCTGGAGGATCTCCGCGGTCTTGCGGGTGATGTCCTCGAGCCGCGGGTCGTACGAGGCGTAGTCGCCCACGTACCACAGGACCTCGGCCGGTTCCTTGCGCGCGTCCTTGATCTTGGTGGCCAGCGGCTGGGTCCACTTCGCCCGCATCCGGTCCGACTTGCCGAAGGAATTGCCGTAGCGGTTCAGGTTGGCCAGCATGTCCTGGAGCGTCTTCTCGACCGCGCCCTCGCCGACCAGGTGACGGCGCATCTGCACGACGGTGGGGATCTGCTCGTTCAGGACCGCGCAGCGCTCCATGCAGGACATGCAGGTCGTGCAGGCCCAGATCTCGGCCTCGGCCACCACGCCGCCGATGAGCGCGGGAGCGGCCTTGCCGGGCTTCGCCAGGCCCGCTTCGAGCGTGTGCTTCTTGAGCTTCTGGATGATCTGCTGGGGCTCGAGCGGGAAGCCCGAGGTCGTGGCCGGGCAGGCACGGTCGCAGCGGCCGCACTCCGCGCAGGAGAAGCCCCCGAGCAGCTGCTTCCAGGTGAAGTCGTCCCACTTCGCCGCGCCCGCCGCCGACTCCTCCGTCCCGCCGGCGATGTCCAGGTCGCCCGCTGGGCGGAGGCTGCCGAAGAGCACGTTGAACGGCGAGGCCAGCAGGTGCAGGTGCTTGGAGTACGGCAGGTAGACGAGGAAGCACAGCACGCCGAAGGTGTGCACCCACCACATCGACTTGGCCAGCCCCTCGGCCCGCTCCGCCGTCAGCCCGGAGACCAGCGGGACGAGCAGGCTGGCGAACGGGGCCCAGGCGCTCGACGGGGCGCCCTCGGCGATCAGCCGGAACGCGCCGCCGAACAGCGAGCTGAGCATCAGGATGCCGATCCAGACCAGGATCAGGTTCGCGTCGATGCTGAGGTGCAGGTGCGGCGGCGCGAAGAATGCGCGCCGCAGCGCGGAAACGACCAGCGCGGCCAGCACGACGACCGCGAACACGTCCAGGAACAGGGCGACCACGCCGACCGTGTCGGGGTACGGGAGCGGCAGCCCGGGGAACAGGCCGCGCACCAGCCCCCAGTTGAAGCAGACGACGTAGAGCACGAAGCCCCAGAAGATCAGGAAGTGGGGCAGCCCGATGGCTCGGCTCGTTGAAGATGCGCGGCTGGAGGAAGACGTGCTTGACCACGTTCAGCGACGCGCTTCGCCGGCTGGTCGAAGCGGTTCTCGGGGCGGCCCCTGCGCACCAGCCCGACGAGCTGGCTCACCCGCCATCCGAACACGCCGAAGGCCACCAGCGTCGACACCCACAGCACGACGAGCCCCGGCAACCCCAGGAACGAGACCACGACGGGATCCTGCCCCATGGCGCTCATCCCTTGCGCGCCTTGATCTTCTCGGTCAGCACCGGCAGCAGCTCGAGCACGTCCGCGCACACCCCGTACTTCGCGACGTCGAAGATCGGGGCGGCCGCGTCGGTGTTGACCGCCACGATGGTCTGGGAGGCCTGCATCCCCTCGACGTGTTCGGGCGCGCCGCTGATGCCCAGCGCCAGGTACAGCCGCGGCTTCACGCTCATGCCGGACTTGCCGACCTGGCGGCTCAGGGCCAGCCAGCCCTGGTCGACCACCGGCCGCGAGCCGCACACCGCCCCGCCCAGCGCCGCCGCCAGCTCCTCGGCCAGCTCGATGTTGTCCTGGGTCTGGATGCCGCGCCCCACCGCCACCAGCACGTCCTGCTTGGTGATGTCGACGTCGCCGGCCTCGGGCTCGATGAAGCGCTCGAACTTCGACCGCCGGGGCCTCGACCGGCAGCGCGACGGTCTCGACCGTCGCGGCCTTGTCGGTGCGGCCGGCGTCCGCCGGGAACGCGCCGGCGGAGACGCTGACGATGCCGCGCCCGTCGGCGAGCGCGACGTCGGAGAGGATCTTGCCGCCGAACAGCTGGCTGGTGACCACCACGCCGCCGCCCTCGGCCCGCAGGCCGCGGCAGAAGTTGACGAACGGCAGGCCGGCCCGCGCCGAGAGCACGGAGCCCACGCCCATCGCCAGGTTGGTCCAGCCGAGGAACAGCGAGCCCGTCCTGCTTCTGCTCGACCAGCGTCTTGAGCAGGCCCGCCACCGTGCCGGCCGGCGGGATCTCGGCCGGGAGTCTCGACCGCGAACACCGCGTCCGCCAGGCCGAGCTTCGCCGCCACCGCCGCCGCGTCCTTGCCGATCACCGCCGCGTGCAGGGGGACCTTCAGCTCGTCGGCCAGCTTGCGGCCCGCGCCCAGCATCTCGAAGGTGATGTCCGCGACCTCGCCCTTGAGGTGCTCCGCGAGGATGAGGATTCCGTTTGCCATGGTCGTCACCCCCTAGATCAGGCTCTGGTTGGCGAGCAGGTCCACGATGCGGTCCGCCACGTCCTCCGGCGAGCCCTCCAGCATCTCCGCGCGTCCCGCGGACTCGGGCTTGTACATGCGCTCGATCGCATAGCGGGCCGGGGCGTCGGTCGAGACGTCCACGGTCTCGAGCTTGGAGGACTTCATCGCCGCGCGGACCTTGGCGATCGGCACGTAGCGCGGCGGCTTCTCGGCCGACTGGATCCCGAGCACCGCGGGCATCGGGCAGGAGAACTCGCCGCGCAGGCCGCCGGCGAACTCCTTGGTGACCACCACGCCGGCGCCGTCGGGCGCCACACCGGTCACGACGCCGACGTAGGGCAGGCCGAGCTGGTCGGCGAGGTACGGGCCGATCTCGCCCTCGAGGTCGTCGATCGCCTGGCTGCGGACCAGGATCAGCGTGTCGGCGGGCAGCGGGGCGGCCTTGAGGAAGTCGGCGAACAGCTGCGCGGCCGCAGAAGCTCTGGACGCCCGGCCAGGTCGCCGGTGAGCTTGACGACGCGGTCGGCGCCCTTGGCGAACGCCATGAACAGCGACTCGTCCAGCTCGGGGGCGTCCATCGCCACCACCGTGACCGTGCCGCCGTGCTTCTCCTTCAGCAGCAGGGCCTGCTCGAGCGCGTGCTCATCGGCGTCGCTGAGCTTGAACCTCAGCCACTCCGCGTCCAGCGACTTCTGGTCCGCGGCGACCGTCAGCTCCTCGACCGTATCGGGAACCGTCTTCAGCAGGACGAACAGGTTCATGAGCCGATACCTCGCTTTGGCGATCCTTCTGCGACGTGGTCCGTCGAACGACCTGCGGTGTCACGGTCTCGCGCCGCTCCTGGTGCGGACGGAGGCCGGAACGCGAAGCGACGGCGACGGACCCGTGCTGCCGTCGCCGGCTCGCGACCGGACACTAGCAGCGCAGGCCGCGACGCCCTACCGGCGCGAAGCCGACCCGGGCATCGAGCCCCGGTCGGCATCTGATCGGCGGCACCGCTCAGCCTGCACCTCGAAGCGGGACAACAGTTCCGCGCTCTCGCCCTGCATGGAGGGTGCCAACGTCGGGCGAGTCTCGTGGGCTCCAGAATCGCGCGCCGGACGGCTTCGAATCGGCCGGACGGTAGCCCTGGAGCTGATCGGACGAAGGCCCGGTCGGCCACCACTTCGGCCCGGCCGGGGCCGTCCGGACGACATCCCGGCCCGAGGACCCGGCCGGAAACCGGTCGTGTACGCAATAGATTGCCGTTCATCAAGTTACAAGCTCGGTCCATGCCACGGACCCGCGCTCCGCCTCTTCGGGGTCGGCCGCCCCGGAGCCGACCGCAGAAGAGCCCGCTCGAGACGCTCCCGCCTACCGTGGCCGGGTGGAACCGAGGCGCCACGGCATGACGCCCCTGACAGGCATGACAGCCAGACCGACCGGATCCGCGGGCTCTCCGGGACCGGCCGAACGCGCGTGACGCGAGACATGGCGCGCCCTGGGGGCGCCTCTCCCGCGCGAAACGAATCCGCCGCGCGACCCGCGGGGAGCGCCCGAGCACGCAGCCTGGTCGCGGCGTTCCACACACGCTCGACGCGCGCGCTGGCGCGGCGAAGAGCGGAAACGAATAATGCGCCGGAGCGCTGCACGTGGGCGCAACTTCCCGCCGGCTCGCGCGTCCTTGGAGGGAGCCCGGCGGACGGGCGGCGAATCGGGGGATCTTCGAGCGATGAGTTCGGACGAGGAGCTCGCGGAAGCCTTCCGCAGCGGGGACGACGGAGCGTTCTCCACGCTGTACGAGCGCCATCGCCGGTCGCTCTTCGTCTTCGGCGCCCGCATGCTCGGGAGCGCCGAGGCGGCCGGCGACCTGGTGCAGGACACCTTCCTCGGGATCTACGAGCGGCGGCGCGAGTTGCCGGGCCTGCAGAGCTTCCGCGGCTGGCTCTTCACCGTGGGGCGGAACCGCTGCCTGACGCTGCTGCGCCAGCAGAAGACACGCGGGCGGCTGATCGACGGCGCGGCCCCCGCGCCGTTGCCGGACGGTCCGGCGACCGCGCTCGAGAACGAGGAGGAGTCGCGGCTGGTGCGCCGGGCGCTGGCGGCGATGCCGCCCGGAGCACCGGGAGGTCCTGGTCCTGCGCGAGTACCAGGAGCTTTCGTACCGCGAGATCGCGGAAATCACCGGGGCGACCGAGAGCGCGGTGAAGTCCAGGCTGTTCCGGGCCAGGCAGTCGCTCGCCGACCGGCTGAGACCCGCGTTGACCGGAGGAGACGAGTCATGAGCTGCGAAGCGCACCGGCAGCACCTGAGCCTGATGATGGACGCCGAGACCGAAGACGCGGTGCCGGCCGGACTCTTCGGCCACCTCGAGGGCTGCGCGGAGTGCCGGCACTTCCTCGACGCGCTGATCCGCTTCCGCGGCGCGGCGCGGCGGGACCGCGAGGAGATCCTGCGGCTGGCGGACGAGTCGCTGCCCGCGAGGTTCCCGCTGCCCGGGAGGCCGGGAGCCCGGCAGACGCCGCGGACCGGACGGACGGCCTGGTGGCGGCCGGGTCTCCCCGCGCCCGCGGCGGTCGCGCTCGCGGTCCTGCTGCTCGCGGCGGGTGTCGCCATCGGCACGGGCCTGGGGGTCCGCATCGGCCGCGCGCCGCGCGGCGCTCCCGACGCCGAGGTGGCGAAGCAGCCGCCCGGCGGAACCACCTACGTCTACGTCTGTTCGATGCCGCAGGTCGACGTCATCGGGAGCCCGATTCCGGCTTCCGGCCAGTGACCGGGTCGTGAGGATCCAACCAGGGGAGGAGAGGATGCGAAACCGGAGATGGTTCGTGCTCGTGCTCTGCGCCGGAGCGTTCGCCTGCCTGCTCGCGGGCGCCGCGCGCGCCGGTGGTGCCCCGGTCGACGCCGGGCAGGCCCCGGACGCCAAGGCCGCCCCCGCCGAGGTGGAGGGGACGGATGGCATGCGGGTCGTGGACGAGCTGCCGAAGATGCTGAAGCAGGTCGCGCCCCGGTACCCGGCCGGCGCCCGCAAGCGCGGCGAGCAGGGGACCGTCCACGTCCGGGCGCTGGTGAAGAAGGACGGGATGCCGACCCGGGTGCAGGTCCCCTCCGGGAAGGGCGTCACGCCCGAGTTGGACCGGGCGGCGATCGAGGCCGTGAGACAGTGGACGTTCGTGCCGGCGCAGAGCGAGGGCAAGCCGGTCGCCGTCTACGTCGTGATCCCCGTCAAGTTCCAGTTGAAGTAGCCCCGCCCTGCCGGGAGGGCGGAGACGCCACGACCCGGGTCGAACGACGCGCACGGCGCGGGCCCGGCCCGGGTCGCTCCTCCAGGACCGCCGCGGGCTACCCGGACTGGCCGGCGAGGTAGACCTGCAGGCCCATCTGCCCGATCTGCGCCCGCTGCACCTCGGCCCAGTCCACGTGCTCCTCCTCCATCTTGAGGATCTTGGTGAGCAGGTCCGCGGTGGCCTGGTCCTCGGCCTCGCGCGCGACACGGATCGCGGCGTTGTAGGCGCGCACCGCGTTCAACTCGGCCTCCTCGTCGTTCGCGACCATCTGCGGGACGTCCTTGCCGATCTTCATGGCGTTGAGCTTGGAGACGACCGGGACGCCGTCGAAGAACAGGATGCGCGCGATGAGCCACTCGGCGTGCTTCATCTCATCCACGGCCTGCTTCTCGATGGCCTTGTGAAGCTTCTCGTAGCCCCAGCTGTCGCACATCTCGGAGTGCACCATGTACTGGCTGATGGCGGTCAACTCCTCGGCCAGCAGCTCGTTGAGGACGGACAGCACCTTGTCGTTGCCCTTCATCGTTCATTCCCTCCTGGCAATGGGAGCGGATCCCGCCCGGTACGGTGCCCGTCCGTGCCCCCGCCGTCAAGACGGCCGGGCACCTACGACTGCAGGAACGGAGCGCCCAGGGGCAGCACGGCCCGCCCGAACGTGCCGTTGGTCACCTCCGCGATGGCGACATACATCGCGTTGAGACCACAGGCCAGCCCGATCCAGCCGCCGAGCCGGCCGCTGCCCAAGCCGAGGTCCCCGCCCGCGAGCAGGAAGAAGGTGATCCAGAGCAGCAGGAACACGCTCCACACCGCGCGGTTCGAACGGAACGTGGAGATCCACAGGCCGAAGGTGAAGACGCCCCACATCAGCAGCGTCACCCCCAGGCCGGCGGCGGACGGCGCGGCGATCAGGCCCGCGCCGACGGTCCACTGCAACAGCGCCCACCACCACCAGAACAGTCCGTAGGACGTGAACGCCACCGCGCCGAAGGTGTTCCCGTTGCGGTATTCCATCGCGCCGGTCAGGATCTGCGCCACCCCCCCGAACGCGAACGCGAGCGGCACGACCGCCGGCAGGGCGTCCTTCGGCAGCAACCCCGCGTTGATCGAACTCAGCACGACCGTCGTCAGCCCGAACCCGGCCAGCCCCAGCGGCGCGGGGTTCGCGACTCTCACCTGTGCGTCTGCCATTTCGCGGCCTCCCGTGGATCCACCTCTCCTCGACTCCGGCGCCGGGTCGGCGCCGGCTCACCGCTGTTCCGCACCTCCGCGGTGCGCCGCGTCCCCGCCGGGCAGAAACCGGGGGCGGAGCCGGAGCCCCGCCCCCTGGCCACGCCGGCGTCACGCGCCTTCAGCGTGCCGGGCGCTCCATCAGCAGCCGGCGCGCGTACGGGATCAGGCCGCCCGCGTCGATGATGGCCTGCCGCGCCTGCGGCAGGGGCTCGATCGCGAACGACTTGCCCGAGGTGCGATTCCAGACCTTGCCATCCTTGATCTCGAGCTCGTCGCCCTCCGCCGCCTCGATGGCCGGGCAGATCACCATGGCGAGCCCGACGTTGATCGAGTTCTGCAGGAAGATGCGCGCGAAGTTCCGCGCGACGACCGTGATCTCGTAGCCCTTGATGCACGACGCGGCCTGCTCGCGCGACGAGCCGCAGCCGAAGTTGCCCCCCGCCACGATGAACGAGCCGGGCGGGACCTCCTTCGCCTTCAGCCGGCGGTTGAACTCCGCGTCGTCCACGAAGGCGAACTGCGGCGTCTCGGTCGGCAGCACCGTCGCCATGAAGCGGCCCGGGTAGATGATGTCGGTCGAGACGTCGTCGCCGAGCTTGCGCACGACCTTGCCGGTGGCCATCTCAGTCCACTCCTCTCGGGTCGGAGATCACGCCGGTGATCGCGCTGGCCGCGGCGACCGCGGTCGAGCACAGGTAGACCTCGGCATTCGGGTTGCCCATCCGTCCCTTGAAATTGCGGTTGGTGGTGGCGAGCGCCATCTCGCCGTCGCCCAGCGCCCCCTGGTGCACGCCCAGGCACGGGCCGCAGCCCGGGTTGCACACCACCGCGCCGGCCGTGACGAGGTCGCGCAGGTAGCCCAGGCGCAGCGCCTCGGAGTAGATGCGCCACGAGGCCGGGAACACCAGCATGCGCGTGCTGTCCGCCACGCGCTTGCCCTTGAGGATCCTCGCCGCCACCTCGAGGTCGTCGAGCCGGCCGTTGGTGCACGAGCCGACCACGATCTGCTGCACCTTCTTGCCCTCCACCTCGTCGATCGGCTTGACGTTGTCCACCGTGTGCGGGCAGGCGATCTGCGGCCCCAGCGCCGCCGCGTCGATCTCGACCACCCGCTCGTAGACCGCGTCCGCGTCCGGCCCGAACAGGTCGAGCGGCGTCCTTCACGCCGGCCTCCTCGCGCAGGTAGCGCTCGGTCTCGTCGTCGGGCGGCACGACGCCCGCGGTGGCGCCGGCCTCGACCGTCATGTTGCACAGCACCAGCCGGCCCGAGGTCGACATGGTCGCTGATGGTCTCGCCGTGGAACTCGATCGACCTTGTAGTTCGCGCCCTCGGCCGTGAGCTTGCCGATGAGGTGGAGGATCAGGTCCTTCGGGTAGACGCCCGGGGCGAAGCGGCCGTTCACCACGACCTTGATGGTGCCCGGCACCTCGACGTTGAGGATGCTGCCCAGCGCCCAGACCGCCGCCATCTCGGTGGCGCCGATGCCGAAGGCGAAGGCGCCCAGCGCGCCGTGGGTGGTCGTGTGGCTGTCGGTGCCCACCACCACGTGAGCCCGGCCGCACGTAGCCGTTCTCGGGCAGGATCTGGTGGCAGATGCCGCCCACGTCGCCGCGGATGTCGTGGAACTTGGTGATGCCCTGCTTCGCGACGAACTCGCGGATCTTCTTCTGGTTGGTCGCCGTCTTCGAGCGACTCCGCCGGCACGCGGTGGTCGAAGATGATGGCGATGCGCGAGGGGTCCCAGACCTTCGGCTCGCGGCCGGTGCCCTGGAAGATCTCGTGGAATTGGTTGATGACGAGCGCGCCGTTCTCGTGCGACATCGCCAGGTGGACCGGCGGCTCGAGGACGTCGCCGACCGCCACCGCGGGCTTGCCGCAGGCGCGGGCCAGCAGTTTCTGCACGTAGGTCATGCCCATCGTGTTCCCTTCCTCCCTCAGCGGCCGTGTCAGACGATGCCCTTCGACTTGAGCGCTGCCAGCTCCTCCGGCGTCACCCCGACGCCCGCCAGCACCTCCGCGGTGTGCGCGGAGAGGCGCGGCGGCGCCGACGTGATGTCACCCGGGGTCTTCTCGAACTTCGCGGTCAGCCCGAAGAGCGGCAACGTGCCGAGCCCCTCCACGGGCACCTCCTTGCAGCGTGCCGCGGTGCCTGATCTGCGGCTGCCGCAGCGCCTCCTCGAGGCTCAGGATCTCCCCGCTCGGGACGTCCTTCGCGTTGAGCAGCTCCACCCACTCCTTCGTGGGGCGTTCGGCGAGCTTCACCTCGAGCAGCGGGGTCAGCGCCTTGCGGTTCTTCTTGCGGATGTCGCGCTTCTGGAAGCGCGGGTCGGTCTTGAGCTCGGGCACGCCGAGCACGTCGCAGACCGCCTCCCACTGCTCCTGCTTGTTCGCGGCGATGTTGATGTAGCCGTCCTGGGTGCGGAACGTGCCCGACGGCGCCGCGGTGAAGTTGTCGTTGCCCATGAGCACCGGCTGCTGCTTGCCGATCAGCAGGTTCGCCGCGACCCAGCCCATCAGCGGCATGATGGAGTCGAGCATCGCGACGTCGATGAACTGCCCCTCGCCCGTGCGCTCGCGGTGGTAGAGCGCGGCCATGACGGCGAAGGCCGCGTTGAGCCCGCCCACCGTGTCGCACACCGGGAAGCCGGCGCGCAGCGGGTTCAGGCGCTCGTCGCCGTTCACCGCCATCTCGCCGCTCAGGCCCTGGATGATCTGGTCGTAGGCCGGCTTGAACGCGTCCGGCCCGGTCTGCGCCGAAGCCGGAGATGGCGCAGTAGACCAGCCGCGGGTTGATCTGCCTGAGCACGTCGTAGCCGAGCCCGAGGCGGCCCATCACGTCGGGCCGGAAGTTCTCCACCAGCACGTCGGCGTCCTGCACCAGCTTCTTGAAGATCTCCTTGCCCTCGGGCGTCTTGGTGTTGAGCGTCACCGACTTCTTGTTGGCGTTCTGGGCCAGGAAGCTGGTGCCCATCAGCTGCTCGTTCAGCTCGGGCACGATGCCGAGCTTGCGCGCCAGGTCGCCGTCCTTCGGGTTCTCGATCTTGATGACCTCGGCGCCGAGCAGCGCCAGGTGCAGCGTGGCGAACGGCCCCGCCAGCACGTTGGTGAGGTCGAGCACCCGCATGCCCGAGAGGATGGATCGGCTCATGATGGCTCCTTCGTCGCGATCGGCCCCGTCCGGTAGACGTAGCCCTGCATGTCACGTCCGAAATGCGCCGCCACGTCCCGCGCGACCGCGACCAGGCGGTCGAGGCCCACGTCGGTGCGCAGGCCCTGGCGCTGCAGGGCGTGCACGAAGTCCTCCGTGGCCACGTTGCCGGCCGCCACCTTCGTGAAGGGGCAGCCGCCGAGGCCGGCGAACGGAGGTCTCGAACGACGTCACGCCCGCGCGCATGGCGGCGTAGATGTTGGCCATGCCCAGGCCGTAGGTGTTGTGGAAATGACAGGCGCACTCGACCGCGGGGTCGAGCTTCGAAGACCGCGCCGAACAGCCGCTCGACCTGCGCCGGGTCGGCGTGCCCGGCGGTGTCGGCCAGGCTGATGCTGCGCAGCCCCGCCTCCAGGTAGGCGCGCACCATGCCGAGCACGCGCTCCTCGGGGACCGGGCCCTCGAAGCCGCAGCCGAAGGCCGACTGCACCGAGACCTGCACCTTCTTCCCCGCCGCCACCGCCTGCTTCGCCGCGCCGACGATGCGCTGCGTGGCCTCCTCGGTGCCCATGCCGGTGTTCTTGCGGCTGTGGGTCTCGCTCGCCGAGACGCCCATGCAGAACATCTCGACGCCGCAGGCCAGCCCGCGCTCGAGCCCCTTCTCGTTCAGCACCAGGCCCGAGAGCGCGGTCGCCGACGTCTTGCCCGCCGTGAGTCGGCGGAACAGCTCGTCGGTGTCGGCCATCTGCGGGACCTTCTCCGGGTGGACGAACGAGCCCACCTGGACGATGTCCACGCCGGCCGTCCATCGCGCCGCGGATCCAGCGCTTCCTTCTGTCTCGAGCGGGACGACCTGCTTCTCCATCTGCAGCCCGTCCCGCGGGCCGACTTCGTGGATGACGATGCGCGTCATGGTCTCCTCGGCCGCCCCTACAGCTTCGCCGCGATGGCCTGCGCCATCTCCAGGGTCTTCGCCGTGCCGCCCATGTCGTAGGTGCGGACCTTGCCCTCGCGCGACCACCTCGGCCACCGCCTTCTCGATCCGCGCGCCGGCCTCGGCCAGTCGCCGAGCCAGTCGAGCATCATCTTGGCGGCGAGGATCGTGGCGATCGGGTTGACCTTGTACTGCCCGGCGTACTTGGGCGCCGAGCCGTGCGTGGGCTCGAAGACCGCGAGCTTCTCGCCGATGTTGCCCGAGCAGCCGAAGCCCAGCCCGCCGACCATCTGGGCGCACAGGTCGGAGATGATGTCGCCGTAGAGGTTCGGCGCCACCAGCACGTCGTAGTTGAACGGGTTCTTGAGCAGCCACATCGTCATGGCGTCGATGTTGGCGTCGTCCATGGCGATGCCGGGGAAGTCCTTCGCCACCGCCTTCGCCGTCTCGAGGAACAGCCCGTCGGTGGCGCGCACCACGTTCGCCTTGTGGACCACCGTGACCTTCTTGCGGCCGAACTTCTGCGCGAACTCGAACGCCGCGCGGACGATGCGCTCCGAGCCCTTGCGCGTGTTGATCTTGCAGGAGATCGCGTACTGGTCGCCCGGCAGGTCCTTGAACGCCTTGAACGGCGGCGACAGCTCGGCGAGCGTGTCGCGCAGCTTGTCCGGCACGGTGTTGAACTCGACGCCGGCGTAGAGGTCCTCGGTGTTCTCGCGGAACACGACGAGGTCGATGCCCTCCTTGAAGTTGAGCGGGTTCTGCGGGTACGCCTTGCAGGGGCGCAGGCAGATGTAGAGATCGAAGAGCTGCCGCATGCGCACGATCGGCGAGCGGTAGACCAGGCCCTTGCCCTGCAGCTCGGGGACCAGCTCCTTCTCGGCCGCCTTCACCGGCTTCGAGGTGATGGCGCCGAACATCGCGGCGTCCACGCTCTTCAGCAGTTCGATGGTGCGCTGCGGGAAGGCGTCGCCCTCCTTGCACCAGAACTCCCAGCCGATGTCGCCGTGGATGTACTCGGCGTCGAGCCCGACCTTGTCGAGCACGAGCTTCGCCGCTTCCATCACTTCGATGCCGACGCCGTCGCCGGGCAACCACGCGATCTTGAACTTCCTGGCCACGGGGTGACCTCCTCGTTGGGCTCTGCGCTGCCGTTCCGGACACATCCACGGGTGCTGCGGGCCGGGCGGGACCTGGACGCCCCGCCCGCAATCGAGTGCGGGGGACTCTAAGGCCTCGGACGACCGGTGGACAATGCGCCGAGCGGGCCAGGAGGCCGTATTTCATTCGGTCCAAGCGGGCCCGGCACGGGGGCGCCGCGGGGGAGCCACAAGCCCGGCAAGGACCTGCGGGAGCGGGCCCGCACCGCGCCGGCAGCCCGGCTACCGGTCCCCGCCGATCTTCCGGCTCCGGTACGACTCGTAGTCGGGCACGAGCCGCTCGTAGTCGCCGTCCATCAGCGGGGAGGAGACCATGAAGTCGGCGGTCGCCCGGTTGCAGGCGGTCGGGATGTTCCACACCACCGCCATCCGCAGGAGCGCCTTGACGTCCGGATCGTGGGGCTGCGGTTCGAGCGGGTCCCAGAAGAAGACCAGGAAGTCGACCTCGTTGTCGGCGATCTTGGCGCCGATCTGCTGGTCGCCTCCCAGCGGCCCGCTGTGGAGGACGTTCACCTCGAGGCCCACTTCCCGGGCCAGCAGCTCGCCGGTGGTCCCCGTCGCGTAGATCCTGTGGTGCGCCAGCAGCACGCGGTTGTACTTCGCCCAATCGAGCAGGTCGCGCTTCATGTTGTCGTGCGCGACCAGGGCGATCCGCTTGTCGTTCTCCATCGCGATCTTGCGGTGCTTCACGAGTCCTCCTCCTCTTCCGTGCGACGGTGATCGGTCCTGGTCAGGCGAGGTCCGCTCCGTGCTCCAGCAACAGCGCCCTCAGCACCGAGCGGTGGCAGCGCGCCTCTTCCGCACAGTAGCAGCCCACGGAGAGGTCGGTCCGGTGCGAGAGCGCCGCCAGGAGCGCGAGCAGGCGCGCGGCCTCGGGTCGCTTCATCTCGGCGCGGTAGCGCGTCACGAAGCGGCGCCACGCCCGCTCGTCGGCCGCGTGCAGCCCCTCCTTGACCAGGCCTTCCGAGGGCGCGAGGTCCGGGAGCCACGCGTCGTAGAAGTCGCGCGACGCATGCTCGGTCCGGGGCACACCGCGCGGCGGACGACGCACGGTGCCCACGCGCAGGCCTTCGCCGCGTGTCCTCGGGCTTCCCAGCCGAACGATACGGATCGACATTCGAACCACCTCCCTCCTCGCCGCACCCGCGGCGGCGGTCCCCGAGGACTAGCGGTAGCCCCGCTCGCCCGGCCGGCCGAGCTTCTCGAGCCACATCCGCTCCAGCGTCCGCAGGTCCGCGGCCGGGTCATGGCCCGGTTCCTTCGACGCGTCGAGCGTGTCGAGCGTCTCGAACTCGAAGGCCGCCGGGCCGAGGTCCTTCCAGTCCTGCTGGAGCGCCCGATCGGGATGCCCGCCGGCCACCAGCTGGAAGCGCTGCCGGTTGAGCATCGCCGGCACGTCCACGCTCGTGCCGATCAGCGACCTCCCGTTCACCGTGTTCCGCACGCGGAAGACCCCCATCGGCCGCGGGGCTTCCTTGTACGCGCGGATCCGTGCCTTGCGGTCCATGCAGCGAATGTCCCCCTTCCGCGGCGGCAGCGCCAGCAGGACGGCCGGAGACCATCGCGGAGCGGGGTGCCGTCCCTGCGGCCCGTCAGGACGCACCCCGCCCGCAGGACGTCACCCGGACCGTCCCGGGGCCGCGAGCCGCCTTGAAGTTCGCGGCCCGGGCATCGAAACGGCACCTGCGGACCCCCGCGGAAGTCCCCTTGCGCGGGGCAGGGCGAGTGAATAGGCTCCGTTCGGATTCTGGAACTGCCTCCAGGGCTGCATCGAGACTGAGCGAGCCCATTCCGAGTGTGGCGATTCCGCGAGTTCCCTCCCCCCGCTCGCGTCGCCCCCGATGAGGACGGGCCTCGTCTTGGCCCATCCGAACCCGTTCCGCGAACCGGATGCTCCCCAGTACGTGGCCCGACACCTTCGAGGAGACCATGGGACCTGGACATGATGCGAACACCATCGACGATGGGACCGCCCTGATGCCGACCTGCAGCCGGTCCTCGAGGGGACTGCGGACCTCGTGGCTCGCGGTGCCGGCTCTTGCTGCGATGCTCGCGGCGGCACCGGTGCTCGCACAGGTGAGGACTGCGACGTTGGCGCCGGTGTCGCTGACGCTGCCGGCGGATCTCAGCTTCAATCCGGCGAGCATCCGGCTGGTCGCGGGCGCGAGCCCCACGGTCGTCGCCCTGGGTGGGACGGCGGCGCTGCCCATCACGGCCGTCGCGGTGGCGCGCGGCGGCGTGCGGGACACCATGGTCACGGCGACGCTCGTGCAGCCGTGGCCCGCCTCGCGCAAGATCGCGTTCCAGGCCCGCAGGGGCGCGACCCTCGCCGCCGACTACCAGCTCCGTGCCCTGGGGTCGGTGAGGGGGCGCCCCGTCAGTGTCGACGTTCCGAGGGCGCTGCTGGGCATCGCGGTCGCAGGCACCGCGGTGACGGGCCCGGCGCAGGGGGGCCGGCCGCCCTTGTCCGGGACGGCCACGGCACCGCAAGGCTCCACGCCGGGAGCGGGCACTTCCACGCCGCCCCAGACCACGCCCGTCATCCGCGCGGTTCGTCCGTCCTGCGACCGCTACGAGATCGCGGGTGCCGGTTTCGGCAGCAACCCGAGCCTCGTGACGGTGCGGGAGTACTGCTCCACCACTCCCAACTCCGCCACCGTCGCGGTGCCGGCGACTGCCGTCACGCTCGTCAGCGACACGGTCATTCGCGTGAACCGTCTGCCGGCGTCATCGGCCAACTCCAGCAGATTCGACCTCACCGTCCGGGTCGGAACGCTGTCCGCGGGCATGACAGGAACGTGGTTCTACTTCGCCCCGGTCATCAGCGCCCTGACCTTCGACCCGAACGGCTGGACCGTGCGCGGATCGCATCTGGATGCCGGCCGGTATCTGGTCGATGGAGTCCCCGACCCGGTCGCCAGCTCCGCCGCAAGCCCCGACTCGATCCGTGTCCTCCGTCATCTTCCCCCCGGGCCTCACGTTCACCGGGTGGAGCTGCTCAATCCCGCCCCGAATCCCGGTGGATGCGCGACGTTCAACTCCTTCACCGCGACCCATCCGGAGCCGGAGCCGGGAGCCATCGGCGGCTTCGGCATCCGGCTCCCGCCGCCGGGGACCACGTCACCGGGGAAGATGGCGGCCATCACGTTCTCCGGCGGCAATCGGCTGGGGCCCTGGCGTGAACTGCTCTCGCTGCGGCTCGTGGAGGCGAACCGCCCCCTGCCGGTCCTTCCCAACGGCCTCACCGTCGGGCCCGCGGACATCCTGCAGGCTGCGGTCCAGATCCCGGCGGATCTGCCCTTCGGTCCGCACACCGTCGAGGCGACCGTCGGGTATCAGTCCGCGCGCGGCGGGATGTACGTCGTGCCCAATCCCGCGCCGGCGCTGGTCGTCGCGCCTTCGCGCCGGGTCAAGGCCGGCGATCACGTGGCCCTCGCCACCACCGGGCGATTCGATTACGCCAGGGTCGCGATCACGGTAAAGGACCCGACGAACGGCCGCGGCACTTCGAGCGAGGCCACGCTGAGGCCGGATGCGAACGGCGTGCTCGACTACCAGGTGGCGAGCTTCAACACGGTCAAGCCGCTGGCCGGCCCGTCCACGATCGACGTGGTGTTCTACCTGGACGCTCCGCCCCCGGCGGGGCTCGGCGCCCCGCCTTACCAGGCGGTCGGCGGGACACCTGCGGACTACGTGAACGTGCCCATCCTGGCTTCCGCCGGAACGCCGGGCAAACCGGTCATCCCGGGATACGAGGACGTCGTATTCCCCAGCGTGCCTTTCGAGATCATCGGCAGTCAACTCATGGTGCCGGGGGTCGCGGGGACGGTCGGCGTGCTCAACGCTCAGCCGTTCGAGATCCTCCCCGGAAGCACCCCGACCAAGCTCATCGTGCGCGTGCCGCCCTCGTCTTCGTCGACGGGCGGGTCCCTGACCGTGAACAACGGGTTCCTCTCGAGCCTGGGGCCCAGCTCTGCCTGGGGATCGAACGTGTATGTGAACGTGCGCCGTCCTGACATCCAGAGCATCGAGCCGGATATCATCAGCCGCGCGGGCACCCGTCCCACCGTGAAGATCAACGGAATGTTCCTCGGCTTCCTTGCGGACTCGGCAAGCCTCAACGGCGTCGAGGGGACCATCGAGAGCCGTGCGACGACATCCATCACCGTGAGCTTCCCCAGCTCGATCGTGACCGGCAGCATCCTGCTGAAGACCCGGGCGGGAGAAGCGACCCCGATCACCCAGTCCTCGAACTACCTCAAGGTGATCCCCTAGCCCGAGCCCGCGAACCACGCGATTCGCCGTCCCGTCAGACCCGCCCAAAGGAGAGGTGATCATGCGTTCCCGCCTGACCTTGTCATTCGCCGTGGCTGTCCTGTTCTGCGGTTCCGTCGCGCACGCCCAGGTCCAGGCGGCGCGGCCATCGGCCCCGCCGACCATCCAGAAGCCCGTCGCGCCTTCGAAGGTCGATGGGTTCCTCAAGATCGTCCAGAACGCGGCCACTCTGGCGGAGGTCCAGAAGGCGTTCGACGGGGCCGGCTTCACCAAGGCCGAGGTCGAACAGGTGAAGAAGCGGACCGACGAGTCTCCGCAGCTCAAGGCGAAGCTGGAAGATCTCCTGAAGCAATCTCAGGCTGCAAGGAAGGCACAGGTCGCCGAGTTCGAACGGGGGTCGGGCGTCAGGATGGCAGCCCTCTCGAAGAAGCTGAACGAGCAACGCATCGCGAAGTTCAAGACGACCATCGCCTCCGCCAGACAGCAGATCGGTACGAAGCCGCCCGACCCGGCGACGACGTGCAAGGCGGACGCCCCGGCGGTCAAGTCGGTGTCCTCCGTGACGCCAGGTGTCGAATTCGCCGTCCAGGGGGTCGGGTTCGGGGAATACCCCGGGACCGTCGAGCTGAGCACCGGCGGGAAGGTGTTCGGCGCCCGCGTCAACGGATGGAACTCGTGCGTCATCTACGCCGTGGTGGGGGACGACGTCTCTGGCGTTGGTGCCAACGCGCAGGCTTCCGTCTCCGTCAGAACCACCGAGGGCAAACTGACCCGCGGGCTGACCGGCTTCACGCCGAGCCTCGAGACGGCCGAACAGTCCGCGAACGACGCAGCCGTCGGCTACTACCTGGGCCGCAGCAAGGACTGGAAGTACTGGGACTACGTGTTGAAGAACGACTGGTACGTCGTGGATACGAAGCTCGAACACTTCCACATGGGTCACGCGGAGATCACTTCGGCGCCGCCGAACAACGTCCCGAATGCCTTCGCCCGGACGTACGTGCACGCCGGGGTCGCCGGGCTCGGGGCCAGCGAGTTCACCGTGACCCAGTCGCTCGCGGGCCCGAAGGGACTGCAGTACAAGTGACGCTGGCGGAAGACCCCCATCGGCCGCGGGGATTCCTTGTAGGCGCACGTCAGCGCTTTGCGGTCCATGCCGCGAGTCTCTCCCGTCTCTCGAACATCCACCAGCCGGACGATGCGCCCCTCAGCCCGAGTACCTCAGGACGGCGACGAAGTGGCACGCCGTGCCCGTCAGCACGAACAGGTGCCAGACGAAGTGGGCGTAGCGCATCCGGCGCGCCACGTAGAACCCCACGCCCGCCGTGTACGCGACCCCGCCGGCCGCGAGCCAGAAGAGCCCCCACGGCGGCATCGCGTGCCACAGCGGCCGTGCCGCGGCCAGGATCAGCCACCCCATCGCCACGTACAGCGCGGTCGACAGCCGCGGGTGTCGCACGCCACCGACCGCCTTGAGGACGATCCCCGCCACGGCGAGGGCCCAGATCGACCCGAAGAGCGTCCACCCCCATGGCCCCCGCAGCACGCCCAGCGTGAAGGGCGTGTAGGTCCCGGCGATGAGCAGGTAGATCGCCCCGTGGTCGAGGACGTGGAACACCCGCTTGGCGCGATTCGGGGCCAGCGCATGGTAGAGCGTCGACGTGAGATAGAGGAGTGCCATCGTCGCGGCGAAGACCGCCGCCCCCACGATCGCCGCCGCGCCGTGTCCGACCGCGCCGTGCACCAGCACCGGCAGGGCGATCAGCGCAGCGAGGAAGCCCGTGCCATGACTGATGCTGTTGGCGATCTCCTCCCCGGCGGATTGTGCCCGGTGCCAGGCGGCCGGCGTTTCGGCCATGGGGTCTCCTTCGACGCGCGAAGCGACGCGCACCGCTCACAAGGTCGTCCGTGGACGGAGATTGCGGCAGGCTCCCGGGTTCCGCAAGACGGGGTCGCGCGCCCCTCCTCGCGGGCGTCGCCCGCTCGGGACGGGTCCACGGCCCGCCGCCGGGGACGTGGTTCCCGGAGGGCCCCGGCTTGCCGTACCATGCGGCGGTCGCCCGCCGTCCACCCGGAGGAGGTCCCCGTGCGCTTCGCGCTCACGTTGTCCCTGGCGCTCGCGGCGTGTCCGCCCGCGTTCGGCCAGGCCGCGCTGCAACCGCAGGCCGCGGCCCCGCCCACGCTCGAGCAGGTCCGCGCCGGGATGAACATCCCATCGCGCTCGCTCGACCTGCGCGGCCAGATGGACTCCGTCGGCTTCGCCTCGACCGCCGCGCAGATGGCGAAGGTCTGGGAGCTCTCGGCCACGCCGCCCGCGCCCGACACGTTCGCCGTGCTCCCCGCCCCCGGCGTGGCGGCGGTCGTCTGCCCGCACGACGACTACCTCTACGCCGGGCGCGTCTACCGGCGCGTGCTGCCGCTGGTCACCGCGCGCCGCGTGATCCTGGTGGGCGTGTTCCACCGCTACCGGCGATTCGGCGCGCACGACCGGCTGGTCTTCGACGACTACCGGGCGTGGCGCACGCCCGACGGTCCGGTGCCGGTCTCGAGCCTGCGCGAGGCGCTGCTCGCCCACCTCTCGCCCGACGACTTCGTGCGGAGCGCCGCCATGTACGATTCCGAGCACTCGCTCGAGGCGCCGCTGTACTGGCTGCGGCACCTCCGCCCCGACCTGGAGATCGTGCCGATCATCGTCCCGGCCGCGCCGTTCGACCGCCTCGAGGAGCTGGCCGGCCACCTCGCCGCGGCGCTCGGCACCACGATGATGGCGCGCGACTGGCGACTGGGGCGCGATGTGGCCGTCGTGATCTCCACCGACGGCGTGCACTACGGGACGGACTTCAAGTACGCGCCCTACGGCGACGGCGGGATCACGGCCTACCAGCGGGCGACGGAGCGGGACCGCGCGCTGCTGGCCGGACCGTTGAGCGGCACGCTCACGACCGGGAAGGTGCGCGACCTCTACGCGGCCTTCGTGAATCCCGCGCGACCGGACGAGTACCGCCTGACGTGGTGCGGCCGCTTCGCCCTGCCGCTGGGCCTGCTGCTGCTCGAGCGCCTGTCGCGCGACCTGGGCCCGCTCGCCGGCCACCCGGTCGCCTACGCGACGTCGGTCGGCTGGCCCGAGCTGCCGGTGCGCGACCTCGGCATGGGCGCCACGGCTCCGGCCAGCCTGTACCACTTCGTCTCGTACCCGGCCGTGGCGTTCACTCCGGGGCGCGGGAAGTAGCGCGGACGGGCGCGGGGCGCGCCGACGTGCCGGCCTGGCCACGCCCACCTCGTCCCCCGGCTTCCCGCGTTCGTCACGTTCGGCTCGGGACCCCGGCCCCGAAGGACTAAGGTCGCGCGGCTTCGCACCGTCCCACCTCCCACCCCGTCAGGAGCCCGATATGAACCGGCTGACCCGTCTCACGCTCGTCTCGACGCTGCTGGTCCTCGGCCTGCCCGCCCTCGCAGCGGCGCAGGACCCGGGACCACGGCGGGCCTACATGGACACCACCTGCGCGCCCTGCAAGGACTTCTTCCAGTACGCCAACGGCACCTGGCTCGCCACCGTGCAGATCCCGCCCGCCTACCCCGCCATGGGCATGGGCCGGGAGATCTTCGACCGCAACCAGGAGACGCTCACCCGCGTGCTCGGGCGGCTGGCCTCCGAGGCCGGCGAGCAGAAGGACGCCACGCTGCAGAAGGTCGGGTGGCTCTACGCGGCGCTCATGGACTCCGCCCGCGCCGACCGCGAGGGGCTCGCGCCCGTCCAGGCGGACCTGGCGCGGATCGACGGCCTCCGCACGAAGGAGGACCTGCGCCGCGAGTTCGCGCGGGTGAGCGGGTTCTCGCCGTTCGCGTTCTCCACCGAGGCGGACCCCGGGCAGAGCACGATGAACATCGGCCAGGTGTCGCAGGGCGGCCTCGGCCTGCCCGACCGCGACTACTACTTCCGCACCGACGCCAAGTCGGAGGACCTGCGCACGTTCTACGTGGGCCACGTCGCCCGCGTGCTGGAACTGCAGGGGATGGCGCCCGACCAGGCGAAGGACGCCGCCGGCCGGATCATGAAGCTCGAGACCGCGCTGGCCGAGTCGTCGCTCTCCGTCACCGAGCAGCGCGAGCCCGAGAAGCTCTACCACAAGATGACCGTGAAGCAGCTCCAGGCGCTCGCGCCGGCGATCGACTGGGTGGCGTTCTTCAGCGAGTCGGGGGTGAAGTCGATGGCCGGCCCGTCCGCGCCGGTGGACGTCTCGATGCCGGCGTTCACGCGCCGGCTGAGCCGGCTGATCGAGACCACGCCGATCGCGGACTGGCGCCTCTACCTGCGTTTCCACACCGTGCGCGGCGACCTGCCGTGGCTGGGGCAGGCCGCCTACGCCGAGGCGTTCGCGTACAGCGCGAAGCTCACCGGGCAGAAGGCGCCCAGCCCGCGCTGGAAGCGCGCCGCCAACATCATGGACAACGCCATGGGCGAGGCGCTGGGCAAGGCCTACGTCGCGACCGAGTTCCCGCCGTCGTCCAAGGCGCGCATGGTCGAGCTGGTGAACAACCTGCGCGCCGCCCTCAAGGAGCGCATCGAGACGCGGCCCTGGATGGGCGAGGCGACCCGGAAGCAGGCGCTGGTCAAGCTGGACGCCATCCTCCAGAAGATCGGCTACCCGGACAAGTGGCTCGACTACTCCGCGCTGAAGATCGACCCGCAGGGGTCGGCGGACGCCGGCCTGCGCCGCGCGCAGGAGTTCGAGCGCGTGCGCCAGCTGGCCAAGATCGGCAAGCGCGTGGATCGCAACGAGTGGCAGATGAGCGCGGCCACGGTGAACGCCTACTACAACCCGCCGACCAACGAGATCTGCTTCCCCGCCGGCATCCTGCAGCCGCCCATGTTCGACCCGAAGGCCGACGACGCCGCGAACTACGGGGCCATCGGCGCCGTGATCGGGCACGAACTGACCCACGGCTTCGACGACCAGGGGCGCAAGTACGACGCGCAGGGCAACCTCAAGGACTGGTGGACCGAGCAGGACGGCAAGGAGTTCGAGGCGCGCACCCAGAAGCTCGTCGACCAGTACGACGGCTACGTCGTCGAGGACACCCTCCACGTGAACGGCAGGTTCACGCTGGGCGAGAACCTGGGCGACCTGGGCGGCATCACCGTGGCCTACGAGGCCTGGAAGCTGTCGCTCAAGGGCAAGCCGGCGCCACCGACCATCGGCGGCTTCACGCCCGAGCAGCGCTTCTTCCTCAGCTTCGCCCAGATCTGGCGGAACGTGTACCGTCCGGAGCTGACGCGGCTCGTCTCCCTGACCGACCCGCACTCGCTGCCGCGGTGGCGCGTCGTCGGCACGCTCGGGAACGTGCCCGAGTTCGCCAGGGCGTTCGGCTGCCAGTCCGGCGACGCGATGATCATCACCCCGGAGAAGCGCACCGACGTGTGGTAGGGACGGAAGACGGGGCCTGCACGGGGCGGAGGGCGACACGCGGTTCGCGGCGCCCTCCGCCCGGTCCGAGCCCCGCCACTCCTGCACGAGACGAGGACGGGGCCACCGACGCGACCGTCGATGCCCGGCACCGCTCGACGCTCGAGTCCAGCGGCCGCCGGCGGCCGTCCGCTGGGGGGTTGGAGCGCCGCCCGGCTACCCCGGGATCTCGGGTTCGACCAGCGTCGCAAGCTGCGCCAGCGACTCCTGCCAACCGAGATGGCACATCTCGACGGGGATCACCTCCGGCAACCCTTCCTGCACGACGGTCAAGTCGGTTCCGCAGGACACCCGCTTCAAGGACACCGTCGTCTGCATTCCTCCGGACAGGTTCGGATCCTCGAACCGGTCCGTGTAGCGAATGAGCTCGTTCGGGACCAGTTCCAGGTACTCCCCGGCGAAGGAGTGCCCCTGCCCCGTCCCGAAGTTCGCGAACGACATCCGGTAGGTTCCGCCGACCTTCGCGTCCATGTGATGGACCTTGCAGGTGAAGCCGTACGGCGGAAGCCACTTGGCCATCGCATCGGCATCGAGGAACGCCCGGTAGACGCGTTCCGGCGCTGCGCGGAGGATGCGGTGAAGCCGGACGGCACCCGTGGCCATGATCGTGTCTCCTTTCGATTCCCGGCGGGCAGGGAGCCGCGCGCGCGAACCGGCGCGTCCCCCCCATCGGTGCGTCGTGTCGCCCGGCATGAAGCGGGCGGTTCCACGTGTTCGGATGCGGTCCGGGGCGTCGTCGATGCGGCGATGGCCGCCGGGCGCTTCGGCCGCGCGCTCACGCCCCCTTCCCTGCCCCCGGCCGAGGCGGGGTCGCCCCGGACCGTCCGCGGGCGCTCGCGCTCCACGCGGTCCGCCGCTGCGAAGCACTCGACCGTTGACGCCCCCCACCGCGGTCATTATGGTCTGCTCGCCCTCACGGGACCCGCGGTCGCGATCGGCCCGAGCCCGGTCCTGGCCCGCGAGGCGATCCGGCAGTCCGCGCCCACGCAGAAGCCATCCGGGAGCATCCATGGCCCACCCGCTCTTCGCGACCAAGCCGCTCAGCCTGCTGCTCGAGGAGATGAGGGGCGAGAACCGGCTCCGCCGCGTCCTCGGCCCCATCCAGCTCACCAGCCTCGGCGTCGGCGCCGTCATCGGGGCCGGCATCTTCGTGGCCACCGGCGCGGCCGCCCACAACGTGGCCGGCCCCGCGCTGATGCTCTCGTACGTGATCGCGGGCATCACCTGCATCTTCGCCGCGCTGTGCTACGCCGAGTTCGCCTCGATGGTCCCGGTCGCCGGCTCGGCCTACACCTACGCCTACGCCACGCTCGGGGAGCTCTTCGCCTGGATCATCGGCTGGGACCTGGTGCTGGAGTACGCCGTCGGCAGCGCCACCGTCGCCACCGGCTGGTCGGGCTACTTCCAGAACGTGCTGCTCAAGCTGAACGTCCAGCTCCCGCTGGCCCTGCGCGAGTCCCCGTGGAAGTACGACGTCGTCACCGGCAACTTCATCGCCACGAACTCGCTGATCAACCTGCCCGCCATCATCATCGTCTGCATCGTCACCGCCGTCCTGGTCAAGGGCATCCAGGAGAGCGCCAACTTCAACGCGACCATGGTGGGCATCAAGCTGGCGGCGGTGCTGTTCGTCATCGGGGTCGGCGTGTTCTACCTGAACCCGGCGAACTGGCACCCGTTCGCGCCCTACGGCTGGACCGGCCTGAACTTCTTCGGCCACCACGTGTCGGGCCAGACCGACCCGCAGGGGGCGCCGCTCGGCATGCTCGCGGGGGCGGCGATCATCTTCTTCGCCTACATCGGCTTCGATTCGGTCTCGACCCACGCCGAGGAGGCGCGCGTCCCGCAGCGCGACGTGCCGATCGGCATCATCGCCTCGCTGCTGATCTGCACCGTGCTCTACATCCTGGTCGTCGCGATCCTCACCGGCATGGTGCGCTACGACCAGCTCGACACCGCCGCCCCGGTCAGCATGGCTTTCCGGCAGGCGGGCCTGGGCTGGGCGGAAGGCATCATCGCCGCCGCCGGCGTGGCCGGCATCACCTCGGTGCTGCTGGTGATGATGCTCTCCGGCCCGCGCGTGTTCCTGGCGATGGCGCGCGACGGCCTCGTCCCCCCGAGCTTCTTCGGCGCCGTGCACCCGCGGTTCCGCACCCCCTACAAGACGACGATGCTGATCGGCGTGTTCGTCGCGGTGCTCGCCGGCCTGCTGCCGATCGACGCGCTCCTGCACCTGACCAACATCGGCACGCTGCTCGCCTTCGTGATCGTGTGCGCCGCCGTGCTGATCATGCGCGTCAAGCACCCCGAGGCCGAGCGTCCGTTCAAGGCGCCCTTCTACCCGTTCGTCCCCATCCTCGGCATCCTCTGCTGCCTGCTGCTGATGTTCTCGCTGCCGGTCGCCAACTGGTGGCGGCTGTTCGTCTGGCTGGGGATCGGCTTCGTCATCTACTTCGCCTACGGACGGCGCCACAGCGTCATGGCGAAGGCCCGCGCCGCCGCCGGGCGCTGAGCGCGTGATGGAGACCGTCCGCGAGTTCAAGCGGGAGCTCCGGCTGCTCGACTCGACCATGATCGTGATCGGATCCATGATCGGGTCGGGCATCTTCATCGTCAGCGCCGACATCGCCCGCACCGTCGGCGGGCCCGGCTGGATGCTGATGTCCTGGCTGGTCGCCGGGGTCATCACGATCATCGGCGCCCTCTCCTACGGCGAGCTCGCCGGCATGATGCCGCGCGCCGGCGGGCAGTACGTCTACCTGCGCGAGGCCTACAACCCGCTCGTCGCCTTCCTCTACGGCTGGACCCTGTTCACGGTGATCCAGACCGGCACCATCGCGGCCGTGGCCGTGGCCTTCGCCAAGTTCACGGCCGTGCTGCTGCCCGGGCTGGGCGAGAACGTCGTGGTCTTCGACGCCGGGCTCTTCCAGGTGACCGCCGCGCGCCTCGTCGCCATCGCCAGCATCGTGGTGCTGACCGCGGTCAACCTTCGCGGGCTGCACGGCGGCCGGCTGGTGCAGAACGTCTTCACGGTCGCCAAGATCGCCGCCGTGCTCGGCCTGGTCGTGCTGGGGCTCGCGCTCGGGCGCAACGCGCAGGCCATCGCGGCCAACTTCGCCGACTTCTGGCGCGCGAGCTGGACGCACGTCGCGGACGGCGTGGTCACGTCGGTCGAGCCGCTGGCCGGCCTCGCGCTGCTCGGCGCGCTGGGGGCCTCGATGGTCGGATCGCTGTTCGCCAGCGACGCCTGGAACAACATCACCTTCACCGCCGGCGAGGTGGTCGAGCCCAGGCGGAACGTCCCGCGGAGCCTCGCGCTGGGGACCGGCGCGGTCGTCCTGCTCTACCTGCTCGCGAACGTCGCCTACATCCGCATGCTGCCCGTGGGGGGCCTGCCCGGCGCGGCCGACGTGATCGGGCGCGGCATCCAGTTCGCGACCTCCGACCGCGTCGGCGTGGCCGCCGCCACCATGCTGTTCGGCGCGCCGGCCGCGGTCTTCATGGCGGTGCTCATCATGGTCTCGACCTTCGGCTGCAACAACGGCCTCATCCTGGCCGGCGCGCGCGTCACCTACGCGATGGCGCGGGACGGGCTGTTCTTCGCGCGGGCCGGGCGGCTGAACCGCAAGGCCGTCCCGGGCGCGGCGCTGGTCGTCCAGGCCGCCTGGGCGAGCCTGCTCTGCCTCACCGGCACCTACGGCAACCTGCTCGACTACGTCGTCTTCGCGGTGCTGATCTTCTACGGCCTCACGGTCGCCGGGCTGTTCATCCTGCGGCGCAGGCGCCCCGACGCCGAGCGGCCCTACCGCGCGTTCGGCTACCCGCTCGTGCCGGCCCTCTACATCCTCGCCGCCGCCGCGATCGCCGTGGACCTGCTCGTCCTCAAGCCCGCCTACACCTGGCCCGGGCTCGGCATCGTCCTGCTCGGCGTGCCGGTGTACTTCGCCTGGACGGGGTGGACGAGGACGAGGCGCCCGGGCCCGGACAGGGGCACGAAGGCATAAACGAAGGGCCGGCGCGCGATCGCAGGTGTCGAACCGGTGATACGCGGCAGAGGAAGGCGACCTACTCCTCCGCGGGGCGCCGCCCACACGGCGACGACCACGGCCGCGATCGCCGCGGCAGCGCACCCGGCCGCACGCCCGCCAGCGTGTCGCGAATGGCCGCGAGCATCAGGGGGTCCACGACCCGCTCGGCCTCGGCCATGGTCTCGGCCCACTCGCGCGACCGGTGGCAGTAGGCCGCGATCACCGCGTTCTCGAACAGCGCCGCAACGCGGCCGAAGTCGTTCGTCCGCCCGGCCGGTGCGCTGCGCCACAGTCGCTCGTTGCCCTGGTAGAGGGGCTGCGACCGCTCCCAAGTATGGGCCAGGTCTGCAACCAACGCCCCCGCAGAATCGCGCAGGACCAGCTCCACTTTGGGGGCGCCGGCGTGGCCGGTGAAGGCCGATTCCCAGTCGGCGGCGAGGTCGAGGAACTCGCCGTTGCGGTAGCACGTGTCGGGTGCGTACGACTCGAAATCCCGCTCACCCAGCCACCCGAGCGGAATGAGGCGTCCGGCCCGCAGTCCAATCACCTCGGTGCCGTCGCCCTTCCAGTGGTTGCCGCCCGGCCCCGAGGTGGCGATGAACAGGTACTCGCCGCGCTGGAGCACGGTACCCTCGAGGCCCTGGCGCGCCTCGGTGCGGTCGTCGGCCATCGTGTAGGAGAGCATCGAGAGGCACTCGCCACCGCGCGTGATCCGCCAGTCCACCTCCCAGCCGAAGGGCGCACCGTCCGTGCGTGGCCGCACGCGCGCGCGCACCTCGACGGGCGCGCGCTGCAGGACGATCCAGGTCGGGCCTAGCGGCACGCCAGGTTTGGTGCCAGCGGCAGAGGCACACACGACCATGGTGGCGACCATGATGGCGCTACACATCATGACTTGCGGGGCGTTCGCCTTCATCCCGGCCTCCTTGGGCATTACGCAACGGACCAGCGCCGTACACCGGTCGGGTGCGCTCAGGCGCGGTGAGGTTTCGTGCTCGCCTTCGGGCTGATCTCTCTCGCGCGGGTCCGCCGCCGCGGCGCGGACCGCTCGCGCACCGTCGCGGGTGCGGCCCGGCTGACGAGCGGGTAGCGCTCCGGGTGCTCGATGGACTCCACCGCGAGATCGACGTCAAGCTCCGGCCACCAGAGGTGGTGCTTCTGCGGACGCTGGACGTTCAGCAGGGCATCGATCGGCGCCTTCCGGAACCACGGGAACTGCTCGAACGGGAGGAAGAGCTCCCGCTCATCGAGCAGCAGCCACAGACCGTTGGGAGAAATGTTGCTCACCTCAACGGCCGAAGTGCGCTTTCCATGCCTGGCGGATCTCATCTTCATGCTCCCGGATGAGGCGAAGCGCGATCGATACCTGGCGGGCGCTGAGTCCGTAGTTCTCGAAGATCACGATCTCCGGGGTGAGCCAGAACTTGGCTTCGCCCCGGGTCCCCTGCACGTGGACATGCAGGCGGGGTTCCTCGCGCGAGAAGAAATAGAACCGCAGGCCGCCCGCCCGAAAGATCGTCGGACTCATGACCGGATGCTACCACCGACCCGTGGATCACGGCACGTCCGGTCCCGATCGGCTGCGCACCGTCGCGACGGGCGCTGTAACGGAGCGACCCCGGCGCCGCGAAGGCCCCGGGGTCGCGGTCGAGGACGGCGCTCAGTCGCCGAAGCTGATGCCGAGGTCGCGCGCGGTGTCGACGGTGTCGCTGTCGAGCGGCACCGTCTTCATGCGCTTGACCGCTTCCTTGAGCGGCTCGTAGCGCACGGTCGGCGGGTTCAGCGAGACCATCACCGCCGACTGGCCCTCGTCGAGCGCGCGCACCGCGGCCGCGCCGAAGCGCAGGGCCACCAGCCGGTCGAAACTGGTGGGCGAGCCGCCGCGCAGCAGGTGCCCGAGCACCACGGTGCGCGCCTCCTTGCCGGTCAGCGCCTCGAGCTGGTGGGCGACCTTGTCGCCGACGCCCCCGAGCTTCTCGGCCTGCCCGACCGCCTTGCCGGTCACCGAGACCCCGCCGCCCATGGCCTTCGCGCCCTCGGCCACCACCACGACCGTGTAGGTGCGGCCCTTGCGCTCGCGCTCCCGGATGACCTCCGCCACCTTCTCGATGTCGTAGGGGATCTCGGGGATGAGGATGATGTCGGCGTTCCCGGCGATCCCGGTGTGCAGCGCGATCCAGCCGGCGTAACGGCCCATCACCTCGACCACCATGATGCGGCGGTGCGAGGTGGCCGTGGTGTGCAGGCGGTCCATGCACTCGGTGGCGAACGACACGGCGGTGTCGAAACCGAACGTCATGAAGGTGCGGTCGAGGTCGTTGTCGATGGTCTTCGGCACGCCGACCACGCGCAGCCCCTTCTGCGCCAGCGCATAGCCGATCGACAGCGAGCCGTCGCCGCCGACCGTGATGAGCGCGTCCAGTCCGGCCGCGTTGAAGCGCTCGACCAGCTCGTCGGTGCGGTCGACTTCGATGAACGAGCCGTCGGGCTGCCGCACCGGGTACGCCGTCGGACTGCCGCGGTTCGTCGTGCCGAGGATCGTGCCACCGAGGTGCGTGATGCCGGCGACCGATGCGGGCGTCAGGAGGAAGAGACCGCCCGCCGGGTAGTTCTCGGGCGAGAGCAGGCCGTTGTAGCCCTCGCGGATGCCGTAGCACTCCCAGCCCTTGTGAACCGAGGCGAGCACGACGGCCCGGATCACCGCATTGAGGCCCGGAGCATCACCGCCCCCAGTGCTGATGGCGATCTTCCTGATCTTCTGGATGGGCAAAGGGCACTCCGCCGTCCGTGGAGGCATACCAGGGGCGATGAATACTCCGTGCCCTCATTGTCGGCACGGCCGGGCCGGACTGAAGGGGTGCCCGGGGGCGAGCGCAGGCCCGGGGTGATGCGAGGCGGGGAAGTGGCGGGGGGCGGGGAGCGGCGGGCCCCGTGCCGGGCATCGTTCCCGGGCACCCCGGCCGTCGGGCGCACCTACCCCGGCGGCCACCTCAGCGAGCGCCCGCCGAGCAGGTGGACGTGGAGGTGGTAGACGGACTGGCCCGCCTCCGGCCCCACGTTGGTGACCAGCCGCCAGCCCAGCTCGAGCCGCTCGTCGCGCGCGATCTTCGCGGCCAGCCCGAACAGCTCCGTCAGCATGACGGCGTGCTGCGGGCCCAGGTCGGCCGCGGAGTCGGCGACGTGCTCCCTGGGGACCAGCAGGACGTGGGTCGGCGCCTGCGGGTTGTTGTCGCGGAAGGCGTAGACGTGCGTGGTCTCGCCCACCTTCTTCGCGGGGATCTTCCCGGCGACGATCTGGCAGAAGATGCAGTCGGACAAGCGGGCCTCCTTCGGGTCGGATCGGAGTCTGCCCCGACCCTATCACTTCGCCCCGCCGCCGGTGAAGGCGCGGCACGGGTCACGCACCCGGATGGACTTCGTGTAGCATGGCGGGACGGGACCGGCCCGCGGCCGCCCCGCGCCCGCCGCACAGGAGGACCTCGTCGCGATGAAGCGGATCCTGGCCGTGCTGCTCGTGCTGCTCGCCGGCGCGGCCATGGTGCTGCTGCGCCCCGCCGCGCAGCGCTTCCCCTCGCACCCCCGCCCGGCCACCAGCTACGCGGACGCGCTGCGGCGCGTCTCGGCGGTCGGGGCCCGCGACGACGCCACGATCGCGCCCGAGTGCCGCACCCTGCTCCTCACCCACGGCGCCCGCACGGCGCGTGCGGTGGTGCTGCTGCACGGCCTGACGAACTGCCCGGAGCAGTTCCGGGTGCTGGGCGAGCGGCTCTACGGGCGCGGCGCCAACGTCTACATCCCGCGCCTGCCGGAGCACGGCCTGGCGGACCGCATGACCGGGGCGCTGGCGCGGCTCGACGCGCGGGCGATGTGCGCCGCCACCGACGAGGCGGTGGACATCGGCCGCGGCCTGGGCGACAGCGTCATCGTGGTGGGGCTCTCGATCGGCGGCGTGATGGCCGAGTGGGCCGCGCAGGAGCGCGCCGACGTGGTCCGCGCGGTGCCCATCGCCCCGCTGCACGGCCTCGCCCGGGCGCCCGGGGCGCTCGCCGGGCCGGCGATGAACCTGCTGCTGACGCTGCCCAACCAGTTCGTGTGGTGGGACGACAAGCGGAAGGCCGACCTGCCCGGGCCGAAGCACGTCTACCCGCGCTTCTCGACCCGGGCCGCCGGCGAGACCGTGCTGCTGGGCGCCGCGGTCGAGGCCGAGGCGCGCCGCGCCCCGCCCGCCGCGCGCTCGATCGTGGTGATCACGGTGGGCGGCGACGTCGCGGTGGACAACCCCGCGGTCGCCCGGCTGACCCAGGTCTGGCGCGCGCACGGCGCGCACGTCATCGCCCGCGAGTTCCCCGCGCGCCTGCGCCTCAACCACGACATCATCGATCCCGTGCAGGTCGGCGGGAACCCGGCGCTCGTCTACCCGGTGCTCCTGGACCTGATCGCGCCCTGAGGCCGGCGTGGTGGACACGCGAACCGTCGGGCGCGCTCCGCGAGGGTCAGGCCTGCGCCACCCGTTCCAGCACGGCACGGATCCCGCGCAGCGTGTCGGCGCCCGAGCGGTGGCCGACGGCGAGCAGCGCGGCGACCGCCCGTCCCAGCACCTTCGCTCCCGGTTTCGGCAACGCCAGCGTCTCCAGCAGCCCCAGCACCGGCTCGGCGTAGAAACCCGCCGCTGCGGCGTCGAGCATCTGCGCGGCGAGGCGCGTGGTCCGGGACGTGCCGCGCTCGAGTTCCGCGCTCAGCCGCCGGCGCAGGGTCGCCGCGGCGCCGGACGCCTCGCTCGCTGCGTCGAGCCCGGCCAGCACGCCCACGATCACGTCGTCGCCCGAGGGCGTGAGCCCCTCGCCCAGCCCGACGAGCGCCGCGAGCCCGCGGATCTCGCCGCCCGCCCGGAAGCGCGCCAGCGCGGCCTCGATCACCGGTTCGAACGGCCCGGCCGGCGGCGCCGCGCCCGCGTGCCGCGCGAGAGCGGCCGCCGATGCCGGCAGCGCGCGCAGCCGGCGCCGCAGCCGCAGCTCCACGACCTCGAGCCCGGCGAGTTCGATCTTCAGGGCCCCCACCTGGATGACGCCCTGCGAGACGCGCAGCGGCGCGCCCTCGCAGATGCCCGCGAGCTCCGGCACGGCGAGCGGCACGGCGACCGCCCAGGGGTGCAGCGGCGTCTCCGCGGGCAGGAGTGCGACCAGCGGCCCGTCGTCCAGCAGCAGGTTCACGGCCCGCGCGTGGACCGAGACGACGGAGCCGCGCCGGTCGCCCATCAGCGCCTCGGCGGCGAAGGGTCCGGCGCGGCGTGCGCTCATCGGCTGCGACTCGCTAGCGCTTCAGCCTGCGCTTCGCCGTCGTCCGCCGGGCCGCGGGATTGCGGCCGTGCAGTTGCGGCGCGAGCGCCCCGGCGATGTCGCCGTACTTCGTCAGCTTGCACTTCGCCTTGATCTTCATGAGCTTCGCGTAGCGGGCGTCGTCCACGAACGCCACGATGCGGGCGATCGAGGACTCGCCGTCCACGAAGCGCCAGGGGAAGCAGCCGATCTGCACGCGCTGGTTGAGCAGCAGGTCGATGTCGCCGCCCAGGCACTCGGCGTGGATGATGCCGTGGTTGAACATCTCCAGGTGCATCAGCTGGTACTTGCCGTCGTCGAAGAACTCGGCCAGCGGCTTGCCGTACTTCGCGCGGAAGTGCGCGTCCGCCTGGCGCGCCTGGCGCGGCATCCAGTCGCGGATGATGGTGTTCATCGGGTGGTCGGCGCTGCCGCAGTCCACGCCGATCCAGCGCAGCTTCTTGCGCTTGGCCCACTGGGCGAACTCCCGGTCGGGACCGGGGTGCTTGACCATGTAGGCGATCTCGTCGGCCGTGGGCTGGTCCCAGCCGTGGTGGTGGAAGCCGGTGTGGATGATGAGGATGTCGCCGGTCCGCACCTCGACCCGCTCCTCGACCATCTTCGAGGTGTAGACGTCGTAGGCGCCGCACACGTCCGAGAGATCGACCACCGCCGCGTCGTGCACCAGGAAGTCCATGTCGAGCGAGGCGATGTCCTTGCCCGGCGTGTAGAAGTGGATCTCGCCGTCGAGGTGCGTGCCGAGGTGGTTCGAGTGCGTGAGCAACTGGCCGTTGGCGCCGTTGGGCGCGAGCCGCTTGAAGTACTTGATCTGCAGCGGCTCGTAGGTCGGCCACGCCGGGGTGGCGATGCCGAGGGGGATGGTCAGGTCGATGAGCTTCATGTTCTCCTCCGGGACGTGACGGCGCGTCAGGCCTGCGGGGCCGGTGCGCCGAGCGACTCTGCGAACGCGAGCAGCGCCTGGCGGAAGCACGCGATCGGCGGCTTCACCAGGCCGGCACCGACCATGCCGATGCCGGGCTGCTTGTGCGCGATGCCGGTGTTGACGACCGGCACGACGCCGCTCTCGACCACCTTGAGCAGGTCGATGCCGGACGCCGTGCCGCGGAAATCGAGCGCCGGGATCTTGTAGACCGGGTGCTCGGCGAGCGTGATGTCGTACATGCGACGGGTGTAGCCGAGCGCCTGCGCGGCGCTGCCGCCCACGAACTGGACGATGGCGGGCGCGGCGGCCATGGCCATGCCCCCGAGCCCGGCGGTCTCGGTGATGACCGAGTCGCCGATGTCGGGCGCGGCGTCGGCGGCGCCGAAGCCAGGCAGGTAGAGCCCGTCCACCATGGGCGCGGGAGCGGTGAACCAGCGGCCCGGCAGGGCCGACACCTGGATGCCGAAGTCGGTGCCGTTGCGCGCCATGACGCTGATCATCGAGTCGAGCGCGGGATGCCGGCCGCCGGGTCGAGCGAGCACTTGCTCGCCGCCATCGAGAGGTTGAGGAAGAAGTGATCGTTGCCGTCGAGGAAGCGCAGGACCGCGGCGATGTCGTCCGTGGCCGCCCGGATGCCGACCAGGTGCGGCGCCAGCGTGCGGATGAGCAGCGAGGTGGCCGCGCGGTTGCGGTTGTGCACCTCGTCGCCCATCTGCAGCGCCTGGGCGATCACGTTGCGCAGGTCGAGCGGCCCGTGCGCGGCCAGCGCCTCGCGCAGCGCCGGGGCCAGCACCTGCTCCATCCAGCGCAGGCGGGTGAGCACCTCGTCGTCGTAGGCGCCGTAGCGCAGCACCTTGCCCAGCCCCTCGTTCAGCGTGGAGTAGGCGCGGTTGCCGAACGCCGTGTTCTCGAGGATCCAGACCGGCATCGAGGCGGTGACCACGCCGGCCATCGGCCCGACGGCGGCGTGGTGGTGGCAGGGCGCGAACGCGACCTTTCCCGAGGCGGCGAGCCGCGCGGCCTCCTCGGGCGTCCGCGCCAGGCCCTCGTAGACCAGCCCGCCCATCACCGCGCCGCGGGTCGGCCCGCTCATGCGCTCCCACTCGACCGGCGGACCGGCGTGGAGCACCAGGTCCTTGCGCATGCCGGGGACGACGTCGAGCGCGGTGCCGATGCCGACGATGGTCGGCCGCGCCGCCAGCAGCCGCTCGACCGACTGGCGGGTCGCCGCGGCGATGTCGGCG
The DNA here is from genome assembly GCA_963707915.1 of Candidatus Eiseniibacteriota bacterium. Taxonomy (GTDB): domain Bacteria; phylum Eisenbacteria; class RBG-16-71-46; order RBG-16-71-46; family RBG-16-71-46; genus JANXPZ01. Next base: position 2,184,141 of record OY970178.1, read on the forward strand.
CGCACCGCGCCGTCCGCGCCCAGGCAGGCGTCGAGCGCCGCGAGCAGGGCGGGGTCGCCGCCCGCGGGCGGGCGCCAGTCCACGTCCACCGCGCTGCCTCCGGCGCTGCGCAGGTCGGCCGCGAACGAGGCCAGGCCGACGTTCACCACCGACAACTCCGCGCCGAAGAGCGCGAGCACCTTCTCGACGTTCATCGCGCCGCCCTCCCCAGCACCGCCGCGGCGAACCGCGCGGCGCGCCGGTTGTCGGTCTCGACGGTGACCCCGGCATCCGCGAGCCGGCGCACCTGCGCGTCGTAGTCCTGCGGGTCCCCGTCGCGTGCCCGTGACCGAGGCGATGGCCACCAGTTCGCGGCCGGGCGCGCGGCGCCGCGCCTGTTCCACGCCGGCCGCCAGCACGCCCGCCGGGTCCGGGTGCGAGCCGTAGCCGATCACGCAGTCGAAGAGCAGCACGCCGGCCGCCGCGTCGGCCATCTCGACCGCGAGCCGCTCGTTGCGCAGCCCGGGCTCGATCATCGGGTGCGGCCGCCCGCGCGTGAACACGTCGTCGCCGAGGTCGAGCAGGACGTGGCCGGCGACGGGCGCCACGCCGTCCACCCGCAGCGCGCCCCTCTTGTGCAGGTTCGAGCGCACCTCGAGCCCGGCGCGGGTCGAGCAGCGCGAGCGCCTCCTGGCCGGTGGTGCCCCCGCAGAAGAGCGCCTTGAGCGCCGCGCCCGGCCGCAGCAGGGCGGCCGCCGCCGCGACGCAGGACTCGTCCGCGATCGCCGGCGGCGGTGCGGAGGCCAGGCCGCTGCGCCGGCACGCCAGCTCCGCCGCGTCGGCCAGCGAGTCGGCGAAGACGATCCCTCGGGCCGCATCCTCCGCGCGCGGAACGTCTCCGACGAAGTGGACCACGCACGGCTTGCGCGTGGCCGCCAGCGCGTCGACCACCCGCTGCGCCACCTCCGCCGCCGGCGGCTTCGAGACGACGACGATCACCTTCGTCTCCGGGTCGGCCGCGAGCGCCTCGATGCCGAGCAGCATCATCAGCCCGCCGACCTCGGCCGAGAGATCGCGCCCGCCCGTGCCGATGGCCTGCGAGACTCCGCCGCCCAGGCGGTGGATGACGCTCGAGACCTCCTGGATGCCCGTGCCCGCCGCGCCCACGATGCCGATCGGCCCGCGCCGCACGGCGTTGGCGAAGGCCAGCGGCCGGCCGCCCAGGATGGCGGTGCCGCAGTCGGGGCCCATCAGCAGCAACCCGCGCCCGGCCGCCTCCTGCTTGAGCGCGACCTCGTCGGCGAGCGACACGTTGTCCGAGAAGAGCATCACGTGCCGGCCCAGCGCGAGCGCGCGCCGCGCCTCGCGGGCGGCGTGCTCGCCGGGCACGGAGATGAGCACCAGGTTCGCCGCAGGGTGGGACGCGACCGCCGCCGCGAGCGACGACGGCCGGGCCTCCTCGCCCGCGCCGGCGTGCGACTGCGCCTTCAGCAGCCGCTCCAGCTCCGCCTCGACCGCCGCCGGCGAGTCCGCCGCGCCCTTCACCGCGATGAGCAGGTCGTTGGGCGTGGCGCTCGCCAGCTCGGCGCCGCCGTAGCCCTGCGCGCCGAGCAGGTCGCGGTTCTGCGGCGTGCCCATGGCGACCACCGCGTCCTCGACGCCCGCGAGGCCGCGCAGCGCCTGCGAGACGCGCATCAGCAGGACCGAGTCGTGATACGAGTCCCTGCGGACCAGGACGAAGGCGGCCACGTCGCCCCCGCTACTTCCGGCTCGCGTCCGTCGCGGACCCGGCCGGCCGCGCCTTCGCCTCCGCGGCGCGCTTGAGCGTCAGGAAGACGCGCTCCGGATCGAGCGGCAGCTCGAAGAACTCGACGCCGGTGGCGTTCGCGACCGCGTTGCCCACCGCGCCCGGCACCGAGATCATCGGGTGCTCGGCCACGCCGCGCGCGCCGTAGGGCCCCTGCGGATGCGGCGTCTCGACGAAGAACTGCCGCATCTCGGCCGGGATGTCCTTGGCGGTCGGGATCTTGTAGTCGGTGAACGAGTTGTTGAGCAGCCGGCCGTTCTGGAACACGAACTTCTCCATGACCGCCGAGCCCAGCCCCTGCACCACGCCGCCGATCACCTGCATGCGGCACTGCTGCGCGTTCAGCACCTTGCCCGCGTCGAAGGCCGAGACGAGCCGGAGCACGCGGATGTGGCCGGTGTCGGTGTCCACCTCGAGCTCGACGGCGTGCGCGCCGTAGGTCCAGTTGAGCGCCGGCAGCCCCTGGCCGGTCTCGCGGGTCGAGGTTGGTGAGGCCGGTCGCGATGTAGCGGCCCTTGCCGATCACCGGCCCGCCGATGCTGCTGCCGTCGGGGTAGGTGTAGCCCAGCACGAGCTGGCTGTAGTCGAGCGTGCGGGCGGGCTTGCCCTTCACCCAGACCTTGCCCTCGTCGCACTCGATCTGGTCGGGCGGGGCGTGCAGCGCCTGCCCGGCGACATCGCGGATCTGGTCGAGGCACTCCTTCGCCGCCTGGATGACGGCGTTGCCGCCCATCACCGAGAAGCGGCTCGCCACCGTCTGCCAGTCGTAGGGCGTGTAGTCGGTGTCGCTGTCCCACGGCACGCGCACCTTCTCGAGCGGGAGCCGCAGCTCGTCCGCCGCGATCTGCGCGAGCGCGGTGTAGGTGCCCTGGCCGTAGTCCACGCCGCTCACCAGCACGTTGGCCGAGCCGTCGCCGTTGAACAGGATGGTGACCGAGCACGAGGTGTAGGTCGGCATGGCCGGCGCCTTGTGCAGCATCGCCACGCCCTTCGCCCGCACCTTGCCGGAGCCCGGCGCGACCGGCTTCGCCGCGCGCGCCTTCGGATCCCAGCCGATCGCCTCGCTGACCAGCCGCAGGCACTCCTCGGGCCGGCCGTGGCCCGTCGGTGAACGGCTCGCCGGTGATGGTGGTCTCGCCCACGCGCAGCAGGTTCTTGCGGCGGAACTCGACCGGGTCGATGCCCAGCGCGCGCGCCACCATGTCCATGTTGCGCTCGATGCCCCACAGCACCTCGAGGTGGCCGAAGCCGCGGTAGGCGGTGCCGTGGATCTTGTTGGTGTAGACCACCAGGGAGTCGAGTCTTGCAGTTCGGGCACCACGTAGGGCCCGGCGCCGGAGTAGGCCGCCGCGCGCCCGACGTTGACGCCGTAGTCGGCGAAGGCGCCCGCGTCCCACAGGTAGGTGAGGTCGAGCGCGGTGATGCGGCCGTCCTTCGTCACCCCGGTCTTGATGGTGCTCTGCAGGCCCTGGCGCGAGGGCAGGGTGTTGAACTCCTCCTCGCGCGTGGCGCTGATCTTCACCGGGCGCCCGCCGGCCGCCTTCGACAGGCAGTAGACCAGCGGCTCGAGGTGGATGCCGGCCTTGCCGCCGAAGCCGCCGCCGACGTAGGGCACCCGCACGCGCACCTTGCTCGGGGGCCATGCCGAAGGTGCGGCAGAACAGCGTGCGCACGGTGAACGGCGACTGGGCCGAGGTGATGATCTCGACCTCGCCGTCGGCCCGCGCGGTGGCGATGGCGACGTGCGTCTCCATCGGCACGTGCTGGACCGGCGGGTTCTGGAAGCGCGAACTCGAACACGCGGTCCGCCTCGGCCATGCCCTTCTCGACGTCGCCCTTGCGGATCTTCTGGTGGTGGGCGGTGTTGCGGCCCGGCTGCGGGAAGAACACGCCCTTCATCCACGAGTAGTCCGCCAGGCCGGGGTGCACCTGCGGCGCGCCCTCCTTCAGCGCGGCGTGCACGTCGAGCACCGGCTCCAGCACCTCGTAGTCGATCTCGATCGCCAGCGTGGCGAGCTTGGCCTGGATCCAGGTCTCCGCCGCCACCGCCGCCACCGCCTCGCCCTGGTGGTGCACCACGCCGCGGGCGAGGATGTCCTTGTCCTCCATGTAGAGCCCGAGCTTGTAGGGCAGGTCGGCGCCGGTGAGCACCGCCTTCACCCCCGGCATCGCCTTCGCCTTCGACACGTCGATGCGCCGGATGCGCGCCGAGGGGTGCGGCGAGGTGAGGATGCGGCCGTGCAGCATGCCCGTCCAGCACCATGTCGTGCACGAACGTCGCCGAGCCCGTCACCTTGGCCGCGGCGTCCACGCGGTTGACCTCGCCGCCCACGTAGGGCGCGGTGGGCGCCGCCTTCGCGCGGTAGTTCCCCTTCGCCACCGCCTCGACCGCTTCGATGATGGGCTGGTAGCCGGTGCAGCGACAGTAGTTCCCCGAGAGCGCCTCGACGATCTCGTCGCGCGTCGGGTTGGGCTTGCGCTTCAGCAGCGCGCGCGCGGAGGCCAGCATGCCCGGCGTGCAGAAGCCGCACTGGATCGCGCCGTGGTCCACGAACGCCTGCTGCAGGGCGGAGAGCGTGCCCGGCTCGCCGTTCTCGGCCTCGGCGGTCTCGATGACCGCGCCGTCGGCCTCGACCGCGAACACCAGGCAGGAGTTCACCGGCTTGCCGTCCAGGATCACCGTGCACAGCCCGCACTCGCCGATGTAGCAGCCCGACTTCACGCTGTGCTGGTGCAGGTCCTCCGACAGCAGCTGGTGCAGCGTGCGGTCGGCCGGGACCTCGAGCGTCGAGGTCTCGCCGTTCACCGTCAGGGTGATGCGGTGGAGGCTCATGACGGCCTCCCCGTCGCCGAGCAGCCGGCGCGCGAGCCGGCGGCACAGCACGGCGGTCATCTCGCGCCGGTACTCGGCCGAGGCCCGCACGTCGTCGATCGGCAGGATGTGCTCCAGGGCCAGCGCGGCGAGGCGCTCGCCCACGTCCTTCGGGTCCGACCGGGGCCCCACCCCGGCGAGCGCCGGCACCAGCGCCGGCCGCACCGCGCACGAGCCGATCGCCACGCGCAGCGTGCCCGCGACCGGGTCCCAGGCGGCGGCCGAGTTCACGATCGCCAGGTCGTGCCCGTACGAGCGCTTGATCTTGTCGAACGCGCTGGTCAGCCCCGCCGGCCGGCTTCGGCACGACCACCGCCGTCACCAGCTCGCCGGGGGCGAGCGCGGTCTGCTTGACGCCCAGGAAGAAGTCCGCGAGCGGCGCCTCGCGCGTCCCCTGCGGGCCCGCGACCCGCAGCCGTCCGTTCAGCACCAGCAGCGGCGGGGCGGTGTCCATGCAGGGCGAGGCGTTCGAGAGGTTCCCGGCGACGGTGGCCCGCCAGCGGATCTGCAGCGAGCCGATCGCCTCCGCGCCCTCCGCGAGCGCGGTGAAGGCCTCGCGGATGCGCCGTCCTCGGCCACGTCCTGCACCCGCACGCAGGCGCCGATCTCCAGCTCGCCCGCCGGCGTCCAGGTGATCCTCCCCAGCTCGGGGATGCGCTTGATGTCCACCAGCACGTCGGGTCGCGGACCGCCGCGCAGCGCGATCATCAGGTCGGTCCCGCCGGCCAGGATCCTCGCGCCCGCCGGCCCGGCCAGCAGCGCGGTGGCCTCGGCCACCGTGCCCGGTCTCTCGTAGCGGAAGCCACTCATGGTCTCTTCTCCCCTGCGGTCCACGGTCCGGAACGCCGGTGCGCCCGCGGTCGCGAGCGCGCCGCGGGGCACCGGGCGCTTCCGGCTAGACGGCGGTGAAAACCAGCCCGGTGATGTCCTTGCCGTTGGTCTCGCGCACCTTGCCGACGTGCGCCCGCACGCGCGCGCCGGTCTTCGGCTCGGCGATCTCCAGCCGGCCGGTCGCCCGCACCCCCATGTCCAGCTCGACGATGCCGAGCGTGACGTAGAGCTGGGCGTAGTCCAGCGGCAGCGCGTAGACGCGCGTCCAGGTCAGCAGCTTGCCCTCGCCCTCGACCGGGACCGGCTCGAACTGGGTGCCGCGGCAGGACGGGCAGTAGAAGTGCGTCGGATACGACGAGCTTGCCGCAGTTCTTGCACTTGGCGGCTTCGACGTTCATGGCCATGTCACACCCCCCGCTTGAGCACGGTGGCGACGACGTTGTTGCCGAAGCCGCCGAAGTTCACGGCGAAGCCGTGCTTCGGCTGGTTCGGCACCTGGTAGTCGCCCGCCTCGCCGCGCAGCTGCAGCACCAGCTCCACGATCTGCGACACGCCGGTGTTGCCCACGGGATGCCCGCGCGACTTGAGCCCGCCCGACGGGTTGATGGGCAGCTTCCCGCCGATCTTCGTCTCGCCCCGCTCGAGCGCCTTGTGGCCCTCGCCCTTCTTGAAGAAGCCGCACTCCTCGCTCTCGGCGATCTCGAGGATGGTGAAGGCGTCGTGCAGCTCGGCCACGTCGATGTCCTTCGGCTTGAGCTTCGCCATGGCGAACGCCCGCTCCGCCGCCATCCGCACCGCGGTCAGCTCGGTCGGGTCGGGCCGGTCCTGCACCGCCTGCGAGTCGGTCGCCTGGCCCATGCCGGCGATCAGCACCGGCGTCTTCTTGAACTCCTTCACCATGTCGGCCGGGGCCAGCAGCACCGCCGAGGAGCCGTCGCTCACCGGGCAGCAGTCGAAGAAGCGCAGCGGCTCGGCGATCCACGGGTTGTTGTTGAGCGCGTCCGGCCCGGTCAGGATGCCCTCCATCGTGACCGGGATGCGCAGGTGCGCCTTCTTGTTCTTCGCGCCGTTGAGGTGGTTCTTGATCGCCACCATCGCCAGGTGCCGGGCCTCGACCCCGTAGCGCTCCATGTACAGGCGCGTGAACATCCCCGCCAGCGCGGGCAGCGTCACGCCGTAGACGTACTCGGCGTAGCGGTGCGAGAGGTACGAGACGAACTCGGTCGCCTCGAAGTTGTTGACCTCCTGCATGCGCTCGCCGCCGCACACCAGCACCAGGTCGCAGTAGCCCGAGGCCACGGAGTGCACGCCGTGCTTGATGGCCGAGGCGCCCGAGGCCGGGCCGTTCTCGATGGTCTCGGAGACCGCGTGCGGGTACAGGTTCATCCGGTCGACGAGCCCGCTGGACAGGCCGGCCATGCGGTTGTTGCGCGGGGCGCCCATGTTGGCGACGTAGACCGCGTCGATCTTCCGCTCGCCGATGCCGGCGTCCACGATGGCGTCGTGCGAGGCCTCGCACATCATCTTGAGCAGGCTCCACTGGGCCCGCCCGAACTGCGTCGAGCCCACGCCGACGATGGCCACGTCCCTCATATGCGGGCCTCCAGCGTGTTCTCGATCTGGGTCAGCATCACGCGCAGGTCCGGCTCGCGCAGCGGGTAGGACGAGGCCAGCAGCTCGGCGGAGACCGGGCGCGTGCCCGTGACCAGCCGCGACTTGGCCTTGAAGTAGGTGTCGCGGGTCAGCACCCAGGCCGGCGCGCCGCCCAGCTCGTGCTGCACCTCGAACTTCTTGTCGAGCGGGTACTCGATCATCCAGCGACGGTGGCCGATCGGGCTCTCGGCCACGATCCAGACCTCGTCCTGGCCCAGGTACTCGATGTGGTGCTCCATCTTCGAGGCGAACAGGTGCGAGCCCACCCGCAGCCCGCGCTTGAGCGTCAGCGTGTGGAACGAGACGCCGTGCTTCTCGTCGAACAGCCGGCCGTTCACGATGCCGGCCAGCACGCCGTCGATCACCCCGACCAGGCAGTACTCGTTGCGCACGCGGTAGGTCTTCCAGCCCAGCAGCTCGGCGAACAGGCGGGCCGAGACGATGTCGTAGAAGTCGCGGCTCAGCCAGGAGAGCGGCTGGATGACCTTGAGCATCAGGTCCACCTCGTCCACCGAGGCCTGGCGCACGACCATGGTCTCGCCGCTCGCGAGCAGGACGGCCTTGGGGGGATAGGGGGCCATGGGCAGCACCGGTGGCCGCAACATGGCCTCGAGTTCGTCGATCATGCGCTCCTCCTCGGAGGTGAGGTACTCGTCGGCATCCCAGTCGTAGACAGGGGGGCTCATCGAAGGCTCCAGGCTGAAACGGGTCGCCCGCCGGACAGGAAACGGTGGGCAGAACCCGATTCGATACCACTTTCGCGCGGTTCCAGCAACGAAGTGAGGACTTTCGGGCCATTCGACGGGACCGAAGGACGGGCGGAACCGCGGATCCCGGTGGGAAGAATCCCGCAGCGGGTCGGGATCGAGGAAGCCACGGGCGGAGAGCGTCGAGCGAGGCGGCCACCCCGGTGTCGAGGTGGCCGCCCCGTGAACGACCCCTCCCGGTCTCAGCGAACGATCACGGCCCGGGCCGTCAACCTGCGGCTGCCCCTTGCCAGGCGCACCAGGTACACGCCCGGTGCCAGCGAGCGTCTCTCTCCCAACTGCACCACGTGACTGCCGCCACCGAGCGGTCCGACCTCCCGCACCGCCACCCGGCGTCCGGCCAGGTCGAACGCCTCCAGCCGCGCCGGCGCGGCATCGGGCAGCGAGAACGCCACCGCCAGCGCCACCGTCGCCGGGTTCGGGCACACCCCGGCGAGCGCCAACTCCGCGACGCGCGGCACGTCCACCCAGGTCTCGCCCGCGAAGACCTCCCGTCCCTGGTCGAGCACGCCGAGCCGGTAGCCGTATCGCGTGCCCGGGGTCACCTGCCGGTCCTCGTAGACGACCAGCCCGGTCCCGTCCGCGGAGACGCTGCCAAGCGCGCTCCACGCTGCGTCGGCCACGCGCCGGTACACCGTCACGGCGCCACCATCGCCGCCCGCCGTGTACCACGTCAGGCGCACCCGGTCCGGGTCGGCCAGCGCGCTCACCAGCGAGAGCAGCACCGGCGTGGACACGTCGTGGAGGTTGTGAGAGCAGGTGACGTGCTGCGGCAGGCCGCGCAGCGTCACGCGGAAGACCAGCGGGTTCAGGCCGTTCGCCGCGCTGTCCGGCACCGGGACCGAGAGGGGGACCGGCGCCGTGCCGTCCGCGCCGACCACGACGCTCCCCGAGACCGGGAAGCCGGGCCAGTCGCGTCCGCTCGCGAGCGTGTAGTCGGCGGTCTGCGCGAAGGCGTAGGGGTTGGTGACGCCGTAGCCGAGGTCACTGCTCGCTCCCGCCGTCCACACGACGTCCGCAGGGCAGGTCACGCCGGCCAGGGCGGGCGCGCCCCAGGTCAGCGACCGGATCTCGCTGCATGGGTTCGCGACCCAGCCGCCGACGAGCATCATGCGATCGCGCAGCGGATCGTAGATCGCGCTGTGGCCGTACCGCGCGTTCGGCGGTGAGCCGGAGGGAGTCAGTTGCGTCCACTCGGGCGTGCCCGCCAGCGAGAGGGCCCAGACGTCGTCGAGGGGGTGCTCGCCGCCGCCCCCGAACACCACCATGCGGTCGCGCACCGGGTCGTAGATCGCGCTGTGGCACATTCGCGCGCCCGGCGGCGTGCCGGTGGGCGTCAACTGCATCCAGGCCGGCGCGCCGGCCAGCGAGAGGGCCCAGACGTCGTTGAGGCGGTAGTCGCCGTAGCCCCCGAACACCACCATGCGGTCGCGCACCGGGTCGTAGATCGCGCTGTGGCACATTCGCGCGCCCGGCGACGTGCTGTAGGGAGTCAGGTCCGTCCACCTGGGTGTGCCCGCCAGTGACAACGCCCAGACATCGTCGAGGCGGATGTCCCCGCTGTCGTCGCCCCCGAACACCACCATGCGATCGCGCACCGGGTCGTAGATCGCGACGAGGCCGACCCGGCCGACCGGGGGCGCGCCCGTGGGCGTCAGTCTCGTCCAGGCCGGGGTGTCCCCCATGGACAGTGACCATACGTCGTTCCGGAATTCGGCCGATCCGTCGAGGCCCCCGAACACGACCATTCGCTCGCGCACCGGGTCGTAGATCGCGCTGTGGAGGCACCGCGCGCTCGGCCGCGTGCCCGTCGGTTCCAGCGCCGTCCAGGTCGGCTTGTCCGCCGGCGACAGCGACCAGACGTCATTGAAGGTGGCCGAGGCCCCATCACCTCCGAACACGACCATGCGGTCGCGCACCGGATCGTAGATCGTGCTGTGGAGGAACACCCCGGGCTGGGAATGGGAACCGGTCCAGGCCAGCGTGTCCGCCAGCGACAATGCCATGACGTCGTTGTAGTAGGCGTACCAAGGGGAGAGCCTGGCGACGCCCGCGAACACCAGCATGCGGTCGCGCACCGGATCGTAGATGGCGCCGTGACCGGCCCGCGCACCCGGCAACGTGCCGTCGGGTGCCAGCGCCGTCCACGCCGACGTGCCTGCGAGTGGGAACGCCCAGGTGTCTTCGAGCAGGCCGTCGAGGCCCGTACCCCCGAACACGATCATGCGGTCACGCACCGGGTCGTACACGGCGCTGTGGGCAAGCCGTGCGCCCGGCGAGGCTCCGTTCGGCGACAGCATCGTCCAGGCCGCCGTGCCCGCCAGCGGCAATGCCCAGGCGTCCCCGTAGGAGTAGTTCGCAGGGTAGGCGCCGGCGCCACCCCCGAACACCACCATGCGGTCACGCACCGGGTCGTAGATCGCGCTGTGGAGGTACCGTCCGCCCGGCGTGGTCGGGGAGTTCGGCAGCGCCGTCCAGCCCGGCGTGCCCCCCAGTGACAGCGCCCAGACGTCGTTGTACCAGCGCCAATCGTCATAGCCCCCGAACACCACCATGCGGTCGCGCACCGGGTCGTAGATCGCGCTGTGCCCGTAACGCGCGTTCGGCAGCGAACCGGACGGGGTCAACAGCGTCCACTCGGTCGTGTCCCCCAGCGACAACGTCCAGACGTCGTTGCGGCGGTAGCCGTCGAAGCCTCCGAACACCACCATGCGGTCGCGCACCGGGTCGTAGATGGCGGTGTGGGAATAGCGCGCGCTCGGCGGCGTGCCGTCGGGCGTCAACTGGGTCCAGGCCGGCGCGCCCGCCAGCGTGAGCGCCCAGACGTCGTTGCGGGCGGAACCGTCGTAGCCCCCGAACACCACCATGCGGTCGCGCACCGGATCGTAGACCGCGCTCGGGTAGTCCCGCGCGCTCATCGGGCTGACCGGGATGATTCCCGGGTCGGGCTCGGACCACGAACCGTCGTCCGCCGCCGGAGCGCGGGTCGGGGGGGCCGGGCGGGTGTCGGTCGCAGGAGGACGGAGCGCCGACGGATCGCTCCCGCGCGCCAGGCGCATCATGAGTGCGCGCTGCCAGCGCGGCAGCAGCGTGTCGGCCGCTGCTAGCGCCAGTCCCTGGCGCGCTTCGGGCGCCAGCGACGGCACGCCCGGGAGTCCGGGCTGGCCGGAAGCGGCGACCGGGACCGCCAGGAAGAGGAGGAGGAGCGCGAGGACCCGGGCGGGGGCGCGGAACGGATGCGGCGGCCTCATGGGCAGTCTCTCGGGTGACGACTGGGACTCTCGGAGCCGGCGTGGAATCGGCGCCTATCATATAGCGAACGGCGCTCCATATCACCCTATTCCAGCGCACGGCTCCCGGACCCGGCCGGCCGGGCCACCGCCCCCCTACCGCAGGAACAGCACCACCACCCCCGCCACCGCCACCAGCGCGCCGGCGAGGGTCCGCAGGCTCAGGCGTTCGCCGTGGAAGCGCGCCGAGAGCAGCAGGGTCAGCACCGGGTAGATGGCGGTGATCGAGGCGGCCACGCCGGCCTCGATGTACTTGAGCGCGGTGAGCGACAGGGTGACGCCCATGAACGGCCCGAAGAAGGCCCCGCCCACCATGAAGCCCGAGGCCCGGCCGTCGCGCAGGGCGCCCAGCGTGCGGCGCACGTCGCGCTGGAGCGCGGCCAGCAACCAGATCCCGACCGCGGCCGCCACGATGCGGACCACGGTCGCCGAGAGCGGATCGAGATCCGAACGCAGCGCCATCTTCGACAGCACGTAGCCGCCCGCCTGCCCCACCGCGGCCAGCACCCCCGCCACCACGCCGACGAGCGCCGAGCCTTCGACGTGCGCCTTCGCCGGTTGCTCGCGCTCCCAGATCACCCAGCCGATGCCGCCCAGCGTGAGCGCCATCCCGAGCAGGATGAGCGGCCCGGGGTGCTCGCCCAGCAGCGGCCACGCGAGCAACGCCGTGAAGATGGGCGCCGTCGAGGTGACCAGCGCCGCCCGCCCGGGGCCGATGATGACGAGCGAGCGGAAGTAGTAGGTGTCGCCGAAGACAAAACCCACGAGACCGCTCAGCGCGAGCAGCCCGACCTGCCACGGGGTCGCCCACACCGGCCAGGGGGAGCCGCGCAGCACCAGCAGCGCCGTGCACAGCAGCAGCGCGGCCACGCTGATGCGCAGCCGGTTGAGCACCACCGATCCCATGCGCTGCCCGGCGGCGGCGAAGAAGTTGGAGCCGGCCGCCCAGCACACGGCGGTGCCGAGCGCGGCGAATTCGCCAGCGAATCTCACGGGGCGCTCCTCCTGCGAAGGGGAGAGGCAAGGTACCCGAGCGGGAGCTTCGGAGGCCAGTCGGCGCGCGGCCGTGCGACCGGGGCGCGAGAGAGAGCGCGCTGGTCGCGCGTTCCGCGGCGTTCGCCCGATGACCCGCCGCTTGCCGCTGCGCACGTGGGAGGATGGAGCCCTCATCCAGCCGGGCGGAGATCCACGGAACCCATATGCCCGGTGGCGCCGCATCGCAGGTCGACAAGTCGAGGCACGTGCTCGCGACCCCGAGGGTCGTCGCGATCGCGCTCGTCGTCGCCACCGCGGCCTCCCTGGGCTTCCTGCCCCGCGCCACCCCCGACGCCATCGTGTTCTCCTCGGATTGCTGCACCCGCTCGGCCGAGATCTACCGGGTCCGTCCCGACGGCTCGGGCCTCGCACGGCTCACGGTCAACTCGACCGACGAGCGCGATCCGGCGGTCTCCCCGGACGGCAGGCGCATCGCCTACGCCTCCGACGCCTCCGGCTTCTCCCAGATCTACTTGATGGACGCCGACGGGACCGGCTCGCGGTGCGTCTTCCACAGCACCTCGTGGGACGAGAGCCCGCGCTGGTCGCCCGACGGAACGAAGCTCGTCTTCACGAGGCTGTCGCGGTTCGCGGACGTCTCCGGCATCTGGGTCGTGAACGTGGACGGGACCGGACTGCGGGGGCTCACGCCGCGCCGGGGCAGCGACTGGGACCCCGACTGGTCCCCCGACGGGACGCGGATCGTCTTCGCGACCCGCAACGGCGCCCTGCGCCAGGTCCACACCATGCGGGCCGACGGCCGGGACCGGCGCTGCCTCACCCGCGACGCGTCCGACAAGCGCTTCCCGCGGTGGTCCCCGGACGGCAGGCGGATCGCCTATTCCGCGGTGGGCACCGCGCCGGCCCGCGCGAGCATCCACGTCGTGCGCGCCGACGGCACCGGTGACGTGGCGCTGACCACGGGCGCCACCGAGGACGGCCGCCCGACGTGGTCGCCGGACGGCGCGAGGATCGTGTTCCAGTCGGGCCGCGGCGGGGCCCGCTCGATCCGCACCATGAGCGCCGACGGCTCGGACCTCCGCCGCGTGACGTCCGGCGATTGCCCCGGGAGCGACCGGAGCCTGGACTGGGGACCGACCGAGCCGGTCGGCCTCCTCCGCGGCGGCCCGTGGCCCGCCACGCGGGCCGTGCTGTGAACTGACCGGCGGCGCCCGCGGCACGGAGAGCCGCCGCGCCGCCGCACGAAGCCGAGGGGCCGGGCGCATCAGCGCCCGGCCCCGCTCTCACGCCCCGCGGATCGCGCGAGGGCCGCCTACGCCCGCTCTTCCCACACCCGCGCGAGGTTGACGATCATCTCGACCGCCTTGGCCATGTCCTGGACCGAGATCCACTCCAGTCGCGAATGGAAGTTGTGCTCGCCGGCGAAGATGTTCGGAGTCGGCAGGCCCATGAACGAGAGCCGCGAACCGTCGGTGCCGCCGCGGATCGCGGCCTCGCGCAGCTCGAGCCCGGTGCGGCGCACCGCCTCGCGCGCGTTCTCGACCACCTGCGGGTAGTGGTCGAGCACTTCCTTCATGTTGCGGTAGGACTCCTCGACCTTGCAGGTGACGGACGCGCCCGGCCAGGCCGCGACGGTCTCCTTCGCCAGCTTCTCGAGGAAGTCCTCCTTGGTCTTCAGCTCCGCGGTGACGAAGTCGCGGATCAGGAACTTGACCGAGGTCTTCTCGACCGCGGCGTCCACGACGTACGGGTGGACGAAGCCCTCGCGCTTCTCGGTGGTCTCGGGCGACAGCCCGACCTTGGGCAGCCGCGAGAGGAAGTCGGCCGCGATCTTGATGGAGTTGATCAGCTTGCCCTTGCCGAAGCCGGGGTGGGTGTTGAAGCCCTCGAACGTGATGGTCATCGAGTCGGCCGAGAAGGTCTCCATCTCGACCTCGCCGAGGTCCTCGCCGTCCACGGTGTAGGCGCAATAGGCGCCGAACTTCTTCACGTCGAAGTACTTGGTCCCGCCGCCCACTTCCTCGTCCGGCGTGAAGCCGACGCGGATCGCCCCGTGCGCGATCTCCGGGTGCTGCACCAGGTACTCGGCCGCGGCCACGACCTCCGCCACGCCCGCCTTGTTGTCCGCGCCCAGCAGCGTCTTGCCCGAGGCCGTGACGATGTCGTGGCCCTTCTTCCCGGCGAGCACCGGGCTGTCGTTCGCCTTGAGCACCGTGGACGGGTCGTCGGGCAGCACGATGTCGCCGCCCTGCCAGTTGCGGTGGATGATCGGCTTCACGTTCGCGCCGTCCGCCTCGGGCGAGGTGTCCACGTGCGCGATGAAGCCGACCACCGGCACGTTCGGCTTCTTCGTCGTCGCCGGCACGGTCGCGAAGACGTAGCCGTACTCGTCGCGTGCCGCGTCCTTGAGCCCGATCGCCTTCAGCTCCTCGACCAGCTTGTCGATCAGCACGAACTGCTTCGCCGTGCTCGGGTAGGTCTCGGAGTTCTCGTCCGACTGGGTGTCGTACGTGACGTAGCGCAGGAAGCGCTCGAGCTCGGTGGTCTTGAGCGGCGGGTTCGGCGACATGACGGGCTCCTGGGTTGGCCGGAACGTTCGTGGAGAGACGAGCGTGAGGCTAGTCGAGCCCCCCGGTCGAGGCAAACACCGGGCCGAGCCGCCACCCGCGTGCGCCGCGCGGCTAGAGCAGTTCCTCGAGGATCTCCGCGGCGCTCCGCACGAAGGCGGGACAACGGCGCTTGAACAGGTCCTGGGCGCGCGCGCGCTCGAGCCCCTCGGGGGTGCCGATGTCGCAACCGAGCAACTCCCGGCACACGATCGTCCCGTGCCGCGCCTGGAACCGGGCCAGGAACTCCCGCACCGGCGGATAGGCCTGCTGCTTGCCCAGCGGATCCGCCTCCGCCGGGACGCCGCAGTGCCGCAGCCCGAGCGCCATGATCGCGCCGGTGACCGCACCGCAGGTCTCTCCCGCGCGCCCGAAGCCGCCGCCGAAGCCGGCGGCCACGCGCAGCGCGGTCTCGCGCGGCAGGTCCGCGGGGTCGGCGAACGCGGCGAACACCGACTGGGAACAGGCGAACTCCTGCTCGAACATCCGTACTGCCGTCTCGATGCGGTCCACGGAGCGTCTCCCGGATCGGGTTGACCTGCCTGGCCTGGCCCATTCACGACGCGTCGCTGCGAACGCGGGAGGACCGCGCTCGCAGGCGGCGCGCCACGAACCGTCCAGGCTAGATCATCCGCCGCAGGGTAACCGAACGCTCGGCGCGGGTCCCATCCCGCTCCACGGTCAGGCGAAGCGTGGCGCCCTCCTGCTTGAACAGGTCCAGCAGGCCTTCCTGACGGGTGCTGTCGAGTTCCCGTCCATCGATGGCGACGATGCGGTCGCCGGGCGCGATGCTGGCTTCGGCCGCGGACGAACCCTCCATCACGGTGCGGACGGACAAGGAACCATCTCTCCGCGGCCGCAGGACCAGGCCCGCCATGTTGTGCTCGAAGGGCCGATCGTAGCCGGGCCGGGGGGAGAGCAGCATCCGCTGATGGGGGTAGTCGATGACCACGCGGAATCTCCTCAGGACCTGGTTTCCCAGGTTCCCATCTGCGCCCGTGCCCAGGCCAGCGCAGGTCGTTCCGGTCTCCTTGCCGGCGAAGGAACTGACGACGCTCGGGAGGGTGAACGGCCCGAGGCGCAGGTTCCGGATGCGCCCGATCCGCCCTTTGACTTCCCCCTGGACCCCCTTCCCGACGATGGACGTGATCGTCTTCGCGGGAAGCGTGAGACGCTTCGTCTCCGGCTGGAGGGAGAGCGCATGCGCGGCCCCCAGATCGACCACGAGACGGACCGCGACCTTCTCCTGATCCTCGTTCTCGACCTGCGCTTCCACGGTCGGGAACCCGGCGGCCAACTCCACGGGGATGCTCTCGAAGCCCCGCGCCTGGAACGATCCGCTCTCGTAGAGCGAGAGGACCGAGCGCTCGAAGTCGAGGTCGACGACGTACCGGTCGAAGATCGACTTGCCGATGACCCCGTCCCACTCCCAGGAGGACGTGTCTCGTGCCTCGGCCATGGCGATGACCGTCTGCTCCGGCAACTCGATCCCCCCGAAGGCGACGGTGGCGCCCATGTAGAGCAGGCCCTCCGGAGGGGCCTGCCCGCCTGCTCCGCCGATCTGCACGGGCTGACCATCCTCGAGCCGAAGCTCATCGCCGAGTTCCCGGTGCATCAGCAGGACGATCGGGGCGGACATGCCGGTGTCCAGTACCATGTCCAATTCCCGCGACCCGTTGATCCGGACGGGGACCATGATCATGCCGTTGACGCTGTGGAAGGGGATCCGCGCCACCGGAGCCGGCGACATCGTCGGCACGGAGGCGTGGCCTCCCCGGGTGTGGTTGTCTGCCCCGGCCGAAGATGCGCTCACCGCGGCCAGAGCCAGCCCGGTGGCCAGCAGGATCCCGACAAATGGCTGCCTGATCATGGCTTCCTCCCCTGTCTTCCGGTCGTCCCTCTGTCGCACATGCGCGAGCGAGTCCCGGACTCCCGGCGGGCGGTTCGCTACCGCCGGATGATCCTCAGTCCCGCGGGCGGATCGACCGGATCGGGCGGCGTCCTGCGGGCGGCGTCGAGCGACCGTGCGAGCCGCGTCTTCTCCTCGTCGTTCGCCGCCTTCCCGAGCAATCGCTCCACCGCCATGACGTGGGCCACGCGGAGCGCGGTGTCGGCAGCGGCCGCGACGTCGGGCTTCACGCCGACGCCCTCCCAGTTCGTCCCGGTGACCGGGCTCATGACGCGGCCCGTCGCCACAAAGGCGCTGAAGCCTCCTGGCAACTGGACCATCCCGTTGCCGGGGTTGCCCGCGCCGGCGGTCTGCTCACCGACGAGCGTGGCGCGCTTCTCGGCCTGCAGGGCGTAGGCAAAACTCTCAGCGGCCGAGCCCGTGAATCGCCCGGTCAGCACGTAGACGTCCTTGCCCGCGAAGCGCGGGCCCGGCACGTAGGGAAGCGTCCAGTCCGACCTCAGGCCGGCTTCCGGCCCCCCCGGTAGCGGAAGTCGAACAGGTGCAATTGCTCCGCCGGATCGAGCAGGTACGTGATCAGGAGATTGACCATGCTCGCGAAGCCGCCGCCGTTGCGCCGCACGTCGATGATGAGCGCATCGCTGTGGGCCAGGAAGCCCATGGCTGCCGCCGCGACCTCGCCCGCCCCGGTCGCGGGGTCGTCGAACACGCGCAAGTCGAGATAGCCGACGTTGCCCGCAAGGCGCTGGAGCTTCTCGAAGCCGAAGTTGCGCTGCCCCGCCATGGCCCGCATCCGCTCCATGTCGACGGCCGCTCCGCCCCCGCAGCCGATCTGCATCCGGCTGGTCGGATCGTAGTGCACGCGCAGGTGCAGATCATGGGCGACGGCATAGAGGTGATCGTTCAGCGTGTCCGCGAAGGCCCGGGCGCTCGTGATGCGGGCGTACTCGCCGCGGGCGACGTGCCGGCGCAGCGCCTTGACGACATCCTTCGCCACGTCCGGGAACACATAGAGCTCCTCGATCCGCGACGCGAGCGTATCGAGCACGGCGGTGCGCGTGGCGGCGGAGACCGGGCTGTCGGGAGCGGGAGCGGCCGCGTTCTGCGCGCGGACCGGTGCGGACGCGAGGACCAGGAACAGCGAGAGCAGGCAGATCGGTGGGACGAGCTTCCTCATGGACGTCTTCCTCCGGACGGTGGGTCCATACGGCGCTGCGCAGGGGGCCGACAAGAGGAGTGTCGCGGGCGGCGATGAAGAAGGTGTGAAGGCGGTGGCTACGCCTGCGGCGAGAGGGGCAGCGTGAAGGCGAAGGTCGACCCCTTCCCCACCTCGCTCTCGGCCCGGACCGTGCCGCCGTGGGCCTCGACCAGCCGCCGCACGATGGCGAGCCCCAGGCCCGCCCCGCCCGTCGCGCGGGCGCGCGACGGGTCGACCCGGTGGAAGCGCTCGAAGACGAACGCCAGGTGCTCCGCGGGGATGCCCTGGCCGGTGTCGCGCACCGCGAACTCGACGGCACCGTCCACCGGGCGCGCGCTCAGCGTGACGGAGCCGCCCGCGGGAGTGTGCTGGAGCGCGTTGGTGAGCAGGTTGCGAAGGACCTGCGCAATGCGTTCGCGGTCGGCCAGGACCGGCGGCAGCGGCGGGACCTGCGATCCCAGGACCACGCCCGCCCCGGCGGCGGCGGGCCGCGACGCCGCGAGCACCGACTCGACCAGCTCCGCCGGGGCCAGCGGCTCCAGCGTCAGCCGCAGGGCTCCCGCTTCGGCGAGCGACAACTCCTGCAGGTCCCCGACCAGGCGCGCGAGCAGCAGCGTCTCCTCCCGCAGGGAACGGAGCGTCGGGGCGTCGGGCTGCGCCAGCCCGTCCTCGAGCGCCTCGATCTGGCAGCGCAGGTTCGTGAGCGGCGTACGCAGCTCGTGCGCGACATCGCTGACCATGGTGCGGCGCAGCGTCTCCTGTTGCGCCACGGCGTCGGCCATCGCATTGAACGAGCGCGCCAGGTGCCCGATCTCGTCCCTGGCGCCGGTGGCCACGCGCGCCGAGAGGTCGCCGCGCGCCATGCGCTGGGCCGCGGCGGTCAGATCCCGGACCGGCCGCAATACCGCCCGGCTCAGCGTCAGGATGAGGACGAGCGCCAGCGCGCCGCCCAGCGCCAGCGCCAGAGCCAGCCCCGAGGACATGCCGCGCCGCATGCGGTCCCGGTCGAGCATCTGGCCCACGTCCGGCAGGACGATGGCGTGGAGCGTGCCGACCACGCGGCCATCGGACACGACCGGGGCGCTGGGGTTGCTCTGCAGCCGCATCATCGATCGCCGCCCGCCGGGCAGACGCATGGAGATGGTGATCGCGCCGTCGGGGCCGGTGCGCAGCGCGCTCTCGCGCAGCGGGACGCTGGTGGCCGCGACGACCGACCCGGAGCCGCCCGTCAGGAGCAGCTCGAACCCCGCCGGCTGGTGCCGGCGCAGCACCTCGTCCACCCCGCTCCAGCCGCGTCGTGCGTCCCAGCAGCGCTGCAGAGCCCGGGCCGCGGTGCCCAGATCGGGGCACGCGCTGGGGACGTTCACCCGCATCATCGACATCTCGAGGTTCACGGTCCGCTGGGTGACCAGCCCGACCACGCCCAGGGCCAGCCCCGCGACCAGCAGGCTCGCCACCAGGAGGCGGGCGCGCAGGCTGATCACTCCGACGCCTCCCCGGCGAAGCGGTAGCCGACGCCGGGCACGGTGACGACGAACCGGGGCACGGCCGGATCCGCCTCGAGCTTGCGCCGGAGGTTCATCACGTGCGCGTCCACCGTGCGCTCGAGCACGTCCGAGTCGGCGCCGAAGGCCACCTCCACCAGCCGCGCCCGCGTGAAGGCGCGGCCCGGGGCCCGCGCCAGGGCGGCGAGCAGATCGAACTCGCGCGGGGTGAGGGGGACCGGCTCGCCCCGCCGACGCACCTCGTGGCGCTCGCCGTCGATCTCGAGCAGCCCGAAGCGCAGCGGTGCCCCCGCGGGCGGGGCTCGTCGCAGGATCGCACGCACGCGCGCCACCAGCTCGCGCGGGCTGAAGGGCTTGGTCAGGTAGTCGTCCGCGCCCAGGTTCAGGCCGGCAAGCTTGTCCGCTTCCGTCGAGAGCGCCGAGAGCATCAGGATCGGCACCTGCGAATCGGCGCGCAGCCGGCGGCAGACCTCGAGGCCGTCCACGCGGGGAAGCATGAGGTCCAGCACGACCAGATCGGGCCGCGACTCGCGCGCCTCGTCGAGCGCCTGCTCGCCGTTGTAGGCGCAGACGACCTCGAAGCCGGCGTGCTCGAGATAGAGCCGGCAGCTTTCGACGATCTTCTTCTCGTCGTCCACGACCAGGATGCGGCCTTCAGGCATCCGGCAGCCCTCCGGACTTCGTCGGTGGAACCCGGTCCACTTCCTCTACGAGCATCGGCCGGCGCGATGAAGCATCCATGAAGGCCGGGGCCGGTCCTTCGGCCCCGCCGCCGGCTCACTCCCTCCGCGCCGGACGCAGCGCCTCGAGGAAGGACGCCTCCATCCAGTAGATGTCGCTGTTTCCGTTGCCGGCCCGGCTCTGGGCGTCCCGCAGGGCCCGGAGGGTCAGGGGCTTCTCCGGCGCGGGCGCGGCCTCGCGCGACCGGGTGGAGCCGAAGAAGAGGTACTTCCCATCCGGCGACGCGTACGCGGACCCCGCATTGCCGCCGACCGGGCTCACGTCCTTCCCCAGGCACACGCCCTCGCTCCAGCGATCCTGCGGATCACGGAAGAAGACGAAGTACTGCGGCCGTCCCGGCTCGGCGCCGTCGGTGCGTCCGTCCACGCAGGCGATCAGGTAGCTCTCGTCGGGCGCGACGAAGGCGTTGTAGGGCGTGCCCCGGCCGTTCACGGCCGCCGGCAGCGTGTCGGGGGGCTGGTAGCGGCCGCCCACCAGGCGCGATCGCACGATCCTCAGCCGGCCGCTGCGCGGCGGCCCGCACGTGTAGTAGAGCGTGCCGTCGCGCGTGAGCGACGGGAAGAACTCGCTGCCGGTGGTGTTGATCGGCGCGCCGAGGTCGTAGGGTTCGCTCCAGGTGCCGTCCGCCCGGCGGTCGGCGGCGAAGATGTTCTGGTTGGCCCAGCCCGGCCGGGTCTCCTCCCCCGCCGTGGGCCGCGTGGTCAGGAAGAGCATCCGCTTCCCGTCCGCCGACAGGCACGGCTCGAAGTGGAAGTAGCGCAGGTCCGCGGCGAAGGGCGCCACGACCGGCTCAGTCCAGCGGCCCCCCTCGAGCCGCGTGACCATGATGGTGTTGACCGGCCCCGTCATGACGCCGAAGTAGATCTCGCGGCCGTCGGGCGCGATCGCGACGTCACGCTCGCTCATCCCGGTGCAGACCCGTCCGGGAGCGAACAACTCCGGCGCCGCGCCCGGCGGCGCCTGGCCCAGGTACGGGCCCGAGAGCGCGGAGAAGCGCCCGCCGCCGCGGGCCTTCGCTTCCACCTCGTCGGAGGCCAGCGAGAAGTGCATCTGCGCGATGAGCCACTTCCCGCCGCGCTTCTCGAGCACGCCGGTCCAGCGCGCGTCGTCCCAGCCGGTCTTGCGGCCGTCCCACTCGCCGTGGTCGTCCAGCCGGCAGGTGTACCAGGCCACGTCGCCGGACTTCGAGAGGTGGATCCGCAGGTCCTCGAAGCGCGATCCCGCGGCCTTGAACTTCGGGTTCATGAACACGTCTTCGGTGAGCTTCCGGAACGCCTCGAACCCGTCGATCGTGCCCTTCGAGGAAGGGTCGAAGATGAAGAAGGTCGAGTCCTGCACGAAGCAGTCGTAGAGCGCCGCCTGGTCCTTGGTGAGCGCCCACTCGATCGAGGTGCGGACCACCTTCGCGATCCTCGCCTTCTCGGCGTCGTCCCGCCCCGCGCCGCGGGCGGCCGGGACGATCGCCAGGCACACCAGGCAGGCGGACAGCGCTCCACGGTTCCTCGCGTTCACGAGCCCCTCCTCCGGTGGATGGCGGCGGTGCGTTCCGGCCGGGCCGCGGCGGGCGGCGGTGCGGACCGGCAGCGAGCGTACCGGCGCCGCGCCGGCCCCGGTGGGCGCGGTCGAACCTGCGCGGGAAACCGCGCCCCGGACGCGGGCCGGCGAGCACTCCAGCGCGGAGGTCCCCGCACCGCGCCTCGGCCCGGGAACGGGCCCGGACCCTTCTACCGGCCCAGCAGCTCCAGGATGCCGGTGGTCATCCACGGCATGTAGGTGATCAACAGCACGCCGATGCCGAGGATGAGCAGGAAGGGCAGGACGTGCCGGTAGAGCTCGGGCAGGGGCTTGTCGAATCGCGACGACGACAGGAAGAGGTTGAGTCCGACCGGGGGGAACAGGAACCCCAGCTCGAGGTTCGCCAGGAACACGACGCCGAGGTGGATGGGGTTGATGCCGAACGCGGCCCCGATCGGGGCCACCAGCGGCGCCAGGATGATGATCGCCGAGTAGATCTCGAGCACGCTGCCCAGCACCAGCAGCACGACGTTGAGGACCAGCAGGAAGACGACCGGCGAGTGGATGTGGGTCCGCACGCCGTTCAACAGCGCCATCGGGATCTGCGCGTCCACCAGCCAGCTGGTGAGCCCCATCGCGCTCGCCAGCAGGATGAGCACGGCGCCGCACAGCACGCCGGCCTTGAGCAGCACGCCCGGCAGGTCGCGCACCGGGTGGATGTCGCGCTTGATGAAGCATTCGACCACGATGGCGTAGGCGAAGGCCACCGCCGCGGCCTCGACCATGGTGGCCATCCCCGTGGCGAACAGCACCACCACGACCGCCGGCACCGACAACTCCCACACCGCGGCCCAGCCCGAGACCAGCGCCTCCTTGAGCGAGAACGACTGCCGCGGCGCGCCGACCTTGCCGCCGACGCGCATGCCGTAGAGCGCGACGATCAGCACCAGCAGCGTGCCGGGCAGCAGCCCCGCGAGGTACAGCGAGTCGGCGGGCACGCTGGCCACGACCGCGTAGAGGATGACCGGCAGGCTGGGCGGGAACAGCAGGCCGAGGCTGCCCGAGGCGGTCACCAGCCCGAGCGAGAACCCCTCGGGATACTTCTCCTCGCGCAGGATCGGGTAGAGCAGCCCGCCCAGCGCCATGATGGTGATGCCCGAGCCGCCGGTGAAGGTGGTGAACAACGCGCACACCGCGGCCACCAGCACCGCCACGCCGCCCGGCATCCAGCCGAACAGCGCGCGGAAGAAGCGCACCAGGCGCAGCGAAGCGTGCGACTCGGCCAGCACGTAGCCGCAGGCGGTCAGCAGCGGGATGGCCGGCAGGGTCGGCGAGAGCATCAGCCGGTAGACCTCCGCCGTCACCGACGCGACCGGCACCGCGTCCTTGAAGAACAGCAGCAGCGCGATGCCGCCCATGGCGACGAAGACCGGCGCGCCGACCAGCGCGGCCAGCACGATCACCGCCAGCACCGGCACCCAGATCGCGTGCCCGAGCGCGGGGACGGCGCCGAGCCCGAAGGCGGAGGCCATGGCGGCGAACGCCAGCGCCCGGCCCTTCCAGCCGTCCGAAGCGCCCCAGGCCAGCCGCACCGCGATGAGCGCGAGCGCGACCGGCATGACGCACTCGCTGATCCAGACCGGCAGCCCGATCGCCAGCACCTCGCCCTGCGCGCGGTCGGCGAGCACCACGCCCCAGGCCGAGTACGCCAGCACGCCGCAGACCGCGGCCGCGACCGCGGAGGAGAACAGGCGCGCGACGTCCCGCGCCTTCGCGTGCCCGAGCGCCTCGGCGGTCGAGAGGGTGAGGTGCCGGCGCTCGCGCGTCGCCAGCAGGCCGCCGAGGAAGGCGAGCCAGAGCGTCAACTGCGCGCGGTAGGTGGCCGAGCCCGGGACCGAGAAGCCGCCCAGCGGGCGGCCCACGGCGTCGATGAGCGGCAGCGCCATCGAGAGCAGGAAGGCGACCACCAGCACCCCGCCCTCGAGGCTCCCCAGGGCCGCGAGCACGCGCCCCGGCCGCGGCTGCGGCGGCGAAGCTTCAGGCATCTTGGCTCAGCGCGCGCCGCCGGTCTTCTGGCGGTAGGCGTCGCGCGCGCGGCGCGCCAGGTCGAGGATGTCGGGCGGCACGCGGATGCCCTTCATCCCGTTGGCGAACTCCTCCGCCGCCTGGCGGAACTGGGTGGCGCTCGCCCCGCTCACGACGTTCACCCGGAGCCCGCGCTTCTTCATCTCGGCCACGGCGGTGGTGTCCTGGCGCGGCACCTCGACCTCGAGCTTGTGCTCGAGCTGGCGGCAGGACGCCATGATCCGTGCGCGGTCGGCCTCCGAGATCTTCATCCACGCCTGCTTGGTCATGACCAGCCCGCCGACCAGGGGCGCCAGCCCCATGCCCACCAGGTTGGGCGTCATCCGGTACCACTGCAGCGTGAGCCCGAGCAGCGGCGTGGTCGGGTAGGCGTCGATCATCCCGGTCTGCAGGGCGGTCATGATGTCGGTGGCCGCGAGCGGCACGGGCTGGAAGTGGAGGTCCCGCCAGAGCGCCACCATCTGGTCGTCGCCCGCCCAGACGAACATCTTGGTCTTGCGCAGCCCCTCCGCCGACTCGACCGGCTGCTTGGTGAAGAAGTACACCCAGCCGCCGTGCCCCCAGGCCAGCAGCACGAAGCCCTTGGCGTCGAGCCGCTGCTTCAGCACCGGCGTCAGCTGGTCGAGCGTGGCGTAGAGCTCGGGGTAGGAGGTGAAGAACATCGGGATGTTGAAGACGTTGAACGCCGGGTCGATGTTGGCCAGCCCCGCGGTGGTGACCGCCGCGGCCTGCAACTGGCCGATGCGCATCTTGCGAACCAGGTCCGGCTCGTCACCCGCCACGCCGCCCGGGTAGACGCGCAGCACGACCCGCCCCTGCGTTCCGGCGGTCCACTGGGCGCCCATGTCGCGCATCGACTTGTCCCAGACCGACCCCTCGGGCACCAGCGTGGCGAGCTTGACGACCTGCGGCTGCGCCACCGCGGGCGCGGGCGCCAGCGTGGCCACGGCCAGCGCGAGCGCGGCGGCGCACAGCGCGGCCGGGACGGCGGAACGGACGGAGGATCTCACCTGCGGGACATGTCCCATCACTTCTCCTGGGTCGGCGTGGTGTCGGGGGGAGCGGAGTCGTCGACGAAGAGCTCGTCCTCGTGCGCGAGCAGGTCGCGCGCCTTGCGCTGCAGGACGATGGTGACCAGGCGCTGGGAGGGGTCGCGGTCCGGGTCGAACTCGAGCGAGCGATTCAGCAGGCGCTCGAACTCCTGCCGGTCCTGCCGGAGCACCGAGATGGTCGTGGCCAGCGTCACGTACGGCGAGGCCTTGGTGTCGTGCGAGAGCTCCACCGCCCGGGCGAAGTGCGCGCGCGCCCGCACCTCCGAGCCGCCCATCACCTCGGGCAGCGCGTCGAGCAGGATGAGCGCCTCGTGGATCGCGCCGCCCTCGTAGCCCTCGTCGAGCGCGAGCCCGCGCTCCATCAGGGCCCGGATCGCCGGCAGGTCGGCCAGCAGCTCCGGCCGGTCCTTGCCGAGCGAGATGGCCGAGCCCCACGAGGCCGCGGTCCAGTAGAGCATCGGCAGGTCGCGCTTCTGGATGCGCGCCGCGGCCTTCACCGGATCGAGCTGGAGCTCGGCGGAGATGCCCCGGCAGCGCTTCTCGAGTCCCCGCAGCCCGTAGCCACGGGCCCGCAGGTAGAGCTTGAGGGCGCGCTCGTGCAGGCGCGTGGCCCGGGCGTAGTCGCTGTTCACCAGCACGTCGCCTTCGGCCTGCACGAACGCGTAGGAGTACTGCGTGAAGCCCTTGCACAGGGTGAGCAGCAGCCCTTCGTGGTCGGGCACCACCGCGAGCAGCGACTCCATGGTCTTCAGGCCGAACGGGAGCGCGTCGCGCACCAGCTCGGGGTCCTCGTCGGTGCCGTAGACGTCCACGCCGCTGGTGAGCGAGTTCGCCACGCTCTTGACCGCCCAGCGCTTGACCGAACACGAGGCGAGCGCCAGGGGCAGCGCGAGGAGCAGGAGGAACGCGAGGAACCGACGCGGTGCACGGAGGGACATGCCCGCACGCTAGCGCGGGGCCGGAGACGGGGTCAAGCGCGGGGAGTCGAGCGCCAGGCAGGCGGTGCCCGGAGGAGACGGTGGGCGAGCGCATGGTGCCTCGGCTCGTCCACCGTCTCCTCCGGGCACCGCAGCCGCACGCACCCGGCGGACCCGGTGCGCGGAGCCCCGACCGGCGGCATCGTCGCCGCGCGGCAGGGCGAGTCCCATCACCGCGGCAGCGTCCCCATCGCCAGGCGCGCCAGCCACAGCACGGCGAGCGCGGCGGCGTTCGCGGCGAGCACGCGCGGGATCCAGCGGTCGGGGCGCGTGCGCAGGCGGCCCGCGAGCCAGGCCGCCCACAGCGCCCACGCCCCCAGCAGTTGAAGCACCAGCGCCGCCGCCCACGGGTGTAGCGCCAGCGAATCCCTCCACGTGCCGCGCGCGAGCAGCGCCAGCGCGCGGGTGACGCCGCAGGTCGGGCACGCGATCCCGCCCCCGCGCCGCAAGGCACACAGCGGCCCGCCGGTGCCGGCGCTCGAAGCGGCGAGGGCCGCCCAGCCGAGCGCCAGCACCGCGCCCGCCACGAGCCACGACAGCCACGCGCCGCGCCGGCTCCCGACCAGCGCGAGCGCGTGATCCGGCGCGAGGCTCACGCGGGTGTCCCCGGACCCGGCGTCGCCGGCGGCACCGGTGTCCCCGGCGGCAGCGGGCGACGGTCCCGGCGGCGCGGAGGCGAAGACCTGGAAGTCGGGGCCGAACTGCCCGAGGAACTCGGGCCCGAACGCCCGGAACGCCACGTGCAACGGCAGCAGGACCACCTGGCCGATGTACGGCGTCACGACCAGCAGGAAACCGACGCAGCAGGTCGCGAACCCCGCGGCCACCACCACCGCGCCGACCACGACGAAGAGCACCAGCACCAGCAGCGCGTAGAGCACGAACCGCCCTAGGTGCTCGCGCAGGAGCGGCAGGAAGCGCCGCCAGGCCTCGTTCGTCCGAAGTCCGTGCCGGTACATGAGCGGCACCACGAAGTCGTCGAGCAGCAGTCCCACGAACGCAGCCAGCAACGCCACGAAGCCCACCAGCGCGATGCCGCCGACGATCGGCGGCGCCATGGCCACGCGCTCGTGGAAGCCGAGCCAGCCGAGGAACGCGGTGCCGATGGTCGCGAAGATCAGCCCGAGGATCAGCACGCCCGACACGATCGCGAAGCCGAGCTTCCACAGGAAGAGCGAATTCCCGAGCGGCGCGGTGCGGTGCCAGGGCTCGACGATCGCGGCGCGCCCGAGGGCCACGCCCTCGAGGAAGACGAACTTGCCGCGCGAGCCCAGCCACAGGAAGACGACGCCGACCGCGAGGGCCAGGACGATGATTCCCGCCAGCAGCGGTCCCCAGACCAGCGCCGGCAGAAGATCGTGCGGGTGGAACCCCGGGATCGAGGGCGTGGGGAAGTGGCCGCCGGGGAAGTACCCGAGCCGCGACTTCCGCTCCCACCCCGAGTGCCCCCAACCGCCGGAGAACCAGTCCGAGAGGAAGGCGGCGAAGCCCAGCACGAGCCAGGTCTCGAACCGGAACGGCGTGAACAGGATGCTTCGGGCGCGCGCGATGGCGCTCTGCAATGGACCGAGGTAGGAGATGTTCAATGGCGGCCTCCCGCGCCGCGCGGGCGCGCTGGGTGTCCCGGGATGCCGCGGGCGCTCCGGCGGGGAGCGGCGCGAGGGTGCGGAGGCCGGCGGCGTGGCTCACGGACCACAGTTCGTGCCAGTCCGTGGCAACACCATATCAAAGGAGCGCCTCCGGCACCCGCCCCAAGACGCCCGTCAGCGATTCGGTGTCAGGCAACGATGGTAGGCCCGACGCCGTGACGGTCAGCCGTAGATCCGGGCTGCAGAGACTCTTCGATGGCCGTGCGGCGCACCGCCGCGTCAGTGCAGCCGCTTCCGGCGGTTCCGCACGAAGTCGCGGAACACGTAGGCGCCGAGGTTCTGCGGGTCGGCCTCGTAGATGCGGCCATGGTTCAATTCCGTCAGGCGGCGCACGAAGTCGAGCAGCGGCGGGTCGGCCGCGAGCATGAAGGTCGTGATGGTGATGCGCTTGCGGCGGCAGTGCGCCGCCTCGTCGAGCGTGCGGTTCACGATCTTGGGGTCGAGGCCAAAGGGGTTCTTGTAGAGCCCGCCCGGCTCGCGGATGGCCGAGGGTTTGCCGTCGGTGACCATGAAGATCTGCTTGTTCACGCCCCGGCGGCCCTCGAGGATGCGCCGGGCCAGCGCGAGCCCGGCCTGCGTGTTGGTGTGGAACGGCCCGGCCTGGATCTTGAGCAGGTCGCGGATCGGCACCTGCACGGCGTCGTCGCCGAACAGCACGACGTCGAGCGAGTCCTTGGGGTAGCGCGTCTCGATCAGGTGGGCCAGCGCCAGCGCGATCTTCTTCGCCGGCGTGATGCGGTCCTCGCCGTAGAGGATCATGCTGTGGCTCACGTCCACCATCAGCACGGTGGCGGCCGACGAGAGGTGCTCCTGCTCGTAGACCTCGAGGTCCTCCTCCTCGAGCCTCAGCTCGTCGATGCCGCGGTTGCGGACGGCGTTGCTCAGCGTGGCGAGCGGATCGAGGCTGCCGAGGTCGTCGCCGAACCGCCAGGGCCGGGTCTCCGAGAGGCGCTCGCCGCCGTGGCCGGCGACCGGCGTGCGGTGGTCCCCCGCCCCGCCGGCCTGCAGCGCCGAGAAGATCTCGTTGAGCGAATCCTGGCGGATGCGCTTCTCGCCCTGCGGCGTGACCTCGAAGCCCTCCTCCGTGCGCCGGGCCTCGCCCGACTCCTCGAGCAGCTTCTTGAAGTCGTCGAGCCCGAACTTCTCGTTGAAGAAGCCGTACTGCTCGCCGAAGTGCGCCATCCAGCGCAGCGCCTCGTCCACGTCACCGCCGGTCTGGAGCAGCAGGTTCCGGTAGATCTCCAGCATCTGCCGGATGAACTCGAGATCCCCGGGCCTCGGGCCCCGCCACTGCTTGTAGTCGAAGCGCACCGCCGCCCCTCCCGCCGCCTAGCCGTCGCGGCGCGCGATGAGCACCGCGTAGCCGGGATTGCCGTCGCGGGGCTCGGAGCCTTCGGCCTCGATCGACAGCCCGGCTTCGGCGAACCAGCGGCGGTAGGTCGCCACGTCCGCCTGGCTGTAGTACATGCGCACGCCCGGCACGCCGCGCCAGTCCTTCTCGACCCCGGTCCACGGCTGCTTGCCGACCATGGCGAGGAACCGCCCGCCGGGCGCGAGCCAGCCCGCCACGCGCGCGATCAGCGGGGACTGGTCGGCCAGGGGCAGGTTGAAGATGGAGTAGAACGCGACCACCGCGTCGAAGGAGCCCGACGGGAACTCGACGGCGGTCATGTCGGCGCAGACGAAATCCGCCTCGGGCACCAGCCGGCAGGCGCGCGCGATCTGCACGCCCGAGAGGTCCACGCCGGTCACGGCGAAGCGCTTCGCCAGCTCCCGCGCCACCGGCACGCCGTTGCCGCAGCCCAGGTCGAGCACGCGCGCTCCGTCGGCCAGCGCGGGCGTGAAGCGGCCGAGCCAGTAGCCGTAGCCCGTGCCCGCGAGGTCGAAGGTGTCGCCGCGGTAGGCGTGGGACGCCAGGTCGTAGCCCACGCGCACCAGCTCGCGCGGGTCGCGGATGTGGTCCATCGGCCGTTCGGGGGTGCCCGCGCGGTGCGGGGGTCCGGGCCGGTCCGCCAGGTGTCTCGCCACCGGCTCAGTCCTCGCCGATCCCGCTGAGCATGGACTTGAGCATGTCCTTGTAGGACGTGCGCGCGTCGTCGCTGCGCTCGCGCGAGAGCATGGAGTTCTGGTGCAGCCCCTCGAGCACGAACTCCATCGCCACCGCGGCCTCGCCGGCATCCTTCGGCTCGAGGTACCGGTCCGCCAGCGCCGCCAGCCCGTTCACGCCGGCCAGCTGGCTGGCGTACTCGGCCTGCGGCATGTCGTCCGCGATCGCGACGCCGTGCCCGGCGGTGAACCACTCGAGCACCGTGCGGTACTCGGACGGCACCGGCTCGGGCGGCGGCATCCCGGCGGTGCGGCGCGCCCGCTTCGGCTTGAACGCATCGGGGAAGCGCTGGGAGAAGAGCGACTTGATGCCGCGACCGAGCAGCGCGCGGGCCACGTTCAGTGCCCCCTCCTGCTCGCCCTCGAGCACCAGCTCGACCTTGCCGCTCACCGCGGAGACCGCCTGCTGCAGGTCGCACACCCGCGCGACCACGCGCGGCTCGCCGGTGACCAGGCCGCGGCGCTCGGCGTTCGAGACCAGGTTCTCCATCAGCGCGATCGGGAGCCGCGCGGACACCCCCGAGTTCTGGTCCACGTACTCGCTGTGGCGCGCCTGGATGGCGACCTCCTCCACCAGCTCGCGCAGGAAACCGGGCACCGCGACATCGACGGCACCGCCGCGCTCGGTCCAGGACTCCTGCGCCGTGATGGCCATGCCGTCCTCGCGGGCCAGCGGGTAGTGGGTGATGATCTGCGAGCTGATGCGGTCCCGCAGCGGCGTGATGATGTTCCCGCGGTTGGTGTAGTCCTCGGGGTTGGCCGAGAACACCACCAGCAGGTCGAGCGGCATGCGCACCGGGAAACCGCGGATCTGGAAGTCCTTCTCCTCGAGGATGTTCAGCAGCCCGACCTGGATCCGCGGCTGCAGGTCGGGCAACTCGTTGATGGCGAAGATGCCGCGGTTGGTGCGCGGGATGATGCCGTAGTGGATGACGCGCTCGTCCGAGTAGTCGAGCTTGAGCGTCGCCGCCTTGATCGGGTCGATGTCGCCGATCAGGTCCGCGATGGTGACGTCGGGCGTGGCCAGCTTCTCCTGGTAGCGCTGCTCGCGGCCGAGCCACACCAGCGGCGTCTCGTCGCCCAGCGTCCCGACCAGCTGGCGCGCGTGGCGGGTGACCGGGTCGAAGGGGTCGCTGTTGAGCGGGCAGCCCTCGACCGCCGGGATCCACTCGTCGAGGAAGCGTGCGAGGGAGCGCAGCAGCCGGGTCTTGGCCTGGCCGCGCAGGCCGAGCAGGATGAAGTCGTGGCGCGAGAGCAGGGCGTTCACGATCTGCGGCTCGACCGTGCGCTCGTAGCCGACGATGCCGGGGAACAGCCGCTCGCCCGAGCGGACCGCGGCGATGAGGTTCGCGCGCAACTCCTCGCGGACCGGCCGGGGCCGGTAGCCGGAGGCCTTGAGCGCTCCGAAGGTGCGGGGACGGGTCATCGAATGGCTTCTCCTGGAGTGCCGCGGAGCCACGGCCCGGCGACGATGCGATCGTGCGACGAGCCCGGAGATCCGCGCCAGCGGCGCGCTCGCGCAAGGTCCCCGGGGCTGCGCACTTGGATGCCCGGGCCGGGGCGGGGATTCCGACGCCCGGATTAGAGTCGGTCCGGCGCCCATCCGCAAGCGGAGGCGCCCGCTCGAACCTTCCGACCGTTGCCACCCCGCGTCGGGCTCGTTCGTCAGCGCGCTGCGCTATGCTGACGGCCATGCGTGACCCCGCCCTGCTCGAGGAATGCCGCGCCCTGCGGCGCGCGGTCGAGCCCTACCCGACCCTCGCGGCGCTCCGCGGCGCGCCGGAGTGGACGGAACTCGGCCCGCGCCTGCAGCGCCTGCTCGGCACGCCCCGTTTCACGCCGGCGCCCGCGGACCCGCCGCCGCCGTCCGATCCCGCGCGGGTGCGGGCCGTGCACTGGAACATCGAGCACGGCAACGAGTACGAGCAGGTCGAGCGGGCGCTGCTCACGCACGGCGCGCTGCGCGGCGCGGACCTCGTCCTGCTCAACGAGGTGGACCTCGGCATGGCGCGCGCCGGCAACCGGGACGTCGCCGCGGACCTCGCGCGCGCGCTCGGGCTGCACGGCGTCTTCGCCCCGCTGTTCCTCGAACTGACGCCGGGGCGCGACGACGACCTGCGCTTCGCGGCGCGGCGCGAGAACCAGGAGAGCCTGTTCGGCGTCGCCATCCTCTCGCGCTGGCCCGTCTCCGCGGTGCGCGTCGTGGAACTGCCCAGCCCCGAGCGCGTCCAGTTCGAGGTCGAGCGCATGGTCGGACGCCACGTCGGACTCGTGGCCACGATCGAGCGGCCGGGGGCGCCGTTCGTCGCGGTCGCGGCCCACCTCGAGGTCCACCGCACGCGCGGCCACCGCGCGGCCCAGGTGCGCGTGCTCGCGGGCGCCCTGGGCGGCGAGCGGCGCGCCGTGATCCTCGCGGGCGACTTCAACTCCCACACCTTCGACCGCGGACGGTGGCACACGCCGCTGGCCGGCGCGCTGGCCCTGCTGCTGACGCCGGGCGGGGCGCTCGAGCGCCGGTTGCTGCATCCCGACGAGGGCCCGGCGCGCGAGCCGCTCTTCGACGAGCTGCGCGGCGCGGGCTTCGCGTGGACGCCGTTCACGGACCGCGAGCCCACGCTGTGCCTGCGCTTCGACCGGCTGGAGGAACTGCGCGCGCTCTTCGGCCCGGCGCACGGCCTGGCGCGCCGGATCTTCGCCCGCGCCGAGCGACGCGCGCGCCTGCGGCTCGACTGGTTCGCGGGCCGCGGCTGGAGCGGCGGGCGCGGGGCCACCGTGCCCGGACTCGACGGTCCCGGGCGGGCGAGCGACCACGCGCCGCTGGTGGCGGAGTTCAGGGAGTAGCCGGGGCGGCGCCGGGACGCCGCCCCGACGAGGTCCGGCGCGGCAGGCCGAGATCCGTGACCTGGGCGAGCTGCTCCTCGGTGAGCACCGGTCCCTCGACGCAGAGCCGGAGGCCGGAACCGTCCATGCAGCACTGTCCGCAGATCCCGAATCCGCACTTCATGGTGCGCTCGAAGCTCAGCTGGACCGGGATCCCGCCGTGGCGCAGCGCCAGCTCGCGCACGACGACGAGCATGGCCTCCGGTCCGCTGCCGTAGATCGTCGTCGGCCGGCCGCGTCCGAGCGCCCGCTCGAGCGCCCGCGTCACCGTTCCGCGCTCGCCCACGCTGCCGTCGTCGCTGCAGAGGAGCGCCGTGCCGGTCAGCTCGGGGGCGAAGACGAGGTCCGCGGCACACCGCACGCCGACCAGGAAGCGGAAGGGCAGGCCCGCCGCCTCGAGCGCGTGGGCGAGGAACCGCAGCGGCGCGACGCCGATCCCGCCCGCGACGAGGACCCCGCCGGGACGCAGCACGAAGCCCCGGCCGAAGGGCCCCCGCACCCCGATGCGGTCGCCGGCCCCGGCCTCCACCAGTCTTCGCGAGAACGGCCCCACCGCCTTGATCGTGAACTCGAAGCGGCCGTCGCGGATGTCGGAGAGCGAGAGCGGCTTCTCGTCCACGCCGGGCAACCACAGGTTCACGAACTGCCCCGGGTGCACCGGGAACAGCTCGTCGGTGTACAGGCTCGCGAGGCCGGGCCCGTGGCGCCTGACCTCGAGCACGCGGCAGGTGCGCACGCGGGCGGGATCATGCGTCATGGGCCGCCCCGACCACGTCCGCGAGCGAGCCGAGCGCCTCGTCCCGCAGGTACTCCTCGATCCCTTCGTTGATCTCCCGGAAGATCTCCAGGCCGCGGTAGTAGACCCCGCTGCCGATGCCCACGGCGGTGGCGCCGGCCAGGAGGAGCTGCAGCGCGCCGTCGGCGTCGGTGACTCCGCCCGTGGCGATGATGGGCAGGGCGACGGCGCGCCGGACCTCGAACACCGCGCGCACGGCCAGCGGCAGGATCGCCGGCCCCGAGAGACCGCCGACCTGGTTCGCGAGCACCGGCCGGCGCGCCCCGACGTCGATGACCATGCCGGGCCCGACCGTGTTGATGGCGGTGATCGCGCGGGCGCCGTTCTCGGCGCAGGTCCTGGCGGCCCGTCCGATGGCGCCGTAGTTCGCGGACAGCTTCACGGCGACCGGGATCGGAGCCGCCGCCTCGACCACGGCGCGAGTGACCGCCGCCAGGCTGCCGGGCTCCGACTCGAACGGGGCGCCGTACTCGGAGGCCACGTTCGGACAGGAGACGTTCGCCTCGACCAGGTCGGGCGCGGCGCCCGCGGCCAGCGCCGCGACCTCGCGGAACTCCTCGATCGTGGCGCCGAAGATGGACGCCACGATCGGGGTGGACGTTCGCCCGCGGTACTCGCGGATCTCCCGGGTCGCGGCCTCGGCCCCCGGGTTCGACAGGCCGACCGCGTTCAGCAACCCGGGCCCGGAGGAGATGATCGACGGGCCGCGGTGTCCCGCCCGCTCGCGGAGGCAGAAGGACTTGGTGGTGACCGCCCCCGCACCCGCCCGGGCCACCGCGCACAGCGAGGAGGCGGTCACCCCCAGGATCCCCGACGCCAGCACCAGGGGCGACCCGAGCGCGACGCCGGCCAGGTCCACGCGCAGGGCGGCGCTCACCCGGGCACCCGGACGAGCACCGGCAACTCCTCCAGCTCGAAGACGCGCTCGCAGAAGGCGCATCGGAAGCGGCGCCCGGCCGGCGTCTCCCGCCGGAAGCGGGTCACCACGTCGCCCTCGGAGTTCGTGATGCAGTTCGGGTTCCGGCATCGCGCCAGGCCGACGATCTCCAGGGGCACGGTGGTGGTGATCCGCTCCTGGACCCCGTAGCCCTGGATGCGCTTGAGGGTGACCCCGGAGCAGACCAGCGCCAGGTGCTCCTGCAGCCGGGGAGGGAGGTCCTGCAGCTGGAGCTTGATCAGGTCCTTGCGGCCGAGCTTCCGGCTCGAGCAGTTCAGCCCGACCGTCGTGATGACCTCGCTCATCTCGGGGTACGAGCGGATGATCGCCAGGATCTTGAGCCCGTAGCCCACGGGGATGTGGTCGATGACGATGCCCGCTTCGATCTTCGGGATGAACAGCACCGGCTCGTTCATGACAGGACCTCCAGCAGGTCCGCCAGGATGGCCTGGCGAACCACCACCCCGTTCCCCACCTGGTCGAAGTACTTCGCGTGCAGCGTCGGGTCGACGTCGGTGTGGATCTCGTCGACGCGCGGCAGCGGATGGAGGATCCGCAGGTGCGCGGGCGCGCCGGCCAGCATGCCCGCGTCGAGGTGGCACGAATGCCGGACCTTCTCGAACTCCAGCAGGTCGGGAAAGCGCTCCTTCTGGATCCGGGTGACGTAGAGCGCGTCGCACGAGCGGATGGCCGCGGACAGGTCCTCGGTCTCTTCGAATGCCAGGCCCCGGCGGGAGCCTTCCTCCCGCAGGTGCGCCGGGAGACGCAGCGCCGGAGGCGACACCAGCCGGCAGTGGATCCCCGGGTAGTGTCCCAGCGCCTGGACCAGGGAATGCACGGTGCGCGAGTACTTCAGGTCGCCGGCCATCGCGATCCGGAGGCCGTCGAGCCGGCCGAAGAGCTGGCGCAGCGTGTAGAGGTCGAGGAGCGTCTGGCTCGGGTGCTGGTTGCTCCCGTCCCCCGCGTTGACCACGGGGACACGGCTCGCCTCCGCCGCCACGCGCGCGGCCCCCTCCCGCGGGTGCCGGATCGCCAGGATGTCCGCGTAGCGCTCCACCGTCCGGATCGTGTCCCGCAGCGACTCGCCCTTGGCCACGGAACTGGTCGCCGCCTCGGAGAAACCGACCGCGCCGCCCCCGAGGCGCAGCATCGCGGTCTCGAAGCTCAGCCGCGTGCGGGTGCTGGGCTCGAAGAACAGCACGCCCAGGATGCGGCCATCGAGCAGGCGGGCCTTCTCGGCCGGACTGCGCCGCTCGAGGCCGGCCGCCAGATCGAGGTACCGGTCCAGCGTCGGCCGGTCGAGGTCATCCACGGAGACGAGGTCTCGCTTCACGGGGTCGGCCCTCCCGGGGCCTCGAGTCGTTCCAGGCAGGACATGGGATCCGCGGCCCTCAGCAGGGAGCGTCCCACGATGACGTAGTGCTTCCGGAGCGACGGGAGCCCTTCGACCCGTCCGCCCTGCGCTCCCAGGCCCGGCGAGTAGAACTCCCAGTCCCCGTCGGGGCCGAGCGCGCGGACCACGTCCGCGACTCGCGCGGGCTTCGTGAGGGGCACGACGAAGGCCGTGACCCCCAACCCGGCCGCCCGCCGGTAGGCGTCGAGCATCCCCTCGTCGGACAGGTAGCCGCCCTCGGACACCAGGTAGCGATCGTGGGTCATGACACCTCCCACGATCACCTTCCGGCCCGCATCCCGGAGCGCCGTGACGAAGCCGGCCAGGGTGGCCGGGCCGGCCTGGGGGAACACGATCACCTCGTCGATCCCGGCCCGGGACACGACCCCGGCGAAGAGCGCGGCCGTATCGGGGATGTCCGTGCCGGCCTTCTGGTGGTCGTAGAGCAACGGTCGTCCGGACACGCGCCGGATCGCCTTCACGACGGCGCCGAGCCCATGGGTGAGCCCCAGCGCGAAGCCCAGCTTGTAGCCGTACACGGACGGCGCCCGGTCGACGGCTTCGACCAGCCGCAGCGCCTCGGCCAGGTCGTCGGTGTCCAGCGCCGGGATCCACCGTCGCGTGGCGACGCTCATGCGCCCTCCTCGTGGTAGCGGCGGACGACCTGGCCACGCGGGTCCCCGCGCGATTCCAGGTACGCGGCCAGGTCCAGCATGGTGATCAGCGCGTGCACCGGCAGCCGTTCCCGATCGAAGGAGCAACCCTTCCGCGTGCGGTCGAGGACCACCAGGATGCCGTGGGGCCGCACGCCGAACGTCTCCTCCAGCAGGCGGGAGGATTCCAGCTTGGTCCCGCCGGAGCTCAGCACGTCGTCGACGACGACGACCTGGTCCTCCGCGGCGGGGCGCGGCCCGACGAACCGGCCCCGCTCCCCGTGGACCTTGGCCTCCTTGCGGTGATAGAGGATGGACAGGGACCATCCGAGCTCCCGCCCGGCCGCCATGGCCGTCGCGGCGGCCAGGACGACGCCCTTGTACGGCGGCCCAAGCAGCAGCGTGGCCCCGGGGAAGCGCCCGCGCAGTCCGCGAGCCAGGGCTGCGCCCAGGAGCATCAGGTCGTCCCCGCGGACCACGGCCCCCAGGTCCACGAAGAACGGCGACGGCTCGCCCGACTTGAGCGTGAAGTCCCCGAAGCGCACGGCCTCGCAGCGCAGCAGCAGGGAGATCAGCGGATCGCGGGGATCGTTCAACGGGTCACCTCCTCGCCCCGCACGTCGTCCGGGAAGACGGGCCCGGGGACCGTCCCGTCTCCCCCGCGCGGCGCCTCGCGATAGGCGAGCGCCCCGCCGACGAAGACCGCCTCCACGTGCCACTCGAGCCCGAGGTGGGCGTAGGGCTGGTGGGCCGCCCGCGTGACGACCGGCCCCCGCGGGGCCCCGCGACCCAGCACGACCACGTCCGCCGGAGCGCCCGGCGCGAGGCCGAAGTCCCGCGCGAGGCGGTAGCACTCCCGGGCGCGCGCCCCGATCGCCCCGAGCGCTCGTTCCCACCCCAGCACGCCCCGCTCCACGAGGTGGGCCACGACCGGCAGGTACCACTCGATGCCCGCGATCCCCGCCGGGGCCCGTGCCCCCTGCGCCTTCTCGGCCGGCGCGTGCGGAGCGTGGTCGGTGGAGAGGAAGTCGATCGTCCCATCCCGCAGCGCCGCCCGCAGGGCGGCGGCGTCCGCCGCACCGCGCAGGGGCGGATTGACCTTCAACGGAGCCCCCTCGCGTTCGTAGTCCTCCACGGTGAGCAGGAGATAGTGAGGACAGGTCTCGCCCCAGACGTCGAAGCCCCGGTCCTTCATCTCCCGCAGCCACTCCACGTCGTCCACGGTCGAGGCGTGACAGAGGACCACGCGCGGACGTTCGACGTCGGGCAGCGACTCCAGCGCCCCGGCCAGCTTCGCCAGGCCCGACCGCACCGCCTGCCGGGGGCGGCGGAGATGGTGATCGTGCGCGTTCGCGCCGGCCGACCGCGGCTCGAGGAAGCAGGCCTCGTCCTCGGCATGAACGGCGACGACGCGATGGCTCCGCAGCACCTCCCGCAGCGGGCCCACCTCCCGCAGCGCGGCCACCGAGGAGGACCGGGCCATGTAGATCTTCGCCGACGCATACGGCCCGGTCCGCGGCCCGGTCTCGAAGGGGGCGTGCACGTGCAGACCCCAGTGGACCCGGCACTCGCGGCGGAAGACCTCCCGTTTCTGCTCGAGGCGCGCGGCGTCCGTGATGGGAGGAGCGTCGTTGGGCATGTCGAGGACGGCGGTGACGCCGCCCTTGAGCGCCGCCCGCGACCCGTTCGCGACTCCCTCCTTGTACTCCTGCCGGAAGCAGCGGAAGTGGGTGTGCGCGTCGATCGCTCCCGGCAGCACCAGCCGGTCGCGGACGTCCAGGACGCCGGTCGTGACCGTGCCCGCGTCCGGGGACGCCGGGAACCCGATGCGGCCCCCGCGCGCTTCCAGCGTGCCCGTCTCCCAGTTCCCCGCCTTCGACAGGTACCGGGCATGGGTCAGCAGCATGGGTGCGCACCGCGGCGCCGTGCCGCCGGGACGTCGTCGCGGACAGCCGGGGAAGCGACGGGAAGATCGGGACGGCGGGGCCGGTCGGCGGCGGCGGGGACGAGGTGCGAGCGG
The DNA here is from genome assembly GCA_963707915.1 of Candidatus Eiseniibacteriota bacterium. GTDB lineage: Bacteria > Eisenbacteria > RBG-16-71-46 > RBG-16-71-46 > RBG-16-71-46 > JANXPZ01. The sequence continues at coordinate 2,222,358 of OY970178.1, forward strand.
GGGAGCGCGCCCGGAGTGGATCGCGGAGCGGTCGGACCCGGCGGGGGTCCGAACTCGGCCATCGCCCATGAGGGCTCCAGCGAAACCACGCTTGCCAACATGACCTCGCCCTGCCTCTCGGGCCCAGTCGAGGAGTGTGTCAACCGACCACCGCGCCGCATCGCGGCCGCGGACATGACCGGGCGGAACATAGACCGGTCGGAACGCAAGGGCAACCCGGGACCCGCGCGGGCGCCCCCCTCCTTGCCGCGTCCGGCGGGGCCCGACTACAGTGCCCGGTCCGGTCACCACCTTCCGGCCCCTCCCACGCTCGGAGCCCGCATGGTCCTTCCCGCCCCCAACACGCTCGCCATCGTCGGTGCCGGCCCGGTCGGGCTCGAGGCCGCCCTCGCGGCGCTCGACCTCGGCTTCGACCCGCAGGTGTTCGAGCAGGGCGAGGTGGCCTCGCACCCGCTCGCCTGGGGGCACGTCCGGATGTTCACGCCCTGGGGCATGAACCTCGGGAAGCACTCGCGCGCGCACCTCGAGCAGGCGGGCTGGACCGCCCCCGATCCCGAGGAACTTCCCAGCGGCCTCGAGCTGGCCGAGCGTTACCTGCAGCCGCTCGCGCAGCTGCCGGAGCTGGACGGCCGCATCCATCCGTTCACCCAGGTGGTGCGGGCGGGCCGGCACGGCCTGCGGCGCGGCGAGCGCGCCGGCACGCGGCACCTGCGGCCCTTCCGCCTGCTGCTGCGCGACCAGGGCGGGCGAGAGAGCTTCCACCACGCCTTCTCGCTGGTGGACGCGTCGGGCGTCTACGCCAACCCCGGCTGGGCCGGCACCGGCGGCATCCCGGCGCGCAACGAGCAGTACCTGCGCCCGCAGCTCGCCTATCACGTCGAGGACGTGCTGGGCCTGGACCGCGGGAAGTACGCGGGCCGGCGCACGATCGTGATCGGCGAGGGGACGTTCGCGGCGACGACCGTGGTGGCGCTGGCCCGGCTCGCCGACGAGGCGCCGGGGACCTCGGTGGCGTGGGTCACGCGCCCCGGCGCGGCGGAGCTCTTCGCCGCCGCGGAGCACGACCCGCTGCCCCGGAGGCGCGAGCTGCGCCTGCGGGCGCGCGCGCTCGCCTCGGGCGGGCACCCGGCGGTGGCGCACGTCGGCGGCGCGGAGGTCGAGGAGCTCGAGTTCCTCGCGGCCACCCGCGGCTACCGGGTGCTCCTCGCCACCGGCGCGGAGCCGCGCACCGAGGAGGCGGACCGCGTCATCGTCAACGCGGGCTTCGGGCCGGACGAGGCGCTCTGCCGCGAACTGGACGCCGACGAGCCGCGGTTCTTCTCGCCGGGGCGCGAACCGCACGGTCTCGAACCGGACTTCCTGCTCGAGGCCGGCTACCGGCAGGTCGCCGCCGCGGTGGCGCGCTTCGCCGACGGGATGCGCGCGGGCGTTTCGTAGCGCCCGCGCGGCCCGGTGGGCCGCGGCCGTGGCCCTCCCCGCTTGCCGTCGCGGCGCCGCGGGGTGCTACCCTGCGCCGCATGGACCGGGATCCCGGAGCTCTCGCCGAGTTGCGCGCCCTGCTGGGCCACGACGGCGTGCTCGACGACGGGGCGGCGCGCTTCGCCTACGAGGCCGATGCGCTCACGCTCGAGCGCGGCCTGGCCGACTTCGTGGTGCTGCCGCGCTCGACCGACGAGGTCGCGGCCCTGGTGCGCTGGGCGCACGCCAACGGAGTGCCGGTGACCCCGCGCGGGGCGGGCACCGGGCTGGCGGGCGGCGCCACGCCGCGCCACGGCGGCATGCTGCTGGTGACGAGCCGCATGGACCAGGTGCTCGCGCTCGATCCGCAGCGGATGTTCGCGTGGGTCCAGCCCGGGCTGGTGAACGCGCGGCTCTCCGCGCTGGCCGCGCCGCACGGACTGCATTTCGCGCCCGACCCGTCCTCGCAGCCGGTCAGCACGATCGGGGGCAACGTCGCCGCCAATGCCGGCGGCCCGCACTGCCTCAAGCACGGCGTCACGGCGAACCACGTGCTCGGCCTGGTCGTGGTGCTGCACGACGGCAGCGTCGTGACGCTGGGCGGCGAGGCGCCGGACTCGCCCGACGCCGAGCTCGCCTCCCTGGTCGCGGGCAGCGAGGGCACGCTCGGCGTCCTCTGCGAGATCTGCGTGCGGCTCGTGCCGCGGCCCGAGGCGGTGCACACCATGAGCTTCTACTTCCCGGTGATCGAGGACGCCTGCCGCGCGGTCTCCGCGGTGATCGCCGCCGGGATCGTGCCGGCCGCGATGGAGTTGATGGACCGCCAGACCATGGAGCTGGTCGAGGCCTGGCTGCACCTCGGGCTGCCGCTGGACACCGCCGCGATGCTCATCATCGAGGTGGACGGGCCGGCCGTGAGCCTGCCGGCGCAGGTCGAGCGCATCACCGCCATCACCCGGGAGCACGGCGCGCGCGGCGTCCGCGTCGCGAGCGACGCGGCGGAGCGCGCCGCGCTGTGGCGGGGGCGCAAGTCGTCGTTCGGGGCCTACGGGCGCACCGGCCTCGCGTTCACCCAGATGGACGGCACGGTGCCGCGCTCGCGCCTGGCCGAGGCGGTCACCGCGGTGTACGCGCTGGCGGCGGCACGCGGCCTGGGCGCCGGCACGCTGATGCATGCGGGCGACGGCAACCTCCACCCGCACATCCTCTACGACCCGGACGACGAGGCGCAGCGGCGCGCCGCGCTCGAGGTCTCGGAGGAGATCCTGCGCGTCTGCATCCGGCTGGGCGGCACCATCTCCGGCGAGCACGGCATCGGCCTCGAGAAGGTCCCGATGATGAGCGAGGTCTACGCGCCCGCCGATCTCGCGACCATGGCCCGGCTGCGCCGGGCCTTCGACCCCGCCGGCCGGCTGAACCCGGGCAAGGTGCTGCCGGACGGTGCCGCCGGCGACGCGACGCCGGGGCGCGAACGCGGTCCGGCGCGACGCGGGGGCAGCGGCTTCAACGAGGAGCTGGAGGGAACATGGAGCTGAACCGATCCGACCGCGCGGTTCCAGAACGCGGGCCGGGCGCCGAGCCGGCCCCCCACGCGGCGTGGCCGCTCGCCATCGTGCTCAGCATCGCGCTCGGCGTCGTCTTCCGGCTCACCGCGTGGCACCGCCTGGGGATGGTGTTCCTGCCCGGCTACGTGTGGGGCCCGGCGGCGGGCGGGGCGATCCTGCTCTACCTGTGGCTCGCCCGGCGCCGCCTGCGCGCGGCCGGCCCGACCGGGGACGGGACCGCTTCGCCCGGGCCCGCGCAGGTCGCGTGGGCCGCGCTCGTGCTGTCCGGCTTCGTCGCGAACGCGCTCACCTTCGCGCCGGAGCGCCCCGGCTCGCTTGCGCTGCTCGCCGCCATCCACCTGCCCCTGCTCACCTGGCTCGTGATGGGCGTGGCGGTGCTGGGCCGGGTGGACGATCCGCTCGAGCGCTTCGCCGCGGTGGTCAAGTCCATCGAGGTGTTGGTGACGGGCGCGATCTACGCCGGCGTGGCGGCGATCTTCGCCGGCGTGACGATCGGCCTGCTCACCGCGCTGCAGGTCAAGCCCCCCCCGCCGCTGCTCGAGGCGACCTTCGCGTTCCTCGTCGGGCTCGTCCCCGTGCTGGCGGTGGCGAGCGTCTACGATCCCGCCCTGCGGCCCTCGGACCAGCGCTTCGGCGCGGGCGTGACGCGGGTGTTCTTCCTCGCGGCGCGGCTCTTCCTCCCGCTCACGGCGCTCGTGCTGCTGACCGTGGCGGTCATCCTCCCGGCGCGCTTCGGGATGCTCTCGGAGAACCGCGCGACGCTCCTGGTCTTCAACGCGATGCTCTTCGCCGTGATGTTGCTGGTCGTGGGCGCCACGCCGTTGCGCACCGGCGACCTCGCGCCGCGCCCCGGGGCCTGGCTGCGGCGCGGCATCGTGGTCGTCGCGCTCCTGGCGGTCGTGGTCGGCGCCTTCGCGCTCGCCGCCGTCCTCTCGCGCACCGCCCGCGGCGGGCTCACGCCCAACCGGCTCACGGTGATCGGCTGGAACGTGGCGAACCTCCTCACCCTGGCCCTGCTCCTGCTGCGCCAGTCGCGCGCCGGCCGCGACGGCTGGGTGCGCGCGCTGCAGGCGGCGTTCGGCGAGGGGCTCGCCCTCTACGCCGTGTGGTCGGCGTTCGTGCTGGTCGCCCTGCCGCACCTCGCGCGCGCCGCGCACTGGCCGGTGTCCACCGGCCCCGGGCTCGGCGGCTGAGGGCCGCGTGAAGGACGCCCCCGCCCCGCTCGATCCCGCCCGCTACGCCATCGCGGGCGTCGCGCCCCGGTCGGTGTCGCGGCCGGGCACCGCCGACGAGGCGGCCGAGGCGCTGCGCGCGGCCGCCCGCGACCGGCTCGCCGTCGTGCCGTGGGGCGGTGGCGTGGCGCTGGCGCGGGCGCGCGCGCCGGAGCGTTACGACCTGGCGCTCGACCTCGCGGCGCTCGACCGCGTGGTCGAGCACCGGCCGGAGGACATGACCCTCACCGCGGAGTGCGGCGTCACGCTCGGGACGCTGCGCGCCGCGCTCGCCGCGCACCGGCAGGAACTGTCGCTCGAGGGCGCGCGGGCGGAGCGCGCGACGCTGGGCGGCACGCTGGCCGCGAACGCCTCCGGCCCGCGGCGGCTGCGCTTCGGCGCCCCGCGCGACCGCATCCTGGGCGCCCGCTTCGCGCTGGCCGACGGCACGCTCGCGCGCAGCGGCGGGCGCGTGGTGAAGAACGTGGCGGGCTACGCCGTGCACCGGCTGCTGTGCGGCTCGCGCGGCGGGCTCGCCGTGCTGCTCGAGGCCAGCCTCAAGCTCGCGCCCGCCCCGGCGCGGCGCGTGGCGCTGGTCTTCGGCGTGGGGGAACGGGCGCTGCGGGACGCGGACCGCTGGGCGGCGCTGCCGGGGCTCGAGCCGGCGTTGCTCACGGTGGTCGGCCGCGCGCTCGCCGGCGCGCTGCCCGTGGCGTCCCCCACCGACCCGTTCACCGTGATCGTGGGCCTCGAGGACGACGAGCTCCGCGTGGCCCAGCAGGTCGCGGAGGTCGAGCGCCGGCTGGGCGAGCCCGACGCGCGGCTCGAGGACGACTCGGCCGCCGCGCTGTGGCAGACGCTCACCGACCTCGAGGACCTCGACGGCGCGCGGCTCGGCTTCACCGGCGCGGGGAACACGCCCGCGGCGCTCGCGGCGCTGCTCGAGCGTCCCGCGGTCGCGGCCGCGTCGCTGTTCCACGCGGCGGCGGGGCGGCTGCACGTCTACCCCGGCCGCGGCGAGGCGCCGGGCCTGCTCGGTCCTCTGGCCGAGGCGGGCTTCTCGCTGATCGATGCCGTCCCGGGCGACGGCGACCCCGCGGGCGTCGCCGCGCTCGAGCCGCCGGTCGCGCCACAGGCCGCGCTGCTCGCGCTGCGTTCCCGCATCCGCGCGGCGCTGGACCCGGCGGGCGTGATGGCGTCCGGGCCGCGCTGGGAACACGGCGTCCCATGAGCCGAAACCGCCTTTCGACGCCGCTCGCCGCCCCCGGCGATCGGCCTCCCCCCGTGCACCGACCTGGAGCGTCCCCGGCATGCCGCATCTGACCCTCGAGTACTCGAACAACCTGCCCGCGCCGGTGGACTTCGACGGGATCTTCGCCCGCCTGCACGCGACCCTCGCCGAGATCGGGCCCTTCCCGCTGGCCTGGATCAAGAGCCGCGCCGTCCCGCACGACGTGTTCCGGGTCGGCGCCGGGGCGCCGGAGAGCGTCTTCGTCCACCTGACCGCGTCCATCCTGACCGGTCGCGACCTCGAGCAGCGGCGGCGGATCGGCGAACGGCTGCTCCTCGTCCTGCGCGAGGGGTTCGCGCAGGCCTGGGACGGGTGTCCGTGCGACCTCACCGTGGACGTCCACGAGATGACGCGCGAGACCTACGCGAAGGCGGCGAACGAACGGGCGCAGGCGGCGTCCCCGCCCCCGGGGTGACCCTTCGGGTCCGGGCTAGCGCTGCAGCAGGTACGAGACCTTGAAGAACGCGGTGTGGCCCGTGGCCCGGTTCCGGCCGGCGATCCGGTCGGCGTCGCCGTTGTAGCCCAGGTAGATCACCGAGCCGGGGTGGATGACGTAGCCGACCAGGGCGTCGGCGTCCAGGTGTCTCGTCTCGGTCTCGTACTGCGGGTAGACGCGCGTGTAGAGCCGCCGCGTGAACTGCCAGGTGGTCTTCGCGCCCAGCGTCCACACGTCGTAGAGCAGGTCGCGGCCGTGGTCGCGCGAGAACCGGCTGCGGTTCACGGCGAGCTCCGCGGTGAGCCGCGGCGACGGCCGAACGCCGGCTTCGACCTCGTACGCCTCGGACCAGCCGCGGAACGAAGTGGCGTCGCTGTCGCCGTAGTACAGGCCGTCCCCCAGCAGGACCTCCACGTCGAGCGCGAGCGCCTTCCAGGTGGAGTTCTGCGCGAACAGCGACCACACGGTCTTGAGGTAGTCCCGCGACTGCCAGCGCTCCTGGATGCGTTCCACCATGGTGTGGACCAGGGTCTGCTTCTGGAACCTCCATTCCATCATCGGGCTCACCCACCACTCCTGGAGGCGGCCGGACCGGTCGTGCATGACGTAGCCCTCGAGCATGGGCTGGATCGAGCGCACGACGGCGCTGTGCGGCCGCACCATGAAGCTGGAGTTCACGCGGGTCCGGCGCAGGTCCACGCGGCTGAGGAAGCCGGACTCGGCCCGGAAGTCCGGACCCAGGTACTGGTGGAACAGCTGCAGCTCGCGGATGCCGTCGCTGTAGTCGAACTCCCCGCCGTAGGCGACGTCCTCGCTCGTGTCGCGCCGCCGCTCCCGGCCGACGAGGCCGCCGCCGCCATCGGAGCGGTTCGAGAAACGGAGGGTGTCGGCGTTCGTCCGGCTCCCTGCGACCTGCCCGTGGAAGAACCAGCGGCGCGACAGGCGCACGTCGGCGTCGGCGGCGAACACGGCGTTCGCGCCGCCGTCGGGGACGAGGGTCTCGCCGATCACGGCGGGCACGGCGATCTGCCCCGCCCGGTCGCTCTGGTGCAGCGCCACCAGCGCGCCCACGCTCGAGTTCTCGCCGATCTCCCACGCCGCGCGCCCGAGATGGAACCAGCCCCTGGTCGAGGTGCCCTCGGACGGCCCGCCGCCCACGCCGGCCAGGGAACCGCCGCCGTCGTCGCGCACCACGAGGCCGCCCAGGCGCACGTGCCCGAGCCGGCCGGTGAGCTTGGTCCCGTAGGCCGGGTCGGCGATGCGCCGCGTGTAGATCAGGTCGAAGGCGGTGCCGAAGATGTCCCCGCCCTCGAGGAAGAACGGGCGCTTCTCCTCGTACTGCAGCGGATAGCGCTGGTTCACGTCGATCTGCAGCGCGTCGGCCTCGATCTGGCTGAAGTCGGGGTGGAGCGTGGCGTTGAGCACCATCGTGGAGGACAGCGCGACGCGGGCGTCGAGCCCCATGTCCCCCTGCCGCCGCTCCGCCCACGGCCCGGCGACCCCGGCGTCGTCGAAGGCGCGCTGCGACGAGAGGGTCGACGCCGCGTAGGGCTGCAGGTCGACCAGGCCGCCGCCTCGCAGGCCGGCCAGCCCGGTGAGATCGGCCGCCTGCAGCATGACGTCGCCGCCCTCACCCAGTCGGTAGAGCGGCCACGAGCAGACCTCGTCGTTCTTCTGGATCTGGCGGCGGATCCACAGTCCCCACGTGCCGGGCCCGTTCCCGGGGAAGCGCAGGGTGCGCAGCGGGATCGCCAGCTCCGCGGTCCAACCCGCGCTGTCGCGCGTGGCCTCGGCGTCCCAGACCCCGTCCCACTGCGTGTCGAGCTCGCCCCCGGTGAAGATGCCGTCGACCTGCACGCCGTACGGGTTGACGCCGAAAGTGAAGGCCCGGTGCCGGTCGAGGTAGGGGTCGAGGTGCACCCGGATGTTGTCGAGCTCCAGGACCTGGTCGCGCGGCGCCAGGCTGGCGCGGATCGCCCCGGGCCCGCGGTTCCAGCAGCGGCAGCCGAAGGTGAGGCTCGTCCCGTCGAAGAGCACGCGAACCTCGGTGGACTCGGAGGGCGCCTCGCCCTCGCGGTCCTCGATGAGGCGGAAGCCCGAGATCGGGGTGGCGCGCGCCCAGTCGGGCTCGTCGAGCACGCCGTCCACGCGGATGGGGCCGGTCGCGCGCACCGCGGCCGCCTGCGGGCGCTCGGCCGGGCCCGCGGGCGGGACGAAGACCAGCAGCGCGGCCAGGGCGGCCAGGGCGCCCGGGAGGTGGGGGACGGGACGCGGCATGCGGCTAGCTGTTACCACGACCCCGGAGGCGGAATCAAGGCCCCGCGCGGCACGGTCCGGCCGGGCCACCCGGTGCCGGGCCCCGCGCACGGGTTCCGCGCCGGCCCGTTCGCCTGCTAGCTTCCGCGGCGGAGGGCCCTTCTCAAGGAGGTCGTCATGTCGTGGACCACGCTACTGCCCATCGTCCTGCTCGTCGCGTCCCCCGCCGCGCCGGGTGCGCCGCCGCGGCCCGCCCCGCTCGCGCACACGTTCTCCATCGTCGCCCGCGACTCCCTCACCGGCGAGCTGGGCGTGGCGGTGCAGTCGCACTACTTCTCCGTCGGCCCGAGCGTGCCCTGGGCCGAGGCCGGTGTGGGCGCGGTCGCCACGCAGTCGCTGGTGCTGGTGGACTACGGCCCCAACGGCCTCGACCTGATGCGCGCCGGGCTCCCGGCGCAGCAGGCGCTCGACTCGCTGCTGCGCGCCGACGCGCACAACGAGGGCCGGCAGGTGGCGATGGTGGACGCGCGCGGCGGCGTGGCCGCGTACACCGGCCGGGGCTGCATCCCCGACGCGGGGCACCACCGCGGCGCGCAGTACTCCGTGCAGGCGAACCTCATGGCGAACGACCGCGTCTGGCCCGCCATGGCGCAGGCGTACGAGAGGACGCCGGGCGACCTGGCCGAGCGGCTGCTCGCCGCGCTCGACGCCGCGCAGCAGGCGGGCGGCGACCAGCGCGGCCGCCAGTCGGCGGCGATCGTGGTGGTGAAGGCGCGCTCGAGCGGCAAGCCGTGGGCCGACCGGCTCTTCGACCTGCGGGTCGAGGACAGCCCGGAGCCGCTCCGCGAGCTGCGGCGGCTGGTGCGCCTGCGGCGCGCCTACCGCCTCGAGGACGCCGGCGACGACGCCATCGCCGGGCAGCGGCCCGACGAGGCGCTGCGCGACTACGAGGCGGCGATGAAGCTCGCGCCCGAGGTCGTGGAGCTGCAGTTCTGGGCCGCGGTCTCGATGTACACGAACGGCCGCCGGCCGGAGGCGCTGCCGCTCTTCCGGAAGGTGTTCGCCCGGGAGGCGCGCTGGGTGCCGCTGGTGGAGCGCCTGTCGAAGGCGGGGCTGTTCCCCGACGATCCGAAGCAGGTCGCCGAGGTCCAGGCGCAGGCGGTGAAGGGCGCACGCTGGTGAGCAGCATCCTCGACCACGGACCGTCGCGCTTCGCCGAGCGCCGCCCCCGCGGTAGACTCGGCGGCATGTCCGCCCCCACGACGCGCGTGCGTTTCTCGCAGGCGTGGCGCGACGCCCGCGACCTGCTGCGCCAGCACCGGAGCCGGCTGCTGGTCGGCTTCGGGCTGATGCTGGTGAACCGCGCGGCCGGATTCGTGCTCCCGGCGGCGCCCAAGTTCGTGATCGACGACGCCATCGGGCAGCACCGTCCCGAGCTGCTGCCGCTGATCGCGCTCGCGCTCGGCGTCGCCACCGTGATCCAGGCCGGGACCTCGTTCGTCCTCTCCCAGCTCCTCGGCGTCGCGGCCCAGCGCGCCATCACCGACATGCGCAAGAAGGTGATGGCCCACGTCACGCGCCTGCCGGTGCGCTACTTCGACGCCACCCAGACGGGCGTGCTGATCTCGCGCATCATGACCGACGCCGAGGGCGTGCGGAACCTGGTCGGCACCGGGCTGGTGCAGCTCGCCAGCAGCCTGGTCACCGCGGCGGTCGCGCTGGTCTGGCTGTTCGCGATCTCCTGGCAGCTCACGCTGCTGAACCTGGTCTTCCTCGCGATCTTCGGCGCCGGGATGACCTTCGCCTTCGGCACGCTGCGGCCGCTGTTCCGCGAGCGCGGGAAGATCAACGCCGACGTCACCGGCCGGCTGGGCGAGACGCTCAGCGGCGTGCGCGTGGTGAAGGCCTACACCGCCGAGCGTCGCGAGCAGATCGTCTTCGCCCGCGGGGCGCACCGGCTGTTCCGCAACATCGCGCGCACCATGACCGGCGTCTCGGCGATCGGCGCGGTCTCGGGCGTGATCGCCGGCGGCATCGGCATCCTCATGATCCTGGTGGGCGGTCCCGCCATCCTCGGCGGCCGCATGACGCTCGGCACCTTCGGCACCTACGTGGCGCTGACCGGGATGCTGGCCGCGCCGCTCATCCAGCTCGCCTCGATCGGCACCCAGATGAGCGAGGCCTTCGCCGGGCTCGACCGCATCCGCGAGGTGATGGGCACCCCGACCGAGCGGGACGGGCAGGGCCCCGGGACGCTCGAGGCCCTGCGCGGCGACATCGCCTTCGAGCACGTCTCGTTCGAGTACACCGCGGGCGAGCCGGTGCTGAAGGACGTCAGCTTCTCGGCCCCCGCCGGGGCCACGACCGCGCTGGTCGGGTCGAGCGGCTCGGGCAAGAGCACGCTCATCGGCCTGGTCATGGCCTTCAACCAGCCGCAGTCGGGGCGCATCCTGGTGGATGGACGCGACCTCGCCGGCCTGCGGCTGGAGGACTACCGCGCGCGCCTGGGGGTGGTGCTGCAGGAGAACTTCCTCTTCGACGGCACCATCGCGGAGAACATCGCCTTCTCGCGGCCCGCCGCCGGCCCCGAGGAGATCCGCGCGGTGGCGCACATCGCCCACTGCGACGAGTTCGCGGAGCGCTTCCCGCAGGGCTTCGACACGGTCGTGGGCGAGCGCGGCATCCGGCTCTCGGGCGGGCAGCGCCAGCGCATCGCCATCGCGCGCGCCATCCTCGCCGACCCGCGCATCCTGATCCTCGACGAGGCCACCTCGAGCCTCGACTCGGAGAGCGAGCAGATGATCCAGGACGGCCTGCGGCGGCTGCGGCGCGGGCGCACCACGTTCGTCATCGCGCACCGGCTCTCCACCATCCGCAGCGCCGACCAGATCCTCGTGCTCGAGGCCGGCGCGATCGTCGAGCGCGGCACGCACGACGAGCTGTTCGCGCTGGGCGGGCGCTACCGGCAGCTCCACGACAAGCAGTACCAGATCGAGTTCGACCGCTTCATCAACCCGGGCGAGGACTTCACCCCCGAGCCGGCGGGGCACGAGCCCGCGGCGGCCGGGACGCCCGCGCGGGAGGCCCTGTGAGCCGCGCCCGGAACGCCGCGCTCGCCCTCGCCGTCCTGGGCTGCCTCGCGACCGCCTGCGCGCCGTTCGGCCGGCGCGAGGATGCGCACCTCGCCGTCGTGTCGGCCAGCCGCCGGACCTTCCGCGTCCCCGCGCCCGCCGGGATGGTCTCGGACCTCGGCCGCGATCCGGGGTCCGACGCGGGCTTCCGCGTCGCCGTGCCGTCGGACCTCGAGATGCTCGCGCACTTCTCGCCCGAGGACACCGCGTCGGGCGGCTGGCACGCCTCGTTCGAGATGGCGCGCAGCCTGCCGGAGGACGACGCGAGCTCGCAGGCGCTGTTCGCCGAGATGCGCAAGTTCATGCCGCGGCGCTACGAGCGCGCCCGGGCCGCGGCGCGGCCCGCGATCGCCGCGCTGGCGCAGAGCCTGCGCGCGGGCACCAGCGACCCGGCCGCGGCGGACGTCGCGGTCCTGCCGCGCGAGCAGGTGCCCATCACCATCACCCGGGACGACGCGCAGGCCATCATCGGCTTCGCGCTGATCGGCATGCCCGAGTCGGCCGACGGCCTCACCGGCCCCCGCGCCGCGCTGGTCGGCACCGCCGTGCTGCTGCTGAAGAATCGGGTCAGCTACCTGTACTACGTGGGCCGACTGCCGGCCCAGGGCGCCCCCCTGGCCCGGATCCAGCCGGCCCTCGAGGCCTGGACCGCAGAGGTGCTGGCCGCCAACCGGTAGGACGGCGGGCTCATCCGGCAGCGCGCATCGTCAGGGCCGTGCAATCCGCGTGCGCCGCGCGCGGACCCGGGGCATCTATCCCTCCATGAGACCCCTTCGACTCGCCGTCCTCGCACTCGCCACGCTCGCCCCGGCCCTGGCGCCCATGCCGGGCGCCGGCGCGGAGCGCCGCCAGGAGCCCCCCGTGCCCACGACCACCAGCACCTCCCTGCCCGCGGTCGGGCAGCCCGCGCCCGACTTCACGCTGCCCTCGACCACGGGCCACGACGTCACGCTCTCGCGATTCCGTGGCCGGACCGTCGTGCTCTACTTCTACCCGAAGGACGAGACGCCGGGCTGCACCAAGGAAGCCTGCGACTTCCGCGATCACACCGCCGACCTCGAGAAGGCCGGCGTCGTGGTGCTGGGCGTGTCGAACGACGACCTGAAGTCGCACCGGCACTTCCAGTCGAAGGAGAAGCTCCCCTTCCCGCTGCTCGCGGACGTGGACGCGAAGGTGTCCAGGCTCTACGGCGTCTACGGCCGGCAGAGCGTCGTCGGCATCCCCTACACCGGCATCGCCCGCACGACCTTCGTGATCGGCCGGGACGGGCGCATCGCGCGCGTCTGGCCGAAGGTGAGCGTCAACGGCCACGTCGAGGAGGTGCTGGAGTTCGTCCGCGCCGGCGAGCCCGCCGGGGCGACCGGGGGCCCGGCCGAGCCCGCCCACGACGACCCGGCGAGGATCGTGAGGAGCGATGCCGAGTGGCGCGGCATCCTCACGCCCGAGCAGTACCGCGTGCTGCGCGGCGCGGACACCGAGCTCGCCTGCTCGGGCAAGTACTGGAACGAGCACCGGCACGGCATCTACCGCTGCGCGGCCTGCGGCTACGACCTGTTCGATTCGAAGACCAAGTTCGACTCGGGCACCGGCTGGCCCAGCTTCTGGTCGCCGATCTCGGCCGCGCGCCTGCAGGTCGTGAAGGACACCACCCTGGGCATGGAACGCGAGGAGGTGCGCTGCGCCCGCTGCGGCTCCCACCTCGGCCACGTCTTCGGCGACGGCCCGAAGCCGACCGGGCAGCGCTACTGCATGAACTCGCTGGCGCTGAGTTTCGTCGAGACGCGGAAGTAGGCCCCGACCCGTCCGGGCACGCGGCGGGGCATCGCGGGCCCCCGCGCCCGCCCCTGTGCTAGCGTGCCCGCCATGCCTGACTCCGCCCCACCCCGCCGCTCGCTGCTGCCGCTCATCGTCGCGCTCGCCGCGCTCCTGCTGAGCACGCTGCTCGCCAGCGCCTTCCCCCTGCTCGATCCCGCCGAGGGCCGCAACGCCGAGATCGCGCGCGAGATGGCCGTGGACGGCGACTGGCTCGTCCCCCACCTCGCGGGCATGCCGAGCCTCGACCGGCCCCCGGCGCTCGCCTGGGCGGCCGCCGCCGCCATTCGCGTCGCCGGCAACGAGCCCTGGGCCGTGCGCCTGCCCGCCGCGCTCGCCTCCGCGCTGACGCTCGCGCTCCTCACCCGCTCCGCCCAGCGCCGCGGGGGCCGGCCCTTCGCCCTGCGCGCGGCCGCGCTGCTCTACACCGCGCCGCTCTTCGCCGTGCTCTCGGCCTGCGCCGTCACCGCCGTGCCGCTCGCCCTCTGCGTCACGGCGGTCTGGCTCGGGCTCGCCGCCGAGGTCACCGGGGGCCCGAGCGCGCGGCGCCGGCTCGGGATGTTCGCCGCCGTGGCCGCCGGCCTGCTCGTGAACGGCCCGGTCATGCTCGCCTGGGCCCTGGGCGGCAGCCTCGGCGCTGCGCTGATCTGCCGCCGCCCCGCCCCGCTGCGCTGGCTCGCGTGGTGGCCCGGCTGGCTCGTGGTCCTCGGCGTCGCGGGCGGCTGGCTCGCGCTGGCGAGCGTCCGGCATCCCGGGGTCCCGGGCTACGCCTTCCTCGCGGAGCCGTCCGGGTGGCTGACCGGAGACCCGATCCGCGGCGGGCGGCCGTGGTGGCTCGCGCCGGTGGCGCTCGCGGCCGGCGCGCTGCCATGGTCGCTCGCCACGCCCTGGTGGCGCCGGCGCGCGCCGGGAGAAGAGGGCCTGCTCTCGGCCGAGAGCCGGGTCGGGCTCGGCTTCGTGTCGTTCGCCGTCGCGTGCTTCCCGCTCTGGAGCTCGAACGCCGCCGGACTGCTCCCCGCGTTGCCGATGCTGGCGTGGACCGCGGCCGAGGCCTGGTCCGACGCGGAGCGCGCGCGCCGCGCGGCCTGGGGACTGGCCGTCGTCTTCCTCGCGATCACCCTCGCGTCCGCCTTCGCCGGCTTCGGCCCGTGGCTGGGACGCGCCGGAGCGCCCTTCGATTCGGCCGCCACCAGCGCGAAGATCATCGCCGCCTGTTTCGCCTACGTCGCGCTGCGTTCGGCCGCCGCGGCCCTCGGCCGGCCCGACCGGGCGTTCATCGGCATCCTGCTCTTCACGCCGGTCGTGCTGTTCGCCGCCGGCGAGCCGCTGCTGCGCTACGCCGAGACGCGGTCGGGCGAGCCGCTGGCCCGCGCCATCGCCACCATCGCGCCCGGCGGGTTCGTGCGCTACGAGGCCTGCTACAGCCCGGGTGCCGATTTCCGGCTGGGGCGGCGCTCGGCGCTGCTCAGCGCGCTCGGCGTCGAGACCACGAGCGCCTACCAGGCCCGCCACCGTGCCGCGCTGCTCGCCCGCGGGCTGTGGACGCCGCTCACCGCGGTCCCGGACTCCGACCGGGTGGACGTCGTCGTGCGTCCGGCGCGCGGGGCCCTGCCGCCCCCGGAAGGGTACATGGAGTTCTTCCGCGACGGCCGCTTCGCCGCCTACGTCCGCCGGTAGGAGAGCGCCCCGTCCTCGTCCTGCTTGGTGAAGGCGCGGCCGACCGCTAGAATTCAGGTCGTCCCAGCTCCCGTGCGCGGGCCCCGCCCGCGCCGCGCGCACCCACCATCGACCTGACAGCACGGGGAGACGCCGCCATGCCACGCGACCTGCCCATCGCCTCTCCGAAGCGCCGGCCCCTGCAGCTGGCGCTCGTCGTCCTGCTCGGCCTCGTGCTCGCGCCGGCCGGTCATGCCGCCGACCTGATGAGGTAGCAGCCCTACCTGGTCTACCCCGGCGACCCGACCCAGATGCAGATCCTGTGGCAGCTGACGGCCACGGCGACCTCCACGCTCGCGTGGGGCACCGACACCACCTTGCGCTGGGCAGCGTGGCGAACGACGAGTACGGCGCCGACCACCAGCACGCCTGCGCGCTCTCCGGGCTGACGCCGGCCACGAAGTACCACTTCCGGGTCACCACCGACGGCGTCGCGTACCGCGGCTCGTTCACCACGGCGCCGAACTCCTGGGCGACGAAGCTCAAGTTCCTGGCCTACGGCGACACGCGCACCTACCCCGCGACCCACAACCAGGTCGCGGGCGCCATGCTCTCCACCATCGCCGACGACCCGGCCTTCCAGTCGCTGTCCCTCTTCATGGGCGACTACGTGACCAGCGGGACCGTCGAGTCGGTCTGGACCACCGAGTTCTTCGACCCCGCGCTGACGAACGTCCGGCAGTTGATGGCGAGCCTCCCCCTGCAGGGCACCATGGGGAACCACGAGGGGACCGGCACCCTGTTCGTGAAGTACTTCCCCTTCCCCTTCGTCGCGGGGCGCTACTGGTCGTTCGACTACGGTCCCATCCACGTCACGGTGGTGGACCAGTACACCAGCTACGCCCCGGGCTCGGCGCAGCTGCAGTGGATCGCCGACGACCTCGCCCGCACCAACAAGACCTGGAAGTTCATCCTGCTGCACGAGCCGGGCTGGTCCGGCGGCGGTGGCCACCCGAACAACACGCTGGTGCAGGCCTACCTGCAGCCGCTCTGCCTGCAGTACGGCGTGTCGATCGTGTTCGGCGGCCACAATCACTTCTACGCCCGGGCGGTCGTCAACGGCGTGCAGCACCTCACGCTGGGCGGCGGCGGCGCCCCGCTCGAGACCCCGGACATCTTCATGCCGTACCTGGTGGCCAGCGCGCGGGCGAATCACCACGCCACCCTCGCCATCGACGGGGACACGCTCCGGTTCAAGGCGTTCAACACGGCCAACGGCGCGGCGCTCGATTCCTTCACGCTCCTGAGGCCGTCCGTGGCCCCCGACAGCACCTTCCCCGCGGTCACCCTGTCCTCGCCCGCCGGCGGCGAGACCTGGAAGGCCGGCTCCGTGCACCCGGTCACCTGGAGCGCGTCCGACGACGTCGGCGTCGCCGCGGTGGACCTGGCCGGCTCGACGGACGGCGGCGCCAGCTTCCCGGTCGTGATCGCCCGCGGGCTCGCGAACTCGGGCTCCTACGCCTGGACCGTGCCCAACAACGTCTCGGCCACGGTGCGGGTCCGCATCACGGTGCGCGACTCGACCGGCAACATCAGCCGGGACGCCAGCGCGGGCGACTTCGCCATCGACAACTGGATCGTCCACGCGACCGCCGGGCCGAACGGCAGCATCGTCCCGGGCGGCGACGTGCCGGTCGTCGAGGGCGCGACCCAGCGGCTCTCCATCCGCCCGGTCGCCGGCTACCGCGTGGCCGCGCTCACCGTGGACGGCAGCCCGGTGTCCGCCGACACGAGCTGGACGTTCACCGCCGTCGCGGCGCACCACACCATCGCCGCGACGTTCGCCGACGCCGCGCTCCCCGCGGTGCACGTGGTCTCACCCAACGGGCGCGAGCTGTGGACCCAGGGCACGTCCCACACCATCACGTGGGTGGCTACCGACAACGCCGCGGTCAGCCGGGTGGACGTGGACTACTCGCTCGCCGGCCCGGACGGGCCCTGGCTGCCGGTGGGCCACGACGTCCCCAACTCGGGCTCGCTGGCCTGGACCCTGCCGATGCAGCGCTCGGACAGCGCGCTGGTCCGGGTGACGGCCTGGGATCCCACCGGGAACGCCGGGAGCGACGCGAGCGACAGCCTGTTCTACGTCTACGACCCCAACGCGTCCGTGGACGGCCGCGGAGCGGTCAGCCTCTTCCTCTCCCGCCCGATCCCCGATCCGAGCGTCGGGAGCGCCTTGTTGCGCTTCGGCCTGCCCGCTGCGGGACGCGTGCGCCTCGAGATCCTCGACCTCGCCGGCCGGCGCGTCTGGCGCACCGAGGGCGACCTGCCCGCCGGCGAGCACGCGTGGCGCTGGAACGGCGAGACCGACCCGGGCGGACGCGCGGGGACCGGGCTCTACTTCATCCGCCTGGTCACGCCCTGGGGCACGCGAACCGACAGGCTGGTGCGGCTGCGGTAGCGCGCCCCCCGCGCCGGACCACGGATTCCCGGCGTCCTTCGCGGTCACCGGGGACCCGGAAAGTCCGCCAAAGGCGCGGGCCGGAAGTGCCGATAACGGGCCCGGAGGAGGCATGACCATGGCCCGGAAGACGTTGCGTGGCGGGAAGGGCGCGACCCTCGTGGAGTTCGCGATGGTCTTCCCCATGCTGATGGTGCTGATCTTCGCCATCATGGACTTCGGCATGTACTTCTTCGTCCAGCACAGCCTCCAGTTCGCCACCCGCGAGGGAGTCCGGCTCGCGCTCGTCGGCCGGACCATCAACGACGCCTCGGGCAACCCGATGACCCGCGAGGGCTCGATCGTCCAGACCATCCGGAACAAGGCCTCGGTGGCCGTCCGGCCGGCCGACGTGACGGTCAGCATCTATCCCGTGGACAACACCTTCGCCGACCCGTCGGGCTGGCAGACCACGCAGAACGCGGGGCTGCCGGGCAGCTACATGCGGGTGAAGACCCGCTACACCTACCAACTCGTCACCCCGTTCGCGCTGGTGGGCTTCCTCGTGCCCAACCGGCTGCGGGTGATCGAGGTGCAGGCCACCTACAAGAACGAGCTCTTCAACTAGCGGCGGGCAGGCCCACCGCTCCCGCTCGACAGGACGTGACATGATCGGCGTCGATCAGCGGTCCAGCCTCACGCGAGGCCCGTTCGCCGGGCGGAACCGGGGACGGGGCACCGCGCTCATCGAGTTCGCCCTCGTCCTGCCGATCCTCATCATCCTGCTCCTGGTCACGGTGGACTTCGGCCGGCTGATCCAGACCCGGCTGATCATCAGCAACGTGAGCCGCGAGGGCGGGAGCCTCGCCGCGCGGCAGACGACGGTGGACACCAGCCTGGTCACGGTGCTCAAGGAGTCCGGCAAGCCGCTCAACCTGATCGGCGCGGACGGGAAGATCGTCGTGACCCGGATCAACGCGGGCGCGAGCGCGGGCGCGCCGGACCCCACGATCGCCACGCAGATCGTCCGCGGGACGCTGGCGCGGAACAGCTCGATCTCCGCGGGCGCCGCCAACCTGGGACTCGCTTCGAGCATCTACGGCCACCTGCGGTTCCGGACGGCCAACGCCACCTCGGACATCGCGGAGGTCACGGTGGTCGAGGTCTTCTACAAGTACCGGCCGATCACGCCGTTCCCGAGGGGATTCGGCGGCGGCATGCTCACGCCCGACACGGACGGCATGATCGTCTGGAGCCGGGCCATCTTCTAGCACCGCGTGGACGCCGTCCCCCTCGACGCCGAACCCCGAAGGCGGCCACCGCCGGGAAGGAACCTGGAGATGAAGAGGCACATGAAGGCAGAGGCCGGGACCGTCCTGATCGCGTTCGCCCTCTTCCTGTTCATCCTGCTCGGCTTCTGCGCCATCGGCATGGAGGCCGGCCGCTGGTTCATGGTCCGCGCCGAGCTCTCCAAGAGCGTGGACGCCGCGGCACTGGCGGCGGCCAAGAACATCTCCAACCCCTTCGTCGACCCCAGCACGCTCGCCCGGGAGTTCGCCGCGGCCAACTTCCCGAGCGGCTACCTGGGCACGCCCGCCTCGGGGGCCGGTGCGGTGACCTTCAGCGCCACGGTGATCGGCAACGACAAGGTGCAGGTGGACGGCAACGTGAGCGCCACCGCCATCCTGGCCCGGCTCTTCGGCGTGAACCTGGTGCCGACCGCCAGCCGCGGGGTCGGCCAGAAGAAGGAAGTCGAGATCATGCTGGTGCTGGACCGCTCGGGCTCGATGGCCGGCACCCCCATCTCGGACCTGAAGAACGCGGCCCGGACGTTCGTGGACTACTTCGCGGCCACCCAGGACAAGGACAAGATGGGCATGATCAGCTTCTCGACCGCGGTGACGCTCGACCGACCGCTGGGCACGAACTACGTCACCGCCATGAGGACGGCGATCACCGCGATGAACGCCGCCAACTACACCAACACCGAGGACGCCATCGACCAGGCCGACGGGCCCGGGGGCTTCACGGACCAGACCGGCGTCCCCGGCGACCAGCGCATCCAGCAGTTCCTGATCTTCTTCTCGGACGGCCAGCCCACCGCCTTCCGCGGATCGTTCGGGTACCAGGGCAGGATCTACGACGCCGTCGCCATCGGTTCGACCACGGGCGGCGGCGACTGCGATCCCAGCACCTACCCGGGCACAGGGAACCTCTACAACCCCGTCACCGCGGCAACCCTCGCGGTCCCGACCCGGCCGACCGGGGACGGCACGACGACCCGGATCCGCTGCACCAGCAACGGGACGCTCCAGTACACGACGCGCTGGTACGTCTTCGACACCATGCCCGTCTCCGGCTACGCGGCCACGGCGAACTGCATCCCGAGCGGCCCGCTCGGCGGCCAGTTCTGCACCATCACCAACCAGCTCGCCCTCAACCACGCGGCCGAGCTGAAGGCCAGGAACATCGTCATCTACGCGATCGGGCTGGGCAACATCGACGCCCCGTTCATGCAGGCGATCGCGAACCCCAACCTCTACTACCGCGCGCCCACCTCCGCCCAGCTGCAGGCAATCTTCCAGCGGGTCGCGCAGGAGATCAAGCTCCGCCTGGTGCAGTAGCCCGGGCGCTCCCCCGCGAGCCCCCGCCCGCCCTCCGGGGCCGGCGGGGGCTCCTTCGTGCCCCGCCCGGACCGGCTGGCCCCGTCGCGCCACCCGCGCTATCGTGCGGCCGCGACGTCACCCGCCACCGGACACCGGGGATCCCATGAGCGAGCCGAAGCAGCAGCGCCATCTCTCGGGCCCGCGCATCGAGCCGCCCGCCATCACGGGCCGCGAGAGCGTGGCCGAGCTCATCGACCAGGCCTTCCTCGCCTACAACGCGGCCCGCCTGCGCGAAGGCGCCCGGTTGCTGACCGAGCGCATGCTCGACCCCGACGTCACCGTCGGGCTCTCGGTCTCCGGGGCACTCACCCCCGCCGGGCTGGGCATGAGCGCGCTGATCCCGCTGTTGCGGGCCGGCTTCGTGGACTGGGTCGTCTCGACCGGCGCGAACCTGTACCACGACACCCACTTCGGCCTCGGCCTGCCGCTGCACCGTGGCACCTTCCAGGTGGACGACGTCGAGCTGCACGACGAGGGCGTGGTGCGCATCTACGACATCTTCTTCGACTACCGCGTGCTGCTCGACACCGACGCGTTCTTCCGCGAGGTCATCGCCGGGCCGGAGTTCCAGCGCACGATGAGCACGGCCGAGTTCCACTTCCTGTGCGGGAAGTACATCCGCGCCCGCGAGCAGGCCCTGGGGCTCACCAGCCGCTCGCTGCTCGCCGTGGCCTGGGAGTGCGGCGTGCCGGTCTACACCTCCTCGCCGGGCGACTCCTCGATCGGCATGAACGTGGCGGCCCGGGCGCTCGAGGGCAACCGCCTCGTGCTCGACGTCAGCGCCGACGTCAACGAGACCGCGGCCATCGTCTGGACTGCGAAGCGGACGGGCGGCAGGAGCGCGGTGTGGATCCTCGGCGGCGGGAGCCCCAAGAACTTCGTGCTCCAGACCGAGCCGCAGCTGCAGGAGGTGCTGGGCATCAGCGAGAAGGGCCACGACTACTTCCTCGCCGTGACCGATGCGCGGCCCGACACCGGCGGGCTCTCGGGGGCGACGCCCTCGGAGGCGGTCTCGTGGGGCAAGATCGACCCCGACCAGCTCCCCGGCACGGTGATCTGCTACGCCGACTCCACCATCGGGCTGCCGCTGCTCACGGCGTACGCGCTGGCGAAGCACGCGCCGCGCCCGCTGCGGCGGCTCTACGACCGCCGCGCGGAGATGATGGAGGCGTTCCGGCACGCCTACTTCACCGAGGGGCGCGGGAAGCCGGAGTAGCCGTCCAGCATCGAGGCCGGGGAGCGAACCGATGAGAGCGATCGTCTTCGAGCGTCACGGCGGGCCGGAGGTGCTCGAGTCGCGCGAGGTGCCCGAGCCGGCGATCCGCCCCGACGAGGTGCGCGTCGAGGTGAAGGCGTGCGGCATCAACCACCTCGACCTGTGGGTACGGCGCGGACTGCCCGGGCTGGCCGTCGAGATGCCGCACGTCCTGGGCAACGACGTCGCCGGCGTGGCCGCCGAGGTGGGCGCCGCGGTGCGGCACGTGAAGCCCGGCGACCGGCTGCTGGTGCTGCCCACCCTCTCCTGCGGCGTCTGCCCCGCGTGCCTGGCGGGCGACGACCACCTGTGCCGCCACCACGACGTGCTCGGGCGCCGGCGCAACGGCGGCTACGCGGAGCAGGTGGCGGTGCCCGGCGCGAACTGCCTGCCCTGCCCGGAAGGACTGAGCTGGGAGCGGGCCGCAGCGGTGCCGCTGGTCTTCCTCACCGCCTGGCACATGCTGGTCGGCCGCGCCCGGGTGCGGCCGGGCGAGGACGTGCTGGTGGTCGGCGCGAGCGGCGGCGTGGGCAGCGCCGCGGTGCAGGTCGCGAAGCTCCACGGCGCGCGGGTCATCGCCACCGCGGGCAGCGCGGAGCGCGCCGCGCGCGCGCGGGAGCTGGGGGCGGACGAGGCCATCGACCACTCGAGCGAGGACGTCGCGGCGCGCGTCCGCGCGCTCACCGGGGGGAAGGGCGTCGAGGTCGTGGTCGAGCACGTCGGCGGACGGATGTTCGAGCAGGCGGTCGCGGCGCTCGCGCGCGACGGACGGCTCGTCACCTGCGGCGCCACCACCGGGCCGCAGGCCGCGCTCGATCTCAACCTGCTCTTCGGCCGCCACCTCTCGCTGCTGGGCTCGTGGATGGGCCGGCGCGGGGAGCTGGCCGAGGTGCTGAAGCACGTGCGCGCCGGCCGGCTGCGGCCGGTGGTGGACACGGTCCTCCCGCTCGCCGAGGCGCGCCGCGCCCACGAGCGCATCGAGGCGCGACAGATGTTCGGGAAGGTGGTGCTGGTCCCGTGAGCCGCCACCGCCGGCGCGGTCCCTTGATGCAACTCGAGCGCGGGCACGAGCCCCTGCTGCCCTACTCCGCCTTCCTGTTGCGGCTCGCCCGGAGCGTGCTGGCCGGGGTCCTGATCATCCTCGGCTCGCTCGCGATCGGGGTGGTCGGCTACCGCTGGACCGGGCACCTCAGCTGGGTCGACTCGCTCTACAACGCCTCGATGATTCTGGGCGGCATGGGGCCGGTGGACGACCGCGGGCTCGGCATCCCGATCGCCGAGAAGTGGTTCGCCTCGGCCTACGCGCTGTTCGCGGGAATGGCGCTGCTGGTCATCGTCGGCGTGATGTTCGCGCCGCTGTTCCACCGCTTCCTGCACCACTTCCACCTGGTCGAGGACGAGGAGAAGCCGGCGCGATGAGCGAAGCGCGCGGCGGCGCACCCGCCCCCGGCCTCGGCTGGTTCGACGCCGAAGACGCACCGGCGCGCGCGGACCTGCGCTCGTGCATCCACTGCGGGCTGTGCCTGAGCGCCTGCCCGACCTACCGCACGCTCGGGCTCGAGCCCAACTCGCCGCGCGGGCGGCTCTTCCTGATGCGCGGGCTCGCCGAGTCGCGCATCGCGCCCGCCCATCCGCTGCTCGACTATCTCGACCAGTGCCTGGGCTGCCGCGCCTGCGAGACCGCCTGCCCGGCGGGCGTCCCCTACGGCCGCCTGCTCGAAGTGGCGCGCGGCCAGCTCGAGCGCCGCGTGCGCGCGCCCTCGTTCTCCCGCCGGCTCGGCCAGTGGGCGCTGCGACGGATCGTGCCGGACCGCGCGGCCATGCACCGCGCGGCGGACCTCATGCGCCTGGCGCAGAATCCGGCGTTCGAGGCGCTGATGCGCTCGCGCGCCGCGCGCGCGCTGCTGCCGGAGTTCGCGCTGCGCGGCTGGCGCATGACGCCGCCGCTGCTGCCCCGCCGCCAGCGCGCGCTCGAGCGCGTCGCCCCGGCGCTGCCGCCCGGCGCGCGGATGGAGGCGCGGGCCGACGCGCTGGTCTTCCACCCCGCGGGCGCGCCGAAGGCCCGCGCGGCGTTCTTCACCTCCTGCGTCATGGAGGTCATGTTCCCGCGCATCGACCACCAGGCGGTGCGCCTGCTGGTGCTCGCGGGCTGCGAGGTGACCGTGCCGCGCGGGCAGTGCTGCTGCGGCGCGCTGCAGGCCCACGCCGGGATGCTGCCGCTGGCGAAGGACCTGGCGCGCGCGAACGCCCGGCTCTTCGACCCCGGCGAGCACGACTTCGTGGTGAACGACTCCGCGGGCTGCGGCGCCGCGCTGCGCGATGCCGGCGAGTTGCTGCACGCCGACCCGCTGGCGGCGCCCGCCGCCCGCCTCTCGGCGCGGGTGCGCGACGTGGCCGAGGTGCTGGAACAGCTCGGCCTGCCGGAGCCCGCGGCGCCGCTGCGCTCGTCCGCGGACCCGGCGCGGCCCCTGCGCGTCGGCTACCACGATCCCTGCCACCTCGCCCACGCGCAGCAGGTGCGCAGCCAGCCGCGCGCGCTGCTGCGCCGGCTGCCGGGCCTCGAGCTGGTGGACCTGCCGGACTCCGACTGGTGCTGCGGCAGCGCCGGCGTCTACGACCTGACGCACCCCGGGATGTCCGACGCCCAGCTCGCGCACAAGGTGGACACCATCGCGGCGGTGGCGCCCGAGGTGGTCGTGGCCTCGAACCCGGGCTGCGCGATGCACATGGCGCGCGGCGCCGCCGAGCGCGGACTCGCCGTGCGGATCGAGCACCTGGTCGAGTTGCTGGCCCGCGCCTACCCGCCGCCCGCCTTCCGCGGATGACCGCCCGCGCCGCGCTGCCCCGCGCCGCCGTCGCCGCGCTGTTCCTCGAGCGCCAGCACCTCGACCGGCCCCGCGGGCGCCGGCTCACCGGGGCGGGCCTGGTCCGCTTCGCCGAGGACGTGGGCGGGATCCAGCTCGACTCGATCAACGTGCTGGAGCGCGCGCACCTGCTGACGCTGTGGAGCCGGTTCGGCGCCTACGACCGCGCCGCGCTCGAGCGGCTCGTCTACCGGCGGCGCCTGCTGTTCGAGTACTGGGCGCACGCCGCCTGCCTGGTGCCCACGACGCACTTCCCGATGTGGCGCCGCGCGATGCTCGACTACGAGGTCGGCCACTCCGGCTGGACGACGTGGCTGAAGAAGCACGCTCCGACGCTGAAGCGGGTCGAGCGGGCCATCCGCGAGCGCGGCCCGCTGGGCAACGCCGACTTCGCCGCGGCCGGGACGGGCCCGCGCGCGGCGGGCTGGTGGGACTGGAAGCCCGAGTCCCACGCCCTGGACTACCTGTGGAAGAAGGGCACGCTCGGGGTCCACTCGCGCGTCCACTTCCAGCGCCGCCTCGACCTGATGGAGCGCCTGCTGCCCGCCGCGCTCGCCGCGGAGCCGCCGTCGCGCGAGGCGTTCCGCCGCTGGCACGTGCGCCGCTCGCTCCACGCGATGGGCGCCGCGAGCGCCGTCGACCTGCGCATGTACCTCTCCTACCCGCGCGTGCCCGCGCCCGAGCGGAGCGCCACGCTGCGGGCGATGCTGCGCTCGGGCGAGGTGGTCGAGGTCGCGGTCGAGGGCGAGCGCGCGCCCTGGCTCGCGCTGCCCGGGGACCTGCCCGCGCTCGAGGCCGCGGCGCGCCGCCGTTCGCCGCCGAGCCGCGGCACCACGCTGCTCTCGCCGTTCGACTCGTTCCTCTGGCACCGCGAGCGCACGCAGGCGCTGTTCGGCTTCGACTACCGCATCGAGGTCTACACGCCCCCGGGCAAGCGGGTGCACGGCTACTACTCGCTGCCGATCCTCCACGACGGCGCGCTCGTCGGGAGGCTCGACGCCAAGAACCACCGCGAGGCGCGGCGGCTCGAGGTGAGGCACGTCCACTTCGAGGCCGCGGCCGCGGCCGCTGGCGGCGGGTCGGCGATCGAGCCGGCGCTGGCGGGCCTCGGCGACGCGCTCGCCTCGCTCGCGGCGTTCGCCGGCGCCGGGCGCGTGACGGTAGGGCGCGTGAGCCCGGCGAAGCTGGCGAAGCCGCTGCGCCGGGCGCTGGGGAGTCGCACGGAGGCCGGCGGCTGAAACGAGCGGCGTTCTCCGGTACAATCGGGCGCGGACCTGCCGTCCTCGACTCCGCGCCGCCGCGTCCACGCACGCGGGCGCAAGGGAGCCCTGCGTGAGACCCAGCATCCTCCTGCTCGGCGGCACCGGGCGCGCCGGCCGCGTCGCCGCGCGGCTGCTGCTCGAACACACCGACGCGCGGATCGTCATCGGCAGCCGCAGCCGCGAGCGGGCCGCCGCGCTCGCCGCCGCGCTGGCGCGCGACTTCCCGGGCGACCGCGCCGGGGTCGCGGCGGTGGACGCCGGCGACGAGGCGAGCCTGCGGGCGGCCCTCGAGGGCGCGCGCCTGCTCTTCGACTGCGGGCCGACCGCGCGGTTCACCGGGAGGATCCCGCTCGCCTGCATCGCGGCCGGCGTGGACTGCCTCGACATCCACCCGAGCCGCTCGCTCGCCGTGCTCCGGCCGCTCGCCCGCGAGGTGGCGCGCGCCGGCCGCTGCTTCGTCACGCAGGCCGGGCTCCACCCCGGGCTGCCCGCGACGGTCATGCGCCACGCCGCCTCGCTGCTCACGCGCTGCGACTCGGTGACGGCCGCGATGCTCATCAACGTCGGGGTGCCGCCCGGGCCGGACTCGGCCAGGGAGTTGATCGAGGAGATGAGCGTCTACCGGAGCCTGGTCTGGAGCGGCGGCGCCTGGCGCAAACCGTCGTGGAGCCACTCGCGCCGGTTCGACTTCGGCCCGGGCCTCGGGCCCCGCACCTGCTACCCGATGTGGAGCGACGAGTTGGAGGGCCTCCCGGAACGGATCGGTGCGCAGGACGCGGCGTTCTACGTGGCGGGCTTCAACGCGTTCGCCGACCTGGTGGTCACACCGCTCGCGCTGCTGTCCGGCTCGATCCGTCGCGGCCTCGGCGCGGGGCTCCTCGCGCGGCTGCTGGCCTTCAGCGTCCGCCGCTTCGGCCGCCCCCCCTTCGCCATCGTGCTCGCGGCCGAGGCCGCCGGCGAGCGGGACGGGACGGCCCGCGCCGTGCGCATCCTGGTGCGCAGCGACGACGACGACGGCTACCGGCTCACCGCCGCGCCGGCGGTGGCGTGCGTGAAGCAGCTCCTCGACGGCTCCGTCGCGCGGCCGGGCGTGCACCTGATGGGGCACCTGGTCGAGCCGGCCCGCCTGGCCGCGGACCTGCGACGCATGGGTATCGGGGTCGAGGTGGCCACCCGGCCGTAGCCGGCGCCGGGCCCCGCACGGGGCTGGACCGTCCGCGCCGGCGACCGCTAGAATCGAGTCCGATTCGCCGTCCGAACCGACCGTGCGGGGCTCGCACCCCGCCCTCCCGGAGTTCACCGTGCGTCCTGGCCGCCTGCTCGTCGTCTCCGTCACCCTGCTCGGTCTTGCCATCGCGGCCGGCCTCCACGTCCTGCGGCCCGGCGCCGGCGCGCGGCCTCCCGGCGAGGAAGAGCAGGGCGAGCGACGGCCGGGCGATTGGTGGGAGAACCAGCGCGCCTTCCCCGGCGCCAGCGTGAACCAGGCCGCCTTCGCCGCCGCGCGCGAGCAGGCGCAGTTCGATCGCGCCCGGGCCGCCCTCGCGACCAGCGCGGAGGGACTCGCCTGGACCCAGCTCGGCCCCTACAACATCGGCGGGCGGGTCACCGCGCTCGCCGTGGCCCCGGGCGGGACCACGATCTACCTGGGTTCGGCCAACGGCGGCGTGTTCAAGTCCACGAACTCGGGCGTGAACTGGGCCCCGGTGATGGACGGCTGGGGCTGGGAGCTGTTCTCGATCGGCGCGCTCGCCCTCGATCCGACCGATGCGAACGTGGTCTACGCCGGCACCGGCGAGGCCAACCACTCGGTGGACTCGTACGACGGCAACGGGCTGCTGCGCAGCAGCGACGGCGGACAGAGCTGGCAGTCGCTCGGCCTGCAGGCGACCGCGCGCATCGCCCGGGTCGCGGTGGACCCCTCCGACCGCGACCGCATCTTCGTGGCGGCGATGGGGACCCAGTTCTCGACCGGGCCCCATCGGGGCGTCTATCGCAGCGAGGACGGCGGGCAGAGCTGGAGCCAGGTGCTGTTCGTGAACGACTCGACCGGCGCCTGCGACGTGGTGGTCAACCCCGCGCACCCCGAAACGGTCTACTGCGCCACGCTCGAGCGCGTGCGCCGCATGACCTACCGGCGCGCGCACGGGCCCGGAAGCGGCATCTGGCGCAGCGCGGACCACGGCACGACCTGGACGCGGCTCGCCGCCGGGTTGCCGACGCCCTCGGACAGCGTGGGGCGCATCGCCCTCGCGCTGTGCGCCACCCGGCCGTCCGTCGTCTACGCCCAGATCGGCTCGGGTCCCGGGCTCGGCTGGGTCGGGCTCGGCCTGTACCGCAGCCTGGACGGCGGACAGACCTGGTCCCGGCGCGACACGGGCAGCGGCTTCCGCTACGCCTTCGGCGGCTTCTGCTGGTACTTCGGCGACGTGGCCGTGGACCCGAACAACGCGAACGTGGTGTACGCGCAGGGCGTGGGCCTGAAGCGCTCCACCGACGGCGGGCAGACGTTCGCGGACGTCACCCGGTCCGCCCACGTGGACCAGCACGGCCTGTGGATCGACCCGTCGAACTCGAACCGCCTCTACCTGGGCAACGACGGCGGATTCTTCTCCTCGGTGAACGGGGCCGCGTCCTGGTCCAAGTCGGTGGACCTGCCGATCACGCAGTTCTACGCCGGCTGCGTCGACCCCTCGGACGTGAACCGCGTGGGCGGCGGCACGCAGGACAACGGCAGCATGCTGACGGCGTCCTCGCCCACGGGCTGGTACGAGATCGCGCCGGGCGGCGACGGGTTCACCGTGCTCATCGACCCGGCGGACCCGAACGTCGTGTTCTCCGAGTCGCAATACGGCAGCGGCGGCGCGGGGCCCTACCGCTCGACCCAGGGGGGCGGGGCCGGCGGCTTCGGCACGGGCATCAACGGTGGCGATCGATTCAACTGGTGCGCGCCGTTCGTCATGGACCCGACCGACCACGGCGTCCTGCTGTTCGCGAGCCACCGGGTCTACAAGAGCGCGGACAACGGCCTGACCTGGACCCCGGTGAGCGGCGACCTCACGTCGTTCCCGAACCCGCCCTCCGTGCTGGCCTACCACACCGTCTCGACCCTGGACATCTCTCCCGCCGACCCGCGGCACTACTACGCGGGCACGGACGACGGCCGGGTCTGGCGGTCGGACGACGCGGGCGCCGCCTGGACGGAGGTCTCCGCCGGGCTCCCGCTCTACTGCGTCACCCGGGTGACGGCCGACCCGGTCACCCCGGAGGTCGTGTACGTGTGCCTCTCGGGCTTCGGCCAGGACCAGCACTCCCCCCACGTCTTCCGGAGCGCCGACCAGGGCGCCACCTGGTCCCCGATCGCCGGCGACCTGCCCGACGCCCCGGCGAACGACCTGGTCGTGGACCCCACCGATCCCAACACCCTGTTCCTCGCGACCGACGTCGGGGTCTACGTCACTCGCAACCTGGGCGGCGCGTGGAGCCCGCTGGGACTGGGGATGCCGCTCCAGGCGGTCTTCGATCTGACGCTCCATTCGCCGTCCAACACGCTGGTTGCGGCGACGCACGGACGCTCGCAGTGGAAGATCAACGTCGGCGCGCTACCCGTTGCGGTGGGCCGCACTGCGCCGCCACAACGCATCGCGTTGACCGCACCGGCGCCCAATCCCAGCCGGGGCGCGTCCCGCTTCGCGCTGGCGCTGCCGGCGGGCGGGACCACGGAAGTCACGGTCTACGACGCCGCGGGGCGGCGCGTCCGTGACCTGTACTCGGGGGTCGCGCCGCCGGGCTCCCTGCCTCTCGCCTGGGACGGATCCGACGCGCACGGCCATCGCGCGGGTGCCGGCGTCTACTTCGTCCGCGCGAGCGCGGCGGGCTCGGTGACGACGCGGAGACTCGTGCGGGTGGACTGATCCGCGCTCCCGGCGAGCGCTCGCAGCCGCCGGGCCCGAGGCGCTCGTCCCGGGCGCGACCTCATTCCGACCGCTCAGGACGCGGCCCGGAATATGCTTGGCTGTTACGGCCGCGTCAGCCGCGGACCAAACCGACCCTGCATCGAAATAAGGCTTTGAAAATGCGGTGCATCCTGCTATACCACCATCCGGCAGGGCACAACGGAGTGCCCGTCCGTTCCGCAACTCGTACCTTCGCAAGGAAAGGATGGAACCATGGCGAAGATGATGACCAAGTCCCAGGTGTCCGCCCACATCGCCGACAAGTTCGAGCTCACCAAGAAGACCGGCACGGCGATCCTCGAAGAGCTGGCGATGCTGGCCGGCAAGGAAGCCAAGAAGAACGGCTTCGTGTTCCCCGGCGTCGGCAAGCTGGTGGTGGTGAACCGCAAGGCGCGCATGGGCCGCAACCCGCAGACGGGCCAGCCCATCAAGATTCCGGCAAAGCGCGTCCTGAAGTTCCGGATCGCGAAGGCCATGAAGGAGCTCGCGCTCAAGGCGCGTTAGTCCCTCGGCAGACCTTGCGAAGGCCCCGGGCTCCCGAGACCGGGGCCTTTCGCTTGCGCGCAGGGCGCTACGCGGCCTCACGCAGCGGCGGCCCGGGCGACCGCACGACCGCGGCCGGGCGCTCGGACGCCCGCAGCCGCGCCTCGAGCCGGCGGCGCTCCGAGACGTCGGTGGCCACGCCGACCACGCCGACGACCCGGCCCTCGCCGTCCCGCCGCGGCGTGTAGCGCGTCTCGAAGGCGAGGTCGCCCACCTCGACCAGCGTGGTGAAGTCCTCGCCCGCCAGCGCGCGCCGCAGGGCGGCCACGATCTCCGGCTGGTCGCGGTAGAACTCGAACGCCGACAGGCCCACGACCTGGCCGGGCGCGAGCCCGAGGTTCGTGAGTGCCGAGCCCTCCGAGAGCCGGAAGATCCCGTCGCGGTCCACGGCGAACAACACGACCGGCGCGTTCGATACCACCGCCTGCAGGTCCTCCTCGACGCGGCGCACCGACGGGAGCCCGCTCAGGTCCTGTGTCACCACGAGCACCTCCTCGATCCGCCCCTCGGGCTCGCGGATGGGGAGCGCGCTCACGTAGAGCCGGTGTCCCGGCCCGCCGCCCTCGCGCACGAACTCCTGGTGCACGGGCCGGCCGAGGTGGAGCGCGCGGGTGACCGGACAGCCGACGTCCGGGACGGGCCCGGCCGGCCGGCCGAAGCGCGCCCACACCTCCCCGCAGTCCCGCCCGACCCAGTTCGAGCCGTCGTCCAGCGGGAAGCGTGACGTCAGCGCGCGGCTCACCCAGCGCACGATGTGGGTGGGGTCCACGGTGAACACGTAGGTGTCGGCCTGGTTCACGACCGCCGCGAACTTCTGGCGTTCCCGCTCGAGCACGCGCATCTGCTGGTCGAACCGCTGGAACCAGCGGTCGCTGCGGTCCTTCGCCGAACGGGAGCGGACCGCCTCCTGGTGATGCGCGATCTGCCGCGCGATGAGCGAGCCCGCGCTCGCGCAGCGTTCGCCCGCGCCCGGCGGTCCGGCGAAGCACACCACCGCGAGCGTGTGGCCGTGGTCGACGAGCGGCAGGACCGCGGGCACGACCCCGTTCGCCAGCCCGCTCGGGAACGGCATGGTGACCGGCGCGTCCTGCACGAGGGACTCGAGCGCCAGGCCGCGCAGGTGCGGGCGGAAACGCAGCCGCATGGCCTCGTCCGCGGGGACCCAGAACTCCGCTTCCGTGTCCTTCCCGCTGACCAGGAACAGCACGACCGCCTCCGCCTCGGAGAGCTCCGCGAAGAACCGCGCGGCGTGGACGGAGACCTCCTCGACCGTCTCCGAGGCGAGGACCGGCCCCAGCAGCTCGAGCGCCCGCTCGAAGTCCCGGACCCGGTCGATGCGCGTGGCCACGGCCGTGCCCTCAGGCCCCCGGCCGCGCGGCGTAGTAGCCCGCCAGCCAGTCGGCCACGGCCTGGATCTCGAGCACCGCCGCCTCGTCGAAGGCCGAGAGCTCGTGGCTGTCGATGTCGATCTGCGCGTGGATCACGTCGCCGGAACGGATCAGCACGACCAGCTCGGAGCGGGTCTGGGTGCTGCAGGCGAGGTAGTTCTCGACCTGGCTCACGTCGGGGATGTTGAGGTTGCGCCGCTCCGCGACCGCCGTGCCGCAGATGCCCTGGCCGTAGCCGATGAAGACGTGTTCCGTGGCCGCGCCGAGGAACGGCCCCAGGCGCAGCGTGCCGTCCTCGAACAACTCGTAGATGCCGGTCCAGTGGAAGCGCCGGTCCATCGCGTGCACGCCGGCGACGGCGGCCTCGAGCACGTGCTCGAACGGCGCGGAGGCGGCGGCCATCGCAGTGAGCCGTGCGATCAAGGGTTCGACCGCCATGGTGGACCCCCGGAGGGAATGGGTGGACCCGACGTGGGAGGGGACGAGGGGGTCCCGGCACACTTCCAGCAGGGTATCGGCCCCCGGGGGCCCCGCCTTGAGGAACATCGGTCCGCGCAGGACGCGCTGCCCGCGGGCTCCGCGCGGCGGGCGGGGCCCGGGGCCGCGGACCGCCCGGGCGCCGTGCCGCGCCTTTGCGCCGCTCCGCCGGCTCTGTCACCATGCCGGTCACCTCCCATGGACGGCATCCGCATCGAGTCCCTGACCAAGACCTATCGCGCCGGACAGGTGCGCGCGCTCGACGGTGTCTCGCTCGAGATCGCGCCCGGTGAGGTGTTCGGCATCATCGGACCCAACGGCGCCGGCAAGACCACCCTGCTCGGCTGCCTGCTGGGCTTCCTGCGGCCCGACTCCGGGCGCGTCAGCATCGCAGGGCGTGAACCCGACGATCTCGCCATCCGGGCGGTGACCGGCTACCTGCCGGAGCGCCTCACGCTCGACCGCTGGATGACCGGACTCGACTTCCTCGCCTATCACCACGCGCTCGCCCGCCTGCCCGCCGCCGGACGCACGACCGATGCGCAGGCCGCGCTCGCGCGCGTCGGCCTCGACCCCGAGGCCGGACACCGCTCCATCCGGCGCTACTCGCGCGGCATGCTGCAGCGCCTCGGCCTCGCCCAGGCGCTGCTCGGCCGGCCACGCTACGTGTTCCTCGACGAGCCCGCCTCGGGCGTCGACCCGGCGGGCGTCGTGCTCTTCCGCCGCCTGCTCGATGAAGTGAGGGCGGACGGCACGACCGTGGTGCTCAACTCGCACCAGTTGGACCAGGTCGAACGCGTGTGCGACCGCGTGGCGTTCGTCAAGCAGGGACGCATCGAGGCACTGGAGACGTTGCACGCCGGCGCGGCCCTGGCGCGCGTGTTGCGCGTGCGCGGCCCGGCCGGTGCGGCCACGCCGCGCGAAGCGCTCGAGCAGGCGGCGCGGCAGGCAGGCGCCGGGCTGCTCGACGTGTCCCCGCCGCTCGCGCGCTTCGCGGTGCCCGACGACGCCGGTGCGGTGCGTCTGGTGCAGGCGCTGGTCGCGGCCGGCGTGCCCGTGGCCGAGGTCACCCCCGAGGAGGGCAGGCTCGAGCGCCTGTTCCTCGAGGGCGCGCCTCCGGGAGGGCCGGCGTGAACCCCACCCTCGTCCTCGCCACGCTGCGGCAGCGCTTCACCAGCCCCATTCGGCTCGTCATCGTGCTGCTGTTCGGCTGGATGCCGATGCTCCCGCTCCTGCTCGCGCCGCGCGCCGGGTTCGCCGTGCTCGGCGACGGCTACTTCATCGCGCTGGCGCTGGCCGCCGGCATGATCGGCCAGGACCTCTCCTCGGGCACGCTGCAGCTGCTGCTGGCGCGGCCGGTGACGCGGGCCCAGTACGTCTTCAGCCGCTGGGCCGCCGTCGCCGCCGGGACCTTCGCGATCGCCGTGCTGCAGGCGATCGTCGCGGCGCTCATCATGGCGCTGCGCGGCGTCCCGGTGCCGTGGGACCAGGCCGCGCGGTTCCTGGCGAACGACGCCCTGCTGGCGCTCGGCACCGCCGCCGTCATGGCGTTGCTCTCGTCGTTGGCCGCGGGGATCGGCGACCTGGGACTGCTGTTCACGATCTTCCTCTCGGCGCAGGTGCTGCAGAAGGTGGGCGAGCTCAAGTCGTGGGACTGGCTCGCGCGCGGCGCCGCGGAGGTGCTGAGCGCACTCAAGCCGGAGATCGACCTGGCGCCGCTCTTCCAAGGCGGCGAGGTCGGCTGGCTCGCGGTGGTGTCCTATCTCTCGACCGTGGCGCTCTGCCTCGGACTCGCCGTGGTGGTGATGAACCGCCGGGAGCTGTCCTATGCCTCCTCCGGGAGCTGACCGGGCGGACGCCGTGCCTCCGCGCCGCGCGAGCTCGACCCGGCGCGACCCGGCGCTGCTGCTCGCCGTCGCCGCGCTGCTGCTGGTGCTGCGCATCGCCGGCGGCATCCACGACGCGCGCCGGAACGCGCCCGCGCCCGGGGGCGCGCCGTCGGGCGCCGACGCGGTGCGGTGGCGTACGCTCGCGGCGGGCGTCGCGGAATCCCGCGCGACCGGCCGGCCCATCCTCTACGACTTCACCGCCGAGTGGTGCCCGCCGTGCCGGGCGATGCAGCGCCAGGTCTTCGCGGACCCGGAGGCCGTGGCGGAGATCGAGAGCCGGTTCGTGCCGGTGCGCGTGCTCGACCGCCAGCGCGAGGCGGGGCGCAACACCCCCTGGGTGGACTCGCTCCAGGCGCGCTACCGGGTGAGCTCGTTCCCGACGCTGGTCGTGGCCGGCGCAGACGGCCGCGAGGCATTGCGCCTCGAGGGCTTCATGGGGCGCGATCTCACCCTGGGACAACTGCGCGGCACGGGCGTGAGCCTGCGCTGGGGCGTGACCGGGCAGGCAGCGCCGGCCGGCCGCTGAGGCTCGCGCCAAGGGGGGCGCGGCCGAAGCCACGCCCCCCGGGACATCGACGGCGGACGATCAGCGGGGAGCGGCGCCCGGCGCCCCGCCCAGCTGCTTCCACAGGAACGTGTAGGCCAGCGCCGCCATGAACGCGCGCTGCGTGTTGTTCGCCGCGCCCGCGTGCCCGCCCTCGACGTTCTCGTAGTAGAGCACGTCGTGCCCCTGCTCCTTCATCCGCGCCACCATCTTGCGCGCGTGGCCCGGGTGCACGCGGTCGTCGCGCGTCGAGCTGGTGAACAGCGTGCGCGGGTACTTCACGCCCGGCTTCACGTTCTGGTACGGCGACCAGGTGCGGATGAACTTCCACTGCGCCGGGTCGTCCGGGTCCCCGTACTCGCCCATCCACGACGCCCCGGCCAGCAGCTTGTGGTAGCGCCTCATGTCGAGCAGGGGCGCCTGGCAGACGACCGCCCCGAACAGGTCGGGGCGCATGGTCAGCATGTTGCCCACCAGCAGCCCGCCGTTGGAGCCACCGATGCAGCCCAGCCGCTTCGGCGTCGCCACGCCGCGCCGGATCAGGTCCTCGGCCACCGCGATGAAGTCCTCGTAGACCCGGTGGCGGTCGGCCTTCACGCCGGCCTGGTGCCACCGCGGGCCGAACTCGCCGCCACCGCGGATGTTCGCCACCACCAGCACGCCGCCGCGCTCGAGCCAGCCGGCGCCGCGCGTGCCGTTGTAGGCCGGCAGTTCGGAGACCTCGAAGCCGCCGTACCCGGTGAGCAGCACCGGCGCGGTCCCCCTGCCGTCCGCCTTCGCCGGCCCGACCTCGAAGTACGGGATCCGCGTGCCGTCCTTCGAGACCGCCTCGTGCTGGCTGACCGTGTCGCGGCTGGCGTCGAAGAACGCCGGGCTCTGCTTGAGCTTCTCGGCCGGGCCTCCGCCGACGGTACCCAGCGACAGGCTGCCCGGGGTGAGGAAGTCGGTGATCGTCAGCCAGAAGTCGTCGGACTCGCGCGGATCGACCGGCGAGACGCCGATGCTCCCGTACTCCGGGAGCCCCGGCAGCGCGGAGCGCGACCAGGCCCCGTCCGCGTGACGCACCGCGTAGACCCGGCTGCGGACGTTGTCGAGCACCTCGAGCAGGACCGCGCTCCGGGTGGTCGACCAGCCGTCGAGCGAGCTGCGCTCGGTGGGCGCGAACAGGACGTCGAACTCGCGCTTGCCGCCCAGGAAGTCCTCGAAGCGGGTCGCGAGGAGCGCGCCCGACGGATAGGTCCTTCCGCCCACGCTCCAGTCGGTGCGCAGCTTGATGATCAGCCACTCGCGGAAGGCCCCCGCCTCGGCATCGTCCGGCTTCTCGATCCGGATCAGACGCCCGTCGCGGCGCAGGAACTGCTCGTTCGTGTAGGTGGTGATCCCGCGGTAGACGAAGTCACGCTCGAACCCGGGCGTGTCGTCGTGCCCCGCGCCGACGCCCACGTCGCCGGGCTGGCCCTCGTACACCAGGGTGGCGGCCGAGAGCGGGGTGCCGCGCCGCCATTCCTTCACGACCCGTGCGTAGCCCGACGTCGTCATGGTGGAGGAGTCGAAGGCGAAGCCGACGTAAAGGCGGTCCGGGTCGATCCACGAGGCGTCGCTCTTGGACTCGGGGAGCGCGAAGCCGTCCGGCACGAAGGCGCCGGTCACGAGGTCGAACTCGCGCACCGCGGTGGCGTCGGCGCCGCCGCGCGACAGGCGGACCAGGCAGCGGCGGTACTCGGGCGCGACCGCCGAGGCCCCCTCCCAGACCCAGTTCTGGCCCTCGGCCTTCGCCAGGGAGTCCACGTCGATCACGGTCTCCCACGCCGGCGCGGCCTTGCGGTACTCGTCGAGCGTGGTGCGGCGCCAGATGCCGCGCTCGTGCTGCGAGTCGCGCCAGAAGTTGTAGTGGCGGGCACCGATCTTCTCGACGGCGGGGATGCGGGCGTCGGAGTTCAGGATGGCCAGGAAGCGCGCGTCCATCGCCTTGAACTCCGCCGAGCCAGCCAGTTCGCCCACGCTCTCCTGGTTCTGGCGGGCCACCCAGTCGAGCGCCTTCTTCCCGGTCACCTCCTCGAGCCAGAGTCCGGGATCGGCGGCCGGCGCGGCGACCGCCGTCCCCAGCGGAAGCAGCGAGGCCAGCATGGACAGCACCACGAGCTTCATCACCATCGGAACCTCCGTTCGGGACGCGCCACGCGATCACGGTACGCACTCGGAATCCCGCGTCACCTTACCGGGGAACGGCGGTTCGCGCGAACCGCGTCGGTGGTCCCGGTGCCCGTGCGGGGCGGCGCGCACCGTCGCCGGGGGTTCCCGTCCCGGTGCCCGCGCGGGGCCGCGAGGTGGCCGCGTCCGCGACCGGCGCCGGTCAGCCCGGCAGGTTCACGGCGCGCGGCGCGAGCACCACGGGCCCGCCGTCGGGCGCATCAGCGAAGCGGCCGATGATGCGGGCGAGCTCGTCCGGGCGATCGAGCATCACGAAGTGGCCGCAGCCGTCCACGCGCACCGCGCGCACGCGGGGTACCGCTCCGAACCCGAGCACCGCCGCGGTCTCCACCCAGGGCTCGCCCTTCGGCCACGAGCGCGGCGCGAGCACCGCGAGCACGGGGCAGCGCATCCGGGCCACGCGCGTCGTGAGGTCGGTCGCGAGCGCGAGGCGGATCCAGGGCCGGACGACCGCGGGATCCAGCGCCGCCACCTGGCGGTAGAGCGCATCGCCCTGCGCGGAGTCCCGCCCGAGCGCGGCACAGACCTGGCGCAGCGTGCCCCGGTAGTCGCCGTCGAGTCCGGCCCGGCGCTCCGTCCACGAGGCCTGCGGCCGCAGGGCCGTCTCGATCAGCACCAGCGCGCGCACCCGGCCCGGGCGCGCGCAGGCCTCGGCCGCGGCCACCAGCCCGCCGAGCGAGTGCGCCACGAGCACGACCGGCTCCCGCGAGACCCGCGCGAGCGCCAGGTCGAGCGTCCGGGTCGCGCTCCCGAGCGAGAGCCGCCCGGGCACCGCGCCGCCCCCCTGGCCCGGCAGGTCCACGAACACGACCCGGTGCTGCCGGGCGAGGATCCGCGCGGTGGGCAGCCAGCGCCCGGTGTCGCCGCCCGGCCCGCGCACGATGACGATCGCCGGACCCTGGCCGAACGCGGCCGCCAGCGGCGCCGAGCGCGGCGCGACGACGCGGGCGCCGAACAGGACCAGCGCCAGCGCGGAAGCGAGCAGGACACGGGCTCGAAGGGGCATGCTTCTCCGGGACGCCCCGCGGCCGTGCGGGGCACTCTCCCAGTATCGGTCCGTGACCGGTCCGGCTGAAGGCCGGAGGCGCCCGGCCCACCCGACATCCAGTTCCGATAACGTCCGATGATGGGGGCGCGGCTGTGGTAGAAAGGGGGCCTGATGCTCGACGACCTGGCCTGCTACCGCGCGTTCACCAGCCGCGACCGCCGTTTCGACGGCCGCTTCGTGACGGCCGTGCTCACGACCGGCGTCTACTGCCGGCCGGGCTGCCCGGCGCGCCGGCCGGCGCGGCGCAACGTGCGCTTCTTCGCCTGCCCGGCGGCCGCCGAGAGCGCCGGCTTTCGCCCCTGCCTGCGCTGCCGGCCGGAGACCGCGCCCGGCAGCCCCGCCGGCTCCGGCACGTCGGCGACCGTGGCCCGGGCGTTGCGGCTGATCGACGAGGGAGCGCTGGACCGGGCGGGCGTCGAGCCGCTCGCCGCGCGGCTCGGCGTGACCGGGCGCTGGCTGCGCCGGCTGTTCGCCGGGCAACTCGGCGCCTCGCCGCTCGCGGTGGCCCGGACGCGCCGGGTGCACTTCGCGCGGCGCCTGCTCGACGAGACCGACCTGCCGGTCGCCGAGGTGGCGTTCGCGTCCGGCTTCGGCAGCGCGCGGCGCCTGCACGACGCGATCCGCGCCACGTTCCGCCGCGCGCCGCGCGAACTGCGCCGGCGGACGGCGGCCCGCCGCGGAACCACGGGCGCCGGTGAGCGGGCGGGCGCCGCGTCCGCCACGACCCGCCCGTTCCCGGACGGCGACACGCTCGAGCTGAGGCTGCCGGCCCGGCCGCCGTTCGACGCCGGGCCGCTGCTGCGCTTCTTCGCCGCGCGGGCGCTGCCCGGCGTCGAGGAGGTCGCGGACGGCGTCTACCGCCGCAGCGTGCGGCTCGGAGACGAATCCGGCGTGGTGGAGGTCCGGGCCGTGCCCGGCGAGGCGGGCGTGCGCGTGCGCTGGCCCGCCGGGTCGTCGCGTCCGCTGCTCACGCTGGCGGGCCGCGCGGGCCGCCTGTTCGATCTCGCGGCGGACGCCGGCGCGATCCGCGCGCACCTGCGGCGCGATCCCGTGCTCGCGGCTGCGATCCCCCCGGCCGGGATCCGCGTGCCCGGCGCCTGGGACCCGTTCGAGCTCGGCGTGCGCGCCCTGCTCGGCCAGCAGGTCTCGGTCGCGGCGGCGCGCACGCTCGCGGCCCGTCTCGTCGGGCTGTGCGGAGCGCCGCTGCCCGGCGGGCCGCGGGGAACCCTCACGCACCTGTTCCCCACGCCGGCGGCCGTCGCCGCCGCGGACCTGCCGCGCATCGGGCTGACGCGCGCGCGCACCGCGGCGCTGCGGGGGTTCGCGGCCGCGGTCGACCGCGGCGAACTCGACCTGGCCGTGGCCGCGAGCCTCGACGAGCAGGTGGCGCGGCTCACCGCGCTGCCCGGCATCGGGGAGTGGACGGCGCACTACGTCGCCATGCGCGCGCTCGGCGATCCCGACGCGTTCCCGGCCGGCGACCTGGGACTGCGGCGCGCGCTCGGACGCGGCGGCCGGCTCGCCACGCCCCGCGAGGTCACCCGGCACGCCGAACGCTGGCGGCCCTGGCGCGCCTACGCCGTGATCGCCCTGTGGACGAAGGACGCCGCGCAACCCGCAACCAGGAGGAGACCATGACGATCGAGACGGCTGTCGTGCAGACCCCGCTCGGGCCGGTGACGCTCTACGCCCGGGACGGCGCGCTCGTCGGCCTGGAATTCACCGACCGGGTCGCGCGGCGGCGCGCGCTGGAGCGGCGGCTGCGGCGCCACCTCGGGCCGTTCGAGATGCGGGAGGTCCGCGATCCCGCCGGCGCCCGCGCCCGGCTCGCGGCCTACTTCGCGGGCGAGCGCGGCGCCCTCGCCGGCCAGAAGGTCGAGCTGCACGGCACGTCGTTCCAGCTCGCCGTGTGGCGCGAGCTGCGCCGCATCCCGCCCGGCCGCACGCTCAGCTACGCCGCGCTCGCGGCCCGCGTCGCCCGGCCGCGCGCCGTCCGCGCGGCGGGACAGGCGAACGGGAGCAACCCGGTCTCGCTGTTCGTGCCGTGCCACCGCGTGATCGCCGCGGACGGCGGGCTGGGCGGATACGGCGGCGGGCTGGAGCGCAAGCGCAGGCTGCTCGCGCTCGAGGGACTGACCCTGGCGTGAGGCCCCGGCGCTCCGGGCGGGACACCCGCGTGCAGCGCGGGCCCGCCCGGAGCGCCGGGAGACCGGCCGCGAACCGGCGGACCCGCGCCGGCCGGCGGCTACTTCCGCTTCGCCGCCAGCGCCCGGACCGTGAAGTCCGCGATGACCGCGGCCAGCGTGTCGGGCTGGTCCTGCATCACGAGGTAACCGGCGTTGGTGATGCGCCGCATCGGGACCGCGGTCGTGTCCTC
This sequence comes from Candidatus Eiseniibacteriota bacterium, assembly GCA_963707915.1. Lineage (GTDB taxonomy): Bacteria > Eisenbacteria > RBG-16-71-46 > RBG-16-71-46 > RBG-16-71-46 > JANXPZ01. Next base: position 2,262,091 of record OY970178.1, read on the forward strand.
GAAGCCGAGCGCCTGGAACACGGTCCCGGGGCTCCTCCCACTCTTGAAGAGGAGGTCGGTCGCGACGAAGAGGTACGGCACCTGGAGCGACTTCAGTGCCGGCGTGGCGTCGCCGGTGAGCGAGGCGCCGATGTAGGACTTGATGGTCTGCGGCGGCGTCTGCGCGGCCACCGCGTGGATGGCGACCCCCTGCAGCGAGTCCTTGCCCGCCCGGCTGAAGATCATCTTGAGGATCTGGTCGTAGTTCGAGTCCAGCATGCGCTTGAAGCCCTGGATCTCCTGGTCATCGATCCGGAGCGACGACTTCAGCCCGGTGTCGATGAGCACGATCCCGCGCACGCGCCCCGGGTGCGCCTTCAGGTCGAGCAGCGACAGCATCCCGCCGACGCCCTTGCCCACCAGTACCGTGCTGTCCGGGTTCTGCTTCGCCAGCACCAGGTCGAGCGCCTCCGCCGCGGCCTCGAACGTGAACGGGTCGGGCGCGGGGCTGTCGCCGTGACCCGGCAGGTCCACCAGCACGACGTGGTACTTGCCGACGAGCTTGCGGACCGTCGGCATCCAGCTCGAGCGGTTCCCGCCCAGCTCGTGGACCAGCACGATCGTGGGGCCCTTGCCCAGCTCGAGGGTCTTGGGGGCGACCGGCGGAGCGGCCGTGCCCGGCAGGGCGATGGACGACAGGAGCGCGAACGCGAGCAGCACGGCTGACGCCAGGATCCAGGCGGTTCTCGGAGTCTTGGTCACGGGTCCTCCCTCGGTGCGGGGCTGCGGGACCGTCGGCCGCCTCCCTGGCGCTCGACCCGCACGAAGCCCGGCGCAGTGTACCCCGGGAGGCGGTTCCGGGCATCCCGACCCGGCACGGACGCGGACGCGGGGCGGGTCCGGAGGCCTCTCCATGCCGTTTCTTGACGACTGCACATTTGTGCAGTAGCATCCCGCCCGCCAGGTCCGACATGAGACAAGAACCCATCGACGAGCCCATCGCCGTGCGCGCCGACTTCCGGGGCGGCGCGGTCACGCCCATCGCCTTCCGCCTGCGCGGGCGGGAGCACCGCGTGGTGCGCGTGAACGCGCGCTGGGTGGACCGGGTCCCGCGACACCCGCACTTCTACTTCTCGGTCACGGCCGAGAGCGGCGACGTCTACCAGCTCCAGCTCCAGGCCGCCGACCTCGTCTGGTGGCTGGACTCGGTGACGCTGGAGGGGTGATGGCGCGACGCGACGCGGCGCCCCGAGCTCCGGCGGCGGAGCCCCGTCGCAGCGGGGTGGAGCGAAGGGGCGGTCCTTTGGGAGGGGCGGTGGCGACGGGACCCGCGAGGATGGGGGCTCCGCCACCGGAGCCGGGCACCGCGCCAGGCGCAACGCCGAACCACACGCCGACCGCCGAGCCCGTCGTCCTGCACGTGGACATCGACGCCTTCTTCGCGAGCGTCGAGCAGTGCCGCGACCCGCGGCTGCGGGGCCGGCCGGTCATCGTGGGCGCGGGGGTGATCGCCTCGTGCTCGTACGAGGCGCGGCGCTTCGGCCTCAAGGCCGGGATGACGCTCTCGGAGGCGAGACGCCTCTGCCCGCAGGCCGTCGTCATCGACGGCCACGCGCAGGTCTACCGCTGCTTCGCCGCGGAGGTCTTCGCGCGCTGCCGCGAGGTGGCGCCCGCCGTCGAGACCTATCTCGACGAGGCCTACTGCGACCTCTCCGGCACCGAGCGGCTGCACGGCGACCTGCTCGAGGCCGCACGCCGGCTCAAGCAGGCGGTCCGCGACGCCACCGGCCTCACCGTGACCTGCGGGCTCGGCCCCAACCGCATGCTGGCGAAGCTCGCGGGCAAGGCCGCGAAACCCGACGGGCTGGCGCGCGTCACCGCCGCCGGGGCCGAGGCCTTCCTGCGCGACCTGCCGGTCGAGCAGGTCGCGGGCGTGGGCCGCGCGCACGCGAGGACGCTGCGCTCGATGAACGTGCGCACCGCGGGCGAGATGCGCGTGCTGCCGGTCGAGACGCTGGAGCGCCTGTTCGGCGCGCCCGGGCGGCTGCTCCACGAGCGCTGCCGCGGACGCGACACCGCCGTGGTGAACGAGCGCGAGGTGCCGCTCTCGATCTCGCGCGAGACGTCGTTCCACCGCGACACCGCCGATCCCCGCGAGATCGAGGGCATGCTCGAGTACCTCGCGGGACGGGCCTGCCGCACCGCGCGCGAACTGGGCGTGCGGCCGCGCACCGTCGCGGTGCGCCTGCGCCACGCCGACGGCGAGTCCGCGGAGCGCGCGCGATCGCTGCCGCAGCCCTCGGACGCGGACCCCGTCGTGCTGGCGCTGGCGCTCGACACGCTGGCGCGGCTGTTCACGCGGCGCGTGGCGCTCCACCAGGTCGGCCTCGCGCTCTCGAACTTCGTGCGCGCGGGCGCCGAGCAGGGCGCGCTCTTCGAGGAGCGCGAGGCCGGGCGGCAGGCCGCGCTCTACCGCGCCTTCGACGGCGTGCGCGAATCGTTCGGCCACGGCGTGATCGTCTCCGGCCGCGCCCTTCACCTGAGGGGACGGCTCGAGGAGGACGAGCACGGCTTCGTGCTGCGCACGCCCTCGCTCACGAAGTGACGGAGGGCCCGGGGCGTGACGGACGCCGGCGGCACCGGCGCCGGTGACCGGCGGGCCGGCGGGGCGGCATGCGCCCCGGGGCACGGAACGCGACCGGCGCGACGCCTCGTGGCGCCGCGCCGGCGGAATCGCACGCCCCGCCTACTTCACGTAGCGCCCCTTCACCGTGCCCCAGGTCGAGGGGACCACGGCGGTCACGGTGTCCGTGCTGGTCGCGGTGCCGGTGTACATCCAACTGTTGCCCGTGCCGCTGCCGTCGCTCGAGAGCCCGGCCATGTAGAACCCCACACCGGACGCCGCCGAGTTCGGAGCGGTCCAGTCGACCTGCCACTCGACCGGCGAGGCCGCCCCGGTCTTGACGCCGCCCGACGTCTGGTCCACGTAGCGGCGCGTGGAGAACGACCCGCTCCCGTTGACGATCTTGGTCGTGGCCGCGTCGACGAGCGTGAAGGTGCCGGTGCCGTTCCCCGTCGCCTTGTCCACCGCCGTGAGCTGGAAGCCCCAGACCGTGCTCGCCCCGAACGTGTGCGTCGTGGCGAGGTGCACCGTGATGCGGTAGGTCACGCCGCCGCGGAAGAGCGTCGGCACGCCCAGCGCGGTGATCGAGCCCGCGCCGTCGTCGATCGACCCGTTGTGGCAGTCGCTGCAGAGGCCCTCGGCAGGCGCGGCGGCGATCGCCGGGGCGCCGGTCTTCGCGGCCGGCGCGCCGGTGGTCCGGGCGTAGGCGATGGCGGCCCAGGTGATGAGTACGACGACCGCTGCGAGGTGGTACCAACGACGGTTCATTCGGTGTCTCCTTCACGGCTGAGTTCGGATCGGTCCTGCAAGCAGCGCCGCTGGGACGTTGGAGTCGTCCGCGGGCGCCGGGGATTCGGCCGAGAGCGGAAGCGGCCGTGACCTTCGTCCCGCTGCGCGTGCGCTCGCACGGCTCGCTGCTCGAGGGCACCGCGTCGCCGCGGTCGCTGGTCGAGCGGGCTCTGGCGCTCGGCTACGACGCGCTGGCGCTCACGGACCGCGACAACCTCTACCTCGCCATGGCGTTCCGCCACGCGGCACGCGCCGAGGGGCTCGCGCCGCTGCTCGGCGCGGAGGTGACGTTGCGCGCGGCGGAGCCCGCTTCCCCGCGGCGCCGTCCCGGCGCCCTGCTGATCGCGCTCGACCGGCGCGGCTACGCCAACCTCTGCGCCGTGCTCACGGCGCGACAGCTCGACGCGGACTTCGACCTCGTCCGCTCGCTCGCGGGGTGGCACGCCGGGCTGCACGTCGTCGTCGAGTCGCCGGGCCTCGCCGCCGCGCTGCTGGCGGCCGGGGTGCCGGCTGCCGTCGGGGTGCGCCCCGGGCCGTCGCGGCCGCGCGCGGGTGCGGGCGGGCTGTGGCTGGGCGTGCGCGGGATCGCCGCCGAGCGCGGGCCCGCGAGCGCGTGCCCCCTGCGCGAGCGCATCGCGGCCGCGCGGCGGTCGGGCGTGCCGCTGGTCGCGACGGGGGACGTCGTGATGCTCGAGCCGGGGGACTGGGACGTCCACCGCGTCGCCGTGACCGCGGCCGCGGGCGGGTTGCTCGAGCGCATGCCACCCGGCGCGTTCGCCGCGCGCGAGGCCTGGCTCGCCGGCCCCGACGAGTGGACGCGGCGCGTGCGCGCGACCTGCGCGGCCGCCGGGGTGCCCGAAGCCGCCGACGAGGCGCTCGCCAACAACGCCGCGCTCGCCGCCCGCTGCCGCCTGGAGATCGAGACCGGGGTGCCGATCCTTCCGAGCGCGCCGCTGCCCGGGGCGCACGCCGGGCCCGGGTCGGAGTCCGGGCCCGCGTGGCTGCGACGCCAGGCCGAGGCCGGGCTCGCCCGCCGGTACGACCGCGCCGGCATCCCGCCGGCCCGCGCGCGGCTGGACGAGGAACTGGCGATCATCGAGCGGCTCGGCTTCACCGGCTACTTCCTGGTGGTCGCCGAGATCGTCGCGTTCGCCCGCGCGCGCGGCATCCCCACCGTCGGCCGCGGCTCGGGCGCCTCCTCGATCGTCTCGTACGCGCTCGGCATCACCAACGTGGATCCGCTGCGCCACGGGTTGTGCTTCGAGCGCTTCCTGCACCCGCAACGGCGCGACTGTCCCGACCTCGACATCGACCTGTGCTGGCAGCGGCGCGAGGAGGTCATCGCGCACGTCTACGAGACCTACGGCCGCGACCGCGTCGCCATGATCTCGACCCACGCCACGCTCGGCGCGCGCTCGGCCTTCCGCGAGACCGCGAAGGCCCTGGGCGTGGCGAACGCCCGCGTCAACGCCCTCGCCCGGCGCATCCCGCGCGAGCTCGCGGCGCCCGATCTCGAGCGACTCGAGCGCCTTCCCGACGCGGGCGGCATCGACTGGCGCGAGCCGCCGCTCGGCGAGGCGCTGCGCCTCGCCGGCCGCCTCGCCGGCGCGCCGCGCCACCTGTCCGTGCACTGCGGCGGCATCGTCGTCGCCGACCGGCCGCTCACCTGGTACGTGCCGCTCGAGCGCGCCCGGGGCGCCCGGCGGTCGGTGACCGCCGGGTCGGACGTGGTCGTGACGCAGTTCGAGATGCGCGCCGTCGAGCAGATCGGGCTGGTCAAGCTGGACCTGCTCGGCAACCGCGCGCTCAGCACCATCGGCGAGTGCGTGACGCTCGCGCGGCGGCACGAGCCGCCGGGGGCGCCCGCGGGAGCCGCGCCGGTGCCCGACCCCGACCTCGTTCCCGAGGACGATCCCGCCACCGCGGCACGCGTCGCGGCGGGCGACACGCTCAACTGCTTCCAGCTCGAGTCGCCCGCCATGCGCCACCTGCTGCGCATGCTGCGCGCGAGCACACTCGCGGAGACCATCGCCGCGGTGGCGCTGGTGCGGCCGGGACCCGCGGAGTCCGGCATGAAGGAGGCGTTCTGCCGGCGGCACCGCGGGCTCGAGCCCGCCACCTTCCACCACCCCGACCTCGTCCCCGTGCTGGACGCCACGCACGGCGTGATGCTCTACGAGGAGGACGTGATGCGCGTGGCGGCCGCGCTCGCCGGGCTCTCGCTCGCCGAGGGCGACGACCTGCGCCGCGCGCTCGCGGCCGCGCGCGACGACGAGGAGTTCCGTTCGCTCGAGCGCGGCTTCGTCGCCGCCTGCGCGCACCGCGGCGTGGCGGACGGCGCCGCGCGCGCCGTCTGGCGCGATCTCGTCCGCTTCGCCGCCTACGCCTTCTGCAAGGCGCACGCCGCCGGCTACGGTGCGCTGGGATGGCAGAGCGCGTACTTCAAGACGCACTTCCCCGCCGAGTGGGCGGTCGGGATCCTGAACCACCACGCCGGCATGTACGCCACCTGGGTCCACGTCGAAGACCTGCGGCGGTCCGGCGTCCGCTTCCTCCCGCCCTGCGTGAACCACTCGGAGTGGGCCACGACGCTGGAGACGGAAGAGGGGCAGGGTCCGGGGGCTGGGGAGCTCCGCGGGCACGTTCGCCTCCGCGATCCCGCTTCGGCTCACTCTTCCTCGGCGGGCTCCGCCATCCTGGCTCCGCCCGCCTGCGGGCGACCTCGCGGAACTCCCCAGCCCCCGAACCCTGCTGTGTCACAACCGGCCCCGGACCCGGCGGTCCCACATCAGGCCGCCGTCCGTGTCGGGCTCGGGCGCGTGTTCGGGCTCGCGGAGGTGACCGGCGGGCGCATCGTGGGCGCGCGCGCCGCGCGACCGTTCCGCGGGCTCGCCGACCTCGTGGACCGCGCGCGTCCCACGCTGCCGGAGTTGGAGTCGCTCGTGCTCGCCGGCGCGCTCGACTTCACCGGGCGCACGCGGCCCTCGCTGCTGCTCGAGGCGCGGCTCGGCGGGGCGACCGGACGCCGGCAGGACGCCCGCGCACCGGCGCTCGTCGCGCCCGACGGCACGGACCTCGCGCCGGAGCCGGTCTCCCCCGTGGCGGCGCCCGACCTGCCCGAGTTCGACCTCGCCGAACGCGTGCGCGGCGAGTGCCGCGCGACCGGGTTGTGGTTCAGCGCGCACCCGCTGAACGTGCGGGTCGGGGCCGACGCGCCGGGCGCGTGCCCGGCGCCGGCGGACGGGGCCGGGGTCGTGCGCTGCGCGGACGTCCCCGCGCACGCCGGCCGGCGCGTGGCGATCGTCGGGATGCCGTGCGCCTACCGCCGCGTCGAGACCAAGAGCGGCGGCAGGATGCTGTTCCTCACCCTCGCGGACCGGAGCGGCCTCGCCGAGTGCGTGCTCTTCCCCGACGCGTTCCGCGCGCACGCGCAGGCCGTGCGGGGCCAGGTCGTGCGGGTCGAGGGACGCGTGGACCGGGCGCTGGACGCGGTCACGCTCGTGGTGGAGCGCGCCGCGGCGCTGGCGTAGGCTCCCGGGGAGAAGCCACGCGTCCGACACGCGCCCGGGAGGGACCATGAGAGCCATCCGCTTCCACGAATTCGGCGGCCCCGACGTCTACCGCTACGAGGAGGTCCCCGAGCCCGCGCCGGGCGCGGGACAGGCGCTGGTCGCGGTCGAGGCGGCCGGCGTGAACTTCATCGAGGTCTACCAGCGCACCGGGCTCTACCCCGTCGCCCTGCCCGCCACCCCCGGGTCCGAGGCCGCGGGCACGATCGTCGCCGTCGGTCCCGGCGTGGAGGAGTTCCGGGCGGGGGACCGCGTGGCCTGGCAGGGCGGCTCCGGGGCCTACGCCGAGCGCGCGGCCGCGCCGGTCGAGCGGCTCGTGCGCCTGCCCGCGGAAGTGAGCGCGCGGCAGGGCGCCGCCGCGATGCTCCAGGGCATGACCGCGCACTACCTCGCCGGCGCGACGGTCCCGCTCGGGCCCGGCGATGCATGCCTGGTGCACGCGGCGGCGGGCGGGGTGGGGCGGCTGCTCTGCCAGATCGCGAAGCGGCGCGGCGCGCGCGTGATCGGCACCGTGTCCACGCCGGAGAAGGCCGCGCTCGCGCGCGAGGCGGGCGCGGACGACGTCATCCTCTACGCCGAACAGGACTTCGAGGCCGAGGTGGGCCGCCTCACCGGCGGCGCGGGCGTGCGGGCGGTGTACGACTCGGTGGGCCGCACCACGTTCGAGCGCAGCCTGCGCTGCCTCGCCCCGCGCGGGACGATGGTGCTGTTCGGGCAGTCGAGCGGACCGGTCGAAGCGTTCGACCCGCAGGTGCTGAACCAGCGCGGCTCGATCTTCCTCACCCGGCCCTCGCTCGGGCACTACACGGCGACGCGGGCCGAGTTCCTCGCGCGTGCGAACGAGGTGCTGGCCTGGGTGCGCGACGGCACGCTGCGGCTGCGCATCGGGCGGGAGTTCCCGCTATCGCAGGCGGCCGAGGCGCACCGCCAGCTGCAGGGCCGTGCGACCGCCGGCAAGCTGCTGCTCATCCCGGGGACGTAGCGCGACCGACACGCGCGCCGGGCCGGCCAGGGCCGCTCATGGCCACGCCCGCGTCGGCGGGCCATGGGGCGGCCCGGTCAGATCCCCCCGCCCGGCGTCGGATCGCGGGCCCGCTCCCGCTACTCGTACCGCAGCGCCTCGATCGGGTCGAGCGAAGCCGCGCGCCGCGCCGGCCAGACGCCGAAGACGATGCCCACTGCGAACGAGAACACGAAGGCGACCAGCACCGAGGAAAGCCCCACCGCGGTGTTCCAGTGGAAGACGGTCCGCAGCAGCACCGCCCCGCCGGCGCCCAGCGTGACGCCGATGACGCCGCCCAGCAGGCAGAGCACGATGGCCTCGACCAGGAACTGCAGCAGGATGTCCGGACGGGTGGCGCCGAGGGCCTTGCGCACGCCGATCTCCCGCGTCCGCTCGGTCACCGACACCAGCATGATGTTCATGATCCCGATGCCGCCCACCAGCAGGCTCACCGCGGCGATCCCGGCGAGCAGGAGGGTGAACACCTTCGTCGTCTCCCCCAGCGTGTTGAGGAAGTCCGACTGGTTGCGGATGTTGAAGTCGTCCGCCTGCCCCGGCCGCAGCCGGTGCTGGCGGCGCAGGATCTTCTGGATCTCGGCCATCGCGACCGGGATGTCCTTCTCGGTCGGGGCCAGCACGTTGATGGTGCGGATGCGGTCGCCCCCCACCAGCCGGTAGCGCGCGGTCTGGATGGGCACCAGCACCTGGTCGTCCGGGTTCGAGAAACCCCCGCCCTGCCCCTTCGAGGCGAGCACGCCGACCACGGTGAACTGGACGCTGTTGATCCGGACCTCGGCGCCGACCAGGGCCTCCGCGTTCGGCGCCCCGAGATCTTCGAGAACCTGGGAGCCGAGCACCACGACGCGGCGCTTGCCGGCGTCCTCGGCGGACGAGAACATCCGCCCGGCCGCGATGGTGAACTTCCGCACCTCGGCGTAGTTCGCCGTCGTGCCGGTCACGGTCGTGTTGGTGTTCTGGTCGCGGTACTGCACCTGGAGCTGCCGCGCCATCTCGGGCTGCACCGCGGCGACGGTGACGGCGAGGTTCTCGAGCGCCCGGGCATCGTCCAGCGTGAGCGGGGCGCGGTCCGACGACGAGGCGACCCCGCCGGGGACCCGGGCCTGGCCGGGCATCACGGTCAGCAGCGTGGTGCCCAGCGCGGCGATGCGCTCGTTCACCGACTGCTGCGCGCCGCGCCCCAGGGCGACCATGGCGATGACGGCGGCGACGCCGATCACGATGCCCAGCATGGTGAGGAACGAACGCAGCTTGTTGGCCCCGAGCGCCTCCAGGGCCACGCTGGTGGTCTCGCCGAAGAGCATGTCAGTGTCCTCCGCCGGCTCCGCGGCCGCCCCCGGACGGTGCGCTGCCCACGCCCGGCATGCCGCTGCCCATGCGCTGCCTCAGCTGCGCCTGGTCGCTCTGCCGCTTCGCCTGCACCGCCGCCACGCTGAGCAGCGCCACCTGGTCACCCTCCTTCAGGCCGTCGAGCACCTCGGAGTAGTCGAAGTCGCTGATGCCGATGCGCACGACCCGGGGCTCGAGCCCGGTGGCGGTCTTCAGGAGCACGACCTGGGCCTGGCCCGCGCGACCACCGCCCGTGCTCCCGTTGCGCGACGTCCCCGGCCCGCCCCCGGCCGCGTTCCCGCTCCAGGCGCCCCGGCCGCGCCGGGAACCCCGCGCGTGCGCGGAATCGCCGCGGGAGCCAATGGCCGACCCGAGCCGCGTCGAGTCGCCGCGGAGACGCTGGCGCTCGAGCGCGCGGTCGGCGACCTGCCGCTGGACCTGCGCCTGGAGCGAGTCGGGGATCAGCCCGAGCCCCGGCGCCAGGGCGGGCAACTCACGCGCGCTGCGCACCGCGTCGAGCGGCACGGCCAGCACGCCGGTCCGGCTCGAGATGGAGATCGTGACCTCTCCGTTCATGCCGGGGAGCAGCAGGCCGTTCTCGTTCGCGATCGAGACCAGCACCGGGAACATGGTGACGGACTGCTGGACCACGGCCTGCGGCTCGATCTTCAGGACCGTGCCCCGGAACGGCCGGTTGGGGAACGCGTCGACCGTGACCGTGGCGGGCAATCCGGGCTGCACGCTGCCGATGTCGGTCTCGCCCACCAGCGCCTGCATCTGCACCCGGTTCAGGTCGGCCATCTTCAGCAACAGCGTCCCGCCGCTCGCGGACATCGTGGCCGACGCGATCACCTGTCCCTTGGTGACGTCCTGCTCGACGATGGTGCCGTCGTAGGGCGCCCGCACCGTGGCGTCGTCCAGGGCCTGCTTGGCGTTGGACCGGTTCGAGCGCGCGTTGACCAACTGCGACTGGGCGTTGGCGTACGCCAGGATCGCGCTCTCGTGCTGGTCGGCCGTCATGTATCCCTTCGCGAAGAGCTCGTCCGCCCGGTCCTTCGCCGCCCGGGTCACGGTCACGCTCGCCTGCGCGGCCTGCAGGGCGGCCGACGCCTCGTCGTAGGTGTTCCGGACGTTGAGGGGATCCACCTGCGCCAGCACGTCCCCGGTCTTCACGGCCGAGCCGATCTCGACCGCCATCTTGATGATCTGCCCCGACGCCTTCGAGCGGATCTCGGTGACCTCCACCGGTTCGACGGTCCCGGTGGCCTCGACGGTCTGGGCGATGTCGCGGCGCGCGACGGCTTCGGTCTGCACGGCCGTCACCGCGGAACGGCGGCCGCGAACGGCCCGCACGACGAGGAACACGGCGATCACCGCGAGCAGCAGCGCCGCGATCGCCACCGGGCGCATGACGAGGGAACGAGACGGGCGTTGGTTCACGGCTTCCTCCCAGCGGGCGCCGGGTCACGGCGCGGGACGTGGACGCGGATCATGTCAGAGGTTCCTTCCCACCAGCGCCTCGAGCTGCGCCTTCGCCACGCGCTGGTCGTAGCGCGCCTGGATCAGGGCGTGCCGCGCCTGGTCGAGGGTCGTCTGCGAGGTCAGCATGTCGAGCAGCGTGGCGAGGCCCATCGAGTACATCTCCTGCTGCTGGCGCAGGTCCTCCTGCGCGGCTTCCACGGTGGCGGCCTGCACGGCGGACTGCTGCTCCGCGGTGTGGAACGCGCCCAGCGCCTGCGTGAGGGTCTGGGCCGCAGCCAGCCGCGCGTCGGCCAGGTCCGCCTCGGCGTTCCGCACCGCGACCTGCGCCTGCGTCACCTGCTGCACGCGCTGGAAGCGCTGGAAGATCGGGAGCGAGAGCGAGAGGCGCAGCGACCCCGAGTACGAGTAGTCCTCGGTCGAGAGCGTGAAGGCCGCAGCGGTCCCGCTCCCGCCGCGCGAGTAGCTGGCGGTCACGGACGGCAGGTAGCTGGTCCAGGCCCCGCGCAACGCCGCCCGCGACGCCTCGAGCGTCGCGGCGGCCTGCTGCACCGCCGGGCCCTCGAGGGCGAGCCGGCGGAGCGTGTCGTCGTCGAGCGCCAGCGCCGGCCGGTCGAGCGAGTCCTCGGCCGCCGCCGTCACCCGGTGCGGCGCGCCGACCGCCCGCGTGAGCTGCGCGTCCGCCAGCTCGAGCGCCTGGCGGGCCTGCAGCACGGCGAGGCGCGCGTTGCTCGCCTGGATCTCGGAGCGCAACGAGTCGGAGCGCGTCACGACCCGCAGCTCGAGGCGCCGGATCGAGGTCCGGAGCTGCTGCTCCGCCTGCTCCAGCTGCGCGCGGGCCGCGGCCTCGGACTCGCGCGCCGCCAGCACGCCGAAGAACTGCTGCTTCACGGCGAGCGTGGTGCCGAAGCGCTGGGTCACCAGGTTGGCGGCCGCGCCCACGGCCTGCGCACGGGCCTGGCGCAGCTCGAAGAAGCGCGCGCCGCCGGTGAACAGGTCGACGCTGGCGCCGAGCCCGATGTTGAGCGACCAGGGGTCGGGCGCGAGCGTGAGCACCTGGCCGTTCTGGACGATGGTCTGGCCCTGGCGCGTCGGCACCTGCCGCGAGGCCCCGGCCGAGACGCTCACCGTGGGCAGGAACGCGCCGTACGCCGCGCGCAGCCCGGCGTCGGTGGTGCGCTTCTGGCCCTCCGCCTGGATCACCGCCGGGGCGTTCGACTGCGCGAGCGCCACCGCCTCCGCAAGCGTGATGGGCCGCGGCGCGGTGTCGGCCGGAGCCGACGACGAGAGCGCGGCCGTCACGAGCCACAGGCCGATCCACATCACGTTCTCACCCCCTCGGGTTGCGGGCCGCGAGGCCCTTCGGACTTCGGTGCGGAGGCCGGGACGCGCGGGGCCGCGTCGTCCGACTCGACCGCGCCGTCGCGCAGGACGATGCGCCGCTGCGCGTGGGCGGCCACGTCCGGGTCGTGGGTGACGACCACGACGGTCTGCCCCCCGGCGTGCAGCTCCGCGAGCAGCGCCAGCACCTCCTCGCCGGTCCGGGTGTCGAGGTTCCCGGTCGGCTCGTCGGCCAGCAGCAGCGCCGGCTCGGTCACCAGGGCACGCGCGATGGCGACCCGCTGGCGCTGCCCCCCGAGAGCTCGTTCGGGCGGTGGTGCATCCGGTCGGCGAGTTGCACGCGGCGGAGCGCTTCGGTCGCACGCCGGTGGCGCTCCTCGGCGCGGACGCCGGCGTAGACCAGCGGCAGCTCGACGTTGCGCAGGGCGGTCGCGCGCGCGAGCAGGTTGAAGGTCTGGAACACGAAGCCGATCTCGCGGTTGCGGATGTGCGCCAGCTCGGTGTCGGTCAGGCCCGAGACGAGCTGGCCATTGAGCCAGTACTCCCCGCGGGTGGGGGACTCCAGGCAGCCGAGGATGTTCATGAGCGTGGACTTCCCCGAGCCCGACGGCCCCATGATGGCCACGTACTCGTTCCGGGCGATCGCGATGTCCACGGACCGCAGCGCGTGCACCGTCTCGCTGCCCATGGCGTAGTCGCGACCCAGGCCGTTCACCCGGAGCACCGGCGCGCCCTCCCCGGCCACGGCGCCGCGCGCGAGCGCCACCTCGCTCACTCGGTCACCCGCGCGTAGACACGCTTGAACTCGCGGGCCGGCATGTCTTCGGAGCCCTCGATCCTCGTGCGGACCACCAGCAGGCTCCCGTCCGCCTCGAGCCGGATGCTCTCGGTGACCTTGCCGCCGCGCGGGCCCTGCCGCTGGACCACCAGGGTGTCGCCCTTCCACCCTCCGCTCAGCACCGTCGCGCCGGGCGCGTGCGCGAGGTCGTCCTTCGCGCCACCCAGCGTGGTGATCTCCTGCAGCACGGTGCCGGTCGAGTCCTCGAAGCTGACGAGCTGGTCGGTGTGCGTGACGTGCATCAGGTCGGGCAGCCGCGCGGGACGGCGGGCGGCACCCTCGGGACGCGGGCCCCGCGCACCCTCGCCCCCGGCGCGGCCCACGCCGCCTGGTCCGCCCATGCCGCGGCGTCCTCCCGGCCCACCGGGCCCGCCCATGCCGCCGGGGCGTCCACCGAGACGCTCGCCGCGCGGCCCGCCGGGCTCCTCGCCCCCGCCCGCACCCCCCATCACGTCGCTGCGCTTCGGATCCAGCCGCCACTGCCCGGTCATGTCGGGCACCTGTGCGGCGCCCTGGGCGACGGCGGATGCGCCCGGCCACGCCACCACCGTGCCCGCGATCAACGCCAGGCCGATCACCGTACGACGGATCATCGTGGTCCTCCTCGCTTCGGGTCCTGGCGCGGGCGGCGGGTTCCGCCGACGCGCGCGGCCCACCTGCGGTGCCGCCCGGCATCCGCGCTTCTCGTCCCCAACCTACGCGTCCGGTGTGGCAGAGATGTGGCGTCGCGCTGGCAAATTCAGACTCGCGCGAGGCCACCAAGGCCCACACTCGCGCCACATCTCTGCCACACGTCCGGGATACGCTACGATGGTGGAGCGGGGCCGCGGTGGCCCCGCGTTCGATCCGAGGTCACGGATGGGTCAGCGGATCCTGCTGGTCGAGGACGACGCCCGCATCGCGGACGTCGTCGCCAAGAACCTGGAAGCCGTGGGGTTCGAGTGCCACCAGTCGCCCGACGGCGGCCGGGCGCTCGCCGACTTCGCGCGCCTCAAGCCCGCCCTGGTGGTGCTGGACCTCGGGCTGCCCGGCCTCGACGGCACCGAGGTGCTGCGCCGAATGCGCCGCGAGAGCGACGTGCCGATCCTGATCGTGACCGCGCGCACCAGCGAGAGCGACAAGCTGCTCGGGCTCGAGATCGGCGCCGACGACTACGTCACCAAGCCGTTCAGCACCGCCGAGTTGGTGGCGCGCGTGCGGGCCCTGCTGCGGCGCTCCAGCGGCACCGTCACCGAGCGCATCCTCGAGTTCGAGGACCTGCGCATCGATCCGGGCAAGCGCGCCGTCGAGCGCGCCGGGGCGCCGCTGCCGATGACCACCCTCGAGTTCGACCTGCTCTACTTCCTCGCCTCGCGCCCGGGCCGCGTGTTCAGCCGCGAGGCGCTCATGGAGCACGTCTGGGGCAGCGACCGCCTGGTCGACGACCGCTCGATCGACAGCCTGGTGAGCCGCGTGCGGCGCAAGCTCGAGACCGACCCCTCGAAGCCGCGCTGGCTGCAGACCGTCTGGGGCGCAGGCTACCGCTTCTCGGAGGCCGCCTCGTGAACCGGCGCGGCCGCAGCCTGTTCTGGACCATCGCCGGCCTGTTCCTGGGTGCGCTGCTGGTCGGCACGCTCGTCCAGGTCCTGCTCGCCGTCGCCGTGCTGCGCCCGCTCGAGCTGCGCGAGTCGCGCTCGCGCGCCGAGGTGACCGCTTCCTCGCTCGCCGCCGAGATCGCCTCGTCGCCCGGACACTGGAGCGCCGCCGAGATGCGCGCGCTCATCGAGCGGCACCGCGCGATGCTCGGCCACGGCCCCGGCGTCTTCGGCTACCGCGACGGCGCGGGCTGGCGGATCACCGACCCGCCGGACCGCGGGCACTTCCTCGACCGCGTGCAGAGCATGGGCCTGCCGAACCGCGAGGGCGGTCCCGCGCCGCGGGAGTTGATCGTGCGCCGCCCGGTGATGCGCGGAAGCGAGCGGCTGGGCGAGGTCGTGGTGGTGCGGCCGCTGTGGCCGCGTCACGGGCCGTCGGCCTGGGGCTCCTCCACCGCGTTGCTGTTCGTCCCGATCGCGCTGGTCGTGTCGGTCGTCGTCGGGCTGCTGCTGGTGCGCGTGCTGGTGCGCCGGCTGCGGGCGATCGAGCTGCTCGCGGCGCGCGTCGCCGAGGGCGACCTCACGGTGCGCATCGGCGACGCCAGCGGGGACGAGATCGGGCGCCTGGCCGAGCGGCTCGACCGCATGACGGAGCGCCTGCTGGACGCGCGCACCCACGTCGAGGAGACCGAACAGCAGCGCCGGCAGCTCTTCGCCGACATCACGCACGAACTGGCCACGCCGCTGACCTCGATCCGCGGCTACGCCGAGACCCTGCTCGACCCCGGCGTGTCCGTCTCCGACGAGGAACGCGCCCGCTATCTGCGCGGCGTGCTGGAGGAATCCCGGCGCCTCGACCGCCTGATCCGCGACCTGTTCGAGCTGGCGCGGCTCGAGGCCGGGGCCTCGCCGCTCGCGCTCGAGCCGATCGACTGGACCGCGCTGTGCCGCAACACCGCCGAACGCTTCGCGCCGCGCTTCCGCGAGGCGGGCCTGGAGCTGCACTGGCAGGAGCCCGCGGCCGAGGCCTGGATCCACGCCGACGGCCACCGCATGGAGCAGGTGCTCGAGAACCTGCTGGTCAACACCCTGCGCTACGTGCCGGCGGGTGGGACCGTGGAGGCTTCGATCGCGCGCCCGGCCGGCCGGGCGGACCGCTTCCGCCTGGTGGTGAGCGACGACGGGCCCGGACTGCCGGACGCCGAGCGGGCGCACGTCTTCGAGCGCTTCTACCGCGCGGCGGGGACGCGCGGCGCCGGCGCCGCGCGCGACCAGGGCGGCTCGGGGCTGGGGCTCGCGATCGTGCGGGAGATCGTCGAACGGCACGGCGGCACGATCGCCGCCGAGTCGCGCGCGCCGCACGGACTCACCATCGTCGTCGAGTTGCCGGCGCGCGCCTGAGGCGCACCGGCGCACGAGCACCGCCGTCCATCCCACCGCGGCGCCGAACCGCGTCCCGATCGGCGTACGGCCGGCGACCGCGGTGCCCACCGGCCCGCCGCGCCGCTCGCGGATCGTGCAGGATGCAACGCGTCTCCGCCCGCCGACCCGCGCGACCACGGGGCGCGGAGAGATTGACCCTTGACGGCCGGAGGCTCCGGGACCATCATTGTGGGTGACGCCACGACGAAACGAGGTCGCGGCGTGAACCCACCCCACGAATAGAGTGGGGTCAGGCCGGCACCGGACTCCTTTGCGGGTCCCACGGCCAATACTGCGAACGACGCCGGTTGAGCGCCACCCCGGGACACGGGTCGAACCGAGAGTCCCCGAGCGACGAGCGATCGGCGTCGGGTATTTCGGAGCGGGCCGCCCGCGCGGCCGCCGCGGACGCACGCGGCGCGCAGGCGCCGGGCGCCCGCCCCGGGACCGGGCGGAGGTGGGGTGCGCGGAGGCGGCCGGCGGAGCTACCCGGCGTCCACCGTCCCGGTCACCCGCGGGTTCTCCGCCACCCCCGGGCCGAAGAAGCGCTTCTCGAGGTCGGCCCACGTCCATTCCGGCTCGCCCGAGGCCGCCAGTTCGTCGCGCAGGCGCGCGATCTCGTCCTGGTACCAGGCCACGACGGGCCTGCCGATCCGCAGGCCCTCGAGTTCCGCGGCGAGGTCCGCCGGCCGCAGCAGGCACGCCCAGCCGCGGTCGTAGGGGCTCTCGATGACCAGCCGCGGCGCGTGCTTCAGCTCCTCGTTCACCTGCGTGACCTCGCCGCCCAGCGGCGCCGGGATGCGGACCCGCTCGTCGCCCCGGACGCACGGTGAACAGCGTCCCGCCGCGCTTCACGCGTGGGTCCCCGGCGCCGGCAGTTCGACGCGGTCGACGGACTTCAGCGCCTTGCGCGCGAAGTCGTCGAGCCCGGTCCACACCTGGCCGGCCGGATCGATGCGCGCCCAGGCGTGTCCGGGCGAGACGAACGCGCCGCCCGGCACGCAGTACTCACCCGCCGCCACGCTCTCGGCCCGCGCCGGCGCGACCACGCGCACCGTCGGTCGCAGCTGGGCCTCGAGCCGCGCCTCGCGCTTGATGAGGAGGCGCGTCGCCAGCGCGACCAACTCCTCCTCGGTGAAGGGCTTCTGCGCGTAGTCCACGGCGCCGAACTGCATGGTCTCGACCGCGGTCTCGATGGTGCCGTAGCCGGTGATCACGACGACGTCGAGATCGGGGCGCAGGTGGCGGGCCGCCTTGACCACCTCCACGCCGTCCATCACGGGCATCTTGAGGTCGGTGAACAGGAAGTCGTACGGATGGGCGCGCAGCAGCGTGAGCGCCTCGGGACCGCTCTCCACGGTGTCCACGCTGAAGCCGGCGAGCACCAGGATCTTCCGGAAGCTGTCGAGGATGACGGGCTCGTCGTCCACCGCCAGGATGCGCGCACGCGCTCCCGGCACCTCCGCGCGCTTCAGGCTCTTCGCCTCGTCGGCGAACGACAGCTGGAGCGCGCTCGTCAGGACGGCCTCGCGCTCGCGTTGCTCGCGCGCCGTGGCCATGCGCCGGGTGGCCGTGCGCACGATCAGGTCGGCGATGACGAAGAAGACGACCAGCAGGACCATCAGCAGAGCAGTCATGGCTTCCGTTCCTCGCGGGCATCCGCGGCCGGGGAAAGCACGCGTCGCACCAGGGTCAACAGCTCCGAATCATCGAAAGGCTTGGGCAGGAACGCCGCGGCGCCCGCGGTGAGGACGAGTTCCTCCTGCTCGGGCGTGGCGTACCCGGTGGTCATCACGATGGGCAGCTCCGGGCGGCGCGCGCGGATGGTCCGCAACGCGTCGAACCCGGAGAGCCCGGGGAGCATCAGGTCGCAGATCACGAGACGGCAGCCGGCCAGGGCCGGGTGCGTGAGCGCGGTCTCCGCGTCGGGGACCGCGGTGACCGCGAACCCCGCGTGCCCGAGGACCAGCCGGATCGCGTCCGACACGACCGGCTCGTCGTCCACGACGAGGATATCGCAGCGGTCCGTCATGACGCGCCCCCCGTCCCGTCCGGGGGCCCGCCGGCCGGGCGGGCCGCCGCCCGCGGGGCGACCGGCGCGGTCCGCCCCGGGCCCGGTTCGCCGCGCGCGTCGGGCATCGGGACCGCGGCCGGCGCCTCGGCGCCGGGGGCTCGGGCACCCGGCAGGGGATGCGCAGGGTGAAGCACGTGCCGCGGCCGGGCTCGCTCGCGACCGCGATCGAACCGCCGTGCCCCTCGACGATGCCCCAGGTCACGGCCAGGCCCAGCCCCGTGCCGCGCGCCCCCTTGGTCGTGAAGAAGGGCTCGAACAGCCGGTCCATCTCCTCCGGCGCGATGCCGCGTCCCGTGTCCTCCACCTCGATCTGCGCGTACGGTTGCGCCCCGACGGCATCCAGCGCCTCCCAGCGGCTGCCGGGACAGCCCTTGCGCGCGCACCAACTCGCCGCGCCGAGGCGCGCCACCTGCACGCCGAACATCGGCGCCCCGCATTCCGCGCAGCGCCGCTCCGGCAACTCGAGCCGCGCGCGGCAGGCGGGGCACAGGTAGGCGGCGATGACGCCCTCGTCGCACGGCTGCGACGCGCGGTGGTTCGCGCGGCCGTACACCGGGTCGAGGTGCACGACCGCCTCGCGGTCCATGACGCGCCGGATCACGCGGATCGCCGGGACCCCGGCGAGCCGCACGTGCGGGTCGAGCAGGTCGCAGCCCTTCGGGCACCGCGCGCTGCGGATCGTGGCGTTCCCGCGCGGCGGCACCGCCACCGCGGAGGTGCGCACGCGGATCGAACCGCCCGGCGGCGCGTCGTCGCCCGCCATCGCGTCCGCCGCGTTGAGCAGCAGGTTCACCACGACCTGCTGGACCTGGTTCTCGTCCGCCGGGACCGGCGCGAGATCGGACGCCAGCTCGAGCTCCACGCCGACGTGCGCCAGCGCCAGCTGGTTGGTGACGATGGTGCGGGCCCGTCGCACGACCTCGTTGAGGTCGGTCGGCACCCGCTTCGGCGGGGTCTGGCGGGCGAAGTCGAGGAGCCCGCGCACGATCTCGCGACAGCGCTTGGTCTCGCGCACGATGACGTCGAGGTCCGCGCGGGTCTCGGGGTCGTGCTCCGCGCGCTTCTCGAGGAACGAGGCGTAGGTCAGCACGCCGGTGAGCGGGTTGTTGATCTCGTGCGCCACGCCGGCGGCGAGCCGGCCGACCGAGGCGAGCTTGTCGGCCTGGGCGAGCTGGCGCTGCGCCTCGTTCAGCCGGCTCGTCATGTGGTTGAAGGCGCGCGCGAGGTCGCCGAGCTCGTGCCGCGCCGTCGCGGGCACGGCGGTCGAGAGGTCGCCCTGGGCGACCCGGCGCGTGCTCGCGATGAGCACCGCCACCGGGCGGAGGATCAGCTGGCGGCTCAGCCACCACAGCAGCGCGCTGCTCGCGGCGATCGCCAGCACGGCGAGCAGGATCAGGTTGCGCTGGTCGTGCGCGATCTGGCGGTCGGCCTCGGCGAGCGACAGGTTCACGTCGAGGACGCCGAGCACGGACTCCCCGCGCGTGTGCGCGTGGCAGTCGGCGGTCCAGCAGCTCGACTGGTTGGCGATCGGCCGGATCATGCCGAGCACGCGGTGCCCGTCGCCGGCGCGGTAGATGCGGGCGCGGGCGTGGATCGGCAGCCGCTCGAGCGGGCGCCCGGCCGCGTGGCACGCGTAGCAGGCCTCGGCCCGCTTGTCGACCGCGCGGCCGATCTCGGCCTCGTCGGAGGAGAACATCACGGTCCCGGTGCCGTTGAAGAGCCGGACCCGCTCGATGCCCTGCTGCCGGCCGATCGTGACGATCTCGCGGTGGACCGCCTCCCGGCGGTTCTCGAGCATGTCGTGGTAGGTGCTGCTGGCGATGGTCTCGCTCAGCTGGTCGGCGCTGCGGGTGAGCTGGGCGATGAGCGCCCCCTGGTGGGCGCGCAGGATGATGACCGACATGACGCCGATCACCGCGGCCGTGACCGCCGCCACGCCCAGGATCGCCAGCGTCCCGATGCCCGCCTTCAAGGCTTCGCTCCCCGCGGCGCCGGGACCGGACGGCCCGCGGTCGCGCGGCCCGGCCCGGGGAAGACGGGCAGGAAGCGCACCGCGAGCGCGAAGGCGGCGAATCCGATGGCGACCAGACCGACGGACACCACGACCTCCATCCAGGTCGGCGCGTAGCGCGTGCCACTGGCCCGTTCGAGACCGGTCACGCTCACGTTGAGCCGGTGCATGATGAAGCCTAGCACAGCGAAGGCCGCGCCGGTCACGAGCCCGGCGGACGAGTTGCGGACGCGCGGCCAGGCCAGCAGCGCGACCGGCAGCACGACGCCCGAGCCCGAACTCGACCAGGAACATCCGTCCCTCGTAGGTCGGGTTGCAGAGCGAGCGGCAGCGCGCCGCTGCGCGCCAGCGCCTGCAGGCGCAGCACGCCGAACACCGCGAGCACCACGACCATCGCCCGTCCGAGCGGCTCGAGCAGGTCCAGCTCGAGCCGCCGGCCGAAGGCCCGGCCGCTCAGGTGCGACTCGACGATGATCATCCCGAGCCCGGCGCCGATGGCCGAGACGTAGAACAGCAGCGGCAGCGTCGGCGAGTACCAGAGCGGGTGCAGCTTCTGGGGCACGATCAGGTAGAGCGACCCCAGCGAGGACTGGTGCAGCGTGGAGAGCAGCACGCCCGACGATCACCAGCGGGGTGTTCACCCCGTGCAGGATCCGGCGCGCCCGCTCGAAGCCGAAGCGCTCGAGCACGAGGGGCACGAACTCGAGCGTCAGCACCGTGGTGTAGAGCATCACGCACCAGGCGACCTCGAACATCACCGAGTGCGGGTTCCAGAACACCATCGCGTGCCAGATGCGCCACGGCTGGCCGAGGTCGAAGAGCAGCGCGAACACCACGAACAGGTAGCCGAGGAACCCGGTCAGCACCGTGGGGCGCACGATCGGCTCGAAGCGACGGATGTGGAACAGGTGCACGACCGCCATGAGGTGAACGCGCCGGCCGCGAGCCCGACCCCGCAGAGGATGTCGAAGCCGATCCACAGGCCCCAGGGAACGCGGTCGCTCAGGTGGGTCGTCGCCCCGAGGCCGCGCGTGAAGCGCAGCACCGCGACGACCAGGAAGAGGCCGAGGAGCGCGAAGAAGACCGCGGTCCAGAACCCGATGCGCGGCCGGCGGGGCGCGGCTTCGAGCGTGGCGCTCATGGTCCCGGCCGCTCGTCGCGGCGCGGCCCGGCGGGCGGCTCGACCGGGGCGTCGGGGGCCTCGCTCCGGCGGACCTCCGCGCGGCGGCTGGTGATCCAGTGGATGCCGAAGAGGGACACGGCCGCGACCGTGACGATGTCGGGCAGCTGCGAGAGCACCTGCCAGGTGAGCGCGGGCAGCGGCTCGCGCGGCAGGCCGTCCGGCAGGCCGAGTCGCGCGAACGGCACCCCGGCCAGCAGGAGCACCGCCGTGCCGCCGGCTTCGTCGAGCCCGTAGATGCGGTCCACGTAGCGCGCCGGGGCGTGCGCGATCCGGTCGCGCGCCTCGCGAATCAACGCCGCGCGCTCGCCGCTGAGGGTCGCGCCCGTCGGGCAGACCTGGGCACAGGCCACCGGCTGGCCGGCGGCGAGCCGCGGTGCGCACATCACGCACTTGCCCACCAGCGGGACCGGACGGTCCCACTGGTACTTCGGGACGTCGAACGGGCACGCCATGATGCAGTAGCGGCAGCCGATGCACAGCTTCGAGTCGTAGATCACCGGCCCCGCGGCCGTCTTCTTCATCGCGCCCGACCGGGCACACCGAAGCGCAGGTCGGCGTGAGGCAGTGCATGCAGAGGCGGCGCACGTTCACCCCGGCCCGTCGCTCGACGACGGTCCAGGTGTAGGCCGTGGTCTGCGGCTCGATCCGGTGGGGCAGGCCGTTCTGCTCCTTGCACGCCGCCGAGCAGGCGCCGCAGCCGATGCAGCGCGTCGAGTCGAACAGGATCCCCCGGCTCACGGCCGGGCCCCGGGCTCGGCGTGGCAGCGCGAACAGGCGTCCGGGTCGGCCGCGGCGAAGGCCTGCTTGCCGTCGTGGCAGGCCCCGCACGCCGCGCGCTCGTGCATCCCGCCACCCGGCCGGGGAGACGTGAAGGTCATCTTGAAGGGCTTCGGATGGCATCGCGCGCAGCCGCCCGCGCCGAGCAGGTGCGGCTCGTGCCGGAAGGTGACCACCCCGGGGGAGGCGTCGCTCGCGGGATAGGCATGCGGTCCCGGCAGGCGGCGGGCAGCGGTCCCGGCCAGGTCCCGGGCGCCCGCGGCGGTCAGGCCGGGCAGAGGACCGGTGTGGCAGGTGCGGCACTTGCCGGAATCCAGGACCCCGAACGCCTGCTTCCCGTCGTGACACATGCCGCAGCCCCCTCCAGCGTTCATGTCCCGATGCGCCTGGGCTGGCCCCCTGCGCAGGATGGGGAACGGTCGAAGATGGCAGCCCGTGCACCGGTTCCCGGCGAACGCCACGTGGCTCTGGTGGCTGAAGACCACCGCGCTATCCGAGCCAACGACAAAGTCATAGACGATGTCGGCGGGCAGGCGCAGCGCCGCGGGGGCAACTCGCGCCGAATCGCGCGCGCCCCGCTCGGCGCCGGGCGCGACCGCTGGACCCATGAATTGCGCTGCGAGCAGGACCGCCCATGCGCACCAGGCACGCAGGATGCGGCAGGAGGGTGAACCCAAGGAATCTCCTTCCCGACCAGGATGAGTATTACTACGGATGGTAGCGTCCCTTTACTTCCGTGTGAAGTGACAACTCCGAGTCGGGGCCGATGAGCCGTGCCGGGCCCCGCCAGGGCCCGGCGGCAAGGAGGATCACGGGGTTCCCCGGGGGTGAACCGGCCTCGAGCGTCCGGCGGCGACCGCGCCGGAGCCGATCGGCAGGTGGCAGAGAACCCCTTGACAGCCCCGGGGGGCGGAACAATGCTCTTTGGTGACGCCACGACGCAGAGATTTCGGCGTTAGGTCACCCCCCACGTTTCGAGTGGGGTCGGGCCGGCAGCGGGCTCCCGTGCGGGCCCCTCGGCCATCACTGCGAACGACGCCGGTTGAGCGCCACCCCGGGACACGGATGCATTGGAGAGTCCCTGAGCGACGAGCGATCGGCGTCGACTATTGGGGGCGCACCGCCGGGAGCATCCCCCGGGGATCCCCGGCCACCACGGGGGCTCGCAGCTGACGCCGGTCCGCGCCCCGCGGGGGCGCGCCGCTCTGCCGCCGGTTACAGCCCCAACTCGCCCCGGATACCCCGAAGCGCCTCGAGCGTGGTGGCGATGTGCGAGTCGAGCTCGACCCCCAGCTCGGCCGCGCCCCGGACGATGTCCTCGCGGCTCACGTTCCGGGCGAAGTCGGCGCGCTTCATCTTCTTCCTGACCCCCGCCACCTCGACCTCGTCGAGCGACTTGTGCGGCGTGATGAGCGCGCAGGCCACCAGGAAGCCGCACAGCTCGTCACAGGCGTAGAGCACCCGCGCCATCGGCGTCCCGCGCGGCACCCCGGTGTGGGTCGCGTGACCGAGCACCGCCTGGCAGATGTCCTCCGGCCAGCCCAGCCCGCGCAGCACCTTCACCCCCTCGAGCGGATGGCGCTCGGCGTCGGGGTGACGCTCCCAGTCGAAGTCGTGGACCAGGCCGGCCAGTCCCCAGCGCTCCTCGTCGGCGCCCAGCAGGCGCGCGTGGTGACGCATCGCGGCCTCGACCGCCAGGCAGTGCTTGCGCAGGTTCGGGTTCTGGATCCACTCGTGCAGCAGCGCGAGCGCCTGCTCGCGGGTGGGAAGGGCGGGGTCGCTCACGGTACGGTCCTCAGGAGGCGGGCGGCGCGGTGCCCGGCGGTGCAGCGGATCCGCTCACTTGTCGTCGAAGAAGGCGCGGTTCTTCTCGATGTAGTCCACCCACTTCTCGGGCACGCTGCTGTCCGGGAAGATGGCCTGCACCGGGCACGCGGCCTCGCACGCCTGGCAATCGATGCATTCGTCGGGATGGATGTAGAACTGGTCCTCGCCCTCGTAGATGCAGTTGACCGGGCAGACCTCGACGCAGGACTTGTCCTTCACGCCGATGCAGGGCTCCGCGATGACGAACGGCATTCACTCCTCCGACCCGGCCCGGGAACCGCCCTCGGTGGGCGCTGCGGGACGGGGCTCGCGGCCGCGGCGGGTGGCGGGCGGCGCGCCGACGGCCCGCGACGCCCGGAAGACTCCCGGGAAAGTGGGCGGCAGTCTAGCCGCGCCATCCCCGGGCCGCAACCGGAGGGGCCCACCCGCATCTCAGAGAAGGCGTATGCTCGGGCCGTCCCGCACGGGCGGCCCGTGCGGCAAGCGCCCGCAGCACCGGCCGCGCCCCCACCCCAGAGAGGTTCCATGAACGCCACGCCTCCCGACCTTTCGAGCCTGCGCATCCAGCGTGACGATCCCGCCCGGGTCCCGGGCGGCGGACGCCGCCGCGGCTGGCTTGTCGCCGCGATCGTCGTCGTCGTGCTGGTGGCGGCCGGCTTCGCGCTGCGTTCCCGGCCCCCGCAGGTCCAGGCGGCGACCGTGGCGGTGAGCGGCGGCCCCGGCGCCGCCGGCGATGGCATCACCGCCAACGGCTACGTCGTCGCGCGCACCAAGGCCTCGGTCGCGGCCAAGCTCTCGGGCCAGCTCGAGTTCCTGGGCGTCAGCGAGGGCTCGCATCTGCGCCGCGGCGAGGTGCTCGCCCGCATCGAGAGCGGGGACCAGCAGGCCGCGCTGGCGCAGGCGCGGGCGGCGCAGGCGCAGGCGCAGGCGAGCCTGGAGCAGGGCCGGCGCGACCTCGAGCGCGCGCAGCGCCTCGCCACCGAGCAGGTGCTCTCCCCCGCGGACCTCGAGACCGCGCGGACGCACGTGGACGTACTCGACGCCCAGCTGGGCCAGGCCCGCGCGCAGGTGCAGCTCGCCGAGGTGAACCTCGAGAACACCCGCGTCCGCGCGCCCTTCGACGGCACCGTGCTGCGCAAGGACGCCGAGGTGGGCGAGATCGTGGCGCCCGCCTCCGCCGGGGGATCCCTCACGCGCACCTCCATCGTGACCATGGCGGACCTCGCCACGCTCGAGGTCGAGGTGGACGTGAACGAGGCCTACATCGCGCAGATCCACAACGGCCACTCCGCGCAGATCACGCTGGACGCCTACCCCGACACGTCGTTCGCGGGACGCGTGCGGCAGGTGGTCCCCACCGCCGACCGCCAGAAGGCGACGGTGCTGGTCAAGGTCTCGATCCTCGACCGCGACCCGCGCATCCTGCCCGAGATGGGCGCCCGGGTGGTCTTCCGGCGCGAGCCGGACCGCGCGGGCACCGCGCCGCGCCGCGTGCTGGTGCCGGGAGACGCGGTCGTGCGCTCGGGCGCCGCGGCCGGCGTCTGGGTGATCGACGGCGACCGGGTGGCCATGCGCACCGTGGTCCTCGGCGCCGCGCGCGGCGCCGACCTCGAGGTGCGCGACGGGCTCACCGGCGGGGAGCGCGTCGTGTTGCGCCCGCCCGCCCGGCTCCGACCGGGTGCGCGCGTGCGCGTCCCGGCTTCCTAGGAGCGCGCATGGCCTCGGTCCAGGTGCGCGGTCTCAGCAAGGTCTACCGGCGTGACTCGCAGAGGATCCCGGTCCTCGACGGTCTCTCGCTCGACATCGCGGAAGGCGACTTCGTCGCACTCATGGGCCCCTCGGGCAGCGGCAAGACCACGCTCCTGAACCTCATCGGCGGGATCGACACGCCGACCTCCGGGCAGCTGCTCGTGGGCGGCACGGACATCGCGCGGCTGGGCGGGGCGCAGCTGGCGAGGTGGCGTTCGCGCAACATCGGCTTCATCTTCCAGCTCTACAACCTGGTGCCCGTGCTCACCGCGCTGCAGAACGTCGAGTTGCCGCTGCTGCTGGCGAGGATGGGCGGCGGGGAGCGCCGGCGGCGCGCCCGGACCGCGCTCGAGATCGTGGGCCTCGGCGACCGCCTCGACCACTTCCCGCGCCAGCTCTCGGGCGGACAGGAGCAGCGCGTGGCCATCGCGCGCGCGGTCGTGAGCGACCCGGAGCTGCTGCTGGCCGACGAGCCCACCGGCGATCTCGACCGCAGGTCCGGGGCCGAGATCCTCGACCTGCTCGAGCGGCTCAACCGCGAGTTCCGCAAGACCGTCGTCATGGTCACCCACGATCCGCACGCCGCGGAGCGTGCCCAGCGGGTGTTCCACCTCGACAAGGGCGTGCTGTCGCAATAGCCCATGCCACGTTCCCTGCTCCCGCTCGCCGTCCTGGCCCTGGTGCCGCTCCTGCTGTGGGGCGTGGCGAAGCTCTCGGACCGCCTGCAGCGCCGGCTGACGCTCTCGCCCGTCCTGCTGGTCTTCGTCAACCTGAGCCGCAACAAGCTGCGCACGCTGCTCACGACGCTGAGCGTGGCGGTGGCGCTGTTCCTGTTCAGCGCCCTGGGCGGCGTGCTCGACACGATCTCCGACTCCATCCGGATCGGCAGCGAGACGCGGATCATCACGCGCAACGCCATCGCGCTGGTCTTCCCCCTGCCGCTCTCCTACCTCGAGCGCCTGCGCACGGTGCCCGGCGTGCGGGCGGTGAGCTGGTCGAACTGGTTCGGCGGGCGCGACCCGGTGAACCGGCGCAACTTCTTCCCGCGGTTCGCCGTGGATGCCGGCACGTTCTTCCCCATGTACGCGAACGACCTCGACATCGTGCAGGCCTCCCCCGCGTCCGGCAGCGCGCCGCCCGGCGTCGATCCCAAGCTCGCGTCGTTCCTCGAGGAGCGGACCGCCTGCGTGGTGGGCGAGGACCTGCTCCGGAAGCAGGGCTGGAAGCTGGGCCAGACCATCCGGCTCGACGGCACGATCTACCCGGGCTCGTGGGAGTTCACCATCCGCGCGGTCTACCGCCCGAAGTCCAAGTCGTTCTACGGCGAGTCCATGTACTTCGACTGGAAGTACCTCTACGAGAACAGCGGGCGGCAGGCGGGCGTCGGCGTCTACTACCTGAGCCTCGACGACCCCGGGCGCGCGGCGGACGTCGCCCGGCAGGTGGACGCGATGTTCGAGAACTCCTCGGCCGCCACCCACACCGAGAGCGAGCAGGCGTTCCAGGCCGGCTTCGTCTCCTACTACGGCAACCTGCCCTTCGTGCTCCGCGTCATCGGGCTGGCGGTGGTCTTCGCCATCCTGCTGGTGGCGGCGAACACGATGGCCATGGCGGTCCGCGAGCGCACCGCCGAGGTGGCGGTGCTCAAGACCCTGGGCTTCGGCGACGGCACGATCTTCCGCATCGTGCTGGCCGAGGGCGCGCTGATCACGCTGGGCGGCGGCCTGCTCGGGGCGCTGCTCGCGAAGCTGCTCATCGACACCTCGGGCTTCAACGCGGGAGGGCTGCTGCCGCCGATGCGCGTGCACTGGGCCACGGTGATGACCGCCGTCGCCGCGGCCGCGCTCGTCGGCGCGGCGAGCGGGCTGCTCCCCGCCTGGCAGGCCTCGCGCATGCGCATCGTCGACGCCCTGCGGCGGGTGGAGTGACCATGGCGCTGCCGCTCTCCTATCACCTGCGCAACGTGTCGCAGCGCCCGGTCTCCACGCTCACCACCGCGATCGGGGTCGGCCTCACGATCGCCATCTTCATCGGCGCCCTGTCGCTCGCCGCCGGGTTCCGCGCGGCGCTCGTGCGGACCGGCTCGCCCGACAACCTCGTCGTGCTGCGCAAGGGCGCCGACACCGAGATCGCCAGCGGCATCTCGCGAGAGACCGCCGCCATCCTGCACGCCTACGGCGAGGTCGCCGCCGACGCGCAGTCGCGGCCGCTGGTGAGCCCCGAGGTCGTGGTGGTCAACAACCGGCGTCGTCTCGGGCAGCCCGGCAACTCGAACCTCACGGTGCGCGGCATCGACCGCGAGGCCCGGGTCCTGCGACCCGGCGTGCGGATCGTCGCGGGCCGCTGGTTCGCGCCCGGCGCCGCCGAGATCGTCGTCGGCCGCCGCATCGCGACCCGCTTCGAGGGCTGCCAGCTCGGCGACCGCGTCCGCTTCGGACAGCGCGACTTCACCGTGGTCGGCCGGTTCAGCGCGAACGGCGCCGCCTTCGAGTCGGAGATCTGGGGCGACAACGAGGTGCTGATGCCCGTGTTCCGCGGCGGGGTCTTCCAGAGCGTGACCTTCCGCATGCGGGACCCCGCGCGTTTCGACGCCATCCGGCGCGAGCTGGAGGGCGACCCGCGCCTCGGCGTCGACGTTCAGCGCGAGAGCGACTTCTACGCGAAGCAGTCCGAGACCCTGGTGAACCTGATCCGCGTCCTGGGCGGGTTCATCACGGTCATCATGGCGGTCGGCGCGATCTTCGGCGCCATGAACACCATGTTCGCCGCGGTCGGCGCGCGCACGCGCGAGATCGCCACGCTGCTGGTGCTGGGCTTCAGCCCGCTATCGATCCTCGTCTCGTTCATGATCGAGTCGGTGATCCTCTCGCTGTTCGGCGGCGTGATCGGCTGCCTCATGGCGCTGCCCCTGAACCGCATCGTGACCAGCACCACGAACTTCTCGTCCTTCAGCGAGCTGGCCTTCGGCTTCCGCGTCACCCCCGGCATCCTCCTCACCGGGCTCGCCGCGGCCGTGGTGATGGGCCTGGTGGGCGGCTTCCTGCCCGCGCTCAAGGCCTCCCGCCAGCCGCTCGCCGCCGCGCTGCGCGGCGGCTGAGCCCGGCCCCCGCGCCCGGACCCGCATCCTCCGCGCCCGGCGGGCCATCCCTGCGTGCGGGATCGGCGGCCCGCGGGCCCCCTCCGGCTGCGGCAGAATGGCGGCATGGCGACCGACATCGCGGCGATCCTGCGGGACCTCGAATCCTGCTACGACTTCACCGGCAAGACCGTGATCCACGTGGGCGCCGGCGGCGGCCAGTTCATCGGCTACGCCGGCAAGGCCGCCGGGGTGCTCGGAGTGGATCCCGATGCCGCGGCGGTCGAGCGCCTGCACTCGGCCATCCGGGAGCGCGGTCTCGAGAGCCGCTTCCGCGTGCGGCAGGGGGACATCCTCTCGGTGAAGACCCGCGCGGACGTCGCGTTCTTCGAGTTCTGCCTCCACGAGATCGTGGACCCGCTCACCGCCCTGCGCCACGCCCGGAGCCTGGCCCCCGAGGTGTTCGTCGCGGACCACGCCCCGGGTTCGTCGTGGGCGTGGCACATGTGCGAGACGGAGAAGGTCCTGCGCGGCTGGACCGCGGTCGAGCGCTTCCCCCGCGTCCTCGAACGCACGTTCCCCGGCACGCAGCGCTTCCACGACCACGCGGAACTGCTCGCCAAGCTCCAGTCGCTCGGCGATTGCGTGGTCCGGCGCGTGCGGGAGTTCGAGGAGCAGCGGGACTTCACGATCGACATGCCGTACCGCGTGGCGGTACTGGCGAGGTGAGCGTCCCGCTGCGCCGCAGCGACCGCATCCGCGTTCCCGCTTGCGGTCCGCGAGCGCTCCAAGCTAGGTTCGAACCTGGTCGCGTTCCCCACCCCGAGGTGCCCCATGCCGGCTCCAGACCGTCGCGCCCTTCCCGCTGCCGCACTGGCGGCGCTGCTCTCCCTCGGCGCCGGGCTCGCAGCGCAGCCCGCCGCCGGCGCCGCGCCCGGCGCGGAGCGTCCACCCTGGATGGCGTCCTCGGTCCAGGCCCTGGGGCGGTCGTTGGCGGCCCGGCACGGCGAGGCCGAGCGCGGCCGCATCGACGGCGGCCTGGCGCAGGTGGCCGACCGCTGGCGTGCCGGCGACGGCAGCGCCGCGGACTTCGCCGCATTCGTCGAGACCCACTACGCGCCCGCGGGACCGCAGTTGGACGCGCTGTTCGCGCGCCTCGAGGGCAATCTCGAAAGC
Source organism: Candidatus Eiseniibacteriota bacterium (assembly GCA_963707915.1). Taxonomy (GTDB): domain Bacteria; phylum Eisenbacteria; class RBG-16-71-46; order RBG-16-71-46; family RBG-16-71-46; genus JANXPZ01. Next base: position 2,291,928 of record OY970178.1, read on the forward strand.
CTCGACGGCCACCTGAATGAGATCGAGCGCGACTGGCGCAGCCAGTCCGAGCTGGACCTCGGGCCGGCCTACCCGTTCGACGAGTTGATGGCGGGCTACGCGCCGGGCGCGCACTTCCTCGACGACAGCTTCCGCAACAAGCTGGCCTTCGTCGTGCTCCTCAACTTCCCGCTCAGCACGCTCGAGCAGCGGCAGGCCACGGGTGCGACCTGGACCCGGCGGCAGTGGGCCGAAGCGAGGCTCGCCGACCGCTTCGCCCGGCGGGTCCCGGCCGAGGTGAACCAGGCCTTCGCCGAAGCCAGCGCCGAGGCCGAGACCTACATCGCGGGCTACAACCTGTGGGTCCACCATCTGCTCGACGCCAAGGGCCAGCGTCCGTTCGCCGCTGGCAAGCGCCTCCTCAGCCACTGGAACCTGCGCGACGAGCTCAAGGCCCACTACGCGCGCGGCGCGGCGGGTCTCGACGCGCAGCGGACCATGGCCCGGGCGATGGAGCGCATCGTCGACCAGACCATCCCCGCCTGCGTCATCGACGACCCGTTCGTCGACTGGAACCCCTTCACCAACGAGGTCCGGCCCGCGACCGTGAAGGACAGCGACCGCCCCGCCCCCGTGGACCTGAAGATCACGAACGCGCCCGAACCGGACCGCCGCTACGCCGTGCTGCTGAAATGCTTCCAGGCGGTGAAGCTCCAGGATCCCTACAGCCCGCGCACCCCCACCCACATCGCCCGCAGCTTCGAGGAGGGCCGCCAGCTCCCCGAGGCCCGCGTGAAGGAGATGCTCGAGGACGTCTGCGGCAGCCCACAGGTGAGGGAGGTGGCGAAGGTCATCGAGCGGCGCCTCGGTCGCAGGCTCGAGCCATTCGACATCTGGTACAACGGCCTGCGCCCCGCGAGCAGCGTGAGCGAGGCGGAGCTGGACGCCATCACCCGCGAGCGCTACCCCACGCCCGCGGCCTTCGACCGGGACCTGCCCAACATCCTCGGTTCGCTCGGCTTCAGCGCGGAGCGCGCCGCCTTCCTCGCCTCCAAGATCGACGTGGACCCCGCGCGCGGCTCCGGCCACGCCGCCGGCGCGTCCCGCCGCGCCGACAATGCCCGGCTGCGCACCCGCGTGGGCAGGGACGGCATGGACTACAAGGGTTTCAACATCGCCGTCCACGAACTGGGCCACAACGTCGAGCAGGTCTTCGGCCTCGACCTGGTGGACCACACGCTGCTGCAGGGCGTGCCCAACACCGCGTTCACCGAGGCGATGGCCTACACCTTTCAGAACCGCGACCTCGAGATCCTCGGCGTGCCGCGCAGGGCCGAGGACGCGCAGGCCCGGGCCCTGAAGACGCTGGGCGAGTTCTGGCAGACCTACGAGATCTCGGGCGTGTCGCTGGTGGACATGGCGATCTGGCAGTGGATGTACGACCACCCCGACGCGACGCCGGCCGAGCTGAAGGCGGCGACCCTGCGGATCGCGAAGGACGTGTGGAATGCCTACTTCGCCCCGGTCTTCGGTCGGAAGGACTGCACGCTGCTGGCGGTCTACAGCCACATCGTCCACTCGTTCCTGTACGTCCCCGACTACGCCGTCGGACACCTGATCGGCGTGCAGGTGGAGACCCAGATCGCGAAGAGCGGCGACGTGGCCGGGGAGGTCGAGCGCATGTGCCGCATCGGCAACGTCGCCCCCGACCTGTGGATGATGCAGGCCACCGGCAGCCCGGTCGGCCCCGAGTCCCTGCTGGCGGCCACCGCCGCGGCACTGAAGCAGGTCGGCAGGTAGCCACGTCCTTCATCGCAACGGAGGCCCTCCCATGGCGGACGAGTTCGCGTACCGGATCCGGCCGGTCCGCCCCGGCATGCTCACCGGGGGCCCGACCGACGCCGAGGCCGCGGCGATCGAGCGGCACTTCGCCTACCTGGAGCAGGCCATGGCGGCGGGCACCCTGCTGATGGCGGGACGGACGCTGACCACGGACGAGGGCAGCTTCGGCATCGTGGTCTTCCGCGCCGGGTCACCGGAGGCGGCACGTCGCTTCGCCGAAGCCGACCCCGCCGTGCAGGAGGGCGTGATGCGGGCGGAGGTGTTCCCGTTCCGCGTGGCACTGCTGGCCGAGCGGTGGGAGCGCGGGTGAGCCCCGCCGGAGACCCGGGTCCCGCGTGATCACCTACCTCGCCATCGGGATGACCTACGCCTTCGCGTCGGCCGTGCAGCCCGGGCCGCTGCAGGCCTACATCATCTCGCAGACCATCCGCCACGGCTGGCGCCGCGCGCTGCCCGCGGCGTTCTCGCCACTGCTCAGCGACGGCCCGATCATCGTGCTGATGCTGGTGGTGCTGAGCCGCCTGCCGGCGTGGCTGATCCCGGCCGTGCGGCTCGCCGGCGGCGCGCTGCTGCTGCTGTTCGCCTTCCTCGCGGCACGGTCATGGTGGCGCTACGACCCCGCCGCGGCCACGACCGCGACCGCCCGGCCGCGCAGCCTGCTGGGAGCGACCGCGGTGAACCTGATGAGCCCGGGCCCGTACCTGGGCTGGAGCCTGGTGATGGGCCCGCTGCTGCTCAAGGGCTGGCGCGAGGCCCCGGCCAACGGCATCGCGCTGCTGGTCGGCTTCTACGGCGTGCTGGTCGCGAGCATGGCCGTCATCATCATGCTCGCCGGAACCGCCCGCGGCCTGGGCCCGCGCGCGAACCGCGCCCTGATCGGCCTCTCGGCGGTGGCGCTCGCCGGACTGGGCGCGTGGCAACTGTGGGCCTGGGCGGCGGGGCGACAGTAGCCCGCGACCACGTCCATGGCCCGCGGGAGACGGCCTATCCCTCCCGGTCGCCGCCGCGCAGGTGGCCGAAGCCGGAGTCCTCGCCCAGCAACTGGTCGTCCAGCCAGCGGTCGATGATGCTCCGCCGGAAGCGCCACTCCTTGCCCAGCTTCACCGCGGGGATGCGCTTCTCCTGCGCCCACTTGTAGATGGTCTGCGGCTTCAGGCGCAGGTAGCGGGCGACCTCCTCGAGCGTGAGGATCTCGTGCTCCGCGCCCGCGGGGTCCGCCGGCGGACCGCTCACGGCCGGCCGCCCGGGATGCTGTCGAAGACCGGCGGGACCACCAGGCGGTAGCCCCGCGGTGCCTCGACCGGCCGGGGCGGGACGGCCACGCCGGCCCTTCCCTTGTCCTCTCCCTGCGAGAGCTTCTGCAGCGAGTAGACCACCGCCGTGTAGAAGTTGCCCTCGTAGCGCCGGAACACCTGGAACGGTTCACCGCGGTCCCCGACGAAGGGACGCAGGTTCCACGCCATCTGCACCCCCACGAAGGCGAACAGCACGGCCCACACCTGCATGATCGTCATCGCGTGCCGCGGGTAGACGCCGCGCTTCTCGCAGGCGTAGGCCAGGCCCTCGTGCAGCGCGAACATGCCGACCAGGCCCGCCCCGAGCACGATCACGACGTGCAGCAGCTCGAGGAAGTAGTAGTTCGCGGCGGTCAGCAGGAAGAAGAGGACGATCGGAACGACGGCGGCCAGCACGATGGCGCAGAGCGCCAGGGCGCCGGCGATGAGCGCGAGCACCTGCGCCAGTCGCAGGCGCGAGCCGACGAGGACCTGGACCACGAAGAACCCGGGGAAGCAGATCGCCAGCGTGCCGAGGAACAGCAGGGGAAGCTTGATGGCGGAGGAGAGCACCTGGAGCGGGCCGGCGTAGGCACCGGCCGCCGCCCCGTAGAATGCGCCGAGGAGGACGAGCGTCCAGAGCGAACGGACGATCTTGCCGCCCAGGTCCCGGCCATCGGCGACGTCGGCGAAGAACCGCTCGCGGTCGCTCAGGAGCTGGGAGAGGAACGACGCGTACCCGGACGCTGTGGGATGGGCGGGAATCGCTGAAGAATCGTTCATGTCGCGGCCTCCTTTGTGACATGATTATCCCACGCCAGAGACGTTTTGCAACTGTTTTCTGCTGTTTTCTACGACAACCCACGTCGATGTCCGGCCGACCGCCCACCGGCGACCGGCCGCCACCTCCACGAGCCGCTTCCAGCAGCGAGTTGCACGGCTTGCTAGTATTCCGCGATCCAGTCACCCCCAACCCGGAGTCGGCACGTGTCCAAGGTCCACGACGTCGTCATCATCGGTGCGGGCCCGGCCGGCTACACGGCCGCCATCTACGCCGCGCGCGCCAGCCTCCAGCCGCTCATGATCGTCGGCCCCCAGCCCGGCGGACAGCTCACCATCACCACCGAGGTCGAGAACTACCCGGGCTTCCCCGAGGGCATCCAGGGGCCGGAGCTGATGCAGAAGTTCCGCGAGCAGGCGGAGCGCTTCGGCACCGGGATCGTCGAGGCCACGGTCGAGAGCGTGGACTTCTCGAAGCCGCCCTTCATCATCCGCACCGACCAGGGCGAGCACCTGGCGAAGACGGTCATCGTCGCGACCGGGGCCTCGGCGCGTCTGCTGGGGATCCCGAGCGAGCAGGAGTTCTTCGGCTTCGGCGTCTCCGCCTGCGCCACCTGCGACGGCTTCTTCTTCAAGGGCAAGCGCGTGATGGTCGTGGGCGGCGGCGACACCGCGCTCGAGGAGGCCAACTTCCTCGCACGCTTCTGCGCCGAGGTGACCGTGGTGCATCGCCGCGACCAGATGCGCGCGTCGAAGATCATGCAGGAGCGCTCGCAGCAGAACCCGAAGATCCGCTTCATCCTGAACGCGACGGTGGAGGAGGTGCTCGGCGAGACGGCCCCCCGGCACGTGGTGAAGGCCGTGAAGCTGCGCGACACGAAGACGGGCGCGCTCAGCGAGCATGCGATCGACGGCATCTTCGTGGCCATCGGGCACCAGCCCAACACCGCCTTCCTCAAGGGCCAGCTGCCACTCGACGCGAAGGACTACGTGGTCGTCGAGCCGGGCAGCACGCGCACCGGCGTCGCGGGCGTGTTCGCGGCCGGCGACGTCGCCGACTCCGTCTACCGCCAGGCGGTGTCCGCGGCGGGCAGCGGCTGCCAGGCGGCGATCGATGCCGAACGCTGGCTCGAAGCGCAGGGACACGGCCGCTAGCCTGGGGAGCGACATGGAACGCGAAGTCCTCGAGTTCGACGTGCAGTTCGTGGGCGCGGGGCCGGCCGGCCTCGCGGGCGCCATCCACCTCGCGAACCTGGTCGCGCGCCACGACGCGAACGTGGCCGCCGGCGCGCCCGGCCGGCCGCTGGGCGAGATCGCGATCGCCGTCATCGAGAAGGGCAGGCGCGTGGGCGCCCACGGCCTTTCGGGCGCGGTGCTCGATCCGCGCGCGCTGGCCGAGCTCGTCCCCGACTGGCGCGCGAAGGGTTGCCCGGTCGCCAGCGAGGTGATCGCGGACGACGTCTACTTCCTGTGGGAGACCGGCCGGTTCCGCCTGCCGGTGCTGCCGCCGATCCTGCAGAACCACGGCAACTCCATCGTCTCGCTCGGCCGCCTGGTGGAGTGGCTGGCCGGCATCGCCGAGGAGAAGGGCGTGCTGGTCGTGACCGAGACCGCCGCCTCGCAGCCGCTGGTCGAGGACGGCCGGCTCGCGGGCGTGCGCACCGGCGACAAGGGCGTGGACCGGTCGGGCGCGCCGAAGCCCAACCACCAACCCGGCTCCGAGTGCCGCGCGAAGGCGACGGTGCTGTGCGAGGGCCCGCGCGGCACGCTGGCGAAGGCGCTCGAAACCTCGCTCGGGTTGACGGTCGGGCGGAACGCCCAGGTCTACTCGACCGGCGTGAAGGAGCTCTGGGAGGTCCCCGCGGGCCACGCGCAGCCGGGACGCGTGATCCACACCATGGGCTGGCCGCTCCCCGACGACACCTTCGGCGGCGGCTTCGTCTACGGCATGGACGATTCGCACTGGGCACTCGGGCTCGTCACCGGCCTCGACGCGCCCGACCCGGTGAACGATCCGCACGGCCACTTCCAGCGCTGGAAGACCCACCCGCTGCTGCGCCCGTTGCTCGCGGGCGGCAAGCCCGTCGCCTACGGGGCCAAGGCCATCCCCGAGGGCGGCTGGTGGGCCATGCCGAAGCTCTCGGCCGACGGCCTGCTCCTCGCCGGCGACTCCGGCGGGTTCCTCAACGGCGCGCGCCTGAAGGGCATCCACCTCGCCATCAAGTCGGGCATGCTCGCCGCCGAGACGCTGTTCGAGTGCCTCCTGGCCGGGGACTTCTCGAAGGAGCGGCTCGCCAAGTACGAGGAGCGGGTCCGGCACTCGTGGGCCGCGGACGAGCTCCGGAGCGTGCGCAACTTCCACCAGGGCTTCGCGGGCGGACTCTACGCCGGCATGGCCAGCGCGGCGATCCAGATGGCGCTGGGCGGACGCGACGCGTTCGGCGACCGGCTCGGGAACGCGCCGGGACACGAGCACATGCGCCGGCTGCGCGAGCGCCACCCTCACGGCAAGCCCGCGCCGCAGAAGTTCGACGGCGTGCTCACCTTCGACAAGCTGGCGGACGTCTACCTCTCGGGCACGAAGCACGACGAGGACCAGCCCGTGCACCTGGTCGTGACCGACCCGGGCATCTGCGCCACGAGGTGCCGGGAGGAATTCGGCAACCCCTGCCAGCACTTCTGCCCGGCGAGCGTCTACGAGATGGTGCCGGACGAATCGAAGCCCGACGCGCTGCGCCTGCAGATCAACGCGTCGAACTGCGTGCACTGCAAGACCTGCGACATCGCCGACCCGTACCAGGTCATCACCTGGGTCCCGCCCGAGGGGGGCGACGGCCCGGACTACAAGGACCTGTAGCCGGGCGGGAGGCTTACGCCGCGGCCCGGCCCGCCGCCCCGCCGTCGAGCAGCTCGTGGATCCGCTCGAGCAGCTCGCCCGGGGAGAACGGCTTCTGGAGGAGCGTGACGCCCTCGTCCAGGCGGCCGTTGTGGAAGATCCCGGTTTCGGAGTAGCCGGACATGAAGATGACCCGCAGTCCCGGCCGCAGCCGCGCGAGCCCCAGCGCGACCTCCTTGCCGTTCATCCCCGGCATGACCATGTCCGTGAGCGCCAGGTGGAGCTCGCCGTCGTGCCCCCCCGCGACCTGGAGCGCCGTCGCGCCGTCGCGGGCGGGCAGGACGCGATAGCCGCCCTCGCGGAGGGTCTCGGAGACCAGCTCGAGGAGCAGCGGCTCGTCCTCGACCACGAGGATCGTCTCGCCCTGGCCCTGCAGTCTCCGCGCCGACCCGGCCGGAGCGACCGGGGCTGCCAGCGGAGCATCCACGATCGGCAGATAGACCTTGAACGTGGTCCCCACTCCGACCTCGCTGTATGCCGTGATGTGGCCTTCGCTCTGCCGGACGATGCCGTAGACCATCGAGAGCCCGAGACCGGTGCCCTGGCCCATCGGCTTGGTGGTGAAGAACGGCTCGAACACGTCCGCCAGCACTTCGCGGGTCATCCCGCAGCCGGTGTCGGTCATGGCGAGCATGACGTACTCTCCCGGGGGGACGTCGTCGCCGCCCAGCAGGGGCCCCGGCTCCCGCCGGACGTTGGCCGCCTCGAGCAGGAGCCGTCCGCCCCGCGGCATGGCGTCGCGGGCGTTGACGGCCAGGTTCATCATCACCTGCTCGAGCTGCCCGGGGTCGATCTTCACGCGGCCCAGGCCCTCCGGCATGCGGATCACCAGCTCGATGTCCTCGCCGATCAGGCGTGCGAGCATGCTCCCCAGGTCCTCGACGACGGTGCGGACATCGAGCACCTTGGGCGCCAGCATCTGCTTGCGGCTGAACGCCAGGAGCTGGCGCGTGAGCCCCGCCGCACGTTCGGCGGCCTTGAGGATCTCGTCGAGGCCGCGGCGGTGCGGCGAATCCTCCCCGATGCGCCGCACCAGCAGGTCGCCGCGGCCCTTGATGACGGTCAGCAGGTTGTTGAAGTCGTGGGCGACCCCGCCCGCCAGCCGGCCGATGGCCTCCATCTTCTGGGCCTGGCGGAGCTGCTCCTCGCTGCGAAGCAGGGCCTCCTCCGCGCGGCGGCGCTCGGCCACCTCGGCCTCGAGCTGGGCGACCTTGGCCTCCAGCTCGATCCGGATCCCGTGCAGGGCCTTGTCCCGGTTCTCGATCTGGGCCAGCATGTTGTTGAAGGCCCGGGCCATGTACGCCACCTCGTCCCCGCCCGTCTCGGTCACCCGGACCGAGAAGTCCTGTCGCTCGGCGACGAGCCGCGCCGCCCGGGCCAGCCGGAGGATCGGCAGCGCGACCAGCGGCTGGATCGCGATGGACAGGAAGAAGGCCGCCGCGCAGGCCAGCAGCAGCACCAGCAGCACGGTGAGGCCGTAGCGGACCAGGCGCAGGCGCAGCTCCTGCAGGTCCGAGACCACGACCAGCCGGCCGATCGCCGCTCCGTCCACGAGCAACGTGCGCCCGACGACCAGGTGGCCGGCGCTGAACTGGTGCCCGTCGCGCGTGAGGTCCGGAGACCGGGTCCACGCGCCGTGCCGGGGCGATGCGAACCGGGCGAAGAGCCGGCCGGAGGGCCGGTAGAGGAGCGCGCGCTCGACCGACGACTTGGCGGCCAGGGTCGCGAGCACGTCCCCCGCCGATGGCGCGTCGTTGAAGAGCAGCGGGGCCGAGCAGTTGTCCCCGATCACGGCCGAGAGCGTCTCGACGTCGCTCACCATCCGCGACCGGAACGTGTAGACGTCGTACGCGAGGAATGCCGCGCTCGCGAGCAGCAGCGCGGCCACGCTGGTGAGCATGTTGACCAGGGTGATCTTGCCGCGCAGGGAGAGCCGCTGGTGGAGCTTCATCGCGCCCCCCCGGCCTGCTTCCGTCCCAGGACCAGGTCCGCGACCCGCAGCAGGCCCGAGCTCAACTGGAGGCGCGCGGAATCGGCGGCCGCCACGTTGACGTCGAAGCGCACGCGGTCGCCGACCGTCTTGAGGCGGATGATGCCGCCGGCGGCGGCGAAGTCGTCCTGCTCGCCCACCGTCAGCACCGGTTTCGAGCGGAGCCTGCGCAGTTCCCCGGCGAGGGACCGCTTCCCGGTGGCGCCGACGAACAGGACGTCGCAACGCGAGGCGTCGTCGAAGGTGGAGAGGCGCCGCAGGACGATCGGCCGGCCGGCCGGGACCCGCCCGGCGAACAGCCGGTCGATCGCGTCTCCGAACGGATCCGCGCCCACGATGCCGACCACGATCGTGTCGCGGGCCGCGTCCGCCTCGGGCCAGGTGACGAAGTGGATGAAGTTGTAGAGGAACGCCGCCTTCACCTCGTACTCGTCGCGCGGACGCGCGGCACGAGCCGCCGGGACGGCGGCGCAGGCGGAGAGGAACCCGAGCCCGAGCAGGAACCACGATCCCACCCGCGAAGACCGCCGGCGGGAACGGCCCGTCGCGACGCTCATGGCCAGGGGGACGACTGGAAGCCCACGACGAGGTTGAGGCCGGGCCCGTCGATCCCCGATCCGTGGAGGCGGTACGTCTCGTCCGTGAGGTTCTCGAGCGCGAGCGTGAACGTGCCGACCCGGTCCAGCTCGAACCCGCCGCTCAGGTGGAAGATCGCGAACCCGGGAGTGCCCCCGACGGGGATGCGCGGATCGGTCCGGTCGCCCGGTGCGAGCCGGTCCTGGCGACCCGCGAATACGGCGCGGAGGTCGAGCCACAGGTCCGGGCTCACCTGCCAGCGGGAACCGACGACCCCCTTGAGCGGCGGGACGCGACGCAGGGGCTGACCGGCGACGCGGTCGTCACCGCGGGTCCAGGCGAGGTTCCCGTAGAGGTCGACCGCTTCCCGGACCGGCGCCTGCGCCTCCAGGGTCGTGCCCACGACGCGCGCCCGGCCGGTGTTCAGCCGCTGGTACACGTCCGGCTCCCCGGCGTCCTTGACCCGGTTGTCGTTGACATCGAGGAAGGAGAGTCCCCCGTAGGTCCCCCGCTGGCGCTGGATGATGTCCCTCAGGTCGCTGAGGAAGCCGAAGACCGTGGCGTAGGACCGGCCGCGCTGCACCTTGACGCCCAGTTCGTAGTCCAGGCTCCGCTCGGGATCGAGCCCCGGATTGGGGACTTCGAACCCGCCGCCGAAACTGCCGAGCGCGCTCATGTCGTCCAGGTTCGGCGAGCGAAAGCCCTGCGCGACACCGGCGACCAGGTGGAGGTCGGGGGCCACGCGGAACAGCGAGCGCAGGCCGCCGGTGGTGGCGTGCGGCGCGTAGTGCACGCAGGTGGCGACCCCGGACGGGTCCTGGACGACGGCGTCCAGCACGTTGCGGCTGTGCCGCAGGCTGAGGTCCACCGACCAGCGCTCGTGCACGGCGACCTCGTCCTGGAGGTAGAACGCGCAGGAGCGGTAGCGCGCCCCGTCGGCGAAGGTGCCCTGCTTCGGGGTCTCGACGCCGGTGCGGAGATCGTGGTCCACGCGCCGGCTGGTCACGCGGTCCACGTAGGACTCTCCGCCGTAGGTCAGCTTCTGCCGGGCGCCGAGCGCGGAACCGGCCTGGAACCGGAAACCGTTGGAGAGCACCTCGTCGTGGTAGCGCCGCTGGACGCCCGGGGCCGACGCCTCGACGCGCCGGACGCGTTCGTCCTGGTCGTGGAACGAGGTGCCGATCGTCACCGAACGCACGAACCGGTCCGGGGACTCGAGGTCGCAGCTCAGGTCCACCAGCGTCCGTTCCTGCGGGTCCCACTCGTACTGCAGGTTCGCACCCGATTCGATCACGTCGGTCCGCGGCACGTCGTGCTGCGCCACGTGCTGGACCGCCAGCGTGGCGCGCGCGCCCGGCGCGACCTGGTGCTGCAACTTGAGGTCGCCGTCCAGCTCGTGGTAGCCGGTCGAGCCCTGCAGCCCGGTCCGGCGCCCGCCCCGCAGGTCCCCGAAGCTCTTCAGGCTGACGCCGCCGTTCAGTCCGAAGCGCCGGGTTCCCCCGGCGAGCTCCAGGCGGCCCGTGGCCCCGTGATCGGCCGAGGAGAGCCGGGCGCTGGTCGTGGCCTGGAGTCCCCGCGGGCCGGTCGCGAGGTCCCGGCTCTTCGTGATGATGTTGACGATGCCGCCGAGCGCGTCGCTGCCGTACAGCACCGAGCCGGTCCCGTGCACGATTTCGATCTGCTCCACCTGGTTGATGTCGACCAGGTTCAGGTACTGGTTGGGACCGAGGCGGTAGATGGCGTTGTTGAGTCTCACGCCGTCGACCAGCAGCAGGATCTGGTTGCCGACGAGGCCGCGGATGATCGGCGAGCCGCCCCCGTAGTTGGTCTCCTGCACGAGGACGCCCACCACTTCGTTCAGCGCCTCGGGGACCGTGCGAAAGTTGCGCCGGCGCAGCTCGGCGGCGGTGACGATGGAGACCGACCGGGGCGCGTCGATGCGGCGCTGCAGGTGGCGCGAGGCCGTGACGACCGGCGTGCGCAGCAGCTCCTCGAGGCTCGCCTGCGTGAGGTCCTCGTCATCCGGGTTCGTCGCAGCCGCGCCGGACCCCGCCACGATCAGCGCCAGGGCAACGATCGCGCAGGCCACCGGGGATACCGGTCGTCGCATGACACTCCTCTCCTGCATCCCCCGTCCACGCGGATCGAGGCGCCGTGGGCTCCGGGGCCGGGCTCATCGTCCCGGTTGACGGTTCGCAGGGGTGCACGATCCGGGGGGCCGGGTGCGTGCCTCCGGTATCGGCACGCCTCCCCGTTGGCTTGAGCGGCGTTACGGGGCGCCCGGGCCTCCGGCGGCCCCGCCGGGCCGGGGCATTACCGTGCACGGGCGGCGCGCCCCGCTCCTGGTCTACAATGCCGGTGCCGGCCACCGTCGAAGCCGGCCACACGCATCGCCGCCATCCCCCGAGGACGCCTCATGCGCATCCGTTCCTGGAGCCTGTTCGCCCTGGCCCTGCTCGCCGGGGCCCAACTCTCGTGCGCGACGGTCGGACCCATGCCCGCGCAGGAATCCATGCCCTCGGCGCGCGCGGGGTTGCTGCCCGAGCAGCGGATCTTCTACGACGCGCTGCAGGACTACGGCGACTGGACCCTCATCGAGCCGTTCGGCTACGTGTTCCGGCCCTACGTGAACGAGGCGGACTGGCGCCCCTACGAATACGGCTACTGGGCGCCGAGCGACGTGTACGGCTGGGTGTGGATCTCGGCGGAGCCCTTCGGGTGGGCGACCTACCACTACGGCGAATGGATGTACGACCGCTACCAGGGCTGGGTCTGGATCCCCGGCAGCGACTGGGCGCCGGCCTGGGTCTCCTGGGAGGAGACCCCCGACTACATCGGCTGGGCCCCGCGGTTCCCGGACGGCTACGGTCCGGACCTGGCGCCGGACGGCGGGTATCTCTACGTGCAGATCGCCGATCTCCCGGCCGCCGACGTGCAGGCCCGGGTGCGAACGAAGGGTCAGCTCGGCGAGGGGCTCGGCCTGCCGCGCCGCATCGAGAACCTCCTGGTGCGCGACGGCGTCAGGTTCAATGCGGGGCCGAAGCTCGACGGGATCGAGCGGCGCTCCGGGCCGCTGACCCGCGTCAAGCTCGAGGACCTCTTCTCCAGCGGCCCTGCGGTCACGAGGCCGGGCGCGGGCCCCGCACGCCAGACCGCGCCCGCGCCGTCCGATCCGTTCCTCGCCCGGAAGCCCGGGCCGCGACGCGCGCCGGCCGGCGCGTTCGGCGATTCGACCACGGTCGAGGCGATGCGCCGCGCCGCGGAGGAGGCCGCTCGCGCGGCCCGGGCGGTGACCCGGAGCGGCGCCGCACCGCCGCCGAGCATCGGCGTGGTGCGGCGTGCGGTGGAGCGCGAGCCCGGTCCGGCCGGGAGGCCCGGCGAGGCCGTTCCCCGGGAGCGACCGCGGCGGGCCGGCCACGTCCCGGCCGCGCCCGACAGCACGAAGCAGCGTTGACCGGGCGAGCGTGAGCGTCACCGACCGCATCAAGGCCCACGCGCTGGAACAGGGCTTCGATGCGGTGCGCGTCGCAGCCGTCGCCCCCGCCCGGGCGGATGCGCAGGACGCGGGTCCGGCCGCGCCCGACACGCCGGGTGCCGGGCACTTCGCCGCGTGGCTCCGCGCCGGGCGCCACGGGGAGATGTCCTGGCTGGCCACCGAGCGGAACCGCGCGCGCCGCGCCGATCCCGCGCGCATCCTGCCCGGCGTCCGCTCGTTGCTCTGCGTGGCGATGGGCCACGAGCCCGACGCCGACGCCGCGCGCGACCGGCGCCTCGGGCGCATCGCCCGCTACGCCGCGGGCGAGGACTACCACCGCGTCATGCGCGACCGTCTCGGAGCGCTGGCCCGTTTCATCGAGCAGGCGCTGCCCGGCGCGCGCGCCCTGTGGTACGCGGACACCGGCGCGATCCTCGAGCGCGGCTGGGCCGAGCGCGCCGGCCTCGGCTGGATCGCAAAGCACTCGGGACTGGTCTCGCCCACGCTGGGCTCCTGGCTGCTGCTGGGCGAGGTGCTCGTCGACCACGAGCTCGACGCCGACGCGCCCTTCGACCGCGAGCGCTGCGGCACCTGCACCCGCTGCCTCGCGGCCTGCCCCACCGGGGCCATCGCCGCGCCCGGCCAGGTGGACGCGCGCCGGTGCATCTCCTACCTCACGATCGAGCATCCCGGGCCGATCGAGCCGGCGCTGCGCCCGCTCCTGGGCGACTGGATCTTCGGCTGCGACCTCTGCCAGGAGGTCTGCCCGTGGAACCGCTTCGCCGCCCCCGCGCGCGAGCCGCGCCTGCGGCCGCGGTCGTTCGAGGGCTGGACGCTCGAGCGCTTCCTGGCGCTGGACGAGCCGGGCTTCCGCGACCTCTTCGCCACCAGCGCGATCCGGCGCACGGGACGGGGACGGTTCCTGCGCAACGTCTGCGTGGCGCTCGGCAACCGCGGCGAGGCTGCCGCGCGACCCGCCCTCGCCCATGCCCGCGAGGCCGACCCCGACCCGCTGGTGCGTGAGCACGCCTCGTGGGCGCTGGACGCGCTCGCCCGGGGCTCGGGGACGACCGGGACGGGTTGACCCGTTCCCCTGCATGCCGGGTGCCCGGCGCTCCTCAAGTCCGACCTCGTCCGACCGATCCTCCAGATGAGGACCGACCGGGCCCCGGTGCCCGGCCGACCCGTTCCGGCACCCCTCCGCGCGCCGGCCACGCCCGGCGCCGCGGGGCACCGCTGCTCCCTGGGAGGACCTGGTGGACGCCATCCCGCAGATCGCGAACGACGCGGCTTGTCCCGGCGACACGCTGCCGTACCTCATCGTCCGGCTCAACCGCCAGGACGCGGCGATCCCGGTGCGGCACGTCCGCGCCATCCTCATGACCCCGAAAGTGGTCCCGATCCCCGGCGCTCCGCCGCACGTGCGCGGGGTCATCCACGTGCGCGGGGAGGTCATGCAGGTCATGGACCTCCGGCTCCGGCTCGGCATGCCGCACCGCATGAAGGACGTCGAGGACCTGCTCGAGGTCCTGCGGGCCCGGGAGGAGGACCACCACAACTGGATCCGGGAGCTGGACGCCTCGGTGCGGGAGCGGCGACCGTTCAAGCTGGCCCGCGACCCTCACCAGTGCAAGTTCGGGAAGTGGTACGACACGTACCAGACCGACAACCGGATGCTGCAGCTGCTCTGGGGCAGGTTCAACCAGCCCCACCGGCAGATCCACGCCATCGCGGACGTCGTCTCCGCGCACATGGAGCGGGGCGAGGCCGACGAGGCGCTGGCGCTGATCGAGCACACGCGCACGACGGTCATGGCGGCCCTGACGGGCGTCTTCGCCGAGGCCCGGCAGGCGATCCTGGAGTTCAGCCGCGAGCTGGTGATCGTCCTCGACCACGGCGCGAAGGCGCTCGCGATCACGGTGGACGAGGCCGACGTCGTCGAGACCATCCGCGAGGCGGACATGATGGAACTGCCCGTCATGCTCTGCGCGGAGGGCGCCGCCGTGATCTCGCGCACCGCCCGCCGCGCGCAGACCGACGACCTGCTGCTGGTGGTGGACACCGCGAAGCTGTTCCCGGACGAATCCGGCGAATCGGAGCGCTCCGCCCGCGCCGCGTGACGGCGGCGCACCGCCGGAACACCGGCTACTCCAGCTTCGCCCCCGCCACCCACCCGGCGTCGCCGCCGGCGTAGTGCTCCTTCTTCCAGATGGGCACCGTGTCCTTCACGCGGTCCATCGCCCAGCGCGTCGCGTCGAAGGCCGCGGCGCGGTGGGCGGCGGCCACGACCACGGCGATGCTCGCCTCGGCGGGCGGCACCACGCCGAGCCGGTGGACGATGCGGCACGAGGCCACCGCGTGACGCTCCACCGCTTCGCGCTCGGTCCGCTCGAGGGCCGCGAGCGCCATGGGCCGGTAGGCCTCGTACTCGAGGCGCACGACTTCGCGCCCCTCGTGGTGGTCGCGCGTGGTGCCGAGGAAGAGGACGACCGCGCCGCAGTCGGGGCGCGCGGCGCCGGCGAGCAGGCGACCGATGTCGATCGGGCCGTCGACCAGTTCTGCCACGTCAGCCCCCGCTCACCGGCGGCAGCAGCGCCAGCTCGGCGCCTTCCACCAGCGACGTGTCGGGCCGCGCCAGCCGGCCGTTCACCGCGACCGCGAGGTGCGGCCACAGGGATTCGAGCGCGGGATGCTCGCGCGCGAGCACGGCGAGCGCGTCCGCGAGCCGGCTGCCCTCGGGCAGCGACAGCTCGGCGCGCGCGCGCCCGGCGCGCTCGCGCACCTGGGCGAAGAACAGCACGGTGACCTTCATGGACGCTCTCCCCTTCGAGTCGCTATGCTCGCCGGATGAGCGACGAGAATCAAGCGCCCCCGTCGTCCGGCGGCACCGCGCAGCGCCCGGACGGCCCGCCCGCCCGGCACCCCGCGCTCGAGTACCTGGAGTTCCCCGCGGACGCGGCGGGCCGGCCCGGACCGCCGGAGCCCCCCGCGCCGCCCCCCCTGCCCCGCGGGGTGCTGCACGCCGCCCTGGCGCTGGCGCTGCTCGGCCTCGCGGCCCTGCTGTTCGGACAGGTCGAGGCGTCGCTCCTGGTCGCGGTCGCGGCGCTCTACTTCATGGCCCAGGGCGCGGACGTCCACCCGGCGATGGGCCGCGTGTACGCGCTCCTCGCGTGGATCCCGCCGGTCACCGGGGCCCTCGTGATGGGGGCGCTCGCGGGGGTGCTGGTCGCGAACGGCCCGCTCACGCCGCTGCGCGCCGGCGTCGCCGCCGCCTCGGGCCTCGGAGCGGTCGCGAGCCTCGCCGGCCTGCGGACGTCGGTGGCGGACCGGCTCGTCCGCCTGCTGTTCCGCGGCGCCGGCTCCAGCCACACGCTCCGCCTCACCGCCGGCGTCGCGTTCGTGATCCTCTGGGTGGCGTTCCCGGCATGGCTCGCGTTCCGCGACCAGCTCGCCGAGCTGCTGCGCGACCCCGGCGCGCTGGTGAGCCCCTCGAAGCTCTCCGGCGGACTCGTCGGCTACGTCGTGCTGGCGTTCGCCGCGGTCGGTTTCCGGGTCCGCCGCGACGCGCGCGGCTCGCTCGCGCGCCTGGGCCTCACCGCGTTGCGTCCGGTGGACGGCCTGGTCGTCATCGCGGGGGTCGCGGCGCTCTGGCTCTTCAACTCCGGGAGCGAGGGGCTCGAGCGGATCGCGCTGCCGACGCTATGGGCGAGCGACCGGGCGTTCACCGCCGCGCTGGCCGGGGTCATGGGCCCGGGCCTGATGGTGCTGCTGAGTCTCAGCGCCGGCATCGGCGAGGAGATCACCCTGCGCGGCGCACTGCAGCCGAAGCTCGGGATCGCGCTGACGTCGCTGCTCTTCGCGGCGCTACACGTCCAGTACACGTGGTACGGGATGCTCTCGATTTTGGTCTTCGGCCTGCTGCTGGGCGTGATCCGCGCGCGCAGCAGCACCACGGCCGCGATCCTGGTCCACGCGCTCTACAACCTGCTCGCCGTGGCGTCCGCGAAGCCGTAGGGCCCGCGCCCGGCACGGCGGGAGGCCGCGCCCCGAAGACGCAGCGACCGCGGCGGGGAGTCCCCCGCTGCGGTCGCTGCGAGACCGCGTGGCGCCATCGGGCCGTCAGCGCACGAGGTCGTATCCGACGCCGACCCTGACGTAGAACCCGCTGAAGTCCAGCTCCGGCGTGGTGTCGGTCCCCTCGTACGCCGTCGTTCCGCCCGGCCCGGCCACGTCGCTGGTCCAGCGGCCGCTCAAGTGGCCCAGGTCGCGGAACTGGAATCCCGCCCGGACGAACCCCGCGATGCCGGCGGGATTGGTCTGGTCGAATCCCACGAACGCGCCCCAGGTCACCTGCGTGCGGCTCGCCGTCTCCTGCAGGTCGACCCGGATGCCGGGCTCCTCGTCGTACCCGCTCTCGATCAGCTCCCCGCGGCCCCTGGCCACGTTGGCGCCGACCGTGAACCCCGCCCACTGGCGGAAGCGCACCGCGGCCTCCGCGCCGATCTCGGTCATCCGGAGATCCAGCTGGTCACCGTAGGCGATCACACCCGGCACGGTGAAGCCGTTGCTGCGCACGGCCCGCAGGTACGAGTACGTGGCCCCGAGCCGAAGCCCGGGAAGCACCCACACCCCCGCGGAGACCGCCGGTCCGTATCCGGCCCCGATCTCCTGGAACGTGGCCGGCAGTCCGGCCGCCCGGAACGCGGCCTCGTCCTCGCGGATCTCCCGGTTCGCGCCGCTCATCCTCAGTTCGTTCCCGCCGTACTCGAGGCGGACGTAGGGGGCGACGCCGGCCAGCACCGGCGCCGCGCCGGCAAGCGTCGTCAGCAGGCACGCCAGGGCCGGCAGGTCACGGATCTTCATGGACTCCTCCTTGATTCCAGCGACGCGAACGAGCCGTACCCATTGAGTGTCGGCTCGACCGGGGCCTTCTTGATTCGGATCGGGGCCGGCCCGGCGACGAGCAGCAGGTGGCAGGCGGGGAAGTCCGGTGGTTCCCGCTGGTTGGGACCCCGATTCCCCCCCGGCGAGCCGGCGCCCCGGGGAGCCGGGGCGACCCGGGCGCCGCCCGCCCGGGGAAGTGTCGGGTGGCGGTGTCTCCAGGAGCGGCTGGTGAACACGGCGAGCGTAGTCCCGCCGTCCGCCCAGGGCAATCGCCGATTACGAGAGGGTCTCGCCCGGCCGCAACGCCACGACCTCGCTCGGGACCTGGAGCTTCTTCAGCTCCTCGCGCAGCATCTCGGGGGTGCCGGCGAGCACCGGATGCGTGCCGTAGTGGGCCGGCACGATCCATCTCGGCTTGAGCATGCGCGCCGCCACCGCCGCCTCGCGCGGCGACATCGTGTAGTGGTCCCCGATCGGCAGCAGCGCGATGTCGGGCGGGTAGAGCTCGCCGATCAGCGCCATGTCCGAATGCACGCCGGTGTCGCCGGCGTGGTAGATGCGCGTGCCGTCCTCGAGCGTGATCACGAAGCCGGCCGCCTCGCCGCCGTAGAACACCTGGCCGCCGTCCTCGATGCCGCTCGAATGGACGGCGTGGACCATCGTGAAGCGGAGGCCGGCCACCTCCGCCGTGCCGCCCTTGTTCATGCTGAGCGTGTTGGGCACGCCCTTGCGGTCCAGGAACAGGCTGATCTCGAGGTTCCCGATCACCACCGGCTTGAACTTCCTCCCCAGCGCCACCGCGTCGCCCAGGTGGTCGTTGTGACCGTGCGAGATGGTGATCACGTCGATCTTGTCGAAGGCCTTGAGCTCCTTCGGGCAGGCCGGATTGCTCTCGACCCACGGGTCCATCAACACGGTGCGGGCGCCACGGGTGACGAGCTTGAACGTGTGATGGCCGAGCCAGGTCAGCGCGAACCCGCGGTTGACGGCACTCACGGCCTGCCCACTTCCTCGAGCCGCGCCGTGAAGTGGCGGAGCGCCGGCGCCTCCCAGGTGATGCGCAGGCCCCGGAGCCGGCCGCGTTCCCGGTGGATGGCGATGACCGACTCCGCTACGTAGCGCATGTGCTCGTTGGTGTAGACGCGGCGCGGGACGGCCAGCCGCACCAGGTCGAGCCTGGGGAACACCGGCTCGCCGGTCTTCGGGTCGCGGTGCCCGAACATCAGGCTCCCGATCTCCACCGTGCGGATGCCGAACTCGCGGTAGAGCTGCACGACCAGCGCCTGGCCGGGGAACTGCGACTGCGGGATGTCCGGCAGGAACGCGCGCGCGTCGAGGTAGACCGCGTGGCCGCCGACCGGCTTCACGATGGGCACGCCCGCCCGGTCCAGCAGGTCGCCCAGGTAGGCCACCTGCCCGACGCGGTGGGCGAGGTAGTCCTCGTCGAGCACCTCGGTCAGGCCGATGGCGATGGCCTCGAGATCGCGCCCGGCGAGCCCCCCGTACGTGGCGAAGCCCTCGACCAGGATGAGCAGGTTGCGGATCTTCTCGGCCCACGCCTCGTTCTTGAGCGCCAGGAAGCCGCCGATGTTCACCAGCGCGTCCTTCTTGGCGCTCATGGTGCAGCCGTCGCCGTACGAGAACAGCTCGCGCGCGATGTCCTTGACGCTGCGCTGCGACCAGCCCGGCTCGCGCTCGCGGATGAACCAGCAGTTCTCGGCGAAGCGGCAGGCGTCGAAGATCAGCGGCACGCCGTGCCGGTCGCAGACCTCGCGCACCGCGCGCACGTTGGCGATCGAGACCGGCTGACCGCCCCCCGAGTTGTTCGTGACCGTGATCATCACGAGCGGCACGCGCTCGCGCCCGACCTCCCGGATCGCGCGGTCGAGCTTCGCCGGGTCGAGGTTGCCCTTGAACGGGTGCAGGCAGCCCGGGTCGAGGCCCTCGTCGATCACCAGGTCGCGCGCCTCGGCGCCCTGGTGCTCGATGTTGGCGCGCGTGGTGTCGAAGTGCGTGTTGCTGGGCACGACGTCCCCGGGCTTGAGCACGCTCGAGAACAGCAGGTGCTCCGCGGCGCGGCCCTGGTGCGTCGGGATGACGATCGGGTAGCCGAAGACGTCCTGGATGGTGTCGCGGAAGTGATAGAAGTTGCGGCTGCAGGCGTACGACTCGTCACCCATCATGAGCCCGGCCCACTGGCGGTCGCTCATCGCCGAGGTGCCGCTGTCGGTGAGCAGGTCCACGGCAACGCTCTCGGCGGGCACGGCGAAGAGGTTGAGACCGGCCTCCGCCAGCAAGTGCTCGCGCTCTTCGCGCGTCACGCGGCGCAACGGCTCGACGACCTTGATGCGGAAGGGCTCTCGCATGTCGGCGGCAGTCTATCCGGCGCGCAGGGTGGAGACAAGGCGCGGCACCCCGGTGCGGGGCGAGCGCCTCCGCCCGCGCGGGCGGCTTGCATGCGCCCCATCGCCCGGCTACGGTCCCGCCCATGAAGGCCGCCCTCGCCGTACCCGCCGCGCGCATGCGCACCGTCGTGCTCGACCTCGCGTTCACCGCGTTCCTGGCGTTCGCCCTCTCCCTGTCGGCCCGCGCCGCGGGGGCCGCGCCGGACGCGCCCCGGCTCGAGCTCGGCTTCGAGGAGCGCGTCCGCACCGAGAACTGGGACAACAGCACCGACTTCGACCAGGCCGCGCCGGACGCGCGCCACCAGTTGCGGCTCCGCACGCGCGCCTGGGCGACGCTGAGCGCCGGGAGGAGCACCGAGTTCGCGCTCGGCTTCAACGACGAAGACCGCAAGGTGACCACGCCCCACGCCCCGTTGAAGCTGGACGAGATCGTGATCGAGAACCTCTACGTCGACCACCGCTTCTCCGACGGGGCCTCCATCCGTCTGGGACGCCAGAACCTCATGCGTGGCGACGGCTTCATCCTGATGGATGGCACTCCGCTCGACGGCTCGCGCACCGCCTACTTCAACGCGCTCGACCTGGGCTGGACCTCGGGGAAGTCGAGGCTCGACCTGCTGATCATCTCCGATCCGCATCGCGACGAGTACCTGCCGCGCATCCACGACCAGGACAAGCCGCTGATCGAGCGGGACGAGAACGCGGTCGGTCTCTACTGGACCCGCGCGGACCGCCCGGGGACCACGCTCGACGCGTACTACTTCTTCAAGGCCGAGACCGGCGACACGCGCCCGGCCACGAACCCCGTCCGGCAGGGCGACCGGATGTTCCACACGCTCGGCGGCCGCGCGACGCGCGATTACCCGGGGGACTGGTCGGTGAAGGCGGAGCTGGCGGGACAGGCCGGCGGGCAGCAGCCCGGTTCCGACATCCGCGCGTGGGGCGCCCAGGTCTCGGTGAAGAAGGGCTTCGCGCACGCGGCGAGGCCGTCCGTCCAGCTGGGCTGGATCGGCCTCTCGGGCGACGACCCCGCGACGGCGGCGAACGAGGGCTGGGACCCGCTCTTCGCGCGCTACCCGAAGTGGAGCGAGCTGTACATCTACACGCTGGCCGGTGAACGCGGCGTGTCCTACTGGACCAACCTCTCGATGTGGCAGGTCGAGGCGCGGGCGACGCCGGTGAAGGCTCTCGAGCTGCGGGCCACGGCCTACCGCCTGGCGGCCTTCCACGCCTTCCCGGGCAAGTCCTCGATCTACGCCGACGGGACGCGGCGCGGCGACCTCTACGAGGCGCGCGCCGACTACCGGCTGAACGACAACTGGCGCGGGCACGTCGTGGGCGAGTGGATGGCGCCCGGCGACTTCTACACCCACGGCGACGCAGGCTGGTTCCTCCGCGCCGAGGTGATCTGCTCGTTCAAGCGGTCGTTCGCCGGGTAGATTCCCGCCCGGGCGCGGACGTCGCCCTTCGGCCCTCCGTCGCCCGCCCCGGACTCGCGCGCGGTGAAGGCGCCTAGATCCTCGCCAGGAAGACGAACGTCATCAGCGCCACGGCCAGCACCATGAGGAGCGCGATGACGGCGGTCGCGCGGATGACCTGGCTCTCCATTCCGATCTTGTCGATCACGGCGGCGGCGTTCTGCAGCTTGGCGGGACTGATGACCGACGCCAGCCCGCCGCCGATGCCGCTCACCGCGGCGACCAGCAGGCCGATGCGGAGCAGGCGCTCGGGATCCGTCGAGCCGAAGACCTGTGCGACGGTGTCGAAGTGCAGCTTCGAGAGCATGGCGATGCTGCTGGTCTCGCTCCCGCTGATGAAGCCGCCCAGCAGTCCGAGGAACGCGGCCACGCCGGCGTAGGCCTGGTGGAAGACGCCCGCGCTGGCGTCGGCGACCACCTTCACCATGTTCAGGCCGCCGGCGGGGTCCGCGGCCCAACCGGGCCGGCCGTCGACCTGGACCGGCGTCTTGCCGCTGTGGTTGAGCACGAAGGCGATGGCGAAGTAGATCGCCGCGGCGAACGCCGGACGCGGGGCGCGACGCAGGGTCTTGCGTCCCGCCGCCGCGAGCCGGCCGGCCGCCATGCGGTAGAACGGGATCGCGACCAGCGTGGCGATCAGCACCCAGGTGTAGGCCTGCCAGAGCATGCGCAGCCGCTCGGGCCGGCCCGGCACGATCTCGAGCGGCATCGCCAGCCGCTTGAAGAGCAGGTCGTAGAGCCCGAACCCGCCGTAGTTCGTGAGCGCGCTGAAGGCGACCAGCAGCAGCCAGGGCAGTACGGCGAGGCCGAGTCCCATCCCCTGCTCGGTGCGGCGATCGTCCTCGCTGAGCGCGGACCGGTCGAGGAGCCGCCGCCCGCTGAGCCGCACGTAGACGAGCATCACCAGGACGACGCCGATCCCGGCCACGACGCCGGTCAGGGTGGGCAGGCCCGCCACGTTCATGCCGATGGCGACGAAGCCCGCCGTGAGCCCGGTGAGGAGCGCGGCCGGCCAGCCACGGCCGACCTCCTTCCAGCCGCCCACCAGCCAGAGCATCGAGAGCGCGATCAGCGAGGTCACCACCGGCATGTACTGCGCGAAGTAGAGCCCCACTTCGGCCGGCGTGAACTCGCGGCCGGTGATGCCCTTGGCCACGTCGGCGAAGACCACGACCGGCACGCCCAGCAGCGCGTAGGTGCACAGCGCGTCGTAGCCGATGGCGGGCAGCGCGATGGCGACGAAGGCGCTGTAGCCCAGCGACAGCATGATGGGCGGCAGGATGGAGACCGGGGTCGCGCCGAGCGCGGCCAGCATCGTCCCCGCGCCGACGTTGATGAGCATCACCTGCGCCGCGCGGCTGTCGCGCGCCAGCGTCTTCATGAAGACCACCAGCCGACGGATGGCGCCGGCCTCCTCCATGACGTTGATCTGGAAGATGGAGGTCACGACCATCAGGCTGATGGGGAGGCTGGCCACCATCCCGGCCACCGAACCGACCAGGATCACCTGCCACGACGTGTGGAAGACGAACGCGGCGATGATCGCGGTGTAGAGCCAGCCGATGAGTCCGGCCACGTCCGCCGTGCGGCGGCCCCAGGTCATGAGCACGAAGATGAGGACCAGGGGCGAGATGGCGAGGAAGACGCTCATGGGACATGTCTCCGGAGATGGTTCCCAGCGGCCAGGCGTCGCGGCACCCGCGTGAAGCGCGGGTCGCGCGCAGTCTATGCGGGGCGGAACAGCGGGGCAAAGCGGGCGGCGGAGTGCCGGGGGGCCGGAGTGCGACGCCGCGCGGTCGACGGAAGGCCGAAGGGCGACGCCCGCGCGGATCCGGCTAGTTGTGCTCGCCCGGCTCCGCCGGCCCGCCCGGGCGCAGGCGGTTCGCGACCAGTTCGCTCACGCGATGGCCGCGCTCGACGACGCTGTCGAGCGCCAGCAGGCCGAGCCGCTCGGTCGCGTCCAGCGGCGCGACCGTGCAGACGCCGTTCACCAGCGACACGAAGGGCAGGTCGGGGGCGGGCCCCTCTCCCTCGGCCGGTCGTTCCGCCCGGCCCACGAGCCGGCGGTGCAGGTCGCGCAGGACGCGGCGCTCGCTCATCACCAGCGGGTCGTCCTCGGGGTACGGCGCCTCGGGCAGCAACTCGACGCGCACGGAACGGTACGGATACTCGCGCACCGCCGCGCCGAGCCGCACGCGGGAGAGCCCGAGGAGGGTGAGGTCGTAGCAGCCGTCCGGCAGCCACTCCACCGCTTCGACCCGGGCGAGGCAGCCCAGGTCGTGGAACGCGGGGCTGCCATGGTAGTCGCCCTCCCAGCCGGGCTTGAGCAGGGCCAGCGCGATCATCCGCTCGCCCGCGAGAGCGTCGCGCACCATGGTGCGGTAGCGCAGCTCGAAGACGTGCAACGGGACGACCGTGTGCGGGAAGAGCACGACGTTCGGCAGGGGGAACACCGGCACGGGCTGCCTGGGTTCCAACTCCACGTTCCGGCCTCCGCGGTCGTCCGCGAACGGCTAGTCTCCGGCGACGAACTCCAGCACGTCCTGGATGTGGCCGTCCACCTTCACCTTGGGCCAGATCTGCGCGACGCGACCGGTCTTGTCGATCACGAACGTGGTGCGCTCGATGCCCAGGTGCTTCTTGCCGTACAGGTTCTTCTGCTTGTAGACGCCGAACAGCTTGGAGACCGTGGCGTCCTCGTCGGAGAGCAGCGGGAACGGGAGCTTCTGCTTCGCCTGGAAGTGGAGGTGCGATTCCAGGTTGTCGGTCGAGACCCCGAGAACTACCACCTTGGCCGCCTCGAGCTCGGCAGCGTGGTCACGGAAGTCGCAGGCTTCGCGCGTGCAGCCGGGCGTCGAGTCCTTCGGGTAGAAGTAGAGCACGACGGTCTTCTTCCCCTTGAACTGCTTGAGCGAGATGTTCTCGCCCGTGGTCGAGGGGAGACTGAAGTCCGGCGCCGGCCGGCCGATGACGGGTAGCACGTTGCTCGCCATGCGTCCTCCAGAGAGCGGTGCCGGGCCCGGCCCGCCGACGGCGGGGATCCCGGGCCCGACCCGTGGGACGGCTCACCGTCCCGGCAGGATGTCCTACTTCACGGCCGCGGACATGGCGAGCGCACGGTCCAGGTTCTGCGCCACCACGTTCCAGTCCAGGTTGTTGAAGAACGCCTCGATGTACTTGGCCCGCGCCCGGCCATAGTCGATCAGGTACGCGTGCTCGTAGACGTCCAGCGCGAGGATCGGCGTGGCGTTCCAGAACGGGAACGAGTTCTGCGCGTCGCCCACCGCGGTGGTCAGCATCTTCCAGTCGTGGTCGTACGCCAGCCACACCCAGCCGCGCGCCGCCAGTCCGCTGGCCTTGAAGTCCGCCAGCCAGGCGTCGTACGAAGGGAAGTCCCGCTCGATCGTCTCGAGCAGCCTGCCGACCGGCTTGCCGCCGCCGCCGCCGAGGTGCCCGAAGTAGATCTCGTGGTTCTTCACCCCGCCCACCGCGAAGGAATAGTCCACCCGCAGGGAGCGCAGGTCGCTGTAGATCTGGCTGGCGGTGCCACGGTCCGCGGCGTCGAGCTTCTTCTGGATCTCGTTCACCTTCGGGACGTAGCCCTTGTAAATCTCGTAGTGCTCTTCCATCGTGCGCGCCGAGATGCCGTTCAGCTCCCGGATGCACGGGAACTTCTTCGCTTCGATGTCCTTCCACGCCATGATCTTCCTCCTTCTGCTGCGAACGAGGAGCGGTTGCCGGCGGGTACCCGATGCCGCGCCCGAACCGGGCTGCGGACGCTCCGAGGGAATCGAGGATGACGAAGCGAAATCGAAGGTAGTCCCCGCTCCGGCGCAGTGTCAACCACTCCGGACAATGGTTTCGATGCGTTTGGCGCGCGTCCGATGCGGGGCCGCTCGTGGCTGGACCGGGCGTTCCCGCCCAACGGGGTCCTCTGCTAGCATCCCGGCCGTCACCCCCGAAAGGAGCGCCCGTGAGCTGGACCCGGACCATCACCCCGCAGACCGCGGATGGCCCCGTCCGCGGCGTCTTCGAGCACATCTCGAGCTTCCACCCCGACCGGCGCGTGGGCCACCTCTGGCAGGCCTGCGCGCCCGATCCGGCCGCGCTGGACGCGCTCTTCCGCCTGGTGCGCACCGTCATGGACGACCCGGCGCCGCTCTCGCGCGCACAAGCCGAGGCGATCGCGGTCGCCGTCTCGGCCGTGAACGGCTGCGGTTATTGCGTCGCCCACCACGGCCGCCGGCTCGCGGCCGCGCTCGGCGACGAGCCGCTGGCCCGCGCCGTGGCGCGCGACTACCGCGAGGCGGACCTGCCCGCGTGGGACCGGGTGCTGCTCGACCACGCGGTCGCCCTCACCTGCGACCCCGCCGAGCGCACCGAGGACGACGTCGAGCGCCTGCGCGAATACGGCTTCGACGACCTGGCCATCCTCAAGGCCACCGAGATCACCGCGCTCTTCAACCTGGTGAACCGGATGGTCAGCGGCCTGGGTGTCCAGCTCGAGGACGGCGTCGAGGCCTGGGAGTTCGGATCGCAGGGGTAGCCATGGAGGCGAGCGCCGCACGCCTGGCCTCGAGCTGCCCCACCATCACCGCACCAGGGTCTTCCGTCAGGGCAGCCGCACGATCTTTCGGGTGATCGATCGCGCGCTCTGGTCGAGACGCAGGAAGTAGACCCCGCGTGGCGCCGTTCCTGGTGGCGCAATCATCACGTCATGTGGGCCCAGACCAAGCTCGTCCGGCCCCGAGGACCAGATGCGCCGCCCAGCGACGTCGAACAGGTCGAGTCTTGCGCCGGACGGCCCGCAGAGCGACACGCGGGCATTGAACGCTCCTCCACGCCAGACTGTAGACGGAAGCTCCAACGCGAGGGGTGTGCCATCCGCTGCCTCGGCGCCCCGGCCTGAGGACAGACCCATTTCCTTGTCATCGGCGACCGGAGTCTCCACGCGGCGCCCCCAGTCGAGAGTCCACAGCCACCACCCATCGCCATCCATCAGGACCATGCGATCGCGGTCGGCGTCCGCGAAAGCGATCTGCCCATTGCCGCCCGGCGGCGCCTCGCCGGAAGGATCTAACCGCGACCATCGTGGCACGCCTCGGAGCGAAAGCGCCCACACGTAGTTGTCCCGCTGCCATCCGATGACCAGCATGCGTTCACGATGCGCGTCGTAGATCGCGGCATGTCCGGCTCGGCTCGCGGGGGCCTCGTCCCCAACCTTGATCTGCCGCCACCGAGGTTGTGGCCCCAGGTCGAGCGCCCAGACGTCCCCGAGGAGACCGCCGTCAGCGGCTGCTCGTCCTCCGTAGACGATCATCTCCCGATGAGCTGCTTCGTAGATCGCCGTGTTCCCCGTGCGTAGGGGCGGTGGCACACCACGCGGCTCGAGGGCCGTCCAGCGGGGATCATCACCGAGGGACAGGGCCCAGACATCTCCGCGGACCTCATTGTTCACGCTGAAGGGATCGGCCCCGCCATAGACCAGCATGCAGTCGCGCACGGGGTCGTAGACCGCGGATGCATGGAAGAGACTGGGCGAGGTCCCGGCCGGGACCAGGCGCTCCCATTGGATCGGGCCACCGAGTCTCAGGGCGAATACGTCAACGACAAGCCCCGAGGAACCGCCTCTCTTGGCGAGGGTCATGACGACAATGCGATCACGGCGAGGGTCGTAGATGGCCGAGCACCCGAGAGGGATGCCCGGCCAACCGCCGATGCGCACGACCCGGCTCGGCCCGGCTGAATCGATGTTCTTGAACGTGATCCGGTCCGAAGAGAAGTGAATCAGTTCGGCGCGCGAAGGATCGAAGACGACGCCCACCGGATTCGTCACGGGAAACGCGCCAGTCGTGTACCAATAACGCTTGTTCCAGGCGCCGTCGCTCCCATCTTCGCGTGGAGGATGTACCCGGGCCTGCCACTGGGCATGCGCGTACGAAGCGGTTGTGAGAAGCAGCGTTGCGACCAGAATTCCCAGCTGACGCGTCGGCCGTCTCATACACGATTCCTTCCTCCCGGTGCGTGAGATCCTACTCTCGCTACCGGCGCCGTACCATGGCGGTCTGACCCGCCTCCGGGACGTTGATCGAATGCAACCAGCAGGCCTCCGGCGGCCTGGTCGCTACGCGAGAAGAAACGCTGGGGCGGGCCATTCCGTCGCCATTCGTGCCCGCCGGGCGGAGGCTCGGGCGCCCCGACCCCCCGGGGTCCGCATTGCTTGACCGTGGCGGAAGTGCAGCGGCTACCGCCGCCCAGTCGCCTCGCGATAGATCGCCGTCAGTCCCCCGACGTGCAGGGCGGGAGCACCGGCCTCGAGTACCCGTGCCCGGCCCGCGTCGGCCCAGCCCGTGGCCTGCGGGTCCGCGAGGGCACGCGCCACCGTCTCGGCCAGCGCCCGCGCATCGCCGGGCGGCACCAGCAGGCCGGTGACCTCGTGCTCCACCAGCTCGGGGATGGCCCCGATGCGGGAGGCCACGACCGGCCGGGCGTCCAGCAGCGCCTCGGCCGCCGCGTAGCAGAAGTGCTCGTAGAAGAGCGAGGGCACGACCACCACCGTCGCGGCGGCGCGCAGCGAAGCCAACTCGGCGTCGGAGCGGTAGCCGAGCGGACGCAGGTTCGGCAGCGCCGCGGCCTGCGCGTCGAGCCAGGCGCGCAGCGGCCCCTCCCCCACGACGGCCAGCGGCACCGGCGCGATGCGCGCCGCCAGCGCCGGGAGCAGGCGCACCCCCTTTTCGACCGAAAGCCGTCCGGCGAAGAGGACGTAGCGCCCGCCGGGGAACGCGGGCAGGTTCGCCGCGTCCGTGGCCGGTGACGCGCTCCCGGCGCGATCCACGCCGTGAAGCAGCAGGCGCAACCGGGCGCGATCCACGCCGAACTCGCCCGCCTTCTCCAGCACGAAACGCGAAGGCGCGATCCAGAGTCGGACGGCGCGATACGCGCCCACCAGGTCGTGCGCGTAGGCTTCGACCATGCCCACCGCGCTCTTCAACCGCGAGTCCTGCACGCAACCGATCGCGAGCGAGTGCCAGTGGTGTCCTCCGCGGCAGCGCTCGCAGGGCGCGCCGCGCGCGAACAGGATGCGGTTCGTGCACCAGGGCTTGAAGTCGTGCAGCGTCATCACGACCGGCACGCCGGCGCGCTCGAGCGGTCCCAGGATCGAGGGCGTGAGGTAGCGGCTCGGGGCGTGGACGTGCGCGACCTCCGGCCCGAACTCGCGCACCGCCGCCGCGGCGGAACGCGCCGCGGGCCCCGACCAGATGGCGCGGGGCAGCTGCACGAGTTGCCGCAGTGCCGACGCGCCCTCGCCATAGTCCGCGGCGGGCGCGAAGTGCGCTGACGTCGGGCTGGGCAGGTTGCGCGGGTCGCGGATCGCCAGGTGCGCGACGTCGTGGCCGGCCGCGGCGAGCCAGCGCGACTCGTCCAGGTAGGTGCGCTCGACCCCGCCGCGCAGGTAGTGGAAGGCGTTGACGAGCAGGACGCGCACGGGCGTCTCTCAGCTCAACGGGGCCGCGGCCGCGGTCCGCGACCGCCGGCGGGACGCGGGCCGCCGGGACGCACACCCGGGCGCGGGCCGCCGGGACGCACACCCGGACGCGGGCCGCCGGGACGCACGCTCGGACGCGGACCGCCGGGACGCGCGCCCGGGCGCGGAGCACCGGGCCGCGGGCTCGGGCGCGGGCCACCGGGACGTGCACTCGGGCGCGGGCCACCGGGACGTGCACTCGGGCGCGGGCCACCGGGACGCACGCTCGGGCGCGGAGCGCCGGGACGCACGTTCGGGCGCGGAGCGCCGGGACGCGCGCTCGGGCGCGGAGCGCCGGGACGCACGCTCGGGCGCGGAGCGCCGGGACGCACGCTCGGGCGCGGAGCGCCGGGACGCACGCTCGGGCGCGGAGCACCGGGACGCACGCTCGGGCGTGGGCCGCCGGGACGCACGCTCGGGCGCGGGCCGCCGGGACGCACGCTCGGGCGTGGGCCGCCGGGACGCGCGCTCGGGCGCGGGCCGCCGGGACGCGCGCTCGGGCGCGGAGCGCCGGGACGCGCGCTCGGACGCGGGCTGCCGGGACGCACGCTCGGGCGCGGAGCACCGGGACGGCTTGCGGGCCGAGCGGCCGGACGGAACGGACGCCGCTCCGCCGACCGCGGGAACAACCGGTGCTCGAACTGCACGGGCACGTGCAGTCTCCGGTCGCGCTTCGGCTCGGGAGCGGCCGCGGGCTCCGTCGTCACCGGCGGGGCCGCGGGCTCGCCCACCAGGAACTCCACCAGTGCCGCTCCCACGCCCGGCCCGGGCTCGTAGCACTGCAGCGTGCCCCCGAGATCCCCGCCCAGGAACCCGCGCAGCACTTCGAGGTGCATGAGGTTCGCCTCGGGCAGGGCCTTCTCGCGCAGGCGCGGCTCGAGTCCGCCGAGTTCGTCCCACCTGCCCGCCTTGAGGTGCTCGAGCACGCGTCCGTCGAACGACTGCGCCTCCGGGGTCTCGCGCTTCAGGTTCCAGGCGTGGACGTTGTGCGAGAGCATCCCGCCCACCACGAACGCCACGCGCTCCGGCCAGGCGTCGAGCGTGCGCCGCAGGGCCGCCCCCCAGGCGCGGTGCCCGGCGGCCGTGCTCCGCGACAGCGACACGGGCACGACCGGGTAGAGGCGGCGCGACGCGAGGAAGTGCAGCGGCACCGACACGCCGCTGTCCACGCCGCGCGCGGTGATGGCGGCGCGCACGCCGGCCGCGCGCGCCGATTCGACGATGGCCCGCGCCAGCGCCGGTGCGCCGTGGCAATCGTAGCGCACCTCGACGCCGAAGCCGTGGTAGTCGGTGAGCGTGGTGTGCCGCCGGCCCGCGTCGGCCAGGAACGGCCCCGGCGCCTCCCAGCGCGCACTCAACGCCACGATCGCCGAGGGCGCCTCGATCTCGAGCCGGCGGGCGGCCACGGCGTACGCCTCGAGCATCTCGGTGCGGTGTCCGCGATGTTGGTCCATGAGCAGCGTGGAGATGCTCGGGGCGAGCAGTACGCGTGCGGTCAGCATGACGGCCGGGATCCTCTCACGCGGGGCTCACGGCTGTCGCACGCCGGGTTCGCCCGCTGCACGGTCCGCCGCGCGCTCGTTGCCCGCGCCCACCCCGAGGCCCTTCGCCCTGGCCGCGGCGAGCAGTTCCCCCGGCAGCGGGAACATCACGCGCTCCTCGACGAGCTGGAAGGGCTCCACGCGGAAGCCGCCCAGTTCCTGCAGCCGCGCCACGCAGGATTGCACGATGCCCTCGGGCGTCGAGGCGCCGGCGGTCACGCCGACGTCGCGGCCCGGCTCGAGCCATTCGGGCCGGATGTCCCCGGCCGATTCGATCAGGTGGGCCCGGACGCCGAGGGTCCGGGCCACCTCGACCAGGCGGTTCGCGTTGCTGCTGGTCGGCGCGCCCACGACCAGCACGGTGCGGCAGCGCCGCGCCAGTTCCTTCACGGCGTTCTGTCGGTTCTGCGTGGCGTAGCAGATGTCGTCCTTCGCCGGCTCGAGGATCTCCGGGAAGCGGCGCCTGAGCACCTCGACGACGACGCGGCAATCGTCCACCGAGAGCGTGGTCTGCGTGATGCAGGCGACCTTCCGCGGGTCGGACACGGTCAGCGCCTCGGCCTCCGCCACGTTCTCGACGACCTGGATGGACTCGGGCGCCTCGCTGCGCACGCCCTGCACCTCGACGTGGTCCCGGTGCCCGACGAGGACGATGGTGAAGCCCTGCCTCGCGTGTCGCAGCGCCTCGAGGTGCACCTTCGTCACCAGCGGGCAGGTCGCGTCCAGCGCCTTCAGGCCGCGCCCGGCCGCCTCGGCGCGGACCGCGGGCGACACGCCGTGGGCCGAGAAGATCACCACCGCGCCCCGCGGCACGTCGGCGAGATCGTCGGTGAAGACCGCGCCCTTCGCCCGCAGGCCGTCGACCACGTGCCGGTTGTGGACGATCTCGTGCCGCACGTAGACCGGCGGCCCGTAGACCTGCAGGGCCATCTCGACCACGTCGATGGCGCGGTCCACCCCCGCGCAGAACCCGCGCGGGGCGGCAAGATGGAGGACGGACTGGGCCTGGGACATGGACGGGAAGCCTCGGGACCGGGTCGGGGAAGCGCGGCCCGTGGACTCTAACCGACCGCGCGCGGCGGGCAAAGCCCGTCCGCCGCAGCCCGCCTATCTCGCTTCGGCCGGCGGCGCCGGGTACAGCGAATCGGCGAAGCCGGGCGGCACGTTCAGCCCGGTCCCGGTCCGCTGCGAATCGGCCGCCGCCCCCGGCGCTCCGCTCCGCGCGGCCGGCGGCAGCCGGCGCGCGTCGCGCCGCGCCTGGGTCGCGCTGTCCGACCGGAACAGCGCGCGCAGCGAATCGGGCGCCCGCGCGTCGAGCGTCGCGATGAGCCCGCGGGCGCGCGCCCGGAGCCGGCGGTCGCCCGCCAGGGATTCCGCGCGGCGCAGTTCCAGCGCGGACTCGCGCAGCCGCCCCTGGGCCTCGAGCGCCATTCCCATGATGAGCCGGGCCTCGGCCGAGCCGCGGTCGTGGCGCACGCCGTCGCGCGCCAGCTCCAGCGCGATGTCGTCGCGGCCGAGCGCCTCGTAGAGACGGACGGCCGCGAACCTCGCCTCGAGGTCGCCGGGGACGCGCCCCAGCAACCGGCGGTAGGCCGCACCGGCTTCGTCGAAGCGCTTCATCTGCACGAGCAGCTGCGCCTGTCCCTTCATCGCCAGCGCCAGCGTGCTGTCGCGCGTCTCGGCCTCGCGGAAGTCCGCGAGCGCCCGCTCGAGATCGCCCTTCGAGCGGTCGAGGTTCGCCAGGTTCACCCAGGCGCCGGTCTCCTTCGGATCGAGCGCGATGGCGCGGCGGTATTCCTCGCGCGCCTCGCTCTCCCGCCCCGCGGCAGCAAGCACGAATCCGAGGTCGCGATGCTCGAGCGCGCTCGGCGGGGGCAGGGCGATGGCGCGGCGCAGGACCTTCTCGGCGTCGCGCGGGCGGCCGGCGCGCATGTAGGCGTAGCCCAGCGCGCGCCAGTTCTCGCCGTCGCCCGGGAACCGCCGCGCCAGCGACTCGAGCTGGGCGATGGCACGCGCGTGCTCGTTCAGCTGCGCCAGGCCCAGGCCCAGCTGGCGGGCGGCAGCCACGTCGCCCGGGTGCCTCGCGAGCTCCGCCGCGAAGGCCTTGACCGCCTTCTCGACCTGGCCCGCGCCGAGGAACAGCAGCCCCATGCGGTAGTTCGGGCCGGCCAGCGCCGGATCGAGCGTGATGGCGCGCTGGTAGCAGATGATGGCCCCGGCGAGGACGTTGATGCGTTCCAGGCCGAGCCCCTTCTCGTACTGCTGGCGGGCCAGCGTCGCGGGGCTCCGGTCCGCCGTGTCGGGGAACGTCGCCCGGCCCGGCACGAGCAGCGGCCCGGGCGGCGACTCCGACAGGGTATCGGCGGGCGCCGCGGCGACGAGCGCCGCGAAGACGACGAGGAACTGCAGGAACGTGCTCAGTCGAGGGCCCCCGGGATGACCGGCCGGGACGGCGCCGGATGGCGGCAGTATAGCCGAGCGGCCGGGGTCGGCGCCCGCGAGCCCGCGCGGCGCCGGGCGTGTGCTACCGTCGCGCGGTGATGACGTGGCGACGCACGAAGGTCCCGGAGCGTTCATGAAGCGGACGCCCAGCCGCGACGCCCCGGACGACGCGGCCCTGGCGCGGCTGTGCCTCGGCGCCGAGCTCGCGTCGATGCGCGAGCGCACGGCGGGCGCGCCGGCCGCGCTGGTCGCGGAGCTCGGACTCCGCTGCGAGCCGGTGGACGGCGGCACGGCCTTCGTCGCCACCCGCTTTCCGCACCCGACGGTGAACCGGGTCACCGGCTTCGGTCTCGACCGGCCGCTCGACGAGGCGACGCTCGAGCGCGCCATCGCGCTCTATCCGCACCGGGGCTTCTCGATCCAGCCCAGTCCGATGGCGCGCCCGGCGGAGATCTCCGACTGGCTCACCGCGCGCGGCTTCACGGTGGGCTTCCGCTGGCTCATCTGGGCGCGCGAGACGCAGCCGCCGCCCGACGAGCCCGCGACCGGGCTCGAGCTGCGGCGGCTGGAAGCCGGGCACGCGGCCGAATTCGCGGAGCTGGTGTGCACCGCCTATGCGAACCCGGCGCGGCTCGCCCGGCTGCACGCGGCCGGCGTGGGGCGGCCGCGCTGGCATCACTGGGGCGCCTTCGACGGCGACCGGCTCGTCTCGGCCGGCATCCTCTACACGCACGGCGAGGTCGGCCGGCTGTTCACCGCCGGCACGCTGCCCACGCACCGCGGGCGCGGCGCGCAGGGCGCACTGGTGGTGCGGCGCATGCGGGAGGCGCGCGCGCTCGGCTGCCGCTGGGTCACGGCCGAGACCGCCGACGACCGTCCGGAGCAGCCGAACCCGTCGGTCCACAACCTGCGGCGGCTCGGCTGGCGCCTGCTGCACCGCCGCCCGGCGTGGATGCCGGGCGACAGCGAGAGCTAGCGGGCGGCCGCGCCCGTGGACCGCCCGCTCCAGGACGGACCGCACGACGACGCGACGACGCCCGCGCGGGGGCGGCTACCTTCCCCGGAACTCCGCCCGGCGCTTGGCGAGGTAGGCGCCGAGGCCCTCCTTCGCGTCATCGCTCCGGAACAGCAGTTGCGCCAGCTCGCGCTCGAGCGCCTGCGCGCTCTCGACCGGCAGCTCGCCGCCGCTCTGTACCGCCCGCTTGATGTGGCCCACGGCCTTCGCCGCGCCGTGCGGCGGACCGAAGCTGCGGGCGTGGCGCAGCACCTTCTCGAGGAAGTCCCCGGGGTCCGCGGCCTCCCAGACGTCGTTCACCAGGCCGAGCCGCTGTGCCTTGTCGAAGGTCATCAGCTCGCCGGTCACCATCAGCTCGATGGCCCGGCTGGGGTTGACGAGCCGCGCCAGGCGCTTCGTACCCCCGATGGCCGGCATCAGCCCGAGCTTCACCTCGGGCAGCCCGAGCTTGCCGCCGCCCTTGCGCGCGATCCTCAGGTCCGCCGCCAGCGCGAGCTCCAGGCCGCCCCCCACGGCGTGCCCGTTGAGCGCCGCGATGACCAACTTGGGCGTGTGCTCGAGACGGTCGAGCGTCTCGCTGGCGTGGAGCAGGAAGGCGTGGCGGAAGGCCGGCGCGACGGCGTTGAGCATGCGGATGTCCCCGCCCGCGCAGAACACGCTCTCCCCCTCCCCGCACAGCACGATGGCGTGGACCTCGTCGTCGAAGCGCGCCTTGAGGATCGCCTCGTCGAGCTCGTGCATCATCTCGAAGGTGAAGCAGTTCATGGGCGGGTTGCACAGCTCGATCACCGCCACGCCGTCCTTCGCGCGGTAGTCGACGAGCCGCGAGTTGCCGGTTTCCATGGTGGGTCTCCGATGCCCGGGTGCGGTGCGGCCGAGTCCCGCGAACATCCCCAACCCCCGCCGCGGGCGTCAAGCCGGGCCGGAACCGGCGCACGGGCGGGGGTCCACCGGGCGCGGACGTCGCCCTCCGGCCCCCCCCGCCCCCCCGGCGGTCCCCGCGAGCCCGGTCCTGCGTTCGCCCGCGCGCGGGGACTGCGCTACCTTGTGGACATGAAGGTCCGGTCCTGCGCGATCCTCCTCGCCCTCGCCCTGCTGCCCGGGCACGCGCCCCGCGCGGTCGCGGCCGAATGGCGCGGGCGCCTCTTCGCGACCACGCTGCCCGCTCCGTCGATGGGCGAGACGGAGCGCAGCGTGCGCGTCTACCTGCCGCCGACCTACGAGCAGCCGGAGGCCGCGAGCCGGCGCTACCCGGTCGTCTACCTGCTGCACGGCTGGCCCGGCGGCGACGGCAACTGGCCCGGGAGCGGGCGCGCCGCCGAGACGCTCGACTCGCTGAGCGCGCGCGGCGCCATCCCCGAGGTCATCGCGGTGATGCCGAACGGCGCGGGCATCGGGCGGCTCGGGCGCCAGGAGTGGCTCGACTCCTGGGACGGCAAGGCCCGCATGGAGGAGTTCGTCTGGAAGGACCTCGTGGCCTGGACCGATCGCACCTACCGCACCCGGCCCGATTCCCTCCACCGCGCGTTGATCGGCCTCTCCGAGGGCGCGACCGGCGCGGTCAACATCGCCCTCAAGCACCCGGGCGTCTTCAACGCCTGCGGCGGCCTCAGCGGACAGTACGTCATGACGGACGACTGGGGCATGAAGCCGGTCTGGGCCGAGGGAGAGACGGCCGTCCGCATCCGCGAGGCCAACAGCCCCGCGCTCTACGTCGCCCGGATCGCCCACACCGCCCGCCAGCAGGTCATCTACTTCGATTGCGGGATCGACGACGAGGCGCTGGCGGACAACCGCGCCTTCGACCGCAAGCTCGACGAGGTGCGCGTACCCCACGTCTACCGCGAGTTTCGGGGCACGCACGGCTGGGGCTACTGGAAGGTCCACCTGCGCGACGCGCTCATCGCCTGCACCGCGAGGATGAAGTAGGCGTCCACCCCGACACCCCCCTTGCGCCCCCCGGCGCGCCGTGTTATCGTTCATCTACGATAATCGATAGGAGGCGACCATGACCCTGCAACGATCCCCCCGGACGAAGCCGCCACACCCCGCCGGCGACGTGGAGCTGGCGCGGCTCGCCCGCGCCCTGGCGCACCCGGCCCGCGTGCGCATCGTGCGCCTGCTGGCCCGGCGCGGCGAGTGCGTGTGCGGGCAGATCGTGCTCGACCTGCCGCTGGCCCAGGCCACGGTCTCGCAGCACCTCAAGGTGCTCAAGGAGGCCGGGATCATCCGCGGCCAGGTGGATGGTCCGCGCGTCTGCTACTGCCTCGACCCGAAGATGCTGAATCGCCTGAGGACACTCGTCGGCGGGCTCTGATCCGGAACGGACACGCCGGCACGGAAGACCACCCAGGACCTGCAGGAGGATGCGATGAGCGGGAACGAAGACATCCGCACCGTGGTGCGGGAGAAGTACGGAGAGATCGCCGAAGGCCGGCGGACCGGTTGCGGCTGCGGTGCCGGCGGCTGTGGCGACCTGCTGCTCACGCTCGGCTACACCGAGGAGCAGAAGGCCGCCGTCCCCGAGGGCGCCGACCTCGGCCTCGGCTGCGGCAACCCGCTCGCGCACGCCGCCCTGAAGCCGGGCGAGACCGTGCTCGACCTCGGCGCGGGCGCGGGGGTGGACTGCTTCCTCGCCGCGCGCGAGACCGGGCCCTCCGGGCGCGTCATCGGCGTGGACATGACGCCCTCGATGGTCGAGAGGGCGCGCGCCAACGCCGCGAAGGCGCGCACGGCGAACGTCGAGTTCCGGCTGGGCGAGATCGAGCACCTGCCGGTGGCCGACGCTTCCGTGGACTGCATCATCTCGAACTGCGTCGTGAACCTCTCTCCCGACAAGCTCCAGGTCTTCCGCGAAGCGCACCGCGCGCTGAAGCCCGGCGGACGGATGCTGCTCAGCGACCTCGTGCTCACGCGGCCGCTGTCCGAGGCGCTCCGGCAGGACGTCGAGCTCTACGTCGGCTGCATCGCCGGCGCCGCGATGAAGGACGAATACCTGGACCTGATCCGCCGGGCCGGCTTCGCCGAGGTCACCGTGGTCGAGGAACGCGCCTACACCGTGGGCCTGGACGCGCTGCCCGCGGGCAGCCCCGAGCGCGAGGCGTTCGCCTCCGTGGTGTCGGTGAAGGTGAGGGCGCGCAAGGCGGCCTGAGACGCGCGCCGGGGGCGGCACGCGGGCCCGGCCCGCGGCCGCCGCCGGGCGGAGCCAGTCCGCCTAGGGCAGCGCTGTCGTCCCTTCCAGCGACGGATCGGTCACGACGTCCGCCCGGATGATGCCCAGGCGCCTCATGAGCCGGATGTAGTTCGCGCGCGAGCAGCCCTCGAGCCGGGCGGCGGCGCTCACGTTGCGGGCCGCGCGCAGCTGGCGCAGCACGCAGTCGCGCTGGCCCTCGTCCTTCGCGTACTGCGACGGCCGCCAGGCCGGCTGAACGTCCCGGGGAAGGTCCTCGACTTCGATCACCCGCCGCGAGCCCATGCGCTGCAGGGCTCGCACGATCACGGCGGAGAGCTCGACGATGTTCCCGAACCACTCGCGTCCGGACAACTCCTCGATGGCCGTCGGGGAGAGCCGGCAGAGCGGCCCGTTGGCCTGCCGCGCGTTCTCGATGAGGCAGCGCGCCGCCAGCTGCGGCAGGTCCTGCAGGCGTTCCCTCAGCGCCGGCACGCGCAGGATGGGCACCGGCAGGCCATCGTGTCCGGGCCCGGCCCCCGGCTTCGCCTTCCAGTCGCGACGCCACTGGCGAAGCGCGGCCCCGGCGCGGGTGACGCCCGTGCCCGGCTCGCCGTAGATGTACACGGGCGCGTCCCTCCTGGAGGCGTCCCGCAGCTCCTGCACGAACTCGCGGGCCAGCGGCGCCCGGACCACCCAGACGTCCGTGGTGATCGGCGGGAGGTCCGGCGGGAGCTCCAGGGACGGGGGCTCGAGGAGCGCCTCGAGCCTCTGCTGGAGGCCCGTCATGAAGCCCGGATCGGTCATCTCCCCCGTGAAGTGCGGCAGCACCATCCGTTGCATGTCGTCGCGGAAGCTCCGCGAGACGACCTCGGTGTAGATGAGCCGGAAGGTCCGCGGCAGGGTCTCGCGGACCACCTGGAGCACGTCGACGCCACTGCCGCCCCCGGCCAGGTCGCACTTCGAGACCACCGCCGACCAGTGCCGCTGGGAGAGGACCGCCATCGCCTCCTCGACCCGGCCGACGTGACGGCACTCGAAGGAGCTCGAGAGACTGCGGAGCATGGCCTGGCCGCGCTCGACGTCGTCCTCGACCAGGAGCACGCGATGCGTCATGACCCGACCGCTCCCCGGGGAGACATCGAGAGCGGGCAGGCCGCCCGTCGCGCCGGTGTCACGGCCGGCGACCGGAGGGCAGGGGGTTTCGGCCGGACGATGCAGGGGAGCGCGAGCACGCCACGGCTCAGCTCGGTCGAGATACCCGAACCGGAAATGCACGGTTGCCACGAGAACCAACGGAAGTCCAAGAGGGGCCTCTCTGACGATCCGGTGCATCGTGACGCAGGCGGGATTCTACTCGTTTCGCGAGGCTAGCGCACCAGGATCTCCGAGGCCAGCGCATCGGGGTCCCGCATCAGGGTCTCGAAGATGAGACATCCGCGCGCGGCCCCGAATGCCGGACAATCGGACTCCCTCGGATGGTGTCCGTTCCGACCGGATGCACGGGCGGACGGATGAGATCCTTGGTAACACGCCCTGCGGGACCACCGAAGCCATCACGCTCGGGGGACGGATGGTCCAGGTGCCCGCAGGGTTTTGCTTTTCCCGACGGACACCCGGCGCTTCGGTCGGATCCTAGCTCTTGCTCCGGCCGCCGCGCTTCGCCGCGGTCCGTCCCCGGCCCGCCGCTCCGTGCTTCACCGGCCGGCTCTTGCTGGTGGTCGCCCGCGCGCTGCGCTGGCTGGTGGCCGAGGCGCGCTCGGCCTTCTTGAGCCGCCCGGTCGCGGGCTTCACCCGCGTCTTCTTCTCGTCGGCCGCGCGCTTGGGCTTGAGCCTGGCGTGGTCCGGCCCCGCGCCGCGCTTCGACGACACCGTGCGCGTCGCGGCCGCGGGCGCCTTCTTCGCCGTCTTCTTCGCACCGTGATACTCGGGACGGACGGCCAGCCGGCTCATCGCCTTCGAGCCCTTCTTCACGGGCTTGCGCATCGCCACCTGGTGCGTGGGCACGTCCTGGTCGTAGGGCTCGGCCAGCTCCTCCTCGAACGTCTCCGGCGGCGCGGTCTCGCGGAACACGACCACGTTGCCGTCCGGGTCGAGCGCCTCGGCGAAGAACCCGAAGTCCTGCTCGGTCGGGGCGGTCGCGAAGACGACGTCCCGCTCGGCGATCTCGTCGACCCAGGCGTCCAGGTCGAGGGTCTCGAGGCAGAAGGCGATCCGCTGCCCGGCGTGCAGCGGGTGGTTGAGGCCCGCGGGGCGCTTGTGGACCGCGAGACGCACGTCACCCGCCTCGAACTCCACCCAGTGAGGGCTCACGTACGAGGTGGCCAGCCCGAGCCGGTCGCGGTAGAAGGCCACCGCCTGGTCGAGGTCCCGCACGTTGACGACGACCGTGCCGACGACCGGGCCGGCGTCGCTCGAACGGTCTCCGCCCGAGCGCAGCGCGACGAGGTTCCCCTCGGGGTCGCGGAACTGCGCCGTCGTCCCGTACGGCTGCTCCTGGATCTCGCCCACCGGGTGGAGGCCCCGGTTGCGCAGGCGGTCGACCTCGCCCTTCACGTCGGGGCTGTCGAAGGTGAGCTCGATCTCGTGCCGGTGCATGGCGCCCAGCGGGTGCAGCGCCAGCGTCACGCCGGCGGTGCGGTAGGACGTCCAGTTCGGTCCCGCGTAGACCGGGTACAGGCCGATGCCCTCCTCGTAGAACTTCCGGGCGGCTTCCACATCGGGAGTGAAGAGGATGATCTGGACCAGGCGTCTCATGGTGTCCTCGGTTGCGATGGGGTCTCGGCTCGAGCGCGCGTGATGTCTGAGGTTGGATGCCGGTCGCGGCGCAACGGCGCCTGGGTTCGCGCGGTCACGCGTCGGACGGCTACCGATCCGCCCGCGGGGAGCGCCCGTTCACGAAGCGCCACGCCGTCGGCAGCGCGAGCGCGGCCGCCACGGCCTTGACCAGGTCCCCCGGCAGGAACGGCAGCAGGCCCGCGGCCCACACCCGGTCGGCCGGCAGGAAACGCGCGAGCGCGGCCGTCCCGGCGGCCAGGATCACCGCGGAGCCGAGCAGCATCGCCAGCAACGTGCCGCCGAAGCGCCGGTCCCAGCCGCGCTCCGCGCACAGGCCGGTGACGGCGGCGGCGAGCGGGAATGCGAGCAGGAAGCCGCCCGTCGGCCCTGCGAGCACCAGCGGGCCGCCCAGGCCGCCCGCGAAGAACGGCAGGCCGAGCGCCCCCTGGAGCAGGTAGAGCGCCTGCGCCAGCGCACCGCGCCGGGCGCCCAGGGCAGCGCCGGTGAGCAGCACGGCGAAGGTCTGCCCGGTGAGCGGCACCGGCGACCACGGCAGCGGCAGGGCGACGCGGGCGGCCGCGGCCGTGACCAGGCTCGCACCGACGACCAGGAGGACATCGCGCAGGACGCCGGCGCGCGGCAGGGCCGCGTCGGCGAGGGTCAACGTACGGACGGTGGACATGGACACCTCGGATGAGTAGGGCGCGGCCGGGCGAGGCCGGGCACATCGGTCGCCCGCTCACGCAGTCTCCGCAGCGACTTCCAACCGGATCAAGACCGTTGCAAGACCGCGCGAACCTAGCACGGTCCCCCGGGGTGGGCAATGGTCAAGCGGCCCTCGTCACGGAGTCGTCATGCGGGCCCGGCGCGACGCGGCGGCACGGTGCGTGCGCCCGGGACCAGGTCCCCGCGGGCACGCCGGGGAGCGGGCGAACCGGGGTCCGCGCGGCCGCCGGCGACGAGACGTCGCGGGTAGCGTCAAGAGTCATGTGTCAGGAGGAAGGGGGCTGAGGTTCCGGCCTTGTGGTTTTCGTAGGTGAAGACGGCGAACAGGATGCGCTCCATGGAGGTGCGGTCACTGAAGACCCCCATGGGGCGCGTTCTTCTGCGGACCTCGCGGAAGCGGCGTTCGATGGCGTTGGTGGTGCGGGTGGCCTGGCGCCAGGCGGAATCGTCGAAGGCGAAGAACGCCAGCAGGTCCTCGAGGTCCTGCTGCAGGCAGCGGACCGCGGCCGGGTAGCGGGTGTGCCAGCGGTCGACCAGGTGCCGGGCGGCCGCTCGTGCAGTGGTGCGGTTGACTGCGTGGCTGATGCGGTGCAGGTCGCGCTTGACCCGCTCGCGGTCGGTGTCTCGCACCTTGTCGAGGATGTTGCGGGTCTTGTGGGCCCAGCAGCGGCCGACCCGGACCCGCGGGTAGACCAGCGGCAGCGCGGCGAGCAGACCGGCACCGCCATCGGTGGCGATCAGGGTGAGGCCCTCGCCGGTGAGCCCGCGGGCATAGAGATCGTTGAGGAACGCCTCCCAGGCCGGCTGGCTCTCGGCCGGGGCGAGGCGGAAGTCGAGGATCTCCTTCTTCCCGGCGAGCGTGATCCCGAGCGCCACCAGCACGGGCCGGCGCAACGCCCCGGCGCCGCTCTTGCGGGCCAGCACCACGCCATCGAGCAGCACGGCCCGGTAACGGTTGGCGAGCGGGCGACGATGGAACGCGGCGGCCGCCTCATCCAGGCCCCGCGCCACCCGGCTCACCGTCGCCGGGCTGACCCGCTCGCCCAGCAGGGGCAGCAGCGCCTCGCCCACCTTGCGGGTCGAA
This sequence comes from Candidatus Eiseniibacteriota bacterium, assembly GCA_963707915.1. Taxonomy (GTDB): domain Bacteria; phylum Eisenbacteria; class RBG-16-71-46; order RBG-16-71-46; family RBG-16-71-46; genus JANXPZ01. The sequence continues at coordinate 2,333,787 of OY970178.1, forward strand.
AGCCCGAGGACGAAGCCGGCCAGGATCACCCGCTCGAGTTGGGGCACCCGCCGGGCATAGCGGCCCAGCACGGCGACCGCGCTGTAGGTCCGGGAGCGTGGCACCTGCAACTCCAGGACGCCGACCTCATGCCACAGCCAGCGGCGGTAGCTGCCATTGCGGCGGTCAGCGACCCCGGCCGCGGCCAGTTCGGCGATCCGGTTGCCCACCAGGCCGTGCATCCGCTCCTCGATCACCCGCCGGACCGCGGCCTGGCTCGCCTGCCTCAGCTCGTTCCACTCCGGCGCCTGCACCGCCATCGACTTGAGCATCCGCACCGCCTGCTTCACACTGCGCACCGCAGCGACCTGCTGCATGGGGGTACCTCCTTGAGGTGGTTGGCCCTGCCTCTGTTGGAGTACCCCCTTCCTTGTCCCTGACACAAACACTGGTACATCACCACGTCGCGGGCCGGCTTGCCGCCGGACGAGGCCCGGGCGCATGCTCGCGTCCCGCCTGCCGGAGGGAGACCCCGATGCTCACCGCCGAAGACGTGAAGCGCCTGCTCGCGCTCGAGCCGCTGCAGCCCGAGGGCGGCTGCTTCGCCGAGACCTACCGCGCGCGCGCGTCGCTCGCTCCCGGCACGCTGCCCGGCCTGGACGCGCCGCGGCCGCTCGCGACCGCGATCTACTACCTGCTCGAGCCGGGCAACTTCTCGGCGCTGCACCGGCTGCGGGCCGACGAGGTCTTCCACTTCTACCTCGGCGATCCGGTGGAGATGCTCCAACTCGGTCCCGGCCCGCCGGGCCGCCTGCTGCGGCTGGGCGGAGACCTCGCCGCCGGAGAGCGCCCGCAGGCGGTGGTGACCGCCGGCACGTGGCAGGGCACGCGGCTGGTCGCGGGCGGGCGCTGGGCCCTGCTCGGCACCACCGTGGCCCCGGGCTTCGACGCCGCCGACTTCGAGCTCGGCCGCCGCGAGGATCTGGTGGCGGGCTGGCCGGCGCACCGCGCGGCGATCGAGGCGCTGACGCGCGGGTAGCACGGCGCGCGGGGCGTCCGGGACGACCCTCACGGAAGGACGAGGCGCCCGGCCCCCGGGAGCAGGGCCTAGCGCTGGGGCTTCTGGACCAGGCCCTCGCGGATCGCGAACTGCGTCAGCAGCGCCACCGACTTGAGGTTGAGCTTGCGCATCAGGTTCGCGCGGTGCGTCTCGACCGTGCGCGTGCTGATGTCGAGCTGCGTGGCGATCTCCTTGGTCGAGAGCCCCTTGACCACCAGCGCCACCACCTCGCGCTCGCGCTCGGTGAGCGTGTCCATCGGGCGCGGCGGCGCGGAGTGCGCACGCAGCAGCTCCGACAGCTCGCGCTGCACCGGCGGGCTGTAGTAGGCGCGGCCGGCCCGCACCGCCTCGATCGCCGCCACCAGGTCCTGCACCGCGGAGTCCTTGAGCAGGTAGCCGTCGGCCCCGTCCTGCACCGCGCGCGCCACGTATTCGGCGTCGGCGTGCATGGTGAGCACCAGCACCTTGACGCCGGGCTGCGTCGCCTTCACCTGCCGCAGCACGTCGAAGCCGTCGGCGCCCGGCATGGTCAGGTCGAGGACCAGCACGTCCACCGGCTCCGCCTGCAGGAACTCGAGCGCCGCCTCGCCGTTCGAGACCTCGCCCGCCACGGCCAGGCCGGGCTGCGCTTCCAGGATGCGCCGCACGCCGGTCCGCACCAGCGGGTGGTCGTCGGCCAGCAGGACGCGCACGGTATCGCTCACGGCGTGGCTCCGGTGGGGATGAGGGCCTCGAGCCGGAAGCCCTGGGCGGGCGACGCGGCGACGGTCAGTGTACCTCCAAGCGCGGTGACGCGCTCGCGCATGCCGAGCAGGCCGAGCTGCGGCTTCGGCTCGCCGGCCATCCCGCGGCCGTCGTCCTCGACCGCAAGCCGCAGCCCCGCCTCCGACGCCCCCAGCCCGACGCGCACCTGGCGGGCCCCGGCGTGGCGCGCGACGTTGGTGAGCGCCTCCTGCACCACGCGGTAGATGACGACCTCCTGCTCGGGCGTGAAGCCGCGCAGGCCCTCGTCGATCGAGAGCGCGACGTCGACGTGCGTGCGCCGCGTGAAGTCCTCGGCCATCGCGCGCAACGCGGGCAGCAGCCCGAGGTCGTCGAGCACGCTCGGCCGCAGCAGGTTGCTCAGGTCGCGCACCTGCGCCAGGGCACGCGCCACCATCTCGCTCGCCTCCTTGCGGCCGTCCATGTCGAGCTCGATCTTGACCGCGGTGAGCACCTGGCCGGCCTCGTCGTGCAGCTCGCGGGCGATGCGGCGGCGCTCGTCCTCCTGCGCGCGCAGGAGCAGGCGCGTGAGCTGCTCGAGCTGGGTGGTGCGCATGGCCAGCTTGTGGCGCTCCTCCCCCAGCACCAGGAACAGCGTGCCGATGGTCACCGCCACGATGATGAGCACGTCCACGAACACCATGGTGAAGGTGGCGGTGCCGAAGCTGCGCAGCAGCGGGTAGTCCAGGTGGTGCAGCGCCCAGAGCAGGAACGACCAGGCCAGGATGAGGGCGGAACCCGAGCGCGTGACGCGCTGGTAGCGCCAGAACACGATGGAGGTCCACAGCGTCACGGTGAAGAGCAGCAGCGCCGCCGACGCGCCGGCGACCTCCATGCTGCCGATGCGGTAGATCGCCGTGTAGGACCAGGCCAGGGCCAGGACCCCGAGCCACAGGTAGCGCCGGCGCCACGCCGCGCCCCGGGAGAACTGCACCGCCGCCAGCAGCAGCAGCAGCGCGACGAAGTCGGTGCACACCTGGTGGGCGAAGAGCCAGACGACCTGGCGCTCGACCAGGAACGTCGACATGAACGCGAGACGCGCCGCGTAGAACGTCCAGGCCAGCGACCAGGTCAGGAAGTAGGGCCGGCGCTGCCGGCGCCACAGCCACAGGTAGGCGAGCGCCAGCAGGAGGGTCAGCACCGTCTGGAAGCCCAGGGCGCTGCATTCCACGAAGACGCGGTCCATGGTCGTGTCCATCACGCCGGGAATCTAGCGCAACGGTCGCCGGCGCGTGAACCCGCCGCCCCGCCCCGGGTCCGGCGGCGGCGCCCGGCGGCCGGGTGCGGCGCCGGTCCGCCCTCCCGGCCCCTCCTCCGGTCCCCGGGGCCGCTCCGGATCGCGCTTGACACGGGCTATTGAAATGATATCATTCTGACATCCCGAAAGGAGGGACCATGTTCCAGGAGAAGAAGGTGCTGGCGTCGTCCGGGTGGTTGCTGCTGGTGGTACTCGTCGCCGTGCTCGTGCTCGCCGTCTTCGGCGTCGTCGTGGCCGCCCGCGCCCTGAGCTCGCCCCTGCTGGTGCTGTCGCTGCTCGTGCTGGTGGTCGACGGCGTGTGCTTCGCCGGGCTCCAGGTCGTGAACCCGAACGAGGGGCAGGTCGTGCAGCTCGCCGGCCGCTACCTGGGGACCCTGCGCGACCAGGGCTTCTACTGGACCAACCCGCTCACCAACCGTCGCCGGGTCTCCCTGCGGGTGCGCAACTTCGAGAGCGCGAAGCTCAAGGTGAACGACCACGACGGCAACCCCATCGACATCGCCGCGGTCGTGGTGTGGAGGGTGGTGGACACCGCCGAGGCCATCTTCCACGTCGACAACTACGAGAACTTCGTCCACGTGCAGAGCGAGGCCGCGCTGCGCAACCTCGCGACGCTGCACCCGTACGACGCGCACGAGGAGGGCGTGGTCTCGCTGCGCGGCAACACGGCGATGGTGGCCGGCCTGCTCCAGAAGGAGATCCAGGACCGCCTCACCCAGGCCGGCGTCGAGGTCATCGAGGCGCGCATCAGCCACCTCGCCTACGCCTCCGAGATCGCCGGCGCCATGCTGCAGCGCCAGCAGGCGGGCGCGATCATCGCGGCGCGCTCGCGCATCGTGCAGGGCGCGGTCAGCATGGTGGAGATGGCGCTCGCGGAGCTCGCCAGCAAGCAGATCGTCGAGCTCGACCCCGAACGCAAGGCCGCCATGGTCAGCAACCTGCTGGTCGTGCTGTGCAGCGGGCAGCACACCCAGCCGGTGGTGAACACCGGGACGCTGTACCAGTAGGCGGTGGACGTGGCGGAGCGGAAGCCGTTCCTGCTGAGGCTGGCGCCGGAGGTCCACGACGCGCTGCAGAAGTGGGCCGCCGACGACCTGCGCAGCCTGAACGGACAGATCGAGTTCCTGCTCCGCCACGCGCTCCACGAGGCGGGCCGCCCGCCCCGTGGCGGAGCGGACCCCGCGGCCCGCCCGGGTCCGCCGGCCGGGGGCGCGCCGCGGCGGAGGCGCCCCGCGTGATCCGCTCGACTCCGGGGCCCGGACTGCCGATGCCTCTTCGGTCCGGAGGTCTCCGCCCGATGGTCTCCCGCGCCCTGCCCGTGATCGCGTTCCTCCTCCTGCTGGCCCTGCCACCGGCCCGCACGCCGGCCCGCGCGGCCGGGAACGCCCGCGGCGGCAACCGCGCCGCCGTCGTCACCGGGCCGTGCGTCGAGCGTTCCGCGCCGGTCATGGACGACGTGCTGAGCATCGTCGCCGCCAGCCGCGGCAACGCCACGGACACGGCGCGCGCCGCGGCCGCGCTCGACCTGGCCTTCGCGGAGGCGGAGCGGCTCGCCGGTGTCTTCGCGCCCGGGGCGGGCGGCGGGGAGCTGGCGCTCCTGAACCGCACCGCCGCGGAGCAGCGCTTCCCCTGCTCCGCGGACCTCTACGCCGTGCTCGAAGCCGCCTGCGCGCTGGCCGACGAGACCGACGGCGCCTACGACCCGACGAGCGGGCCGCTGCGGCGCGCGTGGGACCAGCGCGGCGCCGCGCGCGCGCCCGACGCGGGCGACCTGGCGGCGGCGCGCCGGCTCGCCGGCTGGCGCATGCTCGCGCTGGATCCCGGCGGCCGCACCGTGCGGTTCGGCCGGGCCGGCATGGAGGTGGCGCCGGACGCGGTCGCGCGGGGCATGGTGCTGGAGCGCGCCGCCGGCCGGCTGCGCGAGCGCGGCATCGCGCGGGCACGGCTCGAGCTCGGCGGCGAGGTGCTCGCCTTCACGACCTACGACGCCTGGCCGGCGGCGATCCCCGGCCCCGCCGGCGGCGGGGCGACGGCGCTGACGCTCACGGTCTCGAACGGCGCGGTCGCGACCGCGCGGTCCGGCCGCGAGGGACCCGCCCGCGTCCTCGACCCGCGCACCGGCCAGTTGCCGCTCGCCGAGGCCTCGGTCACCGTGGTGGAGCGTTCGCCGCTGCGCGTCCGCGCCCTCGCCGAGGCGCTGCTGGTGCAGGGCCGGGACGCCGCGGAGGCCTACGCCCGGGCCCACCCCGGGACCGGCGTGCTGTGGCTCGAACCGTTCGGCCCCGGCCTGCGGGCCTGGGTGTGGAACCTCGGCAGGGTCCAGCCCGAGCCCGGCGTGCAGGTCGAGTGGATGACGGAACCTTGACCCGCGGAACGACGCGGGCCCGCTGACCGGGCGCCGGGCGTGCGCGCGCTGTCGCGCGGCCGCCACAGCGGACCGGTGCGCGCCTCCCTCCCGCGCGCCCGGCCCGGGGCGCAACCTCTTGCGCGGCAAGCGGCCGTCCCCCCGCTCCGCGCGTGGCACGCCGCGTGCAGTCGCCCTCCGTGAGAATCACGCCGGAGATCCCCAGCGGAGGTGGCCATGAACCGGAACTCGATCGGGAACCGCACCCTCGCGACGCTGCTGCTCGTCGCCGTGGCGAGCGCTTCGCTCGCCCCCACCGCACTGGCCGACCGCGGCCGCCACGGGCGGATGGGCCGTCCCGGGATCGTGCGCGTCGTGCATCGCGGACCCTACTTCGTGGAACGCCACTCCGAAGCCGGCGCGCTCGTCGGCTTCCTCGGCGGGCTGGTGGTGGGCAGCATCCTGTCGAGCGCCTCGAACACGACTCCGCCGCACCCGGCGTACGAGTACTACGACCCCTTCTGCCGGCGCAGCTTCACCGGCGTCGGCGCGTACGGCCGGCACCTGGACACCTGCCGGCATCCGCGCGAGGTCGAGGTCATCGAAGTGGACGGCGGACGCTGCGTCGACACCCTCGAATGGCGCGACGGCCGCTGGTGGAGCCGGGACGAACTCCCGCGCGACCAGGACTGGGCGGAATGAGTTGAAGCGACCGGGCTGCGAGCGGCGCGCGACGGGAGACCGCGCGACCAGGAGCGGCCCGGTCGAGTGAGTGGGTCCGGGCGAGCGTGGTTGGAGCTGGGGAGCGTCCAGAGCCGCGCGGCGGGCCTGCAGCGACGGACGGTCGTCCAGCGACGGCCGTCCGTTCGCGCGTTCCTCCGGCGTCCGCGGAGCCGCCGGCCTAGGCGGCGAGCCGCTCCTGCGCGTCGATCGTGATCTCCTCGGGGCGCAGGACCCGCACCACGCCGTCGCTCTGCGGCATCGGGTCCCAGGTCTCCTCGACGTCCTCCGCGAGCGGGGTGCCGTCGGGGCGCACCTGCACGCGGCAGAACGGCCGCCGGAGGTCGGCGGGGTTGGGGCTCACCGCCAGCACCACGTGGTTCGACCGCGTGAGCAGCATCGACCCCGCCGGGTAGAGGCCCACGGTCCGGACCAGCGACCACATCACGGCGGGATCGAACTGCACGCGCGCGGGCCCGAGCAGGTACTGCAGTCCCTCGAACGGGGTGCGCGCCCGCTTGTGGTACGTGCGGTGCGCGGTCATGGCGTCGAAGCAGTCCGCGAGCGCGACGATGCGCGTCATGGTGGCCTGGGCCCACTCGTGCCCGACCTCGGGGTACCCCGTCGCGTCGAAGTTCATGTGGTGCTCGAGGCAGACGCGCATGGCGTCCAGCGTCAGGGCGGTGAGGCCCGGCATCCGGAACATCATCTTCACGCCCTCGAGCGGATGGCGCTGGATGAAGTTCCACTCTTCGGGCGTGAGCCCCGCGGGCTTGCGCAGCACGTCGCCGGGCACGGCGACCTTGCCGATGTCGTGGAGCAGCGCGGTCACGCCCAGGTCGGCGAGCGCCTGGCGCGGCAGCCCGAGGGCCTGCCCCATGCTCACCGAGAGCACGCTCACGTTGACGCAGTGCGCGTAGGTGTACTCGTCGTGCTCCTTCAGCGCGGTGAGACCCACGATCGAGTACTCGTTCCGCATGATGCTGTCCACGACCGGCTGCACCAGCCGCTTGGCCTGCCGCAGGTCGGGCCGCCCGGTCTGCGCCGTGCGCACCACGATGCGCCGGGTCCCGAGCACCGCCCGCCAGAACACCTTCTTCGCGCGACCCCGCTCGCCGGCCGGGTCCCGCTCCTCGTCGAGCGTCTGGACGAGCTCGTCCTTGTCCAGGTCGGACGCCGGGACCGGCACGATGTGGTCGATGCTCGCCTCGGCCACCGCCTCGGGCAGCCGCTCCGCCAGGGTCGCGTCCTCGGCCGCCATGAACAGCTGCAGGAAGCGCTCCATCTCGGCCGCGGCCACGCCCTGCAGGAAGCGCACGCCGCCCAGCGAGCGGCGATCGAACTCCTCGATGAGCGAGTGGTAGACGGTGAGCAGCGACGCGCTGGCCTTGAGCCGCACGCCGTTCAGGTAGAAGTTGTCGGCCACCGCGGCCAGCGCGACCTCGTCCTCCTCCTCCATCACCTGGAGGAGCACGCCCATGAAGTCCTGGAGCTGGCGACGGAACGCCTGGTTCGAGACGTCGTGCGTGCGCGCGGTGCGCAGCAGCGCCGAGAAGCGGACGAGCAGGTCCGGTCCCATCGTGGTCACGCGCCCGCTGTCGGCGTCGCCCGGACGGGGCCCCCCGCTGCGCGGCAGGCTCTCACTCATGGTCGGCCGCCCCCGCCAGCGCGTCGACGCAGGCCTTGCGCACCGGCGCCCGCTTCGAGCGCGCCCCGCGCTCCAGCACGGCCTGCGCGTGCGCCGTGCCGATGCGGGCGATGCAGCGCGCCACCGCCTGGCGGTGGGCCTCCTGGTAGCGCGAGAACCAGTTGCCCTTGTGCAGCTCCTGCTCGAGGTCGGGGACGACCGCGTCCCCGCCGGTGGCGGCGAGCGCGGAGTAGACCGCGCGCCGGACCTCCAGCGGGCGCTGCTCGAAGGCCGGGTCCAGCAGGTGCCGCACCAGGACGCCCGCCGTGCGCTCGTCGCGCGCCACCGACAACTGGTGCAGCACCGAGCAGAACGTGCGCGGGTCGGCGCCGTCGAGCGCGGCGAGCAGCAGCGGTCGCGCGTGCTCGGGATCGGCCTGGCCCAGCGCCGCGATGACCTCCTGGCGCACGCGCGGCTCCGGGTGCCGCATCGCGGTCTCGAGCAGGCCGACCGTCCGTTCTCCGCCGATCCAGCCCAGGATGTGCACGATGTTGCGCACCACGTACCAGCGCGGGTCCGCCAGCCACGGCGCGAGCCGCTCGGGGTCGTCGCGGCACAGCTCGGCGATGGCCTCGGCCAGCGCGCGGCGCGTGCGCCGCTGCTGGCTCTCCGCCAGCGCCAGGTTGAGCCAGTCCACCGCGAACGGGCCGAGCTCGTGCGCGAGCGCCGTGAACTCCGCCAGCACGGGCGCCTCCTGCAGGTCGAGCTTCTCGACCACACCCGCCACCGAGATCGGCTGGAACAGGTCCTGGGTGAAGGTCTCGATCGACCACTCCGACTGGCGCCCGCAGCGGCGCAGCAGTGCCAGGCAGTGGCGCGCCTCGGTCCACGCACCGGCGGTGATGGTCTGGCGCAGCACGCGCGGCAGGAAGCGCGCCAGCTCCACCTTGTCGGCGGCCGTGATGCCCGCGTGGAGGAACGCGCTGGAGATCGCGATGGTCGCGGTCGCGAGCGGGACCTCGTGCTCGGCCCGGTACTCCTCGAGGAAGCGCGGGATCTCCGCGGGGGCCAGGGAATCCAGCTCCGCGAAGCCCGCCTCGACCTCGGCCGCGAGATCGCCGAGCAGCCAGTCGTCGGAGCGCTCTTCCGCGTCGGCGCCCGGCGCGTCCTCGCTGCCGTCCCCCGCCGGTCCGCCGGGCGCCGGCCAGGGGACGAAGTCCCCCGTGTCGGCCACGCCTCCGCCCATGTCGGCCTCGCCGGGCACGCAGTCCACGTCGAGGTGCTGCAGGTGCGACTCCCACAGCAGCGTGACCAGGTCGTTCTCGCCCGCGTTCTGGCCGCTCACCTGCAACACCGCGTCGAGGAAGGTCTCGACCTCGGCCGGCACGATGCCGGGCGAGAAGTGGATCGCCTGGATGCCGTCCCGGTAGAACGGCAGCGCGAGGTTGTCGTCACGCGAGCGCGCCAGGTACAGCGACCGCTCCTCGCACAACACGTCCTCGGACGTGAAGGCGAGCGTCAGCCCGCCGTGCTGTTCGAGCAGGCGCACCAGCGCCTGGGCCAGCTCCTCGCGGAAGCGGATGACGGTGGGGTTGTTCGCGTCGTAGAGCCGGCAGGTCTTGAGCGTGCGGGCCAGGTGGTTCACCCACACGCCGGCGGCGCGCGCCGTCGCTTCCTGCTCCGGCGAAAGGACCGTCTCTTCCGAGTCTTGCTTCGATCGGGCGCTGGCGCTCATGGACGTACCGGCTCCGGGGGATGGCCCGAAATGAAGATGGCCTACCGGGTTATCGGCAGGCGGACGGAGGGGCTTGAGGAGCCGCGACGGGATGCGGAGCGGGGCCGGGCCGCGCGCGGGGCCGCTGCCCCCGCCGCGGGAGGGATCCGCACCGCTGGCGGGGCTGACTGCCGCGTTCGTCGGGGGGCGGGTTGTTGGCGGCCCGGCTGTCCCCAATACTGGCGCGGTCACCTCCACCCCACCATTTCCCCAGAGGAGGATCCCCTGCCATGAGGTTCCGTCTGCTGCCCGTGGTCCTGGGCATCGCGCTGGCCGCGCTCCTGCGGTCCACCGCGCCTGCCGCCGCGCTCGAGGAGTGCCGCTTGTTGCGTCAGCCCGACATCCAGGGCGACCGGATCGTGTTCGTCTACGCCGGCGACCTGTGGACCGTCGCGCGCGCGGGCGGCGTCGCCCGCCGCCTCACGTCCTACGAGGGCGTGGAGTCGACCCCGCGCTTCTCCCCGGACGGGAAGACCGTGGCCTTCACCGGCCAGTACGATGGCAACACCGACATCTACACGATCCCGGCCGAGGGCGGCGAGCCCACGCGCCTGACCTGGCACCCCGGTCTGGACCAGATCGTGGACTGGTATCCGGACGGCAAGTCCATCCTCTTCCGCTCCGCGCGCGTCTCGGCCCCGCAGCGCTTCGACCGCTTCTTCAGGATCCCCGCAGGCGGCGGCTTCGAGGAGCTGCTGCCGCTCCCGATCGCCGGGTTCGGGGCCTTCTCCCCCGACGCCGCCACGCTCGTCTACGTGTTTCCGCAGTACGACCGGCGCACCTGGCTGCGCTACCGCGGCGGGAGCGCCCCGGATCTCTGGACCTACGACTTCAAGAAGAACGCCTCCGAGAGGATCACCGACTGGGAGGGCCCCGACGAGTGGCCGATGTGGCACGGGCGGACGATCTACTACGCCTCCGACCGCGGCGGACGCACCGTCAACCTCTGGGCCTACGACCTCGACCGGAAGACCCATCGCCAGGTCACGAAGTTCGACGACGTCGACGTCAAGTGGCCCGCCATCGGCTCCGATGCCATCGTCTTCGAGAAGGGCGGCTACCTGTTCGTCCTGGATCTGGGCTCCGAGCAGACGCAGAAGCTCCAGGTGCTGATCCCCGACGACAAGCCGGCCACGCGGGCCGAGTTCCGCAACGTCTCGCAGTGGATCACCGACGTCGCGCTCTCGCCCTCGGCCAAGCGCGTGGTCTTCGCCGCGCGCGGCGATCTGTTCACCGTGCCGGCCGAGAAGGGCGACGTGCGCCGGCTGGTGGGCACGCCCGGCTCGCGCGAGCGCGATCCGGCCTGGTCGCCGGACGGCAAGTGGATCGCCTATCTCTCCGACGCGACCGGCGAGTACGAGATCTGGGTGGCCGGCAGCGACGGCAAGGCGCCGCCGCGCCAGGTGACAAAGGGCGGCGACACGTTCCGCTTCGCCCTGCTCTGGGCGCCGGACTCGAAGAAGCTGGCGTTCTCCGACAAGACCCGGACCCTGTGGTGGTGTGACGTCGAGAGCGGCAGACTCACGAAGGTGGACAAGGACGAGAACAACGAGATCCATGACTACACCTGGTCGTCGGACTCGAAGTGGCTCGCCTACAGCAAGGCCGACGACGCGGGCTTCGGCCGGCTCGCGCTCTACTCGCTGGAGTCGGCGAAGCCCGTCATGGTGACCGACGGCATGACGGACGACTTCGGTCCGGCCTTCGACCCCGACGGCAAGTACCTGTACTTCGTCTCGCGCCGCACCCTGAACCCGCAGTTCGGCGGGTTCGAGGAGGACTTCTCCTACAGCGCCACCACCAAGATCTACGCCATGACGCTGCAGGACAGCCTGCTGACGCCCGTGCCACCCCAGAGTGACGAGGAGTCGGCCGCCGACGCGAAGAAGGACGAGGACGGGAAGGGCAAGGATGCAGCCGCGACGAAGGACGGCAAGGCGGGCAAGGATGCGAAGGCCGCCGATGCGAAGGCCGATGAGCCCAAGGCGATCAAGATCGATCTCGCGGGCATCGGCTCGCGGGTGGCGGTCCTGCCCGTGCCGGCCGGCCGCTACGGCGCGCTCGCCGCGTTCAAGGGCAAGCTCCTGTTCGCCACGTTCGAGCCCGACAACGGGGACGACGGCCCTCCCGCGGGCACGGTCAAGTCGTTCGACTTCGAGAAGCGCGAGACCAAGACCATCCTCTCCGGCGTGACCGGCGGCGCCTACTCGAAGGACGGCAGCAAGCTCCTCTACCGCTCCCCGGACGGGTTCGGCATCGTGGACGCCGCCGAAGGCAAGAAGGTCGGCGACGGCAAGGTCGCCACCGACGGGATCATGACCACGGTGGATCCGCGCCAGGAATGGCTGCAGATCTTCAACGAGGTCTGGCGCCTGGAGCGCGACTTCTACTACGACCCGGCCATGGGCGGCCTCGACTGGAAGGCCGTGGGCGAGCGCTACCGGCAACTCCTGCCCTACGTCGCCCACCGCGCGGACCTCGACTACGTGCTCGGGGACCTGCAGGGCGAGCTCTCGACCTCGCACACCTACGTGCGGCCCTCGGGCGACATCCCGCAGGCCCCACACGTGGACATCGGTCTGCTGGGCGCGGACTACTCGCTCGACCCGAAGAGCGGCCTGTACCGTTTCGAGCGGATCTTCCGCGCCCGCGACTGGAACTCGAGCACCGAGGCGCCGCTGGGGATGCCGGGTATCCGGGTGAAGGAGGGCGACGTCCTGCTCGCGGTGAACGGCCAGCCGGTGAAGGCGCCGATGAACCTCTACGCCGCATTCCAGGGCACCACGGGGAAGCAGACCGTGATCACCGTGGGCACCACCGCCGACGATCCGAAACCGCGCAGCTACACCGTGAAGCCGGTCGCCGCCGAGGGCTCGCTGCGCTACGCGGCCTGGGTGGCCGCGAACCGCGAGAAGGTGGCGAAGGCGACGGACGGGAAGGTCGCCTACATCCACGTGCCCGACACGACGGTGCCGGGCATCCAGGAATTCACGAAGCAGTACTACCCGCAGGTGGACAAGCACGGCATCATCGTGGACGAGCGCTTCAACGCCGGCGGCCAGGTGCCGTTCTTCTACACGGAGAAGCTGGCGCGCAAGACGCTGGTCTACTGGTCCAACCGCGACGGCAACGACCAGCGCACGCCGGCCACCGGGATCGACGGGCCGAAGTGCATCCTCATCAACCAGTTCGCGGGCTCGGGCGGCGACGCGTTCCCGTACTTCTTCCGCGAGCAGGGCATCGGGCCGCTCATCGGCAAGCGCACCTGGGGAGGACTGGTGGGCTACAGCCATGACCTCCCGCTCGTGGACGGCGGCGGCGTCACCATGCCGGACTTCGGCATGTGGGACCCGTACAAGGGTGAGTGGGCGGTCGAGAACCACGGCGTGGACCCGGACATCGAGGTCGAGAACACGCCGAGCGAGGTGGTCGCCGGCCACGACCCGCAACTCGAGCGCGCCATCCAGTGGACGTTGGAGCAACTGCAGAAGAATCCGCCGAAGAAGTACCTGCGGCCGAAGTACAAGGTGCAGGAAGGGCTGAAGTAGCCCGGGCGACGACGGGCGGGCGCCCGCGTGATGAAGGACCCCGGTCGATCGGCCGGGGTCCCTCGCTTGCGCCCGGGCGGCGGTGAACGCCGCGCCGGCCCTCGCTTCAGATGCCGGCGCCGGGGTCCGGCTTGCCGCCGCCTTCGCCGCCGTCGTCCGCGCTCTCGCTCATCGAGCGGAAGGCCTGCTCGACCTGCTCGGCCGTCAATCCGCGCGGCACCGCGACGAAGACCGGCTGCTGGCGCATGTCCGAGATCTCCCGCGCCAGTTCCTGCACCTGCTCGTGCAGCGCGGTGATGGCGCGGGCCGTGGGGTCGGGGATGCGGTTGTGCTCGAGCTCGTGGCCCGGCCGGTTCCCCTCGTCCGCCTGCTCCTCGAGCACGCGGCCCGGGATGCCGACGATGGTCGAGCGCGGCGGGGCCGACTTGACGACCACCGAGCCGGACCCGACGCGCGAGTGGTGCCCGATGACGATGTTGCCGAGCACCTTCGCGCCCGAGCCGATCACCACGTGCTCCTCGAGCGTCGGGTGCCGCTTGCCCTTGCTCAGGCTCGTGCCGCCGAGCGTGACACCCTGGTAGATCAGGCAGTCGTCCCGGACCTCGGCGGTCTCGCCGATCACCACGCCCATGCCGTGGTCGATGAACACGCGCCGGCCGATGGTGGCGCCGGGATGGATCTCGACGCCGGTGAAGAAGCGCCCGAGGTGCGAAAGCAGCCGGGGCAGCAGCGGGACCCGCCAGCGCCACAGCGGGTGCGCGACCCGGTGCCACCAGAGGGCGTGCAGCCCCGGATAGCACAGCAGGATCTCGAGCACGCCGCGGGCCGCGGGGTCCTTCCCGCGGACCGTCTGGATGTCCTCGACCACTCGCAGCATGGGGCCCCCCGGCGCGACCGCCCGCCGGTTATCGGCCGGTGTCGGCCGGGTCCTCCGGGAAATCGAACAGCGGCGTCGAGAGGTAGCGCTCCCCGTGGCTCGGCAGCACGGCGACGATCAGCTTCCCGGCCATCTCCGGCCGCCTCGCCACCTGCATGGCCGCCCAGACGGTCGCGCCCGACGAGATCCCGGCCATGATCCCCTCCGTGCGGCAGAGCTGCCGGGCGGTCGCGAACGCATCGTCGTTGGTGACCTGGACGATCTCGTCGATCAGGTCGGTGCGCAGCACCTTCGGCACGAAGCCGGCGCCGATCCCCTGGATCTTGTGCGGGCCCGGCGCGCCGCCCGAGAGCACCGGCGAGTCCCGGGGCTCGACCGCCACGGCGCGGAACGAGGGCTTCTTCGCCTTGATCATCTCGGCGACCCCGGTGATGGTGCCGCCGGTCCCCACGCCCGCCACCAGCACGTCCACGCGACCGTCGGTGTCCTCCCAGATCTCGACCGCGGTGGTCTCGCGGTGGATCCTCGGGTTCGCGGGATTGTCGAACTGGCCGATGACCATGGAGTCGGGGATCTCCTTCTGCAGCTCCTCGGCGCGGGCGATCGCCCCCTTCATCCCCTTCGCGCCCTCGGTCAGCACCAGCCGCGCACCCAGCGCCTGGAGGATCTTGCGGCGCTCCACGGACATGGTCTCGGGCATGGTGAGGACCAGCCGGACGCCCCGGGCCGCGCAGATGAAGGCCAGCGCGATGCCGGTGTTGCCCGAGGTGGGCTCGATCACCGTGGTCACGCCGGGCGTGATCGCCCCGCGCGCGAGCGCGTCCGCGATCATCGAGTAGCCGATGCGGTCCTTCACCGACGACATCGGGTTGAAGGACTCGAGCTTGAGGACCACCTCGGCCAGGAGCCCCTGCTGGAGCCGCTGCATCCGGACCAGCGGCGTCCGCCCGATCGTGTCGACGATGCTGTCGTAGATGCGTGCCATGTGCGCGTCCTCTTCGGCCAGTCGGAACGGCTGCGCCCGGTCGCATCGCCGGGGCGTCTCGTCGAGTCCCAGTATAGGCGAACTTCCTACTCGGCCGCCTCCACCGCGATGCGCGGCGTGAGCGGCTGGAGGATCTCCGACAGGAGGTCCGGCTTCGCCGCGTCCCGCACCAGCACCGGGTGCAGCTCGCCGCCGTGCCAGTCGAGGCGGAACACGCGGAAGAAGTCCCCGTCCTCCGCCAGCAGCTCGAGCGGCGCGGACCCGTTCTTCCCGTCTCGCAGCGCCTCGCGCAACCGCGCCACGCTGAACCGGCGCCCCCCGACGGCGACCGGCTTCAGCCCCGGGGCGAGCCCGGCCTGCGCGGCCGCGCTGCCCGGCACGACGTCGGTCACGACGCCGTCCCCGTCGAGCTCGAGGCCCAGCGAGAGGCGCAGGTCGGTCCGCTCCCAGGCCTTCTCGCCCGCCCGCTCGTAGTCGCTCAGGCTGTCGCTCCAGGCCAGCCGCCAGCCACTCCCTTCGATGCCGCCCAGCGGCGCGCGTTGCGAGGTGGAAGCGAGCCGGGCCGCGAAGAGCCCCCGCCAGTCGTGGGGGGCGACCTGTTCCAGCGCCCTCACGACGTCGTCGAGGCCGTAGGGCACCACCTCGGGCGGGCCGCTCCGGCCGCCGAAGAACCGCCGGCAGAAGTCGTCCAGGGAGCGCCGGCCGGCCGTGCGCTGGCGGATCAGGACGTCCACCTCGAGCCAGATCAGGGCCCCCTCTTCGTAGTAGTCCGCCCCGCGCCGCCACGAGGACCAGGTGCCCGGCCCCCCGGGGCCGAGGGGCGCGGCGATCGCCGTGTCCTCGAGCGGCCGCCAGGAACGCCCCGGGGTGCGGTCGAGCCACGCCGCCTCGCAGGCCAGCTCCTGCCGCTGCCACTCGGGGCCCGCCAGCGCGCTGCGCGCCGCCAGCACCCAGCCGAGGTAGGTCGTCAGGCCCTCGTAGACCCAGAGCAGCCCCGTCCTCTCCGGCGCCTGGAAGTCGGGCGCGATCAGCCCCTCGGGCCTGCGGTACTTGCCGTTCCAGGAGTGCGCATACTCGTGCGGCAGCAGTCCCGACTGGGCGGCGCGCAGCTCGTCGTCCACCAGTGCGCGCTCCTGCATCCGGTCGTCGCTCGACTCGTGGTGCTCGAGCCCGTAGTGATCCACCTCGTCGCTCAGCGTGCAGAGGAAGTCGTAGCGCCGGTAGTGGGTCGCCCCGAACAGGGCGGTGGCCTCGGCCACCAGCTGCTTCCACTGCGCGACCTGCTCCGGGGCCACTTCGAGCCCGTCCTCGCTGTCGCAGGCGAGCTCGACGGCCACCGGTGGCCCGGCCGCCGGGCCGAGCTCGATGCGGCGCCGGTGCGCGCCCGCCTGCACCGGCGAGTCCACCAGCGTCGTGAGGGGGACCGGCGCGAACTCGACCCCGTCGCTGTCCGCCCGCGCGGTCGTCAGCGCGGTCGCGTACGTCCAGCCCGCGGGCAGGCGCAATCGCACCGCGAAGTCGATCCCGGCCGCCGGCCGCCCTTGCGGGGTGAGCAGCAACTCGTTCCAGTCGAGCACCGCCAGCTGCGACGTGAGGGACCTGCCCGTCGTGTGGCTCCCCGATGCCGACTGCAGGCGGTCGAACTCGACGTCCAGGCGGATCGCCCCCGCCGGCACCCGGCAGTGGAACGCGAACATGTCCACCGCGTCGCGTTCCCAGGCGAGCGGGCGACCGTTCGCGCTCAGGCGCAGCCCGGCCAGGTCCGCGATCGGCCCGGAAGGGGAGTGGTTCCCCGGGATCCACCGGGGGTAGACCAGCGTGAGCGGTCCGGGGCGGACCGGGATCTCGAGCCGCGCGTGCAGGATCCTGCGCGGCGCCCCGGTCGCGTCCACCGTCAGGCGGATCGGCGGGCCCGCGGGCGCGGCGAGCAGCGGCGCCGCGGCGAGCGCCGCGACCAGCAGGGCGAGCAGGACGGGCGGGCGATGGCGCTGCGGCACGGCGCTCTCCTTTCACGGGCGCGGGGACGGACCCGGACGCCACGACCCCGGATGCTAGGGCCGCGGGCGCCCCGCTTCAACGGCGGAGTCGGACGCGCTCCACCGGCCCGGGGTCCGCGGCGGGCGGCGGCGCGTCGTCCGCTTCTGCTACCCTCGTTCCCGCCATGCGCCTCGCCCCCTTCGTGCTCGCGACGCTGTGCGTCCTCGTGCTCTTCCTCGGCCTCGACCGGGTCGGGGTCCTCGACGAGCGCGAGGCCCGGGACGCGCAGGTCGCCCGCGAGCTGGTCGCGCGTCACGAGGCGCTGACCCCGCTCTACGGCGCGCAGCCGCTCTACGAGAAGCCCCTGCCCGCGTACGCGCTCGACGCGCTCGCGTACGGACGCGACCCCGCCTCGCCGCTGCGTTCACGCCAGGCCCGCGCGGGCCTCGCGCTGCTGCTCGTCCTCATCACCGGCGTGGCCGGCGCCCGTCACTTCGGCCCGCGCGCCGGGGTCTTCGCGGCGGGCGTGCTCGCCACGTCGGTGGCGCTGCCGCTGGCCGCGCGGGGCGACGGCACGCAGGTGCTCGGCTCGCTGCTGGCCTGGACCGGGTGCACCGGCCTCGCCGACGTCGTCTTCGGCCGGGCGCGCGGCCGCGACCTGCGCCTGGTGGTCACGTACGGGGCCCTGGCGGCGGCGCTGGTGTGCGCGGGCCCGCTCACGGCGCTGTGGCCGCTCGCCGGCTTCGCGCTCTACCTGGCGCTGGCGCGCGACCGCGAGGACTGGCGCCACGCCCGGCCGTTCGCCGGCCTCGCGCTCATGCTGGCCGTCGCCCTGCCGTGGTACGGGACGATGGCCGCGCGCCACGGCGCGGACTTCCTGGCGCGCGCGCCGTTCTTCCCCTACACGGTCGGGCCGCCGATGCCGTGGTTCGCGGGCGCGGTGTTCGCGATCCCGTTCCTCGTGACCGGCTGCTTCCCGTGGAGCGCCCTGCTCCCCGACGCGATGGTGCACGCCGCGACCTGGTGGCGCGGGCGCCTCCCGCTGCTGCGCATCGGGTCGACCGGGCCGCAACTGCCGCCGGCGGCGGCGATCGAGCGGGAGCGGCGCGAGGAGGGCGCGGCGCACTTCTTCATCGCCTGCCTGCTCGCGGCCCTGGTGCCGATCCTCCTCTACCCGGCGCGTCCGCTGACGGCGGCGCTGCCGGCGGTGCCGGCCGCCGCGCTGCTGTGCGGACGCCTGCTCGACCACCTGTTCGAGAACCCGGAGCGGGTGGCATCGGCGCTCACGCGCGCGGCGCTGACGCTGGCGGCGGCGGGGAGCGTGGCGGCGTTCACCTTCGTCGCGCTGGCGGCGCGCGTGAGCGACGCCGCCCCGGCGCTCCGCCTGCTGGGGGCGGCCCTGCTGCTCACCGCCTGGGCGCCGTTCCTCGCGGACCTCATGCGCCGGCGCCGCCTGGCGGCCCTGCTGATGGGGCTGCCGGTCGCGGTGGGGATGCCCATCGTGTCGCTGCAGGTCCTCCCGGCGATGGAGGACTGGCTCAACACGCGGACCGCGGCGCAGGCGCTGGAGGCCGCTGCGCCGCCGCACGCGCCGCTCGCGCTGGTGGGGGAACCGCCGCCCTCGCTGCGCTTCTACGCCCGGGGCGCGCTGGTGGTCGTGCCCCCGGCGCCCGCGGCGCTGCGCGAACACCGCGCGACGGACGGGATGACCTACCTCGCCTTCCCTCCCGCGCTGGAGCGCGAGGTCGCGCGCGGCGCGCAGACGCCGCTCGAGATCCTGCGGCGCACGCCGACGCTGGTGCTGGCGCGCGTGCGGGTGGAGTAGGCGGGGCCGCCGTCTCAGCCGCGGCTGCGGGCACCCGCCGCGACCGCGGCGCGCGCCGGCCGGTCCGCCGGCGCCGACTTCCGCACCTCCACCCGGGCGGTGGCCTTCTGCCGCTCGAGCTGGAGCACCTCGAAGTCCGGATCGACCACCACGCGCTCCGGCTCGAAGCCGCAGCGCAGCACGATCTCGCGGGTCTCCTTCGGCCCCAGCACGACGGTGGTGCGCGCGTCGCGCCACGGCTCCGCCTTCTGCTTCCGGTCGGCGAAGCGCACCCCGCGGACCGCCGCGACCTGCACCGGCATGCGGCCGGTGCCGGCGTTGCGCACCCGGGCGCGGACCTCCCAGCCGTCGCCCCGTCGCACGGCGCGCGCGTCGCTCACCCGGTACTCGGGCACCACCACGTCCCAGTACCATTGCCTCACGAAGGCGTCGTAGGCGGCCGAGTCGGGCGCGTAGCGGCGCATGTGGGCGAGGTAGTCCTGGAGCACGGGGTGGTCGGGGCCGTCGCGCCAGGCGGCGATGAAGTCGCGCAGCCCCCGCAGCATCGGATCCCGGCCCACGAGCCGCATCATCATCCACGCGGTCCACCCGCCCTTGTCGTAGACGATGCGGTCGTCGCCCGCGCGCGATCCGTCGATGCGGGTGAGCGGGCGTTCGGAGTCGGCCTGGCGCGTGTTCGCGTACTGGTCCTCGATCTGGCGCAGGAAGGCCAGTTGCTGCTCGCGGCCCTTCACCTGCCCGACGAGCAGGGCGGTCGAGAAGTGCGACAGGCCCTCGGAGAGCACCACCGCGCCGGGGCGGTCGGCGGGGACCAGGATGTTGCCCCACCACTGGTGCGCCGCCTCGTGCGCCGTGACCCAGAACGCGGCGTCGGCCCTGGGCTCGCTCTTGGTGAGGAAGCCGATGCCCTCCGAGAACGTGATGTTGGTCGGCGAGCCCTGCGCGTAGTCGCGCAGGCGGGGGAACTCGCTGAGCCGCAGATCGCGCCAGGGATAGGGCCCGAACCACTCCGAGTACCAGCGCCGCGAGCCGGAGAGCGCCTGGACCATGCCGTCGAGGTTGTAGGTGTGCGCCGGGTGATGGTAGATCGTCACGCCCGCGCCCCGCCGCTCCGCCCAGCGCCCGGCGATCACGTTGAACAGGTGCACCGGGCGGTCGGAGACGTAGGTGAACGTGCGGAGCCCGTTCGCCGCGCTCTCGCGCTCGAGCACGCCGGTGGCGTTCGCCCGGAACCCCTCGGGCACGGTCACGCGGATGCGCGTGTCGAACCAGCCCTCCGCCAGCGGCATCATCGCCGGCAGCGTGTCGCGCCAGACGTCGTCGGGATACCGGCGCGGCTCGGGCCGGTCCTTCGCCTCGGGGCCGATCTCCGGGCTGAACCCGAGCTGGGGCACCAGCGTGGGCCCATCGAACCCCGTGAACACGGCGCTCGAGGGCACGATGAACTCCATGGTCCCCGCGCCGTTGCGGCTGATGCCCGCCGGGAAGGTCGCCCGGTACCGGAAGCCCAGGCGCACGCGTTCGCCCGCCTGGAGCGGTCGCGGCAGCGTGAAGACGTAGAGGCGCGAGCGGTCCTCCGGCTTGCACGGGGCGCCGTCCAGGGTCCACGCGAGCGAGTCCCACGCGAACCCGCCGGTCAGCGGGAACTCCCGGAGCGGTGCCCGGCCCCGGTTCACCAGGTCGTAGTGGCCGGCCACGCGGAACGTGCGGTGCGGCGGGTCGAGCGCGACGTCGAGGTCCACCGCGGCCATCACCGGCAGCGGCGCGCCGGTCCAGGTCGCGGCGTTCTGTCGCCAGTAGTCCTTCGCCAGCTTCTTCATCCGGCCGCCCTCCCACCCCTGCTCCACCTGCAGCCACAGCACGGCCCAGGCCGCCAGCGGCACGAGCAGCAGCGGGACGAGCCCCAGTGCTGCGCGCGCCAGCGCCGCAGGACGCAGCCGGTGCGCGGCGCGCGCGGCGTCGGCCTCGAGCCGCGGGAAGAGCCGCACGGTGAGCACGATGAAGAACGCCGCGAGCCCCAGCACCATCACCCGGTTGAGGACCAGCGGCAGCCGGTCCAGCTCGAACACGCTCATGTCGCTCCAGCGCGTCGCGCTCCACAGGTCCCAGTTGAACGCCCAGTTCATCCGGCCGCGGGCCTGGAAGAAGCCGGTCACGGCCATCGCGCCGAGCCCCAGCGCGTACGTCGCGTAGCGGCTGCGGGTGAGCGCGAACAGCGCCATCGCGAACGCCGTCCAGGCCAGGAAGGTCGGCGTCAGCAGCAGGCCCCAGCACAGCAGGAACGGCCCGATGCGGAACGGCACCCGCCCCTGGACCGCGAGCAGGATGGCGTCGCCCGCGAGGGCGGTCAGCAGGATGGCCAGCGCCACCACGGTGTTGGCCAGCGCCTTGCCCAGCAGCAGCGAGCCGGTGCGCAACGGGGTGGCGTGGAAGATCGCGCCGAAGCCGGTGCCGCGCTCGCGCTGCAGCGACTCCACCGTGTAGAAGAGCAGCAGCAGGCAGACCAGCAGCGTGAGCGTGTTCATCGCCTCCGCGGCGAGCCCGCCCGGGGTCTGGAGCAGCGTCGTGTCGAAGGCGCCGACGTTGACGATGCTGCTGAGGGTCTGGGCCAGGATCATGGGCACGAACAGGTAGAGGCCGGGGTGCGTGCGCAGCTCGTGCAGCTCCACGCGCGCGACCTCCCACGCGCCGGCGAGGAAGCCGGTGGCGCCCGAGCGCATCCCCAGCGACGCGAGCGGGGCCGCTTCGGGCCGCGGCGCCCCGGCGTCGGGCCGGCCCGCCGTGGCGCGGGCGCGGCGCACCGCACGCGTCCCGCGCAGCGTGGCGGCGAACCGCCACTGCGTGAGCAGGACCGCCCCGAGGCCGAGCCCCACCACCACCGCGCGATTGGCCCAGAACCAGGCGTCGGTGCCGACCCGGGCGCCGTTGTAGAAGTCCACGCCGCGGTCCACGTTGAGCCACGTCTCGTTGAGCCAGCGGATCCCGGTCGGGTCCAGCACCATGAGGAGGCCGTTGACGGCGGGAGGGAGCCACGACGGCGACCAGTTCCACAGCAGGGCGACGCCGAGGACGATGCTCGCCACCGGGAACGCGAACACCAGGATCGGCATGCGCGTGAGCGTGCCCAGTGCGAAGCTGGTGCCGGCCATGCACAGCAGCGACGGCAGCGCGAAGAGCAACAGGGGGCGCAGGTAGTTCCCCGCGGCGAGCGGCCCGATGACCTCGGCGTTCTCGCCGTGGGGCAGGCCGTGGTTGAACAGCACGATCAGCCCCACGTTCGCCAGCAGCACGAGCAGGAAGCCGGCCAGCGTGGCGGCGTACTTGCCCCACACGTACTCGGCCGGCGTGAGCGGCGTGGCGTGGAGCAACTCGCCGACCTTCAACTCCTCGTCACGGATCACGCTCATGCCGGCGGCCACGGCGACGAAGAACGCGTAGAGCAGGCCCACCAGCATCGCGACGAGCTGGGAGATCGCGAACTCGGAGGTGATCCACGCCTTGGTGCCGCCCACCGCGCTGTTCCCGGAGCCGATCGAGGCGTTGCCGGTGGACATCACGTAGGCGAAGAGCCCGACGATCACGAGCAGCACCCAGAACAGCGGCCGGCGCAGGTCGTGGGCCAGCTCCTGGCGGAAGACCTCGCCGAGGCGCCGCGGGCTCATGACGTCCGCCCCGCGGAGGCGTCCTCCCGGCGGGCGGCCGCCGCGGCAGCGGCGCCGTTCGCGCCGCCGGAGCGCATCAGGACCAGGTACGCGTCCTCGAGCGTCGGATTCGCCGGCTCGAAGCCGGGGGGCGGAACGCGCGATGCGTCGTGCACGCGCACGCGGTGCCGGCCTTCGACCAGGATGGCCTGGGTCACGGTGCGCGCGCGGCGCAGGGCCGGCAGCTCGGCGGGCGTCACCGTGCCCTCGAAGATCGCGCCGTCCAGCGCGGCGCGGGCCTCCCGCGGCGTGGTGTGCGCGATCAGGCGGCCGTCGCGGATCACGGTGAAGCGCGGGCAGAGCACCGCGACGTCCTCGACGATGTGGGTCGAGAGGATCACGGTGCGGCCCTCGGCCAGCTCGGCGAGCAGGTGGTAGAAGCGCAGGCGCTCCTCCGGATCGAGCCCGGCCGTGGGCTCGTCCACGATCAGCAGCCGCGGGTCCCCGGCGATCGCCTGCGCGATGCCGAGGCGCTGCCGCATGCCGCCCGAGTAGGTCTTCACCTTGCGGCCGGCCGCGTACGAGAGGTTCACGCGCTCCAGCAACTCCCCGGCGAGCTCGCGGTGCCCCACGTTCGCGGCCACGCCCTTGAGGCGGAGCAGGTGGACCAGCATCTGCGCGCCCGTGAGGTGGGGGTAGAAGCCGAAGTCCTGCGGCAGGTAGCCGAGCCGCGCCCGCAGACGCTCCGGGCGGGCGAGGACGTCGTCGCCGTCGAGCGTCACCCGGCCCGAGGTCGGCTCGAGCAGCCCGGCAAGGATCCGCATGAGGGTGGACTTGCCCGCCCCGTTGGGCCCGAGCAGGCCGAACATGCCGAACGGCACCTCGAGATCGATGCCCTGCAGGGCCGCGACCGGGCCCGGGTAGACCTTGACCAGGGACTGGATGGACAGCATGGGGGCACCTCGCGGGCAAGAGCCGGCGGCCCGGTCCGGGCCGCGGGGGACGAGAGGACTACGGTCCGGAGGCCCGCCGGGTTGCCTCCGCTGTTCCGGGGGTCACCGGGGCGGGCGACCCAGTCGGGCGGCTCGTCAGCGCCGCTTCAGCGCCACTACCACGCCCAGCGCCACGGCGATCGCGGCGATCAGCATCAGCAGCGGCCAACTCGCGCCGCCGGTGTCGAAGCGGAGGGCGAGCGCCAGCCCCGCGACGGTCACGGCCGTGGCCAGCGCGATCAGCACCCGCTTCGGAGCGCCCGCACCGCCCGTGCGGGAGACGGCGATCCGCGTGGCCTGGCTCACCTCGAAACCGCTCAGGTCCGGGTTCTGCTGCCGGAACTGCTCGATGGTCTCCGTCAGACGCTGGCCCAGCGCCTCGGCACGTGGCGAGGGGGTCGCGGGGATGACCGGGACGAAGACAGGCACGTTCCCTCCGCTTGGTTGGAGCGTCTGTGCGGCTCGCTACTTCACCGCCGTGGAATCACCCACCGACGCGCCGGACACGCGGTCGGCGGGCGCCGCGACCGGCGCGCGCGCGGCGTCGAGCTGCGAGTACGGCGGTTCGCCCGCGGTCCACGAGTGAGGGATGGCGAAGACCACGAGCGTGACGATCGCGGCGAGCACGACCCATGCCTTTTCGAGCTTCGCGCGACCCAGGGCGAACGCTGCGGCGGCCCAGACGACCAGCGCGATGAGCGTCTTGTTGTCGGTGATGTCGTTGCCCACCGGGAAGCCGGTCCACCACGGGCCGAACGCGTAGTGCGTGACGAACACGCCGATCGCCATGCCACCGACGAAGAGCGCCGCCAGCGTCCCCCCGACCAGCCCCTTGAAGCGCGGCGCGGGGCGGAAGACCTCGAGGCCGGCGCGTGTCGACAGCAGCATCGCCAGCATGATGATGAAGATGTGCGGGATGAGCACCCAGGGCGGGACGTCGTCGCGGAAGCGGATGGCCACGGGACGTTCGGCCGGGACGAGGATCGACTCGGCACCGCGCGCGAGCCGGACGCGGTACCAGAGCTTGGCGGCGGGCGGCCGATGCGGCAGCTCGGCCACCAGCGCGGCGCCTTCCTTCCTCATCGGCACCGCGGTCCACGGATCGCTCGAGCCGTACTCCTTCCACTCGACGACCCCGACGGCATCCGCGGGCAGCGCTCCCAGCACGACGCGGTGGTCGCCCGCCCCGGCGTGCGTGCGGTCGAGCACGTAGTGGATCTCGGCGCCGCCGAGTGACGCCGTCCCGGAGAGCTCGTGGGTCGGCCCGGTCATGCGCTGCCAGCGTCCCGAGGCCAGGGTGATGAGGAGGGCGATGATCCACAGCCAGGCGGAACGGTTCATGGCGATCGTCTCCTGGAGAGTCTCCTGCGGTTCGGAATCGGCCGGACGGGGCGGTACGTGGCCCTCGGCCGGCATGATAGACGATGCGGCCGCGGCGGCCGCAACCGTCCCCGGGCCCGGCGACGGGCCCCGCGGGCGGCCGGCCCGCCGATCCTCCGGGGCGCAGCCGCATCCAACCGGGCGCCCATGCGCGTCCTGTTCTGGTTCCGGAACGACCTGCGGCTCGCGGACAACACCGGCCTGCACGAGGCCGTGCGCGACGCGGCCGGCGACGTGGTCCCGTTCCACGCGACCGGGTCCGCCCCGGCGCGGCAGACCGCGGAACCGCGCGCGGCGCCCGGCGCGGGCGCCCCGGCGCGGGACCGCTTCGCGCGGGAATCCCTCGCCGACCTCGCGGGCGCGATCGAGAGCGCCGGCTCGCGGCTGGCGCTGGACCACGCGCCCGCGATCGAGGCGGTGCCACGCGCCGCGCGGCTGGCCCGCGCGGACGCGGTCTACTGGAACGACGAGTACGAGCCGGCGAGCGAGCGGCGCGATGCGCAGGTCGAGCGGGCCCTGCGCGCGGCGGGCGTGACGGTGCGGCGCTTCCACGACCGGCTGCTGGTGCCGCCCGGGGCGGTGCTCACGAAGGCCGGCACGCCCTTCGTGGTGTACACGGCGTTCCGAAGGGCCTGCGAAGCGCTGCCGCCCGGCTCTCCCCTGCCCGCCGTGACCCGGCTCGCATCCCACGACCTCCCGGCGCAGCCGCCCGCGACGCCCGGGCCCGGCGTCGCGCCGCCCGGGTGGCCCGGCGGAGCCGCGCCCGGGCGCAGGCGTCTCGCGCACTTCGTCCATCACCGCCTGGCGCGCTACGCCGCGGAACGCGACCTCCTCGCCGGCGATGCCGGCTCGCGCCTCTCGGCAGACCTGCGTTGCGGCACGCTCTCGCCGCGCACGGTGGCGGCGGCGGTGCTGGGCGCCGCCCGGGCCGCGCCGGAGGACCGCGCGCTGGCGGCCGCGGCGGCGAAGTTCGTGGCCGAGCTGCGCTGGCGGGACTTCTACGCGCACGTCCTGCACCACTTCCCGCACTGCGAGCACGGCGCGTTCCGGCGCACGTACGCGGACATCCGCTGGCCGGGCGACCCGGCGCACTTCGACGCGTGGCGCGAGGGCCGCACCGGCTACCCGGTGGTGGACGCCGCCATGCGGGAGCTGGCCGCGACCGCCTTCATGCACAACCGGGCCCGCATGATCGCGGCGTCGTTCCTGGCCAAGGACCTGCTGCTCGACTGGCGCCTGGGAGAGGCGCACTTCATGCGGCACCTGGTCGACGGGGACCTGGCCAGCAACAACGGCGGCTGGCAGTGGGTGGCCGGGACGGGCACGGACGCCCAGCCCTTCTTCCGCATCTTCAACCCGGTCCTGCAAGGCCTCCGCTTCGACCCCGGCGGGGACTACGTCCGGCGCTGGGTGCCCGAGCTCGGGCGGCTGCCGGCCCGCTGGATCCACCGGCCGTGGGAGGCACCGGCCGGGGTGTGCGAAGCGGCGGGCGCGAGGCTCGGGGTGGACTACCCGGAGCGCATCGTGGAGCACGGGGAACAGCGGGAGTCGGCCCGCGCGCTGGTGCGGACGAGGGGGGTCTCAGGCGGCCCGTGATCCGGCCCGCTCGCCGGATGCCCGGGAGGCCGGGGGACGGTCGCCGACGGCACGGGCCAGGTCCAGTGACGGCCGCGCCGCCGCCCGCCGGGACGGACGGTCCCGCAGGGCGAACCGGGCCCCGGCCAGAGTCAGCACGACCGCGGCGGAGCCGAACCAGGGGGCCTCGGTGAAGAGCCTCGCGAACTCGGCCCCGGTCGAGCGAAGGCCGAAGCCCGAGTCGGGCGAGCCCTGGGCCACCGCGAACGCGCTCGAGGCGAGGAGCGCGAGCACGGCCCCGGCAGGGGCCAACAGCCAGGCCGCCACCCTGACGAACCCGTCGCCGCGACGACCACCGTGACGGCAGGCCCAGGCGATCAACCAGCCGAGACCCGGCGCAGCCGGAAGCGACCATGCGCCGAAGACGACGGCCATCCCGGACCAGGCCGCGGCTCCGAGAACGAGCGCGAGGATCCCGTAGGACGTGGCGAGGACGTGTTCCGGGACGATCGGGTCCGCCGGGTCGAGACGCGTCTCCATCCAGCAGTTTTCGACCTCCGCGAGCGGGGACTGAAGAGGCACGTGGAGCCCCATCCCGGCTCACGATATTTCGTGACTTACGAAATGTCGTGAGTTAGGATGCGGATCACGAGGTGCTCACATGAGCGAACAACTTACAATCCTGCAATCACTTCAGCCCGTACTGTCCACGCTGCTCGAGGCCGGGATGGCCTCGTGCGACGGGGTGGCGGCGCAGGCCTGGCTTGTGGGCCCCGGTGATGTCTGCGACTCCTGCCCGATGCGTCCCGATTGCCCCGCCCGGGACAGTTGCCTCCACCTGGTCGCGAGCGTCGGGGCCGACGGCGCCGGGATGCGAGCTCCCGTCCGCATCCCGATCGGCGTCGGATCGCTGGGCCGGATCCCGACGGCCCACGACCCGCTGGTCGTGAGGTCGGGCCTCGACTCTCACGGTCTGGCCGCCGCCGACTGGCTCAAGAAGAACGGCGTGCGCGCGATCGCGGCGCTTCCGCTCGAGCACGGCGAGCGTTGCATCGGCGTGCTCGCGGTCTACTCCCGCAACACGCTGCCCGACGAACAACTGCGACTCATGGCCACCTCGACGCGATTGGGGGCGGCGGCCCTCGGGAACGTCGCGGCCTTCCGGACCCTGGCGGCCGATCGCAACCGGCTGGCGGCGAAGAACGCGCGACTGCGCGCGGGGCTGGGACTGTCGCCGGAACCCGAGCCGGCACCCCCGTCGCCCCCGCCCTCCGCCCGGGGTTCCGCCCCGCCCCCACCGGTCCCCGCACCGGCCGACGCCGCTGCCGCGCTCCACCAGGGAGCGTTCGCGCCGCAGCCCCCGCGCAGCTTCGCCGAGGTCCAGCGCGAGGGCATCCTGCGCACGCTCGAGCTCACGCGCTGGCGGGTGAGCGGGCCGAAGGGAGCGGCGGCCGTGCTGGGCCTCAAGCCCACCACGCTCGAATCGAAGATGAAGAAGCTCGGCATCCGCCGGCCGCCGCGCTGACCTACGCGACCATGCCCGTGACGAAGCCCCACCCCTGGGATCGTCCCGCCCCCGAGCGGGCCGGAAGGCCATCGGCCTACGCGTTGCTGCCCGAGGACTTCACGGCCCTGGGCGCGCCGGGGCGGGCCGAACACCTCTTCCTCCAGTGCCAGCATCCCTGGGCCTGGGTGGAAGGCCGGCCCCGGCTGAGCCGGGAGATCCGGGAGTGGATGGCCCTGAACGTGGACCTGGCGCTGCCGACGATCCTGGAGCGCCACGTCTCGGAGGATGGCAGCACCCGGCTGGTGCTGGGCCTCACGGACGGCGAGCGCATCGAGACCGTGCTCATGCCCCGCGAGTTCCGCGATCCACGCGTGTCCCTTTGCCTCAGCAGCCAGGTGGGCTGTGCCATGGGTTGCACCTTCTGCGCCACCGGCGCCATGGGGATCAAGCGCAACCTGACCGCCGGGGAGATCGTGGGGCAGGTCCTGGCCCTGCTGCGGGAGCGGGGACGCGGGAAGCCCCACCAGATCGCGCTGGTCTTCATGGGCATGGGCGAACCGCTTCACAACCTGGCGCACGTGCATCGGGCCATCCGGGTCTTCAACCATGCGCAGGGCCTCAACATCAGCACCCGGCGAATCACCGTCTCCACCTCGGGCCTGGTCAGCGGCATCGAGCGGCTGGCGAAGCTCTCGCCCCGGCCCTGGCTCGCCCTGTCCCTCAACGCCACCACCGACACGGCCCGCAGCGCGGTGATGCCGGTCAACCGGGTGTGGAACCTGGCGCGCCTGCGCCAGGCGCTGGAGGCCTGGCCCCTGAGTGCCAGGGAGCGGCTCACCCTCGAGTACGTGCTGATGGCGGGCGTCAACGACACGCCGCAGGACGCCGACCGTCTCGCCGAGTGGATGGGCAGCCTGCGCAGGCATCACAACCTCAACCTCATCCGCATGAACGAGCACGCCGGATCGGCCTTCAAGGAGCCCGGGGAGGACCGGCTGGATGCCTTCGTGGGCCGCTTGAAGGCGCGGGGCTGCTTCGTCACCGTCCGCAGGAGCCGCGGACGAGACGTGCAAGGGGCCTGCGGCCAGCTGACCCGGGGAGGACACGGCCGGCGCTGAGGCCCGTCACCGGGCCCGCGGGGCGGCGTCGCGTCCGGGCGGCCCACGAGCTGCGCGTCCACTTCGTTGGCGCCACCGACAACTCCGTAAGCGGTTGTGATGGAACACATTATATACTTGACTCGCCGATCCCGCACGACGTATTCGTATCCCCGCCCGGCCCCGGGGCGAGGAGGGGAGGTGAGGAGGATGAGGCAGAGCCGGAAGGTTCTCGCACTGTGTGCGGCGCTCGCCCTGGTCGCCGTCACCGCTGCGGCGCTCCCCGCGCTCGCGGCACGCAAGCCCGAGGCGTCGGCCACGAGCGCTTCGGCCAAGGCGAAGCAGACGACCCGGCAGTTCACCGGGGTCGTGACCGCCCTGGACAAGACCAGTCTCACGGTCGAGAAGGGTGGCAAGAAGCCCAGCACGATGGTGTTCACCAGGCACGCCGAGATGCGCATGGTCGGCGACCTGGAGAAGGACGCCCGCGTGACGGTCTACTACCGCGCGGAAGGCCGCGAGGCCGTCGCCACGCGGGTCGTCGTGAAGCCCGCGAAGGACGACGCGAGCGAGCGCTGAGGAAGTCCCGGACCGGGCGGGCTCCCGCGCCCGGCCCCGGGCCGCGGACGCCCGGCCACCTACGCGGCCAGCGCCGGGCGGTCGGTGTCGATGACCTCGCGGACCTTGTGCGCGAGCACCTCGGGAGCGAAGGGCTTCTGCAGGAACCAGGTCCCCGCCCCGAGCAGTCCCTCGCCCACGAAGGCGTCGTTGGCGTAGCCGGACACGTAGAGCACCCGCGTCCCGGGGCGGCGGCGCACGAACTCCAGCGCCAGTTCCCGGCCGCTGCGGCCCGGCATCACCACGTCGGTGACGAGCAGGGCGATGGGCTCCCCGCAGCGCTCCTCGACCGCCAGCGCCTCGTGCGCGTCACCCGCCACCAGCACGCGGTACCCGTGCCCGGCGAGCACTTCCGCCTCGAGCGAGCGCACCGCCGGCTCATCCTCCACGACGAGCACGGTCTCCTGGCCCGATGCGGCGGGCACCGACTCGACCGCCTCCTCGCCGGCGGCGGCGGCCGGCTCGACGCGCGGCAGGTAGATGCGGAAGGTCGCGCCCCGACCCGGTTCGCTCTCCACCTGGATCGCGCCGGCGCTCTGCTGGACGATCCCGTACACGGTCGCGAGCCCCAGCCCGGTCCCCTTGCCGACTTCCTTGGTCGTGAAGAAGGGCTCGAAGATGCGCACCCGGGTCGCGGCGTCCATGCCGCAACCGGTGTCGCCGACCGCCAGCATCACGTGCGGACCCGAGCGCAGCGCCGTGTCGATCCCCCGCGCGGCCGCGTCCAGCTCGACGTCGGCCAGCGCGATGGTGAGCGTGCCGCCGCCCGGCATGGCGTCGCGCGCGTTGATCGCCAGGTTCATGACCACCTGTTCGACCTGGCCGGGGTCGGCCTTGACCCGGCCGAGCCGGGGCGCGCGCGGCGCGACGAGGCGGATGTGCTCGCCCAGCAGGTGGGAGAGCATCGGCACCATGCCCTGCACCACCTCGTCCAGGTCCAGCACCCGGGACTCGATCGGCTGCTTGCGGCTGAACGCCAGCAACTGGCGCGTGAGCGCGGCGGCGCGCGCGGCGGCCCGGTGGATCTCCTGGACCCGGTGCAGGTCCGCGACCCGGTCGGTGAGCGACCGGGACAGCAACTCGCAGTAGCCGGTGATGACGGTGAGCAGGTTGTTGAAGTCGTGCGCCACGCCGCCCGCGAGCTGGCCGACGGCCTCCATGCGCTGGGTCTGCCGGTACTGCTCCTCGAGGCGACGGCGCTCGGTGACGTCGTTCGCAAGCACCATGACCGCGGGCCGGCCGTAGAACGTCAGCGGGTTCCCCAGTGTCTCGACGTCGATGAGCGCCCCGCCCTTCGTGCAGTGCCGGAACACGCCCGGCCGCAGGGGGGCGTCCGCCAGCCGGCGCATCACTTCGAGCAGCGCCGGCACCTCCTCGGGGGGACGGATGTCCGCCGCGGTCATGGCGAGGAACTCCTCGCGCGACCAGCCGTAGTGGTCCACGGCGGCCTGGTTGACCGCCAGGAACGCGAGCGTCTCGCGGTCGAACACCCACATCGGCTGCGGGTTCGCGTCGAAGAGCAGCCGGTAGTGCTGTTCCGAGCGGCGCAGGGCGTCCTCCGCCCGCCGCAGGCCGGTGACGTCACGGATGATGCACAGCGCGCGGTCACCCGACAGCCGCACCACGCGCCCGTCGCGATGCAGCTCTTCCCCGCCGAACGTGATCGTGTACTCGAGGTGCTCCGCGGCCGAGCCGCTCTGGATGCGCGCGAAGGCCCGGCCGAGCCCCGCTCCCGCCTCCCCGGGGATGGCGTCCTGGAGGAGCCGCCCCTCCATCTCGCGCGGATCGAAGGTCGTCATCCCGTCCGGGCCCGCGGGCGGGCGGTAGGAGAGGATGCGGCCCTCCGCGTCGAGGATGACGAACAGGTCCGGCAGCGCCTGCAGGGTGCCGCGCAGCTCGGCATTCGCGCGCAGCAGTTCGTCGGAGGAGAGCTCGAGCGAGCGCTCGAGCGTCGCGCGGCCGGTCTCGAAGCGCCGGTACGACTCGTCGACCACCTCGAGCAGGCGCTCCAGCCCCGGGGGAGGCTCGCCCCCGGGGAACAGGGCGAGCAGTTGCCTCCGCAGGAGGGGGGAGGTCACGGACACCGGGCGGGGCGATGGCGCGGACATGGTCCGGGGAGTTTCGGCAGCAACCGCGGCGCACTTGAGGGCCACCCGGTCGACCGCGGGACCGGCCGCCCCCCGGGGCCCCGCGCACGGTGCCGCGCGGGCGCGGGGCAGGCGTGCCCGGCCCGCGGTCCGGCCGGGGCGGCGCCGCGGCGCCGGGACTACCTCGTCGTCGTGATCGTGACGCGCACGCTCATGCCCGGACGCAGCGGACGCACGGCGTCGTTGGGCTCGTCGAGCCCGATGCGCACCGGGATGCGCTGGACCACCTTGGTGAAGTTGCCCGTGGCGTTGTCGGGCGGCAGCAGCGAGAACTTCGCGCCGGTCGCCGGGCTCAGGCTCTCGACGTGTCCGCGGATCCTCCTCCCCGGGTACGAGTCCACCGTGATCTCGACCCGGTCGCCCGGCAGGACGTTCCGCACCGTGGTCTCCTTGAGGTTGGCGATCACCCAGACGTCGCGCAGCGGCACCACGCTGAGCAGCGGCTGCCCGGCCTGCACGTACTGGCCGACCTCGACCGACTTCCGCGTCACCACGCCCGACTCCGGCGCGGCGACGCTCGTGTAGGAGAGCACCAGCGCGGCCTGGTCGCGCGCCGCCCGGGCCGCCGCCACCCGGCTCTCGGCGCCGCGCAGCCCGGCGCTCGCGGCCAGCACCTGCTGCGTGGCGGCCTGCACCTGGGCCTCCGACGCGGTGGCCGCGGCCTCGGCGGCGTCGAGTTGCTGGCGGCTGATGATGCCGCGCTCGGTGAGCGAGCGGTAGCGCTCGAGGTCGCTCGCGGCCCGGCGCGCGTTGGCCCGGGCCTGCTCGACCGCCGCGCGCGCGGCCTGCAGCTGCGCCGAGGCCTGGCCGGGCTCGCCCCGGGCGCCGCCCACCGCGATCGCGGAAGCGAGGTCCGCCTCGGTCTGGGCGAGACGCGCGCGGACGTCCCGGTCGTCGATCCGGACCAGCACCTGGCCCGCGCTCACCGCATGATTGTCATCCACCTCGACCGCCGCGACGTAGCCCGCCACGCGCGACAGGACCGGGATGACGTGTCCCTCGACCTGCGCGTTATCGTCGCCGATGTGCGTGCGCGCCCAGGCCCAGCGTTGCGCCACCAGCGCCGCGGCGGCCAGGACCACCAGGGCGAGCACGACCAGCACGGTGCGCCGGCGCGCCGATCCCGCGGACGGGGGCGCGCTCATCGGACCGTCCTCGCCACGCCCGCCGCGCGGGCCAGTGCGATGCGCGCCGCGGCCGTCACGCTGCGCGCGTCGATGAGCGCGTCGCGCCCGCGCAACAGCGAGGACTGCGCGTTGATCACCTCGATGTTCCCCGCCACGCCGCTGGCGAAGCGTTCGCGCGCCTGCGCCAGCTCCTCCTCCGCGAGCCTCAGCCGTTCCATCGCCACGCTCTCCTGTTCGAGCCCCGAAGAGACCTCCAGCGCGGCACCGAGCACCTCCCCCGCGACCTGCTGGCGGAGGTCGCGCTCGCGCACCTCCGATTCGCGCGCCACGGCGCGCTGTTCGGCGGCGCGGCCCTCGCGGCGCAGCCCGTCGAAGATCGGCATCGAGGCCGACAGCGTGACCGTGCGCGTGGTCAGCGCGTCGGAGGAGTGCGCCCCGCTGAGACCGTAGTCCGCGTTGAAATCGATGCGCGGCAGCCGCTCGGCCTGGATGGCGCGCTGCTCGGCCCCGGCGCGGGCGACCCGCGAGCGCTCCGCGGCCAGCTCGGGGCGCTGCGCCAGCGCCATCTCGATCGCCGCCCCGGTCTCCTCCGGCGCCGACGACGCGCCGAGGACGGTCGAGAGCGTGTCGGTGAGCGCGAACCGGGTCGCCGGGTCGAAGCCCAGCGTCCGCGCCAGGTCGATGGTGGAGCGCACGGCCTGGTTCTGCGCCACCAGCAGCGCCCCGCGCGCGGCCGCCTCCTGGGTGCGCGCCCGGATCACGTCGATGCGGGCCGCGGTGCCCGCCCGCACCTGGTCCTCGGCCAGCGACGCGAGCTGCCGCGCGAGATCGAGATCGGCGCTGCGCGCCGACACCACCGCGGCCGCGCGCGCGGCCCGCACGTAGGCCAGCGCGACCGCCTGCGCGGCGGTCTCGGCGCTGCCGCCCGCCTCCGCGCGGCTCACGCCCACGGCGAGCCCGGCCGAACGCAGCCGCAGCCACGAGGCCGCGTCGAACAACGGCTGGGAGGCCCGCAGGCGCGCGTCCACCTGGTCCACCGGACCGATCAGGTCCGGGAACGAGAGGCCCGGGAGGCTCGGGAAGACGATGCCCGTCGCCTTCAGCGAGTAGGTGCGTTCCAACGAGAACGCCGAGCCCGAGATCACCGGCAGCAGCGCCGCGCGCGCCTGGCCACGGCGGGCCTCGGCCTCGGTCAGCCGCAGCGCAGCCACCTGCACCGACGGCGCCCCGCTCGAGGCGATCGAGACGGCCTGCCCCAGCGACATCCCGGCGGTCGCGCCGCCCGGCGCCCCGGGCGCCACGGCGGCCGGCGCGTCCGCGGCGCGGACCGGCGACGCGAACGCGCCGGCCAGCAGGACGAGGACCGTGAACATGGTGCTGTGCATCTTCGGGGCCTCCGCGCCCGGCCCGCCCCTTCCGGGGGCGCCCGGCGCCGTGCGACGTGGGTCGGAGCGTCACGGCAGGACGTGCGGACACGGGCGTGACCGCGACGCCCCTGGTCCGCATGGTCGGCCGCATTATAGCCCGATGCGACCCCGCGGGACCAAGTGCGGGCGGACCTCGCCCCGGCACGCTGCCACGGCCGCCCGTCGCCCCGACACCGGCGCGCCCGCCCGTTGCGCGCTCCGCGCCGCGCACCTACACTGCCGCGGTCCTTCACCGTGTCCGCGCTCCACCCTCAACCCGTGCCCTCATGCCCGACGCCCCGTCCGAACTCTCCGACCTGGTCCCGCGCGAGCTCGCCGCCGAGCTGCTCGGGCTGGCGCGCGCGCACGGTGCGGGATTCGCCGAGGTCTACGCCGAGCACGCCATGGTCTCCGCCTTCACGCTCGAAGAGCGCCGCATCCGCTCGTCGGAGTACTCGCGCGGCCAGGGGGTGGGCGTGCGCGCGATCCACGGCCAGCAGACCGGCTACGCCTACGCCGACGGCTTCGACGTCGCGGACCTGCGCGAGGCCGCCCGCGTCGCGGCCCGCATCGCGCGCGACGGCGCTCCGGGCGGGGCTCCGCGCGCCTTCGCCGTCGTCGAGGCCCCGGCGCCCTTCACGCTCGCCGCGCCGGTGACGCTCACGCTCGACCCGGCCCGCAAGGTCGAGATGCTGCGCCGCGCCGACGAGGCCGCGCGCGGGCACGACGGGCGCATCCACGAGGTCTCGGCCGGCTTCGCCGATTCCGCGAAGAGCACGCTGGTCGCCAACAGCGACGGGCTGTGGGCCGAGGACCGGCACTTCCTCGCGCGCCTGGCGGTCACGGCCTTCGCGACCGAGGGCGACGTCCGCCAGCACGGCACCGCCACCGGCGGCGGGAGCGTCGAGGCCGCGCACTTCGAGGGCCCGCGCACGCCCGAGCAGATCGCGCTCGAGGCCGCGGGCGTGGCCGTCACCCTGCTGCGCGCCGAGGAGCCCCGGGCCGGCACCTACCCGGTCGTGGTCGCTCCCGGCTGGGGCGGCGTGCTCGTGCACGAGTGCTTCGGCCACGGCATGGAAGGCGACGTCATCCGCAAGAAGTCCTCGATCCGCGCGTCGCAGATGGGACGGCTGGTCGCGGCCCGGGGCGTGACCATCGTGGACTCGGGCCTGGTGCCGTTCTCGCGCGGCTCGTTCCGCGTGGACGACGAGGGCACGCCCGCCCAGCGCACCCTGCTGGTCGAGGACGGCGTGCTGGTCGGCTACCTCTGGGACCTGCTGAATGCGCGGCTCACCGGGAACCGGCCGACCGGCAACGGCCGGCGCTCCTCGTACCGCGACTTCCCGCTGTGCCGCATGACCAACACGTTCATCGAGGCCGGCACGGCCGCGCCCGCGGACCTCATCGCCTCGGTCCCGCGCGGGCTCTACTGCAAGAACCTGGGCGGAGGCTCGGTCAGCCCGGCCGACGGCAACTTCTCGTTCCAGGTCACCGAGGCCTGGCGCATCGAGGACGGCCGGCTGGTCGCGCCCGTGCGCAACGCCACCCTGACCGGCAACGGCGACGACGCGATGCTCAAGATCGACGGCGTGGGCAGCGACCTGCGCATCGAGGGCAGCACCGGCTCGTGCGGCAAGGACGGCCAGTGGAAGCCGGTGGGCGTCGGCCAGCCCACCGTGCGCTTCACCGGGATCACCGTCGGGGGCACCGGCACGTGAGCGGCGCGCCCCGCGACGGCCGGCCGCTCGACGCCGACGCGCTCCTGCGCCTCGGCGCGGACGCCGTGGAGCGCGCGCGACGGGCGGGCGCCGACCACGCCGAGGCCTGCCTCGAGAGCCTGCGCTCCTTCACCGTGCGGGTGAACGGCGGCGAGATCGAGAGCCTCAAGCAGAGCGTGACGCGGGGGCTCGGCCTGCGCGTGCTGGTCGGCGGGGCGCAGGGGTTCGTCTCGAGCACCGACCTGGCGCCCGGCGCGCTCGACGAGCTCGCGCGTCACGCCGTGGCGCTGGCGCGATTCTCGACGCCCGACGAGGCCAACGCCTTCCCCACGCCGGCGGACGCCACCGACGAGCCGCCGCCGGACCTCGGGCTGGTGGACCCGGCCGTGCTCGAGTGGCCCGCCGAGCGCCGCATCGAGATGGCGCTGACGCTCGAGCGGGTCGCGCTGGCCTGCGACCCGCGGATCCAGCGCACCGACGGCGCGAGCGTCTCCGCGCGCGACGGGCATGCGGCCCTGGTGAACTCGAGCGGCCTGGCGCGCGCCTCGTCCGGCACCACGGTGAGCGCGCACGTCGTGCCGCTCGCCGTCGACGGCGAGGGCAAGCAGCAGACCGGCTGGTACGGCATGGTCCAGTGCCGGCTCGACCAGCTCGAGGAGCCCGAGGCCATCGCACGCGAGGCCGCGCGCCGCGCCGTCGCGCGGATCGGGGCGCGCCAGGTGCCGACCGCCCGCGTGCCGGTGATCCTCGCCCCCGACATCGCGGCGGCCTGGATCGGCGAGATGTTCGAGGCCTTCAGCGGCGAGGCCCACCTCAAGCGGACGTCGTGGCTCACCGGCCGGCTGGGCGAGACCATCGCCTCGGGGCTCGTGACGCTGGTGGACGACGGCCGGCGGCCGCGCGCGGTCGGGAGCGAGCCCTTCGACGGCGAAGGGATGCCGACGCGCCGCAACGTGCTGGTCGAGCGCGGCCGCTTCACCACCGTCCTCTACGACCACTACCACGCGCGGCGCGCCGGCGTCCGCTCCACCGGGAGCGCCGTGCGCGGCTACGCCTCGACGCCGGGCATCGGCTCGCACAACCTCTACGTCGAGGCCGGGGACCAGAGCCCCGAGGCCATCCTGGCGCGCGTGGACCGCGGCTTCTACATGGACGACCAGGGCTCGTACGGGTTCAACTCCACGACCGGCGACTACTCCTTCCAGGCGCAGGGCTTCTGGATCGAGCGCGGCGTGAAGGCCTTCCCGGTCGAGGGCGTGACGGTGGCTTCGAACTCGCTGGAGATGCTCGCGAACGTGGCCGCGGTGGGCGACGACCTGCGCTTCCTCGGCAGCGTCGCGAGCCCCACGCTGCTGGTCTCCGAGATGACCGTCAGCGGAGGGTAGCCGGCATGTCCACGATCCAGGCCGCGGCGGGCGCGCTCGGCTTCCAGCGTCCCGACAACAAGTGGCTGGTCGCGTTCGCCGTGAGCTTCGGCGCGCTGATGGCGACTATCGACATCTCGATCGTCAACGTGGCCCTGCCCCAGATCCGCGGCTCGATCGGCGCCTCGATCGACCAGATGACCGCGCTCGGGACCTCGTTCGCCATCGCGCAGGTCATCGTCATGCCGCTCACCGCGTTCCTCGGGCGCTTCTTCGGCCAGAAGCGCGTCTACCTCTTCTGCCTCGGCCTGTTCATCGTCGGCTCGATGCTCTGCGGCATCGCGCACACGCTGCCCCAGCTCATCGCCGCACGCGCCCTGCAGGGCTTCGGCGCCGGCGCGCTCCAGCCCAGCCAGATGGCCATCCTGCGGCAGACCTTCCCGCCGAGGGAGCAGGGCATGGCGATGGCCATCGTCGGGATGGTGGTGGTCATCGGGCCGGCCATCGGCCCCACGCTGGGCGGCTGGATCGTGGACAACTGGTCGTGGCCCTGGATCTTCTATATCAACCTGCCGGTCGGCATCGTCGGCATCCTGGCGACCACCCGCTTCGTGCACGAGCCCGAGGACATCCGCGCGGCGAACCGCTCGCAGGCGGAGGTCATGCGCCGGAACCTCGACTGGCAGGGCATCGCGTACATGAGCGTCGGCCTCGCGGCCCTGCAGTACGTGCTCCAGGAAGGGAACCGCATGGACTGGTTCGACTCCAAGGCGGTCACCCTGGCGGCCATCCTGGCGGTGGCGGGGATCACCGCCTTCATCGTGCAGGAGCTGCGCTCGCCGGCCCCGGCGGTGAACCTGCGCCTCTTCCGCGACCGGACCTTCCTCTCCGCCACGGTCATCGGCAGCATCATGTTCGCGAACCTGATGGCCAACATGTTCCTGCTGCCGGTCTTCATGCAGGAGATGCTCGGGTTCACCGCGCTCAAGTCGGGCCTGGCGCTCATGCCGCGCGCCCTGGTGATGATGGTCGCGACCCCCATCGTCGGGCGCATCTACAACCGCGTCTCGCCGCGCCTGCTGGTGGGCCTCGGCGTGGCCTGCGTGGCCGTGGGCTCGCTCGACATGGGCCGCTTCACGCTGCAGACCAGCGACACCGGCATCATCGCGACCCTGCTGCTGCAGGGCGTGGGCTTCTCCCTGCTGTTCGTGCCGCTCACCACCGTCGCCCTGAGCCACGTGGCGCGCACGCAGCTGACCGACGCGAGCGGCCTCAACTCGCTGGTCCGGCAGTTCGGCGGCTCGGCCGGGCTCGCCATCTACGGCACCCTGCTCGAGCAGTACACGACGCGCGCCCAGGCGGCGCTGGCCGTGCACGTGGACCCCTTCCGGCCCGAGGTGGCGCAGCGACTCGAGGCGATGACGCGCGGCATGATCGCCCAGGGCATGGACGCGATCACCGCGCACGCGGCCGCGCTGAAGGCGCTGGCCGGAACGGTGGCCCGGCAGAGCGCGATGATCGCCTTCGAGAAGACCTTCATGCTCACCGGCTTCATGATGCTCACCCTGCTGCCGCTCGTGGTCTTCCTGCGTTCGAAGGACCACGAGCGGGCGCAGCCGGAGCGCCCGCCGCCCACGGCGATGGTGGAGTAGGCGGCGCGCCGCGCGCGAAGGCCGGCCCCGCGGCGCGGGACCGGCCCCGGGCGCCCCCGCGGGCCCCGCCTAGGAGTTCCGGAAGCTCGCCACCAGGGACACCGCCCGGCGCGGGGTGTGCGGCACCCGGCTGTCGTGGCCGCAACGCAACAGCACCAGCGGCTCCTCGCCGGTCACGCCGAAGCGGCGCAGCAGCGGGCCGCGGAAGCGCTCGAGCTCGAGCGGCGCGTTCATCGGCTGGTGCGCCAGCCCGAGCTGCGTCGCCTTGAGCGCCAGCCGCTCGAAGGCCTGCCCGCCCACGACCCAGGACGTCTCGTCGCGGGCCGTGGTGGTCAGCAGGGCGGCGGCCCCCGCGCTGCGCACGCCCTCCCGCGCCCGCTTGGCCAGGCTGCCCGCGCCGAAGCGCAGGAACCACGAGTCGGGGTCGTAGTAGTGGCCGGCGAACCAGTTGGCCGGCCCGGTCATGCCGAGCGCGTCCACCGGCACGCCGTCACCGTGCCGCGCCGCGTCCCGGGGGCTCGAGCGCAGCCAGGCGTGCTCCTCGGCCTGGATGCGGCGGTTCGAGACCCGCTCGTGGACCGCGTCGTGCACCAGGTCGGCCAGTTCGTGGAGCGCGTCGCGACCGTCGACCCAGTACAGGCGCGGGCCATCGGCGACCTGCGCGCTCAGCTGGGCGCGGACCTGGGGCAGCAGCCCGCGCCCGTCGTAGTTGCGCCGGTTCGTCCGCCGGTCGGTCACCGCGCCGAAGAGCTCGCGGTCGCGCCGCGGGCCGCCGTCGACCCAGGTCATCTCGGCCACCGCGCCGACCGTGGCGTGCTCCGCGGGGTGGTAGCGCACGGTCGGCTGGAGCCCGTAGGCCCGGGCCGCCACGACCAGGTTCTCGAGCGCCGCACCCAGCGAGACCATCAGGCCGCGCCGCTCGGGGTCGCCGGTGGGCAGCGCGCGCTGGGCGTCGGCGAGCAGCCGGATCGATCCGGGATCCACCTCGAAGCGCCAGGGCTGGGTGTTCCAATCGCTGGGCGCGAGCACCGCCGCGCCGACCAGGGCGCGGGCGAGCTCCAGCCCGTCGGCGGGCGGCTCGGCCGGCAGCGCCCAGGGCTGCAGCGCGACGGCCTCGATGCGGGCGCGGCGCGCCCAGGCGTCCACGGGGCGCAGCGCCGTGTACGCGGCCGCGCCCCCCACGACGAGCAGGAATTCCCGACGGCCCAGCGTCCGCGGCACACGGAGGTCACGAGCGCCGGAAGCGCGCCGTGAGCGTGGGGTCCGTTCCATGACCCCGGAGAGTGCGCGGCGGGGGTCACGCGCGTCAACCCGAAAGACCCAAGCGATTGACGAACCGCGATTTAGCCCGGCCGGTCCGTGGGCCCGCCGCGGCGGCCAGGTTGCCGTCGCATCGGGCCCGCGGATAGCTTCACCCGGTGCCTCCGACCCGTTTCCTGGCCGACTCCTCGCTGGAGTCCCTCGCCCGTCGCCTGCGCTTCCTGGGCTACGACGTGGCCACGATCGCGGGCGCCCGGCTCGAGGAGCTCCTCGAGGCGGCCCGGTGCGAGGGCCGCACCGTCCTCACGCTGAGCACGCGACGACCGCGGCGCTGGGCGGGCGTGCCGGCGATCACGGTCGGGCGCGGCGACGAGGCGGGGGCGGTGCGGCGGCTGGCGGCGGCCTGCGAGCCCGCGGGCCCGCCCTTCAGCCGCTGCGGCCGGTGCGGCGCGGCGCTCGAGCCCCGGCAGGCCTTCGAGGCGCACGGGGAGGTGCCGGGCCGCGTGCTGCGCTCCGCGACCGCGCTGCGCCATTGCCCCGCGTGCGGCAAGTGGTACTGGGAGGGCACGCACGTCGCGCGCATCCGCGAGTGGCTCGAGCGCGCGCTCGGCCGGCCGCTCGAGCCGCGCGAAGACGCGCCGCGGCCCGGCTGACGGCGGAGCGAGGTCGGTGCGGACCGCGCGCACCGCGGGACGGCCGGCCCGCCCGGCCCGCGCCGGGCCGCGCCGGGCGCGACCTCCGCCCGCGACCGTGTGCTAGACTTCCGGCGATGCAGCCTTGAGCCCGGTCTGACCGTCGTCGCGCCATCGGACCCGCCGTGCGGGTCCCCCGCTCCAGCCGAGGGGCTCCCCCGCATGGACCTCAGCCTCATCCTCGTCAGCTACCGCTCGCGCGAGCCCCTGCTCGAATGCCTGCGCGCACTGCGGACCGACGCCCGGGCCGCGGGGATCCGCACCGAGACCGTGGTGGTGGACAACGACTCGCGCGACGGCACGATCGAGGCGCTGGCGGCGGAATTCCCGGAGGTGCGCCTCGTCGCCAACCGCGAGAACTCCGGTTACGCACGGGCGGTGAACCAGGGGCTGGCCGCCACCACGGCGCCCTTCGCGCTGGTGCTGAACCCGGACTGCGTGGTGCAGGCCGGAGCGCTGCGCGCCCTGCTCGACCACGCGGCGGCCCATCCCCGCTCGGGGCTGGTCGGCCCGAAGATCCTCAACCCCGACGACTCGCTCGAGTTCTCGGCGCGCTCGTTCCCGGACCCGCTCACCTTCCTCTTCAACCGCTACTCGCTCCTCACCCGGCTGTTCCCGGGCAACCGCTTCTCCCGCCGCTACCTGCTCACCGACTGGGACCATGCCACGGTGCGCGAGGTGGGCTGGATCTCGGGCGCCTGCATGCTGGCGCGCCGCGCGGCGGTCGAGCAGGTCGGCGGGATGGACGAGGCCTTCTTCATGTTCAACGAGGACGTGGACTGGTGCCGCCGCATGAAGCCGGCCGGATGGGCCGTGACCTACGAGCCCGGGGCGGTGGTGGTGCACCACATCGGGGCCAGCCGGTCCCGCGTCGCGGCGCGCGTCATCTGGGGCCGGCACCTGGGCATGATCCACTACTTCCACAAGCACCACCCCACCAACCCGCTGTTCTCGCTCCCGGCCGACGCCGTCATCCTGCTCCGCGCGACGTTGATGGTCGTCGCGAACGCGCTGCGGCCGCGCGGATGAGCCCGCAGCGGACGGGCCCCGCACCGGGGAGGGCGCGCTGATGCCCTATTCGCTCGCGCTCGCGCTCGCCTCCGGCTTCCTGGCGCTCGCGGTCACGCCGGTGGTGATGGCCCTGGCGCGCCGCGGGGGCGCGCTCGACCACCCCGGCCCACGCCGGATCCACCGCGTGCCCGTGCCCACGCTGGGCGGGATCGCCTTCGTCGTGGCGGTGCTGGGCGTGGCGTGGCTGGCGCGCGTGCTGCCGGGGCCGGCGCGCCTGCTGGAGGTCCGGCCGCTGCTCGGGCTCACGCTGGCCGCGGTCCCGCTGGTCGCGCTCGGCATCGTGGACGACCTGCGCGGCGCCGGGCCGTGGACCAAGCTCACGGTCCAGGCCTGCTCGGCGATGGTGCTCGTGCACTTCGGCTACGGCGTGCCGCTGCTGACCAACCCGTTCGGCGCGCCCCTCGAACCGGGATTCCTGAGCGGGCCGCTGGCCGTCGCCTGGGTGCTGGTCGTGGTGAACGCCATCAACCTGATCGACGGGCTCGACGGCCTCGCCGCGGGGGTGGTGCTCATCGCCGCGGGCACGCTCTGGTGGGTGGGCCACTCGCACATGGACATGTACGTGATGTTCATCGCGTCGCTGCTGATCGGCGCCACGCTCGGGTTCCTGCCCTGGAACTTCCCCCCCGCCCGCGTCTTCATGGGTGACACCGGCAGCCACTTCCTCGGCCTCACGCTGGCCGCCGTCGCGCTGCTCGAGAACCGCAAGGAGACCGCGACGGTCACCCTGCTCTTCCCGCTGGTCGCCCTGGGGGTCCCCATCGCCGACAGCCTGATGGCGTTCGTGCGGCGGCTGGGCAGCGGCCAGCACGTGTTCCACGCCGATCGCCAGCACATCCACCACCGCCTGCTCGGCCTGGGCCTCTCGCCGCGCGGCGCGCTGTTCGTGCTGTGGGGGTTGTGCGCCGTCTTCGGCGTGACGGCCGTGGTGCTCGCCGCGCGGCCGCGCCGGCTGGCGTTCCTGGTCGTGCTGGCTTTGGCGGTGGTGCTGTTCGTCGCGTTCGAGGTCCTCGCCCGCAAGGGGCGCGACGCCGGACGCTGAAGCGGCGGGGGCGCCGGGACCCCGGGGACACCACCCGCCCGACTCCGCCACCCGGTCCCGGCCCTCGCATGCCATCGGGCAGCACGCGCCATGCCACCGGCGATCGGCCGGCGCGCGCGGCGCGTCCGGGCCCGAGCTGTCCGGCCGCCGTCCATCCGTGTCCATCCGCGGTCGCCGCGCGGCGCGTGGACGCCCCCGCGGCGGCGCGCCCGCCGCCACGCATGGCGAAGGCGCGGTGGTCTGCCCACCGCGCCCCCGCGAATCCCGCCCCGACGCCGTCAGTAGGTGATCGAGTAGTCCAGCTTGAAGCTCCAGAGCGTCCGCGTCTTCGACTGCGACGCGTTGAACAGCAGCGGCATGTCCGCGCTGGCCGGGGCTTTCATGGAGACGAGCAGGTCGTCGATCTTGGGCCGGCCGCCGTCCGGGCCCGAGAAGGCCGGGTTCGCGTCCAGCTTGTCCACCGAGGCCATGCGCAGGTCGATGCCGAGGAGCCCCTGCTTGCTGACCGGGACGTGCAGGCCGCAGACCACGTAGCGGCCCGGCGTGTAGCCGCTCGCGTCGGCCCCGGTCCGGTAGAGCTTGTGGTAGAAGGCCCCACCACCGAAGCCCACGTACGGGTAGGCCGACGAACCCCAGCGCGAGTGACGCACGACCTCGAGCGTGAGCGGCACCGAGATCTCCGCCGCGGTGCCGAAACGGCCCAGCCACTCGTAGTGGACGAAGCCGCCCACGGACCACCGGTCGAGCACGAAGCGCCGGTAGCCGAAGCCGCCGCCGACCAGGCCGCTGGGCGCCTCTTCGCCGGCGGCCTTGGCGTAGCCGGCGCGCACCGACATCCACTGGCTGCCTCGCTTCAGAACGTCCCCGGCGGCGGCCGAGGAGCCGGCCGCGAACGCCGGCACGGCCGCGGCGCCGGCCAGCGCCACCGCCATCAGGGCTGCCGCACACGTCATCCGATACCTGTTCACTGGTCGCTCCTTAGTTCCCGGTGGGCCCGAACCCGAAGGTGACGCAGGTCGTCATCAGGTCCACGTTGGAATTCTTGGCGTAGATGCGGTGGTAGACGGTCTCGAACCCCAGGGAGGTGCCGCCCACGACGCGGTAGCGCAGCCCCGCGCCGGCGCTGACGCCGCCCTTGCTCGCCTGCTCGACGCCGCCCAGCGTCGTGCCGGCCGACGCGGCCGAGACGTCCTGGCTGTAGCGGATGGAGTAGCCGCCTCCGCCCACGCGCAGGTACGGCGAGAAGCGCCCGCGCTCCAGGAAGAAGGCCTTCGCGTACATGCCCAGGTTCGTGACGGTCCAGTTCTCCACCAGCGTCACGGTCACGGGCTTGGCGGTGCCGGGGTCGAGGGGGATGGTGATCGCGGACCCGTTGTGCGACCCCTGGCTCCTGAAGTAATTGAATTCCACGCCCGTCGCGAGCCAGCGGAGCGCCCGGTAGCCGGCGCTCAACCCCACGGTCGAGCCGGACTTGGCCACCTCGCTGAACGATTCGCGCGGCGACTGGCTTCCCATCGTCAGTGTCATCATGCTCTCGGCGGCCGCCATGACCGCCGTCGGGGCCGCGCATAGCAGCAGCAGCGCGCCGGCCACCATCACCCATCGCTTCGACATCGGACGGCCTCCTCTCATGGCTTTCCGCGAGCGGATACGTCGTTGCAGGCCCGGTCAGAGCCAGATCCGGGCGGCGCCGGGCCGGGGCACCGCCCCCGCCCGCCGGAAAGCCCGCCTATGCTGGCGTCAAGGACGGAGAAGGTACGTTCGGCGGGGATGCCGAGTCAATGCGGCGCGGCGCGCGACCGGCGGT
The DNA here is from genome assembly GCA_963707915.1 of Candidatus Eiseniibacteriota bacterium. Classification (GTDB taxonomy): domain Bacteria; phylum Eisenbacteria; class RBG-16-71-46; order RBG-16-71-46; family RBG-16-71-46; genus JANXPZ01. Next base: position 2,378,619 of record OY970178.1, read on the forward strand.
CCCGGGACGCGCGCGCCCCGCGGGAAGTCCTGCCGCGGAAGGGGTTGTCGCAAAACGGGCTTCCCCTGCGGCCCGGCCTTCGCTAGTTTGCACCCCATGCGCGCACGTGGCGGATCGCGACCCCGTGCCGGCGCCCCCTCGCGGGCGCTGGCCCTGCTCGTGGGCGCCGTCCTCCTGATCGGGCCGACGGGCTGCACCCGCCGGCAGCAGGGCGGCGGCGCGCTGAGCTTCGAGGACCTCTCCGACCCGGCCACCCTCACGCGGGGCAAGCCGATCCTCACCTCGTTCGAGCCCTACCGCATCACCGGCCAGGCGTTGCGCGTCCGCGGCTCCGCGCGCCTGCCCGACGGCACGCGCCTGCAGGTCTCCATCGTGCGCGTGGCGACGGGCGAGCCGCTGCTCGTCGCGCAGGTGACGGTCGAGCGCGGGAGCTTCGAGTCCGCCCCGCTGATGGGGACGCGCGGCCCGCTGCCGGTCGACCTCTACCGCTTCGACGTGCTCGCGCACTTCAACGCCGCCTGGCAGACGGAGAAGGTGCTGCGGGCCACCCACGACGGCCGCTCGCTCCGGGGCCCGGGCGTGACCCGGGGCACGGGCGGGCAGCCGGCCTTCTTCCTACGCGAGGAGCGCCGCCTGTGAGCACCCGACCCCAGCGTCCGCCCGCGATGCGCTACCGTCCCGCGCGGCGCACCGACGTCGAGACCCTGGCCGAACTCGGCCTGCTCGCCTACCGGGTCTCGAGCTTCGAGAAGCGGCGCGAGTTCTACACCGACCACCCGCGCTTCTCGCTGCGCGACGTGCGGGTCGGCGAGCTGGAGGGGCGGATCGTCGCCTCGCTCGTGCTCTACCCGCTGGTCGCCTGGGTGCGCGGCCAGCAGGTGCCGGTCACGGGCGTGGGCTCGGTCGCGGTCTCCCCCGAGCACCGGCGCCGCGGCGTGGGCGAGACGCTCATGCGCTCGGCGCTGCGCGAGCTGCGTCAGCGCGGCAGCGCCTTCTCCGCCCTCTACGCCTTCCGCGGCTCCTTCTACCGCAAGCTCGGCTACGGGGTCGTCGAGGTCGTGCAGCAGCTCGCCATCTCGCCCGCGAACCTGCCGGCCTCCGAGGAGAGCCGCCGGGTGCGCCGCCTGCTGCTGCCGGACCGGCCCGCCGTCGAGGCGCTCTACGAGCGGGTGGCCGCGCAGGGCCACTTCGCGCTGGCGCGCACGCGCGAGTGGTGGGCGCAGCGGCTCTGGGACTACCCCGGCGACTGGGTCGTCCACGAGGGCCGGCGCCGCGGACAGATCGAGGGCTACCTGCACTACGAGGTGGACACCACGCACGGCCCGTTCCGTCTCGGCCTCACGCTCACCGAGTTCGTCGCCGCGAGCCCCGAGGCGCACCGCGGGCTGGTGGGCTACCTCGCCTCGCTCGCCGACCAGGTCCAGGAGATCCACCACGCGACGTCCGCCGACAACCTCTGGCTCGCCACGCTCCGGACCGCGCAGAACCTGCGTCCCGGCGCCGAGATGGGCGTGCTGCTCGACACCGGCGGCGTGGCGCACGGCGCGATGCTGCGCGTGAACGACGTCAAGGCGGGGCTCGAGTGCCTGCCGGTGAGCCCGCACGCGCGCGGCGAGGTGGTGCTCGACGTGGACGACCCGGTGCTGCCGCAGAACGCGCGGGCCTGGCGCGTCGCGGCGCGCGAGGGTCGGCTGCACGTGAAGCCCGAGGTCGCGGGCGGGCCCGGCCCGAAGGCCGGGCGCGGGCGACTGCCGCGACTGCAGGTGCCCGCGGACGCGCTCGGGCCCCTGCTGGCGGGCACGCTCTCCGCGACCGGCGCCGCGGCCGCCGGGCTCATCGAGTCCAGCGGCGGGGCCGAGGTGGTCGAGCCCTGGTTCCGCGCGAAGCCGGCGTTCCTCTACCCGATGAACGTGTTCTGACGGGGATCGCCGTGAAGTCCTCGCGCCGCAGCTTCCTCCGCCTGCTCGCCGCCGGTTCGGCCGCCACGGCGGCGACCCCGGCCGCGGCCCTGGCGCGCGCGGCGCGGAAGCCGAAGCCCGCCCCGGCCTCGCGCCCCGCCGCTCCGCCCGCGGGCCCCGCCCTGCCGCCGGCCGTGGCCGGGGAGATCCGCAGGCAGCAGGCCATGCTGGAGCAGACGCTCCAGGCGGTGCGCCGCCACCCGCTGCCACCCGGGAGCGAGCCCGCCTTCGTCTTCGCGCCGTTGCGTTCCCGCCGGAAGGCGGACGCGCCGTGATCGGCGAGGACCTGCTCCACGCCGGGCTCGCCGAGCTCTCGTCCCGGATCCGGGCGCGCCGGCTCACCTCGGTCGAGCTCACCGAGGCGTACCTCGACCGCATCCGGCGCTTCTCCCCCGCACTCAACGCGTTCGAGACGGTGGCCGGCGACCTCGCGCGCATGCAGGCGGGCCAGGCGGACAGCGAGATCCGCAACCACCGCTGGCGCGGGCCCCTGCACGGCATCCCGTACGGCGCCAAGGACCTGCTGGCGACGGCCGGCCTGCGCACCACCTGGGGCGCGGCTCCGCTCAAGGAGCAGGTGTTCGACTACGACGCCACGGTGGTCACGCGCCTGCGCGAGGCGGGCGCGGTGCTGCTCGGCAAGTGCGCGATGGTCGAGCTCGCGGGCGGGCTGGGCTACCGCTTCGCCGACGCCTCGGTGAGCGGCCCCGGGCGCAACCCCTGGGACCCCGGGCGCTGGACCGGCGGCTCGTCGTCGGGCTCGGGCGCGGCGGTCGCGGCCGGCCTGGCGCCCTTCGCGCTGGGCACCGAGACCTGGGGTTCCATCCTCTGCCCCGCGGCGTTCTGCGGGATCACCGGGCTGCGGCCCACCTACGGGCGCGTCAGCCGCGCCGGGGCGATGGTCTGCTCGTGGACGTTCGACAAGATCGGCCCGCTCGCGCGCTCGGCGGCCGACTGCCGCACCGTGTTCGGCGCCATCGCCGGCCCCGATCCGGCCGACCCGACCTCGTCGAGCGAGCCCCTGGACGTCCGGCCACGGCACCTCGACCTCGCGGGGCTCAAGGCCGCGCTCGTGCCGCTCGACTTCACGGCGAAGGGCGCCGAGCCCGAGGTGAAGGCGGCGTTCGACGCCGCCGTCACCCAACTGCGGGTCGCCGGCCTGCGGCTCGAGGAGGCGAAGCTGCCCGAGTCGCCCGCCAGCGAGCTGGCCGGGATCATCATCACGGAGGAGGCGCTCTCCGCGTTCGAGAAGCTCTACCAGGACGGTTCCGTGAAGCGGCTCCGGGACCCGTACGCCCCCTACCAGCCGGAGATCAACGCCGCCGTCACCGGCGCGGACCTGGTGAAGGCCTGGCGCATCCGGGGCGAGTTGCAGCGGGCGATGGCGGAGTTCTTCGCCGGGTACGACGTCATCGTGACGCCCAACTTCATGTCGGTGGCGCCGCGCATCGAGGAGGACCTCGTCCAGGCGCTGCCCTACCCCGACCCGGTGGGCGCGATCGGCAACGCCTGCGGCCTGCCCGCGCTCGCGCTGCCCTGCGGTTTCGGCCGCGGCCACCTGCCGGTCGGCTTCCAGATCGTCGGGCCGCCCTTCAGCGAGGGCCTGCTGCTCGACCTGGGCGAGGCCTACCAGGAACGCACGGGCTGGCACCTGGAGCGCCCGCCGCTGCAGTGACGCGGGGAGCCCGCTTCGCTCAGGCCCGCGCGCGCTGTTCCCCGGCGTCCCAGTGCACCAGCGCCGAGCGCACGCCGCGCGGCCACTCGCAGCCGCCTTCCACCGGGGTGAGCCGCCGCGCCACCAGGTCGCGCAGGAAGGCGTCGTGCTCGCACGGCTCGGCGAGCCCGAAGCGGCGCTTCACCTCGGCGACCGCGTCCTCGAGGCTCGCGCTCCTCCACGGCTCCCACAGCCCGGTGTCCTCCACGACCACGTCCGGCAGGATGCCGAGCTGCAGCAGGGCGTTGTAGCCGACCTGGAAGTTGGGGCTGTCGTGCGGGTGGCCCCAGACGCGCCGCGCCACCTCGGCCATGACGCCGTCCGCGGCCGGTGCGCGCATGACCAGGAAGCAGCGCCGCCGCGTCATCCGCTCGAGGCTCCGCACGAACGCGGCGAAGTCGGCGAACCCGTACATCGCCTGCGAGCAGAGCGACACGTCGTGCGGCTCGAGCGCCACGTCGGGCCACGACGCCTGCACCACCTCGACGTTCGTGACGCGCGCGGCGGCGAGCGTCTCCTTCATCACCTCGACCATGGCGGGCGACGCCTCGACCGCGGTGACCCGGCGCGCGTGACCGGCCAGGAACGCGGCCCACGCGCCGGTCCCCGCACCGATGTCGACGACGCTCGAGCCCGGGTGCGCGTCCAGCCAGGCCGCGACCGTGGTACGGCTCGAGTCCGGGGTGCTCCAGCGCCGGGCGATCCCCGCGGCGAACCCGCGCGCCTTGTCGCGCCACGCGTCCTCCGGGGCCCGGGTCCGGTCGGTCTCCCAGCTGCGCGCCTGCGCGGCCTGCAGCTCGCGCCACAGGGCGATCCAGTCGGTCACTCGCTCCATGCTCCGCTCCGTTCCGGTGGTGAGGATGCGTGTCGGTTCCAGGGGGCGCCTCCGGGGGACCCGTCGCGCGCCTCGTTCGGGCTCACGCGTGCGGCACGACCACGGGCCGCCCGCGCAGCGCGACGACCTCCACCTCCATGCCGTAGGTCGCGCTCAGCCGCTCCGTGGTCAGCACCTCGTCCGTGCGCGCGGCGGCCAGCACCCGCCCGTCCCGCAACAGCACGACGTGGTCGGCGATGGCCGCGGCGAGGTTGGGATCGTGGGTGGTGAACACCACGGTCCGGCCCTCGCGGCCCAGCATCCGCAGCACCTCCAGCACGCGGCGCGTGTTCGCCGGGTCGAGGTGCGAGGTCGGCTCGTCCGAGAGCAGGATCGCCGACTGCTGGACCAGCGCGCGCGCGATGGTCGCGAGCTGGGCCTCGCCACCGCTGAGCGTGGGCACGGCGCGGTGCCCGAGCGCGGCCAGCCCGACCCGCTCGAGCGCCTCGAGCGCGAGCCGGTGGTCGGACTCGCCCGGGAGGTCGAGCAGGCCGAGATGCGGCGCCCGCCCCAGCAGCGCGAACTCGAGCACGCTCAGCTCGAAGGCCACCGGCTCCGACTGGGGCACCAGGCCCACGCGCCGGCTCAGGTCCCGGCGCGAGTAACCGTGCTGGGGCCGGCCCTCCACTTCGACGGTGCCGCGCGTGGGCCGGAGCAGCCCGAGCAGCAGGCGCAGCAGCGTCGTCTTGCCGGAGCCGTTGGCCCCCAGCACCGCGGCGATGGAGCCGGCCCCGATCTCGAGCGAGACCTCGCGCAGGACGTCCGGCCCGCCGGCCGCGTAGGCGAACGAGACGTCGCGCAGCGCGAGGGCGGGCGGGCTCACGAGCGCACCGCCGCCTGCCGGCGCAGCACCACGCCGAGGAAGAACAGCGCGCCCGCGAACGACGTCAGCAGGCCCAGCGGGATCTCGCCGTTGAGCACGGTGCGCGCGACATCGTCGCAGGCCAGCACGAACAGCGTGCCGAGCAGCATGCTCGCCGGCAGGGCGCGGCGCGCGTCCGAGCCCACCAGGCGGCGCGCGATGTGCGGCACGATCAGGCCCACCCAGCCGACCTGGCCCGCCTTCGACACCACCGCGGCGGTGGCGGCCACGGCCGCGATCACGATGACCAGCCGCTCGCGGCCCGGCGCCACGCCGAGCGAGAACGCGGTGTCGTCGCGCAGCGACAGCACGTTGAGGCGCCAGCGCATCAGGCCCATCACCACCAGGCAGGGCAGCACCACCGGCAGCATGTGCAGCACGTCGCGCCAGGTGATGGCCCACAGCCCGCCCAGCATCCAGAAGGTGATGTCGGGGAGTTGCCTCTGCGGATCGGCCAGGTACTTCACCGCTCCGGTCGCCGACGAGAGCGTGGCCGAGACGATGATGCCCGCGAGCACCAGCCGCAACACCCAGTCGCCGAAGCGGATGCGCTGCGCGATCAGGTAGCTCGCCGCCATGCCCAGCAGCGCGAACGCGGCGGCCGAGCCCTGCACCGTGGCGGGCGCACCGCCCAGGAACACGATGGCGAGCGAGGCGCCGAACGCCGCGCCCGGCGAGACGCCGAGGAAGCCCGAGTCCACGAGCGGGTTGCGGAACACCATCTGCAGCACCGCGCCGGCCCCGCCCAGCGTCGCGCCCAGCAGGAGCGCCGCGAGGATGCGCGGCACGCGCAGGTTGAGGATCAGGTTGCGCCCCAGCTCGTCCTGGAAGAGCGTCGCGGGCGGCGTCAGGAGCGGCCCGGGGTAGCGTCCGATCGCGGCCGAGAGCAGCGCGCTCGCGAACACCAGGCCCGCGATCGCCCACAGCCGTCCCGTGGCCCGGCGCTCCTCCCCCGCGAGCCGCGGCTCAGCGGACATCCAGCCTGACCCTGCCCATGATGTCCCGGGTGATGGCGCTGTCGTCCATGCCGTAGAGCGAGCGATAGAAGCTGCGCACCTCGGTCTCCACGTCCAGGTTCTGGAAGCGCTCCGGGTGGAGCGTCTTGGCCAGCCAGGTCATGCCCAGCAGCCAGCGCGGGTTCGGCGTGTCCCACCCGTAGATGTCCGACGGGAACACGTGCAGCGCGCCGGTGCGCACCGCGCGCAGCGCGCGCCACTGCGGATCGGACTGGAGCCGGGCGAGCACCCTGACCGGGTCGAGCGAGAACCAGACGACGAGGATGATCTGGTCGGGATTCCAGCGCGCGATCTGTTCCATGTTCGCCACGGTCCAGCCGCCGCCCGGCGCGGCCGCCTCGAGCCAGACCGGGCGACCGCCCGCGGCCTGCACCTCCTGCGTCTGCATCCACGGCCTCGCCGGCACGCGCACCGCCGCCGTGCCGCCGCGCTCGGTGTACTCGACCAGCAGCACGCGCGGCCGGCCGGCCTCCGGCACGCCCCGCCAGCCCGCGTGGATGCGCGCGACCCGCGCCCGGTAGAACGAGGCGATCTTCCCCGCGCGCTCCGGCTGCCCCAGCAGCAGGCCGAGGTTGGCGACGTCGCGGTAGAACTGCTCGGGCGTCTCGAGCCCCAGGTAGACCACCGGGATGCGGACCTCGCCCAGCGCGGTGCCGGTCGCTTCGAGCACGTCGTTCTTGATGAGCACCAGGTCGGGGCGCAGCGCCGCGATCTGCTCGGGGCCGGGGTTCGCCAGCACGGTCTTCGCGCCGAAGGTCGGATCGATGAGCGGCGCGAATTCGCTCGCCACCGCGCCCTTCTTCTCCACGCCGACCAGGCGCCGCGAGACGCCGGGGAACATGTAGAGCAGGTCGAGCGCCATGTAGGGGCCGTGCCCCGCCACGACGATGCGCTGCGGCGGCCGCGCCAGCTCCACGGTGCGTCCGGCCGCGTCGGTGACGCGGATGACGGACGCGGTCCTCGCCGCCGGCGCGGCCGCGCCTGCCGTGACCGCGCCGGCGAGCACGACCAGCGCCGCGAGCAGCGCGGGCCACACCCCGATGGGCACGTTTCGACTCGGGCGCATGGACGACCTCCTCGAATGGCGGGACGGCGCCGGGCCCGTGCCTCGCGCGGGCCGCAGGCCCGGCGGCGGACACGCCCCGGTGGACGGGCCCCGCAGCATAGCAGGCGGACGCGGGGGGCGCCGAACGCGACGCGGCCCGGCAGGCCCCGGGACTTCAGTCGCGGAGGTTCGGGACCGGCGGGCCCTCGAGCGGGAGCGTGAAGCAGTGGCGCCCGGGCGGGTGCTTCCAGAACTGCGCGGACTCCCCGCCGCGGTCCGGTGAGACCAGCGAGTCCTCGCACGCGAACGTGGCGCACAGCTCGACGGTGACCGAGTCCACCACGCGGTATCCGTAGAACTCCCCCGACTCCGGGTCGCGGAACGTCTCGGCCGGCGGCGCCGCCGGGCGGGCCGCCAGCTCCGCGAGCGAGCCCGGGAGCGGGCGCCGGACGCCGCGCTCGACGACCAGCTGGTTCAGGATGGACCGCAGGTTCCCGACGCGGCGCGCGTCGAGCGCACGCAGCCGCGACTGCCGGGGCGACCCGGACGCGGCCAGCCCGAACGCGATCGTCGCCACGACCGCCACCACCACCGCCCACGCGAGCCAGGGCGCGCCCCCGCGGCGCGCCGCGCCCTCGCGCTCCTCGCCACGCAGCTCGGCAAGGTAGTGCCCGAAGATGGTGGCGGCGATGGCGAAGACCACCAGCGTCTTCCACAGGATCCGCGCCACCAGCTCGCCCGCGAGCAGCCGCTGCAGCACGAACGTCAGGTCCCCGATCAGCACCAGCGCGGCGACGAAGAGCGTGAGGTAGGTGAGCCACTTCCGCACCGCCGAGCCGCGCTTCTCGGGGTCGCGCGCCATGGCCCGGCCGATGAGCGTGGAGAGGGCGAGGAAGATCGGGAACGCGATGACGAGCGCGGCGATGCCGTTGCGCAGCGCCTCGGTGGCCCAGCGCAGCGCGTAGGGGTTCTGCACCGGGTCCGGCAGCCGGCGGTCCACGATGGCGAACAGCACCAGGCCGAGGTTGAAGGCGGTGATGTAGAGCGTGGCGAAGAGCACCAGGTAGAGGAACGCCTCGCGCGCCGAGAGCGAGGGCCTGCGGCGCGGCACGGGCACGGGGAAGTCGGCCTCGGCGAACCCCGCCAGCGCGACCTCGACCTCGTCCGTGCGCCAGCCGGCCTCGAGCAGGCGCTCGCGGATGGCGGTGCGCGGCAACCCGCGCGCGAGGGAATCGCGTACGAACCGTTGCAGGTCGGCGTTCATGGGTCGGGGCCCTCCATCGCGTGGATCGCGTCCCGGGAGCCCGGGCGAGGCATTGTGGCACGCGGCGCGGGGCCCCGCCACGGCGAATCCGGTCCGCGGAGGGCTGGCAGGCCGCCGTTCGCGGGGCTAGATTCGCCGGACGCCGCGTTGCAACCGACCCCCCGGGGAGCCCGACCATGCCGCCCAGCCGACTCGAACCACCCGCCGCACCGCCCGACGACTTCACCCGCATGGTGAACGCCTGGCGCGAGAGCCGCATCGTACTCTCGGCCCTCGAACTGGACCTCTTCAGCGCCGTCGGCGACGGCGCCACCCCGGCCGAGATCGCGCGCCGGCTCGGCGCCGACCGGCGCGGCGTCGACTGCCTGCTCCACGCGCTCGCCGCCCTCGACCTGATCGAGAAGCGGGATGGGTCCTTCCGCAACGGGCCGGTCGCCGCGCGCTTCCTGTGCGAGGGCGCGCCCGACGATCACCGCGGGGCGCTGCTCCACGGCGCCGCGCTGTGGCAGCGCTGGTCCGCGCTCACCGAGTGCGTGCGCACCGGGCGCCCGGCGCAGCGCGGCCCGCGGGACGGGGCGGACACCGCCAGCTTCATCGCCGCGATGCACGCCCATGCGACGCAGCGCGCCCCGGCACTGGTCGCGGCACTCGACCTTGCCGGCGTGCGCCGCGTGCTCGACGTGGGCGGCGGCTCGGGCGGCCACGCCATCGCGCTGGCGCGCGCGGTGCCCGCGATCCGCGTCGACGTGCTGGACCTGGCCGACGTGGTGCCGCTCACCGAGCGCTACGTCGCCGCGGCGGGCGTCGCGGACCGCGTCCGCACGCGCGTGGGCGACCTGAACGCGGACGACTTCGGCACCGGCTACGACCTGGTCCTGATCTCGGCGATCTGCCACATGAACGGGCCGGACGAGAACGCGGACCTGCTCCGCCGGGCGGCCCGCGCGCTCGCCCCGGGGGGCCGGGTGGTGGTGCTGGACCACATCCTCGCGGCCGACCGCACGGCGCCGGTGGCGGGCGCGATCTTCGCGGTCAACATGCTGGTCAACACGCCGGCGGGCGGGAGCTACACCGAGGCCGAGTACTTCGCCTGGATGCGCGACGCGGGCCTGGCCGACGTCACGCACGTACCGATGCCCGGTCCGACGGGGCTGGTGGTGGGGACGCGCAGGTAACGGGACGGCGGAGCGAACGTGCCCGCGTTCCGAAGCGAGCGGGGCGCCGGGGCCGGAGGGCTGCGCGGGCACGCTCGCTCCGCCTTCCAGGCTCCGCTCGCTCTTCCTCGGCGGGCTTCGCCATCCTGGCTACGCCCGCTTCCGGGCGGCCTCGCGCAACCCTCCGGCCCCGGCGCCCCGCCCGCCCCTCACGCGGCTTAGAGCATCTCCCTCAGCACCAGCTTGAGCTTCTTCGCCTTCCCGTCGCGCAGGATGGCGAACGTGCGGGTGGTGCCCTCGGGGCTCTCGTCGATGAGCGCGGCGACGCCTTCGAAGCCGAGCGCGGTGACCGACTTGCCGTCGATCGCGGTCACCGCGTCCCCGACCTGCAGCCCGGCCTTCGCCGCGGCGGAGCCGTCGAGCACGGCGGCGACCTTCACCGTGTCCGAGGACCGGACCAGCTGGAGCCCGGAGCGCGACATCGGGTCGCGGCGCGCGTAGAGCTTGCCCGGCTCGAGCCACATCTGCCGCCGCTCGTAGTCGAGCGTCACCTTGAAGCGCTCCAGCAGCCGGTTGCCGATGTTGCCGGCGTAGTCCTCGCTCGTGAACGCGCCCACCGTCGCCTGCGAGAGCGAGACCAGCGGGTCCGCCCACGAGTAGGGGCCGATCTCGAGCTTCTTCATGCGCACGATGCGGGTCGCGAACGTGCCCCCGAACCCGCCGCCGATCATCTCGACCCCGCGCCCGGCCTTCGCCAGGAGGTCGTGCCGCTTCACGAACGGCGTGTGCAGGTCCACGGTGGAGCCGCTGCCCACGTCCACCCGGAAGTCGCCCGCGATCCCGTCGTCGAGCTTCATCGTGACGACCGGCGTGTGCCCGGCCAGCGTCATCGGGATGGCCGTGCCCTGCCCCGCGTACGCGAAGGTCGCGGGGTCGTAGAGCGTGAGCCGCCGGGCGTCGAAGTCGATCTCGTCCACGAAGCGGCTGATGAAGTCGAAGCCGATCACGCCGGCGCAGTCCCGCCAGAAGTAGGGCGCGAGGATCGAGTTCACGCTCAGCACCGCGACGCGGGCGTCCTTCACCTCGATGCCGTCGCCGTCCGCCTCGACCGTGAGCGACGAGAGCGCGGCGAACGAGGCGCTGCCCGTCGCGCCCGCGCCCTGCCCCTGCTGCAGCCCCTCGGTGGCGAGCCCGATCTTCGCCGCGTAGGCGCTGTCGATGACCGTGATGCTCGCGCCGGTGTCGAAGACGAAGTCCGCCGGCGGTCCGCCGTTCACCGAGGCCCGCAGCCAGACGTGACGCGCCTGGTACTCGAAGGGCAGACGCGCCAGGCCCGGCGTCTTCAGGTAGCGCACCGAGCCCTGGTCCGACGGCGGCGCGAAGAGGCGGGCCGGGAACTCCTCGTTCACCCAGGCCGAATCGAGCGTCACCTGGATCGTGTTCATGGGCTGGCCGACCACCTCGGTGGTCGAGCGGAAGGACATCAGCCGCCCTCCCAGGGGGCGGTAATCGCCCATCCGGGTGACGGCGGTCTGCTGGTCGCTCTTCGCGACCGACTTCACCATCAGGCCGGTCTTCAGGTCGAAATAGGCGCGGCGCGGACGGCCCACCGGCGGCGCCAGCTCGAGCACCGCGTAGCGGCCCGCGGAGTCGGACTCCTCGCCCGCGTACGTCACCGAGCCGCCCGCCTGGTCCGGGAGCAGGAATGCCTCCGTGTCGAACCACGCTCCGCCCCGCGCGTCCTCGAGGTCCTTGCCGTCCAGCTTCAGGACCTTGCCGCCCGGGTCGGTGCGCCAGCCGGCCTGCCCGTCGCAGCCCATGCTCACCTTGATCGGGCCGATCTCGAAGCGGGTCAGCGACCGGTCCGGGCGCACCGTCCAGGTCTCGAGCACACCCTTCATCATGAAGGCCTCGATGGTCGAGCGCGTGTGCACGGAACGGGCGTCGAGCATCGCCTGCCCGCCCACGGCCTGCAGGTAGCGCTCGAGCACGGGCTTCGCCTCGGGCGCGACGGCGGCGCGCGAGACCGGGACCGCGAGGAGCAGGACGGCGAGGGCCGCGCACGAGGACACGAGGCCGCGGCGGCGCCGGAGCGTGAAGGGGATCATGACGTCCTCCGATGGGGTTCGCGGGTCCACGCCTTCCCGACCGGCAAGGCCGCGCCGCGCGTCGGGCACACTAGCACCGCCCTCCGCGGGCCCGAAGCGCGGCGCGGCCCCGGAGGGCGTCCGGGGCCGTGTCGGTTCCCGGCGTGCGGCCGCCGGCTACGGCATCGGCGAGCGGGAGTTCGGCACGCACGTGTAGTAGCGGACCACCCTCGCCGGGTCCTGGTCGCGCAGGGTCTGGAAGGCGCCCACCAGGACTCTGGCGTTGCCGGCCAGCCACGCCGCCTTCTCGGAGAGCGCCGAGATCGGCATGTCGCACGGGCCCGGCGGGATGCACGGCCCGTTCGGCTCGACGATGTGAAAGGCCTCCGGGAGCTCGACGGGGATCGAGGGGGCGGCGCCATCCGTCTCCCGGATGATCTCGCCGAGCACGTCGGCCATCCGCCGGCACACGTTCTCGGAGATCCGGCACAGATGCCACAGCTCGTTCAGGGTCATCTCGCGGGTCACCATGCTTCCCTCCGGTGAAGCCGTGCGACGGCCGCGGCGCGAGGGGTTCGCGCGGGTCGTCGGCACGAGGACGGTTTCATCCGCATTCCCGCCACAGCCGGGCGAGAGCGGCGTTCGGCGCGTAGTCCCGGTCCGCCTCCCTCCACAGCGTCCGGAGGCGCCCGAGCACCTGCTTCGCGTCCTGCTTCCGGCCGAGCGCCAGGTACGCGCGTCCCAGCCCGAGCAGGGCCGGCGGGTAATTGGGGTTGAACTCCAGCGCCCGGCCCAGCTCCGCGGCGGCCCGCGCCGGGTCCCCCGCGGCCAGCTCGGCGCGCCCGAGGTCGGTCCGGAAGAACGGGGCGTCGGCCCGGCTCGCGTAGCGCAGGGACCGCGTGAACGCCCGCGCCGCCCCGGCGGGATCCCTCCGCGCGAGCGCGATGTGCCCCTGCAGGTGATGGAAGAAGCGGCGCTCGCCGTAGGCCTCCTGGACGACGGAGTCCGGACCCAGGGGGACGAACTCCCGGGCGACGGCTTCGGCGTAGGAGGCGGCCCGGTCGACCTGGCCGTCGCCGGCCGCCAGCAGGCCTGCGATCCAGTAGTTGTAGGTCCCGGGCGCCGCGCGCAGCGCCGGCTCCATCCACTCGAGCCCCTCGGCGTAGCGGCCCTCGGCGAACGCCATGTACGCCAGGTACGATCGGCCCCGGTCCGCGGCCATGAAGCGGTCCGGAGCGGCGAGCAGTCCGCGCAGCACCTGCTTCGCCTCCCGCATCCGCCCCAGGTCGTAGAGCACGAAGCCGCGGAAGCTGGCCGCCGCGCCCGGCTGGAGGCGGTCGAGGGTGTCGCACAGGGCGAGCGCCACGCGGTAGTCGCCCAGGACCTCGCGGATCCGGATCAGGTTCCGCAGCGGGGCGGCCTCGCGCGGGAACTGGCGGTGCCAGTCCGCGAGCAGGGCGAGCGCCTGGTCGCGGTGCCCGGTCTCGATCAGGGCCGTCACCCATTCCGCGTAGAAGGAGAAGTCGTACGGCGTGGTCCGGTGCAGCGCGGCGAACACCGCCGCGGCCTCGGCGAAGCGCCGGCCCGCCACGTAAAGCTGGCCGAGCGACATCCCCGCGACCACGTTCTCGGGGTCCCGGGCCACGATCCCGGCGTACCTGCGCTCGGCCGCGGCCACCTGGCGGCGGAACGCGAGGTCCTCGGCCTCGACCAGCGCGCGGATCCCCGGCGCCGCCCGCGCCCGCGAAGCCATCGCGCGGGCCAGCGCCCGCTCACGCTCGGCCCGGTCTTGCGTGATGCGCGAGAGGAACAACTGCGCGTCGGTGAAGTTCGAGTCCAGCGCCACCGCCCGGCGCATGAAGTCGAGCGCCGCCGGCCGGTCGCCCAGCTCGCGGCTCTCCCGGCCCTGCTGGTAGAGGCTGAGCGCCTCCATCGAGGCGGTGAACTGCCGGCCCACGCTGCCGGCCGGCTCGCCCGCGCGCCGGCGCGTCGTCCCCATCTCGCTCGCGATCGCTGCCGCGAACTCGTCCACGGCCGGGTAGAACTCGAGGCCGGGGTCCGCGAGGTCCTTCGACCACGACCGCACCAGCACGCCCCGGCGCAGGTCGGTCAGGTCGCACACCACGCGCACGTCGGTGCCGTGCGGCGCCAGGCTGCCGGTCACCAGGTAGCGCGCGCCGACCCGGTGCGCCGCCGCGACCACGGCGGAGTGCGTGGGCGGCGCGCCGGCGACCCCGAGGGTCTCGAGCGTCGCGCCCACGGTCTCGCGGCTGATCACGCTGATGCCGTCGCGCCCGCCCAGCGCGCGGATCAGGCAGTCCATGACGCCGCTCGAGAGCCAGCCCCACCGGGGCTCGGTGAGCGCGCTGTCCCAGCGCATGACCATGACCCGCCGACCGCGCTGCGCGGGGAGCGGGCCGTCCGGCCCGAAGAGCTCCACCAGCCCGACCACGGCGAGCGCCGCCGCGAGGCCCACCGCCACGAACGCCCCCCAGCGGCGCCGGCGCCGCGCGAGCAGGCGTTCGCGGACGCCGGTCGGCGGATCGGAGGTGCGCGCCCGGATCAGCTCGAGGTCGTGCAGCAGGTCGCCCATGCTGGCGTAGCGGTCCGCGGGCCTCGGGCTCAGGGCCTGCGCCACGATCCGCGCGAGGTCTTCGGGCAGATCGGGGCGGATGCTCCGCAGCGAGGGCGCCGCGCGATGGAGGATCTCGAACAGCAGCGGCACCTCCTCGGTGCCGGCGTGGGGCAGGCGCCCGGCGAGCATCTCGAACAGCATCACGCCCAGGCCGTACACGTCGGTGCGCGCGTCCACGTCTTCGCCCCGGACCTGCTCGGGCGCCATGTACGGGATGGTGCCGACCAGCGCTCCCCGCTCCGCCAGCGTGGAGCGGTCGGCGAGTTGCGCCACGCCGAAATCGACCACCTTGTACTGGCCGCCCGCGGTGGCCATCACGTTCTCGGGCTTGAGGTCGCGGTGCACGACCCCGAGCCGGTGGGCCGCCTCGACGCCCGCCGCGACCTGGCAGCCCGCCTTCAGCGCCTCGGCGACCGTGAGCCGGCGCCGCTCCAGCGCGGCGCGCAGCGACTCGCCCTCGAGGTACTGCATGACGAGGTAGCTGACCCCGTCCTCCTGCAACACCTCGAAGACCGTGATGACGTTGGGGTGATCGACGCGCGAGACGGCCTGGGCCTCGCGCAGGAACCTCCGGCCGGCGGCCTCGGCGTCGCGACTCGGGGCGCGGACGACCTTGATGGCGACGGTCCGGCCGAGGGTCAGGTCCTCGGCCCTGTAGACCGCACCCATGCCGCCCTCGTCGATCAGCTCGAGGATGCGGTAGTGCGAGATCTGCTTACCGACCACGGGACCTCCCGCGGGACCGACGGGCCGGGTCAGGCGCGGACGGCGCTCCCGCCGCGAAACGCGCGACTCCGCGGCACGACCCCTCGGACCCATCCCCGGACGTGCGGCGGGTTCCCGCGCGGGGGGCGCGTGGCGCGGCCGGGGTGGCGTGGCGGGGAATCTACACCCGGCCCGGGGGCCGCGGAAGAGCCCGCCGGGCGCTCCGGCGGGCGCGCGGCGCGGGGTCGCGCTTGCGGGCACGCGGCCCCGGTCCCTATTCTCCCGCTGGTCGCACTTCCGCTCCCCACTTCAAGGAGGAACCGAATGTTCAGGAGATGGATGGTGGTCGGAGCGCTCGTCCTGCTCCCCGTCGTCGCGGAGGCCGCCTCACCCACCGTGGCCGCCTTCGGCCCCCGGGTCGGCGTGAGCATCGATCCGGACCAGCTCGTCGTCGGCGGCCAGCTGTCGCTGCAGGAGTTCGCGCCCCACTGGTCGTTCGATCCGAACCTCGAGCTCGGCTTCGGCGACGACATGACGGTCATCGCGCTCAACCTCGACGCCTACTACCACTTGCGCCTGTCGGGCTCCGATTGGCGGCCCTACCTGGGCGGCGGGCTGGGCGTGAACTTCCTCAGCTGGGACGCCCCGCTCGGCCTGCACGACCGGAGCGATACCGAGATCGGCCTCAACCTGGTGGCCGGCTTCGCCATCCCCGCGGGCTCCGGCGACCACTGGTTCACCGAGCTGCGCTTCGGCGTCGGTGACGTTCCGACCCTGAAGATCGTCGGGGGCTTCAACTTCGGCAAGTAGGCCGGGGCGGGCGCCCGACCGCCCGCGGGAAGACGCCGGGCCGGCGCGGGACATCCCGCGCCGGCCCGATCCGCACCGCCCTCGTCCTGCCCCCCGCGGCCGCTACGGCCCCACCGCCCGACCGCCGGCCAGCGCCGCCTCCATGCGCTCGAGGAACGGCGCCGGCGGGAGGTAGCCGATCACGCGCAGGCCGCGCAGCTCGCCCCCGCCGGCCGCGAAGAACAGGATCTCCGGCACGCCGGTCACGCCGTAGCGCGCCCGCAGCGCCTGCGAGCCGGGCGAGTCGTAGCGGGTCAGGTCCACCTTGAACACCGCGAAGTCGCGCGAGCGCGCGATGACCTGGCGGTCCTTGAAGGTCGAGTGCTCGAGCTCGCGACAGGGCATGCACCAGTCGGCCGAGAACTCCAGGATCACCGGCCGGCCCCCGGCGGACGCGGCCTGCAGCGCCGCCGGGTCGAAGGGCTGGAAGCGGATGCCCTCGGCGAGGATCGGCCTGACGGCCACGATCCCCGCCAGCAGCGCGAGCACCCCCAGCGCCCGCTTGAAGACCCGGAAGCCGCGCTTCGCCGAACCGTGCCGGTCCACGAAGCCGAGGTAGAGGCCGCCCAGGACCAGCGCGACCGGCAGGATCCACGCGGCGAAGCGCGGGGCCAGCCCGATGAGCGCGTAGTACAGGCCGATCGCGGCGAGCAGGACGCCGAAGACCTTCTTCACCCACAGCATCCAGTCGCCGGAGCGGGGCAGGTCCTGGATGAGGTTCGAGAACAGCGCCAGGAACAGGTAGGGCAGCCCCAGGCCCAGCGACATCGCGAACATGGTCTGGAAGCCGAACAGCGCGTCGCCCCGCTGCGCCAGCAACGCCAGCACCGCGACCACGAAGGGGCCGACGCAGGGCGCGGCGATGATCCCGACCGCCAGGCCGGAGAGGAAGATGCCGAGCAGCGAGGTCGCGTCGGCCCCACCCAGGCGCCGGAGCACCCAGGCCGGCGGCTGCATCTCGTAGAGGCCGAACATGGACAGCGAGAGCACGATGAAGAGCAGGCCGAGCCCGACGTTCACCAGCGGGTTCTGCAGCGCCGAGCCGAACAGGCCGCCGGTCAGCGCCGCCACCACGCCGAGCACCGAGTAGGTGACGGCGATGCCCAGCACGTAGGCGACCGCGTGGGCGAGCACCTTCACCGGCCGTTCGCGGCGGCGCGCGCCGAAGACCGAGACCGTGATGCCGAGCATCGGGAACACGCACGGCGTGAGGTTGAGCGCCAGGCCACCGAGGAAGAGCGCGAGGAACCACCACAGGCCGCCCTTCTCGAGCGCGCCCATCAGCCGGCGGCCGGCCTCCGACTGCGCGCCGGCGGCGGCCGCGTCGCCGGGCGCGGGCGTTCCCGCCCGCACCGTGCCGGGCGCGGCGCCGGCGGCGGCCCCACCCGTGTCGGTGACGGTCGACCCGGTCGCGGGCGGCCGGGCCGCGCCCGCGAGGGCGCCTCCGTCGACCCGGACCTCGAGCGTGAACGGCACGTTCGCGGGGGCGAGACAGACCTCGTCGTTGCACGACTGGAACCGCACGCTGCCCGCCAGCCGGTGCGTGCCGTTCGCCGCGTCCGGCGCGGCCGCCACCGCCACCCTCAGCGTCACCCGGCCGCTGTACACCGAGAGCGGGTTCTCGTCGAAGGCGAGCTTCACGGGCGCGCCGGCCGGATAGGTCGTCCGGCCCGCCGTCACGCCCCCCGCGCCGCTCAGCGTCACCGTGGTCGGGATGAGGTAGTCGGGCGACGGCGGGTTGGCGTTGACGTGCCACCCCGCGGCGATGTCGAGCGTGACGACGGCCTCGGCCCGCGCGCCCGCGGTGAGCGCGAGCGGGGCCGCGGTCGCCTTCACCAGCGTCGCCGCCCGGGGCGGAGCGCCGCCGGCCCCCTCCTGTGCGGCGGTGCCCGCGACCAGCGCCGCAAGCAGCGCCAGCGCGAGCAGGGGCGCGATCGTCATCCGTCTCGTCCGGCGGCCCAGCGGTTCCATCGGCCTCATCGTCCCTCCACCCTCGGGTCTACGCATCCTCGTCCAGCAGCGCGCCGAGCTCCCGCGCGTCCGTCACCGGCAAGCGGCAGGCGTGGTCCACGCACACGTAGGCCGCCGGCCGCCCCGCCTGCGGGGTGAGAGCCGCGGCGAACGGCGCGAGATCCGCGAGCCCGCGGCTGCGTTCCGCTCCGTCCGCCACCAGCAGCAGGTCCCGCGGCAGGAAGCGGCGTTCGAACTCGCGGACCAGCGCGCGCGTGCCGTCGGCTGCCGGGTCGCCGGCCACGACCACGTGCCGGAGCGGCCCGGCGGCCAGGTCCATGGCGACCAGCATCCGCGGCATGGCCCAGGCGTTGCCCGCCAGCCGCGCACGATAGTACCCGAACGCGCGCCCGGCCCGGTCGAGCCAGTCGCGGCGCCCGAGCAGGGCGCCCAGCGCCTGCACGGCGTGGACCGCGAGCGAGTTGCCCGCGATCTCGGCGCCGTCGAAGCCGTCCTTCATGCGCACGCGGATGGACGGGTCGCCCGGGGGGCTCTCGAAGAAGCCGCCCCGCGCGGTGTCCTCGAAACGCTCGATCATCGCCCCGGTCACCGCGGCCGCGCGCCCGAGCCACAGCGGGTCGTGCGTGGCCTGGTAGAGGTCCAGGCAGCCGTTCGCGTAGGCGGCGTGGTCCGCGAGCTGCCCCGCGCCGGCGGCCTCTCCGTCGCACCAGCGGCGCAGCAGCGTCCCGTCGCGCGCGTCGCGCAGGGCCGTCCAGACGAATTCCGCGGCGCGCGCCGCGCGCGCCGCGAGGGCGGGATCGTCGAGCACCCGCGCGCCGCGCGCGAAGGCCGAGATCATCAGCCCGTTCCACGCGGTCAGCAGCTTGCCGTCCCGGTGCGGCCGGACCCGGCGCCCGCGCGCCTCGAGCAGCCGCGCGCGCGCGCCGGCCAGCCGGCGCTCGACCTCGGCCCGCGGCGCGCCGAAGCGCTGCGCGGCCTCGTCGATCGTGTGCGCCAGGTGCAGCACGCTGCGGCCCCCCGCGAAGTTCCCCCGCGGCGTGACGCCGTGGACGAAGTCGAAGAGCGGCGCGTCGGCCGCGCCCAGCACGGCGGCGGTCTCCGCCGGGGTCCAGACGTAGAAGCGCCCCTCCTCGCCCTCGCTGTCGGCGTCTTCGGCCGTGGCGAACGCCCCTTCGGGCGAGGCCAGGTCGCGCGCCACGTAGTCGAGGATCCCGCGCGCGGTCACGGCGTACTCCGGCCGGCCGGTGGCCTGGTGCGCATCGAGGTGGATCCAGGCCAGCTGCGCCTGGTCGTAGAGCATCTTCTCGAAGTGCGGCACGAGCCAGCCGGCGTCGGTCGAGTAGCGGTGGAAACCGCCGCCCAGCTGGTCGTGGATGCCACCCGCGCCCATCCCGTCGAGCTGGCGCACGACCTGCGCGAGCGCGCTGCCGCGGGACCGGCGATCGCGCGACCAGTAGCGCAGCAGGAAGTCGAGGTTCGCGACCGAGGGGAACTTGGGCGCCGAGCCGTAGCCGCCCGCGGCCGGGTCGTGGACCTGTTCGAGGTGCTCGAAGGCCTCCGCGCTCAGCTCCGCGCTCCCGCCGCCCGCCCGCGCCGGCACCCGCGCGGCGAGCCCCGCGAGCAGGGCCAGCACGCGGCCGCCGCTCTCCTCGATGCCCGCGCGCTGCGCGGTCCAGTCCTCGTGGACGATCTCGAGCACGTCCCGGAAGCCGGGCCGGCCGAAGTGCTCCTCGGGCGGGAAGTAGGTCCCGCCGTCGAACGGCTCGAGCGCCGGGGTGAGGAACAGGTTGAGCGGCCAGCCGCCGCCGAGCCCCATGGCCTGCGCCGCAGTCAGGTAGAGCCGGTCCACGTCGGGCCGCTCCTCGCGGTCCACCTTGATCGCGACGAAGTGCGCGTTCAGCAGCCCGGCGACCGCCTCGTCCTCGAAGGACTCGCGCTCCATGACGTGGCACCAGTGGCAGGTCGAATAGCCGATCGACAGGAAGATGGGCAGGCCCCCGGCCCGGGCCCGGGCGAACGCCTCCTCGCCCCACGGGAACCAGTCCACCGGGTTGTAGGCGTGCTGGAGCAGGTAGGGGCTCTTCTCGCGGATCAGCCGGTTGGGCCGGCGCGCGGGGCCCGCGGGGTCCGCGGGCGGGGTCGGGACGTGCCGGGGCGGCAGGTCGGGCTCGGTCATGACGCCCCGAGCCTATCAGACGCGGGCCCTCCGCCTGTCAGCGGCGTGTCAGCCCGTGCCCGGCGGCCGCGTCAGCGCCGCCCGGCCCGACACGCCTGCGGGTCGCCGCTCCAGTGGTAGACCGCGAGCCCCGCCCACCAGGCGAAGGGCAGCCCCGCCAGGACCAGGCCCGCGAACACGAACGGGTCCGAGAAGACGGCGAGGTCGAGCGCGAAGGAGGGCGCGGACAGCTGGTGCACGAGTGCCGCCACGGCCGGGCTCGCCAGGGCCTGGAACGCGGCGGCCGCGAAGCGCGCGAGCGCCGGGTACTGCCACAGCACGAGCGCGCCGAGCGCCAGCGAGAGCGCGGTGACCGGCTCGGCCGCCGCGCGCACCCACCAGGGCAGCACCTCCGGCTCGAGCCCGGCGATGAGCCGCGCCGCGCGGGCGTGCGCCACCCGCTCCATCACGCGGTCCGCGAAGCCCCCGGGCGCGGCGACCGCGGACCGCGCGAGCGCCGCGTCGAGGGCACGCGCGGCCGCCAGCGCCGCGCCGCAACGCGCGCACGACGCCGCGTGCGCGGCGGCCTCGGCGTCCGCCGCCGCCCACGATCCCGCGTCCAGCCGGCGTTCGAAACCTGCGCAGTCCATCACGGTCCTTCCTTCAGCCAGGCCGCCCGCAGCGTCGCGCGCGCGCGCGCCAGGTGCGTCTTCACCGTGTTCTCCGGCATCCCCAGGATCGCGGCCGCCTGCTCCACCGACCGGTCCTCGTAATAGTACAGCGTCACCGCCATCCGCTGCGCCGCGGGCAGCCTCATCACCATCCGCTCGAGGCGCCGGCCCCGGGTCGCCGCCTCGAAGTCGCCCGGAGCCGCGGCCGGCGCGCCGGGCAGCGGGTCCGGCAGGTGGTCCGCCTCCTCCACCTCCACCTCGCGCCCGCGCCGCGCCTTCAGCCCGCTCAGCCGGTCGAGGGCCCGCCGCGCCACGATGCGATGCAGCCAGGTCGCGAAGCTCGAATCGCCCCGGAAGCGCGCGAGCGCGAGCCACGCGCGCACGAACGCGTCCTGCGCCACTTCCTCCGCGTCCGCGGGCGAGCGCGTGATGCGCAGGGCGAGCCCGTAGGCCCGGTCCTGGTGCAGCACCACCAGATCGCGGAACGCGGCCTGATCGCCGCCCCGCGCGCGTTCGACCAGCGAGCGGATGAGCGCCTGCTGGGCGTCGGGCCGCACGGGGTCCATCGCCCCCTTGGACCGGTCCTGCGGGTCGTCCGGTTTCAAGTCCGTGGCGCTCTCCGGGGAGCGGTTTCCTGAAACCCGCCGGCCGGGAAGCCCGGTCCAAGCCGGTGGAGCAGGGAAACCGGGCCGGATCACCCCGGCCGCAGGACATCTTAGACCAGAACGGAGGTCGACAGGCCATGTTCGCATTCCAGGGGTTCGGACCCGACGTCTTCGTGCCATTCCTGGTGTTCTCCATCCCCATCATCGCCATCGTCGGCGGCATCACCGCCGGGATCGTGAAGACCATCAGCCGCCACCGGCTCATCGAGCTGGCCCAGCGCGAGCGCATCGCCATGATCGAGCGCGGCCTGGACCCCTCGAAGCTCCCGCCGCTGCCGCTGAGCGAGATCGCCGACGCCACCCCGCTGATGTCGCCCGCGGACGCGGCCCGGCGCCGCTCGCAGGGCCTGATGATCGGCGGGCTCGTGACGCTCGCCGCCGGCATCTCGCTGGGCGTGCTCCTGTACAACGTCGCCGACGAGGCCGGGGTCTGGTCGGTGGGGCTCATCCCGTCCGCCATCGGCGTCGCCCTGCTGCTGAGCGCCTTCCTCGTGCGCCCCACGAACGGCAGCTAGGGGGCGGCCATGCATCTCCTCGACGAGGACCTCTTCGTGCCCTTCCTGGTGTTCGCGATCCCGATCGTCGCGGTCGCCGGCGGCATCCTGGCGGGCGATCATCCGGAACGTCAGCGCCCACCGCCTGATGGAAGT
The DNA here is from genome assembly GCA_963707915.1 of Candidatus Eiseniibacteriota bacterium. Taxonomy (GTDB): domain Bacteria; phylum Eisenbacteria; class RBG-16-71-46; order RBG-16-71-46; family RBG-16-71-46; genus JANXPZ01. The sequence continues at coordinate 2,400,894 of OY970178.1, forward strand.
GGTCGTGCGCGAGCGGATGGCGCTGGTCGCGCGCGGCGTGGAGCCCGCGCGGATCCCCGGGTGGCCGGGCGGCGCGGGCTTCGGGCTCCTCCCGCTGCTCTCGTTCACCGACCAGTCCCGGCTCCGCGCGCAGGGGCTCCTCGTCGGCGGGCTCGTGACGCTGCTGGGCGGGCTGGCGCTCGGCGCGTTCCTGGGCCTGACCGAGTCGTGGGAGTCGCGCGAGTGGACCGTCGGGCTGGTGCCGGTCTCGATCGGCATCGCGCTGCTGGTCAGCAGCGCGATCGTGCGGGCGCAGGGCGGCGACGAGGTCCGGGGAACGCCGTCGCGCGCGGCGTAGCCCGGGCGGTCAGGCCGTCGGCTCGACGGCGGCGCCGGGCCGGCAGCGCGCCAGCGCCGCCGCCGCCTTGGCGATCGCGCCGGACCAGTCGCCCGGCACGTCCTGGTCGCAGACGGTGACGCCCCGGTACCAGCCGGTCCAGCGCCAGTCCACGTCCTTCACGCTCAGCACGCAGGTCGGCACCCCCATGGCGGCCGACAGGTTGGGGATCGCGGTCTCGGTCGAGAGCACGAGGTCGAGGTCGCGCACCACGCCGGCGGTGTCGAGGAAGTCCCGCGCCGCGCTCAGCGGCTGCGCCAGTCCCCGCGTCGCGGCCTCGTGCTCACGCGCGCCGCGGTGCAGCGAGACCCAGTCGACGCCGTCGAGCGCCAGCAGTGGCGCGAACGTGTCGAGCGAGGTGGAGCGCACCGCGTCGTAGGCGAAGGCGGGGTTGCCGGCCCAGTTGATGCCGACCCGCGGGCGGGCGCGCGCGGCGGGCGGCGGGCCCGCGCCGAGCCACGGCGCCGTGGGCACGTCCTCGATCCGGCGCACGCCGAGCAGCAGGGGCAGGCTCATGATCGGCGCCCAGGCGTCCCAGCGCGCCCGGTCGAGCGTGGTCACCACCTCGAGCCGCGGATCGAGCGTGGCGACCAGCCGCGCGAGCGGCGCCGGCGAGTGCACGATCACGCGGGCGAAGCGGTCGGCGAGCGTGGCGAAGAACCGGCTCATCAGCAGGAAGTCGCCGAGGCCCTGCTCGGGCACCACGAGCAGCGTGTCGCCCGGCCGCGCGTCGCCGGTCCACGCCGCGCCGCGCAGGCCCGCGCCGGTGCGAAGCAGCGCCCGGCGCTCTTCGCAGAGCGGCAGGCCGCGCTCGAGGTCGTTCTCGAGCAGCAGGGTGTGGCCGAGGTTGAAACGGGCCATCGGGTGCGCGCCCGCGAGCTCGAACGAGCGCTTCGCCTCGACGAGCCGGCGCAGGCCCTTCCAGGCCATGCCCTGGTTCACCAGCGCGAGCGGGTGGCCGGGCGACGCCGCCAGCGCCAGGTCGCAGACCCGCAGGGCGTACTCGTGCCGCCCGGTGCGGTTGCAGACCATCGCGAGGTTGATGAGCGCCTCCGGGAACGGCACCTTGAGCCGGATCGCGGCCGAGAACGCGGCGAGCGCCCCGGCGTGGTCGCGCCGCTCGGCCAGCACCAGCCCGAGCACGTTGTGGGCGACCGCGTCTTCGGGAGCGGCCTTCAGCGCCGCGCGGGCCTCGCGCTCGGCGGCCGCGAGGTCCCCCTGGCGCAGCCATTTCAGGGCCCGCTCGAGCCGCTCGCTCACGCGCGGCTTTCCGCCGCCTGCAGCTCCAGCCACTGCACGCCCGCGGCCCAGACGTCCGGGTCGAGGCTCGCCAGGTGCTCGTGGCGATTCCGGTGGCAGGTCACGAGGATCACCTGGTGGTCGCGGGCGAGCGATCCGGCCAGCACCCGCATGCCGGCGCGCGCGCGCTCGTCGTCGCTGTTCGCGAACACGTCGTCGAGCAGCAGCGGCAGCGGGTTCGCGGGCCGCGAGAGGAACTCGCTGATGGCGAGCCGCACCGCCAGGTGGAGCTGGTCGCGAGCGCCGGCCGAGAGCTGGAGCAGCGCCTTGCCGCGGGCCGCCTGCTGGCCGTCGCGCAGCCGCAGCGAGAAGTCGAGGTCCTCGCCGAAGCGCACCTGGTCCAGCTGCGCGCCCATCGCGGCGAGCAGCTCGCCCACGCGCCGGTTGAGGAAGTCGGCCCAGCGCCGGTGGGTCTCGAGCGCCACCTCCTGGATGGTGGTCGCGGCCAGCTCGACCGCGCGCTTGAAGCGCCGCGCCCGCTCCAGCGCCAGCTCGATGCGCGCCTGCTCGGCCAGCAGCTCGGGCTCGCGCGTCGCCGCCCGCCGCACCACCTGGTCCACCGACTGGCGCAGGTCGCCGCGGCGGCGCTGCACCAGCTCGATGATCTCGCGCTGGGCGCGCACCTCGCGGTCCAGGTCGAGCGCGGGGCGCGCCGGCGCCGCCCCGGGGCCGAGCGGTCCGCCGGCCTCGGCCTCGAGCGCCGCCAGTTGCGCCTCGAGCTCGGCGGCCTCGGCGTCCGGCGCGAGCCGCTGGCGGGCCTGCGGGATCAGCTCGTCGGTGAGCAGCGCCAGGCGCGCGCGGCGACGCGTGGACTCGGCCAGCTCCTTCACGCGTTCGCTCCACGGCGAGTCGGGGTCGTAGGGCAGCCCGGCGAGCCGCAGGATGCCGACCGCCCGCTCGTGCAGCCCGGTCACCTCGGTCGCGCCGATCCGCTTCTCCTCGTCCACCCACGACAGGCTCTTCTCGAGCTCGGCGATGCTCTGCCGCACCGTCGCCAGGCGGCGGATGCCGGTCGCCACCGCGTCGAGATGGTCCGCCTCGGGCACACCGCCGCCCACGCGCGCGAGCCGCTCCCGCGCCTCGGCCAGCGCCGCGAGGCGGCGGGCCTCGAGCGCGCCCGCCTGGTCCCGCACGCGCTGGACCGGGCTCGATTCGTCCATCAGGGCCTTGTACTCGTTCCACTCGCGCATCAGCTCGACCGCGGTGCGGGCGCCGAACCGCGCGGCGAACTCCTCGAGCACGAGTTCGCTCTCGGCCCGCTGGAGACGCAGCGCCTTGATGCGCCGCTGCGCGTCGGTCAGCCCGCTCATGGCCAGCGAGCGGTCGCCGCGCCGGGCGCCGTCCGCGAGCGCGACCAGCACCACGCCGATCAGGCCGAGGGCCAGGCCGCCGGCCAGCAGCGCCGTGGCGAGGCGCCGGTCGCCGCCGACGACGAGGACGACGCCTCCCGCCACGGCGGCGCCAGCGCCCAGCGCCGCCAGCGACCAGCCCGGCTGCCGGCGTCCCGCCCGCAGGGCATCGATCTGGCGCAGGGTCTCGGTGTGGACGGTGCGGGCCTGCTCGAGGTCGGCGACCTCGGTCTGGAAGGCGAGCGCCAGCGCCCCCTGGCCGCCGAGCAGCTTCTGCTGCTCCTCCCCGAGCGCCCCGAAGCGCGCGGTCAGGGCCTCGACGCGCGCGGGCTCGTAGCCGCGCTGGCCGAGCGAATCGTGCAGGCCGGCGACCTCGCCGCGCATGCGCTCCTCGTCCGCCGCGAGCCGGCGCAGCTCCGCGGCCAGCGCCACCAGGCGGTCGGCGTCCTCGATCGTGCCGCCTTCGCAGGCCCGGAGGCTCTCGATCTCCGCCTCCAGCTCGCCGCGCCGCCGGTTCTGCTCCTCCTGCCGCCGCGCGTCGAGCTCGGCCAGGTTCTTGAGGGCCGCCTCGCGCAACGCGAGCGTCTCGCGCAGGTCGGCCTCGGCGTCGGGCGGCACCTGCCGGTACGGCGCGAGCGAGCTCGCCTCGGCCTGCAGCCGCGCCAGCGCTTCGCGCTGCCCGCGCTGCTCCGCGACCCGGCGGGCGAGGTCGCCCGTCACGGCGGCGCGCCGCTCGGACTCGAGCCGCGCGATCGCCTCGCGCGCGGCCTGCTCCTCGTCCCCGAGCCGCGCCAGCTGCTCGAGCGGCCCGGCGACCTGCTGGCGGTCGTGCGCGAGCGCCTGGAGCTCGCTCGCCAGCGTCTCGCGCTTGAGCTCGAGGCGCGAGATGGCGTTCTCCACGGTGCCGGTGAAGTCCACCTCCTCGCTGGTGTAGCGGCGCAGCGCGCCCTGCAGCACCTGCAGCGTCTCCGCCGCGCTGGTGTCGCCCCCGCGCGTGTCGGCGGCGCCCTCGAGGCGCGCCTGCAGCGTGCCGCCGCGCCGCGCCTTCTCGTCGCCGGGGACCACCTGGTCGAGTTCGCCCTGCCGCACCAGCGCGCACTTCTCGAACTCCTCGGGGTCGAGGCCGAGGAGCTTCTTCCCCACCGGGAAGGCGTCCTTGCCCTCGCGGAACGAGGCGGTGACCTCCCGGCCGCGCTCGTCCCAGACCTCGACCGTGCCGCGTTCGAAGTCGCGCTTCACGGTGGTGACTTCGCCCTCGCACTCGAGCTCGAGCTCGACCCGGTAGGAGCCGCCGTCCCACGGGCGCCAGCGCTCCATCGGCGTCATCACCTTGTGGCTGCGGCGGTCGTCCTCGAGCCCGTAGAGGGCGGCCGAGACCGCGGCGAGCAGGCTCGATTTGCCGGTCTCGTTGCGGTCCACGATCAGCGTGACGCGGCCGGGGCTGAAACGGTACTCGCCCCGCAGCGGTCCGAAGCCGTCCACCCTGAGCCGCAGGAGCCTCATGCGCCGAGCTCCTCGTAGGCGGGCACGACCTCGCGCAGCCGGAACGCGTCGAGCCCGTAGAACAGGGCGCTCTCCAGGTCCGCGCGCCGCGCCGGGTCGGTCTCGGCGTCGAGCCGCTCGAGCAGCACGCGCGCGAAGCGGTCCTCGGTGGTGACCGGGTCGAGCGCGCGCAGCGCCGCCAGGTCGTAGTCGGGACGCAGGGCGCGCGCGTCGAGCCGCACGTGGAACGCGCGCGGCCGCAGCTCCGGGCCGGGCGCGGCGTAGCGGACGCCGCGGGCGAGCCGGCCGGCGAGGCGCACCACGACGAGGTCCGGGTCGCCCGCGCCGACCTGGTCGAACGCGCGCAGCACGCGGCGGTCCACCTGCTCGGCGGAGGTGGCGCCGGTCACGTCCACGGTGACGTCGTAGACGCGGCGGCGGTCCAGCTCGATGAACTCGAGCTCGGCGCGGGCCGGCCCCGCCCCGGTGGTGAGGCGGACCTCGTAGGCGCCGTGGCGGCCGGTCTCGCTCACGTCCAGCGCGATCGCCGCGCCCGCGTTCCCGAGCCGCGCGCCGGCTTCGGACTCGAGGCTGCCGGGCGCGTGGATGTGGCCGACCGCGAGGTAGTCGAAGGGCGAGGCCAGCACCTCGGCGTCGGAGAACGGCGCCACCGGGTTCTGTCCCGGCGGCAGGAACCCCTCGCGCGAGCCGTGGAAGACCGCGACGTTCACGTTCCCGGCGGCGGCCGCCGCCACGTGCGCGACGGACTCCGGCGCGAGCGGCCGCGTCGCCGACTCCACGCCCTGGATCGAGCAGCGCCCCCAGACGCACACCGCGTCCAGGCCCGAGAGCGGCACCGCGGTCCACTCCGGCGCGTCGAAGACGTGGACGTGCGCCGGCCAGGCGAAGCCGCGCGCCCGGAGCAGCGCCGGGTTCCAGTACGGGCTGGTGGTCGAGCACGGATCGTGGTTGCCGGGCGCGATGAAGACCGGCGGGCAGCCGTTCACGCCGAAGGCGTGCACCGCGAAGGCGAGCGTGTCGGCGTCCACGTAGTCGAGGTCGAAGAGGTCGCCCGGCACGAGGATGGCGTGCACGCCGCGCTCGATCGCCTGGCGCACGGACAGGTCCAGCGCGCGGCGCTGGTCGCTGCGCCGGTCGGCGCGCCGCTCCGGCGGCAGCCAGCCGAAGGGCCGGCCGAGGTGGAGATCGGAGACCTGCAGGAAACGGATGACGGCCATGCGCAGGAGACTCCTTTCTCGCGACGCGGCGAAGCCGGGACCGCGGTCACGGCAACGAAGAGGGGTGCGGCCAAACTATCAGGAAGGATGCGACCCGGCAACGGGTTGGGTGCCGGCCGGAGAACCGCCGGCACGACGGCCGGGCGCCGGGGCGGGGAGGCCCGCGCCGGCGGGGCGCGGACCTCCCCGCGGGCGCGCCGGCGCCCTCCGGCTGGCGGCGCGCGCCGACGCCGGGCTAGGATGGCCGGCACCATCATGCGACCGCCTGCCGCCGCCATCCCCGTCGCCGAGATCGAGCGCCGCCTGCGCTGGCGGGTGCTCGCGATCGGGGTCTTCGTCGCGTTCATGGTGGCGCTCGCGGTGGTCGCGGCGGTCTCGGTGCTGGTGCCCACGCACCTGGTCGCCGGCCTGCCCGACGACGTCGACGTGACCGCCGCGAGCGCGGCCCTTCACTCCCGCCTGCCGCTGGACGCGGGGGGCCTGCGCTTCCGCACGGCGCTGGCCGGCGAAGCGCCCCCCGGCGCCGTGCCCGGCGTGGGGGCGCAGCGGCTCGCCGAGGTCGCGGTCCCGCTGCTCGAGCGCGCGCGCACGCGCCACCGGGGCGACCCGCGCATCGAGGTGGCGCTCGCCCATCTCGACCTCGCGCGACGGCGCTACGCGCTGGCCGAGCGCGGCTACCGCGCGGTCGCCGACCGCGGGGTGAACTCGCCCGAGGCACGCCTCGGGCTGGGACTGGCGCTGGCCCTCCAGGCCGACGCCGAACGCGAGCCGGACCGGGTCCGCGCGCTGCGGCTCGAGGCGATCGCGCAATTCGTGGCGGTGGACCCGCGCGATCCGGCACATACCGTCGCGCTCTACGACCGCGCGCTGCTGCTCCACCGGGTCGGGCGCCGCGCCGAGGCGCTGCGCGTGTTCCACGAATACGCCGCGCGCGACTCCGGCAGCGCCTGGGTGGGGCGCCTGGCGCAGGCGCTGGGGGCCGCGCGGGACTGAGCCGGGGCCCCGGCGCGCGCCACGCGGCGGGCGGGCGGTCGCGAGCGGACGCGGGCGTGCGCGCACCACGGACCTGCTAGACTCCCCGGCCCATGATCGCGTTCAACGGCGTCAGCAAGCAGTACGGACGGCAGGTGCTGTTCCTCGAGGCCTCCTTCCAGATCGATCCCGGCCAGAAGGTCGGCCTGGTCGGGCCCAACGGCTCCGGCAAGACCACCGTGTTCCGCCTCCTCCTGGGCGAGGAGTTCCCCGACGAAGGCGAAGTCACGCTTCCCCGGCGGCTCACCATCGGCTAGTACCGCCAGGACATGGGCGAGATGTCCGGCCGCTCGGTGCTGGACGAGGCCATCGCCGGCAGCGGCGAGCTCGGCACGCTGCACCACGAGCTGGAGGCGCTGCAGCACGCGCTGGCCGACCCGGCGCGCGCCGGCGAGACTGGACGCCATCCTCGAGCGGTTCGGCCACGTGCAGGAGGCCTACGAGCAGGGCGGCGGCTACGACCTCGAGTCGCGCGCGCGGGAGATCCTGCACGCGCTCGGGTTCGAGGACCCGCAGGTCGACGGCGACGTCGGTGCGCTGTCGGGCGGCTGGAAGATGCGCGTGGGCCTCGCCCGCATCCTGCTCGGCCGACCCGACGTCCTGCTGCTGGACGAGCCCACCAACCACCTCGACATCGAGTCCATCCTGTGGCTCGAGCGGTTCGTGCGCGACTACGCCGGCACCGTGCTGATGACCTGCCACGACAAGGACTTCATGAACCGCGTCGTGGACCGCATCCTCGAGATCGACGGCGGCGAGTTCACGAACTACACCGGCGACTACGACTTCTACGTGCGCGAGCGCGCCATCGCCGCGGCCAACCGCGAGGCGGCGTACGCGCGCCAGCAGGCCATGTTCGCCAAGGAGAGCCGCTTCATCGAGCGCTTCTCGGCGCACGCCGCCAAGGCCGCGCAGGTGCAGAGCCGGGTGAAGAAGCTCGAGAAGATCGAGCGGGTCGAGCCGCCGCGCAGCCGCAAGGTGGTCGAGTTCGAGTTCCGCCAGCCGCCGCGCTCGGGCGAGGACGTGCTGCAGATGAAGGGCATCCGCAAGGCCTACGGCGAGCGCGTGGTGTACGACGGCCTCGACTTCACCGATCCGCCGCACCGAGCGCTGGTGCGTGATGGGGCGCAACGGCGCGGGCAAGACCACGCTGCTGCGGCTGGTGGCGGGCGCGGCCGAGCCCGACGCCGGGACGGTCCGGCTCGGCGCCGGGCTCAAGATCGGCTACTTCGCGCAGCGGGCGCTCGACCTGCTCGACCCCTCGTTGTCGGTGTTCGAGCAGCTCCAGCAGGACTTCGCCACCGCGGGCCAGGGCTCCCTGCGCAACCTGCTCGGGGCGTTCCAGTTCTCGGGCGGCGACGTCGACAAGCCGATCCGCGTGCTGTCGGGCGGCGAGAAGTCGCGGCTGGTGCTGGCGCGGATGCTGTTCGACCCGCCCAACTTCCTCATCCTCGACGAGCCCACCAACCACCTCGACCTCGAGTCCAAGGAGATGCTGGTCCGGGCGCTGCAGGACTTCGAGGGCACCATGCTGTTCGTGAGCCACGACCGCACGTTCCTGCAGGGGCCTCAGCAACCGCGTGCTCGAACTGCGGCCCGGCGGCGACGGGATCCCGGCGCGGCCCCCGTTCGCCTACCCCGGCTCCTACGTCGAGTTCGTCGAGCGCACCGGCTCCGAGGCGGCGGGCGTGCACAACTGACCGCCGGGCCGGAAGGCGAGCTGGTCGTGGAGGATCTTCGCCCACGCCAGGATGCAGGGCAGCACCTTCAGCCGCCAGGGCAGCAGGAAGCCGGTGCGGACGCCGACCGGGAACAACTCCGTGGGCGAGAGGACGGTGAGCACCAGGACCGCGAGGAGCAGCGCGCGGTCGAGGGCGCCGCGCTCCTGCGCGACGTACCACAGCGCCACGCCGCTCACCGCGATGACGAACGTGGGCGACTCGGCCTTGTGGTTGAAGACGACCACCCAGACCAGCACCGACGCCAGCATCAGCAGCCGGAAGCCGGGTCGCCCCCACGACCGCCGGTTGAGGTAGGCCAGGCCGAAGAGCGCCGCACCCGCGATCACGATCAGCCGCTTGTCGGGCACCAGGCCGAGCCAGACCTCCAGCCCGCCCGCCAGCGACAGGCCCAGCGAACTGGCGTAGTCGGCCTGCAACATGGCCCGCCAGTCGGCGTACTGCGCCAGTAGCGTGCGCGGCGGGGTCGCCACCACCGGCACCACCGCGAGCGCGACGGCCCACGCCGCCAGTGCGGCGCAGAACCTCGCCCGCCGCGGGTAGAGCACGAACAACGCGGCCGTCACCAGCCCGAAGGGCTTGAGGAAGGCGGCCAGGGCGACGAACAGCGCCGCCCGGCCGGTGCGGCCGGCCTCGAGGTCGTTGTAGGCCTGGATCATCAGCCCCGCCATGAGTCCGTTGCTCTGCGAGTTCTGCAGGTTGGTGAGCAGTTCGAGCGCGACGAACAGCAGGACGAAGGCCTTCTGCCGCTCCCCCAGGCAGCGGATGCCCCGGATCGCCGCGAGCAGCGCCCACGCGTTGAGCAGGTTCCAGGCGATGAGGCCCAGCCAGTCGGGCGTCCCGGCGAACACGCCGCAGAACAGGGCGAACGCCGGGGAGTACTTGTAGATGTCGTGGTGCGGGCCGGGATGGAGGACGTAGAGGTTGCGCCCCGCCAGCAGGTCCGCGAACGACGTCTTGAAGATCAGGAAGTTGTTGTAGTGGGTGTGCGACTGGGCGGTCCCGCCCCAGGCGTAGGCAACCAGCGAGGCCGCGACCGCCAGCACGGCGTAGAGCCCCGGCAGCACCCCCGGCCGGGTCGCGATCGCGACCATCCGCTCTCTTGCCGACATGCCGCCGCCCCTCTACCTCGCCGCCGGGTCCCGCCGGAAGAACACGAACCCGTTCGCCCGGCCGATCTCCACCTTCTTCGCGTGCCCCGCGTAGCGTTCCACGTCCTGCACCTTGCAGACGAAGTAGGCCGGGCGGTCGATGTCGCCGTCCAGCAGCCAGGCCTCGAACTCGCCGTAGGTCATCCCGTGGCTCGACGGACCCTGCTCCGGCCGCTCGGCCGCGTAGAAATGCGGCGCGTAGCTCCGGAACCCGAGCGCCCGGACGTAGCACGGCCGCCCGGCGAGGCCCTGGTAGAACTCGACGGCGGCGCGCTGCGTGATCGCCTCGATGCGCGGCGCGAAGACCGGCAGGACGGCCATGGACACCAGCGTCGTCGTCGCGAACAGCCAGGCGACCGCCTGGCGCGGCGCGCCGCGGCCGGCGAGCGCCACGGCGACGGCGACGCCGGCGATCAGCAGCGCGCCCGGGGCGGCGTCCCAGCCGGTCCACACGACCGGGGCCTGCAGGTTGCCGCGCGCGAACGGGTCGCGCACCAGGCCGATCCAGCGCTCCTTGTCCATGAGCAGCAGCGGCAGCCCCGCCAGGAGCACGCCCCAGAGGGCGCCGAGGAGCCCGACCAGGATGGTCGCGTGGCGCTTCCATGGCTCGCCCTGCGTCACCGTCCGGTACAGCGCGGTCGCGGCCAGGAACGTCACCGGGAAGTAGGCCAGCGAGGAGTAGTGGACGATCTTGGTGCGCACCGCCGAGAAGACGACCAGCACGACGACGAGCAGGATGACCATCCAGAGCTTCAGGTCGCGCTGGCTCCCGGAGTCGGACGGGCGCGCGCCCAGCCCGGCGAACAGCAGCGCCGACGCCGGGAAGCACCCCAGCAGCAGGACGACGAAGTGGTAGGGGACCGGCTGACCGTGCCCGGCGTCGCCGGTGGTGAGCAGCCGCAGCTGGTAGGCGACGAACCTCGAGACGAACCACGTCCCGTGCAGGGCCAGCTCGACGCCGAACCACAGCCCGGCGACCGCCGCGGCCACCGCGGTGAAGACCAGCGCGGGCGCCAGCGGGAACCGCACGCGAGCGGCGCCGGACCAGCCAGAAGACGCCCCACGCGAGCGCCACCAGCAGGTACCCGACCGGCCCCTTGGTGAGGACCGCCAGCCCGGCGCAGCCCCCCGACAGCACCACGGGCGTCCAGGGCCCGTGCGATCCGCTGGTGGCGGTCTCGTAGTGCCGATGGAGGCCGTACACCGCGAGGAACATGGCGAGGTTGAACGCCGGGTCGATGATGCCGGAGCGGAAGTAGAACCCCGGCAGCAACGAGCCCGCGTAGACCGCGGCCCAGAGCAGCCCGAAGCCGCGGTCGCGCGCCCGCCGCCCGATCGCGTACAGCGCGAGCAGCGTGGCCGCACCGACCAGCGCGTTGGGCAGCCGCGCCGCGAATTCGTTCACTCCGAACGCCTTCATCGAGGCGACCTGCATCCAGATGAAGAGCGGCGGCTTCTCCCAGAACGGCTGGTAGTCGATCTGCACGCGGGTGTAGTCGCCGGTGACGATCATCTCCCGCGCGGCTTCGGCGAAGTTGATCTCGTCCCAGTCGAAGAGGTGCGCGGCACCGAGGAACGGCACGAACAGGGCGATCCCCGCCAGCACCACCAGCAGGCGGACCCAGCGCTCGGAGAGTCGTCCGGTCATCGCGACCGGTCCCGGCCGCCGGTCGACGGCGCGCGCCGCGGGGCCGCCGGCACGCGCCTCCCGGCCCAGCGCGCCACCCGACCGACCGCCACCAGGTAGAGCAGGCCCGCCGCCAGCCAGAGGAGGAGCGAGCGGGCCCAGTCGACGGAAGCCGCCGGCTCGGGCGAGCCGTCGGTGCGGAACACCGGGTTCAGGTAGAGCGTGTTGCCGGCGCCCGTCACCTGGACGCGGATGTACGCGTCGTCGCCCGCGAACTCGTACGACGCCGCGGCCGTGTCCCTCGCGGCCGCCCTCACGGCCCCGCCCCGGCCGATGAACTCGATCCGGCGGGCGACGGTGTCCAGCGCCACCGTGACCCTCGTCCCCGCCGTCGTGACGGAGCGGAGCCGGAGGGACATCGCCCCTCCGCGGCCCGCCACGCCGTAGGTGCGGCCCTCCTGCAGGGCCCGCACGACGTCGTCGGTGCGGAGCGAGCGGGCGTTCACCATCGTCCAGTAGACCCCGGTCTCGCGGGCGTCGCGGGCATCGTGCGAGTCGTCGTCCCCGAGGATCCACGCCCGGCGTCCCGCGCCGAGCGCGGCGTCCCAGTGGCCGAAGGACCGCCGGAAGTGGTTCAGCACCTCGACCAGGGTGATCCCGGTCAGCGACCGCATGTCGCCGATGGAGAAGCCGCCGCGGAACGACGGGTGGTTCAACGCGACCGCGACGCCCGGCCGGGACAGGTGGTCCAGCACGAACTGCTTCTGGTGGACGTTCTGCGGGAGCACGTAGTCCAGCCAGGAGACCGCACGCGCGCCGATCACCAGGTGATGGGTCTTCATGACGTTGTACCCGTGCTCGTAGACCGGGACGACGCCGGCGCGCTCCGGGCCGGCCCGGCCGAGGGCCTGGTAGTCGGAGACGCCGATGAGGTCGTAGCCCATGGACCGGTAGGCCGCCTCGACGTCCTCCCGCCGGTCCTTCGCGTTCGTCGCGCCGCCCCACGCGATGGAGTGGGCGTGGAAGTTCGCCTTGTACCACGTCCCGGTCGCGGCGCGGTACGGGTTGAAGAGGGAGTCGCCGTGGAAGGGCGCCGGGGGCGGGAACCGGTAGACCGGGTAGGCCGCCAGCCAGAAGCCGGACACCGTCAGCAGGGCGACCGCCGCTCCCGCGAGGGCGACCCGCGCGAACGAGCGGCGCCCCGCCGGCACGGCGCGGACGGCCGGGCCGCCGCCGCGCTCAGGCATCGAGATGCCGCAGCACGTCGCCCACGCGGATGCCGTCCTCCAGCCCGCACCGTCCGTGCCGGGCGTCGCAGTGTGCGCTGCAGTACTCCTCCGGGACGTCGAGGTTGACCGCCATCGGGCCCAGCGCGCCCCAGCGCGCCGCGCGGAAGAGCGGGCGCCGGCAGAAGAGGCCCACGGTCCGGATGCCCAGGCCGCTGGCCAGATGGAGCGGCCCGGTCGACGAGGCCACCAGCGCGTGGCTGGCGGCGATGACGCCGATCAGCCGGCGCAGGTCCCCCACCTCGGCCGTGACGTCGTGCACCCGCGCGTCCCCCAGGCCGGCGAGCCGGCGGCGGAACCGGTCGCTCATGTCCAGGTCGGTGAGCAGGACGTGGACGCGTCGCCGCGCGTCCTTCGCCAGGATCGCGACGACCAGTTCCAGGTACCTCTCCTCGCTCCAGTTCGGCGACGTGTTGCGGCACCCGGAATGCACCACGACGACGCGGGACCCGTCCGGGATGCCGAGCCGCCCGAAGCACTCCCGGGCCCACGCGCGCTCCGGCGGGCTGACGTAGAGCTCCGGCGTCAGGTCGTCGGTGGCCACGCCGATGGCGCGCGCGAGCTGCATGCAGTACTGCGCCTCGTGCCGCGGCGGATCGTAGTCGCGGACCACCGTGCGCATGAAGGTGATCACCTCGTAGAGCTTGTGGCCGACCCCGATCCGGCGCGGGATGCCCGCGAGGAACAGCTGGTACGCGGCGCGCTTCGCCGGCCAGACCATCAGCGCGTCGGTGAACCGGTGCCGGCGGATCGCCTGCACGGTGCTCCAGAACGTCCCGCGGCCCAGGTCGTCGACGATCAGCGCGTCCAGGTGCGGATTGTGATGGAGCACCGCCGCGGACCCGCCGTTCGTCAGCGCCCCGAGGAACGCGCCCGGGAAGGTCCGCTTCAGCTCCCGCAGCATGGGGGTGATCATCACCACGTCGCCGACCCGGTCCGTGCGCACGACCAGGATGCGCCTCATTCGCGCGGGCGCTCCGGTCGCGCGGCCCGCCGACGTTCGATCTCCTGCAGGATGACGGGACCCTCGGGGTTGGCCGGATCGCGCCGGCGCAACTCCAGCGCCGCGCGCTGCGCCTCGTCCAGGTCGCCGAGACGCAGCGAGACGACGCCGTAGCCCTGCCAGGCGATGACGACCGCCGGGTCCCGGGCGATGGCGCGCAGGTAGATCCGTTGCGCCGCCCGCGCGTCGCCGCGCATGGTCTCCGCCATCGCCCACTTCACCAGCACGCGCGCGCTCGGCTGCGTCTCGGCGGCCCGCGCGAACGCCCGCGCCGATTCCTCCCAGCGTTCGCGGTTGAAGTTCCGCACGCCCACGTAGTCCCAGGTCTTGCCGCGCTCCTCGGGGCTGCGCGCGGGCGGCCCGTCCATCAGCGCCGCGACGCGGGCGAGCCCGCGGTCCACGTCGGTCTGGTGCGCGAGCCACTGCACGCTGGGCATCGCCGCCGCGAGCACCACGCCGACGCCGACCCAGGCGAACGCGGGCGCGCGCCGCAGCGTCTCGCCCGCGAGCCACGCCGCCAGCAGCGCCACGACGATGCCCGCCCCCGAGAGCGTGTCGGTGTCGCGGTACACGCCCTGGCCCGGATGGACGAAGAGCAGCAGGCCGAGGAACGGGACGGCGAGCGTGACGAGCAACGCGGCCTCGCGCCCGCGCGGGAGGCGGCGGCCCCAGGCCAGCGCGACCAGCAGCAGGACCGGCGCCAGCGGCGCGAGCAGCACCACGACGTTGGGCAGGTCCACGGCCCGCGACCCGGCGAACATCGCGGCGAACAGCCCGCCCTGCGCCCGCACCTCGGGCGATGCGAGGTGCATCCCGGGGTCGAAGCCCGCGAACGTCCCGACGATGCGGCCCAGCGTGAAGAGGAACGCCAGCACCGGCAGGCCCGCCGCCACCCACGTCTCCGGGTCGCGCAGCAGGGCGGGCCGCGCGTGCAGCGCGAGCGCGAACGCCAGCAGCACCGCCGGGACGAAGCCCACCACCGAGCGGTGCAGGAACGCGCCCAGCGCGAGCGTCACGCCGAGCGCGAGCAATCCGCGCCGGGAGCCGGTCGCGCTCGGCTCGCACACCGCGCGCAGGCCGAACGTGGCCACCGCCACCGCCACCAGCACCATCTCGCCGTTGAACTTGCTGTAGCCGGTGAAGAGGCCGAGGTGGCCGCCGAAGAACACCGCGGCGGCGACGGCCAGCGCGCCGGTGCCGCGCAGCGCCAGCGCGCGCGCGTAGGCGAGCGCGAGCAGGGCGAGCAGGCCGGCCTCGACCGCGCCCACGGCCCGCGGCAGCCAGTTCACGTCGAGCCGGCCCGCGCCCATGATCAGGGTCGGCAGGTCCACGTGGAGGAACACGTCGAGGGGCATCGCCTGCGGGAAGATCGCGGCCGCGAGGCCGCCCTCGTCGATGGCGCCCTGGCGCAGCTGGAAATCGCCGATGAAGTGCACGCGATCCGGCAGGGCGAACACCAGGAGCGCCCCGGCCGCGGCCGCCGCCAGCGCGGCCACCCAGGAGCCGCGCGCGATCGCCTCGCCGGCGCGCCGGAACGCCGGTTCCGCGCGGCGCGCGAGCGGCGGCACCAGCGCGAGCGCGGCCAGCGCCCACGGCACCCAGGCCCACCACGGCGGCAGGAAGCGCTGCAGGTTGAGGCCCCAACCGACCATGCCCGGCACGAAGACCAGGGCCGCGCGGGCCAGCGCCAGCAGGGCCAGGGTCGCCCAGAGCGCCAGCGCCGCGCGCCGCGGCGCGGGGTCGGGCGCGTGCCCCATCACGCCGTGCGGGCGCGCGGCGGACGGCCGGGCCTCGCGCGCCTCCGGGCGTCGGGGCGCCGGGCGAGCGTCCCGGTGCCGCGGCGCGCCGGGCCCGTCCGCCGGGCGCCCCGGCCTACGGCGTCTCATCTTCGTCCGTCCAGTAGAGCAGGGCGCCCGGCGCGGGCATGCGCGTCGCGTCGCTCCACGCCGCGCCCACGCTCCGCCCGATCCACCGCTGCAGCAGGCCCGGGCCCGGCCGGCGGTACTCCAGCAGGCGGATCCGGGCGCCCGGCGGGACGCGCGCCCGGCGCCGCGCCTCGGCCACGGCGTCCTCGAGCCCGCCGACCTGGTCCACCAGCCGGCGCTCGAGCGCGTCCTCGCCCATCCAGACGCGCCCCTGGGCCACCGCGTGGACCTGGTCCCGGGTCATGCCGCGCCCGGCGGCGACCCGCTCGACGAAGCGTTCGTAGAAGCGCAGCGTGGCCGAGTCGGCGACCGCCTGGTCCGCGGCGGTCCAGTCGCGGCTGGTGGACCAGCCGTGCATCCACGCCCCGCGCTCGAAGTCGTCCTGCCGCACCCCGTGTCTCGCGTACCACTGTTCGAACGAGGGCTTGAGGCTCACCACGCCGATCGAGCCGGTGCGGGTGAAGCGATCGGCGTAGATCCGGTCCGCGCCGATCGAGACGTAGTAGCCGCCGCTCCCCGCCACGCTCCCCATCGAGACGATGAACGGCTTCCTCGTCTCCCGCTTGAGCCGCAGCGTGGCGTGATGGATCAGGTCCGAGGCCAGCGCCGAGCCGCCCGGGCTCTCGACGCGCAGCACCACCGCCTTCACGCCGGGATGCGCGAAGGCGCGCTCGAGTTGGGCGATCACGGTCTCCGAGCCCATCGACGGCCCCAGCAGCAGGTCGCCGCCGCTGCGGCCGGTCTCGATGCCGCCGCTGGCGTAGACCACCGCCACCGGGGCGGGCACGGTCCACTCGCGCCGCGCCGCGGGCCGGCGGTCGAGCCGCACCTGGCGCGGCTTCTCCCCCAGCCCGCACAGGCGGCCCAGCACGGCCAGCGCGTCCTCGCGATAGCCGGCCGAGTCGATCAGGCCGGCCTGCTGCAGGTCCTCCGCGCGCCACGGGCGGCCGTCGAGCAGCGTGAGCAGCCGGTCGCGATCCATACCGCGGTCCGCGGCGAGCGCCGAGACCAGCAGTTCCTGGCTCACGTCGAGCTGGCGCTCGATGGCCTCGCGATCGGCGTCGCTGGTGGAGTCCACGCTGTAGTTGCGGAACGCCGACTTGTACCTGCCGTAGGAGGTCCGCTCCACGCGGACGCCCCAGCCGGCGAGCAGGCCGCGGTAGTAGCGCAGCTCGCCGCGCAGTCCGAGCGGGGCCGGCTCGGCCTCGGGCGCCATCACGATGCGGTCGCAGGCCCCGGCGAGGTAGAGGTCGGCGCGCCCGCCGCCGTATTCCATGAACGCGACCACCGGCTTGCCCGCCGCGCGCAGCCGGGCCAGCCGCGGCCGCAGCTCCTCGATCTGCGCCATGTTGCCGACGCCGCGCAGGTCGAGGAACACGCCGCGCGTGAGCGGATCGTCGAGCGCCCGTCGCAACTGGTCGTGCAGCGGCCGCACCGGCGTGAGGTCGCTGCCCCCCAGCAGCGAGAAGCCCGAGAGCGCGTCGTCGCCCAGCCGGCCGGCGGCGCGCACCACGGCCACGCGACGCTCGGCGCGGCCGGCCAGCACGGTGCGCTCCTCGCCCGAGTGGAGCGAGACGGCGTAGCTGTCGTACCGGCGGCGGCCGGCCACCGAGGCGCGCTGCGCGGCGACGGCGGCGTTCACCCCGCGCAGCGTCACGCCCAGGTGCAGCCCGCGCCGGTCACCGACCGTGGCGCGCAGCAGCACGCCGGGCAGCGCCTCCAACTCGCCGCCGAAGCGCACCCGCGCCTGCTCCGGCCGCCCGACCTCGGCCAGGACGACGTCGGAGGTGAGCGTGAGCCGCGTGCCCCAACCGTGCGCCCGGGCGGGTTCCAGCGCGAACGGGCGCAGGCCGAGCGCGAGCGTGTACTCGCGGGGCAGCGCCCCGCCGGCCACGACCGGCCGGCCGAGGTGGTCGGCCACGCCACCGAGCGAGAGCCAGGGCACGGGCCGCGAGAGCAGCCCGACGCGCTGGTCGACGACCGCCTCGTGGGTGCGCGGGTCCACCCGCCACTCGATCGCCTGGCCCCAGCGCAGCGCGTCGCCGCCCGCCGCCAGCGTGAAGCCGTAGCGCTGCGGCCCGTCCGTCACGTGCTCGCCCTGCAGCGCGAAGCCCCCGAGCCCGACCGCCCAGCGCTGGGTCCGGGCACCGTCCTCGAAGGCGGCCGCGGCGCCGAACAGCTCGACCGGGTGGCGCAGGCCGAGCCCGGCCGGGTTGACGAACACCGCCGGGGCGCCCTCGGCGTAGGCCGCGCTCTCGTTGCCGGTGAGCAGGAGCGGCTCCACCGGTGCCTGCGCCCCGGCGGCGGACGGGCCGCCGCACGCGGCCAGCGCCAGCGCCGCGGCCAGGCATCGCAGCGAGCCGGGTCCGGAGCGTCGGGAGGTCACTGCGACGACTCGACCCCGAGCCGCGGACAGTGAGGGAGCAGGGGGCAGATCGAGCACCTCGGCTTGCGCGCGATGCAGACACGCCGCCCGTGGAAGATGAGCCAGAGCGAGAAGGCGGACCACTTCGCGGGCGGCACCTGCGGCTGGAGCGCGAACTCGATGCGGACCGGGTCCTGTTCCCGCGTCAGTCCGAGCCGCTGCGCGAGGCGCTGCACGTGGGTGTCCACGACGATGCCCGGGATGCCGAAGACGCTCCCGAGCACGACGTTCGCGGTCTTGCGTCCCACGCCCGGCAGCGAGGTCAGCTCCTCCATGGTGTGCGGCACCTCGCCACCGTGCCGGGCCACGAGGTCGGTGCAGCAGTTCTGGATCGCCTTCGCCTTGTTGCGGTAGAAGCCGGTCGAGCGGATCAGCTCCTCGAGCTCGCTGCGATCCGCGGCGGCGAGCGCCGCGGCGCCGGGGAAACGCTCGAACAGGGCGGGCGTGACCAGGTTCACGCGCGCGTCGGTGCACTGCGCCGACAGGATCGTGGCGACCAGCAGCTGCAGGGCGTTGGCGTGGACGAGCGGCGTGGCGGCGTCGGGGTAGAGGCGCTCGAGGATGCCGAGCAGGGCCGCGAGGCGGGCGGGCTCGGCGCCCGCGCGCGACGCGCGACGCGGCGCGGCGCCGGGCTTCGCGCGGGGCTTCACGCCCGGCGGGCGCCGCGCCTTGGCCCGCGGCACGCTCCCCGCCCGGGGCCGGGCGCCCCGCGGCGCGTGCGGCGGCCCCGCGCCCGGGCGGGCGGCGGGGGCGGCCTCCGCGCCGGAGGCCCGCTTGTGGGCGCGGCTGCCGCCGGGCGTGGCCCGCGGGCGGATCTTGCCCGGGAGGCCCGGCTCGGGAGTGCGGCGACGACGGGAGCGCGGCGACTTGCGCGGCATGGTACGGCGAGACTAGCCCGGTCCATTCACGAACCGCAAGGAGAACGGACCGGCGCCCGGGCAGGTCACCGCCCGGGCGCCGGTCCGCTCCCTGCCCGCTGCGCGCTCAGAACCCCCAGCTGATCCCGAAGCGCATGCCGAGCCCGTTCATCTGGACCACGTCGCGCACGGTCGCGGGGCCATACCCGACGATGTCCACGTCCACGTCGCTGCCGACCTCGGAACCGTTGTAGAACACCTCGCCGTTGAGGCGCGTCCGGCCGTCGAGCGGGAGCCCGACGCCGCCCCAGGCCTGCCAGCCCATGCCCCCGAAGGTCTGGCTGAACGACTCGCGGGTCACGTAGTCGTCGGCCGAGATGAAGAGCCATTCGTAGCCGATCCCGAACCCGCCGTACGGGATGACCGGCATGTTCTCGTCGCCGCTGACCTGGACGAACGCCAGGATCGGCATCAGGTCAGCGCTGGCCTTGGACAGGATGAGCTGCTCGTGGCCGGTGCCGCTCGGCAGGGAGAACTCGCCGAGGTTCAGGGTCGACTTCTCGGAGCGGTGCCACCAGTCCACGGCCACGCCGAGCTGCACGTGGGGGTCCACCTGCGGGCCCATGCGGAACCCGCCCACCAGGCCGCTGGAGAAGTTGTCGCTCGGATCGAAGAAGCCGACGTGCACCTGCGTCGTGGTCGGCATCACCGAGGCGCGCGAGCGGTAGGCGCGCGGGCGATAGCCGACCCCGCCGACGAACGGGCTCGAGAGCGCGAGCGTCGGCGGCGTGCCGGCCGGCGCCGCGACGACGGTGGCGGGCGTGACGCTCACCAGCGGCATCGCGAAGGAGGAAGTCTCGAGGAGGCTTCCGGAAGCGCCGGGGCTCGCCGCGGCGGTGACCGGGAGCAGCGTGGCCACCAGTGCTGCCTTCCACAGGTAGGTGCGCATGTCGGATACCCTCCGTGCTGGTTGAGGCTCGGGCCGGGGATGACTCCGTGGCTTTCTCGCACGACCCGTGCCGGACCGTCCCTTGCATCCTGCCCCCCCAGAATAGCCCTTTCCGGCGCAAAGGCACGCACGGAGGCCGGCCCTGGAGCCGGCCTCCGTGGCGGGCCGGTCGCGCGGTGTTGCGGCCCCGCCGCACCACGGGTAGCTTCGGAGGCCGCATGCCCACCCCGTCCGCCGTCCTGACCGTGATCGCGCTGGCCGCCGCCGTCGCCGCCGGCCCCGCGCCCGTCTCCCCCGCCCGCTCCCCCGGCCCCACGCTCGCGGCCGAGGACACCATGTACACCGAGGTGCCGCCCGTGCTGGTGAGCGCGCCGCGGGTCACGCTCGACGAGATCCTCGGGCGCGTGGCTCGCGGCGAGCGCCGCCGCGACTCGCTCATGACCGATCAGAGCGTGCTCGTCACTTCGCGACTGGTGCGCAACGCCGACTCGAAGCGGCCGGCCGAGCTGCTGGTCGAGACGGTCCTGCGCGTCTACAAGAAGAAGCCCGACCGGGTGCGCACCCAGGTGCTCCGCGACTACCGGGCCCGCGACGAGAAGAAGAAGCGCGCCGGGGTGCAGGTGAACCTGCGCGCGCGCGCCGGGATGGACGAGGAGGTCGTGAACTTCGCCTTCCGTCCCGAGGCCCGGCGCCAGTACCGGTACCGCATCCTCGGGCGCGAACTGGTCGGCGGGCACCTGGTCTACCGCATCGCCTTCGAGCCCCGCTCGCTGCTCGACGCCTCGGAGCCGCGGGGCGTCGTCTGGGTCGACACCAACGACTTCGTCATCGTGCACCAGGAGCTGAGCTTCGACCGCTCGCCGGCCGCACCCCTCATCAAGAACGTGAACCGCGTCGTGATCGAGCGGCAGAACGTGGACGGCTGCTGGGTGCTGAAGCGCGTGCTGCTGCGCGCGGAGGCCACGATCCCGCTGCCCCAGGTGGGCAGGAGCTTCGACTTCTCCCTGCGCTTCGACGACTACGCCATCAACCGGGGCCTGCCCGATTCGCTCTTCAGCGGACCCGCGGAGGTAGAGTGATGGGAACCCGCCGCTTGCTCGCCATCGCCCTCGCGGCAGCGCTCGTCGCCACGCCGCGGCCCGCCGACGCGCAGGCGCCCGCCGCGCCCGACACCAGCCTGGGCGGCTTCATCGAGGCCCTCTCCGACTCGGCCGACCGCTACTTCGGCCTCTCCGCCGCGCCGGTGGACACCGCGGGCCTCGACACCGTGCTGTTCGACAGCGGCACGCGCCCGCCGCGCCGGCTCGAGCTCGGCCTGGTGCCGACCTTCGACTTCAGCCGCGTCGACGGCGCGACGCCGGGCCTGATCGCCTCCCTCGGCGGCACCGCGCCCGAGCCGGGGCGCAACGGCTGGGGCCGGCTGCGCGGCGGGGTCTCGCGCGCGACCGGCCCGTGGGCCACGCTCGGCGGCGCCCGCTACACGAACCGTCTCTGGCTCGGCCGCCTGCCCTTCGACCTCGACCTTCGGGGCGGGCGGAAGACCGCGAGCCTCGACCGCGACGAGGACAACGTGCTCGGCAAGCTGGGCGCGTTCTTCATGGGCAGCGACTGGGCGCAGTACTTCCGCAGCGAGGGCTTCGAGGGCTCGCTCGCGCACCGGCACGGCTGGTGGCAGGCGAGCGCGGGCTACCGCGACGCGCTCCAGTCGCCGCTGCTCACGACCACGGACTGGAACCTGCTCGACCGGGAACTCGCGCGTCCCGGGAACCTGGCCGCGGCGCGTGGCCGGGCGCGCGAGCTGGAGTACGCGGCGTCCGCGCACTGGCCGCGCCTGCCGTTGCGCACCGAGGTCGCCTACCTGACCGCGAGCCGGCGCCTGGGCGGCGACTTCGAGTACCGGCGGGTGCGCGCGGCCGCCGGCCTCGACGTGTCGCTGGGGCGCGTCGCCTCGCTCGTGCCCCAGGTCGCCTGGGGCCGCCTCACCGGCGACGAGGTCCCGCAGGCCTCGTTCTACCTCGGCGGCGCCGGCATGCTCCACAGCCTGCCCCGCGACCAGGTCGGCGGCACGGGCATGGCGATCGCGAAGCTGGACCTGATCGGCGCGCAGGACCTGCTCGCGCTCCTGCACATCCCGCATCCGGCCGCGCTGCCGCTGCAGGGCGAGCTCTTCGCCGCCAGCGGCGCCATGTGGGGCCGCGACCCCTACAGCGGCACGGTCGTGCCCGGCGGCGACTGGCCCGACCGCCGGGGCTGGCGGAGCGAGGCGGGCGTGTCGCTGCTCTACGCCTCGGCGCTGTTCCCGGCCGTGCACCTCGCCTACGCCTGGCCCATCGGTCCGTACGGGGGCACGGGACGCTGGTCGGTGTCGTTCTCGCGGCCGCTCGACCTGCTGCACGCCGAGCCCGAGGAGCCGTAGCAGGAAGCGGTCACGGACTTCCGCGGGCCGGACACGCCCGGCCCCCGGCGGATCGCTCCGCGGGGGGCCTGGTCGTTCGGGGTTCGCCCTTCCGCTCACCCCGGCGTCGCGCCGGCCGACGCGCCGAACGCCGACCCCGGTCTCAGATCACGCGGCGGTTGTGGCGCAGCTGCCAGATCCTGGCGTCCTGCCGGTCGAGCGCGCGGTGGATCCTCGCGCGCTCGCGCGGCCCGACGCGGCCGTCCGCCCGGGCCCGCAGCTCCATCCGGCGCACGTGGCGCTCGCCCATGCGCAGGCGGCACGCCTCGCGCGGCGTGAGCTGGCCGGCACGCACGCCCTCGCGGATGCGAAGTTCCTGCCGCGCGACGCGGCGCGCGGGGCGGTACGGACCGGGCTGTGCCGCGGCGATCCCGGCGACCGAGACCGTGAGCGCGATCGCCATGATCAGCATCGTGAAGCGTTTCATGATGTCCTCCCTGTTCGAGTGGGGCTCGTCCTGCGCGGGGAGCGCGCCGTCTGCCCCGCTGGAGAGCAGGGGGCGTGCCGCCAGGCGCGTCAGCGGCGAGACCGCGACGGCGCAACCGCTTGGCGGCTTCGCGCGGCCCCGGGCCGGCGTCACGCGCGCGCGCCCTGCCCCCCGCGGGTCAGTCGGCGCCGGCCGACGTGGCCGGCGCCGTACAGGAGGCCGTGAAGATGTCCGGGTTTCGTGCGCCCGCGGGCGCCGCCGCCGGCTAGGGCCGCGCGAGCCGGCCCATGAACAGGATGCACCCGCTGCGCGTGTCGCGGATCAGGAACAGGAACGGCCGATCGGCACGGAACTCGGGGACGAACGGGACCTGCTCCTGCGGGCCGGTCTCGGACGCCACCACGTTGATGGCGGTCGCGGCGGCGGCCTCGGCGCCCCGTTCGTTCACCTCGACGAACGCCTTGTGGAACACATCGCCGATGAACGCTGCGGCGTCCGCGCCCGCCGGCTCGAACATGCCGCCGAACTGCGCGGTCGCGCCGTCGAACGCCCGCGCCATGCCCGCGGCACGCAGCGCGGCGCCCAGCTGGTAGTCGCCTTCGAGCCTGAACCTGGGCAGCCTCAGGTACACGCGCCGCTTCTCCATCTGTGCGATCCACCGCGACAGCGCCGCGGCGCCGAGGGAGCGTTCGATCGCCGGAAGGCCCGCAGGCGAGCCGGGCAGGAGGACCACCATGGACAGGTCCCCGCCCTTGTAGGGGATCTCGGCGAGCTGGAAACCGCCGGCGCCGGGGTAGAGCGTCCCGGTCTTCGGGCGCGATCCTGCCGGGATCATGTGCGGCGTCGGGAACAGGCCGCCATCCGCGCGGAACGCCGCGTAGCGTGCCCCGCCGAGGCTTCGCTGCATGAGCGCGACCTGCGCGGTGTCGCCGCTCGCGAGGTGGAACGTCTGCGCCTGGGTCGCGGCGACGGAGAAGACCTCCTCCCATTCGCCCCTGAAGTAGATCGCGTTCGCCAGGACCAGCCGGGTCAGCCGGTCGACGCTGCCGGGCGGCAGCAGGTCCCGGATGCGCTGCCGGGTCTCGTCGGCCACCCACCCGTTGATCCGCAGGCGGGCCGCTTCGGGTGCCGTCCGGAAGTCGACCGGCTGGAATCCCCCGGTCCCGTAGTGCCGCGCGAGCGTGGCGATGAACTCCGGCCGCGGAGTGTCCGCCGAGTCGCCCCAGATCGCGTTGGCCACGCGCAGTTCGTAGCGGCCGACCTGCGGCGCCAGCTCGTTGACCCGAGCCGCGAGCGCGGCGGCGCGCTCGCCCGCCGCGATCGCCGCCTGCCAATCGTTCGCGCGCCGCAGGCGGACCGCCTCCCGGTCCTCCTCCTCGAACGCCGCCCGCAGCGAATCCAGCCGCGCCTGCGCGCCCGGAGGCCCGCTGGCGTCGCCGCGTTCGCCGGCGCGCAGCAGCGCGCCGAGCCCGGCATGCACGGGCCCGAAGTCCCACGGTCGCGCCGCGGCGTCGGCACCGCGCCGCCGCAACGCGGCCGGCAGGCGCAGCACGTCGCCGATCTGCCTGGCGGTCTCCCCCCTCGCCCCCTCGGCCGTCATCGCCAGCACGGTGAACACCGAGTACGGCGAGAAGAAGAGGTTGCCGTCCTTCCCGCCGCCGATGCGCCGGTAGAGGTCCACCGCGAACGCGTCCTGCATCTGCACCACCCCCGCCACCTCCCCCGGGGACGTGGCGACCCCGCCGGCCGCCGGACCGGCCGGCACGGCGAACGACGACGCCAGCACGGCGACGAGGACACCACCCGGGACCCAGACCCTCGCTCTCATGGCTCACGCCCTCCTTCCCGCTCCGGGACCTCGATCATGCCCTCGAGATAGGGCGCGGCGCGCCCCGCGATGATGACGCGATCCCCCAGGTCCTCGCAGAACAACTCACCGCCACGCGCCGACACCTGCCGCGCGTGCAGCGTGCGCTTGCCCAGCCGGCCGGCCCAGTACGGCACGAGCATGCAGTGGGCCGAGCCGGTGACCGGGTCCTCGGGCACCCCGACCAGGGGCGCGAAGAAGCGCGAGACGAAGTCGCATCCCGTGCCCGGCGCGGTGACGCACACCGCGTGGAGCCCGAGCGCCTTCACCCGCGCGAAGTCCGGCTGGAGCGCGCGCACCTCCGCTTCGTCCGCGAACACCGCGAGCAGGTCGCGCGACATCAGCGTGGCGAGCGGCGCGGCCCCCAGCGCCTCCGCGAGCCCCGCGGGCGGCGCGCACTCCCGCGCCGGGCGCGACGGGAACTCCATCGCCAGCAGGTCGCCGCAGCGCTCCACCACCAGCGGGCCGCTCCGCGAGTGGAAGGTCACGCTGGCGCGGGCGGGATCGAGCCAGTGGAAGATCACGAAGGCCGACGCCAGCGTGGCGTGACCGCAGAGGTCGACCTCGGCCGCCGGCGTGAACCAGCGGATGTCGTAGTCGCGTCCCGTCCCGCTCCCCGCGGCGGGCACGAGGAAGGCGGTCTCGGAGAGGTTGTTCTCCGCCGCGATGGCCCGCATGAGCGGCTCGTCGATCCAGCGCTCGAGCGGGCAGACGGCGGCCGGGTTGCCGGCGAAGACCGCGCCGGTGAACGCGTCCACCTGGTAGAGCGGGAGCCTCACCGCGGCGCCTCGCTCGCGGGCGGCGCCGCCCCGTCCGGCCGCGGCCCGAGCTCCAGCTCCATGAACAGCGCGCCGGGGATGGGGTTGTGGCGGTAGGGCGCGGTCGGCGCGAAGCCCAGCACGCGGTAGAGCGCGATGGCCTCCGCCATCTGCGGGACCGTGTCGAGCTTCATGCGCGCATAGCCGCGCTCCCGCGCGCCGGCGATCACCGCTTCGCACAGCCGGCGGCCGACCCCGCGGCCGCGGGCCACCGGCCGCACGTAGAGCCGCTTCAGCTCGCAGGTCCGTTCGTCCAGGGCGCGCAGGGCGACGCATCCGACCGGCCGCTCGCCGTCCATGGCCAGCAGCAGGGCGCCGCGCGGCGGCGCGTACGCGCCGGGCAGTCCGGCCACCTCGCGGTCGAAGTCCTGGAAGCACAGGTCGAAGCCGACCGCGGACTGGTACTCGAGGAACAGGTCGCGCGCCGCGGCCAGCTGGGCTGCCGACTGGACCTGGACGGGCCGGATCATGGCCGCGAGGTTAGCAAAGAAGCCGTTCGGGGAGCACCCGGCGAGCGGCGGCCCGCCCCGTCCCCCGTCGCGCCGTCCGCGAGGCTCACCGGCCGGTCTCGGGCGCCGGGACGTCGGCGTCCGCGGCCGCGCGGCTGCGGGCCGAGACCACCACGCCCGCGACGCAGACCAGCGCGGCCCCCACCCACTGGTGGAACACCGGCGCGCGCCCGAACAGGAGCGCCTCGAACGCGTAGGTGATGACCACGCCGGCGTACGAGACCGCGCTCAGCTTCGCCGCGCGGCCCAGCCCGTAGGCGCGGCTCATCGCCACCTGCCCGAGCCCCCCGGCCGCCGCGCTCGCCAGCAGCGGCACCAGGGCCCGCGGCGAGGGCACCACGAAGTGCGGCAGCGAGACCAGCAGCAGGGTCACGCCGGCGACGAGCGACATGTGCAGGGCGATGGCCTCGCTGCTCTCGCTCGGGCCGAGGCGGCGCAGCCGCAGGATGGCGAAGCCGTAGGAGAGCGCGCCCAGCAGCAGCGCCAGGGCCAGGTCGCCCGAGACGTGCAGCGCCGGCTGCGCCAGCACCGCCACGCCCACGAACCCCAGCGTGGCCCCGGCCAGCACGCGCGGCGGCACGCGTTCGCCCAGCACCGGGCCCGAGAACAGCGCGACGAACAGTGGCGCCGTCGCCGTGAGCGTGGCCACGTCGCCCAGCGCGATGCGCTTCGAGCCCAGCGCCAGGAACACCGCGAGCGCGTTCACGGTGCCGAAGATCGACCGCAGCCAGGCGTTCTTCTGGTCGCGCACCACCAGCGACACGCCGCGCGCGCGGCCGAGCCCCCAGGCCACCAGCGCGCCGCCCAGGAAGCGCACGCCGCCGATCTCCCAGCCCGGCAGGTCCGCCGCGCCCCAGCGGGTCGCCTGGCGCATGAGCGCGAAGCAGGTCTCGGTGACCAGGATCCAGAAGACGCCGCTGCGCAGCAGCCGCAGGGGAAGCGTGGGACGGAACGACGCGGCGGCGGCGGACATGGCGCCTGCAGGATGCCATGTCGCGGGCGGCGAGGCGAGGGCGGGCGGCGGGACGACCCGGGCACGTCGCGCGGCCGCCGCCGGGCGCGCGTTCCCGGTCGCGCCCGCCCGCATCCCCGTCCGCGGCCGGCGCTTGCCCGATCTTCGCGCTTCCCTGTAAGCGAATCGGCCCTTAGCCTCGACCTAGTGGACGAGCCGGGAGGAGCGAAAGGGCCATGCCGAGCGACCTGAAGTCCGATCGGGACCTGAGCGAGCGAGCCAGACGCGGTGACGCCGCCGCCTGGCGGGTCATCTACGACTCGACCTGCGACCGCCTGTTCGCCTTCCTCTGCTACCAGATCGGCGACCGCGACGAGGCCCGGGACATCCTGCAGGAGACTTACCTGCAGGCGTTCCGCAGCCTGGACCGCTACCGGGGCGAAGCGCCCCTGGCGGTCTGGCTGAGGGCCATCGCCTTCGGCCGCGCGACCGACTGGAAGCGGGTGTTCCTTCGCCGGCTCAAGCGGACGACGAGACTCGACGAAGCGAGCGCGGGCGCGGATCCGGACGTGGACGAGGTGCGGTTCGCCTCCGAGGATCGCGCGCTCCACTGCGCGCTCGCGCGGCTCTCCCCGCATCAACGCGCGGCGCTCCTGCTGCGCGAATGGGAGGACCTCGGCTTCGGCGAGATCGCGAAGCTCCTCGGCTGCGCCGAGAGCACCGCACGGGTCCACTACGCCAGGGCTCGCGAGCACATGCGCGCGGCCCTGCGCGGCAGCGAGCGCCTCCTGGTAGGGCGCGGCTGGGAAGGGCAGGAGTCATGAAGGAGATCCTCGATCGTCATGCGGAGCGGCTCACGCCCGAGGAACGGCGGGCGACCTGGAGCCGGATCTCGGAGGCCCGAGCGGCCCACCGGCGGTTCACGATGCGCCGGGCGGTCCCGGCGCTGGCGATGGTGGCCACCGTGGTGGTCGCGGTCAGCGTGATCGCGGTGCTGCAGCGGGAGCGGTCGCTCCCGTGGAACTCCACCGCGGAGCGGTTCCTGCGTTCCTCCGCGCCGGTGGTGGAACCTGCGCCTGCAGCGCGACCCGCGCGGCCGGAAGCGCTGCGGCCGGGCACGGTGGCGGAGAGCGGACCCGCTGCGCAGGCTCCCGCCCACGGGCGCGAGGAGTCGGTCGCCCCGCGGAAGGCCCCGCGGGCGACCGCACCGCCCCGGGCCACCGCGATCGGCCCGCCGGCCGTGGCGCCGGAGGTTCCGGCCGCCCGAATCGTTCCGCTGCCCATTGCCGGCGCGACGCCGGCCGTCCCCGCATCGGGCGACGCGGGCGTGGTGGAAGGACGGGTCACGGACGAGAAGAACCAGCCGGTGCCCTTCGCCTCGGTGTCCATCCCCTCGGCCCGCCGGGGCGCGCTGAGCGACGAGCACGGCAACTACCGCATCAGCGGAGTGGCCCCGGGGCCGACGGAGCTCCAAGTCAGGTACCTCGGCTACCGTCCGACCGCCAGGCGGACCCTCGTCTCGCCGGGAGCCACCTCCACGGTGGACATCACGATGACCGAGCCGCTCGCGATCCAGCAGCTCGAGAGCATCGAGGTGACGGCGCAGAAGCGCATCCTGGAGACGAAGCAGGGTACGACCGTGCGGTCGGTCATCCCCGGGCGACTGAAGGAGATCCCGGTCGACAACCTTCGCGAGGCCACCCGCATCAAGGCCGGCATCGTGGCCCAGGGCGGCGAGCTGCACTTCCGCGGTGGCCGCGGTGACGGGGTCCAGTTCCAGCACAGCGGCATCGCCGCGGCCCCGGCCCAGCCCCCGGTCGTCCCCACGACCGGCGGCACGAAGCTCCCGAACGACGAGGCGTTCGACTCGATGTTCTTCCGCGACTACGGGGTCAACCCGTTCGTCGCGACCGACGAGGACCCGCTGTCCACGTTCGCGGTGGACGTGGACGCGGCCTCCTACACCCTGACGCGCCGCTACCTCGGGCTGGGCCAGCTCCCACCGAAGGACGCCGTGCGCGTCGAGGAGTTCGTCAACTTCTTCAGGCAGGGCTACCCGCGGTTCGAGGACGACGACTTCCGCATCCTCGTGGACGGCGCGCCCTCGGCGTTCGGCGCCGGCTACCAGCTGGTGCGGATCGGCATCAAGGGCCGCGAGGTGTCGGAACGCGACCGCAAGCCCGCGCGGCTGACCTTCGTCATCGACGTGTCCGGCTCGATGGACCGGGAGAACCGCCTGGAGCTGGTGAAGCGCGCGCTGCGGCTGCTGGTGGACGAGCTGCATGCCGAGGACCGGGTCGGGATCGTGGTCTACAACACGAAGGGTCGCGTGCTGCTCGAGCCGGTCGCGCTGGGCGGGCCGCGGCCGTGGCGGGCCCCGTGGGAGCACGCCGACGAGCGCGGCGCCGGCGCGCGGAAGGCGCCGGCGCGCGGCCGCGAGCGCGTGCTGAAGGCGATCGAGCGGCTCGCGCCCGGGGGCAGCACCAACGCCGAGGAGGGGCTCCGGCTCGGCTACGAGATGGCGCGGCGCGCCTACCGGCCGGGGGTGATCAACCGGATCGTGCTGTGCTCGGACGGCGTGGCCAACGTGGGCGCGACCGGTCCCGAGGCGATCCTCCGCCTGGTGCGCGGTGAGGCCGATCGCGGCATCCACCTGACCACGGTCGGGGTCGGCATGGGCAACTACAACGACGTGCTGCTGGAGCAGCTCGCCGACCAGGGGGACGGGAACCACTACTACGTGGACGACGAGAAGGAGGCGCGGCGTGTGCTCGTCGAGAACCTCACCGGAACGCTGCAGACCATCGCGAAGGACGCCAAGGTCCAGGTGGAGTTCGACTCCACGCGCGTGGCCCGCTACCGCCTGCTCGGCTTCGAGAATCGCGACGTCGCCGACCGCGACTTCCGCAACGACAAGGTGGACGCCGGCGAGATCGGCGCCGGCCACGAGGTCACTGCGCTCTACGAGGTGAAGCTGACGCCCGGGGCCGCGCCGGGGCGGCTCGCGACCGTGCGGTTCCGCTACGCGCGGCCCGAGTACGAGGGCGCAGGCGCCCCGCGGGTCCGCGAGCTCGAGCGCACGTTCGACGTCGCGGACCTCGCGCGCCGCTTCGAGGACGCCTCGCCCCGCTTCCGGCTGGACGCGGCGGTGGCCGAGTTCGCCGAGCTCCTGCGCGGCAGCTACTGGGCCCGCGACGGCCGGTTCGCCGACGTGCTGGCCGTGGCGCGCGAGGCGGCCGGGGCGCTGGGCGACGGCCCCTCCGCCGAGTTCGTCACGCTGGTGGAAAAGGCGGCCGCGCTGGGGCTGGGGCCGAAGTCGGAAGGGCGCGGCGGGACGAAGTAGCCGCCGGACGGGGCGCCGGGGCCCACCGGAATGGGCCCGCGCTCCGTGGCGCGGGGCGGCCGCTGCCGGCCCCCCGCGCCGCGGCGGTGCGGAGGGCGAAGGGGCCCGCCCATTACCCCAGCCGGTCCCAGACGCGCTTCGCGCACTCCTTGGCGCGCGCGGCCACCTCGCGCTCGTCCACGTTCGGCCGGACCTATGTGGTTATTAGACAAATTATCCATTTTGGCTAACCCGAGTTGTTTCTGCTATAAACGACGGCATGGACGCCATCCGAAACCCCTACACACCCGGGGCGGGGTCTCGACCACCCGCGCTCACAGGCCGCGACAACGAACTCCAGGCGTTCCGGATTCTCATCGAACGTGTCAGGGAGGGTCGCCCCGAGAAGAGCCTGTTGATCACGGGGCTGCGCGGAGTAGGGAAGACGGTGCTGCTGAGCACGTTTCGGGATCTCGCCGAGTCGGCCGGCTTCAAGACGGCCGAAACGGAAATCACGCACGAGACCAGCTTCAAGCAGATGATGGCCCGTCTTGCGCGCCGAGTGTTGCTTGAACTGAATCCGCTCGAGAAGGCCAAGGACAAGGCGTTCCAGGCCGCGAGGGTCTTCAAGGCCTTCACGTTGAAACTGCCCGGAGGCTATGAGATCGGGCTCGACATCGATGCCGTCCGTGGAAGAGCGGACTCGGGCAACCTGAGCGAGGACCTGTCAGATCTACTTTTTGCACTCGGCGAGGCTGCGCGCGAGAAGAAGACCGGGGTCGTGTTCCTTCTTGACGAGATCCAGTTCCTGGAGCGCGGTGACCTGGAGGCGCTGATCGCGGCCCTGCATTACGCGGTTCAGCGAAGCCTCCCCGTGACGGTGGTAGGCGCCGGTCTGCCGCAGTTGCCAAAGCTGGCAGGCGAGGCCAAGTCGTACGCCGAGAGGTTGTTCAACTTCCCATCCATCGATCGATTGTCGGATGACGCAGCCTGTGACGCCCTCGCGAGGCCCGCGAGGGAGCAGGGCGTCGAGTACGCGCGTGAAGCAACGAACCGGATCGTGCGATACACCGGGGGCTACCCGTACTTCCTGCAGGAGTACGGGAA
This sequence comes from Candidatus Eiseniibacteriota bacterium, assembly GCA_963707915.1. Classification (GTDB taxonomy): domain Bacteria; phylum Eisenbacteria; class RBG-16-71-46; order RBG-16-71-46; family RBG-16-71-46; genus JANXPZ01. Next base: position 2,432,089 of record OY970178.1, read on the forward strand.
GCACGTGTGGAATCTCGCAGAGCGGTCACCCATCTCGCTGGACGACGTGGAACGGGCCCACATCGGCGTGAGAGCGCAACTGGACGAGAACTTCTTCCAGGTCCGCATCGGCCGGACGACTGCAGCCGAACGCCGCTACGTCTCGGCAATGGCCAGTCTGGGTCGGGGCCCGTACAGGACGGGTGAGATCGCCGCAGAGCTCGGCACGGACTCTCCGCGGGTGGCCCCGCTTCGAAACCAGTTGATCACGAAGGGGTTGGTCTACAGTCCATCGCACGGGATCACGGATTTTACCGTCCCGCAATTCGATGATTTTCTGCGGCGGTGCTATCCGTTCGAGCGAGAGCCGAGAGCCAGACCTCGCCGCTGAGCACCTCATCCGCCTGATCCGAGCCTCGGCGTCCCCGGCGGTGATGGAACCCGCCTAGCCGTCCCGGCAGGACGTCGTCCACCGGACCACCGCACCGGCCCCTACCCCAGCCGGTCCCAGACGCGCTTCGCGCACTCCTTGGCGCGCGCGGCGACCTCGCGCTCGTCCACGTTCACCAGCGTGCCGTTGTCGAGCACGATGTCGCCGCCCACCATCGCGCCCGAGACCGGCGCGCGCAGCATGCCCGACCAGAGGTGGTCGAGGAACGTGCGCTGGGTGAACTCGGTCGCCGGCTGGTAGTCCACCAGCAGCAGGTCGGCGGGCGAGCCCGGGGCGATCACGCCGAGGCCCGCGCCGAAGTGCCCGCCGGCCCAGCGTGCGCCGTTCACGAACAACCGCTGGTAGTGCGCCTCGGCCGGGGCGCCGAACGCCAGGCGGTGGATCGGGTCGGGCAGCGGCGGCGCGTTCACGCCGGCATCCGTGCCCCACGCCACCTCGCCCTCGCGCACCAGCGCGGCGACCGAGCCGGCGCCGCACGCCGAGAGCGCGTCGCCGCGCTCGCGCAGCTCGCCGAGCAGGCCGCGCGGCGCGCTTTCCGCGTGCGCCCAGAGCGTGGGCAACGACCGCGTGCGCCAGCCGCCGTTCGAGCGCCAGCGCTCGGCGGGCGTCAGGTCGAGGGCCAGGTCCACGTGCACCCCCAGCCGGCCGCCCGCGACGTCGAGCGCCTCGCACACCATCGTGTCCACGCCCGCGAGCGTGCGCGCCTGCACGCCGATCAGCCCGCTCAGCCGGCCGTCGCGCCGCCGTCCCAGCTCGCTCGCGAAGCCGAGCGACTCCTCGAAGGCCGAGTGCCGCTCGACCGCGCTGTCCGATTCGCTCGCGCCGTAGCAGGTGGCCACGCGCACGCCCACGCGCGCGGCCGCCGCCACCACCTCGGAGAGCGAGAGGTCGGGGCAGGCGCCCGAGCGATGGAAGTCGCACACCGCGGTCACGCCGTGGCGCAGGCCCTCGACCAGCGCCGCGCTCACCGACCAGAAGACGTCCTCGGGCGAGAGCGTGCGGTCGTAGCGGCGCCACTCCGCGGGCGCGCGCAACCCGAGCCCCCGCGCGAGGTGGCGCGCCAGGTGGACGTGGGTGTTGATGAAGCCCGGCATCAGCACGCGGCCGCGGGCGGGCCAGAGCGTCTCCTCGGGGTAGGCGGAGCCCAGCACCCCGAGCGGCCCGATCGCGGCGATGTGCGCGCCCACGACCCGCACCGCCGAGTCCTCGATCACGTCCGGCTGCGTCCCGCCCGTCACCACCGTGCACGGCCCGATCAGCATGTCAGCCTCCCGCCCGGCTCATCCCTGAGCCCGGCCGATGCCCGCGCGCCGTCCCAGCTCGCGCGCCTCCGTGCGCGCCTCGCTGGCCACGCGGTCCGGCTCCAACGTCGTCCATGTCCCGGTGCGATAGAGGATGCGTCCCGCCACCATGGTGAGCCGCACGTCGGTGGCCCGGGCGGCGTGCACCAGCGTGGTGTAGGGATCGAGCGTCGCGTTCGGCGCCAGGTGGGGCGCCTCGTGGTCCACCACGATGACGTCCGCCTGCTTGCCGGCCTCGAGCGAGCCGGTCGTCGCGCCCAGTCCCAGCGCGCGCGCGCCCTCGCAGGTGGCCAGCGCCAGCACCTCGCGCGCGGCGAGATGTCCGCCGGGGTCCAGCGTGCGGGAGACCAGCGCCGCGAGGCTCAGCTCGTGGAAGGTGTCGAGGCGGTTGTCGCAGGCCGCCCCGTCCGAACCGATGCCGCGCCGCAGTCCCTCGTGGACCCAGCGCTTGACGTTGGCGAAGCCGGAGGCGAGCTTGAGGTTCGAGCCCGGGCAGTGGACCAGCGCGGCGTCGGCGCGCTCGAGCAGCGCCAGCTCCTCGTCGTCCAGCCACACGCCGTGCGCGCCGACGAACCGCTCCGACAGCACGCCGCGCTTCGCGAAGTAGCGCGCCGCGCTGGTCGAGACCGCCGCCTGGACCTCGCGCCCCTCGGCCGGGCTCTCGGCCAGGTGGGTGTGGACGAGCAGCCCGCGCTCGGCGCCGGCCGCGGCCACGCCGCGCCACAGCTCGTCGCTGCACGAGAGGATGAAACGCGGCGCCAGCGAGACCCGCAGTCGCCCGTCGGCCGCGCCGTCCCAGCGCCGGTGCAGCGAGAGCGCCGACTCGAGCGCCTGGGCCGCGTTCTCGCGCAGCCCCGGCGGCACGCCGGCGCCGCGGTCCATGAGCGCCTTGCCGAAGATCGCACGGATGCCGCACTGCTCGAGCACCGCGGCGATCGCGTCGGTGTGGGCGACCGTGCCCATGTCGTTGATGCAGGTGACGCCCCCCGCGATCAACTCGACCAGCCCGAGCCGCGCCGAGGCCGCGATCGAGACCTCGGTGTGCGCCGCCTCGAGCCGCCAGACGCTCTCGCGCAGCCAGGCCAGCGTGTCGCTCTGCTCGGCGAGGCCGCGGAACAGGGTCTGGCAGAGGTGCAGGTGCCCCTGGATCAGCCCCGGCAGGACGAAGGCGCCCGAAGCGTCCACCGATTCGTCGGCCCGGCCCCCGGGCAGACCGGCCAGCGCCGCGGGCACACCCTCACCGAGCGCGACGATGACGCCGTCGCGCACCAGCAGGTCGCCGCGGGCGATCGTGCCGGACGCGTCCATGCAGACGAGCGTGCCGGAATGGAAGAGGCAACTGCTCAGGCGGGCGCCTCCCTGCGATGGGCATGGGCTCCGACATCCGTGCCGGAGAGCGGCCGAAGGATCCCGCGCGCCGGGGAGCGCCCGTGGTAAGGGGCGCCCAGCCCGGCGCGATCCACGCTCAGGACCTTCAGGCGTGAGATGACGTTGGCACTCGGGTGGGGACAAGTCAAGAGCGGGAATCGAAGCAAGGATCGGGCGGGGCCGGCAACGCCGGACGCCCGGCCGGGGTTCGCGCCGGGCGTCCGGGCCGACCCGGGGTCCGCCGGTTCGCTACACGCCGCTCCCGCAGGCCCGGCACTTGGTCGCTGCGGCCGGGACCGTCTCCTTGCAGAACGGGCACTCCTTCGACGGCGGCGCGGGCGGCGCCGGGGCCGGCTTCAGCAGCGCCTTGGTGATGAGGAACACGACCAGGGCGATGATGACGAAGTCGATGACGCTGCCGATGAAGGCACCGTAGGTGATCTGCGCGGCCGCGCTGCCGTCGGGCTTGCGGGTGAGCACGATGGCGGCTTCGCGCCAGGCGCCGCCGGGCACCATCAACCCGATGATGGGCATGAGGATGTCGCTCACCAGCGAACTCACGACCTTGCCGACGGCCGCGCCGATGATCACGCCGACGGCCAGCGCCAGGGCGTTGGTCTTGAGCAGGAACTCCTTGAACTCCTTCAGCATGGCGACCTCCTTGGTCGAGAGGTGGCGGCGTCCGGTGCGTGGCGAGGTGGGGCGGCAGGCACCGCCGTGGGTGCCGACCGGTCGGGGCAGCCTTCCCCTCCCGGCATCACCCACAGCCTAGCACGGGGGATGCGGGGTGCGGACGGTCCATCTTCTCCCGGTCCGCGGTTCGGGTGACCGGGAGCACGAAGCGCCGCGGCGGACCGCGGCGCTTCGCCTGGCGTGATGGTGCAGGACAAGTGCTATCGATAGATGGACTTGAGCGTCCCCCAGGTCGGGGTGGTGGCCGGGACGACCCTCATGTCGCTGGGGCAACGACCCGGGCCGATCAGGCCGCTGTTGAAGGCTCCCAGCGTCCAGGTCAACACCCGGGTCTCGCAGGGGGTGACCCGGCCGCCGCCGATGGGCGGCACGACCTGCGTACCGATGAGGGCGTCGGCACCGGTCACCGCGGCGGCCACGAACGGGGTCGGGAGGACACCGAGCTGCATGTTCAACCGGGTCGCGATCAACTGGTGGGCGAGCGATACGAGCCCGTTGCCCCGGGCCGGCTGGCGCAGGATGGCGAGCAACTGCGCCTGCGTGTAGGTCACCGACCCCAGCGTGAGCGAGCTCACCCGGCTCCAGCTCTCGGGGTGGTTCTTCCAGTAGCCCTGGCTCACCGTGCAGTCGGTGGTGGTGCGCGACGACGTGCCGCAGTGCAGGGTCGCCGAGTTGGCGCTCTCGCCGCGGTCCGGCCCGGCCACCGCGGCCCGCACCCGCACGACGTACTCGGTGCCCTCGGTCAACTCGGCGGCGTCCAACGCCATCAGCCCGGTCTCGTCGAAGAGTCCGCCGATCACGACCTCGGCGGTCTGTCCGGGGGCGAGCTGGAAGCCCTCCGTCCCGGGCGTCGGATGCAGCGTCGGCACGCCGTTGAAGCTGGAGCCGCTGACCGGCGAGACCGGCCAGCCGCCGATCGCGCGGTAGCGGTCCGCGGGCAGCCATTCGACGACGAATCCCCCGGGCGCGCCGCTCGCACCGGCCTGCACCCGGATGGTGATGGAGGTGCGGTCGGCCGTGACGACCGATGCGCCGGGCGCATCGAGCGGGACGCCGAAGACCGGCGCGGCGCCGAGCAGGAAGAGGATAATGACGATGAGGCCGGAAGACTTCATGAGATCCCTCGAGAGGTGGTTCGTGGTAGCGGCGGGAATCGCGGGCCCTGATTCCAGGCCGGGGAGCCTTCGCCCCCACCCAGGGCATCGCAATCGCCGCGCCACGGAACCGGTCGCGTCCCGCCCGGCCGGCAAGCGGCGCCCGTTCCCGCCAACTCGCGTCGCCCCATGGCCCTGGGCCTGCGGACGAACGGCCGTCGGGAGTTTCGCCCGTCCGTCGTGCGGGGCGGGCCGGGGGTGCGACGGGTGAGACCACGGGGCGCGTGGGGGTTCTCGCCCGCGCGAGCCGCGAGCTCGAGCGCGCTCTCGATCGCGACGACCGCTACCCCGCCGGCAGTCGGCGACGCGCCCGCAGCGCGATCTTCATCCCCCGCTACAGTCTGTGCGCCCGACGACCGATACTCCGGAGCGACGGTCCCGCGCGGCACCCCGGCCTTCTTGTGGACCGGGGGCGACGTCCGTATCATCTGGCGCCCCGGGGACAGCTTCTCCACGAGCACCGGAGCCTGAATGCCGCGCCCACCGCACATCGCCTACTTCTGCATGGAGTTCGGGCTGCACGAGTCGTTCCCCATCTACTCGGGGGGCCTCGGCATCCTGGCCGGCGACTTCATCAAGTCGGCTGCGGACCTCAAGTTGCCGGTGATCGGCGTCGGGCTGCTGTGGGAGCACGGGTACTCGCGGCAGCGCATCGGCCCCGACGGCCAGCCCCACGAGGAGTTCCCGCGCTACGACTACTCCTACCTGCGCGACACCGGCGTCCACGTGCGGGTCAACGTCCGCGGCACCGAGGTGCCCTGTAACGTGCTGATGACCACGCGTTTCGGGAACGTGCCGCTCTACCTGATCCAGCCCGCCCGCCTCGCGGACCGCTGGATCACGCACCGGCTCTACGAGGCCGGCACCGACGTGCGCATCGCCCAGGAGATGCTGCTCGGCATCGGCGGGGCGCGCGCCCTCACCTGGCTCGGGATCCCGGTAGCGACCCACCACTTCAACGAGGGTCACGCCGTGTTCGCCGGGATCGAGATGATCGCCTCGCGCATGGAGGGCGGGCTCACCTTCCCCGACGCCTGGGCCGCCACGCGGCGCGAGATCGTCTTCACCACGCACACCCCGGTGCAGGCCGGCAACGAGGAGCACTCGCTCAAGGACCTGCGCCGCCTGGGGGCCTGCCTGCAGCTCTCCGGCGCCGAGATGCGGGCCATCGGCGGCGACCCGTTCAACATGACGGTGGCCGGACTGCGGCTCTCGCGCCGGGCCAACGCGGTGGCCCAGCTGCACGGCGAGACCGCGCGCACGATGTGGAAGCACATCAACGACGCCGCGCCCATCGTCGCCGTCACGAACGGCGTGCACGCGCCCACCTGGCAGTCGCCGCTGGTGCGCGCGGCCGCCGGCGCCCCCGGACCGCTGTGGGACGCGCACGCCCTGCACCGCGGCGAACTGCTGTCCGAGATCGAGCGGCGCAAGGGCCTGCGGCTGGACCCCGAGGGGCTGATCATCGGCTTCGCGCGCCGGGCGGCGGGCTACAAGCGCCCCGACCTCATCGTGCGGGACGAGAAGCGCCTCGCCGGCCTGCTGGCGCGCGGCGCGCACATCGTGCTGGCGGGCAAGTCGCACCCCGACGACAAGCTGGGCAAGGCCCTGATCGCGCGCCTGGTCTCGGCCGAGCGCGCCCATCCGGGACAGGTGGTCTATCTCGAGAACTACGACATGGCCCTGGGACGGATGCTCACGCGCGGTTGCGACGTGTGGCTCAACAACCCCATCCGGCCGCTCGAAGCCAGCGGCACCTCGGGCATGAAGGCCGCGATGAACGGCGTGCTCAACCTCAGCATCCTCGACGGCTGGTGGCCCGAGGGCTGCGAGCACGGCGTGAACGGCTGGGCCATCGGCGACAGCCAGTCGGGCGACGACGCGCGGGACCTGGCCGCCCTCTACGAGGTCCTCGACGGCGAGGTGCTCCCGGCCTGGGCCGACCGTGGGCGCTGGGTCGCGATGATGCAGGCCAGCATCACGATGGGCGTGGAGAAGTTCTCCTCGGACCGGATGTTGCGCGACTACTTCGCCGAGGTCTACCCCGCGGGCGAGACCCGGCCGGTCGAGATGCCCGGAGCCCCGGCCGCCAACCGCTGAAGACGGCGGTCCGCCAGCGAAGCGGCCGGTCCCGTGCGGGGCCGGCCGCTTCGCATCCGTCGCGCCGGAGCCGCGGGGCACCGGGCCGCGACCGCTAGGCTCCGGGGGCGGGCTCCTCGCCGGGGCCCGGCGCCGCTTCCTCGGCCAGCACCGGGATGCGCGCCAGCGCGGCGATGTAGTCGTCGGGCAGCTTGTGCGCGCGCGCGCCCTTCAGCACGGCGTCCAGGTAGCGACGCGAGGGCGGCGAGGGATTGGCGGTGTGCGCGAGGTAGGCCATCGCCTTCACACGGCGCGGCACCGAACCGTCCTCGGGCTGCGTCAGCTCGACCCAGACCGGCCCGCGCTCGTAGAGGTTGTGCGGGTCCCCGGGGCCGCGGAAGCCCTCGTAGCCGTCCAGCGCGCGCACGTCGTCGTCGTTCAGCTCGTGCAGCATCCCCCAGACGTCGTTCCCGTGCGACAGCTGCAGGCTGGCGACACCACCACCCCACGAGGTCGAGAAGATCGGGAAGATCAGCTTGTGATCGTGCAGCACCGCCATCCCGATCACCTTGTGGGCCGGGCAGCGGGCGCGCAGCTGGTCGGGGTCCAGGTTCGACCCGAACGCGAAATAGAGCATCTGGCCTCCCAAATCACGAGCCCGGGGCGGAAGCCCCCGGGCGCTGGTCGAGCCCAGCATAGTGCATGGGGGGCCGCCGCGATATCGGATTGTTGGCCGGGCCGGCCGCCCGCGCCCGGTCCGGGTTTGTCGCGTCCCGGAGGCGCATCTATCATCCAACCCTTCGACGGCCCGCCCCGCGTCCGGCCCGGACCCCGACACGAACCGGAGAGACCTGCCATGGCAGTGGACTTCCTCGCTTTCGGCCCCCACCCCGACGACGGCGAGATCGGCTGCGGGGCGGTGCTGCGCAAGATGAAGGCGCTCGGGCACACCACCGGCATCGTGGACATGACGACCGGCGACATGGGCTGGGGCACGGTCGAGGAGCGGCTGGCCGAGTGCGCCGCGGCGGCGGGGATCCTCCGGCTGGACGTGCGCGAGAACCTGGACCTGGGCGACAACCGCATCGAGGACACGTTCGAGAACCGCTGCGCGGTGGCGGCGAAGATCCGCCAGCACCGCCCGCAGATCGTCTTCGCGCCCTACTACAACCTGCCGATCGGTCGCGGCCTGGGGCACAACGACCACTACAAGACCGGGCAGATCGTGGCGAACGCCTACAACCTGGCGCACCTGCGCAAGGCGCCGATCGAGGGCACGCCCTACCAGGCGAAGGCCCTCTACTTCTATTTCCTCCCCCCCGGCACGCCGGCCACGTTCGTGGTGGACGTGAGCGACCACGTGGACGACTGGCTGCGGGCGCTGGAGTGCCACGTGAGCCAGTTCGCCAACCCCGACAAGCCGCGCCCCGCCGGGTTGCCGGCCCCGACCGACGCGTTCATGGCGTTCGCGCGCTACTGGGGCTGGCAGATCGGCGTGCGCTACGGGCAGGCGTTCCTCGCGACCGCGCCGCTGCGCGTCGGCGACCCGCTCGCGCTGGTGAAGGAAGTGGTCCCGCGGCCGTGACCCGGCCGCGGTGTCCATTGACGCTCGCGCGACATCGCGACTAAAGTGCTGCGGTCGCACGACCCGATACCAAGGATGGTCAGGGCACAGCGCCCCCCGGGGCGTTCAGGAGGTTCCATGCAGTTGCGCGCCTTGCGCGCGTGGGGAGCGCTGCTCCTCGCCGCGCTGGTGGCGTGGCCGGCCACGATGGCCGTCGCCGCCACCCACACCCACCGCAAGCCGACGAGCCGCGCCACCGCCACGCCCGCCGCGCACGTGGCGAAGAAGACCACGGCCCGGAGCCGGCTCGCCGCGCGCACGAAGACGCGCGCCGGCACGAAGAGCGCCGCCGCCGTGCGGCGCGCGAAGAACCGGCGGCACCGCCACGCGCCGGCCCCGCCGCGGGGCGGCGTGTACGCCCGCAACGCCCTGGTGATCGACCCCGCGACGGACGAGGTGCTGTTCGAGAAGCAGTCGTTGCAGACCGTGCCCATCGCCAGCCTGACCAAGCTGATGAGCGCGATGGTGTTCCTCGAGCAGAAGCCGGACCTGCGGCGCATGGCCGAGGTGACGCGCGAGGAGATCCGCGGCGGCGGCCACACGCGGCTCTGGAATCGCGAGCGGGTGGCGCTCTACGACCTGCTGCACATGAGCCTGATGAACTCCGACAACGTGGCCACGCGCGTGCTGGCGCGCGAGTCCGGGCTGTCGCCGGAGGCGTTCGCGGCGCGCATGAACGGGAAGGCGCGGGAGATGGGGCTGGCCAACACGCGCTTCGCCGAGCCCACCGGGCTCGACGAGCGCAACGTCTCGACCGCGGTGGACGTGGCGCGCCTGGTGCGGGCCGCGGCGGACCACTACCTGATCCGCGAGATCACGACCACGCCCGAATACGTGTTCCTGGGCGAGTACCCCGGGCGCCGGCACACCGTCGCGCGCACGCACCAGATCGTGAACACCAACCGGCTGCTGCGCAGCAACCGCTACGAGTTCTCGTGCAGCAAGACCGGCTTCATCAGCGAATCCGGCTACTGCGTCGCCACCTGGGTGCGCGACCGGGGCCGCGACCTGATCGCGGTGGTGCTGGGCGCGCCGACCAACGCCACGCGCTTCGCCGACGTCGTGCGCCTGGTCCAGCGAACGCAGATCCCGAGCCTGGAATCGGCGCAACCGTAGCCCGCGCACCGATGGCCGCCCGCGAGCACGTCACCGCCCTGCTGGTCGGCGTCGCGGCGGGCCTCGCGGGCGGCCTCTTCGGCGTCGGCGGCGGGATCCTGCTCGTGCCGCTGCTCACCGGCGTGCTCTGCCTGAGCCAGCACCAGGCGCACGGCACGTCCCTCGCCGCCATCGGCGCGACGGCGCTCGCCTCCTTGCTGGTCTACGGCACGCACGGCCACGTGGACTGGGGCACGGCGGCGCTGGTGGGGGCGGCCAGCATGCTCACGGCGCGCTACGGCGCGCGCCTGGCCGCGCGCACCTCGCGGCGGAACCTGCGACGCGCCTTCGCGCTCCTGCTCGTGTTCGTCGCGCTGCGCCTGCTGTGGAAGGCGCCCGCGGCCGCGGGTTCGCCGTTCCACGGCGTCGTGCCCGCGGTGGGCTTCGACCTGCTGCTGGGCGCTGCGATCGGCCTGCTGGCCGGGTTCATGGGGGTCGGGGGCGGCCTGCTCGCCGTGCCCGCCTTCGCGCTCGTGCTCGGGATGACGCAGCAGACGGCCCAGGGCACCTCGCTCGCCGTCATCCTGCTCACCGCCCCGGCGGGCGCCTTCGAACACCATCGCCACGGCAACGTGTCGCTGCGGCTGGTCCCCGCGCTCGCGCTGGGGGCCGCGGCCGGCGGCCCGGCCGCGTCGTGGCTGGCGCAGTGGCTGCCACAGGCCGTCCTGGCCCGGGCGTTCGCGGTGTTCCTGCTGGCGAACGTGGTTCACCTGTGGGCCCGCGCGGGCCGGGGCGCCCCACCCCGTGCCGACCGCGAGGCGACGGCGGGCTGAGTCCCCCCGAAGTCCTTGCCTCTTCGGTCGTTCCGGGCCGTCGGCCGAGGGCTTCCGCGACGCCTCGTTCCCGCGCCCCGCGAACGGCTCCTCGCTTTCGATGCGGTTCGAGCAAGCGGCGGCCGATACGTGGGGTAACGGCAGAGGGCTGCCCGTGACCCGGCGTGGGATCGAGTCCATGGCGGGAAGCGCAGCCGACGTCCGCCTTCGCGCGGATCCGGATCCGGACCAGGGACAGGGTCCGCCCGGCACCACGTTCCACGAACGGCATGGAGGTCCCAGTATGCGCAGGATGGTCTTCGCGCTCCTCGCGCTCGGCGTCTTCGCGGCTTCGGCGGCGTTCGCGGCGAGCGACGTCCGCATCAGCCAGGTCTTCGGCGGCAACAGCGCCACCAACTTCTACAACCAGGACTACGTGGAGTTGTACAACTCCAGCGGATCGGACGTGGACATCAGCGGCTGGGCGGTCGAGTACTCGTCCAGCGCCTCCACCGCGGTCTGGGGCGGCAGCGGCTCCACCTGGCAGACCTACTTCGTGTTCCCGGCCGGCGCGACGATCAAGGGCTGCGGGTACGTGCTCCTGGGCGGCGCCGAGACCGCCGGCGGCACGGCGATCCCCGCCGCGCTGGACTACGAGGTCGAGGGCGTCGGCTACATGAACCTCTCGACCAGCAGCGGCCGCGTGGGCCTGTTCAGCTCCTTCTACGCGGGCGCGGGTTGCGGCGCCGAGGGCGTCGTGCTGCTGGACAAGGTCGCGTACGGCACCGCGGCCTGCCCCGAGGGCACGGCTTCGGCCCCGGCGCCGTCGGGCGTCCTGGCGATCTTCCGCGGAGACGGCGGTGCTCTCGACACCGATGAGAACTCGACCGACTTCGTCACCGGCACACCCGCGCCGCGCAACTCGACGTCGGCGACGAACGTGCTTTGCACCGTGCCGGCAATCCCCACCACGTGGGGCCAGCTCAAGAGTCGCTATCGGTAGAGCCCCCGGGCTCAGGATGCTCGCGAGGCCCCGCCGGTCCGGCGGGGCCTCGTCGCTTGGCGGGCAGGGCCGGCAGCCGTTGCCCCGGGCCCGGTGCGGCCGGCCCGGTGCGGCCGGCCCGGCGTCGCGCCGCCGCGGCGGCGACCGCCGCAGGTCGTTCCGGCTCGGGCCTTTACGGCCGATCCTCCGATGAGCCTCGTGCCCCGCCGTGGGCCGGGCCGGGCCCGGGCAAGAGGCCCCAGCCGACGAACGATGTAACAACGGGTTGGACGGCGACCGTGCGAAGTGCAACGGATTTCAGGGGTTCCGAGCCGTCACCCGCGAGTTCGGCAGGGCGTTACACTTGAATTCCGCGCGACGTGATCCTATGATTATCCAGGTTCGAGCAGTGCAGCAAGGGTTGCTGAGATAGCAGCAGAAGGGGCCGCCCGTCCCCCGATACAGGCGCCAGTCCACCGTGGGAACCGCAGCCAGAGTCCACCTCCAGGCGGATAGGGACAAAGGTCAGGGTCCGCACGACACCGCAGTCCACGCACCACAGGGAGACCCACCCAATGCGTAAGCTGGTTATCGCTCTTCTCGCGCTCGGCGTCTTCGCGGCTTCTTCGGCGTTCGCGGCGAGCGACGTCCGCATCAGCCAGGTCTTCGGCGGCAACAGCGCCACCAACTATTACAACCAGGACTACATCGAGCTGTTCAACTCCAGCGGCGTGGACGTGGACATCAGCGGCTGGGCGGTCCAGTACTCGTCCAGCGCGGCCACCGCGGGCTGGGGCAGCAGCGGCGCCACCTATGCGACCTTCTTCGTGTTCCCGGCTGGCGCGAAGATCAAGGCCTGCTCGTACCTGCTCCTGGGCTGCGCCGAGACCACTGGTGCCACCAACACGATCCCGGTCGCGTTTGATTACGAAGTCCCGGGCGTTGGCTACCTGAACCTGTCGGCCACCACCGGCAAGGTGGGTCTGTTCAGCTCGCCGTACACGGCTACGGGAGTCTGCCCGGACGCGGTGGCGGTCCCCACGCTGCTGGACAAGGTGGCGTTTGGCACTGCCGGTTGCCCCGAGGGCGCTGCTTCCGCCCCGGCGCCGTCGGGCACGCTGGCGATCTTCCGCGCCAACGGCGGCATGCAGGACACCGATCAGAACGGTGCCGACTTCACCACCGGCACGCCGGCTCCGCGCAATTCGCTGACGGCAATCAACCCGCTTTGCTCGCCCGTGCCGGCCGTGCCGACCACGTGGGGCAAGGTGAAGACCATCTATCGGTAGTTTTCGCACGGTACCAACGCGAGGCCCCGCCCATCGGGCGGGGCCTCGACGTTGGATGGCCAGACGTTGTGGTGAGCTGGAACGCGCGCGGCCGTCGCCGTCAGGGCGCGAAGTGGAAGGGTCGGCCTGCTCTGTAACATGCGAGCTGCGCGGCGAAACGGCTGGCGGCCGCGGCGTCGCGCTCCGCGCGCGCCAGTTCGACGGCGCGCCTGCCTGCGCTGACCGCATCCCGGAATCGCCCCGCCTCCGCGTAGGCCGCCGCCAGCGTGCTGTAGAGCACCGCGACCGGCGTCTTGCTGCGGTCCCGGGCCTGCTCGGCCATGCGGACGGCCTCGGCACCGTCTCGGCGCCGCGGGTCGGGGTGGGTCGCCCGGATCCAGGCGATGTTGTTGAGTGCGTCCAGGTCGCTCGAATCCCTGCCCACCAGGACCCGGTATTCCGCGATCGCCTCCTCGACCCGGCCCGTGCGCGTGAGCGTGACCGCGAGCAGACGGCGATCTGCATCGTCCCTGGGCCGCAGCTTGACCACGCGCTTCAACGCGTCGGCGGCCTCGTTCAGCCGACCCTGCTGGCCGAGCGCGCCGGCCAGCTCCGTCAACGACCGCAGGTAGTCGGGATCGAGGCGCAGCGCGGCCTCGTACTCGGCGATGGCCTCGTCCACGCGGCCCAGCTTCATCAGCGTGCGCGCGATGTTGTGGTGGATGAGCGCGCTGTCGTCGGTCTTGAGGGCCAGCCGGAAGTGGGCCAGCGCCTCCTGGTAGTGCCCGCGCGCGGCCAGCGTGCTGCCGAGGTTCACGTGGACCTTAGCGATGTCCCGCGTCCGGAGCACCTCGCGCAGTTGCGCGATCGCCTCGTCCAGCCGGCCCAGCTTGGCCAGTGCGCCGGCAAGGTTCAGGCGGGCGTCGGCATAGCCCGGGGCCACCCGCAGCACGTCCTCGAAGTGCCGCATGGCCGGCTGGATGCGCCCGGCATCGAGCAACTCGCTGCCCAGACACTGGTTCGCCGTCGGGTTCGTGGGATCCAGTTCGAGCGTGTAAGTGAAGAGCGTGTGGTTGTCCTTCCACAGGGCGACCTGCCGCGCGGTGCCCACGGCGCCGGCCACGACCAGTGCGACGGCGGCGACGGCGGCGGCGATGCGCGCGGAGCGGCCGCGCGGCCAGACCTCGTCCACCGTCCAGACCGCGGCGATCATGAAACCGATGACCGTCAGGTAGGTGTAGCGGTCGGCGTAGGCCTGCATGCCCACCTGCACGAGCCCGATGACCGGCAGCAACATGCCCACGTACCAGAGCCAGCCCACCGTGATGTGGGGGCGCGCCCGCCCCCACCACAGGGCCAGCGCGGTGGTGACCAGCAGGGCCGCGGCCGCCAGCATGCCACGGCCGCCGATGTCGAAGGTCATCTGGTGGAACGGCATCAGGTCGTGCGGCCAGAAGGTCAGCCCCAGGTAACGCCAGTAGGAGAGCGAAGCGTTGAGCACGCGGAAGCTCCACGACAGGTTCCCCTCGCCGACCACGGCCCCGGTCGCCCGCTGGACGAAGAACGTGGTCGTCGCCTGGGCCAGCACCAGCAGGAACATCGGCCACTTCTCGGCGAGCAGGCCGGGCAGCCCGAGGACCGGCGCGCCGCAGGGGGCCCCGGCGGGACGCGCGCGCAGGGGCCAGCCCCGCAGCCGGCCCAGCGGCCAGATGTCCAGCAGCACGAGGACGAAGGGCAGCGTCACCAGCATGGGCTTGGACATCAGGCCGAGAGCGAGGAGGACCACGACCAGCGCGTAGCGTCCGCGCCCGGGGCGCTCCGCCCAGCGCGCGTAGGTCCACAGCACGAGCATGAAGAAGAAGCCGCTCAGGACGTCCTTGAGCTCCGAGATCCACGCCACGGATTCGACCCGCAGCGGGTGCACCGCGAACAGCGCGGCCACGAACAGGCTCTTCCACCAGGACCGCGTGAGCCGGCCCAGGGCCAGGGCCAGCAGCAGCGCGTTCAGGACGTGCAACACCAGATTCACCGCGTGGTGGGCCCCGGCCTCCAGGCCGAAGGCCTGCGCAGTGAGCATGTGGACCACGGAGGTGAGGGGATGGAAGTTCCCGCCGTGGGGCGAGTGCAGGATCCAGCGCAATCCGTCCAACGTGAGCCCATTGCTGATGTGCGGGTTCGCACTCACGTACTCGGGGTCGTCGTAGAGGATCCAGCCGCTGCGCAGCACCCCCGCGAACGCGGCGACGGTCACGCCGGCCAGCAGTGCCAGCGACGCCGGGCGCTGGAGCCGGGCCCAGAGGACCGCGGGCGTGACGGGCGCCGGGGCCGCGGCGGCCGGCGGGGACGGCGGGGCGACGGGGTCGGGCGCGGGGCTCGGGCCGGGGGAATGCGGGCGGGGTCTCCTCACTCGCGGCATCCTATGCGGAATCATCCATCGACGGTAGTGGCGCCGGGCTTGGCCAGCGTCCGCATGGGGCGCACCGCGCGTCCGTCGCCGCTCGCGGGCGGGCGGCCGGAGACGAGCTGGTAGGCCGGGTCGAAGAGGATGACGGGCGGCCGCGTGCGGCGATCGATGCTGCGGTAGAGGGTGTCGAAGAAGACCGCCACCTCGGCGGGATCGTCGCCGCGGCGGGGCAGCGGGACGCCCTCGAACGGATCGAACCCGTGGCGCCGGATGAAGCGCTCGCGCGGCAGCGGGTTCGTGAGGATCGTGGTGTTGATGACCTCGAGGTCGCGCTTCTCGCCCTGCAGCCACTGGTACACCCGCAGGCGCTGGTACCCGTCGTCGGGCCAGAAGACCATCCCGCTGTCCGACGGAATGGAGTTCCACCGCGCGCGCAGCACCGCGACCACGAGCAGCGCGAGCACCGGGAACAGGAAGGGATAGATGTCGTGGGCGAGCACGCGCTGTTCCTCGGGGTAGGGCGCGAAGCGGCCGAGCATGTACCGGTACATCGCCCCCGTGGCGTGCTGGTAGAAGTCCCGGACCGACGGGCCGAGGGTGGGCCAGTTCGCCGGACCATGGCCCTGCGCCCGGAAGTAGAGCAGGGCATAGCTCGAGAGCGGCACGAGGCTGGCGACCGGGCCGAGCCACACGAGCTCCGCCCGCAGGCGGCGCGCCTTCCACAGCGCCCACAGGAGGCCGAGCGACAGCGGAACGAAGACCCAGGCCGCGGTGACGTGGTGGGCGAGCCCGGCGCCGCAGAGGAGTCCCCAGAGCACCGCGCTCCAGCGCAGCCGGCCCGTGGACGCGCCCGCGCGAGAGTCGAGCCGGCGGACCAGCCCCACGAAGAAGAGGCACATCCCGCCCACCAGCGCGAGGTGCCAGCTATAGACCTCGCTGGCGGTGGTCACGTCGGTCCATGCGGGGTTGAGGGCGAAGAGCGGCAGCGGCAGCAGGCCGACCAGGAATCGCGCCCGCCGTCCGAGCGCGGCCTCGGGCGGGACGAGGCGCACCGCGAGCGCGTGCAGGAAGAACACCGTCACCCCGCCACCCAGCGCACTCCAGGCGCTCGCGGCATAGGCCCAGCCCGCACCGAGGGCGTGCATCGCGTGCACGAACCCGCCGCCCAGCAGGGTGTAGAGCGGGTAGCCGGTGGGATGGGCGATGCCGTCCAGGGCGAGGGCCAGGGTGAGCTCGCTCGAGTCGCCGTCGCCCGGAACGGCAGGGGCCAGCAGCAGGTAGACCGCCAGCGCCATGAGCGCGGGGAGCACGGACCAGAGGATCGGCAGGGCGCGGGCCGACCGGGATTCGGCCCCGGCGGCGCCGCGGTCCCGGGAAGGGTCTTCCCGGCTCGTCGGTCCGCGTTTCGATCCCACCGGTCTTGCCATGACCGGGCATCCTATCTCACGCGCCCCGGCTGGCAAGCGGGCGAAGCGCGACGCGGCGCCGGGATGCCTGGCTCCGCCGCGGCCACCGCGGCCCATCCAGGCCCGGGCCGTCGCGGCGGCCCGGATGCCGGACGTCATGCACTTGCGGGCCGATCCCGGCCCGGGTGAAAACCCCCGATACCACCGCCCACGGGACAGCGAGCTGAACCGTTGGCGGCGTGGCGACGCGATCTTCGGGAGATCCCGCCCGGATCCGCGCGCCTTCCCCGGTTCTCTCCTTGTGTCGTGCGCACGGGTTCAATATGCTTGTCGTGCTCCAACGTGCGCCGACGTCGGGAGGACAGTGCCAGCAGGGCTGCCCGTCCCCGGACGACGGGCGCGAGTCCACCGTGAGAACCGCAGCCCGACTCCACCTCCAGGCGGATACGGACGAAGGTCAGGGTCCCCACGACATCACGGTTCACGCACCACAGGGAGACCCCCAACATGCGCAGAATGGTTATCACTCTCCTCGCTCTCGGCGTTTTCGCGGCGTCGGCAGCCTCCGCTGCCACTTTCTGGAGTGAGACGTTCAGCTACGCGAACGGCGGACTCGTGGCCAACTCGGGCGGAAACTGGGTCGGGCACAGCACGAGCACGTCCACCACCTACATCGACATCCAGGTCGTCAACGGCGAAGCCGTGCTCATCGGTGCCAACGGCCAGGACGACAGCCGCAACTTCACCGCCCGGAGCGCCTCGGCGGCAACGTATGCCTGCTTCCAGATGAAGTTGACGGGAACGGAGACCTCCGGCAGCTCCTACGTCACACACTTCAAGAACAACAGCACCGGGTTCGTGAGCCAGGTGTTCGTCTTCCCGACCGGCGCCACCACGTTCAACATCGGCATCAACTCCACCTCCGCGGTCCCGACCGGTGCCTCCATCTGGCCGACCCCGCTCACCAAGGGCACCTTCTACACGATCGCCATCCGGTACAATGCGGCCACCGGCGTCTCGACGCTCTGGGTGGACCCGCAGAGCGAATCGAGCGCGAGCATCAACTCGACGACCACCACCATTGGCACCCTGATTTCCGGATTCGCGCTTCGCCAGGCCACCGGCGCCAGCACGACCTTCGACAACATCCAGGTCGGCGACGCCTTTGCCGATCTTTGCCCGGCAGTCGTGCCCACCAACAGCAGCACCTGGGGCCAGCTGAAGTCCCTGTACCGGTAGGTTTCGTCCGCGGGCGACCGCGTTCGCTTCACACCAGGGCCCGGCTGCGAAGCCGGGCCCTGGTGCTGGTGGGCGACTGGGTCCAGGTCGCCGCCGGGTGGTAGAATCGAGGCCGGATCCACGGATCCGCATCGTCTGCCACGGTCCCGATTGGCGGCCCGCCGCCCTGGCCCCGCCCTGCTGAGTCTCCCCGAAACTCGCTCCCGAAAGGCGGGCTGGACACCATGAAGAAGTGGGCTGCTCCGTTCCTCGCGGCGGTACTCGTCCTCGCGGCGCTCCTGCCCTCGCCCGCGCAGTCGGCGATCATCATCTCCGAGCTGTGCGATCCGCTGAACAACTACCCCACCGACCGCTTCATCGAGATCGCCAACGCCGGCACGGACACCGTGGACCTGGCGGGCTGGACGCTGGTCGCGCTGATGAACACCACCGGCACGCCCGGCTCGTTCACCTGGCCGCTCTCGGGCTCGATCGCCCCCGGCCAGGCCCTGGTCGCGAGCAGCACGACGCCGGTCACGGTCTTCCCGGTGACCTTCGCCGCTGCCGCGTGGTCGTCCAGCAATGCCCAGTGGAACGGCGCGATCGGCGACGGGGCGAAACTGGTGAACGCGAGCGCCGTGACGGTGGACTACGTCACCGTGCCCGGGACCGTCTTCTCGAACGCCACCATGGTCCGCAAGCCCAGCATCTACGCGGGCAACTCCGCTTACGTCGCCGCCGAGTGGACCGTGACCGCGGTCACGCTGGCCACCGATGCGAGCCCCGGCACGCACGTCCTGAACCCGCTGCCGCCGGGACCGTCCATCAAGCAGGTGGTCACCGACCCCCCGGTCCCGCTGGCCGGCGCGGGCGTGAACGTGCAGGCCACCGTGACCGATTCCGCCGCGGCCATCACCTCGGTCGCGCTGCTGTGGGGGACCAGCCCCTCGTCGCTGTCCAACACCATCGCCATGCCGCTCCTCGCGGACAGCACCTATCGCACGACCACGCCGGTACCGGGACAGGCCGAGGGCGTGACCGTCTACTACAAGGTCCAGGCCAGTGATGCGTCGGTGACCAAACTCTCCGAGCTGAAGAGCTACACGCTCGACTACGACCGGACCATCGCGCAGATCCAGGGCGGCGTCCCTACCTCGCCTTTCAACGGCCTCGGCGTCATCACCCGCGGGGTCGTCACCGCGCGCTATCCCTCGTACCTGGTCGTGCAGGACGGCAGCGGGCCGTGGAGCGGCCTGTGGGTGCGCAGCAGCGCCACGCCCACGGTCGGCGACTCGGTCACCGTGCGCGGCCTGGTCACCGAGAGCGACGTCCAGGGCCTGGCCGGCACGACGCTGCTGACCAGCGGGATCGTGCTCGCCGCCTCCCCCGCGGCCACCTTCCCCGCGCCCGCCGTGGTCACCAGCGCCGTCGCGTCGTCGGAGGCCTACGAGGGCGTGCTGGTCAAGGTCGCGAGCGCGCCCTGCACGGACGTCTCGCTCGGCTCCGGGCAGTGGCTGGTGAACGACGGCAGCGGCGCCTGCCGGGTGGGCGCGCTGGGATACGCCTTCACGCCGATCCTCGGCACGGCCTACGACGTGACCGGCCCGGTCCTCTACAGCGGCGCCTTCGTGATCGAGCCGCGCGAAGCGGGCGACGTCGCCTGGGCGGCGGACCACGCCGCGCCCGTCGTGGTCGCGCTGTTCGAGGAGAGCGACTCGACCCTGCTCGTGACCTTCTCCGAGCCGCTCGAGCAGGCCAGCGCCGAGACCCCCACCCACTACGCGGTCGGCGCTCACGTCGCGACCGCCGCGGTGCTCGACCTCGCGCACCCCGAGCAGGTCACGGTCACCGTGCCCGGGATCCCCGCCGGCTCGGTCACCTTCTCCGCCACCGGCGTGGCCGACCTGTACGCCAACGCCACCAGCGGTGCGACCTGGGCCTTCAACTTCGTGGACACGCGCATCCCCGCGGGCTACTACGACAGCGCGTTCGGGCTGCGCGGCACGGCGCTGCGCGCCGCGCTGCACGACATCATCAAGAACCACGCCTCGCAGAGCTACGACTACGCGCTGACCGCCTTCCAGACCACCGACGTCAAGCCCAACCGCAAGGTCTGGGACGTGTACTCGGACGTCCCGGGCGGCACGCCGCCCTACGAGTACGACTTCGGCGGGGGCAGCGGAGGCGGGACGGAGGGCGGCGGCTACAACCGGGAGCACTCCTGGCCGCAGTCCTGGTTCGGCGGCGCCCTGCCGATGTACTCCGACCTGTGGATCCTCTACCCGACCGACATCAAGGTGAACGAGTACCGCGCCAACTGGCCGTACGGCGACGTCTCGACCCCGACCATCACCTCGCTGAACGGCAGCATGCTCGGGCCATGCTCCGACGCCGGTTACTCCGGCACCGCGTTCGAGCCGATCGACGCCTTCAAGGGCGACCTGGCGCGCAGCCACTTCTACGTCGCCACGCGCTACTACACCGAGGACGCCGGTTGGGCGACCAGCGAGGCCACCAGCGGCGCGGACCTGCTGCCGTGGGCGAACACCACGTACCTCGCCTGGCACGCGAACGACCCCGTGAGCCGCAAGGAGCAGTTGCGCAACGGCGCCATCTACGTGATCCAGAACAACCGCAACCCGTTCGTGGATCACCCGGAGTTCGCCGCGCGGCTGTTCGACTCGACTTCGACCGCGGCCGTGACCGACGTGCCGCGGCTGGCGTTCCGCCTGCACCAGAACGCGCCCAACCCGTTCCGTCCCTCGACCACCATCCGCTTCGACCTGCCCCAGCGTGCGGCGGTCAGCCTGCGCGTCTACGACGTCGCGGGCCGGCTGGTGCGTGAACTGGTGTCGGGGAACACGCTCGAGGCGGGCACGCACTCGGTGGCCTGGAACGGGCGGGGCGAGTCCGGGCAGCGCGTCGGCGCCGGGCTCTACTTCTGCCGCCTGCAGGCCGGGGCGTTCAGCGCGACGCGGCGGATGGTGCTCGCCAACTGACGCGAGCGGCGACCACGGTGTCTCGGGGCAGCCACTCCCGCGCGGGGGTGGCTGCCCGGTTGAATGCGGTCCGGCGCCGGAGGAGGCTGCGGGCAGGGAAGCCGCGGTCTGGCAGGCTGCGCGCTTCGCTGCCGTGCGCCAATCGAAATGCGGACGAAGTCGTGAAAGGAACGAGCCGGTAATGAGAAGGTCTCGAAGACCCGCCGCCCCGGCGAGCAGCCCCACGCCCGCGGCGGCCCGCGGTCGGAGCGCATCTGCACCGGTCCCCACCACGCCGCCCGCCGTCGCGCCGCGCCGCGCCACGCTCCTCGCGGTGCTGGCGGTCGTCGCGGCGCTCGCGCTGACGCTGGCCTGGATCGGGTGGAAGGCGCTGCGCGACCCCGACGTCTCCTTCCTGAGCGCGTCCCCGGGGGCCGAGTGGATCGTCTACCCGTCCCCGGCCAATCCGACCCTGCACCCGGCCACCGGCTGGGGCGCGGTGTTCGTGCGCTCGTTCCCGCTCGCCGACTTCCCACCGTCAGCGGAGTTGCGGATCCGGGCGTGCCGCCGGTTCCAGCTCACCGTCAACGGCCAGCCCGTGCTCCGGAGCGACGACGAGAGCTCGTGGAAGCGCGAGCGCCGCGTGGACGTCACCGGCCTGCTGCGCGCCGGAGAGAACCGGATCGAGGTCTTCGCCGCCAATCGCCTGGGCCCGCCCGCGCTCTGGCTGCGGCTGGTCCTGCCCGGCCAGACCATCGGCACCGACCCGCGCTGGGAGGCCTCGTGGGCGGGGGCGTCATGGGTGCACGCGGCCCGGGCGGATGCCCGCGCGGGCTCCCGCTGGTTCACGCCGGACGGACCGCCCCGCTCTCCCGTGGACGCATTGCTGGCCCGCCGCGGGACCGTCGCGCTACTGGCCCTGCTCTCCGCCGCGATCGTCGCGCTCGGCGGCCTGTGGATCCGCAGGCAGCGTGAACGGACGGTCGGGGCGCTGTCCTCCCGTTGGGCTCCCTGGGTCGTGCTGGGGGTCGCGGCGGCCGCCTGGGCCGCCTTGTTCGTCAACGACGCCCGCTGGCTGAGCGTCGGGGCCGGGTTCGATGCGCAGGGGCACCTCGACTACATCCGGTACATCATCGAGCACCACTCGCTGCCGCCCGCCGACCAGGGCTGGCAGACGCACCAGCCGCCGCTCTACTACCTCATCGCGGCGCTGGTGCTCGGCGCCGCGGGGCTGACGGTCCCCGGGCCGGATGCGGCGGCCGTGCTCCGCGGGCTCGGACTGCTCTACGGCGTGGCCAACCTCGTCCTGATCGGCGCCGCGCTGCGCCTCGTGTTCCCCGCGCACCCCCGGCGGCAGCTCCTCGGCCTGCTCGTCGCGACGTTCCTGCCGATGTCGCTCACCCTCTACCAGCTCCCGACCAACGAGGTCCTGGCCGCCACGTTGTCGAGCGCGGTGCTGCTGGTGACGCTGCTGGCCTTGCGCAGCGACCTGCCGTCCTTCCGGCTCCACGCGCTGCTCGGGCTCTGCATGGGCCTGGCGCTCATGGCCAAGTTCTCCGCCCTCCTCGTGGTCTTCGTCGCGCTGGGCGTGCTCGCCGCGCGCCTGGTGGCTCGCCCGCGCCCGGTCGTGCTTCGCGGGCTGGTGGGACTCGGTCTCGTCGTGGGCCTCGCGATCGCGATTGCGGGGCGGCACTACGGCGCGACCTGGCTGCGTGCCATCGCGCCCCTGCTCGGGAGCTCAGACCCGAGCACGGGGCCACGGTGGTGGCAGGACCCGGGCTATCGAACGGCACACGACTTCCTGGTCTTCGGCCGGGCGTTCTCTGCTCCGTTCTACTCGGCCCTGACCGGGATCTGGGACGGGCTCTACACGACGCTCTGGGGCGACGGGTCATGCTCGGGCCAGGCTGTGTTCTGGACCGCGCCTCCCTGGTGCTCGGACCTCATGTCCGCGGGATACCTGCTGGCGACGATCCCCGCGCTGGCGATGGCGGTCGGCGCTGTCGTGTTCCTCGTCCGGTGGATCCGGCTTCCAAACCTTCGGGACACCGCCATCCTGGGCACGGCGTTCGCGGCCTTCGCGGCCGTCGTCTTCATGGCGCTCCAGGTGCCCTACTACGGGATGGTCAAGGCGTTCTACGGCGTGAGCGCGTTGCTGCCACTGTGCGTGTTCGCCGGCCTCGGCCTGGACCTCGCGATGGCGCGTGCCGGGCGGGCGGCGCCGCTGCTCATGGTCCTGCTCGGCACCTGGGCGCTGATGTCCTACGGGAGCCTTTGGCTCGGTGCCCGCTCTCCGCGGGCGCTCGCGTTCAGCGCCGAGTCCGCGTTCCTGGGAGGCGACGATCGCGCGGGGGCCCGCCTGCTGAAGCGAGCGATCGCGCAGGACCCGGCCGACTGGAACGCCCGGAACCGACTGGCGCGATACATGGTCCGCCAGGGCGCGTCCCGGCAGGAGGTGCGGGCCTTGTTCGAGGCGGACCCCGGTCCCGGTCCCGACCTGATGGTCCGGCACGCGGCCTTCGGCCAGATCGCCGTCGGGGACGGCGATCTCGATCGTGCGGTCGCGGAAGCCGGCAAGGCCATCGCGCTGAACCCCGACATGCCGGAGGGCTACCTGCTGGAGGCGCAGGCCCGGGAAGCGCGCGCCGAGACGCAGAAGGCGATCGCGGCCTGGCGCGAGGTGCTGCGCATCGATCCCTTCAATTTCATGGCGCACCAGGCGCTGGGCCGGCTCCTCGCCCGCAGCGGAGCCCCCGACTCGGTGGTCCACCAGCGGTTCGCCGCGCGCCTCGGCGGAGAGTCCCGCTAGGAGCCGGGCGGGATATTCGAGCAGAGGTCGATCTCTGCACGAGCGACCCAGGGCGATTCGAGAGCGTCGACCCTGCGGCGTCTGTGGCGGTCGGATCCTCTCCGCGAGCATCCCTCGGACGCGGTCCTGTCCGCCGATGATGGGCGAAGTCGCCACCCGCGTCCTCGGTCTGGACCGTTGCAGGCGGGCGCCGTCGAGGACATCGATGTTGGCCCGAGGGGCACCCGCGTCCCGGGTTCGAGGTGTAGCCAGTGTGCCCGGTCTGAACCACCTGAAGCAACCGGGGACATGGGTGACAGGACAGACCGGGCACATGGGTAACACATTCTAGCTTCCATAACGGCGGCGACGACGTCTGCTCAAGGCAGGATCAACGATGGGTTCGAGCCGCCCAAAGTGGCGGGGTCCGCGGTCGGTGGCCTGCTTGAGATCTAGCAGTCCGATCGGCACCCAGCCGAAGTGGACACGCCACCGGCCATCGTCGCAGGGCTCGAGTCCGACCCGTTCGCCGACGAGGCAGTTGCTCACGTACCACTGCGTGGTGCCGAAGGTGATCACGCCGTTGGGATAGGCCACCCGGGTCTCGAAGTGTCGCGGGTACTCTGGTTCGGGGAGCTCGCGCGGGTACGAGCGAAGCGATGGGCGGTAAAGCGCGGCCGGCACCTCCTGGCCGAGCGCCTCGTGCGGCCGCTCCTGGTTGTACTCCGTCTGGAAGCGATCGAACGCGCGTTGCTGGGCGCTGAAGCTCGAGCGCGGCGGTCTGGCGGTCTCGGCTTTCAAGGTGCGATGCATGCGCTCGTGGCGCCCGTTCTGTTCGGGACGACCTGGCATGATGCGTTCGGGACGGATCCCGAGTCGGATCCACCAGACCGAGAGACGCGACAGTCCGCCCGGGGCGAGCGTCGAGAACGGCGGCCCGTTATCGGTGCGGATCGCCCTCGGCAAGCCGTATTCGGTGAAAGCGGACTCGAAGACGCGCCGGACATGCTGAGTGAGCGGACGACGCAGGGCGCGGCAGCGAAGGAGCAGGCGACTGTATCCATCGCTGATGGTCAGCGGATGACAGCGTTCACCCCGGCGACCCAGCGGGAAGTGGCCCTTGAAGTCGGCACACCAGACGGCGTTGGGTGCGTCGTACTGCCGCAGCCGGTCCCCGTACGGTGAGCTGCGCCGGACTCGCCGGCGCGGGCGAACCAGTCCGCTGCGCCTCAGGATGTCGCCGATCGTGCTGGCCGCCGGGAGCGCGACCGGCGGCCGTTCCCGCTTCAGCACCACCCGCACCTTGCGTGGTCCCCAACGCGGATGGCGACGTCGGATCGCGACGATCGCCTGCACGAGGTCGGCGGCGACGGCGTTGGGATGAGAGTGCGGCGCGCGTGAGATCTCCTCGAGGGCCGCGACCCCGTCGGCCTCATAACGACGGACCCACTTGTACCCCGTCTTCCGGCTGACCCCGAAGTCGTGGCACAAGTCGGAGAAGCTGGCCTCCGCCTGCAGGTAGGCGGCAATGAACTTCACTCGTTCAGACATCCAGTCGGTCCTCGCCCAGGGCATCGTGTGGTCCTCCTCGAACCACCCATGATGCCCGCGGGCTGTAACCCATGTCCCCGGTCTGATCTGTTACCAGTGTGCCCGGTCTGAACCACCGATTTCACTTGAC
This sequence comes from Candidatus Eiseniibacteriota bacterium, assembly GCA_963707915.1. Lineage (GTDB taxonomy): Bacteria > Eisenbacteria > RBG-16-71-46 > RBG-16-71-46 > RBG-16-71-46 > JANXPZ01. Next base: position 2,457,370 of record OY970178.1, read on the forward strand.
AGGTTTCGGCGCTTGCGGCGCGTCACGACCGCCGGGGCGTTCGCGCGGCTCGCGAAACGCCGCAGATCGGACGGAGAACGGAGCGCGGGCGCGGGCGCGAAACCGCTCTCCCGCGACGCCTCGTTGTGCGACCTGCGGGGCGCTGCGAGGGCCGAAAACGGGCATGATATGAATGTGCTCGTTCGCCCCCGTGACCCGCCCCCGCGCGGAGTCACGTCGATGAACCGTTACGCGCTCTCCCACCTGTCCGACCAGGCGCTCCTGCGCGAACTGCGGACACTCGTCTCCCAGGACCGGGCGACGACGGCCCTGCTCGTCGCCCACCTCGGGGAGGTGGACGCCCGGCGGCTCTACGCCGAGGCCGGCTACCCCTCGATGTTCGCGTGGTGCGTCGAGCAGTTGGGCTTCTCGGAGGACAGTGCGTACCGCCGCATCCAGGTCGCGCGCACCGCCCGGCGCTTCCCCGCCATCCTCCCCTTGCTCGCCGACGGCCGCCTGAACCTCACCGCCGTGCTCCTCCTCGCTCCCTGCCTCACCGATGCGGGCGCCGCCGAACTGCTCGCCGCGGCCGTCGGCAGGTCCAAGGCCGAGATCGAGCAGGAGTTGGCCCGGCGCTTCCCCCGCACCGAACTGCTCCCGCTCGTCACCGCGCAGCCCTCCGATACGCCGGAGCAGGTCGCCGATGTTCAGTGTGACGCGACTTTACTCGCTCCAGAGCGAGTAAAGTTGAGCACCACGCAACTCACGCGGGTCACGCCCCTCGCGCCGCAGCGCTTCGCCGTGCAGTTCACCATGGACCAGGAGACCCACGACGACCTGCTCTACGCCCAGGCCCTGCTGGGCCACGCCGTGCCCTCAGGCGATCCGGCCGCCGTGTTCGCCCGCGCCCTGAAGGTCCTGATTGCGCAGCTCGAGCAGCAGAAGTTCGCCAAGACCGACCGGCCCCGCCGCTGCCGCGCAAGCGACGACCCCCGCCACGTCCCTGCGGAGGTGAAGCGCGCGGTCTGGGAGCGCGATGGCGGCCGCTGCACGTTCGTGAGCGCGGGCGGACATCGCTGCGAGGCACGCACGCGGCTGGAGTTCGACCACGTCGAGCCGGTGACATTGGGCGGCCGCGCGACGGTGCGGGGCCTGCGCCTGCGCTGCCGGGCGCACAACCAGTTCGAGGCCGAGCGCAGCTTCGGACGGGACTTCATGGAGGCGCGGCGCGGGGATGCACGGCGTAGGCCGGCGGCCAAGCGCGAGCTGGCTCCGCACCAGGCCGAGCTGGTGCCCTGGCTACGCTCGCTCGGGCTGCGGGCGGAGGAGGCGCGCGAGGTCGCGGAACGCTGCGAGGCCCCGCCCGACGCCCCGCTCGAGGAGCGCCTGCGCTGCGCGCTGAAGTGCTGCGGCGGCCCGCGCACGGCGGTCACGCGCCCGGCGGCGTGAGCCCGCACGCAGCCCGGCGGCACGGGAGCAGTGCTGCTCGCCCGACCCGAACCCCCGGATCGTACGCGACGCGGTTCAGTGAATCGGCCAGGCTGGCGTCCCGTTCGCGTCTTGAGCTGGAGGATGGCAGGCGAGAGGAGCGGGCACACGCCGCCGGAGCTGCGGACTCGTGGGGTGCCGGTCAACCCGGCGACCGGAGGCCCTGGACCTCTCGCCACCGAGCGCTTGGATGCGCTCGCTCCGGCACGGATGCCGCTCGCGTGCTCGGGGCGGTTTCCCGGCCGCCTCGCACACTCGCCACGCCTGCGGATGCCGCGCGCGGGTGGCCGGGGCCACGCTGCACGGCCGCAAACTGTGCACCTGCCGAGGCGGTCCGGCCCCAACCTTCCCGGCGCGAGCCCGGACCGTGGCCGGGCCGGCCGCCGGTCACCATCGGGACCTGCCCATCCCACAACGCTTTAGACCGGCCGGACCGGCGGGGCATCACAACCATGGATCCCGGCAGACGGCTTGCATATCTCACGAGAGGGGACGGTCCTTTCCGACCAGGCCCCGGGCTTCCCTTCGGCCCGAGAGCACATCGCACCGCCCAGCGACGGAGGAGTCATGCCGAGGAACCTGCGCTCCCGAGCCAATCCGAAGGGCCCCGCACGTTCGTTGCGCGCCTCCGCCGCGCTCGAGCGCCCGGTCACGGAAGGCCCGCACACGGCCCGGCTCACGGAGGTCACCGGCCTGCCCGCCGACGTGTCGCGCCAGGCGCAGCGCGAGATGGACCGCCTGCGCCGGCTCACGCCCGGCTCGCCCGAGGCGGGCCAGGTGCGCGCCTACCTGCAGTGGCTGTGGACGCTGCCGTGGGAGCGCTCGGCCCCCGAGGTCGGCAACCTGAAGCAGGTCGGGGCGACCCTCGACCGCGATCACCTCGGCATGGTCAAGGCCAAGGAGCGCATCCTCGAGTACCTCGCGGTGCGCCGTCTCAAGCCCGACCTGCCCGGTCCCGCGCTGTGCCTGGTCGGGCCGCCGGGGACCGGCAAGTCCTCGCTCGCCGCCGCGGTGGCGCACGCGCTGCATCGGCCGTTCGTGCGGCTGGGTGTGTCCAGCGTCGGTGACGTCGGCGGCCTGCGCGGTGTCCCGCGCGCGCTGCCCGGCGCGCAGCCCGGCAAGATCGCCCGCGCGCTTCGCGAGGCCGGCGTGCGCAACCCCGTCATCATGATCGACGGCGTGGACCGGCTCGTCGGGGAGGCCGGGCTCGGCGCGTTCGAGACCCTGCTCGAGTTACTCGATCCGGCCACCAGCGCCCACTTCACCGACCAGTACCTCGGCCTGCCGCTCGACCTGTCCCACGCCGTGCTGCTGCTCTGCGCCAACAACCCCGAACTGGTCCCCGAGCCGCTGCAGGACCACCTCGAGCTGATCGAGGTGCCCGGCTACTCCGAGGCCGAGAAGCTCCGGGTCGCCCGGCGCTTCCTGGTGCCACGCCTGCTGCGCGAGCACGGTCTCGCCGCGGCCGACCTGCGGCTGACCGACGGGGCGCTGCGCGGCATCGTGCGGCAGTACACGCTCGAGGCCGGCGTGCGCGGGCTCGCGCGCCAGATCGCCACCGTGTGCCGCCGGGTGGCGCGCGCCCGGGCGACCGGCGACACCAAGCGGCACGTCGTCACGCCGCGACGGCTCGAGCGCTACCTGGGGCACCGGCTCTTCACGCTCGAGACCGCGGGCAAGCACGACGAGGTCGGCGTCGCCACCGGGCTCGCCTGGACCTCGACCGGCGGCGAGATCCTCACCGTCGAGGCGCTCAAGATGCCCGGCCAGGGCCACCTCGTCACCACCGGCCAGCTCGGCGACGTGATGAAGGAGTCCGTGCAGGCGGCGCACTCCTACGTGCGCTCGCGCGCCGACGTGCTGCAGATCGACGCGCAGGCGTTCGCCGACTTCGACATCCACATCCACTTCCCCGCGGCCGGCGTGCCCAAGGAGGGCCCGTCGGCGGGGATCACCGTGGGGCTGGTGATCGCCTCGGTGCTGAGCGACCGCCCCATCCGTCACGACGTGGCGATGACCGGCGAGGTGAGCCTGCGGGGCAAGGTGCTCGCCGTGGGCGGGCTGCGCGACAAGGCGCTGGCCGCGCACCGGGCGGGCTTCCGCACCATGCTCTACCCGGCGGCCAACGAGAACGATCTCGAGGACGTCCCGCGCGACGTGCGCGACCGGCTCGAGCTGGTGCCGGTGGCGACCATGGACGACGTCTTCGCCGTGGCCCTGCACCGCGTCATCGTGCCGCGCAAGGTCGGCGGCGAGTACGTCATCGAGGTGAGCGAGGACGAGCTGCCGCCGGGCGCGATGCAGGAAGCCGACGACGACGGCGCGGAGACCTCCGCCCCCGCGGCGGCGCCGCAGCCGCGCCGCAAGGGCCGGCTGCTGGGCCCGGACGGCACCGAGCTGTAGCGCCGGGCCGGGAACCAGGCGTCGGGCCCGGACCGCGGCCAGCGGCGCTCTAGGTGGCGGACGGGACGACGGGTAGGATGGCGGCGTGAAACCCACGGTACGGGGTCCCGACCCACGGTCAGGTGCTTCCGCGTCCGGGATGGCCTCCACCGTTCCGCGCCGCCGGAAATGGCTTGCCGCCGGACTCGCCGTCCTCCTGGTGGCGGCACTGGTCTCGGCCGCGCACTGGCCGGTGCTGAGGGCGCAGGCCCTTTCGCTCGACGACGACGCTTTCGTGACCTACAACCCGCTCGTCGGCCATCCCGGTTGGTCGTCGGTCGCGCGCTTCTTCCAGGAAGTGCTGCGCCCTTCCACGGTGAAGGGCTACTACCTGCCCCTTTCCATGACCTCCCTCATGGTGGACGTAGCCCTCGGCGGCCGGGCCGCCGATCTCACCGCCTTCCATCGCACGGCTCTCGTCTTGCACGCGCTCAATGCGGTACTGATCATGCTCATCCTCTACCGCCTCTTCGGCGCCATCGGTCCGGCAGCCATCGTCGCCCTTTTCTTCGGGTTGCATCCGCTCACCGTGGAACCGGTCGTCTGGATCGGCGAACGCAAGACCCTGCTGGCCACGTTCTTTGCCCTGGCATGCGTCCTGGCGTACCTCGAAGGTCTTCGCCGTGGCGGGCCCCTGTGGCGGACCGCTGCCTGGGCACTCTACGCGCTTGCGCTGCTGTCGAAGCCGACGGTGGTGATGCTTCCACTGCTGCTTCTGCTGCTGGACGCGTGGCCGCTGCGGCAGCTGCAATGGAGGACGGTGCGGGAGAAGTGGCCGTTCTTCCTTCTTTCTCTGGTCTCGGCCGCCATCACCCTCTTGTCGCACGAACGATCCGCCTCCATCAGGCCGATGGGCATGTCGGACTACCTGCAGTGGCCCGCGCAAGCGGGGTACCTGCTCGCGTTCTACCTCTCCAAGATCGTGTGGCCGGTGCAATTGACATCGGTCTACCCGCCACCCGATCCGTTCGGTCTCGCCAACCCAGTGGTCGCATTCGGCCTGGTGATCATCATCGCGCTCACGACCATCCTCGTCCTGGTGGCACGGCGCGTGCCCGGACCGCTCGTGGGCTGGCTGTGGTTCGTCATCGCCATCATCCCGACGCTGGGCCTGGTGAAGTACAGCTGGGTGATCGCTTCCGACAAGTACGTCTACTTCCCCGCGTTCGGATTCCTGATGGTGCTCTGTGCCGGGATCGGCGCGGTCTGGGACGGACGTCGTTCCTCCCGACTTGCGTCCCGGACCGTCCTGCTGATGTCTGCGGTGCTGCTCCTTGCCGCGGAGGCTCGCGGCGTGCGTGCGGCGCTTCGCCCATGGTCGAGCACCCTTGGGTTGTTTCATTACATGGAGAGCCTCGCACCGAAGTCACCCACGATCCAGAACTCGCTCGGCATCCTGATGATGCAAGCTTCGTCACCGGACCAGGCCATCCCGCATTTCCGCCGAGCCGTGGAATACTCGGCCTATTTCCAGGAGGCTCGCTACAACCTGGGCCTCGCCCTGACCGCGAAGGGCGAGTCGGACGAGGCCATCCGGCAGCTTCGGTTGGCCTGCAGGCTCGTGCCTACCGATCCAGCGGCTGCCTATGGTCTGGGTGTGGCCCTGCGGCTCGCGGGCAGGATCGACGAGGCTTCGCAGGAGTTCCAGCGGGCGCTCCAACTGGAGCCACGCAAGGTCGCGGCCTACGCACAAGTCGGCGACATGCTCGCGTTGGGTGGCCACCTCGACGAGGCCTGTGACCAGTTCCGCCAGGCGATCGCGGTCGAACCGATGGACGCCGACCTGCGATTCAAGCTGGGAAGCGCCCTGGTGCTGACCAATCGCCCGCAGGAGGCCGCCCGGGAACTGCGCGAAGCGGTGCGGCTCCGGGCCGACTGGGCCAAGGGCCTCAACGCGCTGGCCTGGCTGCTCGCCACCACCCCGGACCACGAATTGCGCGCGCCCGAGGAAGCTCTCCGCTTCGCCCAGAAGGCCTCGAGGCTGACCCGTGACCGGGACCCCGAGATCCTCGACACGGTCGCAGCCGCCCAGGCGGCGATGGGTCGCTTCGATGAAGCCACCGGGACCGCCCAGCGAGCCGTCGACCTGGCGACCGCAGCGCGCGCCAACGGGCTGGCACGCATGATCCAGGACCGCCTGAGGCTCTACGAGCGGCGGACGGGCTACATCGAGGCGCCCGCACAGAGCTCCTTGCGGCCCCGGTAGGGACCGCGGGGAGATTCTTCGTCCCGGCCGGGCCCGGTGGTAGCCGGACACCGGACCAGGGGAGCAGCGGGGAGGGCTGCGCCCCTTCGCCCGCTACCGTCCGCCGCCCTTCGCCCCCGGCCCGGCGTAGTGCTCGCGCAGGCGGCGCGCGGCCTCGACCACGTCCTCCTTGCGCGTCGCGAGCGAGAGGCGGACGCGTTCGGGGAACGGACCGAAGGCGGTGCCCGGCAGCACCGCGACGCCCAGCTCGAGCCACTCGCGCACCAGGTCCCAGGTCGTGCGCCGCTCGAGCGCGCCCGAGACGTCGGCGAAGACGTAGAACGCCCCGTCCGGCTTCGGTGCGCGGATGGCGTTCAGGCCCTCGAGCCCGGCCAGGAGCGCGTCGCGCCGCGCCTGGTAGGCCTTGCGCATCGCGTCCACCGGCGCGTGCGGGCCCCGCAGCGCGGCGAGCCCGGCGATCTGCACCGCCGGGAACACCCCGTACGTGGTGAGCGCGCAGAGCGTCGGGCCCAGCACCGGGCGCAGCGCCGGCGGCGAGACCACGTAGCCGAGGCGCCAGCCGGTCATGGCGTAGGTCTTGGAGAACGAGTAGACGCTGACGGTGCGCGCGGACATGCCGGACAGCGTCGCGATGCTCACGTGGGCGGCCCGGTCGAACAGGACGCTCTCGTAGGACTCGTCGCTCACCACCCACAGGTCGTGTTCGCGCGCCACCTCGGCGATCGCCTCGAGCTGCTCGAGCGTGAGCACCGCGCCGGTCGGGTTGTTGGGGGTGTTGAGGTAGATGCCGCGGGTCTCGGGCCGCAGGCTGGTGCGCAGCCGCGTGGCGAGTCCCTCGGGCGCGAGGCTGTCGTCCATGAGGTCGAGGTACGCCGGCACCGCGCGCCAGCGCGCGCCCTCGACCAGTCCGATCATGCGCGGAAGCATCATCCAGTAGGGCGAGAGCAGCAGGATCTCGTCGCCGGGCGAGAGCAGCGCCTGGAAGACCAACGACAGCGCGTGCGTCGCGCCCACGGTGATGACCACGTCCTCGGGGTGGCAGGAGATGCCGTTCTCGAGCGAGAGCTTCTCCGCCAGCGCCACGCGCAACGGCAGCACGCCGCCGGGATTGGCGTAGTGGGTCTCGCCCGCGCGCGTGGCGGCGGCGAGCGCCTCGACGATGTGGGGCGGCGTCTCGAAGTCGGGCTCGCCGCGCTCCAGGTGCAGGATGTGCTGCCCGGCGGCCTCGCGCACGGCTGCGGCGGCCATCACCTGGGCCAGGTCGGAAGGCGTGCGGAACACCTCGCGGTCGGCGACGAGCCGGGGCATGGGGCCATTCCTCCGGGGGGAGCGCAAGTGGAGAACGGCGAGAATCTTAGCACGGGCGGCGCCCGGCGCCGCCGGGAACCCGCCGGGCCCGGCGGCGGCACACGCTTTGCCTTTCCCGGGCGTCCTCTATCGACTGGCACCCTCCGGAGGGAATCACCCGTGTCCAAGTTCGACCTGCGCGACATCTCGGACCGTCTGACCGGGTCCCGGGACACCGAGGCCCTGGTCTACGAGTTCCTGGGCTATCTGCAAGCGGTACAACCGGATTGGCGCGCCTCGCTGGCGTTCTACGAGGTCAGCCGGGACGCCCTGGTCAGCGTCTACCACCGGGCGGGCCAGCGACTCGTCCGCCGGGACATCAACCTGCCGGTGGACGAGTTGCCCGCCCGGCTCGTGCGGAAGTTCTTCCACCCCAGTGCATTTTTCAATCCCGCCGAGCGCCGCAGCCTGCTGACCCACGTCTTCGGCAGCTCGCCGGCCTACGAACCCGACCCGCTCGAGGCCCCCGGATTGACCACCCTGACCGCCACCGATTTCTGGCACGCCTGCGTCTGCCTGCCGATGGCCGACGCCGAGGACGTGCTCGCGCTGCTGGTGATCGTGAGCGAGAAGCGCGGCGCCTTCGGCGGCAAGGCGGTCGCCGACCTCATCCCGGTCAAGAGCATGGCCGCGCTCGCGCTGTCCCAGCACCTCCACCGCGCGGGGCGCACGCGCTCGACCGACCCGGCCGTGCCCGCGTCCGCCGCCGAGTTCCAGGACCGCATCCAGCAACTGCACGCGCGCAGCGAGAAGCTCGAGGCGGAGAACCAGACCAAGGCCCAGCAGCTCGAGGCGCTGACGCAGGAGATCGAGCATCTCGACAAGAGCTCGACCCAGTACCAGCAGGAACTGGACCGCGTGAAGACCGCGCTGTTCGCGCTCGAGGAACAGGCGGGGGCCGCGACCGAGCACCTGACCGACGCCTACTCCGAGCTGAACTCGACGCGCGCCACGGCCGCCGAGCTGAAGCGCACCGTGGGCTTCATGAAGGAGGTCTTCGAGCTGCTCTCGCAGGAGCACGACCCGGCCGCCCTGCCCGACACGCTGGTCCAGTGGCTCTGCGAGCAGTTCCAGATCGAGCGCTGCAGCATGATGCTGCTCGACGCGCAGAAGGAGACGCTCTCCATCGCCGCCCAGCGCGGCATCGACCCGAACGTGGCGGGCAAGGCGAAGATGCGGGTGGGGCAGGGCATCGCCGGCTGGGTCGCGCACAACCGCAAGCCGCTGTTCGTGCGGGTGCGCGACGAGGCCGATCCGGCGCCGCACACCGACCAGGACGCCTACAACTCGGATTCGTTCATCTGCGTGCCGGTCACCCACAACAGCCAGGTGTGCGGCGTGCTCAACCTGAGCAACAAGCGGGACGGCGAGGCCTTCGACGAGTTCGACCTCGACCGCGCGATGCTGGCGGGCTCGATCATCGCCATGACGCTGGCCAGCCAGGAGCAGGTGCGCCGCGCGGCCAGCACGACCTGGGCCTAGACCCCCGCTCGCTCCCGCGGCAAGACCGCGGCCCGGCGCCATCCTGGTGCCGGGCCGCGTCGTTCGGGACGGGCTGGGTGCGCGCGAATCCCTTCTCTACATGGCCTTCCGACCCGAGATCACGACGGCGTCGAGCTTGCTGATGGTCACCGTCATGTCGGTGACCGCGGTGGTGATGTTGACCTGGTCCAGGACCACTCTCAACTGGAGTTCCTTCCGCGTGAACAGCCGGGCCACGTCCGGGCCGCCGTCGGTGGTGACATCGACGATCGCGGGCTGCCCCGCGGCGAACGTCACGGGCACGTCCATGACCGGAGTGGTCGATGAGGTGCCCACCTCGCTCAGGTAGAGCTTGAACCGGCCGGAACCGGCACCGCTCACGACGGTCACGCTGCCGCCCAGCGAGAGCGTGACGGACTTGACCTCGGCCGCCTTGTCCAGCCCTTCGATCAGGTTGATGGGCATGTCCAGGATCGGCACCTGGCCCTCGACCCCGACCGCCGGCACGGACGGCACGTTGATGACCCGCTGCGCGGCGTCGAGGTAGCTCAACACGTCGACCTTGAGCACCAGGTTGTGGTCGCCGCAGCCGGCCAGGGCCAGCGCGGCCACCGCGATGACGACGAAAACACGCGTGCGCATGGCTCCTCCTAGCGGTAGAACGCGAGCCCGGCCCCGAGCTCGAGGCCGCGTTCACGCGAGAGATTGCGACTGTTGCTGGCGACGGCGAGGTCCACGCCGAAGTTGCCGAGGCGCAGCCCGGTCCCCACGGAATACTGGATCAGTTCGTTCGCGTCGAGGCACGTGCCGGCCCGCAGCGCGATGCCCTTGCTCAGCCACGTCTCGGCGCCCAGGTGCCCCGTCGTCTCGTGGACGCCGCGCACGACGTCGCCCGCGACCAGGAAGCGCCCCAGGCGCACCGCGGCGTTCGCCACCGCGGTGGTGGGCACCGTGCTCGTCCGGGAGACGTCCGGCGTCTTGACCTCGTCCTCGTCGTTCCGGGACACCGTCTTCTCCGTGGTCCAGTCGAAGGTCGTGCCGATGTCGTTGACGCCCAGGCCGACCTCGGCGCCCCCGGCCATCCAGACCGCGCCCAGGTCGAGGCCACGGCCCATGCCGCCGCCCTCGGGGCCGGTGGTGTAGGTCGTGCTCTCGTAGTTGGCGTCCAGCGCCGCCGCGAACAGCGTGTCGCCGGTGGTGAAGGCCACCGAGTTCTCCACGCTCGCGTAGGCGAGGCCGCGCATCAGCTTCACGCGCGCGCCGGCGTAGAGCCCCATGCCCTTGCCGCGGGGATCGCCCACCTGCATCAGCGGCGCGGCCCAGCCCAGGTGCACGCCGGCCGCGGCCTGCCCCACGCCCTGGTCGCGCATCTCGTAGGCGGTGTGGGGGCGGAACTCCTCGCCGTTGATCGCGCCGCGCAGGTTGTCGTTGAAGGAGAGCTCGTTGTCGTAGTGGACCAGCGGAGCGGCGGAGAGGAAGAAGCGCTTGACGCCGAAGCCCAGCGCCGGGCCGTTGACGACCGCGCCCGTCCGGCTCTCGTCCTTGGGCAGGACGTTCCGCACCTCGCCCAGGTCCACCGCGAGGTGGTCCTTGCCGATCTCGATCGTGATGTCGTTGCCCGGCACGGCGGGCGGGGAGAGCTGCAGGTTCCAGGGCGGGTTGTAGAGCAGGTTCGCCAGCTCGTAGACGTTGAAGTCGGCGTTGTCGGGATCGAATTCGGGCGGGTCGGCGAGGAGCTGGACCACGCCGATCGGCAGCGGCAGCACGCTGCACGAGTTGGGGGCCCTCGGAACGGCCCGGTAGGCCACGTTCGCCCCCGAGCTGCCGGCTCCGCCGCCGGCCAGAATCACACCGCCCATGGCCATGCGCCTTGCGCTGAAGGTCTGGGCTTCGGCCACCCCACCACCCAACAGGGCGACCAGCAGGAAGAGCGGCAACACACGACGGAACATGCGCTTGAACTCCTTGGATAGGGTGGTCCCGGGGCCAATCCAGCGTTCAACCGGCAGCGGAGACAGCAAGGACCAGTCCAACGCGCAGGAGCCTCCGCCGCCCCGCGGCACGGGCGGACTGCCGGGCCGCGCCCGGCCGGTCCAGGCTAGTGCCGTCCGAAATGGTCCTTCAGCGCCTGGCGGTGCGCGGCGAACGCGATCGCCTTCGGGAGGCGGGCGCGCGGGAACCACCGGGCCTCCAGCGCGTCGTCGCCCGCGCGCAGCCGCCCGCCCGCACGCTCGGCGGAGTAGAGGATGAGCACGGCGCGGGCGCGCGGATCGTCCATGCCGGCGTAGACCCCGAAGAGACCGGTGAGCCGGACCACCAGGCCGGTCTCCTCTTCGACCTCGCGCACCGCGCAGTGCTCCGGGGTCTCGCCGGATTCCATGAAGCCCGCCGGCAGGCACCACGCCCCGGCGCGCGGCGCGTACCTGCGCTTCACCATGAGCACCTCGCCCGCGCGCTCGAGGATCACGCCCGCCGCGGGCACCGGGTTGTGGTAGTGGACCCAGCCGCACAGCGGGCAGGTCGGGCGCGCGTGGCCGTGGTCGTCGAGCTTCTCGAGCGGGGTGGCACAGCACGGGCAGTAGCGGAACGGCAGGCGCTTCGGCATGGGAGGACGACACTACGCGCCGCCCGACGCTCCCCGCAACCAAGGAAGAAGACCCGGCCGCTGTTCTGGCCGGGTCCCTCCGGCGCAACCGGTTCGGGACGTCGCGCTGCACCTTCCCGCTCGATCAGACACCCCGTCTGACGCCTTCTCGAGGATGCGGGTCGGATCGATCGTCCTTCCGTGTCGCGCTCGCTGTTCGGCGCCGGCTAGTCCTTGCCGGCGTCCTGCCGCGGTTCGTCGAGCCGCTGCCGCAGCTCTTCCAACCGCTCCTTCAGTTGGTCCAGCTCGTGTCGCAGATCGCTGCGGTCCGTCCCCCGCAGGATGATCCGCTTCTGGACCCCGGGGCGGTCCCCGAGCTCATCTCCGAAGACCCGGATGCTGGTTGGCTCGGTCCTCTCGAGTTCCGCCTCGATGGTGCGCGGCGTGCCGTGACGAACGACCCGCAGCGCGACCCTGCCATCCTTACCCCGCAAGGCGGCCACGAGGTCCGTCCCTTCCGCCACGGTCTCCTGGTCGACCCCGGTGACGACATCTCCCGCCTCGAGGCCGGCCCGTGCGGCCGGGGTGTCCTTCAGGACCTCGAGCACCAGCACCCCCTTGCCATCCTTGAGCCCGAAGTATTCACCCAGCTTGGGGTTGAGCGATTCGATGCGCACCCCGAGCCGCCCGCGGGGCGCCATGCCCATGGCGCCGAGGGCGCCCCCCGAAAGGTCGAGTCCCTGGAGCCCTTCGAGCCCCTTGAGCTCGTCGAGCTTCTCGAGATCCTTCAGGCCGTCGGGGCCGCGGACGACGATCCGCTTCACGCGCCGCTGTCCGTCCGGCGACGGGAGCGCGTGCCCGTGCGGGTTCACCAGCACGTGCGGAGATTCGGGGGCTTCGGGCGCTTCGGGCGCTTCGGGCGCCTCGGGGGCCTCGGGGGCCTCGGGCGCTTCCTCGCGGTACCTCTCCTCGTCGGGGCGGGCGGCCGGCCACACCGAGACGATGCGCCGCTCGCCGTCGCGGAAGACCTCGACCGACAGGCTCCGGCCCACCCGGCCCGCGCGGACGATCTCCTGCAGCCGGGCGGGCGAATCCACCGTGCGCGAGTCGACGCGCACGATCACGTCGCCCTGCCGCAGTCCGGCCCGGTCCGCGGGACCGTCCGCGACGACGCGGCTCAGGAGCACGCCGCCGTCCCCCCGGTAGCCCAGCCCCTCGCGCAGCTCGGGCGTGAGCTGCTGCATGTAGACTCCCAGCCACGGGGTCTGCTCGACAGCGGCGCGGGCGTGATCCGCTCCCGCGAGCCCGACGACGAGCAGCAACCCCGTGATCAGCGCGGTGTTCTTTCGCATGGCTTTCCTCCTGTGCTAGCGTCCCAGCCCGGACGACCCGATAGCCCGCGCCTGCGAGCGCGATCGTCCCGGCATCGGCGGGGTCGTTCGACCGGCCGCCTGTTCGGCGCGTCGGCAGGTCGGACGACCGCTGTCACCCAGTCTGACACGGCGAACCGGCGAATCGTTGCCAATACCCTCCCACCGCGGATTCTCCCGCGCCCCGACGCGATGAAGGTCAATGAAGTGTTAGAACTCGACGTCGCGGACGTCGTGCTGGGCGGAAAGGCCCTCGCCCGGCACGAGGGCCGCGCCGTGTTCGTCGACCGCGGCCTGCCCGGCGACCGCGTGCGGGCGCGCGTGACCCGCGTCAAGCGCGCGTGGGCCGAGGCGCGGCTCGAGCACGTCGTGTCGTCGTCGGCGCCGCGGGTCGACGCCGCGTGCCCGCATTTCGTCTCGGGAGTCTGCGGCGGCTGCCGCTTCCAGGACCTGCGCTACGAGGAGCAACTCGCCCTCAAGGAGCGCCAGGTGCGCGAGACCCTCGTGCACCTCGGCGGCATCCCCGCGCCGCGGGTGCGGCCCATCCACCCCGCGCCCGCGACCCGCGGCTACCGCAACAAGATGGAGTTCAGCTTCGCCCCCGCCGCCGACGGGACCGCCGTGCTCGGCTTGCACGAGCGCGGCACCTTCGAGGGCGTCTTCGCGCTCGAGACCTGCATCCTGCCCAGCGCGCTGACGCTCGAGGTCGTGCGCCTGACGCAGCGCTTCGCGCGCGAGCACCGCTGGCGCGCCTACCATCCGCGGCGCCACGACGGCGTGGTGCGCTACCTCACCGTGCGGCACCTCCCGCACACCGGGCAGTGCGGCGTGCACCTGGTCGCCGCGTCGGAGGACGTGCCCGGTCTCGCGGAGTGGGCGCGGCAGGTGGCCGCGCTCTCGGACGAGGTGCGCACCGTGACGCTGCTGCTCAACCGCTCGCGCTCGAACGTCGCGTTCGGCGAGGAGGAACGCGCGCTGAGCGGCGAGGGCGCGATCGTCGAGCGGCTGCTCGGGCTCGAGTTCGAGGCCACCGCCAGCACCTTCCTGCAGACCAACAGCCGCCAGGCCGAGGCGCTCTACGCCGCCGCCGTCGAGGCCGCCGCGCCCCGGCCGCACGAGACCGTGCTCGACCTGTACTGCGGCACCGGCACGCTCACGCTGCTGATGGCGCGCGCCGCCGGCGCCGCCGTGGGCGTCGAGTCGGTGGGCGAGGCGATCGAGCGGGCGCGCCGCAACGCGCGCCGCAACGGCGTCGGCAACGCGCACTTCTTCACCGGCGAGGCGCGCCCCGTGATGCGCGAGTGGGCGCGCGGCGACCGCCCCGCGCCCTGGTCGGCGGAGAGCGCGGCGACGCGCGCCGCCGGCACGCCCGGGCCGCACGTCGTGGTGGTGGATCCGCCGCGCGCCGGGCTGCACCCGCGCGTCGTCTTCCGCGTCGCCGAGCTGGCGCCCGAGCGCATCGTCTACGTCTCGTGCAATCCCGCCACGCTGGCGCGCGACCTCAAGGACTTCGCCCAGTACGGCTGGAGCCTGGCCGAGGCCACGCCCTTCGACATGTTCCCGCACACCCCGCACATCGAGTGCGTGGCGCGGCTGGTGAAGGGGTAGGCGGGGGGCCTTCCCGGGCACGCACCACCGGGTCCCCGGGCTTCGAGCCGGGGATGGATGGCTTCGTTCGCGGATCCGAGTTGCGGCCCGGTCTCGAGTCGCGGCGTCCACGGACCGCCGACCGGCCGTGATCGAACGGCGGGTCGTGCCATCCACCCCGGTGACCGGCGATCGGGCCCCGCTTCGGTCAGGCTGCCGACTTGCTCCTCAGCGAATGGCTGATCTCCCGCAGGAGCAGCGCGATCACGAAGAGCAGGCCGATCGCCGCGAGCTCGAGCAGCCGGCCGGCTGCGATGGAGTTCCGCAGGACGGTCTGGCCCGTCAGGTTCGCGAGCTTCTCCCACACGGCGAAGCCCGCCAGGACGAAGGACACGACGAACAGGATCCGGCAGATCAGGCTCCCGAGCGTCTTCATGACGGCACCTCCTACTTCCGGTTGATCGCGTGGGCGTTGAGGATCTCGTGGGAGCGCAGGCTGACGACCGCGTACCGGACGGTGCCGTCGGTCCCCTGGAACCAGAGCTGCGCGAGATCCGGGTACTCGGCCACGCTCGAGACCGAGACCAGGTTGCCCCACTCCGCCGGCACGCTGGCGCGGGACGCCAGCACCTCGCTGGGGATCCCGCCCGGGGCCTGTGTCGGAGTCGAGATCTTGGCGCACGACACGACGGACAGGGCCACGATCACGAGGACGAGGGTCCCCGCGACACGGACACGACCTGACATCGCACTCCTCCTTTCGCGAGCGAATGCATCCCGCTCCGCCGCGGGCCGATCGGGCCCGGGCGCCGGGACAAGGAGGAGTCGGTCGAGGATGCGAAGGAACGCGAGATCCCTTGCCCTGGGAACGTCGGTGCCCTCTACCGGAGGCGCGGCGCAGCGAGATCGCATGGGCCCCGCGCGGCCCCCTCGAGGGCCGCCGGGCGCACGGCATGCGCAGGGCCATGCTAGCCACGGGGGATGGCCGCGTCCACCGAAATCGCCCGGGCCCCTTCGGCCATCGTGATGCGCCCCGGCGGGCCTGCCGTCGCGCCGGAGCGGCCCCGGCCCGCGTCAGCCCAGCTTCGACTCCACGCTGCGGACCTTGTCCTCGAGCGTCTGGTCGCGGTCGGTGCGCGTGCCCACCTGGAGGGTGGTCGTGACGCGCGGCGCGCCCATCGCGTGCAGCGTCTCGTGGCAGCGCCGGAGCGCGGCGAAGACCACGTCCCACTCGCCCTCGACGTTCGTGCCGTTGGCGTGCAGCTGCGGGCGCAGGCCGGCCTCGGCGAGGATCCGCTCGCAGGCGGCGACGTAGGGCGACAGCGACACGCCGACCCCGAGCGGCACGACCGTGAGACCGGCCAGGACCTTCATGACCCTCCCGTCCGCATCAGCGCAGCCGCACCAGCCGCTGCGAGAGCACGCGGTCCTCGGCCACGAGCCGCACGAAGTAGAGCCCCGCGGGCGCCGTGCCCTGCCCGGTGCGCCCGTCCCACGTCGCCGTGTGGCGGCCGGCCGGGAACACGCCGTCGGCCAGCACCGCGACCTCGCGACCCTGCAGGTCGAGGATGCTGACCCGCGCGCCGGCCTCGCGCGGCAGGACGAAGCCAATCCGCCCCGTGCCCCGCATCGGGCTGGGACGCACCGGGTCGAGCGCCAGCGCCACGGCCCGCCCGGCCGCCGGGCCGTTCGCGTCCTTCACGTCCAGGACGAAAGCCCGCACGTCGGGGTTCAGGTCGAGCGTGATGTTCCCGCCGGATTCCACGATGTTCGTCGCGGAGACCACTCCGGCGCAGTCGTTGGCGGTGTAGTAGGAACTGGTGTTCGGCACGGTCGCGGGAGTGAACGACGCGACCCCGGTCGCGCTCGAGTAGAAATCCGTCCAGCCGCCGCCGTTGGCGTTCAGCTCGAGCTGGTAGAGCCCGTCCGCCTGTTCCACCGAGATCCCGTACCATCGCTCGCCGTTCGACGGGTTGGCGGGCAGCGTGTCGCAATCGCAGTTCCGCTGGCCCCGGTAGACGCCGCCGCTCACGCACTCCGCCTCGTTCGGCCGCCAGAAGCTGCGCGCCAGGACGTTCTCGTCCACGTGGTAGATGCACAGGCCGTGGGCGTTCGCGCCCATGCGCGAGAACCCCGCGTCGTAGCCGATCTGCTGGCGGTTCTCGAACAGCCAGTACTCCATCCCGCCCGACCCGGGCTGGACCACCTTGACGATCGCCCCGGGGCCGGTGGTCTCGCTGGGCGGGATCGTGACGCCGGCCGCGAAGGTGGCCACCTCGATCGGCGTGACGAAGCCGAGGTAGGCCATGCCCCACGCACTGGGCTGGGCGGGGGAGTTGCCCGCGCAATCGGGATAGACGTTGGGCGTCCGGCTCCAGCTGCCGCCCGCCATCAGGCTGAAGTAGCCGGTGCCGGCGGATTCGTAGCCGTAGTCGTACTCGTCGGGAAGCCCCAGCACGTGGCCGAACTCGTGGGCGTAGACCCCGACCGTGGGAAGCAGCGGGCCGGAGACCGGGCTGCTGTTCTCGCCCAGCGTGTTCCCGCCGGCTTCCGGCTCCATCGAGTAGCCATCGACCCGGACGCCGTCCACGAAGAGCGGTGGCGGCGTGTTGCCGAATCCGTCGTCGCCGGCGATGCCCCAGGCGTGCGACCAGATCAGGTCGCCGCCGCCACTCCACTCCGCGCCGGAGCCGGCGTGCACGACGAAGAGGTTCTGCACCACGCCCCCGACCGCGTACTGGGAGAAGTCCACGGTGGGATCCGCCGCGATCACCGCGTCCATGACCAGGCGCTGGACGTTGCGCGGGTAGGGACCGAAGCCGTTGTCGTGCGTGCCGTCGTGCTCGCAGTAGTAGGTGTAGATGTTCGGCGCGGTCAGCCAGCCGGTCGCGCTCGGCAGGTTCAGCGTCACCACGTCCACGGTGCCGTGGGAGACGGTGTTGTAGAAGTTCTTCAGCGTGCGCGTCGTCGTGGTGTCGGCCCCGCCGCGGAGGTAGTTGTCGCGGAACAGCATGCTGTCCCAGATCGTGGAGCGGAACCGGGTCGCGGGCCCGCCCGGGGCGGCGTCCGCGAACTGCACCAGCAGCACGAGCGCCTTCACGCTGGTGGCGGCGAGCGCGGCGGGGCGCGCGAGCCGGTTGATGCGCAGGCCGGGCCGGCCGGCGAAGCGGGCTTCCGCGCTGGAGCGCGGCACCTGGCGGCCCATCGCCTCGTAGGACTGGACGATCTCCGGGTCGAGCGGCATGAGGTCGGGCGCGGCGTCCGGCCGGGCGGACGAGCGGCCCGGGGCCGCGCACGCGAGCACGAGACCGAGGAGCAGGAACGAGGCGAGGTGGCGGGGCTTCATCGGCTGCCTGCTTTCGCGGATCGAGGGTGTCGGGACGGGCGGGCGGACGGGCGTCCCCATGATTCTCCCGCTTCCGGCAGACGCGTTCAAATCCCCGCGGAAACGGGCCGCGGGGCGCGGCGGCGGCTCACCGGCGGGCGGGCAGGGGCCCGGGGACGCGGGTGGAATCCACCCACGCGCGGCCGCGCTCGAACGATGCGAGCCGGCCGCGGATGGCGGCGGCCAGCGTGTCGTTCCCGGCGCGCTGCGCCAGCTCCAGCGCCCGGCGCGCGGTGGCGACCGCCGCGCCGGTCCGCCCGGCCGCCGCCTGCGCCGCGGCCTGCGTGTCGAGCAGACCCGGATCGGCGCCGCCGCCGGCCTGCAGAGCCCGCCCGGCCAGCCGCTCGGCCTCCCGGCCGTCGCGCAGCGCGGGATCCGGGCTGGTCGCCAGGAGCCACGCCAGGCCGTTGAGCGCCTCGCCACTCGCGGGTCGTTGTCGGATGACGCGGCGCAGGTGCTCCATCGCCTCGGCGTCGTGGCCGGGCTGCGTGAGCAGGGCCGAGGCGAACAGCAGGTTCAGGTCCGCGTCGTCGGGGGTCGCCGCCGTGGCCTGGCGCAACAGGCCGAGCCCCTCTTCGGCACGGCCCCGGAGCAGGACGATCACGCCGAGTTGGCGCAGCGCGAACCCGCGGCTGTCGCCCCGGCTCTGCACCGCGCGGCGGAACAGGGCCTCGGCCTCCTCGAGCCCTCCCTGCCCCTGGACGGCGAGACCCAGGCCGACGAGCGCGTCCTGGTTCATCGGTTGCCGGTCGAGGACCCGTCGGAACTGGCGGATGGCCTCGTCGATCTGCCCTTCCCGCGCCAGCACCAGGCCGAGATTGATGCGGGAACGGAGGTAGTTCGAGTCCAGCTCGACCGCCCGGCGCAGGTGCCGGATCGCCTCGACGCGCTGCGAATCCGCGTCGAACGCGTTCCCCAGGACCTGTTCGACCACGACGTTCTCGCCGGTGACGCGCCGGGCGTGGGTGAACAGCGTGCGCGTGTCCCGCCACAGCGCCACCTGCCGCGCCGTCGCCACGCCGAGCGCCGCCAGCGCGACCACCACCCCCGCCACCGCCACCCGCCGCGCCCGCGCGTGCCCGGCCAGCCCGTCCGACACCCCCCACACCCCCGCCACCAGCAGCCCGATCCCCGGCAGGTAGGTGTAACGGTCGGCGTGAGCCTGCATCCCGACCTGCACCAGCCCCAGCACCGGCACCAGCATCCCCACGTACCACAGCCACCCCACCGCCAGGTACGGCCGCTCGCCCCGCCAGCGCAGCGCCAGCGCCGTCACCACCGCCAGCCCCACCGCCGCCGCCCCCACCGCCCACGGATCCACCGTCACCCGCAGCGGGTAGAACGCCGCCAGCCCCGCCGGCCACAGCGTCGCGCCCGCGTAGCGCCAGATCGACAGCAGCGCGTTGCCCGCCCGCGCCCCCGCGCCCACCGTCTCCAGCGCCGCCACCGCCCCGCTCTGCCGCTGCACCACGAAGGTCACCACCGCCGCCGCCGCCGCCAGCGCGAACAGCGGCCACTTCTCCGCCATCAGCCCCGCCAGCGGCCGCGCCCCCACCCCGCCCGCCCCGCACCACCCGCCCCGCAGCCGCCCCAGCGGCCACACGTCCACCAGCACCAGCACGCACGGCACCGTCACCAGCATCGGCTTCGACATCAGTCCCAGCCCCAGCGCCACCACCACCAGCGCGTAGCGCCCCGCGCCCGGCCGCGCCGCCCAGCGCGCGTAGCTCCACAACACCAGCAGGAAGAACAGCCCGCTCAACACGTCCTTGCGCTCCGCCACCCACGCCACCGACTCGACCCGCAGCGGGTGCAGCCCGAACAGCGCCCCCACCAGCAGGCTGCGCCACCACGCCCCGCTCAGCCGCTGCAGCACCACCACCAGCAGCAGCACGTTCACCAGGTGCAGCGCCAGGCTCACCGCGTGGTGCCCCGCCGGCGCCAGCCCGAACAGTTGCACGTCGACCAGGTGCGACAGCGAGGTCAGCGGGTGCCAGTTGCCGCCGTGCGGCTGCCGCAGGAACCACTCCAGCCCGCGCGCCGTCAGACCGCCCGTGACGTACGGGTTCTGCGTCACGTAGGCCGGGTCGTCGACCAAGACCCAGCCGTTGCGCAGCACCCCGGCGAACGCCGCCAGCACCGCCGCCCCCAGCAGCCCCAGCGAGAGCGCGCGGACCCGCGGCCCCGGCGGCGCGCCGGGCGGCGCGGGGGCGGCGTCCCCTGCGGCGGGCGGGCGGGCGGCGGGCCGCCGGTCAGCGCGTCGCAAGCGGCACGCGCACGACGATCCGGTCTCCGACGCGCGCGATCAACGCGGAGAACGACTCGGTCGAGACCCGGCGCAGCGGCAGCACCTTCCCCCCGGCCGGGGTCACGTCCACGACCAGCGGCGCGGTCGTGTCGGCCGGCACCTCGAAGCAGGCGGTCAGGTCCGCGCGCCCGTCACCGTCCAGGTCCACCTCGTCCGAGACCTGCGCGGGGAGCGCGCGCACCGGCTCCCACGCCAGCTGCACGTAGGGCGCGGGCCGCGCCAGCAGGGCCCGCGAGCGGACCGGCCCGTTCACGACGATGCGGTAGCCGCCCCGTTCGATGGTCCGGACCGCCGCGCCGCCCGAATAGACCGGGTCCACCTCGACGCCGGTGGCGGCGACCACGCCCTGGAACAGCGGGAAGAGCACGAAGGGCATCACCAGCATGGCCACCACGGTCAGGACCGCGCCGGTGTATCCGAGGGCCGCCCGGAGTCGCGCCATGTCAGTGTGCGAGCTGGAGCAGCTTCGTCAGCGTGCCGGCGATGATGCTGCCGCCGAACAGGATGGCGAAGGCCCACGCGGGGAACAGGTAGAGCAGCCGCGCGGTCTCCGGCGCGGCGGTGAGCGGCGTGCCCTTGATGTGCCAGCGTGCGGCGCCCTTCGGGCACGCGTCGACGCAGGCGCCGCACTTCATGCAGGACATGCCGGCGCGGCCCTTCGCGACCGACCCCGCGTCCAGCACCAGCGTCGGGCAGGCGCGGCGGCAGGTGACGCAGTCGGTGCACGCCGTCCGGTCCATGCGGATCTCGAAGACGCTGAGCCGGTTCGAGAGCGCCTGGAACGGGCCGAACGGGCAGAAGAAGGCGCACTGGGTGCGGAGCCTGGTCAGGAACGGGAGCACCAGGACCAGGCCGGCGAACAGCGAGCCGAAGATGCCGGCCTGCAGCGCGGTCTGGGCCGAGCGCACCTCGGGATACTCGGTGACCGCCTTGAACGGGCAGAGCCAGGCGCAGTAGACCGCCTCGTAGGTCGCGGCCGAGAGCAGCACCACGGCCGCGAGCACCGCCCACGGCGCCGCGCGCCAGCGCGGGTCCACGTTGCGGATGCGCGGCTTCCTCGCCAGCGCGGCGCTGCCCTCCTCGATGCCGCCGAAGAAGCAGCCGTAGGCGCACCAGCCCTTGCCCAGCACCAGCGTGGCCGAGAGCCACAGGGCGATCATCGGCGCCACCGCGTGCGGGTTCGCGGCGGTCGGCAGGATCGAGCCCGGGAAGATGATGGTCTTCGAGAGCGCCGCGGGCACGATCATCATCGGGATGGCGAGGAAGCAGAACGGCGTGTTGCCGCCGATCATCTGCGCGACCGAGATGGACATGGAGCCGCGCACGGCGATCAGGTCCCAGACGAATCCGACCGGAAAGAGCAGGCCGAGCGTGACGAAGAAGACGCGCCGCCAGCGGTGGGTCTCCCCGGTGCGCAGCATCAGGAAGAACAGCCCGGTCATGAAGAGGAAGGTCAGCAGCGCCGCCAGTTGCGGGGCCGGCCCGGGCAACTGGAGCGAGCGCGAGAACAGGAGCAGGCCCCAGAGCGCGATCGGCAGCGTCAGCAGCAGGGACCTGCCGATCGAGCGGCCCGCGGCCCCCGGCGCGGCGGCGCCGGGGGGGATCGTGCCAGGCATGGAAGCGCGCTCCTCCTGGTGGGACGGTGGCGAGACGGCATCATACGGCGCGACCCGCCCGGGCGTGAAGCCGGCGGGGCGCCGCGCCGCCGCGCGTCGCGGGCCGCTCGCACCTGGGGTGCGCCCGTGCGGCCCGCCCGCCGGCTGTGATAGGCTTGCTCCATGCCACGTCACTTGCGGGCCCACCACGCGCTCCGCGCGGCCCTCGTCGCGGCCCTGGCGGCGCTCCTGGCCGTGTCCGCCCCGTCGCGCGCCGGCGCCCAGCCCACCACGACCGATGGAGACAGGCTCGAGAGCCTCTCGAAGCTGCGCGGCTACGTCGTCGACGAGGGCACCTTCATCATCTCCCAGTTCGGGCAGCCGGTGCGGGCCGAGGACTTCGCCATCGAGCGGCAGCCCGACACGCTCTTCGTGCGGGCCGCCAGCATCCAGTCGCTCCCCGGGGAGGAGCCCTCGCCCCCGGACAAGGTCATGGTCCTCATGGTCGGGCCGCTCGACTTCGCCATGGGAAGCTACTGGTCGCAGCACTCGGTGGGCCCCGACACGCTTCGGCGCGGCGTCGACGTCACGGCCGGCGACACGGTCATGACGGTCTGGCGCGAGATCAACCGGTCCGGGACCGGCACGAGGGTGGTGCAGCCGCCCGGGCGCATGTACATCCTCGATCCGCCGCTCTTCACCGTGTTCAACTACCTCGGGTGGACCCTGAACGGGAAGGTCTGCGACCGGCGACCGATCAATTTCTTCGTCCTCGGGGAGCGGGACTCGGTGGTGGAGGCCACGGTCACCGACGTCGGCAACGAGACCATCCGCTGGGGCGGCCGGCCGGTGCTGGCGCGCAAGCTCGTCATCGCCGACCAGCGGACGTCCTTCACCGGCTGGTACTCGCCCGAGGACGGCCGCATGTTCCGGCTCGAGCAGGCCCGGGACAGCATCCGCGTGGAGCGCAAGGCGCCGCCGCTCAAGCGCCAGCCGCCGCGCAAGCGGTAGCCGCAGCGCGGAGCCGCGGACCGGCTACACCCCGGCGGCCCGCCGCGCCAGCCACTCCAGCAGCAATCGCACGCCGTAGCCGGTGGGGCCGCGTCGTTCGTGCGGCCGGTCCGCGGGCGCCCAGGCCGTGCCGGCGATGTCGAGGTGCGCCCAGCGCAGGTGTCCGGCGAAGTGCTTGAGGAAACGCGCCGCGACGCAGGCGCCACCGTCGCGGGTCGACGCCGCGTTGACCAGGTCGGCCGTGTCGCTCTCGAGGTCCTTCTCGTACTCGTCCCACAGGGGCATGCGCCACAACCGCTCGCCGGCCACCTCGCCCGCCGCGAGCAACTCGGCGGCCAGGCCGTCGTCGGCGGTGAACAGTCCCGCCACGTAGGGGCCCAGCGCGATCCCGATCGCCCCGGTCAGCGTCGCGAGATCCACGACCGTCGCGCCCTCGTAGCGCCTCGCGTAGACCAGCGCGTCGGCCAGCAGCAGCCTCCCCTCGGCGTCGGTGTTGGTGATCTCGACGAAGGTGCCGTTCATCGCGCGCAGCACGTCGCCGGGCTTGAGCGCCCGTCCGCCGGGCATGTTCTCGGCCGCGGCGACGAGCCCGACGATGCGCAGCGGCAGCGGCTCCGCGGGCAGGGCCGCGAACAACCCGAGCACGGCGGCGGCGCCGGCCATGTCGGACTTCATCTCGTGCAGGCCCTCGCGCGGCTTGAGCGAGATGCCGCCCGAGTCGAAGGTCACGCCCTTGCCCACCACGACGACCGTGGGCGGCCGCTTGCCGCGCGACGCCCTCGCCCCGCGTTCGAGCACGATGAAGCGCGGCGGGTGCGCGCTGCCGCGCCCCACGCCCAGGATGCCGTTCATGCCGAGGCGCTCCATCGCGGGCACGTCGAGCACCTCGAGCTTCGCCCCCGCGGCGTGCGCCACCTCCTTCGCGCGGTCCGCCAGCCGCTCCGGGGTGAGGTCGCTGCCCGGCGTGCAGGTCAGGTCGCGCGCCAGCACCGCGCCCCGGGCCCAACGCGCGCCGCGCTCGACCGCCGCCGCGAGCAGCGCCGCACGCTCCTTGCCGGGCTCGATCACCTCGACCCGCTTGAGCGCCGGGGCCCCGGGCCGGGTCCGGTAGGCGGTGAAGCGCCAGGGCCCCAGCACGGCGCCCTCGGCGGTGGCCTGCGCGGCCGCGGCCGGATCGAGCCGGTCCGCGCCGAGCGCGGGGAGCACGACGGTGCCGGCGCGCGACTCGCGGGCCTTGCGCACCGCGGCCGCGGCGGCGAGCCGGACGCGCTGGAGCGAGAACCCGGTCCGCGGTCCGAGCCCCACGACCAGGACGCACCGGGCCTTGAGGCCCTTCGGGTAGAGCACCGCGATCTCGGCGTGCGCCCCGCCGAAGTCGCGGCGGGCGATCAGGGCCGCGAGGGCGCCGTGGGTCACGCGGTCCACTTCCGCCGCGGCGCCGGCGAGCTTCCGCTCGCCCTTGAGGAGGCCGACGACCAGCGCCCCGGCCGGGCGTTGCACGAGGTTCCCGCAGCGGAAGACGACGTCCATGAGACGGCCCTCATCGGATGGGGCGGAGCGGCGGCGGACCGCGGCAGACTAGCGGATGCGGAGCGGTTCCCCAACAGGCACTTACGCGGCTTTCGCCCGCGCGCGCCGGGGGCCTCGCACCACCCGCGCGCGCGACGCATCCAACCGGGAGCGCCGGAGCGCTTGCGTCGCTTGAGGGCCCGCTGCATCCTGTGGCCGGACGGCCCGGATCCGTGATCCGGGCGAGCGTGCCCGTGGCGCACCAGGGACCGGATGCGGAGATGCACACCCGCCGGCGGGCAAACGAGCCCCGAAGGGAATCCGGGGCGACACCAAGGAGAGACGACATGCGACTTCGTCCGTGGATCATCCTCAGCCTGGCCGTCGTGATGGCTGCTTCCGTCGCCGGCTGCGGCGCCAAGAAGGACGCGCAGACCACGATGGCCGACAGCACGGCCTTCGCGACCAACCCGACGGAACAGGGCCAGGGCGGCCTCGCCCCGCAGGGACAGGTCCCGCCGCCCGAGCCGGTGGCGGAGCCCCGGGCGGAGACGCCCAGGAAGTCCCCGGCACCGGCGCCGAAGGCCGCGGCGCCCAGGCCGGCCGCCTCGCCCGCACCGAACCCCGGCCTCACCGTGCCCGCGGGCACGGCCATCACCATCACCGTCAGCACGCCGATCTCCTCGGAGACCGCGCAGGTCGGTGACACGTGGAGCGGCGTGGTGAAGGACAACGTCGTCGTCGGCGACAAGACCGTGATCCCGTCGGGCAGCACCGTCAGCGGGACGGTGAGCGCGGTGAAGTCCGCCGCCAAGGGCGACCGCGCCATGCTCGACCTGGCCATCGGCTCGATGACCGTCGAAGGCGCGGGCTACCAGGCGCATGCCACCACCCAGGCGATCGAGGCCGGCTCCACGCGCGCGCGCAACCTCGGCGCCATCGCGGGCGGCGCGGGCGCCGGAGCGCTCATCGGCGGAGCGATCGGCGGCAAGAAGGGCGCCGTGATCGGCGGACTGCTCGGCGGAGCGGGCGCCGGCACCGCGGTGGCGAAGTCGAAGGGCTACCAGGTGGTGCTCAAGGAGGGCACGGAGCTCACCTTCTCGACCAGCGACCCGGTGAACATCAAGCGCTGATCCGCAGGACGCCGGCGCACCACGACGCGGCCCCGGGGCATCGCCCCGGGGCCGTTGCCGTCCCCGCCGACGCGGCGCATCGAGCGGGCCGCGCGCCCGCGGGTCGCTCGATGCGCTGTCCCGGACCGGTACCCGCCGTGGCGAACGGTGGCCCGCCGGGTACACCCCGGATCGCGGGCCGGATGGCCCGGCGTTGGGGCCCTTGGGGTTCGCCGCTCGCGGCGCGTGGCACGCGGACTGCTGGGTTCACCGACCGGGTGCGGTCTCCCCCTGGTCGGTTCACCGCCGCGGCCGCCGGGCCGGGCACAACGGAGGATCCATGCGAAACAGAATCCTGCTGGCAGCGTCCCTGCTCGCGGCCGTCGGCCTGTTCGCCGGCTGCGGGAAGAACACCGTGAACTCCCCCGTCGCGAAGACCGACGCGCCCTCGCTCGACCAGGCCGAGGTCGCGGCCGTGGTCGCGATGGCGCCCGAGGTGGTCGAGGACGGGCAGTTCGAGAGCACCGACGTCACCACCATGGACTCGGGCACGGGCACCCCGGGGGCGCTCGCCGCGATCAGCCCGCTGCGCTTCTGGCGCGTCATCACCGACTCGGAGCGCCGCTGCGAGTTCGCCTTCGCCGACCCCGACTCGAACGGGCGGCCCACGACCGCCGTGGTCACGGTCTACAAGGCGCTCGCCGGGCGCTTCAACATTCTGACCGGCGTGCCGGGCGGCGACAGCACGGCCTTCGACTCGTCGCTCAGCGTCGTCCGCAAGCCGCTGGCCGACCGCTGGGTGCGCCGCATCCTGCTCCAGCGCGTCCCCGCCGCCGACTCCGCCGGCCGCGTGTGGCGCGTGGTGGCGACCTCCGGGGCGAGGGTCACCTCGCGCGACGCGACGACCCGGATCGCGAGCCTGCGCGTCCAGGCCGCGGGGACGGACACCACGATCGCCGAACCGCTGGGCTTCTTCCACCTGCGCCGCATCCTGAAGCTCGAGCCCGGCACCCCGGTCACGCTCACCGTGACCACGCTGAAGAACGACGACGTCGTCGTGCTGTGCCGCTTCGGGCACCGGTTCCGTTTCCGCAACAACGGCGACAACACCTACACCGCGACCTGGCTGGTGCCGGACCTGCGCGCGGGGAACGGGCCGCAGCCGGGCCCGGGCCGCCCGCCCATCTTCCACTTCGGCGTGAACGCGCTCTCGCACGGGACGCTGTTCGACGACCAGGCGCCGTACGATTCGCAGGCCTGGCTGCTGCCCGTGATCCTCGCGCCCGACCAGGTCCCGGACGCGCTGCCCTAGGCTTCGCACGGGACGACCATCAACGAACCGGTCCGGCCCCCTCGGGGACCGGACCGGCGCACGATCGCGGGGGATCCGGCACGCGGCCGCACCGCCCCCCTAGTTCTCCTCCTCCTGCTCGTCGTCCACGCCGTCGTCCACCTCTTCCGGCTCCAGCTCGTCGCTCACGCGCCCCTGGCGGAAGATCTCGGCCCACTCCTCGATCTCCTTCTTGGAGAGCGCGACCGGCTGCGCGGGATTCTTCGGCGACACCGGTCCCATCACGCTCGCCAGGAACAGGTCCGAGAGCGAGACGTCGGCGCCCATGGCGCGCGCATGGCGCGCGACCTCGAGGTCGGAGGTCACCACGGTGATCCGGTCGATCCGCCTCATCTGCTCCTCGACCAGTCCGCGGATCACGTCGTCGGCCGACTTCGGCGGGCGCGAGTAACGGACCTCGACGCGGCCCTGGCGCTCCTCCGAACTGATGCCCTCGGCGCCGTCGAAGACCACGAGGAACTTCGCGTCGCCCGAGCCCACCGCCCACGAGAGCAGGTTCACGAGCTTCTCGCGGGCCTGGCGCAGCGTGCGATCCGGCCCGGGCCGCAGGGCCGCCGAGCGGTGGATGAGGTTGTAGCCGTCCACGATGATGAGGCGGTCACCCATGGTGAGCTCCGGGAAGATGGCGGTCGGGGGATCGGGCCCGGAGTATAGCGCAGAGCGGCTACGCCGCGGTCTGGCCGTCGGCGAACGGGTGCCGCGCCACGAGTTGAGCCACCACGCCGCGTGCCTCCAGCGGGTCGAGCGCGACGCCGAAGCGCACCGGCCGGCTCGCGTAGGTGAAGCAGATGCCCGGCCCGCCGATCCCGATGGCCCGCAGCACCGTCTTCGCCTGCTCCGCCGGCACGGCCTGGGTCCCGCCGTTCACCGGTGCGCCATGGGCCACCGGCGCCGCCGTGAGTGGCGGGATCGGCTGCGCGCGGAGGTTGCGGATCCGGTCGAGCTCGTAGGCCCGCGTCGGCCCCAGCCCGAACGCCTCGCGCTGGATGGTGAGCGCGTCCGGACGCAATCGCACGCGCTCGTGGCCGACCAGCATCCACAGGCAGACGGAGAGCGCCGCGGTGCCACCAAAGGTCCAGAACGCGAGCCAGACGGCGAGGAACGCCTTCGCCGGGGCGGGCGCGGGCGAGAGGAGCTGCCGCAGCGCGAACGCCTCGCCGGTCGCCCAGCCTGCCAGCCACAACCCCAGGAAGACGATCATCGGCCAGACGCGCGGGGCCGGGATGACGAACTCCAGCCCCTCGGCGCTGTCGTTCACGACCGCGCGCGGCGCGGGGGTTCCGCCGTAGTCCGCGAGTCCCACACCCATCGCTACTCCCCGCCCGACGCCGTGTGGCGGATGGTCCCGTTGTCCCCCACGGCCCAGCCGCGCCGCGCGTCGAGGAAGAACACGGCCCGCAGGCGGAACGGGCTGTTCGAGACCTGCGGAGTCCAGGAGGCGCCGGCGTCGGAGGTGCGCAGCACGGCGCCCGTGGTGTTCACGCCCACCGCGAATCCGGTCAGCGTGTCCACCAGGCACACGCCTTCGAGCTGGTAGAGGCTCCCCGCGTTGCCGAGCTCCCACGCGACGGAATCCGGCGTGGCCGAGGTGCGCAGCACCACGCCCATCTCGCCGACCGCCACGGCCCGCTCCGCGTCGAGACGCCACAGACCCTTGAGCGGCTGCGAGGTGAGATAGGGCGCCGTGAACCACGTGACACCGCGATCGTGCGTGCCCAGGACGATGCCGTTGTCGCCGACCGCCCAGCCGTCCTTCGTGCCGGAGAAGCCGACGCTGTTGATCGTCATGCCGCCGCGCAGGGTCCGCCGCCAGTTCAGCCCGCGGTCGACGGTCGACAGGATCAGGCCGCCCGCACCCACGACCCAGCCGGTGTCGCGGCTGGCGAAGGTGACGGACGTCAGGTTCTCGCTGCTGGCCACGCTGGTGACCTGCGTCCAGGTCGCGCCGGAGTCCAGCGTGTGAAGCACGGTGCCGGCGTGTCCCACGGCCCAGCCCTCCAGGGCGCTGGTGAACCAGACTCCGCGCAACGTGACGGTGGTCGGCACGCGACGCGTCCAGGTGGCGCCGGCGTCGGTGGTCGAGAGCACGACTCCGCCGCTGCCGACGGCCCAGCCGAGCCGTCCGGCGCCGTCGAAGTAGACACCGTAGAGGTCCTCGGCGGCATTGCTCGTCTGCAGCAGCCAGCCCGGCGCCGTGGGATAGACCAGCACCGTGGCGGTGTCGGCCTTGCCGCCGCCCGAGACGACGAGCAGCGCACTGCCCTCCCCGACCGCGGTCACACCGCCGGTCGAGGTGACGGTGAACACGCCCCGGTTGTTCGAGGCCCAGTCGAGCGGGCCGGTGTAGGGGACGCCGTCGGTGCCCACGGCCACGGCCGTGAACTGGCTGGCCTGGCCCACGTTGAGCGTGTCGGCGTGGACGGAAAGGACCAGGGACCGGAGCGGCGGGACGACGGGGGTCGTGACCGGTTTCGTCGCCTTCCCGCAGCCTGCCAGCAGGACCAGCAGGCCGAGGAACAGCGTCAGACGCTTGAGGGTCGGTTTCATGGCTCGCTTGGGGTTCGGGTGACGCGGGGCGAGCGGACGTGCCGCCGCCGGGACCAACCGATGGGGTGCAATTCCAGGGCCGGATGTCCCCGTTGCAGGCACGCAGGTTAGCACGGTCCGACGATGCAGGATGCGGGAGGGCGGTCCAGTTTCTGCGCGGTCCGGCTCCGACTTGTCCGGCGCCCGGCCGCCGGCGGGCGGCCGACCGGGCCCCGGCGCGCGGCCCCGGGCGCCGGTCTTGAGCCGCGGGCGGGGTTCTTCTAGTCTGGCCATCCACGCTGCACCGCGCCCCACCGGGACCGCGGCCCACCCTGGAGACCCTCGATGCTCGAAGTCCGCGACATCGTCAAGACCTTCGATGGCCGTGCGGCCGTCAACCGCGTGTCGTTCGAGGTCCGGCCCGGCGAGATCTTCGCCCTGCTGGGGCCCAACGGCGCCGGCAAGACCACGCTCATCCGCATGATCACCGACATCCTCAAGCCCGACTCGGGCGAGATCGTCCTCGACGGCAGCCGCGTCGGCGGCGACTCGCGGCGGCAGATCGCCTACCTGCCCGAGGAGCGCGGACTGTACCGGCGCGTCTCGCCGATCGACGTGCTGGTCTACTACGGGCAGCTCAAGGGCCTCTCCCCGCACGCGGCGCACGCGGCCGGGCTCGCGCTGCTCGCTCGGATGGAACTCGCCGACTGGGCCACGAAGCAGGTCCAGGCCCTGTCGAAGGGCATGCAGCAGAAGGTGCAGTTCTGCACCGCGCTGATCGGGGACCCCCGGCTGCTGATCCTCGACGAGCCCTTCACCGGCCTCGACCCGCTCAACACGCAGCTCTTCGAGGAGATCCTCGCCGAGCGCCGGGCGGCGGGCAGCACGGTGCTGCTCTCGACCCACCAGATGAACAAGGTCGAGGAGCTGTGCGACCGCGCGCTGATGATCAACCGCGGGCACATGGTGCTCTACGGCTCGGTGCGCGACTTCCGCCGCCAGTACGCGGACCACGCCGTGATGGTGCGCTGCGACCGGCGACCGGACGCGGTGGCCGGGGTCCACGCCGTCACCCCGGTGAACGGCGAGTGGAAGCTGATGCTCGAGCCTTCCGCCAGCCCGCAGTCGGTGCTGCAGGCACTGGTGGCGTCCGGACTGGGGATCGAGTCGTTCGCGATCGCGAACCTGCCGCTCGAGGACGTCTTCGTGAAGGTCGTGCGCGAGGGTCTCGGCCTCGACCACGGACAGAGCGGGCCGCTGCTGCCGGACGAGCCCGCGAAGGGGGCCGCACGATGAACTTCTCCTGGAGACGCGCGTGGATCGTGGCACGGCGCGAGTTCCTCACCACCGTGAAGCGCAAGGCCTTCCTCTTCACCCTGATCGCGGTTCCGCTCTACTTCGGCGGCGTCATGACGCTGGCGAGCCGCGGCTCGATGTCGGTGCGCCGCGACTCGATGCGGGCCTTCACGCGGCTGGGCGTGGTGGACTCCTCGGGGCTGCTCGCCGGCGCGGCGCGCGAGATCACGACCCGCATGGCGCCGGACCCGGAGTCCGCTCCCGGGACGCTGGAGACCTACCGCACCGCGGTCGTGTTCTACCCGGACCAGGCGGGCCTCGAGCAGGCCCTGCGCTCCGGCGCGATCGCCCAGGGCCTGACGGTCTCGGCGGACTACCTCGCCAGCGGCGTGACCCGGCGCTACGCCCGCTCGACCGGCACCTTCGGCTCGACCTCCTCGGTGCGCCCGATCGAGCGCTGGCTCGCGCGGAGCCTGCTCGCCGGCCACGCCGACTCCCTGCGCATCGAGCGCGCCACGCGGCCCGCGGGCGGCATGGACCTCTACACGCTCGGCAAGGACGACCGCTTCAAGGTCCGCGACGAACGCCGCGAGATGCTGGAGTTCATGGTGCCGTTCATGGTCTCGATCCTGCTGGGCGTGTGCATCATGACCGGCGGCCAGTACCTGCTGCAGGGCGTCAGCGAGGAGAAGGAGTCCCGCATCCTCGAGTCGCTGCTCTGCACGCTCTCGCCCGAGGACCTGCTGGCCGGGAAGTTGGTCGGCCTGGGCGGGGTCGGCTTCGCGCTGGTGGCCGTCTGGATGGGGGTGGGATTCGTGGTGAGCGCGCCGATGCTGGCGACGGCGCAGTTCCCGCTGTCGCCGGGACTGCTGGCGCTCGCGGTGGCGTACTTCATCCTCGGCTACGTGTTCTTCGCCAGCATCATGACGGGCATCGGGGCGGTCACCAACAACATGCGCGAGGCCCAGCAGTTCTCGATGATGTTCTCGTTCGCGAACCTGGTGCCCATCATCGTGCTGACCCAGATCCTCTCGAAGCCGGACGGCGCGCTCGCCGTGACGCTCTCGATGCTCCCGTTCACCGCCGCCACCGCCATGATGCTGCGGCTCGGCACGCCCTCGTCCGCCGTGCCGGCCTGGCAGATCGCCCTCTCGCTCGCGCTGCTCGGGCTCTCGGGCTGGCTGGTGCTGCGTGGCGCGGCCCGGGTGTTCCGCATCGGGCTGCTGATGACCGGCAAGACGCCGAACCTCCCGGAGATCCTGCGCTGGGCGCGCGCCGGCAAGTGACCGCAGCGCCCCCGGCGGCCCCGGCCCTGCCCCGCTGGCGGGTGTTCCCCGCGCTGGCGCTGGGCACGGTCATGGCGGTGCTCGACATCAGCGTGGTCAACATCGCGCTGCCCACGCTGTCGCGCACGTTCGGCGTGCCGCTCACGTCGATCGAGTGGGTGGTGCTCGCCTACGTGCTCACGATCAGCGGACTGCTGCTCACCATGGGCCGGCTCGCGGACTTCGTGGGCCGCCGCCGCGTCTACGGCGCCGGGCTGACGCTGTTCATGCTGGCCTCGGCGCTGTGCGCGGCCGCGCCTTCGGCCAACCTGCTGGTGGCCGCGCGGGCGCTGCAGGGCCTCGGCGCCGCCATGATGTCCGCCAACAGCACCGCGCTGCTCATCGCCGCCTTCGGGCCCGAGGAACGCGGGCGCGCGCTCGGCGCCTTCGGCGCGATGGTGGGCGTGGGGCTGGCGCTCGGCCCGCCGCTCGGCGGCATCCTGGTCGGGCACTTCTCGTGGCGCTGGATCTTCCTCATCAACCTGCCGGTCGGGCTCTTCGCCCAATGGCAGCTCTGGACGATGGTGCCGGGCGATCCCCCGGGCCGCCGCGAGAGCCTGAGCCTCGCGGCCGCCGCGCTCTGGTGCGGCGCGCTGGTGGCGGTGACGCTCGCGCTCTCGCGGGGCCCCGCGCACGGCTGGGGCGACACGGGCGTGTGGCCGCTCTTCGTGCTGGCCGTCGTGCTGCTGGCGCTGTTCGCCCGGGACGAGGCGCGCGCGCGGCACCCGCTGCTGCCGCTCGACCTGCTGCGCGGGCCGCTCGGGATCGCGACCACGCTGACGCTGGTCGTGAACGGGCTCTCGATCAGCGTCGGCTTCCACCTGCCGCTGTACCTCGAGGAGGTGCTGCGCTTCGACGCTGCCCGGAGCGGGCGCTGGCTCGCGGTGCTGCCGCTGCTCGCGCTCGTCCTGGCGCCGCTCGCCGGGCGCTGGTCCGATCGCATCGGGACGCGGGCGCTGTCGGTCGCCGGCATGCTGCTCGCCGCCGCGGGCTTCGCGGTGATGTCGCAGGTCGGCACGACCCCGCATCCCGGCCACATCCTCGGCGGGATGGCGTTGATCGGCGCCGGCATCGGCATCTTCACGGTGCCCAACTCGAGCGCCGCGATGGGCAGCGTGCCGCCCGAGCGGCTGGGCCTGGCTTCGGGGCTGCAGGCGACCATGCGCAACCTCGGCATCGCCTCGGGCGCGGCGGCGATGGCCGCGATCGTGGCTTCGCGCTTCGCCGCGCACGGCGGCGGGACGCTGGCGGCGGCCGCGCACGGTGGGGCAACGCACCCACTGGCCTTCGCGCTGGCCACCCGCGACGCCTACCTGGTCATGGCGGCCGTCGCGGTGGCCGCGGCGGCGCTGTCCCTGCGGCAGGCGGGCGGGGCGCGGCAGGGCCCGGGGGCACGGCTCCAGCGCCACGATTTGTCCTTGGCGCCACGGGCGGATCGCTGAGACAATCATGGGAGTGCTCTGAGGATCCGGGTCTCCACCGGCCCGCCACCCGCGTTTGGCAGACGCGGGAGGCCGGACCTGGGTCCGGTCCTTCGGGGCGAGTTCGGAGGCCACCCCGGGCAGTAAAGACGGGTCCGCACGACCCCTGCCCCGCGGCGGCGCGGAAGCAGCGATGCGCGGCGATCAAGCGTCGCCACCCTGCGTCCCTCCTGAACGGCACGGGCGGCTGCCCGCCCGCGAGCAGACGGGATCGCCCGGGTGTCTCCCGGGCGATTTTCGTCGCGGGGCGGGTCGCTCCCGTCAGGGTCGGCGCGTGGAGCGCTCGAGGAGCCCCGCGAGCAGCGCGAGCGCGACACCGGGCGCGGGCGGACGCCCGGTGCGGACCGTGCAGGGTCCCGCGACGGCATTGAGCAGGACCAGCGGCAGGCGATCGCCGGCGCGGAGCGGCGCGGGCACGGACGGCAGCGCCGAGCGCACCGCGGCCTCGGCCACCGAGGCCACGCGCGGACGGTCGTCCGGCGCGCAGACGAAGCGCGCCCCGTCCCAGCCGAGCACGGCGGCCACGCAACTCTCGTAGATCTCGTCCCCGTCCGACGAGGTGAGCAGCGTGGCCACCCCCGGCCGGCGCATGCCGTCGTACGGGCTCGGCGGGGCCGGCTTGGGGAACCCGCCGCGGCCCGCGGCGAACGGCGAGACCGCGAAACGCACCGGCAGGCCGTCGGCGAGCCGCGAGCCGGCGCGCCGCTCGGCCCGCAGCTCACCGCCCGTCACGGTGACGGCGTAGATGCCGGGCCGGGCCTCGCGCGCGAAGCGGGCGAACGCGGCCCGTCCCGCCGCGCCTTCCGGCGCGAGCCGGTCGACGTGGAAGTCGTGGAGCACCACGCCTGCGCCGGTCACCCGCAGGGTGGTGTACGTCATCGCAGCGCCCCCAGCTTCACGTGCAGCTCCTCGCGCTCCCGGCCCGGGTTCGAGTCGTGGACGATGCCGCCGCCGACCCCGTAGACCCAGCCCGCGGCGTCGCGGACGGCGGTGCGGATCAGCAGGCTGGCGGTCGTCCGCCCGTCCGCCGTGAAGCCGAGCGCGCCGCAGTACGCGCCGCGCGGCGACGGCTCGAGCCGCCCGATCATCGCCCGGGCCGCCCGCTTCGGCGCGCCGGTGACGGAGCCGCCCGGGTGCAGCGCGTCGAGCGCGTCGAGCGCGGTCACGCCGGGCAGCAGCTCGCCCCCGACGTCGCTCACCGTCTGCGTCGCGTAGGGCAGGTGGACGAAGCGGCGCTCGTCGCTCACCACGACGCTGCGCGGCCGGCACAGGGGCGTGAGATCGTGGCGCACCAGGTCGGTGATCATCGCCAGCTCGGCCCGGTCCTTGTCGCTGGCGGCCAGCGTCCCGGCGCCCTCCGGGCGCGCCGTGCCCTTCATCGGCTCCGAGCGGATCCGCCCGCCACCGGTCTCGAAGAGCAGCTCCGGCGAGGCCGAGACGAACTCCGCGCCGCCGGGCAGCCGCACCCACGCCGCGAAGCGCGGCAGGCCGCGGGCCGCCATCCGCGCCAGCAGCGCCGCACCCGGCACCGGCGCCAGCCGCGCACGGACCGTGAGGCACACCTGGTAGACGTCGCCCGCGGCGATGGCCTCGCGGATCTCCTCCACGGCCGCGGCGTGCCCGGTGGCGTCGAGCCGCGGCTCGAGCGTGGCGGGCGGCGGCAGCTCGAGCTCGTCCACCGAACGAAGGTCTCCGTCGAGGAGCACGGCGTCGCGGCCGCGGCCCTCGTAGGGCGCGAAGAAGAGCCGCGGCGCGCGCGGCGCGGCGCGCAGGCCGGTGAGCAGCACGGCTTCGCCCGCGCCGAAGCCCGGTCCCAGGAACGCGAACGCCGGCAGCGCATCGAGGTCCGCGAGCCTCACGCGAGCCCCCGGAAGAACGCCTCGATCATCGCCGCGCCGCGGGGGGTCGCGTACGAGTCCGGGTGGAACTGCAGGCCGGCCATCGGCAGCTCCTCGTGCTCCACCGCCATGACGACGGCGTCCTCGCTGGTCGCGACCACGCGCAGCGGGCGGGCGACGTCCGCGAGGGCCAGCGAGTGGTAGCGCATCACCGCCTGGGGGCCGGCGAACGCGGCGAACAGGCGCGCGCCCGCGAAGGTCGCCACCGACGGCTTCCCGTGCCGGGGCGGCGTGCGCACCAGGCGGGCCCCGAAGGCCAGGCCGATGGCCTGGTGCCCGAGGCAGATGCCGAGCGTGGGGAGCCGCCGCGCGGCCGCCGCGCGGGCCACGGCGACGAGCCCGGCGCGCTCCGGGTCGGTCGGGCCCGGACCGATGACCAGCGCGTCCGCGGCCGCCAGCAGGTCCGGGCGCGCCGCGACCTCGCGCCCGGGGACGACCGTCACCTCGTCCCGCCGGCACGGCAGCCGGTCGATCACGTTCCACGAGAAGGAATCCTCGTTCTCCAGGAAGAGCACGCGCATGGGACTGCAGGGAAGCGCAAGCGCGGGCCGGGCACAAGCCCGCGGACGCGCCCGGCCCGCCGATCCCCCCCCGCGGCGGCGCTTGCGCCCCCGTGCGCGACCCCGCACAATCGCGCCGCGATGCGTTCCCTGCGACTCGGCCTGGCCCAGCTCAACCCGACGGTCGGCGACCTCGACGGCAACTTCGAGCGGATCGTCGCCGCCGTCGGGCGCGCCCGCGCCCTCGGGGTGGAGGTGCTGGCCTTCCCCGAGCTGGCGATCACCGGGTATCCGCCCGAGGACCTGCTGCTCAACCCCTCGTTCGTCGAGCGCGCGGTCCGGCGCACGCGCGACCTCGTCCCCCACTCGGCGGGCATGACCCTGGTGGTGGGCACGGTGGAGCGCGAGGCGGAACTGTTCGACGCGGCCGCGGTGCTTCACGACGGCCGCTGGGCGGGCAGCTATCGAAAGCACCACCTGCCCAACTACGGCGTCTTCGACGAGAAGCGCTACTTCACGCCGGGTCGCGGGAACGCGGTGTTCGTGCGTGACGGCGTGACGCTCGGCGTGAGCATCTGCGAGGACATCTGGTTCCCCGGCGATCCGATCGAGGAGCAGGCGGCGTGCGGCGCCGAGTTGCTGCTCAACCTGTCGGCCTCGCCGTACCATGCGGGCAAGGCCGGCGAGCGCCGCGGCATGCTGGGCACGCGCGCCACCGACTACCGGGCGATCGTCGCCTACGTGAACCTGGTGGGCGGGCAGGACGAGGTGCTCCACGACGGCGCGAGCATGGTCCTCGGGCCCCGGGGCGAGTCGTTGGCCGAGGGCGCGATGTTCGCGGAGGACCTGGTCGTCGTCGACCTCGACCTCGACGCGGTGTCGGCCGCCCGGCGCGGCGCTTCGCCGCCGCGGGAACGGGGGAACGCGGGGCCGGCGCGCATCGGGCTGGCGGCGTGCACGGGGACCGCGAAACCGGCGCTGGCCGCGCCCCCGGTCCCCGCGGCCCGCGCGCCCGAGGCCGAGG
This sequence comes from Candidatus Eiseniibacteriota bacterium, assembly GCA_963707915.1. Classification (GTDB taxonomy): domain Bacteria; phylum Eisenbacteria; class RBG-16-71-46; order RBG-16-71-46; family RBG-16-71-46; genus JANXPZ01. Next base: position 2,494,176 of record OY970178.1, read on the forward strand.
TCTACGACGCGCTGGTCCTCGCCACACGCGACTACGTGCGCAAGAACGGGTTCGACACGGTCGCGCTCGGACTCTCCGGGGGCATCGACTCGGCGCTCTGCGCCTGCATCGCCGCCGACGCGCTCGGACCGCGGCAGGTGGTGGGCGTGAGCATGCCCGGCCCGTACAGCGCGGGGATCTCGCGCGAGGACGCCGAGGCGCTGTGCCGCGCGCTCGGGCTGCGCTTCTACGCGATCCCGATCGGGGACGTCTTCGAGTCGTACGGCCGCGCGCTGGCGCCGGCCTTCGCGGGCCGCGCGCGCGACGTCACCGAGGAGAACCTGCAGGCGCGCATCCGCGGGAACCTGCTGATGGCGCTGTCGAACAAGTACGGCTGGCTGGTGCTCACGACCGGCAACAAGAGCGAGACCTCGGTGGGCTACAGCACGCTCTACGGCGACACGGCGGGCGGCTTCGCGGTGCTGAAGGACGTCTACAAGACCATGGTCTACCGGCTCGCGCGGCACCGCAACGGGCGCTCCGCCGCGATCCCGGAGCGCACGCTCACGCGCCCGCCCACGGCGGAGCTCCGGCCGGACCAGCTGGACCAGGACACGCTGCCGCCCTACGAGGTGCTCGACGCGATCCTCGAGGGCTACGTCGAGGAGGACCGCTCGGCGGCCGAACTGGTCGCGGCCGGCCACGACGAGGCGACCGTGCGCCGCGTGATGCGCATGGTGGACGCGTCCGAGTACAAGCGCCGCCAGAGCCCGCCGGGCGTGAAGATCACGCCGCGCGCCTTCGGCCGCGACCGCCGCCTGCCGATCACCAACCGCTGGCGGGGGTAGGGCGCCGCCGGCGGGTCCCTCCCGGGACTACTTCGCGGCGTCGATCACCGCGACCAGCGCGCCGCCGGTGAGGACGAACGAGTAGGAGCCGCTCTTGCCCAGGGCGTAGAGCGTGAAGACGCCGTCGCCCTTGATCTGCTCGACCAGCGCGGCCTTGCCCCCCAGGAAGAGCGCGGCCGACTGGTCCCAGCCGACCTGCTTCGACTCGCCGGCCGCGAGGTGGAGCGGGCCCCAGATCTTCACCGCGGTCGGATCGATGGCCAGGGTGGCCGCGTCCGCGTGTTCGGTGAGCCCCGGCGTCATCCACACTTCCACGTCCATCGCCGCGCCGGTGTTGGCGAACCGGCCGAGGATGGCGACGTCGGCGAGGTCCTTGAGCTCGGACTTGTGGTCCTTGTACGCGCTCACGGTGTTCAGGTCCACGTCCATGTGCTGCATGGCCGTCTGGCTGATCGAGAGCGGCGACGGCAGGTCGTGGGAGACGACGAACTGGCCGGAGACGAGGAGGCAGCCGGCGGCGGACAGCGCGGCCAGCGCGAGGGTCGGGATGGTCCAGCGAAGGCTTCTCATGGCAGGCCCCTCCTTACGGCAGGCTCAGGAAATGGTAGGACGCGCCGGCCGTCACGTTGACGAACTTCCGCGAGGTCTCACCCAGCGAGATCATGTTCAGCTCCCCGCGCACGTCCACGTCGAGCTTGGGGATGGCCGAGAAACCCAGGCCGAAACCGAAGTTGTAGCCCGTCTTGGTCAGGTCGTCCGCCGCCGTCCGGGTGAGCTTGTGCGAGCCGATGCCGACGAACGGGTAGAAGCGCACCGGGCCGCCCGTCGCCAGCAGCGCGTTCACGCCGTAGGCGGTGATCTTCCCGCCGTCGCGCGTGTAGGTCAGACCGCCGAACGTCTCCTCGACGTCGCCGAGCGAGCTGGTGGCCCAGTAGGGCTCGACCTTCAGCAGGGGCAGCACGCTCACCGGCAGGCGCACGCCGTAGACCATGCCCTGCTTCGCGTCCTCCTGCAGGATGGGGATGCTGATGCCCCCGAACGGGCCGGCGCCGATCTTCACGCCGACGGCGCCCGCGGCGCCCGCGCCGAGGACGAGCGCGAGCAGAACGACCGGCAGGATCCTCTTCATGTGCCGTTCCCTCCTCTGGGTTGTCACCCCGGGACGCGTCCCGGGAGGATTCACTTCACCACGCGCACGGCCACCACCCGGGCGGAGGCGTGGCGTGTGAGCCGGGCAGCGACGTGCTCCAGCATGAGCGACAGGTGGCCCTCGGCCCGCTCCGCCGGGCAGAACACCACCACCAGCAGCCGCGTGGTGGTCGCGGCGACCGAGGTGCGCCCGGAATCCGACGTCGGCGCGCCGAAGGGCCCGTCCTCGTCGGCCAGCAGCAGGCGACCCGCGAGGTTCACCTGCTGCTTGCGGATCCCCGGGTAGCCCTCCCCCGCGCGGCCGGCCCGCGCCTGCACCGTGCCCCTGACGTGCTCGCGGTCGTACAGGCCGAGCGGCAGCTGGTGCTCGAGCGAGCACAGGTTGCACACGTCCACCGCGAGGTTCACCCGCGGCAGGCCCTTGCCCTGCACCACGCGGCGCAGCAGCGCCTCACTGCTCGGCCGGGTCTTGGTGGGGTCCACGCCGAGGCGGTGGAACAACGCGCGGGCCTCGGCGACACCGGGGATGGCGACCGGCGGACGGTCGGCGTGCTCGGCCGCGAGGCGGGCGCAGACCTGCGCGCATTCCTCGTCGAACGCCGGCGGCACCGGCTCCATCCGGAGGTCATCGGCCGCGAGCAGCCCCAGGGCGAGCACGCCGCGCAGCGAGTCCTCGACGGCGAGGCCCAGTTCGGGCGCGTGCGACTCCATCTCCATCGCGGTCACTCCGGCGCCGGGCCCCGCGGGTCCGGGCCACGGTCGAGACTCTACTGGAACGCCGGGACACGCGGCGCGGACGGCGATCGCATGACCCGGCGGGTTTCGGACGGACTTCTGCTGGCTACCGAGTGGGCGGCGGGAAATCCCTTTCCGACCCAACAGTCCGGACGACGATGTCGTCCTTCGCTGCGGCCAAACTTCATTGTCTTCGCCGCCCACGCGAAATTCCGATATCGGGTGAGCGCGGCTTCGATGGGTGCGCCCATCGCGTGGATCCACGACGGGCAGCAAGCTCAGGCGCCAACATAGCGTGAACGGCCGGAGTTTCCAAGCACGAATTCACCGACGCGGCGCGATCCGCTGCGCAATGAGCGTGCCGGGGACGTTTTCACCCCGCCTCGCCGGATCCCGCGGACCGAGGTTACTTCTCGACCACGGGCAGCTTGCGCTCGACCGACACGACGCGCCAGCGCCGGGGCCCGGTCCCGTCCCCCAGCTCCACCTCGTCGCCGACCGAGTGGCCCATGAGCGCGCGGCCCACCGGAGTCTGGAAGGAGATCACGCTCTCGCCGTGGTGGTGCTCGTCCTCGCCCAGGATCCAGTAGCGGCGCGCCCCCTGGTCTCCACCCTCGAGCACGACCTCCGTGCCGAGGCCCACGACGCCCTCGCGGTACTCGGCGTCGTCCACGAACCGCGCCCGCGCCAGGCGCAACTGGAGCGAGGCGACCATCTGGCTCACGTTGGCCTGCTTGAGCTTCGCCGAGTGGTACTCGGCGTTCTCGCTGAGGTCCCCCAGTTCCCGGGCCTTCTGGATCGCGGCCGGGATCGTCGTCCGCAACTCGCGCTCGAGCCGCCCGATCTCCTTCTGGAGACGCTCCCAGGTGGCCTGCGTCATGACCGGCAGCTCCGTCCCTTCGGCCTGCTGCCCCACGCCCTCGAACAGCCGGTCCGTGCGCTTCTGCCGCTCGCCGCGGATCACCGCGACCTCCTCGGCGAGGCCGAGCTGCTCGAGCGCGTCGAGCGCCGGGAACAGGTAGCGGTCGCTGGAGCGCCACCCGCGGAACAGGATGCGCACCTTGAGCTGCAGCTCCTCCGGACAGCGCTGGCCCTTCAGCAGGCGCTCGAAGGCCCCGCCCGGTTCCAGCCAGCGCTGCACCTTCTCGGCGACCGTGCGCTTGGGCCGGTCCTCGAGCAGCGCCAGCGCCGACCACAGCACGAGCCATCCGTCGGACGGGGCCACCGGGGCCCCCAGCTCGTCCTCGATGGAACGCAGCGCCGCGCCCGGGTAGCGCGCGGCGTGCAGCAGCAGCGTGCGCCGCAGGTCCGCCCGCCCCTCGTCGTCGAGCCGGGCGCTCAGCCGGGCGGCCTCCTCGCGCACCGCCGAGAAGCGCGAGTCGAGCGCGGAGAGGATCGCGTCGGACTCCACGCCGGGCGCGTGGGACACGGCGAGCAGCGCCAGCTGCTCCGCCTCGCCCGACAGGTCGGTGACCGCCAGGCCCTGCTCCCACAGGGTCCCGAGCACGCCGGTCCACTCGTCGCCGCGCTCGGGGAACCAGCGCGCGAAGTAGAGCCCGGCCCGGGCGCGGTCCACGCGCTCGCCCGCGTCGTCGATCATGGTGCGCTCGATGAACCTCCCGAAGCGCTGCTTCAGCGCCGGCTCCGCGGCCGCGTGCTGCGAGAGGAACTTGCGCAGGGTCGTGAGGTTGGCGCGCGCCGGCTTGTTGACGGCGAGGCCCGGCAGCGGCGCCTCCGCCACCGCCGCCTCGGCGGTCGGGGCGACCTCGCCCTCGACCCGCAGGCGGTAGGACTGTTCGAAGGCGCGCGCGGCGTCGATGCGGGGATGTTTCGGGGCGGCGGCGCGCGCCTGCCGCCAGAACACGTTCCACTCCTTGAGCGGCACCAGGTCGGTTCCCACCAGGAACACCTTGAGCCGCTGCGCGTCGCCGGCGCCGCCGATCGCCCGGAGCGCGCGCGCCAGCACCTCGCCGGGCTCCTCGGCGCGCAGGCGCTTCATCTCGGCGGGCTGCGTGAGCTGCAGGAGCCGCAGGTCGTCCTCCGCCAGCGGGAGCAGCGACCGCTGCGCCGCGTCGTACGGCATGCGGTGGCGCTTCGAGCGCGCGAAGTCGAGCACCACGACGTCGCCGTCGTTCGTGATCACGCGGCCGGCCTGCAGGGTCCCGTGCCAGACCGCGCGGCCCGGGGGCAGCGCGCCGATCCGGTCGAAGCGGGCGATCGCCTCGAGCAGCGGGCGCGTGCGCTCGGCCACTCCCGAGGCCGCGATCACCCCCGCCGCGTCGGGCAGGCCCGCGCCGGGGCCCTGGCGCAGGGCTTCGACCAGCGCGTCGCGGAAGCGCTCGCCGCCCGCGCCGCCCTCCTTCTCCACGGCGGCCCGGACCACCGCGCGCAGCGCCTCCTCGCACTCGCCGGTGCGGCCGGCGCGCGACAGCTCCGGCAGGGCGATGCGCACGAGCTGCTCGCACGGATCGAGCGCGCCGCGCTCGGCCGGCGCGGGCAGCGCCCGGACCAGGTCCACGAGGCCGTCCACGGCGCCGTGCTCGACGAATTCGAGCGCGGCCTCCTCGAGCCCGACGAAGCGGTCCTCGGCGGCGAACGCCGGCATCATCTCGGCCAGCAACTGGCGGCGCAGGTCGCCCTCGCCCGCCTCACCGAGACGTTGCGCGAGCAGCAGGCCGAGATCGAGGTCGTCGGTGAGGATGCGGAAGGCGCGCTCGAGCGCCTCGAGCCGGTCCGGGTCGCGCGCCAGGCCCTCGTGGGCGCGCACCAGCAGGCGGGCGCCGGCGTGGGTCTCCTCGAGCGACAGGCTCCGTTCGGCCACGGCGGCGAGCGGCTCCCACTCCCCCGTGGCGCCCAGCCGCTCTCCCAGCGCCAGCAGCGTCTGCAGGGCGCGTTCGGTCTCGCCGTTCAGGGCGCAGGCCAGGGCGAGGAGATACTCCACCCCGGGAGTGGCCCCGGACTGCCGCTGGCGGGCCGCGCACTCGTCGCGCACCATCGTCAGCGATCGTTCCGCGAGGGCCTGGGCGACGAAGGTCTCGAGGCGTTCGCGCGTCGGAGGCGTGAGTTCGGCGGCCTCCTCGCCGCGCAGGACGGAAGAAAGGTCGGCTCGAATGGTCATGGGAGTCCTGGGAGAGGTGTCCGGATGGCCGGAAGGGCACCCATCTTTGCTCAGTCGGGACCGCGAGGCAAGGCGGGTGCCGGACGAAGACCTTGTGCGGCCCGGCGGCGCCCCCTAGACTGCTGGCCCATGAGGATCTACACCCGCACCGGCGACGACGGCACGACCGGGCTGCTGGGCCCCGGCCGGGTGTTGAAGAACGCGGCGCGGGTGGAGGCCTGCGGCGCCGTGGACGAGTTGAACGCGGCGCTGGGCGTGGTCCGCACCCTCGATCCCGACGGCTGGCTCGCCGCCGAGCTCGCCACGATCCAGTCCAGGCTCTTCCACGTCGGCGCCGAGCTGGCCGCCCTCACGCCGGATGTCCCGGCGCAGCGGGATCGCATCGGCGACGAGGACGTGGCCGCGCTCGAACGGTGGATCGACCGGCTCGACGCCGAACTGGCCCCGCTCACGAGCTTCGTGCTGCCGGGCGGGTCCGCGCTCGCGGCCCAGCTGCACGTCACGCGCGCGGTCTGTCGCCGCGCCGAGCGCCGGACCGTGTCGCTGCTCCAGGCCGAGCCGGTCGAACTGCGCCTGGTGCGCTACCTGAACCGTCTCGGGGACCTGCTCTTCGTCATGGCGCGCTGGTGCAACCGACGCGCGGGCGTCCCCGAGACGGAGTGGCACTCCCGGCGGCCCTGACCCCGCCGGACCCGCCCGCGGGCCCCGCCGATCGGGGCGGGACCGGGCCTCTGGACAAGCGATGGCCTGGCGGCGATAATGGCCGCTGCACACCCTCCGAGGAGGATTCATGCAGCGGATGCCCGGTTCCATCGCATCCGGCCGTTGCTCCCCTCGTGAGTGGCTCCCCACCCTGATCCTCGCGCTCCTGCTGTCCACCTCCGTGAGCGCGGACGTGGTGATCAAGGAGAAGTCCGTTTCCGAGGGCCTGGGCGGCTTCGGCAACGGGACCACCAGCCGCACGTTGATCGTGGCCGGGGACAAGAGCCGCTCCGAGGACGAGTTCACGTACACCGGCCGGTTCAAGACGCTGGCAGGCGGCGGCAAGCCCCGCACGACGGTCTCCATCACCCGGCTCGACCGCGAGGTCGTCTGGAACCTGGAGCCGCAGAAGAAGCAGTACACCGAGCTCACGTTCGCCCAGATGCGGGAGCTGATGCAGCAGGGCCTCGCCGCGGGCGAGCAGGCCGCGCGCGAATCCCGGGCCGAGGACGCGCGGGCGAAGGACGCCGAGATGACGTTCACGGTGGACGTCAAGCGCACCGGCGCGAAGGAGACGCTGAACGGCTTCCCGACCGAGCAGGTCGTCATCACCTGCGTCGGCCGGCCGAAGAACCCGCAGAAGGGCGCGGAGAACGCCGAGATCCGCCTGGTGATGGACGAATGGCTCACGAAGAGCGCGCCGGGCGGGCAGGAACAGGCGGAGTTCCACCGCCGCTTCGCCGAGAAGCTCGGTCTCGATCCGCAGCTGTCGGGCGTCGGCGCCACGGCGCGGCAGATGTACGGCAACGGCATGAAGGAGCTGGCCGCGAAGATGAAGGAGCTGGGCGGAGTGGCGATCCGGAGCACCTTCACCATCGAGGGGCCGGCCGGGGCCCCCGGCGAGCCGGCGCCGACGGCCGCGCAACTCGAGGCGCGCCAGGCGGAGGCCGGGGCCGACCGCGAGAAGGCCCGGGAACAGGCCGCGGCCGACGAGAAGAAGCAGGACCAGGAAGACGCGAAGGACCTCGCCACCTCGGGCGGCGGCGTCAAGGGCAAGCTGGGCGGATTCCTCGGGCGCAAGCTCGCCGGCGCCGCGCAGAAGAAGGCCGAGGACAAGGTCGAGAAGAAGGCCGGGGAGACGTCCTCCCCGGGCACGACGGCGGGCGGCCCCCTGATGAAGGTGGTCACCGAGGTGTCCAGCATCACCACCTCGCCCGCACCGGCCGGCAGCTTCGACGTGCCGGCCGGCTACAAGCTGCAAGAGAGGAAGTGAGGATCGGCGGGTAGAGGCCCGCGGGCGCGGCGGAGTCCGTTCCGCGCCCGCGTGGGTTTCCCCGCGCGGTCCCGCAGTGAACACCCCGCGTCCATTCGGTGGCGCCCCTGCAGTCGCCTCATCCGGCGCCGGAGCGATGGACCCGCAGAAGGAACGTCCATGAGATCACGTCGTCGCCGGCCACGAGGACCACGCCCGCCCCAGCAGCCCGGGTCGGTCGCGGGTGACCCAGGTCTCCCCCAGGCTGGCGCGGAAGGCGAAGCGCCTTCCGATCCCGGCGGGCCCTCCCGTCCCGCGGGACAGCAGGGATCCGGCAATCGCCGGCGCAGCGGACGCCGCGGCGGGGGCCGGCCGCTCAGCAACGCGTCGCCCCAGCCCTACGCGAGCCCCCAGGGCGGCGCCCGCCAGCAGGGCCCGCGCCAGCGCCGTCGCGGTCGCACCGGTGGCGGTGGCGGCGGCGGGAACAACCAGCCGGCCCGGCGGCGCGGCCTCGAGTTGCTTCGCGACCTGCAGCAGGCGGGCGCGGCGCTCGATCCCGACGGAACGCTTCGTCCTCGAACTGCTGCCCGGCCAGGGCAACCCGCCGTACGGCGACCGCACCACCGGGCGCTGCATCGACATCATCGCCCCGCTCGGCCGCGGCCAGCGCTGCCTGATCGTTTCGCCCCCGAAGGCCGGCAAGACCCGCATCCTGCAGAGCATCGCCGCCTCGATCGCGCACAACCACCCCGAGGTGGCGATCTACGCGTTGCTCGTGGACGAACGGCCCGAGGAGGTCACCGACTTCCGCCGCAACACCCCGGCGGAGGTCATCGCCGCCTCGAGCGACATGACCATCCAGGAGCACATCGAGACCGCGGAGCGCGCCATGGAGACCGTGGCGGCCCAGGTGCTCGAAGGCAAGGACGTGGTGCTGTTGCTCGATTCGATCACCCGCCTCTCGCGCGCCTACAACAACGCCTCCGAGGGCTCGGGGCGCACGATGTCGGGCGGGCTCGACGCCACCACCATGCAGGCGCCGCGCATGATCTTCGGCGCCGCCCGCAAGATCGAGGGCAGCGGCTCGCTCACCATCGCGGGCACCGCGCTGATCGACACCGGCTCGCGCATGGACCAGGTCATCTTCGAGGAGTTCAAGGGCACCGGGAACAGCGAGATCTACCTGTCGCGCGAGCTGGCGGAGCGCCGCATCTACCCGGCCATCGACGTCGCCAAGAGCGGCACGCGCAAGGAGGAGAAGCTCTACCCGCCCGAGATCGTCCCGCGGCTCCACATGCTGCGGCGCGGGCTCGCCGGACTGCACTCGCAGGAGGCGATGACCAAGCTGCTGGAGCTGATGAACCGCTGCAAGACCAACGCCGAGATCTTCGAGTTGCTGTCGCGGGCGTAGCGCGCACGCGGCACGGACGCGCGGGGACGGGGCCGGGCGGCTCCGGGCGCGCGCCGCGCGGGACCGGCGCGCCGGCCTACGAACCGGCCAGGGACGCGATCAGCGCCTCGACCTGATCGCATTGCCGGTGGTGCGAGAATCGTTCGGCCGCGGCGCAGGCCCGGCTGCCGTAGTCCCGGCGGAGCCGCTCGTCCCGGGCGAAGGCGGCGAGGGCCCGCGCGAGCGCGGCCGGGTCCGCCGGCGGGACCAGCAGGCCGGTGGCCCCGTCCTCGACGATCTCGGGGGTGCCGCCGCTCGCCGTGCCCACCACCGGAAGACCGGACGCCATCGCCTCGATGGTGACGAGCCCGTACGTCTCGGCGAGGCTGGTCAGCACGAAGATGTCGAGGGCGCGGTAGGCGGTCTCGACGTCCGCCCGGAAGGGCCTGAAGTGCACGCGGTCCGGCACGCCCTCCTCCGCCGCGATCCGCGCGAGCCGGTCGCCGTAGCCCTGCCGCTCGTCGCGCGTGTCCTCCCCGACCAGCAGCGCGTGGAGGTCGAGCCCCTCCCGCCGCAGGAGCGCCACCGCGCGGACCAGGTGCTCCTGCCCCTTCCCCCGGTCGTACCGGCCGACCGTCCCCGCCACCAGGACCGACGGCGGCAGGCCGAGCGTCTCGCGCGCCTGTTCCCGGCTCCGGGCGCGGTCGCGGAAGCGCCCAAGATCGACGCCGTGCGGGATGACCCGGATCCGGCGTTCGTCCAGCGTGGTCCGCTCGCGGACCTGTCGTGCCAGCCATGGCAGCGGGGCGACCCAGGCGTCGATGGTGCGCTGTTCGATCCGGTGGAAGACGTCGCGCTTCGAGACGCCGAGCTGCATGTGCTGGAAGTGGACGAGGGCGAATCGCGCCCCGGTGAGCCGGGCGAGGGCCGCGGCGCGCAGGTCCCGCGACCCGTTCGTCAGGACGGCGACGCTGCGATCCTCGCGCACGGAACGTCGCACCTCCGCCACCGCCGCGGCGAGGGACCCGCGGCGGATGCCCCGGCCCGGCAGCCGCCGTTCCGCGCCGCGCCGGAGGAAGGGCGCGTCCCGCGCGCCCAGCAGCGTGCACGCATGGCCCCGGTCCCGCATCCACGAGGCGAGGTCGAGCGCGGCGAGCTCGGCGCCGCCGAGCGCCGTCGAGGTGCAGAGGATCGAGAGCCGGAGTGCCCCGTCGGTCATTCCGGCACGTTGCGCAATGCGCCCGGGCGCGTCAAGCGCCGGTCCCGCGGCGCCCGGCGGTTCCCGGGGCCGCGACGGGCGCCGTCGACGGAGCGCGGCGCCCGCCGGTCCGGGCCGGGCGCGGCGCGGACGCTTGAACGGCCGTCCGCGGGTGGGCTAGGCTCGCGCCGGCACCGTGAGAGGAAGTCCCTGTCGGTCATCCGTGAACCGGGAGCGTGATGCAGAGTTCCGATCGGGAACCGGGGACCGGCCCCGCGACCGAACGAGTCGCCGCGGTGGTGCTCAACTGGAACGGCTGGCGCGACACGGTCGCCTGCCTCGAGTCTCTCCGGAGCCTGGACGAGGTTCCGCGCGTCGTCGTGGTCGACAACGGCTCGACCGACGACTCCCTCGACCGGATCCGCGCGGCGGCGCCCTGGGCCCGGCTCGTCGCGCTCCTGACGAACCGGGGCTTTAGCGGCGGCATGAACGCCGGCATCTCCGCCGCGCTGCGCGAGAAGCCCCCGGTGGACTACGTCTGGGTGCTGAACAACGACACCCTCGCCGAGCCCGCGACCCTCGGGCGCATGGTGGCGCTCGCCGATTCCGACCCCCGGATCGGGATCGTGGGAGGGCGCCTGGTGGAGGCCGACGGCTCGGGCCGGGTCCAGGCGCTGGGCGGCGGGGACGTCCATCCCTGGATCGGGACGACGTCGCTCCGCGTGACGGCATCGCAGCGGGCGTACGACCACCTGGCCGGAGCGAGCCTCCTGGTGCGACGGGCGGTCCTCCACCGCGTCGGGGGCTTCGACGAGCGCTACTTCTTCTACCTGGAGGACATCGACCTGAGCCTCCGGGCGCGCCGGGCGGGCTGGCGGCTCGCGGTCGCCCACGACGCGACGATCGTCCATCGGCTCGGCGCGTCGGTCGGAGACGGCCCGGGACTGCGAGGGCTCCGCTCCGACCTGTTCTTCGCGCGCAGCTCGGGCATCTTCGTGGCGGGCCTGGACCTGCCCTGGCGGATCACCGCCGTCCCGCTGCGCCTGGCGGGCATGCTGGTCAACCGGCTCGCCCGGGCGCAGGCCGACCGCCTCGTACCGATGACGCGGGCCTACCTCGAGGGGCTGAGCATCGGCCGCCTGCGCCCGGAGATCCCGCACTTCGGCATCGAGGAATCCCGCAGACCCGCGCGACCGGACCGGACCGCGCCGGTCGAGATCGACGCCGCGAGGACCCGCCAGGCCTGACCGGGACCGCCCTTCAGCGGGGGCCCTCCACGCTGGGCGGCAGCCACGCGATCCCGATGAACCCCGGCTTGTCCATGTTGATGACGTTGAACAGCACCGACAGGTCGCGCCACTCGAAGTTCTTGCCGATGTGCGTGTCCGACGCGTGCAGGGCCACCGAGATGGAGTAGGTCCCCTCGCCGAGATTGGCGGCGAAATCGAACTGGAAGGCGACCGACTCGCCCGCGCCGAGGGGCCCGATCCTGCGCCGGAGGTGGTAGGTGTTCGTCCCGAACACGGGCTGGCCCAGCCGGTCCTTGATCATGTACCCGAGCACCAGCTCGGGCGTGTCGACGACGGCCCGCGCCACGATGCGCAGCCGGAGGGCCTGCCCCACGTTCACCAGCTCCACGGGCATGCCCTTCTCGTCGAGCAGCGCGACCTCCTCGACGACCACCTCGCCGGTCCCGGAGATGGTCTGCACCCGCCCGTCGTCCAGGACCTGCTGGCGCACGTTGCGCTCTCCGTCCCGGGCCAGCACGGCGTTGTAGTAGTCCATGACCGCCTCCGGCTCGCCCTGCATGGCGATGCGGCTGCCGCTCAGCAGGATCGCCCGGTCGCAGAGGCTCTGGATCGCCTGCTTGTCGTGGGAGACGATCAGCAGCGTCGTGCCCAGCTTCCGGAACTCGCGGATGCGCCCGAAGCTCTTGTGCTGGAAGTAGGCGTCCCCCACCGAGAGCGCCTCGTCCACGATCAGCACGTCGGGCCGGCGGGCGGTGGCGACGGCGAACGCCAGGCGCACCTGCATGCCGCTCGAGTACACGCGCACGGGCTGGTCGAGGTAGTCGCCGATCTCGGCGAACGCCTCGATCTCGGGCAGCAGGCGCGCGATCTCCTCGCCGCCGTGGCCGAGCAGCTGCCCCGCCATGGTGACGTTCTGCCGTCCGGTGAAGTCGGGGTGGAACCCCATGCCGAGCTCGAGCAGGGCGGCGATCCGCCCCTCGGTGTGCACGGTCCCGGTGGTGGGCTGGGTGGTGCCCGTGATCATCTTGAGCAGCGTGGTCTTGCCGGCGCCGTTGATCCCGATGATGCCGACGGCCTCGCCGGCCTCGACGGTGAAGTCGATCCCCTGCAGGACCGTCTTGAGCGTGTGACGCGGCCCGCCGAAGGGGGTCACCCACTCGGCCAGCCGCGACCACCGGCTGGGGTACTGCCGGTAGGCCTTGCTCAGGTTCGTCACGCGGATCGTGCCCATCACAGCTCGTCCACCATCTCGCCGGAGCGCTTGCGGAAGAGACGCCAGCTGAAGAAGCAGACGACGACGGCCAGCAGCGAGACCGGAAGCAGCGAGACCCAGTCCGGCCACTGCTTCGAGACCAGGATCGCCTGGCAGGCCATGATGATCGCCGCCATCGGATTGAAGACGAGCAGCCCGCGCGCGAAGCCCGGGAGGATCGAGGCCGGGTACACGACGGGCGTGAACCAGAACCAGAACTGCAGGACGATGCCGAACAGCAGCCCCACGTCCCGGAAGAACACGTTCAGCACGCCCAGGATGACGCCCAGCCCGATCGAGAACGCGATCAGGACCGCGAGCACCGGGAGCAGCGCCAGGTAGCTCCAGCCCGGGAAGTTCCCGGTGACGACGAGGAACCCGGAGAAGAGGCCGAAGACGATGGCGAAGTTGAGCAGCGCGTTGAGGACGGTGACGATCGGCAGGCAGAGGCGCGGGAAGCGGAGCTTCTTCAGCAGGTTCGCGTGTTCGAGGAACACCGACTGCGACCGGGTCACGATCTCGGTGAAGAGCCCCCAGCTCAGCAACCCGGCGCACACGTAGATGCTGTACGCGAAGCTTCCCTCCGCCCCGGGCAGCTTCGCCCGCATGACCTTCGAGAAGATCACGGTGTAGACGAAGATCATGGCCAGCGGATTGATCACGGTCCAGGCGGCGCCCAGCATGGAGTTCCGGTACTTCAGCTGGAACTCCCGCTTGACGCTGCCCAGGACGAACTCCCGGTACGTCCAGATGCTTCTCAGCGTCCCGATCATGGTCACCCGGGCGGGCGGGGCCCGCCCCGCGTCGTGGAGGAGAACAGGCGATCAGCGCACTGCACCCTACCGCATCGCGCAGCCGGCTGACCACCTCGCGCCGCGACCGCGACGCGCTCGCGCTTGAGGTTCCGCGGGCCCTGCCCCATACTGCGTTTCGCAACGATCTGCGGCGTGAGGGCGCCTCCCCCGCGTGGTCTGGCGAGAACCTCTCGAGTCCCCCCTCGCGCGCCCGACACGGACACCGAGCCATCACCCTGTCACCACGAGCCCTTGTCGCCCGGGAAGCGTAGCGAGACAATCACCCGGTTCCGCGTCCGTCCCGTCGACCCCGCGCCTTCACGCGAGAAGTCACGTCCGGGAGGGACGAGGACGCCTCACCCGGTCGAACCGACGCCAGGCGCTCCGATGGTCCAGAGGAGCCAGAAGATGCCGTTCAGGACTCTCTTCACGCACATCCCGGGGGCGATCTTCCGTCGAAGGCTGTTTCGATTCCTCAACCATCCCGCGCTCCGGCGGCGCGGGCCCGCGCTCCTGCGCCGCCTGGGCCTCTACCCCTTCGCCCGCACCCTCTACTGGAGGTTCTTCTCGGCGGACGGCAGGACCGGCGGGCGCAGCCCCTTCGACTCCTTCTCCACCGACGCCTCCACCCTCACGCCGCGCACTCGCCAGGTGCTCGCCGCCCTCAAGGCCGCCACCGATCACGCCCGGAAGGCCAGCCGCTGATGCGTGTCGTCATCGACATGCAGGGGGCACAGACCACCGGAAGCCGCGACCGGGGCATCGGCCGCTACTCCCTCGCCCTCGGCCGGGAGCTGTGCCGCCAGCGGGGTGGGCGCGAGGTCGTGCTGGTCCTGAACGGGATGTTCCCCGAGGCGGTCGACGCGCTCCGGGCGGCCTTCGCCGACCTGGTGCCCGACGAGGCGATCTCGGTGTGGGACGGCGCGGGCCCGGTCCGCGCGCGCGACGCCTCCGGCGCCTCGCGCCGCCGGGCGGCGGAACTGTCGCGGGAGGCGTTCCTCGGGAGCCTTCGGCCCGACATCGTCCTCGACACCTCGATCATCGAGGGCTTCGCCGACGACGCCGTGACGAGCATCGGGCGCTTCCCCGGCCGATGGCCCACGGCCGCCGTGCTGTACGACCTCATCCCGCTCATCCACCGCGACCTCTACCTGGCGGACCCGGTCGTCGAGGGCTGGTACCTCGAGAAGCTCGGACACCTGCGCCGGGCCGACCTGCTGCTCTCGATCTCGGAGTCGTCCGGAAGGGCGGCCGTCGACCTCCTCGGGTTCCCGCCCGGGAACGTGGTGAACATCTCCACCGCGTGCGATCGCCGCTTCCGGCCGGTCCCGGTGGACGACGCCGCCCGGGCCCGGCTGCGCGACGCTCACGGGTTGCGGCGGCCCTTCCTCCTCTACACCGGCGGCATCGACCATCGGAAGAACATCGAGCGACTGGTCCGTGCCTACGCCGCCATCCCCGCGACGCTCCGGGCCGCGCACCAACTGGCGGTGGTGTGCGCGGTGCAGCCCGCCGAGCGGCTACGTCTCGCGCAGCTCGGTCGGGACGCGGGCCTCGAGGACGGCGAACTGGCGCTCACCGGCTACGTCCCGGACGACGACCTGGTCCTGCTCTACAACGCGTGCAAGCTGTTCGTCTTCCCGTCGTGGCACGAAGGCTTCGGCCTGCCGGCCCTCGAGGCCATGGCCTGCGGGCGCGCGGTGATCGGCTCGGACACGTCGAGCATCCCCGAGGTGATCGGCCGAGCCGACGCCCTCTTCGACCCGCGGGACGAAGCCGCCATCACGCGCAAGCTGGTCGAGACGCTGACCGACGACGGACTGCGCGCCGAGCTCGAGCGCTACGGCCTGGAGCGCGCCAAGGCGTTCTCCTGGGACGCGACCGCGCGACGGGCGTGGCAGGCGCTCGAGGGCTTCCTCCCGGGACGGGCGCCGGCCGCGGGGCGCCGCGTGCCCGTGGCCGCCGCGAGCCGCCCGCGTCTCGCCTACCTCTCCCCGCTGCCCCCGGCGCGGAGCGGCATCGCCGACTACAGCGCGGAGCTGCTGCCCCACCTCGCCCGGCACTACGACATCGAGGTCGTCGTCGCGCAGGACGAACGACCGGACGACTCGGTCGTCGCCAACCACCCGGTCCGCGACGTCGGGTGGTTCCGCGCCAACGGCAGGTCGTTCGATCGCGTCCTGTACCACGTGGGCAACTCGCCGTTCCACGGCCACATGTTCCGCCTGATGCGCGACATCCCCGGCGTGGTCGTCCTGCACGACTTCTTCCTTTCCCACGTCGTCAGGGCCCTGGACCGGCCCGGCGGAAATCCGCACGGCTGGCCTCGCGCTCTCCTGCACGCGCATGGCTGGCCGGCGGTGCGGGCGCGCTTCGACTCGCGGGACGGCGCGGACGCGCTCTGGGGATTCCCCTGCAACCTCGAGGTGCTCCAGCACGCGCAGGGCGTGATCGTCCACTCGGAGCACTCGTGCCGGCTGGCCCGCACATGGTACGGACCGGGTGCCGCGGACGACTGGGCGGTGATCCCCCTGCTGCGCGTCCCGGCGGCGGAACCCGACCGCGTCGCGGCGCGGCGCGCGCTGGGTGCCGGCGAGGACGAGTTCCGGGTCTGCAGCTTCGGGATGCTCGGCCCCGCCAAGCTCAATCACCGGCTGCTGTCGGCGTGGCTGGCGTCGCCGCTGGCGCAGGATCCACGCTGCCGCCTGGTGTTCGTCGGCGAGGGTCACGCCGGTGACTACGGGGCGGGGTTCGCCGCGGCGGTGCGGGCGAGCGGCCTGCAGGACCGCATCTCGGTCACCGGGTGGGTGGACCCGGCGGCCTTCCGGAGCCATCTCGCCGCGGCGGACGTCGCCGTGCAACTTCGCACCGATTCCCGCGGCGAGACTTCCAGCGCGGTGCTGGACTGCATGAACCACGCGCTGGCCACGATCGTCAACGCACACGGCGCGCTGGCGGCCCTGCCCGACGACGCGGTGGCGCGGCTGCCCGACGACTTCTCCGGGGCCGAGTTGGCCGGCGCGCTGGCCGCGCTCTGGCGCGACGCCGATCGGCGGCGCGCCCTCGGGCGGCGCGCCGCCGAGTGGATCCGGGCCGAGCACCAGCCGCACCGTTGCGCCGAGCAGTACGCGGAGGCCATCGAGCGCGGTCGGGCCGGGATGGCGGCGGGGCTCCCGGGCGTGGTCGGCGCCATCGCGAAGATCGAGCCGCCCCTGCGCGCGCGGGACAGCCTGCACGTCGCCCACTCGCTCGCGAACGACTTCCCGCCGCGGCCCCGGCGCAGGCAGGTGTTCCTCGACGTGTCCATCCTCGCCCAGCACGACGCGAGGAGCGGCATCCAGCGCACTGTCCGCGCGCTGGTGAGACAGCTCCTGCTCGACCCGCCCGCGGGGTGGGCGGTCGAGCCGGTGCTCGCCACCGCGGACGAACGCGGCTTCCGCTACGCCCGTCGCTTCACCTGCCGCTTCCTCGACATGCCGGACGACTGGGCCGAGGACGAGCCCATCGACGCGTGGCCGGGCGACGTGTTCGTCGGGCTCGACCTGCAGCACATCGTCGTCGCCTCCCAGAAGGACTACCTGCTGGCGTTGCGCCGCCGGGGCATCCGGGTCTGGTTCGTGGTCTACGACCTCCTGCCGGTACTGCTGCCGCAGGTGTTCGCCGAGCACGTCCACGCGATGCACCAGTCGTGGCTCGAGACGATCAGCCATTTCGACGGGGCGGTGTGCATCTCCCGGGCGGTGGCCACCGAGCTGGCGGACTGGCAGCGGACCCACGCGCCGCATCGCCTCCGCCCGTTCCGGGTCGAGTCGTTCCACCTCGGGGCCGACATCGAGAACTCGGTCCCCACGCTCGGCCTGCGTGACGACGTCGACCACGTGCTCCGCGCGCTGACGCGCCGCCCGGCGTTCCTGATGGTCGGCACCATCGAGCCGCGGAAGTGCCAGGCGCAGGCGCTGGCCGCCCTCGAGCTCCTGTGGGGCGAGGGGCTGGACGCCAACCTGGTGATCGTCGGCAACGAGGGCTGGATGGCGGAGTCGCTGATGGAGCGCCTGCGCCGGCACCCCGAGCTGGGCCGGCGGCTGTTCTGGCTCGAGGGCATCAGCGACGAGTACCTGGGAAGGGTCTACGCCGCGAGCAGTTGCCTGATCTGCGCCTCGCTGGGAGAGGGTTTCGGGCTGCCGCTGATCGAAGCCGCGCAGCACCGGCTGCCGATCATGGCCCGGGACATCCCGGTGTTCCGCGAGGTGGCCGGGGAGCACGCCTTCTACTTCAGCGGGCTGGAGCCGCGGGCGCTGGCCGACGCCATCCGGGAGTGGGTCGAGCTCTACCGGCAGGGTCGCATCCCGCGGTCGGACGACCTGCCATGGCTCACGTGGAAGCAAAGCGCCGAACAGTTGACGCAGGTCCTGCTGGGTGATCCGGGCGGCCCGTCCGGACCGCTCGCGTAGCAGGTCCTTCCTCCGGGGGACGGGTGGCCAAGGGATTCGAGAAGATCGGCAAGCGCACGCTCGCGCGCTTCATCTCGCTGTTCCTGTCGAGACGGCGCCTGACGGCCGCGGAGTTCGGCCGCGTGGAAGTGTCGCGGCTGCTCGTCATCCGGCAGCACCACCAGATGGGAGACATGCTCCTGGCCGTTCCCGCGTACCGGGGGCTGCGGGCGCGCTTCCCCGGCGCGCGGATCGAACTCCTGGCCTCGCGGATCAACGCCGAGTGCGTGCGGGGCAACCCGTACATCGACGAGGTGCTCGTCCTTCCGCGGAAGAAGGGCCCGGGCGGCCTGCTGGACCTGGTGCGGTTCATCGCGGACCTCCGGCGCCGCCGCTTCGACGCCGCGATCGTCCTCAACACCGTCTCCTTCTCGGTGACGAGCATGCTGCTGGCCGTCGCGAGCGGCGCACGGCTGCGCGCCGGCTCCACCAGCCGGCCGTTCGGTCACGACCTGACCTCGCGCTTCTACCACCTCGAGCTGCCGCTGCCGTCGCCCGGGGAGCTCGCCGCGATGCACGAGAGCGCGCACAACCTCTACCCGCTCGCGGCGATCGGCGTGCAGGTGACGGACCTGACCTCCGCGTTCGTGCCGGCGGCGGCGGACGAGCAGGAGTGCGAGCGGTTCCTCGCCGCCTCGTTCGGCGCGGGCGGACGATTCATCGTCGTCCACCCGGGAGCGGGCAAGCCGCGGAACGTGTGGCCGGGGAGCCGGTTCGCGGCGGCGGCGCGGACCCTCGCCGGGGCCCTCGGGTGCGGGGTGGTGGCGACGGCGGGGCCCGCCGACGCGGCGACGCTCGAGGCGTTCCTCGCGGCGTGCGTCGAGCCCCCGTTCGTCCGCTCGTCCGTGTCCCTGGGGTTTCTCGGCGCCCTGCTGCGACGCTCGACCCTCACGCTCTGCAACGACACCGGCGTCATGCACATCGCGGGCGCGGTCGGCGCGAGATGCGTCGCCGTGTTCGGACCGACCGATCCGGCGCGGTGGAAGCCGGTCAACCGGGCGGTCGTCGCGGTGCAGGGCGAGGACGGCAGCGTCGACTCGGTGAGTGTCGAGCGGGTGGTCGCCGCCGCGCGGGCGCTCCTCGACGGCTGAAGCGGCGGACGCGTGCGACCGCCGGGCACGCATCCCGGTGCGCCGCGGCGCGCGTCCGCGCCGCGCGCGGGCGTGGACACCGGGGCGCGATCCGGGGCCGCTCCGCCAGCCCGCCGGGACCGCGGTTTGGCAGGCCTAACCGCGCGATGGTCCTTTCGGCGTGGTCCTTTTGGACCCCGATTCGTTTTCAATTCCTTGACGCACAAGGGACCGGGCGGGTGTACTTTGGTCTCGCAGCAGGATCCTCCTCGAATCCTTTTCGCGGAGGCGCCATCAGAACGGACAGGTTTGGGAGACGGTGTTCGAAGACCCTTGGGTGCGGCCCCCGAGACTTTGGATGCCTCTCCCGTTTTAACCGCCCCGCTCGCCCCACGGTGAGCGGGGCGGTTCGTTTCCGGGCGCCCGCCCCGCAAAGCGGACCGCCACCCCGGGGCATCCGGAGTGGCGGCGTCGTCGCGGCCGGGGCGCGCTACACGCGCTCGACGAAGTCCCCCGTGCGCGTGTCGATCTTCACGCGGTCGCCGATCTCGATGTAGGGCGGCACCTTGATCTCGTGCCCGGTCACCAGGATCGCGGGCTTCGAGGTGTTCTGCACCGCGGCGCCCTTGATGTTGGGCGTCGTCTCCTTCACCTCGAGCTCGACGAACATCGGCACCTCGATGCCCACCACGCGGCCCTCGTAGTACAGGGCCTCGATCATCATGCCCTCGGTGAGGTACCCGACGTTGTCGCCCAGCACGTCGGCGTGGAGCGACACCATCTCGTAGCTCTCGGTGTTCATGAAGTGGTAGTCGTCGCCGGCGCGGTACGAATACTGGAGCTTGTGCTCCTCGAGCGGGGCGCGGTCCACCTTGTCCTCGGAGCGGAACCGGTGCTCGGCGTTGGAGCCGGTCTCGATGTTCACCAGGCGGGTCTGCACCATGCCGCGCCAGTTGCCGGGCGTGACGTGCAGCACGTTCGTCACGCGGTGCGGCTTGCTGTTGTGCATGATGACCATGCCCACCTTGAGCTGGGTCGCTGCGATCACTTGGACTCCTTGAGGCTGGGATGGCGAGCGAGGGGACCACGGCCCCTCGAGGGCCTCCCCATGGATCACGCGGCCTATGAGTGTGCCCGATGGCGGCCCGGCGGCGCAAACGCGCCCCCGGGCCGCCCGCGCGAAGGGCCCCGGCTCGCGCCGGGGCCCCCGCGAGCTGCCGCTCGGTGAGGTCTAGAAGTCCTCGCCGCCGCCGTATCCGCCGCCGCCGCCACCCGGCATGGCCGGCGCCTTCTTCTTCTCCGGGATCTCGGCGACCAGGCACTCGGTGGTGAGCAGCAGGCTCGCCACGCTCGCCGCGTTCTGCAGCGCCGAGCGCGAGACCTTGGTCGGGTCGATGATGCCGGCCTTGAACATGTCGACGTAGCTCTCCTTGTCCACGTCGAAGCCCATGAACTTCTCTTCGCCCTTGTAGGCCTTGACCTTCTCGACGATGATCGAGCCCTCGAGCCCGGCGTTCTCGCACAGCGTGCGCAGCGGCTGCTCGAGCGCCCGCTTGACGATCATCACGCCGACCTTCTCGTCGCCCTCGAGCTCCTTGGCGAGCTTCTCCAGCGCCGCGAGGCTGCGCAGGTAGGCCACGCCGCCGCCCGGCACGATGCCTTCCTCGACCGCCGCGCGCGTCGCGTGCAGCGCGTCCTCGACGCGGGCCTTCTTCTCCTTCATCTCGGTCTCGGTCGCGGCGCCGACGTTGATCACCGCCACGCCGCCGGCGAGCTTCGCGAGCCGCTCCTGCAGCTTCTCGCGGTCGTAGTCGGAGGTCGTGTCCTCGATCTCCTTCTTGATCTGCCCGATGCGGCCCTGGATGTCGGCCTTCTTGCCCGCGCCCTCGACGATGGTGGTGTTCTCCTTGTCCACCGTGATGCGCTTGGCCTTGCCCAGGTCCTCGACCTTGGCGTTCTCGAGCTTGATGCCGAGGTCCTCGGTGATGACCTTGCCGCCGGTGAGGATCGCGATGTCCTCCATCATGGCCTTGCGGCGGTCGCCGAAGCCCGGCGCCTTCACCGCGCACACCGCCAGCGTGCCGCGCAGCTTGTTGACGACCAGGGTGGCGAGCGCCTCGCCTTCGACGTCCTCGGCCACGATCAGCAGGGGCTTGCCGCGCTGCGCGATCTTCTCGAGGATCGGCAGGAGGTCCTTCATGTTCGAGAGCTTCTTCTCGTAGAGCAGGATGAAGGCGTCCTCGAGCACCGCCTCCATGTTCTCCTTCTCGGTCACGAAGTACGGCGACACGTAGCCCTTGTCGAACTGCATGCCCTCGACCAGCTCGAGGGTGGTCTCGATGGACTTGGCCTCTTCCACCGTGATCGTGCCGTCCTTGCCGACCTTGTCCATGCACTCGGCGATGATCTTGCCGATGGAATGCTCGCCGTTCGCGGAGATCGTGGCGACCTGTTCGATCTCGCGGTTCTCCTTGACGGTCCGGCTCAGCTTCTTGAGCTCGTCGACCACCGTCTCGACCGCCTTGTCGATGCCGCGCTTGATGGCCATCGGGGCCGCGCCGGCGGTGACGTTCTTGATGCCCTCGCGGAAGATGGCCTCGGTCAGCAACGTCGCGGTGGTGGTGCCGTCGCCGGCCACGTCGGAGGTCTTCGAAGCCACCTCGCGCACCATCTGCGCGCCCATGTTGAGGAACGGATCCTCGAGCTCGATCTCCTTGGCGACGGTCACGCCGTCCTTGGTCACGGTCGGGGAGCCCCACTTCTTGTCCAGCACGACGTTCCGCCCGCGCGGTCCGAGGGTGACCTTGACCGCCTTGGCCAGGATCTCCACGCCTTCGAGGACCTTCGCGCGCGCCTGTTCGCTGAAGATCAGCTGCTTCGCTGCCATGATGCCTCCTTAGGATGAGAACGGGCTCCGCCCGGCCGCGTGGCCGGGGAGCCGCGAATGGGCTACTTCGGGGACGACAGGATCCCGAGGACGTCGTCTTCGCGCAGGATCGTGTACTCGACGCCGTCGATCTTCACCTCCGTGCCGCTGTACTTGCCGATCAGCACGCGGTCGCCCTTCTTGACCTCCATGACGAAGCGCTTGCCATCGTCGCCCATGCGGCCGGGGCCCACGGCGACGACCTCACCCTCCTGGGGCTTCTCCTTGGCGGTGTCGGGGATGATGATGCCGCCCCGCACGGTCTCCTTCTCCTCGATGCGGCGGACCAGGATGCGGTCAGCGAGAGGCTGGATCTTCATGAACTCCTCCTCGTGGTTTCAGGTCGGCCCCCTCCGGGGCCACATGGAACTGGCTGCGCTCGGGCCCGCCCGGGAGCCTGCCCGGGCCGGACCGTGCCTGCACGCGCCATCGTTCCGCGATCGTTGCGCCGTCCTCGCCCTTGCTGCCGGGCGGCCACATCATTCACGCGAGCCAAGGTAGTTGGGCTGCGCCGGCCGGTCTGGATCGGAGGACGCCCCCGGATCGCCTCGCGAGCTTTGCCATAATGGCACAAGTCGTCTGGCGGTCTCGTGTTGGGAGCGCCAACCTCGCAGGAACGGAGCGGCGTGTCAAGCGGGCGGACCCGCGCGCCGGAAGTGGCCCGGGGAGGGCCCGGGAACGCCGGGCGGGAGGGTCCGCGGCGGCGGGAGAGCCTACTGCGGGGCGGCGGTGTCCTCGAAGAGGGCCTGGCGCGGGACGCCGTCGAGGAAGCCCGTGCTGACCTGCCCCTTCACCGTGATGACCGCGCGGGGGTTGGGCCTCTGGGACCGCGTGAAGGTCACGATCGTGTCGCGCCCCTGGACCAGGTAGAAGGCCCAGCCGGCGCCCACGGCGAAGATGTCGTCCCCGACCCGTCCACGCACCACCACGGTCCGGCCGTCGTAACGAGCCGGGTAGCTCCGCAACTCGGACAGCGAGATGGTGCCCACGCCGCGCGGCCACGACCACCAGGCGACCAGGACGAGCGCGACCAACCCGGCGGCGACCCCGATCTGGACGGGACGCCTGGTCCTCACGCTGTCGAGCGCGATGACCCACCAGGGTTCGTGGAGCGGGGCGAGCGGAGGCGGGGCCGCGGCGGTGCGGAGCAGATCCTCGTTGCGTCCCGGCAGCCCCAGGACGCGCGGCGGCGGGGCCACTGTGGATGCGCTCTCGACCGGCTCGGGCCCGTCGGGCAGCGCCAGCCTGAGGACCGGCACGCTGCTCGCGACCGGCGCCCAGATCCCGGGCGGCGCGAGCCTTCGCGACGGGGCCGGCGGCGAGGCGGGTTCCTTCGCCAGCTTCTCCGCATCGGGCGCCGGCTTCGCGATCGCCTGATCGATGGCCGGCACGAGCTCGGGAAGCGGCGCGGGCGCCCCGGGCCGCCGCAACACGGGCTGCGGGAGCGACTCGGGAGGAGCCTCGTCGGTGGCGTCGTCGAGCGGGTCGAGGGCGGCGCCCAAGCCGTCCGCCGGCCCCGTCAACCAATCAGGGGCAGGCCGACCGGGGAACGACAGGATCTTCCCCGGCGGGGAAGGTCGGCCGTCGTCGGGCTTGGGGTCGTCTTCTTCCGTGAACACGCTCGTGACCTCCGGAGGTCAGGCGGGAGCCAGCGGCGGGAATGATCCATCCTCCCCACCTGGGCCCGTTATCGGCAACCCGGCCGGCGGGTCTTAGCACCCAGTTGCGGGCCCCGCCCGGGGCATCCCGGTCCCGGCAGGGCTCAGCGGGACTGCAGCTTGCGGTAGAGCGTGCGAAGCCCGATTCCCAGCATGGCGGCCGCTCGCGGCTTGTCGTTGCCGCAGTGACGCAGGGTGGCGCCGATGAGGCGGCGCTCCGCTTCCTCCACCGTCATGCCCACGCGCAACTCGAGCTTCTCCCCGGCGCCGCCCGCCTCTCGCAGCGTGTCGGGCAGGTCCGACAGGTCGAGCGCCCTGCGCCCTTCGGCGAAGCGAACCATGCCCTCGACGACGTTGCGCAGCTCGCGCACGTTGCCCGGCCACGGGTGACGCATCAGCCGGTCCAGCACGCCGCGGGTGATGCCGGTCACGCGGCGGCCATGCTGGCGATCGAGCTCCCGGATGAACTCCCCCACGAGCAGCGGGATGTCCTCGGAGCGCGCCCGCAGGGAGGGCATCTGGATGCGCACCACGCTCAACCGGTAGTGGAGGTCCTCGCGGAAGCGCCCGGCCGCCACTTCGGCCGCGAGGTCGCGGCTGGTGGAGGCGACGAGGCGCACGTCCACCTTGAGCGACTCGCTCCCGCCCACGCGTTCGAAGGAGCGGTCCTGCAGCACCCGCAGCAGCTTGATCTGGACGGTCGGCGACAGCTCGGCGATCTCGCCGAGGAAGAGGGTGCCGCCGTCGGCCAGCTCGAACCGCCCCGGCTGCCCGGCGCCCGCGCCGGCGACGGTCCCGCTCGCGTGCCCGAACAGTTCGCTCTCGACGACGCCATCGGCGAGCGCGCCGCAATTGACCCAGACGAACCGCTCGCTGCGGCGCGGGCTGTTCTGGTGGATGGCCTGCGCCACCAGGCGCCTGCCCGTTCCGGGCTCGCCCTCGATCAGCACGGTGGCGCGCGTCGAGGCGACGTGGCGCACCT
Organism: Candidatus Eiseniibacteriota bacterium; assembly: GCA_963707915.1. Taxonomy (GTDB): domain Bacteria; phylum Eisenbacteria; class RBG-16-71-46; order RBG-16-71-46; family RBG-16-71-46; genus JANXPZ01. The sequence continues at coordinate 2,518,969 of OY970178.1, forward strand.
GCTCCATCACCCCCACGATGGCGCGCGAGTGCCCGGTGAGGCGCTCGACACCGAAGCGCTCGTCGAGCCGGGCCTCCATCTCCGCGACGCGGGCCACCAGGGCCTGCCGCTCGAGACCCCGGCGCAGCACGGCCAGCAGCCGCTCGTGGTCCAGGGGCCGCGCCAGGACATCCGCCGCCCCCCCTCGCAGCGCCTCGAGGGCCTTGCCGCGCGCGGTGGCCGCGGCGACGAGCACGGCGCAGACCTCGGGATTGCGCTCGCGGGCCCGGCGCAACAGGTCCAGGCCGTCGATGCGCGGCGCACGCAGCTCCGCCACCAGGCAGTCCACGCGGACCGAGTCGAGCGCGTTGTGGCCGCTCTCGCCGTCGCGCGACCACACCACCGCGAGGTCCTGGCCGCGCAGGAAGGCGATGAGGGCCTTGGTGGCGTCGTCCTCACCGCCCACCACCAGGACGGTGGGAGCCCCCTTCGGCGCGGGCGACTGCCCGCGGCCGGGACGCCCGCGCGTGGCGCGCGTGGGCTCCCGGCCGCGGGTCACGCCAGGGCCTCGAGGGCGGCGAGGGCGTCCTCGGTGCTGGGAATCTCCGCGGGCGTGGGGCTGATCTCGCGCCAGACGATGCGCCCCTGCTTGTCCACGACGAAGTAGGCGCGGTTGCTGTATCCCCGCTCGGGGATCAGCACGCCGTACGCGGCACAGGCCGCGCGGTCGAAGTCCGAGAGCAGCGGGAAGGACAGGCCCAGCTTCCGCGCGAACTCCTGGTTCGAGTACCACGAGTCCACGCTGACCCCCAGCACCTCGGTGTCGAGCGCCCGGAACCGCGCCAGCTCCCGCTGCAACTCGGGCAACTGGTGCGCGCAGACCGGCGAGAACGCCAGCGGGAAGAAGGCCAGCAGGAGGTTCCGGCTCCCGCGGTACTCGGAGAGCGTGAACGGCTGCCCTCCCGGGCCCTTGAGCCTGAACTCCGGGGCGGGTTGTCCCGCCTCGGGCGGGTGGTTCACGTGCATGGCGCCTCCCACCGGAAAGTGCGCGACCGAGCTCCGCGCCCCGCCATTATTCCGGGCCGCGCGATGCTGTCAACCAGGACGCCGCGGGCCCCGCTATCCGGCACGCGGGCGCCGGTTCGTGAGGCGGATCGCGTCCAGGCTCGCGGCGGCCAGTTCCGCGACCGTGCGCACGCCCCGATCGCTCTCCCAGCGCGCCGCCAGCACGCGGAGCAACCGCGCGGTGGTGAGCGCGTCGCCCAGGGCGCGGTGCGCGGCCTCGGGCGGCAGCTTGAAGCGGGAAGCGAGGGCGACCAGCGAGTTGCTGCCCGGATCGCCCAGCCCTCGCGCCAGGCCGAGCGTGTCCACCACCGGGTGGGACAGCGGGAGGCGACCGCCGGCCCGCAGCAGCGCAGCCAGGAAGGGCAGGTCGAAGGCCGCGTTGTGGAAGACGAGCGTGCGTCCGGCGCAGCGCCGCTCGAGCTCGGCCGCCACCGCCGCCGGGACCGGGGCGTCCCGCACCATCGGGTCCGTGATCCCGTGCACGGCCGAGGCGTCCGGCGGGATGGGCCGGCCCGGGTTCACGAGCGTGGTCCAGGTCTCCCCGATCTCGCCGTCGTCGAGCGCGACCCAGGCGACCTCGACCAGCCCGTGCCCCAGCCCGGGATCGAGCCCGGTGGTCTCGGTGTCGAGCACTGCGAGCCGGGCACCGTCCAGCAGGGTCATGCGCGCGCCGCCCGTCCCGCCACGAGCCGCATCAGCGGCGCGGGCCGGCCCGGCCGGACTTCGCCGCGCGCTGGAAGTCCTCGAACCGCTCGCCGCGCTGGGCGTGGCCGTCCCCGATGAAGCGCAGCAGCAGGAGGAAGTCCTGGGGCGGCGAGTAACCCGGGACGGCCCCGAGGAGGACCCCCTTCGAGTCCAGGAACACGGTCGTCGGATAGCTGGTCGCGCCGAGACGCGCCGCGAGGGTCCGCGAGGTGTGCGTCCGCCCCTCGTAGCGCGCCGCGGCACGGCCCTCGGCATCGAGCTTCACCGTCACGAACTTCCGGGAGAGGTAGTCCTGCACGTCGGCCCGGGCGTAGACGTCCCGGTCCATGCGCTTACACCATCCGCACCAGTCCGTGTAGACGTCCACCAGCACCGGGCGGCCCGAGGTCGCGGCCTCGCGCAGGCCCGCGTCCCACGACCGCCACGCCGCGCCGGCCCAGGCGCTCGCGGGGTGGTAGGACAGCGTGACGGCCAGGGCGCAGAGCGCGGGGAAGAGAACTCGTCTCATCGAAGCACCTCGAAGGTCCCGGGCAGCGTGGGGGAGCGGGGAGCGCACCCATCGTACCATGAGAGCCACGGGGCCCCCGCGGGGATCCGGGGCCGCGGGGCCCCGCCCCGGCCGGGCCCGCCGCGTTCCGGGAACGTTCAGCCGAACACCGTGTGCCGCAGCGTTTCCGCGATGCGCCGCGGGTCGAACCACGCCCCGCACAGGCGGACCGTGCCGAACTGGCCTGGGTTCACCACCACGGTGCGGCCGATCGTGTCGCGCCAGGCGCCCGAGACCCGCGGCGCCTCGTGGATGTGGCCGCACAGGACGAGCGGCGGCTGGCGGCGCTCCACGAACGCCCGGATCGCGCGCGAGCCGACGTGGACCCGCGCGCCGATCAGGTCGCAGCGGGTGTCGCGCGGCGGCGAGTGCAGCACGTAGAGCGTCTCCGGGCCGGCCAGCGCCGACAGCTCCTCGAGCGCGTCGGCGATCGTGGGCGTGCGCCGCGCGGGATCGAAGCGCATCGGCTCGATCCCGCCGGCGCGGCTCCGCCAGCCGTCCAGGCGCGGCGGGTCCTCCGCCGCGTCGTCCTCCCAGCGTTCCCAGTCCTTCATGCCGAAGGGGGTGATGGGGACCCACGACAGGCCGGCGACCTCCACGCCCGCCACCTCCGTCACCCGCCCGTGCAACGCGCGCCAGAGCGTCCCGTCGTGGGCCTCGAGCACGTCCTGGTTGGCGCTCCAGTCGTCGTTGCCCAGCAGCACGAGCAGCTCGAGCCCCGGGGCGGCCTCCCGCACGCGGCGCGCGAACTCGACGAAGAAGCCCTGCAGGAAGAGCCGCTGGCGCCCCACGCCGTCCTCGCCCGCCCCGTGGGGCGCGAGGTCACCGCCCAGCAGCAGCGCCGCCGGGCGGTGGGCCGCCACGAGCGCCACGAGTTGCTCGTAGAGGGCGTTCTGGCCGTGCAGGTCGGAGGTGAACAGCCATTCGGACATGCGGAGGTCCCTTCCCCGGGGTTTCGTGCCGGGCCCGACTCTATCGGAGCGGTTCCGGCACCGGCAATGGCGCCGGCGCTCCGGGACCCCGCCCGGCCCACGGCCGCCCGGACGGCCCGCGCCCCGGACTCCACGCCCCCTTGACCTTCGCGCCCCCGGCTTCTGATACTCTTGACGCCGAACCGCTGCGCTCTCGTGGTCCTTGCCGCCCTGCCGAAAGGAAGAATGCATGTCCCCGACGCTGCGCACCCACGCAGTCCACCTGCTCGCCGCGCTGACGCTCGCGCTCGCCGCCGCCGCTCCGTGCGCGGCCGCAGGCCCGTCCGGCGAGTTGCTCCTGAATCCCGGGTTCGAGGACTCGCTCGAGGCCCATCCGTGGATGCCGTCGGCCTGGGACACGGCCCAGACCACGCTGCCCACGGTGTTCTTCGGCCGCGACACCTTCCTCGTGCACGGCGGCCGCTACGCGGTGAGCATCGCGAACACCAGCACGCTCGTGCCGGTCTGGCACAACTGGAACCAGATCGTCCTCGTGGGCCCCGAGTCGTGGGGCAAGGACCTGGTCCTCTCGGTGTGGACGCGGAGCAACGGGCTCCAGGGACGCGCCTACGTCCTGCTGCAGGCCTACCGCGACACCATCGGCAAGATGTCGAAGGTCTGGGGCGTGCCGCGCGAGCTGGCCGGGAAGCGTCTCGGCATCAACCCGCTGGACGACCCGATGATCGACCTGGGCTGGAAGCGCGTCTACTTCAGCGACCCCGAGACCGAGTGGGTGCGGCGCGAAGTGCGCACCTTCGTGCCGCGCAGCACGAACGTGGTCAACGTGCGCTGCGGGCTCGTGGGCACGGGCCAGGTGATCTTCGACGACGCATCGCTCAAGCTGGAGCCCGCGCGGCCCGCGCCCGTGCCGCCCGCGCACGTGAACCTGCTGCTGGACCCGGGCTTCGAGGGCGACGGCAACGACTGGGAGTACTCGATGCCGCCGTACGCCGGGCTGCGCATCGACCGGGACACGACGGTGTCGCACTCGGGCAAGGCCTCCATCCGCTTCACGGCCAGCAAGGATGGGCTCTTCCAGTCCCGCGTCGGCGTCTGCCAGGTGCTGGGCAGGGGCTTCGCGGGCAAGCGCATGCGCCTCTCGGCCTGGGTGAAGACCGACAGCCTGCGGGGCAGCGTGACCTCGCTCCGGCTCTACGCGAACTGCCTCCAGCGCGGGATGGTCCAGAGCGAACCCGTGAAGGGATTCGACCTCACCAGCGACTGGTCGCCGGTCTCGCTCGAGATGGACGTGCCGTCGGACGCGGTCGAGTTGTGGGCGTGGCTCGCCTACACGGTGCCCTCGAGCGGGACCGTGTGGTACGACGACGCCTCGCTCGAAGTGCTGGGCCCGTCGAGCGAGGCGGGCAAGGCGCCCCGACCTCCCGCGAAGCGGCCGGGCGCGCCCGCCACGAAGCCGCCGGCCACCCGCTGAAGCCACGACCGGGGCGCGCGCCCGCGAGCCGCGCCCCGGTCGCGCTTCGGCGCTCCCACGCCGTTGACAACGGTCAGACCCGGGGTACACACTCCGGATGCAGCCGGGCAGGAAGTCTCCTCTGGCAGGGAGCTTTCGAACCCGACCCGGGGTCGCGTTCGCTGCGCGCGACCAGTCGAGCGCTCGAACTCGCGGGATCTTCAAGAGCGAGGTGTTCCGCAGGGAGGGCGGTGCGGCCGAGCGGGCGGGGGCTGCGCGACGCACGAAACGCCGGCCCGGGCGATTCCCTCTCGTGTGGTCAGGAGCCTCCCCCCCCTCCACACGAAGCGCCGGTCGGCCGGAACGCGTCGAGCGCGGTCAGGTCCGGCGCGCCAGCGCGAAGGCCTGGCGGCACGTCGCCAGGTGGATCCGGATGGTGTCGTCGAGCCGCCGCGCGTAACCGCCTCCCAGCGTCACCGCCACCGGCACGCTGCGTCGCGCGCAGCCTTCCAGCACCATCACGTCGCGCGCCTCCAGCCCCTCGATCGACAGGGCCAGCCCGCCCAGTTGGTCCTCGCGGTAGGTGTCGGCGCCGGCCTGGTAGACCACGATCTCGGGAGCGGACTCCCAGACCCGGTCGAGCGCCCGCTCCAGCCGCTCGAGATATTCGGCGTCACCGGTCCCGTCCTCGAGCCCGACGTCGAGGTCGCCGGGCTCCTTCGGCGTGGGGTAGTTCCGCTGCTGGTGGACGGAGAACGTGAAGACCGTGTCGTCGCCGCGGAACACGCGCGCGGTGCCGTTGCCCTGGTGCACGTCGCAGTCCACCACCGCCGCCCGCCGCACCCGGCCCTCGTGCTGCAGGGTGCGGATGGCGACGGCGATGTCGTTGAGATAGCAGAAACCCTCGGCGTGGTCGGGATAGGCGTGGTGGAAGCCTCCGCCCAGGTTGATCCCGAAGCCGCGGGTCAGGGCCTCGCGCGCCGCGAGCGTGGTGCCGCCCGCGGCCAGCCGGTAGGCGTGCACGATCTCCCCGGTCAGCGGCAGCTCGGCGCTCATGGTGCGCAGGGTCCAGCGCAGCTGCTCGAGGTCGTCCAGGTACTCGGCGCTGTGGACCCGCAGCAGGTCCTCGCGCGAGGCGGGCGCGGGCTCGAGGAAGGCGTCCCCCGCGACGTCGCCCGCGTCCACCAGGCGCTGCCGCAGGAGCCCGAACTTCTCCATCGGGAACACGTGGGTGCCGATGTCGCAGTGGTACCCGGACGAGTGGACGACGGCGGCTTCGCGGGCCATGGAACGCATCGTGCCACGCGGCCCCGCGCGGCGCAAAAGGGGCGCCCGCACGGGCCCCTGTGTCGGCGCGGCCGGCTCGGGTACAATCCTCCACCGGCCATGACCGACCCGACCCCATCGAGCGAGGAGCTTTCATGAGATCCGCCACCCTGCTCTCCCTGCTGCTGCTCGTCTGCGCGCTGCCGGCGCGGGCGGCGCTCCCGGTCACGCCCGCGCGCGCGCTGCTGCTCGAGGCGGCCACCCCCGCCAGCCTGCGCTCGCAACTGCTCGACTACGCCGCCACCGCCAGCGACCGGCTGAGCGCCGGCGAGGCGTTGGGCTACGCGGGCACGAGCTATCAGCGCGAAGGCCGCGTGGACAGCGCCATCGTCTGCCACCGGCGCGCCTTCGAGCTGCTCCGCGACGAGCCGTCGATGCTGGCGCTGGTGGACCAGTTGCTGTTGCGGCGCGGCGCGGGGGACGCCAGCGAGGCGATCCGGCTCCTCACGGCCGCGCGCGCGGCCTCGGAGTGGGACGCGCCGCCGGCCCTGGTCGGCCGGATCGCGTGGGCGCACTTCCTCCAGGGGAAGGCCGATACCGCGGCGAAGCTCTTCGCCCTCGTCGAGGCCCCGCTGCTGCCGCGCTACGAGTGGCGCTTTCGCATGGCCCGCGTGGCGTTCACGCTCAAGGACTACCGGCGGACCGTGGACCTGCTCCTGCCGCTCGCGATCCGCTCGCGCGGCACCGACGACGCGGTGATCGAGATGCTCGATCAGGCGGGCACGGAGGCCGGGGTCGGGTCCCGCATCCGTCCCGCGGTGATCCACGGGACGACGGTCCACGACACGTCCGAGGTCTCGCTGGCGTCCGCCCTCGGCGGGCAGTTGCTCGCGTTCAGCGCCTCGGACGGCTTCCCGCTCGGCGGCCTGCTCACGCCCGCGCCACGCGCCCGGGCCGCGCGCGCCGGGGTCACCGCGCGCCGCGCGCCCGCGCTGCTCGCGGTCGTGTTGCTGGCGCCGGACGACAGCCTCGCCTCCGGCGACAGCCTCGCGTTCGCCCTGCGCCGGCACGGCGTCACGACGCTGATGCTCTACCCGCGCGGGCACGGGGCCTCCGTGGACCCCTCCTGCCCCTCCCCCGACGCCTGGTTCGACCGCGAGGCGGCCCTGCAGGAGCTCGTCGCGCGCGACGTGGTCGACGCCATGCGCACGGCCCGCCGCTCGACCCCGGTGGACAGCACGCGCTACCTGGTCGTGGGCGTGGGGGCCAGCGCCACCATGGCGGTCGAGGCGGCGGCCCTGGATCCGCGCGTGAAGGCGCTCCTGCTCGTGAGCCCCGCACCCGCGCCGGTGGACCGTGGAGCGACGCGCGCCCGCCTGGCGCAGCTCGGCCTGCCGGTCTTCTTCCAGGCCGCGCCGGACGATTTCGACCCGACCTGCGCGATCACCGACGTCCTCTACCAGGCCTCCGACCGCGCGGCCTCGCGCGTGGTGGAGTCCCGCAGGGGCGGGCGGGGCCTCACCCAGTTCCGCCACGACCCGACCCTCGCCGCGCGCTTCCTCGCCTGGCTCGACGTCACGTTGTCGCCCCCGGCGGCGCGGCCCGCGAGCGCTCCCGCGCCGCGTCCCACTCCACGCGCACCACGCCCGCGAAGATGAGCGCCGCGCCCACCCACCAGCGGGGCGAGAAGCTCTCGCGACCCAGGGTGAGGGCGAAGACCACCGCGAAGACCGGCTCGAGCGCGAAGAGCAGCGCCACCCGGCCCGCGGGCAGCAGGCGCTGCGCGGAGATCTGCAGCAGCGGCGCCACGATGCTCCCCGCCGCGACGAGGTAGGCGAAGCGCCAGGCGTCCGCCGCCCCGAGCGCGGCGAAGGGCGTGGCCACGCCGCCGGTGAACGGCAGCAGGACGAGCGTCACGGTGAGGGCCTGGACCGCGCACAGCACCAGCCCGTCCGCGCCGGGGGCGAAACGCGCGAGCGTCACGATCTGCAGGCCGAAGATCGCCGCGCCGCACAGCGTCCACAACTCCCCCGCGCCCAGGCGCAGGCCCTGCGCCCCGGCCCCCAGCGACAGCAGCGCCGAGCCCGCCAGGGCCAGAAGCACCCCCTGCAGCAGCACGCCCGAGGGCCGCTGGCCGAGCAGCGGCCACGCGTAGAGGGCGACGAACAAGGTGCCCGCGCAGGTCAGGAAGGCCGAGCTGCCCGCGCTCGTCAGCGTGAGGCCGACGGCCTGCGCGAAGTAGCCCCCGGCGAAGCACGCGCCGGCGAGCACCCCGCCCAGGAGCGTGGAGCGCGTGAGCCGGCGCCGGCGCGGGAGCGCGAGCGCGACCAGCACGACGCTCGCGGCGGCGAAGCGGCCGAAGACCAGCGCCAGCGGCGGGATCGCGTGCAGGCTGTCGCGGATCACGACGAAGGTGGCGCCCCACAGCAGCGTGGCCGCCACCATCGCGCCCAGACCACGCAACTGGGTCCGGGGCACGCGTGTCACGCTACTCGCCGGGCTCCGCGATGGGGTCGGCCCCGTTGCCGCTGTCGGTCTCGTCGTCCTCGCTCACCACCCGCGTGACCCCCGCCACCACGTCCGGGAGCAGCTCGCCCTCGGTGGGAGTCAGGTTCACCAGCGTGACGCCCTGGGTGTTGCGGCCCATCACGCCGATGCCCTTCACCGGCATGCGGATGAGCTGGCCGGAGCGGGTCATGATCATCAGCTCGTCACCGTCCACGACCTCCTTCACGGCCACGATGCAGCCGTTCCGCTCGGTGGTCTTGATGGTGATGATGCCCTTCCCGCCGCGGTGGGAGACCCGGTACTCGGAGATCTCGCTGCGCTTGCCGAAGCCGTGCTCGGTGACGGCCAGGAGCGTCGACTGGCGCTTGACCCCGACCATGCTCACGACCTCGTCGTCGGCGTCGTCGAGCGTCACCGCCTTGACCCCGTAGGAGGTGCGGCCCATGGCGCGCACCTCGTTCTCGTGGAACCGGATGGCGAGGCCCTGCTTCTTCGCCAGGATGATGTCCTGCGAGCCGTCGGTGAGGATGGCCTCGATGAGGCCGTCGCCTTCCTCGAGCAGGATGGCGTTGATCCCGATCTTGCGCGGGTGGCTGTAGGCCGAGAGCACGGTCTTCTTGATCAGGCCCTTCTTCGTGGCGCACACCAGGAAGTGGTGGTCGTCGAACTCCTTGACCGCCACCACCGCCTGGACCCGCTCCTCGCGCGCCATGCCCTCGAGGTGGTTCACCAGCGGCCGGCCCTTCGCCATCCGCCCGGCCTGCTCGATCTCGTGCACCTTGAGCCAGTAGCAGCGGCCCCGGTCGGTGAGGATCAGCAGGTAGGCGTGCGTGCTGGCCACGAACAGGTGCTCGATGAAGTCCTCTTCCTTGGTCCGCGCGCCGATCACGCCCTTGCCGCCGCGCCGCTGCGAACGGTAGGCGGCGATCTCCTGGCGCTTGATGTAGCCGGCGTGCGAGATCGTGATCACCATGTCCTTCTGCTCGATGGTGTCCTCGTAGCCGATCTCGCCCTCCTCGCCCACGATCTCGGTGCGCCGGTCGTCGCCGTACTTGTCCTTCAGGCGCCGGACCTCCTCCTGGATGATGGCGAGCATCTTCTTCGGGCTGGCGAGGATCGACCGCAGCCGCTCGATCAGCTGGATGATCTCGAGGTATTCCTGCTCGACCTTCGAGCGCTCGAGCCCGGTCAGGCGCGAGAGGCGCATCTCGAGGATGGCGTTCGCCTGGATCTCGCTCAGCTTGAACTGCGTCATCAGGCCCTGGCGCGCGGCGTCGACGTCCTTCGACCCGCGGATCAGGGCGATGACGGCGTCGAGGTGGTCGAGGGCGATCTTGAGGCCCTCGAGGATGTGGGCGCGCTTCTCGGCCTCGGCCAGGTCGAACTCGGTGCGCCGCCGCACGACCACCTGGCGGTGGAGCACGTACTGGTCCACCAGCTGGCGCAGGTTCATGACCTGCGGGCGGTTGTCCACCAGGGCCAGCATGATCGCGCCGAACGTCACCTGCAGCGGGGTGTGGACGAAGAGCTGGTTGAGCACGACCTTCGGGTTGGCGTCCTTCTTGAGCTCGATCACCACCCGCATGCCGTCGCGGTCGGACTCGTCGCGCAGGTCGCTGATGCCGGTGATCTTCCCCTGGCGCACCAGGCCGGCGATCTTCTCGAGCAGGCTCGCCTTGCTGACCTGGAAGGGGATCTCGGTCGCCACCAGGCTCATGCGCCCGGCGCGCCCCTCCTCGACCTGGACCCGCGCGCGCACCTTGATGAGGCCGCGCCCGGTCGAGTAGCAGTCGCGGATGCCCTGGCCGCCGTAGATGATGCCGCCCGTGGGGAAGTCCGGCCCCTTGACGATCTGGGCGAGCGCCTCGGGCGTGGCGTCCGGGTGCTCGATGACGTGCGCGATGGCGTCGCACACCTCGCCGAGGTTGTGCGGCGGGACCTCGGTCGCCATGCCCACCGCGATGCCCGAGCAGCCGTTGACGAGCAGGTTCGGCAGCACGCCCGGCAGCACGGTCGGCTCCTCGAGCGTCTCGTCGTAGTTGGGCCGCAGGTTCACCGTGTTCTTCTCGAGGTCCGCGAGCATCTCGACCGCGAGGTGGGTGAGGCGGGCCTCGGTGTAGCGCATGGCCGCCGGGGCGTCGCCGTCGATCGAGCCGAAGTTGCCCTGGCCGTCCACCAGCGGGTAGCGCATGACCCAGCTCTGCGCCAGGCGCACCAGCGTCGGGTAGACCACGCCCTCGCCGTGCGGGTGGTAGTTGCCCGAGGTGTCGCCGGCGATCTTGGCGCACTTCCGGTAGCCCCGCCCCGGCGTGAGGTTCAGGTCGTTCATCGCGACCAGGATGCGGCGCTGCGAGGGCTTGAGCCCGTCGCGGACGTCGGGGAGCGCGCGCGCGACGATGACCGACATCGAGTAGTCGATGTAGCTGGTCTTCATCTCGTCTTCGATCGGCTGGTCGATGATGCGGGTGCGGTCGTTCAGTGCCATGCCCTCGTCCCTGCTTCACGCCCGGCGGGGAGCCCGCCCGGGCGACGGTCCTGTCGTCCTAGCGCCAGGTGATGTCGAGGCCGGCGCTCATGAAACGGCCTTCGTGGTCGTTGAACAGGCGGTGGTAGCGGACGACCGCCCCCAGGGCGACGTGGCCGCCGAGTGGCCGGCGCATCCCCGCCCCGAGGCTGAAGCCCGCCGAGCCGAGGCTGCCGAGCTTGTGGCCGCGCAGGTCGTCGGCGATCCGGTACCAGCCCCAGCTCGCGCTGGCGAAGGGGACCGTGCGGAACACCGGCGGCGCCGAGACGTCGAGCCGCCAGGAGGCGCCCCAGGCGGCGCGGTGGACCTGCTCGACCTTCCCGCCGGCGATCCCGTGGCCCTGCTCGTCCCGCAGGCTGTCCACCGTCGAGCCGGCGTCGTCGCCGTGGAGCATCACTCCGAAAGCGACCCGCGGCGCCACCGGCCACAGCATCGAGAGCGAGGCCGAGGAGCCGCCGTCGGACGGCTCGCCGACCACCGCGAACGTGCTGCCCACCGAGGCGCCCAGCTCCGGGCGCAGCGTCCCGGCCCACGCGGCGCCCGGCACCAGCAGCACCGCCAACAGCCCAAACCCCGTCCACTTCTTCGTCCGGCTCGACTGCACAGGCGTCGTTGGTCTCGTCATCACACGTCCAGGTTCCGCACCGCCAACGCGTTCTCTTCGATGAACTGGCGGCGGGGCTCGACCTGCTCCCCCATCAGGATGGTGAAGATGCGGTCGGCTTCCACCGCATCGTCGCTGGTGACCCGCAGCAGAGTGCGCGTCTCCGGGTTCATGGTGGTGCGCCACAGCTGGATCGGATTCATCTCGCCGAGGCCCTTGTAGCGCTGGACCTGGAGGTTCTTGCGCCCGACGCGCGCGATGGCCGCATCGCGCTCCTTCTCGTCGAAGCAGTAGACCTCCTCCTTGCCGCTCTTCACCAGGAACAGCGGCGGCTGCGCGATGTAGACGTAGCCGTTGTCCACGAGATCCTTGAACTCGCGGTAGAGGAACGTCAGGAGCAGCGTGCGGATGTGCGCGCCGTCCACGTCGGCGTCGGTCATCAGGATGATCTTGTGGTAACGCAGCTTCGCGGTGTCGAACTCCTCCTTCACCCCCGCGCCCATCGCGGTGATGATGCTGCGGATCTCCTCGTTGGCGAGCACGCGGTCGATGCGCGCCTTCTCGACGTTGAGGATCTTGCCGCGGATCGGCAGGATGGCCTGGAAGCGCCGGTCGCGCCCCTGCTTGGCGGTACCGCCCGCCGAGTCGCCCTCGACGATGAAGATCTCGCAGGTCGCCGGATCGTCGAGCGAACAGTCCGCGAGCTTCCCCGGAAGGGCGCCGCCGTCGAGGATGGTCTTGCGCCGCGCGAGCTCTCGCGCCTTGCGCGCGGCCTCGCGCGCCCGCGAGGCCGCCAGCATCTTGTCGACGATCCGGCGCACCACCGTGGGGTTCTCGTCGAAGTACTCGCGCAGCCCCTCGCCCACGGCGATCTCGACGATGCCCTTGACCTCGCTGTTGCCCAGCTTGGTCTTGGTCTGCCCCTCGAACTGGGGGTTCTGCATCTTGACCGAGATCACCGCGGCCAGCCCCTCCCGCACGTCCTCGCCGGCCACCGTCGCCTTGTTGTTCTTGGTCATCCCCTCGCGCTCGGCGTAGTTCACCAGCGAGCGGGTGAGCGCCGTGCGGAAACCGATCAGGTGGGTGCCGCCCTCGATCGTGTTGATGTTGTTGACGAACGAGTGCACCGACTCGACGTAGCTGTCGTTGTACTGGAGCGACACCTCGACGACCACGTTGTCGCGCTCGCGGCTGAAGGTCACCGGCTTGGGGTGCAGGGCCTCCTTGTTCTGGTTCAGGTACTTCACGAACTCGTTGATGCCGCCCTTGTACACGAACTCGTGGGTCTTGCCGGCGCGCGCGTCGGTGAGGCGGATCTTGAGGCCGCTGTTCAGGAACGCGAGCTCGCGCAGGCGGCCGGAGAGGGTGTCGTAGTGGAAGACGGTGTCGCTGAAGATCTCCCGGTCGGGCATGAAGCGCGTCCGGGTGCCGGTGCCCTTGCGCCCCTTCTCGGCGGGGTGCGACTTCATCGGGCCGGTGGGCTTCCCGCGCTCGTAGCGCTGGGTGTAGATCGTGCCGTCCTTGAGGACCTCGACCTCGCACCACTCCGCCAGCGCGTTCACCACCGAGACGCCCACGCCGTGCAGTCCGCCGGAGACGTGGTAGCTCTCGCTGTCGAACTTGCCGCCGGCGTGCAGCGTGGTCATCACGACCTCGAGCGCCGGCTTCTTCGTCGCCACGTGGAGATCGACCGGGATGCCGCGCCCGTTGTCCACCACGGTCACGCTGCCGTCCTGCTCGATCGTCACCGAGATCTCGTCGCAGAAGCCTCCCAGGGCCTCGTCCACGGAGTTGTCCACCACCTCGTAGACCAGGTGGTGCAACCCGCGCGTGCCCACGTCGCCGATGTACATGGCGGGACGCTTGCGCACCGCATCCAGGCCCTCGAGGACCTGGATGCTGGTCGCGTCGTAATGGTGGCCCTTGGCCTTCGCTTCCTCAGACAACCCGTTCTCCCCCTTCTCGACACTCACCTGAGGATCCCTCCCCGGGGTAGCACGAAGCGCACGTTCTTCACCAGCCGGCTACCGAGGTGCCGGTTGACCTTTCGCATGAGGTCCGTCTTGAGGAACCCCAGTTCGTGCATCCAGGCCGAACCTTCCACCTCGACCTGGAGCACTCCGTCCCGAAAGGCCACCGCCCGGGCATGCCGCGCGATCCGCGGCCCGACGGCCTGTTCCCACTCGTGGACCGTGCGCCAGCCCAGCAGTCCCTCTTCCAGCCCGAGTTGCTTGAAGACACGCGGGATGACGCTGGACAGCGACTCCACGCGCTACGATCCCGCGTCGGGGAGGCGCAGCGGCATGATCAGGCAGAGCAGGTTCTCTTCGCTCTGCGGCAAGGCACCCACGGGCTCGATGATCCCGGCCGAGAGCGACGTCTTCAGCCGGAACGAGACCTGCTCCGTGGGGATGCAGCGCAGGATCTCCAGCAGGTAGCCCGCGTTGTAGCCGATCTCGAGGGGTTCCCCGTCGTACCCGGCCGGGAGTTTCTGTTCGCCGGCCCCGAGTTCCTGCGTGGTCGACGAGACACCGAGGTTGTCCTTGCGCACCGAGAAGCGCACCTGCTTGGTGACGTTGTCCGCGTGCGAGGCCACGATGTCGATGGCCTGGATCAGGTCGTCGCGGCGCACCGTGAGGGTGTGCGGGTTGTCCTTGGGGATGACCTGTTCGTAGTTCGGGTAGGCACCCTCGAGGAGCCGCGTGATGATCTGCACCCGGAACTCCCCCACCTGGGTGCTGAAGCCCGCCTGGTTGCGTCCGGCGGCGACCTCGATCTCGACCGGGCTGGTGGCTTCCTCGGCCGTGCGGCTCACGGTCTGGAGCGCGCGCGTCGGCACGATGATGCCCTGCGCGGAGAGCCCCGCGTAGGAACCCTTGCGCAGGGACCGCGAGAGCCGGTGCCCGTCGGTGGCGACGAAGGTCAGCCCCTTCTCGGTGCCCAGGAACAGGACGCCGTTCAACTGCGGTCGCGTCTCCTCGGTCGAGGCGGAATACAGGGTCCGCGCCGCCAGCCGCGAGAGCGTGGCCCCGTCCAGCGTGACCCGGGACTCGCCCTTCAGCTCGGGGATGCGCGGGAACTCGGCGGGGTCCTGCACCGGGAAGCGCGACCAGCCCTTGCCGTCGCCGTAGTCCACCTGGCACTGCCCATTGCGCACCGCCAGAGTCAGCACGCCCTTGGGCATCTTCCGCACGACTTCGTGGAAGTGCCGTGCCGGGATCGCCACCTTGCCCGGGCTCGAGGTGGTGCAGGGAACCCGCACGGAGGTGGTCACGTCGAGGTCGGTCCCGGTCACGTTCAGGCCACCCTTTTCGGCCTCGATCAGCACGCAACTCAGGAGCGGCAGAGGACTCTTGCTCGCCACCGATCCCAGGGCCCGCGCGACCGCGAACGCGAGGTCACCCTGCTGGATGGTCAGCTCCATAAAGGTCACTCCATGACTGGGGGAAGCCCAAGTCCGGCCACGGGTTCCGCGGGGCGGGACGTCGATCGCCGGAGGCTCATGTCCGTAACCACGGCATCATAGGCGGGACGGGGGTGGTCCGCAAGTGATTTTCGGTTCGCGCCTATGACTCTAACTGCTTGTCACCCAATAAGAAAAAGACTAGTAGCCGTAGGGGCTGTGGAGTCTGTTGGGGGCCGATTCCAGACACCCGCAAGCACCGTCCCGGCAAGGGCTGGGAAGGTCGCCGGCAAGTGTGGGGAAGCCCGTCCGTTGTGCCCCCCTTTGCATGGACCTTGCCGGTGACGGTCGAGTATCCCCAGCCTTCCACAGGTTATCCACAGCTCATCCAGCGGCCAGCGTGGAGATGAGTCCGTTGATGCGCTCCGCGAACTCCCCGTCCGTCGCCACCATCGCCCCCACCTTCTCGCAGGCGTAGATGACGGTGGAGTGGTCCCGCCCGCCGAAGATGCGGCCGATGTCCACCAGGGAGAGTTCCGTGAGCTGTCGCAGCAGGAACATCGCAACCTGCCGCGGCAGTGCCACCGAGCGTGTCCGCCGCTGCCCGAACAGGGCCTCGACCTTGATGCTGAACTGCTCGGACACCAGCGCCACGATGCGCTCGGGGGTGAGCTGGTCGGAATCCGGGTGAACGTAGTGCTGGAGCACCTCCTCGGCCAGCTCGAGCGAGATCTCCTGGCCGGTCAGGGCCGCCACCGCCATCAGCCGCACCAGGCAGCCCTCGAGGTCGCGGATGTTCGTCCGGACGCGGTCCGCGATGAGCAGCAGCACGTCCTCCGAGAGGCGCACGTCGGCGCCCTCCTGGTCGCAGCGGTTGCGCAGGATGGCGATCCGGGTCTCGAGGTCGGGCTGCTTGATGTCGGTGACCAGCCCCTGGTTGAAGCGTGACGTGAGACGCGCCTCCAGCATCGGGATGTCCTTGGGCGGCTTGTCCGCGGTCACCACGATCTGCTTGTGCGCGTCGCGCAGGGCGTTGAAGGTGTAGAAGAACTCCTCCTGCGTGCTCTCCTTCCCCGCCAGGAACTGGATATCGTCGATCAGCAGCAGGTCCACGTTCCGGTACTTGTTGCGGAACGCCAGCGTCTGGGCGTGCTGGATCGCGTAGATCATCTCGTTGGTGAAGCGCTCGGCCGGCACGTAGTAGACGCGCAGGTCCGGCCGGCTGCACATCACCTGGTGGCCGATGGCGTGCAGCAGGTGGGTCTTGCCCAGGCCCGATCCGCCGAAGATGAAGAGCGGGTTGTAGGAGTGCCCGGGGTTCTGCGCGACCGCCATGCAGGCGGCGTGCGTGAAGCGGTTGCTGCTGCCGACGACGAAGCTCTCGAACGTGTGCCGGGGGCTCAGCTGGCTGTCGAGCCACAGGCGCGCGGCGCGTGGCGCCACCGTGGTCGTGGTCGCCGTGGGGCCCGGGCGCTGCTCGGCCGGCGGAGCCGGGGCCACCGGCTCCAGGGCCGAGAAGCGGACCTCGGGCGCGGCGCCCAGCACCTCCACGAGGCTCTGGCGCAGTGCGGTCAGGTGGTGTTCGTGGATCCAGTCCACGAAGAATGCGTTGGGGACTTCCAATTCGACGAGCTGGGTGCTGATGGCACGGGGGATGATCGGCTTGAACCAGGTGTCCAGCGCCTGGGGGCTGCCGAGCCTGCCGCGCACGGAGTCGAGGACTCGAGCCCAGATGACGCCCGTCTCCTCCGACTGCAACGACTGGACGGCCATTTCAACGATCCTTGCTGAAAGGTCGCGAGAGTTGTCCACAGGGAGCCGGGCGATGGCGGCCTCAGCCAGCCGTGGCCCGGGGCCCTGGGGTGCGACGATTTGTGGAGAGTGTGGAAAGGGCTTATCAACAATCTGCGCATAGGTCTCATCTTGTTTGCTTGCGTGGCTTTGGGCTCGGTCGCGCCTCCTTTCGTCCACACGTTTTCCACATGTCGCCGGTGGCCTCGGCCGGGACCGCGAATCGATCCGCGCGGCAATCCGGCCCCGCAGACCGAAGCTCATTCTTTGCTTTGATTTGGAATGGATCGCCGATTCCCGCGAGCGGCGGCCGAGAAGGATCTCCGCTCAGGGGCCGGGAGGCTAGCACCGTCGGCGGGGCCCGACAAGGCCCATTTTGACGCAGGGTATCCATCCGCAACCTGCTGCAATCAAGACGGTTGCGGCTGACCAAACATCCGCGACCCGGGGCGGCTCCGGGCGCCGCCCCGGCCTCGGGTCAGAACGGGAAGTTGGCCCCCGCCGAGAAGACCGAGCGGTCGTCGAAATCGTCGCCGAGGCGCAGCTGGAACTCCGCCGTGATGCGCACGCCCGGGATCGCCCGCAACTCGGCGCCCAGCCTCAGGGGCGTCGAAAAATCGTTGTCGCTCATGCCGGCCACGTCCCAGTTGGCGAAGGAGAGCATGGCGCCCGCGTAGGGCACGAACGAGGAACTGCCCGAGAGCGGGAAGGTGTGGCTGGCCACGATCGAGGGACCGAGCCGGAGCACGGAGTAGTCGTCGCTGGTCTCGACGCCGATCCCCGCCCCCACCGCGATGTCCACGGGCCGGCCCGTGGTCGCCTTCGCCACGCCGAAGCGCCCATCGACGCCCAGGCGCAGCGTGGTCTTGGAGCCACCCACCAGGTCGATGCGGGAGAGCCCGCCCTGGAAGCCGAAGTCCATGTTCGGATAGAAGCTCAGTCGCAGCTGGCCCAGCGCACCGACCACGTCCTGGCTGAAGTTCACGTAGGCGCCGCCCAGCCGCGCGTTCACCGGCAGGATCTCGGCGGGCGTGTACTGCCCGAACACCTGGGCGTGGGCTGCCGGCGCGAGGCTCGCGACGAGCAGCGTGAGGAGCACGAGCTTCTTCACGTTCAACCTCCGGAGCGGAAGGATGGGGGGCGTCCCAGTATGACTGCCCCCGCAAAGTCGCAAATCCACGAAACCCGGGTCAAGCGGAAACCCCGGCGCGCGGTTTCCGGTGGCCCGCCCGCGGCGCGGGCGCGTCCGCCCCGCGGGCCGGCGGGATCAGGGGGCCGGCGCCTGGTCGAAGAAGCTCGAGGCCCACTGCGCCCGCGGACGGAAGCCGAGGGCGAGGTAGACCGCGATCGCCGGGGCGTTGGAGTCGTTCACGAACAGGCAGGCGGCCCGGGTGCGCGCGAAGAGACGCGTGCAGAGTTCCGCCAGGCCGCGGCGCGCGAGGCCGCGGTTGCGGCGCTCGGGCGGCACGAAGACCCCCGAGATCTGCACCGCGTCCGCGGTGAGCGCGCTCAGGCTGGCCCGGAACAGCAGCGCGTCGTCCGCCAGCCAGAGATGGGTATGGCCCTGGCGGCATTCCTCCTCGACGCGCCGCGCATAGCCCCCGGGGTCCGCCTGGCGCGGGTCCTCCTTGAGCTCCTCGGCCCGCAGTTCCGCGCCGGTCCGGTGGACCAGGTCGTAGTCCTCGGGCCGCGCCGCGCGCAGCTCGGGAAGCCGCTCGAAGGGCGGCAGCCCGCCCCGGTCCACCGCCATGTAGCTCTGCGGCAGCTCGAGCCGCGGGGCGAGGCCCGCCTCGCGCAGGCGGGCCACGACGGCCGCGACCGCGGCCCGCGCCCCCACGACCTGGAACTGGCGGGGGACGATCGCGAGCCGCCCGGCGACGCACTCCGCGAGGGCGGCCAGCGCCGCGGGGTCGTCGCCCGCGGGCAGGACGGCGCCGGAGGAACCGCCCAGGAAGACGAGACCCGCGATCGCGCCCCTCCTGCGCGCCACCCAGTACTCGTCGCGCGGGGCGGCGAGCCCGTCGCGCAGCACCAGGGCCACGAGGTAGGCGTTCACGACCGGGTCGCGGTCGAGCCAGCCGAAGACTTCGAGCATCTCGGGGTAGCCGGCACGCTCGACGACGACCTCGGAGCGGTCGGGATGCTGGGACATGGGATCCCCTCGCGCGGCCGGTTCGCCTGCGCGAAGGCAATCTAGACCGCGGGGATGCGGCGGACAACCGCGCGTCTCCCGCGTCAGTCCTCCGCGGCGGCGCTCCTCCCCCGCCCGCGCTTCTTCTCGGCCTCGAGCCGCTTGCCGGCCAGCCGCTTCTCGACCGCGGTGCGCGTCGGTCTCGTCGGGCGCCGGGGCTTCGGCCGGCGGGCGCGGCGTTCGAGCTCCTCGAGCACCCGCTCGAGCGCCGTCTCCCGGTTGCGCGCCTGCGAGCGGCTCTCGGTCGCGATGCGCACGATGCCGCTCGGCAGGTGTCGCACGCGCACGCTCGACTCGGTCTTGTTCTTCTTCTGCCCGCCGGGCCCGGACGACTTGTAGGGCGTGATCTCGCAGTCGCGGGCGAGGCGCTCGATGGCGGGAGCGAGCGGCATGGCGGCCGGCGCTATCCTTCCCCGCGGACCCGGGCGACGACCTTGCCGGCGATCAGTCGCTCCAGCGCCGCGCGGTCGGGCGCGTCCAGCACGATGAAGTCGCTCTGGTCGCGGCCCGGGAGCAGGAGAAGCTGCCGGCCGCTCCAGAGCGCGCGGCTCAGGACCAGGTGCCCCGAGAGCCTCACGGCGTACGGGGCGTGGCGTTCCAGCGGCCAGCTCTTCCGGCTGACGATCACGAGGTCGCCGGCCGCGAGCACGTCGCCCACGCGCCGCGCGCCGGCGGTCGAGAGGCGGAACGCGAACGGCCGCACCGGTGGCTCGATCCCGGCGAGCGAATCGGCGGAGACGCGATGCACCGCGCGAAGCTCGGGACTCGAACGGGCGCCGTCGCCCGGGTCGGCGCCCTCGGCGATCTCGGGCACCAGGATCTTCGCCTGCGGACCCGCCCCGGGCGGCGGTGTCGCGGGGATCTGGGCCAGGTCCGGCACGACCTCGTCGCCATGGCCACCGGCCGGGTCCAGGATCGGCCGGGCCTGCAGAAGGGCGCCCGGCTGCCGGCCGGCGCCCGCGAGGGTGGTCTCGTCCGCCGCCGGCTCGGGCGGGGGAGGGCCGGGCCCGGGCCCCCGTCCGGCAAGCAGCCCCGCGTAGCCGGGGTGTCCCAGCGTCTCGGCGAGGAACTGCACGGCGCGGGCGGTCTCGACGGGATCCGAGCGCCTGCCGGTCGCCGCCCAGGCGAGGTAGATGCGCCGATCGTCGAGCAGCGCTTCGGCCAGTCGCGAGGCCAGTGCGGGATGCGGGGTCTTCGCGCCGCTCTCGAGTTGCGAGAGGTAGGAGGCCGAACTCTCCCTGAGTCCGACCCGGAGCGCCACGTCGCGCACCGTGAGCCCCAGCGTCTCGCGGCGCTGCCTCATGCGGCCACCCACGGGGTGACCGGTCGGCCTGGGCGGGCGGCCTCTTCGAGGTCGTTCGAGCGGGTCCATGGGCCGCATCATAGCCCAGTCGCAGACTTGATTACCAGATATGGAGAGTAATCGTCGCGGTATTTGAGAGCTGTAATGGTCGCTTATTCAAGTGCCGTCAATCCTGCCGTCCAACGCAATGCCTGATTGTTGCTTTACCGTAAAGTGACCTTGTTAGCTATCAATTAATGCGCATGGCCCGGCCATGATCCATCCTACCCGTTCGGCGTGCCGCATTCATCGCGAACCGCCTCCGACCAGCGCCTCGACCGACATCGGCCGCCGGCGCCCGTGGAACCGCGGGGAGGGCTTCAGCGAGGCGCCCGACCGGGAAGCGCCCCCGTCACCCGACCGACGGAGCGCCGTCGGCCCGGCCGTCGGCCGCCCCATGTGCTAGCGTCGCGCGCATGAGTCCGCGCGATCCGGCGGTGCCCACCCGGTCCCCCGAGCCCGGCGTCCCGGCCGCTTCGCGCGGCCTCCCGGGCCTGCCGCGCAACGTCGTCGCGCTGGGCTTCGTCTCGCTCCTCACCGACGTGTCCACCGAGATGATCGTCCCGGTGTTGCCGCTCTTCGTGGTCGGCGTGCTCGGGGCCTCCATGGCGAGCGTCGGCGTCATCGAGGGCGTGGCCGAGAGCACGGCCGCGCTCATGCGGCTCGGCTCGGGTTGGCTCTCGGACCGCAGCGGGCACCGCAAGCCGTTCCTCCTGTTCGGCTACGGCATCTCGGCCGTGGCCAAGGGCGCGCTGGCGCTGGTGCTCTCCTGGCCCATGGTGCTGGCGCTGCGCTTCGGCGACCGCGTCGGCAAGGGGCTGCGCAATCCTCCCCGCGACGCGCTCATCGCCGACTCGGTGGAGCCGCGCTACCTGGGACGCGCGTTCGGCTTCCATCGCGGGCTCGACACGCTGGGCGCCGCCATCGGGCCGCTGGTCGCCTTCGCCATGTTGCGCGCCTTCCCCGGCGGGTTCCGCCGCATCTTCCTGCTGTCGGTGGTGCCGGCGGCGCTCTCGCTCGTGGTGCTCGCGGTGTTCGTGAAGGCCAGGCGCCACGAAGTCGCCCGCGCCGCCGCGCCGCTCTTCGCCGAGGCCCGGGCCATGGGCGGCCCGTTCCACCGCTTCCTGCTCGTGGCCGGGCTCTTCTCGCTCGCCAACTCGAGCACCGCCTTCCTGCTGCTGCTTGCCGCCGACCGGTCGCGCGGAGCGGGCTTCGCGAGCGCGCAGGTGGCGCTGGTCTACCTGCTCTACAACCTGGTCTACGCGCTGCTCTCGTGGCCGGTGGGGGAGTTGTCCGACCGGATCGGGCGCCGCTCCATCCTGCTCGGCGCCTATCTGGTCTTCGCCGCGCTCTACGCGCTGCTCGCCTGGAGCGCGGCGCCGGTCGTCGTCGTCGTCGGCTTCGTCGTCCTCGGGCTGCACAGCGCGATGCTCGAGGCCTCGCAGCGCAGCATGCTCGGCGACCTGGTCGAGCCGGCGCGCCGCGGCACCGCGTACGGGCTCTACTACGCGGTGGTCGGCGCGGCGTTGCTGCCCGCGAGCGTCATCGCCGGCGCGCTCTGGGACCGGCTGGGCCCGCGCGCGATGCTGGCGGCGGACGCCGGCCTGGCGCTCCTCGCCGCGCTCCTCTTCGCGATTCTCCTGCCGGGGAGCCGCGAGTACAGTGATCGCCATGTCCACGCTGGGTGAGCTGGGGGAGTTCGAGGTCATCCGCCGCCTGGCCGCGGCGCGCGGCGCCGCCGGGCCCGGTGCGGGCGTGGTGGTCGGCAGCGGCGACGACGCCGCCGTGTTGCGCCCCGCGCCGGGCACCGACCTGGTCGCGACCACCGACGCCTTCGTCGAGGGCGGGCACTTCCTGCGCGACTGGTGCCCCGCCCGCATGGCCGGCGCGCGACTCGCGCAGGCCAACCTGAGCGACCTCGCGGCCATGGCCGCGACCCCGCGCTGGGCCCTGCTCTCGATCGGCGCCCGTCGGGACAGCGCGGTCGCCGACCTGGTCGACTTCCAGTCCGGGCTGTCCGGAGCGCTCGAGGCCGCGGACGCGGCCCTGGTGGGGGGGAACCTGACCGCGGTGGCGGGCGCCGAGTGGTACTCGCTGACGCTGCTGGGCGAGTGCGGGCGCGGGCGGGTGTGGACGCGCCGCGGCGCGCGGCCCGGGGACCTGGTCGCGGTGAGCGGTCGCCCGGGCCGCGCCGGCGCCGGTCTCGCGCTCGTCCGCGCGCTGGGCGACGGGGCGCGCGCACCGCGGTGGGCGCCGCTGCTCGAGGCCTGGCTCGCGCCGGTGGCGCGCGTGATGCTGGCGGGCGCGCTGCGCGAAGCGCCGGCGGTGACGGCGGCGATCGACGTCTCGGACGGGTTCGCCGGCGACCTCGGCCACCTGTGCGAGTCGAGCGGGGTGGGCGCCGAGGTGGACGAGCGGGCGTGGCCGGACGATGCGCTGCTCGCCGCCGCCGCGGTCGCGCTCGGGGCGGCGCCCGCGGCGCTGCGCTTCGGGCCGAGCGACGACTACGAGTTG
This sequence comes from Candidatus Eiseniibacteriota bacterium, assembly GCA_963707915.1. Lineage (GTDB taxonomy): Bacteria > Eisenbacteria > RBG-16-71-46 > RBG-16-71-46 > RBG-16-71-46 > JANXPZ01. The sequence goes on from OY970178.1 coordinate 2,541,790, forward strand.
CTGCTCGCCGTGGACCCCGCGGGGCGCGCCGCCTGCGAGCGCGCGGCCGACGCCGTCGGCGTGCCGCTGGCGTTCGTGGGCCGCTTCACCGCGGCGCCCGGCGAGCTCACGCTGCGCGCGGCGGACGGCACCGGGCGGCGGCTCGGCGGCTCGGCGTACGACCACTTCGGGCGCGCCGGCTGACCGTTCGACGGGCGCCCGCGCCGGCGCGCGGACTCAGGAGGCGGAGAGTCGGCCGCCGACCCGGTCGGCCGGGTGCGCGAAGCGGGCCTCGAGGTCCAGCAGCTTGCGCTTGCGGGGGAGGCCGCCGCCGTAGCCCGTCAGGCTCCCGTCCGCGCCGATGACGCGGTGGCACGGCACGACGATGGGGACGGGGTTGTGGTTGTTCGCCAGCCCGACCGCACGGGCCGCACCGGGCCGGCCGATCGCCGCGGCGATCTGACCGTAGGAGCGCGTCTCGCCGTAGGGGATCCCGCACAGCGCTCGCCAGACCCGGACCTGGAACTCGGTCCCGGCAAGGTCCAGCGGGAGGGCGAACCTCGTCAGGTTCCCGCAGAAGTAACCGTCGAGCTGGTCCACGACCGGCTTGAGCTCGAGCAGGGAGGGCTCCCACTTCGCGTCCGGGACGGCCTCGGCGTGGAGGGCGAAGGCCCGCTTGAGGCTCCTGCGTTCCAGGAAGTCCACGAAGCGCAGGCCGCGCTCGGTGCGGGCGAGGAAGAGCAGCCCGAGGGGCGAAGACATCACGTGGTAGGCGAGTCTCACCCGGGCAGCATAGCGGACGCCGGAGCGGAGAGCCAAGCGGCGCGGTGGGCGCGCGGCCGCCGACGCCACGGGCGGGCGCGGGCGGGTGCTGCGGGCGAGCAGCGGCCGTCGCGGCGCCGGCCGCACCGCGCTACTCGATCACCAGCTCCCGCCGTTCCCAGTCGATCGTCACGCGCCGTCCACCCAGGAGGTCGCTCGAGAGCAGCCCATCGCGCCGCACGCCGTACCGCCAGAGCTCGGCCGGGTCGAGCGCGCCGGACCAGCCGTTCACCTTGTCCTTCACGAACGGGCCCATGGCGACGGTGGCCACCTGCACGCTGGCCCACGACTGGCCCTGCAGGCGGGCGCCGGCCAGCCGGACCACGCGCGCGATCGTCCCGGGCCGCGCGCCGACCTCCTCGAAGACCTCGGGCGGCGCGCCCACGCCGCAGCCCGGCATGCCGGTCTGCAGCATCATGGCCATGCGGCGGCCGCCGTTGAGCGAGGCGTGGACCGTGAGCTCGCGCTCCCCCCGCAGCTCGAAGGGGACGCGGAGCGCGGCGGCGCCAGCGGTGACGGCCGTGCCCGCGGGCCGCAGGACGAGCGCGCACTTGCGGTAGTCCAGGGTGGGGGAGAAGCGCGCGAGCAGGTTGAGCCCGATCACCCCCGCGACGCGCTCGCCACCGGGGTTGGCCTCCAGGCTCCAGCGCCGCAGCGACGTGGCGGCGGCGGGGACGCGCTCGATCCGCACGCCGCCGAGGTCGAGGCGATCGACCAGCGCGACGCGCGCGGCGGCGCGCGTGCCGTTCCACAGCACGGGCAGCTGCTCGGGCATGAGGGTCACCCCGCAGCGCCGCGCCTCCGAGGGGTCGAGGACCATGTCGGCCAGACCGGTGTCGATGGCGAGCAGGACGTTCTGGCCATTGAGCTTCGCCTTCACGATCGGCACGGGCCAGCAGCGGATCCAGGAGAGCTGGACCGGCCCGCTCCCCGTGATCCTCCAGGCGCCTTCGGGCTCGGCGAGCCGGCGCAGCAGCGCCGCGCGCCCGGACTGTCCCGCGGCCTCGGCGAGCGTGGCGGCCGCCTCCCAGCGGCCCAGGCGGAGGGTGGCCGCGAGCAGGTCCTCGGCGGCGCCATCCACCCGTCCCGCGACCGGCGCGAGCAGGCTCTCGGCGAGCGCGGGCGAGCCCTGGAACAGGGCGATCTTGCCGAGCCCGGCCGACGCGAGCTCGTCGCCGGGCGCGAGGGCGCGGACCTGAGCGAACAACCGCCCGGCCTCGTCGAGGTCGCCGAGCCGGAGGTGGGCCACCGCCAGGGAGTCCAGGCGCTGCGCCGTGAGCGGACGGCCCGCCGTGTCGCGCACGGCGAGCCGCAGCGCCAGCTGGGCCTCGCGGAACGAGGGGTCGGGCTGGAGCCAGTCGGCGGCAGCGGGCGCGGGCAGCCCGCAGGCCAGCAGCAGCGCGAGCCGGGTGAGGACCGGGGCGAGGGTGAGGATGGGATTGCGCATCATGCCTCCAGGTAGCGGCGGGCCACGCGCAGCAGCACCTCCGCGCCGATCGCGATGCAGCCTTCGTCCACGTCGAAACGCGGGTGGTGATGTGCCCGGGTCAGGCCCTTCTGCTCGTTGCGTGAGCCGATCGCGAGGAACGCGCCCGGCACCTCGTGCAGGAAGGCCGAGAAGTCCTCGCCCCCCATGGTCCTCAGGTTCGTCACCACGTTCTCGCGGCCGACGACCTCGGCCGCGGCCTCGTGGGCCAGCTCGGCCATCGCGGGATCGTTCACGACCGGCTGGTTGTAGCGCGTGTAGACGACCTCGGCGGTGCAGCCCAGCGCCGCGGCCACGCCGCGCACGATACGCTCGAAGCGCCCCGGCAGCTCCTGCCACAAGGCGCGGTCGAAGGTGCGAACGGTGCCGTTCATCCACGCGCTCTCGGGGATGATGTTGAAGCTCGTGCCGGCGTGCACCTGGGTCACGCTCACCACCACCTCGAGCAGCGGGTCGGTGGCCCGGCTCGCGATGGTCTGCAGGGCGGTGACGGCGTGGGCCAGCGCCACCACGGGGTCGACGCCCTGGTGGGGCGCGGCGGCGTGCGTGCCGCGGCCGGTGACGGTCACGGTGAATTCGTCCACCGAGGCCATCCAGCCGCCGCGCGAGACGCCGACCTTGCCGACCGCGAGGTCCTGCCAGACGTGCACGCCGAAGGCCGCGTCCACCGCCGGGTCCCGCAGCACGCCGTCCGCGATCATGCCGGCCGCGCCGCCGCCCCGTTCCTCGGCGGGCTGGAAGCAGAGCTTCACCGTGCCCGGCAGCGACGGCGACTGCCGCGCCAGTTGCTTCGCGACGCCGAGCAGTCCCGCGACGTGGCAGTCGTGGCCGCAGGCGTGCATCCGCCCGTCGGTCCGCGAGCGGTAGGGGACGTCGTTCTCCTCCTGCAGGGGCAGGGCGTCCATGTCGGCGCGCAACAGGACCGTCCGTCCGGGGCGTCCGCCGGCGACGGTGGCGACCACGCCGGTGCGGCCCACCCCGGTGCGCGGCTCGAGGCCCAGCGCGCGGAGCCGGTCGGCGACGAGCGCCGCGGTGCGCACCTCCTCGAAGGCGGTCTCGGGGTGGGCGTGCAGGTCGCGACGGATCTCGACCAGCTCCTGGACGTCGGCGGCGCCGAGGATGCGGCTCGGTGCGCTCATGGGGGTCCCCTCCGTGGGCCGCGCGCTCCGGGGGTGGACCGCGCGGGCTCGCGTGCGGATTGCATCCTAGCGCCGCGACCGCGCGGACCGCCACCGCGAACCGGAACGCGGGCGGGCCGGGGAAGCCGCTCCCCGGCCCGCATGATGCGCCGCCCGCGGCGGACTACGGCTTGGCCGTCGTGTCCGCGGGGGCCGTCTCGCCCACCTTGAGCAGGCGCCGGCGCTCGACTTCCTTCTGCAGCACTTCCTTGTTGAGCACCGTGAACTCGACCCGGCGGTTCTGCGCCTTGTTCTGGTCGCTGGTGTTCGGCACCAGCGGCCGCTCCTTGCCGTAGCCCTTCACGGTGAACCGCGTGCTGTCGATCGCCGCGTACTTGCCCTTCATGTACGACAGGACCGATTCCGCCCGCGCCAGCGAGAGCTTCTTGTTCAGCGCCCGGCCGCCGACGTTGTCGGTGTGTCCGCCGACCTCGATCTTGAGCTGCGGCCACTGGGTCAGCAGCGTCCCGACGATGTCGAGGGGCTGGAAGGACTCCGGCTTCAGCGTGGCCTTGCCAGTGTCGAACTGGATGTTCTGGAGCCGGATCTTGCCGGTGTCCATCAGCTCGGTCTCGCGCTCGACCAGCTCGATCACGCAGCCCACGCTGTCCACCTTGAGGCCGGCCGGCGTGTCCGGGCACTGGTCGATGCCGTCGCAGACGCCGTCGCCGTCGGCGTCGCTCGGGCAGCCCTTCGCGTCCACCGTGCAGCCCTTGGGCGTGCCGGGGCACTGGTCGACGCCGTCGCAGACGCCGTCGCCGTCGGAGTCGCTGGGGCAGCCCTTCGCGTCCACGGTGCAGCCCTTGGGCGTGTCGGCGCACTGGTCGACGCCGTCGCAGACGCCGTCGCCGTCCGCGTCCGAGGGGCAGCCCTTCGCGTCCACGGTGCAGCCCTTGGGCGTGTCGGGGCACTGGTCGATGCCGTCCAGCACGCCGTCGCCGTCGGTGTCGCTGGGGCAGCCCTTCGCGTCCACGGTCGCGCCCCGGGGCGTGTCGGGACACTTGTCGCGGCTGTCGGGCACGCCGTCACCGTCGGTGTCGCGGCCCTTCGCGCCGATGGCGAACGTCACGCCGGCGCTCAGCGTGAAATAGTTCGTGCTGGTCGCGCCGCTGCCCTGCTTGGTCAGCCAGCGCGCCTCGCGCGCCTCGAGCCTCAGGCCGACGCCGTCGCTCAGCCACAGCCGCAGGCCGCCGCCGCCCTCGACCAGGCCCTGGTTGGTGTGGATCGCGTCTTCCACCGGCGCGGTCCCCCGGTTCGCGCTCAGGCGGCCGGCGCCCCCGCCGAGGAAGAAGTAGGGACCGCCGATGCGGCTGGTCCAGGGGGTGATCATGGCATTGGCGCTGGCGTGGAGGAACGTGACGGCCAGGCCGTCCCGGACATCCTCCTGGGTGGGCGTGGCGCCGCCCGCCAACTCCAGCGCCCACAGCGGACCGAACTGGTAGCCCAAGCGGGCGCCGACGTAGGGCTTGTCCGTCAGGGGGTTCCCCGCGGGCCAGTGGAAGCCGCCGTCAAAGGTCGTGAACCCGCCCATGGGGGCCAAGTAGGGGTAACGCCCGACGGGGTCTGCCTTGGCTGCCTGCGCCGCGAGCAGGGCGACGGCGGCCAGCAGTACGGGCCAGAGACGCGCGCGCATCGAATTCTCCTTGGGGTGAAAGGGCCGCCCGGGGCGCGGTGGCTCCGCGCCCGGGCGTCTACAGACTGGGCGACGATACCGACCGGGATGCGCTCTGGCAAGCACGCCGGACCGGGTCGCGGGCGAGGGTGCGGTGCGGCCCGCGCCCGCTCGGGGCGCCGGTCCGCCCGGTCAGAACGTCGTCTGCAGCGACAGGAAGCCCTTGTCGTGGTGATGCCAGACCTCGTAGGGCTCCGGGTCGAGCTCGATGCCCTCGACGCCGCACACGGAAACCCGGCCGAAGCGCGCCGCCAGGCCGAAATACGCGCGCGACTCGATGCGGGTGCCCTGGGCGGGGTGGCCGGGCTCGACGGGCCCGGCGACGCTCACGCGATCGAACAGGCCTCCCAGCCGGACGGCGAGATCCGCCCGGGCCGTCCAGCGCGCCTCCAGCTGGAGGGTCCGGTCGATCGCGTGAAAGGGAGCGTCGGCGAGCGGCGGGGCGACGTTCTGCGCGCGGTCCAGGTAGAGCCAGCGGCTCTCGACCTCGAGGCCCGGTCCCGCGGCCCGGCGCGCCGCCAGTTCGACCCGCCAGAGCCGGCGCCACCGGCGCGCGTCCCCGGTGGAAAGGTCGAGGGGCTGGTCGGTGCTGCTGGCCTGCCGGTTCTCGGTGCACAGCGTCCACGTCGTGCCCAGCGCGCGCGCCCCGAGCTCGGCGGATCCCCAGGTGCCCCACAGCGTCTGCTCGTGGCCCGGCCCCGGGCCGCCGGTGGGGTCCACGCGCCGGCGGGCGAGCGTGAGCCAGCGGCCCTCGGTCTCCAGGTGCCAGCGCGGCCGACGCAGCGCGGCCTTGAAGGCGGGCTCCCACGGATGCCGGTCGTACGGGGAGCTGCTCTCGCCCACCCGCGTCTGGCGCCAGACCCACAGGTTGTTGAAGAGGTCCTCGAACCCGTAGACCAGCCTCAGCTGGTTGCGCGTGGTGTCGGCGCCCAGCTCCCAGGTGAGCGCGAAGTCCTGCCGCGACTTGTCGTAGTAGGGCCGGAACATCACCCCCAGCGTGCCGAGACGCTGCGGGAACAGGAACCACAACTCGAGGTTCTCGTACGAGAGCAGGTCGCTCTGGACCTCGTCGAGCCGCAGGCCGAAGCGCGCGCGGCGGCCGAGCGGGGATGCGAGCTTGAGCTGGTGGTTCGTGTACCACTGCCCCGAGGTGAAGCATCCCTGCGAGGTGCGGAAGGCCTGCGGCGCCCGTTCCCACTCCTCGCGCCACCCGGCCGGCGGGCGCGCGAGCAGGTGGTCGATGGTGCTCTCGTCGTCCTCCTCGGGCCGCTCGACGTCGAAGCTGGAGAACTCCTCGGTCGAGCCGCGTGCCGGGGTGGCTCGGGCGGCGGGCAGCAGGGCCAGCGCGAACAAGAGCGCGAGCCGGGCCCGGGCGCCGCTGGTGCGGAACGCCGCGCCGGGGCGCCCGGCGCGCAACCGGCCGAGCGGCGATGCGTTCAAGGTGCCCTCCTCCGCTCGGGTGTGCGCCGGTCCCGCGCCCGGGGCGCCGCACTCCACGCCGGGGACGGAGCATTGTATAGTCGGGACGACCGCGAGCGCCAAGGACTCCGCCTCCCCCGGGGCCCGGCCGGACCCGCGCTCCACCCTTCGAGGAACGCCGCCCATGAACGCACGCTCTTCCGCTTCCCGCGCCGCGCTGCGCGCCTCCGGCATCGTGCTGGCCGCCGCGGCCGTCCTGCTGGCCGCTGCCTGGATCGCCCTCGCCGCGCTGCTCCCGCACGACCGGGTGCTCGCGCTGGTGCGCGCGCAGTTGACGGGCTCGCTGCGCCGCGAAGTCCGGCTCGCCGACGTGTCGGTGAGCCTGTGGCCGCCGGTGCGGCTCGCGGCCCGCGGATTCGAGCTGGCGGAACCGGGCGGCTTCGCCCGGGGCGCCGCGGTGAAGGTGGGTTCGCTCGACCTGGATCTCGACGTGCTCCCGCTGCTCTTCGGGCGGCTGGTGGTGCGCCGGCTCACGCTCGAGCAGCCGACGCTGCACCTCGTGCTGCGGGCGGACGGGACCACGAACCTCGACGACCTCGTGGTCGCCGCGCCGCCCGCGGCCGGGCGGAAGGGCGCCGGCGCCCCGCTGGACCTCGCCGTGCGCTCGTTCGTCGTTCGCGGGGGCGAGCTGCTGCTCGACGACCTGGGTGCCGGGCGCCGGGTCTTCCTCGGCCTCGACACCCGGCTCTCGCTGTCCGCCGGGGACGGCGGGCGCGTCGCCACCCGGGGGCGGACGAAGCTCTCGAGGGTCGCGATCGGGCCGCTCGCGGCCCGCGGGCCCGCGGAGCTCGGGCAGTCGCTCGCGAAGCTGACCTGGACCATCGAGCACGCCGGCCGTTTCGACGGCGCCGCCAGGAGGCTCGAGCTCGAACGGCTCGCGCTCGTCTTCGGGCGGGCCCGGGTCACGCTCGCGGGCACGGTCGCGGATCCGGGCCCGCGGGCCGCGCTCGACCTGCGCGCGAAGGGCGAAGGCCTGGACCTGGGCGACCTCCTGGGCTACCTGGCCGCGGCCGATGCGCGCGCCCTCAACGGTGTCCGCGGCGGCGGGCGCGTGGCCTTCGACCTGCGCGTCGCCGGGCGCACCGGCCCCGGCGCGCTCCCCGCGCTCACCGGGATGCTGACCGTCACCGGGGGCTCGTTCCGCTACCCGGGTGCCCCGGCGGGCGTGGACGGGCTCGCCTTCACCGCGCGCTTCCTGCCCGACCAGGTCCGGGTGGACGACCTGCGCGCGCAGGTCGCCGGACAGCCGTTGCGCGCACAGTTCGCCGTGAGCCGCTTCGCCGACCCCGAGGCGCGCTTCGCACTCGAGGGCGGACTCGACCTGGCCGCGCTCTCCCAGCTGCTCGCCCCGAAGGACACCCGGCTCGCCGGCCGCGCGGAGCTGAGCGTGCGGGGCAGCGGGCGTCTCAAGGACCCGGGCGGCATCGCGCTGGACGGCCGCGCCACCCTCGCCAACGCGAGCCTCGAGAGCCCGGCGCTGCCGCGGAAGGCGGAGGCCATCTCGGCGCTGTTCCAGTTCTCGCCCGGCCGCGCCACGGTGCGCGGCCTCACGGCGCGCGCCGGGAAGTCCTCGTTCAGCCTCGACGCTTCGGTGACGCGCCCGCTCGCGCTCCTGGGCAAGCCCGGCAAGGTCGAGCCGGCGGGGCTCACGTTCACGCTCAAGTCGCCCTACCTGGACCTGGCGGAGCTGCTGCCGCCGGGGCCCGGCGGTCCCATCGCGCTCAACGCCCGTGGGGGAGGCCGGGTGGAAATCGCTCGCCTGCGCAACCAGAAGCTCGACGTCGAGGACGTGGTCGCGAACGTGGCGGTCGAGCCCGGGGTCGTGGGCGTGCCGTCGTTCGCGCTGCGCGGCTACGGCGGCGCGGTGACCGGCAGCGCGCGCTTCGGCTTCCAGGACCCGGCCAGCCCGAGCTTCGCGGTGAAGGGGCGCGCCGACACCGTGCGGGTGGAACGCTTCCTCGAGGCCTGGAGCCCGGCGCGCGGGATCGTGACCGGCGTGGCCAGCACGAACTTCGACCTCTCGGGAGACGGCGTGCGGCCGGAACAGCTGCAGCGCTCGCTCACCGCACTCGGCCTCGCGCTGGTGGCGGAGGGCCGCCTGGGTGGACCGGTGATGGACGCCATCGCCCAGGCCACGCGGTCCCCCGCCCTGCGCGACGTGCGCTTCCGCGACCTCCGGCTGCCCTTCCGGGTCGATCGCGGCCGCGTGGTCACCGACTCGGTGCGCTTCGGCGGCGGCTCGGGCGAATGGCGGATCTCGGGGCTGGTGGGCTTCGACGGCGCGCTCGACTACGCGGTGAGCGCCACGCTGCCGCCCGGGATCATGGGGCGCGGCGGGGCGCAGAACGCGCTGGCGGCCGGGCTGCTGGGGGACGAGCACGGCCAGTTGCTGCTCGACCTGCGCGTGACCGGCACCGCGAAGGCCCCCCGGGTCGCGCTGAACGCGCAGGTCATGCGCGACCGGCTCGCCGGGAAGGCGTCGAACCTGCTGCGCGAGCAGCGCGCGAGGCTGGGCGAGACGCTGCTGCGATCCAGCGGGCTCGCGCCGCGCGACAGCGGCGCCGCGGACAGCGCGGGCCGGCGCGCCGCGCCGCTCGACACCAGGGCGCTCGGCCGGGAAGTGCAGAAGCAGGGCGAGGAGCTGTTCCGGGGTCTCTTCGGCGGGAAGAAGCGGCCGGCCCCGGCCGCCGCGCCGGCGGACACGACGGGAAGGTAGCGGGCCGGCCCGTCGCGCCCGCCGGCCCTCAGGCCGGCTCGACCGTACGCGCCGGCTCGCCCGCGCGCTCCAGCTCCTCGATCCAGGACCGCAACAGCTCGGCCGCCGCGAGCGTCGAAGCCGGGTCGCCGAGGGGCTCGGCGCGCGAACCGTCCGCGCTCACCCGCAGCGTCGCCGGCACGTGGCCGGCGGCGCGTCCCGCCGCCCGCACCGCGTCGAGCCAGCCGCGGGCGCGGACCTGCGCCTCGGGGCTGCGCCCGTGGACCCTCAGGAAGGCGGCGACGAAGGCGCCCAGCGACGCGACCGAGACCCGCTCGCTGCCGGGCGCCTCCCGCAGGCCCCAGGGCGTGAGCAGCTCGCGCTCGAGCGTGGCGACCAGGCGCGCGGCGCGCTCGGGAGGCAGCAGCGCGGGCGGCAGGCTCACCGCCAGCGCCTGCGAGGGCGAGAGGCCGCGCACCACCCCGCCGGGTCCGAGCGCCTCGTGCAGCCGGTCGTTCTCGTCGTCCCAGAAGGCGTCGCCGAAGAGCTTCTGGTGTTCGTGCGCCCACGCCAGGTAGAAGGCGCCGGTCTCCCGGCGCGAGAGCAGGCGTGACAGCTGCGCCATCGCCACCATCGCGTGGTACCAGAGCGCGTTCAGGTCCGCGCGCGCCACGCCGTCCACCGCGAGCAGGCCCTCGCCGTTCACGCGCACGGCGTGGCGCGTGCCCTGCCGCAGCGCCTGCATCACGCCCTCGAGCGCCGGGTAGAGCGTCTCGGCCAGGAAGGCGCTGTCGGCGCTGCGCCGCGCGTAGAGATCGGCGCCGGCGACCAGCCAGAGCGAGGGCGCCGGGCTGCCGTAGCGCGGGCGTCCGTCCGCGGCGTCGAACGCCTCGGGAGCCAGGCCCTCGTCGAGGTACTCGACGTAGCCACGCAGGATGTCGCGCGCCAGGTCGAAGCCGCGCAGGCTCACCAGCGCCTGCACCGCCTGCAGCGCGTCGGCGCCCCGCTCCTCGCCCGGCGGGAGCGTGGCGGCCAGCGTGCGGCGCTGCCCGCGGCGCACGAGCCCGGCGCGCAGCGCGAGCGCCAGCTCCACGGCGACCCGGTCCTGCTCGTCCACCATCGGCTCGCGCCGCCGGGCCGCCTCGGCGGCCGCGCCGCCGTGCGCGGTGGCCGCCTGCCGCGCGGTGAAGTCGGCGCCCGCGACCGCCGTGCGCCGCCAGCGGTCGAGCCGCGCACGTTCGTCCAGGTCGAGCTCGGCCACGCAGCCCGCGAGCGTGTGCGGGGGCGGCGTGCCGAGGCGTCCGGTGGCCGCCAGCGCCTTGAAGAGCGCGTCCTCGGCGGCGAAGACCAGGTGGAACGGGTGACCCGGCGAGAGTTGTCCCTCCGCGTGGCCCGGCACCAGCGCGTCCTCGCGCGCGCCGCCGGCCTCGTCGCCCGGGTACTCGATGTCCCGCACCCAGACGCGCGCGGGCAGGAACGTGCCGTTGTGCCAGAGCGTGAGCGTCGGCGCCCACGACGTGAGCTGGATGCGCACGCGCCCGGGGATGCCCTGGACGGCTCCGAGGAGCTTCGTGCCCGGGCGGGGGGGCTGGTCGAGGCCGCGCGCCACGCAGAGCGGGCTCGCCGCGAGGTGCAGGATGGGGCCCGAGAGGTGGTGGTAGCTGACGACCACCGCGTCGTGCCCCGAGAGCGCGAAGATCGATTTCTCGAAGACCGTGCCGCCCGCGCTCCAGCGCCAGGTGGGCCACGGGGCGACCCGGAACTCCTCGAGCCGGACCTGGTCCCGCTTCCGGGGGCGCCGGCCGGCGAGCTCGAAGCTCCCGGCCTCGCCGCTCACGCGCTCGTCGAGCCGGAGCAGGAGCGCGGTCGGCCGCCCGAGCGCGCCGGCCACCAGCAGCGCCTGCGTGCTGCGCGTCGGCACTCCCGAGGCGCAGCCCGAGCACGAGCCGCCGAGGCCGTTCGCGAACAGCCACTCGGCGGACGGGGTCCGCGGGTCCGCGGGGACATCCTGTCCGGGACGCATGAGGCGCGAAGATAGCGGGTTGTCCCGCGGCGGCAAAGCGGCACGACCCGGGCGGGCCGGCCCCGGGCTACAGCACCGCCGGCCGGCGGATCACGCCGGAGAGCGGCGCGAGGTCCACGCCGCCGAGCCGCTTGACCGTCGTCGCGCGCCGGAGCCACTCGCGCGTCAGCGGGGTGACGCGCACCCAGACCGCCGTGCGCTCCCGCTCCCGCGCGCGCTCGAGGATCTCGCCCCAGCGCTGATCGAGCGCCTTCGGCGTCTTCGCCCGCGCCTCCGCGTCGAGCACGGCATCGGGCTCGTCGTAGATCACGCCCATGTCCGCCGCCAGCGACCGGCACACCGCGCCCGCGGCGGGCTGGGCGTGGATGAACGGCAGGTGCCGGCGCCTGAGCTCCCGGTAGACGGCGCCCATCAGGGTCATGTCCTGCGTGGCGAGCGAGCCCATGTGGTTCGCGACCCCCACCACCGGGCCCGACCGGTCCAGCCAGCGGCGCACGGTGCCGGTCGCGCGATCCGGCTTCATCGTGACCAGCAGCGTGCCCGGCCCCGGGTTGAGCTGCGGGTAGTTGACCGGCTCGAGCGGGATGTGGAGCACCACCTCGCGGCCGCTGGCGTGGGCCGCGCGGAACATCGCGCCGCTCGATTTCGTGTCCGGCGCGAGCGCGACCGCGAACGGCACGGGCAGGTCGAAGACGCGCCGCGCCGCGTCCAGGTCGTCGCCGAAGCCGAAGAGCACCAGGGCGAGCCGGGGCGCCGGCCGCTCGGCCGGCGCCTCGGGGAGCGCGCCGCGCACCAGCAGCAACTCGTGCAGGCCGCGCTTCGGCAGCCCCACGAGCAGCGCCAGCCGCGCCTCGCCGCGCGCGCCCGTGGTCTCGCGTCCCGCCAGCACGACGCCGCCCAGGTCCTGGACGCGGCGGCTCACCGCGTAGTTCGCCTGGAAGACCGAAGCGTCGGGGCGGAGCCCCACGCGCCAGCGCACCGCGTCCGTACCGCCGCGGAAGACGCCTTCGCGCACGCTGTCGGCGGACACGCCCGCGGCGGCCAGGCCGTCACGGATCTCGCGGGCGAAGAGCGCGACCACGCGATCGTCGTCGCCGAGCCCCCAGCGGGCCAGCATCACGCGCCCCGGGTCCGAGCGCGCCAGGCGCCAGGCCTCGGCGCCCAGCACGAGCAGCAGGGCGGAAACGGCGAGCACGACGAGCGTGCGCGGCAGGGCGGATGATCGGCGCTTTCGCTTGGGCATGGGAGGGGTTGACCGGCGCCACGTTAGGGGCGTGCCACGGGTTCGTCAACGGACGATGAAACGTTGCCCGCCGGAGCGGACGGGCGCCCGTCGGCTCCGCGGATTTACAGTTGTGTGACACCGCCGGGCGGGTCCGGTGACACGCTGTTCATGCAGTCAGACCCGCCTGCTGGCTGGCCCGGTGTCCCGGGCATGGCCCGTGGCGGACCCGTCGTCCCCGGGAGATCCGCACCATGAAGGACCGACTCCTCCGCGTCGCCGCACTCGTTCTGTTCGCGGCCGGGGCCTGGACGACGGCCTGGGCCGGCGTGGACCGCTGCTGCCCCCACCGCCCGGCCCGGGCGGGCATCGTGCGCACCGGGGGCATCATCGGAGCCCCGCGCGGCGCCGACGGGGCCCCGGTGGTCGAGCCCTGCGCCGCCTGCGACGACTGGGAGCTCTGCGCGCGCGAACTGGAGAACGTCGGCGCCAGCATGCAGGTGATGGCCTTGCGCAACGGCGTCATGCGGGTCTTCACCGCCAGCACGCCCGCCGGGGTGCGGGTGGTGCAGGCCGCGCTGGGCCTCCACTACGAGCGCATGAGCGCGTTGATCACGGCCGGAGATGCGGTCCGACTCTGCCCCCAGTGCCGGGTCATGCGGGGGGCGGCCGCGAGCGGGAAGCTGGCGCGGGAGATCATCAAGATCGACGGCGGCTGCATCACGCTGACGACCTCGACCGACCCCGCCATCGTGGCGAAGATCCACGCCGAGACCGGGATCGCCACCCCGGTCACGCCGAAGCTCTGAGAACTCCCGGCCCGTCGTGAGGCCAGGCTCGGGGGACCGGACGCGGGGCTCGATCGCCGGCGCCGGAAACTCCTGCCGCCCCGGACGTTGCCGCGTCGGGGCCCAGGGATTACGCTGCTAGGCCATGGCCGTCCCCTCGCTCCGTACCCGCGTGAGCCGGCGCGCGCTCGTCCTCGTCGGTCTCGGGGTGGCGCTCCCCGCCATCCTGCTCGCCGGCCTCGGCATCTACCTGACCTCGCGCATCGCCCGCGTGGTCGAGGACGAGAGCGCGCGCTACAACAGCTATATCGCGCTGCAGGTGGGCGAGGCCTTCGAGCGCGAGCTGCTCGCCGAGCTGCGGCGCGCCATCCCGCTGGCCGAGAACGCGGCCCGCCTGGGCGCCGACTCGGCCACCGTGCTCGAGGCGCTGCGCCTGGGCGGGCGCGAGTTCTCGGCCCCCCACTTCGTGTCCGAGACCGAGCTGCCGGGCACCACCGGCCTGATCGTCGAGTCCACCGCGTTGCTCTACGCCCGCGGCGAGGGCCCGCGCCGGGTCCGCATGTTCGCCGGTCTCCTGCTGCCCGGCCCGCAGGGCGAGGTGCGAGGGGCGGGCGGGTGGTGGTTCGAGCCGCGCCGCTTCCTGCTGGCGCACTTCGAGGACGTGGTCCAGGACCGGCTCCCGGAGAACCCGCGGCTCTACGGCGGCCGGGTCTCCACGCGTCGCCTGAGCGTGTCCCTGCTCGGGCCCTTCGGCGAGGAGCTGCTGCGCGTGCGCCAGCCGGGCCACGCCCGCAGCGCGCAGGTCGAGCCCCTGGGCGGCCCCTTCGAGAACTACGCCATCCGCGTCGCCCCCGCGCTCGGGGCGCCGGCGGTCTGGGTCACGCGTTTCTTCGGGCTCATGATCGCCTTCATCGGGTTGATGGGCCTGGCGACCGTGGTGGCGGCGCTGGCCGGGTTGATGTACGCCTCGCGGCAGCTCGAGCTGGCCCAGCTCAAGACCAGCTTCGTCTCGAACGTGACGCACGAGCTGAAGACCCCGATCGCGCTCATCCGGCTGGCCGCCGAGACCCTCGAGCTGCGCCGCTTTTCGACCCCGGAGGAGGGTCAGGCCTTCCTGGGCAGCATCGTGCGCGAGACCGGCCGGCTCCAGCAGCTGGTGGACAACATCCTGGACTTCGCCCGGCTGGAGGCCGGCCAGACGGTGTTCCGCTTCGAAGCGGTAGACCTGACCGCGATTGTGAGGGAGACTGTCGAGGACTTCAGGCCGCGGCTCGATCAGAAGGGGTTCCGGATCGAGTTCGACCTGCCGGAGGGCCTGCCGCCGGTGCGGGGCGACCGCGTCATGCTCCAGCACTGCGTGCTCAACCTGCTCGACAACGCGCTCAAGTACTCCCGCACGGAGCGCCAGGTGAGCGTGTCGGTCCGGGCGCGCCCCGGCGCGGCGGCGGTCTCGGTGACGGACCACGGCATCGGCATCGCCCCGGAGGACCAGAAGCGCGTGTTCGAGAAGTTCGTCCGAGTGGAGGCCGGGCTCGTCCACGACGTGAAGGGCGCGGGCCTGGGATTGTCGCTGGTGCAGCAGATCGTGCGCGCGCACGGCGGGCGCGTGGAGCTCGAAAGCAACCCGGGCGAAGGCAGCACCTTCACGCTGGTGCTGCCCCTCGCGGACGGGACCGAGGCCCCCCGCCGGGGTGCCCGGCACGCACGCCCGACGGATCCCGGAAAGGAGACGGCAACATGACGAAGAGAGTCCTGATCGTCGAGGACGAGGAGGGCCTGCTCGAGGGCCTCGCCCACAACTTCAAGTACGAGGGCTACGAGGTGCTCACGGCGAAGAACGGCCAGGAGGGTCTGCGCACCGCCCTCAAGCAGAAGCCGGACCTGGTGATCCTCGACATCATGTTGCCGGAGAAGGACGGCTTCACCGTGCTGAAGGAGTTGCGCCAGCGGCACCGCGACATCCCCGTGCTGGTGATGACCGCGCGCAACTTCGAGGCCGACGTGATCAAGGGCTTCGACCTCGGCGCGGACGACTACGTCACCAAGCCCTTCGGCATCAAGGAGCTGATGGCGCGCGCCAAGCGGCTCATGGCGCGCGGGCCGTCGGGCGCCCCGGCCCCCGGGCCGACCGTCTACAAGTTCGGCGACGTCGAGGTGCGCCTCGAGCCGCGCGAGGTCCACAAGGCCGGCGTGCAGACCGCGATCTCGTTCAAGGAATTCGAGCTGCTCAAGTACCTGATCGAGCACCGCGGCCGCACCGTGTCGCGCGAGGAGCTGCTCGAGGAGATCTGGGGCGTGGACGAGGAGCTGGGCGTGACGACGCGCACCGTGGACACGCACGTCTCGAACCTGCGCTCCAAGCTCGGCGCCGGCTTCGCCCAGCCCTTCATCGTGGCGGTGCACAAGGTCGGCTACAAGTTCGTGGAGCCCTGACCCGCGCCGCGAACGGTGTTCCGCGCGAAGGCCCGGCCCGGAGGCCGGGCCTTCGCGCTCCCCGGACACCGCGACCACTCCCCGGCGGCCGGCGGGCCGTACTCAACCCTCGTCGTCGCCTTCCTCGCCGCCCCCGAGGCGCGCGGCGGCCCGCGCCAGCTTCGCGAACTCCTCGAGCGTGAGGGTCTCGCCGCGACGGCGGCCGTCGATGCCGGCGATGCGGCAGAGGCGCTCGATGCCCTCGCGACCGAGCGCGAGCGTCTCCTCCAGCGTGTTCGCGAGCTGCTTGCGGCGCATGTGGAACGAGCCGCGGATGATGCGGAAGAGCAGCGTCTCGTCGGCCTCGACCGGCGGCCGCTCCCGCAGGAAGAAGCGCACCAGCGTGCTGTCCACGTCGGGGCGGGGCCAGAACGCCGAGGCCCGCACCGACAGGAGCGGTTCCAGCAATGCGTGGTAGCGCGCGAACAGCGTGAGCGAGCCGTACTCGGGCGTGCCCGCGGCGGCCGCGAGGCGCGCGGCGTACTCCTTCTGCACCAGCAGCACGGCGCTCTTCACCGCGTGCTTCTGCTCGAAGATCCGTTCCAGCACCGGCGTGGTGATGTTGTAGGGGATGTTGCCCACCACCACCACGCGCTCGACGCCGTGGGCGCGGGCCGCCGCGGCCAGGTCGAACTCCAGGAAGTCGCCCTCGACCAGCTCGAGCTGGGGCAGCTCGGCCAGCTCCTCGCGCAGCAGCGCGGCGAGCCCGGCGTCCTTCTCGACCGCGATCAGCCTGCGCACGCGCGCCGCGAGGCGCTCGGTGAGCGCGCCGGCGCCGGGGCCGATCTCGACCGCGACGTCGTCCGCCTCGAGGCGGCAGTGCTCGACGATCCGGCGGGCGAGGTCCTCGTGCACGAGGAAGTTCTGGCCCATGCGCTTGAGCGGCGCGAGGCCGCGCTCGGCCAGGGCGTGCTTGACCCGCGCGAGCTCGCTGCCCTCGGCGGCGGCCCGCTCGCGCAGCCAGGCGGACGCGCGGGGGGTCCCGCGCACGGTGCGTTTCGGGGGGAACATGCCCGCAGTGTACGGGCCCGGCGGGGCCGGGACCAGCGCGCCGGCGGCGGGCCCCCCGGGCGACTGTGATAGAGTCCGCGGCCGTGTTCTCCCGCCTGAAGCGTCTCGTCCTCGGCGCCCCGCGCGACCTGCGCGACCCGCGGACCTTCCACACCATCTCGCTGATCGCCCTGCTCGCCTGGGTCGGGCTCGGCGCCGACGGGCTCTCCTCCTCGTCCTACGGCCCGGACGAGGCGTTCCGCGCACTGGGGCAGCACCACTACCTCGCCCTGGCGCTGGCCGCGGCCACGGCGCTCACCGTGCTGGTCATCTCGGTGGCCTACTCGCAGATCATCGAGCACTTCCCGTTCGGCGGCGGCGGCTACGTGGTCGCCTCGCGCCTGCTCAGCCCCACCGCCGGCGTGGTGTCGGGCGCGGCCCTGCTGGTGGACTACGTCCTGACCATCGCGGTCTCGATCGCGGCGGGCGCCGACCAGATCTACTCGGTGCTGCCCCACGAGTGGGTGGCGACCAAGCTGCTGGTGGAGGCGCTGGTCATCGGCGTGCTGGTGCTGATGAACCTGCGCGGCGTCAAGGAGTCGGTCACCATCCTGGCGCCGATCTTCGGCGTCTTCGTCCTCACCCACGCGATCCTCGTCTTCGGCGGCCTCGCGCAGCACGCCGGGCAGGTGCCGGCGGTCGCGCGCGACCTGCACCGCGAGTACCGCTCGGGGCTGGCGACGATCGGGCTGGCCGGCATGTTCGCCGTCTTCGTGAGGGCCTACTCGATGGGCGCCGGCACCTACACCGGCATCGAGGCGGTCTCGAACGGCCTGCAGATCATGCGCGAGCCCCGGGTCCGCACCGCGCGCACCACGATGACCTACATGTCCATCTCGCTGGCGGTCACCGCCGCCGGCATCCTGGTCTGCTACCTGCTCTTCCACGTGACCCCCGAGCGCGGCCGGACCCTGAACGCGGTGCTGCTCTCGCGCTTCGCCGACGGCTGGCACCCGCTCGGCCTGCCGCTGGGGCACGGCTACGTCGTGCTCACGCTCGCCGCCGAGGCGGCGCTGCTGTTCGTCGCCGCGCAGACCGGCTTCATCGACGGACCGCGCGTGATGGGCAACATGGCGACGGACTCCTGGCTCCCGCACCGCTTCGCCCAGCTCTCGAGCCAGCTGACCATGCAGAACGGCGTGGCGCTGATGGGCGCCGCCGCGATCGCGGTGCTGTTCTACACGCGCGGGAACGTCACCGCCCTGGTGGTGATGTACTCGATCAACGTGTTCGTGACCTTCTCCCTGTCGCAGCTGGGGATGCTGCGTTACTGGTGGCGGAAGCCCGGCCCGGGACGGCGGCGGGGCTTCGTCATCCACGGGGCCGCGCTGGTCCTGTGCCTCGCCATCCTCCTGGGCACCATCTGGGTGAAGGGGGCCGAGGGCGGCTGGGTCACGCTGGTCGTGACGGCGGGCGTGGTCGCGCTGTGCTTCTGGGTCAGCCACCACTACCGGGAGGCGAGGAACAGCCTGCGGCGCCTCGACGAGGTGATGGCGGGACTGCCGAGCACGCCCCACGCGGAGCCGCCGCCGCTGGACCCGGCGAAGCCGCTGGGGGTCGTGCTGGTGGGGTCGTTCGGCGGCCTCGGCCTGCACGCGCTGTTCGATTCGCAGCGGCTCTTCCCGGGGCACTTCCGCCAGTTCGTGTTCGTCTCGGTCGGCGTGGTGGACTCCGCCACGATGAAGGGCGTGGAGGAGGTGGACCGGGTGGTGAGCGGGACGCGCGAGGGCCTCCAGCGCTACGTCGACACGGCGCGCGGACTCGGGCTCGCGGCCGACTACCGCATGGCGGTCGGCACCGAGGCCGCGGTCGAGCTCGAGGAGCTGTGTGTCGCGCTCCAGCGCGAGTATCGCCGGGCGATCTTCTTCGCCAGCCGGCTGGTGTTCGAGGAGGAGCGCTGGTACCAGTCGATCCTGCACAACGAGACCGCCCACGAGATCCAGCGGCGGCTGCAGTTCCGCGGGCTGAACGCCATCATCGTGCCGGTGCGCGTGTTCAAGCTCCGGTCGGTTTGATCGCCCGGCGCGGGCCGGCGCTCAGGCGACGTCGCGCCAGCGCTCGAGCACCTCGCGCGCCATGTCGCGCGCGTACGGGTCGGGCGACCCGCGCGCGATGCGCTCCAGCTCCCGGTGCCCCTCCATGCCGAACTCGCGCAGCGCGTAGGCTGCGTGCCGCCGCACCCACCAGGCGGGATCCGTGAGCCGGGCGGGCAGGGCCAGCAGCGCGATGCCGGCCCGCGTGCGCCCGAGCGCCCAGGCGGCCTGCGCCCGCACCTGCCAGACCTCGTCCTGCAGCGCGCCCATGAGCGTGGTGGCGCAGTCGTCGGCGCGCAGGCGGCCCAGCGCGCGGGCGGCGGCGATGCGCTGCTCGACGTCGCCTTCGCGCAGCCGGCGCTCGATGGACCGGCGGGCGTCGCGACAGCCTGCGACCCCGAGCGCCTCGATGAGCGCGCGGTCCATGGCCGCGTCGCCGGTGCCACGTTCGAGCGCGGCCGCGAGGTCGGGCAGCGCGCGCCGCCCGAAGCTGCGCAGCAGCGTCACCCGCGGGCGGTGGGTCCGCTGCTCGAGGGCCGCCGGGTTCGCGAGCAGCCAGCGCAGCGCCTCGAGGTCGCGGTAGCGCGCGAGCGCGGTGGCGGCGGCGATCGTGACCAGCCCGGGGCCCTCGCGCAGCGCCTGCCGCAGCGCGCGCCGCGACTCGGGCGAGTAGAGCAACCCGAGCCGGCGCACCGCCAGCTCGCGACGCCACGGCGACTTGTCGAGCAGCGCCGCGCGCTCCGCGGCGAAGTGGGGACTTCCGGCCAGGGCGCGCGACAGCGCGAGCCAGCCGCTCCGGCGCGAGACCTGGTCCTCGAGCGCCGCCCAGAAGGCGTCGGGCCCGGCCGCGGCGGTCTGCTTGGCGAGGGCGCGGGGGGACAGGCGGTGTTCGATGAAGTCGCACAACGCGTGGGCGAGGTCGTCCACGCGTCCCCGGGCGTGCCGGCGCTCGCGGCGCTGCAGGACGCGCAACGTGTAGCCCGCGCCGGAGATCGCGGCGAGCGCGACGAACACGGAGGTGAAGAGGTCGAGCGTCACGGTCGGCGGGGGCGCGGACATGGTGCGGCGGTTATCGGCCCGACCGGAGGCGGGCTTGAGGCGGACGCACGCGTCCGGGCCGCGTCCGCGGCGGCCGCGCGGCTAGGGGACCGGGAGCCGGAACAGGTCCTTCGCGTTGGCGGTGGTGATGCGGTCGGCCTCGGCGGGCGTCCAGCCCCGCAGTTCGCAGAGCCGCCGCAGCACCCGCGCGAGCAACGCCGGCTCGTTGCGGCGCAGCGAGCGCGGCTCGGGCTCGAGCCAGGGCGAGTCGGTCTCGAGCACGAGCATCTCCGCCGGCGCGACCCTCACCGCCGCCTCGAGCGGGCCGTGCCCGTAGGTCAGGCAGCCGCCGATCCCCAGCCGGAAGCCGAGGACGCGGGCCCGCTCGACCGCCTCGGGGCCGTCGTCGAAGCAGTGGAGCACGCCGCCCGCGGCGGGGCGCGCCTCCTCGAGGATGGCGAGCGTTTCGGCCAGCGCGCTGCGCTGGTGGATCACCACCGGCAGGCCGAGCTCGCCGGCCAGCGCGAGTTGCGCGCGGAACCAGCGTTCCTGGTCGGCGCGCGACGCGTGGTCGCGGTAGAAGTCGAGCCCGGTCTCGCCCAGCGCCACCACGCGGGGGTGGCGAGCCTCCTCGCGCAACGTGGCGAGCCACGAGTCCGGCACCCGGCCCGACTCGTTCGGGTGCACGCCCGGGCACAGGTAGACCGCCGGGTGCGCGGCCGCGAACGCGTGCGCGCGGGGCAGGATCTCGGGCGCGTAGGCGATCTCGACGAAGTGCGTCACGCCGCCGTGCCGCGCGCGGTCGAGGACGCGCTCGCGGTCGTCGTCGAAGCGCTGGTCGGTCAGGTGGCAGTGGGTGTCGATCACGGGCGCCGGCCGGCCGGCGTGCCGCGCCGCGCGCCGCGGCACGGGTGCGCCACGGCGCGCGGGCCCATCGCGTCCGCCCCTAGGCCTTCGGGGCCGGGCGCGGCGCGCCGCCGGCCGCGGCCTTGAGATCGATGCGCGGGAACAGGATCACCGGCTGCCCGAGCGGGCGCGCCGCGGGCGCGCCGAACGCCGGGCGCGCCGCCGCGCCGCGCTGCTCGCCGGGGGTGCCCGGCAGGCCCAGCACGCCCCACAATTCCTCGCACTTCGCGGGGATCGTGGGCCAGGCCCAGATGGCCACCAGCCGCAGCGTCTCGAGCAGCGCGTTCAGCCCGGTGCCCAGCTCGGCGCGGCGCGCCGGATCCTTGGCGAGGTCCCAGGGGCGCGCGCGGTCCACGAACTCGTTGGCGCGCTCGACCGCCTGCCAGGCGCTCGCCAGCGCGTCGTGCAGGCGCAGCTCGTCGTAGGCCTTCGGCACCTCGTCGGCGGCGGTCGTGGCCGCCGCGACCAGCGCGTCGAGCGCGCCGCGCACCGCCGGGTCGGCGAACGCGTCGGGCGCCCATTCGGGCGGCGTGGCGCCGGCATAGCTGTTGTGCACCAGCTTCACGGTGCGGCTCGAGAGGTTGCCGAGCTTGTTCGCCAGGTGGGTGTTGCAGTGCTCCACGAACAGCTCGAGCGAGAACTCGCCGTCGCCGCCGGTCGGGATGGCGTCGATGAGGTAGAAGCGCAGCGCGTCGGCGCCGAAGCGGGCGGCCATCTCGACCGGATCCACGACGTTGCCGCGCGACTTGGACATCTTCTCCTGGGCGGCCCCGTCCGCCGCGTCCTTCGCCTCCGGCTTGCGCAGCAGGATGAAGCCGTGCACGTAGACCTGGCGGGGCAGCGGCACGCCGGCGGCCAGCAGCATGGCCGGCCAGAGCACGCAGTGGAAGCGGCTGATGTCCTTGCCGATGAGATGGAACCCGTTGGTGTACTGCGGCTGGCCCATGCCGGCCCACGCCGCTCCCGGGCGGCCCTGGCCGTCGAGCTCCTGGAACACGTCCTGGCGCGCCGCGCCGGGGCCGCCGGTCTCGCCCTCCTTCGCCAGCCACCACTTGCAGTAGGTGCGCTGCGGCCAGCCGAGCGCGGAGAGGTAGTTGAGCAGCGCGTCCGGCCAGACGTAGACGGTGTGGCCCTGGCCGCCCTCGATCTCCTCGGGCAGCGGGATGCCCCAGGGCAGGTTGGGCCGCGAGACGCTCACGTCCTCGAGCCCGCCCTTGATGAGGTTCATCACCTCGGTGCGGCGGTAATCGGGCTGGATGAAGTCCGGGTGGGCCTCGATGTGCTGGAGCAGCGCCTCGTCGTATTCGGACAGGCGGAAGAAGAAGTTCGACTCCTTGATCGCCTTCGGCTTCTTCTTGTGCTCGGGGCAGCGGCCCTTCTCGTCGAGCTCCTTCTCGCCCTTGAATCCCTCGCAGCCCTCGCAATAGAGACCGACGTACTCGCCCTCGTAGATCGCCGGGTCGCCGGTGCGGGGGGTGCGCGCCAGCGAGAGCCGGCGCATCAGCTCCTGCACGGCCAGCTCGTGGCGCTTGTCCGAGGTGCGGATGAACTGGTCGTAGGCCACGCCGAGCGTCTTCCAGGCGGCGACGAAGGTCTGCGACATCTCGTCCACGAAGGCCTGCGGCTCCTGGCCGGCCGCCTCGGCCGCGCGGGCGATCTTCTGGCCGTGCTCGTCGGTGCCGGTCAGGAACCAGGTGGCGTCGCCGCGCTGGCGGTGGAAGCGCGCGAGCGTGTCGGCGAGGACCTTCTCGTAGGCGTGGCCGAGGTGCGGCCGGCCGTTGACGTAGTCGATGGCGGTGGTGATGTAGAAGCGTCTCGGCACGGTGTCTCCCGGGTCGGAAGTGAGGCGCGGAGTATAGCGAAAGCGGCGCGGAGCGTGCGAGCGGCAAGGCCCGTCGCCGGGGCCCGCGGGCCGTGCAAGTGGTTCTGCGGCAAGGCCGCGCGCACCGCCCGCCGCCGGACGGGCTCAGTCGTCGCGGGCGTCTCCGAGCGTCTCTTCGGCCTCGCCGTTCGGCTCCGCCGGGTCCGGCGGCCCGCCGCGGGGCCACGGCCCCGGCGGCAGCATGTCCCGGCTGATGCGGTGTTCCTGCCCGTCGCTGTCCCGCACCCAGACCACCTGCTGGTGCAGCTCGGTGCGGAACACGGTGCACACGCCCTTGCCGGTCCGCAGCTGGGCGCCCAGGGGCGGCAGCTTGGCGGCGCCCTCGCGGTAGAGATTGAGCTCGTAGGCGAGGCAGCACATCAGCCGGCCGCACGTGCCCGAGATCTTCGTGGGGTTGAGCGTGAGCTGCTGCTCGCGGGCCATGCGCAGCGTGACCGGGTGGAAGTCCTTCAGCCAGGTCGAGCAGCAGAACGCGCGCCCGCACGGGCCGCAGCCGTCGAGCCGCTTGGCCTGGTCGCGCACCCCGATCTGGCGCAGCTCGATCCGCGTCTGGAATCGCGCGGCGAGGTCCTTGACCAGCTCGCGGAAGTCCACGCGGTGCTCGGCCAGGAAGTAGAAGGTGATGCGGTGGCCGGTGAACGAGGCCTCGACCTCGGAGAGCTCCATCTTGAGCTCGCGCACGCCGATGCGCTCGCGGCAGTACTCGAAGGCCGCGGACTCGCGCTGGGCGAGGTGGTCCTCGAGGTCGAGGTCCTCCTCGGTGGCCTTGCGGATGATCTCGCGCGCGACGCTGCCGGGCCGCTTGAGCTCGACCAGCGACGGGTCCTTGAGGACGACGCTGCCGATCGACTCGCCGTGCTCGGTCTGCACGACCACGCGGTCGTTCAGCTGGAGCCAGAGGTGGCGGGAGTTGAGGAAGAAGTCCCTGCGTGAACCGCGCAGGGCGACCTGCACGATCTCGGACATCTCGAAACCTTTATGGGCGGATGGGACCCGCCGGACCGGCCTCGCGGCCGGGGCTTCGCGTGAATGGCGTTCCGGCCCGGGCGGGCGCCGGCTATGAAGAGCCCCCGGGACGCGAGGGCGAGGTCCCGAGGATAGCGCAGCGGGGGATGGTTGCCTATCGGTCCGGCAGGGGCGCCTGGCGCGGTCGGACGGGGGCCGGGCCGCGTCCGGGTCCCCGCCGGTGCGGTCTCAGTAGTCCCAGCGCGCGGTCGGGTGCGGGGGCCAGGTGTCCCCGGCGAAGCGTTCGCCGCCCAGGCGCGAGAGCGCCGAGAACATGGCCAGCTCGGGCGTGACGTTGCCCTCGATGGCGCGCAGCAGTTCCTCGAGCACCAGCAGGCGGCGACGGACCTCGACCGGCGCGGTGCGCTCCGCCTGGCGGCGGATCTCGGCCTCGCGGTCGCGGTTCGCCAGCTCCTCGCGCGGCGCGCCGTGGCGCGCGCGCAGCAGGTCCCGCAGCCAGAGCTGCTGGAACTCGACCATGCGGCGCAGCGCCTCGCGCCCGGTGCGACCGAACTTCATCTTGCCCTGCGCCGCCCGCCAGAGCGCGGACGGATCGCCCCGCAGCGCGGGCTCGAGCAGCGCCAGCGCCTCGTCGCGTTCCTCGAGGGGCTTGCCGTCGCGCAGCGTGAGCGCGCGGGCGAGCGAACCGCCGGAGAGGGCGGCCAGCAGGCGCGACTCGCGGTTCGCGACCCCGACCCGCTCTTCGAGGAACCGCTGGATCGTCGTCTCGGGCAGCGGGGCGAAGCGCACGCGCTGGCAGCGCGAGGGGATGGTGGCGGGCAGCCGCGCGGCGCGCGCGGTGGTCAGCACCCAGACGGTCGAGGCGCCCGGCTCCTCGATCGACTTGAGCAGCGCGGAGTACTGGTCCTCGCGCATGCGGTCGGCGTCGCGCACCACCACGACGCGGCGCTCCGCCTCGTAGGGCCGGTAGGCCAGCTCGCGCAGCAACTCGCGGGTGAGCGAGAGGCGGATCGAGGCCGCCTTCTCGTAGTTGAAGACGAAGAACGGGTCCTCGCGCAGGGCCTGCTGGGTCTCGGCGACGGTCTTCTCGAGTTCCTTCTCCTCGCCCGAGACCGGGAACAGGAACTTGAGGTCCGGGTGCGTGAGCTGGGCCGACCGCCGGCACCCATCGCACACGCCGCAGGCGTCGTCGGCCGGCGCGGCGGCCGGGGTCGCGGCGGCCGGCGCGTCGAACAGCCCGCCCTGGGCCTTGGGGCCGTTGCGGGTCTCGCACAGCAGGGCCCGGGCGAAGGCGAGCGCCGCCGTTCCCTTGCCGACCCCGGCCGCCCCGAGGAACAGGTAGGCGTTGGCGTAGCGCCCGCCGGCCACGACCCCGCGCAGGAAGACGGAAGGCCCCGGCTGGCCCAGCAGTTCGGATAGGCGGACGACGGTCATGGAGCGGAGGATACACGTCCGGGCGGGACCGGGGCGAGGCCGCGCGGGACGCCGCGCGGCCCGCGGGCGGCCTACTTCAGCCAGTCCTCGGGGTCGAGCGCGCTGCCGCCGTTGCGGACCTCGAAGTGCAGCACCGTGCCCTTGAGCGACGTGCCGCTGTCGCCCACGCGGCCGATCACCTGCCCCGCCGCGACCTCCTGCTCCTGCTTGACGCCGATCTCGGAGAGGTGGCCGTAGAGGGTGTAGTAGCCGTTGCCGTGGTTGACCACGATGACCTGGCCGAAGGCGGCGAAATCGTCGCTGGTGAAGTCCACGCGGCCCCGCGCCACGGAGCGCACGGGGGCGCCCTCGCGCGCCGCGATGTCGATGCCGTTGTTGAGCGTGGTGGTGCCGAAGCGCGGGTGGCGCTCGGGGCCGAAGCGCCCGACCACGCTGCCCTCGACCGGCCAGTCGAGCCGCTTGCGGGCCCGCGCGAAGTCGCCGGTGTAGGGCTCGGGCGCCCGCCCGCCGGCCCGGCGGCGCTGGTCCTCGGTCTGGCGCTGGCGCTCGAGCCGGGCCAGCAGCCGCTGGATGTCCTTCGCGGTCTTCTCCAGCTCGGCCGCCGCCGCCTCGTAGGTCTTGCGCTCGGTGCGGATCTGCGCCACCTGGCGCTCGCGCTGGGTGGTCAACTGGCCGAGCCGGCGGTTCTGCGCCGCGGTCTGTTTCTCGTTGTCGCGGGTCTCGCCCAGGTTCACCTCGAGCTGCTGCTGGACGGCCTGGACCTGCTCCTTCTTGCCCTCGATGTCCTCGAGCAGCGTGCGGTCCTGCTCGGCGACCATCACGATGAAGTCCCAGCGGGCCAGCAGCTGGGCGAACGAGTCGGTCGAGAGCAGGAACTCGAGCTCCCGCTCGCCCCCCGCCTTGTACATGTTGCGCAGGCGGCGCGCGAGCTTCGCCTTCTGCTGCGCGAGCGTGAACAGCGTCTGCTCCAGGGTCTGGCGCGTGACGCCGAGCTGCTGGCCGAGCGCGTTGCGGCGGTTCTGCAGCGCGCGCAGCCGGCGGCGCGTGAGACTGAACTCGCGCTGCGTGCGGCGCAGTTGCCCGAGCGCCTGCGTCTCCCTGCCCTTGAGGCGGCTGGCGTGGTCGCGGCTCTCGCGGGCCTGCTGGCTGATCTCCTCGAGCTCGCGACGCTTGGCGGCCTCGAGCCGCAGTTGCTGCTCGCGGGCGCGCACCGCGGCGCTGTCGCCCGCCGGCGACTGGGCCCGGGCGGCCCCCGGCGGCAGCAGCCCGGCCGCGAGCGCGACGGCGAGCGCCAGCGCGGGCAGCCGCGGCCTCATGGGCCGGCCGAGCGGAGCGTGCGCGCGAGCGCGAGGGCGGCGGCGGCCCACGCGAGCAGGACGGCCCCGCCCAGGAAGGCGGCGATCCAGGCCGGCGGGAGGAAGGTCGCGTGCACGACCTGCTGCACGGCGAATTGCTCGAGCGCGAAGAGCAGGGCGAGCGCCGCCAGCGCGGACACCAGGGTCTGGCCCAGGGCCTCGAGCGTGAAGGGGGTGGCGATGAAACGGTCGGAGGCGCCGAGGCGGATCATGATCTCGACCTCGCGGCGGCGAGCCATCACGGTCAGGCGGATGGTGTTGTAGATGACCAGCAGGATCGCGAGCGCGACCGCCAGGCCGACCAGCAGCGAGCCGCGCGTGAGCGTGGCCTGCAGCTCGTCGAGCCGCCGCACCCACTCGCCGCCGTAGCGCACGTCCTCGACCTCGGGGAACTGCGACACCTGCCGCGCGGCCTGCTCCATCGCGGAGTAGTTGAGCAGCTCGGGCCGCAGCCGCACGCGCAGCGAGGCGGGCAGCGGGTTCTCGTCCACGGCCTGCAGCAGCTGCGGGTCGCCGACCTGCTGCGAGAACTCCTCCCACGCCTGCTCGCGGCTCACGTAGGTGGTGGTCCCGTAGAGCTCGGTGAGACGGGCGACCAGCGCGTCGCGCTGGTCGGGCGCGATCTCGTCGCGCAGGTAGACCACCATCTCGCGCCGGTCGCCGATGAAGCGCACCGCCGACTGCGCGTTGTGCGTGAGCAGCAGGAAGATGCCGCACAGCAGCAGCGTCGCGGTGAGGGAGATCATCGCGGTCCATGCCAGGCCGGGGTGGTGGCGGAACGAGCGCCAGGCTTCGCGCACGAAGTACAGGTGCACGCTCAGGCCCCCCGCTCCGGTGACAGGGCGGGCGCTGCGGGGCCGGGCGCCGGCGGCGCGTACGGCGCGCGGAGAGCCGCGTCATCCCCCGCGATCCGGCCGTCGTCGAGCCGGAGGACGCGCCCGCCCAGCGACTCGGCGACGTCGAGGCGGGTCGTGACCATCAGCAGGGCGGCGCCCTCTTCGTGGATGCGGCGCAGCAGCGCGATGATCTCCTTCGCGCTGGCAGGCTCGAGCGCGCCGGTGGGCTCGTCGGCCAGCACCACGGCCGGACGGTTCACGATGGCGCGCGCGATGGCGGCGCGCTGCTTCTCGCCGGCCGAGAGCTCGGAGGGATAGGCGGCCTGCTTCTGTTGCAGGCCCACCTCCTCGAGCGCGTAGAGCGTGCGCGGCACGACCTCGGCGTCGGCGAAGTGGCCGGTGATGCGGACGGCGAGCGCGACGTTCTCGAACACCGTGCGGTCGTTCAGCAGCCGGAAGTCCTCGTAGATGATGCCGAGCGTGCGGCGCAGCAGCGCGCGCTTGGCGCGCGGCAGGCGCGCCCCGCGGAAGGTGCCGACCGTGACGGTCCCGGAGGTGGGGGCGAGCTCGTGGGTGATGAGCCGCAGCAGCGTGGTCTTGCCGGCACCGCTGGGCCCGGCGAAGACCACGCACTCCCCCTCGTCCATGTGCCACGAGACGGAATCGAGCGCCAGGCGCTCCCGGTACCGCCGCGAGACGTGCTCGAAGGTGATCACGGACGTTCCCCCGCCGGGCGACGCGGCCCGCGGCGCCCCGCGGTCGCGTCGCGTCCTCGGCAACGGGTCATGGGCTAGAAACCGCGGACCTCGACGACGGCCTTGGCGCGCAGGCCCTTGAGCCATTCGTCGTAGCGCTCCTTGAACTTGATCTGGGCGACGGCCTCGGGAAGCTGCTCCTTGATCTCGTCGAGCGTGTAGGGCCGCTCCGGCTTGCGGTCGGCGACCTTGAAGATGTTGAAGCTGGACTGGTTCTCGATCGACTCGCTGACCTGGCCGACCTCGAGCGTGTCGAGCCCCGCGCGGATCTGGGGCGGGAGCGATCCCAGCGGGATGAAGCCGATGTCACCGTCCGGGGTCGCGGGGCCCGGGTACTTGCTGTAGCGGCGCACCAGGGTCGCGAAGTCCACGCCCTTGGCGGCCTCGGCGCGGACCCGGCCCGCCAGCGCCTGCGCGCGCGCGCGATCGGCCTCGGTGGTCTCGACCCGGACCAGGATGTGGCGCGCGTGCGCCTCGGGGATGACGCCACCGTCGGGGCCGAGGCTGTCCTGGCCCGCGACGTTCTTGAGCGTGTCGCGCTCGAGCGTCTGCACGATGTGCCAGCCGTAGGGGCTGTGCACCGGCTCGCTGAGCGCGCCGAGCGCGAGGCCGAACGCCGCCTCCTCGAGCGCGGGCTCCAGCGAGCCGCGGGCGAAGAAGCCCAGGTCGCCGCCGGCCTTCGAGGAACCCGGGTCTTCGGAGACCTCGGCCGCGACCTTGGCGAACTTCTCGCCGTCCACGATCCGCTTGCGGATCGCGAGGGCCCGCTGGCGTCCGGCGGCGTCGGCCGCCGAATCGGGCGAGACCGGGATCTGGATCACGGAGAGGCGCAACTGGCCCGGGGCCAGCGGGAACCGGCCCGGGTTCGCCTTGAAGAAGGCCTCGGCCTCCGCCTGCGGCACCGGCTTGCGCGGGAGCGTCTTCTGCACCACGCGTTGCGCGAGTTGCTGGCGACGGGCGTCTTCGCGGTACTTCGCGCGCAGCCGCTCCTCGGTCAGGTTCTCCTTCGCGAGCTGTTCCTGGAAGTTGGCGGGCCCGATGCGGTCCTTCGCGTCCTGGATCGCCTTCTCGACCTCGCGGTTCACCTCGGGCTCGCTGACCGTCACGCCCTGGCGCTTCGCCTCGGCCACGACGAGCTTCTCGTTGATCATCTCCTCGAGCACCTGACGGCGCAGCGTGTCCACCATCGCCGAGTCGGGGCGCAACTGGTTGCGCATCACGAACAGGTAGACCTGCTCCTCCACGTCGCTCTGCAGCACCACCTCGTCGTTCACCACCGCGGCGATGCCGTCGAGGCGCTGGGCGCTGGCGGGGGGCGCGGCCGGGCGCCGGGCCGGGACGGTCCTCGGGGCTGCGGGCCGCGCCGCGCCGGGCGATCCGGTCGAGCGGGGCTTCGCGGTCTGGGCCAGTGCGGGCGGCACCGCGATGGCGAGCAGGAGGGCGGCGAGCGCCCAACTCGAGGACTTCAACGTGACCTCCATGATGATGGTGCGGCCGCGCGGAGGGGGCCCGCGTGGCGCGAATGGTCGGGGACCCGGGCGGATGCGCACCGAGCCCCTGGTTGGGAGCGACGCGGCAGTATAGCGACTCCCCCGGCCGGAGCCTATGCGCCCGGGCCCGCGCGCCGCCGGCCCCATCGGCGGCCGGGCCCGGGGCTTTCGCCCCCTCAACTGCCGCGCTCGTCGGCTGCCCGTGGTCCTTTCCCGGCGCCGGGGTATCCTCCTGACATCGTGGACCGTTCCCCCCCTTCGTCGTCCGCACCTTTGGATGGACCCCCACCGGTGTGGGAGAGTCCCGCCATGAGCGCCAGTTACCGCACGCGGCGGCTGCTCGCGGTGGCGGCCATGATCCTGGCCGTCGCCATCGCCCTGCCCCGCTTCCTCACCCACACGCCCTACGCACGCATCGGCGCCGAGGTCGACTACGAGACGCCGGACCACGTCGGGCGCATCGCCAACGTCGTGGGGCCGCCGTCCAGCGGGCTGCTCCGCACCGGCGACCTCCTGCTGCTGGTCGACGGGCGTCCCGGCACGCAGGCCGAGTTCGGCAAGCTCAAGCCCAAGGGCGGGCTCCCGCGCGGTCCGATCGAGCTGGTCATCGACCGCGGCGGACGGATCCTCCGGCTGACGCTCCCGCCGGTACGGCTCTCGGTGTGGACGCGCGTGCGGCTCTCCATCTACCCGCTCGCCACGGTCGTCGCCGCCCCGCTGGTGGCCTTCCTGCTGGTCTGGCGGCGCCCCGACCTGAGCGCAGCCTGGACCTTCCTCTGGTTCGCCACCCTCCAGGCGGTGACGGTCGTGTGGGACCTGTTCCGGTTCCCGCAGGGCGACGTCGGCCCGCTCTTCCGCTCGTACCTCAACCTGTACGGCGCGCTCATCTGCTGGTACCCGGCGGCCTTCCTGCACTTCATGACCGTGTTCCCGCGGCCCCGCTGGCGCAGGCCGCGCCTGACGGCCAGTCCGTGGTTCTGGGTCACCGTGCTCGCCTACGCCACCCCGCCGGTGCTGTGGCTCGTCGGGCACGGGCCGATCAAGGCCTATTCCGGCCCGGGCATGCTCTGGTTCCAGACCGTCGCCCTGCCGCTGGGAACGCTCTCGCTGCTCGGGCACTACGCCCGGCGCGACGGGGCCGAGCGCCAGCCCCGGCCGGGGGAGCGCGCGCTGGCGCTGGCCGTGGCCGCCACGCTGCTGCTGAACGCCGCGACGTCGGCCCTGTGGCAGTCGGCGCAGTTCTCGGACTGGCTCATGTTCCCCGTGGTGCGCCTGGCCTCCACGTCCATCACCTTCGCCTTCCTCGCGGCGCCGCTGGTGATCGCCTTCCTCATCGCCAACGACCCGGTCTTCGACCCGCGCCGCGTGGTGGTCCAGAGCCTGCCGTTCGCGCTGCTCTCGGTCGTGCTGGCCGGCGTCTACCTCGGCGTGGTGGTGGGCTCGCAGCGGCTCTTCGCCGCGGCCACCGGCGAGGACTCGATGGTCTTCAACGTCGTCGCGGCGCTGGTCGTGGCCTTCGCCTTCGCGCCGCTCTGGACGCGGACCCAGCACGCGCTGGACCGGATCTTCGGGCGCGACCCGCAGGCCCTGCGCGTGGCGCTGGACCAGGCCGGGCGCGAACTGCTCGGAGCGCTCGACCATGACGAGCTGCGCCGCTCGGTCGAGGCCGGGCTGGCGCGCGGGCTCAAGCGCGACGTGGCGCTCGAGTGGCCGGAGCCCGGACCGCCGCGCCTGGCCCCCGGCGAGGCGCTGCCCGAGCACGCGCAGCGCGCGGTCGAGAACCTGCTGCTCCAGGCCGGGATCCGCCTCGAGAACCTGGCGCTCCAGGAGCACCGCGCGGCGGCCGAGCGCCAGGCCGTGGAACTGCGCGAGGCCGCGACGCGGGCCGAGCTGCGGGCGCTCCAGGCCCAGGTGCAGCCGCACTTCCTCTTCAACGCGCTCAACGCGCTCGCCTACCTGATCGAGACCGACCCGCCCGCCGCGCAGCGCTTCTCGGAGCGCCTGGCCGACATGCTGCGCTACACCGTGGAGGCGGGGAACCGCCCGGTCGCCCTGCTCTCGGAGGAGATCGGCTTCGTCGAGGACTACCTGGGCGTGGCGCGCGAGCGCTACGAGACCCCGCTCGGCTTCGCCTACCGCGGGCCCCAGGAGATGCTCTCGCTGGCGGTGCCGCCGCTGCTGCTGCAGCCGCTGGTGGAGAACAGCCTCAAGCACGGCTGCGCCCCGGACGCGCCCGGGCTGCACCTCGAGCTCGTGGCCGGCGAGGACGCCGGTTTCGTCGAGCTGTCGTTCTCCGACGACGGGGTGGCCTCGTCGAACGGCGCGCCCGGGCTGGGAGTGGGCCTGACCAATCTCGAACAGCGCCTGCGCCGCTTCGCCGGCACGGACGCCACCATGGAGGCCGGCGCCCGCAGGGGCGCCGACGGAACGCCGCAGCCGGGCTTCGTCGTGCGCCTGCGCTGGCCGGTCATGAAGGGAGCGAAACCATGAGCCCACGCGCGAGCGAGGGCGGGACGCGCCTGCGCGCCCTGATCGCCGACGACGAGCCGCGCGCGCGGCAGTTCCTGGAGAAGCTGCTGGGCGAGCACGAGGAGCTCGAGGTGGTGGGGGCCGCGCGGAGCGGGGCCGAGGCGCTGCAGCTGGTGGCCAGCCTCAAGCCCGACGTGGCGTTCCTCGACATCCACATGCCCGACCTCTCGGGCCTCGAGGTGGCGCGCCACCTGCGCGGGGCGGAGGCGCCCATCGTGGTGTTCGTGACCGCGTACGACAAGTACGCGACCGAGGCCTTCGAGGTGGCGGCGCTGGACTACATCCTCAAGCCGCTCAAGCGCGAGCGCCTGGCGGATACCGTCCGCCGCGTGCTTGCCGAGGCCCGCACCGGGCGGCCGGCCGCGCGCGCGCAGGCGCTGCGCGAGGCGCTCGACTCGCCCGGGATCGTGAGCCAGTTGTCGCCGCTGCGACGCCTGCCGGTCCGGCACCGTCGCGAGGTGAAGCTGCTCGACCTGGCCCAGGTGCCGCTCATCTTCTCGCGCGACCGGCTGGTGCTGGCCCGCTGCGAGGCCCACGAGTACCTCGTGGACTACACGCTGCAGGAACTGGAGCAGCGCCTGCCCGAGGGGCAGTTCGTGCGCGTGCACCGTGCCGCGCTCGTCAACGTGGACGCCATCGAGAGCTACGGCGGCGAGGACGGCGTGCTGGTCCTGAAGCTCCGGGACGGCACGCGGGTCGAGGCCAGCGAGCGTCGCGCGGCCGAGGTGCGTCGCCGGCTGAGGTAGCCGCCGGGCCGGGTCAGCTCCCCGGCGCGGCCGGCGGCACCGGCCACGGGAGGCGCTTCAGGCGCTCCGGGTGGAGGACCGGCTTGAGCCGGAGCGCGAGCGCGTCGGTCACCTCCCGGAGCCGGCGCTCGCGCGCGAACTCGACCGCCTCGCCCTGCAACGCCTGCTGGATGTTCGGCTCGAGCTTCGCGTACTCGATCGGCACGCCGTCGGCCCCGGTCAGTTGCGCCGCGTGGCGCCGGTAGGCGGCCTGCACGTCGTCATCGGTGGGCCGGGCCACGTCCAGGACCAGGGCCTGGTAGGCGGTCTGGAGCAGCGCGTTCTCCATTTGGGCGCGGGCCTGGCGCGCGCGCGCGGGCTCGTCGCCGAGACGGCGCCGGCGGGCCTCGACGAGGGCGACGCGCTGCAGCGCCGCGTTCTTCAGCCACTGGTCGATCATCGGCAGGACGGACCAATTGGGGCGGGGTTTCTGCGGGTCCTGCAGGTCCACCGTCGCCTCGCCCAGCGTGTAGGCGCCGGGCTTGCCCTCCGCGTCGTCGTAGCGCACCAGCACCTGTCGCGCCTCCTCGGGCGTGGGCGCGGCGGCGACCGGGGTCCGGATGCCGCCCACCACGGTCGTGTCCCGGGGCGCGTTGTAGCGGGCGAAGAGCGAGTGCGCGGCGCCCGGCTCGACGGCCACGTGGTACTGCGTCATCAGCTCGTACTGGGCGCGGTTCATCAGGGCGCGCTGCTTGCCCGCCCGCAGCCCCCGCTGCAGCAGCTCGCGCACCTGCTCGAAGGGCTCCTGCTGCCGCGGGCGGCGCTCGATCACCTGGACGATGAACCAGCCGTCGGCCTGCGACTCGATCGGGCCGACCACCTGCCCGACGGGGCCCCGGGCCAGCGCGTCGTCGAGGACGGGCATCAGCGTCCCGGGCGTGATGAATCCCAGGTCACCCCCCTTCGGCGTCATGCCCGTGGAGTTGAACCGGTCGGCGGTCGTGCCGAAGTCGGCGCCGGCCCGGATCTCGCCGAGCGCCCGCTCGATCGTGGCCCGGTCGGGGGTGAACACGATCAACGCGTGCGCCTCCTGGGAGCGCTGCTGGTAGAGCGCCCGGACCTCGGCTTCGCTCACCGGCGGGTCGGCCGGGGCCAGTTGCTGGACCAGCGCGCGCAGCGCGAGCTGCTCCTGGGCCTGCTGGAGCCGCCGCGCCTGCTCCTCGGGGCTGACCATGCCGAGCCGCAGGGCCTCGCTCACCATCAACTCGCGCTTGACCAGGTCCTCGAGCAGGTCGGCCTTGGCGGAATCCGGGCTCCCGGGATACTGGCCCTGGCTGCGGCTGGCGACGTCGAGGAAGTCGGCCGTCGTGATGACGCGATCGCCGATCTTCGCGAGCACGGGGGGCCCGGAGGAGCAGCCCGCCAGCAGCGCGGCAAGGGCGGCGAGCAGGGACACGAGGACGAGCAGGCGGGCGCGCATCGACGAGGATCTCATGGTGGTTCCTTTGGGAGGGTCCTGAGGCTGGTCCGCCCCTTGTTTACAGGAGTCCGGGAACGGGCGCAACCGGCGACGGTGCCACCAGGGGCCCGCGCCCCCCGGGCGGGCGGTACGCCAGAACGCGCACCGCCCGCCGCGCCCACGGGGGCCCGCGCAGGGTTCCATCCATCCGGGCGCCCGACCGCATGGAACGACCGGCTCGCGGTCGTGGGGTCGTTCCCGATCAGCGAACCACGCAGGCGCGCCGCACCAGCGACGCCCCCGCCCGCGTGAGCCGCACCACATAGACGCCGGGCGGCGGCATCTGACCCTCCGCGAGATCCACGACGTGGCTGCCGGCGCCCAGGCCGCCCACCTCGCGCGCACGGATGACGCGTCCCGCGATGTCGAGCACCTCGAGACGGGCGGCCGCGGCATCGGGCAGCGAGAAGGCGATGGCGAGACCATGCGTCGCCGGGTTCGGCCGCGGCCCGGCCAGCGCGAGCGCCGGCGCGGGGGGCACCGTGACCCAGGTCTCCCCGGCGTAGCGCCGCGCGTCGCCCTCCGTGAATGCGAGGCGGTAGCCATAGCGTCCGCCCGGGATCACGTCCCGGTCTTCGACCACGAACCGGCCGGAGCCGTCCGGGGTCACGGTCTCGAGCCGGGTCCAGGCGGAGACCGGGGTGCCCCGCTCCACATCGGCCACGGGGCCCGCGCCACCGCTCGCGAGCCAGGTGAGACGCACCACATCGTGCTCGGCGATGGCGCTCACCAGTGCGAGTGCCACGGGGGTCGCGGCGTCGCCCGTGCCCGGCGCCATCAGGGCCGGGTCACCCAGCAGCAGGTTGCCCTGCGTGGTGGGACGGGCCAGCTCGCTTGGCGGGGCGTAGTCCGCGATCGTCGACGAGAGCGCCTCGCCGATGGTGGGGGCTTCCGATGCCAGGACCTCCGGCCCGTAGATGCGCTCGACGATGTCCTTGACGAATCTCATGGAGACGCCGATGAGCTGGAGGTCGGCCGGGCCGACGACGGCCGCGGCGCCGCCCCGGGGGGCGCGGAGCAGTGCCGCCCCGATGGAGAACGTCCCGGGCTGGTTCGTATAGGGCGATGGCGCGAAGACGCACATGGGGCGGGCGTTCGTGAGTGCCGCGAGATCCGCCGCGACGAGGTTGTCCTGGGACTGGATGCCCGCGGCAAAGACGCCGGGCCCGCCGGGTCCGTAGAGGGTGAGGACGTCGTAGCCCCGCTCGAGCGAATCCAACATGCTGGCGCGCGTCGCCTGGAATGATCCGGGCCAGCTCGCGGGGAATTCGTAGAGCCGCGCGACGTGGTTCTCCGGATGAGCCGTGAAGAGCGGCAGCAGCTCCTCGCTGAACATGGCGAAGTCGACACGTGGCACGGGGTAGGCGTCCCCGGCGCCCGTCAGCAACACCGAGATGGGCCCGTTCGCCGTGGCGGCGTTCATCGCCGCGAGCGTCTTCTGCACGAACACCTGCGCTTCGGCCGCCGAGGTCACGGGCGCGCGTCCCACGGCCAGGTCGGGGACGAAGCTCATGTCGTCCCCGACCTCGCCGAGGTCGGGCTGCGGCGATTCGCCCCACAGGCTGTCGCCGTCGGCGTTCCAGTCCCCCGCCAGGCAGGCGTAGTACTGGTCGGTGGGCAAGAACTGAACGGGCAACGAGGAGATCTGGTCCAGGCGCAGGAACACCCGCCGGATCGGCACGAGCGGATCGTCGCCACCCAGCAGCACGAAGCGGGTCTGCCAGTTGGCGCGGGCGTCCTGCAGGAACATGCGGATGCTCTCGGCGTCGTCACGGCCGGAAGGATAGTCGGCGCGGATGCCCTGCACGGTCCGGATCGTGCTCGCGAGTCCGGCCGAGCCGTGCGCGGCCGCGAGTGGAGCGAATGCCGAGACCAGCGTGGTGTCGGTTACGATGACGTGCGGGACGACGCCCGGCACCTGGGACGGACGGAGCGCGTGGGCCGGGAACGGAAGCGAGACGAGGAGCGTGACGATGAGGAACGCACGAGCGGCGGCCTGCGGACGCATGACTGGACCTCCCATTCTGGGGACCGACAGAAGCCGCCCAGGTCGGGCGGAAATGGAGTATCCAGTGCGGCGGGGTCACCCTCCGGGTGCGCGGCAAGCCGTGGGCTCGAGCCAGCGAATAGATGGTACTCCCGGGACACACGGGCCCACAAGCCCCATGATCACGCTGCGGCGGCGGCGCCCCGTTCGGTCGCGAGCGCGCGCCTAGGTGCCGGGGCCCGCCGCAGGTGGCGTCACCGCCACGGTCAGCGCCTGCAGCACCTCGCGGGTGCGGTTCAGCAGCGCGAGGCCCTGGCCGCGCACGCGCAGGCCGAACTCGCGGCCGGTGAAGAACTCCACCTGGAAGGTGAGCATGCCCACCACGGTGCGGATCTCCGCGGGGCGGAGCGGCCGCCGCAGCACGAACTCGGTCACGTCCTGGAACACGCGCAGGCTCTCGACGTCGCCGGCCGCGGCGAGCAGGCGCAGGCCGCGCAGCTCGAACAGGGCGACGGCGGCCGGCGGCAGCTGGCCGAAGCGGTCGAGCATCTCGAGCGTCAGGTCGTCCAGCTCGTCGGTGGTGCGCGTGTCGGCGAGGCGGCGGTAGAGGTTGAGCTTCTCGTGCTCGTCGGGCACGTAGTCGTCGGGCAGGAAGGCGCTCCAGTCGGTCAGCAGGCGCGGCTCGGGCTTCACCTCCGCGGCCGCGCCCTTGAGCGCGGCCACCGCCTCCTCGAGCAGCTTCACGTAGAGGTCGAAGCCGAGCCCGAGGATGAAGC
Organism: Candidatus Eiseniibacteriota bacterium; assembly: GCA_963707915.1. Classification (GTDB taxonomy): domain Bacteria; phylum Eisenbacteria; class RBG-16-71-46; order RBG-16-71-46; family RBG-16-71-46; genus JANXPZ01. Next base: position 2,578,887 of record OY970178.1, read on the forward strand.
CGTGCTGCTCGGGCCCGAGCAGGTTCCCGGCCCCGCGGATCTCCATGTCCTTGAGCGCGATCTTGAAGCCGACCCCCAGCTCGTCGAGCTCCTCGATGACGCGCAGGCGCTTCTCGGCCTCCTCGGTGAGCACGCGCCGCGAGGGCACCAGCAGGTAGGCGTAGGCGCGGTGCGCCGAGCGCCCGACGCGCCCGCGCAGCTGGTAGAGCTGGGCCAGCCCGAGCGTGTCGGCGCGGTCCACGATCAGCGTGTTCACGCTCGGCATGTCGATGCCGGACTCGATGATCATGGTGGAGACCAGCACGTCCCAGCGCTGGTCGAGGAACTCGAGCATCACGCGCTCGAGCTCGCGTTCGTGCATCTGGCCGTGCGCGACCGCGACCCGCACCTGGGGTACCAGCTTCTGCAGGCGAAGGGCGGCGTTGTGGATGGTCTCGACCCGGTTGTGGACGAAGAACGCCTGCCCGCCGCGGTCCACCTCGCGCAGGATGGCGTCGGTCACCACCTCCTCGTCCACCTCGAGGATCTCGGTGTGCACCGGCAGCCGGTCGCGCGGCGGCGTCTCGATGACCGACATGTCGCGCGCCCCGGCGAGCGAGAGGTTCAGCGTGCGCGGGATGGGCGTGGCGGTCATGGCCAGCACGTCCACGGTGGTGGTGATCTGGCGGATCTTCTCCTTCTGCGCCACGCCGAAGCGGTGCTCCTCGTCGATGACCACCAGCCCCAGCGCGCGGAAGCGGACGTCCTTCGAGAGCAGGCGGTGGGTGCCGATGATGATGTCCACGTCGCCGCGGGCGAGCGCGGCCACGACCTCCTTCTGCTGCTTCGCCGTGCGGAAGCGCGAGAGCACCTCGACCTTGACGGGGAAGTCGGCGAGGCGCTCGCGGAAGACCAGCAGGTGCTGCTGCGCGAGGATGGTGGTGGGCACCAGCACGGCCACCTGCCGGCCGTCCTGCACGGCCTTGAACGCCGCGCGGATCGCCACCTCGGTCTTGCCGTAGCCGACGTCGCCGCAGATCAGGCGGTCCATGGGCCGGTCCGATTCCATGTCCTGCTTGACCTCGGCGATGGCCCTGAGCTGGTCGGGCGTCTCCTCGAACGGGAACGAGGCCTCGAGCTCGCGCTGCCAGACGGCGTCGGGCGGGAAGGCGTGGCCCTTCAGCGCCTGGCGCGCGGCGTAGGCGCGGATCAGGCCCTCGGCCATGTCCTGGATGGCGCGCTGGGCCCGTGCCTTGGTCTTCTGCCACGCGCCCGAGCCGAGGCGATGGAGGGTGGGACGCGCGCCCTCGCCGGCCGCGTAGCGCGAGACCAGCGCCAGTTGTTGCACCGGCACGAAGAGCCGGTCGCGCTCGGCGTAGGCGAGCTCGAGGCAGTCGGTCTCCTGCCCGTTCAGGGTGAGGCGCTGCATGCCGCGGTAGACCCCGACGCCGTGGTCCTCGTGCACCACGAAGTCGCCCAGCTTGAGCGCCGAGAGCTCGGCCAGCGAGAGCCCGCCGCTCTTCTTCAGGCGCCGGCGCCGCCGCCGGTAGCGCGCGAAGATCTCGTGGTCGGTGAGGACCGCCAGCCCGGCCGCCCGGAGCGTGAAGCCCGCCGAGACCAGCCCCACCCCGAGCGTGGCGCCGGTCTCGCCGAGCAGCTCGAAGAGCCGGTCGCGCTGCCCGGCGTTGTCGCAGAGGACGACGGGCTGCACCCCGTTGGCGCCCAGCTCGGCGAGGTGGCTCTTGAGCCGCTCCATCGAGCGCTGCACCGGCTCGGCGGGCGCGCAGTCCACCACCAGGGTGCGCGGGTAGCGCCCGGCGTCGCCGGCCTCGACGACCGGCCCGAGCCAGTCCGCCCCGGGCCGGGAGCCGGCCAGCGCGTCGAGCGCCGCGCCCGGCAGGAAGAGCGCCTCCGGCGGCGAGATCGAAGGGTAGGGCCCGCGCGCCTCCTCGAAGCCGCGGCGCACCAGCGCGTCCAGTTCCTCGGCGCGCGCGCGCAGCCGGCCGGGGTCGTCGAGCACCACGATGGTGTCGTCGGGCAGGTAGTCGGCGAGCGTGCCCAGGTCGGGGTCGTAGTGCGCGGCGAAGCGCTCCATGCCGTCGTAGAAGAGCGGGGTGCCCGCGGGAACCGTGGGTCCGCCGCGGGCCCGGGCGTCGTCCGCGTCCGTCTCCGCGCCGCGCTCCTCGCGCGCCGTGCGCAGCCGCTCGGTCACCGCGGCGGCCTCGTGGGGCTCGAATACGACCTCGTAGCGCGGCAGCACCGTGGCCGCGGGCAGTTGCTCGAGCGAGCGCTGCGTGGAGGCGTCGAAGCGCCGCAGCGAGACCAGCGCATCGCCGTCGAACTCGAGCCGCAACGGATCGGCGAGCCCGGCGGCGTAGACGTCGAGGATCCCGCCGCGTCGCGCGAAGTGCCCGGCCGCCTCGACCTCGGCGAAGCGCTCGTAGCCCATGAAGACGAGACGCTCCATGAGCGTCCCCGGGTCGTAGTCGTGTCCGACGCGCAGCTCGATCAGGGTGCGGGCCAGGCGCTCCGGCCGGGGGACCTTCTGCAGCACGCCGCGCACCGTGGCGAGCACCACCCCCGGGCCGGAGACGCCGGCCAGCCGCTCGCGGGCGAGGCGGCCCAGGGTCTCGAGGCGTTGCGCGGTGATGCCGGGGTGCGGCGACGACGGGTCGTAGGGCAGCGTGTCCGGCTCGGGCAGGGCCAGCGTCGCCCCCGGACCGCGGAAGTACTCGAGGTCGTCGCGGGCCTCCTCGAAGACGTCGCCGTGGCCGACCAGGTAGAGCACGCGACGGCCGGTCGCGCGCTGCAGCCAGGCCGCGAGGTAGCCGCGCGCCGAGCCCGTGAGCCCGCGCACCCCCGCGCGGGACCGGCTGGTGCTCACGGTCTCCAGCAGTTCCGCCGCCTCGGGGATGCGCCCGGCGAAGCTCGCGAGGCGCTCGGCCAGCTCGTCCCGCAGGAACGTCTCGGTGGGCGGCGGCGGTGGTGCGTCCTGTCTCTTCAAGAGGCTCCCCGGTTCGAGCGCCACGCAAAAACCCGCCACGGGGATCTCCCGGGCGGTCCACGGCCGCGTCCGCGATGTCGGTCCGGGCCCGAAACGGCAGGCCGGGTCCGACGCAGCCTAGCAGCGGCGCGGGGGGGCCTCAAGTGATTGCGGGGACTGCGCCAGCAGGGCGGGCGCGCCCGGACGTCATCCGCGCACCGGGCGCGCCCGTCGTGCATCTCAACGGATGAGCTTGGTCACGGGCAGCCCGGCGTGGTAATACCGTGCCAGACGAATCGCTGAAGACCGCGACGCGCCCGCGTCGGCGGAACCGGCGGATCATGGAGGAGGTCGTCCCAATGTCCAGCCCTCGAACGTTCCTCACCCTGCTGTCCCTGGTGACCCTGGTCGCGACGGCTTCGGCCGCCACGCAGGAAACGGCCACCCGGATCGACCCGGCGGCGCCCTGCTACGCCTGCCCCGCCGTGGACTACGACGGTGACGGCGTCTTCGACCGCGTGGACTACTGCAACAACACGCCGAAGGGTTGCGTCGTGGACAAGACCGGCTGCTCGGTCGACTCCGACGGCGACGGGGTCTGCGACGGCCTCGACAAGTGCCCGGACACCCCGAAGGGCGAGAAGGTCGACAAGGAAGGCTGCAGCGCCAGCCAGCTGGCCGTCGCCACCGTGCCGGCCACGCCGCCGCCGCCGCCGCCCGCGCAGGAGATCCAGCGTCCGGCCACGCCGCCGCCGCCGCCCGCGCCGCCCCAGTCCGAGATCGAGAAGCAGCTGGTCGAGACCGGCAACATCGTGCTTCGCGACGTCTACTTCGACGTCAACAAGGCCACGCTGCTGCCGGAGTCCGAGGCGCGGCTGAACGAGGCCGGCGCGGCGATCGAGAAGTTCGTCGACCTGAAGATCGAGGTGCAGGGCCACACCGACTCGCGCGGCTCGGCCAGGTACAACGAGAAGCTGAGCCAGGCCCGCGCGGAGGCGGTGCGCGAATACCTGCTGGGCCACTTCCACCTGAACGCCGACAACGTGTTCGCCAAGGGCTACGGCAAGAGCCAGCTCGCGGTCTCGCCCGAGAAGTCGGCCGAGGACTACGCGATGAACCGCCGCGTGGTGCTCAAGGCCATCAACCCCGAGGTGCTTCCCAAGGGCGTGACGGTCGAGGACCAGGCCAAGTAACCGGACCGGAACCGACGAAGCCCCCGGGGCCGCGAGGCGCCGGGGGCTTCGTTACGACCGGATCATCGTCAGCGCCATCTTGAAGCGCTCGTTCGCCTTGAGCGCGTGCGGGACGTTCGCGGGCATGAGGATCATGCCGCCCGCCCGCAGGTCGTAGGGGGTGCCGCCCACGGTGATCTCCGCCCGGCCGTCGAGGACCTGGACCAGCGCGTCGAAGGGCGTGGTGTGCTCGCTCAGGCCCTGGCCCTGGTCGAAGGCGAACACGGTCACGTTCCCGGTGGCCTGCTTGACGATGGTGCGGCTCACCACCGAACCGGGCTGGTAGGCCACCAGGTCGGCCATCACGCCGGTCAGCGGAGTCGGGGCCTGCGGGGCCTTCGCGTCGGGTGTCATCGGGGTATCTCCTCTCGTCAGGGGACCGCGCGTGCCGGCGCGCGCTGGACCAGCGCCACGCCGGCCAGGACCACGAGCCCGCCGGCCAGGCTCGTCGGTGTCACCTTCTCGCCCAGCAGTGCCACGGCGGCGACGAGCGTCACCAGCGGCTCGAGGTAGAGGAACGCGGCCACGCGCGAAGTCTCCACCCGCGCGAGCGCCCCGCACCAGAGCAGGTAGCCGAGCCCCGAGGCGCCGATCCCCAGGTAGAGCACCGCCGCCAGCCCGGCCCCGGAGAGCGTCGCGTATTCGCGCCACCCGCCCGCGCCGACGAAGAGCGGCGCCAGCATCAACCCCCCGAACAGCATGGCCCCCGCGGTGGCGCGCAGGCTCCCGAGGCGGCGGATGGTCGCGTGCCCGAGGGTCGTGTAGATCGCCCAGTTGAGCGTGCTCGCGAACATCAGCAGGTCGCCGCGGGTGCCCGGCAGGGCGAGGAGGTCCGGGGTGACGCGTCCGCGCGAGACCACCAGCGCGGCGCCCGCGAAGCCGAGGACCAACCCGGCGACCTTGAGTGCGCCGAAGCGCTCGCGCAGGAACAGTCCCGCCAGCACCGCCGACCAGATCGGGATCAACCCGACGATCCAGCCGGCGTGCACGGCGGTCGTGAGCCGGATGCCGAAGGCCTGGAGCACCTGGTGGAAGCACACCCCGACGAAGCCCATGAGCGCGAGCGGGCCCCACGAATCGCGCGGCGGCACCAGCGGCATCCGCCGGGCGGCGAGCGTGATCAGCAGCAGCACGGTCCCGAGCGCGGAACGCGAGAAGATGAGCGTGACGGGCGAGACCTCGCGCAGCGCCGCCTTGGTGGCGACGAACGAGACCCCCCAGAGGACGACCGCGAGGAAGGCCTGCAGGCGCGGTGGCATGGGAGCCTCGCGGGGGGCTCAGCCGGCCAGCGCCCGGTCCACCGCCGCCGTGGCGTGGAGCGCGAGCGTGTCGAAGAGGACGGCCGGGGTCTCGCCCGGCCGGATCAGCATGGGCAGCTCCGTGCACCCCAGCACGACGCCCTGTGCGCCGCGCTCGAGCAGCCGGTCCAGCTCCCGCAGGCAGGTCCGCTTCGCGGGCTCGGTGAAGCGCCCGGCCGCCAGCTCGTCGTAGATGAGCCGGTCGACCTCGCGGATCCCCTCCGCGTCCGGGACCAGCACGCGGATGCCGTGGCGCTCGGCCATGCGGCCCACCCAGAAGTCGCCGGCCATGGTGAAGCGGGTGCCCAGCAGGCCGACCGTGCGCATGCCCCGCGCGCGGATGGCGGCGGCCGTCGCGTCGGCGATGTGCAGGACCGGCAGGCCGACCGCGGCCTCGACCGGCCCGGCGACCTGGTGCAGCGTGTTGGCGGTGAGCAGCAGGAAGTCGGCGCCGGCGCCCCGGAGCCGGCGGCCGATGTCCGCGATCTCCTGCTCGACGGCCGCCCAGCCCCCGTGCTCCTGCAGCGCGAGGTGCTCCTCGAAGTCCACGTTCGACATCACCAGCTTCGCCGAGTGACGGCCGCCGAGGCGCTCCGCCACCTGCTCGTTGATGATCCGGTAGTAGTCGAGCGTGGCCCTCCACGTGAACCCGCCCACGATGCCGATGGTCTTCATGCGGATCCCCTCCCGCGCGCCGCCGGGCTCACTTGCTCCCCTCGAGGCCGAGCCGCCCGATCACGCTCTCGGCGACGAGCAACAGCAGCGCCAGCGAAACGAACCAGGTCCACAGCTCGCGCCCGAAGCGGGCCTCCCGCACGCGGCGCGCGAGGTCCGCGCCCGGCGGGACGAGCTGGGCGCGCCCGGCGGGGAACGCGCGCAGCAGCGCCGCCCCGGGGACGGCCGCCAGGTCCGACTCGCGCGGGTCCGGGTTCACGGCGAAGGTGTTGCGCACCGCCGCGCCCTGGATCACGCGGTAGAGCCCGGTCCGCTCGAGCGGCACCGAGACCAGGCGCGTCGCGCCCGCCGCGGCCACCAGCTCGGCCGGCACCTCGCGGCCGCGCTCGTCCTCGATGCGCCACAGGCCGGTCGCCGCGGGCGCGCGGTAGCGTTCGCCCGGCAGCCAGGAGGCGGCCGCCGTGCCGCGGCCCAGCACCTTGACGGCCTGGTGCAGGAGCGGCAGGAACGCCCCGCTCACCGGGAAGTCGGAGGCCTGCGGGTCGAGCCCCGCCGCGAAGGCCAGCACGCGCGTGCCCTCGACCAGCGCGGGGTGCGCGCGGTCGAACTCGAGCAGCGTGCGGGCGCCCCGGGCGGGGGCGAACTCGCGGATGGCACGGAAACGCGCGGTGGTGAGCGGTTCCCCCGGCCGCGCGGGGAAGCCCGCGAGCACGGCGTGGCCGGCGAGCGAGCGCAGCAGGCGCCAGGCGGCCTCGGGCGCCGCCTGGCGGGTGGCGCCGAGCGTGCCGAGGCCGGCCTCGCGCAACAGCGAGCCGTTCCAGAAGCCGGCGTCGGCGCGCGCGCCGAGGATGACGAGCACGGCCCCGCCCGAGCGCTGGAAGTCGAGCACGGCCTGCGTCTCCATCGCGCCCAGCCGCTCGAGGTCGTTCAGGACCAGCACGTCCGCGCCGGCGAGGCGCGCGGGCAGCGCGGCCCCGTCCACGGTCTCGACCGCGAGGCCCGAGGCCGGGGTCCCCGCCTCGAGCGCGAGCCGGAGCGCGGAGGGCGGGCCGTCCTCGCGCAGCACGACGCGCAGCGTCCCGGAGCGGCCCGCCGCGAACACGCGGCGGTTGTCGAGCGGCAGCGGATCGTCCGGGATGGTGACCACGCCACCCTGGTCGGGGACGCGCGCCAGTGGCAGGAGCGTCGCCGCGGCGCCGCGCGCGGGCAGGCCGAGGAAGCCGCGCGCCAGCTCGGCGCCGTTCTGGGCATCGTGCGCCTCGACGGCGAGATCGCCGGGGCTCGCGCCGTACGACGTGGCCGACACGGTGAGCGCGAGGCCGCTCTCCGTGGGGGCGAGCGCGGCGTCGGTGAGGGCCACGTTGGCGCGGCTGCGCGGGGCGAGCGGGACCAGGTAGGCGCGCGCCTGCCCCCAGGGCCCGGCGGGCGCGGCGCCGAACGCCCCGTCGGGGAATCCCGCGGCCTGGAAGTCCGAGATCCAGAACAGCTCGCGGTTGAGCGCGTGCGTGCCGGCCAGCGCGCGGGCGGCGAACTCGAGCGCCGCGCGGTGGTCGGTCGTCATGGCCCCCGCGTCGAGCGCCTGCGCCGCGACGCGCAACCGCCCCACGTCCCCGCTCGGTCGCGCGCTCCCGGGTCGCGGGACGACGTCGTAGGGGACCAGCAGCAGCTCGTCGGACGGCCCGAGCGTGGTGAGGAGGTCCTCGACCACCCGGCGCGCCTGCCCGGCGAGCGTCGCGGCCGGTCCTCCGGGGACCGCGCCGCCGGCCGCGCCCATGCTGCCGCTGACGTCCACCAGCGCGACCACGGTGGTGGCGGCGCCGGAACCGGCGCCGGTGCTGCGCACCGCCGGCCGCGCCAGGGCCAGCGCGATCGCGGCCACCGCCAGCGTGCGCAGCAGCAGCAGCAGCCACTGCTTCAGGCGCAGGCGGCGGATCTCGCTCTGGTTCACCTCGGAGAGGAACTCGATGGAGGGGAACGGACGCTCGCGTGGGCGCCGCCGCGTGAACAGGTGGATGACGACCGGGATGGCGGCGGCGAGCAGGCCGAGGAGGAAGAGCGGGTTGAGGAAGCTCATCGTCCGCCCCTGCGCCGCGCGGGGCCCGTCCCGGCTCGCGCGGCCGCCGTGGGCCCGCGGCCGCCGGGGCGCGCGCCCCCGCGGGGCGCCGCGACGCCGCGGCGCGGGATCACAGCAGCCTCGCGCGCTTCTCCAGGTACGCGAGCAACGCCTGGTCGAACGGGGTGCGGGTGTCGATCTGGACGTAGTCGATGCGGTTCTCGCGGCACTGCCGCCGGTACTGGGCGGTCCACGCCGCGAGCCGCTCGCGGTAGCGGCGCGCGATCTCCCACGGCTCGGTGGTGAGGCGCTCGCCGCTCTCCAGGTCCACGAAGGTCGTGCTGTCGGTGTAGGGGAAGTCGAGCTCCTCGGGATCGAGGACGTGGAAGACCACCACCTCGTGGTGGTCGTGGCGGAAGTGCTGCAGGCCCGCCAGCACCTCGCCCGGCCGGTCCATGAGGTCCGAGCACAGCACGACCAGGCCGCGGCGCTTGATGCGCTCGGCCAGCTCGTGCAGCGCGGGCCCGAGCCGCGTGCGGCCCTGCGGCTCGATCCCGCCGAGCGTCTTGAGCACGACGTCGAGGTGCGAGCGCACGGCGCGCGCCGGCACGTAGCGCAGCGGCCGCTCGGCGAACAACAGCAGCCCCACGGCGTCCTGCTGGTGGAGCATGAGCCAGGCGAGCGACGCGGCCAGGCACTGCGCGTACTCGAGCTTGGTCATCACGGCGCGCGCCGAGCGGAACCCCATCGAGCCCGAGAAGTCGACGAGCAGGTGGCAGCGCAGGTTGGTCTCCTCGTTGTACTGCTTGACGAGGAAGCGGTCGGTGCGCGCCCAGACCTTCCAGTCGAGGCTCTTGAGCGGGTCGCCGGGCATGTAGGGCCGGTGCTCGGCGAACTCGACGCTGAAGCCGTGGAAGGGCGAGCGGTGCATGCCGGCGATGAAGCCCTCGACCACCAGCCGCGCGCGCACGTCGAGGTGCGAGAGCCGCGCGACCACCGCGGGGTCGAGCAGCTCCCGGCCGGCGGGGCGTGTGCCCGCCAGCCCCAGGTCGGGCCGCGCGCCGGACCCGGAGCGCGGGAAGGAGGCGCTCACGCCACCCGCCTCCCGCGCCAGGCGAAGTACACCGGGAAGCCCAGCGCGGCGATGATCACGCCGGCCGCCGCGCGCCAGCCGCTCGCCGACAGGTCGCTCGCGATGATGGCCACGGTGACCAGGATGAAGAGGATGGGCGTGAGCGGGTAGAGCGGCGTGCGGTACTCGGAGAGCCGCCGGCCGGATTCGCGCTCGCGACGGCGCTGGACGAACAGCGCCGCGGTGGTCACGCCGTAGAACAGCCACATGGTGGTCACGAACCAGCCCGAGACGTCCTCGAACGAGCTGGCGATCCACAGCCACAGGCAGGCCAGTGCCGCCTGCAGCCACAACGCGCGGTCGGGCGAGCCGCGCCGGGGGTCCACGTGGGCGAGCGGCGTCCACAGCAGGCCGTCGGCGGCCATCGCGAGCGTGACGCGCGGCCCGGTGAGGATCGCGCCGTTCACCGTGCCGAAGGCCGAGACCGCGACCAGCACGGCCAGCGCACGGCTGCCCCAGGGCCCGAGCAGGCGGCGCATGGTCTCCGCTCCCACCACCGGGTAGGCGGCCACCTCGCCCGGCGTGAGCACGCGGAAGTAGGCCAGGTTGGTCACCACGTAGATGGCGATGACCAGCGCGGTGCCCCACAGGATGGCGATCGGGAGGTTGCGCTTCGGCTCCACGATCTCGCCGCCCACGTAGGTGGCGTCGGTCCAGCCGTCGTAGGCGAACAGCACCGGGATCATCGCCAGCACCAGGGCGAGCAGCAGCGGCCGCGCGACGCGCAACGTGGCGGCCGGCGCGTCGGCCAGCGGGCCGGAGTGCGGGAGCGCGAAGGCCGCCACGCACAGCGCGGCGATGCCCAGCACCTTGAGCGTGGTGAAGAGCGACGCCGTGCCCGCGCCCTCGCGCGCGCCCAGCGCGTTGATGCCGGTCAGCAGCAGGATCGCCGCGCAGCCCACTGGCAGCAGCACGCCGCGCGGCAGGCCCACGGCGTCGCAGAAGTACTCGGCGAACACGAAGGTGATGGCCGCGATCAGCGTGGGCTTGATGACCCAGAGGTTGGCCCAGCCGAAGGTGAAGGCCCAGGCGTCGCCGAAGCCCTCGCGGATGAAGACGTAGAGCCCGCCGGTCTTCGGCTGCGCCACCGCCAGCTCCACCAGGGCGAGCGAGCCGCACAGCGAGAGCATGCCACCGACGACCCAGACGGCGATCATCGCGGGCGCCTGGTCGAGGAACTGCGCGACCGAGTTCGGCGACTTGAAGATGCCCGAGCCGACGATGTTGCCGACCGTGATGGCCGTGGCGGCGTAGAGGCCGATCTGGCGCTTGAGGTCCACTTCCGGGCGTGGCGCGTGCGGGGCGGGAGCCATGCGCGGGCTACTCGGTCGGCACCGTCTTGAGCAGTTCCCGGATGATGCGCTCGGGCTTCACGCCCTCGGCCTCGGCGGTGAAGTTGGTGACGATGCGGTGGCGCAGCACGGCGGGCGCGACGGCCTGCACGTCCTCGATGCCCGGGGCGAAACGGCCGTGCAGCACGGCGCGCGTCTTCGCGCCGAGCACCAGGTACTGCGAGGCCCGCGGGCCCGCGCCCCACGAGACCCACTGGCGCACGAACTCGGGCGCCTCCGCGCCGCCCTCGGCCAGGGCCCCGCCGCGCGTCGCGCGCGCCAGCCGCACGGCGTAGCGCACCACGTGCTCGCCCGCCGGGACGCGGCGGATGAGCTGCTGCAGGGCGAGGATGTCCGCGCCCGACAGCACGCGCTCGAGCTTCGCCTCGTAGGCCGAGGTGGTGGTGGCGACGATGCGCTCCTCCTCGTCGCGGCCCGGGTAGTCCACCAAGACGTTGAACATGAAGCGGTCGAGCTGCGCCTCGGGCAGCGGGTAGGTGCCCTCGAGCTCGATGGGGTTCTGGGTCGCGAGCACGAAGAACGGCAGCGCCAGCGGGAAGGTCTGCCCGCTGGTGGTGACCTCCTTCTCCTGCATGGCCTGCAGGAGCGCCGCCTGGGTCTTCGGGGGGGTTCGGTTGATCTCGTCCGCCAGCACGATGTTCGCGAACACCGGCCCGTGGATGAAGCGGAAGGAGCGCCGCCCGGTGGCGTGGTCCTCCTCGATGATGTCGGTGCCGGTGATGTCGCTCGGCATGAGGTCGGGGGTGAACTGGATGCGGCTGAACTTGAGGTCCAGCACCCGCGCCAGGCTCGAGATGAGCAGGGTCTTGGCGAGCCCCGGCACGCCCACCAGCAGCACGTGGCCGTTGGCGAACAGGGCGGTCAGCAGCTGCTCGACCACCAGGTCCTGGCCCACGATGACCTTGTGCAGCTCGGCGAGGATCTTCTCCCGCGCCGCCTTCAGGCGCTCGACGGCCTGCAGGTCGGAACCGGCAGCTTCGGGGCTCACGCGCACCTCGGGGGTCGGGAAGACGGCGGGCGCGCACGCCGCGCGCACCAGGCTCGAATGGAGGCGAAAGCCTAGCACGCGCCGCGAACGGGCGACAATCGCGGGACGACGACCGGACGGACGCGCGACCCGCGCGGCGGCGGGCCTACTCGATCCGCACCAGCTTGGCGGGTCTCGCCGCGTTCCCGCCGCGCGCGAAGTAGAGCCCGGGGGCGACCGCCTGCCCGGAGTCGTCGCGGCCGTCCCAGGCGAACGCGCCGCCGCCGTCGAGCACGGCGCTGCGCCGCAGCCGGCCCGAGAGGTCGAAGATGGCGACGCGCGTCCCGGCCGGCCCCGAGACGCGCAGTGCGGCGCGGAACGGGTTGGGCGCGAAGCGCAGCGGCGCGCCGGGCCCGCCGTTGCAGGCCGTGGCGCGGACCAGGATCGGCGCGTCGGCCGAGGCCTGGTCGCGCTGCGTGCCGTGCTCGTCGCGGGCCGTCACGCGCAACGCGCCGCCGCCCGGCCAGGCCCCGCACGGGACGGTCACGCCCGCCGCCCCGGCCGTCCCCGCCGCGCGCGCGAGCGCCAGCGGCGGCCGCCCGGCCTGAACCAGGTCCACCTCGACCGACGTGACCTCGTCCGGATCGCTCGCCGTCCAGCGCACGGTGAGGGTGTCGCCCGGGGCCAGCGTGTCGCCGGGCGCGGGGGCGAGCAGCGTCACCGTGGGCGGGCGGTCCACCCGGCCCAGGACGGTGAAGCCGAAGCGGGTTTGCGTCGGCGGCAGCGGCACGTAGTCGTCATCGGTGCAGCCGGGACAATCGGTGGCGGGGAGACGGTAGAGGTAGCCGCGCAGCGTGAACCAGCGCGCCGCGCCCGGCAGCGTGGTGCCGGGCGGGGTCCACTCCACCACCTCGGCCCAGGGCACGAGATACGGCAGGCGCCAGCCGCCGCGCACCGTGGTCGTGCCGCCCACGCGCGGCCACACGCGCACCGGCCCGAGGAACGAGTCGGGCAGCGCCAGGCGGGCGGTGACCTCCACCAGCTCCGCGGCGTGGCGCCCGCTCCAGTGGCCGAGCGTGCCGGCGCCACCCTCTTCGACCTGCAGCGTGTCGGCGCCCAGCGGGCGGAAGGACTGGCCCGCCACCTCGTCGTGCCAGATGCCGATCCCCGGCCCGACGGCCTCCAGCGCGGCTGCCGCATCGAGCCTTCCCCAACCGGTCATCGCATCCACCCCCGGCGCCCCGATGTCGTGCGCGCTCTCGCGCAGCACGTGCTTGAAGTCCACGTCGGTGAGCTCGGGCCGCGCGGCGGCGAGCAACCCCACCGCGCCGGTCACGAACGGAGCGGCGAAGGAGGTCCCGGACGTGGCGACGTAGCCGTGGTAGACCGTGCCGACGGCGTTGGGGTAGGTCATGTACGTGGTCCAGATGTCCAGGCCCGGCGCCACGAGGTCCATGTCGGGCCCGTAGGACGACCAGTAGGTGCGCTGGTCGAACCGGTCGGAGGCCCCCACCTGGATGCCCAGCCCGTCCGCGGCGTAGATGGCGGGGTACCTCGCGCCGGGGCCGGGGTAGCCGCTGTTGCCGGAGGCCACCACCACGACGCAGCCGCGGACGAGGGCCCAGTGCATGGCCAGGCGCTCGAGCCGGCTGGGGCCGAGGCTGGCGTACGAGAGGTTCATGGCGCGCGCGCCCACCGCGGTGGCGTACAGCGCGGCGGCGGCGATGGCGTACGACGTCGTGTTCCCGCTGTGGAAGGGCGAGATCTTGAGGGGCACGATGCGGCAGCCGAAGTTGCCCCGCCCGTCGCCGCCGCACACCCCTGCCACCCCGAGCGAGTCGAAGTGCGGCCCGTCGTTGGTGCGCGCGGCCATCACGCCCGCGACCCCCGTGCCGTGGTAGTTCGAGTCGGCGACGGCGTCCGCGGGCTCCAGGCTTGTGAGGTTCGCCGCGTGGACGATGCGCGGCGAGCCGTCCGGCATGGTGGCGGCGAGGTCGGGGTGCGCGGGGTCGATCCCGGTGTCGGCCACGGCGAGCAGGACGTCGTTCGATCCGGAACCGAGCGCCCAGGCCGCGAGCGCCTGGATGTCGGCGCCGGCGACGCCGCCCCAGGGGGAGGCGGGCCCGAGGTTGCGCAGACCCCACTGGCGGCCGTCGCGCAGCAGGGGATCGTCCGGGACGGGCGGATCGAGGGGCAGTACGGCGAGCTCGCGCACGCGGTTGGGCTCGGCCCACTCCACCGCCGGGTCGGCGAGCAGCGCGGCGAGCGCGGTGGCGGCGGTGGCCGAGTCGGGTGCTTCGAGCAACCAGACGCGCTCCGGGGCGAGCGCGAAGGGGCCGCTCTCCGTGTCCGGTGCCCGGAGGCGGAGCGCGGCACCGCCGCCGCTCTCCGCGGGAATGGCGGGCGGGAGCCGGCTGGCGAGCGACTCGCGGAAGCGCAGGCCGAGGGCCTCGAGGCGCGCACTCAGCGCGGCCCGGGTCTCGCGGGCGGCGGTGCCGGTGCTTGGGGGCGCGAGCGCCACCACCAGCTCGCGCGCGGGGTCGGCCAGGGCGGCGGGCGCGACCACGGCCGGGAGGATCGAGAGGGCGGCCGCGAGCAGCGGGTTGCGGAGAAGGGACATGGGATCCAGCGCGGGAGGCGGGTCGGAGGGGGCGCGGTGGACGGCGGGACTCATGGCAAGCGGCGTGCCCGGTGCGGACGGGTGGCGTCGCCCGTTCCTATCGCCCTCCATGCAACGGGAACTCCGTGCGTGCGGCGCGCGAGATGCGCAGCTCGTCGATGCCCCCGTCGAACGCGTACCAGGGCGCCTCGTCGGCCGTCGGGCCCTGGCGCAGGTCGCCGCCGAAATCGGTGAGGAAGCGGGTGTCGAAGAAGTTGCCCACCAACAGCGGGGCCTGGCTTGCGCGGATGCGTCCCAGGGTCGCGAAGGTGCCGTCGGGCTGGCCGTTCACGTAGAAGCTCACGACCTGGCCGTCGAACGTGACGGCGACATGGGTCCAGCGCTGCAACTCGATCGCGCTCTGCGAGATGAACGCGCGGGGCGCGCCCGCGTCCTCGGGCTGGAAGACGAACAGGAGCCGGCCGGCCGGAGCCCCCTGGACGAAGTCCCGATGCCACCCGGGGCCGGGGCCGGCACCGAGCTCGTTGGGCAGCAGGCGGTCGGGCAGGTCGTTGCCGACGATGGAGAACAGCCAACTGTGCTCGGCGGTGCTCGGCGACCAGCGGGCGGCGATGGGGGAATCCTCGTACGGCGAGTAGCTGTTCGGGGCGACCCACGCCTCGACGCTGAGCGCCGGATCCGCGTCGAGCGCCGGGCTGTACGGTACGAAGAGGAACGAATTGGCCGAGCGGGTGAAGAGCCGCGCGCCCCGGAAGCGGCCGAAGATGGTACGCGTGTCCGGGCCGGCGACGGCGTCGAGCCGCGACCTGCCGGCATCGGCCGCGTGGGTGCCGCCGGTCTCGTCCATGCGCCACAGCGCCACGGTGACCGAGTCCGCGGGGGTGCCGGCCGTGTCGGCGGTGACGTCGGACCGCTTCACGTTCTTGGCGCACGCGGCGAGCGCGAGCAGCGCGACGGCGGCCGCGAGCACCCGAGCCGCGCGACGGCGCCGGGCCGGGCTCACCTTCCGCTCCCGGCCTGCGCCAGGACCGCGCGCGCCCGGGCCTCGGTCTCGCGGTCGCCGAGCGCCTGGAACAACTGGATCATGGCGCGCAGCGTATCAGAGTCGCGCGTCATCGCCACCACCGGTCGCCACGCGGCTGCGGCCTCCTGCGGCCGTCGCGCGAACAGCAGCGCCCAGCCGTGCCCGATCCGGGCGTCCACGTTCGAGGGCTCGAGCGCCTCGGCCCGCTCGAAGGCCGCCGCGCCCGCCGCGAAGTCGCCGAGCCGCACGCAGACCTTGCCGATCGCGAGCTGCAGCGACGCGTCCCGGGGCCGGCGCGATGCCGCACGCTGGTAGGCGTCGCGGGCCTCGTCCAGCCGGCCGCGCGCCAGCTCGACGCTCCCCAGCGAGCGCAGGGCCATCGGTTCCGAGGGGTCCACCGCGAGCTGCCCGCGCGCCGAGTGCAGGGCCGACAGCGTGTCGTTCGCGGCCCACGCCGGCGCCTGGCCGAAGGCCGGGCCGATCTCGTAGAGCACGGCCGGGTGCGGGGCGGTGACGCGGCGCGGCGTGAGGCCCGGGACCACCGCGGTGGTGTCGAGCAGGAACCAGAACTCCGGGCGGGTCTGCCCCTCGGGCCACGAGAAGTAGAGCCAGCGCGCGCCCCGGGCGCGGGCGTAGGCCGCCAACTCGGGCAGGGTGCCGACGAACGGGAAGGGCACGGGCTCGACCCCGGCGTGGAAGGCGACGTGGGCCTTGCGCGCGATGACCCGGTCGCCCGGCCGCGCGAGCGAGCGCAGCGTGCGCGCGGCGTCCAGCGCCTCCACGGGCAGCTGGTCGAGCACCCGCGCCTGCGACCGGACCGTGGCGACGAGGGCGAAGGCCAGCGGCAGCAGGGCGAGCGCGGGCTTGAGCCAGGGGCGGGGCCCGCGCCGGAGGACCAGCGCGAAGCGCGGCGAGGCGAAGAACAGGGCGGCGGCGGCGGCGTAGTACGGCAGCAGGGCGAGCGAGTAGCGCTCGGAGTAGAAGGCCGGCACGAGCGCGAGGAAGAGCAGGGCCCAGGCCGGCGCGAGCGGCCAGAGGCGCCGCAGCGCCCCGTCCGCCAGGCCCAGCCCGAGGCCGAGCACGGCGCAGAGCGCGAGCGGCCAGCCCAGCAGGCGCACCGCGTCCTGGCGCAGGTGGTCGTGGACGTTGAAGAACATCCGGCCCGCGACCGCGGCGGGGTCCCGCGCGATCACGTCGGCCAGGCCGTGGAACTGCGGCTGCAGCGTGCGCTGGTAGGTGTCCCAGGGGATGCCCTTCGCGCGCGCGAAGACCTCGTAGGCGATGTTGTGGTGGAGCTGGAACGACACGCCCGTGCCCCGGGCGAACGAGTAGATCACCCAGGGGAGGACCGGCAGCAGGAAGCCCGCGGCGAACAGCAACGCCGCGGGCCCGGGCCTGCGCTGCAGCGTGCCTCCCGCCGCGATGGCGACCAGCCCGGCCGGCAGGAGCACGCCGGCGTTGTAGCGCGTCAGGAAGGCGAGCGCGGCCAGCGCGCCGGCCCCGGCGGCGGCGCGAAGCCCGGGGCGGGCGAGCAGCAGGTAGAGCGTGCCGGCCTGCAGGGCCAGGGCGAGCGCGTCGGTCGTGACGGAGTAGCCGTAGCGGAAGAACGTGGCGTTGGTGGCCATGAAGAGCGCCGCGCCCAGGGCGACGCGCGCGTCGGCGCGCCGGCGCAACAACGCCGACCACAGGAGCAGGGCGAGGCAGCCCGAGGCCAGCGAGAGCAGGCCCGCCGCGAGGAAGAGGTCCCGCACGACGAGCCCGGCCAGCGCGAGCGCGACCTCGTAGCCCGGGCCCACCACGCCGTAGCGAGCGGGGTCGAGGTGGCCGCCCAGCACCCGGCGCGCGCCCTCGGCGTACTGACCGTAGAAGTCGGTCTCGGTCATGTAGTCGCCGACCCGGTGTGGACCCAGCACCATGGCGAGGAGCGCCGCCCCGAGCAGCGTGACGACGAGCAGCGTCAGGCGCCACAGCAGGCGCTCCGTCCCGGGCGCGAGACCCGGTTCCGCGTGGAGCGCGACCGGTCCCCGACGCGCCGGCGCCCCCCGCGTGGCGCTCCCCGGGGTACGGGTGGGATGGGACCGGGACGGTCGGCTCGGGGGCGGGGCGGGCATGGACGGGGAGTCTAGCCCGGAGGATTCACGAACCGCCAGCCGGCGACAGTGATGAAGGCGGCAGCTTGTGGCTGCCGCCTTCTGCCCAGGCGCTGGGATCCGCGCGTCCGGGGCGGGGGGGAACCCTACTTCGTCCTAGTGGCGCCGGCGACGCACGGCCGCGCCCAGCGCGAGCAACCCCATCGAAGCCAGCATCATGGTCCCGGGCTCGGGCACCGGGTTCGTCGCGCCACCCGGCGGCCGGGTCGAGGGAGGACGATGACCCGGGCGCGGGCAGTTGACGCCGCTGGTCGGCCCGAAGTCCGAGGACTCGGAGATGGAGTTGTTCAGGTCGTTGACATTCGGCGCCAGACTCGGAGTGGCGGACTGGGGCTGGGTCGACGGCAGACGACTCGGCTGCACGTAGGCCGACGCGGCGCTCGCGATCAGCATCAGCGCTGCAAGTGCCAGAACGATACGCTTCATATAGGGGCCTCCTAGGGCTTGGGAGTCTGAATCAGCCTCTCGTCAGCCAAGGAGTGGCAAGGTCCGTACCGCGCCACGAGTCAGCCATCAAACCGTTGCCGGGTATCCGATTGCCACGGTTGGGCCTTCTCGCCCTCGGGCCCGGCCTGGGGGAATTGTCGCAATATCCGACACCCGGGGGTGGCCTGTGGCCCAGGGGCCCCCCGGCGGGTCAGGCCTGCGGGACTTCCCGCACCAGCTCCCGCGCGGCCTCCTTGCTCATGGAGCCCCGGGGCAACTCGAGGATCTCGAACGTGCGGGAGCGAGACGGGCCCTCCGCCGCGTCGCGCGCGCCGCCGCGCGTCAGGGTCAGGCGGTCGCCCGGGTGCGCTTCGCGGCTCGGCTTGGCCGGCGAGCCGTTGAGCAGCGCGTGGCCGTGCTGGATGGCCGCGCTGGCCTGGGAGCGGCTCTTGAAGAGCCGCAATTCGAAGAGCAGCACGTCCAGTCGCATGTTCAGCCCTCCCGCCGGCCGCGGGGCCCGGTCCGGCGCCGGTGGCCGCGCCCGGGCCTCACGCCGCGCCGCCGAGCCACTTCGCCAGCGCGAAGGCCGCGGCCGCGGCGAGCCCGCCGACCAGCAGGGTCTGCAGCCCGCTCTGCCAGGGCCGCGCCCCGGTGAAGCGCCCCTTCACGTAGCCGAAGACGAGCAGCGCCGCGAGCGTCACCGCGGCGGAGAGGCCCAGCGCCCGGCCGACGTCGTGGGTGACGAGCATGTAGGGCAGGAGCGGGATGAGTCCGCCCGCGATGTAGGAGCCGGCGATGGTGAGGGCGCTGCGGAGCGCGCGCCCGGGTTGCGGAGTCTCGAGCCCCAGCTCGAAGCGCATCATGAAGTCCACCCACGCCCTGGGCCGCGCCTCGAAGGCGCGCAACACCGGGGCGATCTCCTCTTCGCCCAGCCCGTACTCGCGGAACACGTCCGCCACCTCCTCGCGCTCGGTCTCCGCCAGCTCGACGATCTCCCGCTCCTCGCGCCGGCGCTCGCTCGCGTAGTGGTCCGCGTCGCTGCGCGCCGCCAGGTACCCTCCCAGGCCCATGGCGATGGATCCCGCCGCGATCTCGGCCAGGCCGGCGGTGACGATGATGCGGGTCGCGGAGATGGCGCCGGTGAGCCCCGCCGCCAGGGCGAAGGGGACCGTGAGGCCGTCGGACATTCCGATCACGATGTCGCGCACGCTCTCGCCGGCGGTGAAATGCTGCTCGATGTGCGGGGTCTGGGGCACGGGGACTCCTCTCGAAGGCGGTGCGCCGGGAGCGGCGTGCCGGGCCCGGGCGCGCCCGCCCGGGTCAGGGCAGGAAGTAGAAAGCCATCCCGAGGATGACGTAGACGGCGACGAGCAGCGCGCCCTCGAGCCAGTTGGACTCGCCGTCCTGCGCCACCAGGCCGACCGCCGCCACGGCGACGGCGACCGAGACCACCTCGAAGGGCGTGAAACGCAGGTCCATCGGCGCCCGCCCGAGGAAGTACGACACGAAGACCAGCAGCGGCGCGACGAAGAGCGCGATCTGGATGCTCGAGCCGATGGCGATGTGGAGGGCGAGGTCCATCTGGTTGCGCACCGCCATCATCACCGCGGTCGAGTGCTCGGCGGCATTGCCGATGGTGGCGACCACGACGACGCCCACGAACACCGGCGTCAGCCCCAGCGTGTGCGAGGCCTCCTCCACCGCGCCGACGAGCAACTCGCTCATCCAGGCCACCAGCAGCGTGGCGGCGAGCAGCAGCAGCGCCGGTCGCCACGCCGACTCGCCGGCCCGGGCGGCGTCGACGCCGCGCCCGCCGGCGACCGGCTCGCCGGCGTAGAGGTGGCGGTGCGTGCCGAGGCTGAAGACGAGGCTCAGCAGGTAGGCGGCGAACAGGACCACGGCGATCTCCAGCGAGAGGTCGCGCTCGCTCAGTGCCTCCTGCGTGGCGGTGAGCGCCGAACGCGCGACCGCGCCCGAGGCCACGACGTTGAAGAGCGCCGGCACGAGCAGGCCGATCGCCGCGAGGGCCAGCAGGGTCGAGCCCATCGAGGCGGCCGCGCGGTCGAAGGTCTGCCGTCGCCGCCGCAGGCCGCCGGCGAACAGGGCGACCCCCAGCACGAGCAGGCTGTTGCCGAGGATCGAGCCGGTGAGGCTCGCCTTCACGACGTCGTCGAGCCCGCGCCGCAGCGCGGCCAGCGCGATGACCAGCTCGGCCGCGTTGCCGAAGGTGGCGTTCAGCAGTCCGCCCACGCCGGCGCCGAAGCGGCGCGCGAGCGCCTCGGTGGCCTCGCCCATCGCGCCGGCCAGCGGCACGATGGCGACGGCGGCGCAGGCGAAGACGGCGACGCCGCCCCAGTGGAGCTGGTGCGCGACCGCCGCGAGCGGCACGAAGAACAGCAGCCCGCGGAGCAGGGCACCGGGTGCGGCGGAGCGGCGGTCGAGGGTGGTGCGCGGTCCGGTCATGTGCCGGGACTCTGCCCGAGCGCGCCCCGTCGCTCAAGTGCGAGGGGCGTCCCGGCCACCGGGCGTCGGCGCGGGCTTGGTGCGCGGACGTCTCCGCGGGTAGTGTCGGCCCGCGCGCCCGGCGGGGCCGAATGGCGGTCGGGCGCGCGGCGGGGAGGGTCCGTGGACGAGCAACCGGCGCCGCGAACGGCGGGTTCCGAGGTGGTGGGCGTGGTGGGGGCGGTCCTGCTCCTGGCCGCGCTGCTCTCGATCGAGATCGCCGCGCCCTGGGTCTACATCCACGACGACAACGGCGCCTGGACCCAGACGGTCGCGACCGCCCACCTGCGGGCGGGTCTCCAGCGCACCCGTGGCCAGGACTTCTTCATGCGACGCGCGGACGGCAGCCTCGAGCCCTACCTGCACCATCCGCCGCTCTACCCGTTGCTGGAGGCGGCCACCTACCGCGTCACCGGGTCTTCCACGCCCCTGACCACGCGGGCGGTGCCCGCGCTGTTCCACCTGCTGGGCCTCGTCGGCGTCTTCGCCCTCGCGCGGCGGGTCTTCCCGGCCCGGCCCGGCGTGCGGCTGCTGGCGCTCTACCTCTACGCGGTCGTGCCGATGAGCGCGTTCTTCGGCAAGCTCGCCTTCAACGAGCCGGTCGGCCTCGCCCTGGCGGTGTGGGCGCTGGTGGTCACGCTGCGCTTCCGCGCGACCGGCGGCGCCGGGGCGCTGCTCGCAGCCGTCGGCCTGTGGCTGCTCGCGCTGGCCGCGAGCTGGACATGCGCGGCGCTGCTCTTCGCCTTCTGGCTGCTGCAGGTCCGGGACTGGCGGTGCGGCGGGCGCGGGGCCGGCCTGGCGACGGTGGCGCTCGGCGCGACCGGGCTCGTGGGGGTCGGCCTGCTGCTCGGGCAGCTCGCGTGGGCGGGGGGCGGCGGCCTGGACGGGCTCCTCCGGGCGGGCGGCGCCTGGGGGATCTCGGGTCGCAACGCACCCGGCTGGCTGGGCTCGCTGGGGGTCGCGTTCGACTTCCACCGCCTCTACTTCGCCAACCTGCCGTTCCTCCTCTACCTGGGCTGGCTGGCGGCCCGCGCGCGCGCGCTGGGGCGCGGGCGGCCGCTCGGCGACGCGGACCGCGTGCTGCTGGCCGGCTCGGCCGGCGCCGCGCTCTGGGCGGTGGCGTTCGTGCACCAGGTCGCGATGCACGGCTACGGGCAGTTCTGGTTCCTGCCCTTCGAGACGCTCGCGGCGGCCGACGCCGCGGCCGCGGGCTGGCGGGGCCTGGCCGCCCGCCCGCGCCTGCGCATGGCGCTGGCCGTGCTGGCCGTGGCGGGGACCGTCACTTCGAGCGCGGTGACCCTCCACTACCGCTACACGCACCGGGGCGCCTACGCGATGCAGACCGCCCGCGAATACGAGGCGCGCTACTTCACGCATCCCTGAGTCCGTGGCCCGGGTCCGGACCGGACGCACGACGGGCGGGGTCTCGCGACCCCGCCCGTGTGCTCGATCCCTGCTATCGCGAGCGAAGGATCAGGAACAGCCCAGGGACGTCCCGCAATTGAGGCACTTGTAGCAGGTGCCGTTGCGGATGGTGATGTGACCGCAGTTGTCGCAGAGCGGCGCGTCGCCGGCGAACTTGCCGAGCTGGGCATCGGGCCCGCCCTCGCCGGCGTAGGGTTCCGCGCGCAGCCGGGTCGCGGGCGGCGCCGCGGCGCGCCCCTCGCCGCCGTCGCCGGCCATGCGATGTTCGCGCCCCACCGGGTGGCCGGTGGCGTGGTTCTTGGGCTGGCCCACCAGGCTCTCGTCCACGATGTGGGCGAGGTCGGTGCGCCCCAGGTACTCGATGCCGAGCACGCGGAACACGTAGTCCACGACGCTGGTGCAGGCGCGCAGGTTGTCGTGGCCGTCCACGCGGCCGTGCGGCTCGAAGCGCGTGAAGCAGAACTGGTCCACCAGGTCGTCGAGCGGCACGCCGTACTGCAGGCCCATCGAGACCGAGATGGCGAAGCAGTTCATCATGCTGCGGAAGGCGGCGCCCTCCTTGTGCATGTCGATGAAGATCTCGCCGATCGTGCCGTCCTCGTACTCTCCGGTGCGCAGGAACACCTTGTGCCCGCCGATGCGCGCCTCCTGCGTGAACCCGTGGCGCCGCTTCGGCAGCCGCCGCCGCCGCAGCCTGGGCGGCGAGTCCTTCTCGGGTTCCTCGGTCTTGCGGCTCGTCGCCAGCGGCTGGCTCAGCTTGGAGCCGTCGCGGTAGAGCGCGACCGCCTTGAGGCCCGACTTCCAGGACTCGAAGTAGATCTTCTCGACGTCCTCGACGGTGGCCTCCGGGGGCAGGTTCACGGTCTTGCTGATGGCGCCGGAGATGAACGGCTGCACCGCCGCCATCATGCGGACGTGCCCCATGGGCTCGATGAACCGCGTCCCGCGCGGGCCGCAGCGGTTGGCGCAATCGAAGACCGCCAGGTGCTCGGGGCGGAGGCCCGGCGCGCCCTCGACGGTGAGGTTGCCGCACACCACGGCGTTGGCCTCCTCGATCTGCGCGTCGGTGAAGCCGAGGTAGGGCAGCAGGCAGAAGCCCGGCTTCTCGCGCTCGGCCACGCTGACCCCGAGCCGGGTGAGCGCGGCGTCGCCGATCATGCTGCGCGAGAAGGCGAAGCGCAGGTGGAGCATCCCCGGCAGGGCCTCGTCGATGCGGCGGGTCTCCGCCTCGCGCAGGCCCTTGTGCATCAGCGCGTCGGGGTGGACGTGCGGGGCGCCCTCGAGCGTGTGGGTGCCGGTCGCCCAGCGCCCGATGCGCTCGATCTCGGCCGGCCCGTACCCCAGGCGGTGCAGTGCCTCGGGTACGGACTGGTTCACGATCTTGAAGTAGCCGCCGCCCGCCAGCTTCTTGAACTTGACCATCGCGAAATCGGGTTCGATGCCGGTCGTGTCGCAGTCCATCAGCAGCCCGATGGTGCCGGTGGGCGCGAGCACCGTGGCCTGCGCGTTGCGGAAGCCGTGGATGGTGCCGAGCGCGATGGCGCGGTTCCAGCACTCGATCGCGGCCTGGCGCAGGTCGCGCGCCGCGCGTCGCGGGTCGATGGATTGCGCGGCGTCGCGGTGCAGGCGCATGACCTCGAGCATGCCGTCGCGGTTCTCGTCGTAGCGGAGGAACGGCCCCCGGCTGGCCGCGATCTCGGCCGAGAGCGCGTAGGCCTCGCCGGTCATGGCCGCCGTGATGCAGGCCGCGTAGGCGCGGGCGTCGTCGCTGTCGTAGGGCAGCCCCTGGACCATGAGCAGCGTGCCGAGGTTGGCGTAGCCCAGCCCCAGCGGCCGGAACTCGTGCGAGCGGCGGGTGATCCGCTCGGTCGGATACGACGCGAGGTCCACCGCGATCTCCTGCGCCAGGAAGAACAGGCGGCAGGCGTGCCGGTAGCCCTCCGTGTCGAAGGCGCCGTCCGGCCGCGCGAACTTCACCAGGTTCACCGACGCCAGGTTGCAGGAGGTGTCGTCCAGGAACATGTACTCGCTGCACGGGTTCGAAGCGTGGATCTTCTCGGTCGCCTTGCAGGTGTGCCACTTCTGGATGGTGTCGTCGAACTGCACGCCGGGGTCGGCGCACTGCCAGGCGGCGCCGGCGACCTCGCGCCACAGGTCGCGCGCGCGCATCGTCTCGTGCACCTCGCCGGTGGTGCGGAACGTGGTCTGCCAGGGCAGGTCGTCCACCACCGCCTGCATCAAGCGGTCGGGCAGACGCACCGAGTTGTTGGAGTTCTGTCCCGATACCGTGCCGTAGGCCTCGGCGTTGAAGTCGGACGAGTAGCCCGCGGCGACCAGCGCGGCGACCTTCTTCTCCTCGCGCATCTTCCACCGGACGAAGTCGAGGATCTCGGGGTGGTCGGCGTCGAGCACGACCATCTTGGCCGCGCGGCGGGTGGTGCCGCCCGACTTGGTCGCGCCCGCGCCCTTGTCGAGCACCTCGAGGAAGGACATCAGGCCCGACGAGGTGCCGCCGCCGGAGAGTCGCTCCATGCGGCCGCGCAGCCGGGAGAAGTTCGTTCCGGTGCCGGAGCCGTACTTGAAGACGCGCGCCTCGTTGCGGGCGAGCTCGAAGATGCTCATCAGGTCGTCGTCCACCGACTGGATGAAGCAGGCGGACACCTGCGGGTGCGAGTAGGAGTCGGTGGTGGTCAGGATCGAATCGGTCTCGGCGTCCCAGTGGTGGCTGCCGCCCGAGCCGCGGATCCCGTATTCGTGCCACAGGCCGCAGTTGAACCACACCGGCGAGTTGAAGGCGCCGACCTGGTGCACCAGCATCCAGGCCAGCTCGGCCTCGAAGGCGTCGGCGTCGTCCGGGCCGGCGAAGTAACCGCCCTGCTGCTCGCCGCTGGTGCGCAGGGTGTGGGCGATGCGGTGCACGACCTGCCGCACGCTGGTCTCGTGCCCGGGCTTGCCGGGGAGCCCCGCCTTGCGGAAGTACTTGCTCACCACGATGTCGGTGGCCAGTTGCGACCACTCGGCCGGCACCTCGACGTCCTCCATCTGGAAGACGATCGAGCCGTCGGGGTTCGCGATGACGGTGCGCCGCTTCTCCCACGCGATCTCGTCGAGCGGGTTCACGCCCGGACGGGTGAAACGCCGCGGCACGCGGAGGCCGGCATGGGTGGGTGGGGCGAGTGCGGCGGCAGAGGGCGCGGGGCGCGCGTCGCCGGTGAGCGACTGGATCATGGGACCTCCCTGGTCCTCCTCGCGCGAGGAACCCTTCCCGATGATCGGACCGTGGTGGCGCGGCGTCCGGATTGCGCGCGCCAGCGTGGCTCGACCCGCAGCGACTCCTGCTTCCCGTCCGCCCGAATCGGCGGCGGCGACCCGTCTCTTGCGTGGTTGGAAGGTTGCTCTCCGTTCGTCCGCGAGGAGTTCATCATGGCGAACGGTGGGATGGTTTATACCACCGCGTCACTCACCTCGCGCAAGGGCCAAGTTCGCCGCGGAGGATGCGGGTGCGATGCGGGTGTCCCGATTCCGCGCAGGAACGACGGGCTCGCCGCGCGGTGCCGACGCGGCGGGCCTCGCGGCTCATCGCGGTCGCCCTGCGGCCCCGGAGGGAGCCTGCGCCCGCCGCGCGCACCCGGCGGCGGTCTCGGACGGCGGCGGTCGTCCGGGCGGGGCCGTGCGGACGCGGTGCCCCGGGTCACGGTTTCTCTTGCAGCGGTCTCGGCACGGTGGGATGTTCCCGGTGGCCCCGGCGGGCTTGCATGTCGGTTCCGGTCGTTCTTCAGAGAGCGGGACGCCATGTCACGAGTCATGCTGTTCCACTGCCAGGCGGCGGAGGAGCGCGCGCTCCTCGGCGATGACCTGAATTTCGTGTGCTGCGACGACTGCGAGGAGCTCCTCTCCGAGGTCGTGCGGCACCCGCCCGACGTCGTGGTCTACGAGGTCAGGCCCCGGAGCATGTCGGACCTCGCCGTGCTGCGGCTGCTGCGGCGCGTGGCGCCGCGCTTGCCATTGGTCCTGGTCGGGGAGGGCACGGCGCCGGCCTGGGACGCCCCCGCGGAGCTGGCGCCCCTCTATCGCTCCCCGTTGCCGGTGGAGCGCCGCGGCCTGCGCAGGGTCGTCCGCCGCGCGCTCGCGACGCGCCCCGTCATCGCGGGCTGACCGGGCCGGGGCGGCCGGGCCGGGCGGCCGGGACGCGCGGGGTGGTACCGCGGGCCCGGCCGGGGCTGCCTACTTCTCCCTGGGCTTCTTCTCCGCGGCGGCGGCCTTCGCCGCCTCGTCGGCCTCGATCCGTGCCCATTCGGAGCCGTGCTCGTGCCGCAGTTGCTCCTCGCTGATGAGCCCCGTCACCCAGGACCAGTTCATCGGGTAGACGTCGGGGTTCAGGATGTTCTGGTAGAGGTGCCAGATCAGGATGGCGAGGAACGCCAGCCAGGCCTCGTAGTAGTGCACCAGCGTGGAGAGATCGAGGACCCACTTGGGCATCCACTGCAGCGAATGGTTCGCGAACCACAGCAGGAGGCCCGTGACCGTCATCACGATCGTGCCCCAGACCAGGGCCCAGTACTCCGCCTTCTCGATGTAGTTGAAGCGGTCGAAGGCGGGCGGCTCGTGCCGCAACCCCACCAGGTACAGGACGTTGCCCCAGGCCTCGCGCACGTCGCGGAGCGACGGCAGCAGCGCCAGGATCAACCCGCTGCCCCGCCGGGTGAACAGGTAGACGACGTGGCCGAGGGAGGTCACGATCATGACGACCGCGGCGATCCGGTGGATGACGCTGCGCCAGGCGAACCCCGCCTCCAGGTGCGCCAGCCACGCGAACAGCCAGGACTCGGGGAACTTCAGGGCGAAACCGGTCCAGACCAGGGTGAAGAAGCTGACCATCAGCAGGACGTGCTGCAGCCGCTCGATCGGGACGCTGCGGACGTACCAGCGGCCGTGGGAGCGCTCGGGGGCCGGCTCGCCCCGGTAGACCCGGTAGTGGCGGCGACTCTTGCGGATGAAGTCGAGCGCCTGGTGCACGAACATGCCACCGCACACCCCGAAGATGAGCCACAGGTAGATCAGCCGGGTGTAGTAGAGGATCGGGCTCGAATGCGTGGCGAGCTGGACGTGCACCTTCCCGAGCGTGGCCCACTTGTCCGCCCCGGCGTGGCACTTTCCGCAGGTCTTTCCCAGCTGCGCCGGGCTCACCGCCGAGCGCGGGTCGCTCGACGGCAGGATTTCGTGGAAACCGTGACAGGAAGCGCAGTTAGCCACCGCCTTCGATCCGCCGCGAGACGCCAGGCCGTGGAAGGAATCACGATATGTCGTGAGTCTTCCGGCCGGAAGACCGTACGTCTCGCGGATGCCCTGGGCCTCGTGGCAGCGCGAGCAGGTGCTGTTCACCTGGGAGGCCATGACCGGCGAGGAGGCGTCGCCGGGGCCGCGAATGACGTGCTCGCCGTGGCAGTCGGTGCAGTTGGGCGCCTTGGTGACGCCGCGGCGCAAGGCCTGTCCGTGGATGCCGGTCTCGAAGGCGGCGAATTCCTTGGTATGGCAGCGGCCGCAGGTGTGCGGGACGTTGGTGCGGTAGATGGACGACGTGGGGTCGTTGGCCCGTCTCAGGTCGTGGCTTTCGTGGCAGTCGCTGCAGGTCGCCGCCCGTGGGTCCTTCGACTTCCCGTGCACGCTCTGGGTGTAGAGCGCGTAGGCCTCGGGGATGGTGATCCGGCGCCGGGTCATGAGTGCGCGGTTGGCGTGGCAGCGGGCGCAGGTGTGCGGCAGGTTGGCCCGGTAGACCGGCGAGGCCGGGTCGGTGTGCGGGCGGATCGAGTGGAATGGCCCGTGGCAGTCCTGGCAGGTGGAGGCCTCGGGGTCGCCGCGCGCCGGCGCGGTGCCGTGGACGCTGGTGCGGTACTGCTCGGTCACGCGCAGGTGGCAGCCGGCGCAGTCGTCGGTTCCCCGCCGCGTGGGCCGGCGTACCTGGTGGCCCTTGCCGTGGCAGCCCAGGCAGCCCGCCTCGCGCGGGCCGGCGGCCTGCCGGTGGGCGCTGCCCGCGATCGCGGCGGCGGCGTCCTGGTGGCACGCGCCGCAGCGGACCTGCGGCAGCGTGGGGGCGTGGGGCAGCTCCGTCATGCCCCTGTGGCAGGCCACGCACGCCAGCCGTCCATGCGGGGAGATCTTGAGCCGTGCGAGATCCACGTACGCCGTGCCGCCGCTGCTGCGTTCGAGCGATGGTTCGGAGTGGCAGTTCATGCACAGGTCGTTGCTCAGGGGCTCCGCCAGCGTCGGCAGGGCGGCGAGGACGGCCAGCAGCGCGGCCGCCAGCAAGCTCATCCAGGCCCGGGGCAGTCGCGCGCGCTCCGGGACTCCTCCAAGCGGGGCCGAAAACCGGGAATGGACTCGAGTCACGCCGGTATATCTCCGGGAAGGGGACGGCCGGACCTCGCTGCCCCGGAGCCGGAGACCGCGGAAGAGGTCCGCGGGCAAGGCGTTCGAGCGACGAAGCCGTAGGTTGGCAACAGACGGGGGCATGGTACCACGGGAGGCCTTGCTATCGGGACGACAATTCAGTAAAACTACTGACGTCTGTGGCCGGTCGGGCAAGGCAGGGTATCGCCCCCGGATCGGCCAGCGCAAGGAATCGAGCGAAGCTGCGGCGCCCGGAGGTTCCCGGGTCCCGCGGACGCGACCTCGGTCCTCCATGCGGAAGTCGGTTACTCTGCGAGACGAGTCTCGTGGATCGCACACGACGCCTCGGCCTCGCGTTCCCAGGCAGGCCGTCACCTTCAATACCGGAGGGACAGATGATCAAGAGGATCCTCGCGTTGGTCGTGATGGGGGTGCTGGCGGCGAGCGTCGCGGCGCAGGCCGCGGACGCGCCGAAGAACGATTACGTCGGCGCGAGCCCGAAGGCATGCATGTGCCACTTCAAGGAGTTCAAGGCGTGGTCGACGACCCCGCACGCGCACGCCCTCGAGGGCCTGAAGGCCACCACTCCCGAGCAGCTGAAGAAGATGAACGAGATCCTCAAGTCCGCGGTCAAGGACCATCCCGAGACCGACGCGGCGTGCGTGGGCTGCCACGTGACCGGCTACAAGCAGGGCGGCTACCCGGCGGCCGATTCGATCAAGACCGCAGCGCTGGCGCACGTGGGCTGCGAGGTCTGCCACGGCCCCGCCAAGAACCACCTCGCGGTGCCGGCCAGCGACAAGGCGGGCCGGAAGGCCTCCATGCTGATCCCGACCGCCGAGACCTGCAAGAAGTGCCACACGGCGGAGATCTCGCCCAAGTTCGATTTCGCCGTGATGAGCAAGAAGGTGCATCCCATCGCCGCAGCGGCGAAGTAAGCGATCCGAAGCCCAGCGACGATGAAGGACAGCGCGGGTCGGCCGGCGGTTCGCAGGCCGGCCCGCGTTTCGCATGCCGGGCTCGTGGCGCTGGCGGCGGCGTTGTTCGCCGGCGCGCTGCTCCACGCGGCCTCGTGGGCGGCGCCCGAGGCGCCCAGGCCGCTCCCCGGCGCCGACGCTTGCGAGGGTTGCCACGAGGCCGGTCCGCCGCTCGCGAAGCGTGACGCGGATACGCCGCCACGCTTCGACGCCGCGGGGCTGCGCGCCTCGCCGCACGCGGCGCTGACCTGCACCGCCTGCCACGCGGACCTCGAGGGCAAGGACTTCCCGCACGAGGCGAAGCCGGCGCCGGTGCGCTGCGGCGGCTGCCACGCGGCCGAGCAGCGCCAGTACGGCGAGAGCCTGCACGGCCAGGCCGCCTCGCGCGGGGAGAAGCTCGCGCCCTCGTGCAAGGAGTGCCACGGACGGCACGCCGTCCTGCCGCGCAGCGACCCGCGCTCGCCCACCAACACGGTCAACGTCCCGGCGCTGTGCGGACGCTGCCACCACGAAGGCTCGCCGGTCCAGCTCACCTACCACATCCCGCAGGACTCGATCCTCGCCAACTACTCCGAGTCCATGCACGGCGAGGGGCTGTTCAAGAAGGGGCTCCTGACGACGGCGGTGTGCACCTCGTGCCACACCGCGCACCACGTCCTGCCGCACACCGACCCGCGCTCGAGCATCGCCCGGCGCAACGTGGTCGCCACCTGCACGCAGTGCCACGTGCGCATCGAGCAGGTGCACCGCAAGATCATCAACGGCGTGCTGTGGGAGAACCGCCCCAACGACATCCCCGCCTGCGTGGACTGCCACCAGCCGCACAAGGCACGCCGGGTCTTCTACACGCAGGGCATGGCCGACGCCGATTGCCAGTCGTGCCACGGCCGGCGCGCGCTCAAGGCGCAGGACGGCCGCTCGATGTTCGTGGACCCGGCCGAGCTGCAGGGCTCCCGCCACGCCCGGATCGCCTGCGCGCAGTGCCACAGCGAGGCGCAGCCCTCGCACGCCCGGCCCTGCTCGACGATCACGCGCCGGGTGGACTGCTCGGTCTGCCACGCCGAGGTGGTGGACACCTACCGGAAGAGCACCCACGGGCAGCTGGCCGCCAAGGGCAGCCCCGACGCCCCGGGATGCCGCGACTGCCACGGCACGCACGGCATCCAGGGGCACCTGCAGTCGGACGCGCCGACCTACGCGCGCAACGTCCCGGCGCTGTGCGGGCGCTGCCACCTGAGCGGCAAGAAGGCGCAAGTGCGCTATCGCGGGCCGGAGCGCCGGGTGGTGGAGTCCTACGTCGAGAGCATCCACGGCAAGGGGCTGCTCGAGAGCGGTCTCACCGTGACCGCGACCTGCGTGGACTGCCATACCACCCACGGCGAGCTGCCGCACACCGACCCGGCGTCCAGCGTCAACCCGGCGAACGTGGCGAAGACCTGCGCGAACTGCCACCGGGGGATCTACGAGCTCTACACGGCCAGCGTGCACTCGCCCTCGGTGACGAAGTCCAAGCGGCCGCTGCCCACCTGCTCGGACTGCCACTCGGCCCACACCATCAACCGCACCGACCGGCAGGACTTCAAGTTCGCGATCATGAGCCAGTGCGGCAAGTGCCACCGGGAGCTGGCGGAGACCTACTTCGAGACCTACCACGGCAAGGTGTCGCGGCTCGGCTACCTCAAGACCGCGAAGTGCTACGACTGCCACGGCGCCCACGACATCCAGCCCAACTGGGATCCACGCTCGCACCTGTCACGGCAGAACATCGTGAAGACCTGCGCCGGGTGCCACCCCGGCTCGAACCGGCGCTTCGCCGGCTACCTGACCCACGCCACCCACCACGAGCCGCACAAGTACCCGGCGCTGTTCTTCGCCTTCTGGGGCATGACCGGGCTGCTGGTGGGCACCTTCGGCTTCTTCGGCCTCCACACCCTCGCCTGGCTGCCGCGCTCGCTCGCGTACCGGCGCGAGCTCGCGAAGACGCACGCCGGGGAGAGCGGGCTCCACGTGCGGCGCTTCCCGCCGCTCTACCGCAACCTGCACCTGATGGTGATCGTCTCCTTCCTCGGTCTGGCGCTCACCGGCATGACGCTCAAGTTCTCCTACTCGACCTGGGCCT
This sequence comes from Candidatus Eiseniibacteriota bacterium, assembly GCA_963707915.1. Classification (GTDB taxonomy): domain Bacteria; phylum Eisenbacteria; class RBG-16-71-46; order RBG-16-71-46; family RBG-16-71-46; genus JANXPZ01. Next base: position 2,610,188 of record OY970178.1, read on the forward strand.
ACGTGCTGGCGCGCGCGCTCGGCGGCTTCGAGGCGGCGGGCTTCATCCACCGGGTCTGCGCGGGGATCACCTTCGCCTACTTCCTGCTGCACGTGCGCGACATGGTCCGGCGCAAGACGAAGTCCGGCGCGTCCTGGCGGACGTTCGTCGCCGGCGCGAGCGGCATGCTGCCCGGCCCCCGGGACCTCCAGGAATTCTGGCAGTCGATGAAGTGGTTCGCGGGCCGCGGCCCGCGGCCGCAGTACGGGCGCTGGACCTACTGGGAGAAGTTCGACTACTTCGCGGTGTTCTGGGGCGTGGCCATGATCGGCTCGACCGGTCTGGTGCTGTGGTTCCCGACCTTCTTCACCCGCTTCCTGCCCGGCATCTTCATCAACCTGGCGACCATCATCCACAGCGACGAGGCGCTGCTCGCGGTGGGCTTCATCTTCACCGTGCACTTCTTCAACACGCACTTCCGGCCCGAGAAGTTCCCCATGGACACGGTGATTTTCACCGGCACGGTGCCGCTGGAGGAGTTCAAGGCGGACCGGCCGCGCGAGTACGAGGAACTGCAGGCGAGCGGCGAGCTGGAGTCCCGCATCGAGCCCGCGCCCGCGCCGCGCACGGTGCGCGCCTGGCGCATCTTCGGCTTCATCGCGCTGTCGGTCGGGATCCTGATGGTGCTGCTCATCCTCTACGCCGCGATCTTCGGCTACCGCTAGGCGGTCCGGCCCGGGCTCCCCGCCGCGCGGCCGACCGGATCGCTCGCGCGCGGGGAACCGCCCGAAGGTCTACGCCACCGCCCGTCCCGCGTGGAGGTGCGCCAGCGCCTCGGTCACGCTGGTGAAGAGCGGCAGCGCGCCGGAGAGGTGGGTGACGCCGAGCAGCCAGCGCTGGGGGCGGTCGGCACCGCACAGCGCGACGCCCCCGCCGTTCGCCGAGGCGAGCTTCTGTGCCCGGGCGAGCAGGCCCAGGCAGTGCGCGGTCAGCACGCGCGCGTGGCTGAGGTCCACCACCACGCGGCGGCCCTGGCCGGCCAGCGCGATGAGCTCGCGTTCCAGTTCGTCGCAGGCGGCCCCTTCGAGGAAGTTCCCGCTCGGTTGGAGCACCACCAGCTCGTCAAACGCGTGTGAAGTCATGTCCGGCGTCCTTTCTCGGACCGGCTGGTCGCTCCGGCCTCATCTCCTCTGACGGCGGGCCGGTCCGGAAGGTTGCACCCGGGCGACCAGCGCGCCCGGGACCGGGGGCGAACGCGGCGCCGTTTTCGCTGGACGCGGGCACTCCCGCCGCGTAGCCTGCGGTCTGCCGTGTCCGCACGCTCGGGGAGGCCGGCCCCCGAGGCTGGGCAGCACCCTGCGAGGGCACCCCTCATGAAACGCCGCACCTTCCTCGACGCGGTCATCGCCGCGGCCGGAGCCGCCCTGGGGGCCTTCGTGCTCTACCCGGTCGCGCGCTACCTCGTACCCCCGAAGGCCCCCGAGGACACCACGCGCCGGGTCGTCGCCGCCAAGCAGGACGAAGTGGCCCCGGGTGGCTTCAAGATCTTCCCCTTCGGCGGCGAGCCCGGCATCCTGATCCGCGGCAAGGACGGCGGTTACCGCGCCCTCTCCGCGGTCTGCACGCACCTGGGGTGCACCGTCCAGCTCCGCCCCGACGGCCAGTCCATCTGGTGCGCCTGCCACAACGGCCTCTACGACCTCGAGGGACGCAACATCTCCGGGCCGCCGCCGCGGCCGCTCGAGTCCTACGTCGTGCACGTCGTCGGCGGGGACGTCGTGGTCGAGAAGGCGAAGGGCGCATGAGCCTGAACGACTGGCTGCGGGAACGGCTCGGCCTGGAGGCGCTCGATCACGTGATCGAGCAGAAGCGCGTGCCCGTCCACCGTCATTCGTTCTGGTACTACTGGGGCGGGATGACGCTGTTCCTCTTCGGGGTCCAGGTGGTGACCGGCATCCTGCTGGTCCTCTACTACCGGGCGAGCGCCGACGAGGCCTACGAGAGCGTCCGCTTCCTGATGACGCAGGTGTCGTTCGGCTGGCTCATCCGCTCGATCCACTCCTGGTCCGCGAACCTGATGGTGGGCGCGGCCATGATCCACATGTTCAGCGCCTTCATGCTCAAGGCCTACCGCCGGCCGCGCGAGGCGACCTGGCTCACCGGCATGGCGCTCTTCGTGCTGTGCCTGGCCTTCGGCTTCAGCGGCTACCTGCTGCCGTGGAACCAGCTGGCGTTCTTCGCCACCAAGGTGGGCACGGACATCATGGGGAGCGTGCCGCTGGTCGGCCCCTTCCTCGCGCGACTGCTGCGCGGCGGCGACCAGATCACCGGCGGAACGCTCACGCGGTTCTTCGGCTTCCACGTGGCCATCCTGCCGCTGTGCATGACGGCGCTGCTGGGCGTCCACCTGTTCCTGGTGCAGTGGCACGGCATGAGCGTGCCGCCCGGCCTCGAGCCGCCCGCGGCCGCGCCGAAGAAGGAGATGAAGTTCGTCCCCGACTTCCTGCTGCGTGACCTGGTGGGCTGGCTCGCGGCACTGGGCGCGCTCGCCCTGCTGGCGGCGCTGTTCCCCTGGGAGCTGGGGCTCAAGGCCGACCCGTACGCGTTCGCGCCCGCCGGCATCAAGCCCGAGTGGTACTTCGGCTACATGTTCCAGACCCTGCGCATGATCCCTTCGAAGGTGCTCGGGGTCGAGGGCGAGCTGCTGGGCATCGTGGGCTTCGGGCTGGGCGCCCTGGTCTGGGCGCTGGTCCCGTTCCTCGACTCGCCCGACGGCCGCGGCCCGCGGGCGCGCGCCTGGCGGGTGATCGGCGTGCTGGCGATGCTCTACGTGGTCGTGTTCACCTTGCTGGTCTACCGCGGAGGCCCGTCTTGAGATCCCTGCGCCGCTGCCTGGTCCTGGCGGGCGCGCTGCTGCTGGCGGCGGCGCCCGTGCGCGCCGCGGTGGACAGCTGCGTCGAGTGCCACCGCGGGCTCGACGACCCGCGCCTGAAGGCCCCGGTGGCGGGCTTCCTGCGCGACATCCACGCCGAGCGCGGCCTCACCTGTGCCGCCTGCCACGGCGGCGATCCCGCGGACCCCGACCCTTCGGCGATGGACCCCGACAAGGGGTTCAAGGGCGTCCCCGCCCGGGCGCAGGTCGCGGCGATGTGTGCCTCGTGCCACGCCGACGCGGCCCTGATGAAGCGCTACAACCCGCGGCCCTACGTGTTCTCGATGGCCGAGTGGCAGACCAGCGTGCACGCGAAGCTCGCGGCGCGGGGTGACACCAAGGTCGCCACCTGCACGAGCTGCCACGGCGTGCACGGCATCCGCCCGCCGAAGGACCCCGCCTCGCCGGTCTTCAAGACCAACGTCCCGCGGACCTGCGCGAAGTGCCACAACCCCGGGTACATGAAGGGCCACGCCATCCCCACCAACCAGTTCGCGCTCTACTCGAAGAGCGTGCACGGCGTGGCGCTGCTCGAGAAGGGCGACGTCTCCGCGCCGGCCTGCAACGATTGCCACGGCAACCACGGCGCGGCCCCGCCGGGCCTGAAGGACGTGGCGATGGTGTGCGGCACCTGCCACGGCCGCGAGGCCGAGCTGTTCGAAGGCAGCCGGATGAAGGCGGGCCTCGACGCGATGGGCAAGCCCGGTTGCGTGACCTGCCACGGCAACCACGGGGTGCAGCACCCGACCGACGCGATGCTCTCCGCGGCGCCGGGCGGCAAGTGCGCGGGCTGCCACCAGCCCGGCTCGGTCTGCGAGCAGGGCACGGACGCGATCGTGACCAGCTTCCGCGGCCTGCGCGGCGCGGTCGCTTCCGCCGACAGCCTGCTCAAGGTGGCCGAGGTGCGCGGCATGGAGACCGGCCCGGGCCGCGAGAACCTGAAGGCGGCCCAGGACGCGCTGGTCGGCGTGCGCGCCGGGCTGCACAGCTTCGACCCGAAGCAGATCGGGGCCGTCCTCGCCGAAGGGGCGGCGCTCAGCCGCAAGGCGGCGGACTACGGGCGCGCGGCGCTGCGCGACTGGCACAACCGCCGTCTCGGCATGGTGCTCTCGCTGGTCGTCATCCTGGTGCTGATCGGGCTGCTGGTCGCGAGGATCCGCCGGATGGAGTCGTAGGAGCGGAACGCGGGCAAAGCCGACGGGCCCGGAGGCGCTGGATCGCCTCCGGGCCCGGTGCGTTTCCGCGTGGCGCCGCTACGCCGGCAGGACCGGCGTCTCCTCGGCCCGCTTCGCCGGCAGCAGCCGGACCAGCACGAACAGGATGAGGAAGGGCGCGATCAGCAGCCCGAGCGCGGTGACCAGCCCCTCCAGCCCGGTCATCTCCATCTTGTAGGCCATCAGCCCGCGGAAGCTCTTGGAGAAGAGCTGCCCGCCGATGACCACGTTCCAGCGCGTGCTGAAGATGCCGAGCTGGATCAGGATCGCCGAGGCGAAGTAGAGGAGCTTCCTCAGGTCCGGGTTCACCCGCCGGGCGCGCGTCGCCACCATCAACGCCAAGGGAACGAGCATGCCGAGCAGGACCTGGAGGATGACCAGGTTCATGAAGAGCTTCACCGAGATGAGCTGGGCGAGGATCTTCACCGATTCCTCGCTCTGGTAGAGGCGATGGATGAAGTCGAGCGCCTCGAGCGAGAAGTCCACGACCACCGCGTAGAAGAGGTACGACGCCACCTTGTCCAGGCACTTCATGTCCAGGACCTGGTTCCGCAGGGAGGTGATCACCATGTAGAGGAGCAGCACCAGCGCGATGCCGGAGACGATGGCCGACATGAGGAAGACGATGGGCATGAGCACGCTGCTCCACCACGGATTGGCCTTGATCGAGCCGAAGATGAAACCCACGTAGCCGTGGAGCAGGAAGGCCGACGGGATGCCGACGATGGTGATCGTGCGGACCGCCCGGCGGTCGAAGGCGACCGCGCGCTCGCTGATGTCGGTCGAGAACAGCGACAGCGCCCGGTAGACCCAGCGGAGCAGGCCGGTGTGCTCGCGGCCCCACACCACCAGGTCGCGCCGGTACTCGAACCAGATCTCCAGCAGCAGGATGCCCATCAGGTACCAGGCGTAGACGAACCCGAACATGGCCATCGCCGAGGACAGGTGCGGCGCGAGGAAGATCTCGAAGGAGCGCTCCATGTGCCCGAGGTGCAGGAGCAGCGGGAAGGGCGCCACCAGCAGGAAGGACAGCGCGGTCAGGAGGGCGAGCCGGTAGGTGGGCTGGACCTCCTTCACGTTGAAGACCTTGACCAGCGAGGCCAGGATGAACGCGCCGGCCACGAGCCCGGTGAGGTACGGGTAGACCACGATCAGGATCGACCAGTGGATCTCGATCTCGTTCGGGTAGATGTACCCGATGACCTGCTGCAGCAGCTCCGCCAGGTTGGGCGGCACCTGGGCGATCATCGCACCTCTCCGTCGAGCTGGGCGTAGAAGACCTTGGGCTCGGTGTTGAGCGCGGGCTTCAGCACGTTGATCTTGTTCATGCGCTGGAAGCGCACCAGGCGGCTCGCCTTGCTCCGGAGGTCACCGAAGACCCGCGCCTGGGTCGGGCAGACCTCGACGCAGGCCGGCAGCAGCCCCTTGACCACGCGGTGGTAGCAGAAGGTGCACTTGTCCGCGGTGTTCGTGCGGTGGTTGAAGAAGCGCGCCCCGTAGGGACAGGCCTGGATGCAGTAGCGGCAGCCGATGCAGCGCGTGCTGTCCACCAGCACCACGCCGTCCGCGGTCGTGAAGGTGGCGCCGACCGGGCACACCTGCACGCAGGGCGCATGCGCGCAGTGGTTGCAGAGCTTCGGCACGAAGAAGGAGCGCAGCACCTCGCGCTCGTCCTGCGGCTTCCGTTCCCCGCGCGGGTCCACGCTGATGCACTGGACCTCGGTCTCGCCGTTCGACTTCACCGTGTAGCGTTCGACCCAGGTGCGGAAGAAGAACGGCTCCGGCGGCACGTCGTTCTCGACCTTGCACGCCTCGGCGCAGCGGTTGCAGCCGATGCACTTCTCGACCTCGATCCCCATGCCGTACCAGTGATCCTTCGGCTCGTAGCCGGGGGTCGGCGACCCGGCGGCGGCGGTCCCGGCGGCGGCCGCGGCCGAGTGCGCCAGGGCCTGCAGCACGGCGGCGGCCGGGATGAAGGCGATGGCCCCCTTGAGGAACTCGCGCTTGTTCATGGCCGTCCTTCCGGCAGGTGGGGGTAGTGGCACTGCCAGCACAGGTAGCCGCCGCCGTGGGTGGCGAGCTCGACCTTGGGCGCGTCCGGGTTGGCCGTGCCGCTGGCGTGGCACTGCCCGCAGAACTCGCGGGTCTGGGGCTTGCTGGGCAGGGCGCTGCGCGGCGCCGTGCGGTGCTGCTCGCTCGCGGTGTGGCAGGTCACGCAGGGCAGCAGCGCGTGCGCCGAGAGGGCCACGGTCCGGGCGATCTGCGCGTGGCAGGCCGAGCACTCCCGCGGGGTCTGCGGCGGCACCGGGTCGTGCGGATTGTGGCAGGTGATGCAGGGCTTGAGGGGGTTGTGGGCCTCGGGGTTGATCTGCGGGAAGCCCGTGGGCCGCGCCGCGTCGTAGGCGTGGCAGACCGGGCAGAACTTGCGGTCGCGGGGCGCGAAGGGCTTGACCGACATCGGGTCCTCCGCGTGCTTCGCGGCGGGCCCGTGGCAGGTCTCGCAGGCGAGCCCCTTGTGGTAGCCCTGGGCCTTCTTCTCCCACTCCTCCGCGTGGCAGTCCTGGCACGCGGAGGCGCCGGCGAAGTTGACCGGCCGGGCGACCTCGCGCCGCACGGTGGCGGACTGGTGGACCGCGGCGGAGAAGTAGTCGCGCGGGATCAGCACGAACCGCACGAGCAGCGCCAGCGCCACGATGAGCGCGAGCATCGCGGCGATGCGCGTGACCTGCTCGGGGACCTTCAAGCGTCCTCCCGGTTCTGCGGTGCCGCGGCCACGGCCTGACTCGAGTGGGGCATCCTAGCAGGGAAGCGCCCGTCAGGGGAGCGCAAAACCCGCGATCCGGCTACTACCATCGGCTACCGGCTCCGGCGGCGGTACCTACTCCTGATGGCACTGCGCACAGACGGCCTTCGCGGGCCGCAGTTGCCCGGCGGCCGGGTCGTGGCAGGTCTTGCACTCGAGATCCATGCCGAGGTGGGCCTGGTGCGAGAACTCGCCGCGGAAGCTCTTCACGCTGTGCGTCTTCACGTCCGCATGGCACTGGAGGCACGAGCCGCCCGCGTCGGCGGTCTTGCGATGATGGCAGGGCACGCAGCCGGCCGGTCCGAAGCGCACGACCTCGCCGGCCGCGCGTTCCTCGTGCGTCCGGTGGCAGGCGTCGCACTCGAGCTTCGCCCGGAGCAGGTGCGGCCCGTGGTCGAAGGCCTTGCCCTGCCAGGCCCCGCGCTGCGCCTCGACGCCGGTGTGGCACAGCATGCAGCGTCCCGAGCTGGCGCCGGTGCGCCGCCAGGGCAGCTCGAGCGGGGCCAGCCCCTTCGCGCGGCGCGCCTGGTTCATCAGCTCGTGGGAGCGGTCGAGCAGGGCGTAGGCGTACGCCATGTTGTGCACCGCCTTGCCCTGCGAGACCAGCAGGAAGTCGTGCCGCGCGTCCTGCCACGACGGCGGCGGCTGGAGGCCCATCGCGCCGTTGGTCGCCTCGAGCTGGCGCTGCAGCGCGGCGACCCGCGCGGCGGAGGCGCTCTGCCAGGACTTGAAGATCGCATCGTACCCCGGGCCGTGGCAGGCCATGCAGGAGACCCCGTCGGCGCGCTGGATGACCGGCTCGAGCGGGCCCTTCGCGGCCTGGGTCGCGACGGCCTCGCCGTTGTGGCAGCCCTGGCAGGTGACGCCCACCACGAACATCGGTCCCGGCTGGTCGGGCACGCCGCGCCCGCCGGTGCCGGCGTAGAGGCTCTGCTGCGCGTCGTGGCCCGCGCCGTGGCACGGCCCGCAACTGCCCGCGTCCACGGCGCCCGCGCCGTGCGCATCCGTGCGCACATCCCTCGGCGCGGTGCCGTGCGCGATCACCAGGTGACAGTTCGTGCAGTCCACCTTGTGCTTCGAGACGTGCCAGTCGTGCAGGTACTCGGTGTCGCGGTAGCGCGCGAGCCGCTCGGGCTGGTTGTGGCAGGTGAGGCAGCGGATCTGCGGCACGTCGCCGGTGCCGCGGATCACCCCCGCGTGGCAGGCGCTGCACGAGGTGCCCAGGCGCGCGACCTCGCCGTGGTCGAACGGCGTGCCGGCGGCGGTGGTGACCCGCCCCGGAACGGCGTGACAGAGCCGGCAGCGCGCGGTGCCCTGGTCGGGCGTCTGCCCCTTGAAGTGGCACAGCGCGCAGGTCGTCGGCGTGACGGCGATGTGCGAGCCGACCATGACCTGCGAATGGCACGAGGTGCAGCGCAGCCGGAAGCCCTTGCGGCTCTCGGTGAGGTGCGGGGTGTGGTCGAAGATCACGCCCTGGAAGTCGACCTTGCCCTCGAGCAGCCGGCGCTCGTGGCAGCGCAGGCAGTTGGCGTCGTCCACCTCGGCCCAGGGCTTGGTGCCGTAGGTGGCGGTGAAGTACTTCACCACCATCGACAGCGCCTCGTACTTCTTGCGCAGCTCGGCGCCGATCCCCGGCGAGATGTGGCACTCGACGCAGGCGATGTGGCCGTGCTTCGACGCCTTCCACGAGGCGTAGTAGGGCTTCATGATGTGGCAGGTGCCGCAGAACTGCGGCGTCGAGGTGCCGAGCATCGCGACCAGGGTGAGCACGACGAACAGGCCGAGGGCGAGCCCGGCGGTCAGCGTGATGCCGCGCAGGCTCCGCCAGCCTCCCTGGCCGCCGGGCCAGCGGCCGCGGGGCTGGCCGGGACCCGGCCCCGGGACGCCGGTCATCTAGCGGTTCCTCGCATCCTGGTCGCGGAAGCGCCTGAGCACGAACAGCGTCAGCAGCACGTAGAACCAGAACGCGATGAGCACGTAGCGGTGCTGGCCCAGGTTGGCGAGCTTGCCCTCGAGTTCCTTCTGCACCTCCTGGCCCACCGCGCGGGCGCGGGTGGTGAAACCGGCCACGACCTCGGGCCGCACGGAGTGCGCGGCCGGCAGCGCCTCGCGCAGGTAGGTGCGGGCCTCCTCGATGCGAGCGTGGTAGTCCTCGGTCTGGAGGGGGATGGCGTCGGCTTTCGCCACCAGCGCCGCGGCGCGGTCCACCTCGTCCGCCGCGGTGGTGTAGTCGGTCCAGACCCTGCGGCCCAGGTCGAGCCGGCGCGGGTCGCCGGCGTGGCACCCGACGCACGACGAGGCCAGCCGCTCGGGCCGCGCCGGCTGTACGCCGTGCGCCTCGTGGCAGGACGCGCACTCGGGACGCTTGCCGCCGCGTGCCACGGCGTGCCCGCCCGCGGTGTAGTAGCGCCGCTCGGCGGTGTGGCACTGTCCGCACACCTTGTCGATGTCGCCGATGTTGGGCGGGTTGGCGCCGTGCACGCCGTGGCAGGACACGCAACTCGGCGCGCGCAGGTTGCCCTGCTCCAGCAGGGCCTTCGCGTGGACGCTCGACAGGTACGGCTTCAGCACGTCCGGCCGCCCGGCCTTCCCCGGCGCGCCGCCGCCGTGACAGCGCCCGCAGGTCCGCGGGATGTTGAGCTGGTAGACGCTGCTCGCCGGGTCGCGGGGCGCGAGGATCTCGTGGGCGCCGTGGCAGTCCGAGCAGACCGCGACCTGGGCGTCGCCCCGGGCCAGCCGCTGGCCGTGGCCCGAGGTCTGGTAGAGCGCGTACTGGTCCACGGGCAGGTTGTAGGGGCGCATGCGCGACTCGTCGGAGTGGCAGGTGGCGCAGAGCGCCGGGATGTCCCGGCGCGCGGGGCGCCCCCGGAAGCCGGCACCGTGCGCGGCCCCGGCGACGAGGCTGCGGTCGTCGCCGCCGTGGCACGAGACGCAGCGCACGCCCTCCAGGGCGTGGCTGCTCCTCTCGAACTGGACGCGCTCGGCCGGATGGCAGACGCCGCAGCGGCCCGAAGCGGGGGCGACGGCCGCCGGCGCCGCCGGCGCCGGGACCGCCAGGGCGACGGCAGGCGGGGCCGCGGCCGCGAGGAGCAGGAACGCGAGCAGGGTCTTCATCGCCCTACCTCCGCTCGAGCAGCGCGCCGAGCACGCTGAGGGCGAGCCACACGAGGAGCACGGCGCCGCCCGCCAGCCGGATGCGGCGCCGGCGGGTGGGGGTCTCGTCGCCCCGCAGCCACAGCGGCAGGAGCAGCACCGCGAAGGCCGCGGCCAGCAGCACGAACCCGCTCAGCCAGGGCAGGGGCAGGCGCTGGAGCAGGACGTAGGGCGCCAGCATGTACCACGGCGGGCGCACCCCGCCGGGCGTGACGTAGGGATCGGCCACCCCGTGGAAGCGCAACGGCAGCAGCGTGGCCAGCGTCACGAGGATCGCGAACAGCCCGACCGTGAGCATGGCCATCGAGTAGAAGTGCTCGCGATAGCGGATCGGCCGCTCGTCGCGCGCCGCCCCGGTCCGGCTCAGGCCGACGCGCCGGAGCGTGGCGAACGTGAGGTACAGGAAGGCGGCGTAGAACCCCGGCAGCACCATGACGTGCAGCACGTAGAAGCGGATCAGCACGTCCTCGTTCACGGTCCGGCCGCCGAGCAGGAAGGCCAGCACCGGCCCGGCGAGGGGGATCGCCCAGACCACCTCGAGCCCGCGCACCGTGCTCCAGAAGCTGTGCGCGTCCCAGGTGAGGAGGCGCCCGGTGAAGTCCGACTGGACGACCACCCAGGTCATGGCCACCGCGCACCACCACAGCACCTCGCGGGGCGCGCGGTACAGCCCTTCCCAGAACAGCCGCAGCAGGCGCAGGACGATGATCGCCACCAGCAGCCACGAGCCCCACGCGTGCACCTGGTGGATGAACCAGCCGCCCGGCAGGTCGCGCACGATGGTGCGCGTGCTCTCGAAGGCGGCCTCGGGCGTGGGCCGGTAGTAGTAGGCGAGCAGCACGCCGGTCACGAGTTGCAGGCCGAACAGGATGGCGGCGAGCAACCCCAGCACGCGGGCGCCGTGCGCGTACCGGGGCAGCGGCTCCGCGGCCACGTCGTGCAGCACCTCGCGCACCGGTTTCCGCGTGTCCATCGGCGTGTAGATCAGCCCGAAGTGGGTGACGAAGGAGAAGATCTCGCTCAGGTTCACGCGCTGCTCGAGCCAGTCGACCCAGCCGCCGCGCGCGGGCGGACCCTGCTTGCCGGGCCCGTTCATACCTGGACGAAGATCTCGCCGGCGCGGACCGACACCGGGTAGCTGGGGAGCGGCCGGGGCGGCGGGCCGGCGAGCACGTTGCCCGAGAGGTCGAAGCGCCCGTCGTGGCAGGGACAGACCAGCGTCCGGCGTGCCGGCTCGTAGCCCAGGATGCAGCGCACGTGGGTGCACACCGCCGAGATGGCGAGCACGCGCGTGGCGTCGAGACGGACCACGTAGAAGGGCATCACCCCGTGACGCACGAGACGGCCTTCGCCCACGCGGTAGTCGGCCAGCAGCCCGGCGCTCACGGTGCGCTCGGCGTCGCGCTTCTCGGGGGCCTTGAGGTAGGCGCCCACCACGGCGGCGGCGCCGAGCCCCCAGAGGGCGAGGAACGCCTGGGACAGCACGGTGAGGAACCGGCGCCGGTCCGCGGAGGCGGACGCCGGCAGGTGGATCGGACGGTCTTCAGGGATCGGCATGGGATCTCCGACGGGGTCGGGGACGCACGTCGCGCGGGCGGGCTGCCGCACCCACTGGCCCGCGGCCGGCCAGTGCCACGCGCGTGGCGACAAGTCCAGCCGGCATCATAGCCCGTGACTGCCGCCCGGCCAATGCGCCTCGAGTCCCATACGCGGTCCGCCCGGGGCCGCCGTCGCCGGCCCCACGCCCCGCGGGATTCGCTCGACCTGCCGTCGCATTTGCGTTATGAAGTCCCCATCATGATGACGCCCAGGACCGGAGGGGTCGCACTGGCCGTGGTGCTCGGGGTCTTCCTGCTGCCGGGCCGCGCCCTTGCCGCGAGCGGCGGCCCCGACCTGGCACCGCTGTTGCTGGCCCTGGTGCTGGTGCTGCTCGGCGCCCGGCTGGGCGGCGCGCTGGCGGAGAAGCTCGGCCAGCCGCCCGTCCTGGGCGAGTTGCTCGCCGGGATCGTCATCGGCAACCTCGGCCTGCTCGGCTGGCACGGGGCCGACGGCCTGCCCGGGCTCCCCGGCCTCGAGTTACTGGCGCAGATCGGCGTGATCTTCCTGCTCTTCGAGGTGGGGCTCGCCTCGGAGGTCGGGCAGATGCTCGCGGTGGGCGGCTCGGCGCTGCTGGTGGCGACGCTGGGCGTGATCGCGCCGATCGGTCTCGGTTTCCTGGTCTCGCACGCGTTCTTCCCGGCGCACCACCCCCTGACCCACTGGTTCGTCGGCGCCACGCTGTGCGCCACCAGCGTGGGCATCACCGCGCGGGTGCTCGCCGACCTGGGGCGCACCGGGAGCCGCGAGGGCCGCATCATCCTCGGGGCGGCGGTGATCGACGACGTGCAGGGGCTGCTGGTGCTCGCGGTGATCACGGGCATCATCGATTCGATCGCCGGCGGGCGGCCCTTCGGCGCCGGCGCGGCGCTGCTCATCGTGGCGAAGGCGGTCGCGTTCCTGGTGGTCGCGGTCGTCCTCGGCCGCTCGGTCTCGAGCCGCGTCTTCCGTCTCGGCGCGCACCTGCGCGGGGAGGGCGTGCTGCTCTCCCTGGCGCTGGCCTTCTGCTTCTCCTCCGCGTGGCTCGCGGGGCTGCTGGGCCTGGCGCCCATCGTCGGCGCCTTCGCCGCCGGGCTCGTGCTGGACGAGGTCCACTACCGCGACCTGCGGGCGCGCGACCGGGCCCAGCGCGACGTGCAGACGCTGCTCAAGCCGATCTCCACGTTCCTGGTGCCGGTCTTCTTCGTCCTCATGGGGATGCGCGTGGACCTCTCGGTGTTCGGCCGGGCCGGCATCCTGGGCTTCACCGCCGCGCTCGTCGCGGTCGCGCTGGTGAGCAAGCAGGCCTGCTCCCTGGGCGTGCTGGACCGGGGGACCGACCGGCTGGCGGTGGGGCTGGGCATGATCCCGCGCGGCGAGGTCGGGCTCATCTTCGCGGGGATCGGGAGCGGGCTGATGATCGGCGCCGAGCGCGTCGTGGACCCGACGATATTCTCTGCCGTGGTCGCCATGGTCGCCGCGACCACGTTGCTCACACCACCGCTGCTGGCGTGGCGGTTGAGGCGGTTGCCACTCGAGCCCGGATCGACGCAGGGCGGTCCTTCCGGGGGTTGAAGACGCGCCGGACCGGGGGCCGCCGGGCTGCTGCCCGCGCGCTCGAGGGCCGGTGAGAAAGGCTGGGGTCGCGAAGATGACCAACCATGGCGGTCGATCGTTCCGGGGCATCATCTCGTTGCTGGAATGGATCCTGAAGAAGGTCGGGGGGCCCGACGGGTGGCGGCCGGCGGGTGCCATCCGCGCGCTTCCCCCCTCCGCGCTCGTCTACGACCTGCAGGACGGCCCGCGGGCGGAGGAGGTGTTCCGGATGCTCGCGGTCCTCGGCTTCGACCCCCGGCGCGTGCCGGTCGACGGCTCGGCGGGGGAGGTCCACGAGACCTGCCGGACGATCTCCCGCGGCACCGAGGACTGCTGGGCCACGTTCGTCCTCGAACCCCTGGACGAGGCCAACGCCCGGATCCTCGGCCCGGCCTTCCGGCAATTCGCCCACCTGCATCCCGACGTGGTGGCTGTCGTCGTCGGGCCGCTGCCCAGCCGCTCGGAGATCCTCGACCGCTACCGCCACGTGGTGACGGCGGACGACGGCAGCGTCTCGTCCGACGAGCTCGCCGCGGGCGTGGCTCACGCCAGCGCGGCGCGCGTCCTCCACAGCGCGCGGCTGGTGAACGCGGCGGTCATGTTCTTCGCGTTCGTGGCGGTGGTCTTCGGCGTCGCGCTGGCCTGGGTCGCGGGGCTCGTCACGTCCCGGTGAGCCCTGCCGCCCGCCCGCGGGGGCGGGTGAAGTCCGCCCCGCCGGCCGGCGCACGGCCCGTCGTCACCGGCCGTCAGCGCGCCCGTGCCCCGGGCGGGCCCGGACCGGAGTCCCCCGCGCGCGCGGCCGCGCCGAAGCGCGCCACGACCCAGACCAGGAAGGTGTGGGCGAAGGCGAAGTAGGAGATGTCGAAGTCGTCCTGGACCAGGATGTAGTTCCAGCCCTGGAGCGCGACGGACCAGGCGAACAGCGCGGCGATCACGCCGAACAGGATCCACACGACCCCGAGCCATGCCTGCAGGGCCGAGCGCGCCAGCCCGCCCCACGCCAGCGCCGCGGCGAGGACCCCCGCCAGCAACGGCCGGGGGATGTACTGGAGCTGCATGGCGAAGGGCCCGAATTGCGCGAAGCGGCGCGCGTCCCAGAGCACGAACGGCGCCAGCGTCGCCAGGAAGGTGACCGCGCACCACGCCGCCGTGACGGCCCCGGCGCGCAGGTCGCCGCGGTAGCGCCACGGCAGGAAGACCGCGTAGGCCAGCCCGACGATCCCGCGGGTGGACAGCAGCAGCCCCGCGGCGATGCCCCGCCACGCGGCGGCCGCGGGCCGCGCGTCCCGCTCGATCCAGGCGAGGAAGAGCAGCACGAGCGTCATGTTGCTGAACAACTCGCTGCGCGTGACGACCTCGTAGAGGAAGAGCGGCGCGGCGAGCAGCAGGCCGAGCGCGAACCACGCCGTCTCCGGGTGCGCGCGCGCGGCGCGGTGGCAGGCCCAGGCGAACGCCGCGAAGGCCGCCACCTGGAGGAGGCCGAGGTCGCCGAGCAGGTAGAAGGGCAGCGCGACCAGGAACAGCACGGGGAACGCGGACGGCAGCACGGCCGAGGCGTACGGGAAGCGGCCGTGGAGCAGGTGGCCGAGCCACTCGCGGATCGCGGGGTAGCGCGTCACCCGCAGGGACTCCGGGTCGAACCGCGTCATGAGCAGCGCCAGGGCGATCGCGGCGACGGTGGCGACGACGGCGAAGCCCCGGCCGCCGCGGTCGCGTCGCGCGCACGCCCGCGCGAGGCGCGGACCCGCCAGCCACAGCGTGGCCGCGAAGGCCACGTAGAGGGCGGCGGCCAGCAGGCCGTGCCCGCCGGCGCGCTGCGGGTACTTGTAGGCGAACGGGACGTTGGCGGCGACGTAGAGCCCGGCGAGCGCGAACCGCGCGCCGCGGCCGAGGCGTTCGGGCGTGGGGATGGTGGCGCTCCTCATCGGGTGCGGGCTCCGGAGACCGCCGCCGGCCGCGCCGTGCGGTCGTCGGCCTGCGCGTCGCGCGCCGACGCGTTCGGCGCGCGCCCGGCGGGAGACGGCGTCCGCGCTCGCGATCCGGGCGCAGGGCAGACTACGACCCGTGCGCGGCCGGTGTCCATGCCGTGGGCGGAGGCGGTCGGGCGGCCGTCCTCCGCAGTACCGGGGGCGGTCGTCCGGTCTGCGCGGACCGGCGCGACGGCGGCGGGCTGTGGACGGCGGTCGGGAACGAGGTTAGGTTCGCGGCCGCACGCATTGGAATCCCTTCCCATCCGTCCCACGCCGAGGTGAGCCCGTGCCACGATTCCGACTCTCGCCCATGGTGGTGATCGCGGCCCTCGCGGCCGTCTTCTTCGCGTTCCCGGCCTTCACCGGCCTGCTCACCGACTGGTGGTGGTTCCGGGAGATCGGCTACCAGGTGGTCTTCACCCGGGAGATCCTCACGCGCTCCCTGATCTTCCTGGTCGTCGGGGCGGTCACCACCGTCACGCTCTACCTGAACCTGTGGATCGCGCAGCGCCGTCGCGTGGTCCCCCCCGTGTTCATCGAGGTCGGGCCGGCGGCGCCGCAACTGGACCTGACGCGGGCGCTGCGCCGCCTGAGCCTGCCGGTCTCGCTGGTCCTGGGCCTGCTGGCCGGGCTCGGCGCGGCGCCGGCGTGGGAACTCGTGCTCGGGGCGGTCTACCGCACCCCGTTCGGGACCACGGACCCGGTCTTCCTGCGCGACATCGGCTTCTACGTGTTCACGCTGCCCGCGCTCTCGGCCGCGCTGGGCTTCCTCTCCAGTCTCGCGATCGGCTGCCTGGTCCTGCTCCTGCCCGTCTACCTGCTGCGGGGCGACATCCACGCGAGCCCTCCGCTGTTCCGCATCGAGCGGCCGGCGGGGCTGCACCTCGCCGTCGTGCTCGCGGTGCAGTTCCTGCTCATGGCCGCGCGGTCGTGGATGGTGGACGTGCCCGGGCTGCTGTACTCGTCCACCGGGCCGCTGGTCGGGGCGAGCTACACCGACCTGATGGCGCGACTTCCGGCGCTGCGCGTCTCGGCGATCGCGGCGGTGGCCGCCGCCGCCCTGGTGGTGGTCGGCGGCCTGCGGGGACGGCTGCTGCGCAGCGCGCTGGTGGCGGTCGGCGGTTTCGCGATCGTGTCCATCCTCGGGGGCGTCGTCTTCCCGCAGGTGATGCAGAAGTTCGTGGTGGCGCCCACCGAACTGACCCGGGAGACGCCCTACCTGCGCTACCACATCGCCGCGACCCGGCTGGCGTGGGGGCTGGACAGTGTCGAGGTCCGCGAACTGGCCGCCGATTCCAACCTGTCGCTGGCCGACATCCGCGCCAATGCGCCGACCATCGAGAACGTCCGCCTGTGGGAGCGCGAGCCGCTGCTGCAGACCTTCGGGCAGCTCCAGGAGATGCGCACCTACTACGACTTCGTCTCGGTGGACGACGACCGGTACTGGATCGACGGGCGGTACCGGCAGGTGCTGCTCTCGCCGCGCGAGCTCAACGCCGCGTCGCTGCCGACGCGCACCTTCATCAACGAGCACCTGACGTTCACGCACGGGATGGGGCTCACCCTCAGCCCGGTCAACCAGGTGACCAGCGAGGGCCTGCCGGTCCTGTTCGTGAAGGACCTCCCGCCCAGCTCGAGCGTGTCGCTGAAGGTCACGCGGCCCCAGATCTACTACGGCGAGCTGACCGACTCGTACGTCTTCACCGGCACCCGGCAGCGCGAGTTCGACTCCCCCTCGGGCGAGGAGAACGTCTACGCCGCTTACCGGGGCACCGGGGGCGTGCGCGTCGGCGGCGCGTGGCGCCGCCTGCTGCTCGCCGCGCGGTTCGGCTCCTCGAACATCCTGTTCTCGCAGGACATCGTCGGCGACAGCCGGGTGCTCTACCACCGCAACATCAAGGTGCGCGCGGCGAAGGCGCTCCCGTTCCTCCGCTTCGATCGCGATCCCTATATCGTGATCGCGTCCGACGGCACGCTCCAGTGGATCCTCGACGCCTACACCCGCTCGAGCCGCTATCCCTACGCGCAGCGACTCGACGACGGCACGAACTACATGCGCAACAGCGTGAAGGTCGTCATCGACGCGTACGACGGCTCGCTGAAGGCCTACGTCAGCTGCGCCGGGTGACCCGCTGATCCGCACCTGGGCCCGCATCTTCCCGGGGATCTTCGCGCCGCTGGACAGCATGCCGGCCGACCTGCGCGCGCACCTCCGCTACCCGGACGACCTCTTCCGCACGCAGACCGCCCTCTACACGACGTACCACATGCAGGCGCCGGAGGACTTCTACCACCGCGAGGACCAGTGGCAGATCCCCACCGGCGACCCGGCGACCGGGGCGGTGCCGTTCATGCGCCACATCATCATGCGGCTGCCGGCAGGAATCGGCCGCCGAGTTCGTGTACATGGTGCCGTTCACTCCGCGGGGCAAGGACAACCTGGCGGCGTGGATGGTGGCGCGGAACGACGGCGCCGAGTACGGGAAGCTGCGGGTGTACCGGCTGTCACGGCAGAGCCTGGTGTTCGGCCCGACGCAGATCAAGAACCGGATCAACCAGAACACGGACATCTCGCGCCAGGTCTCGCTGTGGGACCAGCGCGGCTCCCAGGTCATCCGCGGGGACTTGCTGGTGATCCCGATCGAGGCCTCGCTGCTCTACGTGCAGCCGCTCTACCTGCGTGCGGAAGGCGGGCGCATCCCCGAGCTCAAGCGCGTGGTGGTCGCCTACCAGAACCAGGTGGTGATGTCCGAGACCCTCGACGGCGCGCTGACCGAGTTGTTCGGCGGCTCCGCCGGGACGCCCGCCCGGGCGGGCGCGGCGGTCGCGGCCCCGGCGGGCGCGGCGCCGGGGGGCGACGCGTCGTTCCAGGCGGCGGTGGTGGAGGCGCGGCGGCGCTACCAGAGCGCGCTGCAGGCGCAGCGCGAGGGCGACTGGGCCCGCTACGGGGAGGAGATCAGGCGGCTGGGCGAGCTGCTCGAGCGGCTCGGGGCCGGGGGCCCGCGGCGGTAGCGGACGGGCGGCCCGGCGCCGGCGAGGCCGTGCGCCGGGCCCGTCCCGGTCAGAAGTCCTCGAAGCCGTCCGCGTCGCCGTCCGTCCCGGTGGCCGCGAGCCGCACCGGCGCGGACCTCGGCAGGGGAACCACGCGGGCGGCGGTCGCCGGCGCGGACGTCGCCGCCTCCGCCAACGCCCGATCGGCCAGCGTGAAGCGACCGACCTGGCGGCGCAGCTCGTCGGCCTGCCCGGCCAGCGTGTGGGCGGTGCTGTCGAGCTCCTCGGTCTGACCGGCGGACTGCTGGGTGACGCGGTCCATCTGCTCCACCGCGCGGCTCACCTGTCCGATGCCGTGCGCCTGCTCGGCGGACGCCGCGGCGATGCCCGCCACCAGGTCCGCGACCTGCTTCACCTCGCCGACGATCGTGGTCAGCGTCTCGCCCGAACGGTCGACCAGGACGCTGCCCCGTTCGACCTGCGACACCGCGTCGGCGATGACGCTCTTGATCTCCTTCGAGGCGGTCTTGGAGCGCTGCGCCAGCGCGCGCACCTCGCTGGCGACCACCGCGAAGCTGCGCCCCTGCTCGCCCGCCCGCGCCGCCTCCACCGCGGCGTTGAGCGCCAGCAGGTTGATCTGGAAGGCGATCTCGTCGATGGTCCCGCTGATGTCGCCGATGCGGTGCGACGCGGTGGTGATCCCCGACATCGCTTCGACCGCGGCGCGCACGACCTGCCCGCCCGCCTCCGCCCGGTCGCGCGTGTGGGCGGCGAGCTGCTTGGCCTGCTGCGCGTGCTCGGAGTTGGCGCGCACCGTTTCGGTCATGGCCTGGAGCGAAGCCGTGGTCTGTTCGAGCGCGGCCGCCTGCTCCTGGCTGCCCGAGGCGAGCGTGGCCGCGCGCCGGGCCACGCCGTTCGACGCCACCTGCACCGCCCCGATCGTTCCGGCCAGCTCGCCCAGCACCGATGCGACCTGCACGCGCGTGTCCTCGATGGCCGCGGCGATGCGCCCGATCTCGGCCACCGCCCGCACCTTCAACGGCCGCGAGAAGTCGCCGCGGGCGAGCGGCTCGACCGCGGGCAGGAGCGCCGCCACCGGACGCTTCACCGTGCCGGCGATCACCCAGAGCAGGCCGAGGATGGCGCACGTCATGATGAGCGCGAGCAGGCCGACCGCCTTGAAGGCGTCGGCGCGCGCGGTCGCCATGGCGCTGCCGAGCGGGACCTCGACCACCAGGGCCCCCATCGGGCGGCCCAGGGCGAGGCGGTGCTGGACCTGGCCCAGTTGCGAGGCATGGCAGTCCACGCACATCTGGACCACGGCGTTCTCCGCGCGGACGTACGACAGCGTGGGCTCGCCCTTCACGACGTGGACGCGGGAAGGCTCGCTCCGGGGATCGGCGAGCAGCCGCTCCAGGGCCCGGGTCTCGAACTCGTCCCGGGGCTTGTGCTCGGGATTGAGCGGCCACAGGCCCAGGGCGCTGACGCCGTAGAGGCCCTGGCCGTTCACGCTCATGCCGATCTCGTGGATGAACATCGGGTCGAGCCCGGCCGACTCCATCTGGCGGCTGTACTGCTCGCGGTCCTGCGCGATCTGGTAGGCGATCGACCGGGCCGACTGCCGCGCCTGGCTCTCGATGGTGCGGCGGGACTCGATCATGAGGTAGGCGGCGCCGAGCAGCGTGATGAGCGCCCCGCCGATGACCACGGGCACCATCAGTCGGGTCGAGATCGAGTCCCGGAGAACGTCCAGCCTGATCATGTGGGGGCCCTCTGCGTGTCGCATGCCACGGCGCGCCGCGCCCAATGCGCGGCCCAGCCGGGCTCCGTCCCTCCAAGTCTCGGTCGGTCCGGCCGGAACCTGAAGAGCCCGCCTGCCGCCCCGGGGGAGGAGGGCTTCCCCGGCGGCCGGGCCGCCGGCGGTTCACCTCCCCGCGCCCCCTGTGCGAGAATGGCGCCTCGTCGGGCCGCAGCCCGGGAGCGCCGGCGCGCGGTTGCCCCACGGGGCGCGGGGGCCGCCGGCTCCCGCACCGATGCCCATCCAGGAGGTGGCGATGAGCCGAGTCGCGGACGTGCTTTCGCACAAGGGTCGTGAGGTCCACACCGTCGGGCGCGAGACCACCACCTTCGAGGCGCTCGAGAAGATGGTCCGGCACAACGTCGGCGCCCTGGTGGTCACCGAGGGGGACGCCACGGTCGGGATCTTCACCGAGCGCGACTTCCTGAGGCGCGTCGTGCTCCAGGGGCGTGACCCGAAGGTCACGCGGGTGCGCGAGGTCATGACCGAGCGCCTGGTCTGCACCGACCCCGACCGGCCGGTGGAGGAATGCATGGCCGTGATGACCCAGGAGCGCATCCGCCACCTGCCCGTGGTCGTCGCCGGGAAACTGGCGGGGATCGTCTCCATCGGGGACGTGGTCCGGCACCTCTCGGCCGAGCGCCACGTCGAGATCCGCTACCTCACGGACTACATCACCGGCAAGTACCCCGGCTGAGCCGCGCACGATGACGCTCACCGCGGGCGGTGCGGGCTTCGCGGCACGCGCCGCGGCGGGGCGCGCGTCCGCCGCAAGGCCCGCCGCAGCGGACGACGCGGCGTGAGCGGCCGGCGCGCCCCGCTCGGCAAGATCGCGCCCGGGCAGTTCGAGCGCGTCATCGCTCCGCGCCTGGGGGCGGCGCGTGCCGAGGTGCTGGTGGGGCCGCGCGCGGGGCAGGACTCCGCCATCGTGAGGCTCGGCGGCGGGCGCGTGCTCGCCGTCACCACCGACCCGCTCTCGGTCGTGCCCGCGCTCGGCTTCGAGGCCTCGGCGCGGCTCTCCTGCCACCTGATCGCCTCGGACCTGTGGACCACCGGCATCGCGCCCGCCTGGGCCTCGGTCACCTTCAACCTGCCGCCGCAGATGGGCGACGCCGAGTTCGCGACCTACTGGCGCGCGATGAGCGACGAGTGGGCGCGGCTGGGCGTGGCGGTCGTGACCGGGCACACCGGGCGCTACGAGGGCTGCGACTACTCGATCATCGGCGCGGGCACGCTGATGGGCGCGGGCGACGAATCCGGCTACCTCACGCCGGCGATGGCCCGGCCCGGCGATCGCGTGATCGTGACCAAGGGCTGCGCCATCGAGGCCACGGCGATCGCGGCGTGGCTGTTCCCGCTGCGGCTGGGCGACCGGCTGGGCGCCGAGGGCGTCGAGCGCGCCCGGACGCTGCTCGCCCAGGTCAGCGTCGTGGCCGACTGCCGGGCGGCGCTGCGCGTCGGCGTGCGCGAGCACGGCGTGACGGCGCTGCACGACGCCACCGAGGGCGGCGTGCTCGGCGGCCTGCTCGAGCTGGCGCTGGCCTGCGGGCACGACCTCGCGGTCGAGCGGGGGAGGATCCCGCTGGTGCCCGAGGCGCGGGCGGCCTGCGAGGTGTTCGGCACCGATCCGTACTGGACGCTCTCGGAAGGCACGCTGATCGCGACGGCGCGGCCGGCGCATTCGGCGGCCGTGCTCGAGGCGCTCGCCGGGGCGGGGATCGCGGCGGCCGACGTGGGCGAGGTCGTGCCCGGCAGCGGGAGATTGAGGCTCGCGGAGCCGGATGGCGGCACCAGCGTGTTCGACGAGCCCCGGGCCGACCCGTACTGGCCGGCCTACCAGCGGGCGGTCGACGAGGGCTGGCGCTAGGCCCGCCGGACCGTCCCGCAGCGCGGAGCGCAGGGGGCCCCGGGGTGTCCCACCCCGGAGCCTCGTCTGCGCAGGCGGCGCCCGGGGCGAAGGACCCGGGCGCGCCGTGTCCCCGCCGCTATTCCGCCGTCAGCTGGATCTCTCCCACCGGCGTGACCTGCTGCGCAACGACGGCGACTCCGGCGAGCGACGTGTCGCGGTAGCCCGCCTCGGGATGGATGGCGAGCGTATAGGTGCCGGCCTTCAGCAGCGTCAGCACGAAGTGCCCGTCGAGGTTCGGCATCCCGGCCGCGAGGGTGTCGGCGCCGGAGATGGCATAGACCGATGCCGCCGTGCTGTCCGGCACCAGCGTGCCGGCGATGCCGCCCACGTCGGTCATCGGCAACACGCGGCAGGTGGGAGCGAGCATGTACCTGCCGTTGCCGGTCCGGTGGATGGAGCGCGCGGCATCGAAGTCGAGGGCCAGCTCCAGCAGGCCGCTGGCGGGCACGTCGAACTCGCCCACCAGCTTGTAGCCGCTCTGCAGGCCGCTCGGCACCGTCAGCGGGTAGGTGACGCCGCCCACGACGACGTTCGAGCCCGGGCCGAGCTTGAGCCGGACCTGCGTGTAGTGGCCGGCAGGCGCGAGGCCTTCGGCGAGCGTGGTGAACAGGCCGTTGCGCAGCTTCATCAGGTCGTAGGTCGCGGCGCGATCGCTCAGGATCTCCCAGCCGCTGAGCGAGTCGGCCGACTCGCGGTGGATGGCGACCTGGTTGACCACCAGGTTCACGGCGTCGTAGGGACCGGGGGCATCGGTCATCCGGATGCGGACCGTGCCGGTGGTGGCGGTGGTCGTCGAGGTCGGCCTGGCCGAGCAGCCGACCAGCGCCAGCAGCGCGACGGCGGCGACAAGCGCAAGGAGCGGACGCATGCGGGTCACCTCGTGGGGGAAGGGACAGGATCCGGGCCGGGCGCGTGGGGAGTCCGCGCCGACCCGTCGGCGGATGATACCCATCCTGGCCCGGTTGGATGCGCAGTTCCTGCGAAAAGTGCCGCGTCGCGCAGGGCCATTTCCCGCAGCCGCGTGCGGGCCGCCATCGGATCCCGGTATCCCTTGCGCCCCATGCAAGTCCACCGCCCGGACCGGCGCGGACGAGCCCGCTGTCCCGCGCGGTGACGCGCTACTTCTCCAGCACGTCCTCGGGCGGGATGCGCAGTGCCCGGGCGACCGGGACCAGGTCCTGCTCGGGGTCGGCCCACGGCGAGCGGCGGTAGAAGAACTCCAGCCGCTCGTGCGGGTCGCGGGCGAAGGCCGAGTCGCCGGCCACCCGCGCGCGGAACTCGCGGGCCAGCGCCGGGTCGTCCTGCATCATCCGGCGCGCCAGCGGCTCGACCACGTAGGCCTCGGCGTACTCCTTCTTCTCGAGCACGGTGTCGAAGAAGTTCCAGCGCGCGAGCGCGTCGGGCGCCTGCGCCTCGAGCAGGTGCACGGCCACCAGGGCCGAGCGCTGGTCGAGCGGCACCCAGGCGTCGCCGGGCCGGAACGTCCGCGGGCGCCGCACCGGCTCGACCCGCGCGATCTTGAGCGGGAAGTGCCCCTCGCTCGGCTCACCCTGCGCCCGCCATTCCACGATGCGCGCCTGCTCCACCGAGTCGCTCCAGGCCCGCGCGAAGCGGCGGTAGCGCACGCCGTGCACGTCGAGCCGGTCCAGCACCGATCGCCACTCCTGCGGGACGAGGTAGCCGACGGGCTGGGTCACGGTGATCGCCGGCACGACCTGCCCGAAGCTCGGCAGGAGCGTGTCCCACGGCGCGCTGCCGTAGCGGATGACCGGTGCGCCCGCGATGTCGCTCATCTCGATGACCGGGCGCAGGCCCTTGAACTCGACCATCACGCTCTCCGGCGCGGTGGTCGTGGAGAGCACGACGCGGCGCCTGGCCGGGTCCGGCTCCCGCCCGCGCGCGACGATCCCGGCCTCGGCCGCTGCCACGGCGTCCGCGAGCTCCTGCGGGCGCGTGCTCACCTCGGCGAGCAGGGCCGAGACCAGGTCGTAGGTGGCCCGCACGCGCACCTCGTAGGGCTTGAGCATGTGGGTCTCGACCAGGATCGCGGGGCGGCCCTGGAGCGGCGGGTAGCCGGTCGAGAAACGCGGCGGCGCGTCGCCACCCCGCAGACCGCTCCGCAGGTCCGACCAGTCGCGGAACGAGATGTAGGGCGCCGCGAGGTGCCCCATCCGCTCGAGGGCGGGGACCACGCGGCCCGCGAAGGCCGTCTCCAGCCAGCCGGTCACGCTCGCGGGATCCTCGGGTCCGGAGTTGTAGCCCCAGGTCACGTCGTAGCGGTAGTCGGCACCGTCGGTGGTGTGGGTGTCCACCAGCAGGTCCGGCCACCAGCGCGTGAAGACGCGCGAGAGGAAGGCGCGCATCTCGGGCGCCTCGGCCTTCATGTAGTCGCGGTTCAGGTTCAGCCCGATCGGCGTGGTGCGCCAGCCCATCTCCTCGGGACCGTTCTGGTTGATGCGGTTGAAGCGACTGCGGCGCTCGTGGGCGTCCGGCGAGAACATCGGCACGACCAGCAGGATGCAGTGGTCGAGCAGGTCCTGCTGGCGGCCCGTGACGGCGATGTCCCGCAGCAGCGCCAGCATGGCGTCCTTGCCCTCGATCTCGCCGGAGTGCACGCCGCACTGGACCAGCACCACGGGCCGGCCGGTGAGGCGCGCGGCCTCGGGCGTGAACGCGCGGCCCTTCGCGGCGACGACGAGCAGGAGCTCGCGTCCCTGTCCGCTCGTGCCGAATGACTCGACGTGGATCAGGGGCGAGGCGGCCTGCAGCCGGCGCACGTACTCGGCGGTCTCGTCGTACGTCGAAGTCAGGCGGTAGCCCGAGCGCTCGGCGCGCGTGGTCCAGTAGGTGGAGAGCTCCGCCACCGGCGCCATGGGCCGCGGCGCCAGCGTGTCGGCGCGGACCTGGGCGGCGGCCGTCCCGGGGACCGGCAGGGCGGCGAGGACCAGCGCGAGCGCGGCGACGAGCGGGAACATGCGCGCAGGATAGCACACGGGTACGCGCGGATCGCGCCGGCGGGCCAGGCTAGAGCAACTCCTTCAGCCGCGCGTGGCCCGAGCGGCTCACGGGGATCTGGCGGCCGTCCTTGAGCACGGCGACGTGGCTGTCCTTGGCGTACAACTCGAGCCGCGCGAGCCGCTCGACGTTGAGCACGTAGGAGCGGTGGACGCGCACGAAGCGCGCGGGGTCGAGCCCGGCCGCCGTCTCGGCCAGGCCCTGCGGCTTGAGGTGGGTCCGGCCCTCGGCGTGGATGCCGACGTAGTCGTCCTGGGCCTCGATCCAGTCCACGCGGTCCACCGGGATGACGTGCACGTTCGGGCCGTCCTTGACCAGCAGGCGTTCGACGAACGTGCCGGGAGGGCGCGCGGCCGCCGCGAGCGTGGCGGCCGGCGGGATCGAGGGCGGCGCCTCGGTGCCGAGGTGCGTGCGGGCGTGGGCGAGCGCCTCGCCGAGGCGCTCGCGGGTGACGGGCTTGAGCACGTAGTCCACCGCGTGCACCTCGAAGGCGCGCAGGGCGTACTCGTCGTAGGCGGTCACGAACACCACCGCAGGCGGCCGCTCCAGCAGCTCCAGCACCTCGAAGCCGTCGAGCTTGGGCATCTGGATGTCGAGGAACACCACGTCGGGCGCGGTCTCGCCGATGGTCTTGACCGCCTCGAAGCCGTTGGCGCACTCGCCCACGATCTCGACGTCGCCGGAGCGGGCGAGGTACTCGCGCAGCAGGGCGCGCGCGGGCGCCTCGTCGTCCACGACGACGACGCGCAGGGGACGGGACTCAGCCAGCATGCGTTCCTCCGGGGGTGGGGGCCGGCCGCGCGGCGGGCTGGGCGTGGACGCCCGCCACGAGCGCGGGCAGGGTGAGCGCGACGCGGAAGCTCTCGGGCCGCTCGAGCACGTCGACGTGCGCGTGGCGCGGGTCGAGGGCGTTCAGGCGCCGGCGCACGTTCTCGAGCCCCAGTCCGCTGCCGCGACGCGCGGGAGCCTCGGGGTCGCGCGGGTTCTCGACCGCGATCTCGAGCGCGTCGCCGCGCCGGCGCGCCTCGATGCGCACCGTGCCGCCCTCGATGCGGTCGGCCACGCCGTGCTTCACCGCGTTCTCGACCAGCGGCTGGATGAGCAGCGGCGGCACCAGGCAGGCCAGCGCGGCGGGCTCGACCGCGCGCTCGACCACCAGGCGGCCGCCGAAGCGCACCTGCTCGACCGCGAGGTAGCGGCCCGCGAGCGCCAACTCCTCCTCGAAGGTGACGCGCTCGCGTCCGCCGAGCGACAGGCTGGTGCGCAGGAAGTCGCCGAGCAGGCCGCACATGGTGCGCGCGGCCTCGGCGTCCGCGCCGGCCAGCGCGCTGATGGAGTTGAGGCTGTTGAACAGGAAGTGCGGGTTGAGCTGGGCGCGCAGCGCGCGCAACTCGGCCTCGCGCGCGGTGACCTGGGTCTGCAGCAGGCGGCGCTCGGCCTCGCGGGCGTTCTCGAACGCCAGCACGAAGTAGTGGCCGACCAGCGACTGCAGGTAGAGCACCACGCCGGCGACCCAGACCAGCACGAGGTCGGCGGCCAGTCCCTCGGTCCCCGGGCCCAGTCCGAAGCGCCGCCGCAGGAATACGTCCCAGGCCGCGGCGATGACCACCCACGCCAGGCTGGCCTGGATCGCCGCGCCGCCGCCGGCGCCGAGCAGGCGCAGCGCGGAGGTGCGCTCGATCGGGTGGGCGCGGCACACCCACCAGGCCGACAGGCAGATGAAGGCGTAGACCAGCGTGAGCGGCGCGGCGAAAGCCAGCGCGGCCCCGGCGCTCTCCCGCGCGCCCAGCCCGCCGAGCAGGGCGGTCAGCAGCGCGCAGATGCCGGCCCAGCCGAGCAGGTAGAGCGCGAGGCGCAGGCGGGTGCGGAACAGCGGGTGCATCAGTTCTTCACCTCGACGCCGCCCATCATGACGAGGCCCTTGACGACCAGGTGCCCACGGGCGTCCCCCGCCACGAGCCGCGTCGAGTCCTCGATGCCGCCCATGAAGGGCATGGCCTCGACGGTCACCCGCCAGTCGGCCGGCACGAACAGGTCCACGCCGCCCCACAGCACCAGCACCTCGATGACCGCCTCGCCGCCCGCCAGCCGCGCCTGGCGCAGGTCGATCTCGGCGCCGCCCATGACGGCGGTCACGTCGCCCCCGCGGAACTCCTGGCTCGCGACCTTGCGCTCGAGGCCGGACCACATCACGAAGGTGTTGAGCGTGGCGTCGGCCGCGCCGGTGCCGCTGCTCGCGGGCCCGAGCCCCATGGCGCTCGCGAACGCGCCGCCCGGTCCGCCGGCGGGTCCCGTGCCCCGGCTCGCGCCCGGCTCGTGCAGCCGCTGGCGCCGCATCGAGCCGCGCACCATCGAGAAGCCGATGCCGAGCAGCACGAACGGCCAGAACAGGCTCCAGGGGTCGAACGAGACGACGTCGAAGTCGTGCAGCAGGAACAGCGCGCCCGCGACCGTGAAGATGGCGCCGGCGAGGGTGTTCTGCCGGCAGTTGAAGCCGGTCAGGCGCGCGACGCCGTAGAGGATCGGCACCAGCGGCCACCAGCGCAGGAACCTCCCGGCGTCGAGCAGGCCCACGCTGTCCAGCGTGAACAGCACGCCGAGCACGATGACGACCACGCCGAAGACCAGGCGGCCGTTCACCGGCATGCGGCTCTCAGGCATGACCCGTCCTCCTCTCCGCGTGCGCCCCCGTGCGCCACAGCAGTGCCAGCAGCAACGCCGCGCCCAGCGGGGCGGCCAGCAGCGCCGGCCAGCCGGCCTGGCCCACGGCCAGCGCCGCGCGCCCGGCGGCGCGCAGCACGGCGGCCAGCCCGGGGCAGTGCACCGCGCAGGCCCGCGCCGCGAGCACGGCGACCAGGGTGGACAGCCACGCCAGCGACGTGGCGAGCACCGCGGTCACGGCGATCCACGCGTGACGTTCCCTCATCCGGCGCGCCCGAGTCAAAGCCCGCCTCCCACGCGGCGGCCGCACTCGCGCGACTCGCCGGTCAGGGCGCGGACCACGATGCCGGCGCCGACCGCCACCAGCACGAGCCCCCACGAGTTGTCGTAGCGGAGGCCCCACCAGCCGGACTCGCAGGCCATGAACCAGCCCCCGAGCAGGAACAGGGTCAGGGCGGACCCGTGGCGCCGCTCGAAGACTCGCACGACCCCGATCGCGACGAGGATGAGCGGCCACCACGCGGCCAGCCCGGCCCAACCGAAGATGCCGAGGTGCCCCACCAGGAACAGCGTACCCAGCGCGATCAGGAACACGCCCCAGACGATGCGCTTGGTCTCGCGGACCCCGTCTTGCTGCGCCATCTGCTCCATCTGCTCCATCGCCTTCCTCCTTGGGCCGCGGTTGCGGCCTCCACGAGGAATCTACGGTCGGAACCCCCCGCGGTCGCGGTCGATTCGGCGGTTGGAGGCGGGGAACCGGCGAACGGCGGCAGGGGGGCGCGGGCGCGGGGGCGCCGGCGGAGCGCGGGCCCCGGGCGTGCGGCCTAGGTGGTGTAGTGGGCGTTGATGGCGACGTACTCGGCGCTCAGGTCGCACGTCCACACCGTGTCGTGCGCGTCGCCCAGCCCGAGGTCGAGCGTGACCTGCACCGGGTCCATCCGCAGCAGCGCCGCCGCGTCCCGCTCCTCGTGGGGCGCGCGCCGTCCTTCGGAGACGACCCGCAACCCGCGGTCCGACGGCCCGAAGGAGAGCGCGAGCCGCCCGGGATCGAGCGCGACGCCGCTGGCGCCCGCGGCGGCCAGGATGCGGCCCCAGTTCGGATCGCCGCCGTGGATCGCGGCCCGGACCAGGCTCGAACGCGCGATGGCGTCCGCGACGGCGTGGGCCTGCGCCGCGTCCGGCGCGCCGGTCACGGCGATCTCGACCAGGCGCGTGGCGCCCTCGCCGTCGCGCGCGATCTGCCGGGCCAGCGAGACGCACGCCGCGGCGAGCGCCGCGGTGAACGCGGGCAGCCCGCCGTCGTCCACCTCGAGCCCCGAGGCGCCCGAGGCGAGCGCCAGCACCGTGTCGTTGGTGCTCATGTCGCCGTCCACGCTGATGCGGTTGAAGCTCGCATCGGCGGCCGCGCGCAGCGCCCGGTCGAGCCGGGCGGGCGACACGGCGGCGTCGGTCGTGAGCACCGCGAGCATGGTCGCCATGTTCGGATGGATCATGCCGGAGCCCTTCGCGAAGCCGCGGATCGCGACGCGCCCGCCGCCGAGCGCGGCCTCGCTCGCGGCGACCTTGGGCCGGGTGTCGGTGGTCATGACGGCCCGTGCCGCCGCCTCCGCGTCGGCTCCGAGCCGCGCCGCGGCGGCGCGCACGCCGGTCCCGAGGCGGCCCATGTCCAGCCGCGCGCCGATGACGCCGGTCGAGAGCACCAGCATCTCCTCCGGCGCGCACCCCAGCGCGTCCGCGGCCAGGGCGGCCATCGTGCGCGCGTCGGCGAGGCCCTCGGCCCCGGTGCAGGCGTTGGCGCACCCCGCGTTCGCCACCACGCCGCGGAGCCCGGTGCCGCCGCGCGCGAGGACGGTGCGGTCGTGCAGGACGGGCGCGGCCGGCACCCGGCTGGTCGTGAACACGCCGGCGGCGGTGGCCGGCCGGTCGGCGGCGACGAGGGCCACGTCGAGCGCCCCGCTCGCCTTGAGCCCGCAGGCGGCCGCGCCCGCGCGGAAGCCCGGAGCGAGCCGGAAGCCCCTGGCGTCGTCGGTGCCGCGTGCGTCGTCCATGCCCTTCCCTCCCGTCCCGGCCGCCGGGCGCCCGCCCGGCGCGTGCCGGCTCAGCCCCCGGCCAGCTCCAGCACCACCGCGACCTCGTCGCAGTCGTGACGCCGCGGACAGCTCACGCAGTCGGCCCAGACCTTGCGCGGCAGCGCGTCGCGATCGGCCACGTGGAAGCCGCAGCGTTCGAAGAACGGCACCTCGCGGGTGAGCGCGATGATGCGCTGCAGTCCCAGCGCGCGCGCGTCCTCCACCACCCGGGCCACCAGCTCCGCGCCGAGCCCGTTGCCGTGGTGGTCGGGGCGCACCGCCAGCGTCCTCACTTCGGCGAGGTCGTCCCACAGCAGCCGCAACGCGGCGCAGGCCACCACCTCGCCGTCCTTCACCGCGACGTGGAACTCGCGGATGCTCTGGAAGAGCTGGCTCACCGGGCGCGGCAGCAGCGTGCCCTCGGCCACGTAGCCGGCCATCAGCCGCCCGATGCCGTGCGCGTCGCCCGGCACGGCGCGCCGCAGCGCGACGCCACGGTGGAGCGCGTCGCCGGCCGCCGCGCCGTTCCCCGCGGGGCCGGTCGGCAGCACGCCGCGCGGGCGGCGTCCGGGGCGGGCGGCGCGCGGAACCGGGATCTCGTCGCCCTCGGGATCGCCGTCGGCGGTCCCGAGGCGGGCGCCGTGCTGCGCGAGCTGCGCGGCGACCGAGGCCGGGCCGGTGCCGGGCGCGTGACCGCGGCGCGCGCAGGCGTCGTCGAACGAGAGCACGGCGAGCCGCGCCGCGGTGAAGTGGGGCGAGAGCGCCAGGCGCACGGTCTCGGGCAGGGCCGCGGGCGTCACGCCGGCGCGTTCCGCCTCGGCCCAGAGCCGGCCGACCGCGGCGTGCCCGTCGCGGAACGGCACGCCCTCGGCCACCAGCACGTCGGCCAGTTCGACGGCGAGGAGGTCGGCGGTGAGGCTCGCGCGCATGCGCTCCGCGTCCGGGGTGAGCGCGGCGACGGCGGGCGGCAGCGCGTCGAGCAGCGCCTCGAGCGTGTCGGCGGTGTCGAAGACGGCCTCCTTGTCCTCCTGCAGGTCCTTCTGGTACGCGGAGGGCAGGCCCTTCAGCACGATGGCGAGGCGCTGGGCGTTGGCGAGGAGCCGGCCCGCCTTGCCGCGCGCGAGCTCGAACAGGTCGGGGTTGCGCTTCTGGGGCAGCAGGCTCGAGCCGGTGGAGAACCCGTCGGGCGCGCGGAACCAGCCGAAGCCGGGCGAGCACCACAGCACCAGGTCCTCGCCGAGGCGCGAGAGGTGCACGCCGAGCTGCGCGGCCGCGGCCAGGTAGTCGACGGCGAAATCCCGGTCGCCGACGGCGTCGATGCTGTTCGCGGCGAGCCGGCTGAAGCCCAGGCGCGCGGCGAGCCCGAGCCGGTCGTACACCAGCGGCGAGCCGGCCACCGCGCCGGCGCCCAGCGGCAGCAGGTCGGCGGCCTCGCGCGCCGCGGCGAAGCGCGTCTCGTCGCGTTCGAGGGCGGCGACGTGCGCGAGCCAGGCGTGGGCCAGCGCCACGGGCTGGGCCGGCTGCAGGTGCGTGTGGGCGGCGACCAGCGTGCCGCCCGCCGCGACCGCCTGGCCCAGGAGCGCGCGCTCGAGCGCGCGCACCCCCGCCACCGCCTCGTCGCACAGCCGCATGACGCGCATGCGCAGCAGCGTGCTCACCTGGTCGTTGCGGCTGCGGCCGGTGTGCAGCCGGCGCGCGGGCTCGCCGCAGCGTTCGATGAGCGCCGCCTCGACCGCGGAGTGCACGTCCTCGCCCGCCAGCGCGGTCCGGTCCTCGGCGAGGTCGCGCTCGAGGGTGTCGCAGGCGCCGAGCAGCGCGAGCAGCCCGGCGGGCGCGAGCACGCCGGCCTCGGCGATCGCCCGGGCGTAGACCCTCGAGAGCTCGATCTCCTCGGGCCAGAGCCGCCGGTCCACGGGGAGCGAGTCGTTCAGCCGCCGGGCGCGGGGATCGAGCCCGGCGGCGAGCCGCCCGCGCCAGACCGGATCAGATGCCATGATCCACCTCGGAGGGTGCGCGGTGGGGCGCCGCCGGACGGGCGGGCCCGCCGGCGGGGGCCGGCACCAGCGCGGCGGCCGGGTCGCCGGCCCACGCGGCCTTCCGCACCTCCGCGTCGCGCCGTGCGGCGGTCGCGAGCGGCAGGCCGAAGAGCCGGATGAAGCCCCCGGCGTGCGTGGCGTCGTAGCCGGTCATGTCGAACGAGGCGAGCGCCGGCCGGTAGAGCGACCAGGGGCTGGTGCGGGCGACGGCGCGGGCCTGGCCGTGCCCGATCTCGACCGTGACCTCGCCGGTGGCGGGCTCGAGCGCGCGGTCGGTGAACGACTGCAGTGCCTCGCGCAGCGGCGAGAACCACTGCCCGTTGTAGACCAGGTCCGCGTAGCGCGGCGCCAGCTCGGCGCGCGTCCTCAGCAGGTCGTGCGGCAGCACCAGCGCGCACAGGTCCTCGAGCGCCTCGCGCAGCACGGTGCCGGCGGGGGTCTCGTAGACGCCGCGCGACTTCATGCCGACCAGCCGGCTCTCGACGATGTCCACGCGGCCGACGCCGTGCCGCCCGGCCCGCGCGTTCAACTCCTCGACCAGCGCCACGGGGCCGAAACGCGTGCCGTCGAGGCTCACCGGCACGCCGGACTCGAAACCGACGACGACCTGCTCCGCCTGTGCGGGGCGCAGGCCGGGCCCGTTCGTCAGGCGATGCATGCTCTCGGGCGCGACCGTCCCCGGGTCCTCCAGCGGGCCGCCCTCGTGCGAGAGGTGCCAGAGGTTGCCGTCGCGCGAGAACAGGTCGCGCGAGGTCTGCGCGACCGGGATGCCGTGCCGCGCGGCGTAGGCCAGCGCGTCCTCGCGCGAGACGATGTCCCACTCGCGCCACGGCGCGAGCACGGTGAGCTGGGGGGCGAGCGACTGGTAGGCCAGCTCGAAGCGGACCTGGTCGTTGCCCTTGCCGGTGCAGCCGTGCGCGACGGCATCGGCGCCCAGCTCCAGCGCCCAGTGCACCTGGCGCGCGGCGATGAGCGGGCGGGCGAGCGAGGTGCCGAGCAGGTAGCGGCCCTCGTAGATCGCGCCGGCGCGCAGCGCCGGGAAGGCGAAGTCGCTCACGAAGGGCTGGCGCAGGTCCTCGATCACGACCTGGCTCGCCCCGCTCGCGTGCGCCTTGGCCTCGAGTCCCTCGAGTTCGGCACCCTGTCCGACGTCGGAGCAGTAGCACATCACCTCGCAGCCGTGGCGCTCGCGGAGCCAGGGCACGATGATGCTGGTGTCGAGCCCGCCGGAGTAGGCGAGCATCACCTTCTCGATCTTCCGTCCGTTCTTCACGATGCTCCGCCTTTCGTCTCGAGTCGGGTCACTGCGGCCTCGAAGCGCTCCACGGCGAGCGCGATCTGTCCGGTGGTCACGTTGAGGGGGGGCAGGAAGCGCACGGCGTGCTCGCCGCCGCGCACCAGCAGCAGCCCGTGCTCGCGCGCGGCCCGCACCAGCTCGGGCGGCGCGAAGGGCGCCCCGGGAACGATCTCGACGGCGCGCAGCAGGCCGAGCCCGCGCGTCTCCGCGAGCGCGCCGTGACGCGCCACGACCGCCGCGAGCGCGGCGTCCAGCTCGCGTCCGCGCCGCCGCACGCGCGCGAGGAATCCGGGCCGGCGCACCCGCGCGAGCACCCAGCTGCCGGCCGCGGCGACCGCCGGGCCGCCGCCGAAGGTGCAGCCGTGCATGCCGGGCGCGAGCGCCTGCGCGACCTCGTCCGTCATGAGCACCGCCCCGAGCGGCAGGCCGCCGCCGAGCGCCTTGCTGAGCACGACCAGGTCGGCGCGCACGCCGAAGTGCTCCGCGGCGAGCAGCCGCCCGCAGCGGCCCATGCCGCACTGCACCTCGTCGAAGACCAGGGCGGCGCCGGACGCGGTGCAGCGCGCGCGCAGCGCCTCGAGGAACCCGCGCGTCGCGGGCACGGCGCCGCCTTCACCCTGCACCGGCTCGACGATGACCGCGCAGACGTCCGTGCCGAGCGCCTGGTCCAGCCCGTCGATGCGGTTGAAGTCGGCGAAGCGCACGCCGGGCACCAGCGGCTCGAAGGGCTCGCGATAGGCGGGGGTCCAGGTCGCCGAGAGCGCGAATCCGGTGCGGCCGTGGAACCCGCCGCGGAAGGCGAGGATCGCGCGCCCCGGGCGCCCCGCGTGCCGGGCCCGCGCGCGGGCGAACTTGAGCGCCGCCTCGACGCCCTCGGTGCCGCTGTTGCAGAAGAACGCCCGCGGGTACCCGGTGGCGGCGGTGAGCTCCTCGGCCAGCGCGGCGCCGGGCGGGCTGGCGAACAGGTTCGAGCAGTGCGCCAGCGTGCGCAGTTGCCGTGCCACGGCGCGCGCCAGCCCGGGCGGGGCATGACCGAACGCGTTGACGGCGATGCCGCTCACGAAGTCGAGATACTCGCGGCCGTCGGGCCCGGTGGCCCAGGCCCCGCGGCCCGAGACCAGCGCGGGACGCGGCAGAGGGTAGACGGGCGCGAGCACGCCGACCTCGGCTTCGGCCAGGGCGGATGGCGCGGCCGCGACCGCGTCGTGCGGGAGGAGCGTCATGGGCGCGGCCCGCCGTGTCCGGGACGGCCGGGGCCGCTCCAAGGGGGGCCTCCGATCGTCGTGCACCGCGCCGAGCCTGCGAGGATGGAAGCCAGCGCGCCGGGGCCGCTCCACGCGGCGATGTGGACCCGGCCCACGCCTGCGGCCAGCGCGGCCTGCGCGGCGCGCAGCTTGGGTCGCATGCCGCCGGTGACCTGGGGGTTCGCGAGCGCCGCGTCGAGGGCGTCGCCGTCGAGGTCCGCCTGGAGGGTCTCGTCGAGGACGAGGCCCGGCGTGTCGCTCAGGAGCACCAGGGAGTCGGCGCCGAGCGCGCCCGCGAGCGCGGCGGCGAGGTCGTCGGCGTTGAGATTCATCAGCGCGCCGTCGCAGGCGCCGATGCTCGCGAGCACCGGCGTGCGGCCCTGGGCGAGCAGGCTCTCGAGCAGCGCCGGACGCACGTCGCGCACGCTGCCCACCGCGCCCAGCCGCGCGGCGTCCGGGTGCGGCCCGACCTCGGCGATCCCGCCGTCGAGCGCGGAGAGGCCCACCGCGTCCACGCCGCGGGAGCGCAGGCGCGCGACCAGGCGCCGGTTGGCCAGCCCCGCGAGGACGGCGGTCGCGACCTCGATGGTCGGGGCGTCGGTGACCCGCAGGCCGTCCACGAAGCGGGGCTCGAGGCCCAGCCGGCGGCACCAGGCGCTCAATTCGCCGCCGCCGCCGTGCACCAGCACCGCCCGGCCCGCGAGCCCGGCGAGCTCGTCCGCCAGCTCGTCGGCCGCGCCGGGCGATTCGAGCGCGCGGCCGCCGAGCTTGACGACCGTGGGCCGCGCGGTCGCGGCGGCGACGTGGGCCGGCGCCGCGCTCACCAGGGGCACCCGTGGACGGGCAGGCCGGTGGCCTCGGGCCAGCCCAGCACGAGGTTCAGGTTCTGGATCGCCTGGCCCGCCGCGCCCTTCACCAGGTTGTCGATCGCCGCCGCGGCCAGCAGCGTGGTCCCGCCGTGCAGCGTCGTGACCGCGAGGTCGCAGCGGTTCGAGCCGCGCACGTGGCGCGTCTCGGGCCACTCGCCCGCGTCGAGCAGGCGCACGAAGCGCTCGCCGTCGTAGCGCTCGAGGTACGCCGCGCGCGCCTCCGCGGGGCTCACCGGGCGCGCGAGCGTCGCGCTGGCGGTCAGGAGGATGCCGCGCGCCATCGGGACGAGCTGCGGCGCGAAGGTCACCGGGTGCGCGGCCCCGGCGAGCCGGGCGAGGTTGCGCTCCATCTCGGGCACGTGGGGGTGTCCGGCGCCGGCGCGATAGAGCGCCGCGCCGCCGTCGAGTTCCACGAACGAGGTGCGCAGCGCGGACGCGCGCCCGGCGCCGCTGGCGCCCGAGACCGCGCTCACCATCACGGGCCCGGCGAGCCAGCGGGCGGCGGGCAGCAGGGCCAGCGTGGCGGCGGTCGGGTAGCAGCCCGGGTTCGCGATGCGGGAAGCCGGCGCGATCTCGTCGCGGAAGGCCTCGGGCAGGCCGTAGACGTAGGCCGGGCCCGGCGCGTGCGCCGCGTGGGCGCCGCCGTCGCGGAAGTCGGACGAGAGGTCCACGATGCGCGCCGGGCCCCGCGCCAGGGCCGGCCGTGCGGCGGCGAGCGCCGCCCACGCGCCGTGCGGCAGGCAGCAGACCAGCGTGTCGAAGGCGCCCGCGGCGAGCAGGGCCTCGAGGGCGGATGGATCCACGACGGCGGGCAGGGCCGCCGCGCGCGGATCGAGGCCCGGGAGGAGGTCCGCCGCCGGCCGGCCGGCGTGCTCCCGCGAGACCAGCACGGTCACCTCGAGGCCGGGGTGCCCGAGCGCGAGGCGCGTCAGCTCCTGGCCGGAGTAGCCGCTGGCCCCGAGCAGCGCGAGGCGCGCCGTGCGGGGCGAAGCGTCCGCGGGCGCGACGCTGCCCGCCGGCGCGGAGGCGATGCTCCCGCCCCCGGCCGGACCCGAGCTCCCGGCCGTTCCCGGAACGGGGCAGCTCACTTCCCGGTACCGGCCGGCTGGCCCTGGAGCGATTCGAGGCGGCGCTTGAAGCGCCGGGCCGCGGTCGTGTCCGCGGTCACCACGAGGATGGTGTCGTCGCCGGCCACCGAGCCGACGATGCCGTCGAAGCCCGCGAGGTCGATGGCCCGCGCCACGGCGTTGGCGTGGCCCGGGGGGGTGCGCACGACCACGAGGTTCTGCGCCAGCCGGACGTCGTTGACGAAGGCCTTGAGGTCGAGGGACTGGCGCTCGCGGTCGAGGGCCTCGGTGGCGGGGCCCTGGAGCTCGTAGACCATGCGGCCGGAGGCGCCCGGCCGCTTGAGCACCCCGAGGCTGCGCAGGTCGCGCGACAGGGTGGCCTGGGTGACCTGGACCCCGGCGCGGGCGAGCGCCTTCACCAGCTCCTCCTGGCTCGAGAAGCGGTGCCCGGCGACGAGTTCGGCGAGCAACGTGAGGCGGCGCGGGCGCGGCATCGAGACCTCCGGGAGTTTGAATAGATATGCAACACTATGAATAAGAACACATGAGCCCGGGAGCCGTCAAGGGGCGGGGCGGACGACCGGCGGCCCCGCTCCCCCGCGGCCGCGCCGCCGCGTGGCGGGCAGGGCCGCGCGACTGTCGCGCGTTCGCGACAGCCGGGCCGCCGGGGAGCGCGTTGCGACGCGCTCCCCGGTCACCGCGGCGCACGCGCGAACGGCGCCGCCGCCGCGGTCCGGCGTGATGCGCGGGTCGAAGCAGAGCCCGCTTGGAGAGCGGTCCGGGACCGCCGGATCGCGGCTTGGATCGCGGGCCCGGCGCCCCGGCCTGGTCCAAGCGGATAGGCGCTGTTCGGGGGCCGCCGGGCATCGAAGGGTCGAACCCGCGAGCGGCCGGCGGGTAGTAGATGACGGCGGGATCGTCCCGTGGCACTCCTCTTGCGGGCACGGAGCGATCCTCACGAAACGACGACAACGCGCAGTCCGCGGAACACGACCCCCCGCATTTCGGCCGCGAGGAGTCGCAACTTGCAATCCGCCGTGCTGGTCCACACCTCCAAGAGTGGCAGGACCCTCGCGATCCCCGCGGACCGCGCGGCGCTGGTGTGCCTGCTCGCGATCCCCCTCGGGGTCACCCTGCGATACCTGCCCTACTACGTGTCGGGCGTATCCAGCCGGGCGCGTGACCCGCTGCACCCCCTGCTGGGCCCGTCCGGGCCGGTCGGGATCTCGTTCGGGCTCGTGGGCGCAGCGCTCTTCCTGTTCATGTGGCTCTACCCGCTGCGCAAGCACCTGCCGGCGCTGCGCCGTGCGGGGAACCTGCGCACCTGGCTCCAGGTCCACATCCTGGCGGGTCTCGCGCTGCCGTTCGTGGTGGCCGTGCACGCGGGCTGGCGCTTCACCGGGCTCATCGGCCTGGGCTACGCCGCCATGGTGCTCGTGATCCTGAGCGGCGTCGTGGGGCGCTACCTGTACGGCCACATCC
This sequence comes from Candidatus Eiseniibacteriota bacterium, assembly GCA_963707915.1. Taxonomy (GTDB): domain Bacteria; phylum Eisenbacteria; class RBG-16-71-46; order RBG-16-71-46; family RBG-16-71-46; genus JANXPZ01. The sequence goes on from OY970178.1 coordinate 2,647,848, forward strand.
CCCGCCGGCAGGACGGGCTCGAGCTCTCGCTCGAAGCGGTGGCGAACGAACGCCGCGCCCTGCTCACCCGCATCGCCGCCGCCACCGGGCTCCATCCTGCCGAGGTGGATCACGCGCTCCACCCGGGCGCCGCGCCGGGCGCAGGCCGCGGCATCGCGGGCACGCTCGCGCGCCTGGTCGCCGGCGACCTCGCGCGGCGGCGCGCGGTGCGCGAACTGGCGCGTCTCCGGGCGCAGCCACGGCCGGGCCTGCCACCGCCGGACCCCCACGCGCTGGCCGAGGCCGTGAAGCTCGCCCGCCGGGAGGTGGCCCTGGAGCAGCAGGTCCGGATGCTGGGGGCCACGCAGCGCGTCTTCACCTGGTGGCACGTGGCTCACCTGCCGGTGGCGATCACGTCGTTCCTGGCCATCCTCGTCCACGTCGGCGTCGCCGTGCTCATCGGCGGCGTGATGCTGCGCTGACGCCATGAGCATGGCCCTCACCGTGCTCGGCTTCGCCGCGCTGACGGCGCTCTTCGCCTGGTGGCACGTGCGCGGCTCGGGCGCCGGCGTCACGGCGTCCGACCTGCGGACCTGCCCGCGCTGCCGGGCCCGCTTCGCGGCCGGGGCCGTGTTCTGTCCGGGGTGCCGCGTGCCGGTGCAGGTCTACGAGCTGGTGAGCGCTCCGATCGCGGACGTCGCGGAGCCGCTCGACCTGGACGTGAAGCCGCACCCCATCGTGCGCACCGACCTGTGCGTGGGTTGCGGCACCTGCGTGGCGGCCTGCCCGGAGCCCGGGGCGATCCAGCTGGTGGACCACCACTCGTTCGTGGATCTCGACCGCTGCAAACGGCACGGGACCTGCGCGGCAGCCTGCCCGATGGGCGCCATCGTGATGGCGACGGGCGCGGCGGTGCAGCGCGTCGAAGTGCCGGACGTCGACGGCCACTTTCAGACCAACGTGCCCGGGCTCTACGTGGTGGGAGAGCTGGGCGGGCGGGGGCTGATCAAGAACGCGATCAACGAGGGCCGCATCGCCATCGAGCACGTCGCGCGGGTGCTGGCGGCAGGCCGTCCGTGGCGGCCGGGCGAAGCCGGGCCGGCCGCTGCCGGATCGGACACGCCGGGCCCCTACGACGTGCTCGTGGTCGGCTCGGGCCCCGCGGGGCTCTCGGCCGCGCTCGAGGCGCAGCGCCTGGGCCTGCGTGCCGTCGTGCTCGAGCAGGGCTCGATCTCGGACACGATCCGCAAGTACCCCCGGCGCAAGCTCCTGCTCGCCGAACCCTCGCGCGTCCAGCTCTACGGCGGGCTGTGGGTGTCCGACGCCACGAAGGAGGAACTGCTGACGGTGTGGGAGACGATCATCGCGCGCGCCGGCCTGCGCGTGCGCACCGGCGAGCGGGTGGAGTCGCTGGACCACGACGGCGTGCTGTTCCGCGTGCGCACCCCGGGGACCGAGTACCAGGCCCGCAAGGTCGTGCTGGCGATGGGGCGGCGCGGCACGCCGCGGCGGCTGGGCGTGCCGGGCGAGGAGCTGGAGAAGACGCTCTACGACGTCGTCGAGATGGAGTCGTTCGCGGGCTGCCGCATGCTGGTGGTCGGGGGCGGCGACAGCGCGATCGAATCGGCGATCGGTCTCGCCGCCCAGCCGGACACCACGGTCACGCTCTCGTACCGCGGGCAGGAGTTCCCGCGCGTGAAGGAGCGCAACCGCGAGAAGCTCGAGGCCGCGGTCCGGGCGTCCGGCAAGGACGGGGCGGGCCGCCTGGAGGTGCTGCTCGGCAGCCGCGCGGTCGAGATCCGCCCCGGGGTCGTGGCGCTCGACTGCGGGGGCATGGCCCGCCTGCTCCCCAACGACTACGTGATCGTCCGCATCGGCGGCGAGCCGCCCTACCCGTTCCTCGAGCGCTGCGGCGTGCGTATCGTGACCAAGGAGATCGCGATCGAGACCGGCGCGGAAAGGCGGGCCGGGTGAGGGCCGCGCTCCCCGCCACCCTGGTCATGCTCTCGCTTGCCGTCGCCCTTCCCGCCCGCGCGCAGCTCTCGCCCGGGCCGCTCAGCGAGGCCCACCACGCGCTCGAGGGCGTCACGCAGTGTCTCCAGTGCCACGAGCGCGGCGCCGGCGTGGCGGACGCGAAGTGCCTCGCGTGCCACACCGAGATCGGCTGGATGCTCGGCCGCGACCGCGGGCTCCATCCCCGCGTGCGATCCACGCCCTGCGCGAAGTGCCATCCCGACCACGCCGGTCGCGACTTCCGGTTGGTGCGCTGGGACGAGGGCGCCCCCGGGCGCTTCGACCACCGGCGCGCGGGGTTCGCGCTCGAGGGCCGTCACGGGAGCCTCCAGTGCGCCGAGTGCCACCAGCCGCGCTTCCAGGGGTCGGGCGCCGCCGCGCTCATCCGCAAGCGGGACCGCGCGGGGAGCTGGCTGGGGCTCGATCGCGCCTGCGCCTCGTGCCACCACGATCCCCATCGGGGCCAGCTGGGTGCCACCTGCACGGCCTGCCACGGGCAGGTGGCCTGGAAACCGGCCGCGGGCTTCGACCACGCGAAGTCCGCCTACCCGCTCACCGACCGGCACGCCAGGGTCGAGTGCGCGAAGTGCCACCTCTCCCCGCGGCTCCCGCTCACCGCCGATGCGCAGGGGAAGCCCGTGCCGCTCTGGAAGCCGCTGCCGCACGCCGATTGCGCGTCCTGCCACCGGGACCCGCACTCCGGCCGGTTCCCGGGCGCCTGCGCGAAGTGCCACACGACGCGGGGCTTCCAGGTCTTCGACGCGAGCGTGTTCGACCACGACCGGACGCGCTACCCGTTGCGCGGCCGGCACGCCTCCGTCGCCTGCGCGAAGTGCCACGATCCGAAGAAGCCGGGGGTGTGGAAGCCCCCCTATGACCGCTGTGACCGCTGTCACCGCGACGCCCACGCCGGTCAGGCCACGCTGGCGGGCCGCCCCGCCGACTGCGCCGCCTGCCACGCCGTCCAGGGCTGGAAGCCCTCGACCTACACGGTGGCCGCGCACCAGGCCTCGACCTATCCGCTCGAAGGACGTCACGCCGCGACCGATTGCGCGAAGTGCCACACGTCGGAACCGGACTCCCTCGCCGCCCGCCCGGCCGGCACGCGGGTGCGATTGCGGCCCGCCCACGCGCGCTGCCTCGACTGCCACGCCGACCCGCACCGCGGGCGCTTCGAGCCGGGCGGCGCCCGCGCCAAGCGGTCGAGTTGCCGCACCTGCCACACCATGGACGGCTACAGGCCCACCCTGGTGGACGCCGCCGCGCACGCGCGCCTGGGCTACCCGCTCGAGGGGGCGCACCGCGCCGTGCCCTGCCAGGGCTGCCACGCCGAGCTGAAGCCCGCGCCGTCCGCGGCCGATCCGGCGGTCCGGGGGGCCGTGGCAGGGCGCGATTCGCTGCGCGCGCTGCTCTTCGCCGACGCGGTCTCCGGCTGCGCGGGTTGTCACCCGTCCCCGCACGGCGAGCAGTTCAAGGGCCGCGGCCCGCGGGTGAAGGGCGGGCTGGCGGGCGACGCCTGCGACGCCTGCCACGGGCTCGAGGCCTTCAAGCCGGCGGAACGCTTCCGCCACGACCGGGACTCCGCGTTCCGGCTCACCGGGGCGCACGAGAAGGTCGGGTGCGGAGGCTGCCACAAGTCCTCGCGGGACGCGCAGGGGCGGACCTTCGTGGTCTACAGGCCCACGCCCGCCCGCTGCGAGGAGTGTCATGTCCATCGACAGCAGGGGGCGTCATGAGGAAGGCAGGCGTCATCTCCGGGCACGCGGAAGGTCGGCCGTGAGGCGCCCCGGCCGGCCGGCACGGATCGGCGGCGTGCGGCTCGCGGCGCTGCTCCTGGCGGCATTGCCGCTCGTCCCGCTCGGGCTCGCCGCCGTCGCGGCCGACCGGCCCGCCGCGCAGCCGGCGGGAGAGCCCGATTACCCGCACGGGGCCTTCCAGGGCGACTGCTCGGAGTGCCACGGGGACGAGGGCTGGAAGCCGGCGCGCATCAGCCGGAACTTCGACCACGCGCGGCGCTCGGGGTTCGCCCTGGCCGGGGCGCATGCCGCGCTCCGGTGTGCCGCCTGTCACGGCACGCTCGACTTCTCCCAGCAGCGCAAGCTCTGCGCCTCGTGCCACCAGGATCCGCACCTCGGGGAGCTCGGGCCCGAGTGCGGCCGCTGCCACACCTCGCGCAGCTTCCTCGACCGCGCGGGCATGGTCCGCATGCACCAGTGGACGCGCTTCCCGCTGGCGGGCACGCACGCGGGGCTCGACTGCGAGGACTGCCACCCCCTGACGTCGCAGGGGCACCTGCGCTTCGCCGCGACCCGTGCGGACTGCTACTCGTGCCACCGTGCCGAGTTCGAGGGGGCGACCCGCCCCGCGCACGTCGCGGGCGGCTTCGCGACCGAGTGCTCGGCGTGTCACACGCCGCTGGCCTGGCGCCCCGCTCGCTTCGACCACTCGGGAGCCACCGACTGCGTCTCGTGCCACCGGGCCGACTACGACCGCACGACGGGTCCCGCGCACGCTGCCGCGGGCTTCCCGACCGCCTGCGCGACCTGCCACACGACCCGCGGGTGGCAGCCCTCGACGTTCGACCACGCCGCCACGGTGTTCGCGCTCACCGGCGCGCACCGGCAGACGCTCTGCGCGAGCTGCCACGGGAGTCCCTGGCAGAACGCGCTGGCCACCGACTGCTACTCGTGCCACAGGCCGGCCTACGACGCGACGATCGCGCCCGCGCACGCCGCGGGCGGGATCCCCACGACCTGCACCAGCTGCCACAACACGGTGGCCTGGCAGCCGGCGACGTTCGACCACGCGGCCACGCCGTTCCCGCTCACCGGGGCGCACGTCCAGGCGCCGTGCGCGAGCTGCCACGGGAGTCCCTGGCAGAACGCGCTGGCCACCGACTGCTACTCGTGCCACAAGCCGGCCTACGACGCGACGGCCGCGCCCGCGCACGCCGCGGGCGGGATCCCCACGACCTGCGCGAGCTGCCACAACACGGTGGCCTGGCAGCCGGCGACGTTCAACCACGCGGCCACGCCGTTCCCGCTCACCGGGGCGCACGTGCAGGCGCCGTGCGCGAGCTGCCACGGGAGTCCCTGGCAGAACACGCTGGCCACCGACTGCTACTCGTGCCACAAGCCGGCCTACGATGCGACGGCGGCGCCCGCGCACGCCGCGGGCGGGATCCCCACGACCTGCGCGAGCTGCCACAACACGGCGGCCTGGCAGCCGGCGACGTTCAACCACGCGGCCACGCCGTTCCCGCTCACCGGGGCGCACGTGCAGGCGCCGTGCGCGAGCTGCCACGGCAGTCCCTGGCAGAACACGCTGGCCACCGACTGCTACTCGTGTCACAAGCCGGCCTACGATGCCACCACCGACCCCGCCCACGCGGCGGCGGGGTTCCCGGTCACCTGCGCCACCTGCCACACGACGACCACCTGGCTCGGGGCGACGTTCGACCACACCTGGTTCCCGATCAGCTCGGGCCGGCACTCGGGGAACTCGTGCGCGAGCTGCCACAACGCCCCGGCCAACTACGCCTCGTTCACCTGCCTCACCGCGGGGTGCCATTCGCAGAGCAGCACCGACGGCCACCACGACAGCGTCTCGGGGTACCGGTACGACAGCGCTGCCTGCTACTCGTGCCACCCGCGCGGGGCGGCCGGTTGAGCGCGCCCCGCGTCCCGCGTCCGTCATGGCCGTGCCGGGGCCGCCGGGCCTGGCGCGCGCTGGCGTCATGCGCGGCGCTCGTCGCGCTGTCCCTGGCCGGTGGGCCAGTGGCGCAGGCGGCGGGGCGGGAGGCCCGCGTCAGCTACCTCGCCGGCGCATCGGTCTACGTGGACGCCGGCCGGGCGGAGGGCCTGCGGGAGGGCGACTCGCTGACGGTGGTGCGTGGGGGGAAGCCCATCGCCTGGCTGCGGGCCTCGTTCCTTTCCTCGCATCGCGCCTCCTGCGACACGCTGGGCACGCTCGCGCCCGTCCAGGTGGGCGACGTGGCGCGCTTCGTCCCCAGCCTCCCCGGTCTCGTCGATGCCGGGCGCGACTCCAACGCCGTGGCGCCCGGCGCGGCCCGGGCGATCGCCACGCCGCCTGCGGGTCCGCCCGTTCCCGGCCCGGCCCCGGGCGTTCCGCCGGGGATCGCCGCGTCCGTGGCCCCCGCGCCGCGCGTCGCGCGCGGCGGCGGACCGCTGCGCGGACGGCTCGGGGCGCGTTTCCTGACCGTGCAGAGCGACGGCGGCAACCGCCTCACCCAGCCGGCGTTCGACCTGCGGCTCGACGGTGTGAGCCTGGGCGGGGCGCCGGTCGACCTGGCGGTGGACTTCCGGGGCCGCCGCGTCACGCAGAGCGGTCCGGGGCGGACCCCGTCGAACCGGGACCGCGGCCTGTTCTACAGCCTCGCGCTCGCGACCCACGACGCGGGCGGACACTACCGGCTCACGGTCGGCCGGCAGCTCTCGCCGGCGCTCGCGCCCGTGAACCTGTTCGACGGCGCGCTGGTCGAGCGCCGCGGCGCGCGCTGGAACGCGGGGCTCTTCAGCGGCACGCAACCCGAGCCCCTCCGGCTTGGTCTGTCCGGGGCGATCGTCCAGGGGGGCGGCTACGTCGAGTGGCACCAGCCGCCGGGTGCGGCGCGGCGCTGGACCGTGAGCAGCGGTGCCATCAGTTCGTACGACCACGGCAACACCAACCGCGACTTCGGCTTCCTGCAGGGCTATTACCTGGACCGCGCGGTGAGCGCGACGCTCTCGCAGGAGGTCGACGTGAACCGCGGCTGGAAGCGCGAACGGGGCCAGCCCTCGCTCCAGGCGACGGGCACGTTCCTCACGACCAACGTGCGGGTCGGCTCCGCGCTCTCGTTGCGCGCCGGGTTCGACACCCGGCGGAACGTCTGGCTCTACCGGGACCGGACCACGCCCGAGAACCTGTTCGACGACCGCTACCGGCAGGGTGGCTGGGGTGGTGCGATGCTCGACGTCGCGCATCACTTCCGGCTCACGGGGGACGCGCGCACCAGCTCGATCGCGGGGGCCCGGCGCCAGGACGGCTGGACCGGCGGGCTCGAGGGCTACCGTTTCACCCCGCTCAACCTGGCGCTGCGCGCGCGCTACAGCCGGTTCACCGGCGGCGGCCAGGAGAACTCGCTGGCTTCGTTCGGGGCCGGTCTCGATCCGCTGGGCCGGGTGCACCTCGAGATGACCGGGGGGCAGCGCACCACGCGGGACGCGCTGGCCGGGGCCGGGGAGCGCTCGCAGTGGCTCGGCGCCGATCTCGATGTGATGCTGCCGGGTCGCGCCTACGCGAATGCCTCGTTCGAGAACGACACGGGTGGACTCGGCGCGTCGCGCCAGGCGTACTTCGGGCTGAGCTGGAGATTCTGAGCCGGGGGGGCGCGCGTTCGCGCCCCCCCGGGTCATCGACCGACGACGGTCACGCGGGACGTGAGATGCCGGTCTCCCCGGGTCAGGCGGATGATGTAGACGCCCGGCTCCAGGGTCAGGCCCTCGGAGAGATCCACCACCTGGGGTCCGGCGACCGCCACCGTGCGCTCGCACACCCGGCGACCGGCCACGTCGAGCAACTCCAGCCGGCCGGGCGCGGCGTCGGGCAGCGAGAGCGAGACGAAGACGCCGTGCGAGGCGGGGTTGGGCCGGGCCCCATCGAGGGCGAAGGCGAAGGCCGGCCCCGGCGGCACGACCGGCTCCGCGGGCACGTCCACCCAGACCTCGCCGCTCGCCTGCGGGCCGCTCCCGTCGATCCACGTGAGCCGGTAGGCGTAACGGCCGAGGGCGGTCACCGTGGTGTCCACGAAGACCAGCTGCCCGGAGCCGTCGGCCGCGCCCTCGCCGATGGCGGCGAAGCTGGTCGTCGGCTCGCGGCGCTCGATCGTCGCCACCAGGCTGCCCAGCGCGCTGGCGTACCAGGTCAGCGTCACGCGGTGGGGCGTGGCGGTGACGCCCGCGAGGCTGACCACGGCCATCGTGGTCAGCATCGGCACGGTCGCGGCGTAGATGTCGGGGTCGCCGTTGCGTCCGTCGCTCCAGGCCGCGTACAGGTTCGTGTCGTTCGCGAACAGGGACTGGTAGTCCCCCTGGTTGGGCGTGATGTTGCTGCCGACGTTGGTCCAGTTCGTCTGCACCGAGCTCAGGCTGCCGACCGAGGTCCAGGTGACCCCGTGGTCGTCCGAGCGCGCCAGGTTGAGGTTCGAGCCGCCGCCGCAGATCGAGGCCGATTCGCGCCAGTCGTACCACGTGCAGTAGGGCTTGCCCTCACCCACCCGGGCGTCGGCGTGATTCCCGCCCACGGCCACCTCGGGGAGCCAGTCGTCGTACCCGGCGGGGCTGTCGCTCGCCCGCGCGGGCGTGGACCAGGTCGCGCCGCCGTCCGACCAGGTCACGAACACGTCGCGGTGGTCGCGCGCGCGCTCCCCCGGCGTGGGGGTGTCGAGACCCGTGGAGATCCGGTAGGAGCCGGTGCTGTTGTCCCACGACGCGCAGCGCAAATAGTAGGTGCCGGTCACGGGCAGGGAGAAGCAGATGAAGTTGGTCAGCCCCTTGCCGGGCGCGGAGAGGGCGAGACGGGTCACGCCGTCGCTGCAGAAGAGCCGCAGCGACATGCTGAGGTTGGTGCTGATCGAGTCGGCGAAGAAGATCAGCGTCTGGCCCGCGGTGCCGCTGAAGCTGAAGAAATCGAGATCCGAGGGTGACAACAGGGTGCCCCGCAGGACCTTGCCGGGGGTGAACGCGTTGGCGTTGGCGGGCGTGCCGTTGGCCTCCGTCTCGGAGACGGATCCGGTCGTGCCCAGGGCATCGTCGTAGAAGTCGACGGACTCGTTCCACGCCAGGTAGACGCGGCCGCGATCCGCCCCGGCCGAGCGGTCCACCGCGATCGCGGGGTAGGTGATGCCCGTGCCGCGGTTGAACCCCGGCGCGCCGCTGCCGAAGTTCGAGTAGATCGATGCCGCGGTGACGGCCGGGGCGAAACCGGCGCCCTGGTCGACCGACTTGCGGATCATCAGGTGGTCCGCGTAGGGGCTCGTCGTGTCCATCGAGTGCCAGACCACGTAGACCTCGCCGTCGGGTCCCACCGCCGGGCGGGAGCCCTGCACGTACCCGGCCTCCGTGTTCGAGGAAAGGCGCTGGGGCGAGTCCCAGGCCGTGCCGCCCACCGAGGAGCGCTGGAAGACGATGGTGTCCGCCGAGACGGCGAAGACCGTGTAGGACAGGTAGAGCCGGCCGCTGAGCGAGTCCGCCACCAGCCAGGGCTTGTCGAAGAGCACCGAGGCGATGGCACCCGAGCGCACCAGCGTGGGCGTGCTCCACTGCACCGCGCCGGCGTTGAAGCGCGCCCGGGCGACGGCGATGCCATTCCGCGTGGAGTTGTCGTCCACCATGGCGCAGAACCAGAAATCGTCCGTCTTCTCGTCGACGGTGACGAGCGGGTCGCTGGCCCACCGCCAGCCCGCCGGCGCCGGAGGAGCGCCGCCGTCGGTGAAGGTGACCCCGCCGTCCACCGAGTAGCCGTAGCCCTGCGTGCTGGTGTACGGGGAGGTCGTGAATCCCAGCCCGTCGTTCCAGGCGACCAGGACGTTCGAGCCGTGGGCGGCGATCATCTGTTCGGCCTGCCCCACGTCGGTGGAGCCGGCGTCCTGCGCGCGGTCGTTGACGAGCACGTCGGGGACCAGCGCCGCCGGGGCCTGCGCGGCAGAAGTCGCCAGGGGCGCGGCGGCGGGCGCGCCCGGGCCCTGCGTGCCGCCGGCCTCGTTCCAGTCGGCCGGTCGCCGGACGCGGGCGCCGGTCCGGGTCTGCCCGGGGTGCTTGCGGAGCGAGTGCGCGAGCGCCTTCGCGCGCGCCATCTTCGCGCGCGCCCCCTGCATGAGGAGCCGCTGCTGCAGGAGTTTGAGCGCGGGCGCGTAAGTGGAGACCTTCACCCCGTCCGCCGGCCGGGTCGCGTCGGCCCGCGCGAAGGACTGCCCGACGGCGGCCGGCGAGGTCGTGGCGACGAAGACCGCCAGCGCGAGCGCTGCGCGGAGCGTGGCGGTGTGCTGGATGCGCGACGGCATGTCGGATGTCCTTCTCAGGGTTGGGGGTCCGGACCCCGCGCACGTCCCTGTCCCGGGAGAACCGGCCCGGGCTCCACGGCGCCCGGCACCGCTGGACGCGGGGCGCTCCTGCGGTTCCCGCCGGGCAATCTTCGCACCCCCCGCGGTCGGGAGTCCACCCGGTTGCGGGTCCCGTTTCCTGGCGGGATCCGGCGCCGGCTCAGGGCGCCGGCGTGACGCCGAGGATCCGCGCCACGCGCAGGGCGTTCGCGTCCATCGGGTCGAGCGCGAGGCACTTGCCCAGGGCGTCCAGGGCGCCCGCACGGTCACCGCGCTTCTGCGCGAGTATCGCCTTCAGCAGCCAGTAGCTGGGATTCAGCTCGTGGAGGCGGCCGCCGGCCAGGAGAAGCAGCGAGTCGGCGCGCGCGAGGTTCCCGGTGGTCAGGGCGATCTGGGCCTGGGCCAGGTTGACCAGGCCGTGGAAGGCGAGGCCCTCCCCCGGCTGGGCCCGCTGCGCCTCGACCAGGAGCGATTCGCTCGCCTGCCAGGAACGCTGGAACATCCGATCGTAGCCGGCCTGGAAGAGCGCGAGCGCCCGGGGCTCGATGATCGTGGCCGGCCAGGGCCGGCCGGAGTCGTACTCGACCAGCGCGGCCCGCGGCGCGGTCCACCCGCCCATGCCGCCGAAGGGGGCCCAGGCCAGGGTGCTGTCCCGGTACCACACCTGCAGCGCGGTCCCGGTGTCGAAGCCGATCTCGGCGAACTGCGGGAGGTTCCAGTAGCGCACGATCGAGCCGGGTTCCAGGCGTGGGTAGCGGTCGAGCAGGGCCGTTCGCGAGGAGCCCACGATGCGTTGCAGGCGCACGATGCGCGCCAGGCAGAGGTCGGAACCCGGTGGCGGCTCGCCCGTGACGAGGGCGGGCGCCGGGCTCGCGAGGAGCAGTGCCGCCAGCCGCAGCGCCACCAGCAGGCCCGCCAGCCACGGGGAGACCAGCGCGAGCCAGCCGGTCAGCGCGAAGGCGAGGCCGAGGGCGGCGACCGTGGTGCGCCAGGCGTTCCAGTCGGGGAAGATCATCGCCAGCGGCACCGCGCCGGCCACGAACCAGGCGAGGCCGCCCAGCAGCACGGGCGCCGCGTCCGCGATCCGCTTCCGGGCCGCGCGGGAGAAGGACCCGGCGAGCGCCACCGCCACCAGTAGCCCGCAGAGCGCGAGGTGCGGCCCGGACAGCGCCGGAGGGAGACCCTCGCCCCCCGTTTGCGCGACGAACGTCCGGACCACGACGCTCCAGAGCGCCTCCGCCGGCAGACCGGCCCCGGCCCCCGGTGGCAGGCCGACGCCGTGGGCCCGCGCGACCGCGTAGCCCGCCCCCCACAGCGCGGCGACCGCCGTCGTCCCCGCGCCCCAGCGCGCGGTCTCCCTCCACGATCGGGTGCGGAACCACGCCACCAGCGGGAGCGTGGGCAGCACGACGATGGCCGCCTCGTTGCTGAGCAGCGCCAGCAGCGAAGCCGCGGCCGCGAAGGTCAGACGTCCGGCCGCAGCGCGCTCGACCGCGAGGGCGGCGAAGACCGTGGGGAGCAGGTGCTGGGCGGCGCTCGGCCAGGCCAGGAAGATGCGTGCGGGCTCGGCCAGGAGCGGGAAGCAGGCGATGGCGGCCGAGACCGGAGCGTCGAAGCGGCGACGCGCGAGCCGGTAGAGCACGGCATAGAGCGCGAGGAGCAGGAGCGCCGCCAGCAGGGGGGCGAGCCAGGGCGCGCTCATCAGCCACGGCCCCGCGAGCAGGAAGTAGAGCTGGCGGCTCACCGGGCGCCAGTAGTAGGGCGCGCCCATCGAGCCGAGGGGATCGAGCGTCGGGTCGAAGACGAGATGCCAGAGGAAGAAGTAGTCGTCGGCCACCGGCGTGCCCAGCGTCGGACCGCGACTGGCCCAGAACAGCGGCAGGATGGCCAGTGCGCCCGCGAGCGCCCAGAGCATGGGGGCACCGGCACGGCCTGCCGCCGTCCGGTCCCCGTCCCGCCGTGCGGCACCGCCCGGCGCGTCATGCGCCCGGGCGAGCGGCTCGTGACGGCGCGCTCCGCGGCCCGGCGTCACGGTCCGGTGGCCCCGTCCCGGGCGGGGTCGGGTGCCGCGCTGCGGTCCGGGCTCGCGCCGTCCACGGGGAACAGCGCTTCGCGCGCCGGCCCGCGCAGCGTGACGTCCAGCGAGTCGGCCGGCGGCAGGAGCGCCGGGTCGAGCCAGCCCTTGGCGATCATGGCCCGGCCGATGAAGTGCATCTGCGCGCGCTCGAAGGGCCGCAGCGCGCCGTCGGGGGCGAAGCGGTAGCGCCACCGGGTGGGCGCCGGCACCACCGTGGCGAGGAAGAGCGCCTCGGCCACCGTGACCCGCGCCGGGTCCTTGTCGAAGTAGTAACGCGTGGCCTCGGCCGCGCCGTGGACGTCGGGGCCCCATTCGATGATGTTGAGGTAGAGCTCGAGCAGGCGGTGCTTCGGGGCGACCGTCAGGTGCTCGAGCACCCAGGCCAGCACGACCTCCTGCGCCTTGCGGGAGAGCGTGCGCTCGTGGCCGAGCCACAGGTTGCGCACCAGCTGCATGGTGACGGTGCCCGCGCCGCGGCGCCAGGCGCCGGCCTTCACGTTGAAGGCGATGGCGAGCTGGATGGCGTCGGTGTTGAAGCCGCGGTGGCGGAAGAAACCGCCGTCCTCGTTGGTGAGCACGGCGTGGACCAGGTTCGAGTCGACGGCCTCGAGCGGGCGGAAGAAGGGGTTCTGCGACGACATCTCGCGGGTGACCAGGCGCCCGTGCGGCAAGTGGATGGTGGCCAGGAAGGGCTGCTCGAGCCGGAACAGGTCGAGCGTGGTGCGCGCCGAGTCGAGGAAGAGCCCGTGCGGGACGACGTCGGCCTCGAAGCGGACGCTGTCGGGTCGCGCCAGGTCGAGGTCGAGCGCGAGCCGGTAGTCGAACGACCCGCGCACGGTGAGCCCGGTGAGGGGGCCCAGCACTTCGCGCGGCACGCTGGCCAGGACCCGGCGCTCGGTGATGCCGTCGGCGGCGAGGCGGAAGGCGAGCCGGGGGCCGCGCCGCGCGAGCGAGCCGCCGAGCGTGATCGGCAGCTCGCCGAAGGAGACGCGCGTCGAGTCGGCGAGCCGCAGCACGCCCGCCCGCCGGTCCTGGGTGAGCGCACCGTCCACCGTGACGCGCAAGGGCCCGGCCGGTCCGCCCGCGGGCCCGTCGATCCGCAGCAGGGCGGCGCCCCGGAGGCGGTCGTCGTGCCCGTAGGAGAGCGCCACGTCGAAGGGGACCTCGTGCTCGAGGGCGAGCGTCCCCGCGGCGCGCAGGCGCATGCCGCCGGGGGCATGGTCGAGCGCGAGCCAGGCGAGCCGTCCACCGCGCAACGGCGTGTCCCCGCCGGCCGGCGCGGCGACCACCAGGTCGCGCACCTCGAGGCGCGGCAGCCGCCGCGCGGGCGCCAGCAGCAGGCCGGTGAGCGACTCGGCCGCGCGGCGCAGCTTCGCGGCGCGCGGGCTGACGGCGGCGGGCAGGTCCTCCGGGGGGCCGAGCGTGTCGGGCAGGCTCGCCGGGCGCGTCACCAGGCGCAGGCGCGCGTGGGAGATCGCGAGGTCGGTGGCGCGGGGGCGCAGCACCAGCAGCGACCAGGGATCCATCGCGATCCCGAGCGAATCCGCGGTGATCAGCGTGTCGCCCCGGGCGCGTTCGCAGACCACGATGCCACGCAGCCCGGCGCGCAGCGGGAAACGCACGCCCAGGTGGTCCCAGTGGACGGTGAGCCCGCGTTCGCGGGCGACGTGCCGGAGCCCCCAGGAGAGCGCCGCGGGTGCCAGCAGGCGCGTCGCGCCCAGCAGGGCGAGCAGCGCGGCAGCGGCGATCCAGAGACGTCGCGTGGACATGGCGCGCGGCACTCTACCCGCCCGGAGAGGACCGGGCCAACCGGGCGGGGGTCGCACCCATCCGGGCCCCGCTCAGTCTCCGCGGTAGGTGCAGCGTGCCGTGCAGGTCTCGTGCACGGTGATGGCCGTGAGCCCGGGGAGGCCGGGTGCGAGCCGGCGCCACAGCCAGCCGCACAGCACCTCGGAGGTGGCGTTCTCGAGCCCGGGCACGTCGTTCAGCGTCCGGTGGTCCAGCTCGCGCCTGAGCACGGGCTCGACCACCGCCGTGATGCCGGCATAGTCCACCAGCCAGCCGGTCCCCGGGTCCACCTCGCCGGCCAGCGCGATCTCGATGCGGAACGAGTGGCCGTGCAGGCGGTGGCACTTGTGCTCGGGCGGCACCATGGGCAGGCGGTGCGCCGCCTCGAAGCGGAACTCCTTGGTCAGTTCGACTCGCATGGTCCGCTCCGGGAAGTGGGCTCGGGGCCCCGGTCGTTCGTCGCATAGCGCACGGGGTCGGGCAGGCCGGCCTCGCGGAAGCCCTTCAGGCGCAGCCGGCAGGCATCGCAACGTCCGCAGGCGGCACCGTCGGGGGCCGGATCGTAGCAGGTGTGGGTGAGCGAGTAGTCGAGCCCGAGCGAGAGCCCGAGCCGGATCACCCCGGCCTTGTCGAGGGTCATGAGCGGCGTGTGCACGGTGAAGACCCGGCCCTCCGCGCCGGCGCGGGTGGCGACGTTCGCGAGCGCCTCGAAGGCGCGCACGAACTCCGGACGGCAGTCCGGGTAGCCCGAGTAGTCGAGCGCGTTCATGCCGGCCACGAGATCGTGCGCACCGAGCGTCTCCGCCAGGGCGAGAGCGAGGCCCAGCAGCACGGTGTTGCGCGCGGGCACGTAGGTGACGGGGATGTCCGAGCCCATCGCGTGCTCGTCGCGATCGCGCGGGACCTCGAGGTCGGCGGTCAGGGCCGAGCCCCCGATGGCGCGCAGGTCCAGCCGGAGCTCGCGGTGCCCGGCCGACCCGAGGGCCTGCGCCACGCGCCGCGCCGCCGCGAGCTCCACGCGGTGACGCTGGCCGTAGTCCACCGCGAGCGTCCAGCACTCGAAGCCCCGGTCGCGCGCCCAGGCGAGGCAGGTCGAGGAATCGAGCCCGCCCGAGAGCAGCACGACCGCGGGGGCGCTCACGCCGGGGCCCTCACACGCCCCGCCGCGCGCCCCACAGCCACACGTGGAGGCGCGGCGAGAGCCGGAAGCCGTGGCGCTTGCAGAGCTCGGCGAGCGCCACCGCGCGGTCGCGCAGCCCGTCGTCGGTGTAGCCCTCGGGCATGAGCATGACGCGCCCCGCCGGGATGGCGTTCTCCTCGATCAGGCGCAGTGCGTCCGCCGGGTCGGGGTCCTCGCCCACGACGATCTTGAACGCGGCGTTGGGCTCGGCGAGCCAGGCGGGGACATGGCTCCAGGTCCGCTCCCAGCGCGCGGTGGCGCGAGGCAGCTTGGGCGAGACGGTCCAGTGGAGCTGCTCGTGCGACAGCGGCGGCGGCAGCACGCCGGCGGTCTCGACCTCGACCCGCTCCCAGCGGTCGAGCGCGCGCTCGAGCAGCGCGCCCAGGGCCGGTGTCTCGAGCGGCTCGCCGCCGGTCACCACCAGCAACGGGGCGGGACCGAGGGCGCGCAACTCGTCGAGCAGCAGTTCGGGCTCGCACTCGCGCCCGCCGCCGGCGTCCCAGGAGTACTTCGTGTCGCACCAGCCGCAGCCGACGGAGCAGCCCTGCAGCCGCAGGAAGTGCGCGGGCATGCCCGCCGAAGGGCCTTCGCCCTGCAGCGAGAGGAAGGTCTCGCTCACGCGCACCGTGCGGGCGGCGGACATGATCAGTGTCCGTCCCTGCGGCCGAGGTCGAACTCCTTGCTGCAGTTGAAGCACTTCCAGTGGAAGGTCGCCTGCGTGGCGGGCCACGCGACGTAGTCGTTGCGGCCGCAGCCGGGGCACGAGATGCGCGTGCGCTCGGTCTTGCCGTGGGCGGCGAGGGAGTCCTTCGAGATCTCCTGCATCATGGCTCGTCCCGGATCGGGGTGGGACCGCGTGGTGGAAGCGAACGGCGGAGTATAGGCGCGGGGAGCGAGGGGCGGAAATGGCGGACCCCTAGCCGCCTCCGCCGGGGCGGTCCACGTCGCTCCAGCCGTCCACGGCGGGCGCCCGGCCCCCGGCCGGGAGGCCGCGCGAGTCGCGCAGCTTCCAGGCCGCGCGCACGCCCACGAGGCCGGCGGCCGAGCACAGCGCGAACAGCACCGGGGCGTTGAGCCAGTCCACCAGCGCGCCGCCGAGCATGGGTAGCAGCATGGTGGGGCCGAGGAAGGTGTTGATGAGTCCGACGAAGGCCTGGCGGCGGCCGGGCGGAGCGAGCAGCAGCATGAGGCTCGAATACCCCACGCCGATCGCGCTCTGCGCGGCGCCGCCCAGGCCGATCACGGCCTCGAGGGCGAGCACCGCCGCGCCGGCGGGGAGCCAGTCCAGTCCCCAGGGCGAGGCGACGGCGATCGCGGCCGCGGCCAGCGGCAACGCGCTGCAGGCCGCCGCCCCGATGCGCAGCAGCACGCGGTCGCCGTGGCGGACCGAGAGCCGGTGCCAGAGCAGGTTCGAGAGCACGAAGCCGGTCATGCGCACCAGCAGGAACGTGCCGGCGGTGCGTGCGCTGCCGCCCAGCTGGTGCACGGCGAACAACACGATGAAGGGCGCCGCCGCGAACCACACCGAGAGCGTGGCGCGCGCGATCAGCAGGCGGCGGAAGTGCGCGTCGTGCGCCAGCATCGACAGCCCTTCGCGCAGCATGCCGAGCGGGCCGCCGGGCTCGGGGGACGGCGCGGCGGCAGGCTCGCGGATGACCGAGAAGCACCCGTACCCGAGCGAGACCAGCACGGCGGCGATGGCGAAGAGCATCGCGAAGCGCGGAGCGTCGGTCCCGCCCTGGAACAGCTGGCGCACGAACAGCCCGGCGGCGCCGGCGAACAGCCCGCCCCAGAACAGGCGCAATGCCCAGTAGGCCCCGAGTCGCTCGCGCGGCACGGTCTTGCCGACCACCTCCATGAAGGGGACTGCGGCCAGCCCCGAGCCGAACGCGTAGGCGCCGTAGCAGGACAGGAACGTGGCGAGCAGCGCGGTCGGGTGGGCCGCGAGCGGCACGATGAGCAGCGCGAGCAGCGTGAAGGCGAGCCCGCGCACCACGGCGGCGAAACGGTAGAGCCCGAGCGAACGGGGCCGGCGCGAGAGGAAGGGCACGGTGGCGAACTGCGGCAGGAACCAGCCGAGGTCCGGAAGCGCGGCGCTGAAGCCGATGAGCGCGTTCGAGGTGGTGAGCTTCGAGAGGAACACCGGGATGACGGTGTTCGCGTCGACGAAGCCCTCGCCGCCCTGGTAGAGCGCGCCGTTCCAGACCCCGAGCCGGAAGGAGCGGCGTTGCTGGGGGCCGGAGGTGCCGGCGACGGGGTCGGGCCTGGCGGTGGTGGGATCCATCGGACCGGGGAGGATGGCTCCGGGGGCGGGCGCCGCGCAAACGGAACCGGCGCCCGGGTTGGACCGGGCGCCGGTTCCAATCGATCGAGGGTCAGCGATACAGGGTCTTGATCTTGCCCCACGTGGAGGACTGCGCCGGCACGATCGCGGGCGGGTCCCACTTGCCGTTCGGGTGGGCGCTCCAGCCGGTCGGCAGCGGACAGGTGCCGACCGGGGAACCGGCCGGCGGCACCGGGCACCAGAGGCCGTCCATCAGGTTGACGGAGTTGTCGACCCGGCCGAAGAGCGTCCCGCCGGTGCACTGGTAGTTCGCCCTGAAACTGCTGGTGTACGACCCGAGGCTGCTCCGCGTGATGATCACGTTCAGCGAATCCGGGAACACCCCGCTCAGGATCAGGGTGCCGTCCACGAAAGCATCGGGGACGACCCCGGCCGCGGGAAGTGCCGGCAGCGTGGCCGTGGTCGGCGCGTTGCGCGGGGAGCCCGCGTAGATGCGGAAGCCGCCGCCCAAGTACTTCGTCGTGTACCTCGTGCTCGAGCCGAGGGCCCGGGTGACCGTCCCCTGCGAGACCAGGCCGTCCCAGACGAAGGTGTACTCGGTGTTGGGATCCAGCGGGTTGAGGTCGGTGAACGGACTGCAGAACAGCGACACGATGCCCACCACCGTGAGCTGGCTGCCCGCCGCGGACGTCAGCGTCCCGGGCGTGTAGTTCGTCTCGTAGGCGAAGGCGTCGGCGTCGAACTTGATCATCGGCGGCGCGGAGCCGCACTGGGCGAGCGCCAGCGTCGCGGACAGCGCCGTGGCCGCCAACCCGACGACCACCGCCACCCCGAACTTGCTCTTCATAAGGATACCTCCATCACGAAGTCGCCCGGACATTGCCGGAAGCGGAGTCGAGGTTAGCGGTAGAGGGCCTTGATGGCGCCCCAGGTCTTGTGAGCAGCCGGCACCGGTCCGGGGATGCGGCACTCGCCGGAGATCTGGTGGTCGTAGCCATCGGGGATCGACGGGTTGGGCCGCCCGGCGAGACCGGAGAGCGTCCAGCCGTCGCGCTGCGCCGGGGGGATCTGGGCGAGCAGCGTGCCCTCGTCGAAGTGGATGTTCCCGGTGAATCCGCCCTGCTGGGCCACGTCGTCATAGCTCAGCACCATGGACTCGATATGCCCGCCGAGGATCACCGTGCCGTCGATGAACGACGACGGCGCCGTCGCGTTGGGCGGGATGACGCCGTAGGTGGCCGGCGTCACGTCGTCCTCGTAGAAGCGGCCGCGTCCCGGGTTCGCGAACACGACCTCGGTGTAGCCGCCTTCGTAGAAGTAGTCCTGCACGGTGAGGTCGTAGTAGAAGTACGTGTACTGCTTCGTGGCGGGGGACACGTACGGCGCGAGGTACGCGCCGAAGGAGCTCACGAAACCGAGCGCCTTGTAGCCTTCGCCGACCGCCAGGTAGGTGCCGGGGACGGTGTTCGGAGACTGGTAGTCGTAACCCGCGAATCCCAGCAGGAAGACGTCGGTCTGGGCGAACGCGGGCACTGCAAGCACGCTCAGGGCCAGAAAGAGCAGCAGCGTAGTACGCTTCATCAGCCACCTCCTCGAGGAGTCGGAGTCAGGAGCCTTGATCGGAAGGAAAGAGCCGGATGGTGCGACCATAAGAAGTAGCTGCGGAGTAGTGAGATGCGCTCCAGTCCGCCTTTCCGGGTCCATACCGCCGAGGCCAGCAGACCCACTGAAGGCACGAAACGTCCCCCGCGTCGCGGGGAACCCGAGGGGGATGTGAGCGAACCGCCGCGCGAGGACTTCCCGCCCGCGTGCAGTGGCTCGGCCAACCTGCTGCGAGTATACGTCGGCGTCGAGAGGATGCAAGACCTGAGAAGGCGCGCGGCGGATGAAGCCGCGGGCGGTCCGGCGAGCCGCGAGGGACCGTCTCCATCGGGAGACGTGGCCCGCGTCGGACGGTCGGCGGCCGCGCATCGCGCGGCGCCGGCGGGGGTTGCCCGCAGGTCCCTCGCCCCCGGGCCGCGGGGAGACGGTGCCCGGGCCCGGGCTAGGGCCGGGCGCCCAGCGCCAGCGCCAGCCTGGGGAGGCTCCGGTCGTACCGGTACGAGGTGTTCGTGTGCCCGTCGTCGAACTCCTCGTACTCGTGCGCGACGTCCAGTTCCCGCAGCCGCCGGCTGAAGAGCCGGGCCCCGTGCAGCAGGTTGAACTCGTCCCGCGTTCCGCAGTCGACGTGGAGCAGCCGCAGGGTTCGCAGCGCCGCGGCGCGCGACTCGAGCATGCGAAGCGGGTCGTGCTCGAGCCAGCGCTTCCAGACCTCCTCGCGGAACGCGCCGGTCTCGAGGTCGCAGGGCAGGTCGATGCCGAAGGGCGCCGAGCCCGGGTTCGGCGAGTAGGCCGCGGCCATGCCGAGGATGTTGAGCGCGAGCATGTCGTCATGGCCCTTCTGGCGGCGGGCGTGGAAGCGCGCGAACCAGGCCGCGAGGCCGCCGGCCTGCTGGACCTGGGTGCAGAACTTCGGGACGTCGCCCCGGTAGCAGTAGTCGAAGTACAGGTCGCCGCTGTGGCAGGCCACCGCGCCGAAGACCTCCGGATGCTTCATGCCGAGGGTGAGCGCCCCGTACCCTCCGGAGGACTTGCCCGCCACGCCGCGGTGGTCACGCGAGGCGAGCGTGCGGAAGCGCGCGTCGACCCAGGCGACGAGTTCTGCGGCCACGTGCGTCTCGTACCGGCCGGTGGCGCTCGAGTCCAGGTACTGCGAGCCGCCGAAGCGCGTGAGGCAATCCGGCATGACCAGGATCGCCTCCCCGCAGCCCGCGGCGATGAGGCCGTCCATGCGGTCGTCGAGCGCCGGCGACCAGGGATTGTCGTTGAGCAGCATGCGCCCGCGCCCGCTGAAGCCGGCGAGCACGAAGATCACCGGGAAGCGCCGCTCGGGATCGGTCGCGTAGGACGGCGGCAGGTAGACCGGCACCGTGCGCGCGTGCGGGTCACCGGCGGGGTTGCCCAGCAGGACGGTGCTCTCGAAGCGTTCCATCAGGACGACGCCGCGCTTCATCGGTTCTCCTCCGGCAGGTGTCCCCCGGTCCCGGGGGAGCCCGGAAGATAGTCGCCCCGGGGTCCGAATCCCAATCCGGCGCGACCTAATCCCCGCGGAGGACCTGCCGATAACCTCCCGGGGCCCGCGACCGGGCACCTCCGCGGGACTCTCGCCATGGAGCGCCTCCCGATGACGTCGCAATCCGCATCCGGACTCGCCAGGCTCGATCGCCGAGCGTGGTCGCTGCTGCTGCTGACCTTCGTCGTGGTCATCGCCCTCGCGGCGGCGGTGCCGTTGCTCTACCTGCCCCAGGCCGGCCTGCTGCGCGAGGTCCCGGGCGGCGGGTTCACGCAGGAGCAGCTCCTGCCGATCGTGGCCCTGTTCGGCATGGTGATCGTCTTCTGCCTCTACACCGCGCTCAAGCAGCGCGAGCTCGACGCCATGCGCCGCCGCCTCGAGCAGGAGGAGCGCGAGAAGGCGAACGTCGGCACCCGTCTCTCGGAGCTGTCGGCCCTCTTCCAGCTCTCGACCACCCTGAACCTGCAGCTCCAGCTGGAGGACATCCTCGAGATCGTGGTGCGCCGCGTGGTCGCCACGCTCCAGGCCCAGCAGGCCTCGGTCATGATCCTCGATCCCGAGACCGGCCTGCTGGAGACCCGCGCCTCCTACGGTCTCGAGTCGGAATTCGCGCGCCACGCGCGCCGGAAGCTGGGAGAGGGCATCTCGGGCTGGGTGGCGGAGCGCCGCGAGGCGCTCCAGCTGGACTCGGGCGCCGGCATGGGCGCCTTCCAGGGCGAGCACAAGGACAACCGGAACATCACCTCGGCGCTCTCGCTTCCGCTCCTGGTCGGCAAGCGCTGCGTGGGCGTGCTCAACGTCAACCGGATCAACCACCCCGAGAACTTCCAGGACCACCATCGCGAGGTGCTCCAGCTCTTCGCCGAGCACGTCGGCTCGGTCATCGAGCGCGCCGGGGCCATGGAGCGCCTCGGGAGCCGGACCCGCGAGCTGGAGACCGCGAACCGGAAGCTGCTGGAGGTGAACCACCTCAAGGACGTCTTCCTCTCCACCGCCAGTCACGAGCTCAAGACCCCGCTCACGTCGGTCATCGGTTACGCCGAGCTGCTCGACGACAACGACGAGCGCATGACCCACCAGCAGCGCGGCGAGTTCCTGCGGCGCCTGCGCGCCGAAGCGGGCCGCCTGCTGGGGCTGATCGACGACATCCTCGACCTGGCCCGGATCGAGGGCGGCAAGCTCGCGCTGCGCTGCGTCTCGATGTCCGTCAACGAGGTGGCGCACTCGGCCGTGGAGACCACGCGCGTGCTCGCCCGGAAGCACGGGGTCGAACTGGTCGAGCGGCTCGATCCCCTCCTCCCGCACCTGGCGCTGGACGAAGTCAAGATGCGGCAGGCGGTGGTGAACCTGCTGGTGAACGCCGTGAAGTTCAGCCCGGAGGGCGGGGAGGTGGTGCTCGAGACCCTGCGGGACGGCGACTTCCTGCGGATCCAGGTGGTCGACCGGGGCGCGGGTATCCCGCCCGGGGAGTCGGCGCACATCTTCGAGCTGTTCGGCCAGGGCGAGCGTGGCGCGCGGGCGGGCGGGCTCGGCATCGGGCTCCACCTGGTCAAGCGCCTCACCGAGCTGCACGGCGGCCACGTGGGCGTGAACAGCAGCGTCGGCCAGGGCAGCACGTTCTGGCTGCGCCTGCCGCTGGAAGCGGTCGAACCCGCGGAGGCGGGCGAAGTCCAGCGCCAGGCGGCCTGACCGCCGCCCACCGCTAGGCGGCCAGCGGCATCCCGGGATACTCGTCCGCCGCGAGCGCGCGGGTCACGCCCAGCTCCGCCGGCAGCGGACGCAGCTCCTTCGCCTCGATCGCGGAGAATGGCACCCCGCACTCGTCCATGATCACCCGCACGTGGGGCCGCGAGAGGTCCTGCCGGTTCGGCGCGAGCACCACCGCGGTCCGGCCGTCGCCGAGCTCCACCAGCTGGCCCGGGGGGAAGAAGCCCACCGATCGCACCAGCGCCCACAGCGCGACCGGGTCGAAACGGTCCGCGAGAGGCCCGATCGTCGCGCCCAGCGCCTGGTAGGGGGTGACGCTCCCGCCCCGCCCGCCGTGGTGGGTCTGCAGGCTCACGAAGCAGTCGGCGACCGCGACGACCGCGGAGAGCCGGCTGGTGCGCCAGCCCTCCGGAAGTCGCGGATACCCGGCGACCTCCGCCGGGGTGCCCGGCGCTCCGCCGTCCTGCGCGGCGCGTGCGGCGTGGTGTTCGAGCGCCACGCGCATGCAGCGCAGGGTGGAGGAGTTGAGCGCGGTCGAACGCGCGATGAGCTTCGCGCCCTCCAGCGGGTGGCTGTCGGCCAGCCTCCGCTCCTCCCCGGTCCGCTCCTCCAGCGGGTGGCGGATCCGATCGTAGACCGCCGACTTCCCCACGTCGTGGAGCAGGGCGGCGACCCCGAGGTCGGCGAGCGCCCGGCGGTCGAGCCCGAGGAGGTGCCCCATGGTCACGGCCACGACGCAGACGTTGACCGCGTGAACGTACGTCGGCTCGTCGTGGTGGCTCAGGCTCGAGAGCCCGACCACGACGGGCTCGTCCGCGAACGCCCCGTCGACGAGCGGCTGCACCACGCGCTTGGCGTGGTGCAGCTCCAGGCCGCCCTGCAGGGCGGTCGTGGTGAGCAGCGAGCGCGCACCGAGGATGGCCAGCGAGTAGCTCTTGCCCATGGTGGGCCGCACGTCGGCGGCGCCGCCGCCCCGGGCAAGGCCGGGCCCGCCGCCCGGTCCGGGCCTGCCGCCCGCGGCGGTCGCGTCCCCGTGGGACGCGGTCGCGAAGCCGTCCAGGACGACCGGGTCGGCCGGGTCGCTGGTCCGGGTCGAGGCGTGCACGACGGGCACGGCGTGGCCCAGGCCCTCGGCGGCGCAGGCCTCGAGGAGCGCGGTGCCGTGGTAGGTGTCGGGTTGCAGGAAGTAGCGGAAGAAGCCCTCGAGCTGGGGCTCCGTGACGCTCTCCAGGACGCGCACCCCCGCGATGCCGCGGCGCGAGAACTCCTGCATGAGCGCCTGGTGGAAGCGCAGGGTCGCGGCCTTGACCGGCAGCCTCACCCCGTTCAGGTACAGGTCGCTGTCGAGCGAGATGAGCACGGCTTCGGGCGCCTCGGCGAAGACCGGACCGAGCGATTCGAAGAAGGTGACCAGTTGCTGGCGGAAGACCTGGTTGTCGACCTGGTAGGAACGGCCGATGCGCACCAGCGCGAGGAAGCGCATGGTGATGGCGAGGCCCTGTTCGCGCAGCCGCTCGTCGCGGGGGCGGCTCGTGGGCGGAAGGCCGTCGCTCATGGCCGGTTCCGCGCGCCGAGGGCTTCGAGGCACACCGCGCGCACTTCCTGGCTGCGGGCGTTCAGGCCGGCTTCGAGTGCGGACATCGCGGCGGGGGTGCCGATCTGGCGCAGGGTGCGGGCGACCGCCACGCGCTGGAAGGTGCGGCGCGCGAACCAGCCCCCCTTGTGCAGCAGCGCCTCGAGTGCCGGTACCGCGGGGTCGCCGGCGACGTCGCCCAGCGCGCCGAACAGCGTGCGCTGGTTGCCCTCGTCGCGCGATTCGAAGTCGGGAGACTCGATGAGGGCCAGGATGGCGCGTGCGGCCCGCGGGCTCTTCTCCCGGGTCAGCATGTTGAGCGTGGCGGCCAGCAGCCTCTGGTCGCGCGTGTCGAGCTGCTCGAGGAGCAGCGGATGGCGCTCCTCGGGCGGGACCGAACCGAGCGCCTGGACCAGCTGGCGGCGCACGCGCGGCTCGGGATGCCGGGCGACGGAGCGCAGCATCGGCACGATCGCCGGACCGCCGATCTGGCCGAGCACGAAGACGACGTTGCGCACCAGGTGCCAGCGCGAGTCGGCGATCCAGGGCGCGAGCAGTTGCGGATCGTCGGCGCAGAGGTAGCACAAGGCGGTCGCGGTGGCGGCCCGCGTCCGCGCCTTGTCGGCCCGCGCCATGATGTCCACGCAGAGGCCGACGGCCGGCGCGCCGAGCGCCACGATGAACGCGGCGAAGAGCCCCTGGTCGGAGGCCTCGCCTTCGTCGAAGCGGTCGGCGATGGCCCCGGTGTCGAGCCCCGCGAGCGCGGCGGCCAGCTCGTCGCCGACCAAGCCGCGGTCCGGATCGAGCTCGTTGAGCAGGTCGAGCGCGGACCGCGCCTCGCTCCAGGCCATCTGCTGGAGCGCCGAGGCGAGCCAGGTGATGACCGAGCGTCCGAGTGCCCGGCGCATGTCCTCCGACGGGTCGAGGGCCTGGAGGCCGCGCAGCAGGACCGGCGCCTGCTCGGTCCACGCGGCGGAGTCCTCGCGGTCCCAGTCCGCGAGGAAGGCGGAGCGGGTCGCCTCGGCCGTCGGGCCGAAGCGGGCGAAGGCGCCGGGCACGTCCACCGTCTCGTCGGGCAGGGGCCAGTCGTCGAAGGTGTCGCGATGGAGACCCGGCGCGCCCGCGGCCTGGCCCAGGTCGGCGCGGATCTCCGTCCCGGCGGGTGACCAGGCGAAGACCTGGCCCCGCCCGTCGGCATCGGCCCCTTCCGGGCCGCCGCCGGCCCGCGAGACGTAGATGGTCTGCTCGAGCGGTACCGCGTCGATCCGGACGTGCGGGAGGTTGGCCTGCCACAGGAGGGTGACGAGGTCGTCCTGCCGGCTGGTCTCGCAGGCGACGTCGCGAATGATCTGGAGGAACGTGTCCACCTCGCCGCGCGTGACGTCCGCGCCGATCGTGAGCCCGCGGATGCCGTCGCGGTAGAAGAGGAACGGCAACTGGTCCGTTACGCTGATGACGCGCTCGGCGTCATGGGTCGGCGGGGTGACGCGGACGATGGACTCGCCGTCGAGGAAGATCTGGGTGGCCGAGAAGCGGAGCTGCCAGTCACCATGGGCCGACACCAGGCCGGCCAGCGTCGCCGCGGCGGCGGCCTGGGCTTCCAAGGCGTTGGGATTGACCCAGTTATATAGTCGGAACAGGCGCAGCGAGCGTGCCAGCTGCCGGAACCAGGCGGTGGCCGCCTGGGCTTCCGGAGAGAGATCCCTCGGCGATTGCGTGCTGGGAACGGATGTCATGACGCTCCAGGACCTGGCCGACGGGGTGGATTCGACCATTTCGGGGGTCCGCACCCGGGCCGGGAGAGGGGGAGCCCTGGGCCCTCGAACAGTTCATCGGCAGCACCCGGCCGGGTATTGAGGGGCGCAACCGGGGGGGCCAGGGCCGCGCTTTCCCGCGGGATCGGGGACCGTGGCCTCCCCCAGGGCCGTTCGCCGCCCCCGGCCGCGCGCCGCCTTGACTCGAGATGGGGCTCTCCCTTAACCTCCGACGCTCCTCAAGTCATCGCAATCCACTGTGCAATCGAGGTATCCCTACCCATGCAGCGCACCTACCGCCCCCGCAATCGCCACCGGAAGAAGACCCACGGTTTCCGGCAGCGCATGAAGACCAAGGGCGGCCGCAAGGTACTTGCAGCCCGGCGCAAGACGGGTCGCAAGCGCTTGACCGTCTCGAAGCCGAAGTCCTAGCGCGCGGCTCGTCATCCTTTGCGGTCCTTCCTTCTGGGTCACCAGCCCGTCATGGGCTGTGGGCTGGCACCTTTCGCATGTCTGGCCGTGGTCGCGCCGGGTCCCGATGACGGCGCGCCCGCGTTCCGGAGCCGGAGCACCGGACCGACCTTGATGACCGTGGAACGCCGCGAGCGGCTGACTCCCGAGCACCGGCTGACTTCGTCGCTGCACCACGCGGCGGTCAAGGAGTCGGGCGTCGCGTTCCGAGGCCGCTACTGCCTGATGGTGGTGCTGCCGCGCCCCGGTGAGCCGACCCGTTTCGGCTTCGTCGCCAGCCGCAAGTCGGTGGGCGGGGCGGTCCAGCGCAACCGGGCCCGTCGCCGGCTGCGGGAACTGGTGCGTCGTCGCTGGCCGCGCCTGAGCGAGCACGGCTACTGGATCGAGTTCATCGCCTTCCGCGGAGTGCTCGCCGCGCCCCACCAGGAGCTGGCCACCGAAGTCGAGCACCTGCTGGCGCGTGCCGGCGCGCTCGCGCCCGCGCGCGTCCCGGGAGCCCTGGGCCATGCGTAGCCCGGCGCTCCTGCTGCTCCGCCTCTACCAGGTTCTGCTCTCGCCGGTCTTCCGCGGCTCCTGCCGGCACTTGCCCTCGTGCTCGGAGTACGCGCGCGAGGCCGTCGAACGCCACGGCGCGACTCGCGGACTGTGGCTTGCCCTGCGGCGCCTCACGCGCTGCCACCCGCTCGGTTCGAGCGGATACGACCCGGTGCCCTGACCATGGATCGTCGCACGCTCGTCGTCGTCGTCCTGCTGATGCTGGTGTTCCTCTTCTACCAGCCGTTGCTGAAGCTGGCCGGGCTGGGCCAGTACCTCGAGCCGCCGCGGCGGCCCGTCCCCGCCGCGGTGGACACCACGGGCCCGGACCGCGCCGCCGTGCCCGTCCCGGCGCCGCCGCCCGCGCGGAACGCCGCCACCGACGCCGCGCCACCGGTGCCCCCGCAGCTGGCCCCGCTCCCGATCGCGGCCACGACCGGGGTCATCGAGAAGCGCTGGACGATCGAGACGCCCCTGTACCGCGCCGAGTTCACGAACCGCGGCGCACGGCTCCTCACGATGGAGCTCAAGCGCTACGTCGCGGCCCACGGGGTCTCCGCGAAGGACGGCAGGCCGCTGCGCGTCCCGGCGGGGCGCGAGGTGCCGGCGGGCGACCGCGTGGTGCTGGCCGGCGGGCCGCTCTTCGGCATGGACCTCGGCTCGGGGGCGGGCCTCCGCTCGCTGGCGGACCTGGTCTACGCCGTCGAGGAGAGCACCGACGCCTCGGGCGCGACGCGGGCCCTCACCT
The DNA here is from genome assembly GCA_963707915.1 of Candidatus Eiseniibacteriota bacterium. GTDB lineage: Bacteria > Eisenbacteria > RBG-16-71-46 > RBG-16-71-46 > RBG-16-71-46 > JANXPZ01. The sequence continues at coordinate 2,675,166 of OY970178.1, forward strand.
TCACCGCGGGCGACAGCGCGGGGCTCGTCATCCGTCAGACCTGGCGCGTGCGGCCCGAGACCTACGCTCTCGACCTCGAGGTCGAGACGCGCGGGATCCCCGACGCCTGGCGGATGAACGAGTACTCGCTGACCATGCGCTCGTGGCCGGCCTTCACCGAGACGGACCGCAAGACGGACATGAACGACGTGCGGGTCACGAGCCTCGTGGGCCGCAACCTCCACCGCGATCCCCCGCAGGGCCTGGTGAAGGGCCCGAAGTCGTACGACGGGATGGTCGAGTGGGCCGGCGTGCAGAGCCGCTACTTCCTCTGCGCCGCCGTCGTCGAGCAGGCCATCCCGCGCAGCGCGGCGGCACGGGGCGAGGAGCAGCCGCTGACCGACGCCGAGACCCGCCTGCTCGCGGCCAACGAGAAGCCCGTGCGTCCCGTGGGAATCGGCAGCCTGGTCGTGGGACTGCCGTCCTCGGCGCGGCCGGTCCAGCGCTTCGTCGTCTACGTGGGCCCGAGCGACCTGCGCGTGCTGTCGCGCCTGGGGCACGACCTGACGCGGGCGGTGGACCTGGGCTGGAACTGGATGCGGCCGATCAGCGAGCTGCTGCTGAAGCTGCTCGACTGGATCTTCGTCGTGGTGCGCAACTACGGGCTGGCGATCTTCTTCCTGGCGGTCCTGGTGCGCGTCGTGCTGCACCCGCTCAACACCTCGAGCCTGAAGAGCATGCGGGCCATGCAGCAGCTGCAGCCCGAGATCGAACGGCTGAAGGTGAAGTACAAGAACGACGCGCAGGCGATGAACACGGCGATGATGGCGCTGTACAAGGAGAACAAGGTGAACCCGGCGGGCGGCTGTCTGCCGATCCTGCTGCAGATGCCGCTCCTGATGGCGCTCTACCAGGTGCTGCTGAAGTCCATCGAGCTGCGGCAGGCGCCCTTCATCGGCTGGATCCACGATCTCTCGGCGCCCGACGTGCTGTTCAGCGTGAACTACGGCTCGGGGCTCTTCCCGATCCGCCTGTTGCCGGTGCTGATGGCGGGCTCGGGGTTCCTGCTGCAGAAGTTCACGCCGACGAACCCGCAGCAGGCGCCGACGCAGTACCTCATGAACGCCTTCATGCTGGTGCTGTTCTACAACCTGCCGTCGGGCCTGGTCTTCTACTGGACGGTGATGAACCTGGCCAGCGCGTTCCAGCAGTGGATGGTGCTGCGGCAGGACAGTTCCGCGGTGGTGGTTCCCGAGCCCGCGGGGGGCAGGAAGAAGAAGACCGCGTGATGCCGCGCCGGGTCGCGCGACAGCGGCGCCAGCGATGGCGCCCGACGTCGCGGGACCGCGCTCCCGGTCCGGCTCGCAACGCCGTAGTCAGGGAGGTCGTACAGGACTAGTCTGGAAGCACCCGAACGCGGTCGGTCCGGACCCGCCACGCTGGCACCTCGTGCCCGCCACGGTCACCCGGTCCGATTCCACCTCCGCCGCGCGGGCGTCTTGCGGTCCCTTCACGGGCACCTGGCGAGCGCTCCGGCGAGGCTGCGAGAGGGAACACCCGCCGGCCAGGGGCCGGTGGGTCGGGGTCCGCCCCACCATTCGAAGGTTCGCTTGCAGCGCGAGGGCAGGCATTCCAGGGTTCGTCTTGCCGCCCGGACGCGATGCGCAGGACTGAGGTGACCGATGGCCCACAAGGGCGACGTTTTCGAAGGCAAGACACTGGATGCGGCGGTGACGAAGGGCCTGGAAGCACTGGGTCTCTCCCGTGCCGAAGTGATGATCACCATCCTCGAAGAGGGTTCGGGCGGCTTCCTCGGTCTCGGGGCGCGGCCCTACAAGGTGCGGATGATGCGGCGTCCCGGCGGCGCCCCGCTGGCCGACACCGACGACCGGGGCGGCCGTGGGCCGGGGCGTGGCCGTCGCGATCGCGAGCGCGGAGCAGGCGGCTCGCGGCCGGGCGAGGCGGGGCGTGGCCAGGGGGAGCGGCGCGATCGGCCGCGTGACCGGGGCGACGAGCGCAAGCGCGGCGAGCAGCGGCCGGAGCGTCCCGCCGGGCGCGACGAGCGCCGTCCGGAGCGTCCTGCCGGGCGCGGCGAGCAGCGGCCGGAGCGTCCCGCCGAGCGCGAGGAGCGTCGTCCGGAGCGTCCTGCCGGGCGCGGCGAGCAGCGGGCGGAGCGTCCGGTCGAGCGCGAGGAGCGCCGTCCGGAACGTGCCGCCGAGCGCCCGGCCCCGCCCGAGGCCCAGCGTCCCCGGACCGAGGCCGGAGGCGACGGGGAGCCGGGCGGTGGCGAGGGTCGTGGTCGTCGCCGTCGCGGCCGCCGCGGTGGCCGGCGGCGTCATGGTGAGCCGGGCGAGGGAGGCAGCGAGGCGGTCTTCCAGCCGCGCGAATCTGCCGCGGAGCGCGGGCCCGAGCGCGCGGAGCGGTCGCCCGAGCGCGCACCGATCCACGCCGAACCGCCGGTGGAGCGCGAGTTCCGCGCGGAGCCGCCGGCGACGCCCGCCGTGACCGCCGTGATTCCCGAGCGTTTCGAGGCGCCGGTGCGCCACGAGCCGCGAGAGCGTCCCGTCGGCGACTACCCCCGCGAGCCGCGACGCGAGGAGTTCGATGGGCCGGGGCTCTCGGCCGACGAGTTGATCGCCCAGAGCACGCGCCTGACCGGGGACTTCCTCAAGGCCATGGGCTTCGAGGCCAAGGATCAGCGCCACGGTCGACGGCAACCACGTGGACGTCACGGCCGAGGTCGCGACGGACGAGGAACTGCTCACCGGTCGCAAGGGCGAGGTCCGGCAGGCCCTCCAGCACCTGCTCAACCGCATCCTCAACCGGGGCGAAATCAGCCGCTACCACCTGCAGCTCGAGATCAACGATTTCTGGAAGCGGCGCGAGGAGGAGCTGCGCGGCATGGCCCGCTCGCTGGCCGACGAAGCGGTCGCCGCCGGCGGCGAGGTGATGACGGAGTACCTGAACGCGCAGGAGCGCCGCATCGTCCACGTCACGCTTCGCGAGGACCCCCGCGTGAAGACCTATGCCCTGGGCACGGACATGATCAAACGCGTGGCCATCGCGCCCGCCGATTTCGACGGCGGCACGAGAGAAGAGCGCGACTAGCCCGGGACGAACGGATTCGGCGCCGGGCTCCCTCCAGGGCCCGGCGCCTTCCTTTGGAGCGGTCACCTTGCTCGATCTCGACGACACCATCGCGGCCATCGCCACGGCCACCGGGGCCGCCGGCCTCGCCGTGGTGCGCGTGAGCGGACCCTCGGCGCTCGCCGTGGCGCAGGCGGTGTTCGAAGGCCCGCGGCTGTCCCAGGTGCCCGGCGACACGCTCCACCACGGCTGGGCCGCGTGGCCGCAGCCGGCGGGCGAGCCGGGGGCCGACGGGCCCCCCGCCGCGGGCGACCCGGCACCGGACGTGCCGGCCGGGCCCGCGCCGGCGCCGCGCGCGCGACTCGACGAGGTGGTCGCCGCCGTCTTCCGTGCGCCGCGCTCCTACACGCGCCAGGACGTGGTCGAGTTCTCCTGCCACGGCGGGGGGATCTCCGCGGGCCGCGTGCTGGCGGCGTTGCTGGCGGCCGGCGCGCGCCTGGCGGGTCCGGGGGAGTTCACGCTGCGCGCCTTCCTCGGTGGGCGGCTCGACCTGGCGCAGGCCGAGGCGGTGGCCGACCTGATCCACGCCGAGACCGAGGGGGCGCACGCGCTCGCGCTGGGCCAGTTGCACGGGGAGCTCTCGCGCCGCCTCGCCGCGATCTGCGAGGCCCTGCGTGACGCCGCGGCCGAGGTCGAGGCGCGGGTGGACTTCGTCGAGGAGGTGGGCGGGGTCGAGGTGCCCGGGCACGTCCTCGACCGGATCGCCGGGGCCGCCGCCGCGCTCGCGGCGCTGCTCGAGGGCGCGGCCTACGGGCGCGCGCTGCGCGAGGGCGCAAGGGTCGCCCTGGTCGGCCGGCCCAACGTGGGCAAGTCCTCGCTGTTCAACGCGCTGGTGGGCGAGCGGCGCGCCATCGTCACGCCGGACGCCGGCACGACGCGCGACCTGGTGAGCGAGGCGATCGAGGTGGCCGGCGTGCGGGTGACGCTCGTCGACACCGCGGGCCTGCGCGACGACGGCGATCCCGCCGAGCGCGAGGGCGTGCTCCGCGCGCGCGCCGCGCTCGAGGGGAGCGCGGTCGTGCGTCTGGGTGGTGGACGCCTCGGCGCCGCCGGACGCGGAGGATCGCCGGATCGCCGCGCGGCTCGCGGACCGCCGCGCCATCCTGGCGCTGAACAAGTCCGACCTGCCCCGCGCCGCGGAGGCCGGGGTGCTGGAAGCGGCGCTCGGCGCCCCGCCCTTCGCCACCGTCGCGACCTGCGCGGTCCGTGGTGACGGCGTCGCGGAACTGCGCTCCGCGCTGGGACGGCTGCTCGCGGGCCCGGGCGGGTTCGCCGGCGCGGTCGCCAACCCGCGCCACGCCGAGGCGCTCGGTCGCGCGCGCGCGGCGCTCGGTCGCGCGCACGCGGCGGCCGTGGCCGGTGCGGCCGGTGAAGTCGTCTCGCTCGAATTGCACGAGGCGCTCCGGGCCGTCGGCGAAGTGACGGGCGAGACCGCGGACGAGGGGCTGCTCGAGCGCATCTTCAGCCGCTTCTGCATCGGAAAATGAGCGCGTACGACGTCGTGGTGGTGGGCGCCGGGCACGCCGGCTGCGAGGCCGCCGCCGCCTGCGCGCGGCTCGGGTTGCGCACCGCGCTGGTCAGCGCCGACCCCGACGGCACCGCGCGCATGTCGTGCAACCCGGCCGTCGGCGGCATCGCCAAGGGCCACATGGTCCGGGAGCTCGACGCGCTCGGCGGCCTGATGGGGCTCGTGACCGACCGCGCGGGCATCCAGTTCCGCATCCTCAACCGCGGTCGCGGTCCCGCCGTCTGGTCGCCGCGCGCCCAGTGCGACAAGGCGCGATACTCGCTCGAGATGGCGCGCGCGCTCGGGCGCATCGCCGGCCTCGAGCGCGTGACGGGCGTGGCCGAGCGGGTGCAGCTCGAGCGCGGGGCGGTCGCGGCGGTCGGGCTGGCGGACGGCCGGGAGCTGCGCTGCCGCGCGGCGATCGTCACGCCGGGGACGTTCCTCAACGCGCTCATCCACGTCGGTCCGCGCAGGTCCGAGGGCGGGCGGGTCGGGGAGCACTCGTCGCGGGCGCTGAGCGAATCGCTCGCCGCGCTCGGGCTCGAGCGCGGGCGCCTCAAGACCGGAACGCCTCCGCGCCTGCACCGTGACTCGATCGACTGGGACGCGCTCACGCCCCAGTACGGCGACGAGCCGCCCGTGCCGTTCTCGCACTGGACCGACGCCCTGGAGGTCGAGCAGGTCCCCTGCTGGCTGACCCGCACCAGCGCCCGCACGCACGAGGTGATCCGCGCCAACCTGCACCACTCGCCGCTGTTCTCGGGCGCGATCCGCGGACGCGGACCCCGCTACTGCCCGTCGATCGAGGACAAGGTGGTGCGCTTCCCCGGGAACGCCTCCCACCCGGTCTTCCTCGAGCCCGAGGGCCGGGACGTGCCCGAGATCTACGTGAACGGGATGTCCTCGAGCATGCCCGAGGAGGTGCAGCTCGAGTTCGTCCGCAGCGTGCCCGGCCTCGAGCGCGCCGAGATGCTGCGGCCGGGCTACGCCGTGGAGTACGACTTCGTGCTGCCGCACCAGCTCGCGCCGACGCTCGAGGCGCTGCGCGTCCCCGGCCTGTTTCTCGCGGGGCAGATCTGCGGAAGCTCGGGCTACGAGGAGGCTGCGGCCCAGGGTCTCGTGGCGGGGGTGAACGCCGCGCACCGGCTGCTGGGACGCGAGCCCTTCGTGCTGCGGCGCGACCAGGCCTACGCGGGCGTGCTGGTGGACGACCTCGTCACCCGCGAGCACGTCGAGCCGTATCGCATGTTCACCTCGGCCGCCGAGTACCGGCTGCTGCTGCGCGCCGACAACGCCGACGAGCGGCTGGCCGCGATCGGCCACCGGCTCGGCCTGCTGACGGCCGAACAGCTGGAGCGCGTGCGCGGGAAGTACGACGCGATCGAGGCGGAGGAACGCCGCCTGGCGCGCGTGACGGTCCGCGCGCCGGCCCCCGCGATCGCGGCCACGGTGCCCGGCGTGCCGGTGAACGGCGGCGGGGCCGGCGCGCCGTCCGGGACCGCATCCGCGGCGGGAGCCATGGCCGCCGCGGATGGGGCGGCGCCGCGCGAGCCGGCGGAGGCGGTCGCCGTCCCGGCGTGGCCGACCGAACCGCGCGCCGGGATGCGCGTCCCGGTCCGCGCCATCGAGTTCCTCGCGCGCCCGGGAGCCGCGTATCACGCGCTGCGATCGCTCGGCGTGGCCACGACCCTGCCCGCGGCCTGGGGCGAGTGCCTCGAGGTGCGCGTGCGCTACCGCGGCTACATCGAGCGCCAGCGTCGCGTCGCGGCGCAGTCGGCGCGGCTCGAACACCAGGCGCTGCCTGCGGCGCTGTGGGCCGCCGAGCTGAACGGCCTCTCCCGCGAGGCCCGCGAGAAGCTGGCGCACCGGCGACCCGCGACGGTCGGACAGGCGGCACGGATCGCGGGCGTGTCGCCGGCGGACGTCGCCGTGCTCCTGGTGCACGCGCGAAGGTTCGCGGACCGGTCCACCTAGTCCGGGTCGATCGGGTCTCCCGGGCCCGGCCGCCCTCGCGACGCATCCGGGGGGCCGCGCCGGGCCGCGTTCGTCGATCCTGGGGCATCCTCGAGAGCCGCCATCCGGAGACGCGCCGTCGACGCGCACGGCCTCCGACGTCCGATCCGCCACGATGTCGCGTGGCCCGGCGCGTGCTAGAGTGCGCGGTCATGAGAGAGCGCCGTCCGAGACCCGCATCGTCGAAGGGATCACGTCCGCCTGCGCGGAGCGCTGCCACCGGGCGCACCGCCGGCCCGGGCACTGGCAGGCCGCCCCGCGCGGGCGAGCGTCCCGCGCGTCCGGGCACCGGCAGGCCGCCGCGCGCGGGCGAGCGTCCCGCGCGTGCGGGCGCAGGCAGGCCGCCGCGCGCGGGCGAGCGTCCCGCGCGTGCGGGCACCGGCAGGCCGCCGCGCGCGGGCGAGCGTCCCGCGCGTGCGGGCGCAGGCAGGCCGCCGCGCGCGGGGGAGCGTCCCGCGCGTCCGGAAGCCGGCAGGCCGCCGCGCCCTGGCGAACGTCCCGCGCGTCCGGAAGCCGGCAGGCCGCCGCGCGCTGGCGAACGTCCCGCGCGTCCCGGTGTGAGCAAGCCGTTCCGCGCGGGTGCTCGTCCTGCGAGGAGGAGCGATTCATCGCGCAAGACCTTCGGCTCGAGGCCGGAGGGCGGCTCGTGGGTCCCGGACCTGCGCCCGTCGCAAGGGGAGCGCCGCTCCGCGGCGAGGTCATATAAAGCCAATATTGGTAATGGGTTGAACAGGCCGACATCGACCCGTCCCCCCCGGCGGGAGCTGCCGCGCGATATCGAGAAGGTGCTCAATCGACAGCCCTGGGACCTGCTCACGCCGCACCTGCTTCGCGCGGGGGCCGACATCGTCGAGGTGTTGCCGCGCATCCGGCGCTTCGCCGAACTCATGCTGGAATGGAACCGTGGGTTCTCGAACCTGATCTCCACCAGCGACGAGAACCGGCTGGTGCAGAGACACATCCTCGAATCGCTCGAGCCGGCTCACTGGATCAAGTCGAGCGGCGCCAGGCGCTGGATGGACTTCGGGTCGGGCGGTGGGGTGCCGGCGGTTCCGCTCGCGCTCGCGGGTATCGGTGAGAGCTGGACCCTGGTCGAGTCTCGCAGGAACAAGACGCTGTTCTTGCGTAAGGTGATTCAAGAGTTTGAATTGAAGAACATATCCGTGGAGCTGGCGCGGCTCGAGTCCCTCCCGGACGAGGCGGAGAGGCTGGGCCGGTTCGATGGTTTTACCTCGCGCGCGACATTGCGGCTCGGTCCCACGCTGGCGCTTGCCGCGGATTGGGTGACGCCCGGCGGCGTCGCGTACCTGTGGAAGGGCAGCCGGATGGCAGAGGAGATGGCCGAGGACCGCCGATGGAAGGCCTTCTGGGACCCGGACGGTTCATTCGCCATCGGCAACGGACCGACAGTTGTCGCTAGATTCATAAGGAATAAAGATTGATGCAGTGATTCGTTTCGCAGAGTTTCACGTGGAACAATCCCCTTGTTCCGCGCCGTTGCCTGCTGCTATCTTGCCCCGGCACCTCCCGCTCTGACCCAAGCCAGGTGGGCGGATGATCCGCCCCCGCACTCAAGGGAATGGGACGAATAATCTCGATTGCCAGCCAGAAGGGCGGCGTCGGCAAGACCACGACGGCGATCAACCTTGGCGCGTGCCTGGCGCAGGAGAGCCGGCGTGTGCTCATCATCGACGTTGACCCGCAGGCGAACGCGACGAGTGGGCTTGGAATCAACGGCAACGATCAGAAGAACACGATCTACGAGGTCCTCATCGGCCATGCGGAACTGGCCGATTCGGTCCTCCCGACGGCGCTGGCGAACCTGGACGTGGCGGTCTCCGGGCAGCGGCTCTCCGGGGCAGAGGTCGAGCTGGTTGGGATGATGGCCCGCGAGACCAAGCTCAAGCACGCGGTCTCGAAGGTGCGCGACCGGTACGACTACATCCTGGTGGACAGTCCCCCTTCGCTCGGGCTGCTCACGGTCAACGCGCTCACCGCCTCCGATTCGGTGTTGATTCCACTGCAGTGCGAGTACCTGGCGCTCGAGGGGTTGACGCAGTTGATCGGGGCCATCCGGCTGGTCCAGGACCACCTGAATCCAGGGCTCAGGATCGAGGGTGTCCTGTTGACCATGTACGACTCTAGGCTCAACCTCTCCCAGCAGGTCGCGGAGGAAGCGCGGAAGTTCTTCTCCGAGCGCGTCTATCGCACCGCGATCCCCAGGAACGTGAGACTGAGCGAAGCACCTTCCTTCGGCAAGCCGATAGTCCTGTACGATCCACACAGCACGGGTGCCGAGAGTTACCGGGACCTGGCGCGGGAGGTCCTTGACCATGCATAGGAAAGTACTGGGGCGTGGACTCGAGGCGTTGATCCCGCCATCCGACAGCGTTGCCGTGGCGCCAGAAGCTGCCCGCAGCGCGACGTTGGAGTTGCGGGTCGATGAGATCGTCGCGAACCCCTACCAGCCGCGGGTCAACTTCGACGATGAGGCCATCCAGGAACTGGCAGCTTCCATCAAGGCCACGGGTGTTCTCCAGCCTGTCCTGGTTCGCCGCAAGCCTGGTGGCGGTGGGTACCAACTGGTGGCCGGGGAGCGTCGCCTCAGGGCGACCGTCGTGGCCGGGATCAAGCTGATTCCTGCGATCGTCAAGGAGGTCGCGGACCGGGAAATGATGGAGCTCTCGCTGGTCGAGAACATCCAGCGCGAGAACCTCAACCCGATCGAAGAGGCCAAGGCCTACCAGACCCTGGCCAAGGAGCTTGGACTGACCCACGACCAGATTTCCGAACGCGTTGGGAAACAACGTGTTTCTGTAACAAATTCGTTGAGATTGCTGGGCCTTCCTCCGGAGGTCCAGGAGATGGTTTCACGTGAAACGTTGAGCGCCGGGCACGCCCGGGCCCTCCTCGCCATCGACAAGGCCGCCGACCAACTGGCCGCGGCCCGCTACGTTCAGAGCAAGGGATTCTCGGTCCGCCGTACCGAGGCATTCGTGAGGCGCAAGCTGCGGCGGCTGCACTCGCGCCCCCGCGCCCAGAAGCTCGACGGGCTGCGTGAGTGGGAGATCCGCCTCCAGCAGAAGTTCGCCACGCACGTTGCGATCACGCCTGGGAGAAAGGGCGGCAAGGTCGAGTTCGAGTACTACGGGCAGGAGGACTTGGAACGCCTCTTCGAAATCTGGGGAGTGCTCTAGCCAGGACGTGGGCGGCACACGCGGCCCCGCAGGTCGGCCGCATCGCGAGGAGAGGGCGGCATGTTCCGTTCGCGAGCATCCAAGGTCGAGACTCCGGCGCCCAGCGCGCTGGTCGGCGTTGGGGCGAGTTTCCACGGCACCTTGATGGTTCACGGCACGCTCCGCATCGACGGCGAATTCGAGGGCGACATCCTGGACTGTGACCGACTCGAGATCGGCGAGCACGGCATGATGAGGGCCGACGTCGAGGTGAAGGAGGCGGTGATTCGCGGCCGCGTCCACGGCAACATCCGAGCGCTGGGAGCGGTCGAGATGAAGCAGGGCGCCCACATCGAAGGCGACGTCGCGGCCGTCAACGTGGTGATGGAGTCCGGCGTCTACTTCACGGGTCGTTGCACGATGCTGGACACGGGGACCGAAGGCGTCCAGATCCAGACCGAGAACCCACGCTCCCGTAGTTGACGTTCGGGGCGCTGTGTCGAGTTCGCCTGCGGAGCGAATGGTGTCCCTGACATCCGACCGGATTCCAGCCTCCAGGCACGGGACAATCCCGGTTCCGAACCCGGCAGCTCCGCGTCGAATCGTCTCGCGGGGTGGCTGGTGCCGGTGAGATCCGGCCGCTGTTCGTCCCTGGATCCCGGGGCTGTCCTGCGCTCAGGCCCGGGAGCGCCGCCCGACTTCGAGCGCCCGTCCAAGCCGGTATCGCGATGGCCTCTGCGTCTCGTTTCAGCTACTGTTATATGTTGTAATATATTCAGTTATGGCATTTCGTCAGGACACGACTCGGCCCCGGCGCGCACCTCCGCCCCGGTCGTGGCGTCCGGGTGCGCGCCGGGTGGCTCGTTCGGCGGCGAGCTCACTTCCCCGTCGCCGCCGCTCGCCTCGCTGTCGTGGCCCGAGGGGACGCAGGTGCTCCCCTTCGAGGACCTCGAGGGGGCGATCCTCGTGCGTGCGAAGCTCGCCCCGGGTTCCGGGCGCGACACGAGCGGGGTCTTCGTGTTCGACACCGGCGCCGGATTCCTCGCCCTGGACCTGCCCCTCGCCCGCCTGATCGGCATCGCCGACGACGGCGCGAACCCGGCGGCGGTGGACATCGCTGCCCGCCCCCTCGCGCGCCTCGAGCTGGGTGGGCTCCAGATGGACCAGGTCTCGCCCGTCCTCACCGTGGACGCAGGGGTGATCCGGCGGGTCACCGGCCGTCCCGTTCTGGGTCTGCTCGGGCAGTCGCTGTTCCGCGACCGGGTGGTGGTGCTGGACTACCTCGAGGAGGCCATGGCGGTCCTCCCTCCCGAGCACGACCCGGCCACCTCGACCCCTGCCTCGAGGCTGGCCCTGTCCACCGACGCCCGGGCGGTCCCCTTCCGCCTGGTCGGTGACGGGAAGGTGCTGGTCTCCGCCTGGATCACCGTCCGGGTCGGATCACCGGCCGAGCGGGTCACGCTGATCGTGGACACCGGCGCGACCAAGAGCGTCCTGTTCCGCTCGGCGCTCGACCGGCGGCTCCCCGGTTGGAAGGACTGGCCGGCGCTCCGGGGACTCGGGGCCCCGACCCTCATCGGGGAGGCGAGCGCCGAGCTGGTCCGGGTCCCCGGGACCGAGCTCCGGGGGGATGGCGGGAGCGTCGGTCGCCCCGGGATGGACGCCGCCGTGCTCGACGGCGGACTGGCCAGGGTGCTCGAGGAAGACGTCGGGGAGCCGGTGGCCGGCCTGCTCGGGTACTCGTTCCTCAAGCACTACCGGATCGTCGTGGACTTCCCCCGCGGCGTGCTCTGGCTCGACTCCTCCCGGGGCGATGTGGTGGACCGTCAGGACGAGTACTCCCACCCCGGTCTCCAGCTCGAGAGCGTGGGCGAAGCGATCCGGATCGTCGCCGTCGCGGACGGCTCGCCAGCCTCGCGTGCCGGCCTCCGCGCGAGCGACGAGCTGGTGGCGATCGACGGCGAATCGGTCTCCGGTCTCGACGTCGTCACCGTCGCGCGGAAGCTCGAAGGCACGCCCGGAACCGGGCTCTCGCTGAGCGTGAAACGAGGCTCGCGCGAGTGGATCTGCCGGCTCGTGCGCAAGCGGCTGCTCTAGCCCGGAATCGCTTCGAAACGCGCCCGAAATCATGTCACGATATTTCGTGAATACGCCGCTATTGCGCCGCGAAGAAACCGTGCAATTGGCTGTCGTCCAACGCGATCTCACGTTCACATGGAATCACGGCATATCGTGATTATCGCGGGCGACGGGACAACGACCGGCTCCGACTTGCCAGCGCCGAGGAAGCCCGAAATGGCCGGGTCCGGAGCGTCCCGTGGAGGGCTCTCCGGACCCGTGACAAGCGTCGTACTCGAACGTCCGCGATCGCGCCGCGGCGCGCGCCGCGATCAACTCGCGGCAGCGAGATCCTCGTCCAGGGTATGCAGCGCGCGGAGTCTTCCACGCACCTTTTCGACCCTCGCCCCGCTCACCGTTTCCACCGAGTACGGCTCGTCCCAGATCAGGTTCCCCCGCAGCCAGACCCTCAGCTCCGGGTAGGCCTGGAGGAGGGCGAGGCCGGTCCGTCCCTTGAGCTGGCGGACCGCGCTCGCGACACTCTGGGTGGGGCTCAGCCCGAGCATCAGGTGGACGTGCTGAGGCGCCGCCGCGAACTCCACCAGGGCGAAGTCGAGGTCGTCGCAGGACCGCTGGATCAGGTCGCGCAGGGTCCGGGCGTGGCGCTCCCTCAGCACCGGCCGGCGGCTCCGCGTACTCCAGGTGATCACGTAGTGGAGCTGGCTCCGGTAGACCGGCTCCCAGCGTCCGCGCAACGCTTCATCGACCTCGGGGGCGAACTGGCTGTCCATGTTCCTGCCTCCTGTCTACTGAACATGCGTGCAGTATGCCGTCACAGTTATTGATGCCCTTCGATGCTTGGGGGTTCACCCGATCGCGCGCGCCAGCGGTTCCCGGACGACGGGAGCCGGGGCCGGCCGCGGCCTCCTAGCCGCCCACCGTCCGCAGCACGCCGGTGACCACGCCGAGGATGCGGAAGTCCTGGTCGCCGGTCACCTGGATGGGCTGGTACTTCTCGTTCGCCGGCACCAGCTCGATCCTGCCATTCCGAGGCTGGTAGTACTTGACCGTGGCCTCGTCGCCGATCAGGGCCACGACCATCGCGCCGGGCTTCGCCTGGTCCCGCTGCCGCACGATGACCACGTCGCCCTCGAGGATGCCGGCGTCCACCATGCTGTCTCCCCGCACCCGCAGGGCGAACAAGTCGCCGGAGTCGCCGAACACCTGGCCCAGCTCGAGGCGGTCCTCGATGCACTCCTCGGCCAGGATGGGCTGGCCCGCGGCGACGCGGCCGAGCAGCGGGATGCCGGCGGCCTGCCCGACCGAGGCCAGGCTGCAGCCGCGCGAGACTCCGCCGCGGTGCTTCAGGTAGCCGGCCTTCTCGAGCATGCTCAGGTAGTAACGGACCCCGTTGGTCGAAGAGATGCCGAAGGCCTTCCCGATCTCGCGGATCGTGGGGGGCATGTCGTGCTTGTGCTGGAAGCTCCGGATGTAGGACAGGATCTCTCGCGCTCGGTCGTTCAACATGACTCGCGCCTCCGGTTGGCCTCGTCCACCATGGACGTCGACGCACGGCAACGTACTGCACAAGCGTGCAGTATGTCAAGGGTCGAATTTCCGCCCGGAATCAGCGGGAAAGTCGGCGATCCCGTGCACGGTGGCGACGCCCCGTGCCTCCCGGCGACGGCACGCCGAAGCGCAGCGCGCACCGGGCCGGGGACGTCCATCGGCGGACGCGAGGTGGCACGGCGTGGACGGTCGCCCTCGGTGGACGTCCGCGCACCGGACGCTGCCATGGCGTCCGCACCCGCGAAAGACGCGGGTTCGCGCATCCTCCCCGCCCGGTCCGCGTGTTGGTCCGCGCCTTGCGATGCGTCGAGGCCGAGGTCGCAAGACCTCTGCAAGAGAAGCGGGGAGCGGGGGCCGGACCCGTGGAGGTTGGCCGCAATCGGGGGCCGGTCGGCTGAAGCGGTCCGCCCCGCCACCTCGTGGATCGAGCAGGACGCGCCGGCCCGGCACCACCTGACCGTGGAGCCGGGCTCCGTCCTTTCCTGGTGACGGCCCGGACCACCCGGAACTCGTTGGTGCCGTGACGGATGGCCCGGCCGTCCAACCGCTCGAGCCTCAAGTCGCCAGAGCGCCTACCGACACTACTACGAGCAGGATTCGCGATCGCGCACCTCAGGCGATCCCGGGCAGGGGGACGGTCCCCAGTTGGAGGGCACGATGAACAGGTACAAGAGCTTCGTCATTCCCGTGCTGGGCGCGTTGCTCGCCCTGCTCGTGACGTCCACGGTGGCGATGGCCCAGCAGGACAACGCCACCGCGTCGGCGACGCCCGCCGGCGCGACGATCGCCGCCGCGATCACCATCGTACACACCGCCCACCTGCACTTCGGGCAGATCGTCGCCGGGGTGGGCGCGGGCACCGTGGAGCAGACGGCGGCCGCCAGCCCCACGCGCACCGCGACGGGCTGCACGCTCGGCAACACGACGGGCATGTCCCCCGCGACGTTCACCGTCGGGGGCGAGCCCAGCGCCACCTACGCCATCACGCTGCCCGGCGACAGCGACGTGACGCTCACCGGGCCCGGCGATCCGATGGCCATCACCGCCTTCACCAGCAGTCCCAGTGGCACCGGTACGCTGAGTGGCGGAGGTACGCAGACGCTCTACGTGGGCGGCACGCTGAACGTGGGTGCGGCCCAGGTGGCGGGCGCGTACACCGGCACGTTCGATGTGACCGTGACGTACAACTAGCAGAGGAGACCGCCGCGCGGCCGCTCTCGGGCGGCTGCGCGCAACGGCCGTCTGGGCTTGACATGATGTCAGCCAGCAGCACGAGGCCCGGCCGGTACGCTGCAGCGATCCTGACGTGCATCGTGGGGATCGCGATGGCGACCGGCGCCTCGGGCGGATCCCAGGACGGGACGGAGGACGCCGCGGCAAGGACAGCCGCGGCCTTCTCCGATTCGGCGTTGTCCGTCGAACCGGCCACGCCCGCCGCCCCTGTGGTCCCCACGCTCGGCGGCCTGCTCGTGGCCCCGACGCGGCTGGTGTTCGAGGGCCGCCAGCGGACCGGCCAGCTGACGCTGGTCAACACCGGCACCCGGGACGCCACCTACCGCATCAGCCTCATCCGTCTTCGCATGACGGACGCCGGGGCCTTCCGCGAGGTGCAGGAGCCCGACAGCGCCGAGCAGTTCGCCGACACCCTGGTCCGCTTCTCGCCGCGCCGCGTCGAGTTGCCGCCCGGGACGCCGCAGACCGTGCGCCTGCAACTCCGCCTGCCGGCCGACCTGCCGCCGGGCGAGTACCGCTCGCACCTGCTCTTCCGCGCCGTCCCGGTCGACGCCCCGGAGGACTCGGTGAGCCCCGAGCCGGTCAAGGACCTGCAGTTGACGCTGCGCGCGGTGTACGGAGTGTCCATCCCCATCATCGTGCGTCACGGCGAGCTGACGGCGGGGGTGAGCCTCTCCGATGCGCGGGTCGAGTCGGTGCCGGGCGCGGAGCCGCCGACGCGGCTGGCGGTGACGCTCCACCGCAGCGGCGACCGCTCGGTGTACGGCGACCTCACCGCCGTGCTGGTGCGCGACGGCCAGCCCGACGTGGTGGTCGGCGTGGCCCGGGGGCTCGCGGTGTACACGCCGAACTCCCTGCGGACCTGCCTGCTGCCGCTGCGGCTGCCACCTTCCCTCGATCCGCGCGCGCGGCTGCGCGTGCGCTTCGATTCGGCGCCCGGGACCGGCGAGATCCCGCCCGCCGAGGCCAGTGTTGCCTTGCGCTGAGTCCGCGACCGGGGCCGACCGCGGGCCCGGGCGCGCGACGCGTGCCCGCGACCGGTCCGGGCCGCCCCTCCTCCGCCAGGTCCTCGGGGTGTGCCTGGCCGCGGCGACGCTGTTCGCGGCGCCGTCCGGGCCGCGGGCCGCCGAGAGCGAGCTCGCCTTCGACGACGCGCGGGGCGTGGAGTTCACGCTGCTCGGGGTGCGGTTGGGCGGCATGGTGCTGAGCGAGGCCATGCCCTGCTACCAGACCGACGAAGGCACGCTCGTGCCGCTCGGCGCCCTCTCCGAGTTGCTCGGCCTGGCGATCGAGGTGGACCCGGCGCGCGGCGTGGCCGAGGGCTTCTTCATCCGCGAGGGCCGGCGTTTCGTGCTCGACACGCGCGCGCGGAGCGTGCGCGTCGAAGGCCGCGAACTGACCTACGACCCGCTGCGGATCCGGCCGGCGCGGCAGGACATCCTGGTGGAGACCGGGCTGCTGGCGACGTGGCTGCCGCTCGACCTGGCCGTGGAGCCCTACGACGGGATGCTGCGCGTGCGCCCACGCGAGACGCTGCCGCTGCAGCAGCGCTGGGAGCGGCAGCAGCGCCTCGGGCAGGGCCGGGAGCGCGTCGGCGCGTGGGCCCCGGCCGGGCCGCTCGCGCCGACCCCGCGCACCCTGTGGGACATGCCGTTCACCGACCAGACGCTCACCATCGGCAGCTCGCCGTCGGGCGCGCCCGCCGACCGGCTCTCGGTGCGGCACACCGCCTACCTGGTGACCGAGTTGCTCTACAACGAGGTCGCGGCGCGGATGACCCAGGGCACCGGCACCGAGGGCATGGACCTGCACGCGCGCGCCGCACGCCGCGACCCGGACGGCGTCCTGCTCGGCCCGCTGCACGCGCGCGAGGTCGCCGGCGGCGAGATCGTCTTCCCGGGGCAGGACCTGGTGGCGCGGCCGGTCACCGGCGACGGCGTGATCGTCAGCAACTTCCCGCTCTCGCAGCCGACCCAGTTCGACCAGCACACCTTCCAGGGCAGCCTGCCGCCCGGGTGGGAAGTGGAGCTCTATCGCAACGGCGCCATCATCGCCTACCAGCCGGCCGACGCCCGCGGCACCTACGCGTTCGAGAACGTCCCCCTGCTCTACGGGCGGAACGCGTTCCGGCGCGTGTTCTACGGCCCGCAGGGACAGCGGCGCACCGAGAACGACGTGTTCGAGGTCGGCCGCGACCTCACGCCGCCGGGCCAGTCCCGGTACCGCATCGCCGCGTCGGGTGCCGGGAGCGAGCGGGAGCGCTCGATCGTCGAGTGGAGCCGCGGCCTCTCGAACCGGGTGTCGACCGGGGTGAACCTGGCGTCCCTCCGGCTCGGCGGCGCGACGCACCGCTACGGAATGGCGGGGCTGAGCCTGCTCACCGGGCGCGTGCTCGGGCGCCTGTCGCTCGGTGGCGACGCCTCCGGCGGCCGCGTCGCCAGCGGCGACGTGCAGACGCGGCGCGCGGGGGTCGGGGTCCGCCTGCGGCACACGCGGGCCGACGGGTTCCACAGCGAGACGCTCAACGACGTCGCCCGCCGGCGCGAGATCAGCGCGTTGCGCGTGGACGCGGTGCTGCACCCGCCGCTGCTGCCGCGGCTCCCGCTGGTCGTGGAGTTCACGCACGACCGCGCGGACCGCACCGACGTCGCGGACCAGGTGGTGGGACGGCTGGCCGGCTCGACCCGCGGGCTGTCGGTCTCGAACCAGGCCACCTGGATGCGCACGCGGAGCGCGGCGCAGCCGATGCGCGAGCGGGCCTCGGGCCAGCTGCTGGTCAACCGCCGCATGCGGCACCTCTCGCTCCGCGGCGAGCTGGAGTACCGCCTGGTCGGCCTGGATGACCCGGGCGCGGCGGCGCTGGTCGCCGACGTGCCCACCGGTCGCAACGCCCTGCTGAGCGCCAGCGTGCGGCGCGAGCTCGACTCGCGCCGGCTGTGCTACCAGGCCGGCTACCAGCGCTCGGAGGGCCGGCTCGGCGTCGGCGTGCAGGGCAGCTTCATCCCGGGCGTCGGCCTCGCGTGCAACGTGCAGTTCACGCTCGGGCTCAACCGCGAACCGCGGGCGGGGACGTGGGCGCCGCACGCGCGGCCGGTCGCGGACGCCGGCGCGGTGTCGGCGGGCGTGTTCCTCGACCTGAACGGCAACGGCATCATGGACGCGGGCGAGACCCCGATCGCGGACGCGGACCTGCTGCTGGAGAACGCCTCGGACCTGGGGCGCACCGACAGCGCCGGCGTGGCGTTCGTGAGCAACCTGGCCGGGGACCGGCCCATGAACCTGAACGTCGCCGCGGCGTCGCTCGCGGACCCGCAGTGGATCCTCGAGCCCGCGGCGGTGCAGATCGTGCCGCGCGCCGGCAAGGTGTCGCGGGTGGACTTCGCCGTGCTGCTCTCGGGCGAGGTGGCGGGCACTGTGCGCGCCCACAGCGCCGCCGGCGTGCTCCCGGCCGGGGGCGTCACCGTCGAGCTGGTGCCGGTGGACGCCACGCGCGCGGCCCGCGTCACGCGCAGCGACTACGACGGCTTCTACAACTTCGCCGAGCTGCGGCCCGGGTCCTACACGCTGCGCATCCCCGAGGCGGTGACGCAGCACCGCGGCCTCGCACGGGTGCGCGAGATCCCGGTGGTCATCGACCACAGCGGCCCCGTGCTGGACGGCGTGGACTTCCTGCTGGAGGCGCCGACCGCGGTGGCGGCCGCCGCTCCGGCGGACCTGTCCGCCGGGCCCGTCGCGATGTCCGCCGGGGCGGCGCCGGTCGCCACCGCGGCGCGAAGCGCCGGGCCGGTCACGATCGCGGCCGCGCCGGGCGCGACGCCCGCCGCCCCGGCCGCCGCCGCGCGGGCGGTGGCCCCCGCGCCCGCTCGCGAGCCGCGTCACGCCGGGCCCCCGCCCGCCGGGACGCGCCGCCAGGTGACGCTTGCGTCCGCGGCCGCGCACCCGCCGGCCGCGCGGCCGGCCATGGTCGCTCCGCGGCCCGGCAGGTCCGGGGCGAAGGCCGTCCTCGCGCCGGTCGCGCGCCCGGTCCCCGCGGCCCCGCCGGCGCGCCGCGAGGGCCTGCTCGAGATGCTCTTGCGCATCGTCAGGACCGCCGTGAAGCGCGTCTTCCACGCCGGCGGTTAGCGGCTGGGGGCCGGGCTCGGCTACTCTGCGGCCAGCGCCATGAGCTCCGCCACCCCCTCCATCCGCCCGCTGGCCCGGCTGCGCACCTACGCCTCGTTCGTGCGCTTCGAGCACACGCTCTTCACCCTGCCGCTCATCCTGGCGGGCATCTTCAGCGCGCCCCGGCCGGCGATGGGCGCCGGGCGGTGGCTGCTGATCGCGCTCGCCGCGGTCGGGGCGCGCACCACCGCGATGTCGCTCAACCGGCTCATCGACCGGCGGCTGGACGCGCTCAACCCGCGCACCCGGGTGCGCGAGCTGCCGAGCGGGAAGATGAAGCCGGCCGAGGCCTGGGGACTGCTGGCCGCGGCGCTGGCCGCGTACGCCGTGGCCTGCTGGGCGCTCGACCCGGCCGGGTTCCTCTACCTGAAGCTGGCGGCGATCCCCATCGTGGTCTTCACGCTCTACCCCTACGCGAAACGCTTCACGCCCTTCTGCCATCTCGGGGTCGGCGCCGGGATGGGGCTGGCCCCGGTCGCGGGCTACGTCGCGGCGCACCCGGACCTGGCGCACCCGTTCGCCGCGCTCTGGCTGGGCGCCTTCACGCTCGCGTGGGGGAGCGGCTTCGACATCATCTACTCGACCCTCGACGAGGAGTCCGACCGCGCGAACCGGGTGCGCTCGATGGTGGTGTGGCTCGGGCGCAGGCGTGCGCTCGAGGTCTCCGCGTGGCTGCACCGCGCCGCCCAGCTCTGCCTGGTGCCGATGATCGCGCAGGTGATGATCGCCGCCGGACAGCCCTTGTCGTCCTTCGCGGCGTTCCCGGCGTTCTTCGTCTGGGCGGGCGTCGGTGTGCTGCTGTACCTCGAGCAGAAGTGGGCGGAGGACGTGAACCTCGCCTTCTTCCAGGTGAACGTCTGGGTGAGCGCGGTGGTGCTCGCCCTGGTGCTGGTGACCCGCGCGACGGGCGGAGGCTTCTGAGATGGCGCGTTACCTGATCGGCATGACCGGCGCCTCGGGCATCGTCCACGGCGTGGACTTCGTGCGCCGCTGCCCGGGCGAGAAGTTCCTGGTGCTCTCGGACTGGGCGAAGCACGTGCTGCGCGACGAGACCGGGCTCGCGCCCGCGGACCTCGCGCCGCACGTGAAGGGGACGTTCGCGGACACCGACCTGGCCGCGCCCTTCTCCTCGGGCAGCAACCGCTACGACGCCTTCGTCATCCTGCCCTGCACCGTCTCGACCATGTCGAAGATCGCCGCCGGCATCGCCGACTCGCTCATCACCCGTGCGGCCGCCGTGGCGCTCAAGGAGCGCATGCGGCTGGTCGTCTGCGTGCGCGAGACGCCGCTCTCGGGCATCGCGCTCGAGAACCTGCTCAAGCTCTCGCGCGAGGGCGTCGTCGTGATGCCGGTCTCGCCGCCCTGGTACGGGCGGCCGCAGCAGCTGGACGAACTGGTGAGCGGCTTCACCGACAAGCTGCTGGCCCTGCTGGGCGAGGCGGCCGGGTCCGCGTGGCGCGAGGAGGAGCTGGAGTGAGCCGGCCGCCCTGCGACGCCGGCCGGCCCGCGCGCGGGCGGGCCGCGTGAGCGGCTTCCGCACGCTGGGCGGGTTCCTCGCGGAGCTCGAGCGCCGCGGCGACCTGCGGCGCGTGACGCGCGAGGTGGACCCGGTGTGCGAGGTCGCCGAGATCGCCGGGCGCGAGGCGAAGGCGGGCGGCCCGGCGTTGCTGTTCGAGCGCGTGCGCGGCGCGCGCTTCCCGCTGGCGGTGAACGTGCTGGCCGCCGAGCGCCGCATCGAGTGGGCGCTGGGGCGCACCGCGGCGAGCGTCGGCGACGAGCTGGAGGCGATCCTCCACGCGCTGCCGCCGCGGCGGCTCGCCGACCTCTGGGGGCTGCGCGGCAGCGCGGCGCGCGCGCTGGCGATGCGGCCGGCGCGCGTGGCGCACGGCGCGGCCCAGGAGCGCGCGCTCGGCGCCGACCTCGCGGCGCTGCCCAACCTGCAGCTCTGGCCGAAGGACGGCGGGCGCTTCGTCACCTTCCCGCTGGTGCTCACCGAGCACCCCCAGACGAAGGTGCGCAACCTCGGCGTCTACCGCATGCAGGTCTACGACGCGAAGACCACGGGGATGCACTGGCAGATCGGCAAGGGCGGCGGGTTCCACTACCGCGCGGCCGAGGCGCTGGGCCGCGACCTCGAGGTCGCGGTGGCGGTGGGCGCCGACCCGGCGACGCTGCTGGCCGGCGTGGCGCCGCTGCCCGAGGGCATGGACGAGCTGGCCTTCGCGGGCTTCCTGCGCGGCCGCCCGACGCGCTTCGGTCCGGCCACGCGACTGACGATGGAAGTGCCGGCGGACGCCGAGTTCGTGATCGAGGGCGTGGTGCCGCGCGGCGAGCGCCGGCGCGAGGGGCCGCTCGGCGACCACTTCGGGCACTACTCGCGCGTCGCCGACTACCCGGTCTTCCACGTGCTGAACGTGACGCACCGCGCGGGCGCGGTCTTCCAGGCCAGCGTGGTGGGCAAGCCGCCGCAGGAGGACACCTTCATGGGCGAGGCGGTGCAGCGCATGTTCACCGGCGCGCTGCGCGTGCTGCACCCCGAGATCCGCGACCTGTGGGCCTACCAGGAGGCCGGCTTCCACAACCTGCTGGCGGTGGCGGTCGAGAACCGCTTCGCGAAGGAGGCGAAGAAGACCGCGCTCGCGCTGATGGGCACCGGCCAGCTCTCGCTCACCAAGGTCATCGTGCTGGTGGACGCCGACGTCGACCCGCGCGACCGCCCCGCCGTGTTCGGCGCGATCGCGCGGAACTTCGACCCGGCCGAGGACTTCCTGCTGATGCCGGGCGTGCCGCTCGACACGCTCGACTTCACCTCCTACACCATGAACCTCGGCAGCAAGATGATGCTGGACGCGCAGGCCAAGCCCGGCCGCGCGCCCGCGACCCCGCCGGCCACGGTGCCCGACCCGCGCGCGTTCGACGAGCGCATCGGCGACTGGCGCCTGGCGTGGGGCGCGCTGCTGGTGGTGCGCATGAAGGACGCGGTGCCGGGCGCCGTGGCCGGGCCGGGCGCGGGGCCGGCCTGGGGCCTGGCGGCGGACGCACTACCGCCGCCGGTGGGGACGACGCCGGGGCGCGAGGTGGTCGAGGCGCTGCTGCGGCGCCCCGAGTACGCCGGTGTACGGCTGATCGTCGCGGTGAGCTCGGACATCCCGCTCGGCGACGACGTGCTGCTGCTGTGGGGGATCTTCACGCGCTTCGACTGTGCGCGCGACGTGATCCCCGCGTGGGCCGAGGCGCGCGGCGCCTGGCTCGCCTGCCGTGGCCCGCTCGGCATCGACGCCACCTGGAAGCCCGGCTACCCCGAGCCGGTGGCGCACACGCCGGAGCTGCTGGCGCGCGTGGACGGGTGGTGGGGGCGCGCCGGGGTCGCAGCAGCCGGGGACCAGCCGTAGCGCGTGTTCTGCGCGCCGGCGGCACCGTCGCCTGCGCGCGAGTTCCCGTGCTTCATCGAAGCACGCAGATTCGGCGACCCAATGTTCGTCCATCTGCCTGCAGGCGCACGAAGTAGACTCCCGCCGGCACCATCCGGCCCGCCGCGTCTCGTCCCTCCCAGACGCGCTGGTGCTGCCCGGCGGGGCACGCCCGTTCCCGCAAGCCCCAGACCCTCGATCCGTCGATGGCGAAGACATCGAGGCGGACGTCCGCCTGCCGCGGCAAGCCCCACGCGATGACGGTCCGGCCATCGGTCGGATTCGGCCGCGGCGGGGAGAGCCGGAAGTGCACGAATCCCCCGGCCTGGACCGCGGTGACCCCGAACGGCTCGGCGCTGGTCCCGACCCCGTAGACGTTCTGCACCGTCACCGGCCCGTTGCCCGCCCCGGGCGGGACGGTCGCGGCAATCAGCGTCGGCCCCTGCAGGCTGAATTGCGCCTCGCTCCCATCGAAGAAGACACGCAACGGGCTCCCCATGCCGTATGGATCGTCACTGGCGAAGCGCGCCCCGTGGATCCGCACGACGCTGTCGGCCGCGCTCCATCGAGGCACGATGGAGTCCACGCGCGGCGCGAACCACGCAGGTGAACACGGGGCACCTTGCCATCCGACGATCCTCGTGCCGATCGAATCGGTCAGCGTGACTTCAGTCGAGGCGGTTCGAAGCTTGACCTGTTGCAGGCGAACGCAGACGGGCACGTCGCATCCCGCGCACGCACCCGCGCCCACGGTGTGGCGATTGGCCAACCGCAAGCGGCATACGTAGTACTCGCGCCCCGCTTGAAGCGCGACGCCCGTCGGGGGGTCGCTGGCGACAGCGACCGTGATGCGCTCGCGATTCGCGACGTCGTCCGGGTAGGCGGTGGCGAAGTGGCCGCCGACCGCCGGGACGCCCGCCCACGGGTCTGCGCAGGTGGCGGACCCGTGAGAGAAGTCGACGATGCTGGTCAAGGCGTCGGCACGACACCCGGACTCCCACAGGCGCCACCAGGGCGGTAGGGAGTCGCTCTCGGACTGGACCATCAGGCTGGTCTCGATGCCCAGCAGGTCCGTGATGCCGCCCGGCGCGCGAAACGTCACGACCAGGTCCTGGTAGCCCGTGTCCGCGCCGCAGGCAGACGTCAGGCTCTCCGTGCCCAGCGAACCGCCGTCGTTCCAGGAGAGGTTCATGCCCGGCGCGCTCGGCGCCGTGAAGTCCTGGGCTGACGCGTCGACCTTGAGGCGGCCATAGTTCCTGGACGGCGGAACGAACCGGTACCCGGACAACGTCGGAGTCACCGTCCCGGACCAGGTGTAGCCAACGTCGAGCGCGTAGTCGCCGGAGGCGTCCGTTTCCTGGACGGGGACGGTCCCGGACATCCGGACACCGGAAAGCGGTTGTCCGCCGTCGTCAACGACCCTCCCCGTGATCCGAGGGGAGCAGGGTTGGCGTTGCCAGCCGATCTGGCCCTCGGTCCACAAGCAGACGTTGTCCGAGTTGTAGCGCATCATGCACGCCACCGAGGAGGGATTGCAGTACTCGCAGTTCCCGTTCTCGACACCGGCACTGCTGCAGATCTGACAACTCGTGCAGCCGCCGTAGCCGGCCTGGTAGTACTCATCGCACGCGTAGAAGATGTGGCCCGTTTCGTGGCTGACCACCAGGGGCAGGGGCCAGGAGAAGGTCCGCTGCAACATCATGGCATAGGGGCCGCCGAGGTAGGCCCAGGCGGCGTAGCCGTCCGTGAATTGGGCCGGGGCTGGCCACGGATTCGCGGCCATGAAGACACTGTAGGCCCACTGTGTCCCCTCGGCCGCGCGCAGGGCCAGGTTGAACGCCTCGCAACGTTCGAGGTGGTTGCCGATGGCGTAGCCGAACTTCCCGAGGACGTCGGTGATCGCGAGGTAGAACGCAGTGCTCGCATGCAACAGCGGTTCCCGCCACTGCGAACACTGCGGATTCGTCGTGGCCCGGCTGGTCGAGAGGACGAAGTACAGAGCGCACTGGCGGCCCTGTGCCTGGGTCGCCCACCACAGCAACCCCGTCGTGACGTCCGATATCGCCTGTTGCTCGTCTTGCGATGTCCAGCTGTAGAGGTCGGGATCCGTTGCCGTCCCGTCGCTTTCCACACAGAAGAGCCGCACGGCCACGGATCCGCTCATGTACGTGGACGTTCCTTGAGCGACATCGGCCGTCTCGACCTTCGTCAGCGCGAGCGGGGCGGCCGCTCTGAGGTTGGCGATCACGTTCGGGATGGTCAATGCCGGTCGTTCGAGTGCGTCGCCGCTGAGAGGCGGTGGCTGACTTGCGTCGGCTGATACCGTTGCCGGGTTCGGCGTCGTGACCGACCGGAAGGCAGCGAGCGCGGCCCGGACGTTAGGCGACGAATCGTCCGGGAGCGCGTCCACGCCCGGGCGCGCAAGCACGGCGGTTCCGACGACCTGTCCGGCGGTGCTCTCCGGCAGGAACGCGATCGCCACGTCGGGAGGGATGACAACGGCGAGCGCTCCGCCGCGCCGGGCGATCTCCTCGGCCAGGAGAGCGTGCGGCGCCGCACCGAGCGTCCGGAGGACGGTGAGCTGTCCGAACGGGCCGTCGGATGGGATGGCGGTTCCCCGGCCCGGCGAGTGGGGGGCGGGTGGCAGGGCGGGGGCCGCGCCCGCCACGCGTGGACCAGGCCCGAGGATCACCGCGCAAACGAAGAGAAGCGTCCTGGCAAGGTGCAAAGCGGTCTCCAACTCATGGGGCCGCGAGCCGGTGGGCGCTCGGGGCTCCGACGGGGACGGGGCGATTCCGCCTACCGCAAAGCCTACACCACCGCCCGCGACCGGGGAACGACCCATTGAGGTCACGATCGTCCCGGCCCCGCGGTATCTGCCGGGCCGCTACCGGTGGACGCCGGGCCGGAATGCGACGGCCATCCCCGAGCGAGGGGGGCCGTCGTGCTGCCGTCGCCCGGGTGGATGCCGAACCGCGCGCGGTCGGCTATGCTGCCGTCCGGACGCAAGTCCGTCCTCGGAGGACTGGCATGATCGGTCGCACGATCCTGCACTACGCGGTGACCGCGGAGCTCGGCGCGGGCGCGATGGGGCGCGTCTACCTCGCGCGCGACGAGCGCACCGGACGGCGCGTCGCGCTCAAGTTCCTGCCGCCGGAGACCGCGGGCAACGCGGAGATGCGCACCCGCCTGCAGCGCGAGGCCACGGCGGTGGCGCGGCTCTCCCACCCGGCGATCGTTACCCTGCTCGCCGCCGAGGACGCGGACGGCGAGCTGTTCCTGGTCCAGGAGTACGTCGAGGGCGAGTCGCTCGACCGCCGCCTCGCGCGCGGCCCGCTGGGGCCCGCGGAGTTGCCTCGCCTCGCCCGCGCGCTGACCGGGGCGCTGGCCCACGCCCACGCGCACGGCGTCCTGCACCGCGACCTCAAGCCGGCCAACGTGCTGATCGGCACGGACGGGTCGTACAAGGTCGCCGACTTCGGCGTCGCCCGCGTCGAGGGCGAGGGCACGCTGACCGGCACCGGCGACGTGGTCGGCACCCTGGCCTACCTCGCGCCCGAGCGCGCGAGCGGCAACCGCGGCGACGCGCGCGCCGACCTGTTCGCGCTGGGCGCGGTGCTCTACGAGGCGATGTGCGGCCGCCGCGCCTTCCCGGGCGGTTCCGAGGCCGAGGTGCTCCACGCGGTGATGAACGTGGAGCCGCGGCCGCCCGAGGTGGTCACGGCCTCGCTGCTGCCGCTGGCCGGCCTGGTCATGCGCCTGCTCGCCAAGGACCCCGCCCAGCGTCCGCCGAGCGCCGAGGCGGTGCTCGAGGCGCTGGCGACCATGGGCCCCGACGCGCCCCGGGTCGCCGCGGCCCGCCGCGGCTGGCTCGTGCCCGCGCTGGCGATGCTCGCGGTGGCCGTCGTGGTCGGCGCGGGGGCGTGGCTCCTGCGCGACCGTCTCGCGCCCGCGTCTGCGGCCGACGCGCCCGTGGCGGTGCTCTACTTCGACAATATCGCCGACCCCCGCGACCCCGACCGCATCGGCTCGATCACCTCGAACCTGCTCATCGTCTCGCTCGCCCAGGCGAGCGACCTCGACGTGCTCAGCACCCAGCGCGTGCTCGACGCCATGCGCCAGCTCGGTCACGGCGCGGGCGCGGTGGACCGTGGCGCCGCGCTGCTCGTGGCCCGGCGGACCCACGCCGGGCGCATCGTCACCGGCAGCATCCTCCAGGTGAGCCCGAGCCTGGTCATGACGGCCGAGGTCTCGGACGTGCGCAGCGGCAAGGTGCTCTACGCCGAGCGCATCGACGGCGAGCCGGGGCAGACCGTCTACCAGCTGGTGGACGCGCTCGGCGCGCGGCTGGTCGGCCGCATGGTGAGGCGCGCGGACGCCGCGCGGCTCGCACCGGTGGCGCAGCGCACCAGCACCGACCTCGCGGCGCAGCGCGAGTACCTCGCCGGCGTCGAGCGCTTCTCGATCGGTGACCTCCCCGGCGCCGACAGCGCGTTCACGCGCGCGGTGGCGCGCGACCCGGGCTTCGCGCAGGCGCTCTACCAGCTGGCGATCACGCGCTGGTGGGGCGGCGAGCCGGAGAGCGCGATGGAGGACATCCGGCGGGCGCAGGCGAACGAGGTGCGCCTGTCCCCCGGCGAGCGGGCGTTCATCGGCGGGCTCGACCTGTTGATCCGGCACGACAGCACGGGGGTGGCGGTGTTCGAGCGGCTCGCCGCCAACGCGCCCGAGGACAAGCTGGTCCTGTACGGCCTGGAGGAGGCCCAGTTCCACGCCAGGCAGAACGAGGCGGCGATTGCCACGGCGCGCCGCATCCTCGCCATCGACCCGGGCTTCACGCTGGCCGGGCGGCACCTGGTGGACGCGCTGCTGCGCCTCGACCGCCAGGCCGAGGCCCAGCAGGTGGCCGAGGACCTCCTGCGGCGGGACCCGGGCTCGCAGTTGCTCTGGTTCTCCGCGACCAACACGGCAGCGAATCGGGAGGACCGCGCCACCGTGCTGCGGCTGCGGGCCCTCTACGAGCAGGGCGGAAGAGCTGCCCAGGTCCCGACGCTCGCGTTGCTGGCGGCCGCGCAGGGTGCGGACGCCGATTCCGTTTGCCGTCTGTTGGCCGGGGCAAATCCCGGCGCGACCCTGCTGGCCTACAGCCGGGACGGTGCGGCCTACTGGGTCGCGCTGCATCGCGGCCGCTTCCGCGAAGCGGAGGGCGTCGCCCGCAGGGCCTGGGCTGCCCCGCACAACTTGCTCCCGTGGGCCGAGGGGTTCTGGGCCGCGACGAAGACGGGGAACACCACCTTCGGCCTGGCCTGCGTGGACAGCATCGCCAGGTTCGCGGTCCGCACCGGGATGGGTCGCGGTCTTGACGACTACCGGTTGCCGACGCGAGCGCAGTTCTGGATCATGACGGGGCGCCCCGATCGAGCCCGGGTGGAATACCGGAGGAGTGCCGGCCAGGCCCCGCCCGGAAGCATCTCCGAGGGGATCTGGAACGGAGTGAGGGCCCACCTCCTCGACGCGGAGGGCCGCCCCGGCGAGGGGCTGGAGTGGCTCGCGCGGTCCCGCTGGCTGGGCTGGCCGATCATGACCTCGCAACGCAGCCTCTTCCGCGCCCGTCTGCTGGCCCATTGCGGCCGCCACGCCGAGGCGCTGGCGACCCTGGATTCGCTCGCGGGCTGTCCACTGCTCTATCCCGACGAGGCCGTGCGGCTGCGCCTCGAGCGCGGCCGCTCGCTCCAGGCGCTGGGCCGCGGACCCGAGGCCGCCGCGGCGTATCGCGAGTTCCTGCGCCTCTGGAGGGACGCGGACCCCGGCCGGCCCGAGGTGGCCGAGGCGAAGCGCGCGCTGGCGCGGCTCGGAGGCGGTCCGCGCAGGTAGCGGATCGCCCCGGGAGCGCGGGGCCCCCGGGGCGATCGTACGCTGCCGCCGCGATGCGTCGAGGCTCGTCAGCCCTTCAGCGCGGTCAGCACCTCGTCGAGCATCTTCTTGGCGTCGCCGAACAGCATCCGGTTGTTGTCCTTGTAGAACAGCGGGTTGTCCACTCCCGCGTAGCCCGACGCCATGCTGCGCTTCATCACGATCGAGGTCTTCGCCTTCCACACCTGCAGCACCGGCATGCCGGCGATGGGGCTGGTCGGGTCGTCCTCGGCACCGGGGTTCACGATGTCGTTCGCGCCGATCACCATCGCCACGTCGGTGTCCGGGAAGTCGCCGTTCAGCTCGTCCATCTCGAGCACGATGTCGTAGGGCACCTTGGCCTCGGCCAGCAGCACGTTCATGTGGCCGGGCATGCGGCCGGCGACCGGGTGGATGCCGAAGCGCACGTTGACGCCCTTCTCGCGCAGGAACTTGGTGATCTCGTAGACGGTGTGCTGCGCCTGCGCCACCGCCATGCCGTAACCCGGCACGATGATGACGTTCTTGGACTCGCGCAGCAGCTCGGCGGTCTCGGGCGCGGTGATGGGGGTGACCTCGCCGGCCGGCTGCGCGCCGCCCTTCGCGGCGGGGGCGCCGCCCTCGGTGCCGAAACCGCCGGAGATCACCGCCAGGAACTTGCGGTTCATGGCGCGGCACATGATGTAGGAGAGGATGGCGCCGCTCGAGCCCACCAGCGCGCCGGTGACGATCAGCAGGTCGTTGTTGAGCATGAAGCCGGTCGCCGCCGCCGCCCACCCGGAGTAGCTGTTGAGCATGGACACGACGACCGGCATGTCCGCGCCGCCGATCGCCATCACCATGTGGACGCCGAACAGCAGCGCGACCCCGGTCATGACGTACAGCGCGACCATGCCCTGGTTCGTGCCCTCGACCGCGTGGATGAAGCTGGTGCCGAACCAGAGCACCGCCAGCAGTCCGGCCAGGTTGAGGAAGTGGCGGCCGGGGATGATGACCGGCTTGCCGCTGATCTTCCCGGCGAGCTTGCCGAAGGCGATGACCGAGCCCGAGAACGTCACCGCGCCGATCAGGATGCCGATGTAGACCTCGACCTCGTGGATGGTCTTCTCCGCGCCGGTGAACTGCGCGCTGGCCGCGGGGTCGATGTAGTTGGCGAAGCCGACGAGCACGGCGGCGAGGCCCACCAGGCTGTGCATGATGGCCACCAGCTCGGGCATCTGCGTCATCTTCACGGTGCGCGCGGCCCACAGCCCGATCGCGCCGCCGAGCGCCATGGCGGCGATGATCCAGGTGAGGCCGCCGGTGGTGACGCGCGGCCCGAAGACGGTGGCGAACACGGCGATCGCCATGCCGATGATGCCGTACACGTTGCCGCGCCTCGACGTCTCGGGATGCGAGAGCCCGCCGAGGCTGAGGATGAACAGGATGATCGCCCCGATGTAGGCGACGGTCGCGAGACTCGGAGTCATGAGCATGGGCGGCCTCCCCCTACTTCCGGAACATGTCCAGCATGCGACGCGTCACCGCGAAGCCGCCGAACATGTTGATGGACACCATCACGATGCTGGCCACCGCGAGGCCGAGGATCCAGCCCGTGGGCCGGGCCAGGCCCTCCATGCCGAGCAGCGGCGGCGCGACCTGCACCAGGGCGCCGATGGCGATGATGCTGGAGATGGCGTTGGTCACGCTCATCAGCGGCGTGTGCAGCGCGGCGGTCACGTTCCAGACCACCATGTAGCCGACGAAGCAGGCCAGCACGAACACGGTGAAGTGCGCGAGGAAGGCCGCCGGGGCGCCGGCGCCGATCAGGAAGAAGACCAGGCCCGCGACCAGGAACATCACCGTGGTGCGCAGCGCCGAGGGGGGTGCGTCGGGTGCGCCGTGCCCGTGCCCGCCCTTCTTCTCGGCCGGCTTGGCCGCGGCGGCCGCCTTGGGCGGCGGCGGGGCCGGCAGATGGAGCGGCGGCGCCGGCCAGGTGATCGCGCCGTCCTTGATCACCGTCAGGCCGCGGATGGCGTCGTCGTCCATGTTGACGTTGAGCACGCCGTCCTTGGTCTTGCACAGCTCCTCGGTCAGGCGGAACAGGTTCGAGGCGTAGAGCGTCGACGCCTGCTTGGCCAGGCGGCTGGTCAGGTCGGTGTAGCCGATGAGGGTCACGCCGTGCTTGACGACCGCCTTGCCGGGCTCGGTCAGCTCGCAGTTGCCGCCCTGCTCGGCGGCCATGTCGACGATGACGCTCCCCGGCTTCATGCTCCGCACCATCTCGGCGGTGATCAACCGCGGCGCGGGCTTGCCGGGGATGAGCGCGGTCGTGATGATGATGTCCACGTCCTTCGCCTGTTTGGCGTACATCTCGCGCTGGGCCTGCTGGAAGCCCTCGCTCATCACCTTGGCGTAGCCGCCGCCGCCGGAACCTTCCTCCTCGTAGTCCACCTTGACGAACTCGCCGCCCAGCGACACGACCTGGTCGGCCACTTCGGCCCGCGTGTCGTTGGCGCGCACGATGGCGCCCAGGTTGGCGGCGGTGCCGATCGCCGCCAGGCCGGCGACGCCGGCGCCGGCGATGAAGACCTTGGCCGGCGGGACCTTGCCGGCGGCCGTCACCTGGCCGTTGAAGAAGCGGCCGAAGGCGTTGGCGGCCTCGATGACGGCGCGGTAGCCGCTGATCCCGGCCATGGAGGTCAGGGCGTCCATCTTCTGGGCCCGGCTGAGCTGCCGCGGCAGCGCGTCCATGGCCAGCACGGTGGCCTTGCGGGCGGCCAGCTGCTTCATCAGCTCGGGGTTCTGCGCCGGCCAGATGAAGGTGACCAGGACTTGGCCCTCGCGCAGCAGGCCGACCTCCTCGGTCGACGGCGGGCGCACCTTGAAGACCACGTCGGACTTCGACCAGAGCGCCGCCGCCCCGTCGACGACCTCGGCGCCGGCGGCGCGGTAGGCGTCGTCGGGGAAGTTGGCCGCCGCACCCGCGCCGCTCTGCACCGCCACCGAGAAGCCCAGCTTGATCAGCTTCTCGACGACCTCGGGCACGGTGGCGACGCGCTTCTCAGCCGCCGCCGATTCCGTCGGGATTCCGATCACACACGCCATGCAGGTCCCCCATGCTGAGTGATGCCGACCAGGCCCGAAGCCCGTGCACCGGCTGCGCGCCGACAGGGCACACGACTCCAACCTCCGCATGGTGACGGACGATTCCAGGTGAGTCAACCGGGAGGCGACGTCTCCGGACACGCTCGTTCGCGGGCCGTCGCCGCGGCGGATTCCCGGATCGCTACGCCCCCGACGTGGGCGCGCCCGCGGCCCCGCGGCGGGTGGAACGCCGCGCCAGCGCCCAGCCGAGTCCGCCGAGCGCGAGCAGCGCCCAGGCGCCCAGCGCCGCGCGGGTCACGGGCACGGCCACGCCCATGCCCGGAGACGCGTAGCGCATCTCGACGCGGTGCCGCCCCGCCGGGACGGGCAGGCCGCGGACCAGCAGGTTCGTGGGTGAGATCGGGACCGGGCGGCCGTCCACCCACGCGCTCCATCCCGGGTGGTGGCTGTCGGCCACGACGAGGAACGCCCGGTCGGGGGCCGAGGTCTCCAGCTCGAGCCGCTGCGGGTCGTCGCGGAGCCAGCGGATGGCGCACGCGCGCGAGCCGGGGTACGAGCCGGCGACGGTGCCGTCCCAGGTCACCGCGACCGCGGTGGGGTCGAAGCCGGGGTGCGCCATCGCCCGGGCGGCGGCGTCCGGGTCGGGCAGGGCCACCACCAGCGGCACGGCGTAGGCGCGGCCGAGCGCACCCGGGAGCGCGTAGACGTCCTCGTGCGCGTCGCCCGCGACGCGGGTGAACCCGGGCGCGGGCGTGCCGCGGTCGACGTCGATCCAGCTCACGCCCCAGGCCCGCAGCGCGGTCTGGTAGCGCGTGAGCTGGTTCGCCATCACCGGGCCCCACGCGGCCGGGAACGCGCCGAGGTTGCCGGTCAGGCAGCGCGTCCGCCAGCTCACCCAGAAGTTGGTGTAGGCCTCGGCGTAGTTGAGCCCCACGTAGCGCGGGTCCACCACCGGCCGCGTGGCCCCGGCGTAGACGCGCTCGCCGCGCGGCCCGGCGACGCGCGCCAGCGCGGGCGGCGCGGGCGGCTGCACGGCGTGCGCGGGCGCGGTGGCGCGGTACAGGCCGGGCACGCCGACCCAGGCCAGGTCGAGCGCCAGCAGCGCCAGCAGCGCCGGCCGCGCCCAGCGGCGGGCGGCCCGCGCGGCCGGGAGCAGCGCGAGCGCCAGGGCCACCCACGCGGCCTGCAGCGCGAGGTCGAGCCCCGCCCAGCGCGCGGCGAGCCGCGCGGCCGCCGGGTCGAGGCCCTCGCGCGTCACGACCGCGAGGTCCGCGTAGGCGCCCGCGAGCGGGAACGCGATCGCCAGGCCGAGGAGCCCCGCGACCCCGCAGGCGAGGAGCGCCGCGCGCGCGGCCCGCCCGGGCCCGGCCGGCCGCGGCGCCGTGGCGCGCGCGAAGCCCCGGGCGGCGAGCAGCGCGAGCGCCAGGACCGCGACGAAGACCACGTACGAGGGCGAGCGGAACCTGCTCCAGAACGGCATGTGCTCGTGCAGCAGCCGGAACACCGGCCCGAGCCGCGCGCCCAGGGTCAGGGCCAGCGCGGCGGCGAGCACGCCCCACCAGAAGAGCGGCTGCGCCGCCCTCCGCCCGGGCTCGCGCCGCAGCCCGAGCAGCGCGAGCAGCACCGCGACGGCGCCGAGGTAGGGCGCGTAGGCCGCCACCTGGATGCCGCCCCAGTAGGTCGCGCCGCCGAAGCCCACCGCCTGCGGCCACACCAACGAGAGCAGGTCGCGCCACGCCAGGCTGTAGCGCGCGACCACCCCGGGCGCCACGCCCGAGGCCGCGCTGGCGCCGCGCGACGAGAGCCCGCTGTAGAGCAGCGCGGGCCACCAGGTCGCGGTGCCGATGGCCGCGCCCAGCGCCGCCGCGCCGGCCCAGGGCAGCAGCCGCGCCCAGCGCCGCCGTGACCAGGCCTGCTGCAGCGCGAAGACCACCAGCAGGTCGGCGGTGTAGACCAGCGCCTGCGGGTGCCCGTGCAGCGCCTCGATGCCGAGCGTGATCGCGAGCCCCGCCGCGCCCGCGACCACCACGCCCGCGCCCTCGCCCGCGACGATCGCCCAGGTGGCGAGCACCGCCACGGGCAGCAGCGCGTTGGTCACGACCTGGGCGTCGAAGCCGAGGGTCCAGGGGAACAGCAGTGGCGAGGCGAGCAGCCAGACCAGGCCGGCCGCGAGCGCGCTCCAGGGGTCGAGGCGCCACAGCGCGCAGGCCAGCGTCGCCACCGCGAGCGTGCCGGCCAGCAGCGCGAGCAGCATCCACAACTGGGGCGAGGCGGCCGGCTCGTGCAGGCGCTCGGCCAGGTCGAGCAGCGGGTCGGGCAGGTACTGCGGCCGCGGGTCGGCGAAGCTGGCCACCGACTCGAAGCCCAGGAAGACGTAGGGGTTCCAGTAGGTGCGCTCGTGTGCCTCGTGCCAGCGCGCGCGCGAGAACTCCGCGAACGGCCGGAAGAAGGCAGCGTCGCCCTGGGCGAAGCGCTGGCCGAGGAAGAGCTGCGGGAAGAAGAGCAGCGCCCATGCGAGCGTGAGCGCGAGCGCGGCGGCCGCCCAGGCCCGCGGGGGATGCCGCGGCGGCGGGGGGGCAGGGAGCGGGTCGTGATGCTGCGCCCGGGCCCCGTGGTCGCGCGTCCGGCGTGTTCGTGCCATGTGTCCTCGCCCCCGCTGGGTGTGCCGCTGCTCCTCCGTCCGCCCGCATGGGCGGGTGACTCGAGGGCCGCAGGTTGCCACGCGGGGCACGCGCTCGCCAAGGGCGAATGCGCCCGGGGCGAGTGCGCCCCCGCGGGCGCCGCGGCGTGGACGCTGACAGCCGGACCGGATAAGGTGCCGGTTCGTCGTGGCGGCCCCACGGGGCCGTCCCGTCGCGGCGCGCCGCAGCGCGTCCGCGAGCGTCACGGACGCTCCGCGCGGGACCCGGGAGGCCGGGTCCGCCGGAGCCGCGGAGGTCGGATGAAGGTCAGCATCACGCGGGACTTCCCGCGCACGTTCTGGACCGCGAACGTGATGGAGCTGTTCGAGCGTGCGGCGTACTACGGCCTCATGTCCGTGCTGGCCATCTACCTGACCGGCAGCAAGTCGAGCGGCGGGCTGGGGTTCACCGAGTCGGCGGTCGGCTTCCTGCAGAGCATCGTCTACGCCGCGACCTACATCATCCCGATCCTCGGCGGCGCGCTGGCCGACTGCTACGGCTACCGGCGCATGCTGCTGTTCGCCTTCTCCCTGCTGGCCACCGGCTACTTCGCGGCGGGGCACATGTCGGCCTACGCGCCCGTGTTCCTGGCGCTGCTGCTGATGGCCACCGGCGCGGGGCTCTTCAAGCCCATCATCTCCGGGACCATCGCGCGCACCACCGACGAGCGCACGTCGGCCATCGGCTTCGGCATCTACTACTGGATGATCAACCTGGGCGCGTTCCTGGCGCCGCTGGTGGTGAGCATCCTGAAGGGCTTCTCCTGGCAGGCGGTGTTCACCGCCTCGGCGGCCTACACCGCCGCCATGCTGATCCCGGCCATCTTCTTCTTCCGCGACCCGCCGCTGCCCGAGAACCGCAAGACCTTCAAGGAGATCCTGGGCGGGGCGGCCGAGGTGCTGAGCGACTCGCGCTTCGTGCTGATGATCGTCGTCTACTCCGGCTTCTGGGTGCTCTACTTCCAGAACTTCGGCTCGGTGCTCTGGTACCTGCGGGACTTCGTGGACCGGGAGCCGGTCAGCCGGGTGGTCACGGCGTGGTTCGCGGCGGCCGGCCTGCCCTGGAAGTTCGTCTTCGACGCCGAGCATGTCACCGTCATCAACGCCGGCATGATCATCCTGCTCCAGGTGCTGGTCAGCCGCATCGTGCGCGACCGGCCGGCGCTGCCCACGATGGTGGCGGGCATGGTGCTCGGCGGCCTGGGGTTCGTCTGCCTCGCCATCTCGCAGAGCCCGTGGATCCTGATCCTCGGCATCGCGATCTTCTCGATCGGCGAGATGACGGCCCACCCCAAGTACTACTCGTTCGTCGGGCTGGTCGCGCCGCAGGACCGCAAGGCCGTCTACATGGGCTACTCGTTCCTCTACGGGATCCTGGGCTCGCTGCTGGGCTCCAACATCGGCGCCTTCATGTACGAGCGCATCCTCAAGCCGGCGATCGGCATGCCCGAGGCCGGCGCGCGCGCCCGCCTGTTCTGGCTGATCTTCGCCGCCCTCGACGTGGTCGCGATGTTCGGTCTCGTCGCGTTCAACCGCGCCTTCGGCCGGGACACGCCCGAGACGCGGCGCGGCGCGACGAAGGTGATGGTCGGGGTCTACGCCGGCATCCTGCTGCTGGGCGTGATGTTCCTGGTCTACGCCTTCGGCTCGCGGCCGCCGCAGTACCGGACCGCGGTGCAGTCGGTCATCTTCCTGGCGCTGGGCGGCGGTGGGTTGGTGATGAATCGCAGGAGGAAGGCGGCGGCGTGATCGAGGTCCGACCCGGGACGGCGGCCGAGGAGGCCGCCGTCCCGGGGCGGACGGCCTGCGCGGCGCTGGGCGAGACGGTGGTCGTGGTGCTGGGCCACCCGCGCTACGACCCGCGCTTCGGCTTCGTGCCGGCCGCGACGAAGGGGCTGCGTTGCGGGTATCCTGTGCCCGACGACGTCTTCATGGTCACCGAGCTGGTCCCGGGCGGCCTCGCCGGGCGCACCGGCCTGGTGCGGTATCGCCCGGAGTTCGCGCGGGCCTGAGCGGCGCGGCCCCGGGCGGGAGAGGGACGATGGACCGACACGACACCATGACGCGCCTGTTTGGCGCGCGCCGCGCGCTGATCGGCATGATCCACGTGGGCGCGTTGCCGGGCACGCCGCTGGCCGGAGCGCCGCTCGAGCGCGTGGTCGAGACCGCGGTCGCCGAGGCGCGGGCCTACCGCGACTGCGGCTACACCGCGCTGATGATCGAGAACATGCACGACCGGCCCTACCTCAAGGGTGCGGTTGGTCCCGAGATCGTGGCGGCGATGACGGCGGTGGGACGCGAGGTCCGCCGCGAGGCGGCGCTGCCGCTGGGCGTGCAGGTGCTGGCGGGGGCCAACCGCGAGGCCGTCGCCGTGGCGCTGTCGTGCGGCGCGACGTTCGTGCGGGCCGAGGGCCTGGTCTTCGCGCACGTCGCCGACGAGGGCCTGATCGAGGCGTCCGCCGGCGAGTTGATGCGTTACCGGCGCTCGCTGGGCGCCGAGCCGGTGCGCGTCTTCGCCGACGTCAAGAAGAAACACTCCGCGCACGCGCTCACCGCCGACGTGGACATCGTCGAGACCGCCCGGGCGGCGGAGTTCTTCCTCGCCGACGGCGTGGTCGTGACCGGGCCGGTCACCGCGCGCGCGGCCGACACGGCCGAGGTCGAGGCGGTGGCGGCCGGCGTGGGCATCCCGACCTTCGTGGGCTCCGGGCTCACGCCGGCCAACCTCGCGGCCTACCCGTTGGCCGACGGCTTGATCGTGGGCTCCTTCGTCAAGCGGGACGGGCTCTGGTCGAACCCGCTCGACGGCGAGCGCGCCCAGGCGGTGGCCGCCGCGTTCCACGCGCTCCGGTGAGCGCCGACCTCGTCTGCCTCGGCAACCTGGTCGTGGACGACGTCGTGTTCCTCGACGGCGCGACGCGCATGGGCGAGCCGGGCGGGGCGATGCTCTACGCGGCGCTGGGCGCGGTGGTGTGGGAGACGGAGGTGGCGGTGGTGGCGCCGCTGGGCGACGATTACCCGGCCCGCGCGCTGCACGCACTCGAGCACCGCGGCGTGGACCTCGGCGGACTGCGCCCGCTTGGACGCCCGGGGCTGCGCGCGTGGCTGCTCTACGAGCCGCAGGCGCGCCGCATCGTGCACCGGCTGGGCTCGGCGAACCACGTGGAGGCCTCGCCCGCGCCGGGCGACGTCGAGGACCGCTACGCCGGCGCGCGCGCCTTCCACCTCTCGCCCACCCCGCTGGTCTGCCAGCGGCCGCTGATCGAGACGCTCGCGTCGCGCGCGGGGGCGCTGCTCTCGCTCGACCCGCACGACCCGGTGCGCGAGGACAGCCTCGGGCGCTGGCGCGAGGCGCTGGCGCTGCTGGACGTGTTCTTCGTGAGCGAGGAGGAGCTGCAGTTGGACGGCGTGGCGGCCGACCCGCGGGGCGCGATGGCGCGGCTCGCCGGCGGGCGGCTGCGCCACGTGCTGCTGAAGCGCGGCGCGACCGGCGGGCTGCTGTACGATGCCCACACGCAGGAGACGCGCGCCTGGGAGGCGCGCGCGACCCGGGTGGTGGACCCGACCGGTGCCGGCGACGCGTTCGCGGGCGGGTTCCTCTCGGCGCTGCTCGCGGGCGAGGACGCGGCGGGCGCGCTCGAACGGGGCGTGGTGTCGGCGTCGTTCGCGATCGAGACGTGGGGGGCCGCGGGGCTGATCGCGGCCACGGCGGCGGACGCCCGGCGGCGCCGCGCGGAGTGGTACGGCACGAAGGGGGAGGCATGAACGATCGGCTCACGCTCTCGGACGAGGTCGCGCAGGCGCTGCGCCGCCTCCGGCCGGTGGTCGCGCTCGAGACCACGCTGGTCACGCACGGCCTGCCGCACCCGCAGGGGCTCGAAGCCGCGCTGGAGCTGGAGGACGTGGTGCGCGCGGGCGGTGCGGTGCCGGCCACCATCGGTATCCTCGACGGCACGGTACGCGTGGGGCTGGCGCGCGCGGAGCTGGAGCGCCTCGCCACGACGCCGGGGGTGGCCAAGGTGAACCCCGGCAACCTCGCGGCGGTGGTCGCCGCGGGCGCGCTCGGCTCGACCACCGTGGCCGCCACGATGTTCGTCGCGGCCGAGGCCGGGATCCGCGTGTTCGCGACCGGGGGCATTGGCGGCGTGCACCGCGACGCCTCGACGAGCGGCGACGTCTCGGCCGACCTCGTCGCGCTGGGACGCTTCCCGGTGGCGGTGGTGTGCGCGGGCGCCAAGGCGATCCTCGACCTGCCGCGCACGGTCGAGATGCTCGAGACGCTGGGCGTGCCGGTGCTGGGCTTCGGCACCGACGAGTTCCCGGCCTTCTACCGGCGCGGCAGCGGCCAGCGCGTGGACCGGCGCTGCGACACGGTGGACGAGCTGGCGGGGGTGGCGCGCGCGCACTGGGAGCTGGGCCTGGGCACCGGCGTGCTGGTCGGCAACCCCATCCCCGAGGCCGACGAGCTGCCGCGCGAGGCCTACGAGCGCGCGCTCGAGGGCGCGCTGGCCGAGGCCGCGCAGCGTGGCGTGCACGGCCGCGAGGTGACGCCGTTCCTGCTCGACCGCCTGCGCGAGCTGAGCGGCGGCGCGACGGTGAAGGCGAACCTCGCCCTGCTGCGCGACAACGCGCGCGTGGCCGCCGGGCTGGCCCGGGCGCTGGCGCGCGAGGGGTGAGCGCCGCCCGCGCCCGCAGCGGGCGTTGACGTGGCCCTCGCGCCCGCCCTGCACGTCGCGCTGCGCTACCTCGGCGCCGCCGCGGCCGCGACCGCGGTGCAGCTCGGGCTGCTGCTCGGGCCGGGGCTCCTGCTCGCCGCGCTGATGCACGCGCTCTCGGCGTTCCTCGAGCGCCGCACCGGGCGGCTGATGGGGCGCGCGGCCTACATGATCGTTCGGCTGGCTCGGGACCGTGGTGCACGAGAGCGGACACGCCGTGCTCTGCCTGGTGTTCGGGCACCACATCACCGGCGTCAAGCTGTTCGACTTCGCCCCGACCGACGGCACGCGCGGCCACGTGAAGCACACCTTCGACCCCGCGAACCCGTGGCAGCAGGTCGGCAACTTCTTCATCGGCATCGCGCCGATCCTGTCCGGCACGCTGGCGATCGTGCTGGCGGCGCGCTGGTTGCTGGGCGCCGAGGCGCTGGCGCGGCTGGCGGAGCCGCTGCCTGGCGACGGGCCGTTGCGCTCCGCGGGCGACTGGCTGGGGCTGGCGTGGCACGTCGCGTACGGCGCCGGGGCGGCGCTCGCGGCCCTGTTCGAGCCGCAGCGGCTGATGGGCTGGCGTCCGTGGCTGCTGCTCTACCTGACGCTCGCGGTCGGCAGCTCGATCTCGCTGAGCGGCTCCGATCTCAAGGGCGCGCTCGCGGGCTTCGCCACGCT
Source organism: Candidatus Eiseniibacteriota bacterium (assembly GCA_963707915.1). GTDB lineage: Bacteria > Eisenbacteria > RBG-16-71-46 > RBG-16-71-46 > RBG-16-71-46 > JANXPZ01. Next base: position 2,714,459 of record OY970178.1, read on the forward strand.
GGTGCTGCTGGTGCTGGTCGCCAACCTCGCCACCCTCTGGCTGGGCGACGTACTCGGCTCCGGTGCGGCCTGGCTCGCGCGCTGGCAGGCGGTCGGCTACGCCGCGATGCTGTTCGCGCTGGCGGTGAACGGGATCCTGGCGCTGGTCGTGGCGCTGATCCCCGCTCGTCGCGCCGCCTGAGGGCCGCGCTCGCGTCCGCTTCGGCCGCGCCGGTGGGATTCCGCGCGCGATCGGGCGGCCCTTCACAACTCCCTGCGCTCCCCGAGTGTCTCATCGGGCGTCGATCCCATCCGTTCAACGCTCCCCGGGGGTGAAGCCATGCGTCGCGTCCTGTTCCTGACGTTCTTGCTCCTGCTGGGCCTGCCCGGCGCCGCCTTCGCCGGCATCCGGCCCAACACCGGCGACTCGCTGCCGCCCATCCACGCCGTGCGGCTCACCGCGCCGGTGACCATCGACGGCGCGCTGACCGAGCCCGACTGGCAGCGCGCGCCCGCCTCGAACCAGCTCGTGCAGGGCGATCCCATCGAGGGCATCGCGGCCAGCGAGAGCACCTGGGTGTGGCTGGCCTTCGACGAGCAGGCGCTCTACGTGGCCGCGCGGATGTGGGACTCGCGTCCCGACTCGATCATCGCGAACCTGGTGCGGCGCGACGGGCTGGTGCCCTCGGATCGTTTCCTGATCCTGCTCGACCCCTACCACGACCACCGCGGCGGCTACTACTTCAGCGTCAATGCCGCAGGCGTGCTGCGCGACGGCACGCTGGAGAACGACGTCTGGAACAACGAGGCCTGGGACGGCGTCTGGGAGGGACGCGCGCGGCGTGACGCGCAGGGCTGGACCTGCGAGCTGCGCGTCCCGTTCTCGCAGCTGCGCTACCGCGCGGGGGCGGAGCAGGTCTGGGGCGTGAACCTGCGGCGCCGCATCGAGCGGCGCAGCGAGGAGGACTACACGGTCTACTCGCCGAAGAACGGCAGCGGCTACGTCTCGCGCTTCGCACACCTGGTGGGGCTCGAGCCCGGGACGCGCTCGCGCTCGCTCGAGCTGGTGCCCTATTCGACCGGGAAGGCGGAGTACCTGGCGCACGCCGCCGGCGACCCGTTCCGCGACGGCGGCCGCTACACGCCCACGGCGGGCGTCGACCTGCGCACCGGCGTCGGCAACAACCTGACGCTCAACGCCACCGTGAACCCGGACTTCGGCCAGGTCGAGGTGGACCCGGCGGTGGTGAACCTCTCCGACGTCGAGTCCTACTTCAGCGAGAAGCGCCCGTTCTTCACCGAGAACTCCAGCATCTTCTCGAACTTCGGCCAGGAGGGCGCCTCGAGCTATTGGAACTTCAACTGGTCCAACCCGTCGTTCTTCTACACCCGCCGCATCGGCCGCGGCCCGCAGGGCCCGGTGCCCGCCGGCGCGGAGTTCAGCGACGTGCCGATGGCGACGCACATCCTCGGCGCGGCGAAACTGACCGGGAAGCTGGCGCCGGAGCTGAGCTTCGGCATGATGAACGCCGTCACCTCGCGCGAGGACGCGCGCTACGCGCGGGGCGGGCTCGAGTCGCGGGCGCAGGTCGAGCCGCTCACCTACTACGGGGTCACGCGCGGGCTCAAGGAGTTCAAGGGTGGCGCGAACGGCCTGGGCGCGATGCTCACGCTGGCGCAGCGCCGCCTCGACGACGGCGGCCTCGCGGACCGGCTGAACCGCCAGTCGTTCGCGGGCGGCCTCGACGGCTGGCACTTCCTCGACAAGGACCGCGTGTGGGTGCTCTCGGGCTGGGCGGCGCTGACGCGGGTGGCGGGCACCCCGGCACGGATGATCGCGGTGCAGCGCAACTCGCAGCACTACCTGCAGCGGCCGGACGTGGACTACCTCGGCGTGGACAGCAACGCCACCTCGCTCACGGGCTGGGGCGGGCGGCTGGTGCTGAACAAGGAGAAGGGCAACGTGATCTCCAACGCCTCGATCGGCGCGCTGAGCCCGAAGTTCGACGTGGCCGACGTCGGGTTCCTCTCCCGCACCGATGTGATCAACACGCACGCCGGCCTGGGCTACAAGTGGACGAAGCCCAACGGCTGGCGCCGGTACGCCGACGTGCTCGGTTCCGTGTTCCAGACCTACGACTTCGGCGGGGTCATCGTCTGCCAGGGCGCCTGGGGCAACGGCGAGGCCACCTTCGCCAACAACTGGTACGCGAGCCTGAGCGGCGCCTGGAACCCGCCCATGACGCTCGACCGGTGGTCGCGCGGCGGTCCGCGGATGCGCACCCCGCACCAGTTCGAATCGAACTTCTTCCTCAACACCGACAGCAGGAACCGGTTCTACTACGAGCTGGGCGCCTACGCCAGCGGCTCCTCCGACGGCGGCTCGCAGAGCGCGTCGCTCAACCCGTACGTGGTGTGGAAGCCGGCCTCGAACTTCACGCTCTCGGCCGGGCCGGGCTACGACCACGCCATCGCGGATGCCCAGTTCGTGGCGCAGGTCGCGGCGCCGGGCGAGGTGCCCGAGGGGTTCGGCGGGCTGCGCTACGTCTTCGCGCGGCTCGACCAGCGGACGGTGTCGGCGAACCTCCGCCTCGACCTGTCGTTCACGCCGAATCTCTCGCTGCAGGCCTACCTGCAGCCGCTCATCTCGGCGGGCGCCTACGGCGACTTCAAGGAGCTGGCGCGGGCCGCCTCGTACGAGTTCATCCACTACGGCGCCGCCTACGATCCCGCGACCGGCACCGTGTCGCCCGCCGGCGGCACGCCGTTCGGGCTGAGCGACCCGTCGTTCAACGTCAAGTCGCTCCGCGGGAACGCGGTGCTGCGCTGGGAGTACCGGCCGGGCTCGGTGCTGTACGTGGTGTGGACGCAGGAGCGCAGCGACTACGAGCCCGACGGCGGGCTGCGCTTCGGCCCGTCCACGCGGCGGCTGTTCGACGCGCAGGCGAACGACATCTTCATGGTGAAGGCCACCTACCACCTGAACCTGTAGGCCCCGCCCCGGGGGCGGCAGCGGAGCCCGGCCGCCGGGGGGCGATGTCTTCCCGGCGCCCCGGCCGTTCGGAGCCCGGCGTGCCCGCCGCGCTCGTCCCCCGGGAGGCCGGGTTCGTCGGCCGCTTCCGGCGGTGGGCGGAGTCCCGGGCGCCGGGAGCCCGGCGTTTCGCCTATCCTCTGGTCCGGTCGCGGCCCGCGGGGAGCGACGGCCATCGTCCCGTTCGAGGATCCTTCGACATGCGCACCTCCCGGAAGACCCTGACGTCCCTGCTGCTGGTCGCGGCGATCGCCGCGCTGCTCGCCGCCCCGGCCCGGGCGGTCCCCACGCACGCCGACTCGGTGCCGCCGCTGCGGGCGCAGCGGCTCACCGCCCCCGTGGTCATCGACGGCGTGCTGGACGACGCGGCCTGGCAGGCGCCGCCCACGCTGCGGACCCTGACGCAGGGCGGCGCGTTCGAGGGCCAGACGCCGCGCGAGAGCACCTGGGTGTGGCTGGCCTACGACGACGACGCGCTGGTGGTCGCCGCGCGCTGCTGGGACGCACACCCCGACTCGATGGTGGTGCGCCTGGTGCGGCGCGACACCGACACGATGGTGGACTACTTCGAGATCCTGCTCGACCCGTTCCACGACCACCGCAGCGGCTACTACTTCGCCATCAGCGCGATGGGCGTGCTCTACGACGCCATCGGCTTCAACGACGGCTGGTGGGACAACACCTGGGACGGCGTCTGGTCGGGGCGCTCGCGGCGCCAGAGGGTGCCGGCCGACGGGGCCGGGATGGCGGGCGGCGAGGGCACCGGCTGGACCACGGAGATGCGCATCCCGTTCTCACAGCTCCGCTACCGCGCCGGCGCCGAGCAGGTCTGGGGCGTGAACCCCCACCGCTTCATCGCGCGGCACAACGAGGACGACTCCTACGTCTACACGCCGCGCGGGCAGAGCGGCACCATGTCGCGCTGGGCCCACCTGGTCGGGCTGCAGAACGGCCACCGCGCCCGCGCCATCGAGCTGTCGCCCTACGTCACGGGCAAGGGCGAGTACCTGGCGCACCAGCCCGGCGATCCGTTCAACGACGGCTCGCGCGAGACCCCGGGCGTGGGCGCCGACCTGCGCATGGCGGTGGGCAACAACCTGACGCTCAACGCCACCGCGAACCCGGACTTCGGACAGGTCGAGGTGGACCCCGCGGTGGTGAACCTCACCGACGTGGAGTCGTACTTCGCGGAGAAGCGGCCGTTCTTCACCGAGAACTCCCGCGTCTTCGGCTTCGGCAACGAGGGGGCGAACGACTACTGGGGCTTCAACTGGCCCGAGCCGCAGTTCTTCTACCCGCGGCGCGTCGGGCGTGCGCCGCAGGGGACGCCCCCGTCCGGGGCGGCGTACGCGGACGTGCCGTTCGCGACCCGCATTCTCGGCGCGGCGAAGCTCACCGGCAAGCCGTGGCCGAGCCTGAACTTCGGCACCATGCACGCGGTCACCGCGCGCGAGCAGGCCGACTTCGCCACCGGCGGGCTCGAGTCGCGCGCCGACGTCGAGCCGCTGACCTACTACGGCGTGATGCGCAGCCTGAAGGAGTTCTCCGAGCGGCGCAACGGCCTGGGCGCGATGGTCACGCTGGCCCAGCGGCGCTTCGACGGCGGGCGCCTCGAGGGGTTGCTGAACCGGCAATCGCTGTTCACCGGCGTGGACGGCTGGCACTTCCTCGACCGGAGGAGGGTCTGGGTGCTCTCCGGCTACACGGGGCTGTCGCGCGTGGCGGGCACGCGGGAGCGGATGACCGCCCTGCAGCGCGACCCACGCCACTACCTGCAGCGCCCGGACGTGAGCCACCTCGGCGTGGACACCAGCGCCACCTCGCTGACCGGCGCCGTGGCCCGGGTCTGGCTGCACAAGCAGGAGGGCAGCGTCCTGTTCAACTCGGCGCTGGGCGTCATCAGCCCGCGCTTCGACGTGAACGACATGGGCTACCAGTCGCGCGCCGACATCGTGAACGGTCACGTGGGCGTGGGCTACGCGTGGAACCGCCCGAACCGGTGGCGCCGCGCGGCGTGGGCGATCGGGTCGCTCTACGACAGTCACGATCTCGGCGGCAACCGCATCTCGACCGGCTTCTACGGCTCCGTGGAGACGCGCCTCACCAACAACGCCCTCATCCACGTCAACGTCAATCCCGTCTTCGAGGCGTTCGACAACCGCCGGACCCGCGGCGGCCCGCTGGTGCGTTTGCCGGGCGCGCTCCAGAGCGACCTGACCGTCAACACGGACGCCACGCGCCGGCTCGCCTGGGGGCTCGCGGTCGCCGGCTTCCGCCGCCCGCAGGCGGGCTCCTCCAACTGGAGCGTCGAGCCCAGCGTGACCTGGAAGCCCGTCTCGAGCCTGGCGCTGAGCGCGGGCCCGGGCTACGAGCGCGTGGTCGAGGACGCCCAGTACGTGACCACCGCGCGCGCGAGTGCGGGTGCGCCGGCGGACTTCGGCGGCCTGCGCTACGTTTTCGCCCGGATCGACCAGCGGACGGTCTCCGCGAGCATCCGCTTCAACGTCTCGTTCACGCCGAACCTGTCGCTGGAGACCTACCTGCAGCCGCTCATCTCGGCGGGCCGCTACGACGACTACAAGGAGCTGGCGCGCTCGGGCTCCTACGAGTTCACCCGCTACGGCCGGGACTACGACCCCGCCACGGGGCTGGTCGGGACCGCGGCCGGCGACACGTTCTTCGTGGGCCGCCCCGATTTCAACTTCAAGTCGCTGCGCGGGAACGCGGTGCTGCGCTGGGAGTACCGGCCGGGCTCGGTGCTCTACTTCGTCTGGACCCAGGTGCGCACCGACTTCGAGCCCGACGGGGAGCTGCGTTTCGGCCCGGCCTCGCGCCGGCTGTTCGACGCGCAGGCGGACGACATCTTCCTCGTCAAGGCGACGTACTACCTGAACCTCTAGCCGGACCGTTCACGGACCGCCCACCGAGAGCGCGAGATCCCCGGCAGCCGCAAGCCGTCCGGCGGGTCGCGACGGAGTCGTGTCGTCGACCCGTCGAGGAAGCGCTCCATCAAACGACGCGGCAGAGGTCGGGCCGCTCGCGCCCGCAGGCAGCGGACTCATGAACGGTCCGGGTCAGCGGCCGATGTTGCGCCCGGTCAGGACCAGCACCGCCGTGGCGAAGAGCAGCCTGAAGTCGAGGGCCAGGGAGCGCTCGCGGATGTAGCGGCGGTCGAGATCGAGCGTCTCGGCGAAGGTGAGGTTGTCCCGCCCGGTCAGCTTCGCCAGCGACGTGATGCCGGGGCGGACGCTGAGGATCTCGGTGGCGGCGGCCCCGTAGTAGCCCAGCAGTTCCGGGATCTCCGGCCGCGGCCCCACGAGGCTCATGTCCCCGAGCACCACGTTGATCAGGTTCGGAAGCTCGTCGAGGCTGGTCCGCCGGAGGAATCTCCCGGCGCGTGTGACTCGCGGATCCTCGTCCGGGTGGAAGCGCAGATCGTGCACCTCCTCCGCCGAGTAGTCGTAGTCGTACAGTTCCGGGAAGCGCTGCCGGGCATCCGCGATCATGCCGCGGAACTTCCAGAACGTGAACGACCTTCCGCCGCGCCCGATGCGGCGCTGGCGGAACAGGGCGGGCCCCGGGGAGTCGAGCCGCACGGCGAGGGCGATCACCGCCAGCAGCGGACTGATGACCAGCAGCCCGAGCCCGGCGAACACGCGATCGCTCGTGGCCTTCGCGATCTCGCCGAGCGGCGTGTAACGCCCGATCGCCGCCGGTGCGGGCGCCGCCGCCGGCCCCGGCGGCGGGACCATCGTGATGCCATTGCCGTCCGCCGGGTGCGGGTCGTACGGCACGCGCGCGGGGATCATGCGGCCTCCCGCAGCTCATCGGCCGGCCCCGGGCTGGAGGCGTGGACGGCGATGCCGGCGTACCGGTGCGCCACCTTGGTGACCGCGGCGATCACGTCGCGCGCGTCGTCCGCGCTCATCGCCGCCGACAGCGGCAGGGACAGCGTGCGATCGCCGATGCGCTCGGCGTGCGGGTGGTCCCCCCGCCGGGTGCCGTAGGTCTCGCGGTAGTGCCGGTGCAGGTGGACCGGCACGAAGTGGATGCCGCTCCCGATGTTCTCGGCCGCCAGGGCGCCCATGAAGCGGCCCCGGTCGCAGTCCAACCCGTCGAGGTCGAGCTCGAGCGTGTAGAGGTGCCGGGCATGCCGGCTGCCCGCCGACTTCGGCAGCTGGCGTACCCTCACCCCGGGGACGTCCGCGAAGGCCTCGTCGTACATCGCCCAGATCGCCTCGCGCACCTTGAGCGAGTCCTCGAGCCGGGCGAGCTGGTGCAGGCCGAGCGAGGCCTGCATGTCGGTCATGTTGTACTTGTAGCCGGGCTCGAGCGTCTCGTAGGGCATGAACCCGCCCGGCGAGTAGCGCTTCCACGCGTCGCGGTCGAGGCCGTGCAGGCGGAGCGCACGCAGCCGGTCGACGACCGCGGCGTCGTTGGTGGTGAGCATGCCCCCCTCGCCCGTGGTGAGGTTCTTCGTGGCGTAGAAGCTGAACGCCGTGAAACGGCTGATCGCGCCCACCTTGCCGCCGCGGTACCAGGTCTCGGCGGCGTGTGCGGCATCCTCGATCACGGTGAGCCCGTGCCGCTCGGCGAGGCCCCCGATCGCGTCCATGTCGCACGGCCAGCCGGTCATGTGAACCGGCATCACCGCCCGGGTCCGGCGGGTGACCGCGCCCGCGATGCGTTCCGGGTCGATGTTCTGGGTGCGCGGGTCCACGTCCACGAAGACCGGCGTCGCTCCGACGTGGGTGATGACGTTCGCCGTGGCGACGAACGTGAGCGGCGTGGTGACCACCTCGTCGCCGGGTCCGACGCCGGCGGCGACGAGGGCGAGGTGGAGCGCAGCGGTGGCCGAGTTGACGGACACGGCGTGGTCGGCGTGGACGTAGCGCGCGAAATCCTCCTCGAACCGCAGGCACTTGGGACCGAAGCCGATCCAGCCGGACCGCAGCGTATCCACCATCTCGGCGATCTCCTCCTCGCCGATCAACGGCCGACCGAACACCAGGAACTCCTCCCGGACCGGGCGCCCACCCTCCGACGCAAGTCGCGACATGCCATTCCTCCAGGTTCCATCGGTGGATCTTGGTCCTCGTCCGGCGGCGTCCCGGTGGACGGGCGCGCGTCGGGGCGGACCCCGGCGGAGCCGCTCGACTACGACTCCGGACAGCGACTGCAGTGCAGCGGAAGCGACGAGGGGTCGGACAGGAACGGCTCGATGACCCCGTGCAACAGGGCCCTGCGCTGGTCGATGGTGAAGCGCGACCCCACGCGGTCCTGCGCCGAACGGCCTGCCTCCGGCCCGAGCGCGAGCGCGCGGCGGATCCCGGCGGCGATGTCGCCGGGGTCCGGCGAGCCGATCACCACGCCCGTGTCCCCGACGACCTCCGGCAGCGCGCCGGCGTCGGTGACGACCGGGACCGCTCCGCAGAGCATGCCCTCCGCCAGCGAGAGGCCGAACGCCTCGTGCCGCGAGGCCTGCACCAGGCAGCGGGCGCGCCACAGCCACGCGACCTTGTCCGCGTGCGGGAGCCGCCCGGTGAAGGTGACGTTGGGGGTCGCGATGCGCCTGCAGCCGGTCGATGGCGTCGTCCATCCACGCGCCGATCACGACGAAGCGCAACCCGCGGCAGAAGCGCGGCGGCGCGCACGAACGGCTCGAGCCCCTTGCGGGTCAGGTTGCTCGTGCTGACGCCCCCGATCGTGACGGCGACGTCCTCGCGCGGCGCCGCCGGGATCGGGATAGCGGGCGGCGTCGAGGCCGTGCGGCACGATGCACGAGCTTCGCCGGGTCGGCCCCGGCCGCGATGCGCCTCGCGGCGCGCGAACTCCGAGATCACGATCAGCCGCGTCGCGAGCCGCAGCGTCAGCCGCGTGACGAGGCGCTTGAACCACCCGCGGCCGGCGCCGTAGCCGATCCCGCCGCCGGTCGCGGTGTCGTAGCCCCCGACCGTGACGATCATGGGCCTGCCCAGCAGGCGGCAGGCCAGCGCCGGGAACAGCGAGTGCCAGCTCGCGAACCACGACATCACGACGTCGTTCGACGCGAACGAGCCGCAGCAGGCGCAGCGGCCGGGGCCAGCGCGAGCGGCACTCGACGACGGTGAGGTCGTGGCGCTCGCGCAGCAGGTCGAGGTCGATCTGGATGTACTCGGACATCTCGCGGTAGAAGTAGGCGATGCGTGCCATGGTCAGGCCCCCGCCGCGCACGACGGGTCCGCCGCGCCGCCGGGCCCGCGCCGCGCGCCGCGACGTGGGCGAGCACGTCCTCGAGGCGCCGCTCGTAGGTGTAGCCGCCCGCCCAGCAGCGCCGCCGGCCGGCCTCGGCGATGCGCGCCCGCTCGTCCTCGTGCGCCAGGTACCAGCGGACCTTCTCGAGCAGCTCGTCGTCGGACGAGAAGTACACGGCCTCCCGGTCCTCCTCGAACAGCGCCAGGTGCTCCTCGGTGCGCTCGGCGAGCATGAACCCGCCGCACGCCGGGATCTCGACGCTGCGGGTGGTGTGGCGGTCGCGGTTCACCTTGCGCAGGAAGCAGAGGTTGATGCGGAACGCGGAGACGGCGCTGGCGTAGTCGTCGCTCCACAGCGGCCGGCCCTCGATGCGCAGGTTCGGGGTGCGACGGGCGCAGGCGGCCCCAGGGCCCCCAGATCCGCACCGGCACGCCGTGGCGGGCCAGGTGGAGCATCGAGGCGCGTCCGCTCGGCCTCGGGCCAGCCGACGAAGCCGACCTCGCCGCCGAAGCCGCGCGCGGACCTCCGGCGTGACCGGCATGGGCCGGTGCACCAGCGGGTCGAACGCCTTGTCCACGTGGAAGACGTCGCGCGCGCCGGCCGCGCGCAGCTCGGACAGGTTGTGGCGCTTGGTGGTGACGTGCAGGTCGTAGAGCGGCAGGCCCGCGCGCCACTGCCGGGACTGGTTGCGCGGGTTGAACATGTCGTCGCCCGAGTAGTTGAGCAGCACGGTCTCGCGGCCAGCGCTCGCGCAGCGCGCGCAGGGTGGCCGGCTCGACGGTGAGTCCCTTCTCGATCCACACCACGTGCGGCGCGCAGCCCGACGTCCAGCGCGCGCAGCTGGCGGTTCACGCCCGCGAGGTCGTGGGGCCCGCCGAGCCGGTGGAACGCCGCGGTACGGAAGCGTCAGCGCGACCTTCGACCACGGCGCGGGCAACTCGTCCACGGCGAACACGTCGTGGCCCAGCCGCCGGAACGTGCGACAGCGCTGGAGCGAGGTGCCGCCCTCCACCAGCGGCCCGACGAACAGGATGCGCCGGGGCGGGACGCGCGAAGACTCGGCCGGGGCGGCGTCCGCGGGCCGCGACGGGACGGAGACGCTCATGCGGCCTCCGGGCGGCTGCCCCGGGCGCGCGGCCCGCGCAGCAGGAACAGCGCGATGAGCGCCGGCACGGCGCTGGTGAGGAAGAACTCGATCTGGACGGCGATCGAGCCCTCGACCAGGTGCACGGCCGCGAGGAAGAAGTAGCCGTAGAGCAGCACCGCGCCCGGCCCCCCGCCGCGCGCCAGGGTGACGGCGGCCCGCAGCACCCAGCCGAGCAGCGCGAAGCCGGCCAGCACGCCGGCCACGTGGAAGTTGAGGAACAGCTCGCCCGGCAGGGACGGGGACATGTAGGTCATCGTGCCCCACTCGACCTCCGGCATGCAGAGCTTGGTTGAACCCGAGGCTGAAGCTCTCCGGCTTCGCCGCCCAGCAGCGCGCGCGGGATGAAGAAGGTGAACAGGTCCAGCAGGCTGCGGCCCCACTGGAGCGGCACCAGGCCCTCGCCGATCGCGTGCAGGACGCGCATGAAGCTGTCCGCGTCGTAGGCCCGGTTGTAGAACTTGAGCAGCGGCGCGTCGGTGGTCTCGAGGTAGAGCCCCACGCCGTCGAGCCCCGCGATGCCGAGCGAGCGGTAGGCGTAGAACAGCGGGAACAGCAGGACGAAGCCGGCGAAGAACCCGAGCACGTGTCCGAGCCGCAGGGGCTTGCGCAGGAAGTGCCAGAACAGCATGGGGGTGAAGAGCACGCGGATCAGCAGCGACTTGCCGCTGGTGATGAGGTAGAGCGGCACGCTCAGGCAGCAGGCCGAGGCCGAGCCAGAGCCACGGCAGGCGCCGGTCCCCGCGCAGCATCGCCCCGATCACGAGCACGTGGCAGCCCACGACCGCGAACTCGGTGAGCGCGATCTGCCAGTACCGCCCGACGGCGCCCACGGTGCTGGACGTCCATCGGGTTCACGGCCGCGGTCGCGAATCCGCCGAGCGAGTGCAGGCGCAGCATCGCGCCGATCCCGCCGATCCCGAGCAGCGCCACGCCCACGGGAACGATGCGCGACGTGCGCCACGGCGCCGACAGCAGCGGGGGGCGCGCGAGGTACGCCTCCGCCCACCGTCGCGCGGAGGGCGCGTGGTAGGCGGCGTTCAGGGCGGCGAACCCGAGCGCGGAATAGAAGAACATCCAGCCCGCCAACTGGCGGTAGGAGGCCGAGCGCGGGTCGCCCAGCGACGCGCAGGTACGGGCTGTCCACGAAGGTGAGCACGCCGATCCCGCGCAGCAGCATGGCCAGCAGGAAGTAGGACGCGAAGCACCACATGGCGTCGCCCGGGTCGAGGCCGTGCCGCCAGGCGCGCGCGAACGGCCACAGCGCGACGAGCGCCAGCCCCGCGCCGCTCCACCAGACGAACGCGTCCGTCGCCCAGGGGGCCAGCGCCAGGGCGACCGCCGCCCAGGCCGCAGACCGCCAGGACGCGCACGGGTACGCGCCGCCGGGCGGGAGCGGCGCGAGCGCCGGGCGCAGGGTCGGCGCTCATGCGGCCCGCCGCTCGGCACCCGGCGCCGGGCGGGCCGGCTCCGCCGGCGTGACGAGCGCCAGGAGGAACCCGACGCCGTAGGCCACGTGCATCACCGCGAGCGCGCCCGGCACGAGCAGCGCCGCGCGCTCGCGGAGCGCGGCGAGGGACTGCGCGGTCGCGGCCAGCAGGAACAGCGCGTAGGGCCCCAGCACGCAGGCCGGCAGGAACCAGAGCCGCGTCGCCGCCGCGGCCAGGAACGAGCCGAGCACCGCGCAGACGAAGAGCGCCGGGACGAGGTGACGCGGCGAGCGGGCCAGCCGCCGCGCTTGCGGATGACGCGCACCTTCCAGAAGCCGTACCCGAGGTACTGCCGCCACAGCCCGCCCAGGCGGGTGCGGCTGAAGTAGCGCACCGGGATGGCGGGATCCATGACGATGCGGCCACCGCTGCGGCGCAGCCGGTCACTCAACTCGTCGTCCTGGTTGCGCACCAGGGTCTCATCGAACCCGCCGATGGCCTCGAACACCTCGCGCCGCCACGCCCCGAACGGCAGGTGGTCCACCTCGCGCACGGCGTCGGCCCAGCGGAAGGCGGCCCCGCCCACGCCGAACGGCGTGCTCATGGCCCGCGCGATGGCGCGCCCCATCGTCGTCTCGCCCTCGGCGCGCACCGGGCCGCCCGCGCAGTCCGCCTCGCCGGCGGAGCCTTCGCACGCAGGTGGCGAGGTAGTCCGGCGGGATCACGCAGTGACCGTCCACCCGCACGATCACGTCGCCGCGCGCGGCGCGCAGCCCGACGTTGAGCCCGCCCGCGACCCGGCGCAGGGGATTGTGGAGCAGGCGCACGCGCGGATCCCGCAGGGCCAGGCTCGCGACGACCTCGCGGGTGCGGTCGTCCGACTCCCCGTCCACCACCAGGATCTCGACGGCCGCGCGCGGGTAGGACTGCCGCAGCACGGCATCGAGCGCCCGGGCGATGTAGCGCTCCTCGTTGCGCACCGCCAGGATGACCGAGACGAACGGGTGCTCCGGGAGCGGACCGCGGGGGATCCGGCGGGACCGCGGCACGCGCGTCGCGTTCCGTCGCGCGCGGGCTCATCGCGCCCTCCGCCAGCCGCGCCAGCCCGGGCGCGAGCCGCAGCAACCCGAGGCCGAGCGCGAGCGGAACGTAGAGCGCCGCGCCCGCCGCGAGCCAGACCCAGACCGGCAGCGGCGCCAGGCGCGGCGCGCGAGCCAGAACAGGGCGAGCGCGCCGCCGGCCGCGCCGACGCGCAGCAGCGGCCGGAACACGTCGCCGAGTCGGATGCGCCGGCGCAGGCGCGCGGCGTACAGCGCCAGCGCCAGCGCGAAGCCGGCCACCGAGGTCAGCGCCGCCCCCACCGCGCCCAGGCGCGGCACGAGCAGGAACGCCAGCACCGTCATCGCGCCCAGGGTCGTCCACGCCACCGCCGCGCGCCGGCGCTCGCCGCCGAGCGCGAGGTTGGTCTGCTCGAGCAGGCCGGTGAGCGCGTACAGCGGCAGCACCCACGCGCCGATCGCCAGCGCCGGCGGCGCCGGCGACGTAGGCGCGGCCGAAGAGCGCGCCAGCACCTCGGCCGGGAAGAGCGTGAACGCGAGCGCGACCGGCACGCTCAGCGGCCAGCACCAGCGCCGCCGAGTCGCCGAGCACCTCGCGGAACACCGGGGAACCGGGCGGCTCGCGCGTCAGCACCGGCATCAGCGGCCACCACAGGATCGCCAGCGCGCCGATGAACGCGAGCAGCAGGCGGAACCCGGCCGAGAACAGCCCCACCTCGTGCGGCCCGGTCAGCACGCCGGCGAGCAGGATGGGCAGTTGCGTGTAGCCGATCGCGGCGATCGAGCCCAGCGAGAACATGGAGGAGCGCCGGACGTGCGGCCGCCACGCCGCCAGCGAGAACGCCGGCCGCAGGCGCAGCACGCCCCGTCGCGCGAGGCGCGGCAGCGTGACCAGCGCCGCGAGGACGAAGCAGCCGCCCCACAGGCCCACCGCCAGCGCCGGGTCGGGGTGCGCCGGGAGCAGCACCAGGGTCGCGGCGATGAGGCTCACGGCGTAGACGACGTTGCCGAGCGCGAGCCAGCGGAAGGACTCCAGCCCCGCAGCGCCCAGTCCGGGAACGCGGCGTAGGCCAGGAAGTAGACCGCCGCGGCGGCGAGAGCCGCGCCGGGTCGCGGGCTCGCCGGGGATGAGGAGGGTGACCGCGAGGTAGAGCGCGGTCAGGACCAGCGCCGCGAGCAGGCGCGTGCTCCAGAACAGCCCGGCCTGGCCCGGCGGCGCCGCGGTCGCGCGCGGTCTCGCGCGTCGCGTAGCCGCTGTTGAGCGCCGCGTCACCGACGAGCCAGGCGTACTGCGCGGCCGCCAGCGCGAAGCTGAAGCGCCCGAATCCCGCGACGCCGAGGACCCGGGCGCAGAAGAACGCCAGCCACAGCGAGGCGCCGCGGGCGGCCAGGTCGGCGCCGAGGTTCCAGGCGAGGTGCCCCGAGAGCCGTGCCGCGCGTGACTCACGCCCGCGGATCGGCGACGGTCCCGCGCCCGGCGGGCGGCGGGACGACCGCCAGCGGCGCCGCGCGTGCGCGGGCGGGCTCCGCCCGGGCTCGCGCCGGACGAGGGCGGGCCCGGTCTCAGCCACGCCGGGCCACCCCGGGCTTCGCGGCCCCCGGCTCCCGCACCAGCACCCACGCGACCCCGCACGCCAGGGCGAGCAGCAGCCCGAGCGCGGCCAGGACGCTGCGTCGCGGCGAGCTGCGGAAGGCCGGCGGCACGGCAGGGTCCAGCACGTTGATGACCGGCACGTTCTTCTGCTCCTCCACGCGCGCGATCTCGTACTGGCGCGTGAGCGTGAGCATGATCTCCTCCTGGGTGCGCGTCTCGCGCGCCAGGCGCGCCTCCTCGGTGAGCAGGCGCGGCGAGCTGCCGCGCAGGTTGTTCTCGCGGAACGCGCGCAGGGCGTCCTCCGCCCGGGCCAGGTCGCGCCGGGCCTCCGCCACGCGCGCCTCGATGAAGCGGCGGTTCGCGCCGGCCTGGGTGTTCATCGAGTGCACGACGATGTCCTGGAGCTCCGCGCACACCGCGGTCGCGACCGCCGCGGCGAGGACCGGATCGTCCAGGCTCACGCGCACGGTGAGGATGCTGGTGCGCCGGTCGAGGGCCGGGTCCACGCGCCGCCGCAGCTTGCGCACCCCGACGGTCGAGGCGCCGGGCCGCCGGGGCGGGGCGGGTCAGCCGGTCCAGCAGCACGCACCGTGCGGTTCCGCGCGGTCGGGAAGCGCTGCCCGAGCACGCGCGTGAGCAGCTGGCGGCTGCGCACGATCTCGGGGTAGGTGCTGACCCCGCTCGTGCTGGCCGCCAGGCGCAGGCCGAACTGCTGCTCCATCATGCCGAGCTGGGGGACAGGGATGCCCAGGTCGCTGCTCTGCGCCTCCATCAGCGTCACGCTCGCCACGTACACCGGCGGCAGCAGGAAGGAGAGCGCGAACGCGGCCACGGCCCCGCCGACGGCCAGCGGCCGCCAGCCGCCGGCGGTGCGGCCGGAGCCGCGCCGGCGCCCGCGCCAGTCGAACCCGGCGCCCGGCTCGCTCGTCGAGCACGAGCAGCGTGCGGCCCGGGGCCGCGGCGGCCGCGGCGTCGCCGGCGGGCGCGCTCACTTCGACCCCCTGGCTGACGAGGTAGACGGTGGTCGCGGCGCTCGCCAGGATGCCCATCAGGGTCGCGACGTCCTTGAGGTGGTCCTTGCTGCTCCGGTGGGCGGCCGCGCGGGCACCAGCACGCGGCTGCCCGGGCCCGGCGTGCCGCCCTTCTGCACGCTCGCCGTTCGCCTGGACGACCACCGTGCGGCGCTTGTCCGCGTCCGTGGCGGAAGCCGTTCGCCTGCGTGACGTAGTAGCCCACGCCCGCGCCCGCGCGGTAGAGCGCGGTCACCGGGTTGAACACCGCGCCCTCGATGGTCACGGTCGGCTGCGAAGCGCGGCACCGTGAGCACGTCGCTGGACTGCGAGCACCAGGTTCGACGGGCTGCGCGGGTCGCGCAGCACCGCGGGCAGGTCGATCCCGAGGCGCTCGGCGCCCGTGCGCGAGAAGCTGGCGCCGGGCGCGTAGGCGAGCTCGGTGAGCCCGCCCGCGCGCTTCACCAGGTCGGAGATGCGCTCGTCGCGGCGCGTGAGCGCGTAGCGCCCGGGGAAGCGGACCTCGCCGTCCACGCTCACGAACACCTGCTCGCGGTAACTCCGGGTCGCGGCGCACGAACACCGCGTCCCAGCGCTCGAGCGCGAACGACGAGGCCCGCGAGTCGGCCGAGAGCGTGCGCTCGAGCGGCACCCGCAGCGTGTCCGCGATGCGCAGGCCCTGCGCCCGCAGGACCACGCGCGCGAGCTCGGCCGACAGGGCGAGGGCGTCGTCCGTGAGGCCGCCCGCCTGGAACACGAGGTCCGCGAGCGTCATGCCCTCGAGGTACTCGTACTCGCCCGGGCGGCGCACCAGGCCGTCGATGCGTGACGCGCCCGCGCTCCTCGACGTCCCACTTCGAGAGCACGCCGAGCTCGTCGAGCGGCTCGAGCGCGATGTCGTCCGCCGGGATCGCCGGCGAGCGCGCGCGACAGGTCCACGCGGAGCACCGAGCGCGTGCGGTCGGCGGCGGTGCGCGTCACCTGCGCGCGGCCCAGGAAGGCCTCGGGCTTGAGCCCGCCCGCCAGCTCCACCAGGTCGCGCAGCCGCAGGCCCGGTCGGTACTCGTAGACGCCGGGCTTGAGCACGCTCGCGCCCGAGATCGTGACGGTGTTGCGCCGTTCCTGCCCGATCGGGTACGCGACCAGCTCGTCGGCGTCGCACAGCGGCACGTCGCCGCCGCGCCCCTGCGCCGCGCCGGCGAGCGAGACGTCGAGGGCGAGGCGGTCCTGCCCGTGCAGGCTGTCGCGCAGGGCCGGCGGCACCACGCGGGTGATCTGGGCGCGCGACAGGTCGGCGTCGGCCAGCGGTCCGCCCGCCATCTGGAGCAGCGCGGTCAGGTTCTCGCCGTCCTTGAGCTCGAAGAGCCGTTGCGGCGCAGCGGGCCGCTCACCTTCACGCGCCGGCCGACCGGCGGCACGAAGATGACGTCGCCGTTCTGCAGGCGGGTCTCGTCCGCGGCGTCGCCCGTGAGCAGCAGCCGGTAGAGGTCCACGTGCGCGACGACCTGCCCGCCGCGGATCACGCGCACGTCGCGCAGCGAGCCCGGGCGGGTCGCGCCGCCCGCGACGTACAGGGCGTTGAGCACGCGCGAGACCGAGCTGACCGTGTAGCCGCCCGGCCTGACCACCTCGCCGAGCAGGAACACCTGGATCGAGCGCAGCTTGCCGAGCGAGATGTCGAGCGAGATCGTCGAGCCCGGCCCGTCGGGACGCAGTCCGGCGTAGATGCGGGCGAGGACCGCGCGGATGCGCGAGCGCGCGCCCTCGAGCGTGAGCCCGTTGACCGGGATCGTGCCCACGTCCGGCAGGACGACCGCGCCCTCGCGGTTCACCGTCGCGGTGAGCGCGAGCTGCGCGTCGCCCCACATCGTGAGGACCAGCTCGTCGCCCGGGCCGACGGGGTAGTCCTGGTCCACCGGACCGTAGGCGAGCGGCTCGAAGGTCGTGGGCGAGTAGCGGAAGACCTCGTACCCGAAGGGCTGCGAGTCGTCCGGCGGCGCCGGGACGGGCGCGGGTCGGGTGCTTCGCGTCCGTGGGCGCGAGCGCCTTCAGCGCCGCCGCGGAGAGGGCGCGGTCGCGGCGGCGCGTGCCCGTCGGGCGCCTGCCCCGCCGCGCGCAGCTGCTCGGGCGAGTAGCCGAGCTGTCGCGCGAGCCGCTGGATCTCCTCCGGGCTGCGGTCCCGGCCCGGCGACGGAACCGCGCGAATGAAGAGGGGGCAGGCAGGACCAGGGGCACCAGCATCGCGACCGCGATCATCGAGGACCCGGCCCGACGCGGGGCCGGGGTCTGGCGTCGAGGGTTGCTTCGGACCCGATCCGTTGACTCGATCATTCACCGTCCATTGGCATGGGGTGAAGGCGGACAACTCGGAGATGTCGGCTCTGCGGGATGTGGAAGCGGGTCCGATTGCCCAACACGCTCTCGGTGGTCGGTGGCTGCATCGCCCCGGTGCGTGCAAACTGCATGCGTAGACATACTCGTTCTGCTTCAGCGGACCGGTGCGCGGCGCGGCGCTCCGCGGGGCGCCGCCCGCCGGACGCGGGAGCTTCGCTCGCCGCGGGCGCGGAGCAAGAATGCGTAGGTCTACTCATCAAGCGGGAGGTGCCCCGGCCGATACCACCACCACGAAGTCGCTGTCCGTCGGACGGCGAGCCTGCGGGGTGGACGTCGTGACCCCGTCTCCACGAAGTCCCGCGCACCTCCTGGGTGGAACCGAGCCATGGGCGACCTGTCGAGGACGGAACGAAGGCGGCGCTGGCTGTGGACGCTCGCCGCCACGCTGCTGGTCGGGATGGTCTCCGAGGTGGCGATCATCGGTTCCTACGGGACCGAGCGGACGCCGGTCGTGTTCCTTCCGCACGCGACCTACGGGCTCGTCCTGGCCGGGCTCATGGTCCTGGTCCTGCTCTTCGTCCTCTACGCCTCGCAGAGCCTGCGCGCGCTCGCGACGGAGGAGAACGAGAGCCAGCGTCTGGCGATGCGCGAGGCGGTGATCCACGAACGGCTGACCGGCGTCTCCGACCTGCTCGACATCACGGTCCAGCTCGCGCAGAAGCCGGATCTCCGCGGCACGCTCACGCTGGCGGTGAACCGGGCGCTTCCCTGCTTCGAGGCGGACTACGCGTCGGTCCTGTTGTTCATCCCGGGCACCGGCCAGCTCGAGATCCTCGTCTCGGTGGGGGGGGGGCCGAGTTCGCGGAAGCCCAGTCGATCCGCCCCGGTGAGGGGCTGGTCGGGAGCGTCTACTCCACCGGCGAGGCCCAGACCGCGGACCGGCCGCAGGCCTGTGCTCGCCTGGAGGAGGAGTTGGGGTGGAGCTCGACCCCTTGTTCCGCGCTGTGCGTGCCGATCTGCTTCGACGGCGCCGCCCTCGGCGTGTTCTGCGTCGCCCGCATGACCTTCGACGAGCCATTCGCACCCATGCACGCCCGCGCGCTCCAGGTGCTGGCCACTCACTGCGGGGTGTCGATCTTCCGGAGTCTCCACGAGCGCCGCATCCAGACCGAGCGCGGGGAGGCGCAGGCGGCGTTGCTCGACAGCGAGAAGCGTTACCGCCGGTTCTTCGAGCACAACATCGCCGGCACGTACATCTCGACGCCGGTCGGCCGGATCCTGGACTGCAACACCGCGTTCGCGCGCATGCTGGGGCTGGCGTCGGTCGAGGAGGCGCTCTCCGCCGACGTCGCGTCGCTCTACCCGGACGCCGACGCCCACCAGACCTTCCTCGAGCAGCTTCGTGCGCAGCGCAGCGTGGACCGTCGCGAGAGCGTGCTGCGCCGGGCCGACGGCGAGTCGATCCACGTGATCGAGACGGCGGTCGGCATGTTCGGCCCGCAGGGCGACCTGATGGAGATCCACGGCTATGTCATCGACGACACGGAGCGGCGGCGGGCCCGCGAGCAGCTCCGTCTTTCGCAGAAGATGGAGGCGATCGGGCGGCTGACCGGCGGGATCGCGCACACCTTCAACAACATGCTCACCGCCATCATGGGCAGCGCCGACATGATCCTGGCCCGGGTCGGGGAGGATCACCCGGCGCATTCGAAGGCGGATGGCATCAAGAAGGCCGCGGCGCGGGCAGCCACCCTGACGCGGCAACTGCTGGCCTTCAGCCGGCAACAGGCGCTCCAGCCCAAGGTGCTCGACCTCGGCGTCGTCGTCGCGGAGATGGAGGACATGCTGAGGCAGGTGCTGGGCGCGGGCATCGAGATCACCGTCGTGCCGGGCAGCGCGCTGGGCAGGGTGAAGGCCGACCCGGGGCAGATCCAGCAGATCCTCCTCAACCTCGCCCTCAACGCGCGGGACGCCATGCCGGACGGTGGCCGGCTCACGATCGAGACCGCCAACGTGGATCTCGACGACGCGTACGCGATCGGCAGGGACTGGGCGATCGAGCCGGGTCCCTACGTGCGGCTCGCGGTCACCGACACCGGCTGCGGCATGGATGCGGAAACGCAGACCCATGCCTTCGAGCCGTTCTTCACCACCAAGAGCATGGACAAGGCCAGCGGGCTCGGGCTCTCGACCGTCTACGGCATCATCAAGCAGAGCGGCGGCCACATCGACCTCGAGAGCGAGCCGGGCCGGGGGACATCGATCAAGATCCACCTCCCCCGGGTGGCGGCGGTCGTGGTGTCGTTCGGCGACGTTCCGTGTCGCGCCGGCGGCGGCAGAGGGGGAGGGACCGTGCTCGTCGTCGACGACGAGGACCTGGTGCGCGCGGTCATCCGCGACACGCTGCTCGAATAGCGGTTTCCAGGTGCTGGACGCGAAGAGCGCCGGGGAGGCGGTCGTGCTCTCGACCGGCCACCCCGGCCCGATCGACCTGCTGGTGACCGACCTGGTGATGCCGGGCCGCGGCGGGCACGAGCTCGTGACCCGGCTGGCGACGCAGCGTCCCGACATGGCGGTGCTCTGCATCTCGGGCTACGTGAACCCGGCCGTCGTCGCGGTGGGCGGCCTGGATCCCGACATCCCGTTCCTCCAGAAGCCCTTCACGCCGGAGGTCCTCCTGCGCAAGGTGCGCGAGACCCTCGACGAACCCCGGCGCAAGGCCGCCTGAGTCCGCCGCCATGCGTCGCCCCACGCCAGGATCGAGTGAAGCGGCCCGCCCGGCTCCGCCCCCCCGGGGCGAATCGGAGGGGGCGCGGTCCGACGGTGAGCGGCCGGCTGCCGGGCCGTGGCCCGCCGCCGGCGTTCGGCAGGAGACCGGGAGCCTGCACGGGAACGACGACGGCGAGACCGGGGAACTCGCGCCCCCCCGGCGCCTGGAACAGAACGTGACCCGCGGCGAACTGCCCCGGCTCGACGCCGTCGGGATGCGGGCGGACCCACCCACCGCGAGACTGGCGGACGTGCTGGAGGCATCGGCAGACGGCATCCTGCTCGTGGACGGTCAGGGTGAAGTCGTCTACGCCAACCGGCGTTTCGCCGAACTGTGGGGCATCCCCGAGGATCGGCTGGTGGCGGAAGGTCCCGGGAACGCCCTCTGCATGGTCTCGGAGCGGGTCGTGGATCCCGGCGAGTTCCGCGCCAGGGTCGATCACCTTCTCCGGCACCCCGAGGCGTCGTGTCGCGACGAGGTCCTGCTGAAGGACGGCAGGGTCTTCGACTGTTACGCGGTGCCGGCCCGCGACGCGGGCGGGGGACGCCCGGAGCGCGTCTGGTCCTTCCACGACATCACCCGGCGCATCCGGGCCGAGGCGGAACTCCGGGGCTCCCACGAGTTCCTCGACGCGATCATCAACAGCATCGCCGATCCGGTCTTCGTGAAGGACCAGGCGCACCGGTTCGCGCTGGTCAATGCCGCGTTCTGCGCCCTGCTCGGGCGGGGCCGCGAGTCGATCGAAGGCGCGACCGACGCGGACTTCTTCCCCGCCGAGCAGGTGGCGGTGTTCCTGCGGCAGGACGCCCTCGTGTTCGAGACCGGAGTGCCCGACGTCCACGAGGAGTCCATCACCTGGGCCGACGGCAAGACCCACACGATCGTCACCAAGAAGACCCTCTACACCGACCGGGCGGCCCGGAAGTTCATCGTGGGCGTGCTTCGCGACATCACCCGGGACAAGCTGGCGGAGGAGGCGCTCGGCACGTCCGAACGGAACTTCAGGGCCATCTTCGACGGCGCGGCCAGCGGGATGCTGCTGCTCGACCTGGAAGCCGGGAGATTCGTCGGGTGCAACCCGGCGTTCTCGAAGATGCTCGGCTTCACGGCGGAGGAACTCCGGTCCATGGGTGTCGGTGACCTCCACACGCCGGAGGACCTGCCCCTCGTCCTGGAGCAACTTGGAGCGTTCGTCCGTGGAGAACAGGGCGTTCGAAGCGAGATGAGATTCAGACGGAAGGACGGAGCCACCTTCTTCGCGGATCTCCATCCGACCCTGATCGCGTTGGGCGGGAGGAAGACCGTCCTCGCGACCATCAACGACGTCTCGGCGCGCAGGCAGGCGGCGGAGCAGGCCCTCCGATTGATGGCCGCCGTCGAACACGCGGCCGACGACATCATCGTGCTCGGTCTGGACGGTCTCATCACCTACACGAACCCGGCGTTCGAGCGGACCACCGGGTTCTCGGCAGGAGAGGCCGCGGGCCGGGACATCAACGACCTCCTGTGCCGGGACCTCGAGGGAGCCAGGGTCCCCGAGATCTGGGAGAGGATCCGGGCGGGGGGGAACTGGAACGGCCGCTTCCTCAACCGGACCAAGGATGGCCGCCTGATCCACCTCGACGGGGCCGTCTCGGCCATCCTGGACTCGTCGGGAGCGATCGTCGGCTACCTGTCGGTCCGCCGCGATGTCACGGCCCTGCTGGAGATGGAGGCGCACGCGGTCCAGGCCGACAAGATGGAAGCCATCGGGACGCTGGCGGGGGGATCGCGCACGACTTCAACAACATCCTGAGCGCGATCGTCGGCTACACGCAGATGGCGCTGAAGAAGTCCGGTGACCATCCCTCCGTGCGGCACGATCTCGAGGTCGTCCTCCAGGGGGCGACCCGCGCGTCCACGCTGGTCAGGCAGATCCTGGCGTTCAGCCGCAAGACCGAGCGCGAGGTGCGGCCCATCCGGATGGAATCGATCGTGAACGAGGCGATGCGGTTCCTGCGGGCGAGCATCCCGTCCACCATCGTGATCCACACCGACGTCAAGTCCACCGCCGTGGTCGCGGCCGATCCGACCGAGATCCACCGGATCATCATCAACCTCTGCACGAACGCCGCCATGGCCATGAATGCGGGCGGAGGCGTCCTGGACGTCGGTCTCGCCGACGTCGACCTCGACGCCTCGTCCACCGCCCTCCGCTCCGGCATGGCTCCGGGGCGATTCGTCCGGCTCCGCGTTCGCGACACCGGTCACGGCATGACCGCCGAGGTGATCAAGCGGATGTTCGAGCCCTTCTTCACCACGCGGCCCGCGGGGACGGGCACCGGCATGGGGCTCGCCGTGGTGCGCGGGATCGTCACCAGCCTCCACGGCGGAGTCACGGTGGCGAGCGAACCGGGCAAGGGCACGACCTTCGACGTCCACCTGCCCGTGACCGATCGGGCCGCCCCCGCCGCCGCGGGTCCGCTCGAGGAGATCCGCACCGGCACGGAGCGCGTGCTGGTCGTGGACGACGACGTCCTGGTCCTCGAAACGATCGTGGACATGCTGCTCGAGCTCGGCTACGAAGTCCGCTCCGAGCGGGACGGCGCCGCCGCCCTTGCCACGTTCGAGGCGGGCCCCGACCGGTTCGACGTGGTGGTCACGGACCTGACCATGCCGGGGATGACGGGAAGGGTCCTGGCGAAGCGCCTGAAGGCCTGTCGCCCCGACATCCCGGTCATCCTGTGCTCGGGCAACAACGAGGTCGGCTCCCCGGAGACGGACAGGGCACAGGGGATCGATGGGGTCCTGGACAAGCCGATCCTCATGCTCGACCTCGCGAAGCTCATGCGAACGGTTCTCTGACGGAGAGGACGCGCGGGAGTGGTGATGCTCCCCGCAGGAGGGTCATCCGATGAAGGAATCCACGACCGGCCGCGGGCCCGGTACGGCGTTCGCCCGGCCGGAGCGGGAGAGCGCCGAGGCCGTGCAGGAACAGCGTCGCAGGTTCGTCGCCAACCCGCTCGCGGCCTCGATGCTCGACGCCATGCCGGGGCCCGCGCTCGTCCTCAATTCGATGCGCCAGGTCGTGGCCGCCAACCCGACGTTCCTCGCGGTGGTCGGTGCGGGCGACGCCGGTGCCGTCCTGGCGAGGCGTCCGGGCGAGGTCCTGAACTGCATCCACGCGGCGGAGCGGCCGGGCGGTTGCGGCACGAGCACGGCCTGTTCGGCGTGCGGCGCGGTGCACGCCTTCCTCGCCGCCATGAGCACGCGCGCGGACGTCGTCGAGGAGGTCCGCATCCGCACCTCCGGGGGCCCGGACGGTGGCGCGCTCGACTTCCGCGTCAAGGCCACCTTCCTCTCGGTGGACGATGAGGAACTGGTGGTCGTCGCCCTGCAGGACATCAGCGACGAGAAGCGCCGGCAGGTCCTCGAGCGCGTTTTCTTCCACGACGTGCTCAACACCTGCGGCGGCGTGCACGGCCTGGCCGAGCTGCTGCTCGTGGAGGAACTCACCGCGGAGAAGGAACGGCGCTTCAAGCACGAGGTCCACCGGCTCACGGGGGCGCTGATCGACGAGATCACGGGGCATCGCCAGATGCTGGCGGCCGAGCGCGGTCGCCTGGACGTGGAGCTCGAGGACGTTTCGTCCCGGGACCTGCTCGAGGACGTGATCGGCCTCTACGGACATCACCAGGTCGCGGCGGGGCGCGGACTGCGGTGTGCCCCCCGCGAGGCCGTCCGGCTGCGCACGGACCCGGCGCTCCTGCGCCGCGTGCTCGGAAACCTGGTCAAGAACGCGCTCGAGGCCACACCGGTGGGCGGGACCGTCACGGTCTCCTCCGGAATCGAGGGCGACGGAGTGCGCTTCGAGGTGCACAATCCGGGCGTCATGCCGGAGCGCGTCCAGTTGCAGATGTTCCAGAGGTCGTTCAGCACCAAGGGGGGCGAGGGCCGCGGCATCGGGACCTACAGCGTGAAGCTGCTCGGCGAGCGATTCCTCGGCGGTCGCGTGGGCTTCACGAGCGGCGGGGCCGCGGGCACCGTCTTCGCGATCACGCTGCCGCGGGCCGGTCCCGCACGGGACGTCTTCCGGGCCGCCTGACGACCCGCAGGACCCCCGGCCGCGTTCCGGGCCGCGAACGGCTCCCCCGCTGGTTCGCGCGGATGCCGCTCCGGTCAGGCCACGACGTACGCTGGGCCGAGCGGCGCGGACACCGGGGCCGTTTTCGGGGATGCTGGTGGCTGCCGGCGCGTGTCGGCGGCCGACCCGGCGCGGGTCCGCGGCGGCCCGGCGATTCCCCTCCACCCCCGAGGGCCCATTCCATGCGCGTCTTCGCCGCGGTGCTCCTGTCTGCCCTGACCCTGAACCGGCCGGCCGCCGCGCAGCCGCCGGAGGGCGTCGGCCCCGTGCGCGCCGTGAGGCTCGCGGCGCCCGTGGTGATCGACGGCCGCCTCGACGAGGCCGCCTGGCAGGCGCCGCCCTCGGTCACGCGCTTCACGCAGCGCGACCCGGTGGAGGGGGCGGTGCCGCGCGAGAGCACCTGGGTGTGGGTCGCCTACGACGACCGGGCGCTCTACGTCGCGGCGCGGATGTGGGACGCGCGGCCGGAGTCGATCGCCGCGCAGCTGGTGCGGCGCGACGTGAGCACGGCCACCGACCGCTTCTTCGTCTACCTCGACACCTACCACGACGGCCGCAGCGGATACTACTTCGGCGTCAACGCGGCGGGCGTGCTGCTCGACGGCACGCTGTACAACGACAACCAGAGCGACGCCGCGTGGGACGGCGTGTGGGACGCGCGCGTGCGCAGGGAGACCGGGCCGGGCGGCGGCTGGTGCTGCGAGCTGCGCATCCCGATCTCGCAGATGCGCTCGCGCGCCGGCGCCGAGCAGGTCTGGGGCATCAACTTCAAGCGCTGCATCACGCGGCTCGCCGAGGTGGACTACCTCGTGCCGCTCCCCAAGAAGGCCAGCGGCTTCGTCTCGCGCTTCCCCGACCTGGTCGGCTTCGAGCCCGCGCGGCGGGGGCGCAGCGTCGAGCTGCTGCCCTACTCGACCGGCAAGGCCGAGTACCTGGCGCACGCCCCGGGCGACCCGTTCAACGACGGCTCGCGCTACACGCCGGGCGTCGGCGCCGACCTGCGCGCGGGGGTCGGCAACAACCTGACGCTCAACGCCACGGTGAACCCCGACTTCGGGCAGGTCGAGGTGGACCCCGCGGTGGTGAACCTCTCGGACGTGGAGTCCTACTTCGAGGAGAAGCGCCCGTTCTTCACCGAGAACGCCCGGGTGTTCTCGTTCGGCCAGGAGGGCGCCTCGACCTACTGGAACCTGAACTGGCCCGCGCCGCGCTTCTTCTACACGCGGCGCATCGGCCGCGCACCGCAGGGCGGCGTGCCCGGCGACTTCCGCGACGTGCCGATGGCGACGCACATCCTCGGCGCCGCGAAGCTCACCGGGAAGCCCGCCGAGGGGCTCGACTTCGGCACGCTGCAGGCGGTCACCGCGCGCGAGCAGGCGCGCTACCAGGCGGACGGGATCGATTCGCGTGCCACCGTCGAGCCGCTGACCTACTACGGCGTGGCGCGCGGGCTCAAGCAGCGAAAGGGCGGCTACAACGGCGTCGGGCTCATGGCCACGCTGGTGCAGCGCAGCTTCGGCGACGACGGGCTGGCCGCGACGCTCAACCGCCAGTCCCTGTTCGCCGGCCTGGACGGGTGGCACTTCCTGGACCGGAAGAAGCTCTGGGTGCTCTCGGGCTGGGCCGGGATGTCGCGGGTCGCGGGAACGGAGCAGCGGATGATCGCCCTGCAGCGCAGTTCGCTGCACTACCTGCAGCGGCCCGACGCCCGGCACCTCGGCGTGGACAGCGCGGCGACCTCGCTGACCGGCTGGGGCACGCGCTGGTGGCTCAACAAGCAGGCGGGCCGCGTCCCGGTCAACGCCTCGTTCGGGATGCTGTCGCCGCGCTTCGACGTGAACGACCTGGGCTACATGTCGCAGGCCGACGTCTGGAACGGCCACGTCGGCAGCGGCTACCGCTGGACCGAGCCGAACGGCTGGCGCAAGGACGCCAGCGTGATCGGCGTCGCCGTCGCGAGCGGGAACCGCGACGGCGACGTGACTTCGCGCGGCCTGTACGTGAACCCCTCGGTCACGCTCGAGAACGACTGGTACCTCAGCGTGGAGGCGTTCCCGTTCACGCCGGCGAGCAGCGACCGGCGCACGCGCGGCGGCCCGCTGATGGTCGAACCGGCCAGCGCGTGGGGGCAGTTCAACATCGACTCCGATCCGAGCCACCGCGTCAACTGGCACCTGATGGCGAACGGCAGCCTGGCGCCCTCGGTGCGGTCGGCCTACTGGTCGATCTACCCGTCGGTCGAGTGGAAGCCGGCGCCCAACTTCACGCTGAGCCTGGGCCCCGGCCTCGACCGGGCCATCGAGGACGCGCAGTACGTGCCGCTCTACGGCGCCGCGATCGCGCCCGCGGGCGAGGTACCCGCGGACTTCGGCGGCCGCCGCTACGTCTTCGCGCGCATGGACCAGGTCACGCTCTCGGCGAACCTGCGGCTGGACGTGTCGTTCACCCGCAACCTGACGCTGCAGACCTACCTGCAGCCGTTGGTCTCCGAGGGCCGCTACGCCGGCTACAAGGCGCTGGCCCGCGCGAGCTCGTACGAGTTCGTGCGCGAGGACGTGGATGCGACCTCGGAGCCCGGCCTGGTGCGGGCGACGCCGGCGGACGGCGGCACGCCGTTCGCGTTCCCGGCGCCCGACTTCAACGTGAAGTCGCTGCGCGGGAACGCCGTGCTGCGCTGGGAGTACCGGCCGGGCTCGGTGCTCTACTTCGTCTGGACGCAGACGCGCGAGCGCTACGACGAGGCGGTCGGCGACCTGCGCATCGGGCCCTCGATGAGCCGCCTGTTCGACACGCAGGCCGACGACATCTTCCTGGTGAAGGCGACGTACCACCTGAACCTGTAGCCCGACCGGCCCGCGGGCGACGTGGTGAGGGCCGCGCGTCCCGGGCACCGGAAGGGCGGCAGGCGGCGGGCCCGGCGCGCAGCATGCGCCGGACCCGTCGCCGGATGGCCCCGTTCGTCGCCCCTTCGCCCTCGCTGGTCCGCCTCTGGCGCGGGACCGTGCCGGCGCTGAAACCCCGGACCGCCTCCGGCCGTCACACCCGGTGAGGCCATCGCAGGCTCGCACGCGGTCGCGTGCCCGCCCGCAAGTCGAAGTCGTCCCAGCCGACCCGGGAGCCCACGATGAGGAACACCCTTCCCACCATGCTGCTGTTGGTGCTGTCCGCCGGTGTCGCGCTCGCGGCCGGCCCCGCCCGGGCCGCCGGGGCCCCGGCCGGTCCGGGCGATTCGCTGCCGCCGGTGCGCGCCGCGAGGCTGGCCTCGCCGGTCGTGGTGGACGGCGCGCTGGACGACCCTGCCTGGCAGGGGCCCCCGTGCATCACGCGGCTGATCCAGTTGCAGCCCTACGAGGGCGCGGCCGCCACCGAGAGCACCCGGGTGTGGATCGCCTACGACGACCAGGCCCTCTACGTGGCGGCGCGCATGTGGGACTCGCACCCCGACTCGATCATCGCCCCGTACTTCCGCCGCGACGACTTCGTCCCCTCCGACTTCGCCGGGGTGATCCTCGACCCGTTCCACGACCACCGCACGGGCTACGAGTTCGTCGTCACCCCTTCGGGCGCGATCATGGACGCCACCACGGCGAACGACGGCGAGGAGGACGCGTCCTGGGACGGGGTGTGGGAGGGACGCGCGCAACGCGACGCGCAGGGATGGACCTGCGAGATGCGGATCCCGTTCTCGCAGCTGCGCTTCGCGCCGGGCGATCGGCAGGTGTGGGGCGTGAATTTCGGCCGCAACGTGGCGCGCCGCGCCGAGAAGTCCTTCGTCGCGATCAAGCCGAAGGCCGAGAGCGGGTTCCAGCCGCGATTCCCGCACCTCGTGGGCATCGAGGGCGTGCGGAGCGGACGCACCGTCGAACTGTCGCCCTACGTGACGGGCAAGGCCGAGTACCTGGTCCGGCCCGCGGGCGACCCGTTCAACGATGGCTCGCGCTACACGCCGACGGTGGGCGGAGACCTGCGCACCAGCCTGGGGAGCAACCTCACGCTCAACGCCACCGTGAACCCCGATTTCGGCCAGGTCGAGGTGGACCCGGCGGTGGTGAACCTCTCGGACGTCGAGTCCTTCTACCAGGAGAAGCGTCCGTTCTTCACCGAGAACGCGCGGGTCTTCTCCTTCGGCCGGGACGGGCCCAACGACTCCTGGGGCATGAACTGGCCGGCGCCCACGCTCTTCTACAGCCGTCGCATCGGTCGCGCGCCGCAGGGCGGCGTGCCGCCGTCGAACGATGCGGACGCCACGGTGTTCGCGGATGTCCCGATGGCCACGCACATCCTCGGGGCGGCGAAGCTCACCGGCCGCCCCGCGCCCGGCTGGAACTTCGGCACCCTGCAGGCGCTGACCTCGCGCGAGCGGGCGAGGGTCTGGACGGACGGGATCGAGTCGCGGAGCGAGATCGAGCCGTTCACCTGGTACGGCCTGGTGCGCGGGCAGCGGGAGTTCAAGGAGGGGCGCAACGGGCTCGGCCTGCTGGGCACGCTGACGCAGCGCCGCTTCGGTGACGGCGGGCTCCTCGAGGACGAACTGAACCGGCAGTCGCTGGTGGCGGGCGTGGACGGCTGGCACTTCGTCGATCGGAAGAAGGTCTGGATCGTCTCGGGCTGGACGGCGATGTCGCGGGTCGCGGGGACCGAAGCGCGGATGGAGGCCCTGCAGAGGAACTCGCGCCACTACTTCCAGCGCCCCGACGCCGGCTACCTGGGTGTGCGGAGCGTGACCTCGCTCACCGGCTTCGCCGGGCGGCTCGCGCTCAACAAGCAGGAGGGCAACGTCGCGTTCAACTCGGCTGTCGGGATGCTGGACCCGCGGTTCGAGGTCAGCGACCTCGGCTACCAGTACTACGCCGACGTGATCAACGCCCACGTGATGTCGGGATACAAGTGGACGAAGGCCAACCGCTGGCAGACCGAGAGCCGGCTCGCGGGCTACGTCGCCGGCAACTGGGACCTCGGCGGCGAGCAGGTCTGGTCCGAGGTCGGGGCGCTGGGACACGTCACCTTCACCAGCAACCACACGGCCGACGCCGAGGTCGACTGGTTCCCGGAGGCGACGGCGAACCGCCAGACCCGCGGCGG
Source organism: Candidatus Eiseniibacteriota bacterium (assembly GCA_963707915.1). Lineage (GTDB taxonomy): Bacteria > Eisenbacteria > RBG-16-71-46 > RBG-16-71-46 > RBG-16-71-46 > JANXPZ01. The sequence goes on from OY970178.1 coordinate 2,744,248, forward strand.
TCCGCGCATGCTGCGCCCGGCCAGCGGCGCCGCGAGCCTGCACTACGATACCGACGAGAACCGCCGCCTGTTCAGCTGCACCAACCTCTACGCCGAAGGCACTCCGGGCACGGGGACCTTCGACTGGTCGGTGACTCCCACGCTGACCTGGAAGCCCTCGTCACGGCTCTACCTGAGCTTCGGGCCATCGTTCGAGCGCAATGTCGCCGACGCGCAGTTCGTCACCTCGGTCGGCGCGCCGGGCGAGGTGCCGGCCGACTTCGGCGACCGGCGCTACGTGTTCGCCTGCCTCGATCAGACCACGGTCGCGGCCAGCATCCGGCTCAACGTCACGCTCACGCCGGACCTCTCGCTGCAGACCTACGTCCAGCCGTTCATCTCGGCGGGGCGCTACTCGGACTTCAAGGAACTGGCGCGCGCCGGCACGTACGAATTCGTCCACTACGGGCAGGCCCCGGGCACGTCGTACGCGGACGGCGAGGTGGCCCCGCTGGGCGGCACGCCCTTCGCGCTCGGCGATCCGTCGTTCAACTTCAAGTCCCTGCGCGGGAACGCGGTGCTGCGCTGGGAGTACCGGCCGGGCTCGGTGCTCTACCTGGTCTGGACGCAGCAGAGGACGGACGAGGAGGCGCTCGGCGACCTGCGCTTCGGCCCCTCGACGCGCCGGCTGCTCGACGTCCGGGCCGACGACATCTTCCTGGTGAAGGCGACGTACTACCTGGCGCTCTGACGGCCTCGACCTCCCGCGGCGGGCGTGGGTATACTCCGCGCCCGCCGCACCCACGGAGGTCCCATGCAGTCCCGAGACCATTCCCACCTCGCCGCCGTCCGGACCCGCGACCCGGCCGTGGCCGCCGCCCAGCGCACGCTGCTCGAGGGCGGCAGGCTCGGCCAGGAGGACGGACTGCGCCTGTTCGAGGCGCCCGTGCTCGAGCTGGGGCGCCTGGCCGACGCCTACGCGCGCGACCTGCACGGCGAGCGCGTCACCTTCACCGTCAACCGGCAGCTCAACCCGACCAACGTCTGCGTGCTCGCCTGCCGCTTCTGCGACTACGCGAAGAAGCCCGGCGCCCCCGGCGCCTACACCATGACGAAGGAGCAGATCCTCGCCCACCTCGATCCCGGGATCACCGAGCTGCACGTCACCGGGGGCCTGCACGACAAGTGGCGCTTCGAGGACTACGTGAACGTCGTCCGCTGGGTGAAGGAGGCGCGGCCCGACGTGCAGGTGAAGGCCTGGACCGCGGTCGAGATCGACTTCTTCTGCCGGCTCACCCGGCAGCCGGTCGGGTGGGTGCTCGAGCGGCTGCGCGAGGCGGGGCTCGACGCGCTGCCGGGCGGCGGCGCCGAGGTGTTCAGCGAGCGCGTGCGCCGGGAGCTGTTCCGCCAGAAGATCGGCGGCCAGCGCTGGCTCGAGATCCACGAGACCGCGCATCGCATGGGCATCCCCTCCAACGCGACGCTGTTGTACGGGCACATCGAGACGCTCGCCGAGCGGGTGCAGCACCTGGTCCTGCTGCGCGAGCTCGAGGACCGCGCGCCCGGCTTCCTCGCCTTCATCCCGCTGGCGTTCCAGCCCGGGGTGACGGGCCTGGTGCGGCGGCAGGCCTCGGCCATCGACGACCTCAGGACGATCGCGGTCTCGCGGCTGGTGTTCGACAACGTTCCGCACGTCAAGAGCTACTGGGTCATGCTGGGTCACGATACCGCGAGCGTGGCGCTCAACTTCGGCGCCAGCGACCTGGACGGCACCATCGGCGTCGAGCGGATCGCCCACGCCGCGCAGGCGCGCGGACCGGTGGGGCTGGCCGAGGAATCCATGGTGCAGGCCATCCGCGAGGCCGGGAAGCTCCCGGTGCAGCGCGACGCGCTCTACCACGTGGTGCGCGAGTACGGACCCGGCAGCGGCGCGGGCGCGCTGGCGGGGCGCACGTTCGAGCGGGCCGCGGGCGGTGCCGCGTCCGGAGGCCCCGCGCGATGACGCACCGCCACCACGGCGCCGCCTTCCTGGCGCTGGTCGAGGAGGCGCGCCCGCGCGTGAGGGAGATCGGCATCGCGGAGTACGGCGAGCGGCTCATGCGGCGCGAGCGGCACGTGCTGATCGACGTGCGGGAGGACCACGAGTGGGCGGCCGGTCGCCTGCCCGGGGCGATGCACCTGGGCCGGGGCATCATCGAGCGCGACATCGAGTCGCATTTCGCCGACCGCAGCACGCCCATCGTGTGCTACTGCGGCGGCGGGTACCGCAGTGTCCTGGCCTGCGACAGCCTGCAGAAGATGGGCTACCGGAACACCGTCTCGCTCGCGGGCGGCTACCGCGGCTGGCAGGAAGCCGGGCTGCCCGTGGAGACCGACGGGGAATAGGCGGCCGTGGTCGCGGCCGGGCCACCCGCCGCGCCGCCCGCCGGGTCCGCTCCTGGCGAGGAACGCCGCTCCCCCGGTTCGCGCGCTCCGGCCCCCATCGACCTGCATCCGAAGGAGCATCGTCCGGGCGGTCCTCACCCGGACCCTGCACACGGAGAGGAGCACGACGACCATGGCAGAGAACCCGGCGGCACCCTGGATCAGCACCTTCGTCTGGAACGAACTCGGGACCCGCGACATCGCCGCGGCGAAGTCGCTGCTCGCCGCGCTGCTCGGCTGGAAGGCCGAGGACGTGAACGCGGGACCGGAAGGCTCGTACACGATCTTCAAGTCGGGGGACAAGCGGGTGGCGGGTGGCTGGGAGATGAAGGGCGACAGGCACCAGGGCCTGCCCACGCACTGGATGGGCTACGTGGGCGTGCAGAGCGCCGACGCGACCGTGAAGTCCGCCGAACGGCTCGGCATGACGGTCAAGGTGCCGGCCACCGACATCCCCGACGTCGGGCGCTTCGCGGTGCTCGATCATCCCGCGACGGGGACCATCGCCATCCTCGAGCCGAGGCCCATGTAGTCCCGGCCGGCGCGGCGCCCCGATCCGTTCGCGGCGCGACCGTGCCGAATGCACGTCCGGCAGACGGGAGCGGCTTCGAAGCTCGGCGGTTCCCGCGCTGAGGGAACTGCCCCACGCGATGTCGGATCCGCCTCGATCGGCCGCCGGCCAGCGCGTCCCGCCTCGACCGGCCGCCCGGTCGCGCGGGTCGGCTTCGGCCGGCGGGCCCGACGGGGCATTCGATCGGCGCGACGGCCCGGATTCGCGCCGCTCCTCCCTGCTGCTCCGCGTGGAGGACCGCGCCCGCGCCGGGGGCCGCGGGAGCTGCGATGGGTGGGACGGCTCGCCCACGGGGCCAAATCGCTCATGCCCCGGGACGCCTCCTGAGTCCGCCTCGATTGCAGAATGGAGGCCCGTGTCGGGACGGCGGGGGCCGGGAACCGGGTGAGTCGCGAGCCTCGATGGTAGCATCAGAAGTGCATCAGGCCACTGCGTTCGGGTCGTACTCCCTGGCCGCGAACTCATCCGAGAGTCCGCAAGCGAGGCCGCAATTGAGACCGGCACTCCTCCGCTCCAGCTTCGCCCGGACCCTCACGCTCCTGTTCCTCACCCTGACGGCGCCGACGGTTGCCTCCAGCCAGCCGGCCGGCCCGGCGGGACCGACCCCCGAAGCGCGCGCGCGGTTGTCGCAGGCGGCGGCCGACCCCGCGCTGCCCGCCTGGCAGCGCGAGTTCATGGTGGGCCTGGCGGACGGCGACGTGGCCGCGACGACGGCCCCGGGCGCCGCCGGTGATCCGGCCTCGCCGCCTGAGCGCCGCTCCGGCCCCGCTGTCGTCGCGCTCGCGAACCAGGGACCGCCGAGCGCCCGTTCCGCCCACAGCGCGATCTACGACCCGGTGCGCGACCGCATGGTGGTGTTCGGGGGATGGCAGCAATCCGGCGCGAACTTCGGCGACGTCTGGGCGCTGTCGCTGGCGGGCACGCCGGCGTGGACGGAACTGGCCCCCACCGGCACCCCGCCGAGCCCGCGGCGCTACCACAGCGCGATCTACGACCCGGTGCGCGACCGTATGCTGGTGTTCGGCGGCTACGACAATTCCTACTACTACAACGACGTCTGGGCGCTGTCGCTGTCGGGCGCGCCGGCGTGGACCGAGCTGACGCCCGGCGGCACGCCGCCGGAAGTGCGGTACCGCCACACCGCGATCTACGATCCGGTGGGCGACCGCATGGTGGTGTTCGGCGGATGGCACTCGGGCGCCTTCTTCGGCGATGCCTGGGAGCTCTCGCTGTCGGGCGCGCCGACGTGGACGGAGCTGGCGCCGGGCGGGGCGCTGCCGAGCGCCCGGTACTCCCACACCGCGATCTACGACCCGGCGCGTGACCGCATGGTGGTGTTCGGTGGGGTCGATGTCAGCGAGAGCTACCGCAACGACGTCTGGGCGCTCGCCCTCGCGGGCACGCCGGAGTGGGCGGAACTGACGCCCGCGGGTCCGGCGCCGAGCGCGCGCTACGTCCACGGTGCGGTCTGCGACTCGGTGCGCGATCGCATGGTGGTCTTCGGCGGACACGACGCCTTCGGCTTCCGCAACGACGTCTGGGAGCTCTCGCTGGCGGGCACGCCGGCGTGGACGGAGCTGGCGCCCGACGGCACGCCGCCGGGCGTGCGCTACGGCCTCAGTGCGATCCGCGCCCCGGTGCTCGACCGCATGGTGGTGTTCGGCGGGACCGACGGTCTCGACTGGTTCAACGACGTCGGGGAGCTGTCGCTGGCGGGGGCCACCGCCTGGATGTCGATGTCCGCGCCCGACAGCTTCACGCTGACGGTGAACGCGACGAACGGCTCGGTGGTCGAGTCGCCGTTGCCGACCGCGGGGAAGTACGCGTCCGGGACCGCGGTGCTGCTGACGGCGACGGCGGATGCCGGCCACCACTTCGTGGACTACACCGGGGACGCGGTGGCCCTGACCGACACCGTGACCGTGATCATGAGCGGCGACAAGACGGTCACCGCCGGCTTCGCTCCCGACCTGGTCACGCTGACGCTGGCCGCGGCGAACGGTTCGGTGACGGCGGTGCCCCTGCCGACCGACGGAAGGTACGCGTTCGGGACGGCGGTGCTGCTGACCGCGACACCGGACTCCGGCTACCACTTCGTGGACTACCGCGGGGACGCGGTGGCCGCGACCGACACCGTGACGGTGGTCATGAGCGGCGACAAGACGGTCACTGCCGACTTCTTCGCCACCGCGGGGGTCGTCGGAGGGGCTCCGCAAGTGACCCTGCTCATGCCGGCGCGGCCGAACCCGTCGCGCCGGTCCGCGACGCTGGTGTTCAGCGTCGCTCGCGGCGGGCGGGTGGAGCTGGCGATCTACTCGGTGAACGGCCGGCAGGTGCGCGCACTGGTGGACGGCCCCCGGGAGCCGGGCGAGTACCGGACGACCTGGGACGGGCGCGACGACGGCGGCAACCCGATGCCCTCGGGGGTCTATTTCGCGAGGCTCAGGACGACGGACCGGTTCATGACCCGGTCCATCACGTACCTGAGGTAGGAGGCGGCAGCACCGACGGCCGGCCGCGATGGACCTCGACACCCGGCCGGGTGCCGGGAGGAGGAGCGGCCCCCGCCATTGCACCGGGGCCTGCTGCCGCGCCGTGCACGCGGCGCCGCGTTCGACTAGAGTGCCGTTCCCGGCCGGTCGTGCCTCGACCGGCCGGTCCCCGCACCTGCACGCTGCTCCCGCCCACGGAGTGACCTTGTCCGACCTCTTCGCGCCCGCATCCCCGACCAAGGCCACCGACCCGCAGCAGGTGCTCGAGGGGGTCTTCGGGTTCCGCGAGTTCCGCCCGGGGCAGCGGCGGGTGATCGACGCGGTGCTCGCCGGGCGCGATTGCATCGCGGTGATGCCGACCGGGGCGGGCAAGTCGCTCACCTTCCAGATCCCGGCGCGGATCCTGCCCGGGCCGGTGCTGGTGATCTCGCCGCTCATCTCGCTGATGAAGGACCAGGTGGACGCGCTCACCCGGGTCGGCTTCCGCGCCACGGTGCTCAACTCGACGGTCGAGTTCGACGAGCGCCGGCGCCGGCTGGCGGCGCTGCGCCGTGGCGAGCTGGAGCTGGTCTACGTCGCGCCCGAAGGGCTCGAAGGTTCGTTGCGCGACCTCATCGCCGGCTGCAACATCCGCCTGGTGGTGGTGGACGAGGCGCACTGCATCAGCCACTGGGGCCACGACTTCCGGCCGGCCTACCGCCAGCTCGCCGGGCTCAAGGGCCAGCTCGGCGACGTGCCGGTGCTGGCGCTCACCGCCACGGCGACGCGGCGCGTGGCGGCCGACATCATCCAGCAGCTCGGCATGCGCAAGCCCGAGGGCTACAAGGGCTCGTTCTTCCGCCCGAACCTGGTCATCACCGCGCAGCGGAAGGGGGACGCGGGGCAGCCGCGGAACGCGGGCGACGGCGTGCCGCGCGCGGTCGCCCGCCGCGACACCCGGCGCGACATCCTCGGCATCGTGCGGCGCCACGCGGGCGAGAGCGGCATCGTCTACTGCCTCTCGCGCCGCTCGGTGGATTCGCTCCGCGCGTGGCTCTGCGAGCACGGCGTGCGCGCGCTGGCCTACCACGCCGGGCTCGCCGACGAAGAGCGCCACCGCAACCAGGACGCCTTCGCCCGCGACGAGTGCGACGTCATCGTCGCGACCGTCGCCTTCGGCATGGGCATCGACAAGAGCAACGTGCGCTTCGTGGTCCACCGTGACATGCCGAGGAGCGTGGAGGCCTGGTACCAGGAGATCGGCCGGGCCGGCCGCGACGGGCTCCCGAGCGATTGCGTGCTGCTCTACTCGTGGGCCGACGTGATGGGCTACGAGAACTTCCTCGACGGCATCGACGACCCGGTCCTGCGGGAGGAGACGCGCGCCAAGACGGTCGGGATGTTCCGGCTCGCCGACCGCGGCGGGTGCCGCCACCAGGCGCTGGTGCGCTACTTCGACGAGACCATCGAGCCGTGCGGGGCGTCGTGCGACGTCTGCCGGGGGACCGGGATCGAGGACGTGGTGGCGCACGCGTCGGCCCCGGCGCGGCGCGCGGCGCGATCGTCCGGCGACCTCTTCGTGCGGGCCTCCGCCGCGAAGGCGCGCGGCCGCGGGGCCGGGGAGATCGTCGACCCCGACCTGTTCGAGCGGCTGCGCGCCCTTCGCAAGCGGCTCGCCGACGCCGAGGGCGTGCCCGCCTACATCGTCTTCAGCGACGCCGTGCTGCGCGAGATGGCGAAGCACGCGCCGCGGACGAGCGCGGAGCTGCTGGGCGTCTCGGGCGTCGGCCCGGTCAAGCTCGAGCGCTACGGCGCGGCGTTCCTCGAGGCGCTGCGGGAAGGCTGATCGGCCGGGCTGGCCCGCCGGCGTCCGCTTCGTCGCTCCGCGAGCAGAGCCCATCCGATTTCAGTTGAAATGCCGGAGCGCGTGCGGCATCTTTTGGGCGTCGGCCGGGCGCCTTCAGCCCGGCCGATCCGTGTTCCGGGCGGAGCGCACGCTGAACACCATCGGAGGGAACATGGCCGACAGGGGCTCCGTCCTCGCGCTGCTCTTCGTGTTCGCCGCAGCACCTGGGGCCGCCGTTGCACAGGCGCCGCCGCCGGCCGCGCCGGCGGACACGGCGCGGCCCCCGGTCCGCGTGGTCCGGCGCTTCCCGCCCACCGAGGTGTGGGCGACCCTCCACGACCTGCGCTCGAGCGAGACGGTCCGGATGATCCCCGGTTCCACGATGCGGGTGCTCCCCATCGACAACCTCACGGACGCGATCGCTCTGCAAGCCGGGGTCGTGGCACAGGGAGAGGAACTCCACGTCCGCGGCGGGCGGAACGGCGAGACCGCCGTCACGCTGGATGGCCTGAGCCTCAACGAGCCGCTGCGACGGCGCCCACTGGACGTGCCGTTGCTGGCGCTGCGCAGCGCCGACCTGGTGAGCGGCGCGCCCGAGGCTCAGTACGGGTCGGGACTGGCGGGCACGATCGACATGCGCAGCGCGGAGCCGGGTGAGCGGTTCTCGGGGGAGTGCCGTTGGCAGACGGCCCTCGAGGACCGGTGGTTCGATCGCGCGAGCGCGAGGGTCGGGGGCCCGCTCCACCTGCTCGGCCTGGGGGTCCTGGCCGCGGGCGATGCCACGCTCGACGACACCTGGCTTCCGCACCTGCGCTCCGATGCCGGGATGAAGGTCGCGGGTATCCCGTTCGTCTGGCGAGCGGAGAACCGCATGCTCGGATACGTCAAGCTGGCGCCGATCGACCAGTCCCGGCGCTTCGTCGCGCAGGTGCTGGTGAATCGGCAGCTGCACCGGCCCTACGACCCGAGCTGGTCGCTCGACGGGTGGGTGATCGTCGACCCGCTCTTCACCGGGCGACCGACCTTCAGCCAGGATTCGCTGCCGGGCTCCGTGCGCTACCGCGCGGCGGACCATCTGGCGGTCACCGACGACCGGCAGTTCGCCGCGCTGGTCTCCGCGTCGACGATGGGCGCGAGGCGCCACGGGACCCTCAGCCTGGGCTGGCTGCGGACGAGGACAGTCACTTCGGTCAGCGGCCGGCGGGGCGCCGGGTACATCGGTGCCGATGAGACCATCTACGGTGACCCGCGGGGGCTGGCCGGCCCTCCGGGTGATCCATTCCTGGTGATCTGGGGTGACTACCCGCTCTATCGCGAGTCCGGGAGCGACGTCTATACGCTTCGCGGCGACGGCGAGGTCACGACTCCGAGCGGCGGCACGATCAAGGCCGGGGCGGGGACGACGCTCGAGCACGTGACCCTCCGCGAGCTGGACGGCACCTTGATCAACCGGCAGTTGGACAGCCTGCGGGCCTACGACGCCTCCGCGCCCGGGCTGTTCGCCTACGTGCAGGGCCGCTGGTCGCTCATGGGCATGGTGGCGAACATGGGCCTGCGGGCGGAGTACTTCACCGCGGGCTCCGAGGCCGGCCACCAGACGCTGCCGGGCAGTGCGCGCGGCCTGTGGTCGCTCTCACCGCGGCTCGGCCTCACCTATCCGGTCTCGGTGCGCGACGCCTTCTCGCTGGCCTACGTGCGGGTCCAGCAGGCCCCGGGGCGCGACTTCCTCTACGACCAGCGCCGCCTGATCAGCAACCGGCAGCCGCTCGGGAATCCGGCGCTCCTGCCGGCGACGGTCGTCTCCTACGAGGCGTCGGTGAAGCACCTGTTCAGCCTGGCGTGGGCGGCGCAGACGTCCGTCTTCTTCCGGAACGTCTGCGGGCAGGTGGGCGCGCGGAACTATTACTTTCGCCCGAACGTCGCCGTGCCGTACTACACCAATGACGACGAGGCGTCGGCGCTGGGCTTCGAGTGGAGCCTGCTGCACACGTCCAACGCGGCCCGCCGGCTGGAGCTGCACTACACCTGGATGCAGGCCTGGGGGAGCGAGTCGCGCCCGGAGGGCGATCCCTACGGCCCCGTCCGCGCGATCGCGCGTGCCGCCGATCGCGGACGTGCCGCTCTCGTGGGACCGCCGCCACTCGATCCTGGCGAGCTTCGCGTGTCCGATCCGGGAACGCTGGTCCGTGTCGTGGTCCACGGCAGTGGGCTCGCCGCTGCCCTGGACGCCCAAGATGCGGCGCGAGCAGCTCACGGACATCCAGTTGGTCAACAGCAGGCGCTTCCAGTGGACGGAGATCACGAACCTGGACGTGCGTTGGTCGCCGCGCCCGGCGCCCGGTCTCACGGTCGCGCTCGAGGTGCGCAATCTGTTCGACCACCGGGGCGAGCGCGTACGCCACGGTGGACGGCTACCCGAATCCCATCATCAACACGCTGTACGACGACTACGGCGCCTACCGGACCGAGACCGGCAACGGGGGTGGCGCCTACTGCTCGACGGTCAGAACGGCGGACCGGCGCACTGGGTGCCGGTCCACGACCCGCGGCTCTTCTATCCTCCCCGCACCGTGCGGGTCAGCATGGGCTGCGCTGGTGACGGTCCCGGCCTGATCCGGCCAGGCGGGCCCGCGCCGCCCGCCGGCCGCGCTCGACCGCCACCCCGGCCCGTTGTAGAGTCCGGCTCCGCCATGGAAGACCTCCCCGGACTCACCCACGCGATCGTCGCCGCGCGCATCCCCTACGCGAACGTCGCGCCGTTCTACGCGCTCTGGCACGAGGCGCCCTTCGCGGTGCGCAACCTGGTGCCGCGCGACCTGGGACGCGAGGCCGAGGCCGGGCACGTGGACTTCGGAAGCATGGCCGCGGGCGACTACCTGCGGCTCAAGGACCGCTTCGAGCTGATCCAGCCCCCGATGGGCGCGGCGGCCCGCGGCGAGGTGCAGTCGGTGCTGCTCTTCTCGCGCCGGCCCGCCGAGGCGCTCGCCGGCGCGCTCGTCTCGGTGACGCCCGCGACCTCGACCTCCGTGCGGCTGCTGCACCTGCTGCTCGACGTGCGCCGCGGGCTGCGCGGCGTGCGCTACATCCGCGGCCTGGAGCCCGCGCAGGCCGACGCGCTGCTCGTGATCGGCGACGCCGCCATGCGCATGCGCAACCACCGGCCCGAGGGCTTCACGCACACGCTCGACCTGGGCGCGGACTGGCTGGAGTGGACCGGGCTGTCGTTCGTGTACGCCGTCTGGGCGGTGCGCACGGACGCTCGACCCGGCGGTCAAGGCGGCGATCGGACGCTTCCTCGAGGCCTCGCTGGCGGCGGGGCTCGCCTCGCTGCCCGAGGTCGCGCGCCAGCAGACCGAGCCGGGCTGGCGGCCGGAGGAGGTCGAGGCCTACCTGCGGCGCTTCCACTACCGGCTCGGCCCCGAGGACCTGGACGGGCTCGAGCGCTTCGAGGCGCTGCTGCGCGCCCACGGCCTGGTCGAGCTGGACTGAAGCAACCGCGACCGCGCACTCGTCCGTAGACTCTTCGGATCACCCGCGCGGGCGACTCCCCGCGCCCACCCGCACCAGGAGCACCACGATGGCGACCATGCACGAAGTGGACTACGAGATCGTCGGCGACGACATGCAGTTCGTGAAGATCGAGCTGGACCCGGGCGAGGCCGTGGTCTCCGAGGCCGGCTCGATGATGTACATCGAAGACGGCATCGAGATGCAGACGATCTTCGGCGACGGCTCGCAGCACGCAGGGCGGCTTCATGGGCGCGCTGCTCAGCGCGGGCAAGCGCGTCATCGTGGGCGAGTCGCTGTTCATGACCGTGTTCCTCAACCAGGGGCAGGGCAAGCGCAAGGCCGCGTTCGCCGCGCCCTACCCGGGCCGCATCCAGGCCGTCAAGCTCTGCGGACGTCGGCGGCGAGCTGATCGCGCAGAAGGACTCGTTCCTGTGCGCGGCCAAGGGCGTGTCGCTCGACATCGCCTTCACCCAGCGCTTCGGCGCCGGGCTCTTCGGCGGCGAGGGCTTCATCCTCCAGCGGCTCAAGGGCGACGGCTGGTGCTTCATCCACGCCGGCGGCACGCCACGAGGAGCGCACGCTCGCCGCGGGCGAGACGCTGCGCGTGGACACCGGCTGCATCGTGGCGATGCAGCCCACGGTGGACTACGACATCCAGATGGTGGGCGGCATCAAGACCGCGCTGTTCGGCGGCGAGGGCCTGTTCTTCGCGACCCTGCGCGGCCCGGGCAAGGTCTGGCTGCAGTCGCTGCCCTTCAGCCGCCTGGCCGGGCGCATCTACGCCGCCGCGCCGCAGACCGGCCGCGGCGGGCGCGAGGAGGGCTCGATCCTCGGCGGTCTCGGCGACCTGCTGAGCGGTGACCGCGGGCGCTGACGCCCGGGGACCCGGGCCGGCACGAGGGGGCGCCCGCGTGCGCCGCCAGCCTGGACGATGCATGACGCGCGGCGTGGATCGTCCAGGCTAGGGCCGCTCGACGGGCGGCGGCACGGGGCGACGGAGCGCCTCGGCGAGGTCGGGACAGAAGTCGCCGAGCGTGGGGAAGCGGTCGCGCTCGCGCTCGTACCGCTGGAGCGCGACCAGCAGCCTCGGCAGGTAGGTGAAGCCGAGCCGCCACTGCAGGTCGAGCGCCTCCTCCGCGGCGTGGGCACCCTCCAGCCGGGCGACCAGCCGCACGCCCACGGCACGCACCAGGTGCTCGTCGGCGCAGACCTCCCAACGGGTGTAGCCCTGCGCCGCCATCCGCGCGCGCAGCGGCTCGAACAGCGCCGAGTCGGCGGCGATCTCGCGGCGGCAGGGATCGGGCAGGGTGCCGACGAAGACGTGGGAGAACTCGTGCCACAGCAGCGCCTCGAGCGCGTCGGGGTCCCAGAACCGCGGTCGCCCGCGCCCCGGCTGCGAAGGGCCGAGGATGGCGTAGCAGTCCACGATCCCCGGCGGGCGCTCGATCTCCGCGGCGTAGCCGCCGGCCTGCGAGAGCGGCGCGAGGATCAGGTGGTAGCCGTGCTCGTGCACCCCGAAGTACTCCTCGAGCGGTCCGACGACCCGCGTGGTCCGCAGGGCCCGCCGGGCCTGCTCGACCATCCGGCGAAAGCGGCGGGTGTGCGCGGCGTGGAAGTCCATGAAGCGGCTCTCGGCGGCGAAGTCGCGCAGCGAATCGAGGAACGCGAAGAGGCGCCGGCGCCCCCCGGCGCGGTCCTCGACGTACACCGAGAAGGGCGCGCGCAGTTCCAGCTCGGGCGGCTCGGCGAGGCGCAGCATCACCGCGGGCGGGGCGTCGAGCGTGAAGCCCTCGCGGGCCATCCGCGCGAAGAGCGTCACGGCAGGATGGTTCCGCCACGGCGCGAAACGCTCGAGCACTTCGCGCCGGTAGGCGGGATCGGCGCTGCCGAGCTCCGCGTAGCCGGCCAGGCACTGCACGGCGGTGAGCAGTTCGATGCGGGGGTCGACCGAGACCTCGATCGGGGTCGGCTCCGCCGGGCGGACGGCCCGGCGCTCCGGGGCCGCGCCCGGCGCCTGGGCCGGCGCGTGCGAGGCGGGTCCGGCCGGGGCCGCAGCCGGTGCGGCGGCCAGCAGGCAGGCGATGGCGACGATCGGGAACATCGGGCTCCCCCAGCGACCTGGATGAGCATAGCTCATGGCCGGAGTGCGCCCGCCGCGCCGGTCGGGTGCGCGGGTCCGTCCGGCACGGGATCGGGGGCCTCCGTGGCCGCCCCCCGGGGGCGCCGGGGGGGCCGGGCGCAACCCCGGCCCCCGGTCCGCCGTAGTCAGGGTGTCAGGCAACCAGGTCCCGGCCGGAGGTGCCACCATGCGTACCGTCGTCCTCAGCACGATCCTCGCGGCGCTGGTCCTTGCCGGCGCCGCCTTCGCCCACGAGCACCATGAAGGTTCCGGCGGGATGCACGTCTCCGGCATCGCACCGCCGGTGACGTGGGCCGGTCGCCACGACCCGGCCCGCGCGCGGTTCGCGATCCTCACCGAGGACCGCGCCGCGGCGCTCGTCCTCACCCGCGACCGGGTCGCGATCCAGCTCAGCGACCGCGCGCTCCGCGAGCTCGACCGGGAGATCGCGCGCGAGCAGGACGAGGACGAGGACAACGCGCTCGCCGGCGTGATCAAGGGCGCGGTCCTCGGCGGCGTGCGCGCGCTGCTGGACCACAGCCTGGAGTGCCCGATCGACGAATTGCGCGACGTGCGGTGCGAGGACGGGCGGCTGGTGCTGGTCACGGCCGACGGCCATCGCATCTTCGAGGACATCGACATCCACGATCGGGCGGTCCTCGAGGGGTTCTCGGAGCACGATGCCCGGGCCTTCGCGCGGGAGTTCCGCCGCGCCAAGGACCACGGCCGCTGACGCGCGCTCCCGTCCGTCCGGCGCGGTCGCCGCGAAGCCGAAGGGCCCGCCGCGAGGCGGGCCCTTCGTGGGAAGACCGTGCGGATCGCGGGGCTAGCGGCCGAGCACCACGAGCCGGGTGATCGCGGTCCGGCCCATGGCCTCGAGCCGGGCGAAGTAGATCCCCGCGCCGACCGGGGCCCCGGAGCGCGCGATCGACCACTCGACCCGGGTCGTTCCCGGTGCCGCCGGGCCGGCGAAGGGCGTGGCGACGCGGCGCCCGGCGAGGTCGAAGATCTCCAGCCGCACGTCCGCGCTGCGGCTCAGCGTGAAGCTCAGGCCGGTCGAGCGGAACGCCGGGTTCGGCGCGGCCGCCAGCGCGATCTCGTCCGCCGGCAGGCCGGCGTCGGCCTGCGGCGCGGTCGGCGACTGCGAGAACTCCGTGGCGACCGGCGTCGTCAGCGTGCCCTGCGCGTACTCGTAGGTGAAGGCCATGTAGTCCGCGCGGCAGGTGTAGCTGGAGCTCCGCGTGTTGGCGGAGACCCGCAGCCGGACTTGATTCGCGGCCGAGACGTAGGCGGCGGGCGTGGTGGTGGTCCAGGTCTTGGTCACGTCGCTGGTGCTCACCGTCCCCGAGTTGATCTGGGTCCACGCCGCGGTGCTGAAGTTGTAGAGGTAGAGCGTCTGCGTGCGGCTGACCGAGTAGTTGCCGTCGTAGGTTACGGTCAGCTTGGTCGGCGGGTGCGCGAGCGTCGCGGACCCGTACCAGTTCGTCAGGTAGGTGCTCCCGGACTTCACCGAGGTCACCGTCATCCGGCTGGCGTCGTTCGCGGCGAGGTTGGTGACCGAGCCGCTCGTGACGGTGCCGGTGATCGTCGTGACCGTCGAGGCCACCTTGGTGTCGGTCAGCACGCCGCCGCCGCCGCCGCCCGTGCCGTTGTAGTAGGTGTCGGTGAAGCCGCTGCCGGCCACGGTGTAGGCCGCGCCCGCGCCGGGGTCGGCCTGCACCACGATCGTGCCGCCGACCTTGTCCCAGGACGCGTTCGGCGCGACTCCCGCGCCGGTCTCGGTCCAGTAGGTCTTCACGCCGGCGTTGTGCAGGTTGGTGAGCGCCGTGGACGTCGGGTGCCCGTACGAGTTGCCGTTGCCGACCGAGATGATGCCCACTTCGGGCGTGGTCGCGGTGAGCCACCCGGCGCTGGTCGAGGTCGCCGAGCCGTGGTGGTGGACCTTGTAGACCTCGACGTCGCCCATCTCGGAACCGACCGCGGCCTCGACGACGTTGGGCAGATCGCCGCCCAGCGCCTCGTCGAAGGCGCCGTAGGTCACCTTGTAGACCGTGCTCAGGGAGTTCTCGTCGCTGCCCGAGTAGACGCCCGCGCCGTTCAGGTCCACGCACTTGATGCTGACCGGGTTGGCCGCGCCGGCGTCGAGCGTGATGACCTGGTTCTTGGCGATGGTCATGCGCTTCGTGCCGAGGGTGTTGACGTAGGCGGTGTAGGTGGCGCTCGAGTAGGAGCCGCCGCGGTCGTAGCCGGCGGTGCCGACGGTGATGCCGATGGCGGCCAGGTCGTCGATGCAGCCGATGTGGTCGGCGTGGTAGTGCGTGGTGAAGTGGTACTTGATGCTGGTGAGGCCCTGGCCCTGGAGGTAGGTCTTGATGCCGCTGCAATCGGTGTAGGCCCCGTCGTCGAACAGCGCGGTCTCGCCGAGCGGCGAGACGAGCAGGATGGCGTCGCCCTGGCCGACGTCGATGTGGTGGATCTGCAGCTTGCCGTTGGCGGCCGCCAGCGCGAGCGCGGGAGCGAGGAGGAGGACGAGGGCGGCGGGGGCGAGGAGCCGCAGGGAACGGAGGGCACAGTCGGACCAGCGGACGGGGAACCGTCTCATCGGGGACACCTCTTCCTGAGGTGGGTGCGAAACGGAGCGCGCAGCAGCCACGGACCATCCCTGGCCGATTCCTCGGGTCACGGGTCGTGGACGACCCGGGCCGTCACGCGCGGTTCCTGAGCCAGCCGCGAGGATAGTCACTCCGCTGCCCCGGGTGCCAGCGGAAAATCGACCCGCCTGCCCGACGGGCGCGCCTGGCGACGGCCGCGGCCGGCGGTGTTACGCTCGGACCGGCCGCGTCGCGGCTCGAGTGTCCACGGCGGACGACGAGGGAGGACGAGAAGGTGCAGCCACGATGACCGGGGCCGGGCCGAAACGCATCCTGGCCGTCCGCGTGGGCCGCGGCGGCGACCTGGTCATGATCACGCCCGCGCTGCGCATGCTGCTCGACGGCCTCCCCGGCGCGGAGGTGGACCTGCTGACCGGCGCCGATGGGCCCCGCATCCTGCGCGGTTTCGATCCGCGCCTGGCGCGCTTCCACCTCTACCATCGCCGCTTCCCCGGCTCGCTCCTGCTGCGGCCGCGGCTGCGCGCGGCGCTGCGGCGCGAGGGGTACGAGCGGGTCTACCTGTTCGAGACGCACCCGCACTACCGCGCGCTCGTCGCTGGCGTCGCACCCGAGGTCCATGCGCTCGCGGGCGCCCCGTCGCCGCGGCACTACAGCGACCGCTGCCTGGACCTGGTCGCGCCCACGCTCTCCCGGCCGCAGGAGCGCGGTTGGATCTCCCTCCCGGTGACGGAGGCGGCGCGCACCGCGGCCGCGGACTACCTCGCCGCGCACGGGCTCGAGGCCGGCGACCGGCTGGTCGGCCTCCACCTGACGTTCAGTGAATCCGCGCGCGGTCCGTTCGCCGGGCGCCGCGGCCTGAAGCACCGCGCATGGTCGGACGCCGCCGCGGCCGAACTGGCGCGGCGTCTCGTCGAACTGGGGCGTTCCCGGGGGCGTGCGATCCGCCCGGTCGTGGACGTCCTGCCCCACGAACGCGGGCTGCTCGCCGGATTCCTCGGCCGCGCGGGCGACGCCGTCACGGTGCTCTCCGGCCCACCGGACTTCGAGCGCTACAAGGCGGTGCTCGCGCGGCTCGCGCTGCTGGTCACTCCCAACACCGGGCCGATGCACGTAGCGGCCGCGGTCGGCACGCCGGTCGTGGCGCTGTTCTCGGGCTGGTCGCCCGCCGAGTGCGGTCCGTTCGTGCCGCCGGAGCGCTCGCGCATCCTGCGCGCCGAGGACACGGCCGAGCCCGGGCGCGGGCTGGCCGCGATCTCCGCGGAGGCGGTCTTCGAGGCGTGCGCGGCCCTGCTGCCTTGAGCGGGGGTGGGATCGCGGCCTCCGCGAAGCGCGGGGGCCCGCCCTGCGGCGGGCCCCGAAGTCGCGAACGCGCAAGCGCGGCGGTTATCTCCCGAGGACCACCAGGCGCGTGATGGCGGTGCGGCCCAGGCCCTCGAGCCGGGCGAAGTAGATCCCCGCGCCGACCGGGGATCCGCTGCCGCCCCCGATGGACCAATCGACGCGGGTCGTGCCCGGCTCCGCCAGACCGGCGAAGGGCGTGGCGACCCGGCGACCCGCGAGGTCGAAGATCTCGAGCCGCACGTCAGCCTTCCGGCTCAGCGTGAAACTGAGACGAGTGGAACGGAAGGCGGGGTTGGGCGCCGCCGCCAGGGCGATCTCCTCGCCCTCGATCGCTGCGCTCTCCGACGCCGACGTGACCTGCGCGAGCTCCTCGATCGGCCCGGCCATCAGCGAGCCGCTTGCGTAGTCGTAGTCGAAGGCCATGTAGTCGCCGCGGCAGGTGTAGGAGCCCGCCGCGCGCGTGCTGCCCCGCACCCGCAGCCGGACCTCGCGCGAGGCGGACACGTACGGACCCGCCGAGGTCGGCGTGTAGGTGCGGGTCACGTCGGTGGTACTCACGGTGGACGAGTTCACCTGCACCCAGGCGCTCGTGGTCCAGTTCCACAGGTAGAGGTACTGGGTGCGCGAGATGGTGAAGTTGCCGTCGTAGGTGACGGTGAGGTTGAGCGGCGGATGCGCCAGGGTGACCGATCCGTACCAGTCGGTCACGTAGCTGCCGCTCTCGACGCCGGCCCCGATGGAGACGCGGCTGGCGTCGTTGGCCGCCAGGCGGGTCACGTCGCCGGTGGTGATGCTGCCCTTGAGCAACGTGATCGCGCTCGCCACCTGGGTGGCGTGGATGGGCGGCGGCGTGCCCCCGCCGTTGTAGTAGGTGTCGGTGAAGCCGCTGCCCGCCACGGTGTAGGCCGCGCCGGTCGCGGGCTGGGCCTGCACGACGATGGTGCCGCCGACCTTGTCCCAGGTCGGGTTCGGCGCGAGCCCCGCGCCGGTCTCGGTCCAGTAGGTCTTCACGCCCGCGTTGTGCAGGTTGGTGAGCGCGGTCGCCGTCGGGTGCGCGTAGCTGTTGCCGCTGCCGACCGAGATGATGCCCACCTCGGGCGTGGTCGCGGTGAGCCAGCCGGCCGAGGTCGAGGTGGCCGAGCCGTGGTGGTGGACTTTGTAGACCTCGACGTCGCCCATCTCGGCGCCGACCGCGGCTTCGACGACGCTGGACAGGTCGCCGCCCAGCGCCTCGTCGAAGGCGCCGTAGCTCACCTTGTAGACCGTGCTCAGGGAATTCTCGTCGGTGCCCGAATACACGCCGGCGCCGTTCAGGTCCACGCACTTGATGTACACCGGGTTGGCCGCGCCGGCGTCGAGCGTGATGACCTGGTTCTTCGTGATGGTCGCGCGCTTGGTGCCCAGCGTGTTCACGTAAGCGGTGTAGACCCCGCTGGAGTACGAGCCGCCGCGATCGTAGCCCTTCGTGCCGATCGTGATGCCGATGGCCGCGAGGTCGTCGATGCAGCCGATGTGATCCGAATGGTAGTGCGTGGTGAAGTGGTACTTGATGCTGGTGAGACCCTGGCCCTGGAGGTAGGCCTTGATCCCGCTGCAGTCGAGGTAGTTGCCGTCGTCGAACAGGGCGGTCTCACCCAGCGGCGAGATCAGCAGGATGCCGTCGGCCTGGCCGACGTCGATGTGGTGGATCTGCAACTTGCCGTTGGCGGCCGCCAGCGCGAGGGCGGGGACCAGCACGAGGAGGAGCGCGGCGGGGACGAGCAACCGCAAGGAACGGAGGGCACGGCAGGGCCAGTGGACATGGAACCGTCGCATCGGGGACACCTCTTCCTGAGGCGGGTACGAAACGGGGCGCACGGTCTGGCACGGAACGTCCTTGTCCGATTCCTCGGGTCACAAGTCGTGGACGACCCGGCCATCGCGCGCGGTTCCTGAGCCAGTAGGCAATCTAGTGCGTACCGGCCCGGGATGCCAGCAGAGAGGAGCGTCCGCGCGCGACGGCGGCGCCCCGACTTCGGCGGTTCGACGGGGTCCGGCCGGCGCGTGTAGACTCCACGGCCTTCCGGCGGCTCGAACCGAGGACATCCGACGTGTGGTCCACCATCGAAGACAAGGTCCGGCGCGGCGCGCGGCTGACGAGCGCCGAGGGCGTGCACCTGCTCACCGAGGCCCCGCTGCTCGAGCTGGGCGCGCTCGCCCACGAGGTGCGCTCGGGACGGAATCACCCGGGCCGGGTCACCTACGTCCTGGACACCAATCCCAACTACACCAACGTCTGCACGGTGGACTGCCACTTCTGCGCGTTCTACCGGAAGCCCGGCTCGAAGGCGCCGGACGCCTACACGCACGACGTCGAGGGCGTGATGCGGATGATGGAGGCGGCCGACAAGATCGGCGCCACCACGGTCCTGCTCCAGGGCGGGCTCAATCCGTCGATCCCCTGGGAGTTCTACCCGGCCATCGTGCGTGAATCGCGCCGGCGCTTCCCGCGGATCACGCCGCACTTCTTCTCGGCGCCCGAGATCCACCAGATGGCGGAGGTCTCCGGCCTCACCGTGCGCGGCGTGCTCGAGGCGCTCCACGAGGCGGGCCAGACGACGCTGCCGGGTGGCGGCGCCGAGATCCTGGCGAAGCGCGTGCGGCAACGCGTCTCCGCGAAGAAGGGCGGGCCCGGCGCCTGGCTCGACGTGCATCGCGAAGCCCACCGCGTGGGCATGCGCTCCACCGCCACGATGATGTACGGGCACGTCGAGACCGACGCCGAGATCGTCGAGCACTTCGACGCCATCCGCGACCTGCAGGACGAGACCCGGGGTTTCACCGCGTTCGTGCCCTGGTCCTACAAGCGCGGCAACACGCCGATGGAGGCGAGGATCCCCCACGTGGCCGGCGCCCCGCGCTACCTGCGGGTACTGGCGGCCTCGCGGCTCTACCTCGACAACTTCGACCACGTCCAGGCGTCGTGGTTCGGCGAGGGCAAGAAGACCGGGCAGATCGCCCTGCACTTCGGCGCCGACGATTTCGGTGGCACGCTCTTCGAGGAATACGTCCACCTCGCCACCGGGCACCTGAGCAAGATCACGCAGCCGGAGATCGAGACGCTCATCCGCGAAGCCGGCTTCGCGCCCGCACAGCGCACGACGCTGTACGAGATCCTGCAGGTGGGCGAGGGCCCGGAGGCGCTGGAGCGCCCGGGCGCCGACGTGCCGCTGTTCGTCGAGAGCCCGGGCGAGCTCCCGGCCGAGTACCCGGCCGAACTGGAGGGCGAGGGGCCCCCGGCGGCGCGACGGACCGGGAAGACGCCGTGAGCGCCGGACTCCACGCTCCCGAGCTGGACCGGGGGCTCGCCTGGCTCAACACCGATCGGCCCCTGCGCTTCGCGCACGAGCTCAGGGGCCAGGTCGTGCTGCTCGACTTCTGGACCTACTGCTGCATCAACTGCATGCACGTCCTCCCCGACCTCGAGCACCTCGAGGCGCGCTTCGCCGGCCGACCCTTCGTGGTGATCGGCGTGCACTCCGCCAAGTTCGACAACGAGGCGGACCGCGGCAGCGTCCGCGCGGCGGTGCAGCGCTACGGGATCCGGCACCCGGTGGTGGTGGACGACGACATGCGCCTGTGGCGGGCCTACGGCGCGCGCTCCTGGCCGACGCGGGTGCTGGTGGACCCGACCGGGGCGATCGTGACGGCGGTCGGAGGCGAGGGGCACCGGGAGGAGCTCGAACAGGCGATCGCCTCGCTGCTCGACCGGCACGCGCAGGGTGGCACGCTGGCCGCCGCGCCGCTCGCGCCCGCGCCCGACGCGGCGGTGCGCTCGCCCTCGGGCCTCTCGTTCCCGGGCAAGGTGCTCGCCGACCGCGACGGAGGGCGGCTGTTCGTCGCCGACACGGCGCATCACCGCATCGTGGTCGCCTCGTGGCCGGACGCCTCCGGGCGCGCGACGCTCCTGCGCGTCGTCGGCAGCGGGGAGGCGGGCCGGGTGGACGGGCCCGCCGCGCGCGCGTCGTTCCGCGCCCCGCAGGGCCTGGCGCTGGCACGGGGAAGGCTGTTCGTCGCCGACACCGAGAACCACCTGGTCCGGGCGGTGGACCTCGCGAGCTGGGAGGTCGCGACCTGGGCGGGCACGGGCGAGATGACCAACGACTTCGCCGGCGGCGCGCGCGGAGTCGCGCAGGGCATCAACTCGCCGTGGGACCTCGCGGTGCACGGCAGCCGCCTGCTGGTGGCGATGGCCGGCACGCACCAGGTCTGGCGCTTCGAGCTGGGCAACGCGTTCGGGCGGGCCTACGCGGGCACCGGGCGCGAGGACCTCGAGGACGGGTCGGCCGAGCGCGCCGCGCTCGCCCAGCCCTCGGGGCTCGCGGTCGCGGGCGACTCGCTGTGGATCGCCGACAGCGAGGTGAGCGCGGTGCGCGGGCTCGACCTGCGGGAGGAGCGGGTCTTCACCGTCATCGGCGAGGGCCTGTTCGACTTCGGCGACGTCGACGGGTCGTACCCCGAAGCGCGGCTGCAACACCCGCTCGGGGTGGCGGCCTGGCAGGGGAAGGTGCTGGTGGCCGACTCGTACAACCACCGGATCAAGGTGGTGGAGCCCGGCTCGCGCACGGTCCGCTCGCGGCTCGGCGACGGGAAGCCCGGGGCGGACGACGGTCGCGGGGGCCCGCGCTTCTTCGAGCCCGGCGGGCTCGCGGTCGCGGGCGACGAGTTGCTGGTCGCCGACACCAACAACCACCGCCTCGTCTGGGCCGACCTCGCCGGCGGGACCTGGCGCGAAGTCGCCATCGAGGGGCTCGAGCCGCCGGTCCGCGCGGGACTCGAGCCGCCGGTGGGCGAGGAGGCGCCGCCCGCGAAGCTGCGCCGCGCGGGTGGCGTGACCCTCGCCGTGGACGGTGGCCTGCCCGCGGCCGCCCACCCGAACCCGGAGGCGCCGCTCACGCTGCGGGTGAGCGCCCACGGGCACACCCTCTACCAGGCCACGCGCACGGTGGCGGAGTTCCCGGTGGAGTTCGCGTTGCCGCCCGCGGCGGTGGAGCCGGGCGCCTGGCACGTGGATCTCTCGTTCGCCTACTGCACCGAGGGCGAACAGGCGATGTGCGTGCCGGTCCGGCGCGCCTGGCGGGTGGCGGTCAGCGTCGACGACGACGGTGCTGCGCGCCTCCACCTCGCGGGGCACGATCGGTGAACGCCGGATGACGGCCGCGCGCTGGGTCCCGGCCGCGACCGTCCTGGTCGTGCTCGCCGTCGTCGCCTGCTGGCTCGCCTGGTCGCCACTGGCCGCGAACGAGCTGGTCGGTGGCGACGAGGGCTACTACGGGACGATGGCGCGGAACGTCCTCGCCTCCCCGCACCAGCTCGTCAGCCCGTCGCTCGGTCCGCTCGGTCCCCCGGGCGACAAGCCGCCGCTCTACCCCGCGCTCCTCGCGCTGTCGCTGCGGGCGTTCGGGCTCACCGAGGGCGCGCTGCGCTGGCTCTCGGTGCTCTCGGCGGCCTGCATCGCGCTCTGCCTGGCGGGGCTGGTCCGGCGCGCGGCGGGCCCGTGGGCCGGGGCGGCGGCCGCGCTGTCGATCGTCTGCCTGCCCGCCTTCGCGAGGGGCGCGCGGGTGGTCGCGGCGGAGTTCCCGCTGACCGCGCTGGGCGGCGCGGCGTTGCTGTGCGCCAGCGGCGGCACCTCCTCGAAGTGGCGCGGCTTCGCCGCCGGCGCGTTGCTGGGCATGGCGTTCCTCTGCAAGCTGTGGCTGGTCGGGCTCATCGGCCTGCCGGTGCTCAGTCTCTACTGGCCGCTGCGTCGCGGGCAACGGGCGGCCCTCGCCGTGCTGGTGGTGACGGCGGCGGCGGTCTCCTCGCTGCACCTGGCCGCCGTGGCGCTCTTCGATCCGCGTTCGCTCGCGCACTGGTGGGCGATCTACCTCGGCCGCTCGCTGGCGGAGCGCACGCAGGGCGCCGGCTATGCGGCCTACTGGCTCCAGCCGCCGCAGTACTACGCGCTGGTGCTGGCCCACGCGTTCGCCCTGCTGCTGCCGCTCGTCGCGGTCGGCGTCGTGGCGGCGCTGCGGCGCTTCCGCGAGCCCGGGCCCCGTGCGCTGCTGCTATGGGCCGCCGGCACGATCGTGCTCTCGCTCTTCGCGGTGAAGGCCTACGGCTACGTCTACGTGGTGTTCCCCGCGTGGGCGGGGCTGGCGGCGCTCGGTGCGCACGCGATCGCGACGTGGCGCTGGAGGGCGTCGACCGGGGTCGCGGTCGCGCTGGTCCTGGCTGCCGGCGCCGCGGGCTTCGCGCGCGAGGCGCGGCGGCTGCCGTGGGTCTACCACCGGCCGGGCTACCGCGCCGTGGCGGCGACGGTGGCGCCGTGGCTCGCCGACGTGCCGCCGGACCGGGCCTGCTTCGTCGGGCCCGAGGCCCCGACGCTGTCCTTCCATCTCTTCCGTACCGGGACCTACTGGAGCACGCCGTACCTGCCGTGGACGGAGGCGCGGCGCCGCGCGATCCAGGCCGACACCGCGCTGCGGGTCTTCGTCGTGGATCCGCAGCAGG
This sequence comes from Candidatus Eiseniibacteriota bacterium, assembly GCA_963707915.1. Taxonomy (GTDB): domain Bacteria; phylum Eisenbacteria; class RBG-16-71-46; order RBG-16-71-46; family RBG-16-71-46; genus JANXPZ01. The sequence continues at coordinate 2,767,652 of OY970178.1, forward strand.
AGCTCTACGGCGGCTGGCCGGACTCGACGACGCTCGCGTGGCTCGAGGCCTCGGCGACCGAGATCTCCGGAGCGGCCGCCGGGCGCGCGGGTCACCCGCTGGCGGTGAGGGTGTTCGTGCGTGGCGCGGCGGGATCGCCCTCCGCCGGTGCGCCCGCCGCGGTCAGCGCGCGGCCGCCAGCCGTGCCGGCGGCGGCCTCAGCTCCATCCAGATCACGCTGAACCCGTCCGAGGTGCGCCACTGACGGACGCGCCGGACGTTCCACTCGGGCCGGTCCGGGGCCCGGGCCGGCTCGGCCACGGCCTCGCGCCACTCGGGCCAGGCATTGGCCGGGTCGCGGAAGACGAGCAACACGTGGCGGAACTCGAGCCGTCGCCTGCAGCCCTCGAGGTCGGCCGGCGAGAGCGCCAGGTGCAGCACCGGACGCCTCGCGTGCCAGGCCAGCATGGGACCGAGGTTGCTCATCACCACCTCGCCCGCGGGAATCTCGCGATTCATCAGCACCGCGACCTGGAGCAGACTGAGCACGCTCGGCGTGCCGCGCTCGGCCGAGGCGACGCGCGCCTCGGCGTTGCCGCGCGCGGTCTGCAACGAGCCCCAGCCCAGTGCCAGCAGTCCGGCCGCGAGCGCGACCGCGCGTCGGAGCCGGGGGCGCGTGGCCAGCTCCGTGGCCCGCGAGAGCAAGGCCCACAGGGCGACGAGCCCGGCCGCTTCGAGCAGGACGCGGACCGGGAAGACGAAGCGGAGCCAGGGGATGCTCACCGCGGCGGCGAACACGCCGAGCGCGAAGGCGACGAGCAAGGCGAGCGCGGCCACGGCGGGCGGGCGGAGATCGGGCTCGTCTCCCCGCCCGCGCGCCCATGGCCGGGCGGTGACCACCCACAGGACGATCGCTCCCAGCCACAGGGCCCGCGGGCCGGTGAGGACCTCGAGCAGCAGCCGCGGGAGATTCGCCGCGGTCTTCGCCGCGAGGAGCCGCGCGGCCTCGAGTCCCGGCGGCAGCACCGGCATCTCCGGCAGGTGGTAGAGCGAGAACCAGGTGCGGCCCTGGATGCCGTCCCACACGACGAAGCGCGACAGGTCCCAGGCCGGCGAGCCGAACTCGCTCCACTTGTAGAGCCACCACGGGGCGAGCGGCGCGGCATAGCCCGCCAGCACGAGCGCGAGCACGCGCCGCCGGCGTCCGCCCGGAGCGAGCAGCACCGCGCCCAGCGTCAGCACGGGCGCCAGCCACAGCAGGGTCCCGCGCAGCGTCCCGGTCACGCCCAGCAGGAGCCCGAAGAGCAGCGGGCGGCGCGGCGCGTGGCCCAGCGCCAGGGCCGCGAACGCGAGCAGCAGGCCGAGCGTGAACGGCAGCTCGGCGAAGCCCCCGGCCGCGAAGTGCTGCGCCTCGGGTTCGAGGTAGAACGCGAGCCCCACGGTGAACGCCGCCGCGAGGCGGCGGCCCTCGGGCACCGCCGGCGCCAGGCGGCGCAGCAGGCGCGATACCACGACGGCGAGCAGGAGCCCGATGAGGATGTAGCAGCAGAAGGGCAGGACGAGCGCGAGCCACTCGCGCTGGTCGGGTCGCGAGAGCTGCGCGAGGGACCGGCCGCGCCAGCGGATCTCCTCCGGTGTCACCCGGAAGAGCGCGGCCTCGGCCAGCACGAGTCCCGGCTGGACGACGGCCAGCGGCCACGGCGGCGCGGCATGCCGCGTGAGCTCGAGCGGCAGGGCGAAGGTGGTGGCGAGCCGGCCGTGTGTGGCGAGCTCACGCGCGGCCAGGGCGTACTGCGCCGAGTCGTAGTTCAGCACCGGCGAACGCCCGCCCAGTCCCCACGCGTCGGCGTGCAGCATCCAGAGCAGGCACCCCGCCAGCGGCAGGACAAGGGCCAGGAATAGTGCGCCGATCGATGTCCGTGTCCCGCTCACGGTTCGCAGGGTAGTCGCTGCCCCCGGGGAGCCACAAGCCGCGGCGCGGCCCGTCCGCCGGTCCGGACCGGGGAAGCCACCGGCGTCGCCTCTCAAGCTTCTCCCCGCCGTGCCGACTCTTACCGTCGAGGGCTCCCCGTGCCCTCGGGCCGGAGGCGGAACCGCCACCGGCCGACCCTGGCGCCGACGCGACGTGCGCGACGCCCGAAGGCCGCCCTGAAAGAAAGGTCATCCGCCGCGATGGACATGTCGCCGGTCTCCCTCGAAGGCATCTTCTCCACCCTCGGCACCAACCAGGACCAGCGCTCCTCGCTGTCCGCCGCCGCGCTCAACCGCGGGGCCGGTCTGCTCCAGGAGCAGCGCTACGAAGCGGCCATCAAGGAATTCAAGCGCGCCGCGGCCCTGGACCCGCAGTCGAGCGACGCGTGCGTCGTCATGGGCCGCACCTACTCGATGATCGGCCAGCCCGGGAACGCCATCGCGGCGTTCCAGAAGGCGATCAAGATCGACCCCTCGCGGGTGGACGCGCGCATGTACCTGGCCGGCGCGTTCGTCGGCACGCAGCGCTACGGCGAGGCGGAAGCGCAGTACCGGGCGGCGATCAAGCTGGACGGCTCCGCCACGGCGCCGCGCAGCGCGCTGGGCTCGCTCTACCTGCTGATGGAGCGGTACGCCGAGGCCGAGACCCAGTTCCAGAAGGTCGGCTCGATGGCGCCCCTCGATCCGAGCAGCCGCTACAACCTGGGACTGGTGTACAACCAGCAGGGGCGCTACACGGAGGCGCTGGGCCAGTTCGACCGCGCCATCTCGCTGCAGCCCGGGAACGTGGACGCCATCGCCGAGCAGGCCTACTCCTACCTGGGCCTCGGCCAGGAGGACCAGGCGGCCGAGCGGGCCACCACGCTCTGGAACATGAACACCAACGAGAGCTGGACGCGCGCGGCCGAGATCGAGTCGGCCATGTTCACTCCCAGGTTCCAGTACGCGGACACCGCCAAGTCCACGTTCAACCCGTTCCTGCTGTCGGGGGCGGCCCTCTCGCTCGAGGACGCCTCGCTCGCGACGCCGGGAGCGTCGAAGCTGTTCACGATGGTATTCCGCTTCAACCAGCCCATGGACCTGGCCTCGGTCCAGAACGCCATGAAGTGGTCCATCAGCAAGGCCACGGGCGGCCCCGGGGGCGTCTACGACAACGGGGTCACGCTGGACTACAGCCGCGACACCAACATCATGCCGATCCCCCTGGCCGTGCGCTACGATCCCGACACGCGCGAGGCGACCGTGTACTTCCGCATCACCCAGAACGCGGCCGGGGACGGGGTGATCGACCCGCGGCACTGGGTCTTCCAGTTCTCCGGCACGGACGTGAACGGCAACCCGATGGATCCCCGCGGCGACGAGTACGACGGTTTCGCCCGCAAGCCCTACTGATCCCGCACGCGACGAGGGCCCGGGCGTCCAACGCGCCCGGGCCCTCGTCGCGTGCGCGGCCGGGCTGCGTCAGTGCGCCGGCGCGCCGAAGCCGGCCTGCAGGACGCCCGCGACGTCCGTGGAGAGGCCGAAGCGCAGTTGCAGGCCGTCGGGCCCCGCTCCGCCGTCGGTGTCGACGGCGACGTCCACGAACGCCCACAGCATGCGGCGCGTCTCCTCGGGAGGGGCGGCCGCTTTCCCGGCCTTGGCGGGCGCGGAGCGGACGGGGGGCGGGAGGAGCCGCCCCTGGAGTGCGACGTGCGCGTCCCAGCGCGTCCCCGGGAAGTCGCGGCCGAAGGTGTCGTCGCGCCCCATGCCGACGTCGACGCAGGAGCCCTCGAACCAGCCCGCGGTCCGCTCGAAGCCGAAGCGGGCCTTGGTGATCGTGACGAACTCGGCGCCGCCGGTGCGGCCGAGCACGTAGGCGCCGCTCCAGCCGATGCGGAACGCCACGCCCGCGTTGGGGCGCACCAGCTCCAGCGGGACCAGCAGGTACGCGCCGGAACGCAGCATGAGGATCGGCTGCCGGATCAGCGGCTGCCCCGGCAGGAACGGCCCGAGCGTGCGCTCGTCGGTGAGCACTCCTGCCGTCAGGTGCAGCGCGGGTCGCGGGGCCTTCGGCATCGGGAGGTCGAGGACGCGGAAGTCGATGTCCACCTCGGGCGAGGTGGTGACGCCGTAGGCAAGGCCGAGCGAGTCGGCCTCGATCGAGTGGAAGCGGCTCACCGAACGGGCCACGCCGACCACCAGGCGGATCCGCTCGGTCTCCGCGCGGGCCTGCGCCGCGGGCAGGAGCAGGGCCAGGGCGAACCCCGCGATGGACGCCAGCCGGCAGGCCGCCGCGCGTCGCGCGGTGACGGGGCCACGCCAGGACGATGAACGCATGCGACCTCCGCTCGGGTTTCCTGGGATGGGGTGCCGTCCGGGCATGCGCGGCACCCGGCCGTGGGCGCGGCACCCGGACTCTCCCTCCCAGTATCGGCAGCGGCGGCCCCGGTTTGACCCGGGGCGCGGGCCGCCGTTGGCCTGCCGGCGCGGTCGGGAGTACGTTCCCGCCCACCGGAGGGTCCTCGCGATGGCCGTCTCGCTCGAGAAGTTCGCCCACCAGTACGTGCCCGCGCCGCGAGGCGGGGACGCCGTCACCTTCCTGCTGCTGCACGGCACGGGTGGCGGCGAGCGCGACCTGCTCCACCTTGGGCCGGTCCTGGACGAGGGCGCGGGCTTGCTCGCCCCGCGCGGGGAGTCCCTGGCGGGGGCCAGCCCGGCCTTCCTGCCCGGTGCAGTCGCCGGCGCGCTCGATCTCGACGAACTGCACGTGCGCACCTACGGGCTGGCCGACTGGGTCCGGGCGGCCGCGGCGGCCCACCGCTTCGATCCCGGCCGTGTCGTGGCGGTGGGGCACGCGAGCGGCGCCGACATGGCGGCGAGCCTGCTGCTGCTCGAGCCCGGGCTGCTCGCCGGCGCGGTGCTGTTCCGCCCGGCGCTGTCGCTCGAACCGGAGCGCACACCGCGCCTGCACGGCGTGGCGGTCCTGGTCGCCTCGGGGCGCGCGGACGAGAGCGTGCCGCCCGAGCGGATCGAGGGGCTCACTTACCAACTGCGCCGGGCCGGAGCGGACGTCACCCTGCACTGGGACAACGCGGGGCACGAGATCGACTCGCGCGAGACCGCCGCGGCGCGCGAATGGCTGCGTCGCCGCCGCCTCGCGCGCGGCCTCACGGTGCACGACCCGCCGCTGTGAGCCGTCCGGAAGTGAGGCTCCGACCGGCGCGCGTCCGCAGGAAGTGCTAGGCCCGACGCCGCAAGAGGAGCTCTGCACCCCAGGATGACCTTCACCAATTCCGCGGTCCTGCCCTTCCTGCTGCTGACCTGGCTGCTCTGGCTCCCCGCCGGGCGCACCGGCCGCAAGTGGGTGCTGATCGCGGCCAGCCTGCTGTTCTACGGCGCCTGGGACCTGCGCTTCCTGGCGTTGCTCGGCGCGGTCTGGTCGGTGGTGTTCGTCGTGCCGCAGGCCATCGCGCGCACGGCCGACCCCCGTGCGCGGTCGCGGCTCGTGACGCTGGGCGTCACGGTCCTGGTCGGGCTGCTGGTCGTCTTCAAGTACCTGGGGTTCTTCGCGCAGGCGGCCGAGGGCCTGGCCCGCGCCTGAGGGCTCCCCGCCGCCGACGTCACCCTCCGGGTCATGCTCCCGGTGGGCATCTCCTTCTATACGTTCCAGGCCATCGGCGACCTGCTCGACGTCCACTGGGGGCGGGTCGCGGCCTCGCGCTCGGTGCCGGACACCGCGCTGTACGTCTGTTTCTTCCCGCTCGTGCTCGCGGGGCCGATCGAGCGCGGCGCGCGGTGGCTCCCGCAGCTCGAGCGATACCATCCGGTCCGCCTGGAACACCTGCGCGACGGCTTCGAGCGGATGCTGCTCGGCGGCCTGCTTAAGGTGGGGATCGCCGATCCGATCGCGCCCTTCTGCAACGACATCTTCGCCCGGGCGGGCTCGGCCGGCTCCGGCGAGCTGCTCTTCGGCGCCTACGCCTACTCGCTGCAGATCTTGACCGACTTCGCCGGCTACAGCCTGATCGCGCGGGGCGCCGCCGGCTGCTTCGGCTACGAGGCCGTCAACAACTTCGAGCAGCCGTACTTCTGGCGTCCTCTACGTCACCGGCAACCTGACGATGAACGGCAACTTCACCTACCGCGGGCTGGTCTACGTCGAGGGGGACCTGCAGATCAACGGCGGCGCGTGGGTCCTGGGCGGGCTGATCGTGAAGGGCATCACCGACATCAAGCTCGCCAACGGCACGGCCTCGGTCTTCTACAGTTCCGAGATGATCTCGCAGGCGGCGTCGAGCGCGGGCGGGAGCTTCCAGCGCCTCTCCTGGCGCGAGGTGCCCGCGAACTGACCGTCGCGGCCCCTGGCCCGGGGCCGCCTCAGACGATCTCGAGCGCCGGTGCCGCGGCGATCGCGCCGGCGGCCCGCGCGCGCTCGTAGAGCCGCGCCAGCGCGCGCCGGCCCAGTTCGCCCATGTCGAGCGTGAGGTCGTTCACGTACATGTGGACGAACGTCCGGCCCTGGCCGGTGTCGAGGCCGCGCCCGAACTGCAGGGCGTAGGCGATGGCCTCGTCCTCGTGCTCGAGCGCGGCCTGGATGGAGGCGCGGAAGCCGACGCTCACCGCGCGCATCAGCCCCGGCCCCAGGTCGCGGCGCACCACGTCGAGCCCGAGCGGCACCGGCAGCCCGTCGCGCTCCTGCCACAATTCGCCGAAGTCGAGCACCTTCACCAGCCCCTCCTCGCGGTAGGTCAGCTGGCTCTCGTGGATGATCACGCCGGCCTCGACCTCGCCCGCGAGCACCGCGGCCGGGATGCGGTCGAACATCACGTCCACCGGCACGCAGTCCGGGCACTCGCAGCGCAGCAGCAGCGCGGCGGTGGTAAGCGGGCCGGGGACCGCCACGCGCCGTCCGCGCAGCGACTCGAGCGTGCGCGGTTCGCGCGCGACGAGCACCGGGCCGACCCCGTGGCCCATCGAGGCGCCGCAGGCCAGCACGGCGTAGCGGTCGGCGAGGAAGCTGTAGGCGTGCGCCGAGACCGCGGTGATCTCGAGGTCGGCGCGCTCGAGGGCGCGGCGGTTGAGGCTCTGGATGTCCTCGAGCACGTGCTCGACCCGGCAGCCCTCGACCGCGGCGAGGCCGGCGTGGAAGCCGTAGAACATGTAGGCGTCGTCGGCGTCGGGGCTGTGCCCGAAGCGCAGGGTGCGCGGTGCGGCGTTCACGATGACCTCCCGGCGCCGCGGGCCGCGGCCGCGGTCGGGCGCCCCGCGGCGTGGCCCGCCGCCTGCTCCCAGATGAAGGTGCGCAGCGGGTCGAGCCCGGCGCCGGTCTTGGCCGAGACCAGGAACGCGCCGGGGTACTGGGCCTCGAGCCCCGCGACCACGTCCTCGTCCCCGACCAGGTCGAGCTTGTTGAAGACCAGCACGGTGGGCCGCGGCTCGCCGAGCAACTCCTCGAGCACGCCCTCGACCGCCTGCATCTGCCGCAGGATGTCGGGATCCGCGGCGTCCACCACGTGGAGCAGCAGGTCGGCCTCGACCGCCTCGACCAGCGTGCTGTGGAACGAGGCCACCAGGTGGTGCGGCAGCTTGCGGATGAACCCCACGGTGTCGGTGAGCAGGGCCAGGTGGCGCGCGGGGCTCACCATCTGCCGCGTGGTGGCGTCGAGCGTGGCGAAGAGCCGGTCCTCGACGAACACCGTCGAGCGGGTGAGCGCGTTGAACAGCGTGCTCTTGCCGGCGTTGGTGTAGCCCACCAGCGCGGTGCGGAAGTGGTCGCGCCGGCGGCGGCGCTGGGTCTCCCGCTCCCGCTCGACGCTCTCGAGCGCGAGCTTCAGGCGCGCGATCTTCTCGCGCACGATGCGCCGGTCGGTCTCGAGCTGGGTCTCGCCCGGGCCGCGCACGCCGATGCCGCCGGCCTGCCGCTCGAGGTGTTTCCACATGCCGGTCAGCCGCGGCAGCGTGTACTGCAGCTGCGCCAGCTCCACCTGCAGGCGCGACTCCCGCGAGCGGGCGCGGCTCGCGAAGATGTCGAGGATCAGCTCCGAGCGGTCCACCACCTTGGCCTCCAGCTCCTTCTCGAGGTTGCGCACCTGCGAGGGCGAGAGGTCGTCGTTGAACAGCACCAGGTCGGCCTCGACCTCCCCGACCAGCGCCTTGAGGTCCGCCAGCTTGCCCTTGCCGAGGAAGCTGCGCGGGTGCACCTCGCCGCGGCGCTGCACCAGCTCGCCCAGCACGCGCGCGCCGGCGGTGTCGGCGAGCCGGCGCAGCTCCTCGAGCGAGCGCGGCAGGTCGCGGCCGTCGCGGCCGGCGTGCCCGACCAGCACGGCGCGCTCGGCCTTCGGCGGGTTCGCGACCTCGTGCGAGCGCGGCTTCACCCGCGGGTCTCGATCTCGAGCCCGGTGGGGAAGGAGGTCAGGTTCTCGACCGTGCCGTCGGCGCGGACGTGGACCAGGTCCTCGATCCGGCACCCCATGCCGCGCTCCGGGTAGTAGAGCCCGGGCTCGACCGTGACCACCATGCCGGGCTCGAGCACCACGGTGTTGGTGGGCGGCCCGCCGAGCAGCGGCGGGTCGTGCACCGAGAGCCCCACGCCGTGGCCGAGGTTGTGAACGTAGCCCTCCTGCGTCGCCTCGTTCGTGCGCCGGGTGGCGTGCCCGTACCGCTCGAAGACGTCGCAGGCCACGTCCTGGAACGAGCGGCAGGGCCGGCCCGCGGCGAGCGCGGCCTTCGCGGCGCTGAACGCTTCGTGCGTCTGCGCGTAGAGCTCCCGCAGCGGCGCCGGTGCGGGCCCCATGCAGAAGGTGCGCGTCATGTCGGAGTGGTAGCCGCCGCCGGTCTCGCCCGGGAAGATGTCCACGATCAGCGAGCGGCCGGCGGTGAGCGGCTCGTCGTCGTCGCCGCGGTTGTGCGGCACGCCGGCGTCGCGCCCCTGCGAGACGATGCTGTCGCCCTGGTCCTCGGCGAGCCCGTGCTCGAGGAACTCGCGGTGCAGGACGCGGCGCAGGTCGCCGAGCTTCACCGGCCCGGAGCCGTCGGCGCGGAAGTGCTCGCCGTCGCGCCGCAGCGACTCCAGGAATCCGCGCAGCCGGCCCATGGCCGCCACGGTGCCGCGCGCGGCGCGGCGGATGGCCTCGACCTCGTCGGGGTCCTTGGTGGTGCGGGCCTGCAGCATCAGGTCGGGGTGCCCCGAGTCGACGCTGAGCGCCGGGTTCGCCTCGATCATGCGCAGCACCAGCGTGTGGGCGAAGCCGGCCGGCAGGTCGCCGAACAGCCCGATCCGGCCCTCGATCGCGAGCGTGGCGCAGCTCTCGCCGATGAGCCGGCCGAAGGCGCGCGCCGGGTGACCGCCCTCCTCGGCGAGGATGCGCGGGAGGGCGTGCTGCGGGAAGCCGGAGTGCTCGCATCCCACCGCCGCCGCCTGGTCGCGCTCCATCGGGTCGTGGATGAGGTGCGCGCGGGGCGGATCGCCGTCGGCCGCGCCGGGGGCGCGCAGGTAGACCCCGTAGTGGAGCTTCTGGCCGGTGACGTAGTGCATGGCCGGGCTGTAGCGGTCGTGGGCGAACACGACCATTCCCGCCAGCCCGCGTTCCCGCATGAGTCGGTCGAGATCCCTGCGCATGTGCCCCTCCCGGGTTCGATGGATGACGCGGATGCTAGTGCATCGCGCGGGGGATTGCGAAGCCGCCCGCCGTCACGCCACGCGGGCCCGTGAGATGCGCACGGCGATGACCACCCGCATCACCAGCAGGCCGGCGGCGAAGCCCCCGACGTGCGCCCAGAAGGCGATCCCGCCGCTGCCCGAGGCGCCCAGCGCGCCCAGGCCCAGCACGAATTGGAACAGGAACCAGAGTCCGAGCAGGAAGAACGCGGGCAGCGCGACCACCCGGATGAACGGGAAGAGCGGCAGCAGGGTGAACACGCGCGCGCGCGGGAACTTCGCGACGTAGGCCCCCAGCACCGCCGCGATCGCGCCGCTGGCCCCGACCGTCGGCACCGCGGCGACCGGGCCGGTGAGATAGTGCAGCAGCGTGGCCACGACGCCGCAGGCGAGGTAGAAGACCAGGAAGCCGGCGTGGCCCAGGACGTCCTCGACGTTGTCGCCAAAGATCCACAGGTACCAGAGGTTCCCGACCAGGTGGGACCAGCCGCCGTGCAGGAACATGGAGGTCAGCAGGGGGAGCACGGCCGGCAGCAGCGGGGCGTCGCCGTAGCGCGCCGCCAGCGTGAGACGCACCGGGACGAAGCCCCACTCGAAGAGGAACGGCCGCAGTCCCGGGCCGAGCAGCACCTCGTAGACGAAGGCGGCCAGGTTCAGCACGATGAGCGCGCGCGTGACCAGCGGCACGGTCGCCGACGGGTTCTCGTTGCGCAGTGGGATCAAGCGGCCCTCCGCGGGCGCGCGTCGGGTCCGGTTCGCGGAGCGGACCCGGGCTCGGCCGGGGCCGGGAACCCGGCCGAGCCCCGCCGGTTGACGCCTCCCGGGCCGCTTCCTATCCTGCCGAGGTCAGCCACCCCGAGCGTATCCTTGGCGCCCGTCCCGGCATCCAACGGGTGTCCATACGAAGTCTTCGACCCCCGTGGAGGTTCTTTCATGTCCAACGCACCCGCCGTCACCAGTGGGAATTTCGCCACCGAGGTCCTCCAGTCGCCGCTGCCGGTGCTGGTGGATTTCTGGGCCGCCTGGTGCGGTCCCTGCCGGGCCGTCGCGCCCACCGTCGAGGCGCTCGCCAGCGAGTACGCGGGCAAGCTGAAGGTCGTGAAGCTGGACGTGGACGAATCCGGTGACGTGGCGGGCCAGTTCGGGGTCCAGAGCATCCCGACCCTGATCCTCTTCAAGGGTGGACAGCCCGTCGAACGGCTGGTCGGCAACCACCCGAAGCCGGCGATCGTTTCCCGGATCCAGCAGTACCTCTAGGCCCCGGAGCCTCACGGGACGGCCCGCGCCTCATGGTGCGGGCCGTCCCGCTCGTTCCGGGCCGGGGCTGCCGTGCAGTCCGTCGCGCAGGCGGAACAACTCCGCGAGGACGCCCGGCAGGGCCTCGGTGACGTCGCCGGCGCCGAAGCCGACCGGCCCGATGGCGCGGGCGCAGTGGTCGGCCGCGAGTCCGTGCACGTAGACCGCGGCGCGGGCCGCGTCGTAGGGCGACAGGCCCTGCGCCAGCAGCGCGGCCGCGATGCCGGCGAGCACGTCGCCCATCCCGGCGGTGGCCATCCCGGGGTTGCCGGTGGGGTTCACGGTTGCGCGGCCATCGGGACCCGCGACGACGGTGGGCGCGCCCTTGAGCACGAGCACGCAGCCCCACTTCATCGCCCACTCGCGGCACGCGTCCATGCGGTGCAGCTCGAGCTCGGCCGCCGCGATCCCGCTGAGCCGCGACATCTCGCCGAGGTGCGGCGTGAGCACGCGCGCCGCGCGCGCCGTCCCCGCTGGCGCGGCCGACAGCCGCCCGCCATGACCCACGAAGGCGTTCAGCCCGTCCGCGTCGAGCAGCACCGGGCAGGGGCTCCCGGCCACCAGCCGCCGTGCGAGCTCCGCGGCCCCGGCGTCGCGCGAGAGCCCCGAGCCCACCACCAGCGCGTCCACCGCCGCGGCGCGCGCCAGGATGGCGTCGGCCGCGGCGGGGGCGAGCGCGCGGCCCGCGCCCTGCGCCACGGCGAGCGTCATCTCCTCGGTGAGCTTGACCTCGAGGATGTCGTGGAGCCCCTCGGGCACCGCGCACTGCACGGATCCGGCGCCCGCGCGGGTCGCGGCGCGCGCGGCGAGCGCCACCGCGCCGGTGAGCCCGGGCGAGCCTCCCGCGACCAGGACCCGGCCGACCGAGCCCTTGTGGGCCCGCGGGTCGCGCAGCGGCAGCAGCGACGCGATCTCCTCCGCGGTGGCCAGCGTGAAGGGGAAGCCGGCGGCATCGCCGTCGCCGGCGACCAGCCCGATGTCGACGACCTCGAGCGCGCCGGCGAAGGCGCGTCCCGGGTAGAGGAAGTGCCCGCGCTTGGGCGCGCCGAAGGTCACGGTGAGGTCGGCGCGCACCGCACGCCGGGCGATGGCGCCGGTGTCGGCGTTCACCCCGGTGGGCAGGTCCACGGCCACGATCGAGGTGCCGCGCTCGTCCAGCTCGCGCAGCGCCTGCACGGCGGCGGCCGCCAGCCCCTCGGGCTCGCCCTGCGCGCCGGTGCCCAGCACGGCATCCAGCGCGAAGTCCCACCGGTCGCGCGTGGCGAGCAGGCGCGCCAGGTCGGCCTCGTCCTCGAGGGCCGTCGCCTCGAGCCCGTCCGCCTGCATGCGGTCGAAGTGGACGCGCGCGTCGCCGCGCACTCGCGCGAGCGGCCCCACCACGCCCACCGCGACCGTGGCGCCGCGGGCGCGAAGCAGGCGCGCGGCCACGAACCCGTCGCCGCCGTTGTTGCCCGGGCCCGAGAGCACCAGCACGCGCAGGCCCAGCGGCGACCCGTAGCGCCGCTCCATCGCCGCGACCACGCCCGCGCCGGCGCGCTCCATCAGGCCGGGGCCGGGGACGAAGCCGCCCTCGATCGTGGCCCGGTCCAGCCGGCGCATCTCGTCCGCGGTCAGCAGGCGCATGTCAGTCCAGCGTGAGGGTGACGGGGACGAGGACCCAGCAGCGGCAGGGCGCTCCCTGCCAGACCACCGGTTGGAAGCTCCAATCCCTCACGCAGGCGAGCGCCGCGGCGTTGAGCGCAGGGATGCCCGACTGGAGCTGTGCGCGGATCACGCGGCCGTCCGTGTCCACGAGGGCGAGGACCCAGACGCGGCCCTGGATGCCGGCCGCCCTCGAGGCGTCGGGGTAGGGGCAGTGCGGCCGGCTCAACAACGTGGCCGGCGCGAAGCGGCTCGCCCGGCCGGGGACGCTCACCGCGAGCGTCTCGGGGAGCACGGGCACCGCGCCCGCGAGGTCCGCCGGCGGGCGGGTCGTGTCGCGCGGAGCGGGCGTGGTCGCCGTGGGGCCCGCGGGCGCGGCCGGCGGCGTGCCCGGAGGGCGTGCCGCGCCGGGGAGGGTGTCGCGCGCCGCGACCCCGCGCCTGAGCCTCGCGATCGCGCTCGCGCCGGTGATGGGCATGGCGTCCGGCGCGGCGGCGAGCGCCGCCGGACCCTCATCGGCACCGGCCGGCACGACCGAGGCCTTGAGGCTGCCGCCGCTCACCTCGACGCGCAGGCGCGTGCGCGCGGCCCAGTCGCAGACCTCGCTCCTGGGAGTGGGCTGCCCGCAGGTCTTCCGGTAGCCCATGGCGGTCAACTGGTCGTGGACGTAGGCGATCTCGTAGGCCGAGGCCTGCTCCACCTCGAAATCAACCCGGGCGAGCCGTCCGCCCTCGAACGTGAGCGTGGCGTCGCTGGTCAGCCCGAAGAAGCGGCAGCGGCCCTTCCGCGCGGCCGGTCCGGCCGGCCCGAAGCCGCGCGCGGAGATCGCGGCGTCGTCGAGTCCGAAGCGCAACGTCGTGCCCGGCACGCGCACCGTGGTGTCCGCGGGCGATGCCAGCACGAGCATCCCGATCACGGCCAGGGCGAGCACGGGAGTCCCTTCAGCGCCGGCGGGCGCGACCGCGCGCCTCGGAGGTCAGGTCGCGGACCAGTTGCTTCCGGTACTCCGCGTCGCGCTCGACGCGGTCGATCAGCTCCGGGTCGGCGGAGAGGAAGGGAAGATCGAACAACGCGGGCTCGGCTTCCTGCTCGGCGTAGATCCGTTCCTGCTCGTGTCGCATGTAGGACACGGCGCGCTCGGCCGTCTCGAGGACGCGGCCCGGGAGGAAGGTGGCGTCCGCCGGGTTGAAGACGTACACGTGGAACTGCCCGTCGAGCCCGCCGGTGCCGGCGGGGGGCTGGTGCACCTTGATCTTCGCCGTCTTCACCTTGCCTTCAGACATGCATCCTCCGGTCGGGGGGGGGTGCTTGCCGCCGGGTCCGCCCCCGCGGATCCCGGTCGAGGGCGCCGGGCCTAGCCCGGTTGTCCTGCGCCGCGACCCGGGCCGGGCTTCGGCAGGTGCCTCGGCGGGGGCCCGGCATTGAGCCGGTCGACGATGGCGACCAGCTCGTACACGTCGTCGATGTCGTAGTCCGCGCCCGATTCCACGGTGCCGAAGGTGTCGCCGTAGCGGGCGAACACGGTCTTCATCCCCAGGCTGCGTCCGCCCACCACGTCGCGCTCGGGCCAGTCGCCCACCATCAGCGATTCGCCGGGATCGACCGCGAGCCGTCCCAGGACCTCGCGGAACGGGGCCGGGTCGGGCTTGCGCATCTTCGTGTCGTCGAAGGTCACCACCGCGTCGAAGACGTGCTGGAGGGCGAGCGAACAGAGGCGTTGCCAGACCTGGTCGCGCGGCGCGTCGGAGACCACGCCGAGCTTGATGCCCCGCTTGGCCAGCTCGAGGAGCGTGAGCTGGACCTTGGGGTAGAGCACCATGGCCGAACGCGCCTTGCGGTAGGCCACGATGCCCGAGGCGTGGATCTTGGGGTCGATGCGTCCCAGCTCCAGGACCAGCAGCTCGTCGAAGACGCGCTGGTACTCGAGCCCCTTCTCCTTGTAGATGGCGTCGATCCGGACCTGCAGCTCGGCCCGCGGCCGCTTCAGCCCGGCGTCGATCATGCCGTCGATGGCGGCGTTCACCGCGTCCGCCTTCATCTTCATGAAGTCGGTGAGCGTGTTGTCGAGGTCGAAGATGATGGCCTGGATCAAGGGGTCCCGCTGATCACTTGGTCGAGGGACCGATCATGCGGCCGAGGCTGATCTCGCCGTTGTCGATGCGGACGTTGAAGCCGCACGCCGGGTTGCTGCAGACCCAGGCCTTGTAGGTGATCGGTGCCCCGTCGCGGCCGTAGTCGGAGAGTGGCAGCAGCACGCCGTCGTTGCACTTGCGGCACTCGGGGAAGTTCAGCTCCATCCCGCCCTCCTCCCTGCGAAAGACCCCACCCGCGTGAACCTGCCAGGCCGTCATTGTAGGCGACGGCGCGTGGCCCGGCAACGGGGCGGGGCCCGGCCCGGCCCCCGAAATCGGGGCGTCGGGCGCGCCGCTCCCGGCGGGCGGCCGGCGCTCAGCCGCCCGCCCGGATCCCCGTGCTGAGCGGCCAGATGGTGGCGTTGCCGATGGCGACGTGCCCGGGCGCCGAACAGATGAAGGCGACCAGCGAGGCCACGTCGGCGGTCTCGAGGTTCCGGTCGCGCTCGGGCGAGCCCGGCTCGATGGGCCGGCCGGCCGAGTTCATCATGTGGGGCGCCACCAGCGAGACGCGCACGCGGTGGGGCTTGAGTTCGAGCGCCGCGGACTCGAGCAGGCCGCGCAGCCCCCACTTGCTCGCGGCGTAGGCCGCCGAGCCGGGCTGGCCCACGCGCCCGCCCAGCGAATCGATGCCCACCACCGTGCCCCGCCCCTGGGCGATGAGCCAGGGGATCGAGTACTTGAGGGCCAGGAAGGCGCCCTTGAGATTCAGGTCCAGCAGCCGGTCCCACATCTCTTCCGTGGTCTCGTGCAGCGGCGCGCCCTGCCAGGTGCCGGCGTTCAGCACCACGATGTCGAGCCGGCCCCACCGCTCGACCGTCGCCTGGACCGCGGCCTGGACTTCGACCGCGGCCGTGACGTCGGCCGGCGCGGCGAGCACCTCGGTCCCGGCGGCCGCCAGCGCCGCCACCGCCTGCGCGAGGTCGGGCCCCGGCCGGGCGAGGCAGGCGATCGAGGCGCCCTCGGCGGCGAGCGAGCGGCAGATGGCGAGGCCGAGCCCGCGGCTGGCGCCGGTGACGAGCGCGACCTGGTCCTGGAGTCTCATGGTCCCTCCTGCGAGTCGGCGCGAAGTTCGACGCCGCGGCGACGAATCTAATGAGCCGGAAGGGTCCGGGCAACGGGAACCTTTCCGGGGCGGCCCGCCTTCTTTGCGAAACGTGGACGCCCGCCGGCCGTTTCGGGCTTGACGGGACCCGGGGGGATGTCGTTCTACTCCGCCTCATGTATCCTGCCAAGCCCATGAACGCCCGACCCGGCAGCACCCGATCCGCGCCGCTGACCGCCTGGCTCACCCTGCTCCTGGTGTCCGTCCTCGCCCCGCCGCTGCGGGCCCAGACGGAAGTCCACATCCCGGTCGTGATCGGGGAGCCCGCCGTGGAATCCGACTCCGCGATGGCAGCCCGTGCGCGGGCGGGCTTCCAGTCCAACCGGGGCGACAGCGCGGCCGGCGAGAACTACCGCGCCTACGAGCAGGTCGGCCTGCTCGGCCGGCGCCTGCTGCGCTCGCTGCCGCGCAAGGACCTGGCGCAGGCGCGAGCCATCAAGCCGGCGCTCGACTCGCTGGGATTCGCCACCGAGGTCGCCACCGACCCCGCGCTGCCGGCCTTCGCGCTGCTCATGGTGCGCAACCCCGGCCGCTCCTCCGCCGACGCGGTGGGCTTCCTCTACTGGTACCGGGTCGACGACCTGCGCATGCAGGGCGTGGTCTTCAAGGGCGGCCACCGGCCGCGCATGCGCGTCTGGCGGACGGCCAATCCCGAGGTCCCGTACGAATGGGGGGTCCTCGACGAGAACCGTGACGGAGTGCAGCGCTTCACGATGATGAGGATGAACCCGGGCGGGACGGTCTGGGGCATCCAGCAGGACGAGGAGAGCTTCCCCCTGCTGGGCGAGCCGGGGGAGGCGGCCTGGGCGGACCTGAACCGCGACGGCCCCCCCGAGTTCGTGAGCTGGACGACCGGTCCGACCGACTCGCTGTTCACCGAATGCTCGAACTGCCCGAAGCTCCTGATCGAGCGCACCTTCGTCGAGAGCGGCGACGCCTTCGACCTGCTGGACCAGCGCGTGCTCCCCTCGCCGTACGCGACGCTGGTCTACTTCGTGCGGCTGCTGATCGACGGCAAGCTCGCCGAGGCCGGGAAGCTGCTGCGCGATCCCGCGAAGGTGCAGGCGGCCGTGGCGCAGGGCTGGAACCAGCGCGTCGTCCGCAAGCCCTGGGTCGTGGAGATGGCCGAGACCGGCCAGGCCTGGCCACGCCGGCTGGCGCTGCGCTTCGAGGGCCCGAACGGGGTGAAGCGCTACGCCATGGTCTTCGCGAAGCGCGAGGGCCGCTGGATCATCGACAACTGGTTCGAGCCCCGGGTGATCGAGCGGCGCTTCCCGTCGGTGACCATGCCGCCCGACACGTCCGCCGGGCCGCGGCCCGGGACCCGGTCGCCCGCTTCGCCGGCGAAGCCGCCGGCGGGGAAGCCGCCGGTCCGGCCCGCGGCCCCGGCCGCGAAGACGCGGTGAGCATGCACGGGCCGCGTCCGATCGCGTCCGCCCGGCGCCTCGCGCCGGCGCTGCTGGCCGTGGCGCTGGTCGGCGCCCTCGGCGCGACCGTGGGGGGCGCGCTCTCGGGCTGCAGCCGGCAGCCGCGCTTCGTGCCGGCCGCGGCGGATTCCTCGCGGACGGCGGGCGCGGACTCGCTGGCCGAGCAGGTGCGCGTCCTGAACGAACGCTGGAGCGCCGCGGGCAGCGGCGCGGAGGCGTCGCTCCTGACCGCGCAGGTGCTGCTGCGGGACCTGCGCGCTCGTCAGGCGGCCGATCCGCAGGCCGCCTGGGAGGGCCGCGCCCGCGCGCTGCTGGACTCGCTGGACCTGGGCGCCGAGTTCGCGAGCGCCGGCTGCGCGCTGGCGGTGAACTTCTTCTCGCGCGGGGATCCCGCCGCCGGCTCGTGGCCGTGGATCTTCTGGTGCGACGGGAACGCGGTGCAGGCCCAGGCGGTCGAGGGCGCCGGGATGGGGCTGGTCGGGCTCGCCGCGCGCGGCCTCACCGGCGGGTCGGCCGGCGGCGGCGTGCCGCCCGGCGTCGCGGCGCTGTTCGCCCGCCGCGCGGGCGGCGGGCAGCAACCGCTGCTGCTGGCGTGGCGCGTCGCGGGGGCGCGGCTCGAGCTGGCGCAGACGCTGGGGCCCGACTCGCTCGGCGGCGTCGGCACCGGCGCCTTCGCGGCCACGGGCGACACCGCGGTGGTGCTCACCACCCGGACCTGGAAGCCCACGCCGCGCTTCGACGAGTGCGCGACCTGTCCGCACGTCGTCCACGAGCGCCGCTTTCGCTGGGCGCCCGCGGGCTTCGAGCGCCTCGAGGACACCGTCGTCCAGACGCCCTACGTGGCGTTCGTCCAGCTGGTCGAGGCGCTGGTTGCCGGCGACCGCGACGGCGCCCTGCTGCGGGTCACGCGGCCGGCCCTGGTCGAGTCCGCCCGCCGGGCGGGCTGGGCCGCCCGGAACGGTTCCTGGCGCGCGGCGCCCGGGAGCACGGAGGGCGGCGACGAGCTGGTCTTCTACCGCGGCGTGAGCGAGGCCTGGAGGGTGCGCTTCGCGCGCGGCGCCGACGGCTGGCGCGTGGACGCGCTCGAGCCCACCACCCGCGTCATCGAGTGACCGCCCGCGGCGTCCCGGGGCCCCTCGCGCACGCGTAGACGCGGCTCGCGTCCGGCGGCTATACTGCCCGCGATCCGCACGATGCACGCCCGCGCCCGGGCGTGAAGCCGTGCGCGCGGATCGCCCCGGCGTCCCCGAGCACGCCCACCGTCACCGTCCGGACCGCGATGCGCGCGGCCCGCGAGGGCCATCGCATGCGACCGCGTCCTGCCCGTTTCCTCGAGGGGCCGCCCCCCGGCCGTGCCGGTCACTGGGCCGGGTGGATCGCGGAACTGGCGAGCCGGCCCGAGAACCGTGGCGCGCTCGCGCACCTCGAGGTCCTGCCGGCGCGTCCCGCGCGCTTCGGCACGCTGTCCTCGCCGTTGCCCCCGTCGCTGGCCGAGGCGCTGTCCGCGCGCGGCATCGGGCGGCTCTACACCCACCAGGTGCTGGCCGTCGAGGCGCTGCGCGGCGGGCGCGACACGGTGGTGGTGACCGGGACGGCGAGCGGCAAGAGCCTGTGCTACCACCTGCCGGTGATGGAGCGGCTGCTCGCCGAGCGCGGCGCGACCGCGCTCTACCTGTTCCCGACCAAGGCGCTCGCGCAGGACCAGCTCAAGAGCGTGGTGCGGCTCGCCTCGGGCCACCCGGACGTGCTCAAGGCCGTCACCGCGGGCGTCTACGACGGCGACACGCCGCCCGCGACGCGCCGCCGGCTGCGCGACACCGGCAACCTCATCCTCTCGAACCCCGACATGCTGCACCAGGGCATCCTGCCCTACCACGCGAAGTGGGCGCGCTTCCTGCGGGGCCTGCGCTACGTGGTGGTGGACGAGATCCACGCCTACCGCGGCATCTTCGGCTCGCACGTCGCGAACGTGCTGCGGCGGCTCGATCGCGTGGTGCGTCACGTGGGCGGCGAGTTCCGGGTGGTGATGTGCAGCGCGACCATCCGCAACCCGCAGGAGCTCGCCGAGGCGCTGACCGGCCGCGCCATGACCGTGGTGGACGACGACGGCGCGCCGCGGGGCGAGAAGCACTTCGTCTTCTGGAACCCGCCCTACACCGACCTGGCGCACGTCGAGCGGCGCTCCTCGAACGTCGAGGGCGCGGGCTGGCTCGCGAGCCTGGTCGAGGACGGCGCGCAGGCGCTGGTCTTCACCAAGTCGCGCGTCTCGGCGGAGCTGGTCTACCGCTACGCCCGCGAGCGGCTCGAGCGCGTGCGGCCCGGGCTGGGCGACGCGATCCAGCCCTACCGCGGCGGCTACCTGCCGGAGGAGCGGCGCCGGATCGAGCAGGCGCTGTTCTCGGGCGCGCTGCGCGGCGTGGTCAGCACGAACGCGCTGGAGCTGGGCATCGACATCGGCGGGCTCGACGCGGCGGTGATGATCGGCGCCCCGCCGACCCTGGCGAGCCTGTGGCAGCAGGCGGGGCGCGCCGGGCGGCGCGCCGGGCGGCGCGCGGGCGCGGCGGCCGCGGGGGCGGCGGACGGGGTGGTGGGGGGCGGCGCGGAGGGCGCGCCCGCGCTGGCCGTGCTGGTGGCCTACAACGAGACCGTGGACCAGTACCTGATGCGGCACCCGGAGTACTTCTTCGGCCGCTCGCCCGAGGCCGCGGTGGTGGACCCGCACAATCCCTACATCCTGGCGCAGCAGCTCGCCTGCGCGGCCTACGAGCTGCCGCTGACGCCCGGCGACGAGGCGGCGTTCGGGCCGCAGACCCCGGCGATCCTCGCGGCGCTCGAGGAGGCGGGGGAGACGCGCACCATCGACGGCCACACCTACTGGGCGAAGACCGATTTCCCGGCCGCGACGGTCGGCCTGCGCACGATCTCGGACAACACCTACACGATCATGGACGCGACCCGCGACAACGCGGTGATCGGCACGGTGGACGCGATCAGCGCGCTGGAGCTGGTCTACCCCGAGGCGGTCTACCTGCACGAGGGCGAGACCTGGTTCGTGAAGCGGCTGGACCTGGAGCAGAAGATGGCGCTGGTCGAGCCGCGCGTGGTGGACTACTACACGCAGCCGGTGCTCGACACGAGCATCCGCGTGCGCGGCGAGCTGCAGGTGAAGCCCTGGCGCGGCGAGCGCGTCGCGCTGGGCGAGCTGACCTATTCGTGGCAGACGGTGGCCATGAAGAAGGTCCAGTTCCACACGCTCGACGCCATCGGCTACCATCCGCTCGACCTGCCGCGCCTCACCCTCGAGACCACGGGCTTCTGGCTCGCGCCCGGCGAGGCGGCCTGGAGCGCGGTCGCGCGCCGGGGCCTGAACCCGGTCGAGGGGTTGATGGGCGTGCGCAACCTGTTCATCACGCTGCTCGCGATGCTCGGCATGTGCGACCCGGCCGACCTGGGGGGCAAGATCGACTCGTCGAACCTCGGCCGCCCGGCGCTGTTCATGTTCGACCGCTACCCCGGCGGCCTGGGCTTCTGCGAGCAGGGCTGGACGCGCCTCGACGAACTGGCGCAGGCCGCGCTCGAGCACCTCGAGGCCTGCGGGTGCGAGGGCGGCTGTCCGGCGTGCGTCGGCCTGCCGACGCTGTGGCCCGCGCAGCAGCAGGACCCGGACCTGCAAGGCGGCCGGGAGATCCCGGGCAAGGAGGCGGCGCGCGCGCTGCTCCGTCACTGGCGAGGAGAAGAGGACCGATGAACTCCCACGAATGGCCGGTCGCGTTCTTCGACGACGACTACCTGCGCATCTACCGCGCGATGATCTCGCCCGAGATGACCGCGGGCGAAGTGGACTTCCTCGAGGCGGCGCTGGCGCCGCCGGCGGGCGGCGCGGTGCTGGACGTGGCCTGCGGCTACGGGCGGCACGCCATCGGGCTGGCCCGGCGCGGCTACCGGGTGACGGGCGTGGACTTCAACCTGAACTACCTGGCGGCGGCCGGGCGCGACGCGGACGAGGCGGGGGCCGGGGCCGCCGCGCGCTGGGTGATGGCCGACATGCGCGCGCTGCCTTTCGAGAGCGAATTCGACGGGGCCTACTCGTACTTCACCTCGTTCGGTTACTTCTCGGACGAGGAGAACGAGCGGGTGCTGGCGGGCGTGGCGCGCGCGCTTCGGCCGGGCGGGCGATTCCTGCTCGACGTGCTGAACCGCGACTGGATCCTGACGCACCCGCAGCAGCGGGTCTGGAACCCGCTCGAGGACGGCTCGCTGCTGATGGAGGAGACCTCGCTGGAGCTGCGGCGCTCGCAGGTGGTCAACCGCCAGATTCACGTCGCGCCGCAGAGCGGGGCGCGGATCACCAAGGAGTTCATGCTGCGCGCGTACACCTGCGCGGAGCTGGAGTCGCTGTGCGCGCGTCACG
Organism: Candidatus Eiseniibacteriota bacterium; assembly: GCA_963707915.1. Taxonomy (GTDB): domain Bacteria; phylum Eisenbacteria; class RBG-16-71-46; order RBG-16-71-46; family RBG-16-71-46; genus JANXPZ01. The sequence goes on from OY970178.1 coordinate 2,789,250, forward strand.
GGCTGCGGGTGCGCGAGGTCTGGGGCGGGGCCGACCGCAGCGAGTACACGACGGAGAGCCGCCGGCTGATCCTGCTGGCCGAGCGCGGGGAGCGCGATGGCTGAGCCGGGGCCGCTGCGCGCCCGGCTCGGCGAGCTGGCGCGCGCGCGGAAGGCGCGGATGGGGGTGGCAGGCGCGCCCGACATCGCGCCGGGCGCGCCCGACGTCCCGCCGGACGCTCTGGTGGAGGCGGCGGGGCTTGCACGGACCGGAGGTCGGCTAAGTACGGACACGCTCGACCTCCGGCCCGTGTCTGCGCCCCGCCGCGAAGCAGATCCAGCGGATGCCCGGCCCGTGTCTGCGCCCCGCCGCGAGGCAGATCCAGCGGATGCCCGGCCCGCGTCTGCGCCCCGCCGCGGGGCACGATCAAAGGGCGCCCCGGTCCCACCCGGCTTCTCGGCTCCTGCGGCCGGCGTCGAGGAGTTCCTGCCGGGCGGGGAGTGGCACGACAGCCCGGACTTCGACGGGCGGCCGGGCGCGGTGTACGTGCACGAGCGGCTGCGCTCCGAGATCGAGAAGCCCAAGCCGCACTGGGGCCGCATCGATCCGCCGCCGCCGCACGAGCCGGCGCTGGTCGCGCTGGCGGCGCACGGTCTCGAGCACGCGCTGTTCCTCGACCTCGAGACCTGCGGGCTCTCCTCGAGCACCGTGTTCCTCGCCGGGACCATGCACTGGAACGGCGAGGACTTCGTGCTGCGCCAGTACTTCGCCCGGCACTACGGCGAGGAGGGACCGCTGCTGCGCGCGCTGAACGAGTCCATGGCGGGCTTCGAGCACCTGGTGACGTTCAACGGCAAGACGTTCGACGTGCCCTTCCTGCAGGGGCGCGCCGTGGTGCACGGCGTGCGGCTCGCGCTCCCGCCGCGCCACCTCGACCTGCTGCACGCCGCGCGCCGGCGCTGGCGGGGCGAGTTCGCCGACTGCCGGCTGAAGACCCTCGAGAGCCGGGTCTGCCGGCGGCACCGCGTGGGTGACGTGCCGGGCGAGGAGATCCCGGGCCTCTACCACGACTACGTGAAGCACGGTGACCCGTACCGGCTCGTGCCGGTGTTCCACCACAACCTGCTCGACGTCGTCACCATGAGCGACATCCTGCGGGCCCTGTGCCGTCCCGCGCGGCCGGTGACGGCGCGGGCGCGACCCCGGCTCGCGCCCTGAGGGTGCCCGGGCCGGGCCGTTGACACCCCGCTTTTTCGCCACCTATACTTTCCTCCGCAGTTCCCGAGTGGGCCGACCAGTCGAGCGTGGTTCGTCCGTGAATCTTCGGTTCCAGGTGGGTAGCGAGTCCTTGTCGCGGGTGGTCGGTTTCGCCCAGTCCATCGCCCTGGCGGGCGTCTGCCTGCCGGGGCATCCGTGTCTTTGGTAGCGTCCCGCTCCTTCGGAGGCTCCGCTCCGCGCCATGACGAACGGCGAAGATCGATCGATCCACTGTGTGGACTGCGGCCAGCAGTTCCTCTTCACGGCCGGTGAGCAGGAGTTCTACGCCTCCAAGGGACTGACGAATGCACCCACCCGCTGCAAGGCGTGCCGCGAGGTGCGCAAGCAGCAGCGCGCGGAATCGCCGCGCGCCTCCCGGGGAGGGGGTGTGCCGGCGCGGGGCGCGGCCCCGCGCGAGATGCACGCCGTGGTCTGCGCGGACTGCGGGGCCGAGACCCGGGTGCCCTTCCTGCCGGTGGCGAGCCGGCCGGTCTACTGCAAGGACTGCTACGAGTCGCACCGGCCCGACCGCGCCCCGGGCGATGGCCCGCCGCGCGGCCGGCGCGCGGGCCCGCCGGCGGGCCCGCCCCACGGCGACCGCGCGGGACGTCCGGGCGCCCCGGCGCGGGTGGAGGGCGGCCAGCACGCCCGGGGCCAGGTGAAGTCGTTCCGCGAGGCCAAGGGGTTCGGCTTCATCCGCGAGGACTCGGGCGAGGAGGTGTTCGTCCATTTCTCCGCCATCCTGGGCGAGGGCTTCAAGAGCCTGCGGGAGGGCGAGCGGGTCGAGTTCGACATCGTCATGGGGCCGAAGGGGAAACAGGCCGCGAACGTCGTGCGCATCGATTGAGCCACGGACCGCCGGCGCTGGCGGCCGGCGGGCGGTGGTCGGGGTGACGGCTTCACGAACAGGCCGGGCCGGGCCCGGCGGGACTGAACGGGATGGCCTCTGCGCCCGGAGCGCGGGGGCCTTCCGTCAAGCGGCGGGACAGGATCGCATGCTCGAGACCGTCAGGACGTTCACCGCGCTGAGCGAGGAGTTCGTGGAGGAGAGCCTGCGCCTGTGGCCGGTCGAGGCCACGGCGGCGGGGATCCACGACTACGACCACCTGCTGCCGGACGACACGCCGGACGGGTTCCGCGCGCGCGGCGCGTGGCTGCGCGACCTCGAACAGCGGCTCGCGGCCTCGGTGACGTGGGAGGAACTGCCCACCGAGCTGCGCGTGGACTACGCCCTGCTGCGCTCGCGCATCAGCGTGATGCGCGCCGAGCTCGAGGAGATCCGCACCCACGCCCGCGACCCCGTCGCCTGCCTGCGCACCGCCCTCGACGGGGTGGCGCTGCTGGTGGTGCGCCCCTTCGCGCCGCTCGAGGAACGCCGCGAGGCGATCATCGGGCGCCTGATGGCGATCCCGGACTACCTCGCCGCCGCGGGCGCGGGGCTCGAGCAGGTGCCCGAGGCCTGGATCGAGCTCGCCCTGGAGGTCGCCGACGGCGGCCCGACGTTCGTGAACGAGGTCGCCCACGGCCTGCTGCACGCCTTCCCGAACGACGCGGAGCGCATCGAGCACGCCGGGGTGCGCGCCAACGCCGGCCTCGTCGCCTTCCGCGAAGCGCTCGAGCGCGACCTCGGGCCGCGCTCGGGCGGGGACTTCGCCCTGGGCGAACGCTGGCTGGACTTCCGGATCGAGCGCGAGCACCTGCTGCCGCTGAAGAACGGGGCGCTCGAGCAGCTCGGGCGCGAACACGTCGCGCGGCTGCGGCGGCTGCTCGATCAGGAGGCGCGGCGTCTCGACCCGCACCGTTCCTGGAGCGAGCAGGTCGCGCAGGCCGGCTGGCCGGCGGAGCCCCGGGCGCAGCGCGCGGCACTCGAAGCCGAGATGGAGCGCGCGCGGCGCCTGGTCGCGGACCGCCCGTTCGCGCCCCTGCCCGCGGCCCCGCTGACGGTGGCGGAGGCGATGGCCTGGCAGCGCCCGCTCCACGCCGGGATCGACTACCTGCCCCCCGCGCCCTTCGACCTCGAGCCCGCGGGCATCCTGCTGGTGGCCACGGCGGAGGGCCCGCGACGGTCCCCGCCGCACGCGGGCCCGCCGTCGCGCACGGGCCCGGCGGTGGTCGCTGCGCGCGAGGCGTGGCCGGGGCGGCACCTGCAGGCGGGGCTCGCGATCCACTGCGGCTCGCGCCTTCGCCGGCTCGCGCGGAACAGCGTGTTCGCCGGGGGCTGGGCGCTCTACGCCGAGGAGGCGATGGCGGAGGAGGGCTTCTTCACCGCGCCCGGCGACCGGCTCGGGCTCATCCTCGACCTGATCGCGGGCGCCGCGCGCGCGGTCGTGGACGTCGGTCTGCACGGCGGACGGATGAGCGTCGCCGCGGCGGCCGGCTACCTCGCCGACGAGGCGCTGTTCGGGCGCGCGGAGGCGCTCGCCGAGGCGAAGCGCCTGACCCTCGCGCCCGCGCAGGCCCTGGGCGGCCTGGTGGGCCGGCTGCAGATCCTCGAGTTGCGCGAGGAGGCCAAACGGCGCATGGGCGCGCGGTACGATCGGCTCGACTTCCACGCGGCACTGCTCGCGGGCGGCACGCTGCCGCCCGCGCTGATCGGAGAGGAACTGTGGGAACGGCTGGGAGTGGACTGATGCGGGAAGCCTGGGTCGTCCGGTCGCGCCGCGCCGCGCTCGCGCTGGCGGTCGCGAGCGGACTCGTGTTCGGCGCGTGCCCGGCCGCGATCGCGGTCGCGCCGGCGATCCGTCACAGCGCGACCCCCGCGAGCCTCGGGCTCGAGGCCGAGGGCGTCGTGATCCCCACGGCGGACAGCCTGACGGTCTCGGGGTGGTGGCTCCAGTGCGCGAAGGGCGCGCCGGTGGTCGTCATCGCCGCGCGCCGCACGGGCACGATGGGCGACATGCTGCCGGCCGCGCAACAGTTCCTCGCGCGCGGTTTCAGCGTGCTGACCTTCGACTACCGGGGCTTCGGCCCGGGCTCGAGCGCCGAGGAGGCGGACAGCCTGCGCTACATCGTCTTCGATTCGCGGTGGGTGGACGACATGCTGGGCGCGCTGCGCTACGCCCGCGCGCGTGGCGCCGGCCGGGTCTTCGCCTGGGGCCAGGATCTCGGCAGCGCGGTGGCGCTCGCGGCGGCCGCGCGCACGCGTGACGCCTGCGACGCGCTCGCGGTCGAGGGCCTGTTCCGCATGACGCAGGACGTCCTGAACGCCAACGGCACCGCGGTGATGCAGGACGTCGTCGTGCGCCACCGCTGGCTCGTGCAGGGGCGGGACGAGCCGGTCTCGGCGGGGGCGCGGCTGAGGGTGCCGGTGCTGGTCGTGCTGGCGGGCAAGGACGACGTGACCCCGCCGGAGACCACGAGGACGCTCGTCGCGCGCTCGCGCGCCGCCCGGGAGTTCTGGGAGATCCCGGGCGCCGCCCACCTGGGCGCCGAGACGACGCCCGGGTACTTCGACCGCGTGGCCCGGTGGTTCAGGCGCTGGGGCCCGGTCGCACCCAGCGTGACGCGGTAGCGCCCGGGGCACGACGAAGGGGCGGAGCCGACGGGCTCCGCCCCTTCGCTTCATCGTGCGGAGGGTCCGCCCGGGTCAGCGTCTCGCGTGGAAGACCTCGAGCATCTTGTCCAGCCCCTCGACCGTCGGCCAGGCCGCGCCGCCTTCCTCCCGTGCCGGTCGCGCCCCCGACGAAGTGGCGGTCGCCACCGTGCCGAGGTCCACGAGCGGGACCGCGGCGCCGAACTTCGCATTCACGGCCTCGATCATGGCGTTGGCCAGCAGGCCCTGGGCAAGGTCGGTGGGATGCACGCCGTCCAGGCTGAAGAGCCCGCCCGTGACGAAGGCGCCGGTGTAATGCACGCCCCGGAAGTCGTAGCCGCTGGTCGCGATCCGCGCGAACAGCGCGTGCACGTCCACCAGCGCCGCGCCCTGGGCGGCCGAAGCCGCGGCGATGGCGGCGTTGTAGCCGTCCACCGCCGCCTGGAGGCTGGCCGCCTCGCCGGCCGTCAGCACCTGGGAGTCGAGCAGGGGCCGGCCGTTGCCGCCGGCCGGTGCCGGGATGCCCGTGCCGACCTCGAGCGAATCGATGGCGGTGAGCAGCACGTAGTCGCCTGCGGCGAGCAGGCCGGCGGAACCGATGAGCGGGATGTGCGAGCCGTCCGCCGGGTTCACGACGTAGGGTTTCACCGTGTTGACGTACGGCAGGCTCGTGACGTCGGGCACGTTGAGGATCGCCAGCTTCGTGTCGGGCAGGAGCGTGTGCAGGTCCGCCAGCGTGTAGCCGAGGATCGCCGTGAACTGCGGCACGCTGAACAGCGGCGTGCCCGACCCGTTCAGCGCCGCGCCGAGCACCTCGTTCGCGCCGTACTCGAGCGAGAGGAAGGTCGGATGCAACGCCGCGGCCTGGTGCAGGAGGCTGCCCTGGCCACGCGCCACCATTCCGAAGAAGCCGGCGTAGGGGCTGATCGTGTAGTAGGTCGTGCTGTCGCAATCGTAGAGCATCGCGCCGTACACGCCCAGGTTGTGATAGGGCGTGGGCTGGGCGAGGTCGCGCGGCGCACCCATCGTGCGACCGCTGTTGCTCACGACCAGCGGACTCAGGGACACGAGCCTCAGCAACGGCGGGATGCCGTCCGGGCTGACGCGGTCGTAGGTGAAGCTGCTCACGCCTGCCTGGCGCGCGAACAGGACCGGGAAGGCCTTGGCCTGGTGGGTCTCGACCAGGCCGCCCGACTGGCCGCCGGCGCTGATGCTGGTGCCCAGCGCGACGTAGGTCGTGAAGTCGGCGCTGCCGCCGCTGACGACGGGCGCGTTGATGGCATCGAGTCGGTCGCAGGGGCCGCTGCAGCCGGCCACGAAGAGCGCGACCAGGGTGACGGCCGCGTAGAGACGGATCTTGCGGTTCATTGCGTTCGCTCTCCTTTCTCCGGTTACCAGCGGTAGCCCAGGCCGACGCCGACCATGTTCACGAAGGTCTTGTAGTCACCCCGGTAGTGGTTTTCGACCGCCTCGCCCTCGGCGGCGGTGGTGCCGTAGCGGCGGTTCACGAACAGGCCCAGCTCGTAGACGTCCAGCGTCCAGCGCTGGTCGGCCCCGAGCCCGAAGCCCAGGCCGACGCTGACGCCGTGGCGGTCGGCGTCCGGCAGCAGCGGGCTCACTGCGTGGGTCGGCGCCGGGGACTTGTCGAAGTAGTAGCCGGCACGACAGGCCATCCGGCCACGCCGATGCTCCGCCCCGGTGCGCATCTGCCAGGAGTCCTCGTAGTCCTCGATCCGCGCGGTGTTGCGGTCGCTGGAGAGGTCGAAACGAATGGGCAGGTCCTTGAAGACGCTCCACTCGTAGAAGACGAAGTCGGCCTCGACGGTCCACGCCGGGGTGGGCTCGAAGGCCGCGCCGGCCGACCAGATCGCCGGGAAGCGCAACACCGTGCTCACGCCCTGGGTGGGCGGCAGGTTGTCGGCCACGACGGCGTCGAGCGCCGCGACGCCGGTACTGATCTGCGTGAACCTGGCGTCGGCGCCGTCCACGTGGACCACGACCTTGCTGCGATAGAAGGCGCCCAGGCGCAGCTTCTGCGTGGGCACGAAGTGCGCGGCCGCGTTCCAGCCGGCGCCGGGGGTGAAGCCCGACTTCAGCTCGGTCTCGGCGACGTCCACGGCGGCGCCGCCGCCGCCCGGGACCACCGTCAGCGTGCGGTTCCTGAGGAGCACCTTCGCGTACATGACGTCGGCGCCCGCCGCGACGCTCCACCGGTCGTCGGGCGCCCAGGCCAGGCAGGCGCTGCCGTTGACGGTCTGCAGGTCCACCTTGGTGACGATGTAGCGACCCGAGAAGGTGGCGGGATCCCACTCGACACCGAGCCCGTAGGGCGAGTTGATGCCCGCTCCGACCGCGAGGCCCTTCTTGAGCAGGCGGGTGGCGTAGAGGGTGGGCGGGTAGAAGGTCTGGCGCACCATCTCCTCGGTGATGCCATAGCCCGGGTTCGGGCCCTTGCCCGCGAACGAGCTCACCGGCTGGAGCGCGCTGCCACCGACGTAGATCCGCGTCCCCTCGAGCCGGGTCATCGCTGCGGGGTTGAAGAACACCGCCGAGGCGTCGTCCACCGAGGCGGTGGCGGCGCCCGCCATGCCGAGCGCGGCGGCGCCCTGTTCGTAGATGGCGTAGCCGGCCGCCCCGGCGTGGGTCGGGAGCAGGAAGGCCGCCAGTACCGCACCGGCCAGCAGGGTCCGGATTCGTCTCATCGCTTCAGTTCTCCTCGGGTTCGGGCCTACGGGTGGATTCCCCGCCGCCGTCCGCCGGCGACGGGGGTGACGCGTACAGACTCTCGATCAGCCGGGCGTGACGCTCGTGGATGACGCGCCGCCGCACCTTCAGCGTGGGGGTGAGCTCGCCGCCCTCCTGGGTCATCTCCTGGTCCAGCAGGGCGAAGCGCCTGATCCGCTCGAAGGGCGCGAGCGTCTCGTTGAGACGGTCCATGCGCCGCTCGACGATGGCGAGGATCTCGGGGCGCGCCAGCACCTCCTTGCGGGACGCGAAGGGCCAGCCGTTGCGGCGCGCCAGCGACTCGAGCCGCTCGAAGTTGGGCACCAGCAGGGCGACGATGCAGGGCCGGTGGTCGCCGATGAGCACGGCCTCGGTGATCCACTTGCTGGCCTTGAGGCGGGCCTCGATGGGTTGCGGGGCGACGTTCTTCCCGCCGGACGTCACCAGCAGGTCCTTGAGCCGGTCGGTGATGTGCAGGAAGCCGTCGGCGTCGAGGAAGCCGACGTCGCCGGTGTGCAGCCAGCCGTCCCGCAGCGCCTCCCGGGTGGCCGCCTCGTTGTGCCAGTAGCCCTGCATGACGTACGGGCCGCGGGTCAGGATCTCCCCCTCGGGACCGATCCGGACCTCGGCGCCGGGGATGGGCGGGCCCACGGAGCCGGCCCGCTCGCGGCCCTGCGGCGTGAGGCAGATGACCGGGGAGGTCTCGGTGAGCCCGTAGCCCTCGACGATCGGGATGCCCATGCCGATGAAGAACTCGAGCACCATGGGGTGCAGGGCCGCCCCGCCGGAGAAGCAGATCCGCAGCCGCCCGCCGACGCGGGCGCGGACCTTCGCCCCCACCAGCCGGTCGGCCAGCGGCGCGAGCGGCGCGAAGTGACGGCGGCCGGCGAGGTGGGCGCGGGCCTTGCGCAGCCCCTCGCCCAGCGCCCAGTAGAAGATCCCCCGGCGCAGGAGCGGCTGGGCGCGCGCGTTCTCGAGCACCCGCGTGCGGACCTTCTCGAAGAAGCGCGGCACCCCGGTCAGGACCGTCGGCTGGACCTCGGAGGCGTCATCGGCCACGGTCTCGATGCTGCGGGCGAAGGCGATCGACACCCCGGCCGCCAGCATCGTGTAGCACCCCGCCATGCGCTCGAAGATGTGGGAGAGCGGCAGGAAGCACAGGCTGACGTCGGTGGGGCCCAGGTCGATGACCTCCAGGCACGCCTCGGCGTTCCGCGAGATGTTGGCGTGGGAGAGCATCGTGCCCTTGGGCTCGCCGGTCGTGCCCGAGGTGTAGATGATGGTGGCGAGGTCGTCGGGCCCGGTCGCGTCCGCTTCCGCGCGGAAGCGCTGCGGCTCGGCGGTGCGCTCCAGCGCCCCGCGGCCGGTGACCAGGTCCCAGCTCTTCTCGACTTTCGCCCTCCGCCGGAACCGGCTCGATCGGGATGACGAGCTCGAGCCCGGGCAGGTCCCCCCGGAGGGCGCGGACCTTGGCGAGTTGGGCCGCGTTGGAGACGAAGATCGCCCGGGCCCCGGAGTCCGCGAGGATGACCCGGCACTGCTCGGCGGTGAGCGTGGGGTAGATGGGCACGGTGACCGCGCCGAGACCGAGGATGGCCAGGTCCGCCACCATCCATTCGTAGCGGTTCTCGGAGATCAGGGCGACCCGGTCGCCGCGGCGGATGCCCAGGTGGCGCAGGCCCAGTCCGAGGCTCTCCACGTCGGCCAGGGCGTGGCCGGCGGAGATGGCCTCCCAGCCCCGCTCGCCCCGACGCAAGAACTGGGCGGGCTTCTGCCAGGTCGCGACGGTGTCGAAGAACAGGCGGATCAGGGTGCGGGCCATGCGTAGACCATCCAGTCGTCCAGTGTCCGGAGTCCGGCTCCGGCACTCGGAGCCCTGTCGCAGGCGGAGCCCGCCACCCCTACGGGTGCGGGAACGGTTAGCACCATCTGCGGAGCGACCACAAGCACAAAGTGGCGGGGCCCACCCGTGGGGCGGGGGGCCGGCCGCAAGCCGTTGACATGTCCGGGGTCCTGCGGGAGAGTCGCCAGCGAATCAAGGAGTTCCCGCCGCGACCGGATCCACCGGGGCAACCGCACCCACGTCTGCTGGGTACCCCGGGGGAGAATCCGGGGGCGTGCGGGCACCCAGCGGCGCCCCGTGGCGCCTCGGAGGCCTTCATGCGCAAGCCGATCTTCCCGGTCGCGTGGTGTGCGACGTTGCCGGTCCTGTTCCTGCTGCTGGCTCAGCCCGCTTTCTCCCAGCCCGGGCATGGGCGGTCGGACGAATTGCTCGGGCAGGCCGCCGAGCGCTACGCCGCCGGGGACCTCAAGGGCGCCCGGGCCGCCGGCCTGGAGGCGCTGAGCGCCTCTCCCGGGCGTTTCACGGTGCTCCACCGCCTGGCCCGGATCGAGTCGATGCTGTCCGAGGACGTCTCCGGCGAGGAGGGGCGCCGGCTCGTGGCGGCGGCCGTGGAACACGCGCGCGAGGCGGTCAAGACCGCTCCGGACAGTGCGGCCGGCCACCTGGAGCTGGCGGTGGCGCTGGGCCGGCAGGCTCTCAAGGAAGGTCCCAAGACCCAGCTCTCGCTCTCGAGGGAGATCAAGTCCGAGGTGGACCGGACCCTGGCCCTGGACCCCGCCCAGGGACGCGCCTGGCACGTCCTGGCGCTGTGGAACCGCAAGCTGGCCAGCCTGAACTTCTTCGAGCGCGCCGTGGCCAAGACCGTCCTGGGAGGCGTTCCCAAGGGCGCGTCCATGGAGAACGCGGTGGCGGACTTGCAGAAGGCCGTCGAGCTGGAGCCCGCCTACGTGAACCACCGGCTCGAGCTGGGGCGCACCTTCATGCAACTGAATCGCCGCGAAGAGGCGCGCCGGGAGCTGGAGCGCGCGGTCGCCCTGCCGCCTTCGGGCAGCCCGCTCGACCCGAAGTACCAGGCCGAGGCGCGCGAGTTGCTGGCCCGGCTCAAGAAGAGCTGACGCCCGGCGCCCCATGACCGCCCCCGCGGTCTGGATCCTGGGCGGAATCCGCACCCCCTTCGCCAGGGCGGGGACGGTGCTCCGCCACCTGGGCGCCGTCGAGCTCGGGCGCCTGGCCGCCGGCGAGGTGCTGGCGCGCAACGAGCTGGACCCGGCGCGCCTCGACGAGGTCATCCTGGGCAATTGCGCCCAGCCGGCCGAGGCCGCCAACGTCGCGCGGGTGATCGCGCTGCGCGCCGGCATTCCCGAGCAGGTGCCCGGCCTGACCGTCCACCGCAACTGCGCGTCCGGGATGGAAGCGGTCGGGCTGGCCGCGGAACGGATCCAGCTGGGGCGGGCGCAGCTCGTCCTGGCGGGCGGCACCGAGTCCATGAGCCAGCTGCCGCTCCGCTTCCCGCCCGGGTTCGGCGACTGGCTCGACGGCGTGACCCGGGCGAAGCGCCCGCTCGAACGGCTGCGAGCCGGCCTGCGCTTCCGGCCCGCGCTCCTGCGGCCGCGGTCCTCGCTGGCCGAGTCGCTGCACGACCCGGTGAGCGGGCTGGGGATGGGAGAGACCGCGGAGCTCCTCGCCCACGAGTTCGACCTGGGGCGCGACCTGCAGGACGGCTTCGCGCTCCTCAGCCACCAGCGCGCGGTGGCGGCGCGCGAGCGGTTGCGCGAGGAGATCGTGCCGGTCTTCCCGCCGCCCGCCTGCGAGCTGGTGCGCGACGACCTGGGGCCGCGCGAGGGCCTGACGCTCGAGCAGTTGGCGCGCCTGCAGCCGTGCTTCGCGCGGCGTGACGGCACGGTCACGGTGGGCAACGCCTGCCCGGTCACCGACGGCGCGGTGGCGCTCCTGGTGGGTGGCGAGGATACGGCCCGGGGCTGGCCCGCTCCGCCGCTGGGGCGCTTGCGGGGCTGGGCGGTCGCGGGGCTCGCGCCTCGCCGCATGGGGCTCGGGCCGGTGCACGCCATCGCGCGCGTGCTCGAGCAGACCGGGATCTCGCTGGAGGACATCGAGCTGTTCGAGATCAACGAGGCCTTCGCCGTCCAGGTGCTGGCGTGCCTCGAGGCCGCGAGGTCCGTGCGCTTCGCGCGCTCCGAGCTGGGCCGCGACCGGGCGCTGGGCGAGATCCCGGTCGAGCGGCTCAACGTGAACGGCGGGGCCATCGCGCTGGGGCACCCGGTGGGGGCGAGCGGGGCGCGGTTGCTGTTCACGCTGCTGCTCGAGATGCGCCGCCGCGGGGCGAAGCTCGGCCTGGCCGCGCTGTGCGTGGGCGGCGGGCAGGGCGCCGCGTTCGTGCTGGAGCGTGACGGATGAGCGTCTTCCGCGTCGAGTTCGTGCCGGCGGGCGCGCGGGATGGGAGCGGGGCGCGCGCCGGCGGCCCGCCGGGCGGTGAGCCCGGCGGGATCGCCCACCTGGTGATGGATGACCCCGCGCGCCGGGTGAACGTCCTCGACGAACGGGCGCTCGGAGACCTCGAGGCTGCGCTGGAACTGCTCGAGGGCCGTCCGGATCTCGGTGGGCTGGTCGTGCGCAGCGGCAAGCCCGGGACGTTCATGGCGGGAGACGTGGAGGCGTTCGCCGCGCTCACCGACCGCGACCGGGCGCTGGCCCTGGTGCGGCGCGCGCAGGCCGCCTGCTCGCGCCTGGCCGCGCTGCCCTACCCGACGGTCGCGGCCATCGAGGGGACCTGCCTGGGCGGCGGGACCGAGCTGGCGCTGGCGTGCAGCTCGCGCGTCGCCGCGCAGGAGCCGGGCACGCGGATCGGGCTGCCGGAGACCCTGCTCGGCGTCATCCCCGCGTCGGGCGGGACCACGCGCCTGGCCCGGCTGGTGGGGCTCTCGACCGCGCTGGACCTGGTTCTCACCGGCCGCACGCTGGACGCGCCGGACGCCGAGCGCGCCGGGCTGATCGCGCGGGCGGTGCCCGGCGTCTGGCTGGTCGGTCACGCACACCGGCGCCTGGCGGAGCTGGCGGCGGATCGCGGGCGCCCGGCGCCGGGCACGCGGCGCCCGGCCGCCGACCGCTGGCGGCCGCGGGGCCTGCGCTCGTGGCTCGTGGACGGCACGCCGTTCGGGCGGGGCCTGGCGTTCGCCCGCGCGCGGGCGATGGTGAAGGGGCGCACCGGCGGACATCAGCCCGCGGCGGACGCGGTGCTCGCCGTGCTCCGGCACGGCATCGACCAGCCCTTCGAAGCGGCCCTGCGGCTCGAGGCCGAGTGGGCGGGCGACCTGATCGTCGGGCCGGTGTGCAAGAACCTGGTGCGCGCCTTCCGGCTCACCGAGGACGCGCGGAACGTGGCGCTGCCGGGGATCGACGACGCGGTCCACGTGGGAAGGCTCCAGGTCGTGGGTGGCGGCGGGATGGGCGCCGGCATCACCGAGCTCGCCAGCCGGCACGGGATCGAAGTGCGGCTGCGCGACACCGATCCGGCCGCGCTGGCGCGCGCGATGCGGGCCGTGCGCGCCAGGGTCGCGGAGCGCGCGGATCGAACCCGGGCCCCGCGGCACGAGACCGAGGGGCAGCTCGCGCGCGTCTTCCCCGGCCTGGACCTGGCCGGCCTCAAGCACGTGGACCTGGCGATCGAGGCGGTGGTGGAGGACCTGGACGTCAAGCGCCGCGTGTTCGGCGAGCTCGAGGTCCGCATGCGGCCCGACGCGGTGCTCGCGACCAACACGTCGTCGCTCCGGGTCGACGACCTGGCCGCCGGGCTCGAGCGCCCGCAGCGCTTCGTCGGGATGCACTTCTTCGACCCGGTCCACCGCATGCCGCTGGTCGAGGTGGTGCGGGGCGCGAAGACCTCGGCCGCGGCGCTGGCCACGGCCGTGACGCTGGCGCGGCGGCTGGGCAGGACCCCGGTGGTGGTGAACGACGGGCCCGGCTTCGTCGTGAACCGGGTGACGATGCCGTACCTGCGGGAGGCGCTCCACCTGGTCGAGGACGGCTACCGCGTGACCGACGTGGACGCGGCGATGCGGGCCTTCGGGATGCCGCGGGGACCCTTCGAGGTGATGGACGAGATGGGTCTCGGGGCCGTCGTCAGCCTGGCCACGGTTCTGGGCCGTGCGTTCCCCGGGCGGCTCGCGCCGGCGCCGCAACTCGAGTCCCTCGTGGCGGAGGGCTTCCTGGGCCGGAGGAGCGGGGCGGGGTTCTACCGCTACTGGGGCGGGCGGCGCACGCTCGACCCGCTGGCGGCGCGCCTGCTGCGGCCCGCGCGCGAGCGCCGGCCCGCGAGCCTCTCGGCCCTGGCCGAGAGGATGACGCTCGTCATGGTGAACGAGGCCGCGCATTGCCTCGCCGACGGCGTGGCAGCGGAAGCCGGCACGCTGGACCTGGCGCTGCTCTACGGCGCGGGGTTCCCGCCGCATCGCGGCGGCCCGTTGCGCCACGCCGACAGCCTGGGGATCGCCCGGGTGGCGGCGCGGCTGACGGCGTTGCGCGCGGAGAAGGGCGAGCGCTTCCGGCCCGCGCCGCTCATCGAGGAGCTGGCGGCCGGGGGCGGGACGTTCACCGGGTCCTGAGCCGCCGGGCCGCGCGCCCGGCCGCGGCCGGCCCCGCGCTCCGGTCACGGCCGGAACGCGGAAACGCCCGGCCGGTGGGCCGGGCGTCTGACGCGGGAGGCCGGAGCTTGCCCTCTCCGGGACCCTGCTCGCAACTCTGGAAGACTCGCACGACTGGCTCGCTTGCCACGTTCTCGTGTACGTGACACCTCTATTAACGCTCCGGGCGCCGCACGAGTTGCAATGCGCTCGCAAAGAAAGCGTCGAAGGGGACCAGCGCGGCGGTGCGGGCCACGAGCGCGCCGCCCGGTGGGCCCGCTCCGGGACCCGCTTGACTTCCTGCTGACCTCGGGCATAGTTGATTCGGCTTTTCGGGTCCACCCCCACCGGGGTCTCTGGGAACCGGAGCCGTTCCCCGGCTCGCGGCGGCCGTCCGGCCGCACGGTGCGGGCGCGGGGGTGCTGACGGGAGCACCGGTACACGGTCATGGATCTGCCGCCGCGCTCGAGGGACTCGTCGCCTGACCGGGAGACGGGTTCTTTTCATCGGGGTGCGGAGGGTCACGAGCCGACCGCGTCCTTCGCCCGATCCACCGCGGCGGCGCTCGCGCCGGCGCGGTGCCCGATCCGGCCGGTTCCGCGCCGCACGGACCGGACCGATTCCGCTGTCCCCACCGCCGCGGGGCATTCCGGCACGCGCCGCATCGCGACCGTCCCCGGCCGGTCTTCCAGGAGACACTCATGAGCACGAAGGGGTTCAATTCGTTCGAGATCGCCCAGGCCCAGTTCGACAAGGTCGCCGCCCTGCTCGAACTGGACGAGGGCACGCGCGAGTTCCTGCGCTGGCCGATGCGCGAGTACGCATTCAGCATCCCGGTGCGCATGGACGACGGGCACGTCAAGGTCTTCCGCGGCTTCCGCGTGCAGCACAACGACGCCCGCGGGCCTTCGAAGGGCGGCATCCGCTTCCATCCCCAGGAGACCGCGGACACGGTGCGCGCCCTGTCCATGTGGATGACCTGGAAGTGCGCGGTGGTGGACATCCCGCTGGGCGGCGGCAAGGGCGGGGTGATCTGCGACCCGCACAACCTGAGCGCCCGCGAGCAGGAGCGGATCTGCCGCGGCTGGGTGCGGCAGCTGGCGCGCAACGTGGGCCCGGTCCAGGACGTTCCGGCTCCCGACGTCATGACCAACGCGCAGCACATGCTGTGGATGCTCGACGAGTTCGAGACGCTGCACGGCGGCCGCTACCCCGGCTTCATCACCGGCAAGCCGGTCGGCATGGGCGGCTCGCTGGGCCGCACCGAGGCGACCGGCTACGGCGTGGTCTTCACGCTGCGCGAGGCGCTGCGCGAACACGGCGTCGCGGTCGGGTCCACGCGCGCCAGCGTGCAGGGTTTCGGCAACGTGTCGCAGTACGCCATCCGGCTCTACCAGCAGCTCGGCGGCAAGGTCATCTGCGTCTCCTCGTGGGACCAGAAGGACCAGGCCTCGTATTCCTTCAAGCGGGCCTCCGGCGTGGACATGGACGAGCTCGTGGGCATCACGGACGCCTTCGGCGGCATCGACAAGGAGAAGGCGAAGAAGCTCGGCTACGAGGTGCTGCCGGGCGATGCGTGGATCGAGCAGCCGGTCGAGATCCTGATGCCCTGCGCGCTCGAGAACCAGATCACCCCCGAGACCGTGAAGAAGATCCACGCGGCGGTGAAGTTCGTGGTCGAGGGCGCCAACGGACCCACCACGACCGAGGCCGACGCGGTGCTCAAGGAGCCGCGGGATCTACATGATCCCCGACTTCCTGGCCAACGCCGGCGGCGTGACCTGCAGCTACTTCGAGCAGGTGCAGTGCAACATGAACTACTACTGGGACAAGGACGAGGTGCTGGGCAAGCTCGACAGCAAGATGACCTCGGCCTTCCTCGCGGTGAGCGAGCTGGCGCGCGAACGCAAGCTGTACATGCGGGACGCCGCCTACGTCATCGCCATCAACCGCGTCGCCCAGGCCAGCAAGGACCGCGGCTGGGTGTGACAGCGTGCGCCGGGGGCGGCGCGTGACGCCGCCCCGGCGACGCGGTCCCGATCATGCACGGCGACACGACGGACGGCCAGGAGCTGTCGCGGTTCGACCGCCGCTTCTTCGAGGGGCGGGAGACCTTCACCACCATCGGGGCGGGCGCCCTCGGGGGCAAGGCCGCGGGACTGCTCGCCGCGCGCGTGACGCTGGCGGACCGGCCGGCGGCCCTGCGCTTCGCGGACCTGGAGATCTCGGTCCCGACGCTGACCGTGATCCCGACCGGCGCGTTCGACCTGTTCCTCGAGCGCAACCGTCTCCACGAGCTGGTCTACTCGGGGGCCGATGACCGCCAGATCGCGGCGACCCTGCAGCGCGCCGAGCTTCCCACCGAGATCGTCGGCGACCTGTGGGCGCTGGTGCGGCAGGTCCATACCCCGCTGGCGGTGCGTTCCTCGAGCCTGCTCGAGGACGCCCTGGCGCACCCGTTCGCCGGTGTCTACGCCACCAAGATGATCCCCAACAACCAGCACGATCCCGAGACCCGCTTTCGCAAGCTGGTCGAGGCGATCAAGTTCGTCTACGCCTCCACGTTCACCCGCGCGGCGCGCAACTACGTGCGCGCGGCCGGCCGGAAGCCGGAGGACGAGAAGATGGCGGTGATCGTGCAGGAGGTGGTGGGGCACCGCCACGGCCCGCGCTTCTACCCCGAGGTCGCGGGGGTGGCGCGCTCGTGGAACTTCTACCCCACCGGCCATGCGCAGCCGGCCGACGGCGTGCTGGACCTGGCTCTCGGCCTGGGCCGGACCATCGTGGACGGCGGCCGGACGTGGACCTGTTCGCCCGCGCACCCGCGCTCGGTGCCGCCGTTCAACTCGGTGGACCACCTGATCGAGCAGAGCCAGAGCGAGTTCTGGGCCGTGAACATGGGCCCGCCCCCGGCCTACGATCCCACGGCCGAGACCGAGTACCTGGTGCAGGCGGGCCTCGCGGAGGCCGAGACCGACGGGACGCTGGTCCACGTCGCCTCGACCTACGACCCGGAGGCGGACCGCGTCGTCATGGGGGTGGGGCCCCGGGGCCCGCGCATCGTCGACTTCGCGCCGATGCTGCGGCTGGCGCAGTGGCCGGTGGTCGAGGCGGTGCGCGGCCTGCTCGCGCTCTTCGCGGAGCGCCTGGGCGCCCCCGTGGAGATCGAGTTCGCGCTCACCTTCCCCGCCCCGCCCTCCGCCGCCGCGCCGGAGGGCCTGCCCGCCCGCCTGGGATTCCTGCAGGTGCGGCCGATGCTGCTCAGCAGCCAGGTGGTGGAGGTCGGCGACGACGAGCTGGCCGGCCCGCGGGCCGTGGTGCGCTCCGAGCACGTCATGGGCAACGGGGTCATCGAGGGGCTGCGCGACATCGTGTACGTGAAGCCCGAGGCCTTCGAGGCGCGCCACACGCCGGCCATCGCCGCGGAGGTGGACCGGATCAACCAGGCGCTGCTCGAGGAGGGCCGACCGTGCGTGCTCGTCGGGTTCGGCCGCTGGGGCAGCGCCGATCCGTGGCTGGGCATCCCGGTGGACTGGGCCCAGATCGCGAGCGCGCGCGTCATCGTCGAGGCGAGCCTGCCGGCCATGAACGTGGACATGAGCCAGGGCGCGCACTTCTTCCACAACCTGCTGAGCTTCCGGGTGGCCTACTTCTCCGTGCCGGGGCTCGACGCGTCGGGGATCGACTGGGAGTGGCTGCGCGGGCTCCCGGCCCGGCGGGAGACGGATTTCGTGCGGCACGTGGAGACGCCGGCGCCCCTGCAGGTGAGGGTGGACGGACGCCGCGGCCGGGGCGTGGTGCTGCGTGACGCGGGAGAGGACGCATGAGCGACCAGAAGCCGGTGGACGAGATCCTCAAGGCGCTCCAGGAACGGGCCAAGGAGCTCAACTGCCTGTACCGCATCGACGAGATCGTGCACGACACGGAACGGCCGGTCGCCGACCTGCTGCGCGCGGTGATCGAGGCGCTGCCGGCGGGCTGGCAGTACCCGTCGCACTGCGTGGCGCGCGTCGGGCTGCGCGACCTCGACGTGCGCGGGGCGGGCTTCGTCGAGACCCCGTGGAAGCTGACCGCGCCGATCGTCATCTCGAACCGGCCGGCCGGCGAGTTGTGCGTCCACTACACGCAGCAGATGCCCCGCGCCGACGAGGGGCCGTTCCTCAAGGAGGAGCGCAGGCTCATCGACGCGGCCGCCGACCGCGTCTCCCGGGCCATCCAGCACCGCGAGCTGACCGAGGTGTTCGGCCGCATGCAGATCGGCCATCCCCCGGTGGACGCCACGCCCCGCGGGGACTGGAACATCATCCTCGACCTGCTGCGCCGCACCGACCAGAACCTCTACAACCAGGTCGCGCGCAAGATGCTGAACCACCTGTCGTGGAGCGGCATCGAGGAGGCCAAGGAGCTGCTGCTCAGCATCGCGGGCCCGGAGGAGGCCTGGGAGCCCGGCGACGAGAATCGCCCGACGCGGCGCAGCGCGCCCAAGG
Organism: Candidatus Eiseniibacteriota bacterium; assembly: GCA_963707915.1. GTDB lineage: Bacteria > Eisenbacteria > RBG-16-71-46 > RBG-16-71-46 > RBG-16-71-46 > JANXPZ01. The sequence goes on from OY970178.1 coordinate 2,807,709, forward strand.
ACTTCGAGGTCATCAGCACCGAGACCTTCCAGATCGCCGCCGCCCACCTGAGCGAGCAGGAGCTGCTCCACAGCATCCAGACCTGGATCAAGGAGGACCGGCTCCATTTCCTGGTGCTCGCGCTCGAGAGCAGCAACACGACGTTGCCCGAGATCGCCAACGCGCTGGAGCGCTACCACCACAGCGGGCTGGACGCGCGCGAGCTGTCGCCCGCCATGCACCTCGGCCTCAAGGTCTCGCTCATCCGGCGCCTGCTCACCGACAACCTGGGGTTCATCAACACCTGCCGCTCCTGGGTGGAGATCGACGACTTCGTGGACCTCGTGAACCACACCATCCTGCTGCCCAAGAGCCACGGCCGGGTGGGCGGCAAGGGCAGCGGGCTCCTGCTGGCGCGGCACGTCCTGCGGCGCTCCCCCCATCAGCGGGAACTGCTGGACGGCGTCAAGGTGCCGAAGACGTGGTACGTGCCCTCGGACGGGCTCCTGCAGTTCCTCGCGTACAACAACCTCGACGACGTCTACAACTGGAAGTACCGCGACCTGGACGAGATCCGGCAGGAGTACCCGCACATGCTCCAGGTCTTCAAGAGCTCGCGCTTCCCGGCCGAGTTCGTGCAGGGGCTCTCGACCGCGCTCGACGACCTCGGCGACCGGCCGCTCATCGTGCGCAGCTCGAGCCTGCTCGAGGACCGCGCGGGCTCGGCCTTCTCGGGCAAGTACAAGAGCCTGTTCCTCGCGAACCAGGGCCGCAAGTCCGACCGGCTGGCGGCGCTGCTGGACGCCATCGCCGAGGTCTACGGCTCGGTCTTCGGCCCGGACCCCATCCAGTACCGCGCGGAGCGCGGGCTCCTCGAGCAGCACGAGGAGATGGGCATCATGATCCAGGAGGTGGTGGGGGTGCGCGCGGGCCGCTACTTCCTGCCCGCGTTCGCGGGCGTGGGATTCAGCAACAACGAGCTGCGCTGGTCGCCCCGCATCCGGCGCGACGACGGCCTGTTGCGCCTGGTGCCCGGCCTCGGCACGCGCGCGGTGGACCGGCTGGCCGACGACTACCCGATCCTGGTCGCGCCGGGGCAGCCGGGGCTGCGCGTCAACGTCACCCCGGAAGAGGTCTTCCGCTACTCGCCGCGCAAGGTCGACGTCATCAACCTGGAGACCAACTCGTTCGAGACCGTGGACCGCCACGCCCTGCTGAAGGAGATCGAGGGACAGTTCCCCGGGCTCACCCGGGCGGTCTCGGTCTACGAGCACGACATGCTGCGGCGCCCCGGCGGCCTGGACCTGCGCTTCAACGAGGACAAGCTGGTCTTCACCTTCGAGGGCCTGCTGACGGGCACGGACTTCCTGCCGCGCATGCAGGCCATCCTCAACGTGCTGCGCGAGGCGCAGGGCGTGCCGGTGGACATCGAGTTCGCCTCGGACGGGCGCGACCTCTACCTGCTGCAGTGCCGGCCCCAGAGCCACGCGGCGGACACCGCTCCCGCGTCCATCCCGCGCGACCTGCCGCCGGAGCGCGTGGTGTTCTCGGCCAACCGCTACGTCTCGAACGGCGCCGTGCCCGACATCACGCACATCGTCTACGTGGACCCCGAGGGCTACAGCCGGCTGGGCGACATGGGCGAACTGCGCGACGTGAGCCGGGCCGTCGGCAGCCTCAACCAGATCCTGCCCAAGCGCCAGTTCATCCTCATGGGGCCGGGGCGCTGGGGCAGCCGCGGCGACGTCAAGCTGGGCGTGAGCGTGACCTACTCCGACATCAACAACACGGCGGTGCTGATCGAGGTCGCGCGCAAGGCGGGCAACTACGTCCCGGACCTCTCGTTCGGCACGCACTTCTTCCAGGACCTGGTGGAGTCCGGGATCCGCTACCTGCCGCTCTACCCCGACGACGCGGGCATCGTCTTCAACGAGCCGTTCCTCCGCCGGTCCGCGAACGTCCTGGCGCGCCTGCTGCCGGACCTCGCGCACCTCGAGGAGGTCGTGCGCGTGATCGACGTGCCGGAGTCCACCGGCGGCCAGGTCCTGCGATTGCTCATGAACGCCGACCTGGACGAGGCGGTGGGCGTGCTGGCGCCGCCGGGCGCGGCGGCGGTCACCTCGGCCACCCTGCCGGGTCCCTCGGCGCGCCCGTCCGAGGACCACTGGCGATGGCGGCTGCGCATGGCGCAGAAGGTCGCCGCGGACCTCGATCCGGCGCGCTTCGGCGTCCAGGCGTTCTACGTCTTCGGCAGCACCAAGAACGCCTCGGCCGGGCCGGGCAGCGACATCGACGTCATCCTCCACCTCCGGGGGACGCCGGAGCAGCGGCGAGATCTGGAGTTGTGGCTCGAGGGCTGGAGCCTGTGCCTCGGGGAGATGAACTACCTGCGCACGGGCTACCCGAGCGAGGGGCTGCTGGACGTGCACCTCGTCACCGACGAGGACATCGAGCGGCAGGGCAGCTACGCCGCGAAGATCGGGGCCATCACGGACGCGGCGCGTCCGCTCACGATGGGACGCCCGGCGGCGGGATGAGCGCGCGGGTCGCCTGCCCGGGCGACTCGAGGTCGAAGCGCACCAGCGCCAGCTCGTCGCCGTCGTGGGCGGCCGAGAGGCAGTGCGTGCGCCCGAGCCGGTCGCGCCAGTGCCCGGTGAGCCGCGCCGACTCGTGCACGTGGCCGTGGAGCGTGAGCAGCGGCTGGCGCGCCTCGATGAAGCGCCGGATGGCGATGCTCCCCACGTGCACGTCGAGCGGCGCGTGGTCCACGGCCATGCCGTCGAGCGCCGCCCGGTCGAGCCGCGTGTCGTAGGGCGGCGCGTGGAAGAGGAGGACCGCCCGCGCGAGGTCGGCGTCGCCGGCGAGGCGCTCGAGGTCCTCGCGGATCGTGGCGTTGCGCGCCTCGCCCTCGCGCAGCGGGACCGTGCGCCAGCCCTCCTCGGGCGAGGTGCAGCCGGGGTCCACGTGGCGCGAGACGTCGTAGCGCTCCCAGTCCTTGAGCGCGAACGGCGTGGGCGGCACGAAGGCGTAGCCGAAGACCGTCCAGTCGCCGAAGGGGATGCGCCGTCCGTGCGCGTACTCCCAGGCGCCCGCTTCGGCGGCCTCCAGCACGCTCTCCTCCTCGGCGCGCCCGTCGTCGTTGCCGAGGAGGAGGAAGACGCGCGGGGCCGTGGCGCCGAGGTCGCGGCGCACGCGGGCGAAGCCCGGGGCGAGGACGTCCCGCACGAAGCCGCCGTCCGTGGCCCCGACCGCCGCGCCGAGGCCGGAGGGCAGGAGGTCCCCGCCCAGGAACACGGCGGCCGGCCGCTCGGCCCGGATCGCCGCGAACAGCGCGGCGTAGCGGGTCGCCGCGCCGTGCAGGTCCGTGGCGAAGAGGCAGGCCGTCACGTCCGCGGCCGCGACGTCTAGGGGGCGACCGGTCGCGCCGGCTTCGCGCCGGAGGCGTCCGCGTCGTCCGGCCCGGCGTCCTTCCCGGACGGGCTCGCGACCGGCGGTTCCGGCTCGGCCGGGACGGGCTTCATCGGCGCGAGTTTCTCGCCGTGCAGCAGGCGGTTCATCTCGTCGCCGTCGAGCACCTCGCGCTCGAGCAGGGTGGCGGCCAGGTGGTGGAGCTTGTCCAGGTTCTGCTCGAGCGTGGCGAAGGCCTGCTGGTAGGCGCCCTCGACCAGCACGCGCACCTCGGCGTCGATGCGCTCGGCGGTCTGCTCGGAGTAGTCCTTGTGGCTGGCGATCTCGCGGCCGAGGAAGATCATCTCCTCCTTCTTGCCGAAGGTGAGCGGTCCGAGCCGCTCGCTCATGCCCAGCTCGCAGACCATCTTGCGCGCCAGCACGGTGGCGCGCTCGATGTCGTTCGCCGCGCCGGTGGTGTAGTGCTTGAAGACCAGGGACTCGGCGGCGCGCCCGCCCATCATCATGGCGAGGGTGCGCAGCAGGTCCTCCTTCGAGCGCGAGTAGCGCTCCTCCTTCGGCATGGTGCTGGTGATGCCCAGCGCCCGGCCGCGCGGCACGATGCTGATCTTGTCCACCGGGTCCGAGCCCGGCTGGAGCCAGGCCATGAGCGCGTGGCCGGACTCGTGGTAGGCCGTCGAGCTGCGCTCCTCCTCGGACATGACCAGGCTCTTGCGCTCCATGCCGAGCGTGACCTTGTCGCGCGCGTCCATGAAGTCCTGGTGCGTGACCTTCTTGCGGTTGCGCCGCGCCGCCAGCAGCGCCGACTCGTTGACCAGGTTGGCGATGTCCGCGCCGGCCATGCCGGCGGTGGAACGCGCGATCGAGTTGAGGTCCACGTCGTCGTCGAGCGGGATCTTGCGGGTGTGCACCTTGAGGATGCCCTCGCGCCCGCGCACGTCGGGCCAGTCCACGACGATCTGGCGGTCGAAGCGCCCGGGACGCAGCAGCGCCGGGTCGAGCACGTCGGGCCGGTTCGTGGCGGCGATCATGATGACGCCCTCGTTCGAGTCGAAGCCGTCCATCTCGACGAGCAGCTGGTTCAGGGTCTGCTCGCGCTCGTCGTGCCCGCCGCCGAGCCCCGCGCCGCGGTGCCGGCCCACGGCGTCGATCTCGTCCACGAAGACGATGCACGGCGCGTTGCGCTTCGCCTGCTCGAAGAGGTCCCGGACCCGGCTCGCCCCGACCCCGACGAACATCTCCACGAAGTCGGAGCCCGACATCGAGAAGAACGGCACCACGGCCTCGCCGGCGACGGCCTTCGCGAGCAGCGTCTTGCCCGAGCCCGGGGGGCCGAGCAGGAGCGCGCCCTTGGGGATCCGGCCGCCCAGGCGCTGGAACTTCTGCGGCTCCTTCAGGAACTCGATGATCTCCTGCAGCTCCTGCTTGGCCTCCTCGCAGCCCGCCACGTCCTTGAACGTGACCTTGGGCTGGGTCTCCATCAGCACCCGCGCCTTGGTCTTGCCGAACTTGAGCGCGGCGCTGCCGCCCGACTGCATCTGGCGGAGCATGAAGAGCCAGAACCCGAAGATGAGCACGATCGGCAGCCAGGTGAACAGCACGGAGAGCCAGTTCAGGCCCGCGGTGCGGACGTCGATCTCGGCGTTGCGGTTCGCCTTCCAGACGCGGTCGGGCAGCGTCGCGCCGTCCCCGACGATATTGGTCTTGAACGCCTTGTAGGGGACGTCGTGATTGCTGATCTTCACCGTGTCCGGCTTGGTGAGCTCCCCGGTGACCGTGCCCTCGGTGATCTGCAGGTTCGCGATGCGGCCGGCGTCCACCTCCCGGATGAAGCGCGTGTAGGAGACCTCGACGCGCTGGGGCGCCATGAAGCTGCCCTGGTACATGCTTATAGGCCACCAGCGACAGCAGCACGACCAGCATCCAGAAGGCGAGCGTGCGGAACGGGCGCCCCGCGGGCAGCGGGACCTGCGGACGCCGCGGCGGGCCCCCGCGCTGCGGTGGCCTGCGGCCCTCGCGACCGCCGTCGTCGTCGGGCCGCGGACCCGGTTTGCGGCGGGACTCGCTCACGATCCGGCCTCCTCGAACACACCGACGTAGGGGAGGTTGCGGCACTTCTCGACGTCGTCCATGCCGTAGCCCACCACGAACTCGCTGCCGATCCTCCAGCCCGCGTAGTCCACCGGGACCGGGATCTTGCGGCAGGGCGCCTTGTCGAGCAGCGTGGCGACCTTGAGGCTCGCCGGGCGGCGCCGCTTCATCACGTCGAGGATGAAGGACACGCTCAGCCCGGAATCCACCACCCCTTCGCACAGCAGCACGTGGCGGTTCGCGATGTCCTCGCGCATGTCCATCAGCAGCCGGACGTTCCCGCTCGACTCCTTCCCGGCGCCGTAGGACGAGACCGAGATGAAGTCGAGGTCGAGGTCGATGGGCGTGGCGCGCGCCAGGTCGCACTGGAACATGCAGGCGCCCTTGAGGACGCCCACGAAGATCGGGCGCTTGTCCTGGTAGTCGCGCGCCAATTCGAGTCCGAGTTCGCGCACGCGCCGTGCGACCTGCTCGGCGGTGAACAGGACCCGCATGGTGCGGCCCGGATTCGGGACGGCGGCTTCGGGACGGCCGGTCGGCTGGCTCTCAGTCATGGCGCTCCGCGTGGACCCAGAGGGCCCTCCGGGTGCCGGCGGTCACCGGGGCGCGCGCCGAACGGCGCACACCCACCACCCAGAGGATTCCCCCGGCGTCGGCTAGGACCGTGGGGTGCTTGCGAATGTCGTTCGAGACTCCCTGCTTGCTCAAGAATCGTCCGAGTCGTGCCGCGCGCGTCCGTCCGAACGGCACGAACGGTTCGTCGGCCTGTGCCCGCCGCACCACCAGCGGTCCGTCCAGGGCGTCGGCGGCGAAGAACTCTCCCGCGCCGTGGCCCTCCGCCATGCCCCGCCGCGCCGCCGCCCCGCTGGTCCAGCGCGCCACCAGGTGGGCCCCGTCCCACTCGAGACGGCGCGAGACCCTGAGACGGGCTTGCGCGAGGGGGCGCTTCGGAGCCCCGTTGCGGAAGCGGATGACGTCACGGTCACGCTCGGCGGACCACCCCTCCGGAAGCCGGATAATGGCGCGCCCGCGCGTCCTGTCAATCAACCCCTCGAGCGCGGCCAGGTGCCGGCGCGTCAGGCCGCTCGATCGCGGCCCGCTGCGCCGCCAGAACCGGCCGAGGACGGCCAGCCGGAGCCCGGCCGGCAGGGGCGCGAGACGGCGGACCTCCAGGGTGGCCGTCCCGGCGGAGGCCCGTCCGGCCCGGGCGATCACGCGCCCGGCGAGGCCCTCGAGCGCCCGGGCTGCAACGAGCGTCCCTGCCGCGGCTTGTGCGGCCCGCCGTGCCAGCAGTTCCCGCCCGCGCGCCGGGTCGAGACCGGGCAGCAGTGCCCGCGCCAGCGCCGGGACCGCCTCGTGGCGCACGCGGCTGCGCGCATAGCGGGGGTCGCGGTTCGAGCGGTCCTCGCGCCAGTCCTGGCCGGCCCGCAGCAGGTCGGCCTCGATCTCGGCCCGGGTGGCGCCGAGCAACGGCTTGAGCCAGAGCGTCCGTCCGCCCCGACCGTCGCCGGTCGCGACCGCCGGTCTCATGCCCGGCGCCCCGCTGAGCCCGGTGCCGCGGGCCAATCGCATGAGCATCGTCTCGAGCTGGTCGTCCGCCGTGTGGGCCGTGACGACGGCCCGCGCCCCCGCGCGTCTTGCGGCCGCGACCAGGAACTCGCGCCGCAGCGTGCGCAGGCCGGCCTGGCCGGCGAGGCCGCGGCGACGCAGGCGCGCGCGGGTGTCCCAGCGCGCCGCGGCCAGCGGCACGCCCAGGTGGGTGCAGAGCGCGCGCACGAACCCGAGGTCCGCGTCGGCATCGGCGCCGCGCAGGCCGTGATGGAGATGGGCGGCGTGCAGTCGCAGGCCCAGGTCCCGGGAGAGGTGGTGCAGGCCGATGAGCAGGGCGGTCGAGTCCGCGCCGCCGCTCACCGCCACGAGCAGGGTCGCCGGGCCCGCCCGGTCGAGCCATGCCGGGGCACCGTCGCCACGCAGTGCGCGGCGCAGGACGGTCTCGACCCGGCGCAGGCGCACGGTGGGACGCAAAGGTGATGGTGGCGGCGCAGGGACTCGAACCCCGGACACAGAGATTATGATTCTCCTGCTCTACCAGCTGAGCTACGCCGCCAGTGAGACGGGGCCTTCCGGGCGGAAGGCGGACGGAAGAACTTAGGGTCGCCGGGGCGGGAAGTCAAGGCCGGCCGCCGCACTGCAAGCCGTGCAGCCACTTCCGGTTCGACGCCGGCCGCCCACCCGGCTTGCCCTACCCGCAGTGCCCCCTCGGCCCCTGCTCGAGCAGCCAGCGCCACACCGCGCGCATCGCCAGCAGGTCCTCCGTGCTGGAGTCCGCGATCTCCCGCAGCAGGCGTGCTCGCCCGGACGGGTCGGAGTCCGCGGCCGCGGCCGGGCTTCGCCAGCGGAATCCCGCGAGTTCGGCCACCCGGCGGACCGAGCACGCGTCCGGCGGCAGTCGCAGGGCGCGAAGCACGCCCCGGGAGAGCAGTTCGAAGAGCGCCTCCTCCAGGCGGGCGGGGAATCCCGGCGGAGCGCCGTAGGTGTCGGCGCACGCGCGGATCGCGGCCCGCTCGCGGGCCGAGTAGTGCACCCAGCGCGCATCCGGACGGCGCTCGAGGATCCGGCTCGCGCGCGCGACGAAGCGCTCCCAGGCGCGCTGCCCGTCGCGGTCGTCGAAGCCGGCCGCGATGGTCTCGGGCCTCGGTTCGCTGCGGCCGTCGTCCAGCGCGAGCCCCCAGAGCCGGATCGAACGGCCCGCCGGTCCGTCCCCGGAGCGCTCCCCGATCGCGAGCCACACCACCGGCCAGGGTGGCAGCTGCGCAGGCGCCAGCCAGGCCGGTCCCGAAGGGCGCCCCGCCGGGGAAGGGGGGCGCACGTCGTCGTCGAATCGCTCGCTCGTGGTCGATCCTCCGGCGCCGGTTCGCGCCATGGCTCGCTCGTTCGTCGGTCCGCCCGGGAACCCCGGTCCGGGGGCATACTACCGCGGCTCGTAACCTCGTCGCCGGCCCGACGGATCCCCCAGTCCGTGACGGGAACCCGCCGCAGGTGGTTGAGGGGCCGCCTCGGTGGAAGGGCCGGTCCGACGAGGACCGCCGCACCGTCGTCGGATGCGCTATCGTACGCGCGAGGAGGTGTGACCGTGAGGATCCCCCGTCCGCTGTTCGGCCTCGTGCTCGCGCTGTCGCTCCCGGCGCTGGTGCCTCCGGCTGCCGGGGCTGCGCGCCGGCCCGCCCGGGTCGTGCGCGACACGGCGATGGTGACCATCCCCGCCGGCGGGTTCGTGATGGGCGTCGAGGGGAGCGGCGACAACAGTCCGAGGCACGACGTGCGCATCCGCGCCTTCGCCATCGACCGCTACGAGGTGACGAACGCCGAGTACGAGGCGTTCTGCCGGGCCACCTCCCGCAAGCTGCCGTTCTTCTGGGGGCTCGACCGCTTCCGCTCGGGCGCGAAGTACCCCGATCACCCGGTGGTCGGCGTGAGTTCGGGCGATGCGCGGGAATACGCGAAGTGGCGCGGGAAGCGGCTCCCCACCGAGGCCGAATGGGAGTACGCCGCGCGCGGCGGGCTCGCGGGCGCGAGATACGTGGACGGCAACACGCTGGACTCCTCGAAGACGAACTTCACGCGCTCGAACCAGGACGGTCCGGTCGCGGTCGGCTCCTACGCCCCCAACGGCTACGGTCTCCACGACATGGCGGGCAACGTCCAGGAGTGGGTGGCCGACCGGTACGGCGTCGAGTACTACGCCGCCAGCCCGGTGGAGGATCCACGGGGGCCGGAGAAGGGCAGGTTCCGCGTGGTCCGCGGCGGCGGCTGGTACACCGGGCCGATGTGCATGGACGTGGCCCTGCGCTACGCCCTGCCCGCGAACTGGGTGGACTTCAACGTCGGCTTCCGCTGCGCGCGGGACCTGGAACCGGGCACGGCGCGGAAGGAATAGGACCGGCCTCGTCTCAGTCGGCCGCCACCGGCGCGCCGCCCTCCGCCACGGGCGCGGGCGGCGGCACCTCCTCCTCGGGCCGGAGGTGGAAGATGCGCGAGAGCTCGCTGCGCAGCTCGCCGCTGTCGAGGCGCTGCCGGAGCGTCCCGCGGTACGCGATGGAGATGCCGCCGCTCTCCTCGCTCACCACCACGATCGCGGCATCGGACTCCTCGGACAGGCCGAGCGCGGCGCGATGCCGGGTGCCGAGATCGGCGTCCGTCTTGGGGTTCGACGAGAGCGGCAGGATGCAGGAGGCCGCCACCACCGAGTCCTCGCGCAGGATGACCGCGCCGTCGTGCAGCGGCGAGCCCGGCGCGAACAGCGTCACCAGCAACTCGGCGGTGACCTTCGCGTCCAGGCGGGTGCCGGTCTCGACGAAGTTCCTCAGGCCGGTGTTGCGCTCGACGACCAGCAGCGCGCCGTGCCGCTTCTTGCCCAGCGTCTCGGCCGCGCGCACCACCTCGCCCAGCACGCCGAAGGAGTCGCCGCGCAGGAACGAGCGGAAGTAGCGCGTGCGCCCGAACTGGGCGAGCACGTGCCGCAGCTCGGGCTGGAACAGGATGACGAAGGCGATGAGCCAGATGGTCTTGACGCTGTCCACGATCCACTTGACCGCGATCAGGTCGAAGGCGCGCGCGAACAGTCCCACCAGCACGATGATCAGCAGTCCGACGTACATCTGTCCCGAGCGCGTGCCCTTCACCAGCACGAGGAGCCGGTAGAAGAGCAGCGCGACGAGGAAGATGTCGAGCAGGTCGAGCAGCCAGATCTGGTGGACGGGCGTCATGGTCGGTCCCCGCGGTGGAGCGTTCCGGCGGCGAGAGTAGCAGATGCGCGCGGACCCGCCTACGGCCGCCGGGCCTCGCGCAACGCCTCGGCGATGCGTGCGGCCCGCACCGTGGCCGCCACGTCGTGGGTGCGCAGGATGCTCGCCCCGAGGAACACGGCGACCGCGCCGGCTGCGAGCCCGCCCTCGAGCCGCTGGTCCACCGGCAGGTCGAGGGCCCGGCCGATGAAGCTCTTGCGGGAGACCCCGACCAGCAGGGGGCGGCCGAGGGGCTTCAGCTCGTCGAGCCGGGCGAGCAACTCGAAGTTGTGACGCACGGTCTTGCCGAATCCGATGCCGGGGTCCAGCGCGATGCACGCGGGGGACACCCCGGCCGCACGCGCCGCCGCGAGCCGGTCGGCCAGGTGCCCGCGCACCTCGCGCGCCACGTCCTCGTAGTGCGGGTCCCGCTGCATGGTGGCGGGCGTGCCGGCCATGTGCATCAGGACCAGGCCGGCCCCGCGGCGGGCGACGACCGCGGCCATGCCGGGATCGGCGAGCGCCGTCACGTCGTTCACGACCCGGGCGCCCAGCTCGAGCGCGCGGTCGGCGACCTCGGCGTTCGCGGTGTCCACCGACAGGCAGGCGCTGGGTTCGTCGGCGAGGGCCTCGATCACCGGCGCCAGGCGCCGGAGCTGTTCGGCCGCGCTCACCGGCCCGGCCCCCGGCCGGGTGCTCTCGGCTCCCACGTCGACCAGGTCGGCGCCCTCCGCCAGCAGCCCGCGCGCGTGGGCGATGGCGGCCCCGGGGGAGAGGGTGCGTCCCCCGTCCGAGAACGAATCGGGCGTCACGTTGACCACGCCCATGACCAGCACGCGCGCGGACAGGTCGAAGACCCGGTCGCGGCAGCGCCAGGCCAGCCCTCGCTCCTCCGCCGACATCCCTTCCCTCCTTGTCGGGGCCGGGGCCGGCCCCCGGCCTCCTCCGAGCCGCCGGTCCCCACCCGCGTTGACCTGTGGGGGGCCGGATGGTAGCACTTACCGGACTCTGTCCGGGCGTATTCGACCCGGACTGATGCCGTCCATCCCTTCGAGGAGGTCGTACCTCATGAGTGGGTCCCAGCGCGCGCTCCTTGTCCTCGTCCTTGCGGCCCTTGGTGCCGCCCCGGCCGCCGCCCAGATCACCGGGCACCCCTACGAGTTCTCGGGTGGGGCGGGCTATTTCAACTACGACGTGCGTGCCCAACTGAAGGACAACCCGGCCTACACCGGCTCGCTCGGCTGGCGGCTCATGCCGTGGATGTCGCTCGAGGGGCAGGCGACCTTCGGTCCCACCAAGCTGGACCGGGTCCCGCAGGACGTCGCGCAGAACTTCACCTACGCGGGCCTCGACGCCCGCTGGAACCTGCGCCCGGCGGACGGGCACATCGTGCCGTTCCTCCTGACCGGGATGGGCTACGGCATGAGCCACAACGGCAACGCGGCGCCGCAGAAGCTCGAGCGCGGCGCCGGCAACGTGGGCCTGGGCGCCTTGTGGACGCTGGGCGCCTCGCAGCGCACCTACCTGCGCCTGCAGGTGCGCGACTTCTTCTTCCGCGAGCGCGGGGCCGAGGAGTTCTCGAACCACTTCGCCGCGACCCTGGGCCTCACCTACGTGTGGCGCGGCAAGGAACGCGACCAGGACCTGGACGGCGTGCGCGACTGGCTCGACAAGTGCCCGAACACGCCGATCGGCGCCAAGGTGGACAAGAACGGCTGCCCGCTGGACGGTGACGGCGACGGGGTCTTCGACGGCCTGGACAAGTGCCCGGACACGCCCAGGGGCTGCAAGGTGGACAAGACCGGCTGCTCGATCGACTCCGACGGCGACGGGGTCTGCGACGGCGTCGACCAGTGCCCCGACACGCCGAAGGGCGCGACGGTGGACGCGAAGGGCTGCCCGAGCGATTCCGACGGCGACGGCGTGCTGGACGGCATCGACCAGTGCCCCAACACGCCCAAGGGCTGCACGGTGGACGCGAAGGGCTGCCCGAGCGACGCCGACGGCGACGGCGTCTGCGACGGCGTCGACCAGTGTCCGGACACGCCGGCCGGCCTCAAGGTGGACGAGAAGGGCTGCCCGATCGAGGTGATCGAGCGTGAGACCGAGCTGATGGACACCGGCAAGATCCGGCTCCAGAACGTGAACTTCGAGACCGGCAAGGCCGAGTTGAAGCCCGAGTCCTTCCCCACGCTCGACGCGGTGGGCACCGTGCTCTCGCAGTGGCCGCAGCTGAAGATCGAGATCGCGGGCCACACGGACGACGTGGGGGGCGCTGCGGTGAACCGGCGGCTGTCGCAGGCGCGGGCCGCTTCGGTGCTGTCGTACCTCAACGCGAAGTACCCGGCGATCGACGGCACGCGGTTCACCGTGAAGGGCTACGGCAAGGACCGGCCGCTGGTGCCGAACACCAGCGACGAGACCCGGGCGATGAACCGCCGGGTCGAGTTCACCGTGCTCAACAAGGAAGTGCTCAAGAAGGAGATCGAGCGCCGGCGGCTGCTGAAGCAGGGCGAGGCCGCGCCGGTGGACTCGACCGTCACGCCGTAGGAGCCCGGAGGCCGCATCCCGGGAGGACCGGAACGGGGCGTCGGCGCCTGCCGCGGGCAGGTGCCGGCGCCCCGTCCGTTCAGGTCTTCTGCTTCTTCTTCTCCGCCGCGGGGAACAGCACGTTGTTGAGGATGAGCCGGTACCCCGGCGAGTGCTTGACCTTCGACAGGTCGGTCGCCGGGTCGCCCACCCGGTGCTGGAAGTCCTCCGGGTCGTGGCCGCCGAGGAAGGTGAACGTGCCGCGGCCGAACTGCCCGTGCAGGTACTTCACCTCGTCCGCGCCCTCGACCTCGCCCAGCACCAGCACGCCGCTCTTGATGAACCGCCGGTGGAAGCCGGTGGTCTGCCCGAGGAAGTCGAGCACGGCGTTGGCGTGGTCCTGCACCAGCATCGTGGGCACGGGGTCGTTCTTGGCCGAGAAGTCGAACAGCGTGAAGAAGGCGCCGGGCCCGCGGGTGTCGGCCTCCAGCGTCACGTCGATGTCCGAGAAGCGGTAGAGATACGGGTCCAGGTCCAGGTGGAAGTCCCGGAAGGCGAGCGTCTGCGTGAAGTCGAGCCTGGCCTGCGCCTGCGGATCGGGCGGGTCGCCGTCGTAGACCACGTCGGCGATGTCCACGCCGGCGGCGGCCAGCGCGATGTCGTACGTGTCGGTGGCCGAGCACATGCCGAACATGAACCCGCCGCGCCCGATGAAGTCCTTGACGGTGCGGGCCACGGCCGCCTTGAGCTGGGTCACCTTCGCGAAGCCCATCTTCGCCGCCATCGCCTTCTGCACCCGCTCCTCCTCCTGGTACCAGGGGAAGGTGTGGTAGGCCGCGTAGAACTTGCCGTGCTGCCCGGTGAAATCCTCGTGGTGCAGGTGGAGCCAGTCGAACCGGGCGAGCCCGCCGCGCAGCACCTCCTCGTCCCACACGCGGGTGTAGGGGATCTCGGCGTAGTCCAGGGCGAGGGTCACCGCGTCGTCCCAGGGCTGCGTGTTGGGAGGGATGTACACGGCGATCCTCGGCGGCTTCTCCAGCCCGACCGCCTCCATGTTGTTGTCGGCGATCTCGGCGCGCATGTCCGCTTCCGCGGCCCCGCCCATGGGCTCGAGCGAGACGCCGCGCACATTGGCCTCCCGCTCGATGGCCGGATCGTCGGGCAGCAGGAACGAGCCGGCCCGGTAGTTGAGCAGCCACTCGGCCTTCTCGCCCTGCTGGAGCACCCAGTAGGTCAGGCCGTAGGCCTTGAGGTGGTCGGTCTGCCGGTCGTCCATCGGCACGAGCCACTTCGCCTGCGCCGTCGCGGCGGCGAGCACCAGCGCGACGAGCGCGGCGGCGAGCCCGCGCCCGGCCGACGCACCCGCGCCCGGCGCCCGTCGTCCCCCGTCCCGGATCCCTCGCGTCATCTCGTCCTCCTCACAGGGCCGGGCGGCCGCGGCGGAGCCGCTCGGCCACGCGCCTCACCTCGGGGGCGTTCCAGGCACGCGGGTAGCGCGCGAGGCACTCCTCGTACTGGACCAGCGCGGCGCGCTCGTCCCCGAGCCGGGAGCGATACAGGTCGCCCGCGCGCTGGCGCGCGAGCGGCGCGAGCCGGTCGTCGGGCAGCGAGTCCGCCACCGCCAGCAGCGGGCCCAGCGCCGCGCGCGCGTCGCCTGCGGCCTCGAGCTGGGAGGCGAGCAGGAGCGAGGCCTGTGCCCAGAGCGCCCCGCGCGGCATCGACCGCACCAGCGAGTCGGTCAGCGCCAGGGCGTGCCGGCGGTCGTCGCGCCACTCCTCGTAGGCGATGCGCCCGAAGACCGCGAGCGCGGCGCGCGGCTCGGCGTCCTCGATCAGGTACGTGCGCTCGAGGGCGGCGCCGCGGAACGGCGCCTGCGGGAGCGCGGCGATCCGCTGGTAGAGGCCCAGGGCCGAGTCGCTCCGGCCCGCGAAGAAGAGCGCCTCGGCGTAGTGCCACAGGCCCTCCGGCATGGTCCCGGCCAGCGCGGCGAGCCGCGGCAGCGCGCGCTCCGGCGGGCCGTCGCGCAGGTCGGCGAGGGCCTCCTCGAGGTCGAGCTGGGGCAGCGCCGCGGGCGGTGCGGCGCCCGAGCGGAGCAGCGCCCGCGCCTCGTCGGTGTGGCCGGCCTCGCGCAGCCCGCGCGCGATCGCCACCAGGAAGTCGGCGGGCCAGCGGGCCACGGGGACGCCGTGGAGCGCCCGGGCCAGCGCGGGCGCGGCCTCGTCCCCGGCGCCGCGCGCGCACTGCAGCGCCCAGGCCTCCTGCGCCGCGGTGAGGCGCCAGACCGCGTCGAAGCGGCCTCCGCCCGCGAGCGCGGTCAGCGCCGCCGCCGCCGCGCCCGAGTCGCGGGCGGCGCCGGTGGCGGTCAATTGCCGCGCGAAGCTCCAGAGGAGCGGCGGCCGCACCGGGCCGGGCCGCTCGGCGTGCTCGAGGGTCGAGAGCGCCGTCGCGAGGTCGCCGGCGCGCCAGTCGAGCATGGCGCAGGCCCGGATCAGGTCCGTGCGGCCGGGCCGGGCGTCGGCGGCGCGGCGCATCAGTTCCCGCACGCCGCGCGCGTCCGCGGGCGCGAGGCGGACCACGGTCTCCTGGGCCCACCCGGCATCGAGCGGCGCGGCGATCCAGGACTCGAGCGCGACCGCGGCCGCGTCGCGCGGGCGGCCGAGGCGCTCCAGCGCGAGCGCGAGCTCGCGGGCCACCATCAGCGAGTCCCGCTGGGCGGAGCGTTCGGCGCGGCCCAGCCGCTCGGCGCCGGCGAAGTCGCGGCGCGCGAGCAGCAGGCGCGCCTGCTCGGTCACCACCGCGGGATGGTGGGGGATCTCGGCCAGCAGCGGCGCCAGCGCGGCGCGGGCCTGCTCCAGGCGGCCGTTCCCGCGCAGTTCCTGCGCGTGGCGCAGGCGGGCGGCCTGGGCGCCGGAGAGCGGCGGCATGGGACGCTGGGCCACCGGCGCCAGTTCGCCCTCTTCCAGCCCCCGCGCGACGAGGAGCCCGGGGGCGACCTGCCGGAACTCGACCGGGCGCCCCGCCGCCTCGGGGACGATCCACTCGACGCCGGCCGAGTCGACGGTCTGCGCGGTGGCGCGAGGTGCGGGAGCGGCCAGCAGCGCGACGGCGCCCGCGATCCCGGCCAGCCGCCGCAGTCGGCGTGACGCGCGCGGCCTCACCGCGAGCTCCCGCGGTTCAGCGCGCGCAGGTAGGTCTCGATGAAGGCGCGGTACTGCGACGGGTAGCGGTCGGCCTGGGCCTTGAGCAGGTCGAGCCGCAGCCGGTCGCTCTCCCGCAGCAGCTCGGCGGGCAGCGCCGCCGGCGCTTCGCGCGCGGCGTCCTCACCCGGTCGCGACTCGCGGCGGGGCTCGAAGTCCTGCCGGTTGATCGAACGCTGGGCGTCGAGCATCCGCGAAAGGATGTGCTGCTGCTGCTGCTCCACCTCGTCCCCGAGACGGCCCTCGCGCAGCGCCTCCTCGACCTGCTTCATCTCCTCGGCGGTCTGGTCGAGCCGCCCGAGGAGCTGCCGCCGCTGGCGGTCCTCCTGCTCGATCCGCCGGAGCTCGTCGTGGATCCGCGCCTGCTCCTGGGCCAGCCTCCGCAGCTCCTCCTGGTCGCCGCCCGTGAGCCGCGCCTGCTCGGTCAGGCGCTGTCCCAGCGTGCGCGTTCGTCCGTTCAGCTCCGCCTGCTGGTTGCCGAGCTGGTCCATGCGCGCGGGCAGCGTGCCGCCGGGCTGCTGGCCCTGGCCCGGGGTCTGGCACATCGAGCTCTCGGTCTGGCGCAGCTGCAGGACGGCCTCGACCAGCGCGCTGGCGCCGGCGCGCGCCGCCCCCTCGCCGCCGGCGCGGTCGCTCTGCCCGAACTTCGTGCCCGACTGCTGCAGGCTGTTGATGGCGCGGCCCAGCGCCTCCGAGAGCTTCGGCGTGATGAAGGGCGACTTCTTCCCGAGCGTGGCGAGCGAGTCGGCGACGCGGGCCGCGCCCTCGGAGAGGTCCGTCTGGCGGTCCGCCCGCTCGCTCGCGGGGGAGTTGTTCGGGCCGAGTCCCGCCTCGACGGCGCGCTGCAGCGAGACCAGGTCCTGGGCGGAGCGCCGCACGGCGGCGAGGTCCACCTGCTGCCGCTGCTGCTGCAGGGCGTTCGAGAGCCGGCCGAGCTGGTCCGACGCCCGCTGCAGGCTCCGGCTCGCGCGCTGGCCCGACGTGCCGGCCCGGGCCTGCTGGTTCTCCGCCCGCGCCTGCGCGGCCTCGCGCTGCGCGGGCGCCGCCTCCTGCTCGAGCTCCTGCGCGGCCTCCTTCAGCCCGGACTGCGCCTGGGGCTCGCTCATCTGCTGTCCGAGTTGCTGCGCCTCGCCGGCGAGGCGCTCGGTCTCGGCGGCGGCCTGCCGCTGCTCCTCCGCCTGCGCCTGCGCGTCCGCCTTCCGCTCGGTCTCCTGGTTGAGGGCGTCCTGCCGGGCCTTCAGCTCCGCGGCGCGCTGGGCGAGGGCCTGCAGACGCTCCTCCTGCCGCAACCGCTTCAGCAACTCGAGCGTGCGCTCGAGGTTCTTCAGCAGCAGCTCGTTCTGCTGCCGCCAATCCTGGAGCCCCGGCTCCGGCGGGCGGCGCGGGGTGTTCTCGAGCGCCTCCTGCAGGCGGCGCATCGCATCCTTGAACTCCTGCGACTGGATCTGGTCCATGACCTGGGCCAGCTCGCGCAGCTTGCGGGTGAGTTGCTCGTCGAAGGCGCGACGCTCGGTGGCCTGCTGCAGCCCCTCGCGCAGCTGGCGCGAGGCCTCGTCGATCTGGCGGGAGAGGTCCTGCTGGCGGTCGAGCGCGCTCTTGACCTCCTCCTGCCGCTCGAAGGAACGCGGGCTGCCGGTCGCCGGCGCGGGCGCCTGGCGGGCCAGCTTGTCCAGCGACTTCTGCAGCTCCTGTGCGCGGTCCGCGACCTTCTCGAGCGCTCCCTGCACCGTTTCCTGGCCGTGCTCCAGGTCCTGGTAGAGCTCCCCGAGCGACGGGAAGCGCAGCCGGTAGGTGGCGCTGGTCGCCACGCCGCGCCCGCCTTCGGCGTCGTCGAACAGCTGGAAGCGGAAGCTCGCGCCCTGCCCCGGCAGCAGCGCGAGCGGGGCCGCGTCCCAGCGGGCGGCGACCCGGGCCTCCCGCGGCCCGCCCGCGAATCGCGCCAGCGTCAGGTCGGTCCACCGGGCGTCCGCGTCCCTGCGCACCTGCAGTCTCAGCTCGGTCAGGCCGAGATCGTCCTGGCCGAGCACCTCGTAGGGCACCTGCTGGCCGCCCGGCAGGTCCAGGTCACCCTCGGGAACGCGCACGGTGAGGATCGGGGGGGCGTCGGCCAGCGGCTGGATCGGGTAGCGGAATCGTCCTTCGCCCGCCGGGCCGCCGCCGGGCGCGCCGGCGCGCGCGCGCAGCTCGTACTCGCCCGGCCGCCGGATGGTGATCTCGCCGTGCCAGCGCCGCGGGTTGAGCGCCCTCCACGGCCGCGCCGGCTCGCCCGGGGCGGCCGCCTCGAGCGCCGCCAGGTCGCGGTCGAAGAGCACCTCGACCAGCGCCCGCGAGCCACGCAGCGCGGTCAGGTCGCCGCGCGTGGCCGCGCCGCGCTGCACCGGCAGCCGCGCGTAGGCGGGGGGGCGGATCTCGATCTCGAAGCTCGTCGGCTGGGGGATGCCGGCGAGCGTCACGCGGTAGCGCGGGCTCTCGATCCCGGCGACGCGCACGCGGTAGTCGATGGCACGGGTGAGCTGGGTCAGGTCGAATCGCCACGACCGCTCGCCGCCGGCGCCCACGCCCTCCGGGGTCGGGTCCAGCGCGGGCCCGCCCCGCAGCAGCCGCGGGCGCGCGGCGGTGCCCCAGACCCGCGCGCGCACCGCCAATGCGGTGCCGGGCGTGACGGTCACCGAGCCGGGCTCGACCTCCAGACGCACCGGCGGCGCGGCCGCGCGCGGATCGAGCAGCGTGTGCCACGAGCGCCCGGTGCGCGCCGGGAACGCGAGCCCGAGCGCGGCCACCACCGCGAGCGCGATCCCCATGGTGGCGAGTGGACGGCGTGCCTCGAGCGCGGGCCGCAGGGCGGCGAGCGGCACTTCCGCCAGCCGGCGGGACGTCTCCTCGCCCAACGCCCGGGCCAGCTCGGGCGAGGTGTGCGCCGGCGGGCGGCGCTCGAAGTCGAGCGCGTTGCGGAGCCGGGAGCGGACCTCGGGGAAGCGCTCCTCGATGCGCTCGAGGTAGGTGTCGAACGAAGGCCGGGCACGCAGGAAGCCCGCCGCCGCGAGGACCAGGGCCACCGCGCCGGCGCCCGCCACGGCGAGCAGGCGCGCCCAGGCGAGCGGCTCCCCCGTGGGCCACGCCACGCCGAGCGCCACGGCCAGTGTGACGAGGGCGGCGACGCGTCCCGCGGCCCGCAACCCGTGACGCAGCGTCAGCGACCGCTGCAGCGCGGCGTAGTGGCGGGCGACGGATCTCTCGAGGGTGTCGTCGGGCACGCGGTGGGTCATCGTGGTCGGGCCGGCCCGGGGTGGGTCAATGCGTCAGGACGTAGTGGACGAGGTTCAGGGACATGCGCAGCGCGGCCTCGCGCTTCTCGGGCGGATCGTTGTGGATCTCGGGGTCCTCGAGGCCGTCCCCGAGGTCCGTGTCGAACGAGTAGAAGACGACCAGCCGGCCGTCCTGGAAGACGCCGTAGGCCCGCGCGGGGCCGCCGTCGTGCTCGTGGATCTTCGGCAGGCCGGCCGGGAAATCGTAGAACCCGTGGAAGACCGCGTGCGAGAAGGGCAACTCGACCAGCGGTGCGCCGGGGAACACCAGTTGGATCGCCTTCCGGAACGACGGGTCGATGCCGAAGTCGTCGTCCACCCACAGGAAGCCGCCGGTCGTGAGGTAGCGGCGCAGGTTGGCGGCCTCGGTGGGCGTGAGCTTGAGGTTGCCGTGCCCGCACGCGTAGACGAACGGGTACTGGAAGAGCGCGGCCGAGCCGGGCTCGACCACCGCCTCCTTCGTGCCCGCCGCGGGGATCGAGAGACGTTCCTGCGCGGCCCTCATCAGGTTCGCGAGCGAGGTGCGGTTCTCGTACCAGTCGCCGCCGCCGCCGTACTTGAGCCGGGCGATGCCGAAGGCGCGCGCGCCCGGCTCGGTGGGCGCGTCGCTCGCGCCGCGCGCGGTCGCGGTGCCTGCGCAAGCGGCGGCCAGGACGAGCAGGGCGGTGATGAGCTTCACGGGTGGTGGTTCTCCAGGGGCATCTCGCGGGGGGCGCCCTTCCTGATGATACACGCGCCGGGCCGGGTCTGCCGAAGCGCACGACGAAGGCCCGGACCACCGGGGTCCGGGCCTTCGTGCCGGGCGGGCCGAGGAGACCCCGGCGTCAGCGGCCGGCGAGCTTGATCCCGGCCCGCAGGGCCCGGTTCAGCGGGTCCACGCGCGCTCGCGCCGGGGCGGCGACTTCGATGAAGCGGAGCGGTTCGGACGTCGCCAGGCTCCCGGCCGGGGGCGCCTGCGCCAGGTAGGCCCCGCCCTGGAAGAGGCGCGCGTAGCCGTCCGGCGCGCTCGCTTCGAAGAGCGACCCGTAGGAGTAGGCGATCAGCCGTCCCCGCGAATCCACCGCGCTGGCGCGCATCAGGTACACCCCCAGCGGGACGAACGGGAGATCCACCAGGACCTTCGCGTTCGCGGCGTCGATGCCCTCCGCGTTGATGGGCAGCCAGGCGACCAGGTAGTCGCGCTGGTCCTGGGTCGCGTAGGGCGCGGGGGCGGCGTTGTGGATGGCCGCGTTCTCGTCGCCGGTCCTCATCGCGTAGACCTGCAGGATGTACGCGACCGCGCTGTCCACGTGCGAGAAGCCGAAGGTCCTGAGGTGGTCCGGAGTGCCTACCAGCAGGTCTTGCACCTCGGCCTCGTGGTTGATGGCCACGTTGGTCAGCGGGGTGGTGGGGGTGTTGGTCCCGGACACCAGCCCCCGGCCGAGATAGGTCGGCGGATCGAAGCCCGAGGGACGCGGGTCCTGCCAGGTGAACAGCTTCCAGCCCGAATGGGCGAAGCGCTGCGAGGGGCTCAGCGCGTAGTCCGACAGCGGCGCGTAGCCGCCGTTGAGCTCGCGACGGAGGATCTCGTAGCTGTTCGCCGCCGTCCCGTCGAAGATCATCCCCCGGGTGACGCCCGGACCCGCGGGGTAGATGGAAGTCGTCGAGACCAGCGTGTCGACGCACTCGTCGCAGTTGCCGGCCTTCAGCTTGACGAGGTACATCGTGGTGGGAAGGTCGGGCTGGACGATCTGCCGGGCGCCGGCGTCCACCCGGCCTTCCGGGGAGGTGTAGCTGGGGTCGAAACTGGTGAGCTTCTTGGTGCAGCCGGCCATCGCCAGCGCCACCACGGCGACGGCGACGAGCGAGGCGATGCTGCGCAGCGGACCTCGGGGACCGTTCATCATGAGCCTCTTGAGCCTTTCGCCTACTCGGCCTGAACTCCCTTGCGGCGCTCGAGCAGGATCCAGATGTCGAGCGCCAGTGCGCTGGCCACGTAAACCGAGGAATACGTCCCGAACGCCACGCCGATCAGCATCGCGAACGAGAAGTCGCGGAGCACCTCGCCGCCCCAGATGAACAGCCCGAGCGCCGCCAGGAACACGGTGAGCGCGGTGATCACGGTGCGCGACAGGGTCTCGTTGACCGCGATGTCCATGGCCCGGGAGTGCTTCTCCTTGCGGAGCGCCCGGGAGCGCTCGCGGATGCGATCGAACACGACGATGGTGTCGTTGATGGAATAGCCGGCGATGGTGAGCAGGGCCGCGACCACCGTCAGGGACACCTCGCGCCCGGTGAAGCACAGGAACCCCAGGACGATGAACACGTCGTGGAACAGTGCCACCACGGCGCCGAAGGCGAACTTGAACTCGTAGCGGATGCCCACGTAGAGGAGGATCCCGCCCAGGCTCCAGAGCACCGCCCAGATGGCCTTGTGCCGCAGCTCGTTGCCGACCTTCGGCCCGACCGACTCCTGGCGGCGCAACTCGGCGGTGACCCCGGGGAAGCGGGCCGCGATGGCCTGCTGGATCACGGGGAACGGGCTCTGGTTGTCGCTCCGGAAGCGGATCAGGAACTCGTCCCGGTTCTGCCCGGTCATCTGCTGGAGCTCCACGCCGCGGAAGTCGGCGGCGTCGAGGGTCCGGCGCACGTCGTCGGCCGCCAGCACGCGGCTGGTGCGGACCTGGAGCACGGAACCGCCCGTGAAGTCGACGCTCAGACGTGGCCCGCCGTGCAGGAGCAGCCACGCGGTGGTCGAAGCCACCAGCACGGCGGAGAGCAGGTACGCGTAGCGCCGGTACTGCATGAAGGGGAAGTTGGTGCCGATCAGCATCTGAAGCATCGTCTTGCTCTCCTCGTGCCTGCTAGATGCTGAGGGTCTCGGCCTTGCCGCGACTCAGCATGAAGTCGAAGACCATCCGGGTCAGGAACACCGCCGTGAACAGGTTGGCGATGAGTCCGATGATCATGGTGATGGCGAAGCCCTTGATCGGCCCCGTGCCGAACTGGAACAGGAACACCGAGCTGATGATCGTGGTCACGTTCGCGTCGAAGATGGTGCGGAAGGCGCGGTCGTAGCCCAGCTGCACCGCTTGGCGCACGCTCTTCTGGTTGCGCAGCTCCTCGCGGATGCGCTCGAAGATGAGCACGTTGGCGTCCACCGCCATGCCGACCGTGAGCACGACGCCGGCGATGCCGGGCAGCGTCAGGGTCGCCCCCAGGCCGGCGAGGCAGGCCATCAGGTAGAAGATGTTGAGCACCATGGCCACGATCGCGATGAGGCCGGAGAGCTGGTAGTAGACGAGCATGAACACGACCACCAGGGCGGTGCCGATGAGTCCCGCCGTCAGGCCCTCCTGGATCGAGTCGCTCCCCAGCGAGGGTCCGACGGAGCGCTCCTCGACGATGTGCACCGGGGCGGGCAGCGCGCCGGCGCGCAGGACGATGGCGAGGTCGCGCGCGGTCTCGATGTTGAAGCTCCCGCCCGTGATCGAGGCGTCCCCGGAGGGGATGCGGTCGCGGATGGTCGGGGCCGAGGCGATGACGCCGTCGAGCACGATGGCCAGGTTGCGGCCGATGTTGGCGCCGGTGATGCGCGCGAAGTCGATGCGGCCGCTCGGGGTCATCTTCATGCTGACGCCCCAGGCGCCGGGGTTCGTGGACTCGAGGCCGATCTGCGCGTTGGCGGTGGCGATCGACCCGCCCTTCATCTCGGGCTCGCGCTTCACCACGTACAGGTAACGGCCGGTGACTCCCTGCGAGGCCTCGTTCGGGCTGCCCCACAGCAATTCCGAGTCGCCCGGGATGATGGAGTCGAGGCCCGGCGTGGCGAGCAACTGCTGCACGGTGGGCTCGTCCTCGGACCGGATGAAGGCGGCGAAATCCAGCGAGAGGACGTGGGCGGTGAGCGCGTTGCGGCGCAAGGCCGTGTCGGTGCCGGCGGCGTGCGTCGCGAGGTAGCCGTCCAGCTTGTCGAAGACGCTCTTCGTCTCCTCGCCGTTGCGCACCAGTTTGAACTCGAGCAGCGCGGTCTTGCCGATGAGGTCGAGGGCGCGCTTGCGGTCGGTGAGCCCGGGCAGCTGGATGACGATGCGGTCCTCGCCCTCCTTCTGGATCAGGGGCTCGGCCACGCCGAACTGGTCGATGCGCTGCCGGAGGACCTCCATGGCGCGGTCCACCGCGTCCTTGCCCTCCGCGGCGTTCATCTTGGTGCGGTCGACCTCGAGCACGAGGTGCATGCCGCCCTGAAGGTCCAGGCCCAGGTGGATGGCCTTCTTGCGGAGCTCGGCCAGCTTCTGGGAGGAGACGCTTGCGAGTTGCTCGGTCGTGCGATTGTAGTAGTTGGCGTAGAACTGGTAGGACGGGAGCAGGTACCAGACGGCGATCGCCGTCACCAGGAGTACGCTCGCCAGCTTCCACTGGTCGGTGCGATTCATCGGATCCCTCAGGGCAGACAACGGCCGGCTCGCCGGGGCAGACCCAGGCATGGTGCAGGTGCCCCCCGCGGCGCCGCCGGCAGGCGCAAGACGCTAGGAGCATGCGAGTCTACGGGGCGGGGGGTGGAGTGTCAACGAATCCGGGCCTGCGCGATCCCCGCACCGGTTGCGCGGCTTCCGCCGGCGTCCGGGCACGAATGTGCAGTCGACGGCGGGCGGGCGTCGTCGAGGGCCGGGACTGGGGCCGGTTGGCGGCCGGCCCCGGGGTGAATCGTTTCATCCTGGGAGGGACGGGGTGGGGAGTGGACGGCGGATGGAGAGGTGGGTTCCCGGTCCGGCGGCACCGCGCCCTTCCGCAAGAAGCGTTCCGCACCGCGAGGGGCGGTCGGGCCCCGCTCCGGACCCGGAACGTTCCACCCGCCCGTCCACGACACGTCACCAGCGTCCACGCCCCGACGCCGACGGGCACAAGCCCGCCGCGCCCGGATCGCGCCCTCCCGGGCGCGGTTTCTTGACACCCCTCGGGGCCGTTCCTATAGTGTGCCGCTTGTCATACCGGGCCTCTTTCACCCCATCCCATTGCCCGGGATAAGGAGCCTCCATCGCATGATTCCACGCATTCGTTGGGTGAGCTTCGCCGCGCTGGCGTTGCTCGCGATCGCCTCGGCATGCCTTGCGGCGGACGGTGATCCGATCTACAAGCCCGGCCTCGGAGGGCTCGGCGCACAGCTCGGCGGCTCCTACTTCGGTGTCGATCGGATGGTGGGCGGCGAGTGGTTCGGGGACTACTCGAAGCGGGCCGTGCCGCGATTCTCCTTCGCCGGGCAGTTCCGTTATGTCCGCAGCCGTCACTGGCGCTGGCAGGTGAGCCCGGGCTTCACCTGGGCCGCCTACAAGCCGGGCACGCTCCTTCCGACCACCGTGCCGGGGTCGCAGGAGGGCCGCGAGAAGGACAACGTCCTCGTGCTGCTGCAGCCGACCACGGCGCAGCTGCAACTCGTCACCCGGCGGGGCCGGTGGTTCTACCACGCCGGCGTGGGGCCGGGCCTCTACCGCGTGGTGGTCGAGAACAACCGCGCCGTCTACTGGGACCCGGTCACGCTGCGGGCGCACCGCGGCCTGTACCCGGGCGCGTCGTTCGAGATCGGTTTCGAGCGCTTCCTCAAGTCGATCACGACGAGCAGCATCGAGATCACCTGGGTGAACCACCTGGTCTTCGCGCAGCGCGACGAACAGTTCCGGAGCGGCTACAACAGCAACCTGATGGCGACGGAACTGCGGGTAGGACTCAACTACTACTTCGACCCGCTGAGGCAGAAGAAGCAGGGCATCGAGATCCCCGAGGTCAAGTGAGCCTGCCGGTGGCCGCGGCGCGACGTCCTCGCCGCGGCTCCCGGGCCCGTCGTCGTCCCCGGAGTCGGCGCCATGACTGACCGGGTCCGCTGGGAGGACAAGGTGGGCCGCGACGCGCTCGCCTTCGACGACGTCCTGCTGGTGCCCGCGTACTCCGCCGTCCACCCGCGTGACGTGGACGTGCGCACGCGCTTCTCCCGCCGCATCGCGCTGAACCTCCCGCTGGTCAGCTCGGCCATGGACACGGTCACCGAGTCCGAACTGGCCATCGCGCTGGCACGCGAGGGCGGCCTCGGGGTGATCCACAAGAACCTCGCCATCGCCGGGCAGTGCGCGCAGGTGGAGCGCGTGAAGCGGGCGGAGAGCGGCGCGGGCGACGGTCCGGCCGCGGCGCCGCCCGCGGTGGCCCCGGGCGGCGCGCGGGAGGTGCCGGAGGGCCGTCGCCCCGGGCACCTCCTCCACCCGCTGGCCTGCACGGATGCGCTCGGCCGCTTGCGCGTGGCCGCGGCGCTCGGCGCGGGCGGCGACGTCCTCGAGCGCGCCGCCGAACTGGTGCGCGCGGGCGTGGACGCGCTGGTGCTGGACAGCGCGCACGCCCACTCGAGCGGTGTCATGCAGGCCGCGGTCGCGGTGCGCGCCCGCTTCCCCGACGTGGACCTGGTGGTCGGCAACGTCGGCACGTTCGAGGGGGCGCGGGCGGTCGCCGACCTGGGCGCGGACGCCGTCAAGGTCGGCATGGGGCCGGGCGCGATCTGCACCACCCGGGTGGTCAGCGGCGCGGGCATGGCCCAGGTCACCGCGGTGCTCGACGCGGCGCGGGCGCTCGAGGGCCGCGACGTGCCGATCATCGCCGACGGCGGTGTCCGGTTCTCCGGCGACGTCGTCAAGGCCCTGGCCGCCGGTGCGCACTCGGTCATGATCGGCAGCCTGTTCGCGGGGACGGCGGAGAGCCCCGGCGAGACCGTGCTGCTGGAGGGGCGTGCCTGGAAGGTGTACCGGGGGATGGGCTCGCTGCCGGCCATGGCCGCCGCGAAGGGCAGCCGCGAGCGCTACTTCCAGGACGACACCGACGAGCCGGCGAAGCTCGTGCCCGAGGGCATCGAGGCGCGCGTGCCCTTCCGGGGCCCGCTGGGGCCCGTGGTGTTCCAGTTGCTGGGCGGCCTCCGCGCCGGCATGGGCTACTGCGGCGTGGTCGGCATCGAGGAGCTGCGCACCCGGACGCGCTTCGTGCGCGTCTCGCCGGCCGCGCTGCGCGAGAGCCACCCGCACGACGTCACCGTCACCCGCGAAGCGCCCAACTACGGCGGGTAGGGCCGGCGGGCCGCTCCCGCGCCCGCTCCGGCCCCCGGACGATTCCGGGCCCCGGAGCTTCGGTCTCCGGGGCCCGGT
This sequence comes from Candidatus Eiseniibacteriota bacterium, assembly GCA_963707915.1. GTDB lineage: Bacteria > Eisenbacteria > RBG-16-71-46 > RBG-16-71-46 > RBG-16-71-46 > JANXPZ01. The sequence goes on from OY970178.1 coordinate 2,834,159, forward strand.
GCTTGCGCCGCGACTGGACGACCCGGCGCGTGACTCTCGGGCTACGCCTGCTTTGGCAACTCGAAGTGGAAGTCGGGATTCAGCTGGCGGATCTCGTTCACCAGGCGCTCGAGGCTCTCCACGGTCTCGGCATCCGGGCGGACCTTCCAGGCCGAGTACAGCTCGAGCAGCTCGTCCTGCTTGGTGCGCAGCAGCAGCTGCATCGCGGCCTCGTTCGCGGTGCGCTCGAGGTGGTAGACCTCGCCCTGGGCCAGCCGCTTCGACAGGTCGAGCGGCTCGCCGCGCATGTGCGAGAGGATCTTCAGGTAGCGGTCGAAGCCCACCGAGAGCTTCTCGATCACCTCGGCCACGCCCGCGTTCCTGCGGTGCATCTGCTGGCTGTAGGTATAGGCGAAGTGATAGTAGGTCCTGCCCCGCCCGACGTAGGCCTCCTCGCTGGGCTGGGCGTTGGTCCGGGACCTCGCCGGCGGGTCCGGGTTGTCGAAGATGCCGGTCGAGACCAGCAGGAAGTCGGCGTCGGTCTTGTGGATGACGTAGCGCAGTCGCGCGTCGGACGACCGGGCGAACCGGCGAAACACGTCCACGTCGTAGCGCGACAGGAACTTGTTCGACGGCTCGACGTGCTCGGGGCTGATGAAGGCGTGGAGCAGGTGCGAGAGGTAGGCGTCCACGTCCTCGTCACGGGACTCGGGGCTCGTGACCATGCCGGCCGCGATCCGGCTGTAGAGCAGGCAGTTGATCGTGAAGTGGTAGGTCGGCTGGAGGTCGCGGCGGGTCTCCTTGATGTTCTGCACGTCGTGCCGAGGATCCATGCCGCCCCCCTCCAAGCTGCCGCGTCCGATTCGGCGCGGTCGCCCACCCGCTCCGACCCGTGTCTCCATCGGATGGACTCCTGCATCCGCCATGCCATCCGGGGCCTTCGTCCCCTTGGATGCTCCTGCTTGGGTCTGCGACATCGCATCGGTCGCGGGGGTGGTCCGGAGGCTCCGTTCCCCGTGTGATTTGGCTCACGGGGGTGCCCGGAATGGGGGTTCTGGCGCGGCTGGCGGGGATTCCGGGGCCGCGGCGCGCGCGCGGGCGCTGCAATGGCCGCGCTCTTCGACCATGCAATCTCTACGCTCCGGCCAGGCGCGACGTCGCCCCGGCGTGGTCCGGACCCGGCTCAGCCGCAGGGGGATAAGCCGCCTCCCGGCCCGGGTCCGGGGCCGTGCGTAGTGCAACGTCGCCACTCCCGCGGTGGCCCTGCCTCACCGGGCCGGCCCCGGCGGGGACGAACCCGCTTCGGGGCATGTCACTTGCGAGTGCCCGGCATGTGACCCAGCATCCCGCTTCCACTTCCATGCGCGATCCCCGAGCGGCTTCCGCCCCCGACGAGAGCGCCCACACCGCCGTGGTCCACCCCGGCGCCGGGCTCCGGCTGCGCCTGTGGCTCGCCTGCCTGCTGGGTGGTCTCGCCGGGGGCGGCGCGGTGATCGGCCTGTTCGCGTGGCTCTCGCCTCCCGACCCGCTCTTCGACCCGCTGGTCCTCGGCCTCTGGCCGTGGAGCGCCGCCGCCGCGTGCCTGTTCATCGCCGTGGGCCTGGGCCTCTGGCTCGACCACGGCATCGCCACCCACCTGCGCGGCGTGAGCCGCGCGCTCGAGGGCGGGGACCCGGCCGGGCTGGCCGCGCTGCCCGCCGCCCGGGGCTGGGGCGAGCTCTCGCTGCTGACGGCGCAGGTCCAGGGCCAGCTGGTGCGCCAGCAGGAGATGGTCCGCGCCGCGGCCGAGCTGGACGACCTGCGCCACCGCATCCGCGCGCTGCGCGCCGCGGTGGAGTTGCACGTGCCGGCGGAGCGGTCGGAGCCCGCGCGGGCGATCGAGGGGCCGCTCGGGCTGCTGATCGAGGCGCTCAACCGCCGTTGGGCCGAGGAGCAGCACGCGGGGGACCAGGGCCGCGAGGATGCGCTCGGGCTGCGTCGCGAACTGACGATGGCGCTGCTGGACGCGCGCGAGTCGGCCGAGCTCGCCGAGCGCGGCTTCGTCGAGGGCACCGCGCTGCTCACGACCGTCCGCGAGCTCCAGCGCCTGGGCGGCGAGCTCAGGCAGGAGCTGTCGTCGTCGCCGCCGCCGGCGGTGCCCGTGCCGGCGCTCGCCGAGGCGCAGCACCGCTACCGCGAGCTGGCCGCGGCCGCGATCGAGGAACTGGTGTCCGCATCCAACGAGAGCGTGGAGTTCCTGGCCACCGGGCTCGCCCGCGTGCAGGAGATCGGCGAACAGGTGCAGGTGCTCGCCAACCGGGCGACCCTGATCGCCCTCCACGTCGCGCTCTCGGACCCGGGCGGTCCCGGCCCGCGGCGCGAAGGCCTGTCGCGCGACCTGCAGAACCTCGCGGGCGAGGTGCGTGCCGTGACCGACCTGACGGCCGCGCGCCTCACCGCCATCGATCGCGAGGTCGAGGCGGCGGTGAGCCGCATGAAGGGGCTCCGCGAGCGCGTCGCCGCGAAGCTGGACGAGGCCCCGCCGCTGCCCGAGGCGGCCGGCGAGGCGGAGCGCCCCGCGCAGCCCAGCGAGCTGGCGCTGCGGCTGCTCGACCGCGTGCGCGAGATGGTCCAGGACGCGGCCAGCAAGGGCGAGCGGCTCTCGGCGGCGGGCGAGCGGGCCTCGCGCGCCGCCGAGCGCCTGGTGCGCCGGCTCGAGGAGGAGGAGGGCACGCTCGAGGGGCTGGCGATGCGGCTGGGTGCGACCACCGAGGACCTCCGCGAGGGCGGGGCGGCGCCCGGCCCGCGCCCGCCGTCGTCGGCGGTGGAGTCGCGCCCGGGCGACCTGCGACTGCTCGGGCCCGACTCCGCGAAGCCCCGGCCGGCGGAGCCCGCATCCGACGAGGACGACGCGGAGGAGCGGCGATGAACCCGGCCGACGACCGTGGCGGCGCGCGGGACCTCGCCCGCGGCCTGGTGGACGCGCTCGTGCCCGTCCTCCGCGACGTGGCCATGGAGGATGCCGTCGGTCTCGCCGGCGAGGCCGCGCGGAGCCTCGGGCTCTCCGGCCTCGACCAACTGCTCGCCGCCTGCGCGCCGCACGCGGGGCATCCCTGGCCCGCCGAACTGACGCCCGCGCTCGAACGCGTGCGCCGCCTGGCCACGAGCGCGGTCCAGGCCGGCGCGCTCGGGCCGTTCCGCGAGGCCGACCGCGAACTGGCCGGACTGGCCGACGAGATCGCCGCACTGCAGTGGAGCCCCGCGCGACGCGCGGGCGCGGACGGCGGGGCGCGGGTCGCCACGTTGAACCTGGCCGAGACGCTCGACGACCTGGTGCTGGCCGACGACGCCTCGCGCGAGGTCGCGCGCCGCTCGCAGCTGCTGCCGCCGGTGGCCGCGGCGTTGCGGGCCGCTCTCGACTGGCTCACGAGTGACTCGGGGCGTCCCCTGGTGCTGCGCGCGGAGGACTCGGTGCTCGAGGCCACGTGCGAGCGCATCGACTTCGAAGCGCTCACGCCGGCGACCGAGGTGCTCGCCGCGGCGGGGGCGAACCTGGGGCCGGGCACGGACCCGGCCGGCGCGTGGACGGTGCGGGTGCCGCTCCACACCGGGCGCCGGGTCTACCTGATGCTCGTGCACGGCGGCGTCTCGATCGCGATCCCCTGGCACGCGGTGCTGCGCCTGCGCATGGCCGGGTCGGCGGAGCTGGCCGACCGCGACAGTCTCGGCGGCTGGCCGGTGATGAACGGCCCGCTCGGCGGCGTCCCGCGGCCCGCGGCCGACGCGCCCCTCGCGCTGGTGGCGCACGGGCGCAAGCGCGCCTGGCTGGTGGCGGACCGGCTGATCTGGCGGCTGGACGCGGAGACCGTTGCGCCCGTGGAGCGTTCTCCCGCCGACGGGCTCGTCACGATGGTCGAGACCGAGGAGGGCGAGCACTACTGGCTCGCCGAGCCCGAATGGCTCCTGGCCTCGGTGGAGGCCCCGTCCCTCGCCCGGCCCGAGCGTGCGGCGGAGCGTGCGGTGGAGCGTGCGCCCGAGCGTGCGCCGGAGCGTGCGCCCGAGCGTGCGCCCGAGCGTGCGCCCGAGCGTGCGCACCCCGGTGTGCCTGCGCCCGAACCGCCCCCCGTGCCGGGATCGGCGCCGCCGGTGCTGCGCGACGAACATCCCGCGGAGTTCCGGGCCGCCCCGGTACGGCCCGTGCCCGCCTGGCCCGCGCCCCACCTCTGGTTGTTGACGCCGGAGGACGTCGAGCGCATCGAGGCGGAAGATGCGGAGCCCGTCGAGGCCGAAGACGCCGAACCCGTCGCGGTCGAGGACGTCGAGCCGGTCCGCGCGCCGGTCCGGCCGCCCGCACCGGTGCCGCCTTCCGGCGGTCCGGCGCGAGCGCCCGTGCCCGCGGCGGCAGGTCCCGGGGGCCAGGCGCAGCCGGCCACCCCGGGCGCGCCGCCCGCCCGTCGCCCGGTTCTCAGCGCACTGGTGGCGGAGGACTCGATCACCGCGCGCATCTTCCTCGCCCGGCTCCTCACGCGGCTGGGGTTCGACGTCAGCACGGTGGACACGGCGGCCGCGCTGCGGGCCGAACTGGAGCGCCGTCCCTGGTCGGTCGCCTGCGTGGACATCGAGTTGCCCGACGAGGCCGGCACGGCCTTCCTCGCCGGGCTCGCGGACCGCCACGGCGCCCGCACGCCCTTCGTCGCGCTGGTGCGCGACGCGGAGGACCGCGCGGCCGCCCGGCGCGCCGGCTTCGATCGCATGTTGCGCAAGCCCTTCGACCACCTGGAGCTCGAGCAGGTCCTCGGCCGCCTCGGCCTCCTGTCCCCGCGGAGCGCGCGATGAGCGCCGGCCCCGCGGCCGCGCGCGGGCCGGTGGCGGCGCCCTGCGTCCTGCTGGTGGACGACGACCGCCGCGTCCTCGAGTTGCTGGAGATCGCCTTCACCGCCCACGGGTTCCAGGTGCTCACCGCACCGGACGGCGATGCCGCCATCCAGTGCGTGCTGACCCGGCGGCCCGACCTCGTCGTGCTCGACGTGCGGCTGCCGAAGAAGAGCGGGCTGGAGATCTGCGAGTGGCTGCGCCGTGACCCGGACGACCCGACCGTGCCGGTCATCATGGTCTCCGCCGTCGCGGACGTGGACACCCGGCTGCAGGCGTTCACGCGCGGCGCGGACGACTACCTGACCAAGCCGTTCTCCCCGAAGGAGCTGATCGCGCGGGCCAAGCGCCTGCTGGCGCGCTCGGTCGAGGCGCGCGCCTCGCGCGCGCGACAGCGCGAGCTCGAGCGCGACCTGGCGCACGCGCGCGAGGCGGCCAGCCGTTCCCACGCCGCGACCCAGCACGAACAGCGCCTGCGCGACTTCGAGCGGGGACCGGGCCTGGACCTGCTGGGCGCGGGCGACGAGGACGAGCTGGCGCGCCGCCTGCTGCCGCTGCTGCGCGTGCGGACGGGCGCGGCCATGGCCGGGCTGCTGCTGCCGGGCAACGACGGGGAGACGCTGGAGCCCGCGGCGGTGCGCGGCGACGGACCGGAGCGCCTGGCGCCCCTCGCCTTGCCGCGGGCGGGCGCGCTGGCCGGGCTGCTCGCGGGGCTCGACCGGCCGGTGGTGCGGCGCGACCTCGAGCGCTTCCCCGACCTGGCCCTGGAAGTGGCGCCCTTCGTGGCCGAGGGCGTGGCGTTGCTCGTGCCGTTGCGCGGGCCCGACGGGCTCGAAGGGCTGGTGGTCCTGGACGAGCGGCGCGACGGGCTCCCGTTCCCGCCGACCGAGCTCGAGGCCGTGGCGAGCCTCGCCCGCCTCGCGGGGGTCGTTCTGCGTCACGCCCGGCGCGTGCGCGCGCTGGCGGAGCGGGCGCTGGTCGAGCTCGCGGGACGCGAGGTCACCGGGGAGGCGCGCCGGCGCGCGCGTGCCGAGGCGGGCTGCCTCGTGGAGCGCGCGGGCCGGGCGACGCTGGTGCCGCTGCGCCAGCGCCGGCTGCTGGCGTGCGCCATCCGGCTGGGACGGGGTGTGGCGGTGGGTGGTGGGGCGGAGGCGCTCGAGCGGCTGGCCGCGGACGACCCGACCGGGCTGGCGCGCGACCTCGTGACGCTCCTCGCCCGGGCGGAGGCGCCGGCCGGGAGCAGGGCGGATTCCCCCGCGACCGGCGACGACCGGGCGGAGGTGCTCCTCGCGGTGGCGCTGCGGTACGCGGACGAACGCGAACGCGAAGCGGACCCGCGATCCTCGCTCTTGCGGGCCCTGGCGGCGGCCGGCGCGCGGCTCGATCCGACCACGCGCCAGGCGCTCGAGGCCGCGACCCGGGAGCTGGCGCTGCTGGCGGTCGAGGCGGCGTAGCCCGGGACCGCCGCCCCTTCGCCGGCGAGGGCCGGCGCTACCAGCCGAGCACGGACGCGGGCAGCAGGGCCCGGGTCCGGCGGCGCGAGGCGAGGTTGATCTCCTCGCCGCGCAGGTCGGCCGGGTTCCAGTCGTCGGTGAGCACGCGGCCGCCGGTGGGCGTGAAGCGGTTGTCCCAGGCGTGCCGGCGCTGCAGCACGCGCCAGTGCTCCTGTTCGTCGGACAGCGAGGTGACCGGATCGCCGAGCCGCTCGGGCGGGACGTCCAGCGCGCGGTCGCCCGCCACCAGCACCACGTTGCCCAGCTGGTCCGGCGGCTCGGCGGTGGGCAACGCGACGACCTGGCGGAACCGCGTGGCCAGCGTCGCGGCCGCGGCCCTCACCAGCGGCTCGTCCCAGCCGATCGCCTCGAGGTTCAGCACCAGCGTCCCGCCCGGACGCAGCCGGGCCTTCGCGTCGGCGAACGCCCCGTCGGTCACGAGGTGGAACGGCACCGAGCCGCTGCCGAAGGCGTCGAGCACGATGAGGTCGAACGTGTCGCGCGAGGCGCGCAGGAAGCGGCGCCCGTCGGCGACGTGGATGGTGCCGTGGTGCGGCCCGATCTTGAAGAACTCCCGGGCGGCCGCGACCACGCCCGGGTCGATCTCGACCGCGTCCACCCGCCACCCGTCCACGGCCAGGACCCGCGCCAGCGAGCCGCCGCCCAGCCCCACCAGCAGGGCGCGGCCCGGGCGCGCGAACGACTCGGTGGCGAGCTCCGCCGCGAAGACGTACGCCTGCCGCGGGGCGAGGTCCTCCTGTCGCACGATGGTGTGCGTGCCGCCGTCGAGCAGCAGGTAGCGGAGCCCGTCGTGGTCCACGACCCGGAGCTCCGCGTAGCGGGTCGGCCGCACCGCCAGGACGCCCGCGGGCAACGGCGCTGCCGCCTGCCGCACCCCCCACACCGCGGCCGCCGCGGCCGCCACGGACAGCAGCACGGCGACCGCGCCTCCGCGCCCGGCGCCGGCGCGCGCGAGAGCGGCGGTGGCGATCAGCGTCGCGCCGACGACGACCAGCAGCCGGGTCACGCCGATGCCCGGGATCAGCACGAAGCCGGTGAGCAGCGCTGCGGCCACGCTCGCCATCGTGGAGACCGCGAACACGTCGCCCGAGACCCGGCCGACCTCCTCCACGCGCCGCGCCGCGAGCCGGATGGCGTACGGGCTCACCATCCCGAGCAGCGCCAGCGGGGGGAAGAACAGCGCGAGCGCGGCGACCAGCACCGCGGCCCGGAGCCCCAGGCCTTCGCTCGCGGCGAGCAGCGGCGCGCGCAGCCACGGGATCGTCAGCACCCACGCGCCGGCCAGCGCCAGCACCGTCGAGAGCCGCGCCGCGCGGGGACCGCGGTCGGCCCAGCGGCCGCCCAGCGCGTAGCCGGTCGCGAGCGCGGCGAGGGTCACCGAGATGAGCGCGGACCAGACGAACAGGCTCACGCCGTAGAACGGGCCGAGCACGCGCGTGCCGAGGAGCTCGAGCGCCAGCACGCACGCGCCCGACAGCGAGACCACGCCCAGCAGCGCCGGGCGGCTCATCGCGGCGGGGACGTCGTCGGGGGCGGCGCTCATCGCGCCGAGTCCGGCATCGCCCGGATCTCGCCCGTGACCTCGAGCACGACCGGCCAGCCTTCCAGGGTCCGCGGGATGCGCTGCTCGAGCGCGGCGTCGCGCCTCGCCAGCATGACCACGATGGCGGGCGCGCCGTCGGGCCGCGCGCCCTGGTAGGTCCCGACCACTCCGGGGAGGGCCATGAGCTCGGGGGTGTGCGCGGCGAGGACGTCGGCGATCGGGTGTTCGGGCATCGGCGGAGCCTTTCCCGCGGGCGGGTGCGGCCGGCACGCGGCGATCGTGCCGGCGACGAGGGCGAGGAGAGCGATCGACGCGAAGCGCCCGGTCCGGGACCGGGCGCTCGCGTCACGACGAAGGTTGGGACTCACGACGGCGGAGGGTCCGGCCGGGGCTCAGTTCCCCACCATCGTCACGCCCAGGTGGCTCAGCACGCTCCCGATCGGGTTGGCGATCGCCGTGGTGCTGCTGCCGGCGAACAACAGGCCGATGGCGCGCGGCCTGGTCGTGACGTCCTCGACCATCAGCGAGCCGGAGTCACCCGAGTTGAGGAACTTGCTCCGGCTGTTCGCGATGACGATCTGGCCGGTGAAGGTCTTGGTGAAGCTCGTGCCGCCGCACTCGGTCGAGTAGCCCACGCTGATCGTGGCGTTGAGACCGCTGACCTTGCTGCGGGTGAGGCCGGTCGTGCGCCCGCTCTTCTTGACCAACTGGCCCACCGAGGCCGCCACGGTCGAGGCGGAGATCGTGCCGATCTCGAGGATGGCGCCGTCGGTGCGCACCATGGCGGTGCGGACCTGCGCGATCGCGCAGTCCACGTTCGGCGTCGAGGCCGGCGGATAGAGCGTGGAGAGCGACGAGAGGTCCGCCACGAGGTTCGCCCCCGAGGCGCTGCAGGCGTTGTCGATGAAGCCCGGCTGCGTGATGTCGTCGCCGATCGCCGACACCTTGCGGTTGCCGCCGGACACGACGTCGCCCGCGAACACGTGGCTGTTGCTGAGGATGTACTGCGTCCCGTTCTTCTGGACCAGCGCGCCGAGCGTGCCGCTGCAGCAGTAGCCGTTCGCCAGGTCGGTCACCGAGCCGCCCGAGGTGCCGAGCTGGATCGGGGGCGTCTGCCTGGCGGTGTGGCTCACCGTCGTGCCGCCGCTCTTCATCGCCACGATCTTCCCCGTGACCTCCTCGATCACCGGGTAGCCGTCGAGCGTGGCCGGCAGCCGGCCGGCGGGCAGGGCGCTCTCGGTCATCACCATGATGGCGGGCTGGCCGGCGGCGTTCACGGTGACCGCGGTGCCGACCACGCCCTGGAAGCGCATCAACTCGGGCGTGCGCGTGTTCTGGACCCGCATGGCGGCCTGGGCGGCGGGGTCGTCGTAGCGGAGGACGAACGTGCCGCCGGACGCCGCGTCTCCCAGCCCGGAGGGACCGGTGACCAGGTCGGACTTCTTGCTGCATCCCGCCATCAGGCTGCCGAACGCGAGCAGCGCGACCACGAGAGCGAGGGGACCGATCCACGAACGTGGGACGCGGCGCAGCATGGGGACCTCCTTGGGGAAGGGGAGACCTGCGCGTGATGCCCGGCCGGCGGGATGTCGGCCAGCGTCGCGCAGTCTCCACCCCGGCGGGACCGGGTTCAACAGGATTCTTGGCCGGCACGGCCCGGCCGGGCCGGGGGACGCCCGGCCCGGCCGCGGTCGCCGCCTGCTACGGCTGTGCCGGCGCGGGGGCGGGCGCCTGGCGGATCCCGCCGAAGTCCAGCTTCGGCGTGGCCTTCGCCTCCTCGGCCACCGGGTAGTACGGCTCTTCCTTGAACCCCAGCGCGCCCGCGTAGAGGTTGGTCGGGAAGCGCTTCACCATGACGTTGTAGCCCTGCACCACCTCGTTGTAGCGCATGCGCGCGACGGCGAGCCGGTTCTCGATGCCGCTGATCTCGTCCATCAGGCCCATGAACGCCTCGTTGCTCCGGAGCTGGGGGTAGTTCTCCACCACCACCAGCAGCCGCGACAGCGCCGAGGTCGTCGCCTGGTCGGCGGCGATCCGCTCGTCGGTGGTGCGGGCGCCGCCGAGCGCGGCCCGGGCCTTGGCGATGTCGCCGAAGACCTGCTGTTCCTGAAACGCGGTCCCCTTCACGGTCTCGGCCAGGTTCCCGAGCTTCGAGCTGCGCGCCTGGAGCTGGTTGTTCACCTCCGCCCAGCCGTTCCTCACGCTCTCGCGAACGGTCACGAGGTTGTTGTAGCTGCCGAACAGCCGTCCCGCGATCATGATGATCACGAGCGCCACGACCGCCAGGATGATCAGGCCACTGCGCTTCATGCCGGCTCTCCTTTCGTTTCGGTCACGCCCGGCGACCCGCCGGACGATTGCAGACTACCATCCGCCGCTTCCGCCACCCCCGCCGCTCCCGAATCCGCCTCCGCCGCCGAACCCGCCGAAGCTGGCGCCGCCGCCCGAGCCGCCGCCCCCGAAGCCGCCGCCGCCGAACCCGCCGAACGAGCCGGGGCCCATCCACCACCAGCCGCTGCCGCGTCCGCGGCGCCCGCCGCCGATCCGCGGGATCATGCCGAACAGCACCATCACCACGACGAACACCACGGTCGCCAGCGGGAAGTCGCCGCCGCCCCGGCGGCCGCTCGAGTAGCGCAGCTCGCGTCCGTCCCACTCGAGCGTCACGCCGCGGTCCTTGGCGATGATGCTCGAGACCCGCAGCACCGCGGCGGTGATGCCGCCCGCGAGGTCGCCGGCCCGGAAGCGCGGGGTCATCTCGTCGCGGATGATCCGCGCCTCGAGGCCGTCGGGCAGGATGCCCTCGAGCTCGTAGCCGGTCTCGAAGGCGATCTTGCGCTCCTCCAGCGCCACGAGCAGCAACAGGCTGGTGCGGTTGCCGTGGAACCAGCGCTGGTAGGCCTCGGTCTTGTACTGGATCGGGTCGAGCGGCGCGGTGGTCCGCAGCGTGAGCACCGCGAACTGCACGCCGGTCTTGCGCTTCACCTGGTCGAGGAACCCCTCGAGCCGGGCGCGGGCGTCGCCGTCCATCGCGCCGGCGCGGTCGTTCACGAAGCCGGTGGGCGCCGGGATGGCCGTGTCGGCGGGGGCGGCGTCCGGCGCACCCGGCGCGGACGGCGCCGGGCCCGCGTCCGCGACCGGTGCGCCGCGGGCGCCCGCCGGCTCGTCCTGCGGCCACGCGCCCGCGGGCGCCAGCAGGAACGACGCGGACAGGAGCAGGATGCGGAAGGTGCGGCGGCAGGCGCTCAGACGCGCATCTCGTCGAGCGTGCCGATCAGGCGCTCCACCTCCGTGAGGAACCGGTGGTAGAGCACGAGCACCTCGTCGGTCTTGTAGCGCCGCGTCGAGTAGCGGAACAGGTGGGCCGAGAGCAGGCCCTGCGCGTCGAGCTGGTAGAGCTCGGCCACGCGCTGGATGATGCGGGCCGGCTCGACCGGCACGGGCTCCGCGCGCAGCCGCAGCAGGGTGCGGAACAGGGTGGCGAAGCCGCTCGCGCTGGCCCGCAGCATGCGCTCCAGCGCCGGCCCGTCGGAGCGGTGGAGCAGGTAGTTCTGGCGCAGCTGGATGTGCTTGCCGCGCAGCTCGTGCTCGCACTGCAGGCGCAGGTAGGTGCGCGGCACGTCGAGCCCGCTGAAGACGTCCTCGCCCTCGAGGCGCAGGTGGCGCTCCTGGATCTCGACCCACTCGATGGGGAACGAGTCGAGCGAGCCCTCGATCTGGGCGCGGCTGAGGAAGAGCGGATCGATGAACGGCCGCTTGCGCTGGGCGGGCATGGACTTCGCGACCGTGTCCAGCCGCGGACCGTCGAGCGAACGCGCCACGACCAGCACGTTGACGTGCGAGTGCTTCGGGTCGAAGCCCCGCGTGAGCACGCTGCCGGTGAGGTACGCCGCGATGAACTCCGGTCCGACGGCGTCCCGCACCGGGGCCAGCCACTTGCGCGCGAGCTCCACGATCTCCGCCGCGGGTTCGAAGAACGAATCGTCTGGAGTGTGCATGGCCTCGACGCTAGCCCGCGCCGCGGCGAGGGTCAAGCGCGGAGCGCCGCCGCCGCGCCGCCCGCGGATGGCCGCCGCTTGACCCCCGTTCCCGCCAGCGCCTACGGTCGGGCCTCGGGGCAGCGTGCGCAACCGCGCGAGCGGTCCCGGGTTCCGCGGCCCGGCTTCGGAGGACGGCGTGCACGAGGTTCTGATCATCGGCGGCGGTCCGGCCGGGCTCACGGCAGGCATCTACTGCCGGATGCGCAAGCTCTCGGTGCTGGTGGTCGACGCCGGCCGTGTCGGCGGCCAGTTGGTCTCGGTCTACGCCGACAAGCTGGTGCACGACTGGCCGGGCCAGGCCCAGGTGGTCGCCGACGACCTGGCCGGCCAACTGGTCACGCACGCGCGCGAGTCGGGCGTCGAGTTCGCGGAGCACGAGAAGGTCGCGGACCTGCGCCGGCTCGAGACCGGCTTCGAGGTGGTCACGCGCGACGCGCGGACCCGCGAGGAGCGCGTCCACCCCGCGGCCGCGATCATCATCGCGATCGGTGCGGGCGCCTACCAGCCGCGCCTCCTCCACGTGCCGGGCGAGGAGGGACTGTCCGAGGAGTCCGTCACCTACGGGATGCCCGTCCCGGCGCGGGCGGCCGGACGCGCGGTCGTGGTGGTGGGCGGCGGCGATTCCGGGCTCGAGAGCGCGCAGGCCGCGCACCGCGCGGGAGCCCGCGTGACGATCGTCCACGGGCGCCCCGGGTTCAAGGGCATGGAGGTCAACCTCGACGCGGTGGAGCGGATGGGCATCCCCCGGCTGCTCGACACCAGGGTGAAGGAACTGGAGGTCGCGGACGGCGGGCTCCAGGCCGTGGTGGTCGAGACCCGCGGGGAACCCGGGACCCGGCGGCTCGAATGCACCTACCTGGTGGTGAACATCGGCGCCGCGGTGGACCTCGAGGCCGTGCAGGGCTGGGGCGTGGCGGTCGACGGCGGCCACGTCCCGGTGGACCGCGCCATGCAGACCTCGGTGCCGGGGATCTTCGCCTGCGGCGACATCGCGGCCTACGAGGGCAAGGTCAAGCTGCTCATCACCGCTTCGAGCGAGGGCGCGGTGGCCGCGAACTCGGCCTACGCGTTCGTGCGCAGGCCGGCGCACGTCACGATGAAGGACCTCTACCGATGAGGACGGGACCGGAGCGGGGACGATGACGACGCCGGACGGCGCGGCGCTCGAGATCCGCCGGCTCGAGGGGGTGAGCGAGGCGGAGGCCTGCGCGCGGATGATGGCGGCGAGCGAGCCGTGGATCACGCTGCGGCGCGACGCCGGCGCCGCCCTCGCCATCCTCACCGATCCGGGACGCGAGTCCTACGTCGCGCGGATCGACGGCGAGCTCGCCGGCTTCCTCATCCTGGTGATGCACGGCGCGTTCGTCGGCTACATCCAGTCGATCTGCGTCACGCCCGGGCGGCGCGGCCAGGGGCTGGGCCGCCGGATCATGGCGTTCGCCGAGGAGCGGATCCTCCGCGACACGCCCAACGTGTTCCTCAACGTCGCCTCGTTCAACCCGGAGGCGCAGCGGCTCTACCGGAGACTCGGCTACGAGGTCGTGGGCGAACTGCGCGACTACATCGTGCCGGGCCACTCCGAGGTCCTCATGCGCAAGACCACGGGCCCGCTGGCGGAGTTCCGCAGGGGATAGGGAGGCGGCCGCGCGCCGGGCGGGACGGGGAGCGCCGGCCGGTCAGCCGGCCAGTTCGTTGCCGTCGTCGTCCTCGACGACGATCGCGCTGCACGGGCAGGCCTCGGCCGCCTCGATCAGCAACTCGAGACTCGCAGCCTCGTCGTCGAGCACGACGACCTTGTTCTTGCTGTCGAGAGCGAAGACCGCGGGCGCGATCTCGACGCACTCGGCGTTGCCACAGCATGCGCCGTGGCGGATGCGAACCTGCATGGGGGCCTGGCACCTCCTGTCGGGCGGAGGCCTCGGGAACCCCGCGCTCGATGGCCCGACTCTAGTCGCTGCCGCTGCACCCGTAAAGCGCGCCGCGCTCCGCGCTCCGTCCCGCACTCCCGGCTGGCGCTTCGTGAACGGTCCGGGCTAGAGTCGCCGCGTGACCCCGGACATCCCGGTCCTGCGCGAATTGCTGCTGCTCGCGGGCGCCTCGCTCGCGGTGGTGCTGTTGTTCCGCCGGCTGCGGCTGCCCGCCACGGTGGGCTTCATCGTGACCGGCATCCTGATCGGCCCCGGCGGCTTCGCGCTGGTGAGCGACCCGGCGCTGGTGCGCACGCTGGCCGACTTCGGCGTCGTGGTCCTGCTCTTCACGGTGGGGCTCGAGTTCTCCTTCGCCGACCTGAAGCGCCTCGGCCGGCGCGCGCTGGTGGGCGGCGCGCTCCAGGTGCTGCTCACCGTGCTGGTCGTGGCGGCCGCGCTGATGCTCGGCGGGCGGCACCCGGCGCGCGCGCTGTTCCTCGGCATGCTGGTCTCGCTCTCGAGCACGGCGCTGGTGCTCAAGCTGCTCACCGACCGCATCGAGTTGCAGTCGCCGCACGGCCGCACGACCACCGGCGTGCTGCTGTTCCAGGACCTGGTCGCGGTGCCGTTCCTGCTGCTGGTCGTGCCGCTCGGGCGCTGGGCGCGCGGAGAGCCGTTCACCGCCGCCGAGCTGGTGGCGGGGCTGCCCCAGGCGCTGGTCGTGCTGGCGGTGGCGGCGGCCGTGCTGCTGTTCGCGCGCCGCGCCATCCCCTGGCTGCTCGGGCGCGCCTCGCGCTCGGGCTCGCGCGAGGCGTTCCGGTTCGGCCTCCTGCTGGTGGTGCTGGGCAGCGCCTCGCTCGCCTCGCGCGCGGGCGGCTCGCTCGCGGTCGGCGCCTTCCTCGCGGGCCTGCTGCTCGCGGGCTCCGAGCTGCGCGACCTGATCGCCGCCGACCTGCTGCCGCTGCGCGACACGCTGGCCAGCGTCTTCTTCATCGCGGTGGGCATGTCCTTCGACCCGGCGGTCGTGCTGGCGCTGCCCGGCCTGGTGGCGCTGAGCACCGCGGGGCTGGTGCTCGTCAAGGTGGTCATGGCCTTCCTCGCCCTGCGCGTGAGCGGTGCCCCGGCGCGGGTCTCGTTCGCCGCGGCGCTGGCGCTGGCGCAGATCGGCGAGTTCTCCTTCGTGATCGCCCAGGCCGGCCGGCCGCTCGGGCTGCTGGGCGGGAGCGGCTCGCAGGCCTTCTTCGCGGGCGCGGTGTTCTCGCTGCTGCTCACGCCGTTCGTGGTGCCGCTGGCCCCGGCCTGGGCGCTCGCCCTCGACCGCGTGCTGCCGGGGCGCGGGCGGGCCGCGGCGGCGGGCGCGGACGCGGGGGACGAGGCGGGGCCGGCGCGCGGCGGGGACGCCGCGCCGCGGCGCCCGCGGGAGAACCACGTGGTCATCGCGGGCTTCGGCGTGAACGGGCAGAACGTCGCCCGCGTGCTGCGCTCGGTGCGCCTGCCGCACCTGGTCGTGGACCTGGACCCGGACGCCGTGGCCCTGGGGCACGGGCAGGGCAGCCCGGTGATGGTCGGCGACATCGGCAACGCGCTCATCCAGCGCGAGGCGGGCGTGCCGCGCGCGCGGGTGGTGGTGCTCGCGCTCAGCGATCCCACCGCCACGCGCCACGCCTGCCGCATGGCGCGCTCGCTCTCGAGCGAGGCGTTCATCATCGTGCGCACGCGCTACGTGGACGAGATCGACCAGCTCTACGCCGCGGGCGCGAACCAGGTCATCCCCGAGGAGTTCGAGACCTCGATCGAGATCTTCACCGCGGTGATGCGCGAGCTGCACGTGCCCACGAACATCGTGCAGGCGCAGATCACCCTGCTGCGGCAGGAACGCTACAGCCTGCTGCGCGGCCGGCGGCTGCAGGGCGCGATCCTCGATCAGCTGCCGACCATCCTGCTCGAGCGCACCACCGACACGTTCCTGCTGCTGCAGGAGTCGCCCGCCGTCGGTCGCACCGTGGGCGAGGCCGGCCTGGGCGCGGCGGGCGGGGCCAGGCTCGTGGCGATCGTGCGCGGCGGGCGTCCCCTGACCGCCGTCGGGGACGACTTCCGCCTGGGCGTCGGCGACACGCTGGTCGTGACCGGCACGCACGCCGAGGTGGACCGGGTGTTCGAACGACTGAGCCCGCCCACGGCGCCCGGCCTGCCCTGAGCGGCGCCGGGCCCGGGCGCGCGGGCCGCGCCGCTGCTATGATGCGCCGAGCCACCCGACCGGTACCGGGAGACCCATGCCCCTCCGCCTGCGCCTCCTCTGCTTCCTCCTCGTGAGCCTCGCGTGGGTCGCGGCGTTCCCCGGCGCCGCCCCGGCGGCCGCCGCGCGCGCCGCGACGTTCGTCTTCGGCGGCACGATCGCGGAGCCGGGCGGCCGGCCGATCCGGGGCGCGAAGGTGCTGCTGCGGGGCGTGCTCGATCCCGCCGCGCGGAGCGACGCCGAGGGTCGCTTCTCCTTTTCCTACGTCGTGCCGGACATGGAGGCGCTGGCGTCGGCGCCGCTGCAGCTCGTCCTGGGCGCGAGACACCGGAACTGGAACCTCGCGCTGCCGACCGGCGAGGGCGCGCTCGCGGTCGAGTTGCGGCTCGTGCGCCCGGCGGACGGGACCGCCCGGCTCGAGGTGCGCTCGAACGATGCCGCGGTGGCGAAGGCCGTGGCCGCGTCGTTCGACGTGCCCGGCGACGCGACCATCGCGCTGCGCGCCGCGTTCATGAGGCAACGGGGGGCCGAGGACCGCTCCGAACCGAAGTGGACCGCGCTCGAGACCGTCGCGGCGCCGGCGCCGGTCGTCGTGCCGACCGCGCCCGCCGCGGTGCGCACGACTTCGACTTCCGCACCCGCCCCGGTCGTCGCGCCGCCGGCGCCCGCGCCGGTCGTCGCGCTGCTGGCGCCCGCCCCGCGGGCCGACACCGTGCGAGCAGCGCCTGCCGTGCCGGCGCCGCGAAGGCGGCCCGAGCGCCCCGGGAGCCTGAGCCTGTTCCCGAGCGCGCCCGAACCGGGCTCGGTGCGGAAGCCCGCGCCCGCGCGAGGCGCGGAGCCGGCCCGTGCGCCGGTCGTGACGCCGGCACCCGCGTCGCCGCCGGCGGACAGCCTCGGCGTCCGCCGCGCGACCCGGGCGGGCGTCGCCGCGTCCGCGCCGCCGGTGGTCGTTCGGGAGATCGCCGGCCCGCGGGTCGTGACGGACACCGCCGCCACCCCGGTCCCCGGCATCCGCGTCTCGGTGCGGCCCGACACTCTCGCTCCCGCTCCGCGCGGCGCGGGCTCCACCGCGCCGGGCGCCGGCGCGCTGCGCGTCGCGCTCGGCCGGGCGGTCGCCGCTCCGGACCTGCGCGATTCGACCGGGCGACCCTGCGAGTGCGAGGTGGAGGGCACCGTCGAGGTGAGCGCGGACCGCTCGCTCCACTCCACGCTGCAGGTGGTCGTGTCGCTCGCGGGGATGCCGGCGCGCTGCGACACCGTGGCGCTCTTCATGGGGCCGCCGCGCCCGTTCGACCTCGGGCGCGTCCCGTGCGGGAGCCACCGGCTCGAGGTGCGGCCGCTCTCGTCGCGCCTCTTCAAGGTGGCCGCCCCCGCGCTGGACGCGTTCGACTGCGGCGGGGGCCGGTTGCGACAGTTCCGGGTGGTGCTGACGCCGCAGTGAGCCGGGGGTGGTCCTCCGCCCGCTGAACGCGCATCCCGCGGCGCGTCGGTCCCGTTGGCCCCTCCCCGATTGAGCCCCGGCGCGTGCCGGGTTAGCCTCGCCGCATGGATCCCGTTCCCTCCGCCGAGCGCGCGCTCGCGCTCACCGAGCGGCTCGTGGGCTTCCCGAGCGTCAGCCCCGACCTGGTGGCCGAGACCGCCTGCGCCGCGGAGTTGCGCGCACTGCTGCCCGCCGGGCTGGAGCAGGGCGAGTGGTACGCGCCCGACGGCCGGCCGGTGGTCTGGGCGCGGCTGCGCGGTCGCGGCGCCGGAACCGGGCCGCGGCGGATGACGCTCCTGCTCTCGCACTACGACACCGTGGGGGTGGACGAGTTCGCCGCGCTCGGCGGGCGGCGCGGCGACCGCATCGCCTTCGACCCGGCCGCCCTGCGCGAGTTGTTCGTGAAGTACGCGCCCGAGACGCTGCCGGCCGGGTCGCACACGCTGCTCGCGGACCTGGCCGAGGAGAAGGCGCACCCCGGCACCTGGATGTTCGGGCGCGGCGCGCTCGACACCAAGAGCGGCATCGCCGCGGGGATCGTGGCGCTCGAGGCCCTGGCGCGGGACGAAGCGCTGGCCGGGGACGTGCTCTTCGTCTCGTGCCCCGACGAGGAGCACGGCTCGGCCGGGATGCTGGCCGCCGTCCCCGAGCTGGCGCGGTTGAAGCGCGAGGAGGGGCTCGACCTGGTGGGCGGGCTCAACCTCGACATCGCGCCCGAGCCCATGGCCTACGCCGGCGTGGTGGGCAAGGCGCTCGCCGGGCTCTACGTGCTGGGCCGTCCCACGCACGCCAGCACGCCGTTCGAGGGGGTGGACGCCGCGCAGCTGGCCGCCACCATCGTGGCGCATGCCACCTCGAGCCGCGAGCTGGTGGACTGCTCCGGCGGCCACGCCGCCGCTCCGCCGGTGGCCCTGCGGATACGCGACCTCAAGTCGGTCTACAACCTGCAGACCGTCGCGGAGGCTGAGGTCGAGCTCAACCTCATCACCATCTCCCGGCCGCTCTCCGTGACCCTCGACTGCCTGCGCCGGGTGACGCAGGGCGCGCTCGCGGAGCTGCTGCGCTCGATGCGGGAGCTGGCGTCGTGGGCCCAGCCGGGCGTGCCCGTTCGTGCCGCCCCTGCGAACGGCGAGGGGCAGGTGCTGCTCTGGCCCGAGCTGCTCCGGCTCGCGGGCGAGCCCGGCGAGTTGTTCGAGATCGGCGATTCCCCCGACGTGCGCGCCGCCACGCTGGCCCGCCTGCGCCACGTGGTGCGCGAGGCGCGGCTGCACGGCCCGGCCGTCGTCATCCACCTGCTGCCGCCCTACTACCCGTGCGCCGAGCCCGGCAAGGGACCGCTGGTGCGCGCGGTTCGCGGGGTGATGGCGCGAGCGGGGCTCGAGGTGAGACCCTTCCACCCGCTCGTCACCGACGCGTCGTACCTGGCGTGGCGCGGCGAGCCACCCGAGGTGCTCGAGCGCCACATGCCGGCCTACGGGCGCGAGTACGCGCTCCCGCTCGAGGCGATGCGCGCGCTCGACCTCGACGTGGTGAACCTCGGCCCGTGGGGCCGCGATCCGCACGGGCGCTTCGAGCGCGTGCGCTGCGACTGGACGTTCGGGCGGCTGCCCGGACTGGTGGCGGAGACCGTGAAGCGCAGCCTGGAGCCCCGATGAAGGAAGCCGAAGTCCCCGCCCGCGCGAATCCGCTCACGCCCTGGCGCTTCGCCCGGAACGTCACCACCGGCGTGCTCGACCACCAGTCCATGGGCTCGGCGGCGATGATCGCCTACTACCTGCTGTTCGCGACGTTCCCCTTCCTGCTAACGCTCGCCAGCCTGCTGGCGTTCCTGCCCATCCCGAACCTCATGGACTGGCTGCTGCGCCTGCTCGGCGAGGTCGTGCCGTCGGCCGCGGTGGACCTGATGCGCAATAGCGTCCGGCGCCTGGTGACGCGGCAGCACAGCGGGCTGCTCTCGGTCGGCATCGTGGTCTCGGTCTGGGCCGCCGCGAACGCGGTCGAGGCCTTCATGCAGGCGCTCAACCGGGTCTACGGGCTGCGCGAGCACCGGCCGTTCTGGCGGACGCGGGGCATCGCCCTCCTGCTCGCGGTCGGGGTCTCGCTGTTCACCGTGCTGGGCCTGCTCGCGCTCTGGTTCGGCGCGCGGGTGAGCCACTGGTGGGCCGGTCGCGGCGGGCTCGGGCCGCTCCCGGTGCAGGTCTGGGACACCGCACGCTGGCCGCTGGTGCTGCTGTTCCTGATCGTGGCGATCGACCAGCTCTACTACATCGGGCCGGCGGTGCGGCAGCGCTGGCGCTGGGTCACGCCGGGGGCCGTGGTCGCGGTGCTCGGCTGGGTCGCGGCCTCGCTCGGCTTCTCCGCCTACGTGCGCCACTTCGGCTCGTACAACGCGACCTACGGCAGCATCGGCGCGGTCATCATCCTGCTCACCTGGATGTACCTGACCGCGTTCCTCGTGCTGCTCGGGGCCGAGATCAACGCCGCGGTGGGCGAGCGGGAGACCTAGCCCGGGCGGTCCGCCGTTCGCGCGCGCGGTACGCTCCGGCGCACCGTCCCCGGAGCCGGACGGCCACCCCGAAGGGCGGCCGTCCGACCGTCAGGACCGGGCGCGATCCCGTCAACGAACCAGCACGACACGGGCGCGCAGGTCGAGCCCTTCCCCATGCAGCCGGGCGAAGTACACGCCCGCACGCAGCGACTGGCCGCCCTGGTCCACGCCCTGCCAGTTCCACTCGCCATTCGTTCCGTCCAGGCGCGTCGCCCAGCGCCGCGCACCCGCAGCGTCGAAGATCTCGAGGTCGAGCGGGGCCGCGGTCGGCCTCCACGAGAAGCGCACCGTTCCCCGGGCGGGCTGCGGTCGCACGGTCAGTGCCAACCGCGGCGGCCGCGGCGGATCCACGACCCCGATGACCGGGTTCGCGATCCCGAGAGTCAGCGCGAGCGGGACCCCCTCCGGCGGCACCAGGGGGTTCCCGAGCAGGTCGAACAGCGGCAAGGGGGAATAGAGCCACACCGTGGTCAACTCGCCCGCCATGTTGGCGGCTTCCATGCCGGCCAGGAAGGGAGAGCCGATGGTGTTCTCGATCCCGTGCGCCCACGGCGGGGGGATCACGAGGTACGCCTGGATCATGCCCAGGTAGCCGGGCACGTTCGCCGGCATGTAGGCGGCCTCCGCCAGGTACCCGTCGAGCAGCGAGTCCCCGGTGACGGTGTCCACGATCTGCACGTAGGTGTCGGCGAGGTGGACCGTGCCGTTCTCCTGCGCTCCGATGAGCAGGAAGTGCTGGACGTGGACCGCCCCGCGTCCGACGATCGGGTCCGTCGGGAACTGGGCCTCGTTGATCAGCCCCGGACCGACGACCACCAGGCTGCCGACCGCCTCGTCGAAGAAGCCCTGGCTTCCGCCGAGCGCCGCGCAGTTCGACTTCGAGCCGTCGGGCACCAGCGGATCCTGGCCCGCCGGCGGAGCCACGCAGTGCTCCGCGATGGCCTGCGTGATGCCCTGAGCGGTGTTGACCGTCTCGCTGGTGCCGTGGTCGGTGAGGCCGTCATAGGTCGAGTTGAGGACGTTCATCTGCCGGAAGATGGCGTCCATGGCCGCCTGCATCCGCCGGTCCCGCTCGGCCTGCGCCTGCGCCAGGGCGTCGGCCGCCCGCTCCGCGTTGGTGGCCCCCTTGCCCTTGAACTTCATCCCGGTGAAGCCGCGCATGGCGTCTTCCACCTTCTTCTTCGCGTTCTGGTCGTACTCGTAGTGGTTGAGCGAGTCGTGGCCGCTCTCGTGCGCGCGCAGCGCGCTGTCGGCGTTCGAAGGCACGCGAATGTCGGTATGCCCGGTCAGCGTGATGTCGCCCAGCGAGGTGACCGTGAACGTGCTGTCGGCGGGGTTCCACGAGCCGCCGACCGCTCCGCCGCTCCAACCGATCCAGGCCGTGGCGTCGGCGTCCTCCCCGGGGGGCAGGTCCGGCGGTGGGTTGTCGGGTGGGAACTCGGTGATGTCGGGCGGGCCCCACGGCGTGACGGTGACGCCGGCCGAGGCTGTCGCGGCCGAGACCGTGAGCAGGGCCAGGAAGAGGAGAGACACCCAGGGGGTTGCGGGGTGTCCGACGCGGGCCGACTGGCGTCGGCCGGGATGTAGCGAGTGGAACATGCGGCACCTCCCGGTTGAAGGGGCTCGGGGGAGGTCGCGGCCGCGGCAGGCCCGGCGGCCCGGGGCGGGGCGCGTCCTTGCGGCGAGTCTATCTCCCGGGCGGGGTGCCGGGCCACAGGATTCGTCACGCGGCGGATCGCGCCGGGAGGCGGGCCAGGGCCGGCTCTTCGCGTGCCGGGCCGCGTGCCGGGCGGGCGGGGCGAACTGACGAACGCCCAGGGCGATGCGGGGCGGGGGACACGATCCCCGGGCGCGGCCAGGACCTTCGATCAGGCGGGCCGGTCCCCGGAAGACGTCCTGGCCACCCGCCGGTACACCGCCTCGAGCCGCGACACCACGGCCTCGCGCCCGTAGCGCTCCAGCGTCTGGCGGCGGATCCGCTCCGCGTCGTAGCGGTGCGCCTCGCCGAGCATCGAGCGCAGTGCGGCGGCGATCGCCTCGACGTCGCCGACTTCGACCAGCACGCCGGTCTCCGGCGTGACGATGGTCTCGGGCCCGCCGCAGCGGGTGGCGATGACGGGCTTGCCCGAGGCCCCGGCCTCGACGAACACGATGCCGAAGGATTCGTGCCGGCTGGTGAGGACGAAGCAGTCGCAGCGCGCGAACTCCTCGCGGGCCCGCTCGCGCGGCAACTGGCCGAGCCAGGTGACGCAGGAGTCCAGGCGCAGTTCACCGGCCTCGCGCCGGTGCCGCCCGAGCAGCGGGCCGGCGCCGGCGATGCGGAACCGCACGCGCGGGCGGTCGCGCGCGGGCAGGTCGCCGATGAAGCGCGCCGCGCCGCGCAGCAGGTCGCTCACGCCCTTGAGCGGGTCCATGGCGCAGAGCGTGAAGAAGGTGAAGTGCGCGGGGTCGCCGGCCGGCTCGTTGCGGTAGAGCCGCTCGTCCACCAGGTTCGGGATCAGCTCGGGCTCGGGCAGGCCGAAGTCCGCGATGGTCCGGGCCAGTGCCGGTCCCACGGCGACGCGCGCGGCGGCACGCTCGAGCGGCTCGCGCAGGATGGGTTTGAGCCGGCCGTCGCCCCGCGCGTAGACCGGGAGCGGGAAGGGCCCCATGTGCTCGGTCACGACGTAGGGGATGCCGGTCTCCGCGCCCAGCTTCATGGCGATCCAGCCGGCGGGGTAGGAGACGTGCGCGTGCAGGACGTCCACCGGGCCGAAGCGCCGGACGGCGCGCCCGAGGTTGAGCCGGGCGGCGTCCAGCAGGGCCGCCCGGTTGCCGCCGAACCACCGCTCGGGCCACCACAACGACGGGGTCATGAACTCGACCAGGTTGGGCGCCAGTTCACGCTCGCCCGCGCGCAGCGCCAACGCGTCGAGCAGGCAGCGCGGCGACTTGAGCAGGTGGGCGGTCGAGACGAACCCCTCGCCCTGGCCCCACAGGCACAGGCCCACGTTCCAGTCCGGCCGGGTCGCGGCGATGGCCCCGGCCTGCTCGACCAGGAAGCTGCCCTCCCAGGGATAGCAGCGGTGCGGGTACCAGGACGGGATGATGAAGAGGTTCACGGGGCCGCCGTGCGGCGACGCGCTTTGCATGCGGGGCGCTCCAGCAAGTGGGTCACCTCGAGCGCCGCGGCCAGCGGGCCGCCGCGCAGGACCTGGCGCTTCGCGTCCTCGAGCCCGCGGCGCTGCGACTCCCAGAGGTAGCGCCGGCCCGCCTCGGCCGCCGGCAGGAACGCCCAGTCCACGTGCTCGCCGGACAGCCGCACGTCGGCGTCCGGCGCGGCCTCGGCCACGAACCGCGGGTAGCTGCGCATCCGGTCGCGGGACGCGTCGTAGAAGGTGGTCGGGGCCTCCAGCGCCCACCAGCGCAGCGGCACGAGGCCGGTCTCCTCGCGGACCTCGCGCGCCGCCGCGGCCAGGCCGCGCTCGCGAGGGAAGCGTCGGCCGGTCACGGGCTGCCAGACCCCGGGCAGGAAGCGGACCCGGCCGCGGCGCAGGCAGAGGAACTCCACCTGGCGGCCCCGGCGTCGGAAGACGTAGACCTCGATGAATGCGCTGTGCGAGTCGGCCACGGGAGCGCAGCATAGGCCGTCGCTCCCCGGCTGGCCAACCGCGGCGACCCGCCGCGCGATGCCGTCGGGCCGCGGCGCGCGGGCGCCGCGGGGACGCTGCGGGCATCCGCCGAATGCGTCGCGGGCGCTGCGGTTCGTTTGACCAAGGCCTGACGCATTGGCTAGATTGCCGTGTCCGGTCGGGTGCCCGTCGGTTCGACGGCCATCGCCGCGATCAGCGAGAGGGATCTCACCGGGGTCGGTTCGATGGCCAAACCGCCGGAAGAGGACGCGTACGCCGCACTTCGCTCCTCCGGCCTATTGCTTGCCATACCCACCCTGCTGATCGTCTCCCCGCTCGCCGGATTCTTCCTCGGTGCCTGGCTGGACCGCTGGCTTCACACGGGTCCGTGGTTCGCAATCGTGGGCCTGGCGCTGGGTTTCGTGGCTGCCGGCCGCGAGACGTGGTTGATCTATCGCCGTACGCTCGAGGCCGACGAGCGCCAGAAGAAGAAGGAGAAGTGAAGCGCCCCTGACCGGGCGCTCACCCTTATGGGCCTCGAATTCCTCGCACGCGTCCGCAGCACCACCCTGTGGCTGGCCACCATCGCCGCCCTGATGGTGGCGAACTACGCCGGCTGGCGCACGGGCCTCGGCGTGGCGGCCGGCGCGGCATGGTCGCTCGCGAACCTCGCCGCACTCGAGCACCTGGTCGTGACCGTGACCGGCGCCGAGCGCCGGACCGCGCTCTCCGCGCGGCGCGCGGCCTGGACCCTCGCCGGCATGCTCGCGCTGCTCGGCGCCGGCTGGCTGCTGCTGAGGGCGCTGCCGCCCGCGGCGCTGGTGGCGGGCTTCCTCGGGCCCTTCGTGGTCATGGTGTTCAAGGCGGCCGCGGCGCTGCTGCTCGATTCGCCGCTGTGGGCGCGCCTGACCCGCTCGCCGTGGCGCGCGCTCGCGCTGGTGGCCGGGGTGGCGGTGCTGGCCTGGGCGGTGGCGGCCTCGCTGCCGTCGCTCGGCGGCGCCAGCCCGGCGCACGAGCCGCCGGCGCAGTCGGCGGCCGCCGCGGCCCCCGCGGCCCCCGCGGCCCACGAGGGCGGCGAAGCCGCGAAGCCGCCGGGCGGCGGCTCCGCCGGGCCGGAGAAGTTCGCCAACGTCGTCAGCGTGCTGGTGAGAGCCAACCCCGGGGCGGAGTGGTCCCACTGGCTGCACCGCTTCGAGCCGGTGCTGTTCTCCCTGTTCGTCGCGCTCGTGCTCTCGCTGGTCGCCTTCCTCGCCACGCGCGACAAGCGGATGAATCCCGGGGCCGCTCCAGAACGGGGTCGAGTACGTCGTCGAGCTGCTCTACGATTTCGTGGTCGGCATCCTCGGGCCGAAGTACGGCCCGCGTTACGTGCCCTACCTGGGCACGCTGTTCATCTACATCCTGGCGATGAACCTGTTCGGGCTCATCCCCTTCATGGATTCGCCCACCTCGAGCCTCAACGTCACCGTGGGGCTGGCGCTCTGCACCTTCCTGTACGTGCAGTACACCGGCATCCGCGAGCTCGGGGCGCTGGGCTACGTGGACCACATGGCGGGCAACCCGCGCTCCGCGATCTCGTGGTTCATGGTGCCCATCATGCTGCCCGTGCACCTGATCGGCGAGCTGGCCAAGCCGGTCTCGCTCTCCTGCCGACTCTTCGGCAACGTGTTCGGCGAGGACATGCTGCTGGTCGCCTTCACCTCGCTCGGCGTGGCGACGCTGTCGTTCGTGCACTCGCCGGTCGGCATCCCGTGGCAGTTCCCGTTCCTGGTCCTGGCGTTGCTCACCAGCACCATCCAGGCGCTGGTCTTCACCGTGCTCAGCACGATCTACCTGCTGCTCATGCTGCCTCACGAAGAACACGGGCACGAAGAGGCTGCCCAACCCGTCCACTGAATCCGGAGGAACGACCATGCCTTACGCGTCCGCACTCAGCTTCGCCCTTCCGCTCGGCATCGCCATCGCCGCCATCGGCTCCGGCATCGGCCTCGGCATGATCGGCCAGGGTGCGATGCAGGCGATCGGCCGCCAGCCGGAGGCCGCCGCGAAGATCCAGCTCGCCATGATCATCATCGCCGGCCTGGCCGAGGCGCTCACGATCTACGCGTTCGTGACCATGTTCGTGCTGTCGGCCAAGATCGGCTGAGAGACCACCGCGCGCGCGCCGAAGGAGCCCGCATGACGACGTTCCGGACGACGCTGACGATCACGCTGCTCGCCGCCCTGCCGGCCGCTGCCCGGGCCGCGGAGGGGGGCGGGGCGAAGCCGCTGATCGACCTGCCGCTGGTCCTCACCCAGATCCTCGGCTTCGTGATCCTGCTGTGGGTGCTGCGCTCGCTCGCCTGGGGGCCGCTGGTCGGCCTGCTCGAGGAGCGCCGCCGGAGGATCGCCGGTGAGTTCGAGGAGGCGGAGCGCCGCAAGGCGGAAGCCGACGTCCTCAAGGCCCGCTACGAGCAGGACCTGAAGGGGATCGAGGCCCAGGCCCGCCAGCGCATCCTGGAGGCGGTCGCCGAGGGCCAGCGGGTGGCGGCCGAGATCAAGACCCATGCCCACGCCGACGCCGCGGCCCGGCTGGTGCGCGCCGACGAGGAGATCGCCCACCAGCAGGAGACGGCCCGCGAGCTGCTCAAGCAGCAGGTGGCCGTGCTCTCGATCCGCACGGCGGAGAAGATCCTGCGCCAGAAGCTCGACGATCCCGCCCAGCGCCGGCTGGTCGAGAGCTTCATCGAAGAGGCGGACCTCCGCTCATGAGACAGGACGCCCTCGCCGCCGAGCGCTACGCCCGCGCCCTGTTCATGGTCGCGGAGCGCCGCGGCGAGATCTTCGAGGCGCTCGAGGACCTCAAGCGCCTGCTCGCGATGGTCCGCGAGGACCCGCGCCTGGGCGGATACCTGCGCTCGCCGCAGGTGGCGCTCGAGCGCAAGCGCACCCTGCTGCGCTCGGCGCTGGCGGAGCGCGTGCTGCTGCCGGTGGCGAGCTTCATGGACCTGCTGCTGCGCAAGAAGCGGATGGGCCTGTTCCCCGCGACGGTGGACGAGTACGAGAAGCAGGTGCGCGCCTGGCAGGGCCTGCAGGAGGCCGAGGCGGTGAGCGCCGTGCCGCTCACCGAGGACGAGGTGAAGCGCCTGCACGCCCGCCTCGAGAGCAGCACCGGGCTCACCATCGAGCTCAAGACGCGCGTGGATCCGGGCCTGCTCGGCGGCCTCACCGTGCGCATCGGCGATCGCGTCATGGACCGTTCCGTGAAGGGCCTGCTCCGGTCGCTGCAGGAGCGGCTCTGCGAGGTCAGCCTCCACACCCACTAGCAGGAAGACGTCCCTCCACCATCCATCGGGGTTCGCACCCATGTCCTTTCGACCCGAAGAAGTGAGCGCCGTGCTGGCGCAGGAACTCGAACGCTACGAGGCCACCCTCGAGACCAGGAGCGTCGGCGCCGTGCTCTCCGTCGGCGACGGCATCGCGCGCCTGTGGGGCCTCGAGGACGCCATGGCCGGCGAGTTGCTCAAGTTCCCGGGCGACGTCATGGGCCTGGTGCTGAACCTCGAAGAGGACAACGTCGGCGCCGTGCTGCTGGGCTCCGACGAGAACATCAAGGAGGGTGACCGGGTCGAGCGCACCGGGCGCATCGCGTCGGTGCCGGTCGGCCCGGCGATGACCGGCCGCGTGGTGAACGCGCTGGGCCAGCCGGTGGACGGCAAGGGCCCGGTCGCCACGGAGCACTACCGGAATCTCGAGTGGACCGCGCCCAGCGTGATCGAGCGGCAGCCGGTGAAGGAGCCGATCCAGACCGGCATCAAGGCCATCGACTCGATGATCCCGATCGGCCGCGGGCAGCGCGAGCTGGTGATCGGCGACCGCCAGACCGGCAAGACCGCCATCATCCTGGACACCATCCTGAACCAGAAGGGCCAGGACGTCGCCTGCATCTACGTGGCCATCGGCCAGAAGGAATCCACGGTGGCGGGCGTGGTCGCGGCGCTGGAGAAGCACGGCGCGATGGCCTACACCACGGTGGTGACGGCCTCGGCCTCCGAGCCCGCGCCGCTGCAGTACCTGGCGCCGTTCGCCGGCGTGGCGATGGGCGAGGACTACCTCTACGACGGCAAGCACGCGCTGTTCATCTACGACGACCTCTCGAAGCACGCGCAGGCCTACCGGCAGCTGTCGCTGCTGCTGCGGCGGCCGCCGGGCCGCGAGGCCTACCCGGGCGACGTCTTCTACCTGCACTCGCGCCTGCTCGAACGCGCGGCGAAGCTCTCCGACAAGCTGGGCGGCGGCTCGCTGACCGCGCTGCCGTTCATCGAGACCCAGCTCGGCGACGTGGCCGCGTACATCCCGACCAACGTCATCTCGATCACCGACGGCCAGATCTACCTCGAGCCCGACCTGTTCTACGCCGGCGTGCGGCCCGCGGTGAACGTGGGCATCTCGGTCTCGCGCGTGGGCGGCAACGCCCAGATCAAGGCCATGCGCCGGGTGGCCGGCCGGCTGCGCCTCGACCTGGCGTCCTACCGCTCGCTCGCCGCGTTCGCCCAGTTCGGCTCGGACCTCGACAAGTCGACGCGCGCGCAGCTCACCCGCGGGGAGCGCATGGTCGAGCTGCTCAAGCAGGAGCAGTACGTGCCCATGCCGGTCGAGCGGCAGGTCGTCTCGATCTTCGCGGGCGTGAACGGCTACCTCGACGACCTGCCGGTGGAGGCGGTGCGCCGCTTCGAGCAGGAGTTCCTCGCGTTCGTCGACAAGGAATACCCCGAGGTCCCGCACGACATCCGCACCACGAAGGACCTCTCGGACGCCGACCAGGCACGGCTCCACGAGGCCGCGAAGAAGTTCAAGACCCTGTTCAAGAGCTGAGCCATGGCCTCCCTCAAGGTCCTCCGACGGCGCATCCGCTCCGTCACCAGCACGCAGCAGATCACCAAGGCCATGGAGATGGTGGCCGCGGCGAAGCTGCGGCGCGCGCAGGCGCGCGCGCTGGCCACGAGGCCCTACGCCGTCAAGCTCACCGGCATGCTCGAGAACCTGGCCGCGGTGGCACGCGAGCGGGAGTTGCCGCTGTTCGCGGCGCGCGAGGTGAAGACCACCGTGCTGGTGGTGATCACCTCGGACCGCGGGCTGTGCGGCGGCTACAACACCAACCTGTTCCGCGCCACCGGGGAGCGCCTGCGCACGGCCGCGCCCGACAGCCTGCGGCTGGTGGTGGTGGGGCGCAAGGGCCGCGACTACGCCCGGCGCCGCGGCTGGCCGGTGCTCGCCGCCTTCGCCGACCTGGGCGCCGACGCGAGCGTCGAGGCGGCCCGGCGGATCACCGCGGACCTGCTGCAGCGCTTCGAGAGCCGCGAGGTGGACAAGGTCGAGATCCTCTACACCCGCTTCTTCTCCGCGCTGCGCCGCCAGGTCACCTGCGAGACCTTCCTGCCGATCGGGGCGGAGCCCGCGGACGGCCGCCCGGCCGCGGCGGGCGACGTCATCTTCGAGCCCGGCCTCGAATCGATCTTCGAGGCGCTGCTGCCGCGTTTCGCCAGTGCGCGGATGCTCGCCGCCCTGGCCGACTCGCGTGCCAGCGAGGAGGGCTCGCGGATGACCGCCATGGGAGCGGCGACCAAGAACGCGGGCGAGTTGCTCGACCAGTTGGTCCTGCTGCGGAATCGCCTGCGTCAGCTCATGATCACGCGTGAGATCCTGGACATCGTCGGAGGCGCCGAGGCGCTGCGATAGCACACGAGCGGCACGCGCTCGGCGCGGCCGACGAAGGAGATGCGATGAACGTCGGTAGAGTCGTACAGGTCATCGGGCCCACCGTGGACGTGGCGTTCGACCCGGACAAGCTGCCGCGGATCCTCAACGCGATCCGGATCGAGGACGCCGAGAAGGGCATCCACGTGACCGCGGAGGCCGCCCTGCACGTCGGCGACAACCAGGTCCGCTGCATCGCCATGAGCTCCACCGAGGGGCTGGTGCGCGGCATGAAGGCCGTGGACACCGGTGCGCCCATCACGGTGCCGGTGGGCGAGCAGTGCCTGGGCCGGCTCTTCAACCTGCTCGGCCAGACCATCGACGGCGGGGAGCAGGTCGAGACCGGCAAGACCTACCCGATCCACCGCGCCTCACCCTCGTTCGAGGAGCAGGAGACCACGCCCGAGCAGTTCGAGACCGGCATCAAGGTCGTGGACCTGCTCGCGCCCTACATGCGCGGCGGCAAGGTCGGCCTGTTCGGCGGCGCCGGCGTGGGCAAGACCGTGCTGATCCAGGAACTGATCCGCAACATCGCCACCGAGCACGGCGGCTACTCGGTGTTCGCCGGGGTCGGCGAGCGCACCCGCGAGGGCAACGACCTCTACCTCGAGATGACCCAGTCGGGCGTCATCGCCAAGACCGTGATGGTCTTCGGCCAGATGAACGAGCCGCCCGGGGCGCGCCTGCGGGTCGGCCTCACCGGCGTGACCATGGCCGAGTACTTCCGCGACGAGATGGGCCAGGACGTGCTGCTCTTCATCGACAACATCTTCCGCTTCGTGCAGGCCGGCAGCGAGGTCTCCGCGCTGCTCGGGCGCATGCCGAGCGCGGTGGGCTACCAGCCCACGCTGGGCACCGAGATGGGCGCGCTCCAGGAGCGCATCACCTCGACCAAGCGCGGCTCGATCACCTCGGTGCAGGCGATCTACGTGCCGGCCGACGACATCACCGACCCGGCGCCGGCCACCACGTTCGCGCACCTGGACGCCACCACGGTGCTCGACCGCGCGATCACCGAGCGCGGCATCTACCCCGCGGTGGACCCGCTGGCCTCGAGCTCGCGCATCCTCGATCCGAAGATCGTGGGCGAGGAGCACTACCAGGTGGCGCGCTCGGTGCAGCGGATCCTGCAGCGCTACCGCGACCTGCAGGACATCATCGCGATCCTCGGCATGGACGAGCTGAGCGAGGAGGACAAGCTCATCGTGGCGCGGGCGCGCCGCATCGAGCAGTATCCTCTCGCAGCCGTTCTTCGTGGCCGAGGCGTTCACCGGCCAGGCCGGCAAGTACGTCAAGATCGAGGATACGGTCAAGGGCTTCAAGATGATCGTGAACGGCGAGCTCGACAGCCTCCCGGAGCAGGCGTTCCGCTACAAGGGCGCGATCGACGAGGTCATCGCCGAGGCCGAGAAGATGGCCGCGGCGCACGCGTGAGCGCGGGAGCGAGGCACTGAACATGGCGGCGGCCCAGTTCGAGCTTTCGGTCCTCACCCCCGAGCGGGCGGTGTTCGAGGGCAGGGTCGAGTACGTGCAGGTGCCCGGCACCGAGGGCTACCTGGGCGTGCTGGCCGGTCACGCGGCGCTGGTGACCGAGCTGGCCGCGGGCACGCTGACCGTGCGCAAGCCGGGCGGCGACGAGGTCCGGTGGCAGGTGAGCGGCGGCTTCTTCGACGTCGCCGCGGACCGGGCCACCGTGCTGGCCGACGCGGTGAGCGCGGACGAGCCGGAGGCGGCGCAGGACTGAAGCGCCGGCCGGTCCGCGGCGCCGGGCCTTCGACCGTCCGTCAGCTCCCGCCGAAGGGGAACTCCAGGCCCAGCATCGCGTAGATCGCGCGGTTCTTCACCTCACCGCCGAACGGCAGGTCCGAGATGTCCGTCAGCCCGAACGTGTAGCGGCCCTCGCCGACCACCCGGAGCCCGTCGAGCCGGACGGCCAAGGCCCCACCCACCGCGAAGCCGAAGTCGGTCGTCTTGACCACGTCCGTGCCCTGCGAGAAGTCGACCAGGCCGCTGACGCTCAGCTTCTCGCTCGACTTCATCGAGACCACCGGGCCGGCGAGCAGGCGCAGCCCCAGCGGGTCCGGCGTCGGCAGCGACAGCCGCAGGAGCAGCGGGATCTCGACGTAGTCCACGTCGAGCGTGCTGGCCACCTCGCCGATGTGGATGGGGCCGATGGAGACGTCGCTGCTGAACAGCTTGGCCCCCTTGCGGACGAACAGCAGCTCCGGCTGGATGCCGAGCATCGGCGCCACGTCGAACGAGGCGTAGACGCCGCCCACGAACCCGGTGCGGTTGTCGGTGTTCAGCGGGTCCGCCTGCACCTGCGACAGGCTGAGGCCACCCTTCACGCCGAGAGCCATGCCGGCCTGCGCTGACGTCGGGGCGAGCAGGGCAAGCGCCAGGGCCATGACCGTGATGCCGGGGAGGGAGCGCTTCATGGAGGACCTCCGTGGGGTGGATCGCGTGACACTGTCCGGGCGGCCATGGTGACTCCGCCGGGGGGGGCGTTGCGGGGAATCTACCGCATTGGATTGCGTCCGGCGCGATCGGGTGCAGGGACGGATCGCGTTTGCGGAGTCCACGGCCGGGTCCGCTCGAGAAAGCCCGCACCACCCGCCACCGTGGCTCATCGACAGGGGCAAGCGCCGCGCGCTGTCGACCTTCGCAGAGGAGCACGATGACCATGCGCACCCTCATGAAGATCTCCATGCCCGTCGGATCGGGCGCCCCGAACGTCAAGGACGGAACGATCGGGCGCATCCTCGGTGAGACGACGAACCGCCTCCATCCCGAGGCGGCCTACTTCTACCCCGAGCACGGTCACCGCACCGCCATCATGGTGTTCGACCTGAAGAACCCCTCCGAGCTGCCGATCATCACCGAGCCGTTGTTCACCGAGCTCAACGCCACGGTGGAGATGTACCCGGTGATGAACGCCGATGACCTGAAGAAGGGCCTGGGGGCCTACATGGACCAGAACGCGGCGTTGCATCGCTGAGCGCCCGCCGCCCGCGTCACTGGAGCGCGACGGGCCCGCGGTCCGCCGGGGGACTCCCGGTGGCTTCGAGAGGGTCGAGCGGGGCGATGTCCTCAGCGTCCCGCCCGGCCCTCTTCCAGTTCCTCGAGCGTGCGCGGCCAGTCGTCCTTGAGCAGCCGGGAGAGCGCCCGGTCGGCGAGCAGGCGGCCCCCGGTCTGGCAACGCGCGCAGTAGTTCGTCTCGTTCTCCGCGTAGACCACCCGCTGCACCGGCGCGCCGCAGTCGGGGCAGGGCTTGCGCCAGCGGCCGTGGACGGCCATGCCTTCGCGGAACGCGGTCACCTTCTCCGGGAACTCCTCGCCGCTCTCCGCACGCAGCCGCGCGGTCCACTCCGTCCAGCACCGCCCGGGTCGCCGCGAACAGCCGCTCGCCCTCCGCCTCGTCGAGCTGTGACGTGCGGCGCGAGCGGCGAGAGGCGCGCGCGGTGGAGGATCTCGTCCGAGTAGGCGTTGCCGATGCCGCTGAAGAGCCGCGGGTCGGTGAGCGCGCGCTTGAGCGTGTGGTCCTCGCGCAGGAGCGCGGCGCGGAACGCCGGCGAGGTCCGCGCTCCAGCACCTCGAGCCCGCCGGGGTCGAGCGCCTGCAGCGCCGCGGCCCCGGCGACCAGGTGCAGGGCGGCGCGCTGGCGGGTGCTGGCCTCGGTGAGGAGCAGCGTGCCGGTCGAGAAGTCGAGCGCGGCGAGCCCGATGCGGCCCGGGAGCTTCGCGCCCGCCTCCCGCCAGCGCAGGCGCCCCGCGATCATCAGGTGCAGCACCAGCGCGAGCTCGCCCTCGAGCGCGAAGACGATGCGCTTGCCCATGCGGCGCACGCCGGTGACGCGGCAGCCCTGCGCCGACTCGAGCGGCGGCACGGCGGTGCGCAGCAGGTTCGGGCTGCGCACGCGGGCGCCGGCGAAGGTCGCGCCCGCGAGGCGGCGCTCGAGGTGCTCCACGGTGACCGTGATGTCGGGCAGTTCGGGCACGACCGGAGGATAGCGCAGGCCTGCGCGCCGCCGTAGTTCGTCGTATGATGGCCGCCAGCCGAGCGGGCCGTCCGGCCCGCCTCGCCTTCCACTCGCGGGGACCGCATGCGA
The DNA here is from genome assembly GCA_963707915.1 of Candidatus Eiseniibacteriota bacterium. GTDB lineage: Bacteria > Eisenbacteria > RBG-16-71-46 > RBG-16-71-46 > RBG-16-71-46 > JANXPZ01. The sequence continues at coordinate 2,867,712 of OY970178.1, forward strand.
GCCGTGCCCGAGCCGCCCGAGGAAACCATCGTCGCCCTGGCCCGTGCGCGCGGGCTGGCGCTCGACGCGGCGCGCGCCGCGGAACTGCGGGCGCCGCTCGAGAGCCTGCTCGGCCGCCTCGCGCGCATCGGCGCGGCGCTGCCGCGCGCCGCCGAGCCGCCGCCGTCCGGCCTGCCCGGGGACCCCCTGCCGTGAGCGACGACGCGCTTTGCTTCCTGGGTGGTGCGGAGCTGGGGCGCCGCATCGCGCGGCGCGAGGTCTCGCCGGTCGAGGTGGCGCGCGCCCACCTGGCACGCATCGAGCGCCTGGAACCGAAGCTCAACGCGTTCCTGGCGGTGACCGCGGACCGCGCGCTGGCCGCGGCGGCCGCGGCGGAGCGCGAGCTCGCCGCGGGCGCGGGCCGCGGCCCGCTGCACGGCGTGCCGATGGCGCTCAAGGACCTCTTCGACACCGCGGGCGTGGTCACCACGGCGGGCTCGAGGATCCTGGCGGCGAACGTGCCGGCCCGCGACGCCGCGGCGGTCGAGCGCCTGCGCGCGGCCGGGCTCGTGCTGCTCGGCAAGACGAACATGCACGAGTTCGCCTACGGCACCACGACCAACAACCCGCACTACGGCCCCTGCCGCAACCCCTGGGACCTCGAGCGCAGCCCCGGCGGATCGAGCGGCGGCAGCGGCGCCGCGCTCGCGGCCGGGATGTGCCCGCTCTCGCTCGGCACCGACACCGGCGGCTCGATCCGCATCCCGGCGAGCGCCTGTGGCGTGGCGGGGCTCAAGCCCACGTTCGGGCGTGTGAGCCGGCGCGGCGTCGTGCCGCTGGCCTGGTCGTTCGACACCGTGGGGCCGATGGCGCGCACGGTCGAGGACCTGGCGCTGCTGATGAACGCCGTGGCCGGGCCGGACCCGGAGGACGAGTGGTGCGCCGCGCGCGCGCCGGAGGACTTCGCGCGCGAGCTCGAGGACGGCGCGCGCGGCCTCACGCTCGGCGTGCCGCGCGAATGGTTCTTCGAGGACGTGGAGCCCGGCATCGCAGCGCGGGTGCGCGAAGCCATCGCCGTGCTGGAGCGCGAGGGCGCGCGCCTGGTGGACGTTGCGCTGCCGGGGATGGCCGACGCGCACACCGCGCACCACGCGATCCTCGCGGCCGAGGCCTCGGCGTTCCACGGCCCGTGGCTGCGCGAGCGCCCGCAGGACTACGGCGAGGCGATGCGCGCGGGCCTCGAGCTCGGCGAGCTGCTGCCGGCGGTGGACTACGTCAACGCGCGGCGGCTGCAGGCGATCGTGCGCGCCATGTTCCGGGCGGCGCTCGCGCGCGTGGACGCGCTGGTCGCGCCGAGCCTGCCGCACGGGCCGCTGCGCATCGGCGAGGCGATGTCGCGCGAGCCGGCGGTGGCGTGGAACCGCCTGCTCACGCCCGTCAACGTGGCGGGCTACCCGGCGGCCTCGGCGCCCTGCGGCTTCGACGAGGCCGGGATGCCGGTGGGCCTGCAGATCGTCGGACGGCCGTTCGAGGAGGCGCGCGTGCTGCGCGTGGCGCGGGCCTACGAGCGGGCGACCGAGTGGGGGACCCGGCGGCCGCCGCTCGGAGGCGGTGCGTGCCGGGCGTCCGAGGACTCCGGGAGGAGAGCGGGATGAAGGAACACGAGTGGGTGCGGGCGTTCCCCGGTGCCGTCACGGTGTGCGACCGGGAGGGCGTCATCCTGGAGATGAACGAGCGTTCGGTCGCGGTCTTCGCGGACGACGGCGGCGCGGCATTGATCGGCACGAACGTCCTCGACTGCCATCCCGAGCCGGCGCGCGCCACGCTCGCCGGGCTGCTCGCCACCGGGAGGACGAACGTCTACACCATCGAGAAGGCCGGCGTGAAGAAGTTGATCTACCAGGCACCGTGGTACCGTGAAGGCGAGTATGCCGGGTTCGTGGAATTGTCGCTGGAGATCCCGTTCGAGATGCCGCACTTCGTCCGCGGCGCGTGAAGGACGCCGATCCCGCCCGCACCGCGGGGCGGGGCCGCGACGGAGCCACCGCAGGAGGGACGCATGGGTGACAACGATCACAAGTGCCACTGCCACCATTCGCGCGGCGGCGAGCTCGCCGGCCCGCTCTGGATCTGGGCCTGGCTGTTCACCATCGGCTTCCTCAAGCTGACGCTCGTGAAGGGCATCTACGCGCTGCTGCTCTGGCCCTACTACCTGGGGGTGCACTTCCGCCCGCCGCAGTGATCACGAGCCGCGCGCCCCGAACGAAGACCGCCCGGCGGGTCGGCCCCGCCGGGCGGTCGCGTCTCCCGCGCGGGAGCGCGGCTCAGCCCTGTGCCGCCCCAACGGTCACCCGACCCGGGTACGCCGCCAGCGCGGCCCCCAGGCACCGCATCGCGCGGCGCAGCTTGGGCACCTCCAGCACGTAGGCGATGCGCACCTCGTCCCGGCCCAGGCCGGGCGTGGCGTAGAAGCCGTCGGCGGGCGCGACCATCACGGTCTCGCCGTCCAGCGCGAAGTCCCGGAGCAGCCACTCGGCGAACGCGCTGGCGTCGTCCACCGGCAGCCGCGCGCAGAGGTAGAACGCCCCCTCGGGCCTGCGCACCAGCACGCCGGGGATGGCGGTGAGCGACTCGAACACCACGTCGCGGCGCTTCCGGTACTCGGCGATCACGCCCGCGATGTAGGAGGCGGGCACCGCGGTGAGCGCGGTGCAGGCGAACTGCTCGACCGTTGGCGGGCACAGGCGCGCCTGGCCGAAGCGCATGATCGCCGCCATGAACTCGCGGTTGCGGCTGACGATGTTGCCGATGCGCGCGCCGCACATCGAGTAGCGCTTGGAGACCGAGTCCACCACCACGACCTGCTGCTCCATCCCCGCGAGCGTGAGCACCGAGCGGTGCTCGTGGCCCTCGTAGACGAACTCGCGGTAGACCTCGTCGGCGATCAGCACCAGGCCGCGCTCGCGGCAGATCGCGGCCAGCAGGTCGATCTCGGCGTCGGTGTAGACCGTGCCGGTCGGGTTGTTGGGCGAGCAGATGAGCATGGCGCGCGTGCGCGGTCCGATCTTCGCCTCGATCTCGGCGCGCGGCGGCAGGTGGTAGCCGTCCTCCGGCCGGGTCGTCACCGGCACCAGCTCCACGCCGATCATGGCGGCGAAGCCGTTGTAGTTGGTGTAGAAGGGCTCGAAGACGATCGCCTCGTCCCCGGGGTCGCACAGCGCGCCGAGCGTGAACAGGATGGCCTCGCTGCCGGCGGTGGTGACGAAGATCTCCTCGGCCGCGAGCGGGACGCCGAGGCCGGCGTAGTACGAGCGCAGCGCCTCGATGAACTCCGGCAGCCCCTGCGACGGTCCGTAGGGGACGTTGGCGTCGGCGTAGGAGCGCAGGCGATCGAGGATGGCCGGCGGCGTGGGGATGTCGGGCTGCCCGATGTTGAGCGGGTAGACCGTCTTGCCGGCCTTGCGGGCCTGGACGGCGAAGGGGGCCAGCCGCCGGATCGGCGAGGCCGGCATCTGCTGCGCGCGCCTGGACAACCGTGCTGCGCTGGACATCGGATCCTCCCTGGGAGCGGTCCGCGACGCACGTCCCCGACGGGGCGGGTGCGGCACCCGGACGAAGCGGACCGGAGCACGGGGAGTCTAGCCCACAAAAGGCTCGCGCTGCGAGTCGCGTCACGGTACTCTCCGGCCCCGGTTCGTGGCCCGGCCGCAGGCGGTGGTACATCGGAGCAGGCAGCCCGGAGGGTGGAGTTGAGAGAGATCCGCACCTGGACGACGAAGGACTCGGCCGCGCTCTACAACGTGGCGGGCTGGTCGAGCGGCTACTTCCGCATCAACGAAGCCGGGCACGTCGAAGTCACGCCCTCGGGCCCGGACGGCCCCAGCGTCGACCTCTTCGACCTCACGCTCGACCTGCAGCGCCGCGGGCTGGGCATGCCGCTGCTGATGCGCTTCTCGGACATCCTCCACAGCCGCGTGCAGGCCCTGTTCGGCTGCTTCGACGGCGCCATCCGCGAGTACGGCTACCGCGGGCGCTACCGCGGCGTCTACCCGATCAAGGTGAACCAGCAGCACCAGGTGGTCGAGGAACTGGTGCGCTTCGGCGCGCCGCTCGGCCTCGGGCTCGAGGCCGGCTCCAAGCCCGAGCTGCTGGCCGGGCTGGCCCTGCTCGACAGCCCGGGCTCGCTCCTCGTCCTGAACGGCTACAAGGACGTCGAGTACATGGAGACCGCGCTGCTCTCGCAGAAGCTCGGGCGCTACCCGATCGTGGTCATCGACCGCTACCGCGAGCTGGACCTGCTGCTGCAGGTGGCGCGCCGCCTCGGCATCCGGCCGCACATCGGGGTGCGCGGGAAGCTCACCACCAAGGGCGCCGGCAAGTGGATGGAGTCCACCGGCGACCGCTCCAAGTTCGGGCTCACCGCCACCGAGATCGTGATGCTGCTCGACAAGCTGCGCGACGAGCAGATGCTCGACTGCCTCGAGCTGCTGCACTTCCACATCGGCTCGCAGATCTCGGCGGTGCGCGCCATCAAGGACGCGATGCAGGAGGCCTGCCGCATCTACGTCGAGCTGGTGAAGGCGGGGGCGGGGCTCCGGTTCCTCGACGTGGGCGGCGGCCTGGGCGTGGACTACGACGGCTCCACCACCAACTGGCCCTCGTCCACCAACTACACCATGCAGGAGTACGCCAACGACGTGGTCGCCGCCATCCTGGAGGCCTGCGAGACCGCGAAGGTCCCGCACCCGGACATCATCACCGAGTCGGGCCGCGCGCTGGTCGCGCACCACTCGATCCTGGTGTTCAACATCCTCGACGTGAACGAGGTGCTGGCGGGCCACTCGCCGCCGGACGTGGGCAAGGACGAGCCCGCGGTCATCCAGTCGCTGGTCGAGACCTGGCGCTCGGTCTCGCGCAAGAACTTCCAGGAGGCGTACCACGACGCGCTGCAGCTCAAGGAGGAGGCCACCAACCTCTTCAACGTCGGCCTGCTGGACCTGCGCGGTCGCGCCCGCGTCGAGCAGCTGTTCTGGGGATGCTGCGAGGCCATCCTCAAGATCATCCGCGAGCTGGAGTACGTGCCCGACGACCTCGAGGGGCTGGAGAAGGGGCTGGCCGACACCTACTACGGCAACTTCTCGGTGTTCCAGTCGGTGCCCGACCACTGGGCGGTGAAGCAGTTGTTCCCCATCCTGCCGCTGCACCGGCTGAACGAGCGCCCGACGCGGCGCGCGGTCATCGCCGACCTGACCTGTGACTCCGACGGCAAGATGGACCAGTTCATCGAGCTGCGCGACGTCAAGAGCTCGCTCGAGCTGCACGCCTACGACGGCCGGCCCTATCACATCGGCGTCTTCCTGGTGGGTGCCTACCAGGAGATCCTGGGCGACCTGCACAACCTGTTCGGCGACACCAACGCCGTGCACATCGCGCTCGACGAGAACGGCTACCGCATCGACCACGTGGTCGAGGGCGACTCGGTCACCGAGGTGCTGGGCTACGTGCAGTACCAGAAGCAGCAGCTGGTGCAGCGCATGCGGCAGGCCAACGAGGAGGCGCTGCGTCGCGGCCTGCTCACCTTCGAGGAGTCGGCGCTGCTCATGCGCCGCTACGACGAGGGGCTCTCGGGGTACACCTACCTCGAGGAGGAGGACCCGGCGGTGCGGATCGAGAACGGCGCGGGCGGGCTGACGGTGGCGCCGCCGACGTCGTTGATGCCCGTGGCGCCGCCGCCCGAGGCCGCGCTGGTCACCGCCGCCCCGTCGTCGCCCGGGCCGGAGGCCGCGCCCGAGGCGGCGCCCGAGGCGCCGCCTCGGCGCCGGCGCCGCGCGCTCGCGGACGGCCCGCCGGAACAGAGCAGCTTCCTGCCCGGCGAGGAGCGCTGAGCCGAAGGAGCCGGCCCGAACACCACGATGGAGCGGCGCGCCGAGGCGCGGGCCGCTCCATCGCCCGGCCGGCGCGGCGCGCGCATCGACCGCGGCCGGCGGTCAGTCCCGCGGTGACGCGGGCAAGTCCAAGCCGTAGAGCGCCCCGTACTTGCCCGCGAGGTAGGCCAGGTAGGGCTCGATGCTCATCGGCGCGCCGGTCGCGCGCAGCACCAGCTCGTCGGCGGTGAACCCGGCGCCGTGCTGGTAGACGTTCTCCCGCAGCCAGGCGTGCAGCGTGCCGAACTCGCCGCGCGCGATCTCGCCGGCGATCCCGGGGTGCGCGCGGGTCGCGGCCGCGAAGAACTGGGCGCTCAGGATGTTCCCGACCGTGTAGCCCTGGAACTGCCCGCCGACCAGCCCCGCGTACCAGTGCACGTCCTGCAGCGCCCCGTCCCGGTCGTCGGGCGGCGACAGGCCGAGGTCGGCCTTCATGCGCGCGTGCCAGGCTCCGGGCAGGTCCTTCACCTCGAGCCGGCCCTCGAGCAGGTCCAGCTCGAGGTCGAAGCGCAGCATGACGTGCAGGTTGTAGGTGACCTCGTCCGCGTCGGTGCGGATCAGCGAGCGGGCGACCTTGTTGATCGCGCGATGGAACGTGTCGAGCGGCACGGCGGCGAGCTGCGCCGGGAAGGCGCCCTGCAGGCGCGGGTAGAAGTGCTCCCAGAACCCGCGGCTGCGCCCGACCAGGTTCTCCCACAGGCGCGACTGGCTCTCGTGCACGCCCGCCGAGGCGCCCGCGGCCAGCGGCAGGCCCTCGTACTCGCGCCGGATGCCCTGCTCGTAGAGCGCGTGCCCGCACTCGTGCAGGGTGCTGAACAGCGCGTCGGCCAGGTCGTCTTCGCGCACCCGCGTGGTGATGCGCACGTCGCCGAGCGAGAACTTGGTCATGAACGGGTGGTGCGTCTTGTCCTGGCGGCCGCGCTCGAAGTCGTAGCCGTAGCGCCGGATCACCTCGAGGCCGAACGCCAGCTGGTCGGCCTCGGGCGCGTGCTGCCTGAGGCACGAGTCGTCGGCCGGCGGCCGCGCCAGGATGGCGCGCACCAGCGGCACCAGGCGGGCGCGCAGCCCGGTGAACAGCGTGCGCACGGCGGCGGCCTTCAGCCCGTGGTCCGACTCGTCGATGAGCGGGTCGGCGATCGAGGCGTAGCCGGGGAAGAAGCCCGCCAGCCGGCGCGAGAGGTCGAGCGTCCGCTCGAGCAGGGGACGCATGCGCGCGAAGTCGTTCGCCGGCCGCGCCTCGGTCCACGCCTGGTAGGACTGCGCTGCATGCGCGCTCAGCTCCGCGACGAACGCGGATGGCACGCGGATCGCCCGGTCGTACTCGCGGCGCGTCACGCGCAGCAGCGCGGCCTCGTCCGACTCGTACGGCAGGCCGCGGGTCTCCTGCTCCAGCCCGTCGAGCAGCCGGCCCAGCGCCGCGTCGGTGAACTTCTCGTGGGCGATCCGGCCCAGCGTGGCCATCTGCCGCCCGCGCGCCTCCCCGCCGCCGGGCGGCATGTAGGTCGCCTGGTCCCAGCCCAGCACCGCGGCGGCCGAGGCGAGGTCGTTCACCTCGAGCAGACGGGCCTTCAGCTCGTCGAGCTTCGCGCTCACCGCCGGCCCGCCGCTCCCTCGGCCACGCCCGGGTTCGCCATGGCCTACTTCCTCCGGCCCACCGGCATGAGGGCGAGCACCTGCCAGCCGGCGGGCACGGCCAGCACGGCGCGCACGGCGGGCTCGCTGAAGCCGCCGACCATCACCGTGCCCAGTCCGAGCGCGGTGCACTGGAGGTAGACGTCCTGCACCACGAAGCCCGCCTCCATGCCCAGCCAGCGCTCGGCGTTGCCGCGGAACTTCTGCGCCGCGAGCGCGCTGTCCCCGATCACCACGACCGCCGCGGCGGCGCGCTGGAACATCTCCTGTCCGCGCGCGGCCGACGGGAGCGAGTCGCGCCGCGCGCCGGGGATCGGCACCAGCGCATGACCCTTCGGCTCGTAGCGGAAGACGCCGGTTCCCAGGCCCTGCACGTCGTTCGCGACCAGCCAGACCTGCAGCGGGTAGACCGCGCGGGCGGACGGCGTGGCGCGCTTGCCGTCGGGCCCGGTGATGCCCTGCGCCGCCCACAGGAGCTGCGAGACCTCGGCCAGCGTCAGCGCGCCGGGCGCGTACTCGCGCACCGAGCGGCGCTGGACGATGGCCCGCTCGAGCGTGACCTTGCCGGTCACGTCGGGCCCGGGCAGGGCGACGGCCGGCGGCTCCACGGCCTGGACGAGGGCCCCGGTGAGCAGGGCGGCGGCGGCGAGCGAGAGGACGATGCGGCGCTTCATGTGCGGCCTCCGTGAGGGTCAGCGATCCCGCTGGTAGGTGCCGACCAGCTCGGCTTCCGCCAGCACGTGCCCGACCATGGCCTGCTCCAGCGCGGCCCGGGTCGGATGGTGCAGGTCGGGCAACACGATATCGATTGCGTAGAGCTTGTGGAAGTAGCGGTGTCGCCCGACCGGCGGGCAGGGTCCGCGCCAGCCCGGTTGCCGCCAGTCGTTGAGCCCCTCGCGCGCGCCTGGCGGCAGCGTCTTCGCGGTCGTTCCGGCGGCGAGCGAGGTGGTGGAGGCGGGCAGGTCGTAGAGCACCCAGTGGACCCAGACCACCCTCGGCGCGGCCGGGTCGGGCGCGTCCGGGTCGTCCACGACGAGGGCGAAGCTCTTCGTGCCGGCGGGAGCGCCGCTCCACGCCAGCGGCGGGGAGAGGTCCTCGCCGTCGCAGGTGTGGCGCTTCGGGATCCCGCCCATCGGCCCGAACGCGGGGGAGACAAGGGACAGCGACACGGTGGCCTCCTTCCTGGCGGGCACGCTCCGGGGAGCGGTGCCGGGCACGGCCTTCGCGGCGGGTTCGCAGCCTGCGGCGCTCGCGAGGCAGACGAGTGCGACGACGTGCAGGAGGGTCCTCATCGAGCCTCCGGCCGGGGTGGATGCTGCCAGTGGCCCGGCACCGCCAGCCCGCAACCGGGGCAGCGGCCGTCCACCAGGTGGTTCTCCAGCACCGCGTGCCAGGAGCGGCGGATGAGGACCCGCGCGCAAACCGGGCACGAGGTGTGGGCGCCGTCGCCGAGCACGTTGCCCTCGTAGACGTAGCGCAGTCCCGCCTCGCGGGCGATGCGGCGGGCCGCGCGCAGGGTGGCCGGGGGCGTGGGCGGCAGGCCGCGCAGCCGGAAGTCGGGGTGGAAGGCGGTGAAGTGCACGGGCACGTCGGGGCCGAGGTGATCGAGCACCCAGTCGGCCAGCCGTCGCACCTCGCCCGGGCCGTCGTTCAGCGTGGGGATGACCAGGTTGGTGATCTCGAGCCACACGCCGGTCTCGTCCCGCAGCCGCCGCAGCGTGTCGAGCACGGGCGCGAGCCGCGCCAGGGCGTAGCGGCGGTAGAAACCGTCGTCGAGCGCCTTGAGGTCCACGTTGGCGGCGGTGACGGGATCGTAGAGATCGTGGAACGCCTCGGGGGTGACGTAGCCGTTGGTGACCATCACGGTCGCGATGCCGCGCTCCCGCGCCGCCGCGCACACGTCGAGCACGTACTCGGCCCAGATGGTGGGCTCGTTGTAGGTGAAGGCGATCGAGGGGCAGCCGCGCTCGACGGCGAGGTCGGCCACGTCCGCGGGCGCGAGGAGCGGCCCCGCGACCGGTTCGGGGCGCGCGTGGGAGAGGTCCCAGTTCTGGCAGAAGGAACAGGCCAGGTCGCAGCCCGTGGTCCCGAGCGAGAGCACGTTGGTGCCCGGCAGGAAGTGGAAGAGCGGCTTCTTCTCGATGGGATCCGCCTGCACGGTGGCGGGCGCGCCGTAGCCCAGGCTGACGAGCCGCCCGCCGCGGTTCGCGCGCAGCGTGCAGAAGCCGGCCTGTCCCTCGCGCAGGCGGCAGTGCCGCGGGCACAGGAAGCAGTGCGCGCGCCCGTCCGGCGCGGTCTCCCACCAGCGCGCCGGGTGCGAAGCGCCGGGTCCGGCGATGGATTCGAGGTTCGACACCGACGACCTCCCGGCCGGATTCTACGCCGCTCGCAGGCGGAAAGCGCAACGCCCGGCGCGGGTGCCGCGCCGGGCGCTGCGACGTTCCCCGGATCCGGGGCTACTTCACCTCGACCGTGACCTTGCTCATGCTCAGCGGCTCGCTGGTGCGGCCGCTCTGCGAGCCCGCCGCCTCGAGCTTCTTCACCACGTCCATCCCCTCGACCACTTCGCCGAAGATGGTGTGCTTGCCGTCGAGCCACGGCGTGGGGACGAAGGTCAGGAAGAACTGGCTGCCGTCGGTCCCGGGGCCCGCGTTGGCCATCGAGAGCAGGCCGCCCTTGGTGTGCTTCACGCTCGGGCTGAACTCCCCGTTGAAGCCGTAGCCCGGGCCGCCCGTGCCGGTGCCGAGCGGGCATCCGCCCTGCGCCATGAACCCGCTGATGACGCGGTGGAAGGAGAGGCCGTCGTAGAAGCCCAGCTTCGTCAGGTAGAGGAAGTTCGTCACGTGCATCGGCGCCACGTCGGGCAGGAACTTGATCAGGACGGTGCCCTTGTTGGTGACCATGCGCGCGAAGTAGGTGTGGGCCTTGTCGAAGGCGACCACCGGCGGCTTGGGCAGCGAGGTCTTCCAGCCCGCGACCTTCTTGTCGATCTTCGAGGCGGCGATGAACTGGTCGATCTGCAGCATCGCGGAGTCCTTGATCTGGGCCGGGGCGGCCGCGGTCTTCTTGGGCGCATCGGCGGCGATCGCCATGCCCGCGCACACCGCCAGGGCGGTGAGGGACAACAACAGGCGCTTCATGTTCTGTTCTCCTCCATGGGTCCAGGTGGGTCCGGTCACGGGAGCGCGGAGACCCTACCATCCCGTCCACCCGGGAGCGAAACGTCCGGGCCGCCGACGTCAACATCGCGTCAAGCCGCGTCCGGCGCGGGGCGCGCGTCCTCGCCGGCACGCCGGCCGCGGAGTCGCGCTATCCTGCGCCGGACCCGCGGGACGGTGGTCCCGCGTCACGTCGTCCCTCCCCGTGAAGGGCGCCGGGCCTCCGGCGATCAGGAAGGAGACGGGAATGAACAGACTCGGAGCGGAGTTCCTCGGCACGTTCTGGCTGGTGCTGGGAGGCTGCGGCAGCGCCGTGCTGGCGGCGGCGTTCCCCGGCGTGGGGATCGGCCTGCTGGGCGTGGCGCTGGCGTTCGGCCTGACCGTGCTGACCATGGCCTTCGCCTTCGGCCGCATCTCCGGCTGCCACCTGAACCCGGCGGTCTCGATCGGGCTCTGGGCGGGCGGGCGCTTCCCGGCGAAGGACCTGGTCCCCTACATCGTCGTGCAGGTCCTCGGCGGCCTGGCGGCGGGGGCGGTGCTGTTCGTCATCGCCAGCGGCAAGGCCGGGTTCGACGTGACCGCCGGCTTCGCCGCGAACGGCTACGGCGAGCACTCGCCGGGCGGCTACTCGCTGCTCGCCGGGCTGGTCACCGAGGTGGTGATGACGCTCATGTTCCTGGTCGTCATCCTCGGGGCGACGGACCCGCGCGCGCCGCAGGGCTTCGCGCCGATCGCCATCGGCCTCGCGCTGACCCTCATCCACCTGGTCAGCATCCCGGTCACCAACACCTCGGTGAACCCCGCGCGCAGCACCGGCGTCGCGCTGTTCGTGGGGGGCTGGGCGGTCTCGCAACTCTGGCTCTTCTGGGTCGCCCCGATCGCCGGCGGCCTGCTGGGCGGGGTGGTGTACCGGCTGGTCGGCGGCAAGGACCGGTAGCGCGGGGCGGGCGGTCCGGTTCCCGCGGGCCGCCCGCCTGCCGCGATGGGGAGGAAGCCATGGATCCATCGGTCGAACGATTCATCGCGGCCCGGCGCCTCGCGCTGGTCGGTGCCTCGCGCCGCAAGCGCGGCTTCGGCAACCTCGCCCGCGCGGAGCTCGCGGCGCGCGGCTACGAGGTCGTCCTCGTGCACCCCGAGGCGAAGGAGATCGACGGTGAACCGTGCCGGCCGAGCCTGGCCGCGGTGCGCGACCAGGTGGACGGCGTGCTGGTCGCCGTGCCGTCCCGCGCGGCGCCCGCGGTGCTGCGCGATGCGGCCGCGGCCGGGTTGAAGCGGGTGTGGCTGCAGCAGGGGGCCGAGTCGCCCGAGGCCCTCGCGCTCGCCGGCGAGCTGGGGCTGGACCTGGTCGCGAAGCGCTGCGTGCTGATGTACGCGCCACCGGTGAAGGGGATCCACGGCTTCCACCGCGCCATCGCGGGGTTCTTCGGAAAGCTCTGAGGCGGGCCGGCGGGATCCGCGTGCGCGGCGGGCCCGTCAGCCGGCGACGCGCGGTGTCAGCCCGAACCGTTCCGCCGCCCGTTCCGCGATCGTCCGCCCGATGGTGATCGAGGCGGTCGCCGCGGGCGAGGGGGCGTTCAGCACGTGGACCATGCGGTCCGCCTCGACGACCAGGAAGTCGTCGCACAGCCGGCCGTCCGGGGCGAGCGCCTGCGCCCGCACCCCGGCGCCCGCGCGGCGCACGTCGGCGCGGACGATCTCCGGGACCAGGCGCCGCAGCGCCGCGACGAACGCCCGGGTGCGGGTCGAGCGCCACGATTCGTGGAGCCCCATGCGCCAGTGGCGCAGTCCCATGCGCCAGAACCCCGGGTACGCGAGCAGTTCGGCGGTGTCGCGCAGCGAGATGTCCGCCCGGCCGTAGGCCTCGCGCCCGAGCGCCAGCACCGCGTTGGGCCCGGCCTCGACCCCGCCGTGCACCATGCGGGTGAAGTGGACGCCGAGGAAGGGGAAGGCGGGGTCGGGCACCGGGTAGAGGAGGTTGCGCACGAGCGTGCGCCGCTCCGGCACGAGGTCGTAGTACTCGCCGCGGAAGGGGACGATGCACACCCCGGGCTCGACCCCGCACCGGCGCGCCACGCGGTCGGAGTGGAGCCCCGCGCAGTTGACCAGCGCACCGCAGCGAAGCGCGCCTCGCGGGGTCTCGAGCACCAGGCCGGCCGCCGCGCCGCCGGGTGAAGCGTCGCGCCGGCAGGCGGTGACGCGCGCGCCGGTGACGACGGCGCCGCCCGCGGCGCGCACCCGGCCGGCGTAGGCCTCGCTGACGGCGGTGTAGTCCACGATGCCGGTGTCGGGCACGAACAGGCCGGCGACGCCGCGGGCGTGCGGCTCGCGCTCGCGGATCTCCGCGGGGCCGAGCCGGCGCAGGCCCAGGAGGCCGTTGGCCCGGCCGCGGCGCTCCAGTTCGTCGAGGCGCGGCTGCTCGCGCTCGTCCACCGCGACGACCACCTTGCCGCAGCGCTCGTGGGCGATGCCGTGTTCCGCGCAGAAGCGGTAGAGCGCCTCGCGGCCCGCGACGCAGTTCTGCGCCTTGAGCGAGCCGGGGCGGTAGTAGAGGCCCGAGTGGATGACGCCGCTGTTGTGCCCGGTCTGGTGCGCGGCGAGGCGGTCCTCGGCCTCGAGCACCACGACCGTCGCGCGGGTGCGCGCGGTGAGCGCCATCGCGGTGGCCAGGCCGACGATGCCGCCGCCGATCACGGCCACGTCGCAGCGGGCGGGCAGGGCGGCGGGCGGCTCCATGCCGCGGAGAATCCGCCGAACCGGACGCGGAGGCAAGGGGGGCGCGGTGGCGCCGCTCGGCTCGCGTGTTCACGCGCGACGCGCTAGGCTCCGTGCCGGAGCGGCGCCCGGCCCGGCGCGCGCGGAGGAGCCATGAAGGACAAGCTGCACGTCTTCGAGGGTCCTGCGATCACCGTGACCTGGAGCAAGCGGCGCTGCATCCACGTCGCCGAGTGCGTGCGTGGCCAGCCGTACGTGTTCGAGCCCGGGCGCGTCCCGTGGGTGGACCCGACGCAGGCCTCGGCCGACCGCGTTGCCGAGGTCGTGCGCCGCTGCCCCACCGGGGCGCTCCACTTCGAGCGCCACGACGGCGGCGCGCCCGAGCCGGTGCCCGGCGCCAACGTCGTGGTGCCCGATCCCGACGGCCCGCTCTACCTGACCGGGGACATCGAGGTGGTGGCGGAGGACGGTGCGCCGGTCGTCCGCGACACGCGCGTCGCGCTGTGCCGCTGCGGCGCCACGAAGAACCGGCCGTTCTGCGACGGCAGCCACTGGGACGAGGGCTTCGACGACGCGGGCCGCCTGGCGGCGGGGGGCACGGCCGCCGCGGGCGAGGCCGGTCCGGGGCCGCTCCGCGTCGCCTTCGGCGCGGGCGGCCCGCTCTACCTCGAGGGCCGCTTCACGCTGGCGAGCGGGCGCGGCGAGGAGCGCCGCGAGCTGGCCGGGGCCGAGTTGTGCCGCTGCGGAGCCGCGCGCACCAAGCCGTTCTGCGACGGCAGCCACACCGGGACGGACCTGCGGCAGGGGTGAGGGCGGTGGCTGCCCGTCGCCGCGACGGGCAGCCCACGCGACTCCCTCGCGGCCGGCCCGGACCCCCTGCAGCCGTCGAACTTCCAGCGCCACCGGCTTGCGGCTCGTGAATCACCCGGGCTAGTGTGTCGTGCCAGGCCCGGAGGAGATCCCATGAACGAGAATTCCGTCGTCCGCTCCGTGCTGGTCGCCGCCGCCATCATCCTGGCCGGCTGGCTGATGGCCCGCGGGCTGGTGCAGTTCCGCGTCGGCGACCGCACCGTCAGCGTCAAGGGTGTCGCCGAGCGCACGGTCAAGGCGGATGTCGCCCTCTGGCCGCTTCGCCTGGTCGTCGCCGACAACGACCTGGGACTGGCGCAGCGCCGCGTCCAGGCCGACCGGCGCACCGTCATGCAGTTCCTGTCGCGCTACGGCATCGACTCCGCCCACGTCGAGCTGCAGGGTCTCTCGGCCACCGACACGCGGGCCAACCCCTACGGCCCCGAGCGCCCCGCGGCGACCCGGTACGTCGTCAACCTGACGCTCATGGTGCGCACCGGCGACGTCGACCGGCTCTCCACCGCCGCGCAGGGGGTCAGCGAGTTGCTGGCGGCGGGCGTGGTGTTCTCGAGCGGCGAATACGGCGCGAGCGGTCCCATCTACCTGTTCACGCGGCTCAACGACCTCAAGCCCGAGATGCTCGCCGAGGCCAATGCCAACGCCATGAAGGCCGCCGAGGAGTTCGCCCGTTCGTCCCGCGCGCGGGTGGGCGAGATCCGCCGGGCCAGCCAGGGCGTGTTCGAGATCCTCGCGCGGGACCCGGCCCCCGGCATTCAGCAGGAGAGCCAGGTCCAGAAGACGCTGCGCGTGGTGACCACCGTGGAGTACGGCCTGCGCTGACCGGGCGGGCGGCGGGGCGGGGCCGCCCGCAGGCGCTCCCCGGGAGCGCGCGCGGGCGCCCGGGCCGCCTTCAGCGCGGGCACACGTCGCCCTGGATGAGCGTGCGCTCGCACGTGATGTCGTGCCCGTACGGGATGCAGAACTCGCTGCAGGCGGTGCCGACACATCGCCTCTCCCCCAGACCCACGCACCGGTAGGCGTCCGACGAGTCGTCCCGCTCGTCGTAGCGACAGTCCGTGATCCACGTGCAGGTCGTCCGGTCGTACCGGATCAGGTCCACGTTCAGGCACCGGGTCGTCGTTCCGTCGATCGTGGTCATGTACCCGGCGTACCCGGAGCCGCACAGGCCCAGCTCCTCGTACACGGGATGGCAGTTGTCCGGGGTGATCGCGCATGGCTGCCGGGTGCCGTTGGGCACCGGCCCCTCCCGGATCAGCAACAGGTCGGTCAGGGACGAGAAGATGACGGACGTGCGAACCACCGATGGATTGCCGTTCTCCCAGGCACTGTTCGGATCGATGGACTCCCACTTGTCCGGGTAGCTCCCGGCCTGGTCGCCGGTCAGTTGGTGCTGGAAGAGGAACTGCAGAGTCCGGGTCGCGGCATCGTCCTTCCCGATCGCATGAAGCGCGCTGGCGAACCCGGGGGGATCCGACATCCAGCCCCGCGAGCTCGGCCCGCCGGGATTGCTGTCGTACACGCCGTTCTCGTCCTCGTAGCTGATGCTGCCGTCCGCGGAGATGCGCCGTTCGAGGAAGTCCGTCGCCGGGATGATGGCCGGTTCGATGTCCGGGTTCGCGGGGTCGGCGCGCCGGCAGACGATCATCTCGTTCACCAGCCAGGCGGTGTAGCTCGCGTTCTCCCCGAACTCCTTGCCGCCCTGATGCGGAAAGGCGCCGTCCGGGAACTGCAGGTTGCTCGTGTTCCGGGTGATCGATCTCGCCTTCGCGAGGTAGGCGGGGTTCCCGGTGAGCGCGTAGGCCGCTCCCAGCGCCATCGCGGCCATGTACCCGGTGTTCATGTTGTCCTGGTAGTCCAGGCAGGCGTCGGCGATCTTCATCCCCCACGCCCGGTACGACTCGTCCCCCGTCTCCGCGAACGCGCGAAGCATGGTCCAGCCGACGTGGCCGTCGTAGCTCGCGTGTCGCAATGTCGCCTCGCCCTGGGCGATGATGTGGTCGAGCCGCAATCGCGCCTCCTGGAGGAAGAGCGGGTCGTTCGTCAACTGGTGCAGGTTCAGGTAGCCGATCGCCTGGCTGTTGATCAGGAGCCTCACCAGCTCCGGGTAGGGCGTCAGGGACGCCTCGCGCGGATCCGGCGTGTACGGCATGCCGAGCCGGTGGTTCCGAAGATAGGCCTCGGTCTTCATGATCTCGTCCAGCACCGTGCATCGGTAGTAGCCTTCGTCGCAATCGGCAGGCTGGACCGGTTGCGGCCGCAGCGGCGGCCGGACGGGGACGGGTGCTCCGTCCGCCGCCGGTGCGGTGGGGGTGAGCCGCGCGGGCCGCGCAGCGGCGGCGGCGATCCCCGTCCCGGCAAGCCACGCGACGAGTGTCAGTACGACGACGCGTGCGGATCGACCGAGCAGGACCCCAGACGACCGGAACACGCTCGCGGCTCCCTCAGTTCCGCTCGCGGCCCGGGGGCTCGGGGGGCTCGAGGAAGGTCTCCACGCGCCAGCCGGCGGTCTCGGCGGCGCGGAGGCGCTCGCCGAGCGAGCGCTCGAGCGTGCGCGCGGCCTCGAGGTCGGGCCTGGGGGCCGCGGCGATCGCGAGCAGTGCGCGCAGGGCCATCCACCAGACCATGCGCTCGAAGGGCTCCTTGCGGAAGTAGTGCGCGCCCTCGTGCTCGTGCTTGTCGATCAGCCAGGCGACGTCCGGGTCGGCGAGCCAGGCGTACGCGGCCGCCGGCCGTGCGGCCGGCGCGGTGGCCCCCGGCGCCCACACGGCGTGCGCGAACGCCGCACGTACGCGCGCGGCGGCGCGCCAGCGCTGCTCACCCTCGAGGCCCAGCACGGCGAACGCGTCGGCCATCGGCTCGCGCAGGCGCAGCGACTCGAACAACCGCGCCGCGGCGGGCTCGGGGGCGGCCGGGTCGCAGGCGCGTCCCAGCGCCTCGAGCCCGCACCAGGCCAGCAGCGTGCCCCAGATTCCGGCCGCGTGGGCGCGGTCGCCGCCCGCCGTGGGGAGCACCGCGCACGCCTCGTCCGGCCAGGGCGCGGCGAAACGGGCCTCGAGCGCGGGCAGGCGGAGGGCCGCCTCGAGCCGCCGTCGCAGCAGACCCGACGCCGCGTGCGTGTCGCCCGCCCAGGGGTGCGGGGGCGCCGGGCCGGGGCCGGCCTCGCCGGCGGCGTAGCGTCGCGCCGCTTCGACGAGCGTGGTCGCGTGCCGCTCGGCCTGGTCGAGCAGGGCGCTGCAGCGCGTGGCGCGCTCGGGCGTGTCGGCGGCCGGCGCCGCCTCGGCGAGCGCGGCGACGGCGACCGGGTCGAGCAGCGCGCGCAGCGCCTCGTGCACCGGCCGCAACTCCAGCTCGTGCAGGGCCTCGTCGAGGCTGGGCACGCCGCGCCCGGCCAGCTCGCCGCAGAGCCGCGCCCAGGGCCGCGCGCCGTCGTCGCGCACGTCCTGCCAGTCGAGCAGGACGTGGCACTGGTAGCCGCCCAGCTCCGCGTAGAAGCCCTTCTCGACCAGCTCCTGCTGGCTGCGCAGGTACTCGAGCCCGGTCGAGGCCTCGCGGTAGCGCGCGAACCACGCCGGGTCGGCGTGGAAGCCGAAGGCCTCGCCGAGCGAGCGCCGGTGCAGCGCGGGGCCGGAGCCGTCCTTCACCGCGTAGCCGCACGACAGCCGGATCCAGCCGCGGGCGCCGGCGTGGCGGTTGCAGTAGAGCACCAGTGCGCGCTCGGGTCCGTGGCGGTTCGAGTACGCGAACACGTCCTCGTTGACCCAGCCCTCGTCGGTGAAGAAGTCGTAGAGCAGGAAGTCGCGCACCTCGGCGAACAGCGCGCGCCGGTGGAGCAGCGGGCTGATCTCGCGCTCGTGGCGCGCCACCAGCCACGGGTCGGGAGTCTCGTCGTGGTAGGCGCGGCGGTACTCCATGCCGTACTTCTCGGCGTAGCCCTCGACCTGCCCGTGGCCGAACATCGGCAGCCCGGGCAGCGTGGCCATCAGCGTGCAGATGCCGAAGTACTTGTCGCCCTTGCCGAACTGCTCGACCGCGGTGCGCTCGTCGGGGTTGTTCATGAAGTTGACGTAGCGCTTGAGCACGTCGGGGTCGAACTCGAGCGTGTTCTTGATCACGCTGCGGTAGTTCGCGTTCTCCTCGTCGCGCAGCATGTTCATGAAGGCGCTGTTGTAGACGCGGTGCATGCCCAGGGTGCGGACGAAGTAGCCCTCCATGAGCCAGAAGGCCTCGGCCAGCAGCAGCGTGTCCGGGGCCTCGGCGGCCACGCGGTCCACCACCTCGCGCCAGAACTCCTGCGGGATGGCCTCGTCGAACTCCGCCTGGGTGAGCCCCCGGCCGGCGCGCGAGGGGATGGCCCCGCCGGTGCCCGGCTCGGGGAACCAGAGGCGCTGGTAGTGGCGCTTGGCCAGCGTCATGGCCGCGTCGAAGCGGATGACGGGGAAGCGGCGCGCCACCGCCAGGATGGTCCGGATGACGGCCTCGCGCACGTCGGCGCGGCGGTAGTCGAGCTGGGCGGTGTCGTTCCACGGCATCGAGGTGCCGTCGTTGCCGTGGTAGATGTAGCGCGCGTCGCCGCTCCAGCGGTCGATGCGCTTGAAGACCACCGCCGCGTCGCTGCGGTCGTAGTAGTGGTCCTCGATGAAGATGCCGACCCGGCCGTCGTTCGACAGGTCCGGGCCGTCGAAGCGGTAGGCCGGGTAGGGACTGTGGTCGAGCTGGACGAACCAGTCGGGGTGCTCGATCACCCAGCGCGAGTCGATCCCCATGTGGTTCGGCACCATGTCGCTGGCCAGCCGCAGCCCGCGCGCCCGCGCCCGCTCGCGCAGGGTCTCGAGCGCGGCCTCGCCGCCGAGGTCGTCGGCGATGACGTAGTCGAGCAGCGAGTAGGCCGAGGCCACCGCCTCGGGGTTGCCGCACGCCTGCTTGATGCGCTGCGAGGCCCGGCTCCGCTCCCACACGCCGATGAGCCACAGCGACGTGAAGCCGCGGCGCGCGATGCGTGTCCAGCTCCTCGTCGGGGATCTGGTCGAGCCGCGTGATCGCCCGGCCGTGACGGCGCGAGAGCTGGTCGAGCCAGACGTAGACGGTCTTGGCGAGCAGCACCACGCGCGGCATCCAGTCGAGGTCGCGGCTGAAGCGCTCGTACTCGTGCTCGTGCCCGCGGAAGCTCGGGATGGCGCCGGCGCTCGAGTCGCCGAGCGGGGGCGGCCACGCCCCGGCCGGCACGGGCGGGTGGAAGCGCAGCCACACCGCCCGCTCTTCCTCCTTGAGCAGGTCGAGCCCGGTGAGCAGCCGGAGCAGCGCGTCGCCGAGCAACGGGCCCCAGCGCTCGCGGATGAACGCGAGCTGGCCCTCGAGCGAGTCGGGCGACGCCAGCGCGGGCGCGCGCAGCATGTCCACCAGGTTCTGCTCCTCGGGGCCGAAGCGCGGGCGCGTCTCGAAGTAGTCGCGCAGCGCCCCGGTGATGCCGGGGTAGGCGGTCGCGGCCGCGAGGGCGGTGTCGTCGAACAGCTCGCGAAACGGCTTGAAGGCCAGGTTCAGGTTCGCGAGCCACAGCATCATCAATTCCTCGAGCGCCACGGCGCGGTGCGGCACGTTGCCGCTCAGGCCGTTCAGCCAGGAGGCCGCGGAGAGGACGCCGCGGTAGACGGTCACGGTGGGGAAGCGGTCGGCGAACTCGAGCAGGGCGCGGTCCAGCGCCGCACGCCCGAGCCGGGCCTCGAACCACGCGAGCGCGTCGGTCATGGCGCGCGGGTCGCGCTGCTCGCGGTAGGCGGCCACCACGAGGTGCAGCACCTCGTCGATGAGCCCCATGGCGTTGAGTGCGCCGGGGACCACCGCGCGTTCCGGGTGCGTCCCGGTCTCGCGCACGGCGTTCATGCGGTGGGCGAACGCGCGGCTCGCCTCGAGGTCGGCGAAGACGACGTTGCCGGTGACGCTGAAGAGCGTGTCGTCGAACCCGTAGAGGTCGCGCGCGGCGCGCGACACGTGAAACTCGAAGGTGGGCCGGTCGCTCATGAGGCCCGCAGCATAGCAGGGTGGGGGCCGTGACGCAGGCGGTCCCGCCGCCGCTGCCCGGACGCCGCTCAGGCGGAATGCGTGCGCAGCCAGTCGACGGTGCGGCGGAGGCCCTCCTCGAGCCCGATCTTCGGTTCGTAGCCCAGCAAGCGGGCGGCCTTCGAGATGTCGGCGAGCGAATGCTTCACGTCGCCCGTCCGCGTCGTCTCGTAGACCGGCGTGACCTCGTGTCCCACCAGCCGGCCGATCTGCTTCGCCAGCTGGTTGAGCGTCACGCGCTGCCCGCACGCGATGTTGATCGTCTCGCCCGAGGCGCCCGGGGCGGTGCACGCGAGCAGGTTCGCCGAGACGACGTTCTCGACATAGGTGAAGTCGCGCGACTGTTCGCCGTCACCGTAGATCACCGGGGTCTTGCCGGCGAGCATCGCGCCGATGAACTTCGGGATCACCGCGGAGTACTGCGACATCGGGTCCTGCCGCGGGCCGAACACGTTGAAGTAGCGCAGCGACACGGTCTCGAGGTGGTAGACCTGGTGGAACACGCGGCAGTACAGCTCGCCGGCGAACTTGTTCACCGCGTACGGCGACAGGGGCAGGGCGACCATGGTCTCGACCTTGGGCAGCACCTCGGTGTTGCCATAGGCCGAGGACGACGCGCTGTAGACCACGCGTTTCACCCCGGCGTCGCGCGCGGCGATCAGCACGTTCAGGGTGCCGCTGACGTTGACGTCGTTGCTCTCGATCGGCGTGCGGATCGAACGCGGGACCGACGGCAGCGCGGCGAGGTGGATGACGTAGTCGGCCCCCTTCACCGCCTCCTGCACGACGTTCAGGTAGCGGATGTCGCCCTCGATCAACTCGACGCCCTGGTCCAGCGGAAAGAGATGGTGACGCTTGCCGGTCGAGAAGTTGTCGAGCACGCGCACGGTCTCGCCCCGTTCGAGCAGGCGCGCGACGGTGTTCGAACCGATGAAGCCGGCCCCACCCGTGACGAGGTAGATCATCGTAGTGTCATCCCCTGAGGTTCGGTGCCCCTGCGTTCAGCGGTCCGGCGCATCCGCGCGGGCCGCGCATCCTTGAGTCTTCGGCAGCCGGCCGGCCTCCCTTGACCGGCTCGTGTCCGGCGGCGATTCAGCCCGCCGGCCGGTGCCCCGCGCTCCGCAACGCGGATCGGTAGAGCGCTTCGGTCTCCCGCACCATGTGGTCGGCCGTGAACATCGTCTCCCAGCGCCGCCGCGCCGCCGCGCCCCAGGCCTCGAGTCGGCCGCGGTCCGACAGCGCCGCGACCAGCGCCGCCCCGAGGGCGTCCGGATCCGAGGCCGGCACGACCAGGCCATTGACGCCTTCGGCGACCGCCTCGGCGTTGCCGCCGACGTCGGTGACCACGCAGGCACGCGCGGCGCGCATCGCCTCGAGGATCGACATCGACAGGCCCTCGCGCACGGACGACAGCGTGTAGAGGTCCGCGGCCGCGAGCAGGTCGCGCACGTCGTCGCGCACGCCCAGGAAGCGCACGCGCGGCGCGAGCCCGAGCTCGCGCACCTGCGCTTCGAGCGCGCCGCGCAGGGGCCCGTCGCCCGCGATCAGCAGCCGCGCGCCGGGCGCCTGGCGCGCGGTCAGGGCGAACGCCTGCACCAGCACGTGCTGCGCCTTGGCCGGGGTCAGGCTGGCGACGGTGAGGATCGCGAGCTCGCCCGCGGCGAGCCCGAGCGCGGTCCTGGTGGCGTCACGCGTGGCGGCGGGGTCGGCGCCGGCGATGCCGTTCAGCACGGTGACGCAGCGGCCCGAGGCCCATGGCAGGCGCGCGACCTGGCTCCGGCGGACGGCCTCGCACACCCCGATGACCCGGTGCGTCATCGCGGTGAGCACGGGCTCCAGCAACGCGTCGTACAGCCCCGCGTGCCGGCCCGGGTGGCGGACGCTGTGTTCGGTGCGCACCACCAGCGGCACGCCCGCGAGCCGGCCGCCGAGCGCCGCATAGAACCCGCCCGAGGGGTTGTGACCGTTGACCACGTCGATGCGCACCCGCCGCAGGTAGTCCGCGAGCCGGCGGACCGCGCCGGCGCGCCCGCCCTGCTTGCCGAGCACCAGCGGGCGCGCGCCGAGCCGTTCGGCCTCCTGCATCGCCCAGCCGCCCAGGTTCACCGCGCACAGGTGCGTCTCGACGTCCGGCCCGGCCTGGCGCACGTGCTCCAGCACCACCATCTCGGCGCCGCCCAGGTTCATGGCGTTGATGACGTGCATCACGCGCAGGCGCCGCCCGGTGGGGACGGGGGACCCGCTCATCGCCGCCCCGCCACGCGCGCATAGACCTCGACGATGCGCTCGGCCACGCGCCGGGTGGTGATGTCGGCGACCGCCGCCCGGCCGTTCGAGCGCACCGGATCGCGCAGGATGGCGGCGATCGCGGCGCCGAGCCGCTCCGGGTCGCGCGCGACGATCGCCCCCGGGCTCACGCCCGCGACCCGTTCGCGCACGTCGCCCACGTCGACCGAGACGACCGGCAGGTCGCACGCGAGCGCTTCCTTGATCACGTTGGGCGAGCCCTCGGCGTCGCTGGTGAGCAGCAGGCAGTCCGCGGCGTTCATGTAGGTCGCGATCCGCTCCGGATCGACGCCGCCGTGGAGCACCTCCATCCGCGAGCCGGGCACCAGCCGTTCCGCGACGGCGGCCGCGGCCAGGGCGAGGTCGAGGCGCTTGACCTTCGCGCGGCCGCCGCTGTTGAACAGCACGACCCGGTCCTCCGTCGGCCAGCCCAGCGCCGCGCGGGCGTCGGCCCGGGGCACGGGGTGGAAGACCGCCGTGTCGACCCCGCTCGGGATCACGACGGCCTCGCCGCGGCGCCGCCACAACACCTCGCGCAGCCGCCGGCTGACGCAGATGATCCCTGCCGCGCGCAGCGCCGCGACCTGGGACAGCAACACGCCGGTGCGCGACCGCGACCCGGAGACCCCGGCGGAGCCGTTCAGGTCGCTGCCGCGGAACGTGACCACCAGCGGCGGGCCGCCGGCGAGCGCCGCCACCAGCGCCGTCACCGTACCGTAGTGGGCGTGGACGATGTCGGGGGCCAGCTCCGCGATCGCCCGCCGCAGCCGGCCGAGCTCGCCGACGATGCCCCGTGGCGAGGTGCGCTCGCCGAGCCAGAAGGTGCGGACGTCGACGCCGAGCTCGGCCACCATCGACATCTGGCGCCGGGCGAAGATGAAGGACGACCGCTCCTCGGACCCGGGGATGACCGCGAGCACGCGCAGCGGGCGGCTCGCGCCCGGTCGGACGGGGGACGGATGCGTCATCGGAGCGGCGACCCGGCTGGGCGGAACGTGACCATCCGGGCGAGGGTAGCATCCCCGGGGCGGAACCGGGAATGCTCCCCGCGGCGCGTGGGGCCGCGACACCATCCCGTCCGCCCCCGGTGCGACGTGGAGGTGTCCTCCCCGTGGGATCCCTCACGATGCGCCGGAAGGAAGCCCCGCGGGCCGGACCGGCCCGGGCGGTGGCTTGCCCGCCGGCGCGCCGAAGTGCTACACGGAGGCGTCCGCGAGACCCGTCCTTCCGTCCCGGTGGCCGACCTCATGTCCGAAGCCCGACCCAGCACCCGCAGTCCCTGGGCGTGGATCCCCTCGCTCTACGTGGCCGAGGGGCTCCCCTACGTGGTGGCGATGACGGTCTCGGTCATCATGTACAAGCGCTTCGGGATCTCGAACACCGACATCGCCCTCTACACCAGCTGGCTCTATCTCCCGTGGGTGATCAAGCCGCTCTGGTCGCCGGTCGTGGACCTGCTGGGCACGCGCCGCCGCTGGATCTGGGCGATGCAGCTGCTGATCGGCGCGGCCCTCGCGGGCGTGGCCCTGGCCGTCCCCGTGCCGCAGATGTTCCGCTGGACGCTCGCGCTGTTCTGGCTGCTGGCGTTCGACTCCGCCACGCACGACATCGCGGCGGACGGTTTCTACATGCTGGCGACGACCGAGAAGGAGCAGGCCTTCTTCGTCGGCATCCGCAGCATGTTCTACCGGGTGGCCACGATCGCGGGGCAGGGACTGCTGGTGATGCTGGCGGGCACGATCGAGAGCCGCACCGGGAACCTGCGGCTGGCCTGGTCGGCGGCGATGGGCGGACTGGCGGTCCTGTTCCTGCTGTTCGGGCTGTGGCACCGCCTGGTCCTGCCGCGCCCGGCGGTGGACCGGCCGGGCGACGCGCGCCGCATCCCCGAGTTCGTGAAGGAGTTCCTGGCCACCTTTGGCGCGTTCTTCCGCAAGCCGCGCATCGGGGTGCTGATGCTGTTCCTGCTGCTCTACCGGTTCGGCGAGGCGCAGCTCGTGAAGATGGTGTCGCCGTTCCTGCTCGACGCGCGCGCCGAGGGCGGGCTGGGACTGACCACCACGCAGGTCGGCTTCGTCTACGGCACGGTGGGCATCATCGCGCTGACCGCGGGCGGGATCCTCGGCGGCTGGGCGGTGTCGAAGCACGGGCTGAGATCGTGGCTGTGGCCGATGTTGCTGGCGATCCACCTGCCGGACGCGATGTTCATCTACCTCTCCTACGCCCAGCCGACCAGCCTCCCGGTCATCCAGCTCTGCGTGGCGGTCGAGCAGTTCGGCTACGGTTTCGGCTTCGCGGCCTACCTGCTCTACATGATCCACATCGCCCGCGGCGAGCACTCGACCGCGCACTACGCCATCTGCACCGGCTTCATGGCGCTGGGCATGATGGTCCCCGGCATGTGGAGCGGCTGGCTCCAGGAGCTCGTCGGCTACCGGCACTTCTTCGTGTGGGTGATCCTGGCGACCGTGCCGAGCTTCCTGGTGGTGCTGTGGATCCCGCTCGAGGCCGACTTCGGGAGGAAGGCGGCCGCGTGAGCGCGGCGCGTGCCGGGCCCGGCTACCGCCCGGCCGCCGCGGTCCGGCCCGGCCGCGGCTCGAAGAGCGGGGAGCGTGCCAGCCCGAGCCGGTGCAGCGTCCACTGCGCCAGCACGCCCAGCGTCCCCAGCCCGTAGGTCACGCTGCGGGCGAAGCTGATGCTGCTCGCCTCCTTCATGTAGCGCACCGGGACGGGGATGTCCCCGATGCGGAACCCGAAGTGGACGGCCTGCACCAGGAACTGGCTGTCGAACACGAAGTCGTCGCTGTTGCCCTGCCACGGGATGGTCTCCAGCACCTGCCGGCGGTACGCGCGCATCCCGGAGTGGCACTCGCCCAGGTTCTGTCCCATCCACAGGTTCTCGACGATCGTCAGGATGCGGTTGGCGAAGTACTTGTACGCCGGCATCCCGCCGGCGCGTGCCTCGCGCCGCGTGCGGATGCGGTTGCCGAGCACGACGTCGCAGTGCCCGTTGCGCAGCAGCCCCACGAGGTGCGGCACCAGCCGGGAATCGTACTGGTAGTCGGGGTGGATCATGACGACGACGTCGGCGTCCCGCGCCAGCGCCTCGCGGTAGCAGGTCTTCTGGTTGCCGCCGTAGCCGAGGTTGCGCTCGTGCTGGATCACCGTGAGCCCGAGGCGGCGCGCCGTGGCCACGGTGTCGTCCCGGCTGCAGTCGTCGACCAGGATGATCTCGTCGATGCAGCCCGGGGGGATGTCCATCACGGTCCGCTCGAGCGTGGTCTGGGCGTTGTAGGCGGGCATGACGACGATCGCCCGCCCGGAGGCGCCCCTGCCAGCATCCGCTTCGTGTGCCGTCGCCATCGCACGACTGTACCCCATCGTCCTCGTGACGCTCTACCCCGGCGGCCCGTCCGCGCGGGCCCGGTGACGGGCCGTGCCCTGCGCGGTGGCCGCGCGCGGGGCTTCCGGCGGGCGCCTGCGCAGGAGTACAATCGTCGCGCGAACCCCGCATCCGCCACCCCGCCTGGAGGCAACCCATGTCGATCCGCCACCTGGCCGGCGCGTCGCTCGTCCTCGGCCTGCTGCTCCCGTACGCGGCGCGGTCCGCGACGATCCCCATCGACGGCGCGCTGGACCCGGACTACGGCGCGGCGCTCGCCACGCAGAGCACGCAGACCAGCCTGGGCGACGCCGGCCAGGGCCTGGTGGACCTCGCGGCGGGATCGGAGCTGGACGCGGCCTACGGCACCATCACCGGCGGCGTGCTCTACCTGTTCCTGCCCGGCAACCTGATGCTCCAGCCGCGCGGCATGGAGCCGGGGCTCCGCTCCGACGAGATCGACATCTACATCGACTCCGAGGCGGGGGGGCAGAACGTCCTGCGCGCCGACAACCCGGCGGTGGGCGGCGTCTATCACCCGCTGAGCGCCCGCGCCGGCCTGCGCTTCGATGCGGGCTTCGAGCCCGACCACTGGTTCAACGGCTGGCTGTACAGCGCCGGCTCGAACCTGTCGGCGCCGTACGCGTTCCGGCTCTATTCCGCGGAGCTGGCGACCGGCGGAGGCGGGGCGGGCGGCTTCCTCGGCCAGTCGAATCCCGGCGGGCCCGGCACGCTCGCCGGTGGCACGAACCCCGACGGCGTGGAGGCGGCCATGGACAACCGCAACGTCGCGGGCGTGACGGCGGGCTGTGCCGCCGCGTCGGGCGGGGGCGTCACGACCGGCTTCGAGCTGGCGATCCCGCTCGCGGCGATCGGCGATCCGGCCGGCTGCGTGCGGGTGTGCGTATTCGGCGTGTCCTACTGGGACGGCAGCGCGTCGAACCAGGTGCTCGGGCCGGTGCCGCCTGGGTCCTGCGGACTCGGCGCCGCCGCCGGCGTGGACTTCGCGGGCATCGCGGGCGACCAGTACTTCACGGTCTGCGGAGCGGATGTGCCCGTCCGCACTCCGAGCTGGGGAAGCCTGAAGACTTTGTACCGTTGAGCCCGCTCGATGTCGCGGCACGCACGGCAGTGCGCGGAGGGTGGTCCGGCTGCCGCGCGCCGGCGATCTCGAGGAGCGATTTCCCCCGAGCGCGCGGCATGGGGTAGAATCAATGCGCTCGGACGGTGATCATTTCCCGTGCGGGCCAAGCGCCGCCCGGCGAGGGATCCGTCGGGCGGTTGTTCATTCCGGGCGGATCGCCGGCCCCGTGGCCCGCTGCCCGGCCCCGGCCCGGCGGCCGCGGCCCGTCACGGCTCGGGCGCCCAGTTGTCGGCGGCGTAGCCCTCGAGCGCGGCCCGCTCGTCCTCGAACACGGCGATGAAGCGGAGCAACTGGACCACCTCCAGGATCATCTCGTTCCTCCGCGACAGGCCGGCGAGGGCGAGCGCGAGGTTCGCGTTCGCCGCCGTCTTGTAGAGGGCGGCGACGATGCCCACGCCCGTGCTCGTGAGGTGTTCCACGCCTCCCAGGTCGAGCAGCAGGGGCCGGGGGTCCGCGTTCATCTCGCTGCGCGCGCTGGCCAGGAACGAGTAGCACTCCTCGGAGTCCGTGAGCGCTCCGTCCAGGCGATAGACGCGCACGCCGGTCCCGGCCGCCGTGCGGGTCCGCCACTGCAACGTGCTCGTATTCGCCATCGCAACCCTCCCCTTCCGGGCCGGGCCGGCCGGGTGGCCGGAGTCCCTGGGGTTAGGATGCGCGAAGGTCGGCAGGAGTGTGGCAGCGAATCGACAAATCGCGGCGTCGTCTCCCGCAGGCCTCGCGGCCGGGGCGCACCGGCCGCCGGGGGCGCCGCGCACGGCGGCGGCCGGCACCCCGCGGCCGGGGCCGCTCGCCCGGGACGTCCCCGGCCCGCCGGCCCGCCGCGACCGGGTCAGCGCACCGTCTTGTGGAAGCGCGTCGTCGCGAAGCCCAGCAGCCCGGCGCCCATCACCAGCAGCGCCAGGAACTGGGGCCACAGCGCCCCGAGCCCGGCGCCCTTGAGGAACACGGCGCGCACGATCTCGAGGAAGTGCCGCATCGGGTTCAGCAGCGTGAGCCACTGGAACGTCTCCGGCATGCTGGACACCGGGAACATGAACCCCGAGAGCAGCATGACCGGCATGATCACCAGGAAGCTCGTGAGCATCGCCTCCTGCTGGGTGTTCGAGACCGTGGAGATCAGCAGCCCCACGCCGAGCATGCACAGGATGAAGAGCAGTCCGGCGGCGAGCAGCAGCAGGAAGCTGCCCTCGAACGGGACGTGGAACCAGAACAGCGACACCGTGGTGATGAGCACCATCTCCACGACCGCCAGCATCGCGAAGGGCACCGTCTTCCCGATGATCAGCTCGCCCGGCGTGAGCGGGCTCACCATGAGCTGCTCGAGGGTGCCGGCCTCGCGCTCGCGCACCACCGCCAGCGACGTCAGGATGAGGCTGAGGAGCAGCAGCAGCTGGCCCATCACGGCGGGCACGTTGTAGTCGAGGCTCCGCAGGCTCGGGTTGAACCAGGCCCGGGCGCGAAGCTCCACCGGGAGCGCGAGGCCGGCCGCCCCGCCCTGCAGGGCGTAGGCCGTGATGATGCGCTCGGCGTAGCCGCTGCCCACCGTCGCGGTGTTCGAGTTCGTGCCGTCGAAGAGCACCTGGACGGTGGCGTCCCCGCGCGCGAAGGCCCGGGCGAACCCGCGCGGGATGTCCACGCCCGCGATGGCGCGGCCGTGGTCCAGGGCCTCGACCAGGTCACGGGGGCGGTCCGAGCGGCCGGTGACGCGGAAGTAGCCCGAGGCGCCCAGCGTCCGCACCAGGTCGCGCGAGGCCTGCGTGTGGTCCTGGTCCACGACGAAGGTCGGCATGCGCCGGACGTCGGTGGTGACCACGTAGCCGAACACCAGCAACTGCAGCACCGGGGCGACGAGCACGAGCCGCGCCAGCCGCGGGTCCCGGAAGACCTGGATCAGCTCCTTGCGGACGAACTCGCCCAGGCGGTCGAAGCGCTCCGGGAGTCTCATGCCAGCTCCTTGCGGAACGCGCGCACCGCGAGGCCCAGGCCGACGACGGCGTAGGCGAGCATGAGCAGGCCCTGGCTCCACAGCACGTCGGGGCCGACGCCCTTGAGGAAGATCCCGCGCGTCACGACCAGGAAGTAGCGCGCCGGCACCAGGTAGGTGAGGAGGCGGAGCGGCAGCGGCATGTTGTCGATCGGGAACATGAAGCCGGAGAGCAGGAAGCCCGGCAGGAAGGTGGCGATCATCCCGATCTGGGTGGCCAGCATCTGGGTGCGCGCGACCGCCGAGATCAGCAGCCCCAGCCCGAGCGTCCCGACCAGGAAGGCGAACGAGGCGCCCATCAGGAAGACCACGTTCCCGCGGAACGGCACGTGGAAGACCAGCACGCCGAGCAGCGAGCAGAGCGCGACGTCGACGAGCCCGATGACGAGGTAGGGGAGGAGCTTGCCGAGCACCACCTCGAGGCGCGTGACCGGCGTGGCCGCGAGCTGCTCCATGGTGCCCCGCTCCCACTCGCGCGCGATGGTGAGCGAGGTCAGCAGGCCGGCGATGATCATCATGATGACCGCCACCAGCCCGGGCACGATCATGTTGCGGCTCGACAGTTCCTCGTTGTACCAGATGCGGGTGTCCACCGTGATCGGCAGTCGCGCGCCGCGCGCCTGGAACAGGACCCGCGTCGAGAACCGCTGGACCACGGCCTGGGCGTAGCCCAGCGAGATGGTCGCGGTGTTGGCGTCGCTCCCGTCCACGATGGCCTGCACGACCGCCGTGCGCCCGGCGCCGAGGTCGGAGCCGAAGCGCGGGGGGATCACCAGCACGATCCTCGCCTGGCCGCGGTCCAGGAGCGCGTCGATGTCGGCGGTGCGCTCGAGCCGGGCCGCGATCACGAAACGGCCCGAGGCCCGGAAGCCGTCGAGCAGCTCGCGCGCCCTGGCGCCGTGGTCCTGGTCCACGACCGCCAGGCGGATGTCCTCCACGTCCCAGCTGATCGCGTAGCCGAAGAACACCAGCAGCGCGACCGGCAGCAGGAAGGCGAGGATCAGGCTGCGCGGGTCGCGCCGCAGCTGCAGCGCCTCCTTGCGGGCGACGGCGAAGAGCCGCATCCGGTCCATGGCCCCCTCAGTCCGCCAGCGCGCCGCCCGCGGCGTGCACCAGCGCCACGAACACGTCCTCGAGCGAGGGCTCGACCACCTCGAGCCCGTGGACCGCGATGCCCCGGGCGGCGAGCAGCGCCGGCAGCGCCGTGCGCGCCCGGTCCGCGTCGCGCACCGTGACGTGCACGGCGCGGCCGAAGAGCCCGACGTCGACCACGCCCTCGGCGCCCTCCAGCGCCTCCACCGCCCGCGGGCTCTCGTCGGTCGCGATCTCGACCAGCGGCGTGGGCATCGCGGCGCGCAGCGCGGCGGGCCGGTCGAGGGCGATGATGCGCCCGCGGTTCATGAGCGCCAGCCGGTGGCAGTACTCGGCCTCCTCCATGTAGTGCGTGCTCACGAACACCGTGGTGCCGCGCTCCGCCAGCCCGCCGATCAGGTCCCAGAAGTCGCGCCGCGAGATCGGGTCCACGCCGGAGGTGGGCTCGTCGAGGAAGAGCACCGGCGGCTCGTGGAGCATGGCGGTGCCGAGCGCGAGCCGCTGCTTCCAGCCCAGCGAGAGCTCCTGCGTCAGCCGGCCGCGGTGGCCCTCCAGGCCCGCCATCCCGAGCACCCAGTCGCGGCGCTCCGCGCGGCGCGCGCGGGGCACGCCGTAGAGCCCGGCGAAGAAGGCGATGTTCTCCTCCACCGTGAGGTCGCCGTAGAGCGAGAACGACTGCGACATGTAGCCGATGCTGCGCTTCACCGACTCGGTCTGGCGCGCGAGGTCGAAGCCGGCGACCGTGCCGCGGCCCGACGTGGGCTGGAGCAGGCCGGTGAGCATCTTGATGGTCGTGGTCTTGCCCGCGCCGTTGGGGCCGAGGAAGCCGAACACCTCGCCGCGGGCGACCTCGAAGGAGACCTCGTCCACGGCGGTGAACGCGCCGAAGCGGCGCGTCAGGCGCTCGACCGCGACCGCCGCGCCGCTCACGACGGCCCCGCGCGGGCGATGCGCTCGATGAAGACGTCCTCGAGCGACGGCGCGACCGGGCTCACCTCGCCCACGGTGAAGCCCGCCGCGCGCAGGCCGGCCGCGACGCGCGGTCCGTCCGCGGCGGCGTCGGCCACCACGACGTGCAGCCGGTCGCCGAAGACCGCGGCGCCGCGCACGCCGGGCAGGGCGCAGGCCGCGGCGCGCGCCGCGTGCACGCGGTCCACCGGGACGGCGAGCAGTCCGAGCCCGAAGCCGCGTTGCAGCCGCTCGGCCGAGTCGAGCGCCACCAGCCGGCCGCGGTCGAGCATGGCCAGCCGGTCGAAGCGCTCGGCCTCGTCCATGTAGGCGGTGCTCACCACCACGGTGGTGCCGTTCGCCACCATCTCGTGCACGATGAGCCAGAGGTCGCGCCGCGAGATCGGGTCCACGCCGAAGGTGGGCTCGTCGAGCAGCAGGATCGCCGGCTCGTGGACCAGGCAGCAGGAGAGGGCGAGCTTCTGCTTCATGCCGCCGGAGAGCTGCCCCGCGAGCCGCGACCGGAAGGGGCCGAGCGCGGAGAAGCGGTAGAGCCGCTCGAGCCGCGCCGGCCGCTCCGCGCGGGGCACATGGTAGAGGTCGGCGTAGAACTCGAGGTTCTCGGCCACGGTGAGGTCGCCGTAGAGGCCGAAGCGCTGCGCCATGTAGGCGATCGAGCGCTTCACCCGCTCGGGGTCGCGCGCGACGCTCACGCCCTCGAGCCGCGCGTCGCCCGCGCTGGGGCGCATCACGCCGGCGAGCATGCGGAGCGTCGTGGTCTTGCCCGCGCCGTCGGGACCGACCAGGCCGAACAACTCGCCGCGCGCGACGGTGAACGACAGCCCGTCCACCGCGGTGAGCGCGCCGAAGCGGCGCGTGAGGCCGTCCAGTTCGACCGCCGCCGGGCGGTCCGCGGCCGGCGCGCCCGCGTCCGGCACCGCTGCGGGACCCGCGTCCGTCACTTCGCGAGCGCCAGGCGGACGTCGGCGGGCATGCCGGGCTTGAGCTCGAAGGCCGCGTCGCCGGTGATGCGCACCTTGACCGCGTAGACCAGCTTCACGCGTTCCTCGCTGGTCTGGACGTTCTTGGGAGTGAACTCCGCCTCGCTGCTGATGTAGACCACCTCGCCGGGATAGCTGCGGCCCCGGAAGGTGTCCGAGGTGATCGTCGCCGCCTGCTCCGGTCCGGACCGCGCCGATGCGCGCCTCGCTGACGTAGATGCGCACCCAGCGGTCGGTCCGGTCCATCAGCGAGAGCACCGCGGAGCCCGCGGGCACGATCTCCCCGGGCTCGCGGTGCCGCACGGTGACCACGCCGTCGAAGGGCGCGCGGATCACCATGTTCGCCAGGACCGCGTCCGCGGCGCGCAGGGCGGCCGCGGCCTGCGCCACCTGGGCGCGCGCGGCCGCGATGCGTTCCCGGCGGGGCCCGGTCACGACCAGCCGGTGCTGCTCGTCGGCCTGCTCGGCCTGCGCCCGCGCCACGTCGAGCGCGGTCCGGGCCTTGTCGAAGGTCTGCTGGCTGACCACGTTGTTGCGGACCAGCTCCTGCGCGCGGTCGAAGTCGCGTTGCGCGTCCGCGAGGCGCTGCCGGGCCGCGTCGTTCCCCGAGCGGGCCTGCGCCACCTCCTCCGGGCGGGCCCCGCGCAGCAGCTCGTCGAGCTGGGCGCGCGCGGCGTCGAGCAGCGCGGCCGCCTGCTGGCGGCGCGCCGCGGCCTCGGCCCGGTCGAGCGCGGCCAGCGGCTCGCCGGCCCGCGCCGCGTCACCCTCGCGCACGCGGATCGAGTCGATCCGCCCGGGGACCTGGAAGCCCAGCTGCGCCTCGGTCGCCTCCACCGTGCCCGAGGCCGTGAGCCGGCCGCGCTCGCCGGCGCGGCGCAGGATCGGCACGACGACCAGCGCGGCGATCACGAGGAGCAGCAGCGGGACGATGACGCGTGGGTTGGGTCTCATGAAGCGGTCCTCCGGGGATGGGGGGCGCGGGCGGCGCGTGCGCGGGGCGGGGCGGGCGCGCGGATGGCCTGCTCGAACACCGGCCAGGCGGCGCGGGCCTGGCCGGTGACGTCGAACCGTCCGTCGCTCAGGGTCCAGAGCACGCCGGCCGGCTGGATCAGGCCCAGGAACAGGATGGCGAGTGCGCGGGCGTTCACGTCGGTGCGGACCCGGCCGAGGCGCTGGCCCTGCCGGATGACGGCGGCCACCCCGTCGAGGTAGCCCGAGAACACGCCGAGCAGCCGCTGGCGGCGTTCGGGGTGGCCGATGTGGTAGTCGTCGGACAGCACGATGCGGGGCAGCGCGCGGTTGAGGCGGATGAGCTGGGTGTGGCGCTTGAGCAGCTGGTGCAGGGCGTCCACCGGGTCGTCGGTCTCGGCGCGGGCGGCCGCGATCGCGCCGTGCAGGCGCTCGCGCATGCGGTCCAGCACCGCGTCGAGCAGCGCGTCCTTGCTGGCGAAGTGACGGTAGATCGCCGAGGGCGTGAGCCCCACGCGGCGGGCGACGGCCGCCAGGCTCAGCCCGCGCAGCCCGTGATCGGCCACCACCGCCAGCGTGGCGTCGGCCAGCTGGTCCCGGCGGACCCCGGTGTGGAGCTTCTCGCGCGACATCGCGCCTCCGGTTGTGAACGCTCGTTCACAATAGGCCCGGGCGGCCGGGCCGGTCAAGGTTCGGTGTTCCGCGGACCCGGCGGACGTGGTAGCGTCCCGGCGTCCTGGGAGGTCACGATGAACGGGAACCCGCCCGCCGCGCCCGAACCGCCGGTCCACGAGACGCTGCGCGAACTGCTGCAGGACCACGATGTCCGCGAGCAGCTGGTCGGGATCCTGGCGGAGGAGATCGAGGCCCGCCGCGAGCCGTCCCCGTGGCGGCGCGCCCAGCCCTGGCTCGCCGGGGCCGCCAGCGCCTTCGTCACCGTGCTGGCCTTCTTCCTGCCCTCGCTGCAGGACCAGTGGGACCGCTGGCAGGCGCGCCAGGTGATCCAGCGCTACGTCGAGCTGGGGCGCGACTTCATGCACGAGGGGCGCTTCCAGATCGCCGAGGAGACCTTCGCCAAGGCGTTCGAGCTCTCCGAGAGCCGCCGCCTCGACATCGAGGAGGAACGCCTCGCGGCGAAGGTCGCGCGCGTCAACGAGGACCCCGCCTGGGGCGTGACCAACCCCGAGGGGCTCGAGGAGAGCGACTTCCTCTACCTGCTGCACCTGCAGGAGGGGAAGACCGCCGGGCAGCGCCACGCGCAGGCGCTCACGCTCAATTCCTACGGCGTCTTCCTCACCTCCGAGAAGCGTTTCGCCGAGGCCGAGAGCACCTTCCACCGGTCGATCGTGCTCGATCCGACGAACGCCTCGGCCCGGGTCCGCCTGGGCAACCTGCTCTCGGACAGCGGACGCCCGCGGGAGGCCGAGGCGGCGTACCGCCTGGCGCTGCGGCTGGACCCGGGCAGCCTGAGCGGGCACTACAACCTCGGGCTGCTGCTCGAACAGACCGGTCGCCCGGCCGAGGCGGAGACCCTGCTGCGCCGCGCGGTGCGGCTCGGTCCGGGCGACGCGGACGCCCTGCGCCTGCTGGCGGACGTCCTCGAGAAGAACGGGCGGGCGGCCGAGGCGGCCGCCACGCGCGAGCGGCTGGCGAAGCTCCCGCCGCGCCCCCCGCTGCCCCGTCCGAAGCCGGCGGACGGGAGTGGCGGGTAGCGGGCCGGGAGGACGGGCGTGGCGCAGGCGAAGGAACGAAGCAGCACCATCGGGACGGTGAAGCGCACCCTGGCGCTCGGCCGCGGCCAGGGCCGCGGCTTCCTGACGGTCGCCCTGCTGGTCTCGCTGGGCACCGCGGCGAGCCTGTTCGAGCCCTGGATCTACCGCGCCATCGTGGACGACGTCGCCGGCGTCTTCGTGACCCCGGGACCGGTGGTCAAGGCCGAGCACGCGCTGCAGGAGCTGGGGGCCGCGTTCCGGCACGTGCCGCACAGCAGCGCGCGGATCTTCAGGGCCCCGCTGCGCAAGATGCGCGCCGAGGAGACCGGGCGGCGGGCGCTGCCGGCGCGCTCGCCGCACCAGGCGATGGCGACGGTGTTCATCGGCGCCGTGCTGCTGCTGGTCACGCGGCTGCTCTCGGAGCTGTTCCGCTACCACGGCGACAATCGCTCGACCACGCTCGCCAGCCGGATCGAGCGGGACTTCATCCTGCGCACGTTCCGCCACGTGCTGCGCCTGCCGCTCGACTTCTTCGGCCGGCGCGCGAGCGGCGCGGTGGCGCGGCAGATCGACCAGTCGGACCACGTCGCGCCGGTGTTCACGGCGTTCGCCCAGGAGGTCTGGCCCGACGTGTTCACGCTGCTCGCCATCCTGGCCATCATCACCAGCCTGAACGCCGCCCTGGCGCTCATCACCTTCATCGCCGTGCCGGTGTACGCCCTGGTCACCTGGCAGATGACGCGCCGCCTCGAGACCCGGCTCGAGGAGTACTACTCGCTGTGGGACGACGTCTCGAGCCGCATCCAGCAGGCCGTCGCCGGGATCAAGACGGTGCTCACCCACGGCGCCGCCGAGCACGAGGCGAAGGCGCTCGAGGAGGTGAGCGGGCGCGCGTTCGACACCTACGTCGCGCGCAACCGCCTGCAGAACCGCTACGCGTTCGCGCAGGAGGCGATCGTCACCGTCTCGAAGGCCGCCGCGCTGCTGCTGGGCGGCATCAAGGCCCTCCAGCACCAGCTCACGCCGGGCGACGTGGTGCTCTTCCTGGCCTACCTCGACCAGGTCTACTCGCCGATCGGCAGCCTGACCGAGCTCTACACCTCGCTGCAGGAGCACGCCAGCTCGATGCGGCGCGCCCACCGGCTGCTCGACGAGCCCGCGGCGCCGGGCGAGGACCGGCCGCCGCTCGCGGCGGGCGGTGGCGCCATCGAGTTCGCCGGCGTGCGCTTCGGCTACCGCCCGCAGCGCCCGGTGCTCGACGACGTGACCTTCCGCGTGAAGCCGGGCGAGCGCGTGGGCCTGGTCGGCCCCTCGGGCGCCGGCAAGACCACGCTCACCGACCTGCTGATCGGGCTCTACCAGCCGCAGGCCGGGGCCATCCTGGTGGACGGGCAGCGCGTCACGGACGTCGCGCCCTCGTCGCTGCGCGGAGCGATCCGCGGCGTGGCGGCCGACGGGATGCTGTTCCGCATGACCATCGCCGAGAACATCCGCTACGGCCGCTTCGAAGCCACCGACGCCGAGGTCGTGGACACGGCCCGCCTGGCCGGACTGGCGCCGCTGCTCGAACGCCTGCCCGAGGGCCTCGCGACCCCGATCGGCGAACGGGGGGTGGAGCTCTCGATGGGCGAGCGGCAGCGCGTCCTGCTGGCGCGTGCGTTCATCGGGCGCCCGCTGATCCTGCTGCTGGACGAGGCCACCGCGAACCTCGACTTCAAGACGGAGGCGGCGGTGAAGGAGGCCATCGACGTCATCTCGCAGGGTCGCACCACGCTGGTGGTCGCCCACCGGCGCTCGATGCTGAGCGACGTGGACCGCATCCTGGTCCTGCGCGGGGGACGCGTCGAGCAGGACGGCAGCCCGGCGGAGCTGATGGGTGTGGACGGCTACTACCGCCAGATGATGACCGCCGAGGACCGGGGGGCGAAGGGGACGGACTGAGGCACGCGGCCGCTTCCGCCGTGGAACGCGGTCGGGAACGGCTGCACGATCCCCGCCCCGGACGGCGGCCGGTCCGGCCTCAACCCCGCTTCAGGCTCGCCAGGTCGATCACGAAGCGGTAGCGCACGTCGCCCTTCACCACCCGCGGGTAGGCCTCGTTGACGCGCTCGATCGGGATGACCTCGACGTCCGAGACCACGCCGTGCCGGCCGCAGAAGTCGAGCATCTCCTGGGTCTCGGCGATGCCGCCGATGAGCGAGCCCGCGAGGCGCCGGGCGCCGCTGATGAGCGAGAAGGCGTGCAGCGCGGTGGGCTCGGGCGGCACGCCGACCACGGCCATCGCGCCGTAGGGCCGCAGCAGCCGCAGCAGCGCGTTGTAGTCGTGCGGCGCGGAGACCGTGTCCACGATCAGGTCCACGCGGCCGGCCAGCCGCCTGGCCGCCGCCTCGTCGCCGTGCAGCTCGAAGCCCGTGGCCCCGAGCCGCGCGGCGTCGGCCTGCTTGGCCCGCGAGGTGCTCAGCACGGTGACCTCCGCGCCCATCGCGGCGGCCAGCTTCACCGCCATGTGGCCCAGCCCGCCGAGGCCGGAGACCACGACGCGGTCGCCGGGTTTGCAGCCCCACTGGCGCAGCGGCGAGTAGGTGGTGATGCCGGCGCAGAGCAGGGGCGCGGCGGCCGCGGGGTCGAGGCCGTCCGGCACGCGCAGCACGAAGCGCTCGGCGACCACCACGTGGGTCGAGTAGCCGCCGTAGGTCGGGGTGCGCCGGTCCATCTCGGTGCTGTTGTAGGTGTACGCCGCGCCGCGCTCGCAGAACTGCTCGGTGTCGTGACGGCACGGTCCGCACTCCCGGCAGGAGTCGACCATGCAGCCCACGCCCACCAGGTCGCCGACCGCGAAGCGCGTCACCCGCGGGCCCACCGCGCTCACCCGCCCGACGATCTCGTGGCCGGGGACCATGGGGAAGACCTCGCCGCCCCACTCCCCGCGCGCCTGGTGGATGTCGGAGTGGCAGATGCCGCAGAACAGCACGTCGATGGCGACGTCGAGCGGGCCCGGCGCTCGGCGCTCCACGGCGAAGGGGGCGAGCGGGCTTCCGGTGGTGAGGGCCGCGTAGGCGGCGGCGTGTGGCATGGTCGGCTCCTGGGTCGGGGGCGTGGCGTCCTGCACGGCGGGCCGAAACTCGCGTCGCCGCAGCATATGCGTTCGGCGCGATCCTCGCACGCGCGGGGGAGCCCGCGGGGCGGCCCGGCCCGGCCCCCGGGCGACGGGCGCGGGGGCGTTCCCGATGGTATGCTTTCCGCTGCTTTGCCCCCTCAGGACAACTGCATCAGGACTCGCTTCTACACTCGCGTGCAGGGGTATTCCCCGGGCGATCACGGCGGAGGCCGGGATCGGGCCTGCGGTCGGAAGGCGCGCCTAACCGAGAGGTTGCGTCATGGGTGATTCCAGCAAGACCCGCGTCATCATCATGGGAGCCGCCGGCCGGGACTTCCACAATTTCAACGTCTACTGGAAGCAGCGTACGGACGTGGAAGTCGTGTGCTTCACCGCGGCGCAGATCCCCGACATCGCCGGCCGCGTCTACCCGCCGGTGCTGGCCGGCCCGCGGTACCCGCAGGGCATCCCGATCCACGCCGAGGACCAACTCGACGACCTGATCCGCGAGCACCGCGTCGACCTGGTGACCTTCTCCTACTCCGACGTGTCGCACGAGAATCTCATGCACCAGGCCTGCCGGGTGAACGCGGCGGGGGCGCAGTTCTCGCTGCTGGGCGCCGCCCAGACCATGATCGAGAGCACCCGGCCGGTCATCGCGGTGGGCGCCGTGCGCACCGGCTGCGGCAAGAGCCAGACCTCTCGACGTGTCGCCGAGATCCTCAAGGGCATGGGCAAGAAGGTGGCGGTGGTGCGGCACCCGATGCCCTACGGCGACCTCGCCCGGCAGGCGGTGCAGTGTTTCGCCAGCGTCGCCGACATGGACGCGGCCGAGTGCACCATCGAGGAGCGCGAGGAGTACGAGCCGCACACCGCGATGGGCAACCTGGTCTTCGCGGGGGTGGACTACGAGGCCATCCTGCGCCGCGCCGAGCAGGAGGCCGACGTGATCCTGTGGGACGGCGGCAACAACGACACGCCGTTCTAC
Organism: Candidatus Eiseniibacteriota bacterium; assembly: GCA_963707915.1. Taxonomy (GTDB): domain Bacteria; phylum Eisenbacteria; class RBG-16-71-46; order RBG-16-71-46; family RBG-16-71-46; genus JANXPZ01. The sequence continues at coordinate 2,906,641 of OY970178.1, forward strand.
CGCCCCGACCTCAACATCGTGGTGGCCGACCCGCACCGCCCCGGCCACGAGCTGCGGTACTACCCGGGCGAGACCAACGTGCGCATGGCCGACATCGTCGTGATCAACAAGGTGGACACCGCGGACCCGGAGGCCATCCAGACGGTCGAGGCGAACGTGCGCGCGCTGAATCCGAAGGCGATCGTCCTGCGGGCCAACTCCCCGGTCACGGTGGAACAGCCCGAGTCGGTCAAGGGCAAGCGCGTGCTGGTGATCGAGGACGGGCCGACGCTCACCCACGGCGAGATGCGTTACGGCGCCGGCCTGGTCGCCGCGCACAAGCTGCAGGCCGGCGAGATCGTGGACCCGCGGCCGTACGCGCAGGGCTCCATCCGGCAGGTGTTCGAGAAGTACTCGCACCTCACCCAGATCCTGCCGGCCATGGGCTACGGCGAGCGGCAGATCGCCGAGCTCTCGGCCACCATCGCCGCGGTCCCGTGCGACCTGGTGCTGATCGCCACGCCCATCGACCTGCGGCACGTCCTCACCATCGACAAGCCCTCGACGCGCGTGATGTACGAGCTCGAGGAACACGACCGGACCGTCCTGCCGCGCGCCATCGCGAAGGTCCTGGCGGTGCAGAAGGGAGCCACGCCCCATGCCTAACCCGAGCTATCTCTCGGTCAAGGACCTCACGGCGGCCCGGACGCTGGAGGTCCTGGAGCTCGCCGCCCGTCTCAAGCGGGAGGTCAAGGCCGGCATTCCGCACCCGCGGCTCGCCGGCAAGACCCTGGCGATGATCTTCCAGAAGCCCTCGCTGCGGACGCGCGTCTCGTTCGAGGTCGGGATGACGCAGCTCGGGGGGCACGCCATCTACCTCGGGCCCTCCGACATCAAGCTGGGCGAGCGCGAGACGGTGGAGGACATCGCCCTGACGATCTCGCGCATGTGCGACGTGATCATGGCGCGCGTGTTCGGGCACGACAGCGTGGCGGGGCTGGCCCGGCACGCCACGGTGCCGGTCATCAACGCGCTCTCGGACCGCGAGCACCCGTGCCAGATCCTCGCCGACCTGCAGACCATCCAGGAGCGCAAGGGCCGCTTCGAGGGGATCAAGGCCGTGTTCGTGGGGGACGGCAACAACGTGGCCCAGTCGTTCCTCTACGGCGGCGCCCTGCTGGGGATGAGCGTCACGGTGGCCTGCCCGGCGGGCTACGAGCCGCTGGCGGAGATCGTGGCGGACGCGAAGGCCATGGGGGCGCGGACCGGGGCGGCGATCGCCGTCTCGAACGACCTGGCGGGCGCCTGCCGCGGCGCCGACGTGCTCTACACCGACGTCTGGGCCAGCATGGGACAGGAGGCGGAGGCCGCGAAGCGGAAGCACGACTTCAGCGGCTGGCAGATCGACGCCGCGCTCCTGGCGGTGGCGAAGCCCGACGCGACCATCCTGCATTGTCTCCCCGCGCACTACGGCGAGGAGATCGACTACGCCGCCTCGCGCACGGCCCACTCGGCCATCTTCGACCAGGCCGAGAACCGGCTGCACGCGCAGAAGGCGCTGATGCTGTACCTGATGGGTGCCTGAGGCCGGGGCGAAGGAGGCAGCCATGAATGATCGGACGGGACCGGACGGGACGGCGGCGACGCTGCGCGGCGTCGCGGCGATCGTGATCGTGGGCGTGGCGCTGGGCCTGGCGTTCAACGCGCTGGGCCTGGCGAGCAAGCCGCCGCGCGGGCTGTCGTGGATCACGCAGCCGGAGAGGATGCCGAGCCTCGAGGAGCTGCAGCCCGGCTCCCTGCTGGCGCCGCCGCCCGCGGCCCGGCCGCCGTCGGCGCCCGGGCTCTCGCTGGTGGGGACCGCCTGGGCGGGCGGGGTCGCGCCGCCCGCCGCCGCGCGCGACACGGTCCGCGCCGCGCCGGGCAAGCCGGCCGGGTCCGTGGCGAAGAAGCCGGCGGCGAGGAAGGCGCCGGCGCGGAGGGTCCCCGTCACGGCGGTGAAGAAGCCGGTGCCGGTGCCGGCGTCCGTGACGAAGGTCCCTGCGACGGTGCCCGGCGCCGTCGTCGCGCCGGTCGTGACGAAGGCGGACCTGCCGGTGGTCCCGGACCTGGACCAGCCAATCGAAGTGAAGCTCGCGAACGTGAAGAAGTTCTTCGACGCCGGCGCGGCGGTCTTCGTGGATGCGCGCGAGGCCCCGGAGTACGCCGAGGGGCACATCGCCGGCGCCCTGAGCGTGCCCTTCGACGACGCGGTGAGGAACCCGGCCCTGCTCGAGCCGTTCAAGCGGGCGGGCAAGCCGCTCATCCTCTACTGCAGCGGCGGCGACTGCGAGCTCTCGAAGGACCTGGCCAGGAACATGCTGGCGGACGGCATCCGCAAGGTGCTGGTCTTCACCGACGGCATGCCCGCCTGGAAGGCGGCCGGCTACCCGACGGAGACGGGGCCGGCGAAGGTGGCGCGGTGAGCGGCGTGCTGACCGGCACCCCGGTGCGCCGCGGCGCGCAGATCGTGCTGGGGGCGCTGTTCCTGGTGGCGGCGCTCGCCAAGATCGTGGACGTCGCGAGCCTGGCGCGGGAGGTCCACAACTTCCGCATCGTGCCGTTCTGGTCCGAGCACCTGGTGGCGATGACCCTGCCGTGGGTCGAGTTGGTGGCCGGTCTCGCGCTGGTGCTGGGCATCCGGCCCCGCGCGGGCGCCTGGGTGGCCGGGGTGCTGCTCGCGGGCTTCACGGTCGGCGTCGCCCTGGCCATGGCGCGCGGCCTCAACTTCCACTGCGGATGCTTCGGCACCGCGGACGCCACGCGTATCGGCTGGTCCAAGCTGGGCGAGAACCTCGGGATGCTCGCGCTGGCGGTGGTGGGGTCGCTCGGGCGGAAGTAGCCGGGGGGGCTGGTCGGCGCGGGGCCTGGTTGGCGTAGGGGCCGGGACGCCGGGGGGCGAGCGCATGGTGCCTCTGCTCGCCCACCGGCGTCCCGGCCCCCGCGCGATTGCCTCCGAGCGTCCGGGCCCGGCCTGTCAGTACGTCTTCGCGCCCGCCTTCACCACCCGGGCCAGAGCCCCCGCCAGCCCCTCGTGCAGCGCCTTGACCTCCTCGGGCTGCCAGTCCTTGCGGTCCTTGCGCACGAACGTGGTCTTGTCGACGCGGTTGTCGAAGCGGCCCACCGGCAGGTACCAGGAGCGGCCGTGGGCCTCGATCTTCACCGTGTCGGGGCGGTCCGAGTGCTGGAGCAACCACTCCATGTCGTCGCAGCCGTAGTCGCCGAGCATCACCGCCATCGGCACGCCGTGGTGCAGGATCGAGCCCGGGTCGTTGGGGTCGGTGCGTTCGATGTTCTTGCGGCGCGACTCCTCCGGCGCGACCCAGACGTAGAGCACCGAGGCGCGCGCGAGGATCTCCTCGGAGAGCACGGCGAACGAGTACCGGTAGCCGAGCGGCGCCGGCAGGGGCATCGCGGACTTGTCCGGGCCGCCGCGCGCGAACTCGATCACCACGGTGCGGCCCTGGAGCGAGTCGGGGATGCCGGCGTTCTTCTCGCGCAGCAACTCGGCGCACTCGGCTTCGAGCGCCTCGACCAGCTCGCCGCGCACGGCGGGATCGAGCTGGCCGAGCGCCGGACGCGCGCCGACCTTGCGGCGCGCGGCGTCGAAGCGGTCCAGCAGCCACTCGGCGGCCGGGCACCCGCTGGAGGCGGGGCGCGGGGCCGGGCGGTGCCGCTGGACGAGGTCGTCGAAGTCCTCGTTCAGCAGCTCCATCAGCGTCCCCCAGTCGCGCTGCTCCTTCATCGGCAGCTCGTCGGAGTCGAAGAACAGCCCGTCCTGGCCGCGCTTGCGCAGCTCCTGGCTGATGCGCCGCATCATGTGGACGTAGGGGTAGTCGTCGAGCTGGACGGTGGGTCCCACGTGCATCTCGTCGCGACACTGCTCGGGGGTGAGGCCCGCGAGGTAGCGACGGACTTCCGACTTGCCCGAGGCGGGCAGGGCCGTGAGCAGCAGGACGTCGATCAGGCTGGACATGAGCGGACTCGCTGGGTGGAAGTTGTGAAGGATGCCGCTTCGAGGGTCGCGGGAATATAGCCGGGGCCTCGCCGGTTGACAATCGGCGGGGCCCGCGGAGCCCCGGGTGGCGGAGCGCGAATCGCGCGGGATACACTGCCCGCGTGATGTCTCCCCCCCGGCCGGAGTCCGTCGCCCGCCCGCCCCGCTTCCTCTCGCGGAGCGAAGGGCTTGCGCTCCTCGCGGTGCTCGCGCTCGGGCTCATCAACCTGCCGCATCCCTTCGACTGGGACCAGTCGCTGTTCACGCTGGGCGCCGAGCGCCTCGCGTCCGGAAGCGTGCTCTACCGTGACTTCTGGGACGTGAAGCAGCCGGGCATCTACTGGTTCTACGCCGTGGCCGGGCGGCTGTTCGGCTTCGACGAACCGGGCATCCATCTCTTCGAGTTGCTGTGGATGACGGGGTTCGCCGTCACGCTGCTCGTGACCCTGCGCCGCCGCTGGGGGCGGGGGCCGGCGGCCACGCTCGCGCCGCTGTTCGTCGTCGGGGGCTACTACGCCGCCGCGGGGACCCAGCAACTCACCCAGGTCGAGGGGTTGGTGGGCTTCCCGCTCTACCTGGCGCTGTGGTTCGCCACCGACGGCCCGGACGAGAGGCCCCGCGCGGCCCGCGCCTTCCTCTCGGGCGCGTGCGGCGCGGTCGTGATGATCTTCAAGCTCGCCTTCCTGCCCCTGGTCGGCCTGTTCTGGCTGATGGCGATGCGGGACGCCGTGCGACGCGGGGGCGGGCGCCGCGCGCTCGGGAGCCTGGTGCTGCCCGTGAGCCTCGGCGTGGCGCTCCCGCTCGCCCTCGTCCTCGCGTACTTCGCCCGGCACGGACTGCTCGCGACGCTGGCGTGGACGACCTTCACCGTTCCCGCCGTCCTGCTGTCGCAGGTCCGGGGCCTCCACGCGGACCGGCTGTTCGCCGGGCTGGAGTGGTTCCTGCTGCGCTTCGCGCCCCTGCTCGGCCTGGCCACGCTCGGGGCGGGCGTGGCACGCGCGCGCCGCGACCCGCTCGGCGCGGGGCTGCTGGCCTGGTTCCTGGCCGGGCTCCTGATCGTCCTCGCGCAGCGCTGGTCGTGGTGGTCCTACCACTACCTGCTGGTCCTGCCGCCGCTGGGGGTGCTGGGCGCGGCGGGCGCGGGCGCGCTGTGGACGCGCCTGGACGCGCTCGGCGCGGGCTCGCGGCGCGCGCGCCGGTGGGCCGGCGCCGGGCTCGGCGCGCTCTTCGCCGGTCTGGTCGGCCTCGCCGCGATGAAGGCCGCGATGCTCGCGCGCCACCGGTTCGCGGTGGCGCCGGCCGACCGGGTCGCCTACATGGAGTTCGTGAACCGGTCCTACCGGGACTTCGCGCGGGACGTGGCGCGGATCGCCGGGCCCGCCGGCCGGCCGGGCCCGCTGTTCGTGCTCGACAACCCGCTGGTCTACCGGCTCGCGGGCCGCCCGGTGTCGGCCGCCGCGTTCCACGGTGAGCTCTTCGCCCCGGAGATGGGCGCGGCGGAGTGGTCGGGGCTCGCGGCGCGGCTCGAGCGCGAACCGCCCGAGTACGTCCTGGTCGAGCGGCACTACCTGCCGCTCGTGACCGGGGGAGCGCCCCGGGTGAGGCGCTTCGCCGCCTTCCTCGCCGGCGGCTACCGCGTGGCCTTCACCTCGACCTGCGGCGCCTGGTACGAGCGCGCGCGCTGAGGCGGATGCGGGTAGACTCCGCCCGCGCCGCAGGGAACCCCGGGAGGACGACGTGACCGAGATGTTGCTCGTCTTCAGCAGCTTCGCCACCGAGGACGATGCCGTGCGCGTGGTGCGCGCACTGCTCGAGGAGCGCCTGGTCGCCTGCGCCAGCCTGTCGCCCGGCGCCCGCTCGCTCTACCGCTGGCGGGGCGAGGTGGCGGACGAGCGCGAGGTGCTGGCCCTCCTCAAGACCCGCAGGCGGGACTGGCCGGCGCTGCTCGCGCGCCTGCACGAGCTGCACCCCTACGAGGTCCCCGAGTGCGTCGCGGTGGAGGTCGCCGCGGTCGCGCCGAAGTACCTGGCGTGGCTCGAAGCGGCGCTCGCCCCGCCGGCGGAGGGCGCGTGAGCGCCGCCCGCCTGGTGCTCGGCATCGAGACCTCGTGCGACGACACCTCGGTCGCCGTGCTGGAGGAAGGGCGCACGCTGCGCGCGCACCTGATCGCCGCGCAGGACGTGCACCGGCTCTACGGCGGCGTGGTTCCCGAGCTGGCCTCACGCGCGCACCTCGAGTGGTTGCCGCGGCTGGTCGCGCGCTGTCTCGCGGAGGCCCGGGTGGGCGCCGGCGAGCTCACCGGCATCGCGGTCACGCGCGCGCCGGGGCTGGTCGGCTCGCTGGTGGTGGGCGTGGCCTTCGCGCGCGCCTACGGCGCGGCCCTCGGCATCCCGGTGGTGGGGGTCAACCACATCGAGGCGCACCTGCACGCCGCGACGCTGGAGCACGGCGCGAGCCCGCTGCCCGCGGTGTCCCTGGTGGTCTCGGGAGGGCACACGGAGCTGGTGGAGGTGCGGGGCTTCGGCCGCTACCGCTGGCTCGGCAGCACGCGCGACGACGCGGCGGGCGAGGCCTACGACAAGGTGGCGAAGCTCCTCGGGCTGGGCTTCCCGGGCGGACCGGCGATCGACCGCCTGGCCGCGCGGGGCAACCGGGCGGCGTTCGCGTTCCCGCGCCCGATGCTCGACCGCGCGGACCTCGACTTCTCCTTCTCGGGCCTCAAGACCGCGGTGGCGCTCGCGGTCGGCCGGCTCGGTCCGCCGCCGCACGGCGAGACGCTCCTCGCGGACCTCGCCGCCTCGTTCCAGGCCGCGGTGGTGGACACGCTGACCGGCAAGACGCTCCGCGCGGTGGACCAGGTGGGGGCCCGTGCGCTCGGCGTGGGCGGCGGCGTGGCGGCGAACCGGGAGTTGCGCGCGCGGCTCGCCGCGGGCTGCGACGAACGGGGCATCCCGCTGCGGCTGCCTTCGTCGCGGCTCTGCGCGGACAACGCCGCGATGATCGCGCTGGTCGGTTCCTGGATGCTGGAGCAGGGCGCCGAGCCGGACGCGGACCTCGACGTGGTGGCCTCGCTCGAGGAGTCCGGCCTGCGGATGGACGGGAGCTGAGCTAACCCCCTCGTGGATGGCGACCTGCCCGGCGCGGCGGGGTCCCGGCGCGCCCGCGCCAGGCCGCCGCACCCCCCACGGCGTGCCGTGGCGGGCCGTGCCCCCCTCCAAAAGGCTGCAGCCCCGTCCATCGTCAGCCGATACTCCTGGTGGTGCCGACCGTCGTGCCGGGATGCGCCGGTGGACGACGTGGGGCCGCAGATGGGAGCGCTCTCGTGCCCGCAGGGTGCGTGGTCGTTGCAGCGGCCCGCTGGAAGCGAACCGTGACCAGCCCTAGCCAGGAGTTCGTCGCAGTGGCCAAACTCAGGATCCTGATCGCGGAAGACGAGCCGAACCTGCGCGAGGTCCTGCGCATGCAACTCGAGCTGGAGGAATTCGAGGTGGTGGAGGCCTGCGACGGCGAGGCGGCCCTCGAGCTGGCCCAGCAGGTGCGTCCGGACGTCATCCTGCTCGACGTGATGATGCCCCGCATGGATGGCTACGAGGCCCTGCGACGGCTGCGCGCCTCGTACGCGACCCGCTTCATCCCGATCATCATGCTCACCGCCAAGCACGTGAAGCGGGACGTGATGACCGGCTTCGAGGGCGGGGCGAACGACTACATCACCAAGCCCTACGACCGCGGCGAGCTGCTGCTGCGGATCAAGAACCAGCTGGGCTGGAGCCGCCAGCAGCGCGAGGCCAACCCGCTCACCGGGCTGCCCGGGAACCTCTCGATCAACGGCGAGACCGAGCGGCGCCTCGCCTCCCGCGAGCCGTTCGCCCTGCTCCAGGTGGACATCGACTTCTTCAAGGCCTACAACGACCACTACGGGTACCCGCGCGGCGACGAGGCCATCCAGACCCTGTCGCGCATCCTGGTCGAGGCCGCGGGCCGCCACGGCGAAGGGACCTTCGTCGGGCACATCGGCGGCGACGACTTCGTGCTGCTCACCGCCCCCGGGCACGCGGAGGCCATCGGCCGCGAGATCATCGACGCCTTCAACCGTGCCGTCCCGTCGCTCTACGACGCCGAGGATCGCGAGCGCGGCCACGTCGAGGTCAAGAACCGCCGCGGCGAGCTCGAGGACTTCCCGCTCATGAGCGTGACCATCGCCATGGTCAGCACGGACCGGGCCCAGGTCTCGCACCTGGCGCAGCTCACCGACATCGCGCAGGAATTGAAGGCCCACGGCAAGGGCATCCCCGGCAGCGTCCTGGTCGGGGAACGCCGACATGTCGACCCCGACGCGGCCGACGTGGAACGTCACGCAGCCTAGGACGAACGCATGAGCCGCAGCAGCGCGAAGTCGGGACCGTCCCAGAGCGAACTCCACATGAAGGGGGAGCTCGACCGGACGCGGCGCGAGCTGGCCAAGCTCAAGAAGGGTGCGGTCGCGGCCGCAGCGGCCGCCGCCGAGGCCGAATCGAGGACCGGGGTCCCCGCCGCCGAGGCCGGACCCGGAGCCGCGGTCCCCGCCATCGCCGCCGCCGGCGACGGTCCGCGCGAGCCGGCGCCCGGCCCGTCCGCGGAGACCGACGCGCTGCGCCAGCAGGTGACGGAGCTCACCGCCACCCGCCAGCGCCTGAGCCGTCTCTACTTCAGCCAGATCGAGGAGAACCGGCGGCGCGGCAAGCGGCTGCACCAGATCCTCGAGAGCATCGGGCAGATCAACTCCGAGCTGGACCTCGACACCCTGCTGCCGCGCATCGCGGAGGTCGTCAGCGCGACCCTCGGGTTCCGCATCGTCCTGATCTACATCCTCGACCCGGAGTCCGGCCGGTTCCGGGCCAGCGCCTTCGCCGGGATCGACGACGCCGGCCGCGCGCGGCTCGAGGCCGCCGACGTCACGGTCGAGGAGTTCGGCGAGTGGCTCCGCGAGGAGTGCCGGGTCAGCCGCTCGTACTACATCAACCACCGGCACGAGCCCGGCCGGCGGCCCTCGCAGGACTACCGGCCCGGCCTCGGGCCGCGCGAGGAGTGGGAGTGGCACGACGGGGACGTGCTGCTGGTGCCGCTGCAGAACCGCAACGGGGACCTGGCGGGCTACTTCTCGGTGGATGACCCCGTGGACCGGCTGGTGCCCTCGACCGAGACGATCGAGCTGCTGGAGATCTTCGCCGGGCACGCCGTCGTCGCGATCGAGAACGCCCGGCTCTACCACGAGCGCGAGGTGCAGGCCTGCCGGCTCCGGGAGGCCGGGCAGCGCGCCCAGGAACTGCACTCGCTCCGGACCAACTTCGTCTCGGCCGTCTCCCACGAGCTGCGCACGCCGCTCACCGCCATCCGGGCGTACCTGGACACCATGCTCGCCGCGCCGGAGGAGGGCCTCACCCACGAGCGCCTGCGCCACTTCCTGGGCATCATGAGCGAGGAGGCGCGGCGCCTGGCGCGGCTGGTCGAGTCGGTGCTCGACATCAACCGCTTCGACACGGAGGACATGCCCTCGCAGCACGTGCCCGTGGACCTCGGGGGGGTCGTCGCGGACACGGTGCGCCAGCTCGCTCCGTCCGCCGAGGCCGGGCAGGTATCCCTCAAGCTGGTGAACGATTGCGCCGATACTTGGGCGGAAGCCGACCTGGAACAGATGCGGCAGCTGGTGCTGCACCTGGGGAGCAACGCGGTCAAGTTCACCCCGCCGGGGGGAACCGTGACCGTGTTCCTTTCGGGTTCGGCCGAGGAGATCGCCCTGCGGGTGGAAGACACCGGCATCGGGATCCCCGAGGCGGCGCTCGGGAACGTGTTCGAGCGCTTCTACCAGGTGGATTCGTCGCTGGCCCGCCGCTTCGGCGGAGCGGGACTGGGGCTGGCGGTGTGCAAGTCCATCGTCGAGTGGCACGGGGGGCGCATCACCGCCGAGAGCGCTCCCGGCCGCGGTTCGTGTTTCACCGTGGTGTTGCCGCGGCGGAGCGGACCGCGGGTGGCGTTGCAGTCGGAGCCTTCGGCGGCATCGGGGCCGGAGAGTCTCCTGAGGCTTGCGATCGAGATGGTGGCCGAGGTCATGGATGCGCGCGTGGTCTCCCTGCTGGTCCCCGGACCGGACGGGGACTTCGGCGTGCGCGCGGCCGTCGGTCTCGACGCGCGCGTGATGCGCGAGACGCGCATCCGTTCGGGGGAGGGCGTGGTCGGCTGGGTGGTCGAGAACCGGCGCCCGCTGTGCGTCTCGAACGCCCAGGTGCCGGGCGAGGCCGCCGGCTCGGATCACGGGCACTACCAGACCCGCACGTTCCTGTCGGTGCCGGTCGAGGGGGACGAGGGCCTGCTCGGCGTGCTCAACGTGACCGATCCCCGCTCCGGGAAGCCGTTCGAAGCGGAGGAATGCGCGTTGCTGCTCCACCTGGCCGAGCGGGTGGGCGACGCGTGGGCCGCGCTGCAGCGCGCGGACGAGCGCGTCTCCGGCCTGGACGGCACCGTGCGCGCGCTGCGCCAGATGCAGAGCCAGCCGGGCCGCGACGGCTCCGAGGCCGGCGCCGGCGTGCGGCTCGCCCGCGCGCTGGCGCAGGAACTGGGCCTGGACGAGGCCGAGGTCGCGAACGTCGCCTTCGCGGCCAGCGTGCACGACATCGGCATGACCGGCCTGCCGGGCAGCCTGCGCGAGTGCGCCGCCTCCTTCTCCTCGGACGAGCGCGTCCTGATGGAGCGGCACGTCGAGATCGGGGCGGACCTGCTGAAGCCGCTCGACGTGGTCGGCGCGGTCCGCGAGATCGTGCTCTCGCACCACGAGTGGTGGGACGGCACCGGCTATCCGTGCGGGTTGCGCGCGGACGAGATCCCCATCGGGGCCCGCATCCTGGCCGTGGTGGACGCGTGGGAGAGCATGACGGTGGGCAGGCCCCACCGGCCCGCGCGCGCGGAAGACGACGCCCGGCTCGAGCTGGGGCGTCTCGCGGGGCGGCAGTTCGAACCCCGTGTCGTCGAGGCCTTCGAGCGCGTGCTGGACGCTTCGCGTCCGGCGTCCGCGCCCGCGGGATCGAACACGAAGGACGACGCGAACGCCATCGCAGGGAGGTGAGTGACATGGCGAAGGGCAAGATCCTGGTCGTGGATGACGAGATCTACATCGTGCACATCCTGGACTTCAGTCTGGGCATGGAAGGCTACGAGGTGCTGACCGCGCTGGACGGCGAACAGGCGCTGGAACGGGCGCGCGCCGAGCATCCGGACCTCATCGTGCTGGACATCATGATGCCCAAGCTGGACGGCTACGAGACCTGCAAGCTGCTCAAGGCCGATCCCGCCACGAGGGAGATCCCGGTGATCCTGCTGTCGGCCAAGGGCCGCAACGTGGATCAGAAGGTCGGCTTCGAAGTCGGGGCCAACGACTACATCACCAAGCCGTTCAGTCCGCGCAAGCTGGTCGAGCGCATCAACGCGCTGCTCGGCCAGGCCAGCCCTCACCGCATGCAGGCCTGAACCCCGGTCGGGAGTCTTCACCCCTCCTTCGACCGGGGGCAGGCCGCAGGCGTGGGCTGCCTCCCGGCGCCGCGCGCGCCGCGCGCTTGCCGCGCGCCCCCTGGCACGTCATGCTGACCCCGACGTCCACCAGCGCCACGCGCCCCCCATCCCGATCCGGACATGCCCTTCGCCCACGTCGCCTTGCCGCTGCCCGTGCGGCAGACCTTTCTCTACCGCGTCCCCGACGCCCTCGTGGCGCGCGCCGTGCCCGGCGCCCAGGTCTCGGTGCCCTTCCACGGGCGCGCCCGGCGTGGCTTCGTCGTCGGCCTTTCGGCCACCTGTGACCTCGGGAAGGTGAACGAGTTGACCGGCGTCCTGCCGGTGCCGCCGCTCTCGAGACACCAGCTCGAGCTGGCGCGCTGGATCGCGGAGTACTACCTCGCTCCGCTGGGCGAGGTGCTGGCGGCGGGCCTGCCGGGCGGGCTCGAGGGCTTCGCCCGCAGCCGCGCGCGACGCGGCGCCGAGGAGGAGCCGGTGATGACACTGCCGCTGCCGGAACGCGTGCGGCTCACCGGCGGGCAGGCCGCGGCGGTGCGCGAGGTGGTCGGCGCGGTCGCCCGGGGCGGGTTCGCGCCGCTGCTGCTGCACGGCGTCACGGCCAGCGGCAAGACCGAGGTGTACCTACGCGCCGCGCACGCCGCCCGCGAGGCCGGCGGCCAGACCTTGGTGCTGGTGCCCGAGGTGGCGCTGGGCTCGCAGGTGGTGGCGGCCTTCCGCAAGCGCTTCTCGTCGCGGATCGGGGTGCTGCACTCCTACCTCACGGTGGGGGAGCGGCGCCGCAACTGGGAGCTGGCGAGCCGCGGCGCGCTCGACGTGGTGGTGGGAGCGCGCTCGGCGGTCTTCGCGCCGCTGCCGGACCTCCGCCTGATCGTGGTGGACGAGGAACACGAGCCCGCCTACAAGCAGAGCGAGATGCTGCGCTACCACGGGCGCGACGTCGCCGTGCGGCGCGCCCAGCTGCTCGGCATCCCGGTGGTGCTGGGGTCGGCCACGCCGAGCCTGGAGTCGCTGGCCAACGCCGCGCGCGGCAAGTACCGCCTGCTGCGGCTGCCCGGGCGCGTGGACGCGCGTCCCCTGCCGGTGGTGCGCGTGGTGGACCTGAGACGCGACGGCGCGGACGGGGGGCTGCTCTCGCCCCCGCTGCGGAAGGCCATCGCCGAGCGGCTCGAGCGCCGCGAGCAGGTCGTGCTGTTCCTGAACCGCCGCGGGCACTCGCACTACACGCAGTGCCGCGCCTGCGGCTTCACGCCCGAGTGCCCGGACTGCGACATCACGCTCACGTTGCACCTCGCGCCCGACGAGTGGCGCTGCCACTACTGCGACCACCACCAGCCGGCCTCGCCGCGCTGCCCGTCCTGCCACGCCCCGATGCTGCGCTTCGCCGGCGCGGGCACCCAGCGCGCCGAGCGCGAGATCGCCGCGGCCTTCCCGGCGGCGCGCCTCCTGCGCCTCGACACCGACGTGGCGCGCGCGCAGGGCGGCACGCACCCGGTGCTGGCGGCCTTCGCGCGCGGCGCGGCCGACGTGCTGCTGGGCACCCAGATGATCGCCAAGGGGCTCGACTTCCCGCGCGTGACCCTGGTGGGCGTGCTCGACGCGGACGTGGCGCTCCACCTGCCCGACTTCCGCGCCGCCGAGCGCACCTTCCAGCTGCTGGTGCAGGTCTCGGGGCGCGCCGGCCGCGGGCCGGTCGCGGGCGAGGTGTTCGTGCAGACCTGCACGCCCGAACACCACGCGATCGCGGCGGCGGCGCTGAACGACGAGCGGCTGTTCCTCGACCGCGAGCTCGGGCAGCGCCGCGAGGCGGGCTACCCGCCGTTCCGCCGGCTCGCGACCGTCCTGTTCTCGGGAGCCGACGAGGGCCGGGTCGAGGCCGCCGCGACGCGCATCCGCGAGCGGATCGAGGCGCCGGCCGAGGCGGCGGGCGTCGAGGTGCTGGGCCCGGCGCCGCAGGCGCTGGCGCGGCTCAAGCGACGCTATCGCTGGCACCTGCTGCTCAAGGGCACGAACGCCGCCCGCCTGCACGAGACGGTGGCGCTGGCGCTCGAGCAGGCGGACGCGGCCCGGCTTCAGGGGGTGAAGGTCATGGCGGACGTGGACCCGGTGGAGGTGCTGTGAGCCGGACCTCCCGCCGGGTCCCGACCCCTCCGACCTGGTTCCGGAATGCAACACCCTGTGGCGCGTAGGAGACTGGAGGGCGGGAACCTCGGGGAGGGGGCTCCCCGCAGGCCGGTCGGACCGGCCCGCCCGGATGGGCTTCCGCCTTGACGGGGTTGCGTTTGCGCCCCTAGAGTCGGTTTGCTCGTCTGTCCGTTCCAGTCCGTCAGGGCTGGCACACAACCCGCATGTCAGGGTCCTTCATGAACCATCGAAACGCCAGCAGCCGGCTGGCCGCCCCGGGGGCCCGGGGCGACCAGGCCCCCACCGACGGCACGCCCGGAAGCGCCCTCGTCACCTTCGAGATGGTCCGCGACAATCCCCGGGTCAAGGCCTTCATCCGGAGCGCCGACAGCGCCCTGGAAGTGATCGGCTACACCGAGCACGGCGAGCGGCATGTCGGCCTGGTGGCGCACATCGCCTACAACACGCTCAAGCGCCTGGGGCACCCCGAGCGGGAGGCGGAGCTGGCGGCCATCGCGGGCTACCTGCACGACATCGGCAACGCGGTGAACCGGGAGGTCCACGCCCAGACCGGGGCGGTCATGGCCATGCGCATCCTCACCGACATGGGCATGCCGGACGACGAGATCGTCAAGGTGATGGGGGCGATCGGCAACCACCACGAGACCGACGGGTCGGCCATCAGCCCGGTGGCGGCCGCGGTCATCCTGGGCGACAAGAGCGACGTGCACCGCACCCGGGTGCGCAACCCGGACATGATCAAGTTCGACGTGCACGACCGCGTGAACTACGCGGTGGAGAAGAGTTTCCTGAACGTGGACGAGTCCAGGAAGGAGATCACCCTGGAGCTCACCATCGACACCAAGATCTCGCAGGTCATGGAGTATTTCGAGATCTTCCTGACCCGGATGCTCGCCTGCCGCAAGGCCGCCATCTTCCTGGGGATGTCCTTCGGACTGACGGTGAACGGGAATCGTCTGACGTGAGAACGCGCCGGGGATCCGGCCCGTCGGGAGCCGCGTCCGCGGTCCCCGGTGGCGAATGGAGGAGGGACCAGTGAGGCATCGTGCGATCACTCTCGGCGCCGGCCTGGCAACGCTGGCATTGGCGCTGGCGCTCGCCGGGACGGCCGAGGCGCGCAACCCCAACTGCGCGGGCGGGATCCAGTACGTCGTGCAGGCCATGCGTGACAAGGAGAAGGGCAACCTCGAGGACTACCAGCGCGAGATGCTCAAGGCGGTCGACCGGCTCACCATGTGCTCGAACGAGGACCCCGAGGACTTCGAGGCCCTGGCCTACCTGGGTTGGGCCTGCGCCGAGATCGACAGCGCCTGCCCGGCCGGACAGGCCTTCCAGAAGGCCATCGCGGGCCTGAAGGCCAGGAACGACAAGAAGGTCGACTGGGCGATCAGCAACCGCGAGTCCTACTGGGCCAAGAACTTCAACCAGGGCGTGGCCGACATCCAGGCCGGCCAGGCCGCATACGCCGAGTTCACCAAGGAGCCCGCGGACGACGGGGAGCGGGCGCTCAAGGCGGAGGCCGCCAACAAGTACGCCTCGGCCATCGCCGCCCTCGACCGCGCCGCCTGCCTGCGACCCGGCGATGGGCGCACCGCGCGCAACCTCGGGACGGTCTACGCGCTGATGGGCGACATGATGAAGGCCGACGCGGTCCTGCGCGAGGGGCTGGTGGCCGCCCCCGGAGACACCGACCTCGTCAACTCCCTGTCGCTGGTACGCCGCGGCCACGCGGGCAAGTTGCTGGACGAGAAGAAGTACGCCGAGGCCATCGGCTTCTACGTCGAACTGCTCAAGAGCAGCCCGGACGACGCGGGCCTGCACAGCGGCCTCGCGGACGCCTACTTCAAGCGTGCATTCACGCTCGACGGCGACGCCCGAAAGCCGGACTTCAAGAGCGCCGGGGACGAGTATTCGAAGGCCGCCGCGCTCAAGGGTGGCGAGCCCGATCTGCTGTTCAACGCGGCACTGGCCTACCAGAACGGCGGGGAATACGTGCTGGCCGAGGGCCAGTGGCGGGAGTTCGTGAAGGTCAAGCCCGACGAGACCGAGGCGCTCTCGGCGTTCGGCTCGACGCTGGCCGAGTTGAAGAAGTACGACGAGGCCGCCGCCGCGCTGCACCGGGCGGTGAACCTCAAGCCGATGGACAAGAACCTCCACCGCCAGCTGGGCGGCGTGTACTCGAAGGCCGGCAACAACGACGCGTCCAGCGGCGAGATCATGCTCTACCTGGCGCTCAGCGGCGGTGTCGCGGCGGAGAACCCCGCCGAGGCGGCGAAGAAGGCGCCGGCCAAGTCGGCGGCGGCCGCCACGCTGGCGTCGATGGGAGCGCCGGAGGAGCTGCGCTACTGGGAGAGCGAGGGCCAGAAGTTCGAGACCTGGGCCTACTGGCAGAAGAAGATCGCCTACTCCTTCACGGGCGGGGTCGAGGTCGCCAAGGCCAACTGGGGAGTGCCGCCGCCGAAGCTCGAGAAGCCCGCTCCGGCAACGCCGGCCAAGCCCACGTCCAGGGTCGTCGGGAAGAAGAAGTAGGCGGGATCCACCGCGGGAGCGCCCGCGGGACCCGCACGTCCATGAGCCGAGGCCACGGCCGGCCCGAGGGAAGCTCCTCCCGGGCCGGCCGTGGTGGCAGGTGGAGGGCATGAAGCGATGACGACGCGGATGGCCGAGCGGACGATCGCCGTGCTGGGGTTCGGCAACCAGGGCGAGGCGCACGCGTTGAACCTGCGGGACGCCGGGCTCGAGGTCGTGGTCGGCGCGCGGGCCGGAGGCGCGGCCGAGGCCCGCTCCCGCCTGCTCGGCTTCCCCACGCTCGACCTGTCCGGAGCGGCCAGCCGCGCGGCCGTCGTCGCGGTGCTCCTGCCCGACGAGGCGCTGCCCGGAACCTGGCCCGCGGTGGCGCCCGCGCTCGCGCCGGGCACGGCCCTGGTCTTCGCCCACGGCTACAAC
Source organism: Candidatus Eiseniibacteriota bacterium (assembly GCA_963707915.1). Taxonomy (GTDB): domain Bacteria; phylum Eisenbacteria; class RBG-16-71-46; order RBG-16-71-46; family RBG-16-71-46; genus JANXPZ01. Next base: position 2,923,283 of record OY970178.1, read on the forward strand.
CTGGTCTACTCGGCGCTCGACTTCCCCGAGCGCGGCGACGTGGTGCTGGTGTCGCCGACCGCCCCGGGGCGCGTGCTGCGCGCGATGGCCGAGCGGGGCGAGACCCTGCCGGGCTACCTGGCGGTCCACCTCGACCGCAGCGGCACGGCCTGGGACCTCGCCGCGGAGTACGCCGAACGGCTGGGCTGCGCCCCGGTCTGGCGCACCACCGTGCGCGAGGAGACCGAGGTGGACCTCTTCGGCGAGCAGGCGGTGCTGTGCGGCGGCCTCCATTCCCTGCTGACCGCGGCCTTCGAGACCCTGGTCGAGAAGGGCTACGCGCCGGAGATGGCCTACCTCGAGTGCATCCACCAGCTCCGCTACCTTGCCGAGTTGCTGCACGAGCGCGGCCTGGCGGGCGCGCGGCGCTCCATCAGCGCCACGGCGCTCTACGGCGATCTCACCCGCGGCCCCCGGGTGGTGGGCGAAGCCGCGCGCGCCGAGATGCGGGCCATGCTCGAAGAGATCCGCGATGGATCGTTCGCCCGCGAATGGGCCGCGGAGGTGGCGAAGGGGAAGCCCTGGCTGCGGGATCGGGTCGCGAAGGCGGAGACGCATCCGCTCGAAGAGGCACGACGGCGGGCGCTCGAGGCGGGAGAGGAGCACCCCGAGGCGGGATGAATCGCGCAACGCCTTGCGCAAAAACCGATTGACAGGCTTTGCCCCGGGTTGCTAGCCTGCGCATCGGAAGTGGCTGCCGGCCCCGAAGGTGTTGGCCCGGATGGCGTTGAGGAGGATGGAGATGACCAAGGCGGATATCGTCGACCAGATCGCGGAGCGCACCGGGCTCACCAAGAAGGACGTGGCGGAGACCGTGGATCATTTCCTCAATGCGGTGGCGCGTGCTCTCGCCACCGGCAATCACATCGAGATCCGGGGCTTCGGCACGTTCCGGGTGAAGGACCGCAAGCAGCGGATCGCCCGGAACCCGCGCACCGGAGAGGCCGTCCCGGTCCCTCCGCGCAAGGTGCCGGTGTTCAAGGTGTCGAAGGAACTCAAGGACATGGTCGCCCAGAGCTGACGGTCGTCCGACCGGTCCCGCGCCGCGAATGCCGCGGCGAGGGGCGAGCGAGACCGGGACGGCGGGCAGGAGCCGAGGCTCCCGCCCGCCGTCTTCGTGTCCGCTCGGGACGCTATCGCCGGCTGTTGCGGAGCAGCACCAGTCGCAGCAGCTGCAGCGCCGCCATGGCAGCGGCCGCGACGTAGGTGAGCGCGGCGGCGTCCAGCACCTTCTTCGCGCCCGCCACCTCCTGGGGGGCGATCGCCCCGGTCTCGGTCAGCTGGGCGAGCGCGCGCCGGGAGGCGTTGAACTCCACGGGCAGCGTGACGAACTGGAACAGCACCGCGCCCGAGAAGAAGAGGATGCCCAGGTCCATGAAGAACAGCGACATCCCCGAGCGGAAGAACATGCCGACCAGGAACAGCGGGAACGCCAGCGTGCTGGCGAAGCCCGCCACCGGCGCGATGGCCGAGCGGATCGCCAGCGGCGCGTAGCCGTTCGCGTGCTGGAGCGCGTGGCCCACCTCGTGTGCGGCCACCGCGATCGAGGCCAGCGAGTCGCCCTCGTAGTTGTTGACGGAGAGCCGCACCTTCCGCGCCCGCGGGTCGTAGTGGTCGGTGAGGACCCCGTCCACCTCCTCGATGCCCACGTCGGAGAGGCCGTTGCGGACCATGATCGAGCGCGCCATGTCCCGGCCGGTCATGCCGTTGGTCGCACGGACCTGGGACATCTTCTTGTAGGTGCTCTGCACCTTCCACTGCGCCCAGAAGGCGAAGATCATCGCGGGGATGAGCAGGATGAATGTCGGGTCGAAGCCCATGAAGAACATGACGTGGATGACTCCTCTGCGTGGCCGCGCAGCGACGGCGGGTGCCGGCGCGCTCGGCCAGTCGATCGTTCGGTCGGATAGGGTCCGCTCCGCCGCGGCGCGCGAATGGTATCGTGCGGGGCGCGGAGCTCTCGCCGCTCTCGAAGGGAACGGTAGCAGCCCTGGCGGGTCGAAGCTACCGGGTCTGGTGCTCGTGTCAGGGAACGGTCACGCCCACGCTGCGGGGCGCCATGATCCAGGGGTGGCGGAGCGGAAACGGCACGGCGACCGCCGCCCCGTGCCCGGTGTCGACCGGAGGGAACCATGAGAACGTCCGTCGTCCTGATCGTCCTGGTCCTGCTGCTGGGCGCGTCCGCGGCACCGGGCCGGGCGTCGCAATACCTTTCCCTCCGCGGCCTCCACGGTGGCCTGGCCGGGATCGCCGCCGACCGGCCGACGGACGTGAGCCTCAGGATCTACGACGCCCGCACGGGTGGGCGCCTCCTCGCGGGTCCGTTCCAGCCGCTCGAGCTCACCTCGTCGGGCGGCGAGATCTCCGCGGTCTTCGGTCCCGTTCCGGACGAGGTCCTCGCCGCCGCCACCCAGTGGCTGGAGGTGAGCCTGGGCGGGGCCCCGCAGCCGCGCGAAGAGTTGGAGACGGTCTACTACGACGAGGCGGACGAGCAGGGTCGACTGACCGGCGGCCGGACCCTGGAACTGCGCCCGTCGGCGGGTCGCGCGCTCGCCCCGGCGGCATCCTCCGTCACCACGATCCTCGAGAACGGCCCGGTGTCCCGCCGGATCGACCTGGTCTTCGTGGGGGACGGCTACCGGTCGACGGATCTCCCGGCCTACGCGGTGCACGTCCAGAACGCGCTCGACGCCCTGCTCGCGCAGGAGCCGTACGCGACCTACCGGACGTTCTTCAACGCCCACCGGGTCGACGTGATCTCGACCGATTCGGGGGTGGACAACGATCCGACGCAGGGGATTTACCGCAACACCGCGATGGACATGGCCTTCTGGTGCGGGGGCACCGAGCGGCTGCTGTGCGTGAACGTGGGCAAGGCTCAGGCCTTCGCGGCCGAAGCCCCGCAGGCCGACCACGTGCTGGCGGTGGCGAACTCCACGAAGTACGGCGGAGCGGGGTACACGGCCTCGGACCTGGCGACCTTCTCCGGCGGGAACAGCTCCTCGGCGGGAGTGGCCATCCACGAGCTGGGCCACAGCCTGGGCAACCTGGCCGACGAGTACGACTACGGCGGCAGCACCTACTACACGGGCGGCGAGCCCGCCGCGCCGAACGTGTCCGTCCTCGACGCGACCGCCATGGCCGCGGCCGGCACGAAGTGGGCGCCCTGGCTCGGCGCCGCGGGCGTCGGCTTCGACGGGCCGGTGTCCGCGTTCGAAGGCGCGAACTACAGCCTGTATGGCATCTACCGGCCGACCTGGAACTCCGTGATGCGTTCGCTCTTCCGGCCGTTCAACCCGCCGTCGGTCGAGAACCTGATCCTCGAGTTCTACGCCCTGGTCTGCCCGATCGACACCTCGGGCGTGGTCGGAGGGGGCCCGGTCGGCCAGTCGTCGGTCGTCTACGTCGATCCCGTGGACCCGATCGGCCACCCGCTGGACATCCAGTGGTCGGTGGACGGGATCCCCGTCCCCGCCGCGAACCAGGAGAGCCTTCGCATCGCGCCGCTGCTCGGGTCGCTGGGTCTGTCCCCCGGGGAGCACTCGTTGTCGGTGCGCGTGACGGACAACACCGCCCTGGTCCGGAGCGAGACCGCGCGCGCGGCCCGGATGACGGCGACCCGCTCCTGGGCCTGGTCCGTCGCGCCCTGGGCGGCGGTGGAGGATCCCGGCGGCCGCGGAGGCTCGAACTCCCTGCGACTCTCGATCGCGCCCTCCCCGTTCACGCACGCGACCGTGCTCCACTACCGGATCCCCGCGGCGTCACGGGTGAGGGTCGCGGTGTACGATCCCTTCGGACGCGAGGTCGAGACGCTCTGCGACCGCGTGCAGGCGGCCGGCCCGCACCAGGTCACGTTCGACGGACGCGGCCGGCCAGCCGGCATCTACGTCGTCCGCCTGGCCACGGAGCATGGCAGCGTCACCCGCAAGGCGCTGCTGCTGCGCTAGTACCGCCAGCTCCCGGCCGGATCCCGTTCCCCGATCGCCCGACCGGGGAACGGGACCGGGCCGGACGCCCGGTGGCGCCCGCACGGCTTCGCGCCCGGGCCCCCGGGTCCCTTCCCGCGCCGCGGGGGTTCCCCTACACTGCCGCGAGCGGCACCCGTCTACGTTGTCTTCCACCCACCCGAGCGAAAGCCCGCCATGAGTCCCGCCGACCCCGCCGTCGACCTGCGCAGCGACACCGTCACCCGTCCGACCCCGGCCATGCGGCGGGCCATCATGGACGCCGAGGTCGGCGACGACGTCTTCGGCGATGACCCCACCGTGCAGGCACTCGAGCGCCGGGTCGCGGAGCTGGCGGGCAAGGAGGCGGCGCTCTTCGTGACCAGCGGCACGATGGGCAACCAGCTGGCCATCAAGTGCCACACCGAGCCCGGGGACGAGGTGTTGCTCGAGCCGGAGTCGCACATCTTCCTCTACGAGCAGGGCGGGCTGGGGGCGAACTCCGGCTGCCTCGCGCACCTGGTCCCCGCGGAACGCGGGCTGATCGCGCCCGGGCAGGTCGCTGCCGCGGTGCGCGACCCGGCGGACGACCACGCGGCGCGGGTGCGCCTGCTGTGCCTGGAGAACACGCACAACCGCCAGGGCGGCGTGGTCGTGCCGCTCGCGGGCCTGCAGGCCGTGGCCGTGACGGCCCGCGCACACGGCGTCGCGGTGCACCTCGACGGCGCGCGGCTGTGGAACGCCAGCGTGGCCAGCGGTGTGCCGGTGCGCGACTGGGCGGCCGCGGCCGACAGCGTGATGATGTGCTTCTCGAAGGGCCTCGGCGCGCCGGTGGGCTCCATCCTCACCGGGCCCGGCGACTTCATCCGCCGGGCCCGGCGCGTGCGCAAGCGCTGGGGCGGCGGCATGCGCCAGGTCGGCATCCTCGCGGCGGCCTGCCTGCACGCGCTCGACCACCACGTCGAACGGCTGGCGGAGGACCACCGCCGCGCCCGGACGCTCGCGGCCGGCTTCGCCGCGGCACCGGGGGTGCGGGTCCCCGAGCCGGAGACCAACATCGTCATCGTCACGCTGGAGCACCCGGCGCTCGACCCGGCCGCGGTGCTGCGCGCGCTCGAGGCGCGCGGCGTGCGCATGGTGTCCTTCGGGGCGCGCCGGCTGCGCGCGATCACGCACCTCGACGTGGACGACGCGGGCGTGGCGCGGGCGGTGGCGGGCTTCGGCGAGGCGGTGCGGGGTGCGATCGGCAAGGGCGCTTGAGCGGGGGCGGCCCGGGGCTCGACCGCCGTCCGGCGCGTCCGGTGGACGCTCGAATCGGGCGCGTGCTACTTTGCGACGGTTTCAGCAGGTGGGCCCGTGCCCGGGAACGAACGATTGACTGAAGCGACCGCCCCGATGGGGACGCTGTACCTCGTGGCCACGCCGATCGGCAACCTCGAGGACATCACGCACCGCGCCCTGCGCATCCTCTCCGAGGCGGATCTCGTGGCGGCCGAAGACACGCGCCACACGCGGCGGCTGCTCCAGCATTTCGGCATCTCCGTCCCGGTGACGAGCCTGTTCGAGCACAACGAGCGCACCCGGGTGCCGGGGCTCGTCCGCAAGCTGAAGGAAGGTCTCGCGGTCGCCCTGGTGACCGACGCCGGCTCGCCGGGGGTGGCCGATCCGGGCTTCCCGCTGGTGCGCGCGGCGGTGGCGGAGGGGGTGCGGGTGGAGAGCATCCCGGGGCCGAGCGCGGCGATCGCGGCACTGCAGGTGAGCGGGTTGCCGACCGACGCGTTCACCTTCGTGGGGTTTCTGCCGGTCAAGCCGGGGGCGCGGCGCCGCCGGCTGGAGGAGTTGCACGAGCGGCGCGAGACGGTGGTGGCGTTCGAGTCGCCCCACCGCATCGATGCCTGCCTCGCGGAGCTCGAGGCGATCTGGGGCGAGCGCCCCGTCGCGCTGGCCCGCGAGCTGACCAAGGCGTTCGAAGAGGTGCTGCGGGGCACGGCGCGCGAGGTGCGGGCGGCGCTCACGCCGGAGAGGAGACGGGGCGAGATGGTGCTGGTGCTGGGTGGGCGTCTGCGCGGCGAGGGCGGGGCGCAGCCGTGAGCGCGACGCCGGAGACCGGCGCAGCGGGCGCGGCGTCCGGGCGTGTCGCCCGGATCAAGCGCCGGGTGCAGGACGGCGCGCACGCGGCGGTGGAGCCGCTCGTGACGCTGCTCGCCAGGCTGGGCGTGCACGCCGACCACCTCACGATCGCCGGGCTGGTGCTGAGCGCGCTCTCGGGGCTGGCGCTGTTCGAGGGCCACACGCGCTCCGGGGCGCTCGCACTGCTGCTCGCAGGCCTGTGCGACATCCTCGACGGCGAGCTGGCGCGCCGCTCCGGCCAGGAGTCGCGCTTCGGCGCGTTCCTCGACTCGACCCTCGACCGGCTCTCCGAGGCCCTCGTGCTGCTGGGCATCCTCGGGTTCTACCTGCGCAACCTGTACGCGCTGGTGATGCACCCGGAACGGGCGCTGCAGCAGATCAGCACCGGGCTCGATCCGCTCACCTGGGCGGTGATGGCCTTCACGGCCGCGCTGGCGATGGTCGGCTCGTTCATGGTCTCGTACACGCGGGCGCGGGCCGAAGGGCTCGGGCTCGACTGCAAGGTCGGATGGTTCGAACGTCCCGAGCGCCTGCTGTTGCTCGTGGTGGCGGGACTGCTCCGGGTATTCTGGGCGATGTCGGCGGCCCTGTTGCTGCTCGCCATCCTTTCGTTCGCCACCGCGGCGCAGCGCGTGGCGCATGTGCACAGGAACACCCGCCGCGCGGGCGTGGATCAGCTAGGAGGCTAGGCTCATGGGCAAGGTTCGGGTGGCGATCATCGGCGTGGGGAACTGCGCATCGTCCTTCGTGCAGGGGCTGCACTATTACCGCAACGCGAAGGAGAGCGAGCGGGTCCCGGGGATCATGCACGTCAACCTCGGCGGGTACCACATCAAGGACGTGGAGATCGTCGCGGCCATCGACATCGACAAGAACAAGGTGGGCAAGGACCTCTCCGAGGCCATCGTCACCTGGCCGAACAACACCTTCGTCTTCGCCAAGGTGCCGAAGACCGGCGTCGTGGTGCAGCGCGGCATGACCCACGACGGGCTCGGCAAGTACCTCTCGAAGATCATCCAGAAGGCGCCCGGCTCCACGGTGGACATCGTCAAGCTGCTCAGGGACACGAAGACCGACGTGGTGGTGAACTACCTGCCGGTGGGCTCCGAGGAGGCCACCAAGTGGTACGTCGAGCAGGTCCTCGAGGCCGGTTGCGCGTTCGTCAACTGCATCCCGGTGTTCATCGCGCGCGAGCGCTACTGGCAGGAGCGCTTCGAGAAGCGCGGGCTGCCGGTGATCGGTGACGACATCAAGTCGCAGGTCGGCGCCACCATCACGCACCGCATCCTGTCGCGGTTGTTCGTCGAGCGCGGCGTGCGCATCGACCGCACCTACCAGCTCAACTTCGGCGGCAACACCGACTTCCTCAACATGCTCGAGCGCGAGCGGCTGGAGTCCAAGAAGATCTCCAAGACCTCGGCGGTGACCAGCATCATCCCGTACCCGATCGCCGAGGAGGACATCCACGTCGGCCCGAGCGACTACATCCCGTGGCTCAAGGACCGCAAGTGGTGTCACATCCGCATGGAGGGCACGACCTTCGGTGACGTGCCTCTCAACCTGGAGATGAAGCTCGAGGTCTGGGACTCGCCCAACTCCGCCGGCGTGGTGATCGATTCGGTGCGCTGCGCCAAGCTCGGTCTCGACCACGGCCTCAAGGGCGCCCTGGTGGGCCCGTCGTCCTATTTCAAGAAGTCCCCGCCCTGGCAGTTCCCCGACGAGCAGGCGCACGCCTACACCGAGGAGTTCATTCGCGACCCGAAGTCGGACGCGCTGCTCAAGGAGCGCCTGCGGAAGGCCGGGGTCGAGCCCGCGCGGTACGTCGCCGGGGCCGGGGCGAAGGCGGTCCGGGCGTCGAAGATGGTCGAGGCCGCCAAGCCCGCCGCGAAGCGCGCGAAGGCCGCACCCGTGGCGAAGCCGAAGGCCCGACGGGCGAAGAAGAAGTAGCGCGCGCAGCGAGGGTCCGGATGACCGGCCTGTTCGTGACGTTCGAGGGGGGCGAGGGCTCGGGCAAGTCCACGCAGCTCGCCCGCCTCGCCGCCCGCCTGCGCGCACGCGGCATCGAGCCGGTCGTCGCGCGCGAGCCCGGCGGCACGCCGCTCGCGGAGCGCATCCGCGAGTTGCTGCTCGATCCCGCCCGTCGTCCCGGCGCGGTCTCCGAGGTCCTGCTCATGGAGGCCGCGCGCGCCGACCTGGTCGCGAACCTCGTGCGCCCGGCGCTGGCGGCCGGCCGCGTCGTCCTCTGCGACCGTTACGACGACTCGACGCTCGCCTACCAGGGCGCCGGCCGCGGGCTCGACCCCGGCCTGCTCGCGACCTTGAACGAGGTGGCCACGGACGGGCTGGTGCCCGCCCTCACGCTGCTCTACGACGTGCCGACGGGAGTGGGGCTCGCGCGCCGGGAGAACGCGGCGGGCGGGACCAACCGGCTGGACCGCGAGCCCGAGGACTTCCACCACCGCGTGCGCCGCCGCTTCCTCGAGCTGGCGGCGGCGGAGCCGGAGCGCTGGGTGGTGCTCGACGCCACGGCCACGCCCGAGGAGTTGGAACGGCTCGGCTGGGCGGCGCTCGAGGAGCGGCTGACCGCGGCGGGCCGCTGAGGTCGCCGGGCGTGGCCGGGCGTGGCCGGGCGGGGATCGCGATGCTATATTCGGTCGTTCGCAGGCCGTTCCTGAACATCCCCTGCGCCATCCCGGCCCGCTCGAGACACCGGCCGGCGCACTCGAAGGACGTGCCGTGATCCGACGCCGCCTCGTCATCGCCATCCTCCTCGTTGTCCTCTTCGCCATCGGCTGGTGGAGCGGACGGGTCGCTTCGCGCGACCTGTACGCGGACCTCGACCTGTTCGTCGAGGTGCTGCACAAGGTCGAGGCGAACTACGTGGACCCGGTGGACCCGCGGTCCCTGATGGATGGCGCCATCAAGGGGATGCTGCGGCAGCTCGACCCGCACTCGCAGTACCTCGACGAGAAGGCCTACGCCGAACTGCTGAGCATGACCGAGGGCACGTTCGGGGGCATCGGCGTCGAGGTGAACGTGCGCGACGGGTATCCCACCGTGATCGCCCCGATCGAGGGCACACCCGCCTGGGAGGCCGGCCTGCGCTCGGGCGACGTCATCGTCCAGATCGACGGCAAGTCCACCTACGGGCTGACCGTCACGGACGCCGCCGACCGGCTGCGCGGCCCCGACGGGAGCGAGGTCCGCGTCAAGGTGAGCCGGGAGGGCGAGGAGGAGGAGCCCGAGGTCACGCTCGTCCGCCGCGTCATCGAGCGCAAGGCGGTCCCCTACGCCTTCGTGGCGCCGGACAGCATCGGCTACCTGAGGATCACGGCCTTCTCGGAGCGCACCGCCGAGGAGACGCGCACCATGATCGCCCGCCTGGAGACCGAGGGGGCGAAGAGCCTGGTGCTGGACCTGCGGATGAACCCCGGCGGCCTGCTCGACCAGGCGGTGGGGGTGTCCGAGGCGCTGCTGCCGCGCGGGACGATGGTGGTCTACACGCACGGCCGCACCCGCAGCGAAGACAGCCGCTACTACGCGGACGAGCCGCGGCCGAACCTGCGCTGGCCGGTGGTCGTGCTGGTGGATGGCGGCAGTGCCTCGGCCTCCGAGATCGTGGCCGGGGCGCTCCAGGACCTGGACCGGGCGCTGCTGGTGGGCAGCACGACCTTCGGCAAGGGATCGGTGCAGCGGCTCTTCCCGCTGCCCGACGAGAAGGCCGCGCTCAAGCTCACCACCGCGCTCTACTACACGCCGAGCGGCCGCTCGATCGACCGCGCCGTCCGCGATTCGTCCCTGGACGAGGAGGACGCGGGGGACGGCCCGGCCCCGCCGTCCGCGCCCGACACCACGCCCCCACCGCGGTTCCGCACGCGGTCCGGCCGCATCGTGTACGGCGGCGGCGGCATCGCGCCCGACGTGGTCGTCGCGCCGGACACGCTCGCCGGTCTGCCGCGCCGGGTCGAGGCGCGCAACCTCGCCTTCCGCTTCGCCAACCGCTGGCTCAACCTGCACCCCCAGCCGCAGCCCGACGCGAGCGCGCCGGTACCCTGGACGGAATTCCTCGACTGGCTGCGCGAGGAGAAGGTGGAGTTCACGGCGGCCGAGGCGGCGTCCGGGCGCGCCGTGCTGGAGCGCGCGGTGCGCCGCGAGATGGCGCGCCGGATGCTGGGCGCCGGTGCTGCGGCGCGCGTGGCGCTCGAGGGCGACCCGGTGTGGGCGCGGGCCTGCGCGGTGCTGGCCCGGGCGCGCGAGCCGCGCGACGTGTTCGCCGCGGCGGCGCCGGCGGCGCCGAAGGCGGCGGCTTCGCGCCGGGCGCCGGCGAAGCCGGCGGCGCACCGGGCCGTGGCGCGCTGAGATGGCGCGTGCCTTCCTCTGCGACTTCGACGGCACCATCTCCCCGACCGACATCGGCGCGGCCTTCGCCCGCGCCTTCTCGCCGGGGGGCGCGGCCGAGCACGACGACCTCATCGGCCCCTGGGCGAGCGGCGAGATCGGGCACCGCGAGCTGACCGCGCTGCAGTGCCGGCTGATCCGGGCGACGGCCGCGGAGGCGCTGGCCTACACGCGCGGCTTCGCGCTGGACCCGCACTTCGCGCCCTTCGTGGACGAGGCACGGGCGCGCGGCGATCAGGTGATGGTGGTGAGCGAGGGCTTCGACTTCTACCTCGCCGACCAGTTGGCGCGCGCCGGGCTGCAGGACGTGCCCTTCGCCGCGAACCGCCTGCGCTTCGAGCCGGACCGCGTGGTCCCGGAGTTCCCGTGGAGTGCCGACGGCTGCGGGCGCTGTGGCAACTGCAAGGGGCAGCACGTGCGCGCCTGGCGCGCCCGGGGCTTCGAGACGGTGCTGGTGGGGGACGGGTTCTCGGACCGCTGCGGGGCCCGCGAGGCGGACCGGGTGGTCGCGCGCGGCGACCTGCTCGAGTGGTGCGCCCGCGAGGGCATCGCCGCCGTCCCGTTCCGCGACTTCGCCGACGTGGCCACGATCGCCCGGGAATGGGCGCGACCGTGATCGCGTGCCGGGCGAGGCAGGGGACCCAGGGCCCTCCGCGAGGACGCTGCGCGCCGCCACCGCCCGCCCCGCGCCGCGGGTCGGGCTTTCCGTGGCGGTGCTCGCTCCCCGGCAATTCCCCGCCCGCCACATCCTGTGGCGGCCGGGGCCGGGACCCTCGCTGTGGGCCCTGGGTCCCCTGCCCCGCCCGGCCGCCGTTCCACCCGGCACCGGGCAGCGCGGGCTGACGGCAAGCGTTACACTGGGCCCCATGCGCATCGGCGACATCCTCTTCGACTCCCCGTTCCTGCTGGCCCCGCTCGCCGGGGTGAGCGACTCGCCGTTCCGCCGGCTGGTGCGCGAGCAGGGCGCCTCCGGGGTCGTGAGCGAGATGGTCTCGGCCGACGGGCTGGTCCGCGGGCAGCGGGCCACGCTCGAGTACCTGCGCTTCGAGGCGGTGGAGCGTCCCATCGGCCTGCAGATCTTCGGCGCGGACCCCGCCGTGATGGCGGACGCGGCGCGCGTGGTGTGCGCGCTGCCCACCGCCGAGCGCCCCGACTGGATCGACGTCAACATGGGCTGCCCGGTGCGCAAGGTGGTGAACCGCCGGGCCGGCGCCGCCCTGCTCACCGACCTGCCGCTGCTCTCGGAGATCGTGCGGCGCATGGCGGAGGCGAGCACGCTGCCGGTCACCGCCAAGACCCGCCTCGGCTGGGACGGGAGCTCGTCGAACGTGGCCGAGGTGACGCGGGCGCTCGAGGGCGCCGGTGCGCAGGCCGTGGCGATCCACGCCCGCACCCGCGCCGAGAAGTTCGGGGGCGAGGCGCGCTGGGAGCTGATCGGCGAGGCGAAGCGGGCGGTGGGCATCCCGGTCATCGGCAACGGCGACGTGCGCACGCCGGACGACGCGATGCGGATGCTCGAGACCACCGGCTGCGACGGCGTGATGATCGGGCGCGCGGCGTTCGGGGACCCATGGCTCTTCCGGCGGGTGCGCGCGTTCTGGGAGAACGGGGAGCGGCTGCCGCCGGCCACCGCCGCCGAGCGGATCGGGGTGGGCCTGCGGCACCTGCGCCTGCTGGTCGAGTGGGCCGGCCCCGACGCCGCCACCCGCGAGATGCGCAAGCACGTGGCCTGGTACGTCAAGGGGCTGCCGCACAGCTCGCGCGTGCGCGAGCAGGTCAACCGCACCCGCACGGCGGACGAGCTGGCGGCGCTGCTGCGCGCCTATCTCGACGAACTCGAGTGCGGCGGAGCGAAGGCGCTCCCCGCGAGCGCGCCGCCCGCCGCCGCCGCGGACGATGCCATCCGTCCGGAGGCCCCGCATGCGGCCCGCTGAGCTGAAGCGCCTGCTCGAGGGCGTGCGGCGCGGGCGCGTGAGCCCCGCGGAAGCGGCCCGGCGGATCGACGAGGCGCCGCTCGAGCAGCTCGCCTTCGCCACGATCGACCACCAGCGCGCGCAGCGGAGCGGCTTCCCCGAGGTCGTCTTCGGCCAGGGCAAGACGCCGGCGCAACTGGTGGCGATCGCCGGCCGCCTGCTCGCCCGGGGCGGCCCGGTGCTGGCCACCCGCGTGGACGAGGCGGGCCGGGCCGCGCTCGCCCGGGCCTTTCCGCGGGCGGTGCTGCACGAGCTGGCGCGCTGCGTGGTGCTGCCGCGCGCCGGCGCGCGGGGCGCGCGCCGGCCCCGGGCCGCCGGATCGGTACTGGTGGTCTGCGCGGGCACCGCCGACCTGCCGGTGGCCGAAGAGGCGCTGGTCACCGCCCGGGTGATGGGCAGCCGCGCCGAGTTGATCGCCGACGTGGGGGTGGCGGGACTGCACCGCCTGCTGGCGCACCGGCAGCGCCTGCGGGACGCCCGGGTGATCGTGGTGGTGGCGGGGCTCGAGGGCGCGCTGGCGAGCGTGGTGGGCGGGCTCGTGGACCGCCCAGTCATCGCGGTCCCCACCAGCGTGGGCTACGGTGCGCACTTCCGGGGCCTCGCGCCGCTGCTGGCCATGCTCAACTCCTGCGCGGCGGGGGTCACGGTGGTGAACGTGGACAACGGCTTCGGAGCGGGCTACGCGGCCCACCTGGTGAACGTGGCGGCCCGGCGGCGCTAGTCCGGGCCAAGGGGAGACGGAGAGCATGCGCATCGCCTGGTTCGACTGCTTCTCGGGCATCAGCGGCGACATGACGCTGGGAGCCCTGGTCTCGGCGGGCTGGCCGGCCGGGGAGCTCCAGTCGCTGCCGGCGCGGCTCGGCCTCGAAGGCGTGCGGATCGGCGTGAAGGACGTGCGCCGCGGCCCGCTGGCCGCCCTCCAGGTCGAGGTCGCGGTCGGGTCGGCGCGGCAGCCGCATCGCCACCTGCGCCACGTCGAGGAAGTGCTCGCCCGCGCGGACCTGCCGGGGGCGGTGCGCGAACGCTCGCTCGCGGTCTTCCGCCGCCTGGCTGCGGCGGAGGCCGAGGTGCACGGCACCAGCGTCGAGCAGGTCCACTTCCACGAAGTGGGCGCGGTCGACGCGTTGGTGGACGTGACCGGCGCCCTGCTCGGGCTCGACCGCCTGGGGGTCGCGCGGGTCCACGCCTCGCCCCCCCGGCTGGGGCGGGGCAGCGTGCGCTCCGAGCACGGCCTGATCCCGGTCCCGGCCCCGGCGACCGCGCTGCTGCTGCGGGGCGCGCCCGTGGAGATCGGCGAGGTGGAGGCCGAGCTCACCACCCCCACCGGCGCGGCCCTGCTCGCCACGCTGGTCGAGGACTGGGCGCCGCCGCCCGCGTTCCGGCTCGAGCGGGTGGGCACCGGCGCCGGCGCGCGCGAGCTGGCCGGCCAGCCCAACGTGCTGCGGCTGTTCCTCGGCGAGTCCGGGGAGACGGCCGGCGCGGGGCCGTTGCGGCACCGCCGGGTGGCCGTGCTCGAGACCGCGCTGGACGACGAGAACCCCCAGTACGTGGGGGCCCTGGTCCCGCGCCTGCTGGCGGCGGGCGCGCTGGACGCTATGGTGGTGCCGAGCGTGATGAAGAAGGGCCGGCCCGGGATGTGGCTGGTCGTCATCGCCGAGCCGGAGGGCGCGGGCGCGCTGGCGCAGCTGCTCCTGACCGAGACCACCAGCCTGGGCGTGCGGGTGCGCCACGAGGAGCGCGTGGAGCTGGAGCGCAGGGCGGAGCCGGTCGCGACCCCGTTCGGGAGCGTCCTGCTCAAGGTGGCGTCGCTGCCCGGCGGGGGCGAGCGGGCCGTGCCCGAGTTCGAGTCGGTGCGTGAAGCGGCCGAGCGCGCCGGCCGGCCGCTGCGCGAAGTGGCCGAGGCGGCGCTGGCCGCCTGGCGCGAGCAGGGCGGAGCCGGGCGGTGAGCCTGCTCTCGGCCCGGGACCTGTGGGTGGCCCCGCCCGCCGAGGGAACGCAGCGCGGGGGGGTCGCCGAGGCGGTCATCCGGGGGCTCTCGCTCGAGCTGGGGGCCGGCGAATGGCTGGCCGTGCGCGGGGCGAACGGCTGCGGCAAGACCAGCCTGCTCCTCGCGCTCGCGGGCCTCTGGCCGGTGCGCTCGGGCGAGGTGCGGTTCGAGGGCCGGACCTTCGGCCCCGGAACGCCGGCGGAACGGCGTGCCCGCATGGCGGTGATCCTGCAGGACCCCTCGAGCCAGCTGCTGCAGCCGACGGTGCGGGAGGAGCTGGCCTTCTCGGCCCTGAACCTGGGACACGCGCCGGACGAAGTGTCCGGCGAGGTCGCGCGCTGGAGCGATCGGCTGGGGCTGGCCGACGACCTGGCCAGGGACCCGCAGCAGCTCTCGGCGGGGCGGCAGCAGTTGGTGCTCGTCGGGGCGGCGCTCGTCGCGCAACCGACTTTGTTGCTGGCGGATGAGCCCGCCGCGCACTTCGACCGCGAGACCCGGCGCCGGGTGCTCGAGCTGGTGCGCGGAGAGGTGGATCGCGGGCTCTCGGTGGTCTGGGTGACGCAGGACGACGACGAACTGGCGAGTTCCGATCGCAGCCTGGACCTGGGCGCCGGCGAAACGGTGGAGATAGCTCGCAACGCGCCATTCCCGAAGACCTTGGAAGGTCCGACCGAGACGCTCCTCACGCTGCGCGTATCCCCGTGGGACGGCCGCGGCGGCCCCGCCGTGAGGACCTCCGTCGCGCTGGCGATCCCGGTATGGAAGACCGGTGTGACGGCGATCGAAGGGCCCAACGCCGTCGGCAAGAGCGTGCTGCTCGGAGCCGCGGCGGGCATCCTGGCGCTGGAGCAGGTCCGGGTGGACGGCGGGCCGGACCCAGCGTCCCCACCGATTCTCTGCTCCCAGTACCCGGAACTCGAGATCTTCGAGGAAAGGGCCAGGGACGAAGTGATTTACGCCGCTGTCAGCCGTGGGGTCGCGCCGGCGCGCGCCCTGGGGGAAGCGACCCAACTCCTCGAGCGGCTCGGGCCCGGGTCGGGCGCGATGCTCGAGCGCCACACCTGGGGACTCTCGGGCGGCGAGAAACGCCTGCTTTCGCTGGTCGCCGCGCTCGTCGCCCCGGCCTCGATGTACGTGCTGGACGAACCTACCGCCGGGCTCGATTCCCGCCGCCGCCTCGCCCTGGCGGGGATCGTCGCGGAATGGTCCCGGCGGGCCGCCGTGCTGCTCGCCAGCCAGGACGGCGCCTGGCTGGATGGGCTCGCCGCCGGCCGTAACCGCCTGGGGGCCCGACCCGGTCAACCGCTGGAAGTCACGGCGAAAAAACGGATTGACAAGACCCTGTCGTAAGCCTAGCCTTTCCTTTGGCTGGGGAGGATGGTGCGTCCTTTTTGAAACCCCCAGGAGCACCTCAAGTTCCGCGGTCATGGGTGGCGCAGGAGCTGGCAGCGGTTCCGGCGCGGCCTTATGGCTCACGACGAGATCACACATAAGAATGTGCCGTACGTCACCTGAACTGCCTAAGGGCGACGTCGGCAGCGGGAAGGGGGGATTCGCACTCGACTGGCGCTGTAATCAGCCGTCGGAGCCCGGACCCATGGTCCGTGGGCGTTCCGTCGGCCGATTCGTTTCTGGCGACACCTCGCTCGCAATCCGTTCCGGAAGACTTCGCATTGCCCAAGCACTAGCATTGCGACGACGGAGGTAGTCAAATGAGAAAGTCGTTTGTCGCGCTCGCCCTTCTCGTGGGGGCAGCGACGATGTTGACGACCCTGGCTTTTGCCCAGGAAGGAAGCACCCAGGATCAGGGCGCGATTCTCAAGATCAGGTCGAGCCTTGTCACCAAGGCCGCCCGTCTTGGGACGTCGGCAGCCACGGATACCCTGTGGGTCGGCCACACCACGGCCGCGACTCACAGCCATCCGTGGAACGTCGGCGTCGGCCCGAACCGCCCTGGCGCGGGCGGGTCGTACAACGGCACGTGGGACTTCGACACCTTCGACAATGGCGCCGCGAGCGACTCGGCTCAGGGCTGGGTTCCGATGAACTCGCCCAATCCCCGTACGAGCGGCACCATCTCTGACGACCTGCGTTCGTGGAACTGCCTCGACTGGGGCAACCGAATGAACGCCGCGGAGCGTCAGGGCCGTACGCCTGGCATCATCAGCGCGTGGCATGCGGACAACGGCGCGTACCCCGCGTACGTTGCCCCGATCTGCCCCACGTGCCCGCCGAACTCGTGGACCCCGCTCGCCGGCGCGAAGTCGGCGTGGTGCGGCCTGCGCGCCGGTGACGACTTCTCCGTCGTCGATGCGATTGCCTACGGCGGCACCGGCAACCACATCAACGGCAACGCCCTGATCGGCCGCTTCGGAACGAACCTGAACTCGCAGGGCGGCAAGCAGACGCAGAAGAACTTCCCGGGCTACGCCAATCAGTGGGACCAGATGATGTACCGGGACATCCGCGTCGCTTCCAGCACGCCGGTCACCGTCAGCTTCCTCTACGAGACCCAGATGGACACGCGGGCTGACGTTGCTCCGGCCACGACGTCCGGCTGGTTCGACAAGGATCCGCTGAGCCTCCAGCAGGGCGGGTTCGGTGTCGCCGCGAACAACTTCATCAGCGCCTCGGCGGCCGGTGCCGCCAACGCGCCCGTCGATTCGTTCATGGTCTACGTGGGCGTGCCCACCGACCCGGCGGACTGCCGTTACACCGACTGGCTCTCGGGCGACCCGGCGCGGCCGATCTTCGACCTGAAGCGCCGCTGGTTCTCGGAAGTCATCGCCGTCGACAAGCCGTATCACGAGATCCTCAGCACGTTCGGTCGTGACTCGGCGTTTGCGGCCTTGCCCTACTCGGCGACCGTGACCGCAGGGCAGATCGACGCCATGATCGCCGCCCAGGGCGGCGTTGGCGGCGGCGTGATCCGCGTCGTCTTCCGCGTCAAGACCAACGCGAACTACGCCGACGAGCAGAACACCGGCGGTTCGTTCAACTCGACCAACAAGGGCGCCGCCCGCATCGACCAGGTGGCGATCACGGGTGCCACGCCCGCCTTCACCACCAGCGGCTTCGAAACCGACGGCGAGATCGACAACACGATCGAAGGGGCCAACTCGGCCTCGCCCGGTCCGGCCGTCGGCGCGGGCTACGCGTTCGCGGCCTGGCACACGACCGGCAAGTCGCCGAAGATCATGCCTCACCTCCACCCGATCGCGGGCGGCGACATCGGCCCGGGCAACTCCTACACCGCGCTGGCCTACGCTGACCTGTGCGGCGTCTGGAATTCGCCCATCCGCGGGTGCAACATCAACGGCATCGTCGTCTCGATGACCGACCACGACCTCCTCGAGGCCGCGGGCGGCGCGGACGGCACTCCGTTCAAGGAGGTCCGTCAGGGCTTCATCTCGCCGACCATCAACCTGGTCACGCCGGCGATGCCCGGGACCAACGACGTCGGCCTCGACGCGCAGCACGTCGCGACGAACCAGCCCTGGCTGCTCTTCAACGACCTGTACACCGGCATCTACGCCGACGTGTACGCCCAGGGCAACCTGTACGCGCTCACGCTGATCAGCTACCCGACGTTGCAGAAGAACGGTGCGACGATCTGGGGCGACCTCGGCGTCATCAGCTCCGTGTCCTGGTGGGGCGATTACTACTGCCTCCAGGATCAGAATACGGTGTCGGAGTTCATCAACACGTCGAACCCCACCGGTATCCCCGATTCGGTCAAGGTCGTGTTCTACCGCGAGCAGCGCTGCATCAGCTTCGGTGCGACGAACTGCTCTTCGACGGACGGTCACTACGTCGACAACATCGCGCTGGGGTTCCCCCCGCCGACGACCGGTAGCTCCGACAACATCTCCATCGATATCTGGGATTGGTACACGGATGCCTTCCCGCGCAACGAGACGGTGGCGCTTCCTGGCACCGCCGGCTTCGACACCTGCGCGGCGAACATCTACAGCGCGTTCCAGCGCGCGACCGCTTCCACCGACGGCGTCCGGAGCAACATCGCCTCCGATACCATGTTCATCAAGGGGACGAACAGCACCGGCACCCCGGCGCGGATGGATGCCGTCTTCCGTGTCTACCCTGGTCCTGGCAACTACGTGATCCCCGGCAACCGGTCGTCGGGTCTGCGTCAGGTGCCGACCAGCACGACGCCCGCCGTCTCGGGTGATGCCTCGTTCTGGGGCCAGTACATGGCGGACCCGGGCACGTTCAGCAAGGGCGTGCACACGGGCGCTCCGTCGGGCTGGAACGTGGACACGTGGAACAGCGTCCGCGTCGACACGGTCGAGAACAACATCTTCCCGGCGATGGCGAACAACGCGAATCTTCCCGCCATCACGGCAGAGAACTGGGCAAGCATGATCTATGACGGTTCCGAGGGCGGAGTGGAGCCGAAGTTCGCCACCCTGGGAATCCTCAAGAACCGCTGCTTCCTGATCGATCCTTCTGCCGGCGCCGTGGTGAACCACACCAACATCGACTGCGCCACCGTGCCCGCCTGGGTGCTTCTGCCCGGGACCGGGTATGACGGCAACCAGCAGACCCGGGAGTACACCTCGATCTTCCCGAGCGGGTTGCTGACGCCCGGATCGAGCATCGAGTACTTCTACCGCTTCTCCAAGCTCGCGAGCCCGGGCGTCATCGCCACGATGAACCCGGACACGGACGTGGTCTTCGTCCAGAAGGGCGGCCACTGGAACTACGACGGTCTGCGCTGGGCGAGCATCTTCGTCCTGCCGGACAAGTGGAAGTCCATCGAGTACGGCGGCCTCGGCTCGGCCTGCATGCTGGTCGTGAACCAGCAGGCGCGTCGTGGAAACCTCAGAGGCTGGGCGGGCATCGCGGACTCCATCGGCGCCACCAGAGCCGCCAAGTACGGCGCGGGCAATGGCTGGCACTGCCAGGGTGGCTACATCGCGAGCGATGGTTCCGGCAACTACACGTCGGAGAAGAACTGCGGCACCGATCCCAACATCGCCGTGTGGCCGAACCGTGGCCAGATGGGCTCCACGTGGGATCGCTACAACGTGACGTCGGCGGAGTCGCCGAGCGGCAACGCGGCTCACCTCGGCGGTCGTCTGGCGATCCTGGCCAGCGGCTACCAGCTGGGCAAGGACGCGAAGATCGGTCCGACGCCCGAAATGCTGAGCACCTACTACAACATGCTGTTCTTCCTCGCTGGCGACATGTCGGGTGTCTGGCTTGGCCCGAACACGAACCAGGGTTCGCAGGAAATGCTGATCATCGACGACTTCCTGAATGCCAGTGGCCAGAGAGGTGTCTGGATCATGGGTAACGGGTTCGTCGAGGGTCACGACGGTGCTTCCGCTGCGCACGACATCTTCCTGAACACGACGCTGGGCGTCGCGCTTCGGAGCCCGTCGTACTTCGCGCTGTCGGGCAGCAACGTCCTCTATCCGGACCTGATTCCCCAGGGCACGATCATCAACTCGACGGGAGTCCGGTACTCGGTGGTGAATTCCTGCACGTGGACGAACGACGTCCTGACCGAGCAGTCGCCGGTCGGCGCCGTGCCCGCGACGATGTACCAGAATCTGGGTGCTTGCGTGAGTTGCGTCGCCGGCGTCTACACGCCCTACAACGCGACCCTGCATCCGTACACGACGCTCGTGGACGGCTGGGACCTGGCGAACCTGACGAACAAGGGCGGTGGCAGCAGCCTGGGCCGCCTGGGTTACGTCATGGACGTCCTGGTGAACACGTTCGCTTCGGTCTGTGCGTTCACTGCCGCTCCGACCGTCGACGTGTTCCAGCCGAACGAGACCAGCGCCAGCTACATCAACCTGCTCGGCAACGTGGTGAACAACCCGTTGTCGGTGGGCATGGCGACGGTCAACTTCACTCTCGCGAAGAACGATCTGGTGGACGTCAGGGTGTATGACGTCACGGGTCGTCTGGTGAAGACGCTGGCGAACCGCCAGGCGTTCAAGGCCGGTCCGAGCAAGCTCGCTTGGGACGGACGGAACGACCAGGGTCAGGTGGTCGCGCGCGGTGTGTACTTCACCCAGGTGAAGTTCATCAACAGCGGCTTCGTGGACGCCAAGAAGGTCACGGTCCTGAAGTAAGCTGATCAGTACGGTGGCCGTCCCGCCTTCGGGCGGGCCGGCCGCCCAGTCGACAAGCCGGCGGGCGGGGGTCCAACCCCCGCCCGCCGGCGTTTGGCCGGGCGATCCAGGACCCGGACCGGCGCGCGGCGCCATCGGTCCGGCGGGTCCACCGGCCGGCCGCGGGGGGGGGCGGAGGGCGCCCGGGTGGCGGGCCGGCGAAGGGCCCGCCGGGTTGCGCCTGGAGCCTCTTCAGCGTACCCTACGCGCTCTTCCGGCTTGACGATTACTGGATACTGTTGCTAACCTCTCGTTACTTCCCTCCAACATGACTGGGCGTTCCAGGGGGCGCGGATGCGCTTGAGTGCACGGGTCGTTCTGTGTTTGCTGGCGTTGTCGTTGGGAGCAGGTTCGGGGTGCCGCAAGCCGTTGGCCCCGAACATCGACAGGAACGAACCCCCCGAGACGTGGATCACGGCAGCGCCGCTGGACACGCTGACGCTCGAGGACAAGGACGGCCGGCCGGTCGACAAGGACGGCAACCTGATCACGGTGCCGGTCTCCCCCATGGAGATCCCGGTCCGCTTCCACCTGTACTGGGCGGGCTCCGACAAGGACGGCGCCGTCTCGGGGTTCTACTACGCGGTGGTGGAGACCTCGGTGATCGCGACCGACGGCTTCCTCCCGCCGCTGCCTGGACCGAATCCCGGCCAGTACCGGTTCACGACCAAGACCGACTCGACCTTCGTGTTCAAGGTCTCGGAGTTGTTCGCCTACCGGAAGCACGCCTTCTACATCTACTCGGTGGACAACCTGGGCAAGCCGGACCCCACGCCGGCCCGATTCATCTTCAGCGCCCTGGACAAGTTCCCGCCGCGGCCGGTCTTCGACCTCGCCCGGGCCACCGGCGAGATCGTCAGCCTCACGCCTGGCGGCGAGCCGGTCTCCGAATGGCAGACCTTCGACGTCACCGACACGCTGAAGCACGGGACGGTCACGAGGGACACGGTGCCGGTCTTCAGCCGGCTGGACTTCCGCTGGCATGGCGAGATCACCCAGCCCGGGACCTTCGTGGCGGGCTACAGTTACAAGCTCGACGAGCTCGAGTTCCAGCATGCGGACTCCTCGGTGAGGGCGGTTTCGTACGGCACGGGCCTGCCGGGCTCCTCGCCGGTCGCCCCGGGGCTGAAGATCTTCACGCTTCGTGCGCTCGACCAGGCCGAAGGCGCGGGTGAGACGACCCGGCGTTTCTTCATGAACTTCACGCCCGACACCTGGTGGGCCGGGCCCGCCCCCGAGGACTTCCCCGTGTCCACGGACGGGGAGTATGGCTCGCGCAGCGTGGACGTCATCAGTTGGCCGAGCCCGATCAGCCCGGCGTTCGTGACGAATCCTCCGCTGCCGGCAGGTTCCACGTTCGGTTCGGACTCGTTTGCGTACCGGCCCTCCAAGCGGTTCCCGCCGCGCCGGGACTTCGAGCGGCCCGGGACCTTCTACGAGATCTACAAGAACCGCTTCTATGCCCGCACCGAGGGCGACACCGTCCACATGAACTCGTGGATCCTCCTGTGGAACGGTGGCTACGACAAGGACTCGCGTTACATCCCCAGGGTGGACAGCACGGACCAGCACCTGCAGAACCCGGACGGCAGCCTCGCCACCGGAGAGGTGCTCGCGTCCGCGGGCCGGGTCGGTTCTCCGATCGGGTTCCGTTCCCAGGTCCCTTCCCGCCTGACTCCGGCTGGCCTGAAGAGCGTCCCGGCGCAGACCTCGATCTACCCGGTCTTCGAGCCCGCGTCGGTCTTCCGTTCCCCGCGGCTGGGGGGGTACTGGCGCATGCGGTCGGCGGGGAAGGCCTTCGCCCTGGCCCGTGCCGAGGACGCGGACGGCGGCCTCGACCAGACCGTGGTGGACCCGCTGCGGCTGGCCGAGACCGTGGACAACGGCGGAGGCACGCCGGCGGAACGCGCGCTGCGGCGCAAGGTGCTGGTCTTCTACGTAAACAAGGCGCCCGCGCTGGTCAGGACCGGGTCCCCGCCCTTCCAGCCCACCGACGGCCAGCTCATCAACTCCGTCCAGTGGACCTTCCTCCTGCGCGGCATGGACCTCGACCCGTTCGATTCCGAAGACGTCAACACCGGGGGCGGTGGTCCCACTCCGAAGACGATCATCCGCTACAAGATCACGCTCTACGGACAAGGATGGGTGGCACCCGACGGTCCCACGGGCCGCGACACGTCCTGGACCTACCTCCAGCCGACGGGCCTGCCGTACATCCAGACCCTGGGCGGGGACCAGTCCCTGCTCTTCACCCCCGGCGGGACCATGGCGAAGAACATGTTCGCCTCGGGCCCGATCCGGGTGAGCATCCAGATCTGCGACTGCGCCGAGTGCGAGAGTGCGCCGGGACAGGGCCGCTGCGTCGAAGGCATCGACCCGTTCACCAAGCAGGTTCTCAACCCTGGAAACGTCATCACCGTCAATTACGAGAGGCCGCCAAGCGAGCCGGGACTTGGAGCCAGTTCATCGACCGGGGGCCAGCCGGGGCCCGACGCGTCGGGCAGGAGAGACTGAGATGAAGACTCGTGCGATTGTCCCGGTGCTGGCGGTCCTGATTGGGATCGGGGGCGCGGGCTGCGGCAAGGCGTTGAGACTCACGAAGCTCCAGAACCAGCCACCGACCGTGAGCCTGACCTGGGCCCCGATCGCCTCGGACAGCAAGGTGTTCTACATCTACAAGTTGAACTGGGTGGGGTACGACCCGGACGGGCGCGTGGTCCGCTTCGAATACGCGATCGACGCGCCGACCGCGACCGGCGCCGCGATCAACTGGCGGAGCACGACGAGGAACGAAGAGACCATCCGATTCGAGTCCGCCACGCCCGAGCCCGGGTTCGAGCACACCCCGGTCCCCCGCAGCGAGGATTTCCACCGGTTCAGGATCCGCGCGGTGGACAACCAGGGCGCGGTGTCCGAGCCGGTCGAGCGCGCGTTCTATTCCTACGGCGTCGCGCCCACGGTGAACATCCTGGCGCCCGTGCCCCAGACGCTGCTCGTGGCCAGGGTGACGCCCGCAGTTCGCGTCAGCTGGTCTGGCAGGGACTTCATCGACCCGTACGGCAGCGCGTTCGACAAGCCGCTCTACTACAAGTACACGCTATTCAAGCGGGGGAGCCCCGGCGTCAACTGGGACGCCTGGCTGCAGGACCCCGACTCGCTGCGCAGGGAGGTCGCCCCGGCCTTCACGGACTGGGACTCGATCGGGCCCGAGAACCCGGAAGTGCAGTTCACGAACCTCACGACGGGCAGCGAGTACCTGTTCGTGGTCGTGGCCTTCGGGCGCTCGGGCGCGTACTCGTCGATCTTCGGCCTCACCTCGAACATGCTGCGCATGCGCGTCGAGCTCGCCGGCGTGTTCGGGCCCAAGATCACGCTCTTCAACTCGTTCTTCCAGTACACGTATTCGAGCGGCGGCTTCTCGCTGGATCCCGCCCGGGCCATCCAGCTGCAGGTGCCCGCCGCGGTGCCCATCACGTTCAACTGGACCGCCGAGCCGCCGCAGGGCTCGGTCATGAAGCGCTATCGCTGGGTGCTCGACCTCGTGGCCCTGGACGACGAGACGCCGCGCGTCAACCAGAACGACTGGTATCACTGGAGTCCGTGGAGCGGAGCCCTCTCGGCGACGATCGGCCCGTTCACCGGGTCGGAAGGGGACACCGGCGAGATCCACAACTTCTACCTCGAGGCCGAGGACATCAATGGCCTCGTGAGCCTGGGGTGGGTGCAGTTCCGCGTCTATCGGCCGGTGTTCGACCGGGACATCCTGGTCGTGAACGACACCCGGTTCCAGGCCGACCAGGTGTCGGGGATCCAGCCGCCGGGGCGGACCGACAGCCTGCGGGCTCCGACCGGCGTCTGGCCCTCCCGCGCCGAGCTGGACACGTTCCTCTTCGCCGTGGGCGGCGTGCCCTGGAGGATGAAGACCCCCGGCCTGTTGAGTCCGCGGGGGATCTTCAAGGGCTACAGCTTCGACACCCTGGGGACGCGCTACGGCCTGACGAACCCGACGATCCCGCTCGGGTTGCTCGGCCACTACCGGCACATCGTGTGGATGAGTGATCGGGCCGGTTCCTACACGCTTGGGCCGAATTCCAACACGCTGCCCATGCCGACCCTGTACTACATGTCCGATCGCAACCGGCAGAACACGCTGGCGACCTGGGTGGGCCAGGGCGGCCAGTTGTGGGCGCTGGGTGGCGGGTTCGGCCACCAGACGAACGCGGTCTGGAACCGGGTGCCCAACGACGCCAACCAGGTCCGGACCTACAACTACGACGCCAACCCCTCGCTCTCCGACCTCAATCCCGGGCTGTTCATGTACGACCTGACCCACTGGCGCTCGCAGTTCCGGGTCTACGGGCCGGTCTTCGTGCGGGTCGCGCGCTTCGACCAGCCGGACCCGACGGCGGTGGGGCAGCCGAACTACTGGAAGGGCGGGGTCTTCACCAACCCCGACGTGAACTACACGAGCCTGCCGACGACGCTCGGGTTCCGTACGCCGGCGACGGATCCGATCTGGCCGTTCCGCACGCCCACCGAGTTCTACATCGGCAACACCGGCAACACGCTCGGCGTCTACGTCGAGTACCTCACGCTGGAGAACCGCATCCTCGAGATGGTGCCGGCGCCCACCGAGGCGAACCCGGACGCGACGATCGAGGTCTCCAAGCTCGACAGCCTGTACCTGGTGTACGGCAGGTCCTACCCCAAGCAGATGAACCAGTCGTACAACGGGGAGGGCGTGAACGTGATGATGACGTACTACCACGGGCAGGATAACGCGCCGCTGGTCTTCACCGGCATGGCGATCTGGGACTTCCGCCGGACGGATTGTCAGTCGCTGGTGGACTTCGTCCTGGGCCGCCTGTGGGGACTGCAGAATAACTCCGTCAACAGCGCCGCCTCACGCGCCACGACGCCCAACTTCGTCCGGCGGGCCGCCGTCGCTGCGTCGCCCGTTCAGCGATCATTCGTGCCGGTGGATCAGCCGGCCGGTCAGCCGGTCTGGCAGCCGGTCGGGTCCGCGACCCGACAGCCGGTCGGTCAGCCCTCCCGGCCCGCGGTCGGTCAGCCGTCCCGGCAGCCAGTCCGGCAGCCGGTCGGCAAGCCGGCCGGCACCTCAACAATCCAGCGCTGGCGCTAACGGGAGCCGTCGAATGACTCGAACTGGTCGCGATCACCGCATCCCCGTCCTCGTCCTCCTGGCGCTGGCCCTCATGGCCGGCGCCGGGAGCGTGTCCGCCGCCCACGCCCAGTCGGGCGAGACTCCGCAGCAGTTCTGGCATATCCCGGTCTGGGCCATGCCGGGGGCGTGGCAGGACAACACGGCCCGCGACTCCACCCGCTGCGTCGGGAGGGTGGAGCCCCGGCTGGACAGCCTGACTCAGAGGTCACGAACCATCACGGTGCGCTTCCTGCGCAGCCGGCGGGTCGAGGCGCGGGCCGACTTCGGGGGGTACCGGATCTACCGCTGCACCAACACGCGGGACACCACCACCGCGATGCTGCTGCGACGCTACTCGGTGAACGACTTCGACGAGCCGTTGTGGCACTTCTCGCGCGTGGACACGACGGTCGCCGACAGCCTCCCGTTCCGGTGCGGCTCGGCGCCGGCCTACTACGACAGCGTCCTGACGTTCGTGGACCCGGATTCCAGCGGGGCCCTGGTCAAGGTGTGTCGCTACGCGACCCCGGGCGAATGCATCGCCAAGCGTGACTCGGTCTGGGCGCTGATGACGGTGCCGGGCCCGCACGACGGCTTCCGTACCTGGTACTCGGTCACCTACGAGGCCAGGAACACGATCGACAACACCTACGAGGACATGTTCGTCCCGGACACGGGCGACGACTACGCCCGCTGCGGCCAGTACGGGGACCCGCGGACCTGCCCGAACCTGAACAACAAGCTCGCGAACATGATGGCCGAGGCCGACTACGTCGAGCCGACCAAGGGGCCCACCCAGAACCTGCAGGCCGTGACGGTGGTGCCCAACCCGTTCCGGGGCCGGGAATCGTGGGACCGACCGGACGGCAACGAGGTGCACTTCAACAACCTTCCGTCCAAGGCGAGGATCCGGGTCTACACGGTCGCCGGGGACCTCGTCCGCGATCTGAACCACGACGATCCGGTGCGTGACTTCGAGCGCTGGGATCTCAAGAACGCGAATGGCCGGGACGTCGTCTCGGGGATCTACATGTACCGGGTCGAGTCGGGCAGCTTCTTCGCCCAGGGTCGTTTCACCGTCATTCGCTAGGCTTCAGCGGGCCGGCGAGGCCCTGGAACGGACGGCGCGGCCGCGGGTTGGCGAAGAGCTCCCGCGGCCGCGGTCTTCCTCCCCCCCGGGGCCCGCGACGCCGGCGTGCGGCGGCGCGGGGTTCCACGGCATGGGGGCGGACAGGCTACAATGGACGCACCGGCGCGTGGTCCAGGAGCCGGTGGAGGTTGAAGGCGCGATGGTCCAGAGAATGACGGCCGCGCTGCGCGGGGTCCCGGGCGTCGCCGCGCTGCTGCTGGTCTCCTGCCTGGCCGGCCCGGCTGCGGCCGTGGCGCTCCAGGGCGAGCCGGCCTCGAAGCTCGATCCACGCCTGTGGTCCGCGCTGTCGGCCGGCGAGGCCGAGCCGGTGAGCGCGTGGGTCACCTTCGGGGACAAGGGCGAGACCGGTCCCGGCGACCTCGTCCGGCGACTCGCCGAGGCCGGGGCCGCGCTCGAACCGCGCGCGCGCGCGCGCCGCGAACGGGCCGGGGTCACGCCGCTGGTGGACTACCTCGACCTGCCCGTGCACGCGCCCTACGTCGCTGCGG
The DNA here is from genome assembly GCA_963707915.1 of Candidatus Eiseniibacteriota bacterium. Lineage (GTDB taxonomy): Bacteria > Eisenbacteria > RBG-16-71-46 > RBG-16-71-46 > RBG-16-71-46 > JANXPZ01. The sequence continues at coordinate 2,950,702 of OY970178.1, forward strand.
TCCGGGCGCTGGGACTCGCGCCCTACGGGACCTCGCGCTGGTTCAACCGCGTGGCGGTGCGGGCCGACGGCGCCCAGCTGGCGGCCCTGGCTGGGCTGCCCTGCGTCGCGGCGCTGACTCCGGTGGACCGGGCGATGCCGATGCGGGACGTGCCCGCCGGCCCGGGCCCGGGAGCGCGCGGAGCGGCGCCGGCCTCGGTGCGGGCGGCCACGGCGCTCGACTACGGGCTCGCCGCCCCGCAACTCGCGCAGATCGGCGTGCCCGCGCTGCACGACTCGGGCTACACCGGCGCCGGTGTGCTGGTCTGCGTGCTCGACGAAGGCTTCAACCACTACCGCACGCACCCCGCCCTCCGGGACGCCGAGGTCCTGGCGACGCGCGACTTCGTGCGGGGCGTGGAGGATCCGACCGACCCCGCGCACGACAGCTGGTTCTCCCACGGGACCCACACGCTGAGCTGCATCGCCGGCGACCAGCCGGGCCGCTACCTCGGCGCCGCGCCGGGCGCGGCGTTCATGCTCGGGCGCACCGAATACCACCCCACCGAGACGCCGGTCGAGATGGTCTACTGGGGCATGGGCGCGGAGTGGGCCGACAGCGCGGGCGCCGACATCATCAGCTCGTCCCTCGGGTACGGCCCGTTCGACTACCCGGAGACCTCCTACACCTACGCCTCGATGGACGGCCACACCACCGTCGTCAGCCGGGCGGCGGAGATCGCCGCCAGCAAGGGCATCCTGGTCGTGAACTCGGCGGGCAACTACGGCAACCAGGCCTGGCACTACATCCTCGCGCCGGCCGACGTGGACGGCGACAGCCTGATCGCCGCGGGCGCCGTGGACGCGAACGGCACGCCCGCCGGCTTCAGCTCGTACGGTCCCAGCGCCGACGGGCGGGTGAAGCCCGACCTCGCAGCGCTCGGCGTGGCCGCGTGGGTCGCGATGGCCGCCGACACGGGCTACGTGCAGCAGAGCGGCACCTCGTTCTCCTGTCCGCTCCTCGCCGGGCTCGCCGCCTGCCTGATGCAGGCGCGACCCGGCTGGCCACCGAGGCTCATCATCCGCGGCCTGCGGCTCACCGCCTCGCAGGCCCTGGAGCCCGACGATCGCGTGGGCTACGGCATCCCCGACGGGGCCGCCGCGCTGCGCTGGATCCCGGACACCGCCTCGGTTCCCGGTCCGCCGCCCTTCACGCTGGGATTGCGCCTCACCGGGGCGAATCCCATCACCCCCCGCGCACCCGTGACCCGCGTGGACTTCGGTGTGGGGGCCGGGGTGGGCGAGCCGCGGTTGCGCGTCTACGACGCCCAGGGCCGCCTGGTTGTGCGGGACCTCGAGAGCAAGCGCAATCCCCAGGTCGCCGGGAACGGGCTCGCGCGGACCGCGACCTGGGACGGCCGCGACAGCGACGGCAGGCGGTTGCGGAGCGGGATCTACTTCATCACGCTCGAAGCCGGCGGCCGGCGCGCCGCGCTCCGCGTGATCTCCCTGCTTTCGCGTTGACCCGCACTCGGTCTCCTCTTCCCATGTTCCGACTCCAGACGAAAGGACCCCTGCGCATGAAGACACCAGGACTGTTCCTGCTCCTCGCGACCGTGGCGGCGCTCGCGCCCGCGTCCCGGGCGCCAGCTGCGGCGCCGGTGCCGGCGCCCGTGGTCCCCGCGGTCGCCCCGGCCACCGACGTCCGGCTGGTGACGCTCAAGAACGGCTTGCGGCTCCTGCTGGCGCCCGACTCGACGTCGGTCGCGGTGGACGTGGCCGTCTGGTACCGGGCCGGCGCGGTGCACGAGCGTGCGGGCATCAGCGGCATCTCCCGGCTGTTCGAGCGGCTCCTGTTCGCCGGCTCGGGGAGCTTCGGTCCGCAGGAGCACGCCCGCCTGGTGCAGGCCGAGGGCGGCTCGGTCGGCGCGTACACCACGTCCGACTACGCGTGCACCTACCAGACCATCCCGTCCGGCGCGCTCGAGCTGGTCCTGAAGCTCGAGGCGGACCGCATCGGCTCGCTCAAGCTGACGGACGCGGCGGTGGAAGCCGCGAAGCGCACGACCCGCGCGGAGAAGCGCCAGCGGGACGAGGCGTCGCTGATCGGCGGGGCGTTCGAGGGGCTCGGGCGGCTCGCGTGGCCGGGGCACCCCTACCGCTGGCCCGTCATGGGGCTCGACGAAGACCTCGTGCGCATCAGCCTGGCGGACTGCCAGGCCTACTACCTGGAGCATTTCGCGCCCAACAACGCCACCGTGACCATCGTCGGCCGGTTCGACCCGGACCAGGCGCTGCTCGCGGCGAAGCGCTGGCTCGAGCCGGTCAAGCGCCGTCGCCTCGCGGGCGATGCCGCGCGGCCCGAGCCGGCGCAGACGACCGCGCGCCGGGCGTTCGAGCGCATGGACGTGCCGCTCGGCCTGGTGCTCGTCGGGTGGCGGGCCCCGGGTCACGGGGACCCGGACAGCCCTGCCCTCGGCCTGCTCTCCCGCATCCTCACCCGGGGGCCGGCCTCGCGGCTGCAGCGCGCCCTGAAGGCCGAGCCGCTGCGGTGCGTCCTGGTCCAGGGGGTCCTGGACGACCGGCGTGACGACGCCCTGCTCTGTGCCGTCGCCGTCACCAGGCCGGGCGCCGACAGCGCAACGGTCGAGCGCGTGCTGGTCGAGGAGGTCGAGAAGCTCGGCCGGGAGCCGGTCGGGGAGGAGGAGCTGGAACGTGCCCGGCGGCAGGAGGAGATCGCCACCCTGCTCGCGTGGCAGACGGTCCGCGGCCGCGCCGACGCGCTGGGCTCGGCCCAGATGCTCCAGGGCGACTGGCGCGCCGCCGCGCTCCGTCTCGACCGCGTGCTCCGGCTCACGCCGGCCGACCTGCAGCGCGCCGCGGCGCGCGTGCTCGTCCCCGGCGGGCGCGACGTGCTGTGGGTCGCGCCCGTGAACCCGGCGGCGGTGGCTCCGGCGGGCTCCGTTGGCGGAGCGCCCGGTTCCGGTGCGCCGCCTGCCGAGGGAGGACGATGACCATGACCACGCTCACCAGAACGCTCGCCCGCAGCCTTGCGGCGGCCCTCGTTTCCCTGCTGTCGGCGGGATCCGCCGGGGCCTTCGCCGCCGAGACCAACGCCTTCGTTCCGCCGGCCCCGATCGTGCGCACGATGCCGAACGGGCTCCGGGTGGCCGTCTTCCGGGACGGCCGTCTTCCCCTGGTCCAGATGCAACTGCTCCTGCCCGCCGGTGGGGCCCAGGACCCGGCGGAGGCGCCCGGCGTGGCCAACGCCACGGCCCTGCTCCTGCGCTCCGGCACCAGTTCGCGCACGGCAGAGGGCTTCATGGCCGACGTGGACTTCCTCGGCGGAAGCATCAGCGGTGCCGCGACGCGGGACTACTCCGACGTGAGCGGGACGTTCCTCTCGGCCGACTTCGAGGCGGGACTGGAGTTGTTCGCGGACGTCGTCGTGAATCCCATCTTCCCGCCCGAGGAAGTGGAACGCTTCCGGACCCAGGCCGCCGAGCAGCTGGTGCCCCTGCATCGGAACCCCGTCGGCGAGGCGGAGGACCAGCTCTGGGCCCTGGCCTTCCCGGGGCATCCGTACGGGCGGAGCCCGGTGGGCACGCTCGAGTCGCTGTCACGCCTGGACCGCGAGGCGGTGAGGGCGTTCCACCGCGACTACTACCGGCCCGACCGGGCGGTCCTCGCGATCGCGGGGGACGTGGACCCCGAACGCGCCTTTGCCGCGGTGAACGACCGCTTCGGCAGCTGGGCGGGCCGGTCGGCAAGGACGATCCGCCCGCCCCTGCCCACGGCGCCGGCCGCGATGCGGATCCAGATCGTGGACCGCCCGGGCCTGGCCCGCAGCGAAGTCCGCGTCGGACTGGTCTGCCCGCCGCGCACCGACCCCGACGCCCTGCCGCTGCAGGCGGCGAGCTACATCCTCGTCGGCGGGCCCGTGTCGAGGTTCGCCCGGTCCCAGCGCGCGGAGGGCGGACTGCCCTTCGAAGTGGCCGGCAGCCAGACCGTCCTGCGCGACGCCGGCCTGGTGAGTCTCGGGGGCGCGGTCCGCAACGATTCCGCCGCCGCCCTGGTCACCCGCGTTCGCGACGAGCTCGCCCGCCTGCGCACGCAGCCTCCGGACGAGGCGGAAGTGGCGGCCGCGCGGCGCAGCTTCGTGAACACCTACCCGCTCCAGTTCCAGACGCCGGGGGCGCTCGCGGCGCAGTGGCTGGGAGCGGACTTCTATGGCCTCACCGCGGACTGGCTCGACCACTACGTCGCGAGCGTCGGTGCCGTGACCGCCGGCGGGGTGGACTCCGCCGCCTCGCGCTGGCTGGATCCCTCGCGCTGCGTGGTGGTCGTGGTCGGCCCCGCGGACGAGCTGAAGGGGCAACTCGAGGTCCTCGGCCCGGTGGAGGTCGCCGGCGCCGCGGGAGATGTCGCCAGCCGGGCCCCGGTCGCGCCGGCGCAGGCCACTGCCGAACAGAAGAAGCGCGGACGCGAGTTGCTGGCCCAGGCACTGGTTGCACACGGCGGCCTGGAGCGGCTGCGCAAGGTGACGGACACGACGGTGGAGGGCGACATGGTCCTCCAGGTGGAAGGCCGGAGCCTCACGATCCTGGTGCGCCAGGTCCGCAAGGAGCCCTTCCGCATGAGGTACAGCACGCGCATCTCGAGCATGGAGAACGGCCAGATCCTCAACGGCGCGCGGGGCTGGCTCTACTCGAGCCTCGACTCGGTGCGGGTGACGAGCCTGGACAGCACGGGTGTCGAAGCGCTGCGGTCGGTCTTCCGCTCGGATATCGTGCATTCGCTGCTGGCCGCCGCCGGGCCGACCGTCGAGGTCGCCTGGCTCGGGACGGGCCGTGCCGACGGACGCACGGCCGAGGTGATCGAGGTGACCTCCCCGGCGCCTCTGGGCGGGGGGCGCCGGGAGCAGCGGCTCCTCTACCTGGACGCCACGGACCACCGGCTGATCGCCGAGGACCTGGGTGACGCCGCGGCGCGGGCGAGCGCCATGGCGGTGCGCCGCGTCTACCGCGACTACCGTCCCGTGGCGGGCGTGTCGTGGCCGTACCACGAGGAGCGCATGCTCGGCGGCACGAAGACCATGACCCTCAGCCTGGAGAGCGTGACCATCAACACCGGCGTGAGCGACGCGACGTTCGAGCCGCCCAAGCCGGCGCCGAAGGGCGTGCCGCTCCACTAGCGGGAAGGCGTCTCCGGGCGCTGCGGGGCGCGTCGAACCCGGGGTGCGGGGGCCCGGCCGTGGATCGGCCGGGCCTCTTTGTGCCCCGCGCGGAACCCGGCTATCCTACACGCCATATGACTACCCATCCTGCAGCACCCATGAGCCCTTCGGGGCCGCAGGCCGCCTCCGGGCCGGCCAAGTACGCGTACTTCTTCGGTGACGGGAAGGCCGAGGGCAACGGCCAGATGAAGGACGTGCTGGGCGGCAAGGGCGCCGGCCTGGCGGAGATGACCAACGCGGGCGTGCCCGTGCCCCCGGGCTTCACCATCACGACCGAGGTCTGTCGCTGGTACTACGCGCACGACCGTCACCTGCCCCCCGGCTTCGAAGCGGAGCAGGGAGCGGCCCTGGCGCGGCTCGAGGGCGCGATGGGCCTGCGGCTCGGCGATGCCGACGATCCGCTGCTGGTCTCGGTCCGCTCGGGTGCCAAGTTCTCCATGCCGGGCATGATGGACACCATCCTGAACCTCGGGCTCAACGACCGCTCCGTGCTGGGCCTGGCGAGGAAGAGCGGGAATCCCCGCTTCGCCTGGGACTGCTACCGGCGCTTCCTGCAGATGTTCGGCTCGGTGGTGCTCGGGCTCGAGAAGGGCGACTTCGAGGAGCACCTCGAGGCCTTCAAGAAGAAGAAGCGGGCGAAGACCGACCAGGACCTGTCGGCCGAGGACCTGCAGGGGCTGGTGAAGGAATACAAGGCGCTGGTGAGGAAGCGCACCGGCCACGAGTTCCCGCAGGAGCCGCTCGCGCAGCTCACGCTCGCGCGGGACGCGGTGTTCCGCTCGTGGATGAACGACCGTGCCATCTACTACCGGCGCCAGAACCGCATCCCCGACGACATCGGCACCGCGGTGAACGTCCAGGCCATGGTCTTCGGCAACATGGGCGAGAGCTCGGCCACCGGCGTGGGCTTCACGCGCAACCCGGCGACCGGCGAGAACCACTTCTACGGCGAGTTCCTGACCAACGCGCAGGGCGAGGACGTGGTGGCGGGCGTGCGCACGCCGCGGCCCATCGCCGACCTCGAGAACGTGCTGCCCGAGGCGTTCCGCCAGCTGCACGAGATCACCAAGCGGCTCGAGAAGCACTTCCGCGACATCCAGGACTTCGAGTTCACGATCCAGGACCGCAAGCTCTACCTGCTCCAGACCCGCACCGGCAAGCGCACGGCGCAGGCCGCGGTCCGCATCGCGGTCGAGATGGTGCAGGAGGGCGTGCTCAGCAAGGAGGAGGCGCTCCTGCGGGTCGAGCCCGCCTCGCTCGACCACCTGCTGCACCCGCGCCTCGACCCGAAGCACAAGCTCGCCCTGCTGGCGCAGGGCCTCGCGGCCTCGCCGGGCGCGGCGGTCGGCATGGCGGTGTTCGACGCCGACACGGCCGCCGAGTGGGGCCACGCGAAGAAGAAGGTCATCCTGGTGCGCAAGGAGACCACGCCCGACGACATCCACGGCATGGACGCGGCCCAGGGCATCCTGACCGCGACCGGCGGCATGACCTCGCACGCCGCCGTGGTGGCGCGCGGGATGGGCAAGCCCTGCGTTTCGGGCGCCGGCGCGGTGCGGGTGGACGAGAAGACGCGCTCGATGAAGGTGGAGGGCAAGGTCGTGAAGGAGGGCGAGTGGATCTCGCTCGACGGCTCGACCGGCAAGGTCTTCGTGGGCGCGGCCCCGACCCTCGACGCCACGGTGAGCGGCGAGTTCGGCACGTTCATGGGCTGGGCCGACGAGTTCCGGCGGCTCAAGGTGCGCTCGAACGCCGACATCCCGCGGGACGCGAAGAAGGCGCGCGAGTTCGGCGCCGAGGGCATCGGCCTGTGCCGCACCGAGCACATGTTCTTCGCCGAGGACCGCCTGCCGTGGGTCGTGCAGATGATCATGAACGCCCCCGACGCCAAGACGCTGCGCGAGCGGCTCGCGGCGAAGGAGGCCGAACTGGCTGCCGCCGGGGCGGTGCCGCCGCGCGAGCTGAAGGCGACGGTGGCGGAGCTCAAGCGGAAGCTCGCGCAGCCGGAGAAGCTCTACCGGCAGGCGCTCGCGAAGCTGTTCCCCAAGCAGCGCGCGGACTTCAAGGGGCTCTTCGAGGTGATGGACGGCTTCCCGGTCACCATCCGCACGCTCGATCCGCCGCTGCACGAGTTCCTGCCGAAGCGCGAGGAGCTCATGGTCGACATCGTGCGGCTGCCGCGCGCGACGGCGGCCCAGAAGAAGGACATGGCGAAGCGCTACCGGCTCACGGTCGCCGGGCTCAAGAAGGGCATGCCCGGCCTGCTGCACCGGGTCGAGGACCTGCACGAGTTCAATCCCATGCTGGGGCACCGCGGCTGCCGCCTCGGGATCACCTATCCCGAGGTCACCGAGATGCAGGCGCGCGCCGTCTTCGAGGCCGCCTGCGACGTGGCCGAGAAGGGCAAGCAGGTGGTGCCCGAGATCATGATCCCGCTCGTCGGTCACGTCGCCGAGCTCAGGGACCAGGCGGCGATCGTCCGCCGGGTCGCCGAAGAGGTCATGACGCGGCGCAAGGTGAAGGTCGAGTACCTGGTGGGCACGATGATCGAGGTGCCGCGCGCCGCGGTGACCTCGGACCAGGTGGCCGAGGAGGCGCAGTTCTTCTCGTTCGGCACCAACGACCTCACCCAGCTCACGTTCGGCTACTCGCGCGACGACGCGGGCAAGTTCCTGCCCGAGTACGTCGGCCGCAAGATCCTCCCCGTCGACCCGTTCGTGTCGCTGGACCAGGAGGGCGTGGGCGCGCTGGTGAAGTGGTCGGTCGAGCGCGGGCGCAAGACGCGCGCGAACCTCAAGGTCGGCATCTGCGGGGAGCACGGCGGAGACCCGGCGAGCGTGGAGTTCTGCCACCACGCGAACCTGAACTACGTCTCGTGCTCGCCGTTCCGCGTGCCGATCGCGCGGCTCGCCGCCGCCCAGGCGGTGGTGCGCGGCAAGGCCGCGGGCAGCGACCAGCGGTAGAGCGAAGCACGGAACGGCGGCGGGGGCCGGGGCGCGAGCTCCGGCCCCCGGTTGCTGCGCCCGGCGTCCGGCCCTTATCCTGCCGCGGTGTCGACCTCTCCGGCTCCAGGCCGGAGCGACCCTGCGGAGGCCCCGTGTACGTCGAGGAGTACCTGCAGGATCTGCGCCGGGACCGCTTCGCGCCGGGCGCCATCGCGCGCTACGTGCGGCGGGCCTTCGCGCGGGCGCGCGAGAGCATGATCGCCAACCCCGGGGCGGCCCGCTCGATCTGGAGCGTGGGGCTGGTCTTCTTCGCCCTGTGTTTCGTGGGATCGGCGGCCATCGCCCTGTGGGACGAGCGGCGCCTCGCCCTCGACTTCTTCCTCTGGACCACGCTGGCGATGCTGCCCGTCCTGGCGATCGTCACGCTGCACCTCGACCTGCTGCGCGACCGCGAAGGCTTCCGGCTCTCGGCCGTGAACCTCCCGACCGCCATCACGCTGCTGCGCTTCTGCCTCGCGCCGGGCGTCGCGATCTGTCTCGGCCGGCAGCACTACGCGCTGGCCCTGGGCCTCTACCTTGCCGCCGAGCTGTCCGACGTCGCCGACGGCTGGCTCGCGCGGCGGCTCAAGCAGATCACCCGGCTCGGCACGGTGCTCGACCCGATCGTGGACATCCTGTTCAACGTCATCGTCTTCAGCGGCCTCTACCTGGGCCGCGTCATCCCGGCCTGGGTGCTGGGCGTGGCGCTGCTGCGCTACGCGATCTTCCTGCTCGGCGGGGCGTGCCTGTACCTGTTCGTCGGTCCGGTGACCATCCGGCCCACGCTGTTCGGGCGGCTGAGCGGCGTGGTGATGGTGGGGTTCACCGCCTTCCTGCTGCTGCTCCACGTGGTGCGCGCGCAGTGGCTGGACCGCCTCGCCGCGCTCACCACCCTGGCGCTGGGGGCGCTGCTGGTGGCGGCGGTGGGGCAGGTGGTGGCGCTCGGCTGGTACAACCTGCGGCTGCTGAAGGGCCAGGCCGCGGCGCAGGGCAGCGTGGTGGGCGACGTGCGCTGGGGGAAGCGTTGAGCCAGGCCGTGCTCAAGGGCGACCTGGGCCGGTTCCAGCCGGCCGAGGTCCTCCAGTTCCTGCAGCTCGCGCAGGTCACCGGGCGGCTGGAGCTCTCGCGCCTCGCGGCCGGCCCGGGGGCGGTGCCGGGCGCCGAGGAGAGCGTGGACGTGTTCTTCGTCCAGGGCCGTCCGGTGTTCGCCCGCACCAGCGGGCAGTCGGTGAGGACCGGCGAGATCCTGGTCCATCGCGGCCACGCCACGCACGGGGCGGTGGTCGGCGCGCTCGAGGCTCAGCGCCGCGGGGCCCGGGGCCGCATCGGCGAGGTGCTGGCGGAGCGCGGGTCGGTCGCGCCCGCGCTGGTGGTGCAGGCCGTGCACGAGTGCGTGCGGCGCATCCTCTACGGCATGCTCCTGTGGCGCGAGGGGCGCTTCCGCTTCTACGCCGACGAGCGCGCCGACGACGACCTGCCGCTCGACCTCGACCTCGACCGGCTGATCCTCGAGGGCCTGCGGCTCGCCGACCAGGCGCGCGCCGAATCCCGCTAGCTCCCGACCGGACCCCGTGACCGACCTCTCCCTGCACCTCGCTCCGCACGCACCGTGGCTGCTGCTGGCCGCGACCAGCCTCGTCATCCTGGCGCTGGGCGCCTGGGCCTACCGCATCGCGGTGCCGCCGCTGCCGCGCGGGGCGCGGCGCCTGCTGCCCGCGCTGCGCATCGCCGCGCTGCTGCTGCTCGCCTGGCTGCTCGGCCAGCCCGTGCTGGAGCACGCGGCGGGCGGGCGGACCCGGGTGGTCGTGCTGCTGGACCGCTCGGCGAGCATGGATCTGCCGGCGGGGCCGGGCGAGGGGCCACGCAGCGCCTCGGCCGCTCGCGCGGTGAAGGCGCTCGAACAGGCGTGGCGCGGCCGGGCGAACGTGAGCGTGCTGCACTTCGCGGCCCGGCTCGGGTCCGATTCGGCGCGCACCGGCGCAGCGCTGGCGGCCGGCGCCACGGCGCTGGGCGATGCGCTCGCCGCGCTGGCGGCCGCGCCGGCCGGATCGGACGCGGGCGCGGTCGTGGTGGTGAGCGACGGGGCGGTGAACGCGGGTGAGGACCCGGTGGCGGCCGCGGGCGCCCTCGGCCTGCCCGTGCACGCGGTGGTCGTGGGCCGCGGTGGAGCGCCCGACCGCGTGGTCACCGAGGTCGAGACGCCGGACGTGGCGCGCGTGGGGCGGCCCACGATGGTGCGCGCGCGGGTGACCAGCACCGAGGAGCGCGGCGCGCCCATGACCGTGCGCCTGCTGGAGGACGGCCGCGAGCTGGCGCGCGCGACGGCGGTCGCGCCGGGGAGCGGCGCCGAGGCCACGGCCGAGTTCCAGGTCGTGCCGACGCGGCCCGGGCTCGTGCTCTGGACCGCGCGCGTGGACTCGCTGTCGGGCGAGCTGACCGTCGCCAACAATGCGCGGCAGCTGGCGGTCGAGGTCGCGCCGGGCCGGCTCGGCGTGCTGCTGGTGAGCGGTGGCCTCAACTGGGACCTCGCCTTCCTGCGGCGCGGCCTGCTCGGCGACTCGAGCCTGGCGGTGACCACCTTCGTTCGCGAGCGCGGCGGCTGGCGCGCGCTCGAGCGGCGCGCGGGGCCGGGGGGGGAGCCCTCGGCGGCGAGCCTGCGCGGCCAGGCGGTCGTGGTGCTGGACGCCGTCGCGCCGCTCGAGGTCGGCGCGGACTTCGACCGGGCGCTGGCGGGTTTCGTGCGCGGGGGCGGCGGGCTGCTGGTGCTCGGCGGCCCCGAGCCGGGCCTCGCCCGCTACGGCACGGGGGAGCTGGGGGCCGATCTCGCGGTGAGGCTCGGCGGCTCGCGCGCCGCGCGCGGCGGCACGCCGCAGCCCGCCCTCGAGGCGCGCGAGCTGCTCGACTGGGATCCGGACCCGGCGCGCGGGGCGCGGGCGTGGAGCGCGGTCGCGCCGCTGGGCGAAGTGGCGCCGGTGAGCCCGGGGGCGGGCGACCGGGTGCTGATCGGCTCGGTAGGCGGCGGGCCGCCGCTGCTGATCGGTCGCCACATCGGGCGGGGCCAGGCGTTGCTGGTGAACGGCACGGGCCTGTGGCGCTGGTCGCTCTCGGGCGTGGACGAGCTCACCGCGGAGCGCGGGCGCGCGCTGTGGCGCCGGCTCGCCCACTGGCTGGCCGAGCCCGCGCAGGCGGAGCCCCTGCGGGTGCGGCCCGACCGCTGGCTCGCGCCGGGCGGCGAGCCGGTGCGGCTGTTTGCCACGCTGCAGGACTCGGCGTTCCGCCCGGTCGCGGGTGGCGAGGTGACGGGCGAGGTGCAGGACGACGCCGGACGGTCGCGCCGGGTGCGGTTCGAGTCGCGCTCGCGCGGCTCGTACGAGGCGGTGCTCGAGGACCTGCCTGCGGCGCGCTACCGGTTGAGCGCGCGTGCGCTCCGCGGCGGCCGCGAGCTGGGGCGCGCCGCCACCGAGTTCGCCGTGGACCGCTGGAGCCTCGAGCTGGCGCGCAGCCTGCCCGACAGTGCCGCACTCGCGGCGGTCGCCGTGGCGACCGGCGGGCGCGTCACGGACGCTTCCCGGGTGGAGCGCTGGGCGCGCACGCTGCCGACGCGCGCCCTGGCCCGCGGCCGCGTCGAGTCGCGCCGGCTCTGGGAGTCCCCCTGGGTGTTCGCGCTGGTCGTCGCGCTGCTGAGCGTGGAGTGGTTCTGGCGCCGGCGGCGGGGACTGCCGTAGGCGAGCGCGGCCACGATCCGCCGCGGCCCACGGCCCTCCCGCGCACCCGCGACCTGACCGGGACCGAGCCCGGCCGGACGCCCGCCCGCCCGGCACGCGCGTTGCGATAGACCCGCCGCGTACCGCCCCCGAGGGGAGAGTCCATGCTCCACGGGGGTGTCCTGGCGTGCGCCGCCGCGAGCGCGCTGGCCGCGTGCGGCGCCGCGGCGATCGCGCCGAAGGGCGCGGCCGCGGCCTGCGCGCCGACGCAGCATCCGCAGGTCGCCGAGGTGCTCTACGACGCGATCGGCGACGACACCGGCTGGGAGTTCGTCGAGTTCCACAACCCCTTCGACCGCGCCCTGCCGCTCGCGGGGGCCCGGCTCGAGGCGGGCGACGGCTCGGGCCCCGGCCGCTGGACGCTGCGCTGGACCGGCAACGCCGTGGACAGTGTCCCCGCCGGTGGACGCTTCGTCGTGGGCGGCGCGAAGGTCCTGCCGTATCCGCAGGCGGTCGTGACCCTCGAGCTGCAGAACGGGCCCGACGCGCTCCGCGTGGTCTGGCCGGACGGCACGGTCGAGGTGGTGGGCTACGGCGCGCACGAGTTCGCCGAGTACTCCTGCGGCGCGCCGGCCGTCGACGTCGCCCCGGGGCAGTCGCTGGCCCGCGTCCCGGACGGCGCCGACCTGGGGAGCAACGCGGCCGACTTCCGCGCCGCCGTGCCCTCGCCCGGGCGGCCGAACCAGCCGCAGCGTGACCTGGCGGTGCCGGCCGGCTCGCTGGCGCTGACTCCCGGGCAGCCGGAGCCCGGGGCCGCCGCGCGGCTCACGGGCCGGATCGAGAACCGCGGCGCCACCGCGGTCGCGGCCGGCGAGGCGATGCTGGTCGCGGCCGCGACCGCCCCCCCGGCGGCGGGCGAGGTGCCGCTCTTCGCACGCGCCGTCGGCGTGGCGCTGGCTTCCGGCGACACCGTCGTGTTCGACGAGCCGCTGGCGCTCGAGGCGGGCAAGTGGCGGTTGCGGCTCGCGGTGGCGCTGCCGGGTGACGAAACCCCGGCCAACGACGCCGACTCGCTGCTGGTGCGCGCGGGGGCGGGCCCGCTCGAGGCGACCGAGATCCAGTTCCACCCGGCCGCGGGCGAGGGCGAGTGGGTCGAGGTGCGGAACCGCTCCGGGGCGCCGCTCGACCTGCGCGGCTTCACGCTCGCGGACCGCGGGAGCGCGCGCGGGGTCCCGGCGGACGGCGAGGGCGCGCTCGCGCCCGAGAGCCTCGCCGTGCTGGCGCAGGACCGCGCGGCGCTGCTGGGGATGTTCCCCGCGCTCGACGCGCGCCGGGTGTGGAGCGCGCGACCCTGGTCGACCCTCAACAACTCGGACGACTCCACGGGCTTCGCCGACGCGGTGGTCCTGCGCGAGGTGGACGGCACGCTCTGCCAGCGCGTGGACTACTCGGCGGCCGGCGTGCCGGCGGGCGTGCCGCTCGAGTGGCGCGACGGCGGCTGGTGGCCGGCCTCCGAACCGGCGGGCACGCCGCTGCGTCCCCCGCAGTCCCGCGCGCCGCTCGCGCGGCGCTTCGAGCTCGCGCCGCGGCGGTTGCGCGTGGGCGGATCGGCGACGCTGACCTGGGACCTGCCCTGGTCGCGCGCCCGTATCGCGTTGGAGCTCTACGACTTGGCAGGGCGCCTCGTGGCCCGTCCGCTGGGCGAGTCGCTGGTCCCGCCGCGCGGGGAGCGGGCGTGGTCGCCCGGCGCGGTGGCTCCCGGGCTCTATGTCGCGCTGGCCCGTGCGCGGCCGGACGGGAGCGGGGACTGGATCGTCGAGCGCAGCGCGGTGCACATCGACGGGAGCGCGCGATGACGCCGGCGCGCGTGGCGCTGCTCGCGCTGGCCGTGTCGCTGGCGCCGGTGGCGCGCGCCGGAGCACAGGACTTCTTGGGCGTCGCGCCGCCGGGGCCGGTGTCTGCCCCGGGCGCCTTCATCGAGAGCGGCCTGCCTGGCGCAAGCGCGGGATCCGCGCTCGACGCGACGTACACGAGCTGGTTCGGCCTGCCCGAGCTCGAGACCCGCGCGCTGGCCGGCGGCGCCGGCTGGCGGCCGGTGCGCGTCGCGGCCGGCGTCTCGCAGACCGGCGCGCCGGATCTCGGCTGGAGCGCCGTCGGGCTGGCGGGCGGCGTGGCGCGCCCCGCCGGCGGCGCGGGCCTGCGCGCGGTGGCGCGACGGGAACGCGCGATCGCGCCGGGCAGCGCGGCGGCCGCGCGGCTCGACGCCCGGGTGGGCGTGGAGGTGGGCTGGGGAGCGTGGCTCGAGGCGGCGCGCGGATGGCGGGTCTGGGCCGCGGTGCCGCAGTCGTGGTGCGCGGGCACCGCGCCGCCGCTCGATCGTCCACTCGAGATCGGCGGGCAGTACGAGAGTGACGGCCTTGCCCTCTGGCTGACGCGCTCGGCCCCGTCCGGCGGGGCGGAGGCCGACCACGGTGCGGGCGTTGCGCTGCGCTCGGGGCCCCTGCTCGCGTGGGCCTCGGTGCGTGACCGGCCGCTGCGCGGCGGCGTGGGGCTGACGGCGTCGGTCCGGCGGCTGTCCGTGGCCGCGATGGTCGAGAGCCATCCCGAGCTGGGCGAGACGCTGCGACTCGCGCTCGGTCTCGCCGGCGCGGCACGGTGACGGGCGTGTTCCCGGCCGCGGTGCGGGCGAGCACCGTCCGTCGCGGGGCGGCCCGCGCGGCGCCGCTCACGCTCGCGCTCGCCACCGCGATGCTCGCCGCGCTCCTCGGCGCGGACGCCGCCCGCGCGCAGCTCGCGCCCGACTCCACCGGGTACGTCGAGCCGCCACCCGAGGAGCCCGAGGGGGCGGACTACGAGGTCGAGTCCGCCGACTCGCTGGCCGAGGGCGCGATCGAGCTGGGCATGGGCGCTTCGGGCCGCGCGGGATCGAGGCCGCGACAGACGCGGCGCGTGCGCTTCAACGACCGCACGCTGGGCGGCTCGGTGCGCGAGGGCGAGGGCGATCCGCTCGCCGGTGGCTCGATCGAGACCGGCGTTCCGGCCGGACGCGCGGGCGTGGGACGCCTCGCACCGCGCTGGGGACGCGGCCTGCTGCTGGGCGCGGCGGCCGAGCCGTGGAGCACGGCCGCCAGCGATCGCGGCGCCGGCGCGCCGTTCCGCGGTCGCGCGGGGCGCGGCGCCTGGTACCGGGTGGGGGAGAGCGGGGCGCTCGAGACGCTCTACGGGCGCTTCGGGAAGCGCGACCTCGCGGGCGGCCGCGTGCGAGCCGGCCCGCTCGGCCTCGGTGTCCTCGCCGACCGCGGTGGCGACGCGCAGGCCAGCCTCAGCGTCTGCCGGGGCGCGGCCGAGCACGAGCTGGCGCTCGACCGTTCCGGCCGGTGGCGCGCCGAGGCGGCGCTCGAGCGGAGCGCGGGCACGCGCGCGCTGGCGGCCCGGGTGCGCGGCGGAACGCCGGGCCTGCGCTCGCTGGCCGAGCCGCTCCGCAGCGGACCGGCGAGCGCGCTCGCCGTGGAGCTGCGCGACGACGTGCGCTGGGGCCGCGTGTGCGCGCAGGCCGCGCTCTGGCGCTTCGCCCCGGGCCGCGGCGGCGCTCGCGCGGCGCTCGAGGTGCGGCGTCGCCTCGGGCCGCGCGGGTCCGTCGCGGCGGGCTTCGAGGAACGGCACGGCACGCCGCGCGAGAGCGGGCGCATCCCGGGATTCCGCCAGGGCGGCTGGGGCGAGTGGCGGGGCGAAGCGGCCGGCCTCGCGCTCGCGCTGCGCCACGAGGTGCTGGGCGCCGAGCGGCTCGGCCGGGACGCGGTGCGCACCGTGACGGCGGCGCTGGCCGAGATCGCGGGACCGGCCGGGAGCGGGCTGCGCATCACCCACTGCGTCTATCGCGTGCGGTCCGGCGAGAGCCTCTACCTGATCGAGACCGCGAGCGATCGGGTCGTCCTGCGGGCGGTCTCCGGCACCGGGCGGCGCACGCGCGTGGAGCTGCGCGCGCCGGGTGCCGGGGGCCGCGTCCAGGCGACGCTCGAGCTGCAGGGCGTCGCCGGTGTCCCGGCCGGAGCGGTACGACCACGCTGGACGCTGGACTGGACACGGCGTGCTCAGGGCGCCGGCCGGTAGCGAACGAAGCGTCGAGGCACCCGCGCTCCGCCCGACGATGGCAGCCGCCGCGCCGCCACGCCACTTCGGGGCGAGCGCCGGGCATCGCACCGACGGTGGTACGGGGCGTGCAGGACTCGGCGGACGTCACGCCCCCGTCACCTGCCCCCGTGGGGATGCACCATGCACCTGGCCGTCGCGTACCTCGCTCTCGTCATCGCGATCCTCCGCCCGCCCGTTGGCCCCACCCCACTCGCGCAGGCCGGGTCCGGCCTGCTGCTCAACGAGTTCGTCGCCGGACCGGCGCGGGACTGGGACGGCAACGGGACGGTCTCGACCCGTGACGACGAGTGGATCGAGGTCTACAACGCCGGACCCGAGACGCTCGACCTCTCGTCCTTCCTGCTCACCGACGGCGACCGGCTGCCGCGCTACGCCTTCGGCGGTACGCTGGCGGTCGGCGAACGGCGGGTGGTGTTCGGCAAGCAGTCCTACGACTGGGAGAAGGCCAACGGCCACCCGGCCTACGGGCTCTCGCTCTCGAACACCAGCGACACCGTGATGCTCTGGCAGGTCACCGGGACCGACACGCTGCTGGTGGACTCCTACGCCTACCTGAGCCACGAGGCCGCCGCCGACCGCTCCGTGGGGCGCAGGCCGGACGGCGGGCCCTGGGCGCTCTTCGACGGGCTCAACCCCTACGTCGGCACCACGCCGCCGCTGGGCACGAACTGCATGCCCACGCCCGGGCTCGCCAACGTCTGCGACGACACCCCGGCACAGGCCCCGACCTGGGGGAGGCTCAAGAGCCGGTACCGGTGATCGGATACGTCCCGCCGGCAAACGGAGCGGGCCGCGCACGGGGCTCATGATGGCTCCGGGGGACGGCTCGATGCCGACGCTGATCGTGGGGTACGCCATCGAGCGGGCCGAGCCCTGAGCGGGCGGGCCCACGGGGCCTGCCCGGGAGCGGCTCCGGATGACATGGCGAGGGCGTCGCGAACCCGGTCCGCGACGCCCTCGCCCCATCCTTCGATCGAGCTACTTGTACAGCGCCTTGAGCTGACCCCAGGTGGTGGTCTTCGCGGCCACCGGGATCGTGCCGAACACCTGGATGCGGTGATTGCCGCTGTCCGACACGAAGATGTTGCCGCTGGCATCCACGGCCACGCCGGTCGGGGTCCGGAGCTGGCCGTCCCCGCTGCCCAGGACGCCCCACTTGGCGACGAAGGCGCCGCTGCTGCTGAGCTTCTGGATCCGGTTGTTGCCGCTGTCCGCGACGTAGAGGTTGCCCTCGGCGTCCACCGCCATGCCCCGCGGGCTGTAGAACTTCCCGTCGGTGGAGCCCGGACCCGGGTAGCCCCAGTAGTCGAGTTCATTGCCGTCGCCGTCGAAGATCTCGATGTAGTGGGTGTTCGAGCACGAGACGAAGACGTTGCCGGATCCATCCGCCGCCACGCCCCACGGGTTCTCGCCGAACACGCCCCACTGCGTCACGTAGACGCCTTCGCCGGTGAACCGCTGGATGCGCTTGTTGTAGTAGTCCGCGACGTAGACGTTGGTCCCGCTGGGATCGACCGCCACGCCCCTGGGGTAGTTGAACTGCCCGTTCCCCGTGCCGCGGGAGCCCCACTGGGTCAGACGGGTGCCACTGCTGGTGTACTTCACGATGCGATTGTTGTAGGTGTCCGCGACGTAGACGTTGCCGCTGCCGTCGATCGCCACGGCCGAGGGGTAGTTGAACTGCCCGATCCCGGTGCCGGGCATGCCCCACTGGGTCAGGAAGCCGCCCAGGGCGTCGAACTCCTGGATGCGGTAGTTGCTGGCGTCTGCCACGTAGAGGTTGCCGGTCGCGTCGATGGCCACCCCCTGCGGGCTGTTGAACTGCCCGGCCCCGCTACCGAGGGTGCCCCACTGCCTCAGGTAGTCGTACTGTGCGTTCGCCACGGCGGGAAGCAGTGCGGCGGCGAGGACCAGGGTGAGCAGAAGA
This sequence comes from Candidatus Eiseniibacteriota bacterium, assembly GCA_963707915.1. Classification (GTDB taxonomy): domain Bacteria; phylum Eisenbacteria; class RBG-16-71-46; order RBG-16-71-46; family RBG-16-71-46; genus JANXPZ01. Next base: position 2,968,683 of record OY970178.1, read on the forward strand.
CGAGTAGCGCGCGTTTTCATGGCGACCTCCGAGGGGTAGAAGTAGGAGTGGACCGGCCGAACTGGCCCGGTCGATGAACCAATTGTTGCACGCCCGATGCTGGGGCCTGTCCGAGTAGTGCCCGGCGCAGGAAAACGGCCACCAAGATGGCCTGATGCGCTACGACCGCGGGTCGGGGGTGCCCGGTTGCCCGGCGCCGAAGCGCCGGGAGTCAGTCCGTGTCCGTCCGCGGGCAATTGCCGGGTCCCGTCTCCCGGCATCATCGCGCTGTTGATCCGCCCGGAACGACTTCGACTCAGCTTGCGCCGACGGTCAGGGGGTGCCGTGGGACGCGGCCGCGGCCGAGGAGAGGGAGGGCCAAACCCTGGCCGTTGGGCCAATGATACACCCCGGTTGAGTGCGGTACCAGCCCAATCTCCCCCGATCTGCCCCGACCGGCGGATCGCGCGGCGCCGTCCGGAGCCCCTCCGGCGGTGGGCGGGGCCGGCCCGGCCCGCGTTGACGCTCGGCGCCCCGAGACCCTATAGTCCTGCCCGCCGTTCATCTGCGGAAGTGGCGGAACTGGCAGACGCACATGATTCAGGGTCATGCGCCCGCAAGGGTGTGGGGGTTCAAATCCCCCCTTCCGCACCAAACTCCCACCTCTCGGGTGGACGCCTTCCCGCCACCGGGCGGGTCAAGGCGGTCGTGTCCGTCCCACCGCCGGACCCGCGGACGGTTCCTGCCATGACTCGTGAAGAACGCAGACCGGCCACCGAGCGGACCCGGGGACCCTCGCCCGAGGACCGCCTGGTCGCGCAGAACCGGCGCGCAAGCCACGACTATTTCATCCTCGAGACCTACGAAGCGGGCCTGGTGCTGCGCGGCACCGAGGTCAAGAGCCTGCGCGGGGGCAAGGCCAGCCTGGCCGAGGCCTACGCCACGGTGGATGGCAGCGAGGCCTGGGTGCTGCAGCTGCACATCCCGCCCTACGAGCAGGGCAACCGCGCGAACCCCGACCCGCTGCGCAAGCGCAAGCTCCTGCTGCACCGCGCGCAGATCGCCGAGCTGAAGGACGCGGTGGCGCGCAAGGGCCAGACGCTGGTGCCGCTCAAGCTCTACTTCGCGCGGGGCAACGCCAAGCTCCTGATCGGCGTGGGCAAGGGCAAGAAGAACGTCGACAAGCGCCACGCGATCGCCGAGCGTGACGCGAAGCGCGAGATGGACCGCGCACGGCGAGGCTCGCGCTGACCGCGAACGCGGCGCCGCCGGGACCCCCGGACCCGCGCATCGCGCGGGCACGCCGAGCGCGGGCGAGGGCGCCGCGCCGCCTCGCGCTCGGCGCGGGCGCGCTGCTGCTCGCGCTGGCGGCCGGTGCGCCGCCGGCGGCGCGGACCGCCCCGCCGGCCACCGCCGGGGCCCCGCAGATCCCGTTCCCGGCGCTGGAGTCGGCGCCGGTGTCACGCACCGGGGACGTGGCGCACATCGGTGCGAACGACCTCGCGCGCCTGCTCGAGGCGACCAAGTTCTGGCGCTCCGATCTGCGCAAGCTCGTGCTGCGTGCGGGCCCGCACCGGGTGACGCTCGCCGCGGACAATCCCTTCGCCGTCGTGGACGACCGCACCGTGTGGCTGCGCGCCCCGGTGACGTCGCGGCGCGGCGAGCTGCAGGTGCCGGTCGCGCTGCTCGACCAGCTGCCCCGCGACAGCACGCTCGCGCGGCTGATCTTCGAGCCCCGCCGCGGCGTCGTGGTCCGGGTGCCGCGCGGCGGCCTGGTGCGGAGTCCCGAGGTGACCGCCGGCGACACGCTGACGCGCGTGGTGTTCCCGGCCGAGCGCGTGCCGGAGCTCGCGGTGGTGGGCCGGGCGCGGGGCCACTTCCGCGTGCGCCTGGCCGGGACGTTCGTGGGCGCGGTGCCCGAGTCGCTGCCGCCCGCCAGCCTGGTGCGGCGGATCACCGCGCTCGGGTCGGCCTCGGGCAGCGTCTTCGAGCTGGAGGTGGCGTCCGGCGCGGCGGGCTACCGGCTGCGGCCCGCCGCGACCGATGCCGCACCCGGTGCGCTGACCCTCGAGTTCCCGCGCGCGTGGCGCGCCGGGCTCGAGGAATTCGCACTCGAGGCCCGGCCGTCGCGCGTGCGGGTGATCGTGCTCGACCCGGGCCACGGCGGCCCCGACGCGGGCGTGACGGTGGGGACCGACGTCGAGAAGGACCTCGCGCTGGCGCTCGCGCGGCTGGTGCGCACCGAGCTCGCGCTCCGTCTCGGGGCGCAGGTCGTGCTGACGCGCGACCAGGACCGGGCGCTGACGCCCGAGCAGCGCGCCGAGATCGCGAACCGCGCGCGCGCCGACCTGGTGGTGTCGCTCCACTTCGACGCGGTACCGGGCACCCAGCGCTCGGGCGCGACGGCGTGGTGCCCGCCCGCCGGGGTCGGCGCGCGCGACGGTCCGCTCTCGCCGCGCGCGCCCCTGGTGCTGCTGCCGTGGCGCGAGGTCGCGCTGCGCCGGGCGGTGCTGGGCCGCGCGGCCGCGGAGGCGGTCCTGGGCGCGCTGGACGCGGCCGGCGCGGGGCCGGTGCGGCTGCGCGAGCGACTCATGGTGCCCCTGCTCGGGGTGGACGCGGCAGGCCTCGTGCTCGACTGCGCGACGCTCAGCGCGATCCCCGACCGGCTCCGCGTGGAGGACCCGCGCGGGCTGCAGGAACTGGCCGCCGCCATCGCCGCGGGCGTGGCGCGCTGGGCGGCGGGCGGATGAGCCGGGTCCCCGCGAGCGAGACTCCCGTGCGCCCACGGCGTGGCGCGCGCGTGGCGTGGCTCATCCTTGGCGGGCTGATTCTCGCTGTGCTAGCGTGGGCCGCGTGGCGCTGGAGCCGTCGCGACGGCGAGGTGACGGTCGTGGATACCGCGGCCGCGGACTCCGCGGGCACCGGCTTCCAGTCGGCGCGGCTCTGGTTCGTGACGCGCGAAGGCGAGGCGCTGGTGAGCGAGCCGCGCGAGGTCATCCAGCAGGCCGGGCTGCACGACCGCGTCGCGACGCTGCTGGAGGAGCTGGTGCGGGGGCCGACGGGCGCGGGCCTGACGCTGCTGCCCGCGGGGACGACGCTGCGGCACGCCTACCTGGACGACCGCGGGCTGCTCACGCTGGACCTGTCGGGCGCGTTCCGCACCGGGTTCCGCGGCGGAGCGGGGGCCGAGGAACTGGCGGTGGGCGCGCTGGTGCGCACGCTGGGCGACAACCTGCCCGAGGTGAAGCGCGTGACGATCGTGTGCGAGGGCGTCCCGCTGGCGAGCCTGGGCGGGCACCTGCCGCTCGACCGGCCGCTCGAGCTCGCGGACTGGCCATGAGAGCTGGGGGAGGAGCGGCGTGAGCGAGACCGGCGATCCACGGCCCATCGGGGTGTTCGACTCGGGCCTCGGCGGGTTGACCGCCGTGCGCGAGTTGTTCCGCGTGCTGCCCGGCGAGAGCGTGGTCTACTTCGGTGACACGGCGCGCGTGCCCTACGGCAGCAAGTCGCGCGAGACGGTGACGCGCTTCAGCCTCGAGATCGCGCGCTTCCTCCTGCGCCAGGACATCAAGTGCCTGCTGGTGGCGTGCAACACCGCCTCCTCGTACGCGCTCGACACGCTCAAGCAGCGCTTCGAGATCCCGGTGGTGGGGGTGATCGACCCGGCCGCGGGCGTCGCGGTCACCGGGGACGGCCGCGCGGCGCCGGTCGCGGGCGGCGCGCCGCCGCCGCGCATCGGTGTCATCGGCACGCAGGCCACGGTCGCCAGTGGCGCCTACGCCCGCGCGCTGGAGCAACTCGCCCCCGGCGTCACGGTGCTCTCGCGGGCCTGCCCGCTGTTCGTGCCGCTCATCGAGGAGGGCTGGCTCGACCACCCGGTGCTGCGCCAGGTGGCCGAGGAGTATCTCGGCGCCCTGCGCGACGAGCGGCTCGACGGCCTGATCCTCGGCTGCACGCACTACCCGCTGATCGCGCCCCTGCTGCAGGACGTCATCGGGGCCCGCGTGCGGCTCATCGACTCGGGCGCGGAGGCCGCGCTCGCCACCGCCGGCCTGTTGCGCCGCCGCGGCCTGCTCGCCGGTGCGGACCGCGCGCCGCGACACCACTTCTACCTGAGCGACCAGCGGCTCGACTTCGAGCGCGTCGCCCGGGCCTTCCTGGGACGCGAACTGCCGCCCACCGCGATCGTGGACCAGACCGACCTGCCGTGGTTCGAGCGTTCGATCCCGCATTGAGCGGTACCGGCGCCCGTCCGGCCGCCGCCTGGCGCGGGCCCCCGCAAGAGAGGAGTCCTTCGTGACCGAGATGCCCGGGCCCGACCCCGCCGGCGCCGAGTCCGTCCGGGTCCGCCCCGACGGCCGCGCGCCGCGCGCGATGCGCCCGCTGAAGATCGAGCGCGGCGCCCTGCCCACCGCGGAGGGCTCGGCGCTGGTGACGATGGGGCGCACGCGCGTGCTGTGCAGCGCGACGGTCGAGGACCGCGTCCCGGGATGGATGCGCGGCAAGAGCGGCGGCTGGGTGACCGCCGAGTACGGCATGCTGCCGCGGGCGACCACCGACCGCACGCCGCGCAGCGCGCAGGCCGGCGGCCGCACCCACGAGATCCAGCGCCTGATCGGGCGCTCGCTGCGCGCGGTCACCGACCTCAAGGCCTTCGGCGAGCGCACCGTCATCCTCGACTGCGACGTGCTCGAGGCCGACGCCGGGACGCGGACGGCGGCGATCAACGGCGCCTTCGTCGCGCTGCACGACGCGTTCCTGAAGCTCTCGAACGCGGGCCAGCTGAAGCGCCCGCCGTTCCGGGACACGGTCGCGGCGATCTCGGTGGGCCTGGTCGCGGGCGTGCCCTGCCTGGACCTCTGCTATGCCGAGGACTCGAAGGCCGAGGTGGACATGAACGTGGTGATGACCGGGGCGGGGCGCTTCGTCGAGGTCCAGGGCACGGGGGAGAGCACCACCTTCGACGCGGCGGAGCTGCGCGCGCTGCTCGCGCTCGCGCGTCTCGGCATCCGCCGGGTCACCGCCTCCCAGCGCCGGCTGCTCGGGGACTCCGGGCTGCTGCCGGGCTGAGCGCGGGCATCCCGGCGCCGGGACCGCCGGCGCGCACCCGGAGGGACCTCGTGGACTTCGTCCTCGCCACCTTCAACCGTGACAAGCTGCGGGAGCTCGCCGTACTGCTGGACCTGCCCGGCGTCGCGCTGCACGCGCTCTACGACGTGCCCGGTGCGGTCGCGCCCGAGGAGACCGGGACCACGCTGCGCGAGAACGCGCTGCTGAAGGCGCGCGCGGCGCTGGCGCTCACGGGCCGGCCGGCGCTCGCCGACGACACCGGCCTCGAGGTGGACGCGCTCGGCGGACGGCCCGGCCTCCACGCCGCGCGCTACGCCGGCCCGCGCGCCACCTATGCCGACAACCGCGCGAAGCTGCTGGCCGAGCTGGACGGGGTCGAGCCCGCGCGCCGTACCGCGCGCTTCCGCTGCGCCTGCGTGGCCTGCCTGCCGGACGGGCGCGAGCTGGTGGCCGAGGGCGTGCTCGAGGGCCGCATCGCGGCGGCGCCGCGCGGGGAGAGCGGGTTCGGCTACGATTCCCTGTTCGAGGTCGGGGACCTGGGCCGCACCATGGCCGAGCTGTCCGAGGCCGAGAAGAACGCGCTGTCGCACCGCGCCCGCGCGGTGCACGCGCTGGCGGCACTGCTGACGCGGGCGCTGCCCGGGCTCGGGGGCTGAGCGGGGGGCTTCGCGCGCAGAAGAGACGAGCCCGCGGCGGGGATCCCCTGTCGCGGGCTCGTCTCTTCTGCGCGTCCGCGCGCTACCTGATCACCGCCACCCGCGTCACTCGCGCGTTCGCGCCCTGCGTCAGCCGCACCAGGTAAAGCCCGGGCGCGAGCCGTGCGCCCTCGCCGAGGTCGAGCGCGTGGGGGCCGGCGCCGAGCGAGCCGACCTCGCGGGCGGCCACGCGCCGGCCGGCGACGTCGAGCAGCTCGAGCGCGGCGGGCGCGTCGCCCGCGAGCGCGAAGCGCACGGTCAGCGCGCTGCCGCTGCGCGCGGGGTTCGGGCGCACCGGCTCGAGCGCGAACGCGGGCGCGGCGCCGTGCGTGCCCGGGACGTCGGCGGTGCCGGGATTGCCGTCCTGGTCCACCCGCTGGGCGTAGATGTCGCCGCCGCCGCTGCGCCCGTCGGCCCAGGCGGCGATGATCCCGCGCGCGCCGTCCGACACCGCGCTCCCCAGCACCTGCGAGCCCGCGGCGGAGCAGACCGGCATGCCGCCGGCGCCCCACAGCACGGTGCCGTCGCCGGCGACCTGCTGGGCGTAGACGTCCTGGGTCGCGTTGCGCGAGTCGGTCCAGGCGACGAGCGCGCCGCCCGCGCCGTTCGCGACGATGGCGGGGTACCACTGGGTGCCGGGGGCGGTGCACAGCGCCACGCCGTTGGCGGCCCACTGGACCGCGCCGGCGGCCGAGAGCTTCTGCGCGTAGATGTCGTAGCTGGCGCCGCGCTGGTCGAACCACGCGACGATGGCCGTGCCCGAGGCATCGGCCACGATGGCCGGGTAGTACTGGTGGCCGGCGGCGGTACAGAGCGCCACGCCGTTGGCGGTCCACTGGACCGTGCCGGCGGGCGAGATCCGCTGGGCGTAGACGTCGTAGTCGCTGCCGCGCTGGTCGAACCAGGTGACGATCGCCCCGGACCCGGCGGCCGGGCTGTCGGCGGCGATGGCGGGGGAGTACTGGCCGCCGGCCGCGGCGCAGATGGCCACGCCGCCGGCGGTCCACTGGACCGCGCCGGCGGCCGAGACCTTCTGCGCGTAGATGTCGTAGTTGCCGGCGCGGTAGTCGTCCCACGCGACGATGGCCCCGCCCGCGCCGTCCGCGGTCATGGCGAGGCTCTCCTGCCAGCCGGCGGCGGTGCAGAGCGCCACGCCGTCGGCGGTCCACTGGACCGCGCCGGCGGCCGAGATGCGCTGGGCGTAGACGTCGTCGTCGCTGCTGCTGCGCTGGTCCTGCCAGGCGACGATGGCCCCGCCCGCGCCGTCGGGAGCGATGACCGGGCTCCACTGGTTGCCGGCGGCGGCGCAGAGGGCCACGCCGTCGGCGGTCCACTGGATCGCGCCGCCGGCCGAGACGCGCTGGGCGTAGACGTCGTACCCGGCGCCGCCGCGGTCGTCCTGCCAGGCGACGATGGCGCCTCCCGTGCCGTCCGGGGCGATGGCGGGGGCCAGCTGGTTGCCGACGATGGTGCACAAGGCGACACCGTCGGCGGTCCACAGCACCGTGCCCGTGGCCGAGATCCGCTGGGCGTAGATGCCGCCGTAACCGTTGCGGCGGTCGACCCAGGTGACGATGGCCCCGCCCGCGCCGTCCGAGACGCTTGCGGGGTGGTCCTGCTCGCCGGCCGCGGTGCAGATCGGTACGTTCACGGTGGGGTCGGTGGGCCAGGCGGCGAGGCCGGGGCGCGGCAGCAGGAACACGAGAGCGAACAGCCCCGCGCGGACGAAGATGGACGCTCTGGTGCCAGGCATGCTGCGGTCTCCGGGATGTCGATTCAGGCTGGCGGGCGGATCCGATGCATAGAGTCTAGCCCTGCTACGCCGGTCCGCCAAGGTCGTCCCCGGAGGGGGCGGCCGACCCCAGCCGGTGCACCCGCAGCGAGTTCGTGGTGCCGGCGGCCCCCGGGGGCGTGCCCGCCACCATCACGATCAGGTCACCGGGCTCGCCGCGGCCGAGTTCGAGCATGGCGCTCGTCACCTGCTGGACCATCTCGTCGGTGGTCTTCACGCTGGGCACGACGAAGGTCTCCACGCCCCAGACCACCGAGAGCTGGCCGCGCACGGCAGGCTCGCTGGTGAAGGCGTAGAGCGGTACCGGCTCGCGGTGCGAGGCCAGCAGGCACACGGTCGAGCCGGACCGCGTGAAGGCGACCAGCGCCTGGGCGCCGAGGTCGCACGCGGTCCGCGCCGCGGCGCGCGCGATGGCCGCCTGCACCGAGGCGCGCTCCCGCAGCGGGGGCAGGTGACGCAGGTCCACGGCCTCGGCGGCGACGATGATCCGCCGCATGGTGGACACGACCTGCACCGGGTAGCGCCCGACGGTGGTCTCGGCCGTGAGCAGGAGCGCGTCGGCCCCGTCGAGCACGGCGTTGGCCACGTCCGAGACCTCGGCGCGCGTGGGCCGCGAATGGCACACCATCGAGTCGAGCATCTGGGTCGCCACGATGACCGGCCGGCCGTGCTCGCGGGCCAGCTGCACGGCGTGCTTCTGGACGATCGGCACGTCCTCGAGCGGCATCTCGACGCCCAGGTCGCCGCGCGCGACCAGCACGCCGTCGAAGGCCCTGACGATGGCGTCCATCTGGAGCACCGCCTCGGGCTTCTCGATCTTGGCGTAGACCGGCACGCGCCGGCCGGCGGCGTCCATGACGCGCCGCACTTCGGCGGCGGCGTCCGCGCTGCGCACGAAGGAGAGCGCCACCAGGTCCACGCCCAGGTCGAGCGCGAAGCGCAGGTCCTCGACGTCCTTGGGCGTCAGCGCGGGGGCGGAGACCTTCACGCCGGGCAGGTTGATGCCCTTGTGGTCGGAAACCTCGCCGCCCTCGACGACGCGGCAGGTCACCCGCACGCCGTCGCTGGCGAGGGCCTGGAGCCGCACCAGGCCGTCGTTCACCAGCAGCGCGTCGCCGGGCCCGACGTCGCGGGCGAGGCCCTCGTAGGTGGTCGAGGCCTGGCGCGCGTCGCCCGCGACCGGCTCGGTGGTGATGACGAACTCGGCGCCGGTCTCCAGCGTCACCGGGCCGGCGGGGAAGACGCCGAGGCGGATCTTCGGCCCGGAGAGGTCGGCCATGACGCCGACCGCCTGCCCGGCCTCGGCGGCGGCGTCGCGCACGCGGTCGTAGTGCCCGCGATGCTGGTCGTAGGTGCCGTGCGAGAAGTTGAGGCGCGCGGCGTCCATGCCGGCGTCCACGAGGGCGCGCACCGCCTCGGGCGTGCCCGTCGCGGGGCCCAGCGAACAGATGATCTTGACCCGGGGCGTCGCGCCCTCGCTCGGAGACTTCGACATGCGGCCCGACCTTTGGTCCAAGAGAATGACCGCGGCCACTTGCGCGTGGCCGCGGTCGAGAGATTGGGGTGGATGATGGGGCTTGAACCCACGACCCCCTGAGCCACAGTCAGGTGCTCTGCCAGCTGAGCTACACCCACCGCCACTTGAACTCGGTGCTGCGATGTCCGGCGCGAAGGACTGGCGCGCCTGGAGGGAATCGAACCCCCGACCCACGGATTAGAAATCCGTTGCTCTATCCTTCTGAGCTACAGGCGCAGGACGATCCCCGCCCGGGTCCGCGATCCCGGAACCGGGGTATTGCTCATCGGACCCGCCCAGGCGGCGGCCCTGCCCGAGGGACCCGTCTGGGCGGCAAGTAAGTCGGGGCGAGAGGATTTGAACCTCCGACTCCCTGCTCCCAAAGCAGGTGCGCTACCGGGCTGCGCCACGCCCCGGACTGCCCGAAGGCATTCGACGGCGGAGGATACGGGCGGGGCTCCGCGGGCGTCAAACGCGGCGTCGGCGCCGGTCCGTCGCCGTGCCCCACCCGGCCGCCGTGCCGGCAGGAGGGAAGCCCCCGGAGAATGGGAAGTTACCGGGGCGTTGCGCCGGCGCACCCCGGACCGTATGCTCCCCGCACAGCGGTCGGCCCCTGGCGGCACGGACGGCTCCCGGCTGGCATTGAACGAGGGGGAGAAGAATGGGCGTGAACAAGGTGATCCTGGTCGGGAACCTGGGGGCGAACCCCGAGATGCGGACGACCCAGGGTGGCCAGAAGGTCGCGAACCTGCGGCTCGCGACCACCGAGCGCTGGACCGACAAGAACGGCCAGAAGCAGGAACAGACCGAGTGGCATCGCGTGGTGGTGTTCGGCAAGCTGGCGGAGATCTGTGGCCAGTACCTCACCAAGGGACGGCAGATCTACGTCGAGGGCCGGATCCAGACGCGTCAATGGCAGGACCAGCAGGGCCAGAAGCGCTACAGCACCGAGGTCGTGGCGCAGGGCATGCAGATGCTGGGCAATCGCACGGACGGGGGTCCGCGCGAGGACTCGAGCGTGATGATGCCGCCCGACGACTCCGCCACGAACGATTTCGGCGGCGGTCCGGACGACGACATCCCGTTCTAGCGCTCCAGGGGGCGAATGGTCTCGACGGGGGTCGAGAAGCAGGAAGTGCAGGCCGGGGACCCGTGACCTCGTCAAAAAAGCGGGACAATTCAACTGCCAATGAGCAGTTGGCTTTCGCTGCCTAGCTAAACACTAGCAGCGACGGCTGCCCGGACCCCGCCTGTGGGGGCTGGAGCGGGCGTCAGATAAACGCAGGCTGGTCCGATGTCATGCCCGAGGGCGGAGGACGAGAACGATAGAGGGCTGGCGTGCCGCTGATCCCGCCGGTCGGAGCGGAGGCACGCGAGAACCAATCGGCCGGACAAGCCTGTAGGACTTCCTGGGGACTGACTTTCGGACGCGGGTTCGATTCCCGCCGCCTCCACCAATTCCCGGGCCGTTCCCGCGAGGGAGCGGCCCGGAGCCCGCCGCGATTTGCCGGCCGACGGTCCACCGATGCACCCAGCGGAGCGCTTCGCCCCATGAGCCCCTCCGGGAAGAGCACCCGAGCCAAGCGCTCCAGGGTGGCCGCCGCCCGCCCCGCCGCGAAGCCGTCGCGCCAGCCTGCCAGGCCTGCGCGCGCTCCCGCGAAGCCTGCGCGCAAGCCCACCCGCGCCGCCGAGGCGCTGCGCGAGAGCGAGGCCAAGTTTCGGATGCTGGTGGGGGAGGCCACGGACGGCATCACGATCACCGATTCCGAATGGCGCTTCCTCGAGGTGAACCCGAGCTTCTGCGAGCTGGTCGGCTACACGCGGGAAGAGTTGTCGGGGATGTCGGTGCGGGACATCGGGGTACGGGAGGACCTGGAGCGCGAGCAGCTCCGCGTCGAGGACCTCGCCGCCGGACGGAAGATCCTCACCCAGCGGACCCTGCGCCGCAAGGACGGCACCGTCCTGGCCGTGGAGATCGGCGCGCGGAGCCTGCCCGATGGGACGGTCCTGAGCGTGGTCCGCGACATCACCGAGCGCCGGAAGGCCGAGCAGGCGCTCGTGTCATCCGAGGCCAGGTATCGCGCGCTGCACGACTCCCTGATGGACGCCTTCGTCATCGTGGCCCGGGACGGGCGGATCCTGGAATTCAACGAGCCGTACCGCGCCATGCTCGGCTACGAATCCGGGGAACTGCTGGCGCGCACCTACATGGATCTCACGCCGGAGCGCTGGCACGCGCTCGAAGTCGAGGTGGTCGAGAAGGAGATCCTGCCGCGGGGACATTCCGTGGTCTACGAGAAGGAATACCGCCGGAAGGACGGCACCGTCTTCCCGGTGGAGCTGCGGGCGATGCTATTGCCCGACGCCGCGGGCGCACCGACGAGGATGTGGGCGCTGGTGCGCGACATCAGCGCGCGCAAGCAGGCGGAGGCCGACCTGCGCGAGAGCGAGGAACGCTTCAGGGGCGTGTTCCACTCGGACCTGCTGGGCATCGTCTTCGGAGCGGCCGGGGGCACGTTCGTCGATGCCAACGAGTACTTCCTGCGCCTCACGGGCTACACCCGCGAGGACCTGCTGGCGGGCCAGGTGCGCGAGGACGTCATCTTCTCCCCCGAGGAGCTCGCCCGGGCGCGCGAGAATCCGCGGTGGAACCGGGACACCGGCGTCGCCCTCCCGTTCGAGTCCGAGTTCGTCCGCAAGGACGGCACCCGGGTGCCGGTCCTGACCGGCGCCGCGTTCCTCGAGCCGGAGCGCCGGTTCGCCGTCGGATTCGCGCTGGACCTGACGGAGCTCAAGAGCGCGCAGCGCCGCCTGTCGGACAGCGAGCGTCACCTCGAGAAGTCGCAGGAGCTGGCGCACGTGGGGACCTGGACGGCGGGCGCCGGGACCACCACCGCGACCTTGTCCGACGAGATGGCGAGCATCCTCGGCTTCCCCGAGGGCACCCGGACGATCGAGCTGTCCCGCTTCCTGGAGCGGGTGCACCCCGACGACCGCGAACGGATCGGGCGCGACCTGCGCGGGGCGCTGGAGCGGCCGGCGAGCATGCGCTACGAGCACCGCGTGGTGTGGTCCGACGGCAGCGTGCGGTTCCTCGAGACCGTGAGCGAGCCGGGGCTGGACGAAGCGGGCCGCTTCACGAACCTGCTGGGAGTCACGCAGGACGTCACCGAGCGCCGGAACACGGCGCGGCGACTCGCGGAGAGCGAGTACTACCTCGAGCGGGCCCAGCAGTTGGCCCACGTCGGCACCTGGGACGCCGACCTCGCGACCATGACCGCCAAGTTCTCCGACGAGTTGCTGCGCATCCACGGGCTGCCGGCCGGCCTGAAACAGGTCCCGTTCGCGGATTTCATCGCGTCCATCCACCCCGACGACCGCGCGGCCGTGCAGCAGGCCATCCGCGAGGAGATCGCGCGGCCGGGCCAGCGGAACTTCGAGCACCGCATCGTGCGCCCCGACGGCTCGGTGCGCGTGGTCGCGGCCACCTCCGAATCGGTGGTGGACGCGTCGGGCCGCCCGCAGCGCATCATCGGCTCGGTCCAGGACGTCACCGAGCGCCGCCTGCTCGAGCTGCAGCTGCGCGAGGCGCAGCGGCTGGAGTCCATCGGCCGGCTCGCGGGCGGGGTGGCGCACGACTTCAACAACCTGCTCACGGTCATCCTCGGCTTCACCGAGACCCTGCTGGAAGGCCTGCCGGCGGGGGACGAGCGCCGCGCGAGCGCCGAGCAGGTCCGCTCGGCCGGGCGGCGCGCGGCCGAGCTCACTCAGCAACTGCTCGCCTTCGGGCGCCGGCAGGTGCTTCGCACGCGGGTGTTCGACCTGAACGAGGTGCTGGCGGAGCTGCGGGACATCATCCGGCGGCTGGTCGGCGAACAGGTCGAGCTCGGGATCTCCACCGACACCGTGCCGTGCCTGGCCCGCGCCGACCAGGGCCAGATCGAGCAGGTCATCGTCAACCTGGCGCTCAATGCCCGCGACGCCATGCCCGCGGGCGGACGCCTCGACATCTCGGTACGGAACGTCGATCTCGCCGCGGACGGGAAGGGCGGCCTGGCCGGGCGCTGCCTGCAGCTCACCGTGAGCGATACGGGCACGGGCATGAGTCCCGAGGTCCGGGCCCAGATCTTCGAGCCGTTCTTCACGACCAAGGACCTGGGGCAGGGGACCGGGCTCGGTCTCGCCACGGTCCACGGTGTCGTGCTGCAGACCGGCGGCCGCATCGAGGTGAGCAGCGTCCCCGGGAAGGGTTCGACCTTCCGCGTGTTCCTGCCCTGCGCTGCCGGGGTGGCCGGGGCCCAGGAAGCCGCCTCCGTGCCCGCGCCGTCCGAATCGCGCGGCGAGGAGACCGTGCTCCTGGTCGAGGACGAGAGCTCGGTGCGGGAGTTCATCGCCGGGGCGCTGCGCCGCGGGGGCTACCAGGTGGTCGCTGCCGCCGACGGCGACGAGGCGATCGACGCCGCCCACCGGCACGCCGGCGTCATCCACCTGCTGGTCACGGACCTCGTCATGCCGGGGATGACCGGCCGGGAGCTGGCGCGCTACCTGACCCACGAGCGCCCGGGCCTGCGGGTCCTCTTCATCTCGGGCTACAGCGACCAGCGGAGCGAGTCGCGGGCCGGCGAGGGCGTGGCCGAGGCCTTCATGCAGAAGCCCTTCACGGCGGCGACCCTCGCCCGCCAGGTCCGGCAGGTCCTGGACGCCCCCGGCCCCTGACCGCGTTCCTCGTGCCGCCCGGCGCTGCGCCCTCCGGTGCACCGTCGATGGGGCACGTAGGAGAGCCTTCAGCACGCCCAAGTCCTGCCCGGCCACTCCGTTCCCTTCGCCGCCCCGGCCCAGGTGCCCGGCCGCGCGCCGCTGCCACCCGGCCTCCAGCGACGCTCCACGACGTGGCTCCCGGGCGTGGCTGTGGGTATCGGGAGGCCCCTCCGGGGCGGGGCGGGCGTCCCCGGATCACCGGTCCGATTCCGCTTGCGGCCGGCCGGTCCGGGCGCTTAGTCTCGCGCGCTTGTGGATTTCGATAAGGGCACCCTCCGGCAGCGCTTGGACGATGTCCGCGGCCGCATCACGGCGGCGGCGGCCCGTTCGGGGCGCCCCGTGGAGCGGGTGACGCTCGTCGGAGTCACCAAGACGGTGCACGCGGAGGCGGTGCAGGCGGCGGTCGCTCTCGGCCTGGCCGACCTGGGCGAAAGCCGGGTGCAGGAAGCGCAGGCCAAGATCCTGGCCGTGGGCCGGGACCGGGCGCGCTGGCACCTCATCGGCCACCTGCAGCGCAACAAGGCCGGGCGGGCGGTCGAGTTGTTCGACCGGGTCCACGGCGTGGACGACGCGGAACTGGCCGGGGCGCTCTCCCGGCACGCCGTTTCGTCCGGGCGCTCGCTCCCGGTGCTGGTGGAGGTGAACGTGAGCGGCGAGGCCACCAAGTTCGGCGTCGCCCCGGAAGGGCTCGAGCCCCTGCTCGAGCGCGTCGCGGCCCTGCCGGGCCTGAGGCTCGATGGCCTCATGACCGTGGGGGCTCCGGCCGATCATGCAGAGGCTGCGCGCGCCGGGTTCGCCCGGCTGCGCGCGCTGCGCGACCGGGCGGAACAGCGGTTCGGGCGGTCGCTGCCCGAGCTCTCGATGGGGATGAGCGGCGACTTCGAGGTGGCGGTCGAGGAAGGCAGCACGATGGTGCGCGTGGGATCGGCGATCTTCGGGGCGCGGCCCGCGTAGCGCCGGGTCCGGGTGGAGGCTCACGACATGTTCGTGGTCGGGAATTTCCTGAATGCGGTGGCGGGGTTGCTGGACGTGGTCCTGCAGGCCCTGCTGGTCGTGATCCTCATCAACGCCGTGCTCTCGTGGGTGCGGCCGGATCCGTCGAACCCGATCGTGGCGTTCCTGGACCGCGTCTCGGATTTCGTCTGCGACCCGCTGCGCAGGCTGTTCCCGACGGTGTTCGGCGGCATCGACTTCGCGCCGTTCATCGCCATGCTGGCGATCTACTTCGTCCAGCAGTTCGTGATCGCATCGTTGCGCGGCGCGGCGCTGCGGATGGGCTGAGCATGCCGGTCCGCCTGCAGGTGCGGGTGCACCCCGGCGCGCAGCGGCCGGGGCTGGTGGGACGGCTGGCGGACGGGTCGCTCAAGGTGGCGGTGGCCGAGGCCCCCGAGGGGGGCCGGGCGAACCGGGCGGTGGAGGTGCTGGTGGCGGGGCTGCTGTCGCTCCGGCGCACGCAGGTGAAGGTGGTGGGCGGCGCGGCCGCACGCCTCAAGCAGGTCGAGATCGAGAGCCTGGACGCGGCGGACGTCGAGCGCCGGATCGTCGAGGCGCTGGCGGGTGCACGCGGAAGGCGTGGCGGAGAGGCGTCCCATGGCAAGTGAGTACCTGGAGCGGATCGAGGAGGCGGCGGCGGCGGTGCGCGCGCGCACGCGGGTGCGGCCCGAGGTCGGGGTGATCCTCGGCACCGGGCTGGGCGACTTCGCGGACGCGCTCGATCTCGAGACGATGATCCCCTTTGCGGAGATCCCGCACTTCCCGGTCTCGACCGTGGAGAGCCACGCGGGCGAGCTGCACCTCGGCCGGCTGGCGGGACGTCCGGTGGCGGTGATGAAGGGGCGCGTCCACTACTACGAAGGCTACGCCATGCGCGAGGTCGCCTTCCCGGTGCGCGTGCTCCGGGCCCTCGGCTGCGGCACGCTGGTCATCACGAACGCCGTGGGCGGGATGAACCCCGACATGCCGCCGGGGTCCATCGTGGTCACGACCGACCACATCAACCTGATGGGGGACAATCCGCTGGTCGGTCCCAACGACGACGAGTTGGGCCCGCGCTTCCCCGACATGAGCGAGCCCTACTCGCGCGCGCTGGTCGCGCTCGCGGAACGCGTCGCGCTCGACCTCGGGATCACGCTGCAGCGCGGCGTGATGGTCGCGGTGCCGGGCCCGAACCTGGAGACCGCCGCCGAGTACCGTTTCCTGCGCGCGGTCGGGGCCGACATCGTCGGCATGTCGCTGGTGCCCGAGAACCTCGCCGCCGTGCACGGCGGGCAGCGGGTGCTGGCGCTCAACGTGGTGACCGACGCCTGCCTGCCGGACGCCCTGGCGCCCGCCAGCATCCCCGAGATCCTGGCGTGCGCGGGACGAGTGGCGCCCACGCTCATCCGGCTGGTGACGGAGGTCATCCGTCGCCAGGGCGACGTGAAATGAGACCGAGGACTCTTCCGATCGGCGACACGGAGGTGTGACGATGGCCAGTCAGCGCAGATCCGCAAGCCCCACCCGGTCCGCGAAGCCCACCCGGAAGACACCCGTGGCGAAGAAGAAGGCGGTGACCGTGCAGAAGAAGAAGGCGACCCCTGCGACCCGGAAGGCCACCCCCGTGGCGAAGAAGAAGGCGGTGACCGTGCAGAAGAAGAAGGCGACTCCCCCGACCCGGAAGCCCGCCCCGGCGGCGAAGAAGGCCGTGCCCAGGGGGAAGCCGACCGCCCCGGCGCCGAGGAAGGGCGCCGCCGCGGCCAGGAAGCCCGCCGCCCGGGCCGCCGCGCCGGCGGCGAAGGCCGTCAAGGCTCCGCCGCGCCGCATGAAGGCCGTGCCGCGGCCGCCCGCCCCGCACCCCACCGTGCGTCCGCTCGGCGTGCTGCCGGCGGATGCGCGCGCGCGCGGCGCCGAGCGTCCGGCGCACGCGCCCGCGGTCGCGCCCCGGGCCGCGGCCCTGCCCGCGCGACCCGCGAAGCCGGGGGCGAAGGCCCCGGGGCTGCAGCGCGTGACCGACAAGGACCTCAAGGAGCTCGAGCGGCTGCTGCTCGCGGAGCGGGGACGCGTGATGAAGGAGATGGGGCACCTGGAGAGCACGGTGCTCAAGGTGAACCCGCGCGAGAGCGCCGGCGACCTCTCCGGCTACTCGTTCCACATGGCAGACGCCGGCACGGACGCCTACGAGCGCGAGAAGGCGTTCCAGTTCGCCTCGAACGAGGGACGGCTGCTGCTGGACCTGGACGAGGCACTGCGCCGGCTCTACCGTGGCGAGTACGGCAGCTGCGAGACGTGCGGCAACGCGATCGCCAAGGCGCGGCTCGAGGCGATGCCGACCGCTCGGCTGTGCCGAGACTGCAAGGAGAAGGAGGAGCGGGAGAACCGCCCGCAGACGTGAGACGCCTCCTTCCCTGGCTGGCGGCGCTGGTCGTCCTGGTCGTCGGGCTGGACCGGTGGACCAAGCACTGGGCCAGCACGACGCTGCCCTTCGGCCAGCCGATCCAGGTGTTGGGCGACTACCTGCGCCTCACCTACACGCGCAACTCGGGCGTGGCCTTCGGCATCGGGCAGGGCACCGGCTTCCCGTACTACGTCTTCTCGCTGGTCGCCATCGTCGCGATCGTCTGGATGTTCCTGCGCGGCCGGGTGGGGCACGACCCGGTGCGCGGGGCCGCGCTCACGCTCATCCTGAGCGGCGCGGTCGGCAACCTCGTGGACCGCTTGACCAGCGGCGAGGTGGTGGACTTCATCGAGGTGGGGATCCCGCAGTGGCACTGGCCGATCTTCAACGTGGCGGACTCCGCGGTGACCGCGGGCGTGCTGCTCTTCGTGCTCTCCTGGTCGCGGGGGGGCGAGCCGGCGGTCGTGGCGGACGCCGCGGCGCCCGGCGCGGCGGGCGGCGATGAGCCGGCTCGACCTGGAGGTTCCGGCGTCGAGCGCGGGGGAGCGCCTGGACCGCTTCCTGGCGGCGGCGCAGAAGGACCTCTCCCGTAGCCGCCTGCAGGCGCTGATCCGCGACGGCCGCGTGAAGGTCGAGGGCCGCGCGGCGCGCGCCTCGCAGCACCTGCGCGCGGGCGAGCGCGTGCTCGTCGAGTTGCCCGAGCCGCGCACGGTCGCGCTCCTGCCCGAGGCGATCCCGCTCGCCATCGTGCACGAGGACGCGCACCTGCTGGTGGTGGACAAGCCCGCCGGTCTCGTCGTCCACCCCGGTGCCGGGGTCGCGAGCGGCACGCTGGTGCACGCGCTGCTCCACCACGCGCCCGGGATCGCCGACGTCGGCGGCGCGGGCCGCCCGGGCATCGTCCATCGTCTCGACAAGCAGACCTCGGGGCTGATGGTGGTGGCCAAGAGCGCCGCGGCCTACCGGGCGCTGGTCGAGATGCTGCGCGCGCGCACCGTGCGGCGGCGCTACCTGGCCATCGTCTGGGGCCTGCCGCGCGGCGCGAAGGGCACCATCGAGGGCGCCATCGGCCGCGATCCGCGGGAGCGCAAGCGCATGGCCGTGGTCGCCCGCGGGGGCAAGCCGGCGCGCACGCGCTGGCGGGTGCGCGAGCGGCTCGCGGGGGCCGCGCTGCTCGAGGTCGCTCTCGACACCGGGCGCACCCACCAGATCCGCGTGCACCTCGCCCACCTCGGCCACCCGGTGGCGGGCGACCCGCTCTACGGCGGACGCGGGAAGGCCCAGTTGAGCGGAACCGTGCAGGAGCGTAGTCTCCGCTCCGCCGTGCTCGAAGCGTTGTCGCGCCAGGCCCTCCACGCGACGGAACTCGAGTTTCCGCACCCCGTAACGGGAGAGCTGATGCGATTCCACTCGCCCCCGCCGGAAGACTTCGAACGCGCGCTGGAGCTGCTGCGCACTTCCGCCAGCTCGAGGACGCGCTGAGTCCCGACATGTCCGACGAACCGCACGCCCCCGAAGCCGTCCGCCTGACCATCCCGGGCCGGCTGGAACTCCTCGGCCTGTTCGACCGGGTGAGTTCGCTGCTGTGCGAGCGGGCGGGTTTCGGCGAGGACGCCTGCACGCAGGTGACGCTGTCGGTGATCGAGGCGGGCACGAACGCGGTCCAGCACGGCTCCCGAAGCGACCCCGCCAAGCTCGTCGAAGTGGTCTTCACCATGCACCCCGACCGGCTCGAGGTGACCGTGCACGACCAGGGCCCCGGCTTCTCGCTCGACGAGGTGGGCGGCGACGTCACGACGCCGGAGCGGCTGTTCGACGCGCGCGGGCGGGGCATCTTCATCATGCGCGCCTGCATGGACTCGGTGGACTTCACGTTCGACGGGTCCGGCACCACCTGCCGCCTCGTGAAGCGCCGCCCGTCCGGGAGCTGAGGGCGGAAGCCCGCGCCATGCGCGTGCTGGCGGTGGACTGGGGCGAGCGCCGGATCGGGCTCGCGGTGAGCGACCCGCTCGAGGTGATCGCCACCGGCCTCGCGACCCTGCGGGTGCGCAGCGCGGCCGAGGGCGTGCAGGAGGTGGTCCGGGTCGCGCGCGAGACCGGGGCCGGTGGCGTGGTGGTGGGACTGCCGCTGCTCATGGGCGGCGGGCACGGCACGGCCGCCGCCGCGGCGCAGCGCTTCGCCGACCAGGTGCGCGAGCTGTGCGGGCTGCCGGTCGAGACCTACGACGAGCGCCTCACCTCGGTGGTCAGCGAGCGCCGGCTGCACGAGACCGGCGTGCGCGTCGGCCGCGCCAAGGAACGCGTGGACCAGGGCGCGGCGGTGGCGCTGCTCGAGTCCTACCTGGCCCGGCTCCGGTCGCGGCGCGCCCGCGGGGAGGCGCCGTGAGGGGGCCGCTGCTGCCCCGCCTGCCGCGCCCGCGCCTGCGCATCTTCCGGCCGCGGCGCTGGGCCCTGCTGCTGGTGCTGGCCGGGGCCCTGGTGGTGGCCGCCGACCTGTTCTTCCCTGCGGGCCTGTTCCCGCCGCACGAGCGTCGCGCCATCCTGGTCGAGCGCGGCGCGACGCTGGGCCAGGTGGCCGGCGAGTTGAAGCGCGTCGGATTGCTGCGCGGCACGCTCGGCTTCCAGGTGCTGGCGCGGCTCATGCGGCTCGACCGCCACATCCAGGCGGGGCAGTACGACTTCGCGCTCGGCACGCCGGTGTCCGGGCTGCTGCGCGCGCTGTCGACCGGCATGGGCGCGCTGAACCTCATCACCATCCCCGAGGGCCTCACGCTGCAGGAGACCGGCGCGCTGCTCGCGCGCCACCTGGGCGTGCCCGCGGCGGCGTTCGATTCGCTCGGGCACGACCCCGCGTTCTGCGACTCGGCGGGGGTGGAGGCCGCCTCGCTCGAAGGCTACCTGGGGCCCGACACCTACTCGTTCCTGCCGGGCACACCGCCCGAGGTGGCGCTGCGCACGATGGTCGCGCGCCAGAAGGAGGTGCTGCGCCGCGCGGCGTCCGGGCGCGACTCGCTGCCGCTCGGCCTGTCGCTCCCGCAACTGCTGGTGCTCGCCTCGATCGTCGAGTCGGAGGCGCAGCGCCCCGCGGAGCGCGCGCGCATCGCGCGCGTCTACCTCAACCGGCTGGCGCGCGGCATGAAGCTGCAGGCGGACCCGACCGTGGCCTACGGCCTGGGCATGACGCCGCGCTCGCGCCTCTTCCTCAAGAACCTGCGCAGCGCCTCGCCCTACAACACCTACCTGCACGCGGGCCTTCCGCCGGGGCCGATTTGCAGCCCGGGCGCCGCGTCGATCGTGGCGGCGGTGAATCCCGTGCCCCCCGAGCCGGTGCTCTACTTCGTGGCCCGCGGCGACGGCAGCCACCTGTTCGGGCGCAGCTACGAGGAGCACCTCGCGAACATCCGCGCCGCCCGCATGCAGCAGGCGGACGCCGCGGCGAGCGCCGAATCGCCGGCGGTGCTGGACTCGCTCCCGGCGAAGCCGGCGCCCTCCGGCGCGAGCCCCGCCCGGCGCTGATCCCGCGGGCAGCGCGGCGATCGGCGGGAGCCGGCCGGGGAATCCGGGCCCTCTTCAGGCCCCGCCGGCCGGGCGTCCGGCCCCGCACCCTGCACGAGCTCCCGTTGCGAAATCGGGCCCGCTGCGTGCCCCGGGAGCGGCCCCGGGACGGTTCCCCGGGGGCTCGAACCCCCTAGCTCACTGCGGTGCAACGCGCCCGGCCGCAACCCGAAGGTGGCACCGGGGTTGCATAGACCCGGGCGGGTAATCGTCTGTTCCCCTCTCGGAGACCCGCATGGATTCGCGTGGCTTCAGTCTCATCGAGCTCATGATCGTCGTCGTGGTGGCCGGGCTGGTGCTCACCTTCGGGCTCCCGGCCTTCGGCACGTTCCGTGACGGCATGACCCTCGTCCAGGCCCGTGACCAGGTCACGCAGGACCTGCGCATGGCACGGCAGACCGCGGTCACCCGGCACTGCCCGGTCGTGGTCACGTTCGGCGACGGGGCGACCACCACGAACGTCCGCGACTACTCGGTCCTCTACGACACCAACGGTGACGGCGCGGCGTCGACCGGCGAGCGCAACGTCAACCGCCGGATGCCGAGCCGCACGCGGATGAGCCAGGTCTCCCTCATGCCCACCAACAAGCTGACGTTCGACATGAGCGGGGTGCTCAAGCCGGGCACCGCGGGCGGCGAGCTGGTCTTCGCCAGCCCGCGCGGCCGGGTGGACACGGTGCTGGTCTCCGCGACCGGCGTGGTGTACCGGCCGTGAGCGCGCGCCCCGGCATCCGCAGGAGGGCCGCACGGCCCGCGCCCGGGCGCGCGGCGGGCTTCTCGCTGGTCGAGGTCATCATCGCGCTCGCGGTGTTCATGGTCGGGGCGCTCTCGCTCTCGGTGGTGATGCCGCTGGCGACCAAGCGCATCGTGGCCGCGTCCTCGCAGACCCGGGCCTCCGAGCTGTCGGCGGAGTGCGCCGAGCGCATCCTGGTCACGCCCTGGGACGACGGCGCGCTGGTCGACGGCACTCACGTCGACGCGACCAATCCCCACGACGGCGTCTACTACGTGAGCTGGGCGGTCCGGGACAGCATCCCGGTGCCGAACTGCAAGCGGGTCATCGTCAGCGTCAGCCGGCGCTCGGCCACCGCCGCCCCGCTGGCCCAGGTCACCGTCATCGTGCCCCGGGCCGGAGCGACGACGCCATGACCCCCCGCCCCCGCGGCCGGGCCGCCGGCGCCAGCGGCTTCACCCTGATCGAGCTGATCATCGCCCTCTCGGTCATGGCCCTGGTGCTGATCGCGGTGTTCACGACCTTCTTCCGCTCGCAGCAGGTGAGCCAGACCATGTCCACCGCGGTGAACCTGCGCCAGGGCGTGCGCGGGGCGAACCAGTTGCTCGAGCGCGAGCTGCGCATGGCCGGATCGGGCTGGGGCCGCTGCACCGTGGACCACTACTCGGCCGGCGGGACGGACTCGGTCTTCGCGGTGAACTTCGGGCCGGGTGGCACGGCCGCGTGCGACTCGATCAGCATCATGGGGGGCTGGACCGCGGCGACCGTGCTGAACGCGGCGATGCCCACCGCGACCTCGAGCCTCCCGGTGGCCAGCGCGACGGGCTTCGCGGCCAACGACCTGGTGGTGGTCACGAACGGGTCGAGCGCGCACCTGTTCCAGGTCACGGACGTGCAGACCTCGCCGGCCGCGCTGACGATCGGCTCGGCCTCGTCCTTCAACCCGCCCACCGGCACGACGCTGATGAACTGGCCGGCCGGCGGCTACGCCACCGGGGCGCAGGTCTACCGGGTCTCGTGGGTGAGCTACGGGATCGACAGCACGACCTTCCGCCGCACGGCGCTGGTGCGCCGCGAGTTCGGCGGCACGCCTCAGCTGGTCGCGTACGACGTGTCGGGGTTCCAGGTCCACTACCGCATGCAGGACGGCACCACGACGCGGAGCCCGTCGGACTTCCACATGGTGGACGAGATCGTTCCGGTCATCTGGACGCGCCAGGCGGTTCGCGGCCGGGCGACGATGGTGGACTCGGTGTGGGCGGTCGTGCGTCCACGGACCTTCTAGAGGAGATCGCTCATGGACCCCGTGACCCGCCCCGGTTGCGGCCGGCGTCAGCGCGGCTTCGCGCTGGTCGCCGCGCTGCTCGTGCTGATGCTGACCGCGATCCTCGCCATCACCTATTTCAGCATCACCACCGGGGAGCGGACGCAGTCTTCCAACGTGCACGTGGCGCGCGCCTCGCTGTACGCGGCGGACGCCGGCGTGCGCGCGGTCGAGCAGGCCCTGGCCAACTACGGGAAGGCCAAGCTCGACAGCCTGGCGCTGATCCAGAGCGGCACCAACCCGCTGATCTCGGTGGCGGGCCGGCTGACCTTCTTCCCGACGGGCGCGCTGCCGTCCATCAACTGCACCAACCCGGCCTTCAACGCCAACGGCACGGTGACCTTCGTCGACGCCACCATCCAGGACACCGCCCAGACCTACAACTACCTGTTCACCATCAACTCGACCGGCACCCGCGGCGGGATCGGACGGCGCATGGTCCAGAGCCAGGGCATCCTGCGGGTGAGCGCCTCGCGCGGCAGCTTCGCCGACTACCTGTTGTTCACCAACATCCACCTGATGGCGGACAACTCGCAGGTCTGGTTCAGCTCGACCACCAACTTCGACGGGCGCATGCACACCAACGGCGAGTACCGCTTCGCCTACAAGCCGACCTTCCAGGACCTGGCGAGCAGCGTGAACTCGAAGGCCTGGTACTACAACGGCGGCGGCACCGCCAAGGAGCTGGCCGCGGACAAGAACGGCACCATCGACGTGCCCAACTTCTACGGCGGCTTCAACCGCGGGGCGCCGAGCGTCACCCTGCCGGCGGACCCCTACAACCAGCAGAACGCCGCCCTGGGCCTGAGCCCGAGCAGCACCACCGCGCCGACCACCGCGCAGATCCGCACCGCGCTGGGCATCACCAGCGGCAGCGGCGTGCCCAACGACGTCTACGTGCCGAACGACGGGAGCGCGCTCACCGGTGGCATCTACGTGCAGGGCGACCTGACGCAGTGCTCCATGAAGGTGGACGCCGCCGGGAACCAGGTCTACCTGCTCAAGCAGGGCACGTCCACGGACACCGTGCGGGTGAACCACGCCGCGGGCACGACCACCTGGTACAACGCGGGCACCGGGACCAGCCACACCTACAGCGGCACGATGCGGGGCATCATGTTCACCAACGGCGCGATCAGCGACCTGCGCGGCCCGGACCGCGTCAGCGGCGTGCCGCCGCCGGCGCTCGCCACCGACACGCAGATGCTGATCGCGAGCACCGGCGACATCGTGGTGCAGCGCGACGTCACCTGCAAGAACTTCGACACCAGCAGCAACGTGCTGGGGCTCTACACCAGCGGCGGCAGCGTGCGCATCGGCACCGGCGCGCCGAACGACATGAACCTGGACGCCTACGTCATGGCGACCGGCACGTCCGGGGCGTTGCAGGTGGACAACTACAACTCGGGCAGTCCGCGCGGGACGTTCCACCTGCGCGGCGGCGCGGTCACCAAGTACTACGGCGCCTTCGGCACGATGAACACCAGCGGCGTGCAGCAGTCGGGCTTCAACCGGGACTTCCACTACGACCGGCGCGGGCTGGTGCCGCCCTACTACCCGACCACGCCCCGCATGAACCCCGACGTGCCGACGGCACGCACGCTCTCCTGGAAGGAGATGTGATGAAGAAGCTCGGCGGACTCGACCCCTTCACGCTGGTCATGCTGGTCCTGGTCGTGCTGTGCGCGGGAGTGCTGGGCTACGAAGGCCTGAAGCGGCTGCAGCGGCCGGCCCCGCAGGCCACCACCCTGGCGAACGCGCCCGCGCCGGCCGACCCGTCCCCGGCGCCGCCGCCGGCCCCGGAACCGCAGCCGGCGCCGCAGCGCGGCGAGCGCATCAATATCTAGGAGCGTGCTGCTCCCGGCCGTTCGGCCATCCCGCTTAGTCGCCACGGGGACGTGTGCTAGCCTCCGTTCCCCGTGGCGACTTCCCCTTTGACCCGGCATTCCGGCGACGCCCCCGATCCGCCCGCCCGCCCGCCCGGCGACCCGGCGTGGGCCGCGCGGCTCGAGCGCCTGCGCGAGTTGTTGCGCGGGCTCGGCAGCGTGGTCGTCGCCTACTCGGGCGGCGTGGACTCGAGCCTGCTGCTGCGCGTGGCGCACGAGACGCTGGGCGAGCGGGCGCTGGGGGTGATCGGGCGCTCCGATTCCTACGCGGCGCGCGAGCTGGAACTCGCCCGCGCGCAGGCGGCCTCGTTCGGCGCGCGGCTCGAGGTGGTGACCACCGGCGAACTGGCCGACCCGGCCTTCCGGGCGAACCCGGCCGAGCGCTGTTATCACTGCAAGAGCGAGCTTTACCGGCAACTGGACGCCGTGGCGCGGCGCACGGGAGCGGTGATCGTGGACGGCACCATCGCCGACGACCTGTCCGACTGGCGGCCCGGCCGGCGCGCCGCGGCGGAGCGCGGCGTGCGCTCGCCGCTGGCCGAGCTGGGCTTCGTCAAGGCCGACGTGCGCGCCGCGGCCGCCCACTTCGGCCTCGCGAGCGCGGGCAAGCCGGCCTCGCCCTGCCTGGCCTCGCGCATCCCGTACGGGACCGAGATCACGCGCGCGAGCCTCGCCATGATCGAGGGGGCCGAGGAGTTGCTGCGCTCCCTGGGCTTCGCCGAACTGCGCGTGCGGCACCACGGCGACACCGCCCGCATCGAGGTCCCGCTCGCCGAGCTGGCGCGCTTCGCCGAGCCGGGCCTTCGCGAGCGCGTGGTCGGGGGGCTCAAGGCGCTGGGATACCGCACGATAACGCTTGACCTCGAGGGTTTCCGCTCGGGCAGCCTCAACCAGGTGCTGGGCGCCTGATTGGGCCGGGGGCGCCGGGGGAGGACTCCCGGGCGCGGCCCGTCCGGGGACCGTTCCCGGGCCGCTTGCTTCGCGGGTCGGGACGTTGAGAATATCTGGAACCGCCGTGCCCTGTGCCCGTGTACTACCCGTACGCCCCACAGAGGCGGCGGCACGAAATCGCGGTCTTCGCTGGGACCGTCGGTGCCCTGGGCCCTCAAGGCCCCGAAACGCCGATGCTCCCGGTCCGGCCGCCCGGTCCGAAGCGTCGGCATTCGTGTTTTCCGCCCGCAGCAGGAGGTCGTGGATGAGCGTGGTGAAGTCGGCCCGTCAAAGGGCACAGAGACGGGCCCAGGAAGTCGACCTGGGGTTCACCTGGGGGCCGGCCAACAGCGTCCTCCTGGCCTTGGGAGTGGGGGTGCTGGCAGTGGGTTATGTGACCCTGGCGAAGGGTTCCATCACCCTGTCCCCGGTGCTCCTGGTGTTCGGCTACTGCGTCATCATCCCGGGTTCCCTGCTGTTTCGTGGGCGAAAGACGGGTTCGGGCGAATAGCTCAGCTGGCAGAGCGCTTGCCTTACAAGCAAGAGGTCACAGGTTCGAGCCCTGTTTCGCCCACCAGGTGGGGCGCTGAGATCACGGGAAGCACCGGCCGGTCGGGCCCCGCGGGGCCGCAGACCCCCGGAGAAGGCAGGAAAATCGCAGAGATCGTCAGTTCGAGCGTCAAGAATGGTCTTGACAGTGTGATGGCAGGACCCATAAACTTTCTCCCGGCATCAAACGTCTTGCCAACCCATTCGATTGCAACGCCTGGAGACTCGAACTCGCACTCTCGATGAGTTCGAAAGGAGGTGGCAGCAAACCAGACCTGTTTGCTCGCAACTGAGCCTTGCTCGATCTCAGCAACAGGGTGAACCATCCATGGAGGTGCAACAATGACTGGTGTGATTCGCAAGGCTACGCTTCTCGTGGTGGCTCTCGGGCTGGTAGCGGCGTCGGTGGCCGTGGCCGGAATCCCCAATGCGGCCAATTGTACCGTCCCGGCGTTCGTCAGGGTCGTCGGCACGAAGGCTACGGTTCCCGATCCGGTCGGCACGTACAGCGTCACCGTGCGTGACATCGGCAACTTCCCGGTCGCCGGCAGCGTCGTTTCGCTGGACTTCACGGCCTGCACCGACATGAAGCTCTGCAACGCCGCCAACGTGATTTGCACGCCTGCCCAGATCACCGCGACCGCGAACGGCTCCGGCGTCGCGACGTTCATCGTCGTCGGCGGCGGCCTGCATCCCGGTGGCGCGTTCGCTGGCGTCGGCGCTGGCTGCGTCACGGTCCGGGCCGACGGCTACATCATCGGCACCGCCTCCGCGAACGTGTACGACCTGAACGGCGCGCTTCCCGGCGCTGGCAAGAACGGCGTCCTGATCACCGACCTGCCGCTCTTCCTGGCGGACTGGGCTGGTGGCGCCGGACCGTACAAGGCCCGTTCGGACTTCAATCAGAGTGGCACGCTGGCCATCACGGACCTGCCGCCCTGGCTCGCGGTCTGGGGTCCTGCCAACTCGTCGGGCGGCTGCGCCACCACGTACTGCCCGTAGTCGAGGTGGACAATTCGAGGGTCGCACTTCATGATACCGTCGCATGACTCTAGCGAAAGGTGGTGATGTGACGACCCGCGAAGCGATTCTCAATCGGTAGATGAAAAGACAGTCTCCCCCGTTACCCCCTAGGCTCTGCATCTTGGAGGAAGCAATGAAGAAGATCATCCTCACCGGTATGCTGCTTTGCCTGACTGCCTCGATGGCGTTGGCCGCCGGCCTCAACTTCAACTGGAACACCGGCATGAACTGCCCGGTCGACCAGGTCGCCGGCAAGAGCCTGACGTGGGACTGCCTGGATCCGGGCGCCAACGACGGCGTGTTCTACATGATCGCTTCGGTCATGCCGAACATCGCGGTGGTCGGCTTCAACGCCATGGACGCCCGCATCGACGGCCAGTCGGCCGGCCCGATCGCTCCCTGGTGGCAGGCGTTCAACGCCGGTTCGTGCCGTGAGGCGGCCTTCACGCCTGGCGTCATCGGAACCAACCCCATCGCTCCCTGCGCTGGCACCGCGACCACGAAGCTGTGGACGACCGCTGCGTACGGCGGCATGGGTGCGTGGACGATCAACGGCAACCGGTTCTTCACGGTCATCGGCTTCGCGACGGCTGCGAACCGCGTCGCCAACCTGAACAACACGACCACCCAGTACAACGTGTTCAACGTCCAGATGATGACGTCGAACTCGCTGGACGTCCCCGAGTCCGAGCCCGGCGCGGGCGACGGCATCGTCGCTTGCCCCGGCTGCGCCGACGGCATGACGCTCGTGCTGAACCAGATCGGCCTGTACGGCTCCGCCGCTGAGGACCAGGTCATGCTGCCTGCCACCCTCGCGAATGCCTCCCAGTGCATCACGTGGCAGGGCGGCGCTGGCGCTGGCGTGTGCGGTGCGACTCCTGCCCGCAACACGACCTGGGGCCAGGTCAAGAGCCTGTACCGGTAGTCTTCTGCAGAACGAACACCACGGCGGCCACCTCTTCGGAGGTGGCCGCCGTTTCTTCTTCCGCCGCGATGGTCGCGCCTCCCGCCCCGCTCGTCCGGCCGGCGCTTGGGGATGGCCGACGGCGTGGGCTAGTATCGGCCGCGTGAACGCGCTCCGTCCGAACCCGGCGCTCGCGGCGCTCCTGCTGACGGCCCTGCTGGGCTGCCTGGCCTGCCCGGCCGTGCGCGCCGACGAGGGGCTCTTCCTCACCTGGGGCGATTGCGCGCTGGGGACGTCCACGCATGACCTCTGGAGCGCCTGCGACACGAACCTGGGTGACCAGAAGCTCTTCTGCGCCTTCCGCGTGCCCTTCGCGGCCGACAGCGTGCTGGGCCTCGAGGTGGTGGTGGACCTGCAGCACTCGGCCCCGACCCTGCCCGCCTGGTGGCTGTTCGCCCCCGGGGGTTGCCGCGCCGGGGTCCTGCGGCCGTCCTTCGACTTCACCGGGCGGACGGCGTGCCGCGACTTCTTCGGGGGAAACGCGAGCGGGACGCTGCAGAGCTACACGGTGGGGCAGCCGGGCGGCGCGGCCAACCAGGCCCGCATCCGGACGGCGGCGGCGATGCTCCCCGGGTACGGCTACGCCACGCTCGACGCCGCCGAGACGTACTACGCGGCGATCCTGCCCATCCCCGATGACAACACGGTGGGCGTCACGGCCTGCGCCGGCTGCGCCGGGCCCGCCTGCCTGGTGCTCAACTCGATCACGGTGCGCCGCCAGCCCGGGGCGACCGGCGGCGACATCGTGCTGGCCGCGCCGGGGCCGGGCAACGCCAACTTCGCCACCTGGCAGGGCGGCGCGGGCGCGAATTGCGCCGCCGTCCCCGTGCGATCCATGACCTGGGGCCGGATCAAGGGGCTCTACCGATGATGACGCGTCCCGCCCGGACCCTGGGCGCGCTGGGTGCGCTCGCCACCGCCGCCGTGCTGCTCGGGGGCGCGGTCCCCGTCGCCGTGCGGTCCCCCGCGCGGTCCGCGCCCGCGGCCGTGTCCGCCGCCGGCGCTGCGGGCGCCGACTCGCTGGCCGCCGTGCGGAGCCGGGGCGACAGCCTGGGCCCGGAGTGGGCGCAGAGCGACTCGTTCGCCCCGCCGCAGCTCTACCTGGCCTGGCACGCGCCCTACGGCATGCCCGGCGCCACCGACACCATCTCCTTCGGGGCCGGCGACTCGAACCGCGTGGACACCCTCTACATGTCCTTCGAGACCGGCCGGCACGTCGGCCGCTTCCTGGGCATGTTCGCCCGGCTCACCTTCCATCCCGCTGCCGGGGACTCGCTCGGCTCCTACTGGAACTACGATTACGGGTGGCCGAACTACCGCAACGTGGAGATCCAGTTCGACCCCGACGGCACGTTCCCCTGCCCGCAGCCGTGGATTCGCGCCGGCGCCGGTTTCCCCGACTTCACGTTCGACCCCACCGGGGCAAGGCTGGAGTTGTTCTACCTCAACCTGAACCTGCCGAGCGTCATCCCGGTGGACGGCACCGTGCGGTACTGCTACGCGCGGGTGATGTTCCGGCAGAGACGATGGAACCTGCCGGGAGCGCGCCAGCCGGTCTGCATCGAGTGGTCGCGCGCGGTCTTCTCGGCGGGCCACGAGGATGCGGTCGCGCGCGGCGGGATCGGGCGCAGCGTCTCGGTCAACTCGCCGGACGGGAGCGTGAGCGCCCCGTACCGCCGCGCCCCCGGTCCCGTCCCCTGGTCGCCGAACGCCAACCCCCACCTCAAGCGCTGAGTCGCGTTCCGAGGATCGGGTCCGGGGGCGCGGCGCCGCCCGGGCCGCGCCGCTCGAACGAGACGCCGGGGAGCGCACCGCCCCCCGGCGTTCCCGGTCCGGGAACCATCCCCGGCGCGCGGCTCAGTCGTCCAGCGGGTCGGTGAGCCTGATCAGCATGACGCGCTCGGGATGGAGCACGATGCGGTGTCCCGCCCGGTGGCGGGCGATGAATTCCTTCAGCATCTTCTCCGCCTTGATGTTCTGCAACGACTCGTCCACGATCTTCTCGACCTCGTCGTAGCGGAGTTGGCGGCCGGCGTCGTGTTCGAGCTTCTGCAGCACCGCGTACTCGCCGTTCTTGATCGGCCCCTGCACCAGGACGTCGCCCGGCTTCAGCTCCTGGGCGAGGAGGGCGAAGAACGGGCCCGGCTGGTTCTCGCGCTCGAAGCGGATCGAGCCGGTGCTCCGGCCCAGCCGCAGCGAGTCCTCCCGCAGGATCGCCTCGGCCTTCTCGCCGCGGCGCAGCCGTTCGGCCAGCGAGTCGGCCGCCGCCCTCGTGGCCCGCGGGATGGCCGCGTAGCGCACGCCCTGGTAGCTCCAGAACTCGGGGAGCCGCGACTGGTAGTACTGCTGGCGCTCCGCGGGGGTGACCCAGATCTTCGACTCGATGGAGTCCTGGAACAGGTGCCCCACCATGAGCTCCTCGCGCTTCCGCTCGATCTGGGCGATCGTCAGCGGGTCGCGGTCGACGCCGCGCTCGGTGCCGAGCTCGGCCATGTAGGGCTCGAGGACGCTGCCGTCGAGGAACGAGCGGAACGTCTCGTAGGTGTACACGTCGGGGCGGCTCAGCGGCGTCATGGCGCGGTAGACCGAGATGAAACGGCCCATCGTGAACTGCCCGTTCTTCCAGCGGGCGAGCACGCGCGCGGTGTCGGACGTGGTGAGCCGGGGGAGCCGGTCCCTCATGTCCAGCACCGGGGTGCCGTCCTCCCGGCTCTTCACCGGCACCACCCTCGCGAACTGGGACGCGGCCCACGCGATGTTCGTGCTGTCGTAGGTCAACCCGGCGCGTTCCCGCAGGATGACGCGCAGCTCCTCGACCCGTTGGCTGACCATCAGCGGGGCGAGCTGGAAGGACAGGATCTCGCGCATCCGCTCGTAGGGCGGTATCAGGATCGGCTTGCGCCCCAGCAGGCGGAACACCTGGAATCCGTTCCGGTTCAGGAACACCGTCGAGAGCTCGCCCTCCTTCAGCTCCCACAGGCGGTCGGCCTGGTCGAGCGGGACCGCGGAGCGCTGCAGCCAGCCCGTGTCGCCGTCCGGCCCGGAGTCCTGCTGCGCGACGGAGAAGCGCGCCACCGCCGCGGGCCAGACGATCCGGCCGGCCGCCAGCTCCGCGCGCGCCTGCTCGGCCTCGGCGCGCGTGGCGGTCTGGATGTGCTGGAAGTGCCGAATGGAGCAGCTCTGCTCGTAGGCGTGCCGCAGGTCCGCTTCGGAGGCCCGGGCGGAGTCCTGCACCAGGCGCTGGAAGGTCATGTTCGAGAGGACCCGCTGCGTGTGCTCGCGCAGCGTCGCGCGGTCCTCGAAGCCGAATGGCTTGTTCACCTGGCGGGCCAGCCGGGCGAGGACCTCCTTGTCGGCCATGGTCGTGAGGAACGTGACCCGCCCGGTGCTGTCTCCCGGCGGACGGTCCAGCGCGTAGGAGGCGAACCAGGACTGGCGGAACTCCCCGACGGTGAAGTTCCGGTCGTCCACGCTCCCGAGCAGGGCCGTGTCGGGGAGGAACTGGCCGGTGTCGGGGACGCCGTTCACGTAGCGCAGGGGCTGGCGGGCGGCCGGAGCCGGCTGCGAATCGGCCGGGGCGCCGGGCCTCCCGGCCGCGGGCGTCCAGGGCTTCACCGCCGGGGCGGCGGCGAAGGTCGCGGTTCCGAGCAGGAGCAGGCCGAGCGTGGCGAGCGTGCGACGTCTCATGAGCATCTCCAGTGGGCGGCCCGGAGGACCGGGCCGGGGGGGGAGTCGAAGGACACAAAAGTCTAGGGGCGGCGCCGGGGACGGTCAAACCCGCCCCCGGCGCCGCCGGGGCTCAGGCGGCCGGCGTCACCCGGCGTCCGCGCACCCGGTGCTGGAGCGCGTCGAGGTAGGTGTAGACCACCGGCGTGATGTAGAGCGTGATGAGCTGCGAGAACGCCAGCCCGCCCACCACGGCCAGGCCCAGCGGGCGGCGCGCCTCGGCGCCCGCGCCGAAGCCGATCGCGATCGGCAGCGTGCCCATCAGCGCGGCGAAGGTGGTCATCATGATCGGGCGGAAGCGGACGCTGCACGCCTGCAGGATCGCCTCGCGCGCCGACTTGCCCTCGTTGCGCTCGGCCTCGAGCGCGAAGTCGATCATCATGATGGCGTTCTTCTTGACCAGCCCCACCAGCATGATGATGCCGACGTAGGCGTAGATGGTCAGCTCGGTGCGGAAGACCAGCAGCGTGAGCAGCGCGCCGAAGGCCGCGAACGGCAGCCCCGAGAGGATCGTGAGCGGGTGGATGAAGCTCTCGTAGAGGATGCCGAGCACCAGGTAGATCACCAGGATCGCGAGCACCAGCAGCGCCAGCAGCCCCTTCTGGCTCGACTGGAACACCTGCGCGGTGCCGAAGAAGCCGGTGGTGATGGTGGAGGGCAGCACCTCGCGCGCGGTGCGCTCCACCGCCGCGGTGGCGGTGCCGAGTGACACGCCCGAGCGCAGGTTGAAGGAGATGGTCACCGCCGGGATCTGGCCCTGGTGGTTCATGGTGAGCGGGCCCACGCTCGGCGAGAGCTTCGCCACCGCGCCGAGCGGCACCTGCTCGCCGCCCGAGGAGCGCACCGTCAGCAGCGAGAGCGCCGAGGCGTCCAGCTGGTACTGGGGCATCAGCTCCATGATGACCCAGTACTGGTCGCTGGGCGTGAGGATGGTCGAGACCTGGCCCGAGCCGTACGCGCTCGCCAGGGCGTCCTGGATCTGGAAGACGGAGATGCCCAGCGCCGAGGCGCGGTCGCGGTCGATCTCCACGTGCACCTGCGGGTTCTTGATCTGCAGGTCGCTGGTCACGTCCTGCAGCTCGGGCGCCTGGTTGAGCCGGGCCAGCAGGTCGGCGGCGCCCTGGTAGAGCGCCTCGACGTCGGTGCTCTGCAGGGTGAACTGGTACTGGCTGCGCGCGACGCGCCCGCCCACGCTGATGACCGGCGGGTTGACCAGGTAGGCGCGGATGCCGGGGATGCGCGAAAGCTTCGGTTGCAGCTCCTTGATGACCTCGTCGGCCGAGAGCCGGCGCTTCGCGCGCGGCTTGAGCCGGATGAACACCCGTCCCGAGTTCGCCCCGCCACCGCCGCCGCCGCCCGCCGAGGACATGATGCTCTCGACGTTGGGATCGGCGGCGATGACGTCCGCCACCAGCTTCTGGTGCCGCACCATGGACTGGAACGAGGTGCCCTCGGCGGTCTCGGTGCTGCAGTTGATCAGCCCGGTGTCCTCGCTCGGGATGAAGCCCTTGGGCACGACCCGGAAGAGCAGGACGGTGCCGATCAGGATCGCCAGCGAGGCGGCCATCGCGGAGCGGCGGTGGTCCATGACCCACTCGAGCGAGACCTGGTAGAGCCGGAGCGAGTCCAGGTAGACGCGCTCGATGGCCTCGTAGGCGCGCCCGTGCCGGACCGCGTGCTCGGGCTTGAGGAAGCGGCTGCAGAGCATCGGCGTGAGCGTGAGCGAGACGAAGCCCGACACCAGGATGGCGACGCTGATGGTGATCGCGAACTCGTGGAACAGGCGCCCGAGGATGCCGCCCATCAGCAGCACGGGGATGAACACGGCCACCAGCGAGACGGTCATCGAGAGGATGGTGAAGCCGATCTCGCGCGAGCCGTCGAGCGCCGCCTGCAGGGGGCGCTTGCCCATCTCCATGTGGCGGTGGATGTTCTCGAGCATCACGATGGCGTCGTCCACCACGAAGCCGACCGAGAGCGTGAGCGCCATCAGCGACAGGTTGTCGAGGCTGAACTTGAGCTGGTGCATCGCCGCGAACGTGCCCACCACCGAGAGCGGCAGCGCCAGGCTGGGGATGATGGTGGCCGGCAGGTTCCGCAGGAACAGGAAGATCACCAGGATCACCAGCAGCAGCGTGAGCAGCAGCGTGAACTGGACGTCCGTGACCGAGTTGCGGATGGACTCGGAGCGGTCGTACATGATGTTCGCGTCCACCGAGGCCGGCAGCTGGGGGCGCAGCCGCTCGATCATGGCGCGCACGTCGCGCGAGACCTGCACCGTGTTGGTGCCGGGCTGGCGCTGGATGGCGAGCATGACGGCCCGCTGGCCCCGGTACCAGGCCGCGTTCCGGTTGTTCTGCACGTCGTCGATCACGCGCCCGAGGTCGCGCAGGCGGACCGCGCGCCCGTTGCGCCAGGCCACGATCAGGTCGCCGAAGCCCTTGGCGTCCTGCAGCTGGCCCGAGGCCTCGACCGTGGTCGTGCGGTTCGGGCCCCAGAGGATGCCGGTCGGCAGGTTCACGTTGCCGGCGCCGATGATGTCGGGCAGCTCGGCGATGCCGATGCCCAGCTGGTTGAGCGCCTTCGGGTCGAGCTGGATGCGGACCGCGAACTTCTGCGAGCCGTAGACCTGCACCGCGGCGACGCCGTTCACCATCGAGAGGCGCTGCGCGAGGAATCCCTCGGCGTACTCGTTCAGCCGCGGCAGCGGCATCATGGACGAGGTCAGCGTCATCATCAGGACCGGCGAGTCCGCCGGGTTCACCTTCTGGTAGGAGGGCGGGATGATGCCGGTCGGCAGCCGGCGTTGCACGTGCGCGATGGCCGCGTTCACGTCCTGCGCGGCGGCGTCGATGTCGCGGTCGAGCACGAACTGCAGCGTGATGCTGGTGCTGCCCTGGCCGGACGACGAGGTCATGACCTCGATGCCGGGGATGGTCGAGAACTCCTTCTCGAGCGGGGTGGCCACGGTCGAGGCCATGGTCTCGGGCGAGGCGCCGGGCAGGCTCGCGCCCACCGAGATGATGGGGTAGTCCACGTTCGGCACGTCGCTCACCGGCAGCAGCGTGTAGCCGATGAAGCCGAAGAACAGGATGCCGATCATGACCAGCGTGGTCGCGACCGGCCGCTGGATGAAGAGCGCGGAGAAGTTCACGGCCGCACGCCCTGGCCGGCCTTCCGCACCAGCACCTTCGCGCCCGGCGCGAGCCGGAACTGCCCGTCGGTCACCACCGTCTCGCCGGGCTTGAGCCCGGACGCGAGCACGGCCGTCACGTCGTCGGTGCGCTTCACCACGACCGGCCGCGGGGTCGCCGTCGAGTCCGCGTTCAGCACGTAGACGTAGGCGCCCTGCTGGCCGTTGGTGACGGCCGGCGCCGGCACCACGATGCAGTCGGGCTCGACCGCGAGCACCAGGCGCACCTCCACGAACTCGCCCGGCCACAGCTTCCCGTCGCCGTTCGCGAACTCGCCCTTGAGCAGCAGCGTGCCGGTGGCCGGGTCCAGCGCGTTGTCCACGAAGGCGAGCCGGCCCGCGATGTCGGTCGAGTCGCCCGCCGAGACGCGCACCAGGACCCTCGGGGCCGCGTTGCGGTAGCGCTGGACCAGCGGGATCTGGTCCTGCGGCACGGTGAAGCCCACGCGGATGGGCTGGACCCGGTTGACGGTCACCAGCGGCTCGCTGGTGCCGGCCTTGACCAGGTCGCCGACGTGCACGTTGAGCCGGCCGGTGCGTCCCGTGATCGGCGCGCGGATGCCGGAGAACTCCAGGTTGAGCCGCGCGTTCGCGACCGTGCCCGAGTCGGCCCGCACCGAGGCCTGCAGGGCGTCGGCCGCGGCCGTCGCCTTGTCGTGGTCCGCGGCGGAGATGAGGTTCTGCTCGAGCAGCCGGTCGGCGCGCTCGGCGTCCAGCCGCGCGCTCTGCAGTTGCGCCAGGTCGCGGGCCAGCACGCCGCTGGCCTGCTCGAGCGCCGCGCGGAAGGGCCGCGCGTCCAGCTCGATCAGCGTCTGCCCCGCCCGCACGTCCTGGCCTTCGCGGAAGGCGATGCGCACGACCACCCCGCCGACCTGCGAGCCCACGTCGGCCGTCTCGACCGGCTCGATCGTGCCCGTGGTGATGATCTGCACCGGCATGCGGCGCTGCTCGGCGCGCGCGACCGTGACCGCCACGCGCGGCTGGCGCTGCGCCTTCTTCGCCCCGCAGCCCGGGAGCGCCGCGAGCAGCAGCAGGGCCGCGCAGGCCGCGAGCAGGGCCCCGGCCGCCGGGCGCGGGGACCGCGTTCCGGGGCGGGAGGGTGACGTTCGTTCGAGCGCTTCGAATCGCATGGGTTCGTTCCCGTCATCCCGCGCCGTCGCGCAGGCCTGTGGGTGGAGTGGCGTGCAACCAGGGCAACAGGGGCCTCCACACTATACAACGCTGCGAGCCGACGACGACACGCGCCGGGGCGCGGGAACGCGGTCCGGGAGCCCTGCCGGCTTCAAGGCTTTGTCAAGGATGCGCCCGCCGGCCGCATGCTCTCCGGCGGATGGGCGACCAGGGCGTCGAGCGCCGCCTCGTTGATGACCGTCGTCCGGCACGCCGCGCGCGCCCGTGCCACCAGCGCCAGCGTCAGCCGCTCGCCCTCCTCGCCGTTCCAGCGCTGCGCCACCAGGTCGCGCACCTCCGCGAACGGACGTCCCCGTCCCGGGACCACCGCGATCACCCGCGCCACCGCCCAGCCCCCCGCCGTCTCGTCCGGGCCCAGCACCGCCCCCGGGCCCGCGCGCAGCGCGCGCCCGAAGAGCGCGCTGTCCTCCTCCGCGCTCACGTCCACCGACCACTCCACGCCCGCCCGCCGCGCCCCCGCCGCCAGGCTCTCCGCCCCCGCCGCCTCCGCCAGGCGCAGCGCCATCGTGCCCGCCTCCGCGCGGCTGCCCAGCACCACGCGCACCAGCCGCACGCGGGTCGGCAGCATCCAGTGCCGCTCGGTGTCGCGGTAGAAGCGGGACAGCGTGACCGAGTCCGTCGCGATGCGCGCGTAGACCTCGCGGTCGACCAGGCGCGAGACGTCGTTGAGGTCGCGCTGGTTCGCGAGCCGCTGCGCGATGTCCGGCCGCTGCTCGAGCCCCCGTCCCGCGCCCTCGCGGCGCAGCAGCTGCTCGAACAGCCCGTTCATCACCAGCTCGCGCACCTCCTCCGTCGTCGCGACGCGCGGGCGGTAGATCGGGTTCAGCCTGCGCCACGCGGCCAGCAGGTCGCCGGCCCGGAAGTCGCCGGCGGCGGAGCGCGCCACCACCCGTCCCGTGTCGGTCGGGTCCACGCGGGGGCTGGCGCCGAGCATGCGCAGCTGGGCGACGACCGAGGAGTCCGCGGTCGGGCGTTCGAGCGCGGCGAAAGCCAGCGCGAGCCGTGCCAGCAGCGGCTCGTCGTAGACCGGCCCGAGCCGCTCCATCGCCCGTTCCCGCGCCGCCACGCCCAGCGCCTGCCGGTCGAGCGAGTCGCCCGCCGGGCCCAGCGCCCGACGCGTCGCGGAGAGCGCCGAATCCAGCATGACCTCCACCACCAGCCGGTCACGCAGGGTCTCGAACGAGACGCTCTCGCGGGCCGTCCAGGTCCAGCGCTCGCGGGCAGCCAGCAGGCCCAGCGCCTCCTTGTCGAGCAGAAGCTCGAGAAACCGCCGCGCCCCGACCGGGGTAAGCGAATCAGGCCTCGCGGGCGGCGCGAGCCGGGACCAGGCGCGGACGAAGGCCGCCCGGCCGATCTCGCGGCCGGGCTCGCCGGGCCGGCCGCTCCCGATCAACGCCAGGACGCTGTCGGGAAGGCTGACGCCCGGGGCGTGTGCGCCCCGCCGTGGCCGGGCCTCGCCCGGCCCCGGGAGCAGCGCCGCGGACACCAGGAGCAGCAGGCCGAGGAGCGCCCGGGATGCCCGGGGAAGGGAGCTCGATCTTGCGATGCGCGACATGGGGCCTCCGGGGACGCTTGGGGTCGGCGAGCCGGCAGTCTAGCCCGGTCCGTTCGCGGGTCGCCAGTTGGTCCGGGGCCGCTCCAGCGCCTACGCTGCGGGGCGTGATCGGCCCCCTCGCGGAACCTGCCCTGCTCGGCTTCTCGTCCGGCCTCGTGTGCCTCGCCGCCTGCGGCCCGGTGCTGCTGCCCTGGCTGGCCGCCGAGGGCGTGGGACTGCGCGGGACCGGCGCGCTGCTCGGCCGCTTCCTCGGCGGGCGGCTCGCGGGCTACCTCGCCTTCGCCACGATGGCCTGGGCGCTCGGTCTCGCGCTGCCGTTGCCCGCGGGCCTCGAGGCTTGGAGGTTCGGCGCCGTCCACCTGGCGCTCGCCGCGGCCCTCGCGTGGTACGCCCTCTCGACCCTGCGGCCGCGACCCGCGACGTGCGCGGGCGGGCTCTCCGCCCCGCGCCGCCGCGCCCTGGCGGTGCGCTTCCGCGCGGCCGGTCCGGCCGTGCTGGGGTTCCTCTCCGGCCTCAACCTCTGCCCGCCGTTCCTCGTGGCCGGGGTGCGCGCCGCGCAGCAGCACAGCCTGCCCGGTGCGCTGGAATTCTTCGCGCTCTTCTTCGCGGGCACGCTGGTCTGGTTCCTGCCCTTCCTGGGCGTGAGCGCCGTGCGCCGCTTCACCGGCCTGCGGC
Organism: Candidatus Eiseniibacteriota bacterium; assembly: GCA_963707915.1. Classification (GTDB taxonomy): domain Bacteria; phylum Eisenbacteria; class RBG-16-71-46; order RBG-16-71-46; family RBG-16-71-46; genus JANXPZ01. The sequence goes on from OY970178.1 coordinate 3,007,170, forward strand.
TGGTCGCGCGCTTCACCACCCTGCTGGTCGCCGCGTACTACGGCTACCTCGGCAGCGTCACGATGGGAGCGGCGCTTCTCCATGCCTGGCACGAACGCTCCTGACGCCGGCGCGCCGCCGGGGCTGCGGGTCCGCGCGCTCTCGCTGGGGCTGCTGGGGGCGGCGGTGCTGGCGGCGTTCGCCGGGGTGCTGCGCAACGGCTGGGTCTTGGTCGACGACCCGGCCTACGTGACGCAGAACCCGTACGTCACGGGCGGTCTGACGGCGCGCGGGCTGGGGTGGTTCCTGCGGCAGCCGCACGGCGGCAACTGGCACCCGCTGACCTCGCTGTCGCACCTGGTCGACGTGCAACTGTTCGGGCTGGCGCCGGCGGGGCACCACGCGGTGAGCCTGGCGCTGCACCTGGTGAACGTGCTGCTGCTGGTGGTGGTGCTGCAGCGGCTGAGCGGGGCGTGGTGGCGCAGCCTGCTGGTGGGGGCGTTGTTCGGGCTGCACCCGCTGCGGGTCGAGTCGGTGGCGTGGGTGGCGGAGCGCAAGGACGTGTTGAGCGGGCTGTTCTTCCTGCTGGTGTTGTGGAGCTACGCGCGCTGGGCGGCGCGGCCGGGCGCGGGGCGCTACGCGCTGGTGGTGGTGGCGCTGGGGCTGGGACTGATGTCGAAGCCGATGCTGGTGACGGTGCCGTGCGTGCTGGTGCTGGTGGACGTGTGGCCGCTGGGGCGGCTGCGGGGCGGGTGGCGTGGGGCGGGCGGCGCGGGGGCGCGGCCGCTGGCGGGGCTGGTGGCGGAGAAGTGGCCGCTGTTCGCGCTGGCGGCGGCGGCGGCGGTGGTGACCTTCGTGGTGCAGCGGCAGAGCGGGGCGGTGGCGGCGCTGGAGACGGTGGGCGCGGGGGCGCGGGCGGGCAACGCGCTGCTGTCGATCTGGCGCTACGCGGGCGCGACGCTGTGGCCGGCGGGGCTGGCGGCGTTCTACCCGCTGCGGGTGACGGTGGATCCGTGGGCGGTGGGGGCGGCGGCGGCGGGGCTGGTGGGGGTGACGGGGCTGGCGCTGCGCTGGCGGGGGGAGCGGCCGTACCTGGCGGTGGGGTGGCTGTGGTACGTGGGGATGCTGGTGCCGGTGCTGGGGCTGGTGCAGGTCGGGATGCAGGCTCACGCCGACCGTTACACCTACCTGCCGGGGATCGGGCTGCTGGTGGCGGGGGTGTGGGGGGTGTCGGACGGGCTGGCCGGGCACGCGCGGGCGCGGCGGGTGGCGGTGGCGGGGGTGGTGGTCGCGCTGGCGGCGCTCGGCGTGGCGACGGCGCGGCAGGTGGCGCTGTGGCGGGACACGCGCACGCTGTTCACCCACGCCCGGCGCGTCACCGGCGAGAACGTCGTGACGATCGAGATGCTGGGCATGGCGGACATGCTGCAGGGCCGCAGGGCGGAGGGCCTCGCGTTGCTGCGCCGCGGCGTCGCGCTCGCCCCGGCCCACCCGCTGGCGCGGCTCAACCTCGCCACCGCCCTGCTCGACCTGCCGGGCCACGACGCGGAGGCGGCCGGGCACCTGCGGGAGGTGCTCCGCCGGTATCCCTCGAACGGCGAGGCGCTGAACGGCCTGGCGTGGCTCCTGGCGACCAGCCCCGACTCGTCGGTGCGCGACGGCCGGGAGGCCGAACGGCTGGCGGAACGGGCCCTGCAGGTGGGCGGATCCGACGATCCGGGCCTGCTCGACACGCAGGCCGCGGCGCAGGCGACGGCCGGGCGGACCGACGCGGCGGTCGCCACCGCGCGCCGGGCGCTGGAGCTGGCGCAGCGCGCCGGGAACGACACGCTGGCCGCCGCCATCCGCGGCCGGCTCGCATCGTTCGAGCGCGGCCGCGCGTGGGTGGATTCCACCCGCGCCGCCCCGGTGCAGCGGGGCGACGATGGTGCGCCGCAATGACCTGGAGGTACGCAGCTCCCGTTGCGATCGTCCGGAGGTCCCCCTTGACCCTGTTCGAGACGCGTCCCTACACTGTGCGCTTCATGCGAGTGATCCCGTCGTTCTTGAAGGCGGCTGCGGCGGTCGCGCTGCTGCTCCTGCCGGCCGCCGCCGCCCGCGCCCAGTCCCTGCGGGTGATCGCCACCGACCCGCGCGGCGTCACGCTGCGGCTGGAACTCCCGGGCTACCGGCTTTCGCCGCCGCTCCCCGACGGTCGCGTCGAGCTGAGCGTGTCCGGCTACGCGGTCACCAGTCTCGAGGGGCGGCCCCACCTGCCCTACGCGCAGGCGCTGGTGGCGTTGCCGCCGGGCGCCGGGGCGACGGCCCGGATCGTGGAGCCGGGCGAGGAGGAGGTCCGCGACGGCCTGCGACTGGCGCTGGGTGCGAAGCCGGTGATGGAAGCGGGGCCCGACGGCTTCGGTCCCTCGCCCGCGCGCGAGCCGGTGCCGCCCATCCTCGACGGGCCGTGGCCCGCCACGCCGGTCGAGCTGGGCGATCCCGTCACCGTGCGCCGCCAGCGCCTGGTGGCCGTGCAGGTCCGGCCGTTCCGCTACGACGAGGCCGCCGGCCGGCTCTGGGTGCGCCGCTCGCTCACCGTGCGCGTGGACTTCACCGGCCTGGCGCCGGGGGCCGCGGTGGCCCCCACGACCGACAGCCACTGGGAGCCCGTCTTCCGCAGCTCGCTCGCCAACTACGAGCAGGGGCGCAGTTGGCGGGCGCCGCAGCCGGCCGCGGCCGCCTCGCCGGCGGTCGGGCTGCCCGGCGACCGCGCCGCCCTGCCCGCGGCGCTGCGCGGCGTGGCCGCCTTCGACGAGAGCGAGCCCGAGGTGCGCATCAAGGTGGACTCGACCGGGGTCTACGCCTTCCCGTACGCCGAGCTGGCGGCCCAGGGCTACCCGGCGGGGGTGCCGGTGGGCGAGGTCAGCCTGCACCGGCACGAGTACGTCGGACCGGTCGACCCCGCCTACGTCACGATCGAGCTGCCCATCGAAGTGAACGACGGCAACGCGAACGGCGTGTTCGACGCGGGCGACGACATCGTCGTCTTCGTGCCCAACTGGGTCGAGCGCTCGGGCGTGACCTCGATGATGCAACGCGACTGGGGCGACGCCGAGGTGGTCTTCGCCACGCGGCTCGCCGGCGGCGCGGGCCTGCGCCTGCCGACCCGCGCCGGCTGGCGCGACGCGGTGAGCCCGGAGCTGCTCGCCTCGTACCCGTGGACCCAGCGCTGGGAGCGCACGCTGGTCTACTTCGCCTACCCTTCGCCGGTCGACACCGCGATCGTGGACCGCTTCCTGTGGACCAACTACTTCACCTACTACGACCGGCCCGACACCTACCGCTTCGAGGTCAACCACCTCGATCCATCGCGCAGCGTCACCTTCCGCACCCGGCTGCAGGGGGAGAGCAACGAGCCCCACGTCATGTTCGGGCGGATCCGGAACGGCGGGGCGCAGGTCGCGACCGTGGTGGACTCGGTGGTCTGGTACACCAAGGATCCGCAGACCCTGTCGGCGACCCTGCCCGGCACGGCGGTGACCGAGGGCCTCACCAATTCCCTCGCGCTGTGGGGCAAGGGATCGACCTCGGCCCCCAGCGCGGCGACCCCGATCTGCAAGGCCGCGCTCGACTGGTTCGAGCTCACCTACTGGCGCTCCTACCGCGCGCTCGCGGGCTACCTCGCGGCCGGCAGCGGCACCGCCGCCGGGGAGTACCAGGTGCACGCCACCGGCTTCTCCTCGCCGGCGATCCGGGTCTACGACGTGACCGACCCGGTGGGCCCGGTGCGGCTCACCCTGGACGCGAGCCACATCGTTCCGGACGGCGCCGAGTACGCGCTCGACTTCCAGGACCTCGCCGGCGCGGGCCCGCGCCGCTACGTGGTCTTCGACCGCCCGAAGACGCTGCCTTCCGCGGCCTACTCCGGGGTCACGCGCCGGCAGCTCACCGCGGCCGCCGGGGAGCTCGACTACGTGGTCGTCGTGCCCGAGGCCTTCCTGGCCGCGGTGGACCCGCTGGTCGCGCTGCGCCAGTCGCAGGGGCTCGGCACGATCGTGGCCCCGCTCGAGTCGGTGTACGACGAATTCAACGGCGGGCGCAAGTCCCGCTGGGCCCTCAAGCGTTTCCTGCGCTACGCGACGGAGCGCTGGAACTCGCGCTTCGTCGTGCTGGTCGGCGACGGCAGCTCCGACCCGCGGAACCTGCTCCACACCGCCGGCACGGACTACGTCCCCTGCGCGCTCATCCCCGGGCCGGTCTCCTCCGGCGTGCTCGGGCTCGAGATGATCCCGGCCGACCCGTGGTACGGCTGGTGCCTGACCGATGACCCGGCGTGCACGAGCTCGAACCTGATGGAGCCCGACCTGTTCGTCGGGCGCCTGCCGGTGAACTCGCTCCAGCAGGCCCGTGACGTGGTGGCGAAGCTGGTCGCCTACGAGGGCTTCGACGCCGCCGCGATCTGGCGCCGCCGCATGATGCTGCTCGCGGACGACTGCTACTCGGGCGTGAGCACCTTCGGTGGGGGCGGCGGGACCGGGTACTGCTTCCGCGGCTACGAGATCGCCTTCCGCCTGCTCAACCAGGCGGTGCGGGCGGTCATCGCCGATTCGTCGGGGATGAGCCTGGCGAGCCCCGAGGTGGTCGACCTGCGCTCCTACCTGACCGACCCCTCGCTCTACCAGGTCAACGGGCCCGGCGACACCTGCCGCGTCGGCCCCTCCGGCGGGCCGGCCCGGGCCGAGGAGATCCTGCGCGCCAGCTTCGACCCGGTGTTCTTCCAGAAGCTGAACGAGGGCGTGCTCTGGTGGAACTACCAGGGTCACGCGAATCCCTACGTGCTCTCCCACGAGGGCTTCTACCGCAACCAGGGGATGACCCAGGACCGCGACAACTTCATGAACGACGGGAAGCTGTTCCTGTTCTCGGCCTTCTCCTGCCATGCGAACGCGTTCGCGGACGTGTCCGAGGGCTCCGCCGCGCTCGGGCCCTCGCTGGGCGAGAACCTGCTGACCCTGCCCTCGCGCGGGGCGATCGCCTCGTGGGCCTCCACCGGTTTCGAGATCGTGCCCTCGAACAGCTCCTACCACCTGAACGTCGAGTTCGCCCGCTCGTTGTTCGTGGACCCGCCGCACGACGACGAGTTCGGGCGCGGGCTCGCGGACCGCGGCGCGCGCGTGCCGGTGGGCGAGGCCATCGCGCTGACCATGCTGAACTACCTGCCCACGGTGAGCCAGAACCCGAGCGAGCGCGGGGTCGGGCTCACCTACAACCTGCTCGGCGATCCCGCGACCCGGCTGTGGGTGGGGGCCGCGCAGATCACGGTGACCGCGAACGGCCAGCCCGTGACCAGCGGCGAGCCGGTGCGGCTGGCGACCGGCGGCGACACGCTGCGGCTGGAGGCCGACCTGGTGTCCAACGTCGAGCTCCGCTCCATCGAGCTGCTGCGGACGGGCTGCGACGGGACGTCCGCGGTGCCGCCCGGGCAATACACGCTGACCCCGGCGTTCCCCGACACGGCGCCCGGCGGGCTGGGTGGACGACGCTATCACCTCTCGTACGCCACGACGCTCGCCACCAGCTCGCTGCGCTACACGCTGCGGCCCACCGACCGCTACGGCGTGGCCCAGGCGTTCGACATCGTCTTCGAGTTCACGACCGAGCTGTTCGCGGGCGACGTGCCGGTGCGGCCGAACGACGTGGTGGCCCCGGACGCGGCACTCGGCCTGCTCGTGCTCTCGCCGGGCCTGCTCGATCCCGACAGCCTGCGCCTCTCGGTGGATGGGCTGCCGCAGCCCTTCACCTCCGCGCTGGCCCGCGGCGACACGACCGGGCGCCAGTACCGCCTCGCCTGGAGCCACGCGCCGTACGCGAAGGGCGCGCACAACGTCCAGCTCGAGGTCTCGTGCGGCCAGGTCAAGGAGCACCCCTTCCGGGTCGACCCGACGTTCGCGCTGCGCGACGTGCTGGCCTTCCCGAACCCCTTCGACGACGGACAGGGCACGTGCTTCAGCTTCACGATGACCGGGCAGGCCGCGTCCGACGTGCTGGTGCGCGTCTACACGGTGAGCGGGCGACGCGTGCGCGACCTGCGCAGCGAGCCCGGCGGCCCGCTCCAGATCGGTGCCAACCAGGTCTGCTGGGACGGACTCGATGAGGAGGGACAGAAGCTTGCGAACGGCGTCTACTTCTACAAGCTGGTGGCCCACGGCCCCTCCGGCACGTCCTCGTACGAGGGCCGGCTGGTCAAGCTCCGCCGTCCGCGAAACACCTCCGACGCGGCCGCCGGCGCGACTCCGTAGCGGGCTGCTCGCGCTGGTCGCGCTCGCGGCGCTCGCCGGGGCGCCGCCCGCCGTCGCCGCGCCGCAGCGCAGGCCCGCGCGCCCGCCGGTGCCGGCCGTGTCCGCTGCGGCGCCCGCGCCGGCCGCGCTCGCCGCGGACACGCTCGCCGATTCGCGGCTCACCGCGCTCCAGCTCATCGCCAAGGCCGAGGACCAGCGCGCGCCGGCCGGCGGCACGCTGGCGCGGTATCTCGACGATCCGGACGCCGTGCTGCGCCGCCGGGCCGCGCTCGCCGTGGGCCGGCTCCAGGACACGGCGGGCGTGGCACTGCTGCTGCCGCTGCTCGAGGACGCGGACGACGAGGTGCGGCGCGAGGCCCTGTTCGCGCTGGGCCAGATCGGGCTCGCCCACCCCGTGGGGCCGGGGCAGGCGGCGCCCGCGCGGGCGGCCGTCGAGCGGCTGGCCGGAGCCGGCGACTCGGCGACCGCCGACCTCGCGCTCGAGGCGCTGGGCAAGCTCGGGGACCGGGCGGCGACCCCGCGGCTCGTCTCGTTCCTGCGCGACGCCCCCTCGCCGCTGCTGCGCGGCGGCGCCGCCGTCGCGCTGTGGCGCCTGGCCGATTCCACCGCGCTCGCCCCGCTGCTCACCGCGCTCGACGACGCCGACGCGGGCGTGCGCTGGCGGGCGCTCTACGCGCTCGAGAAGCTCAGGAGCCCGGACCCGGTGGTGCTGCTGGCCGCCATGCACGTGGACGACGAGGATGCGCTGGTGCGCGCGTACGCCGTGCGCACGCTCGGCCGGCAGAAGTCGCCGCAGGGCACGGCCTACGTCCTGCAGAAGCTCGGCGACCCCGACGTGGGGGTGGTGGTGAACGCGATGCGCGCCCTCTCGCTCATCGCCGACACGACCTGCGGCGCCTGCCTGCCGGCGCTGGTCCGCGCGCTCGACGCCGGGGACCCGTACGTGCGCGTGACGGCGGCCACCGCGCTGGCCGACCGCTTCGCGTGGGTCACCGCCGACACCGCCGCGAGCCGCGCCGCGCTCGACTCGCTGGCCGCGGGTCTGGGGGATCCGGACCCGGCGACGCGCGGGGCCTGCGCGCGCGCGCTCCTCGCGCGGCGCGGCGCGGACGCGCTGGCGCCGGTCGGTGCGCTGCTCGCCGACTCCTCGGTGTACGTCCGCGTGGCGGTGCTGCAGGCGCTGGCGTTCGCGCCGGCGGCGGCGACGCCGCTGCTGGTGGAGCGGCTCGGGCCCGGCACGCCGGCGTTCGAGCGCGCCACGGCGGCCGAGGTGCTGGCCACGCTCAAGGTGGCGGCCGCGGCGCCGGGTCTGCGGAATGCGCTCGCCGACAGCTCCGTGCTGCTGGTGGCCACGGCGGCCGGCGCGCTGGCCGAGCTGGGCGACTCGGCCGCGGTGCCGGCGCTGCGGCGCGCCTACGTCTCGCACGCGGGGGACGCCGAGGCCGACGCCCGCGCGGCCCTGCTCGACGCGCTGAAGACGCTGGCGGGCAAGGCCGCCGCCGACAGCCTGGAGCGGGCGCACCCGTCCCCGCCGGCGCGGGCGGTCTACGACTCGGCCTTCTTCGCGCCGCCGGCGGCGCGCGGGGCGGTGCTGCGCACCACGAAGGGCGAGATCGAGTGGGCCTTCTACGGTGCGGAGGCGCCGCAGACGGTGAAGAACTTCGTGCGGCTCGCCGGGCGCGGCTACTTCGACGGGCTCGCCATCCACCGCGTGGTCCCCAACTTCGTGATCCAGGACGGCGATCCCACCGGCACCGGGTCCGGCGGTCCGGGCTGGACCATCCGTTGCGAGTACAACCGCCTGCGCTACGAGGCCGGCATGGTGGGCATGGCGCTCTCGGGCAAGGACACCGGCGGCAGCCAGTGGTTCATCACCCACGCCCCGCAGCCCCACCTGAACGGGCGCTACACCATCTTCGCGCGCGTGGTGCGGGGCCAGGACGTGGTGGGCCGCATCGTCCAGGGCGACCGCGTGCTGGGCGTGGAGATCCTGCCCTAGGAGCTGGTCCGGGCATTCGAGCCGGGGTCGATCCCGGCACGAGCGACCCCGGGCGATTCGGGATCGACGGCGCGGGCTGCGCCTCGCAGCGTGTCCCGGCCGGCGCGGGCCGCGGGTGCCGCCCGTGGACCGGGGGCACCCGCGACGACCGGTGCGCTACTTGGCGGTGGCCGGCTTCGCCGCCGTGGCGGCGTGCCGGGTGTGCCCCTTGGCTGCCACCGGGGCCGCCTTCTCGACCTCGGCCTGCTTCGCGATCACCGCCGAGCGGATCTTCGCGTAGACGTTGCCGGGAACGATGTTCGCGGTGACCAGCTGGTGCTTGGTCTTGTAGGGCCGGCCGGCGATGATCTTGTCGGCGTAGGCCTCGCCCACACCGGGCAGCGCCACCAACTGCTCCTTGGTGGCCGAGTTGAGGTCCAGCATCTCCTTCCTGGCCTCCGCGGTCTTCGTGGCCGCCGCGTGCTGTTCCATCGTCGGGGTCTTCATCGCCTTCTCGACCGCCGGGGCCGCCGGCTTGGTCGGCGTGGTGCCGCCCAGGGCGATGGGGGCGGTGAGGGCGACGACGAGCGCGCACAGCGCGACGGACGGGATGAAGCTCTTCATGGTGCTTCTCCACTCGAGGGCGTGGTGAGACACGTCGCCGCGCCCTCGGGGCGGCTGACGCGGGAGCGGCCGAAGACCGGCTCCGGGCTTTCACGACGGGGGACCGCGCGGCTTCCGGCACGCGGGCGTGACACGGCCACTGCGGTCGGTGGGGCGGGGTCGGTCGGCGGGACGGGTGCGGCGCGAAGGGCGGCGGATCGGGGCGAGGGGCCGGATTCGCGCAGGCAGGCAGGACGGAGGCTCGCGGAGCTTGGCGCGGGCGGCGGTCCGCGGCCCGACGTCACGCGGCCGGCGCGGATCGAGAAGAGGTCCTCCGGAAGCGAGCCGAGCCGTGCCGCGACCGCCGTCCCGGTCGGGACCGCGGTCCAGACCGGCAGCGCGTCTCCCAGGCGCGACGTGGGCGAGTGGCGGTGTCCGCTCGCCGGGACCGGCACCGTGGCGCGGTGCGAGGCTCGCGGATCGGCCGGGCGCCGGGGCGAGGGCTCGTCGCGCCGGGCGCAACGGCTCCCGGGTTGCCGCGCCCCGGCGCCGTCGCGGAGATGCGCGCGGCGGTGCGCAGCGTGGTGCGCCCTCGCCCCGTCATGGCCCGGCTCGGCCTGCATCGCGGGCGGGGCGAGGGGCATCATGGCCCGCGCTACCGGGGCCCAGGCCAGCAGGCCCAGAACCAGCACCGCCAACGGGTACCCGATCAGGTGATGCCGATTCACCGGTTCCTTCCTGCATGAGCGGAAGCGCGGCGCAGTGGACACCCATCCTGATGCGCCCGGTCCGCCTCCCGGTGTCAACAGAAGGCAAGCCTCCGCTGGGAAACGCCAAGGAACCGACAATCCTGCGCCCCGGGGCCGGAGGCCGTCCCCGAGCGGGCTGGACCGGGCGTTCCGCCCGGTCGGGACCGGCCGCCGCGCCGTCCCGCGCCCCGCCGGGCCAGATTCCTGCTGCTGCGAGCCGCCCGCCGGGGTAGAATGAAGGTGTGGTCACTGCGCCTCGCGTCGTGGCCGCCGGGCGTGTCCGGGGCGAGGAGATCGCTAGTGCCTTCATCGCGTCGCAGACCTTGGGTCGTATCGTTGCTGCTGGCGATGGCGTTCGTCGCCTTCGCGGCGGGCGCGACCCGCTCCCAGCCCGTGAGCCCGGCCGAGCCCTCCCCCCTCCTCTCCGCCAGCGACGGCTGGTTCGCCGCCGCCGCTACCGTCGGCGTGGCGGCCTCCACGCTCGGGGACGAGTGGGCCTGGCGCGAGTCCCAGAAGTCGCGCAGCCCGGAGGTCCGGAGCTTCGCGCGCTTCACGCAGCGCCTGGGCGACCCGCGCGTCGTCGGGCCCGCGCTGCTGGCCGGTTACTTCACCGGGCGCATCGCCGGGCTGCCCGACATCTCGGCGGCCAGCGCCCGCGTCGCCGGTGCCACGCTCGGGGCGGCCGTGCTGTGCGCGGGGATCAAGCTGGCGGTGGGACGTGCCCGGCCGGACCTCGCGCCCGGCGACCCTGCCGACTTCCGGCCCTTCGGCCGCCTCGACGGGTCGTTCCCCTCGGGGCACACCACCATCGCCTTCGCCGCGGCCGCGGCGATCGACGAGGAGTCCCAGGCGCGCTGGGTGCCGTGGGTGGTCTACCCGGCCGCGACGGCCGTGGGCTGGGCCCGCGTGCACCAGGACCATCACTGGCTGAGCGACGTCACCGCGGGCGCTGCGCTCGGGTTCTGGGCCGGCCGCAAGGTGGACCGCATCGAGCGCGGCAGGGTGCGGCTCCTCGACCGCGCGAGCTTCCTGCTGACCGGTTCGCGCCGCAACTTCCGCCTGGGGTTCAAGACGCGCTTCTGAGCGGGCCCGGCAGGGGAGGGGCGTCACCCGCGGGCGGCAGGCCGCCGGTCCGCCGGACCGGCTAGCGCGCCGCGGTCTCGTCCGTCGCCGGCGGGAAGGAACCGGCGCGCAGGAACTCCTCGATGATGCGCCGCAGCGACCCGGCGACGCGGTCCGCCACCTCGGTCACCTCGGAGTGGGCCAGCGGGCCCGCGGAGAGCCCGGTCGCGCGGTTGGTGATGCACGAGATGCTCGCGGCGTCGGTCCCCAGCTGGGCGGCCAGCATGACCTCGTGCACGGTGCTCATGCAGGCCACGTCCGCGCCCACGAAGGTCGCCATGCGCACCTCGGCGGCCGTCTCGTACGCGGGACCGAGCCCGCCCATCAGCACGCCGCGGTGCAGGTCCACGCCCACGCGCTGCGCCGCCGCGATCAGCGCTTCGCGCAGCCGCAGGCTGTAGTAGCCCCCCACCGGCCGGCCGGCCCGGCGCGCGACCAGTTCCCCGGGGGTGAAGATCCCGCGCTTGCCGATCGAGTTGACGTGGTCGATCGCGAGCATCAGGTCCCCGGGCCGGAAGGCGGGGTTCATCGCGCCCACGGCGTTGGTGAACAGCATCGTGCGGGCGCCCAGCGCGTGCATGACGCGCACCGCGAAGGTGACGCGGTCGAGCGTGTAGCCCTCGTAGCGATGGCTGCGGCCGGAGAGCGCGGCGACCGGCACGCCCTGCCAGTGACCGAGCGCCAGCCGCCCGGCGTGGCCGTGCACGGTCGAGCGCGGCCAGTGGGGCAGCTCGGCGGTGGGGAAGACGACCGCGTCGTCGAGCGCGTCCACCACGCCCCCCAGCCCCGAGCCGAGCGTGAGCCCGACGCGCGGCACCAGGCCGGTGCGCGCGCGGATGGCGCGCGTGGCGTCGGCGACGCGGGCGTCGAGGTCGTGCGAGGGCAGCAGGTCATCGATCATGGGCGGGGATTATCCACGCGGAGGGCCTTCTCGGCAATGCGGGCCGGACCGGCCCGGAGGCCCGGCATCCGCCCGCGCGGCCGCGGCCGCCTGCGCCGTCCTGCTGCTCCCCGCAGCGGTGCTCCGGAAGCGGGGCGCCGCCGCCTAGTGCTCCTCGGGGTCGTACGGCACGCCGACGGCGCGCGGGGCCACCGCCCGGCCGATGAAGCCGGCCAGAGCCAGCATCGTGACCAGGTAGGGCATCATCTGCAGCAACTCGTTGGGGAAGCGCGAGCCCTGCAGCGTGATCTGCAGCGCCTCGGCGGCGCCGAACAGCAGGCAGGCCGCGGCCGCGCCGAACGGTGACCACTTGCCCACGATCATCGCGGCCAGCGCGATGTAGCCCCGGCCGCCGGTCATGCCGTCGGTGAACGAGTGCTGCTCGCTCGCCAGCCAGGCCCCGGCGAGCCCGGCCAGGGCGCCCGAGACCAGCACGCCGGCGGTGCGGTAGGCGTTCACCGAGAGCCCCAGCGTGGCCGCCGCCTCCGGCCGCTCGCCGATGCTGCGCAGGCGCAGCCCGAAGACCGAACGGAACAGCACCCACTGCGCGCCCAGCACGAGGGCCACGGTGATCAGCACCAGCGGCGTGGCGAGGACCGGTCCGACGCCGGGCAGGTCCGCGAGGCCCGCCAGGTCCCAGCTCGGCAGGCCCACCACGCGCGCGGAGTTGGACGAGGAGTGGAAGACCTGCGTGAGCACGAACTTGGTGAGCCCGGCGGCGAGCAGGTTGATCCCGAGGCCGCTGGTGATCTGGTCGGCGCGGGCCACGACCGTGACCAGCGCGTGCAGCGCCCCGGTCGCGATGCCGGCGGCCAGCGCTGCGGCCACGCCGGCCCAGGCGTTCCCGCTGAAGTAAGCCCCGAGCACGTAGGCGAGCGCCCCGTTCAGCATCATGCCCTCGATCGCGATGTTGACCACGCCGCCGCGCTCGTTGATGGACGCACCCAGGGCGGCGAGCGTGTACGGCACGCTGATGCGAAGCGTGGCGGCGAGGAACAGCAGCAGGATCATGGCCGCAGTCCAGCACGGCGGGGGGGGGCGGTCAAGCGGGGTCGCGGTGGGCGGTCAGACGCGGGCCGCCATCAACTCCTCGCTGATCAGCAGCGCGGCCTCGCGCACCGCGCACTCGACCGGGTACGAGATGCGCGTGCCGATGCCGAAGTCCGTCCCCTCGATGGCGAAGATGACCAGCGATGGCGGCAACTGGCCCAGCGAGCGCGCCAGCTCGACCGCCTCGGCCAGGCCCAGGCCGTGCGAGGAGCCGCGGAACAGCTCGACCCGCAGCGGGCCCCGCGTGGCGTCCAGGCGCCGCACCGTTCCGGCCGGCGAGCCCGAGGACATGGCGTCCACCACCACGACCACCGGCTCGTCCCGCCAGGCCTCGACCAGCTCCGCGGCGTTGCCGGCGCACTCGATCACCCGGGCCCGCGGCCACAGCAGCGCCCGCACCAGCCGCGCCGTGCGCACCCCCGCGGCGTCGTCGCACCGGCCCTCCTGGCCGACCCCGATCAGCAGCGGCGTGTCCGTCTAGCCCTCCACCCGGCGCAGCTTCAGGAAGTGCGTCGCGCAGGAGATGCAGGGGTCGTAGTTGCGGATCGCCTGCTCGCACTGCCAGGTGAGCGTCGCGTCGTCCAGGTCGAGGCGGCGCTCGATGAACCGCCACAGGTCGTCCTCGATGGACCGCTGGTTCTGCGATGTCGGCGGGATGATCCGCGCCTCGGCGATGGCGCCGTCCGGCTCGATGCGATAGCGGTGGACCAGCAGCCCGCGCGGGGCCTCGGTCGCGCCCACGCCCGTAGCGGCGCGCGGCTCGACCGGCACCGCGGGCGCGGCCGGCGGCTCGTAGGCGGCGACGATGCGCAGCGCCTCCTCGACCGCCCACAGGGTCTCGACCGAGCGCACCAGGATGGAGTGGAACGGGTTGCGGCACACCGGGCCGAGGCCGGCGTCGCGCGCGGCCTGCTGGGCGGCCGGCGTGAGCCGGTCGAAGTTGAGGCTGTAGCGGGCGAGCGGGCCGACCAGGTAGGGCGTCACCGCGCCGGGATCGCCCTCGCGCGGCGCCCGCTTCGCGCTCCGCAGCGCGTTCGAGTGCTCGGCGTGCTCCTCGACGAAGTGCCGCTCGTACTCGGACGCCGGGATCTCGAACCCCAGGCTCGAGCGGATCCGCCCCTCGTTGATCGGGTACTCGTCCGGGTGGCGCAGCGCGACGAACTCGTAGTCGCGCTCGAAGTCGGGAAACTCGAAGCCCTTCACCCACGCGAGCATGGCGAGGGCCTGCTCGCGGGCGCGCTCGAGGGGCTCGACCAGGGAACGCAGCTCGCGTCTCGCCGGCGCGCGGTAGAAGCCGCCCACGCGCACGTTGACCGGGTGGATCTCGCGCCCCCCGACCAGCGCCACGATGGCGTTGCCGGTCTTCTTGAGCGCCAGCCCGTTCGTCACCCGGGCGGCGTGGTCCTTCGCCATGTGCACGGCGCTCTCGTAGCCCAGGAAGTCCGGGGCGTGGAGCATCACCACGTGCAGGGCGTGGCTCTCGATCCACTCGCCGCAGTAGAGCAGGCGCCGCAGTTCGCGCAGCGGCCCGTCCACGGTCACGCCGCAGGCGGCCTCCATCGCGTGGGCGGAGCTCATCTGGTAGGCCACCGGGCAGATGCCGCAGATGCGGGCGGTGAGGTCGGGGGCCTCGGTGAACCGGCGGCCGCGCAGGAACGCCTCGAACAGGCGCGGCGGCTCGAAGATGCGGAACTTCACGTCGGCCACGCGGCCGTTGCGCACGCGCACTTCCAGCCCGCCCTCGCCCTCGACCCGGGCCAGCATCGCCACCTTGATGTTCCGGCTCTTACGGTCGCTCATGGGACTCGCTCGCGTCGTGCTCGTGCAGTTCGCTCGCCTTGCGGAACGCCTCGGCCCCGCAGGTGAAGGTGCGGAAGAGCCGCGCCAGGTCCCGGTGGGAGTGGCCGTGGCCCTCGAGCACCGCGCTCAGGGAGTCGGTGTTGGCGCTGCCGCGCAGGGGGCCGAAGCAGCCGTAGCAGCCGCGCCCGTAGGCGGGACACAGGGCCCCGCAGCCGGTGCGCGTCACCGGGCCGAGGCAGGCCTCGCCGCGCGCCACCGTCAGGCACACCACGCCGCGCCGCTTGCAGTCCATGCAGACTGCGTGGCTGGGCAGGAACGGGCGGCGCCTGCCGACGAACGCCAGCACCACCTCGAGCAGCTGGTGCTTGTTCACCGGGCAGCCCTGCAGCTCGTAGTCCACCTTGACGTGGTGCGCGATGGGGGTCGAGGTCTTGAGCGTGTGGATCCAGTCCGGGGTGGCGTAGACCAGGGGCACCCAGCCGCCGACCTCGGTGAAGTTGCGCAGCGCCTGGATGCCGCCGGCGGTGGCGCAGGCGCCGATGCTGACCAGCACCTTCGAGATGCGGCGCACCGCGTGGATGCGCTCGGCGTCGTGCGGCGTGGTGATCGAGCCCTCGACCAGGGTCAGGTCGTAGGGGCCCTTCAGCACCGCCCGGGACGCCTCCGGGAAGTTGGCGATGTCCACGGCGCCGGCGACGGCGAGCAGTTCGTCCTCGCAATCGAGGATGCTCAGCTGGCAGCCGTCGCACGAGGCGAACTTGATGACGGCGAGACGGGGTTTGCGCGGGGCGGCCACGTCACACCTCCCGGACGCCGAGCAGCGACGCCACCTGGTCGAAGCGGAACACCGGCCCGTCCTTGCAGACGAACAGCGGGCCGAACTGGCAGTGGCCGCAGAAGCCGACGCCGCACTTCATGTTCCGTTCCATCGAGACCCAGACGCTCTCCGCCGGGACGCCACGGCGCTCGAGCTCGCCCCGGGTGAAGTGCATCATCACCTCGGGGCCGCAGAGGAAGGCCACGCTGTTGGTCGGGTCGAACTGGGCCCGCGGGACCAGCGTGGTGACCACGCCGACGCGGCCGTGCCAGTCGGCCCCGGCGCGGTCCACGGTCACCTCGACGTTCACGTCGAAGCGACCGCGCCAGGTCTCGATCTCCTTGGCGAACAGGATGTCCTGCGGGCTGCGGGCGCCGAACAGCAGGTTCACGCGCCCGAAGCGCTCGCGGTGCCGGAGCATGTGGCACAGCGCCGGGCGCAGCGGCGCGAGCCCGATGCCGCCCGCCACCAGCACCACGTCGCGTCCTTCGGCCTCGCGCACCGGCCACGGCCGGCCGAAGGGGCCGCGCAGCCCGAGCACGTCGCCGCGCTTGAGGGTCCGCAGGGTCTTGGTCACCCGGCCGGCCGCGCGAATGGTGTGGACGACCTGCTCGACCGTGCCCGCGCAGCCACTCATCGAGATGGCGGCCTCGCCCACGCCGGGCGCGTAGAGCATGTTGAACTGTCCCGCTTCGAATGCGAACGGCGGGCCCTTCTCGACGGGGGCCAGCGTCAGGGTGAAGGCGTCGTGGGTCTCGGGCTGGGTGCGGACGACGCGCCAGGGCGCCGGCTGCATCGGGTCCGTCGCCGTCACGGCATGGGTGGGGGCTGCGGCCGCGGCCCGCTCACTCATGTTCGCCGTCGTGGTCGCCGTAGAGGTCGAGGAGCTGGATGCTCATCGCCTCGAGCCGGCGCAGGATGACCTGCGAGAAGCGCTGCATGAGCTCGTAGCCGAGCTCGGGATCGTTCGCGAACTTGCCCCGCAGGCACTTGCCGTCGAACGCCAGCACGCGCGTGGAGGTCACCGCGTGGACGTCGAAGCGCAGCTGGTAGGGCGGGATGAGCCACGACCAGCCGACGACGTCGTCGTCGCCGATGGTCTGGACCGTGAGCGGCCCGCGGCCGGGGGCGTGGATCTCGAGCGCCACGCGCCCCTGGCGGATGATCCAGAAGCGGTCGGCCGGCCCGCCGACCCGCCCCATGAACTCGCCGGCCTCGAAGCGCGCGTTCGCCGCGCAGCCGGTGATGACCTGGATGTGCTCGGGCTTCAGCCCCTTGAACAACGGCAGTCCCGAGACGATGGGCTCAAGCGTTTCCACGGGGTCCCTCCTTCCGACGTCCGCGCTGCCGCAGGGCGCGGGCCTCCTCGGTGATGTCGATCCCGGCCGGGCACCAGGTGATGCACCGGCCGCATCCGACGCAGCCCGACGAACCGAACTGCTCGTGCCAGGATCCGAGCTTGTGGGTGAGCCACTGGCGGTGGCGCGAGCGGATGGACGACCGCACGTTGCCGCCGTGGATGTAGGTGAAGTCGACCGAGTAGCAGGAGTCCCAGCGCCGGACCCGGCGGCTCAGCCCCGCCGCGAGATCGGTGAAGTCCTCGGTCGTGACGCAGAAGCAGGTCGGGCAGACCGACGTGCAGTTGCCGCACGCCAGGCAGCGCGCGGCGATCGTGTCCCAGTGCGGGTGCTCGGGGCTCTGCGCGAGCAGGGCGGGCAGCCCCTCGGTCTCGAGCGTGCGGCCCATGCCCGCGCGGGCGCGCTCCGGCGCCGCCTGCGCGGCGCGGGCCTCGGCCGCGGTGGCGGCCGCGCCCGGCAGGGCGGCGAGGAGCTCGGCGCCGCGCTCGCTGCCGGCCCCGGCCACGAACACGTGGCGTCCGTCCTCGAGCAGCTCGGTCAGGACCAGGTCGTGCCCCGAGCGGACCTCGGGGCCGGTGCCCAGCGAGGCGCAGAAGCAGGTGCGGCCCGCGCGGCCGCACTGCACCGCGATGAGCAGCGCCCCCTCGCGCCGCGCCCGGTAGACCGGGTCGGTCACGGTGCCGCCGAGCAGGACCCGGTCCTGGACCGCGATGGCCGCCAGGTCGCAGGCCCGCAGGCCGAAGAAGGCCAGCCGCACGGGCTGCGGTGCGCGCTCCATCAGCTCCAGGGCCGGGCCCTTGCGCCGCGCGTCGAGCAGCGGGACCGTGGCGGGGTGCAGCGCTCCCTTGGGCGAGGCCGGTCCCACCGTCCAGTCGAACAGCGCCGCCCCGTCGGAGGGCGTCAGGCGGTAGCGCCCGGCCTCCTGCTCGTCGGTCCAGCCGGCGGGCAGGTCGGCGGGGGTCGAGAGCTCGTCCCAGGCGATGGCCCCGTCGCGGGCCACGGGTCCCATGACCGTGTAGCCCCGGGCGCGCAGGAGCTCGAAGAGTTGGTCCAGGTCCTTCCGCTCGATGGTCGTCTGCCGTGCTTCCGCTGCCGGGCGCTGTGGCATGGGTCCCTCGGAGAGCGTGCGGGGCAATACACCACCCCCCACGCAGGGACTCCTGCCCCGCGCCGGGAAGCGGCCGAATCCGAAACAAAGGCACAACCTGTGCCGTTCGCCCGGCCGCCCGGCGGTTGCCCTGAAGGGGCGGCGGGCATCCGCAAGTGGCGCTATTCCAACGGATGACGCGGGCGGAGCGCGGTGCCGGGACGCCGGAGCCGGGCGGGTCCTGACGCTCGTGGCCGCGCCGGGCGGCAGGGCATGACGGGGCTGACAGGCCGCGGGTTCGTGCTCGGTCGCTCCGGGGCGACCATCCCGAGCCCCGCCCGGTGGCGGTCGGGGTCCGCCGCTCAGGCCGGGTCGCTCGAGTCCGACGGGGGTTCCTCGAAGGCGCGTTCCGGCTTCACGCGCTTGCCGGTCTTCTCGGGCCGGGCGGGCCAGAACACGCTGGTCCCCGAGTCGGCGAGGATCAGGGCCAGGGCGACCGCCGGCAGGCTCGCCGCGCCGGGGTGGACGAGGTAGCGCGGCTCCCAGCGGGGGCCGAACTTGTCCTTGAAGTCGTGGACTCCCTTGAAGCTGTAGAAGCGGTTCACGTGTTCGTAGATGAATCCCAGGGCGCGCTCGACCGCCGGCGAGTCCGGGTGGCCGCCGACCAGCGCCAGGGCGCTGAGGCCGAGGTTGAAGGAGTCGTAGCCGCGTTCGCGCGCCCACCGGAACGTCTCGATGAACAGGAAGTCCATGGTGCCGCTCTCGGCGCTGCGCCGGTAGCGCATCAGGTCCAGGGTCACCTCGTTGCGCCGGTACTCGGTGACCAGGTTGGCGAATGCGCGGATGCCCCCCGCGGGGCTGATCACCGTCATCACCGGGGCCGGCCGCAGGTAGTCCTCGTCGAACCAGCCCAGCGAGAAGCGCTTCTCGGTCCCGTGCATGGTGGCCAGCCACTCGTCGCTCACCTCGCGCAACTCGGCCATCAACGCCTCCTCGAGCGGCGGATCGAGGGCGATGGCGCGGGCCCCGGAGCGCTGGAGACGGCTCACCACGTTGCGTAGCCGCTTCATCCCGCCGCCTTCGAGGCTGAAGGTCTTCAGGTCCACGATGGCCTCGTGCCCGATGCACAGGGCCTCCAGGCCGGCCGCCCGGTACTCGTCGAGCCGGTCGGGGAAGGTCTGGTAGAACGCCGGTCGCCAGTCGTTGCGGCCGCAGTACTCGACGAACCCGGCGATCGCCGCCGCGGCGTCCTGCGGCGGGCCGATGGGATCGCCGAGGGACAGGGCCACGCGGTTCTTGACCACGAAGGCGACCACCGAGCCGCCCGGCGTGAAGTGGAACGACTTGTCGTCCATCAGCGCCAGGCGGGCGAGCGAGGAGCAGCCGTGGGCCTCGACGATCCGCAGGGCGCGCTCGCGCTCGGCGGCGGTCGCGGGGCGCCGCAGCAGCACGGGGCGGACGATCAGGAACAGCGCCAGGCTGCCGCTCGCCAGGCTGACCCCGTAGATCGAGGCGGCGAACCAGCGGCCGAAGTGCGTGACCGGCTCGAGCCCGGGGTCGTAGAGCTGGGTGAACATCACCACGGTCTGGCGCAGCGCCGCCCCCAGGCCGAAGCTCACGCTGAAGTGGTGGTCGAGCAGGTAGAATCCGGTCACGCCGTAGAGCAGCGTGAACGCCAGCGCGCCCAGCAGCACCCACAGGCCCTGCCGCACCGAGGGCGGATCCGAGCGGGCCTGGAAGTGGTGCTGCTGCGTGAACAGGAAGGCCGCCAGCATGGCGGCCACGGCCGCCTCCTCGAAGTCGAGGCCCTTGACGACGTGGCTCGCCACCGAGACCACCAGCACGGCCTCGGTCAGCAGCCAGGCCGCGCGCTTGCGCCGCGCGAGGTTCACGGCCAGCAGCAGGAGCACGAACCCCGCCATCGCCGCGGTGAAGTGCCCGCCATGGCGCAGGAGCCGCGGGACCCAGGGCTCGACCAGCCGGAGCCGCGTCAGCTCCGAGGGCGTCACGCCCGACAGCAGGTTGATGAACCCCATCGCGGCGGTGAGCGCCGCCGCGGTCCGGACCGCGCCCCGGCCTCTCACCGTGCCTCCGGGCGCAGCGAGCGGAGCCGCCGCAGCAGCAGGAACCCGACGAAGGTCGGCAGCCAGAAGGTCAGCCCGCGGAAGGACAGCACGACCAGCGCGGCCGGCTCGGGGTGCACGCCGAGCGAGGTGTAGACCAGCGTCATCACGCCCTCGACCACGCCGATCCCCTGCGGGACCGGCGAGAGCAGCCAGCTCAGGATGCCGAAGGCGTAGCCGGCCACCACCACGCCCGGCCGCAGCGCCTCGCGGAAGGCGAGGAACAGCGCGCCGAGGCTCGCCACGTCGAGCGCGGTCATGGCGAGCGCGAGCCCGAGCAGGCGCAGCGGTCCCCACGGCCGCGCGCGCAGCGCCTGCGCGACCTCGACGAACTCGCCGGCGGTGCGCGCGGCCCACTCCGGGCCGAGCGGGCCGCGCAGCCGGACGGCCCGGGCGACGGCGTCGGTGGCGGCCGCCGTCCCGCGCAGCAGGGCGTGCAGCGCGCGCGGCAGCCGGAGCCCGAGCGCCAGCAGCAGGAGCAGGGCGGCGATCATCGCCCCGAGCGCGGCCGCGCCCCAGACCTCCAGGGGCTGAAGCTCGTGGCGCGCGGCCAGGTAGGGGAGGCTCCCGGCCAGCACCAGCGCCAGCGCCGTGAGGATGGCGGTCATCGCCAGCATCAGGCCGGCCGCGGCGCGGGCCGGCGACTCGCCGCGGCGCGCGGCGTCGTCCATGAACAGGGCGGCGCCGGCCGCCCCGCCGCTCGGCACCACCACGTTGGCGAACATCGAGCCGAGCAGCACGGCGAGGACCTCGCGGAAGCGGCTGCGCACGCCCACGACGCCGAAGGCCGCCTGGCAGAGCGCGGCGTAGACCAGGTAGTAGACGCCCTGCGCGGCGGCCGCCGCCGCCACCCAGGGCCAGCGCCCCAGGGCCAGCGTGCGGGCCAGCTCGTCCAGCTCGGTGCGGCGCGCGATGATCACCCAGAGGAAGGCGACCACGGCGAGCGGGAGGATCCAGCGGCGCATGTCCCTGCCTTTCGGTACCCGGTCAGCGCATCCGGCGGGCGAAGCGCTCCATCAGGACCTGGGCCGAGATGGCGAGCAGGATGACCAGCGCCTGCAGCACCTCGACCAGCTCCTTCGGCACCTGCTGGTTGATGACCAGCCCGCCATAGGAGAGCGCGCCGAAGAACAGCGCCGCCACCACCACGCCCGCCGGGTGGTTGCGGCCGAGCAGGGCCACGGCGATGCCGAGGAAGCCCGCGCCCGCGGAGAACCCCAGCTCGAAGTAGTGCTTGTAGCCCAGCACGAAGTTGACCCCGCCCAGGCCCGCCAGCGCCCCCGAGACCGCCATCGCCACGACCTGCGTGCGCCCGATGGAGATGCCGCCGTACTCGGCGGCCGTGGCGTTGAGTCCCACGGCGCGCAGCTCGTAGCCCAGCCGCGTGCCGAACAGCAGCAGGTTGGTCCCGGCGGCCGCCAGCAGGGCGAGCAGCAGCGAGAGGTTGACCGGCGAGCCGTGCAGCGCGGGCAGGAGCGTGTCGAGCCGGGGGATCTCCGCGCCCGCGCCGACCGCCGCGGTGCGCACCGACGCCGGCTCGAAGACGAACCGCCCGATGAACGAGGCCAGCGCGAAGGCCACGAAGTTGAGCATGATGGTGTTGATGACCTCGTGCGCGCCGAAGCGGGCCTTGAGCGCGCCGGGGATCGCGCCCCAGGCCGCGCCCGCGGTGGCCGCGGCCAGCAGCGCCAGCGGGAGCAGCACCGCCGCCGGCAGCCCGGCGAACGCGACGCCGACCAGCGCGGCCGCGAGGCCGCCGAGGTAGAGCTGGCCCTCGACCCCGATGTTGAACAGCCCGGCGCGGAAGCCCAGCGCCACGGCGAGCCCGGTGAAGATGAGCGGCGTGGCCTTGAACAGCGTCTGTCCGAGGCCGTAGCCGGTGCCCAGGCTCTGGCGCAGCATGAGCGCGTAGACCGCGAGCGGGTCCGCGCCGATCGCGAGGATGAAGACCGCGCCGACGGCGAGCGAGAGCGTCACCGCGAGCAGCGGGGCCGCACCGAGCAGCAGCCGGCGCCGCAGGTCCACGTTCATGGCGCGCCGGCTCCCCGCCGGCCGGTCATGTGGAGGCCCAGCGTGCGCTCGTCGGTCTCGGCCGGCCGGGTCTCGTGCACCAGACGCCCCTCGTACATCACGAAGACGCGGTCGGAGAGCGCGAGGATCTCGGACAGCTCGGAGGAGACCAGCAGCACCGCGCGGCCGGCGTCGCGCTCGCGCAGCAGGCGCTGATGGAGGAAGGAGATGGCCCCGAGGTCCACGCCGCGCGTCGGGTGGGCGGCCAGCACCACCGCCGCGCCGCGGCTCAGCTCGCGCGCGGCGATGAGCTTCTGCTGGTTGCCGCCCGAGAGCTGGCGCGCTTGCCGCCCGGGCTCGGGCGGACGCACGTCGTACTCGGCCAGCACGCCGGCGGCCCGCGCCTCGAGCGTGCCGCGCGTCAGCAACGGCCCCTGGCCCGAGTCCGGCTCGCGCTGGCGGCCCAGCACCAGGTTCTCGGCCAGCGTCATCTCCGGCACCAGGCCGCGGCGCAGCCGGTCGCTGGGGATGTGGGCGAGGCCCGCGGCCGCGCGCCCGCGCACCGTGAGCGCCGTGCAGTCCCGGTCGGCGATGAAGATCTCCCCGTGCTGGGCGCGCCGCAGTCCCGCCAGGCACTCGACCAGTTCGTGCTGACCGTTCCCCTCGACGCCGGCCAGGCCGACGATCTCGCCGGCGTGGACCTCGAACGAGGCGTGCTTCACCGCCTGCAGCCCGCGGTCGTCGAGCACGTCGAGCAGGCTCACGCGCAGCAGCGGGTCGCGCTCCTCGTGGTGGGCGCGGGCGCGCAGCGCCGGGATGCTGTGCCCCACCATGAGCTCCGCCATGCGCTCGACCGGGTGCTCCGCGATCGCGCCGCCGCCGACCACGCGCCCGCCCCGCATCACCGTGACGCGCTGCGCCAGCGCGGTCACCTCGGCCAGCTTGTGGGTGATGAGCACGATGCTCGTGCCCTGCGCCTGCAGCCTCCGCAGCACCTCGAAGAGGTCGTCCACCTCCTGGGGGGTGAGCACGGCCGTCGGCTCGTCGAGGATGAGCACCCGCGCGCCGTGGTAGAGCGCCTTGAGGATCTCGACCCGCTGCTGCGCCCCGACCGAGAGCGTCGCGATGCGCGCGGCCGGGTCCACCGGCAGGCCGTGGCGGGCGGCCAGTGCGGCCACCTCGCGCTCGGCCGCCGCCGGGCTGTAGCTCCCGAAGCCGCCGAGCGGCTCGCGGCCCAGCGTGACGTTCTCCGCCACGGTGAGCGGGTCCACCAGCATGAAGTGCTGGTGCACCATGCCGAGACCGAGCCGCATCGCCGCTGCCGGGCTGTGGATGCGCGCCACGCGGCCGCCGACTTCGATGGTCCCCGCAGTCGGGCTGGATGAGGCCGTAGAGGACGCGCATCAGCGTGCTCTTGCCCGCCCCGTTCTCGCCCACGAGGCCGTGGATCTCGCCGGGCGCGAGTTCGAGGGAGACGTCGTCGTTGGCCACCACCGGCCCGAAGCGGCGGGTGATGTGGCGCAGCGAGATGGCGGGAGCGGACTCGGTCATGGAGCGGGGAGCGTAGCCGGGGTGGCGGGAGGCGTCCAGCGCGTGCCGGCGCGCGGGCGCCGCGCCGCGCGCCGGCGGCCGGCGGGAGAAGACCGGCGGCCTGCGGGGTAGGAGGAAGGGGCGCGCCCGGGCTGCCGCATGCCCGGCGGCGCGCGGCCGGCGTGACCTGCTATAGTCGTGCGTCGTCGGATTCCGGTGTCCGCCCCGCCGGGTGAACCAGTCGCCGTGTCCGTTCTCCAGGAGTCGCTCGTTTGAGATCCTTGACGCTGAGGCTCGCCCTCTGCCTGGTGCTGATCCTGCCGGGCGCCACGGTCCGCGCCGCCGGCCTCAACCTGGCATGGGACAAGTGTCTCTCCGACGGCGGCTCCCTCACGAAGCTGTTCGCCTGCAACAGCAACATGGGCTACGCCGACGTCATCGGCTCGTTCGTCCCGATGCAGCCGCACCCGCGGTTCGTGGGCATCGAGGTGAAGCTGGACGTGCAGTCGCAGTCGAAGGAGTTGCCGGCCTGGTGGCAGTTCTACAACGCCGGCTCCTGCCGCGAGAACGCCTACGAGCTGGTGACCAACCTCCGGGACCTGCCGCAGCAGTCGTGCGATGACGCCTTCGACGGGAACTGGTGGGGCGGGGTGGGCTTCTACGCGACCCCCGACCACCCGGTGTCCACCTACCAGGGCGGGCCCAACACGGCGCGCCTGGTGCTGGGCTTCGCCCGGATGTACTCGAAGAGCCTGGCGCCCGGAACCGAGTACTACGCCTTCCGCCTGCGCCTCCAGTACGAATCGAGCACCGGTGGCGGCGCGTGCGCGGGATGCAGCACGCCGGCCTGCCTGACGCTGGCCGAGGTGGCGGTCTACGACGAGTCGGCGGAGCCGCTCGACGGCAACCTGTCGCACCCGCCCGACCCGGAGATCATCGCCCAGCAGGCGCAGAACATGATGATCAGCTGGCAGGACAGCGGCGGCAACTGCCAGTCCAAGGTGCAGAACAAGACCTGGGGCCAGCTGAAGAGCCTGTATCGCTAGTCGCCGGCCGCGCCGCCCGGACGCGCGCGGACCTCACGCCGGCCCGGGCCCGCCCGCCGCCCAGGCGAAGCGCACGTTCTCCCGGTGGACGCCGTCCATCGGGTAGGCCGCACCCTTGCCGACGTGGTCGAGCGCCGCGAGCCGCTCCTGCGCCTGCCCGAGCGTGAGTCCCGCCCGGCGTGCCTCCGCGACGCCGGACTCCAGCGTGTCGAGGTAGGCGAGGTCGCGCCGGATGCGCGCCAGCGCCCCGGCCGCGTCCGCGATCGCGCCGTGGCCCGGCACCAGCGTGCCGATGCCGCCGGCCTCCGCCAGCCGCAGCAGGCCGTCGAGCGTCGCCCGGTAGGCCGCCGGCTCGCGGTCGAGCCACGGGATCTCCAGGTCCGACACCAGGTCGCCCGCGAACAGCAGCGAGCGCTCCGGCAGGTGCACGGTCACCGCGCTGTCGCAGTGCCCCGGCGCCGCGCGCAGCGTCAGCCGCCACGGCCCAAGGGCGAGCGCGCGCTCGGCCTCGACCGCGAGATCGGTCTCGAAGGGCTCGAAGCCGCGGTCCCACGCCTCGGCGAGGCGCGCCGCGTGCTCCGTCGCCTCGCGCAGGATCGCGCCGGCGTCGCGCCGCAGCCCGGCCCCGAGCCCGGCGTGCCCCACGGTGTCCGCCGCCGGCCACCACGGCCGCCCGAGCACGTGGTCCCAGTGCGCGTGGGTGAAGACGATGGAGACGGCCCGTGCCCCGGCCGCGCTCACCGCGGCCGCGAGGTCGTCCAGTTCGGAGGGCAGCACACCCGGGTCCACGAGCACGGCGTGCGCGCGGTCAAGCAGCAGCACGCTGTTCATCCAGAACACGCGGCTCTGCCGCACGAACACGCCATCGCCGAGGTCGGTCCAGGGGGACATCGCAGTCCGCCGCGCGGCTACTTCGTCGGCACGACGATCCGGCCGGCCACGATCTCGGCCTTGAGCGCGTCCACCTTCGCCTTCACGGCGTCGGGGATGAGCGCCTTGTTCTGGTCGTCGTAGACCCAGCCGACGCCGTCCTCCTTGAGCCCGAACTCGCGCACGCCGCCCTGCCAGCGCCCTTCCTTCAGCTCGAGGATGGTGTCGAAGACCGAGGTCTCGACGTGCTTCACCATCGAGGTGAGGATGAACCCGGGCGCCTCGGCCTGCTGGTCCGCGTCCACGCCGATGGCGTAGTTGCCCTTGCCCTTCTCGCGCGCCGCCTCGAAGACCCCGAGGCCGGTCGAGCCCGAGGCGTGGAAGATGATGTCGGCCCCCTGGTTGTACTCCGCCAGGCCCAGCTCCTTGCCCTTGGTCGGGTCCTTGAAGGCGGTGCCCGTGGTGCCCGCGTACTTCACCAGCACCTCGACCTTCGGGTTCGCCGCCTTCGCGCCCGCGCGGTAGCCCGCCTCGAACTTCTTGATGAGCGGGATCTCCATGCCGCCGACGAAGCCCACCTTGCCGGTCCGGGTCACGAGCCCCGCGAGCGCGCCGACCAGGAACGAGCCCTCCTGCTCCTTGAACTCGAGTGCGACGAGATTCGGCGGGAGCACCTGGCCTTCCTTCAGCGTGTAGTCCACGCAGGCGAACTTCACCTTCGGGAACTCCTGCGCCAGCCCGTAGATGTCGTCGGAGAACAGGAAGCCCACGCCGAACACCAGCTGCGAGCCGCCGGCGGCGAGCTGGCGCATCTGCGCCTCGCGGTCCGAGCCCTCGCCGGTCTCGAGCGTGGTGAACGTGACCCCCAGCTCCTTCTGCGCGCGTTCGAGTCCGGCATAGGCGGCGTCGTTGAAGGACTTGTCGCCGCGCCCGCCGACGTCGAACACGAGGCCGACCTGGAGCGTGCCGGCCTTGGCCGGCGCGGCTGACTTCTCAGCCGGCTTTGCGCACCCCGCGGCGAGGACGACGACGGCGATCAGGGCGAGGATGCGCGGCAACGGGGACGACCTCATCGGAACCTCCGGGTGGGGGCGGCTCATCGGGGGCGACCGCGCGGCGGCCCAGTTCGTAGCAGCGGCGGCAGCGCGCCTCGTAGAGATCGGCGCCCCCCACCACCACGCGTGCCGTGCGGCGCTTCTTGCGGTAGCTGCGGTTGGCGGGGTTGCCGCACACCACGCAGATGGCGAGCGTCTTGGTGATGTACTCGGCGATGGCGAGCAGTTGCGGCATGGGCTCGAACGGCTTGCCGAGGTAGTCCTGGTCGAGCCCGGCCACGATCACCCGCTTGCCGC
The DNA here is from genome assembly GCA_963707915.1 of Candidatus Eiseniibacteriota bacterium. Lineage (GTDB taxonomy): Bacteria > Eisenbacteria > RBG-16-71-46 > RBG-16-71-46 > RBG-16-71-46 > JANXPZ01. The sequence goes on from OY970178.1 coordinate 3,033,862, forward strand.
GGCGGGCCAGGCGCTCGCAGACCCGGACCAGGTCGGGGCCCAGGAACTGGCCCTCGTCGATGCCGATGACCTGGGCCTCGTGGGCGTGGCGCAGCACGTCCTTCGCGGTCGAGACGGCCCGCGAGGGGATGCGCAGCTCCGAGTGCGACACGAGCTGGTCGCGTCCGAAACGGTCGTCGATGGCGGGCTTGAAGATGGCGACCCGCTGGCGGGCGATCTGGGCGCGGCGCAGGCGGCGGATGAGCTCCTCCGTCTTGCCGCTGTACATGCTGCCGACGATCACCTCGATCCAGCCGGAGTTGACGAACGGTTGCGTGGGCTCGGTCATGGTGGACGGACGCTAACCAGCGGGGCGGGCCATGTCAACGGCCCCGTCGCCTCCGGCACGTGAACGCCACCCTGCCATGCGTCGGCACCGCCTCTTGATGTCGGCTTGATGGGCGGAGAACGCATCCTGACACCCCTCTGACCGGCGCCGGTGCTCCAATGGGGTGTGGGAAACGCGGAGGGTCTGGTGATGCCGAAACCCAGGACAAGGCAACTGTTCGAGCCGCGGATCGTCCGTCGCGCGGCGTGGGCGGCCGTACTCAAGCTCGACCCGCGGGTCCAGTTCCGCAATCCGGTGATGTTCGTCGCGTTCGTGACCGCGTTGCTGACCTCCGGCCTGGGGATCGAGGCGCTGCGGGGCCACGGCGAGGCGCCGGCGAGCTTCATCCTCGGCGTGTCCGCCTGGCTGTGGGCCACCGTGCTGTTCGCGAACTTCGCGGAGGCCCTGGCCGAGGGCCGGGGGCGGGCGCAGGCCGGGGCGTTGCGCCGGGCCCGCGGCGATCGCTACGCACGGAAGCTCAACGATCCGGCCGAGCGCATGAACTTCTGGGCGGTCCCCGCCTACACGCTGCGCCGGGATGACTTCGTGGTGGTCACCGCCGGCGACGTCATCCCTTGCGACGGCGAGGTGATCGACGGCGTGGCCTCCGTGGACGAGAGCGTCATCACCGGTGAGAGCGCGCCCGTCATCCGCGAACACGGGGGGGACCGCAACTCGGTCACCGGCGGCACGCGCATGCTCTCGGACTGGCTGGTGGTGCGCGTCACGGCCAATCCGGGTGAGACCTTCCTCGACCGCATGATCGCCATGGTGGAGGGCGCCCGTCGTCAGAAGACGCCGAACGAGATTGCCCTCAACATCCTGCTGGCCGCGCTGACCCTGATCTTCCTCCTCGCCACGGTGACGCTGCTCCCGCTCTCGGTCTTCAGCGTGCGGGTCGCGGGCGCGGGCGCGCCCATCACCGTCACGGCGCTCAGCGCCCTGCTCGTCTGCCTGATTCCGACGACCATCGGTGGGTTGCTGTCGGCGATCGGGATCGCCGGGATGGACCGGCTGACCCAGAACAACGTTGTGGCGCTGTCGGGGCGCGCGGTGGAGGCCGCAGGTGACGTGGACGTCCTGCTGCTCGACAAGACGGGGACCATCACGCTGGGCAACCGACAGGCCACGGAGCTGCTCCCCGCCGCCGGCGTGACGATCGAGCGGTTGGCGGACGCCGCACAACTTGCCTCGCTGTCCGACGAGACGCCCGAGGGTCGCAGCATCGTGGTGCTCGCCAAGGAGCGCTACGGCCTGCGCGAACGGGACCTCCAGGGGCTCGGCGCCGCATTCATCCCGTTCAGCGCGCGGACGCGCATGAGCGGCGTGAATCTCGGGCCGCGCAGGATCCGCAAGGGTGCCGTGGACGCCATCGACGCGTTCGTGCGCGGGGAGGGCGGCACCTTCCCGGCCGAGGTCCGGGCGGGCGTCGAGGCCATCGCACGCGCGGGGGCCACGCCGCTGGTGGTGGCCGAGAACGGGAACGTCCTCGGCGTGATCGAGCTCCGGGACGTCGTCAAGGGCGGCATCCGCGAGCGCTTCGAGCACCTGCGGCGCATGGGGATCAAGACCATCATGATCACCGGGGACCATCCGCTCACGGCCGCGGCCGTCGCCGCCGAGGCCGGAGTGGACGACTTCCTGGCCGAAGCCACACCGGAGGCCAAGCTCCGTCTGATCCGCGCGCAGCAGGCGGGCGGGCGGCTGGTGGCGATGACCGGCGATGGCACCAACGACGCCCCGGCCCTGGCCCAGGCCGATGTCGCCGTGGCGATGAACTCGGGCACCCAGGCGGCCAAGGAGGCCGGGAACATGGTGGACCTGGACTCCAACCCGACGAAGCTGCTGGAGATCGTCGAGACCGGCAAGCAGCTTCTCATCACGCGGGGCGCGCTCACGACGTTCAGTATCACGAACGACGTCGCCAAGTACTTCGCGATCCTCCCGGCGGCCTTCGCCACGACCTACCCTGCGCTGCGGGCGCTCAACATCATGCGGCTGACGACGCCGCAGAGCGCCATCCTGTCGGCGGTCATCTTCAACGCCCTGATCATCGTCGCGCTCATCCCGCTGGCGCTGCGCGGCGTGCGCTACCGCCCCGGCGGGGCGAAAGCCATGCTGCGGAACCATCTCTTCGTGTACGGGATCGGCGGTCTGGTGGCGCCGTTCCTCGGCATCAAGGTCATCGACCTGACCCTGGCCGCGCTCCACTGGACCTAGCCGGGCGGGCGCCCGTGGCGCACGGCTCGCCGTATGCGGCCCTCGCGATGGGGTCCTGGAAAAGGAGAACCAACCGATGTTCGACCTCTTCTGTGTCGCCATCACGCTGCTGTTCTTCGCGGTAGCGGTGGCCTACGTGCGCGGTTGCGAAGCCCTCGAGCGGGAGGACGACTAGCATGAGCGAGTACGCGTGGACGGGAATCGTGGTCCTCTTCCTGCTGGTCTATCTCACCTACGCGCTGCTGAAGCCGCAGAAGTTCTAGGGGGAGGCCATGACGACCAACGGGATCCTGCAGATGCTGGTGTTCTTCGGCCTGATCCTGCTTCTGACCAGGCCGCTGGGGACGTTCATGGACCGCGTCTTCGCCGGGGAGCGCACGTTCCTCACGCCCGTGCTGGGGCCGGTCGAGCGGGTGTTCTACCGGCTCCTGGGCGTCCGCGAGGACCAGGACATGGCGTGGACCACCTACGCCTTCGCCCTGCTGGCGTTCAGCGCGGCTGGCGCGTTGCTCACCTACGCGCTGTTGCGCCTGCAGGGGTTCCTGCCCTGGAACCCGCAGCACCTGGGCGGCGCGCAGATGCCACCGGACCTCGCCTTCAACACGGCGATGTCGTTCACCACGAACACGAACTGGCAGAACTACGTGCCGGAGACCGTGGTGAGCTACTTCTCCAACATGGTGGCCCTGGCCTCCCACAACTGGATGTCCGCGGCCGCCGGCATCGCGGTCGCGATCGCGATCGTGCGCGGCTTTGCCCGGCACTCGGCGAGCGGCCTGGGCAACTTCTGGGTGGACGTGACGCGGGCCACGCTCTACGTGCTGATGCCGATCAGCCTGGTGGCGGCGCTGGTGCTGGTCTGGCAGGGCGTGCCCCAGAACTTCTCCCCCCGCGCAGGTGGCCACCCTGGAGGGCGCGAAGCAGACCATCGCCCAGGGCCCGGTGGCCTCCCAGGAGGCCATCAAGATGCTGGGGACGAACGGCGGCGGCTTCTTCAACGCCAATTCCGCCCATCCCTACGAGAACCCGACCCCGCTCACCAACCTGCTGCAGATGCTGCTCATCTTCGTGATCCCGGCCGGACTCACCTATACGTTCGGCCGGATGGTGCGCAACACGCGGCAGGGCTGGGCCATCTTCGCCGCCATGACCTTCATGTTCGTCGGCGGGCTGGGCCTCTGCTACTGGGCCGAGTCGAACGGCAACCCGAACGTCACGAAGCTCGGCGTCCTGGCGCAGGCCACGGCCGGGCAGCCCGGCGGCAACATGGAGGGCAAGGAGACCCGGTTCGGCATCGCCAACTCCGCGCTGTTCGCCACGGTCACGACCGACGCCTCCTGCGGCGCCGTGAACGCGATGCACGACAGCTTCACGCCGCTGGGCGGCATGGTGCCGCTCGTCAACATCATGTGCGACGAGACCATCTTCGGCGGCGTGGGCGCGGGGTTGTTCGGCATCCTCATGTACGCGGTGATCGCCGTGTTCATCGGCGGTCTCATGGTGGGGCGCACGCCGGAGTATGTCGGCAAGAAGATCGAGAAGTACGAGGTCCGGATGGCCATCGTGGCGGTGCTCATCCTGTTCGCGAACGTCGTGGTCTGGACGGCTCTGGGGACGAACCTGAACCTGCCGCCCGGCACCGCGCCGCGGACCTTCACCGGCGCCCAGAAGGCCGACGAGGAGAAGCTGCTCGCCACGCGTCCGACGGCCTCCTGGAACAGCGTCAACGGGAGCAACCCGAGGCTCTACTACGGGGCGACCTACAACAACGTCAACAACGCCGGAGCGCACGGCCTGACGGAGATCCTGTACCAGTACGCGTCACAGACCGGAAACAACGGATCCGCCTTCGCCGGCTTCACCGGGAACACCCCGTATTACAACGTCACGGGGGGCATCGCCATGCTCATCGGGCGCTTCCTCATGATCGTGCCGCTGCTGGCAATGGCGGGCAGCCTCGCCCGCAAGAAGCTCGTGCCAGCCTCGGCCGGCACCCTGGCCACGGACTCGGCCACCTTCGCGTTCCTGCTGGCCGCCGTCGTGCTGATCGTCGGCGCGCTCGAGTACTTCCCCGCTCTCGCGCTGGGTCCGATCGTGGAGCACTTCCAGATGACCGCGGGGAGCCTGTTCTAGGCCCCGCGGGAAAGGCGAAGAGGACCCCATGATGACTGCCCAATCCCCGCGCATCCCGGCCGCGCCCGTGGTGGCGAACGAGACGACTGGCTACCGCCGGCCGAAGCACGCCCCCCGGAAGCTCTTCGATCCGCCGCTCGTCCGCAGGGCGCTCGTGGACGCGTTCTGGAAGCTCGACCCACGGCACATGGCGAGGAACCCGGTCATGTTCGTGGTCGAGGTCGGCAGCGTGCTCACCACGCTCCTGCTCCTGCGGGATGTGGCGACCGGCGGCCACGGCCTGCTCTTCAACTCCCAGATCACGGTGTGGCTGTGGTTCACGGTCCTGTTCGCGAACTTCGCGGAGGCCATGGCGGAGGGACGCGGCAAGGCCCAGGCCGATGCGCTGCGCCGCACGAAGACGGAGACCGTGGCGCGGCGCCTTCCCGGAGGCCGCGCGGAGGAGACCCGCGAGGAGCGCGTCCCGGCCACCCAGTTGCGCAAGGGCGACCTCGTGGTGTGCGAGACGGGGGACTTCATCCCCGGCGACGGGGACGTGATCCAGGGCATCGCCTCGGTCGACGAGTCGGCCATCACGGGCGAGAGCGCGCCGGTCATCCGCGAGGGCGGCGACCGGAGCGCCGTCACGGGGGGCACCCGCGTGCTCTCCGACCGCATCGTGGTGCGCATCACCGCCAACCCCGGGGAAGCGTTCCTCGACCGGATGATCTCCCTGGTCGAGGGTGCGAAGCGGCAGAAGACCCCCAACGAGATCGCGCTCACGATCCTGCTGGCCGGGACCACGATCATCTTCCTGCTGGCCGTCGCGGCGCTCGTGCCCCTGGCGGCCTTCAGCGTGCGCGCGGCCGGGGCTGGCTCGCTGCCGTCCATCTTCCTGCTCTTCGCACTGCTCGTGTGCCTCATCCCCACGACGATCGGCGGGTTGCTGTCGGCCATCGGCATCGCCGGGATGGACCGGGTCATGCAGCACAACGTCCTGGCCATGTCGGGCAAGGCGGTCGAGGCGGCCGGCGACGTGAACACCCTGCTCCTCGACAAGACCGGCACCATCACGCTGGGCAACCGCCAGGCGGTGGAGTTCGTCCCGCTCCCCGGCGTCGGGATCAACGAACTCGCGGATGCCGCCCAGTTGTCGTCGCTGGCCGATGAGACGCCGGAGGGACGCAGCATCGTGGTCCTCGCCAAGGAGAAGTACGGCCTGCGGGGACGGGAACTCCACGACCAGGACGCGCGGTTCATCCCCTTCACGGCCCAGACCCGGATGAGCGGCGTCGACCTGGGCGGGAGCCAGATCCGCAAGGGGGCGGCGGAATCCGTCAAGCAACACGTCGCCCGGCAGGGCGGGCACCTCCCGCCGGACCTCGACGAGATCGTCACGCGTATCTCCCGGGTGGGGGGCACGCCGCTCGTGGTCGCGGTCGGCGAGCGGGCGCTCGGCGTCGTCCACCTGAAGGACATCGTCAAGGGCGGGATGCGGCACCGCTTCGAGCAGCTGCGTGCCATGGGCATCCGGACCGTGATGATCACCGGCGACAACCCGCTCACGGCCGCGGCCATCGCGGCCGAGGCGGGGGTGGACGACTTCCTGGCACAGGCGACGCCAGAGGCCAAGATGTCCCTGATCCGCAAGGAGCAACAGGGCGGGAACCTGGTCGCGATGACCGGCGACGGGACGAACGACGCGCCGGCCCTGGCCCTCGCGGACGTCGGCGTGGCGATGAACTCCGGGACCCAGGCCGCCAAGGAAGCGGGCAACATGGTGGATCTCGACAGCAACCCCACGAAGCTCATCGAGGTGGTCGAGATCGGCAAGCAACTGCTCATGACCCGCGGATCGCTGACCACGTTCAGCGTCGCCAACGACATCTCGAAGTACTTCTGCATCATCCCGGCGATGTTCGCGGTGACCTACCCGATGCTCGGTGCCGTCAACTTCCTGCGCTACGGGCCCTACGCCGCGATGACCAATCCGCAGTCGGCGGTGCTCGCGGCGGTGATCTTCAACGCGCTCATCATCGTCGCGCTGATCCCGCTGGCGCTGCGGGGCGTGGGTTACAGGCCGAGCGGTGCGTCCGCCGTGCTGCGGCGCAACCTGCTGATCTACGGGGTGGGCGGCGTCCTCGTGCCCTTCCCCGCGATCTGGATCATCGACCGGCTGCTGCTCGTGCTGCGGCTGGCGTGACCGAACCTGGGATGGCCGCCGGAGGTCCCCGGACCGGGACGTCGGCGGCCGCATGAAGGAGAACGAACGATGCTGCGACAACTGAGGCCCGCCCTGGTGAGCGTGGTGACGCTGATGGTGCTGTGCGGGCTCGTCTTCCCGCTCGCGGTCACCGGCATCGCGCAGTTGGTCTTCCATCACCAGGCGAACGGCAGCCTGATCGTGCGCGACGGCCGGATCGTCGGGTCGCGCCTCATCGGCCAGGGATTCGGCGGTCCGGGGTACTTCCATCCCCGGCCCTCGGCCGCCGGGGGCGGCTACGACGCCACCACGTCGGCGGGCACCAACCTCGGACCGACCTCGGACAAGCTGATCAACGGCATCCACAAGAAGTTGCCGAACGGACAGGACGATCCCGGCAACTTCGACGGCATCCGCGACCTGGCGGCGGCCTACCGGCAGGAGAACGGGCTGGCCGCCGCCACGCCGCTGCCGGCGGACGCGGTGACCCGCTCGGGGAGCGGGCTCGATCCCGACATCAGCCCGGCGAACGCGGCGCTGCAGGTGGCGCGCGTGGCGCAGACGCGCGGGCTGCCGGTGGACGCGGTCCGGCGCCTGGTGCTGGCACACACGGAGGGGCGAACGCTCGGCCTGCTGGGCGAGCCGCGCGTGAACGTGCTCGAGCTGAACCTGGCGCTCGATGCCACGAGGACGCAATGAAGCCGGTGCGGCAGGCGGGAGCGCCGGCGCTCGTCATTGGAGCCGTGCTCGCGCTGGGACTCGGACTGCCGCGGGGAGTTCTCGGCACACCCTCGACCACGTTCTGGGCGCCCTCGACGCCCTCCGTCCAGCCCTACGGCCTGTTGCACCTGACCTATGACACCTACTTCCAGAGCGGAGCCGAGTACCCCGTCGATATCGGACTCGAGATCGGGGCGCTGCGCTCGAAGAAGCTGCAGCTCGAGACCGGCTTCGACCTGCTCTATCCGACGATCTCGAGTGACGGCCCGCTCGCCCTTCCGATTCTGCTCAATGCCAAGGTCGGCTCCCCGGAGGATGCCTGGTTCAAGGGTTCCCCGGCATGGTCGGCGGGGATCTTCGGCGTCGGATTCCACCCGGATGTCACGAACTACGACGTCCTCCACCTGATGCTGGGCAAGACCGTCCCGCGGGCCGGGGAGCTGTCGCTGGGAGCCTACTACGGGCTCACGAAGGACCTCTTACGGTCCTCCGATGGCCGGGAGAGCCGCGGGGGTCTGATGGCCGGCTGGACCTCGCCATCGCTGCACGTCGCGGCCATCGACCACCTCCAACTGGCCTGGGACGTCCAGACCGGCAGGAACGTGCTGGGTGCGACCGGGGGTGGAGCCTATCTGTACCTCACCCCTGCCATCGACCTGCTCGTCGGACCGGTGTACTTCTTCGATGAGCGCCTGCAACCCGGCGCCTCGCGCTGGATGTGGTCGGTCCAGTTCGATGCGGACGTGAACCTGCTCACCCGCTGACGCCAGGCGAGTGTGCTACGCTGCCGCCCGGTCGTGGGCGCGCCATGGCCCGACCGTCGCGAGGGCCGATGAACGACCAGCGTCCGGATCCCGATGAGCTCCTGCGCCGCATCCGCGAGCAGGAGGAGCGCGAGCACCGGGCCAAGCTGAAGATCTTCTTCGGCGCCTCGGCCGGCGTCGGCAAGACCTACGCGATGCTGGTCGAGGCGCACGAGCGCCGCCGGTCCGGCGTGGACGTCGTGGCGGGCGTGGTCGAGACCCACGGTCGCTCCGAGACGGCTGCGCTGCTCGAGGGACTGGAGCCCCTGCCCCTGCGCCCGGTCGAGTACCGGGGCGCGACGCTGCGTGAGTTCGACCTCGATGCGGCGCTGGTGCGGCGCCCTGGCCTGCTGCTGCTGGACGAGTTGGCCCACACCAACGCTCCGGGCTCGCGGCACGCCAAGCGCTGGCTGGACGTCGAGGAGTTGCTGGCCGAGGGCATCGACGTCTACACCACGCTCAACGTCCAGCACGTCGAGAGCATGTACGACGTGGTCGCGCAGATCACCGGCGTTGCGGTCCGCGAGAACGTGCCCGACTCGATCCTCGAGCGCGCCGACGAGATCGAACTCGTGGATCTGCCGCCGGACGACCTGCTCCAGCGACTGCGCGAGGGCAAGGTCTACATCCCCGAACAGGCCGCGCGCGCGGCCGAGCACTTCTTCAAGAAGGGGAACCTGATCGCGCTGCGCGAGCTGGCCTTGCGCGTGACCGCCCACCGCGTGGACCAGCAGATGGAGTCCTACCGTCGCGAGCACGCCATCCGGGACACCTGGGCCGTGGGTGGGCGCATCCTCGTGGGCCTGGGTGAGCCCAAGGCCGGCCTGCGCCTGATCCGCTCGGCGAGCCGGATGGCGGCCCGGTTGCAGGCCGAATGGCTGGTCGTGCACGTCGAGACCCCGGGGGAGTTCGCTCCCACGGGCGCTTCGCGCGACCACGTCGTGGACCTGATGGGCTATGCGGAGGAACTGGGTGCGGAGACCGCGATGCTCACCGGCACGCGCATCGCCGACCAGATGCTGGCCTACGCGCGGGAGCGGAACGTCTCGCGCATCATCGTGGGGCGGCCCACGCGCTTGCGCTGGCTCCGGTTGCTGCGCGGCTCGCTGGTGGACGCGCTGCTCGCCAGCAGCGGCGAGATCGACGTCTTCGTGATGAGCGGCGAGAGCGAGGGGGACGAGCGGCCACCGGGTCCCGACCCCCCGCGCCGGCCTTCGCTGCGCGCTTCAAGCTACGCGCAGAGCCTGCTGACTGTCGCGCTGTGCACCGGGGTCGCGTGGGTCGTGCACCTGCGGCTCGACCCCACGAACCTCACGATGATCTACCTGCTGGGCATCATGGCGGTGGCGATGCGCCTGGGTCGGGGGCCGGCGGTCATGGCCTCGGTCCTGAGCGTGGCCGCCTTCGACTTCTTCTTCGTGCCGCCCCGGATGGCGTTCCGGGTCTCGGACACGCAGTACCTGCTGACCTTCGTGGGGATGCTGCTGGTGGGGCTGGTCATCAGCACCATGGCCTCGCAGCTGCGCCAGCAGACCGCCGCCGCCCGGGAACGGGAGCACCGGACCGCGGCGCTCTACATGCTCAGCCGCGAGCTGTCGAGCCTGCGGGCGACGGACGAACTCCTGCGGGCGGCGTTGCGGCGGGTGACCGACGTGCTCGGGGGCCGCGGGGTGATCCTGCTGCCCGACGCTGCGGGCGGGCTCTCGGTCGCCGCCGGTGAGGCCTCCGTGCTGGGCGAGGCGGGGCACGACCAGGGCGTGGCCCGGTGGGTCTTCGACCACGGGCAGCCCGCGGGGGCCGGCACGCCGACGCTGCCCGCGGCGGGCGCGTTGTTCCTGCCGCTGCTCGGGGCGAGCCAGGCGGTCGGTGTGCTCGGCATCGTGCCCGACGACCCGGGACGCGTGCCGACCCGCGACCGCCTCCGGTTGGCCGAGACCTTCGCTTCGCAGGTGGCGCTCAGCCTCGAGCGGGCGCAGCTGGCCGAGCAGGCCGAGCGCACCCATGTGCTGGTCGAGTCCGAGCGCACGCGCAGCCTGCTGCTGAGCAGCGTCTCGCACGATCTGCGCACGCCGCTCTCGGTCATCACCGGCGCCACCAGCAGCCTGCTGGCCGACGGCGCGCCGTTGCCCGCGCCGTTGCGCAAGGAGCTGGTGGAGACCATCGCCGATGAGGCGCAGCGGCTGAACCGGCTGGTCGGCAACCTGCTCGACATGACGCGGCTCGAGTCGGGCGCGATGCCGGTGCGGCGGGAGTGGCACTCGTTCGAGGAGGTCGTGGGCGCCGCGCTGGCACGGCTCGAGTCGCGCCTGCAGGGCCGCGAGGTGACCGTGCGGCTGGCCCCCGGCCTGCCACTGGTCCTGATCGACGACGTGCTGATCGAGCAGGTGCTCTTCAACCTCGTCGACAACGCGCTCAAGTACACTCCGGCCGGCGGGCCGATCGGGATCGTCGCGGCGCTCAACGATGGCGTGCTGCGCATCGAGGTGGCCGACCGCGGTCCGGGCCTGCCGCCGGGGCGGGAGGAGAGCGTGTTCGAGAAGTTCTACCGTGGCCGCCGCGAAGGCGACCCGAGCGGCGTGGGCCTGGGCCTCAGCATCTGCCGGGGCATCGTCGAATCGCACGGCGGCGCGATCGCGGGGGAGAACCGGGAGGGCGGCGGGGCGGTGTTCCGGGTGCTGCTGCCGCAGCGGGAGCGACCGCCGGCGGTGGCGCCCGAGGAGGAGCCGGGGGCGGGCGCCGCCACGGCGGGGGAGCCGTCGTGACCGATCCCGGACCGCAGGAGGGGCTGGCCCCGCTGGTCCTGGTCGTCGAGGACGAGGTGTCGATGGTGCGTCTGCTCAAGGCGGCGCTTGGCAGCCAGGGCTTCCGCGTGGTCGAGGCGGCGAGCGGCCAGGAGGCGCTGCGCCAGGCGGCCACGCGCTCCCCGGACCTGGTCGTGCTCGACCTCGGCCTGCCCGACCTGGACGGGCTCGAAGTCACGCGCCGGTTGCGCGAGTGGTCGCCGGTGCCCATCATCGTGGTCTCCGCCCGGGGACAGGAGGGCGACAAGATCAAGGCGCTCGACGCCGGCGCGGACGACTACGTCACCAAGCCCTTCGCGGTCGGCGAGTTGCTGGCACGCATGAGGGTCGCGTTGCGCCACGCGGCGCAGACCGCCCAGGAATCCGGCGACTCGGTCGTGACGGTGGAGGGTCTGCGCGTGGATCGGTCGCGCCGGCAGGTCTTCGTGGACGAGACCGAGGTCCGCCTGACGCCGATCGAATACCGGCTGCTCTCCGCACTTGCCCAGTACCCGGGCCGCGTGCTGACCCATGAGCACCTGCTGCGCCAGGTCTGGGGGCCGGGCTATACGCACCAGCACCACTACCTGCGGGTGTACATGGCCCAGCTCCGGCACAAGCTCGAGCGGGACCCGTCGCGGCCCCGCTACCTGCTCACGGAGCCCGGGGTCGGCTACCGCCTGCGCGACTCCTGACCGGCCGCGGTCCTGAAGAGGGTGGCATCGCCGCCGTCCCGGGGTTAGGATGCCTTCGCCTTCCCGCGTCCCCGGCCTCGATGTCTTCGCGGGCGCGAACGGACCGAAACCAGCGCTGCCGTCGCCCCTCCGGCCCCGGTGCGCACGATGGATGAGCTTGCTTCACAGGGAGGAACCCGATGAGCGATCTTTCCTACGGACGGGACCGGCTCGGTGACGCGGAAGCGGCCGCGCGCCTGGAGTGGCTGGTGACCAACGGCATCGGAGGCTTCGCCTCGGGGACCGTGAGCGGAGCGTTGACGCGGCGCTACCACGGCCTGCTCGTCGCCTCGCTCAAGCCGCCGGTGGGCCGCACCCTGCTGCTCGCCAAGCTGGCCGAGAGCCTCGATGTCGGCGGGGCGTGGGTGGACCTCGACGAGAACCGCTGGGCGAGCGGGACGGCCTCGTCCTCCGGCCACCTGCACCTCGAGTCCTTCCGCCTCGACGAGACCGTGCCGGTGTGGACCTGGGCCATCGGCGACACGCGCCTCGAGAAGCGCGTGTGGATGGAGCACGGCGAGAACACCACCTTCATCGAGTACCGGCTGGCCGCGGCCAGCGCCCCGGCGCGGCTCTACCTGCGCGCGCTGGTCAACCACCGCGACGCCCACGAGACCACCACGAACGGCACCTGGACCGCGCGCGTCGAGCCCGCCGCCGACGGCGTCTGCGTCGAGGCCTGGGACGGCGCCACGCCGCTGTGGCTGTTCGCGCCCGGGGCCGAGGTCCGGCCGGTGAACGACTGGTACCGCGGCTTCCACCTCGCGCTCGAGGCCGAGCGCGGGCTCGACTGCGTGGAGGACCACCTCTGTGCCGCCGAGATCATCGCCACGCTGAAGCCGGGCGAGGCCGTCGTGGTCACGGCCAGCACGCGGCGCAGCGCCGGCCGCGACGCCGGCACCCCGCTGGCGCGCGCCTTCTCGCTGCAGCGCCGGCGCGCCCGCGAGAAGAGCCTGCTCGATTCCTGGCGGAAGGCGCAGCCCAAGGCCTCGCGCAACGCGCCCGACTGGGTGCGGCGGCTGGTGCTGGCCGCCGACCAGTTCGTGGTCGAGCGCGCCATCCCGGGCGAGCCGCAGGGCCGCAGCATCATCGCCGGCTACCCGTGGTTCAGCGACTGGGGGCGCGACACCATGATCGCGCTGCCCGGCCTGGCGCTGGCGACCGGGCGGCCGGAGCTGGCGCGCACCATCCTCGCGACCTTCGCGCGCTTCGTCGACCAGGGGATGCTGCCCAACTACTTCCCCGACCAGGGCGAGCCGCCCACCTACAACACGGTGGACGCGACGCTGTGGTTCTTCCAGGCCGTGCGCGCCTACGTCGAGACCACCAGCGACCTCAAGTTCCTGGCCGAGGTCTACCCGACGCTCGAGGACATCGGCGCCTGGTACGAGCGCGGCACGCGCTACGGCATCCGGATGGACCCGGCGGACAGCCTGGTCGCCGCGGGCGACGAGGGCGTGCAGCTCACCTGGATGGACGCCAAGGTCGACGACTGGGTCGTCACGCCGCGCCGCGGCAAGCCGGTCGAGATCAACGCGCTCTGGTACAACGCGCTCGCCGCGATGGTGACGTTCGCGAACCGGCTCAAGGTGCCGGCCGAGGCGCACGAGAAGCGCATGCGCGAGATCGAGATGTCGTTCCAGCGCTTCTGGAACCCCGCGACCGGCTGTCTCTTCGACGTGCTCGACGGGCCGGAGGGGAACGACCCGGCGATCCGCCCCAACCAGCTGCTCGCGGTCTCGCTGCCGGCCAGCCCGCTCACGCACGAGCAGCAGCGCGCGGTGCTCGAGACCTGCGGGTCCCAGCTGCTGACCTCGCACGGGCTGCGCAGCCTGTCGTCGGCCGATTCCCGCTACCGCGGCGTCTACTCCGGGGACCGGCGCCGGCGGGACGGGGCCTACCACCAGGGCACGGTGTGGACCTGGCTGCTGCCCCACTTCGCGCTGGCGCACGCCCGCGTGAACGGGCGGCGGGAGGAGGCGCTCGCGTTCCTCGCGCCGCTGGGCGAGCTGATGGGCGCCTTCGGCGTGGGCTCGCTGCCCGAGATCGCCGACGGCGCCGCGCCCTTCACCCCGCGCGGCTGCATCGCGCAGGCCTGGTCGGTGGGGGAGACGCTGCGCGCCTGGCACACGCTCGCGACCGCCCGTCCCGTGACGGCGAAATCCTCGCGGACCCCGGCCCGCGCGAAGTCGCGCACCCGGACGGCGTCGCGTCCCAGGACGCTGGCGCGGGCGAGATAGCGGGATCGGAACGGACGGTCGGGCACGGCGGGCCGGTCGGGCACCGCGGCGGCGAAGCCGACGAGGTCAGGGCCGGCCCGCATCGACCGCCGGCCGGCCGCACCGGGGTTGTCGGTTGCCGCGGTGCGTGATAGTGGTCCGTGACGTGTCTGGATCCGTTCGTCTCCGTCGCGCCGTGTCACCCATCCGGGTCTCGCGATGCCGCTGATCCTCGCCGGGCTGGGGTTGCTGGCGCTGGGCGCCCTCGCCGCGCTGGCGGCTGCGCGTTCCCCGCGCTGGGCCACGCTGCTGGGCGTGGGCGGCACGGTCGCCGGGTGCGCCTGCGCCATGGTCCCGGTCGTGGGCGTGCTGCTCGGGGACGCGCCCGCGACCCTGCGGATCCCCTGGAGCGTGCCGTTCGGTTCGCTCGCCCTCGGCCTGGACGGGCTCTCGGCCCTCTTCCTGCTGCCCATCCTCGCGCTCTCCGCCCTCGCCGCGCTCTACGGCGGCGAGTACCTCGGCGGCTTCCGCGGGCGCGCGGTCCCGGCGCGGGCCTGGCCGTTCTACGCGCTGCTGGTCGCCGGCATGACGCTGGTGGCGCTGGCGCGCAACGGCGTGCTGTTCCTGGCGGCGTGGGAGGTCATGTCGCTGTCGGCCTACTTCCTGGTGGTGCTCGAGGACGAGACGCCGGCGGTGCGGTCCGCGGGCTGGACCTACCTGGTCGCCACGCACCTCGGCACCGCCTTCCTGATCGTGATGTTCGTGGTGCTGGGGCACCGGGCCGGTTCGCTCGACTTCGAGCGCTTCGCCGGCGCCCTGCCGCCCGCCGCGCCGCTGGCCGGGCTGGTCTTCGCGCTCGCCCTGGTCGGCTTCGGCACCAAGGCCGGCTTCATGCCCCTGCACGTCTGGCTGCCCGAGGCGCACCCGGCCGCGCCCAGCCACGTCTCCGCCGTGATGTCGGGGGTGATGATCAAGCTCGGCATCTACGGCCTGCTGCGCACGCTGACCTTCCTGGGGCCGCCGCCGGCGTGGTGGGGCTGGACGCTGGTGGCCGTGGGCCTCACCTCGGGCGTGGTCGGAGTGCTCTTCGCCCTGGCCCAGAACGACTTCAAGCGGCTGCTGGCGTACTGCAGCGTCGAGAACGTCGGGATCATCGCGCTGGGGATCGGCGTGGGGCTGCTCGGCGTCCACTACGGCTCCGCGCCGCTGGCGGTGCTGGGCTTCGCCGGGGCGCTCCTGCACGTGGTGAACCACGCGCTGTTCAAGGGCCTGCTCTTCCTCGGAGCGGGCGCGGTGCTGCACGCCACCGGTACGCGCGAGATGGACCAGCTGGGCGGGGTGCTCAAGCGCATGCCCTGGACCGGGACGCTGTTCCTGGTGGGGGCGGCGGCGATCTGCGGCCTGCCGCCGCTCAACGGCTTCGCCAGCGAGTTCCTGGTCTTCCTCGGGGCCTACCAGGGCGTGCTGCACCCGGCCGCCGGCGTGGCCGGCCCGGCGCTGGCGGTGCTGGCCGGGCTCGCGCTCGTCGGCGGGCTGGCGGCGGCCGGCTTCGCCAAGCTCTTCGGCGTGGTGTTCCTGGGCGAGCCCCGCAGCGAGCGCGTCGCGCGGGCGCACGAGCCTGGCCTGGCCATGCGCCTGCCGATGGTCGCGCTGGCCGCGGGCTGCGCGCTGGCCGGCCTCGCGCCCGGCCTGCTGGTGGGGCGCATGGGAAGCGCGCTCGGGCCGCTGACCGGGCTGGCGGCAGGCAGCATCGAGTCGGCGCTGGCGCTGGCGGTCGTGCCGCTCACCCGGGTCTCGGCCGGGGCGGGCGTGCTGCTCCTGCTGGGCGGCGCGCTGGTGCTGTGGCGGACCCGGCGGACCGCCCGCGGGCCGGCGGTCGAGGCGCTCACCTGGGACTGCGGCTACGCCCGGCCGACGCCGCGCATGCAGTACACCGCCTCGTCCTTCGCGCGGCCGCTCACGCTGCTGTTCGGCGGGTTCCTGCGCACCCGCACCACGAGCGTGGCGCCGACCGGGCCCTTCCCGCGGGAGGCGGCGCTCGCCACCGCCACGCCCGACGTCTTCCGCGACGCGCTCTTCCGCCCGGTGTTCCGCCTGGCCTCGGGGACGCTCGCCAAGCTGCGCTGGCTGCAGCGCGGGCGCGTGCAGCTCTACGTGCTCTACATCCTGCTCACGCTCGTCGTGCTGCTGGTGTGGAAGCTGCGATGACCGCGCTCTCCGTGCTGCCGCCGCTCTGCGCGCTGCTGCTGGCGCCGCTGCTGCCGGGCGTCGTGGCCCGCACGCGCTGCTGGCTCACCGGGCGCCGCGGGCCGCCGTTGCTGCAGGCCTACGCCGACGTCCGCAAGCTGCTGGCGAAGGACGCGGTCTACAGCCGCACCACGACCGGCGTGTTCCGCGCGGGGCCGCTGGTGGGCCTCGCGGCGGTGGCGACCGCCGCGGCGATCGTGCCCTTTGGCGCCGCGCCCGCGCCCCTGGCATTCCCGGGCGACCTCGTCCTGTTCTGCGGCCTGCTGGCGCTGATGCGCTTCGTCACCGTGCTCGCCGCGCTCGACACCGGCTCGGCCTTCGAGGGCATGGGCGCCAGCCGCGAGGTGCAGTTCGCCGCGCTCGCCGAGCCGGCGCTGGTGCTGGCGCTGGCGGTGGTGGTGCGCAGCACCGGGAGCCTGTCGCTCGGCGGCGCGTTCGCCGCGCTCACGCCGGCCGCCTGGGCGCACCAGGGGGCGGCGTTGGTGCTGGTGCTCGGCACGCTGTTCGTCGTGTACCTGACGGAGAACGCCCGCGTGCCGGTGGACGACCCGGGCACGCACCTCGAGCTGACGATGATCCACGAGGTGATGGTGCTCGACCACGGCGGGCCCGACCTCGGGCTCATCCAGTACGCCGCGGCGCTCAAGCTGTGGGTGCTGGGCGCGCTGCTGGTCGGCCTCGCGCTGCCGGTGCAGGGGCTGGTGCCCTGGGCGGGGCCGCCGGTCGCGCTCGCCGGGATGCTCGCGCTGGCGGTGCTGGTCGGCGTGGTCGAGACGGTGATGGCGCGGCTCAAGCTCGTGGCGGTGCCGCAACTGCTGGTCGGCGCGACCGCGCTCGCGCTGCTGGCGACGGTGCTGGTGATGCGGGGGTAGGGGGGAAGGAGGCACGCAGGCCGATGGATTCGCCGGCCGTTGATCGCAAGCCCTGGTGGAAAGGGGCCCGGGGAGAGTGGTTCGTCGTCGTGCAGGTGGTCCTGATGGCGCTGGTGTTCCTCGGTCCGCGCACGCCGGCGGGCCGGCCCGCGTGGCCGTTCCCGTTCCCCCGCGCGTGCCTGGTCGCGGGCGTCGCCCTGATGGTCGCGGGCGCGGGCCTGCTCGGCGCGGGTCTCCTCCGCCTGGGGCGCGGGTTGACGCCGCTGCCGTACCCGAAGGACCGGGCCGTGCTCGTCCGGACGGGCCCCTACGCGCTGGTCCGCCATCCGATGTACGGCGGCGGCCTCGCCCTGGCCCTCGGCTGGGCGTTGTACGTCCAGGCCTGGCTCACGCTGGGATACGCGCTCGTCCTGTTCGCGTTCTTGGACGTGAAGTCGCGGCGCGAGGAACGCTGGCTGGTCGAGAGGTTCCCGGAGTACGAGGCCTACCGACGGCGCGTGCGCAAGCTCATCCCCTTCGTGTACTGACTCCGCGCCCGCGCGGGACCCATCCAACGGAGGCGATCGTCATGGTTCCCGGATCCGCGGGAGTGGCAGCGTACGTGATCGGGCTCGAGGAGGCCGCCCTGCGGCGCTGGTGCGACGGGGATCCCTCCGGCTTCCTCGAGATCTGCGCCGAGGACGTGGTCTACTTCGACCCCTTTCTCGAGCGCCGGCTCGACGGCCTGCCCGCGCTGGCGGAGTACTACGAGTCACTCCGCGGCCAGGTGCGCGCCGAGCGGTTCGAGCTCCTCGGTCCCCGCGTCCAGGTCGTGGGCGACGCCGCGGTGCTGACCTTCAACTTCGCGTCCTACGGCAGCGGCGGGGGCGCGTCCCGCTGGAATTGCACCGAAGTCTTCCGCCGCGCGGGCGAGGTTTGGCGGCTCATCCAGACCCACTGGTCGTTCACCAACGCCGGACGGCCGTGAGCGCCGCGGTCCGGTCCGTGGCAGGAGGGTAGGGGGATGTCCGACGGTCCCGTGCTGCGTGCGCTCGGCTGGTCCCCGCGCTGGCAGGCGCTGTTCGAGCCCCACCGGGCGGCGGGCCTGACGCCCGGCCGCGTGATCCGCGGCGACCGCGGCAGCGTGCTGGTCGCCATGCCCGCCGGCGTCGCGCGCGCCCGGCCCTCGGCGCGCCTGCGGAAGGCCGCCGGGGGTCCGGCGGACCTGCCGGTGGTGGGCGACTGGGTGGTGGCGCTCGCTCCCGAGGACCTCGATGTCCCGCAGGTCGAGGCGGTGCTCGAGCGCGCCAGCGCGATCACGCGCGGCGATCCGGGCAGGACCTCCGACGTCCAGGTGCTGGCCGCGAACATCGACACGGTGATCGTCGTCCACCCGGTCGCCGAACCGCCCAACCTGCGCCGCATCGAGCGGGAGCTCGCGCTGGCGTGGAGCTCGGGCGCGGTCCCGCTGGTGGTGCTCACCAAGGCGGACCTCTCCGCCGATCCGGACGCGGCGCGCGAGGCGGTCGAATCGGTCGCGCCCGGCGCGGCGGTGCTCGCGGTGAACGCGCTCGCCGGCGAGGGGATCGAGCCGATCCGCGGCCGCCTCGCGGGGGATCGCACCGCGGTGCTGGTCGGGCCCTCCGGCGCGGGGAAGTCCACGCTGGTCAACGCGCTCCTCGGGGAGCGGCGGCAGGCGACGTGCGAGGTGCGCGTGAGCGACGGGCGCGGGCGGCACACCACGGTGGTGCGGGAGCTGATCCAGGTCCCCGGCGGCGGCGTGCTCATCGACACGCCGGGGCTGCGCGCGATCGGGCTGACCGGCTCGGAGGACGGCATCGCGTCGGCCTTCCCGGACATCGAGCAGGTCGCCCGCTCGTGCCGCTTCCGCGACTGCGCGCACGGGGAGGAGCCGGGCTGCGCCGTCCGATCGGCCGCCGAGTCTGGTACGCTGCCGGCGGAGCGGCTGGCCAGCTACCACAAGCTCCGGCGCGAGGCGCAGGTCGCCGCCGCGAAGTCGGACGTCCGCCTTCGGGCCGAGGAGGAGAGGAAGTGGAAGATCATCCGCAAGGCGGCCCGCGCCCTCTACCGGCAGGGCGGCCGCGGTTGAGGGGCACGGAGGTCGGAGTGAGAGTGGTTCCCACGGTCGGCGCGGGCGAGCACGGATGCAGCTGACCCTGCGCGAGGCGACCACCTACCTCGGGGTCAACGAGGACACGGTGCGGCGCTGGATCAAGAGCCGCGGACTGCCGGCGCACCGCGTGAACGAGCGCCTCATGCTCAACGCGATCGAGTTGTGGGAGTGGGCGACCGAGAACGGCATCGCGGTGTCACGCGACCTGCTCGAGCGGGAGCGGGGCTCGCCCGAGTCGGTGCCGGCGCTCGGCGACATGCTCGCGGCGGGCGGCATCCACCACGACGTCGCCGGCGAGGACCGCTCCGCGGTGCTGCGCGAGGTGGTGGCGCGGCTGCCGTTGCCCGCGGGGACGGACCGCGAGTTCATCGAGGCGGTGCTCGAGGCCCGCGAGGCGATGGGCTCGACCGGGATCGGCGCCGGCATCGCCATCCCGCACGTGCGCAACCCGCTGCTGCTGGGCGCGGGCGAGCCGCGGGTGATGCTCTGCCTGCTGCGCCACCCGATCGACTTCGACGCGGTCGACGGGCAACCGGTCTACGCGCTCTTCACGGTGGTCAGCTCCACCGTGCCGGCGCACCTCAAGATCCTCGCCCGGCTCGGCTTCGCGCTGCACGACCCGGAGCTGCGCGGGCTGCTGCGGGACCGCGCGCCGGCCGCGGAACTCCTGGCCCGCGTGCGCGCGCTCGACGCGCCGCGGGGCGCCTGACCGTGGAACGGCTCGGCGACGCGCTCCTGCTGCTGGTGCTGCTCACCGACCTGGCGCTGCTGGTCACCGACCGGCTGAGCGCCTCGATCCGGCTGGTCGCGATCCAGGGCGTGCTGCTCGGGCTCGTGCCGCTCGCGCTGGCGCACGTGTTCTCGATCCACCTGGCCGCCATCGTGGCCGGGACGATCGGCATCAAGGCGGTGCTGCTGCCGCGCATCCTGCTGTGGGCGATCCGCGAGGCGGAGGTGCGGCGCGAGCGCCAGCCCTCGATCGGGCACCTGCCCTCGCTGCTGCTGGGGCTGGCGGTCACCGGCGTCGCCTTCGCCGTGGCCGGCCGGCTGCCGGCGGTGCCGGGCCGCTCGCTGCCGCTGCTGATCCCGGTCGCGCTCTCCACGCTGATGATCGGCTTCCTGCTGCTCACCAGCCGGCGCAAGGCGCTCTCGCAGGTGGTGGGCTACCTGGTGCTCGAGAACGGGATCTACCTGTTCGGACTCACGCTGGCGGACCGCCTGCCGCTGCTGGTCGAGATGGGCGTGCTGCTGGACGTGTTCGTGGGCGCGCTGATCATGGGCCTCGTGGTCTTCCAGATCCAGCGCGAGCTCGAGACGCTCGACTCGCGCGAGCTGTCGCAGCTCACCGACTGATGCTCCTGCCCGCGCTGGTCCTGGTCCCGCTGCTCGGCGCGATCGCGGCCTACCTCGACCGCGCCGCCGCGCGGCGCTCGCTCTGGGTGGTCGCCGGGGCGCTCGCCCACCTCGGGCTGGTGACTCTGGCCTGGTGCCGGCGGCCGGCCCCGGCGGGCCCCGGCTGGCTGGCCTTCGACCCGCTCGGCGGGCTGGTGCTCACGCTCACCAGCGTCGTGTTCCTGGCGGTCGCGCTCTACTCGGTGGGCTACCAGCGGCACGAGCCGCTGCGCGGCGGGCGGGCCTACGCCAGCTGCCTGCTGGGCTTCCTGGCCGCGGCGTCGGTGGTCACGCTGACCCGGCACTTCGGGCTGCTCTGGGTCGCGATGGAGGCCACCACGCTCGCGACCGCCCCGCTGATCTACGACCCGGCCGACCGCCGCTCGCTCGAGGCGGTCTGGAAGTACCTGGTGGTCTGCTCGGTGGGCATCGCGGTCGCGCTGCTCGGCATCTTCTTCCTCGCCACCGCGCAGCTCGCGGGCGGCGGCGCCCCGGGGCGCCCGTTGATGCTGGAGGACCTGCTGGCGGCGGGGCCGCTCCTGCACCCGGCGTGGCTGCGGGGCTCGTTCGTCTTCGTGCTCATCGGCTTCGGCACCAAGATGGGCCTGGCCCCGATGCACACCTGGCTGCCCGACGCGCACGGCGAGGCGCCCTCGCCGATCTCGGCCTTGCTCTCGGGGGCGCTGCTCAATCTCGCGTTCCTGGCCATCCTGCGGGAGCTGGCGGTGCTGCGCGCGGCGGGGCAGGGCGGCTTCGCCGGCCCGCTGCTGGTCGGCTTCGGCCTGTTCTCGGTCGCGGTGGCGGCGGCGTTCCTGTTCGGGCAGGGCAACTACAAGCGCATGCTGGCCTATTCCAGCGTCGAGCACATGGGGATCCTCGCGGTCGGCGCGGGCCTCGCCGGGGTCGCGGCCTACGGCGCGCTGCTGCACGTGCTGAGCGCCTCGCTCGCCAAGGCGCTGCTCTTCCTGGTCGCGGGCAACGTGTGGCAGGCCACCGGCACGAAGCGCATGCGCGAGGTCACCGGCCTGGCGCGCCGCCTGCCGGTGAGCGCCGCGCTGCTGGTCGCGGGGTTCCTGGCCATCAGCGGCTCGCCGCCGTTCGGGCCGTTCCTGAGCGAATTCACGCTGCTCACCGGCGCGGTGCGCGCGGGCGCGACCGGGACCGTGGTCGGGCTGCTGTCGCTGCAGGCGCTGATCTTCATCTCGATGGGCTCGGCGGTGCTCGGCATGGTGCTGGGGCGCCCGGCCGCCACGGCCGCGCCGGCGGCGCGCGAGAGTCGGTGGCTGACGTTGCCGCCCGCCGCCCTGCTGGTGCTGGTGCTGATGCTCGGCGTGTGGATCCCGGCCGGGCTGCGCGAGGCGCTGGCCGCGGCCGCCGCCGGCATCGGGGGGACCGCGCCGTGAGGCTTCCCGGGCCCGAGGGGTTCCGCAACCGCCGCAGCGTCCCGTGGGCGGAGGTGCCGTGCCGCGAGGTGGCGGAGTTCCGCGCGGAGGTCGTGGGCGCGATCGCCGGGGGCGCGCGGCTGGTGTCGTTCTTCGGCCTGCCCGAGGACGACACCCGCACGCGCCTGCTCGCCGTGCTCGCCGACGACGGGCGCGCGGCGCTCGGGGCGAGCAGCGCGGTGGTGGGCACCGGCTATCCCGCCCTGACGCCCGATTGTCCGCAGGCGCACCTGTTCGAGCGCGAGATCGCCGAGCAGTGCGGCGTCACGCCCGAGGGGCACCCGTGGCTCAAGCCGGTGCGCCGCCACCCGCCCGATCACCTGCCGGCCGGGCGCGCCGTGGCCGCGACCGACCGCGAGGACTACCCGTTCTTCCAGGTGGCGGGGGAGGAGGTGCACGAGGTCGCGGTGGGCCCGGTGCACGCCGGCATCATCGAGCCCGGGCACTTCCGCTTCCAGGCCCACGGCGAGGACGTGCTGTTCCTCGAGATCGTGCTCGGCTACCAGCACCGCGGGGTCGAGCGCCTGCTCGAGACGCTGCCGCCCGGACGCGCCATGCTGGTGGCGGAGTCCATCGCGGGCGACACGGTGATCGGCCACGCCGAGGCGTTCTGCGGCGCGTTCGAGGCGCTGTCGCGCTGCCGCAAGACGCCGCGGGCCCAGGCGGTGCGCGGCTGCGCGCTGGAGCTCGAACGGCTGGCGAACCACATCGGCGACCTCGGCGCGCTGGCCGGGGACGTGGCCTTCGCCCCCACCGCCGCGATCTGCGGGCGCGTGCGCGGCGACGTGCTCAACCTGCTGCTGGCGCTCTCGGGCAACCGCTTCGGGCGCGGCCTGGTGCGCCCGGGCGGCGTCGGTTTCGACCTGCCGGCCGGGATGGCCGGCGAGTTCCGCGAGCGGCTCGCCGCGATCGCCGCGGAGTTCGAGCAGGCGGCCGGGCTGTTCTTCGGGAGCGAATCGGTGCAGGCGCGGGTCGAGGGCACGGGCGTGGTGCCGGCCGCGAGCGGCGCCGAGCTGGGTTTCGTCGGCCCCACCGCCCGCGCGTCGGACCTGGCGCGCGACGTGCGCCAGGACCACCCCTGGGGGATCTACCGCTTCGCGCACATCCCCACCACGGTCGAGAGCTCGGGCGACGTCATGGCGCGCGCGATGGTGCGCACGGTCGAGGCGCGCCGCTCCTGCGAGTTCCTGCAGGAGCAACTGGCCGCCCTGCCGCGGGGCGGGGTGCTGCGGGTCGAGCCCGGCGAACTGGCGGCCGGCGAGCTGGTGGTGGCCCTGGCCGAGGGCTGGCGCGGCGAGATCGCGCACGTCGCCGTGACCGACGCGCTGGGGCGCGTGCGGCGCTGGAAGGTCACCGACCCGTCGTTCCACGACTGGACCGCGCTGGCCGTGGCGATGGCCGGCACGCCGATCTCGGACTTCCCGCTCTGCAACAAGAGCTTCAACCTGTCGTACGCCGGCCATGACCTCTAGCGCGCGCCCCGGGAGGCGGGAATGCTGAGATACCTGCTCGGCCGGCTGCGGCGCGGCAGCCACACGCTGCCCGACCTGGCCGCGGTCCCGCCGCTGCCCGAGCGCTACCGCGGCCGGCCCGTGCTCGATCGTGCGCTCTGCCCGGACGGCTGCCGGGCCTGCGCGGGCGCCGCGCCCACCGGGTTCCTGGAGCCGGATGGCGCCGGCGGGCCCGTGCTGGACCTGGGCGCCTGCCGCTTCAGCCCCGAGGAGGCCGCGGCGTGCCCGGCCGGTGCGCTCCGGTTCACCGGCGAGCACCGCATGGCCACCTCCACGCGGGCGGCGCTGGTCACGCCCACCGGCGAGGTCGAGCTGGCGCACGCGCTGGAGGCCTCGGCCCGGCGCCTGTTCGGCCGCTCGCTCCGGCTGCGCTCGGTCGTGGCGGGCAGCTGCGGCGGATGCGAGCCCGACCTCGCGGTGCTGGGCAACGTGGTGTTCGACCTCGGGCGGTTCGGCATCCAGTTCGTGGCCTCGCCGCGCCACGCCGACGCCATCGTCGTCACCGGCGCGGTCAACCCGGGCATGCGCCTCGCGCTCGAGAAGACCTGGCAGGCCGTGCCCGCGCCCCGCCTGGTGATCGCCGTCGGCGCCTGCGCCCTCTCCGGGGGGCCGTTCGCGGCGAGCCCGCAGGGCGGCACCGGCGTGCCGCCCGAGATCCCCGTGGACCTCTGCGTCCCCGGCTGCCCGCCGCACCCGCTCACCCTGCTGGACGGCCTGCTGCGCCTGCTGGGCAGGCTCGAGCGCGGAGAGCGCTAGCGCGGGGGCCGGGAGCGAGCGGGGGCGAGCGCATGGTGCCTCTGCTCCAAGGTGGAGAACGCCAGCGCGGGGGCCGGGAGCGAGCGGGGGCGAGCGCATGGTGCCTCTGCTCGCCCCCGCTCGCTCCCGGCCCCCGCTCCACCTCATTCGCGCAATCGGGGTGCGGTCAACACGCGCTTGGAGTGCGCTCGGCGCGCGGTCGGCAGACGCTCAGCGCGCGGTCGCCACCTCGACGCCGCGCTCGCGCAGCAGCTCGCGGATCTTGGTCTTCACCAGGTCGATGGCCACCTTGTTGTGGCCGCCCTCGGGGATGATGACGTCGGCCCAGCGCTTCGACGGCTCCACGAACTGCATGTGCATCGGCCGCACGCTCTCCTCGTACTGGCGGATGATGCTGTCCACCGAGCGCCCGCGCTCCACCAGGTCGCGCCGCAGGCGGCGGATGAAGCGCACGTCGGCGTCCGCGTCGATGAACAGCTTGATGTCCATCGCCGCGCGCAGTTCGGCGTCCGTGAAGATGAGGATGCCCTCGAGCACGATGATGAGGTGCTCGCCGATGTGACGCGTCTCGGCCAGGCGGCGGTGGTCGGCGTAGTCGTAGATCGGCTGTTCGACCGGCTCGCCCGCCAGCAGCTTGCGGACGTGGCTCGTGAGCATCCCGTTGTCGAAGGCGTCGGGGTGGTCGAAGTTGCGGGCCTCGCGGTCGAGGAAGGGGATGCTCTCGAGGTTCTTGTAGTAGGAGTCCTGGTCGATGATGACGACCCGGTCGGACCCCAGGTCGCGCACGATGTTCCGTGCGACCAGCGTCTTGCCGGAACCCGACCCGCCGGCGATCCCGATGAGGATTCGTCCCACCATCGGGACCGCAAGGTAGCAGCCGGCGCGTGCGAGGGTCAACGAGGCGCCCGCGGGCGCCCCGTCCGGCCGCCGCGGATCAGGGCTTCGGCATGAGCAGCAGGACCACCTGGCGCCACGGCTCGCGCAGCCGGTTGGTCCAGAAGCCGAACTTCGGCGACACGTCGGCGTCGAACCGGCGGCGGTACTCGGTCCAGAACACCTCGTTCCCCCACAGCGCCTGCGAGGCGAGCGAGGTGCACAGCACGTTGAGCGCCGCCGGGTCGCGCTGCACGCCCTCGAGCAGCGCGGCGGGCATCGGACCGCCCATCATCCAGAGCAGGTTGTGGCGGAGGCCCGCGTAGCTCTCGGCCGGGATGGGCCGGTCGAGCAGCTCGCCGATGGTCCACGACAGCATCTCCGGGATGCTTCGCGGATCGAGGGCCTGGGCCGCGGCGGCCGGCGGGTAGAAGCGCACGAAGTCCGGGTCGTCCAGCAGCGAGTACTGGAAGCGCGTGGTGAGCGGCGGCTCGGGCGGGCCCCACGACTGCTTGGCCTGTCCGCCGAGCAGCAGGATGGCCATCTGGAACGACGGGTGGAGCGTGTCGGAGAGCGCGGGGGCCACCAGGCCCAGCACGGCCGCCGGCCGGCCCACCCCGGGCTGCGCCAGGACGACCGTGACCGAGTCGAGGCGCGCGGCCGGGGGGGCGGGCAGGCGTTCGCCCGCGGGCAGGGAGCCGAACTCGCTGTCGACGATGGACCGCAGGTCCAGGCCCGAGAGGTTGCCGACCAGCGCGAGCACGCCGTTCGCCGGGACGTAGGCCCGGGCCATCGCCTGGCGCACGCTGGCGGGCGTCTCGCGGTCCAGGTTCCTGGCCGCGGCCAGCGCGGCGATGGCGTCCCGGTCCAGGCCGCGCGCATACTCGCGCACCTGCCAGTAGAGCACCTGGTCCGCGGTGCCGGCGTAGCGCTCGGCGAGCATGCGGTGCACCGTGACGAGCGCGGCGCGCAGGTCGGCGTCCGACACCGTCACGCCGCGCATCCGGTCGGCGACCTGGCGCAGCACGCCGGGGAGCTGGGCGGTCGTGGCGGTCTCGTTGAACAGCGTCTGGCGGCGGCTCACGCGCAGGCTCCAGCCCTGCGGGCGGAGGCTCGCCATCTCGTCGCGCGTGCGCTCGGGCCCGCCGCCCGCCGGTGCGGTGAAGGCCACCTCGGCCATCAGCGAGGCCAGCCCCGGGCGGTCGGCCGGATCGTAGTCCTGCCCGATGTGGTAGCCCCAGGTGATGGCGACCGCGCGGGCGCCGGGCACGTCGCGCGTCACGACCTCGAGGCCGTTGGGCAGCGTCCAGCGGTCCATGGTGGTGCCGTCGTCGAGCTTGACGGGCTCGGCCAGGGCGGCCCGCGCCGCGAACAGCGCGCACAGCACCGGCAGCAGGATACGGATCGTGGGTCGGCTCACTTGGGCTCCTCGTCTGGGACGGTGTCCGCCGCCGGGGTGGGCGCGCGCGGGCCTCCATTCTAGAGGCTTCGGGCACGCCGCGCATCCCGGCGGGACGCGGCTCCGGCGCGGACGCCCGCGCCTGCCGGTCACGCCTCGCGGCGCGGCGCGGCGCCGGCGCGAGCGCTTGACCCCTCCGGTCGCGCTCCCTAGACTCGCGCTCCCATGCACGAACACGACGAATCCGAGGTCCGCCGCCTGGTTCGGGAGGCCGTGGACCGCTCGCTGGGCCCGGAGCCGGCCGCCACCCCGCGGCCCGCGGGCGCGGTGGGCCGCCGGGTCGCCCTCGGCTCGGACCACGGCGGGTTCGAGCTCAAGGAGGTGCTCCGCCAGTACATCGCGGAGGAGCTGGGCTGGGACGTCCACGACTGCGGCACGCACTCGACCGACGCGGTGGACTACCCCGACTACGCCGCCGCGGTGGCGCGCGAGGTCGCGGCCGGCCGCTGCCGCCTCGGCATCGTGGTGGACGCGGCGGGCATCGGCTCGGCGATGGCGGCGAACAAGATCGCCGGCGTGCGCTGCGCGGTCGGCCACGACGACCGCACCGTGGTCAACAGCCGCGAGCACAACGACGCCAACGTGCTCTCGCTCGGCGCGCGCATCGTGAACCGGGGGCTCGCGCAGCGGCTCGCGCGCCTGTTCCTCAAGACTCCCTTCGCCGGCGGCCGCCACGAGCGCCGGGTGCAGAAGATCATGGCGCTCGAGCGCGGCTCCGGCCGGTAGCGACGCCCCGGACCCCACACCCCGACCCCACGAGGCCCATGCGAATCACCGAGCGAGTCATCCGGCGGTTGCCCAAGACCGACCTGCACTGCCACCTCGACGGCTGCCTGCGCCCGAGCACCGTGCTCGAGTTGGCCCGGGCGCAGGACGTGAAGCTGCCGACGTACAGCCTGGCGCAGCTCACCAAAGTGCTGAAGGCGGGCAAGCGCACGCGCAACCTCGGTGAGTACCTCAAGATCTTCGATCTCACGCTGGCGGTGATGCAGGAGAAGGAGGCGCTCTACCGGGTCGCCTACGAGCTGGCCGAGGACGCCGCCGCGGAGAACGTCTGCCACCTCGAGGTGCGCTACTCGCCGATCCTGCACCGCAAGCGGAAGCTCCGCTTCGAGGACATCGTGGACACGGTCATCGCCGGACTGCACGACGCGGGCAGCAAGTTCGGCATGACCACCGGCGTGATCATCTGCGGCATCCGCTCGATGGACCCGAAGTTCTCGCTGGCGCTGGCCGAGCTGGCCGTGGCCTACAAGGGCAAGGGCGTGCTCGCCTTCGACCTGGCGGGGCAGGAGAAGGACTACCCGGCCAAGGCGCACCGCGCGGCGTTCGAGCTGATCCTCAAGAACAACATCAACTCGACCGTGCACGCCGGCGAGGCGTTCGGCCCGGCCTCGATCTCCCAGGCGCTGCACTACTGCGGGGCGCACCGCATCGGGCACGGCACCCTGCTGCTCCAGGACCGGGACCTGATGCAGTACGTCAACGACCACCGCATCCCGCTCGAGATGTGCCTGACCTCGAACCTGCAGACCGGCGCGGTGCAGAACATGAAGGAGCACCCGCTCGGCATGTACTTCCGGCAGGGCCTGCGCGTCACCGTGAACACCGACAACCGGCTGATGTCCGACACCACCGTGACGGACGAGATCAAGCTCGCGGCGCGCGCGTTCCGCCTCAGCCCCTACGAGGTCAAGCGGCTCATCATCAACGGGTTCAAGAGCTCCTTCCTGCCCTACGCGGCCAAGGCCCGGCGCCTGCGCGAGGTCAACCTCGAGACGGACCGGATCTTCATGGAGGAGTTCCCCGACGAGTACGACCGGCGCCTGACGAGCTTCTGAGCGGCGTCGGCAGTCGTCACCCGCGGTGCCCGCCTGGGGGCTGCCGCGACGTCCGGGCACGTCCCGGCCGATCCGAGGCACCGTGCGCTCGGCCAGAACGCGCCCGGACGTCGCGGCAGCTGCGCGGGGGCGGTCCTGCTCGCACCCCGGGCCGTCACTTCCCCTGGCGGTGGCTCAGCGCCCGATCAGGAGGAACCCGTTGGCGAAGTACCACAGCCCGATCGAGCCGGACAGGAGCCCGAGCAGCCAGAGCGGCTTCTTCCTCAGCAGGGCCGCGACCGAGGAGAGCAGGATCGCCACCTGCAGGTAGATGACCGCCATCCCGAAGGTCTGGGAGTGCACGGTCGCGTCGTCGCGCACCGCCTCGAAGCGCTTCGCCTCGGCCTGGATCTCCGTCTTCTCCTGCTCGTAGCGCGCGAGCTTCTCGCGATAGGCCGCCAGGCGCTTCTCGACCTGCGCCCGCACCGCCGGCGACTGGCGGGCGCCGTCCGCCTGCTGCCCCAGCTCGAGCTCCTCCTTCTGGATCTCGTAGAGGTAGCCCTTGATGCTCTTGGACTGGTAGTAGGCCCACTGGTTGGCGGCCTTCGTCTGGCTGAGCACCGAGCGCGTCGAGTACGAGCCGCCCTTGAAGGTCGAGAGCGTCGCGCAGACCGCCAGGATCACGGTGGTGAGCGCCAGCCAGTTGAGCCAGGGTTCCTTCTTCTCGTCGGCCATGGATCCTCTCGAAGGGTCCGCTAGGGCCGCGCGACGGCGGCCGCCCAGCGGTTGAGGAGCCGCAACGCCCGGTCGGCGGTGCGGAACGTCGGCACGCCGCCCTGCTCGAGCCGGGCGGCCATCGGGTCGTATAGGCTCCCGGCGTCCACCACCGCGACCCAGGGCTTCTCGGTCGCGTGGTAGAGCCGCACCAGCCGGTTGGCGATCGAGTCCTCGCGGGCCAGGTCCTCGCCGTGGCCCTCGCCCCGGGCGAGCGTGTTGAGCGCCATGGTCATGGGCACGCAGCCGACCAGGCCCAGGTCCACGCCCGCGTCGGCCAGCACCTGCCGCGCGATCTCCTCGTAGTCGGCGTCGCCGACGATGGGCGTGAGGTCCATCGGGTCGTGCACGCTGACGATCTCGGCGATGCGCGCGCGCTTCAGCACGTCGCCCAGCGCGGCGACCGTGGCGGGGGAGAAGTCGGCGAGCGTGAACGCGCCGAGGTTGTCGGCGATCGCCACGCACTCGAAGCCGGCGTTGGAGAGCGCGCCGAGCCGCCGTCCGGCGGGGCGGCGCCCGCCGAGCGCGACGAACAGGCGCACCAGGTCCTCGAAGTCCTCGAGCGTGTCGGCCAGCACGACGCCCGCGGCCTCGGCCAGCCGCCGGGTCACCGCGTAGTCGCCCGCCACCGAGGCGGTGTGGCTCGCGGCCGCGGCGGCGCCGGCGCTGGTGCGGCCGGCGCGGTAGAGGATGACCGTGCGCCCGCCGGCCACGATCCGGCGCGCGGTCTCGAGGAAGCGCAGCCCGTCGAGCGGGCGGAAGCCCTCGAGGTAGACGGCGAAGATCCCGACCGCCGGGTCGGCCTCGAGGAAGTCGAGGTAGTCCGCGGCGGTCAGGTCCATCTGGTTGCCGATGGTCAGGATGACGCGCGGGTTCACCGTCCCGAGCTTGTTCGCCTTCGACACCGCGAAGGCCCCGCTCCCGGCGATGAACGCCACCGGGCTCTCGGCGCCGCGCGGGAGCGGCAGCTTGTGGTCGGGGATGAACAGCGTGTTGTAGCGCCCCGGCACCGAGCGCACGCCCAGGCAGTTGCCGCCATTGATGACGGGCCCGCCCCAGGGCGTGGCGCGCGAGTCGGCGATGGCCTGGCGCATGCGCGCGACCAGCGGCTCGCTGCCGGGCTTCTCCTCGAGCCCGCCCGGGATGAGGATGACGCTCTCGGCGTGCCGGCCCTCGGCGACCGCGGCGATGGCCTCGGGGGCCTGCGCGGCGGAGATGCTGAGGATGAGCAGGTCCTGCCGCGCGGGCAGGGCCTCGAGCGACGGTACGCACTTCACCCCGTCGATCTGCTCGCTGCCCGGCTTGACGACGGTGATGTCCGCGGCCGGGAAGCCGTCGGCCAGCAGGTTGCGCAGGATCTGCCGCCCCGGGTTCATGCCCTTCTCCGACACGCCCATCACCGCGGCGGTGCGCGGCTGCAGCAGCCGCCCGATCTTCGCCACCGGGCGCGGCGCGGGCAGCGGGGACAGCGGTCCGCCGAGCTTGAGCAGGG
This sequence comes from Candidatus Eiseniibacteriota bacterium, assembly GCA_963707915.1. Lineage (GTDB taxonomy): Bacteria > Eisenbacteria > RBG-16-71-46 > RBG-16-71-46 > RBG-16-71-46 > JANXPZ01. Next base: position 3,064,771 of record OY970178.1, read on the forward strand.
CGTCGAGCGCGACGAAGCGCCCGTCGGCGAGCACCAGCGGGTTGATCTCGAACTCGGCGATCGGGTCGGGCACGAAGGCTCCGGCCAGCTCGAGGAAGCGGCCCACGATCTCCGCCAGCCGCGCGAGCGGCACGAGCGCCGGGCGGCCGCGCCGCGGCTCGGTCAGCAGCCGCACGACCGCGACCCCGGCGAGCGCGCGCTCGATCTCCGCGGGGCCGGCGAGGCCGGGGGAGAGCAGCGCGAGCGAGCGGTCCTCGCGGATGCTCTGCGCCAGGAACTCGGTGTGGATGCCGCCCGCGCCGAGCGTGACGACCGGTCCGAAGTCGGCGGTCCAGCGCGTCCCGAGCAGGAGCTCGTGGCCGGGCTCGGCCTGGTGGGGGACGAATTCCACCAGCAGGAAGCCGTCCACGTCCTGCCCGGCGAAGCGCCGCTCCATCCCGGCGAGGCCGGCGCGCAGCGCGGCGGGCGTGTTCTCGAGGACCTCGACGCCGCGCGCCTCGGTCTTGTGGAGGATCGCCGGCGAGACCACCTTGAGCACCGCGCGCGTCCCGGGGAACGGCGGCGGGTCGAGCCGCGCCGCGTCCGCGGCTCCGGCGAGCAGGATGCGCCGCGGGACCGGGATGCCGGCGGCCTCGAGCAGGTCCATGCCCTCCGGCTCGGTCAGCACGCCCGCCGCGCGGTGGCGGGCGTTCGCCAGCAGGTTCGCGATGCGCGTCCGGTCGAGGCTCATGCCGACACCCTCCAGCCCGCCTCGAAGGCGGCGAAGTTCACCTCCAGCGCCCGCTCGCCCTTGGCCCCGAAGGTCTGCCGGATGGCGCCCTCGAACGATTCGCGGCGCAGCGGCAGCAGGTGGGCCGCGGCGCCGACCATGACGGTGTTCCTGGCCAGCACGTCGCCGGCCTCGCGCGCCAGCCGCTCGGCCTCGACCAGCACGGTGCGCGGCAGGCGCCGCAGCCGGGCGAGGACCTCGTCCAGCGGCGGGTAGTCCGGGATGTTGACGTGCGGGTCCACCGACGTGACCACCGTGGCCGCGGGCGAGAGGTACGCCACGTAGCGCAGGCTCTCGAGCGGCTCCATCGAGAGGATCAGGTCGGCGGTGCCGAGCGGGATGAGGTCGCTCGCGACGGTCCGGTCGGAGAGCCGCAGGTGGGAGAGCACCGCGCCGCCGCGCTGCGCCATCCCGTGCACCTCGGACTGCTTGACGTGGAGCTGCTCGGCCACGGCGGCGCGCCCGATCAGCGCGGCCAGGGAGAGCACGCCCTGCCCGCCCACGCCCGCCAGCATGATGTCGCACTTCATGACGGCTTCACCTCCACGAGCCGGCGCCTGCGGCGCGCGGTCTCCAGGCACTCGCGCACGGCGATGACCACCGACAGGCCCGGGTGCGCGATCTCGGCGCGCAGCAGCTCGGCGATCTGCGGCACCCGGCGCGGCAGGACCTCCACCACGTGCAGGCGCTCGGGCTTCACGCCCAGGCCCAGCACGATGTCCTTCAGCCGCGCGGACGGCGCGATGGACTCCTGCCCGCCGGTCATGGCCGTGGTCTGGTTGTCGAGGATGATCAGGGTCATGTCGGTGTCCTCGTGCACCGCGTCGAGCAGCGGGGTGATCCCCGAGTGGAGGAAGGTGCTGTCCCCGATGACCGCGACGGCGGGCCGGAAGCCGGCCTCGGAGGCGCCCTTCGCCATGCTCACCGAGGCGCCCATGCAGAGGCACGACTCGACGGCGTCGTAGGGCGGCAGGGCGCCGAGCGTGTAGCAGCCGATGTCGGCGGTCACGGTGCTCCGGGCCTGGCCCTCGAGCGCCTGCTTGAGCGCGCGGTACATCTGGCCGTGCGAGCAGCCCTGGCAGAGCTGCGGCGGCCGCGTCGGGAGCGCCAGGTCGCCCAGGCGGGTCAGCGGCCGGGCCGGGAGCCCGAGCGCCGGACGCACGTTGTCGGGCGTCAGCTCGCCTTCCAGCGGCACCTCGCCGGTGAGCTTCCCGAGCACGGGCAGCGGCGTGTCGAGCAGCCCGCGCAGCAGCCGCTCGACCAGCGGGTAGCCCTCCTCCAGCACCAGCAGCCGCTTCACGTGCCCCGCCAGCCGGCGGACCAGCGCGCGCGGGAGCGGGTAGGCGCCGATGTGCAGGTGCGACGGCCGGCCGGCGAGCTCCCCGGCGTTCTCCTCGAAGTAGTTGCGCGCCAGCCCGGTGGTGATGACGCCCAACTCGCGGTCGTCGGTGAGGGTGAGCCGGTTCCAGCGGGAGTCCTCGCTCCACGCGACCATCTCCTGCTGGCGGCCGAGCAGGTCGTGCCACTGGCGCCGGGCGTTGCCCGGCAGCAGGATCCACGACTGCGGCCGCGGGGCCTTGCGCACCGGGTTCTCGGGCCGCGGCGTGGCGGTCACCTCGATCGCGGTGCGGCTGTGCGCGAGCCGGGTCACCAGCCGCAGCATCACCGGCACCGCGAAGCGCTCGGACAGGTCGTAGGCCTCGACCGTCATGTCGTAGGCCTCCTGCTGCGTGGCGGGCTCCAGGCACAGGACCCGCGCGAAGTCGGCGTAGAAGCGGCTGTCCTGCTCGTTCTGCGAGGAGTGCATGCCGGGGTCGTCGGCGACCGCGACCACCAGCCCGCCGTGCGTCCCGACCAGCGCCGCGTTCACGAACGGGTCGGCCGCGACGTTGAGCCCGACGTGCTTCATCGAGACCAACGCGCGCCGGCCGACGAAGCAGGCGCCGAGCGCCTCCTCCATCGCGGTCTTCTCGTTGGCGCACCAGGCCGCGAACGGGCGGCCGTGCCTGCGGCGGAACTCGAGCAGGTACTCGAGGATCTCGGTGGCGGGCGTGCCCGGGTAGGCGTACGCCGAGCTCATCCCGGCGTGCACCGCGCCGAGCGCGACGCATTCGTCTCCTAGCAGGATCCTGCTGGGCATGGGACCTCCGGCCGGCGGAACGCGGGGTCCGCGGCGGGCGCCGGCGCCCCGCGCGCCGCGGGACGCCGCAGCGCGGGGGGGACGATGCCGCCCGTGGACCCCCGGTGAGTCGACCGCCTCATCCTACCGGACGGAGTACACGAGCAGAAGGCGACGGCCGGGCCGGGGCGCGATCGACGCGCGCCGGCCCGGCCGGAGGGCCGGGGACGCGTGGCCGGGGCCCGCCGGCGCGTGGTACCCTCATGAGTGGCCTGAAATCAGCCGTCCACTGCGCGTCCGCATCCCGATCGGGGAGCCAGCCATGCACCAGTCGATCCGTTCCGCGGGGACCGGTCCCACGCCGCCGCGCTCGTTCCGCCCGTCGCTCCCTCCGCGGGCGGCCGCCCGCGCGGCGGTCGCGCTCTCCGCGCTGGCGTGGTCGGCGCTCGCCGCGACGCCGGCGCTCGCCGTCAAGCTGGCGACCTGGAACCTCACCCAGTACCCCTCCGTGCAGCTCGCCGCCCGGCAGCCCTACTTCCGCCAGGCGATCGCGGCGTTGGACCCGGACGTCATCGCGGTGCAGGAGCTGGGCTCCGCGGCCGGTCGCGACTCGTTCCTCACCAACGTCCTCAACGTGGCCCAGCCGGGGCAATGGTCGGGCACGGCCTACTTCAGCACCTGCGAGAGCGCCGTGTTCTACAAGCCGGCGAAGATCACGCTCACGTTCGCCGGGACCGCGATCAGCACCGGCGGACCCCGGTCCGTGCTCGGCGTGCGCCTGCGGCTGGCGGGCTACACCACGAAGCCGGCGGAGATCCGGCTCTACGTGGTCCACTTCAAGGCCGGGGCCGCCCCCGCCGACGCCACCACTCGCGAGCTCGAATGCACGAACCTGCGCGCCAACCTGGACGCGGCGACCACGGCGGTGACGCCCAACTTCCTGGTCTGCGGGGACACGAACTTCTACGGGGCCGACGAGGGCGGCTACCTCCGGCTCACCGAGAGCACGGCCGACAACGACGGCCGGGGCCGGGACCCGCTGTCCATGCCCGGGACCTGGCACGACGTGGCCGGCTACGCCTCCAAGCACACGCAGTCGCCCTGCTCCTCGGCGCTCTACGGCTCCTTCGCGGGCGGCGGCCTGGACGATCGCTTCGACCTGTTCCTGACCTCGTACGCGCTGGCGGACGGCGCGGGGATGGACCTGGTCCCCGGCGGCTACGTCGCGTTCGGCAACGACGGCGCGCACTTCAACCAGAGCGTGATCGAGGGTGGGGTCAACTACGCCGTGGGCATCGACGTCGCCAGCGCGCTGTACTACGCCTCCGACCACCTGCCGGTGATGATCACGCTGCAGGCGCCGTCGAGGATCCTGGCCGCCTCGCGCCTCGATTTCGGTGCGGTGATCGTCGGCGCCTCCGCCGAGCAGCCGTTCACCGTGACGAACGGGGCGGCGGTGCCGGCGGACGTGCTCCGCTACTCGCTGGCGGCCCCCGCGGGGTTCGCGGCCCCCGCCGACACGTTCACCGCGGCCGCGGGCGCGGCCGGCAACGACCACGCCATCGCCATGGACGCCACCGCGCCCGGCGCGAAGAGCGGCGTGCTGACCGTCGCCAGCAACGCTCCGGACTCCCTGACGAAGTCGACGCAGCTCACCGGCACGGTGCTGGCCCACGCCGTGGCGTCGCTCGATTCGGCGAGCGTCACCACCGCGACCGTCCTCGACTTCGGCACGCAGGCCCACGGCGCCTTCGCCGACCTGCCGGTGCGGGTGCACAACGCCGGGTGGAACGCGTTGCAGGCGAAGCTCGAGGCGACCGGCGGGGTCATCACCGGCGGGGCCGGCCGGTTCTCGATCGTGGGCGGGTTCGAGGCGGCCGAGATCGCGGGCGTCGGGCACACCTGGGACGTGCGCTTCGACGACGCCGACGCGGCGCCGGATTCGCTCTACGAGGCCACGCTGGTCGTCTCCGGCGCCGACGAGCCGCTGCCCGGTGCGGCGGCCGCGTCGGACCTGGTCGTGACGCTGCGCGCGCGGGTGCTGTCGGGCGGCGCGGAAGTGCTCCCCCGGCTGCCGGAGCGGATCGCCTTCCTGCCCCCCAGCCCGAACCCGTTCCGCGGCACCACGCTGCTGCGCTTCGACCTGCCGCAGGAGGCCCACGTCTCGCTCGAGTTGTTCGACCTCTCGGGACGGCGCGTGACCACCATCCTGCAGGGGGTCCAGCCGGCGGGCCGGAACTCGGTGCAGTTGGGCCCGCTGGCCGGCGGTGCCGGGGCGCTCCGGGCCGGGCTCTACTTCGTGAGCTTCCGCACCGGCGGCTTCAGCCAGACCCGGCGGCTCGTGCGGGTGCCGTGACGCCGATGGAACCGCGCGCGGCCGCACGCGATGGGACGGCCGCGCGCCGGAAGCGCGGGAGCTCACGTTGACAACTTCCTGCCGCTCGCGCTAGGGTGCCCGGACTTTGACTAGACGAACTCACCATCGGCCCGCGTTCGTTCCCGCCCTCCTGTCCCTGTTCCTCGCGCTGTTCGCGTCTTCCGCGCACGCGCAGGGGAAGGGCAGCATCTCCGGCCGCGTCGTCGACCAGAAGACGAACCACGCCATCCCGTTCGCCAACGTGGCCCTGGTCGGGGCCCAGCGCGGCGGGCTCACCGACTCCGAAGGACAGTTCCTGATCACCGGCGTGCCGCCCGGGACGTACGAGGTGGCGGTGCGCTTCCTCGGCTACCGCCCCGCGAGCCGGACCGGCGTGGCCGTCACGGCCGGCAAGTCCGTGGTCCTCAACTTCGAGCTCTCGGAGATCGTGGTGCAGGAGGTGAAGACGGTCGAGGTGACCGCCGAGCGCCGCCTGGTCGAGGTCAAGCAGGGCACCACGGTCCGCACCACCACCGCCAGCGAGATCCGCAACCTGCCGGTCCAGACCATCGGGGACGTGCTGCAGCGGCAGGCCGGCATCACCACCAACGGCGACCAGATCCACATCCGCGGCGGGCGCGCCGACGAGACCGTGTTCGTCATCAACGGCGTCACCAACCGCGACCTCGTGACCGGCCAGTCCACCGCCGGCCAGATCAACGCGCGCTCGGTGGCCGAAGTGAACGTCGCCACCGGCGCCTACGACGTGAAGTACGGGAACGCGCTCTCCGGCGTGGTCGAGGTCAAGCTCAAGGAAGGCGGGGACGTGATCACCGGCGGCATCACCACCACCGGCGGCAGCTACGGCGGCCGCGCGGTCCAGCTGGTGGTCGGCGGACCCGATCCGCTCTGGAGCCCGGTGCTGCGCGGCCTCGGCGTGCCGGGCAAGGTGACGTCGATCCTCGACGTCTCGTGCAGCCTCTACGACACGCGCTACCGCTACCTGAGCCCGGTGAAGAACGACTTCTACTCGAACACCATCAAGCCGGTCTTCGAGCCCACCGCGCCCTACCGGCTCAAGTCGAGCTACGAGGACAGCTTCTTCGGCCATCGGTTCGGCTACGGGGACATGTTCTCGCCCTCCGCGGACAACCGCTGGGCGCTGCGCTACGGCCTGACCTGGAAGCCGAACAACCGGGACAAGTGGTCGATGGACTTCTCGAAGCGCATCGCGCTCGACCAGGGCTTCAGCCGCACGTTCATCACCGCCACCGGCGACCAGGGCGATCCGACCTACCCGTGGCAGTGGGCGCACCGGATCGACCACGCGCCGACGATCTTCGAGGACAACGTCCAGAGCTCGGTGTCCTGGCGGCGGTCGCTGGCCGCGACCGGCTTCACGGAGTTCCAGTTCTCCCGCTACTTCTCGGCCCAGCGCCAGGACGTGATGGGCAAGATGTGGTGGGACTTCGAGGCCGACACCTGCCTGTACACGCAGCCGGACGACCTCTCCTACTTCGACTCCACCGACGTGCGCCGCAGCGACTACTTCATCGACACCGGCGACGCCAATGTCTGGGCGGACCGCCGCACGACGACCTACCAGCTCCAGGGCAACTACCTGCAGCGCTTCAAGCGCCACGAGCTGGAGCTGGGCTTCGACCACCAGGCCCAGTCGGTCCAGTACGCGACCATCAGCGACCCCTGGATCGAGGACCAGAACCGCCTGGGCCAGTCCCACGACGTGTGGGCGGTGCATCCCTGGGTGGGGAACCTCTACCTGCGCGACCGCCTCGACTACGAGGGGTTCACCGGCAACGTCGGCATCCGCGCCGACTACTGGTTCCTGGGCCGCGAGGCCGAATCCGCGATCGCCGATCCGACGAACCCGAACCTGACGCCCGAGACCCGGGAGAAGTTCTACGACCAGACCCGCTCGTTCTTCGGCCGGCGCTACAAGCTGAAGCTGTCGCCCCGCGTGATCGTGGCCCACCCGATCACCCAGAACAGCAGCTTCTTCTTCAACTACGGGCAGTTCACGCAGAACCCCTCATACCGCTACGTCTACTCCCGGCTCACCTCGATCTCGAGCGAGTCGTTCCCGCTGCTGGGCAACCCCAATCTCAACCCGCAGGTCTCGGTCAACTACGAACTCGGCGCCAAGCACATGTTCCTGCCCACCGCCGCCGCCAACCTGACCTTCTTCGTGAAGGACACCTACGACTACCCGACCGCGACGCTGTTCACCGGCGGCGAGGCCGCCGCGGGGCAGTCCCCGACGCCGGTCTTCGTCTACCTGAACGGCCACTTCGCCCGCTCGCGCGGGTTCGAGCTCGAGATCGAGAAGCGGCGCAGCCACTACTGGTCGGGCAAGATCATCTACACCTACCAGCAGACCAAGGGGAAGAGCAGCGACGCCAACGAGCAGAAGGTCGTCCAGGAGAACGGCGGGAACGCCTCCGACACCCGCCTCTCCGAGACCTTCGTTTCCTGGAACCGGCCCCACAAGCTCGCGGTGGTGTTCGACGCGCGCTTCGACAAGACGGCCCCGCTGGCCTGGATCAAGGAGAGCGGGATCAACATCTACGTCCAGGGCGCCTCCGGGCGGGCCTACACGCCGCAGAACCCGCTCACCAGCCAGGCGGGCGAGCCCAACTCGAAGAACGGGCCCTTCCAGGTCACCACCGACCTGCGCCTGAACCGGTCAGTGCGCGTGCTCTCGAAGCGGCTCGACTTCAGCGTGGTCGGGATCAACATCTTCAGCACCCACATCATCAACCGCATCGACCCCGTGACCGGCAAGGGCCGGGTCTGGGGCGTGGGCTCGTACGACCCGCTCCTCTACCCGATGACGAGGGGCAACTACTACCTCAAGACTTCCGCCGTCGACGATCCGTCCAACTACGGCGACGGCGTCCAGTGGAGATTCTCGCTCGACTATGACTTCTGACCTGAGAAGAGCCGCCTCGGCGATGGCACTGGCGGGCCTCCTGCTCAGCGCAGGGGTCGCCCACGCGCAGTTCGACCTGGGCAGCCAGCGTGCCGGCACGTCGTCGGGAGCGTTCCTGAAGATCGGCGTCGGGGCGCGTGCCGTCGGCATGGGCGAGGCGTTCGTCGCGGTGGCGAACGACCCGTCGACCATCGCCTGGAACCCGGCCGGGCTCGCGTCGATCCTCCGCAAGGAGGTGCAGTTCTCGCACGTGGCGTGGCCGGCCGACATCAACTACGACATGCTCATCTGCGTGCTGCCGTCGCGCCGCCTCGGCGGCTCGGTCGCCTTCCAGGTGGGCATGCTCGGGACCCGGATCGACGAGACCGACGAGTACCACCCGTTCGGCACCGGGACCACCTTCTCGTACAGCGACTTCGTGGTGGGAGCGGCCTACGGGCGGCGCTGGACCGACAAGCTCCTCATCGGCGCGGGCATCAAGTACGTGCGCGAGGACCTCGGCTCGCAGGTCGGCGGCCCGGTCACGACCTCCACCCTGGTGGACCTCGGCTCGATCTACTACCTCGGCTACGGCAGCGTGCGGATCGCGACCTCGCTCAGCAACTTCGGGGCGGAGATGACCCCGTCGGGCTCGTACACCTCGCCCTACTCGCAGGAGAAGCGCAACTACGACGGCTTCGACCCGCCCATCCAGTTCCGCTACGGGCTCGCGTTCGAGGCGCTTGAGACGCCGCAGCAGCGGCTCACGGTCTCGACCGAGATCCTGCAGCCCGCCGACAACTCCCAGCGCATCAAGACCGGGCTCGAGTGGGTCTGGCAGCGGCGCTACGCGCTCCGCACCGGATACAACTTCAACGCCGACGTCATGAAGTTCTCCGCCGGGCTCGGGCTCTCGCTGCCGTTGATGGGCGTGTCGCAGGGCGCGTTCGACTACACCTTCACCGACGGCGGCCCGCTGGGCAGCGTGCACCGCATGTCGCTGGGACTGAGGTTCTGATGGGCGCCCGCGCACGCATCCGGCCGGTCCTCGTCCTGCTCGCGGCGGCCGCCCTCGCGGTCCTCGCCGGCGGCTGCGGCACGTCGTACCGGCTGCCCACCGAGGTCCGCGGGACCGCCAACACCGCGGGGCAGGGCACCTACCAGCGCATCGCCACCTGGCGGAACATGGTGGACGTCCAGGACGTGCTGCTCACCCCGGGCGGCGAGTTGTTCATGGTGTTCCAGAACGCCTCGACCGGGCGCGGCGAGGTGCGCCAGTATCCGCAATCGAGTCCGACGCCGCTCTCGGCGAATTTCCCCGGGTTGCTCAATCCCACCGCCATCTGTTCCGGCGGCAACCGGATCTTCGTGCTCGACCAGGGGGACAGCAGCGCTGCGCGCACGCTGTTCACCGGCGGCGACAGCACCCAGTACATCTCCGAGTACGACGCGGACGTGAACCGGCTCCTCATGCCCCTGAACGGGTTCCGGCGCCCGATCGCGAACCTCGCGTCCTACTGGCACGTGCGCGAGTACCTGCTCGACGGGACCCCGGTCAGCAGCTTCAGCGACACGAATTTCGCGTGGGTCAGCGGGATCGCCGCCGACGACCAGGGACGCGTGTACGTCTCGGGCATCATCCACTACGGTCGCATCGACCCGTACAGCAGCATCGTCCGCACGCTCGAATACCGCTACCGCATCCGGCGCTACGAGCGGGGGACCGGTGACCGCTTCGTCGTCACGGACCTGGGCGCGATCCCGGGGAACGACCTGACGTCATGGCGACGCGACGCGACCTACGTGCTGCTCGACGGCAGCGGATTCGGCTCGTCGAAGGACCCGCGCGGGATGCAGTGGGCCGCGCCGCAGGGGCCGGCGCTCTACTTCGCCGACCTGGGGAACAACCAGGTGCAGCGTTTCGGCGATCCGATCGGCGGCCCCTCATCGTTCAAACTCGATATCGGCGGCGCGGGCCCCGACAGCATGCTGCTCTCGGCCCCGACCGACGTGGCCGTGGACTCCGCGGGCTACGTCTACGTGGCCGATGCCGGGAACCTGCGGGTGTTGCGTTACGACTCCGACGGCCGGTTCGTGCAGCGCGTGGACTGGAACGTGGGAGAGGTCCGGGACCCGCTGAGCCGCCCGGTGGCGGTCGCGGCGGACAACCGGCAGGTGTACATCGCCGATCGTGGTGCCGGCCAGGTGCTGCGTTTCCGGAGGCGGGATTGAGAAGGTACCTGAGTCTGGTGGCGGTCCTGTTACTCTGGGCTGGTGTGGCAGCGGCGGCCTCCCCGATCGATCATGAGGCCGTGCCGACCGGCATCGCCGCGCCCGCGCGCGACATCCCCGACACCGCCCGGTTCGACCAGGAGATCCAGGCCGGCAACGCGATCGCGATGACCCTGACCAACTACGGGTTCTACGGCAACAACTTCTTCCGCCGTGACGCGTCCTTGGAGTACCCGGCCAACCGCGGCTACGAGCACCTGGTGCGCGGCGGTCTCTGGGTCGGCGGGCAGGCCACCGACCAGTTCGGCGAATTCGTCGGCGTGACCTGCGGCGCCCAGGACGCGGCCCAGGGGCCCAACAGCACCAACGCGAGCGAGTTCACGCCGGCCGGGCTGGACATCCTCAAGCGTTCCACCCTGCGCACCAGCCAGTACTACGATCCGCTGCGGGCGGTGAGCGAGTTGGATTTCGTCGCCAAGTTCAACGACTTCGCGCCCGTCCAGGTGGCCGACGCGGAGCGCCACCGCCCCATGAGCATCGAAGTCGTCCAGGAAACCTACCAGTGGAACTTCGCGGAGTTCGCGAACATCCTCTTCGTGCACCTCAAGGTGACCAACCGCGGACCGCTGCTCAAGAACCTGTGGGTCGGCATCTACACGGAGTTGGCGAGCGGTTGCAAGAAGTGCTACGTGAACTGGCCGCCGGGCGCGAGCGATGCGAGCGGCCTGGGCTCCTGGTACGACAAGAAGTGGATCGCCTTCGACGACTCGCTGTCGCTCCTGCGCGAGCATTACTGCCAGATGTTCTCCCAGCCGCCCACCCCGCCGACCGACGGCTGCCGTCTCGACATCGCGCCCTACTGGATCGGCGTCAAGTACCTGGGCACCCGCGGCCTGGTCGAGGACACCACCACCCGCCGGATCTCGTTCTCGGCGTGGAGTTGGACCGTTGGCAGCCCGTTCCGCGACGAGGACACCGAGCGCTACGCGCTCATGAGCACCGGGCTCATCCAGCCGACCAACGGGGACACCCTGCTGCCCGTCAGCGGTGACCCCGTCGAGATCTTCTCGACCGGGCCGTTCCCGCTGGTCTACCGTGACAGCACGGTCGAAGCGGACTTCGCCTTCGTCGGCGGGCCGGACCCGGTGACCAACCTCCAGCTCAACGCGAAGTTCGCCCAGTTCGCTTACGACAACCACTACGTCCTGCCGGTCCCGCCGCCCTCGCCGCGCTTCCGGGTCGTCGCGCGCGACACCGCGCTCGACTTCTACTGGGACAACGAGTCGGAGAACGCGTACGACGTGACCAGCCAGCCGCCCAACGACTTCGAGGGGTACAGGCTGTACGTCGGCGAGGACCCGGACACCATGGCGATGGTCGCCCAGTTCGACGTCAAGGGCGACACCGCGAGTTTCAACACCGGGTTCGACGCGGTGAAGCTGACGACCCCGGTGCAGATCGACTCGGTGACCGCCCGGTACAAGTTCACCGTCAGCGGGCTGCGGAACGGGTTCAAGTATTACGCCGCCGTGACCGCCTTCGACCTCGGGAACGCCACGATCCGCTCGCTCGAGAGCGGCAAGTCCCAGAACCAGCGCATCGCCGTGCCGGGACCGCAGGCCGGCGAGCGCGCCGACGACGTGCCGACGGTGTTCCCGAATCCCTACCGGGTCGAGGCCCGCTGGGACCAGGGGCGGAACGTGCGCGACCACTACCTGTGGTTCGCGAACCTGCCCGAGAAGTGCACGATCCGGATCTACACGCTCGCCGGCGACCTGCTCATCGAGAAGGAGTTCGACGGCACCACCTACCACGGCGAGGGGACCCGCGGCGTCTACGACCCCGCCACCTCGCTCGGCAAGCCGACGCTCTCGGGCGCGACGTTCGGCTGGGACCTGATCACGCGGCAGGGGCAGGCCATCGCGACCGGGCTCTACATGTACTCGGTGGAGGACCACGGGCCCGGCAAGAAGCGCCACGTCGGCAAGTTCCTGGTGATCAAGTCCGACCGGGAGGGGCAGTAGCCATGCGCGCGCGCGGGATCCTGGCTGCGATGATCGTGGTCGCCGCGGCCGTCGGCCTGCTGGCCGGCTGCTCGAAGAAGCTGCGCCCGATCCAGAACATCCCCCCCGAGACCTACGTCTTCATCCAGGGGCCGGTCGACACCGTGAACCACCGGGTGCACCTGTACTGGTACGGCACCGACGCCGACGGCAACGTCGCCTCCTACGAGTTCCGCTGGGTCTACCCGCTGCCGGCCTCGCAGGACCCCGCGTGGGTCGAGATCAAGCCCGATGGCGGCGCGCTGCGCACCGACTCGATGTTCACGATGGTCACCGGCGGCGGCCCGGGGGACAGCGTGGTCGTGGTGATGCCGCGCTTCGAGATCCGGGCGGTCGACAACGAGGGCGCGCGCGACCCGGACCCCGCGGTGGAGACGTTCGGCCTCAGGAACCGGCCCCCGGTGGTGCGGATCCTCAACCCGCTGGGCACCCGGGACTCGACCTACGCCTCCGCCACCGTGAGCTGGGAGACCACCGACCTGGACGGCGGCGGGCCGGGCCTCCACTACCGGGTCTGGCTGGACGGCAACGAGGCGTCGTACGACTCGACGACCGACCAGACCTACACCGTGCCGAGTTCCTTGTTCATCCAGGACGGCTCGTACCGGTCCGGCATTCGCACGCTCTACGTGCAGGCCGTGGACGACGGAGGCTTCCGCGGCGCGCCGGCGGTGATGACCTGGTACGTGCGTTCTCCGGGGGCGAATCCCGAGAACAACCAGGGCCGGCTGCTCGTCATCGACGACGTGCCGAGCAACGGGGCGAACAACTCGGCGCTCGACTCGCTCTACCGGAACGTCGCCAGCCTGCTCCCGGCCGGCACCTACGACGTGCTGCGGCCGCAGTTCAATCCCAACATCTTCCGCAGCGGACGCGACGTCGCCCAGACCTTCCGCCAGTTCAAGGCGGTGCTCTGGTACCGCGGCCTCGAGATCTCGGTCGCGCCGCTGATCCGGACCTACCAGGACAGCATCGGCGGCTACCTGGACGCGGGGGGGAACCTCTACCTGGACGGCCTCTACCTGGTCCAGGGCCTGCTCACTCCGGGCGCCCTGCGCGAGGACTTCCTCAGCCGCCACATGGGCGACACCCGGTTCCTCAATTGTTACGCCCAGATCGGCGCCGGGGCCTTCGACTCGACGGCGGGTTGGGGCACGCGCGCCGGGTACTTCCGGTCCTCGCGCTACGCCGAGGTGTTCCGCTCGATCTCGACCTCCGCCAAGATGTCGGACTCGACCGGAGGCGTCCGGGGGTTCGTCGTCAGCGACACCAGCAACGTGGCGCTCTGGGGGATGGAGAACACGATGGCCCCCCCCAACCGCGGCTTCGAAGTGGCTGTCGGGGTTGCTTTTGACCAGCCCGGTGGCGGCCGCCTGGCCATGCTGACCGTGCCGGTCCGGATGGCCCCCGTGCCGCAGGCCTCGAACATCCTGCGTCGCATTCTGCACGAGTTCGGGATCGGCGTCCCGCTGCCCTGAGCCGCCGGGCATGGGCCTTGCGCGGCTCCGGCGACCCCTTTTCGGTTGAGTCCTGCCGCCCCGGTGGTATAGTTATCCTATTCCTTGCGGCCGGTCCGGGAGGCGCCACCGAGCGTAGCTGCGTGCGGGGGCTTCCGGAGCAGCCGGAGTGAGGACTCGCACCCTCGGGCTGACACCTGCTGGAGGAGGTACACCGACCGCGAAGTAGTCCCTGCCTCCCAACACCTCGACCCATGCACCAGGAAAGAGAGGAGTCACAATGAGTCGGCTTGTTAGCACGTTGTTCGCCGTAGCGCTCCTGGCTTCCGTCGCCTCCACCGCCTTCGCCGCGGACAAGTATCCCCCGGGGCCCGCCTACCGCTCCTGCCCCGACAGCGTGACCCTGTTCCAGGTCCAGCAGGCGGACACCACGCTGAACCCCTGCTACCCCGCCATCGGCGACACGGTCCAGGGTCTCCGCGGCATCATCACCGGCTTCCGGCTCCGCTCCACCGGCCGCATCTACTTCGAGAAGGCCGACGCCTCCGACTACAACGCGCTGCAGGTCTACACCGTCGGTCACACCGAGAGCCAGGGCTTCGCGCTCGGTGACGAGATCTCGGTCACCGGTCTCTCGCAGGCCTACCAGGGCGAGAGCCAGCTCCAGGGCGCGCTCGGCACCTCGCTGACCGTGCGCAAGATCAGCAGCGGCAATCCGCTCCCGGCCGCCCGCATTGGCACCACGACCACCTTCAAGTGGGCTCCGGCCGTGGGCGCGGGCAGCGCGTTCGCGACCTGCAACCCGGCGGAAGGCATGTTCGTCCGGGTCAACGGCCCGCTCACGGTCGCTCGCACGCAGGCCGGCGCCGGCCTCTTCAACCTCACCAACTGGCTGCTGGTCAACGCCAACGGCAGCGCCCCCGGCGACAGCCTCCTGATCGACGGCTACACGCTGCCGATCCTCAACATCAACGCCCCGCCGCTGGGCGCGCAGGTCGACTGGGTGCAGGGCATCCTGCGCCGCGCCACCAACAACGGCGTCGACTGCTGGATCCTCTCGCTGCGCGACGTGAACGACCAGCAGGTCGCGGCTCCGCCGAGCCTGTCGGAGGCCTACCCGGTCGCCGAGAACGTCATCCGCCTGCTGTTCGACAAGAACCTCGACCTGGCGACCGCCCAGGACCCGCTCAACTACACGCTGGGCTCGGCGCTGAGCGGCTCTGAAGTGACGAGCGCCGTGCTGGTCGGCGGGGCGGGAAGCGCCGTTGACCTGACCATCACGGAAGTCCTGCCGCGTCTCACGTACGAGACCATCCAGTCCAGCGGCATCGGCTCGGCGACCTGCCCGACCTGCGTCTCTGCGCAGCAGTCGCTGGGCTTCACGCTGGGCATCGTCTCCTGCGCCGAGGTCCAGGCGCCGCTGGCGGACTCGCTCGCCGGCGTGCCGTGCCTCGACAAGTCGCGCTTCGCGGCCGGCGGCTCGAGCTGGGGCGCGCGGCTCACCGTGCGCGGCGTGTTCGTGAAGCAGTACGGCACGCTCTACTTCATGGAGGATGCGGCGGGCGGACAGCGCAGTGGCGTCGCCGCCTACAACGTGCCCTTCGGCATGACGGTCGGCCACCAGTACCTGCTGGCCTGCCGCGTGCAGGAGTTCTACGGGATGACCGAGCTGTCCAACCCCGCCGGCCTGATCGACGAGGGCGTGGTCGCGGTCCCGGCGCCGCAGCTTCAGACCGTGGGCGTGCTCAACAGCGCGGCCTGCGATCCGACGCAGACCATCACCAACGCCGAGGACTACGAGGGCGTGCTGGTGCGGGTCGAGAACGTCAAGGTCGTGCCGTTCAACACCGACCCGGTGCTGCCGTCGCAGGGTGGCTCGTTCCGCGTCGTCGCTCTGCCGGCCCTGGCCGACACGATCCTGGTGTCGAGCCTTGGCAACACCTACCCTGACTTCACGCCGGTCGTGAACCAGCTGCTGAACATCAACGGCGTGCTGAACATCGACACCGACGTGCCCCGCATCCTGCCGCGCAGCAGTGCGGACATCACCGTCCTGGGCATGCTGGGCGTGCCGGGGACCTCGGCCCCGACCAAGGTCACGTTCTCGGTCGGTCCGAACCCGGCTCGCGTCGCCAACATCCGCTTCGCGCTGCCGAAGCAGGCTGAAGTCGACCTGTCGGTCTTCGACCTGTCGGGCCGCAAGATCGTCACGCTGGCGAAGGGCTCGATGGCCGCGAAGTCGTACGAGTACAAGTGGGACGGCTCCGGCGCCGGCGCCGGTGTCTACTTCGTCCGCCTGCGGGTCGGTTCGGAGACGTACAACCTCCGCACCGTCACGCTGAAGTAACCGCAGTCCGAGTCACCCGCGCGGCCGGGCCTCTTCGGAGGCCCGGCCGTCGGTTCTTGGGGGAGGAGCACGATGGGCCGCTTCGTCACCACGTCGTTCGCCGTAGCGCTCCTGGCTTCCGTCGCCTCCACCGCGTCTGCCATTGACAAGTATCCTCCGGGGCCCGCCTACCGCTCCTGCCCCGACAGCGTGACCCTCTTCCAGGTCCAGCAGGCGGACACCACGCTGAACCCCTGCCACCCCGCCATCGGCGACACGGTCCAGGGCCTCCGCGGCATCATCACCGGCTTCCGGCTCCGCTCCACCGGCCGGACCTACTTCGAGAAGGCTGACGCGTCCGACTACAACGCGCTGCAGGTCTTCACCGTCGGGCACCTGGAGAGTCAGGGTTTCGCCCTCGGCGACGAGATCTCGGTCACCGGACTCTCGCAGGCGTACCAGGGCGAGAGCCAGCTCCAGGGCACCCTCGGCACCTCCCTCACGGTCCGCAGGATTAGCAGCGGCAATCCGCTCCCGCCCGCCCGCGTCGGCACCACCTCCGACTACAAGTGGACCCCGGCCGTGGGCGCGGGCAGCGCGTTCGCGACCTGCAACCCGGCGGAAGGCATGTTGGTCCGGGTCAACGGCCCGCTCAAGGTCGCCCGCACGCAGGCCGGCGCCGGCCTCTACGCCCAAACCAACTGGCTGCTGGTCAACTCCGACGGCAGCGCCCCCGGCGACAGCATCCTCATCGATGGGTACACGCTTCCGATTCTCAACATCACCGCGCCGCCGCTCAACACGGTGGTCGACGGGGTCCGGGGCATCCTGCGCCGGGGCACC
This sequence comes from Candidatus Eiseniibacteriota bacterium, assembly GCA_963707915.1. Taxonomy (GTDB): domain Bacteria; phylum Eisenbacteria; class RBG-16-71-46; order RBG-16-71-46; family RBG-16-71-46; genus JANXPZ01. The sequence continues at coordinate 3,081,865 of OY970178.1, forward strand.
AACAACGGCGTGGACTGCTGGATGATCTCCCTGCTCGACGCGAACGACCAACCGCTTCCGCTCCCCCCCAATCTGTCGGAGGCCTACCCCATCGCCGAGAACCGGATCCGGCTCCTCTTCGACAAGAACGTGGACGTGGCGACCGCGGAGAACGAGGGGAACTACGCGCTGGGTTCGGCCATCGGCGGCTCTTCCGTGGATCTCGCCACGGTGGTTGGCGGGTCCGGGAACGTCGTGGACCTGACCGTCACGGAGACCCAGGCGCGGCTCTCGCTCGAATCGATCCAGACCGAGAACCTCGGCTCGGCGACGTGCCCGGACTGCCGCTCGCCGCAGCAGTCGCTGAGCTTCGTTCTCGGCGTGCTCTCCTGCGCGGAGGTCCAGGCGCCGCTGGCGGACTCGCTCGGCGGCTCGTCGTGCCTCGACAAGTCGCGCTTCGCGGGCGACGGCTCCTCCTGGGGCGCGCGGCTCACCGTGCGCGGGGTGTTCGTGAAGCAGTACGGCACGCTCTACTTCATGGAGGATGCGGCGGGCGGACAGCGCAGTGGCGTCGCCGCCTACAACGTGCCCTTCGGCATGACGGTCGGCCACCAGTACCTGCTGGCCTGCCGCGTCCAGGAGTATTACGGCATGACCGAGCTGGCCAACCCCGCGGGCCTGATCGACGAGGGCGAGGTCGCGGTCCCGGCGCCGCAGCTCCAGACCGTGGGGGTGCTCAACAACGTGGCCTGCGATCCGACGCAGACCATCACCAACGCCGAGGACTACGAGGGCGTGCTGGTGCGGGTCGAGAACGTCAAGGTCGTGCCGTTCAACACCGACCCGGTGCTGCCGTTGCAGGGCGGCTCGTTCCGCGTCGTCGCTCTGCCGGCCCTGGCCGACACGATCCTGGTGTCGAGCCTCGGCAACACCTACCCCGACTTCACGCCGTTCGTGGACCAGCTGCTGAACATCAACGGCGTGCTGAACATCGACACCGACGTGCCGCGCATCCTGCCGCGCAGCAGCGCGGACATCTCCATGTGCTATCTGCTGGGTTGCCTGGACGTCCCGCCGACCGGGCCTTCGTCCGGGGTGACCTTCTCGGTCGGTCCGAACCCGGCTCGCGTCGCCAACATCCGCTTCGCGCTGCCGAAGCAGGCTGAAGTCGACCTGTCGGTCTTCGACCTGTCGGGCCGCAAGATCGTCACGCTGGCGAAGGGCTCGATGGCCGCGAAGTCGTACGAGTACAAGTGGGACGGCTCCGGCGCCGGCGCCGGCGTCTACTTCGTCCGCCTGCGGGTCGGTTCGGAGACGTACAACCTCCGCACCGTCACGCTGAAGTAACCGCAGTCCGAGTCACCCGCGCGGCCGGGCCTCTTCGGAGGCCCGGCCGTCGCGTTTGTATGCGACGCGTAAACATTGGATGTCGCGGCCGACAACTTGACACGCTCCGACGCGGTCTGATTATGTGAAACGAACGCGGCCATCTGCCGAAAGGAGATCCCCCGATGGGCCGCGACCGGAGAAGCTCATTGGGCCCCGAACCTAGCAGCATGATGCGCAACGAAAGGAGAACTACGATGCGCCGTGTAGTCGCCCCATTCGTGCTCGCGTCGGTCGCCGCCATCCTGCTCTTGAGTCCTTCCGCCGCTACCTCCGATCCTGCCGACGCTCACTGGTCCGCTCTAGCATCCGAGACGGACGGCGCCATCCATGCCCTGGTGGAGGATGGCGCAGGAAACCTGTACGCCGGTGGTGCGTTCTGGAACGCCGGTGGAGAGTATGCCGGATACGTCGCCAAGTGGGATGGGACTGGCTGGTCCCCGCTGGGCTGGGGGATGAACGGCCCGGTGTACGCACTGGCAGTGGACAGCGGCGGAAACCTCTACGCTGGAGGCGCCTTCTCCTACGCCGGGGAAGTGGATGCCAACCGCGTAGCCAAGTGGAATGGGACTGCATGGTCGGCCCTGGGCTCGGGGGTCAGCGGGATCATGGGGTCCACGGTGAGGGCTCTTGAACTGGACAGCGGCGGCAACCTGTTCGTCGGCGGGTTCTTCGAGCAGGCGGGTGGGGTGTGGACCAATTGTCTGGCCAAGTGGAACGTGCAGTCGCAGACTTGGTCGGCGGTCTCCGGGCTGAACTCCGACGTGTTGGCTCTGGAGGCGGACGGCATTGGGAACCTGTATGTAGGCGGTGGCTTCACCAACGTGGGGGGGGAGGGTGGCAACTACGTCGCCAAGTGGAATGGGACAAGCTGGTCGACCCTGGGCTCGGGCATGAACTATGTGGTCCGGACCCTGAAGTTGGGCAATGACGGAAGCATTTACGCCGGCGGGGACTTCTGGTGGGCGGGGGGCGTGAACGCCAACTCCGTGGCCAAGTGGAATGGGGCGAATTGGTCGGCGTTGGGTGAGGGCATGGACGACCACGGCTACCACCGTCCGTTCGTGTATTCCCTGGCAATGGACGATGGTGGGACGCTGTACGCGGGTGGTGAGTTCGCAGCCGCCGGGGCCTCGGCTGCCCCGTTCATCGCGAAGTGGGATGGGACGAGTTGGTCTCCCATGGGCTCGGGGATGAACCACATCGTTCATGCGGTGGTGGTCGCCGGCAGCGGGAATCTGTACGCTGGCGGCCAATTCACCACCGCGGGGGGCAAGTCCGCGAACTACCTGGCAGTCTGGGATGCTGTGCCTCCGGCTGCGGTGACCAATCTTGGCGCCTCGTCCGGCAGGTACACAGCAACGGTGGGATGGGTCGCGCCCGGCGATGACGGGAACAACGGGACCGCCACGGGCTACGATCTGCGCCGCTCGACGAACCCGATCAACGCCGGCAACTTCGCCAACGCGACCGTCATCACGACCCCCGCCCCCGGGCCTGCGGGTACGACCGAATGCGTGGAGTTGTCGGGGCTGTCCGGCTGCACGACTTACTACTTCGCGCTCAAGACCGTGGACGAGGCCGGCAACTGGTCGGCGCTCAGCAATCTCCCGAGTACGACGACGCGCTGTTCCGGCAGCCTGGCGGTGGTCTGCAATACCGGCGACATGATGGCTGGGCCAGGAGACGCTGAGGCGGCGCTGGGTGCCACGGCCGAGGTGGGAGAGAAGGCCGACGTGATCGAGTTCTCGCTTGGCGCGCCGCGTCCGAACCCTGGACGGGACCTTGTCCGTTTGACCTTCGCTGTCCCCGGGCGCGCCGAGGGGCTGCCCTATGATCTCGGCGTATTCGATGTCGCTGGACGTCGCGTGGCCAGCTTGGACGCTGGAATCGCCAAGACGGGCAGATTTACCGCGGAGTGGGATCTGCGGGGGGCTGCGGCAGGATCCGTTGGTGGAGGCATCTACTTCATCCGGCTGCGTCTGGGCGAGGAACAGCAGGTGCGTGCGGTGACAGTGGCCCGCTGATAGTCGACGATCCGAATCGACTCTAGGGGGCGCATCTCCGGCGGCCACTCCACGGGGTGGCCGCCAGCCTCTCGGGGCCGGCCTCTGCGCGGTGAGCTCCGGTCGCGGGCCTTGGCAGCGCCCGGCCGCCCGATTGCGCCACCCTTCGGGACGCTCCTATAATCCGGCGCTCGCACGGGAGCCTGCGGAGCCCGCTCCGTCGCCGCCCGTCCGTTCGTCTGCCTCCGTCGTCCCAGGACTCCGGCCCCGGCCGGAGCGGCCGCGCTCCCCGGAGAACCGATGCCCATCTCGATCGTGGTGCCCCAGCTGGGCGAGAGCGTCACGGAAGGGACCGTCTCGAAGTGGCTGAAGCAGGCCGGCGAGCGGGTGCGCAAGGACGAGCCGCTGGTCGAGATCCAGACCGACAAGATCAACGTCGAGCTGCCCTCGCCGGCCGAGGGGGTGCTCGAAGCCATCCTGGTGCCCGAGGGCACGACCGTGCTGGTGGGCACCGAGATCGGCGTGCTGGGGACCCCGGCGGCCGGTGACGCGGTGCCGGCGCCCGCTGCGGTCCCTGCTGCCGTGCCGCCGCCCCCCGCTGCGGCGCCCGCGGGCGGGGGGCCGGTTCCCGCGCCCTCCGCTCCGGCCGCACTCCCGCCAGCCGCCCCCACGGTGGCCCGGCCCGGCCCGGATGCCGGCGGGGACTCGGCGCGCGAAGGGAACTTCTCGCCGGCGGTGCGCAGGCTCATGCGCGAGCACAACGTCTCGCTGTCGGAGGTCGCCGCGATCCGCGGGAAGGGCCTCGCCGGCCGGGTGTCCCGCGACGACCTGCTGGAGTACCTGAAGGGCCGGGCCACGCCGCCTGCGGCCGCTTCCGCCGGGCCGCCGCCGGCGGCCCCGGTCGCGCCCGCCCTGGCGCTGCCCGGGACCGCCCCGGCCATGGCGCCGGCGCCGTCCGGCCTGCGCGAGGAGCTGGTCCCGTTCTCGAAGGTGCGCAAGCTCATCGCCGAGAACATGGTTCGCGCCAAGCACACCGCCGCCCACACCCACTGCTTCGACGAGACCGACATGAGCGCCATCGTCGCGCTGCGCCGGGAGTGGGCGCCGAAGCTCGAGCCGCAGGGCGTGCATCTCACCTACATGCCGTTCTTCATCAAGGCCGCCGTGCTGGCCCTGAAGGAGTTCCCGTGGGTGAACGGCGAGGTGCGGGGCGAGGCCATGCTGGTGAAGCGCTACTACAACATCGGGATCGCCGTGGGGCGCGAGGAGAAGGGGCTCATCGTTCCGAACCTCAAGGACTGCGACCGCAAGAACCTGGTGCAGCTCGCCGGCGAGGTGAACGACCTGGCGGCGCGCGCCCGCGCCGACCGGCTCCGGCCCGACGAGATCGCGGGCGGCACCTTCAGCATCACCAACGCCGGCGTCTACGGCGCGCTGAACTCCGCGCCGGTGATCAACGTCCCCGAGGTGGCGATCCTCGGCGTGCACAAGATCGCCGAGCGCCCGGTCGCGCGCGGCGGGCAGGTGGTGGTGCGCCCGATGATGAACGTGGCGATCGGCTTCGACCACCGCGTGGTGGACGGGGAGCTGGCGGTGAAGTTCCTGCGCCGCGTCTGCGAGCTGCTGGAGCGGCCGGAACTGCTCTGGTTCCACGCGTGAGCGGGACCCTCTCGGTCTGCCACCTCGGCCCCACGCCCTACCGCGAGGGGCTCGCGCTCCAGGAGGCGCTGGTGCGGCGGCGCGTGGCGGACCGCGACGGCGGGCCCGGCGCGACCGACTGGCTGCTCTATCCCGACCACCCGCCGGTCCTGACCGTGGGCCGGGGCGGGAGCGAGCGGAGCCTGCGCGTGAGCCGGGAGTCGCTCGCCGGGCGCGGCGTCGAGTGGTTCGAGGCCGACCGCGGCGGCGACCTGACCTGGCACGGCCCGGGCCAGCTCGTGGGCTACCCGATCGTGGACCTGGAGGCGCGCGGCCGCGACCTGCACCGTTACCTGAGGGACCTCGAGGAGGTCCTGGTCCAGGCGCTCGAGGGCTGGGGGGTGCCCGCCCGGCGGGTGCCCGGCCGCACCGGGGTCTGGGTCGGGGAGGAGAAGATCGCCTCCATCGGCATCGGCGTGCGCCACTGGGTCGGCTTCCACGGGTTCGCGCTCAACGTGGCGCCGGACATGGGGTTCTTCGACCTCATCCATCCCTGCGGGCTGCGCGGCGTCCGGATGACCTCGGTTGCCGGGCGGCTCGGGGCCTCCGCGCCGACGCTGGACCGGGCCCGCCGCGAGGTGGCCGGGTTGCTGGCGCGCCGTCTGGGCCACGACGGGACCCGCTGGGTCCCGGCCGGGGAGGTCCGGAACCTGTTTGGCCGCATCGAAACCGTCACGGCCGTACACACCACCGCACACCACGCCGCCTGAAGCGGCCATGACCGCCGGGGCCAGAGGTCCCGCCGGAAGGGAGAAGCGCATGGTCACCATCACCGAAGCCGCCAGCCAGAAGCTCGCCGAGGTCATCCGCCAGCAGGGCGAGCACGGCGGCGAGATCTACGGGCTCCGCCTGAGCGCCGCCCCCGGCTGCTGCTCGGGAGCGCAGTACGGGATGTCGCTCGCCAAGCAGCTCGAAGCCGGTGACTGGGAGGGCGAGTTCGGCGGGCTGAAGGTGCTGGTGGACCCGGAGAGCGCACCGTTCCTCCAGGGCGTGGCGATCGACTACGTCGAGACGCCCGACGGCTCGGGTTTCACCATCAAGAACCCCAATGCCGTCGAGAGCCCCGAGGGCGGCTGCGGCTCCGGCGGCTGCTCCTCCTGCGGCTGAGGACGGGGCCGTGAGCGACGAGCCGGACGAGGGACCGCAGGCGCTGCCGTTCGCGGACTTCGCCCTGCTGCCGGAGGACGAGGTCCGCGAGCGCATCCGGGTCGCGAAGCGCGTGCTCGGATCGCGGCTCGTCATCCTCGGCCACCACTACCAGCGCGAGAGCGTGATCGAGTTCGCTGACTTCCGCGGCGACTCGCTGAAGCTCTCGCAACTGGCCGCGCTCCAGCGGGAGGCGGAGTTCATCGTCTTCTGCGGCGTGCACTTCATGGCGGAGTCGGCCGACATCCTGTGCCGGCCCCGCCAGTCCGTGCTGCTGCCCGACCTCAGGGCCGGCTGCTCGATGGCGGACATGGCCGCCGGCGCGGACGTCGAGGAGGCCTGGGAGCGGCTGGTCGCGGCGCATGGCGACACCCTGCTGCCGGTCACCTACATGAACTCGACGGCCGAGCTGAAGGCCTTCTGCGGGGCGCGCGGGGGCGTGGTGTGCACCTCCTCGAACGCCCGCGCCGTGCTCGAGTGGGCCTGGGCGCGCAGGGCGCGCGTGTTCTTCTTCCCCGACCAGCACCTCGGCCGCAACACCGCCTTCGCGATGGGCGTGCCGCTCGAGCGCATCGCGGAGTGGGACTGGCAGGGCGAGGACCTGGACCGGGTGAACGCCTCGTGCTACGAGGCGGACCGGCGCCTCATCCTGTGGCGCGGCTTCTGCTCCGTGCACACGCGGTTCACGAAGCAGGAAGTGGACGAGGCGCGCGCGCAGGACCCCGCGGTGAAGGTGCTGGTCCATCCCGAGTGCCCGTTCGACGTGGCGCGCGGCGCGGACCTGGTCGGCTCGACGGAGTTCATCATCGAGCAGGTGCGCAAGGCGCCGGCCGGGACGCACTGGGCCGTCGGCACCGAGATCAACCTGGTCCGCCGTCTCGCGCTCGAGCACCCGGAGCAGCGGGTCGATTCGCTCCAGAGGACGGTCTGCCCCTGCGCCACGATGAACCGCATCGATCCCCCGCACCTGCTGTGGGTGCTGGAGAACCTGGTCGAGGGCCACCGGGTCAACGTCGTCGAGGTCCCGGAGACCGTGAAGCACTACGCCCGGCTGGCGCTGGACCGGATGCTGGGCCTCGGGGTCCCCGGCGGGACGGCCCCGATGGCGAGGGACTGAGCGTGGCGGGCGATCCGGCGCGGCCGGAGGCGACCCCCGCGGCGGCCCCGGAGCCCGGCATCCGCCGGCTCCCGCCGTGGCTCAAGAGCACCCTCCCGGGCCGGGGCGAGTACGCGGAGACCCGCGCCCTGCTGCGCGTGCAGCGCCTGGCCACGGTGTGCGAGGACGCGCGCTGCCCCAACCTCGGTCACTGCTGGGAGCGCGGGACCGCCACCATCATGATCCTGGGCGAGCGCTGCACGCGGCGCTGCGGCTTCTGCGCCGTGGGCCCGGGGAAGCCCGACGGGGTGGTGGACTGGGACGAGCCGCGCCGCGTCGGCGAGGCCGTGGCCGCGATGGGCCTGCGGCACGCGGTCGTCACCTCGGTGACGCGCGACGACCTGGCGGACGGCGGGAGCACGGTGTTCGCGATGGTGATCGACGAGATCCGCCGGCGCTCGCGGACGGTGGTCGAGGTGCTGGTCCCCGACTTCCGCGGCCGGGCGGAGGACCTGCAGCGGGTGATCGAAGCGCGGCCCGACGTCATCAACCACAACGTCGAGACGGTCGAGCGCCTGCACCCGACGGTGCGCCCGAGCGCGCGCTACACCCGCTCGCTGGAGCTGCTGCAGCGGGTTCAGCGGAGCGGGGCGGGGATCCGGACGAAGTCGGGGATCATGCTGGGCCTGGGCGAGACCGACGCGGAGGTCGAGCGGACGCTCGTCGACCTGCGCGCGCACGGCTGCGAGCTGCTCACCATCGGGCAGTACCTGCGGCCGACCCCGGCGCACCTGCCGGTGGTCGAGTACGTGCACCCCGACAAGTTCGCCGCCTGGAAGTCGCGCGCCGAGGCGCTGGGCTTCGAGCGCACGGCGAGCGGGCCGCTGGTGCGCTCCTCGTTCCACGCGGACGAGCTGGCCGGGACGGTCGGCGCGGAGTAGCCGGGCGCGGCCGGGGCGCCCTAGCCCGCGGGTGGCGGCTCGAAGTCCCCGGGCTCCAGCACGCGCGTGATCCGCCCGCTCCCCTGGCCGGCGTCCCACGGGCAGTGGACCCGCACCAGCATCCCGGGCGAGAGGCCCCGCTCGGAACCGGTCAGGCGGCCGACCAGCAGGCCCAGGAGCGGCTGGTGCCCGACCAGGAGGACGTGGCCCGCGCGGGCCCCGAGGGTGCCGAGCGCGTCCAGCACGTCGGCGGCGTCGTGCTCGGGCTCCAGGTCGCGCAGCAGCTCGACCTCGACCGGCGGGACGGACGCTGCCGCGACGATCCCGGCACTCTGCCGCGCGCGCTGGTAGGGGCTCGAGAAGACGCGGTCGGGGCGCCAGCCCTCGCCCGCCAGTCGCTCGCGGAGCGCCTCGAGCCCGCGGACCCCGGCGGGCGAGAGCACGCGGTGACGGTCGCCGGCCGCTCCCGCGGGGAGCGCCAGGCCGTGTCGGAGGAGGTCGAGGGTGAGGGCCAAGCGGGGAGGGTCGCGGCGCGGGGCGGCGTTGTCAAGGACCGGCGCCCGGTTGCGGCACCCCGGAGCCTCCGATAGGGTCACCCGAGGACCGCGTCCACGACCGCCGAACCCGGGAGCGCCACGTGCCCATCGACCGCCGATTCCTCGACCTGCTGCCCGAGCGCGTCCTCTTCTTCGACGGGGGCATGGGCACCCAGCTGGGGGCGCGCGGGCTGACGGCCGCCGACTTCGGCGGGACACGCTGGGAAGGCTGCTTCGACCACCTCTCGCTGACCCGGCCCGACGTGGTCGAGGACGTCCACACCGCCTACTTCGAGGCCGGCGCCGACGTGGTGGAGACCAACTCCTTCCAGGCCTCCCGCGTTCGTCTCGAGGAGTGGGGGCTCGGCGAGAAGACGTTCGAGCTGAATCGGGCGGCGGCGCGGATCGCGCGCCGGGCGGCCGACCGCTTCGAGCGCGCCGACGGGCGCCCGCGCTTCGCCGCGGGCTCGATCGGCCCCTCGGGCTTCCTGCCCTCGTCGGAGGACCCGGAGCTGGGACGGCTGGGCCTCGAGGACCTGGTGGCCGCGTTCCTGCCCCAGGCGCAGGGGCTGGTGGAGGGCGGCGCCGACCTGCTCATCCTCGAGACCTGCCAGGACATGGTCGAGATGCGGGCGCAGATCCTCGCGGCGCGCCAGGCCTTCGCCGCGGCCGGGCGCCGGCTGCCGCTGCAGTGCTCGGTCACGCTCGACCCGTCCGGGCGCATGCTGCTCGGCACCGACATCGGCGCCGCGCTCGCCACGCTCGAGGGCATGGGGGTCGAGGTCGTCGGCCTCAACTGCTCGACCGGCCCCGACCTGATGCGCGACGCGGTGCGGTACCTGTCGCAGAACGCCGGCACCTTCCTGCACGTCATCCCCAACGCGGGGCTGCCGGTCAACGAGGGCGGCCGCACGGTGTTCCCGCTGGAGCCCGGCCCGATGGCCGAGGTGCTCCGCGAGTTCGTCGAGGAGTTCGGCGTCAACATCGTGGGCGGCTGCTGCGGCACCACGCCCGCGCACACCCGCGCGATGGTCGCCTCCATCGGCCGCCGCGCGCCGGCGCCGCGCCCCGGGCGCTCCGGCTGGTCGCTCTCGAGCGGCATGACCGCGACCGCGCTGCGGCAGGAGCCGCGCCCGCTGCTGATCGGCGAGCGGCTCAACACCCAGGGCTCGCGCAAGGTCAAGGCCCTGGCGCTCGAGGACCGGCTCGAGGACATGATCGCCATCGCGCGCAGCCAGGTCGAGGGCGGCGCGCACGTGCTGGACGTGTGCATGGCGCTGACCGAGCGCACCGACGAGGCCGCCCTGCTGCGGCGCCTCACCCGCAAGCTCTCGCTCTCGGTCCCGGCCCCGCTCTGCTTCGACTCGACCGAGCCGCACGCGCTCGAGGAGGCGCTCCGGGCCTGCCCGGGCGCGGCGCTGGTCAACTCCATCAACCTGGAGAACGGGCGCGAGCGCGTCGACGCCGTCATGCCGCTGGTGGTGAGGTACGGCGCCGCGGTCATCGCGCTGACCATCGACGAGCAGGGCATGGCGAGGAGCGGGGCGCGCAAGCTCGAGGTGGCGCGCCGCATCCACGACCTCGTGACCGGCGAGTACGGTCTGCCGGCGGAGCGGCTGGTGTTCGACCCGCTCACCTTCACGCTGGCCACCGGCGAGGCGGAGTTCCGGCGCTCGGCGCTCGACACGCTCGAGGGTATCCGCGCCATCAAGGCGTCGCTCCCCGGCGTGCTCACCAGCCTCGGCGTCTCGAACGTCTCCTTCGGGCTCTCGAAGCCGACGCGTGCAGTGCTCAACTCGGTGTTCCTGTACCACGCGGTGCAGGCCGGGCTCGACATGGCGATCGTGAACCCGGCGGACCTCACGCCCTACGCCGACCTGGCCGAGGAGGACCGGCGGCTGGCCGAGGACCTGGTCCTCGACCGCGACCCGCAGGCGCTCGCGAAGCTGCTCGCGCACCTCGAGGGTCGCTCGCCGGCCGGGCGCGAGCGCCCGGACGAGGCCGCGCAGGCCGCGCTCCCGGTCGAGCAGCGCATCCACCAGCAGATCCTCCACCGCCGGCCGGCGGGGATCGAGGAGCTGGTGGACCAGGCGGTGACCCGGCAGGACGCCGTGACCGTGCTGAACACCGTGCTGTTGCCCGCCATGAAGGAGGTGGGGGAGAAGTTCGGCTCGGGCGAGCTGATCCTGCCCTTCGTGCTGCAGAGCGCCGAGGTGATGAAGAAGGCGGTGGCGCGGCTCGAGACCTACCTGGAGCGGGATGCCGACGTCACCAAGGGCCGCGTCGTGCTGGCCACGGTCCACGGCGACGTGCACGACATCGGCAAGAACCTGGTGAAGACCATCCTCTCGAACAACGGCTACACCGTCGTCGACCTGGGCAAGCAGGTGCCGGTGCAGGCCATCCTCGCGAAGGCGCAGGAGGTCGGGGCCGACGCCATCGGCCTGTCGGCCCTGCTGGTCTCGACCAGCCGGCAGATGCCCGCCTGCGTGGCGGAGCTGCACCGGGCGGGGCTCCGCATGCCGGTGCTGATCGGCGGCGCGGCGATCAACCGCAACTTCGGCCGGCGCGCCGCCCTGCTGGGCGAGGGGCAGGTCTACGAGCCGGGCGTCTACTACTGCAAGGACGCCTTCGAGGGCCTGGACGTCATGAACGCGCTGATGGACCCGGCCCGGCGCGGGGCGCTGGTCGAGCGCGTGCGGCGCGAGGCGCTGGAGTTCGGCGCGCAGGCGCCCGGGCTGGAGGCGCGCGCGGCCGCGGCGGAGGCCCGGCAGGGCGACTTCCGCGTGAAGGTCTCGCGCGAGGTCGAGATCCCGGCGCCGCCGTTCTGGGGCGCGCGCGTCACGGCCACGGGCGAGGTCCCCTTCGCCGGGATGTTCGCCGGGATGGACCTGAAGACCCTCTACCGCCTGCACTGGGGCGCGCGCGGCAGCGGCGCGGAGGTCGAGCGCCTCCTGCGGGAGGACTTCGAGCCGCGGCGGTTGCGGCTCGAGCGCGAGGCCGAGGCGCAGGGCTGGCTCGAGCCGCGCGCCGTCTACGGCTACTTCCCCTGCCAGAGCGCGGGGCGGGAGCTGATCGTCTACGACCCGGCGGCGTTCGCCCCCGGCGCGCTCGTCCCGCGGGGCGCGCCCGCGGAGCTGGTGCGCTTCGACTTCCCGCGCCAGTCGGCGCGCGAGGGGCTGTGCCTCGCGGACTACTTCGTGCCGGCCTCGAGCGGCCGCTTCGACGTGGTCGCCTTCCAGGTCGTCACCGTCGGGGCGCGCGTGGACGAGCTGGGCGAGCGGCTGAACGCCGCGGGCGAGTACGCCGAGGCGCTCTTCACGCACGGCCTCGGCGTCTCCGCGGCCGAGGGGCTGGCCGAGTGGCACCACCGCAAGGTGCGCGCCGAGCTCGGGCTCGCCGGGGAGCGCGGCAAACGCTACTCGTTCGGCTACAGCGCGTGCCCCGACCTGGCCGACCAGCAGAAGCTGTTCCGACTGCTCGCGCCCGAGAGCGCGATCGGCGTGACGCTGACCAGCGCGTTCCAGCTGGTGCCCGAGGCGAGCACTTCGGCGATCATCGTCCACCACCCCGAGGCCATGTACTACATGGTGCGGGAGTAGGGCGCCCCGACCTACGCCTCGCGCGGCTCCGGCGCTTCCGGGTCGAGGCCGTAGTCGCGGATGGCGGCCGCCACGGCCTCGGGCGCGACCTGCCCCTCGCGCGCCAGGGCGGCGAGCGTGGCCACGACGATGTGCTCGGCGTCCACCTCGAAGTGCCGGCGCAGGGCCTCGCGCGTGTCGCTGCGGCCGAAGCCGTCGGTGCCGAGCGGGGTGAAGGAGCGCGGCACCCAGCGGGCCACCATGTCGGGCACCGACTTCATGAAGTCGCTCGCCGCGATCACCGGCCCCGGCGCGTCGCCGAGCGCGGCGGTCACGTAGGGCACGCGCGGCGTCTCGAGCGGGTGCAGGCGGTTCCAGCGCTCGACCGCGAGCGCCTCGTTGCGCAGTTGCTGGTAGCAGGTCACGCTCCAGACGTCGGCCGCGACGTCGTGGCGCTCCGCGAGCAGCGCCTGCGCCCGCAGGGCCTCGCGCAGGATGACGCCGCTGCCGAAGAGTTGCGCGCGCTTCGTGCCGGCGCCGCCGCGGCGGAACCGGTACAGGCCGCGCAGGATGCCCTCCTCCACGCCCTCGGGCATCGGGGCCATGGGGTAGTCCTCGTTGTAGAGCGTGAGGTAGTAGAAGACGTCCTCGCCCCGGGTGTACATGCGCTCGAGCCCGTCGCGGACGATGACCGTCACCTCGTACGCCCAGGCCGGGTCGTAGGCGAGCAGGTTCGGGATGACCGAGGCGAGCACCAGGCTGTGGCCGTCCTCGTGCTGCAGGCCCTCGCCGTTGAGCGTGGTGCGGCCCGCGGTGGCGCCGAGCAGGAATCCGCGTCCGCGCATGTCCGCGAAGGCCCAGGCGAAGTCGCCGGTCCGCTGGAAGCCGAACATCGAGTAGAAGATGTAGAAGGGGATCATCGGCTCGCCGTGCGTGGCGTACGACGTGCCCGCCGCGGTGAAGGCGGCCATCGAGCCGGCCTCGTCGATGCCCTCCTCGAGCACCTGCCCGTCGGCCTTCTCGACGTAGGAGAGGTAGACCCTCGAGTCCACCGGCTCGTAGCGCTGTCCGCCCGCGGCGTAGATGCCGACCTCCTTGAACAGCACCTCGAGGCCGAAGGTGCGCGCCTCGTCGGGGATGATGGGCACCACCCGCCGGCCCCAGGCGGGGTCGTGGATCAGGTTGCGCAGCAGCTTCGCGAAGGCCATGGTGGTCGAGACCGCCTGGTCCCCGCGCGTGCCGGTGAAGAACTCGGCGAACACCGCGTCCTGCGGCGCCGGCAGCGGCCGGGCGCGCACGATGCGGCGGGGCAGGCAGCCGCCGAGCGCGCGGCAGCGCTCGACCATGTACCGCACCTCGGGGCTGTCCGGCCCGGGATGGTAGTAGGGCGCGTCCTTGAGCCGGTCGTCGGGGATCGGCAGCTGGAGCCGGTCGCGGAACTTGCGCAGCTCCTCCTCGTTCATCTTCTTCTGCTGGTGCGCGACGTTGCGCGCCTCGGTGGTGCCGCCCAGCGTCCAGCCCTTGACGGTCTTGGCGAGGATGACCGTGGGCTTGCCCTTGAAGCTCACCGCCGCGGTGTAGGCCGCGTAGAGCTTGTGGTAGTCGTGTCCGCCACGGCGCAGCTTCGTCAGCTCGTCGTCGCCCAGGTGCTCCACCATCTTGAGCAGCCGCGGGTCGCGCCCGAAGAACTTCTCGCGGATGTAGGCGCCGTTCTCGACGGAATAGCGCTGCCACTCGCCGTCCACGGTGTCGTTCATCGCCTCGACCAGGACGCCGTCGTAGTCCTGCGCCAGCAGCGGGTCCCACTCGCGGCCCCAGATGACCTTGATGACGTTCCAGCCGGCCCCGGTGTAGAGCGCCTCGAGCTCCTGGATGATCTTGCCGTTGCCCCGCACCGGGCCGTCGAGCCGCTGCAGGTTGCAGTTCACGACGAAGGTCAGGTTGTCGAGGCCCTCGCGGCCCGCCAGCGCCAGCCCGCCGGAGGCCTCCGGCTCGTCCGTCTCGCCGTCGCCGAGGAAGGCCCAGACCCGCTGTTGCGACGTGTCGGCGAAGCCGCGGGCCTGCAGGTACCGGTTGAAGTGCGCCTGGTAGACCGCGTTGAGCGGGCCCAGTCCCATCGAGACCGTGGGGAACTCCCAGCAGCCGGGCATGAGCCGCGGGTGCGGGTACGAGGACAGCCCGAGCCCGCCGACCTCCTGGCGGAAGTGGTCGAGCTGCTGCTCGCTGATGCGGCCCTGCAGGAAGCCGCGGGCGTAGATGCCGGGCGCGGCGTGGCCCTGGAAGAAGACCTGGTCGCCGGGCCCGTCGTCCTTGCCGCGGAAGAAGTGGTTGAAGCCCATCTCGTAGAGCGAGGCGCTCGAGGCGTAGGTCGCGAGGTGCCCGCCCAGGCCGGGGAACAGGTGGTTGGCGCGCAGCACCATGACCACGGCGTTCCAGCGGATGATGCGGCGGATGCGGTGCTCCATCTCCTCGTCGCCCTGGAAGACGGGCTCCTGCTCGGGGGAGATGGTGTTGATGTAGCGCGACTGCACCAGCCCCGGCAGGCCGATGTGCAGCATGCGCGCCCGCTTGAGCAGCTTGCGCATCAGGAAGTCGGCGCGCTCGGGTCCGTGCGCCTGGACGACCCCGTCCAGCGCCGCCGTCCACTCGCGGGTCTCCACCGGGTCGGGATCCGGCAGCTGCCGCTTGAAGCCGTCCAGCTGGCCGAGCCGGTAGCTTTCGCCCGGCTGGAGCTCGTCGTGCTCGGTCAGCGACCCGTCGTCGGTGATGCCCATGGAGCTTCGTCCCCTTCGAGTGTGTGCCGCAGTCCCGTCCCCGATTCGATGCGGCCCGCGCCGTCCCGACTCACGCTCCGGCCGCGCCAGCAGGATAGCGCAGCCGCCCTCGCCAGGTGAACGGCAGAGCCGCACGGAGGGCCGGTGCTCGAAAGGTGTGGCGCGGGGGCGTCTGCCGGCGCCCCCGCGCATCCCGCGGCCCCGCCACGCCGGCCTAGGACGTCAGCGGCTGGTGCCGGTCGAGGGCCTCGCGCAGCTTCTGTGCGATCTGCTGGATCCGGTAGGGCTTGGCCACGAAGCTCATCGCGCCCGCCTCCATCCACGAGGACTGGCTCTCGACCGTGGCGTAGCCGCTCGCGATGACCACCGGCAGGGCCGGCCGCAGCCTCCGCACCTCGTGCAGGACCCGTTCCCCCGAGATGCCCGGCAGCGTCAGGTCGAGCAGCATCACGTCCACGTGCGGCTCGCCCAGGCGCAGGATCTCCAGCGCCTGCTCCCCGGTCTCCACCGCCACCACGTCGAACCCGCGCTGCTGCAGGCCCGTGCGCGCCAGCGCCCGCAGGCTCGGCTCGTCGTCCACCACCAGCACGGTCTCGTGGCCGCGCGCGGTCGCCGCCGCCGGCACCAGCAGCGGCGCCTCGTCGGCCGTGTCCACCGGGAAGACCGCCCGGAACGCGGTCTCGTCCGGGCCCGCCGCGGTCACCAGCCAGCCCCCGTGGGCCCGCATGATGTCCTCGACGATGGTGAGCGTGAGCCCGGCCCGGTCGGGCGCCGGCTCCACCGCGCGACGCGTCCGGCGGCCGGGCGTCGTGTTCAGCTCGAGCGTGACGGCGTGGCGCGGCTCGCCCGCGCCGAGCGCCTCCTCCGGGGGGCGCGCCTGCTCGACCAGGCGCGTCGCCAGCGTGAGCGTGCCGCCCGCGCCGATCCGGTCGCGCACCTCCTGCACGAGGTTCACCAGCACCTGCTGGAGCAGCAGCGAATCGCCCAGCAGCAGCGGCAGCTCCGGCGCCAGCCGCAGCGTCAGCGAGGCGGACGGGTCGAGGGCGCTGCGCAACACCTCGTAGGCGTCCTCGATCACCCGGTTCAGGTGGAGCGGCAGCCGCTCGAAGCGCGCACTGCGGCTGAACTCCAGCAGCGCCCGGGTGAGGCGCGATGCCCGCTCGGTGGCGCCGACGATCTGCGCCGCCGCCTCGTGCCGCGGATCGGGCTCGGGGCTCTGCTCGAGCAGCAGCGTGCCGAAGCCGAGGATGGTGCCGAGCAGGTTGTTGAAGTCGTGCGCGACCCCGCCCGCCAGCCGGCCCATGCTCTCCATCTTCTGCGCCTGCGTGAGCCGGCGTTGCATCACCCAGCCCGCCGTGATGTCCTCCGCCGTGAGGACGCGTCCCACCACGGCCCCGCTCGCGTCGTGCAGCGGCCCGGTGTAGGTGCGCAGCACGCGCAGGGGCTCGTGCAGCTCGGCGACGTACTCCTCGGCCTGGTCGCTGGTGAGCCGGGGGACGGACTCGCCGGCCCCGCCGCCCTGCAGGAGCCGCAGCAGGTCGGGCGTGGTCCGCGCCAGCGGGGTGCCCGGCCGGACCGGCTCGTCGAGCCGCAGCATCTCGGCCAGGCGCCGGTTGCACAGGGCCACCTCCGCCCGGCCGCGCCGCAGGCGCGCCACCAGCACGCCGGTGGGGATCGCGTCGAGGATGTGGCGCAGGTGCGCGCGCGACTCGGCCAGCTCCTGCTGGAGCGCGTGGCGGGCGCTCAGGTCCTCGATGAATCCCTGCGCCCGGTCGGCCCACGTCTGCTCGCCGCGCACCGGGACCACGTGGTTCACCAGGTGGGGCAGGTCGCGGCGGTCGCGGTGCACCCCGGTGAAGTGGATGTCGAAGGGCAGGCCGGCGGCGACCCCGGCGCGGAACTCCGCACGCACCCGCTCGCGGTCCCCGGGGTGGGCCAGCTCGTCCCACGCCCCGTGGCGCCGCAGCAGCTCCGCGGGCTGGTGCCCGAAGAGGCGCTCGACCGCGGGGCTCACCTCGATCAGCCGCTCCTCGGGCAGCGCCATGGTCCAGGCCACGCCCGGCAGCGCCTCGGCGGCCGCGCGCTGCAGGCCGTCGGCCGCGCGGACGGTGGCGCGCGCGCGCAGCGCGGCGGTGGTGTCGTGCAGGTGCAGGAGCATGCTCCCGTCCGGCAGGCGCAGCGCCTCGACCTGGCACTGGAGCGGCTGGCCCTCGAGGTCCGTCAGCGTGACCTCGTCGCGCAGCGGGCCCGCGCCGTCGGCCAGCCGCCGGGGAACGTCCGCGTCGCCGAGCACCCGGGCCAGCAGCGCGGACTCGAGCACCGAGCGGCCGCGCAGGCGGCCTTCGGGCAGGCGGAGCAGGCGGTCCGCGGCGGCGTTCACCATCCGGACGATGAAGTCGGGCCCGAACAGGATCATCGGGTCCGCCGTGGCCTCGAAGAACGGCGCGAGCGCGGGGTCGGCGGCGGGGGGGCCGCCGCCGCTCTCGCCGGGGGACGGATGGCGCGCGGGCGGGAGCCCGACGATCAGCGGATGCGCGGCGAGGAAGTGCCAGGCGGACCGCACTCCGGTGGATCTCATGACGAGCCTCGCGAGTGTCGCGACCGGCGCGTGCGAGCCGGTGCGAGTCGTTGGATGCTTTCACCGACGGAGAGCGCGGTCAAGAGGTCCCCGTGGGCCCGTCGGGCGGGCGCGCGATGCGCCCGCCCGCGGCGGTCGTCCGGCCCGCACCCGCGGGCCTGCGGGTTCCCACTCGCACCGTCTCCGTATGACTGCGTATGCCACTCTCCTCAGTGATACGGAACCAGCGTATCGGATGCACGAATTCTCCCATCGTAGCGCGTTTCGAGCGCGGATTTCCTTGACGCGGCTCGGGCCGCTGCATAGTGTCCGCCATCCGCGGACGGCGTTCATCCTCACGAGGCTCGTGGAGACGCGCGTCGGTCGCGGCCAGCGCGCGCGCCGGACCTGGATGCCGAAGGCCGCCCGGTCCGTCACCCTTGCGCGCGGGTGCGTGCATCCCTCGTTCACATCCGCTGGCACTCCGGGGACGGCGTCCGGGTCCGGCTGTCGGGCCGCATCGCCGCAACGCCAGCCGCACCGGCCGCGCTCGGACGAGCGCGGCGCCGCGGCTCATCTCGGGAGGAGGCAGGAACCGATGCATCGTCACGATCCCCGCGGGGGCCGCGTGCCCCATCCCGCGGCCATGGCGGCAATCCTGGCAGCGGGTCTGGCGCTCGCGGCCGTGGCCCCGGTGCTGGCGGCCGAGGCCGGGCCCCGCGCCGCGTTCTCCGACACGACCCGGCCGGTGGTGTTCCTCAAGGAGACCCTGGTGACCGGCGCGCGCTACCCGCGCGCCTACTTCGAGTCGCCGCAGTCGCTCTCCTTCGTCAACGCGCAGCAGTTGCGCGAATCGGCGCCGCTGGTCCTCGGTGACGTCCTCTCGACCATCCCCGGCGTCGAGAGCAACAAGGACAGCCCCTGGGAGCAGCGCCCGTCGATCCGCGGCCTCACCGGCCAGCGCGTGCTGGTGCTGGTGGACGGCACGCCGATGAACAGCGTGCGTGGCAACGGGCCGCACCCTTCGCTCGTCGATCCTTCCCAGGTGGAGCGGATCGAGGTCGTGCGGGGCCCGTCGTCCGTGGCGTACGGCTCCGACGCCATCGGCGGCGTGATCAACATCATCACGCGCGAGCCGCGCTTCACCGGGCCGGACCAGGTCCTGCGCGGTTCGGCGAACATCGGCGGGGGCTTCAGCGGTCTGCCCGAACGGAACGGCTCGCTCGAACTCTCGGCCCGGATGCAGAAGCTCTCGGGAATCATCGCAGGCAGCGGCCGCAGGAGCGACGACTTCAGGAACGCCGACGGCACGGTCCCGCATTCGAGTTTCAGCGACTGGAACGCGCTCGCGAACCTGCGCTACGACCTCACCGACCGTCTCGCGCTCAAGGGCGGCTACCAGTTGTACCGCGCCAGCAAGGTCGGCATCCCCGGGCTGGACGTCACCGTGCCGGGTTACTCGCAGATCTTCCAGTTCAAGAACTATGACCGCGACTTCGCCCACCTGGCGCTCGACCATCAGTATGCCGAGTCCTCCTGGCTGTCGACCACGCACATCAAGACCTACTGGCAGCGGGAGAACCGCGACTTCTACTCGGACATCGGCATCGCCATCCCGATGGGCCCGGGGATGAACGGGCACCTGGCGCTCGCCAAGGACCGCATCCTCGACCTCAACACCTACGGCCTGCAGGTGCAGATGACGTCGCGGAAGACCGCGCTCTACCGGTTCAGCGCCGGGGTGGACGCGTCCCGGGACATCACCGGCGGGATCAACTCCGAGCTGCAGACGATGACGACGCCGTTCGGCGACCCGCCCCCGTCGATCGATACGTCCGGCTCGGTGCCCGTCGGTCGTTTCGACAACTACGCGGGGTTCGCACAGGGCGAGTTCTTCCTCGGGCGGCAGTGGACGCTGAACGCGGGCGGGCGCTACACGCACTACCGCTATCGCACGGACCGCACGTTCATGGAGCACGCGGCGGTCGCGGGGGAGCCGGACTTCTACTTCGAGCCGCAGAGTCGTGACGACGACGCCCTGTCGGGCTCGCTGGGGCTGGTCTACACGCCGGTCGCGGACCTTCACCTCACGGCGAACGTGGCGAACGGCTATCGCGAGCCGAACGCCCAGGACCTGTTCTTCAGCGGGCCGGGTTCGGTGGGGTTCGTGGTCGGCAACCCGGACCTCAAGCCCGAGCGGAGCGTCTCGTACGACCTGGGCCTGCGCTGGGGGCCGCGCACGCTGGCCATCTCGGGCAACGTCTTCTACTCGACCTTCAAGGACCTGATCAACGCCCTGCCAACGGCGCCGCCGCCGGAGGCGAAGGGTGAAAACACCTACCGCTACACGAACATCACTACGGCCACGATGTGGGGCGGCGAGGCCGAGGCCGAGTGGCGCTTCCACCCGCAATGGACGGCGCGCACCGGGATGTCCGGCACGGTGGGTGACATCACCAACCGCGCGGCGATCCTCGAGATCTACGGCGTCAGCGCCGACCGCGTGCCGCTGGAGCTGGTGCCGCCCTTCCGCGGGCTGGCCTCGCTGCGCTGGACGGAGCCCGCGCGCCGCTTCTGGGCCGAGGTGGGGGCCCGCTATTCCTGGCGCACGAACCGCCTGCCGCCGGTCACTCCCGGGGCGGAGCAGCTCACCGAGTACAAGAAGGAGTGGATCGTCGGGGACGTGGCTGCCGGGGCCCGCTTCGACACCGGGCAACGCGTCGTGCTGGGCGTGCGGAACTTCACCGACCTCCGCTACCGGCAGGCGCTGGGCTCGGTCGTGGAGCCGGGCACGACCTTCTACTGCTCGCTGAGCAGCGACTTCTAGCTCCGCGCGTCACCGAAAACGGAGGGGGCGCCTCGCAGGAGGCGCCCCCGCTCGTTGTTTTGTCGGAGCCGTCGCGCCACGCGTCGGCGCGACGCCCTGCTACCGCTTGAGCTTCGGATTGCTCATCGCCCGCTGCGCGTGGGCGGCCGTGAGCCCCTCGGTCTTCGAGTCGGCGCCGCTGATGAAGTTGATCGAGGACTGCAGCAGCCCCACGATGTACTTCGGATTGTGCACGCCGTGGCTGCGGTCGTCCTGGACCAGGATCAGGTTGTACACCGCGCCGGCCGAGTCGGCCGACGTCTTCACGGCCGCCGGCGTCGCGGGGCCGCTCGCATTCGCCGTGACCAGGTTCGCGGCGACCAGGCGCGTCTGCAGATCCAGGATCAGGGCGTCCACCTCGTCCTGCGAGCGCCCGCTCCCGGCGCCGACCTCCGCGAAGTCGCCGATCTCGCCGTGGCACTTCAGGCAGGCCTCGGTGTTGAGGACCTCCCCGCCGTTCAGCTCGTAGGCCATGTTGAACGAGTGTCCGCCCACGACGTTCTGGAGCGTCGTCCGCATGTGGCAGTCGAGGCAGCCGTCGGTGGTCGCGGAGCGGTGGTTCGTCCGCTCGTAGGTGTAGCCGGCGTACTCGTAGCCGTTCGAGCCGATCAGCATGTCACCCTGTGGGCCGTGGTGCGGGCCGAAGCGGTTGCTCAGCGTGGTCCGCGCCGGAGCGGCGGCGATGTAGGTGCGGATGTCGCGCCGCGAACGGTGGCAGGCCAGGCAGAGGTTGCCGCCCTTCAGGTCGTAGGTCGCGCCGTTCATCAGCGTCGCGACGGTCGTCCAGCGCACGCGGAAGTCGCCGTTGGTGTGGGGCGCGTGGCAGGTGAAGCAGTGGATCGACGTCGGGTTCTCGACCACGTCGGCGATCGGGGCGCCGGTCGCGCGGGCCACGAAGCCCTCGCTGGTGTGGCAGCCCTTGCAGTCGCCGTCCTTCTCGTTGAGGGTCTCGCCGCTCGCGTGCTTGGAGTGCTCCCACTGCTGCACCGCGGCCACCAGGAACGTGCTGGTGTCGGAGTGGCACTCGAAGCAGCTCTGCGGTCCCGCCACCACCTGCTGGACGCGCGTGATGTTGCGCGAACACGCGGCGAGCGCGAGCCCGAGCACCGCGATCGCCGCCAACGCCATGAGTCTCTTGAACGCCACCATCTCCGTGTCCTCCTCCGTGGTTGGCAACTGTCGCCTGGTCCGGTCTACTTCAGGTGTAGGTTGTATCCGACGTTGATGCGCAGCACGTTCGCCGTGTAGTAGCGGTCCAGCAGGATGTAGTCGTCGTAGTTGTAGGCGTTGTACTTGAGCTCGAGGATGTACTCGTCCAGCAGCGTGTAGGCGCCCTCCAGGAACACGATCGACTTCTCGATGTCGAGGTCCCCGCCGATGTCCATGTAGGTCGCGCCGCCGGCGAGCCGCAGGCCCTTGACCCGCGCGAACTCGACCCGCCCCGTCACGAACTGGCTCTCGGTGTGGAAGCCGGCGGCGAGGTCCTTGTAGTCGTCGTCCGAGTAGCTGTAGTCGGCCGAGAGCGCTCCCCAGGCCGTGATCTCGTAACGGCCGAAGGCGTTCACGGCGTCGCCGTCGACGGTGACGTTCAGGTCGGGGAACTCGCGCTCGCGCCGCGAATAGCCGCCGCCCAGGGTGACGCCCTCGCGGGGCTGCACCTGGAGCTTCGCGCGGACCTGCGAGGCCTCGACGTCCTTGAGGAGGGTCAGCTCCTCCTGGTCCTTCTTGACGCGGCTCGCGTAGTCGACCTTGGCGTTCACGACCTTGCCGTAGCGGAATGCCGTCCCGACGCGCCAGTTGTGGTAGCTGGTGAGCGTTTGGTCGTCGTCGTTGGTCTCGTAGCCGTAGCCGCCGCTGAACTGGCCGTACCGATAGAGCCAGGTCGCGTCGAAATCGTTCTGGAATCGGTCGGTCATCAGCCCGCTGGACGGGTCGTCGGTGCGGTTCGCATCGAAGCCGTAGCGGAACCGGAAGGCCTCGACCGGCTCGACCACCCCGGTGTACTGGAAGCTCGACATCGTGAAGTCGCGGTCGCGGTCGGAGTGCGAGCGGGTGCCGTAGGACGCGCGCAGCAGGTGGGTCCACTTGTCGTAGAACAGGCAGGGCGAGTAGAGCCGGGCCGACACCACCTGCCCGTTGCGGTCCGCCGCCGGGACGAGCTCGTCGCGGAAGGCCGAC
The DNA here is from genome assembly GCA_963707915.1 of Candidatus Eiseniibacteriota bacterium. Taxonomy (GTDB): domain Bacteria; phylum Eisenbacteria; class RBG-16-71-46; order RBG-16-71-46; family RBG-16-71-46; genus JANXPZ01. The sequence continues at coordinate 3,104,609 of OY970178.1, forward strand.
GCGCGCAGGCTGATCGCCCCGCCCCGCCGCCCCTTGTGAACGTCCGCCGCGATCTCGCCGGTCCTCAGCGCGTTGTCGTACCCGCTCCCCAGCACGCTCAGCGTGCCGGACGGGTAGGGCAGGCGGTCGCCGTCGCGCGTCAGGACGCCGAAGCCTCCCGAGAGCCCCAGCCAGGCATTCGGCGTGAACTGGGCGTTCGCCCTCCAGTCCTTGCGTCCGGAGTTGACGAGGCCGCCCGGGGAGAAGATCTGCCGGTGCTGGTCGAAGGCCGAGGTGAGCTTGAAGGTGCCCGGCACGCGGAAGACGAGGTCGCCCTGCCGCGAGTCCAGGTTGAGGTCGCGCAGGTCGAGCGAGAAATAGTGACCGCGATCGAGGGCGCCGCTCAGGCTGATCTGGGCGAGGGAGAACCCGTCGTAGATGTTGTAGGTCTCCTGGACGGCGGAGCGGTCGCCGGTCTGGTTCATGATGATGCCGCCCAGCTTCACGGTGCCGTCCAGCGTGCCGGCCCAGGCGGCGGTCGCGGCCAGCGTGACGGCGAGCGTGACGCATGTGGCCGTAATCTTGGTCGTTCGCATTCGTGCCCCGTCCTAGAACTTGTGGTGGCAGCCGACGTTGAAGCAGCCTCGAAGCGACTCGCTCAGGAACAGGCGGCTGGTGTAGGAGCCGTGGATGTCCGTGTGGCAGTCATTGCAGGGCATGCCCGCCCATCTCGTCCCGTGCATCGGGTTCGAGTTGTGCCGCGGGACCGAGTGGCACTGCGTGCACAGCTGGAAGTGGGGCGCCTCGTAGGGCTGCTTGAGCATCCGCGGCAGGTTCGAGCCGTGGGGCTCGTGGCAGGTCACGCAGCCGCCCTCCTCCGTCGAGTAGTCGAGGGTCGCCGGGTGCTCGTAGGGGAACGGCCCCTCGAACTCGGCATGGCACTTCATGCAGACGTTCGTGCCGTTGGTCGCCAGCTGGCGGCGCGTGGCGTCGAGGGTCAGGTGACACTCGCTGCACTTGACGATGCCGTCGTTCACCGGGTGCCGGTACGACCGGGAGAACTGCCCTTCGACGTCCTTGTGGCAGCCCAGGCACAGGCCGCTCTCGGCCTGCTTGAGCAGCGCCGGGTGCTTCGACGCGTGGACACTGTGGCACGTGCTGCAGTTGAGGTCGTTCGCCGCGTGGGCGTTCTTCTCGAGCATGTTCTGCTGGTGCGCGTTCTGGTGGCACCCCGAGCACACGCGCGCCTCGGCCGCCGCGCCGCTCTTCGAGGGGTTGGCCATCGGGTACTGGGCCGGGTCCTCGTCCCAGTGGCGGCTGTCGCCGGCATGGCAGTCCGTGCAGGCGACGCGCGCCGTCGGACCGTCCAGCCCGCCGGCCGGCATCCGGTGCCCGGTGGTGGCGAGGGTCAGGTCCTGGCCGGTGTGGCAGGCGAGGCACGCCTGGCTGACGCGGGGCTTGCCCTGCGCCGCGGGAGCGCCATTCGCCACGGCGAACGACGCGACCAGCACGACGCAGGCGATCAGCATCGAGGACGCGGATCGGCATGAAGTCATGTGGGGCGTTGGCAACGCGACTCCTTCCGAGAGTGGGTCCGGAATGCGACTTCCGTATCGCTGCGTCGTGAGCGGCACCAGGTGGCGGCCCGACCGGTTGATGGGGCGCGTGATGGCGGCTCGCGGCCGAAAGGCATTCGCGTCGGGCTCGGAGGTGGAGACGTCCGGAGCTTGTCAGGCCCGCTTCCGCAATGCCGTGTTCGTGATCGTGGATCGAGCGCCATCCCTGCGCGCATGACGTGCACTATAGCGCAGAACGAAAGCGAAGTCTCCGTAGTAATACCGACCCACCTATCATCGCCCCGCCCCGGGGAATCTTGAGCGATATCGGCGTCCGCATGACGCTTCCGTCGATTCGGCCGCGCGGTCAAGTTGCGTCCGGCTAAACACGGTGGCGTCGATGGATTCCGCAATGGTGGCCTCATCCGCCCGAGGGGCGGGCCGTCAGCTGCCCGTGGTGTCGGGCGGCGTCGTGTCCTGCGGCAGGGCGAGCACCTGGAGCCGGCCGAGCGCGCGCTCGGTGATGGCGACGAGCCCCCGGCCGTCGGTCACGAACGAGGTCGGGTAGGAGACCTCGCCGGGAGCCGTGCCCTCGCCCGTGGCCAGGGTGAGGAAGCCGCCGGCGTGGTCGAAGACCTGCACGCTCTGGCGGATCTCGTCGCACACCCAGATGCGGCCGTCCCGCGTGCCCAGCACCCCCGACGGCAGCGAGATGTTGCCCGGCCCCATCTCGTGCGTCGCGAAGCCGCGCAGGTAGGCGCCCTCGCCGGTGAACACCTGCACGCCGAGGTCCGTGCGCGCGCAGGTCACCGCCAGCGTGCTGTCCGGCATGACGGCCAGCGCGGTCACGCTGTGCAGGCGGCCCGGGCCGCTCCCGGGCTCGCCCCAGGAGCCGGCGCGGGAGTAGTCGGCGGCGAAGCGGTGGATCCGGGAGCCCTCTCCGGAACTGGCCACGTAGATGGTGCCGTCGGGGCCGACGGCGAGGGCGATCGGCCGCTCGCCGGGAAGGTCCAGGCGCCGCAGCGGGCGGCCGCGACGGTCGAGGACGTCCACGTACGACGCCGAGTTGTCCGCCACGAGCAGGCGCCCCGCGCGGTCGAAGGCCAGCGCGCAGGGCTCGCCGTCCACCAGCCCGCCGTCGGGACCGGCGACCCGGTGGACGAACCAGGTGAGGGCGCGCCCGGTCTTCGAGAAGACCTCGATCCGGTGGGCGCCGGTGTTGGCGACGTAGATCGCCCCGTCGAGCGGATCGAACGCCGCCCCGCGCGGCCGGCTCAGGTTGGTGCCGTCCGCGTAACCCCAGATGACCAGCCTAGGGGTGAGCAGGCGCGGGGCCGCGGCGACCGCGGCCAGCGCGCACGCGAGCAGCGCGGCCGCCAGCCCCGGGGCGAAGACGTGGCGCCGGACCCGTGCGCTGCGGAGCACCGCGCCCGCTCGGAGGCCGGGCTTCGCCCGGGCCCCCGGCTTCTCCTCGAGCGTCGCACGCGTCACGGGGCACGCACCTTTCTGCGGTCGGGCTGGCCCGGGCTCGCCGCCGGGGCGAGGCGGCACGGGGATCGAGTCCCTTCGGGTCCGCCCATCGGCGCAGACACTACGGTCAGCCTCGCCCGCTGGCAACGCACGCCCCGCGGCGCCACCCGCGGCCGGGCGTTGACGCGCCTCGACCCCGGCCCCTATGTTGCCGCCGGCCGCGCGGCGGCCCGCAGGGTGCCGGCCCGGGCGGCCGCACGGAGACCACGCCATGACCAGGAACGGGGCGGTCCATGACCCGCAGGGCGGCAATCCGAGGGGAGCTCGGGACGTGGCCATCGCCGAGCGCGAGCCGGTCCGGCGCGGCGGCGGGCGGGATCACCTGATGCCTCGCCGGGCGTCCGTGCTGGTCGCGCTCCTGGCGCTCGCGGTCTACCTGCCCCTCTGCCCGCCGGTGTCGGGGGTCGGGGACGGGAGCGAGTTCACCCTGGTGCTCGCCACGAACGGGGTCGCCCACCCCACCGGCTACCCCCTGTACGTCCTGCTGGGGCACCTGTTCTGCGTGCTCCTGCACGCGCTGGGCGTGTCCTGGCCGCTGGCTGCCAACGCCTGGAGCGCGGTCGGGGCCGCGGTGGCCATCGGCTTCCTGCACGCGCTCGGAACGGAGCTCGTCCGGCTCGCCACGCCGGGCCTGGCGGGGACCGCCCGCTTCGTCGCGGCGCTCGTGCCGGCGGCCCTGATCGCGTTCCAGCCCATCCTGCTGGGAGTGGCGACGTCGGCCGAGGTGAACAGCTGGAGCCTGGCCTGGGTCTGTGCGGCGGCCTGGGCCTTCCTGCGGCTGTCGGCCGCGGTGGCGCGCGACGGGGGCCCCGAGCCCTCGCCCGGCCGTGCGGCCGCCCTCTGGGGGCTGGTCTGCGGCCTCGGGTTGGCGCACCACCTCACCTCCGTGGTGGTGGCGCTGCCGCTCTCGGCGGGCCTGGTCGTGCTGCTCGCCCGGCGGCGGCGTCTTGGGCCCGGTCTGCTGTTCCGGGCCGCCGCGGCGGCGCTGGTCCCGCTCGCGAGCTACGGGATCATCGCCTGGCGCGCCTGGCACCCGGCCCGGGTGCAGTGGCCGGCGCTGGTCCCGGGAGCGGCCTCGGTGCTCGAGCACATCAGCGGAGCGCAGTACCGCCACTTCCTCGGCTACTTCGACCCGGCCGCCGACCACCGCGCGTTGCTGGCGCGCGCGGGCTATCCATTCCTCGTCCCGGGGTTGGCGCTGCTCCTGCTCGGTGTCCTGCGCGAGCGGCGGCCGGAGCGGCGGGTGGCGTGGGCGGCGCTCCTGGCCGCCGCGCTGTCGTCGGCCCTCTTCGCCTTCCGCTACGGGGTTCCCGACCCGGCGCCGTACTTCCTGCCGGCGATGGCGCTGGGCGCGGCCGCGGCCGCGCCCACGGTGGCGAGCCTGGCGGGCGGGGCCGGGCGCGAGCGGGCGCTTCGCCTGGGCGTGATGGGTCTGGCCGCGCTCGCCCTGGTCGTCCCCTGGATCCGCGGCGGGCTGGCGGAGCGCCGCGGACTGATCGAGAACGAGGCCATGCTCCGCTCGATGTGGTCCGCCGTGCCGTCGGACACGGCCATCGTCCTGTGGCCCGACGACCGCTTCATCCACCTGGTCGAGTACCAGATCCTGCGCGGCGAGAAGCCCGCGCTGTGGATCGCCACGCCGGACATGCTGCTGGAGGCCGCCACGCGCGCCGAGCTGCGGGGGCGCTTCGGGACCGACCCGCTCGAGGGGGTGCGCGTTCCCACGGTTCGCCCCGGCTTGCCGGACGAGGCGGCGACCATCCAGCGGTCGCTCGCCGCCATCGTCAGGAACCTGAACGCCCGCACGCGCGTCCCGGTGATCTGGTTCGACCCGGGCGTGCCCGAGGTGCGGCAGTTGCGCAAGCCCTGGGAGCCGGTGGAAGGCTCCGGCGCGCGTCCCGCCACGCTCCTGTCGCCGTAGCCACGTCCGGCGCCCTGCCCGCACCGGCCGCCCCGGGGATCAGGTGGCCGGTGCGGCGCGCCCTCAGTCGCGCTTCGGCCCCATGGAGGGGTCGTGGCACTGGATGCACAGCTCCCGGGTCGGCTCGTGCGTCAGCAGGGAAGGCTGGTCGCTCGAGTGGGGCAGGTGGCAGCCGACGCAGTCGAGCGGCTCGTTGGTGCGCGGGTCCACGCCTCCCGAGACCTTGTGGAAGTGCTTGGACGTGTCCGAGTGGCACTGCCGGCACAGCGTGTCCACGTCCTCGGTGAGCAGCTTCTTGTGCTTCCCGCTGTGGGGATCGTGGCACGTCGCGCAGCCCTGCCCGAGCGCGGCGTGCACGTTCTTCCGGCGGAACGGGCGGGGATCGTGGCACTGGAAGCAGAGCTTCTCGCCCGCGCGCTTCAGCACGCCGGTCGCCATGCCCGCGTGCGCTCCGTGGCAGGAAAGGCAGGCCTCGCGCGACTGCAGCGGCGCGTGGACGACGGGCGCGGAGAGCCACGCTTTCTGCCCCTCGTGGCAGCGGAAGCACAGGTCGGGCACCGGCTGAGTCGTCGCCCCGGTCTTGCGCTCGCCATGACACTCGACGCACCTGCGCTGCGCGAAGGGCATGTGCGAGACGGGCTTGAGCATGCCGGGCCGGCCCGTCGCTCCGACGTGCGGATCGTGGCAGTCCACGCAGTTGGCCTTCGCGAGGGCGAAGCCCTGGTGCTTCGCCAGGAGCCCCTGCTTCTCGATCGAGTGGCAGGCGGTGCAGAGCGCGGCCCCCTGGCGCTTCGTCATGCCGGGCTCGTCGGTGCCGTGGCTCGCGTGGCAGGTCGAGCAGAGCCCCATGGCGACCGGCGCGTGGGGCTTGCCCTGCGCGATGCGGGTCTGCAGGTCCGCGTGGCAGGTGAAGCACAGCGCGCCGGTGCGCTGCTTCAGCAGCGCCGGGTTGGCGCTCTCGTGCGGCTCGTGGCAGGTCGCGCACTGGCCCGCGGCCGCGGGCGGGTGCCCGTGCTTGAGCCGGGCGTCGGCGACGGCCCCGGCATGGCACCGGACGCACAGCCGGATGGGCTGGGTGACCAGCAGCGCCGCGCGGTCGGAGGCGTGCGGCGTGTGGCAGGCGACGCAATCGCCCTTCGCGACCGGCGGATGCACGTGGCCGGCGGCCGCGCCCTGCGGTGTGGCCTTCTTCTTCGGGATCTGGTGGCACGAGGCGCACAGCGTGGCCGCCGGGCGCGCCAGGTTCAGGGCCCCGGGCGCGCCGGTCTTCCCGTGGCACTTGGTGCACTCCTTCGACCCGAAGAACGGGTGTTCGCGGGCCGCCAGCAGGCCGGCCGACTTGGACGCGTGCGGGGTGTGGCACGAGAGGCAGTCGACCGCGGTCAGCGTGGCGCCGCCGTGTTTCCGGGTGAGGTCCGCGTCCTCCAGGTCGTGGCAGTCGCCGCACAGCGCGGGCACCTTCTTCGTCAGGGCGGGCGCCGCCACGCCGCCGTGGGGATCGTGGCAGGAGAGGCACTCGCCGCTCTCCACCGGGGGATGCACGGTGTCCCCTTCCTTGCCGATGCCGCCGTGGCACCGGGTGCACAGGGCGTTGGGCTCGTCGCGCAGCAGGGCCGCCCGCGACCCGCCGTGGGGCTCGTGGCAGGCCGCGCACTGCCCGGCCGCGGCCGGGGTGTGGGGTGCGGGGCCCTTGATCTTCGCGGCGATGTCGGCGTGGCACTTGGTGCAGAGGGTGGCCCCGCCGGTCGCGAGCAGGCGGTTGGTGAGCCCGCCGTGGGCGCCGTGGCACTCGAGGCACTGCCCGGCGGCTGCCGGCGCGTGCGGATGGGACGCCTTGGCCGCCATCACCTCCTGGCCGTGGCAGGGCGCGCAGATCTTCGCCGGCTCGCCGCGCAGCAGCTTGCCCTGGCCCGACTGGTGCGGGTCGTGGCAGGCGGTGCACTGGCCGGAGCGGAACGGCGGGTGCACCTCGAGGCCGACGAGCTTCTGCGCCAGGTCGGCGTGGCAGGTCCGGCAGAGCGCGCGCATGTCCTTGCGCAGGAGCCGCTCCTCGGCCGCCGAGTGGGGGGCGTGACAGCGCAGGCAGTCCTTCTTCGCGAACGGCGGGTGCGTCCCGGCGCTGTCGGCGCGGGCCCCGAGGTCCTTGTGGCAGTCGAGGCACATCGCGCCGTCGGCGGTCTTCAGGAGGTGCTCGCGGTCGGATCCGTGCGGCTGGTGGCAGCCGGCGCAGTCGCCGGCCGCGAACGCCTTGTGGACCACCGGCTGCTTCAGCGCTTCGGCGAGCTGGTCGTGGCACTGGCCGCAGAGTTCCAGCGGCTTCGACTTGAGCAGGCCCCGGGCGACCCCGCGGTGCGGGTCGTGGCAGGTGAGGCACTCGCCGCCCGCCGCCGGCGGGTGGGGCGTGGGTTTCTGGGACGCGGTCCGCACGTCGTCGTGGCAGGTGAAGCACAGCTCCGGCACCTCGGTGACGAGCTTCGCGCCCGCCTTGCCGTCCTCCATCGTGTGGCAGGCGTCGCAGCTGCCCTCGGCCGCGGGCGCGTGCGCGGTCTCGCGCCGGAGCGCGGTCTCGGTCGAGGCGTGCGGGTCGTGGCAGTCGAGGCAGGCCAGCCCGGCGACCGTGAGCTTCGCGTGCGCGGTGGCCGTGTCGGCGGGCTTGTGGCACGTCGCGCAGAGCTGGTCGGCCGGGCCGCGGAGCAGCCCGGCGTCCTTCGAACCGTGGGCGTCGTGGCACGCGTAGCAGTCGCCCCGGGCAAAGACCGCGTGCACGTGCGGCTTCTTCGCCTGGGCCGCGGCCTCCTCGTGACAGGGGAAGCAGGTGGCTTGCGGGCCCCCGGCGCGCAGCAGCCGCGGCTGGTCGGAGGCGTGCGGATCGTGGCAGGAGAGGCACTTGCCCTGTTCGTAGGCGGCGTGCGCGTGCTCGGGCTTCGCGGCCGTCTTCAGGGCGTCATGGCAGCCGAAGCACAGCTCCGGCGCCGGCTTCACCAGGATCAGCTTCTGCAGGAAGCCGTGGCTCTTGTGGCAGGCCGCGCAGTCCACCTTCGCGACCGGCGCGTGAACGAACTTCCTCGACCCGTAGTCCTGCTTCGCGTCCTTGTGGCAGTCGTAGCAGGGACGGCCCTTCGGCACCGGCTTCGCGGCGTCGACGTGTCCGGGCAGCAGCAGCGGGACGGCGCCGAGCAGTGCTGCCGCGAACAGCGCGCGCAGGAGACGGGCGGGGCGGCTCATCGCGCGGACACGGTGTCGTGGCCGGCCGGCCGCGTCGGGGGCGCGGTGGGCGGGCTCGCCGGGGCGACGGCCGACGTGTCGACCATGATCGGCGCCCGCCCGGTGAACTCGACCTTGACCACCTGGAAGGCGAACATGGACTTGCGCGCGAAGTGGGGCGGCATCTTGAGCAGCGCCCAGGTCGTGTCCTGCGGCGCCTTCTTCTGGAAGACGATGATGCGGAAGGCGGGGTTGTCGGGCTGGTCGGACTTCGACATGATCTTGCGGGTGGTGAGGTCCATGGTGAAGTCGGGCACGTACTCGACCACGCGCGCCGAGAAGTCGGTGTCACCGAGGATGAAGTCCTGCTTCAGCTTCACCCGCTGCAGGTCGCGGAAGTCGTGGAAGACGCGATGCCGCACCAGCAGCGTCACGGCGTCCAGCCGCGCCCCGCCCGCGGCCGCCGGCGGCTTCACCTGCGCCTGGGACGGGAGGACCGCGACGAGTCCGATCAGGAGCCCGAGCCACCACGTGCGTCTCATCTGGATCCTTCCTTGCGGGGGCCCGGCGCGCGGCGCGCGCCCGCCACCCTGAAGTCGCCGAGCATGTCCTGGGCGAGCAGCGAGACCAGCCGTTCCGTGCTCATGACCCGTCCCCAGCCGAACAGCGTCTCGTGGTCCTCGCCGGAGCGGAAGTGCACACCGGCCCACAGGACCCGGCCGCTCGCGGCCTCGACCAGCCGCAGCGTGCCGCCCACGGCGGGCACGTCCAGGTCGCCGCTGCGCAACCGTCCGCTCTCGAGCACGCTGCCCATCAGCAGGTAGGGGGCGCGCAGGGCCTCGCCCAGCTCGCGGACCTGCGCCGGCGTGAGCGAGCCGCCCGAACGGATGCCCAGCGAGTCCATCGCCTCGTCCACCTGCCCGGGCTCGGCCATCTCGAGGGCGCCGCTGGCGACCAGCTGGGCGAAGAACACCTTGCTGAAGAGCGCGCCCTGCTCCTCGCGGCCCGCGAGGTTCTCGAACGGCACGAGCGCGGCGCGCGGGTGGTCCGCGGGCACGGTGCCTCCGGCGGAGCGACGCAGGGCCGGTGCGCTCCCGGCGCACAGCACCGCCAGGCCGGCGAGGACGGCGAGCCGCAGCCCGATCGCGATGCGCCCGTGACGTCGAGCCATGGTCAGAACGCCCTCCCGCGCAGCCGGGCCACGAGCTCGTCGCAGGCGTCCTGCGTCAGCCGTCCCAGCGAGCGCGAACTCTGGCCGAGGACCGGGATGCGGCTCTTGCCGCGCTTCGCGATCGAGGACCGCCAGACCACGTTCCCGGTGTTGGCGTCCAGCAGCTCCGCGTCGAACGACAGGACCGGGATGTCGCCGTTCTCCGTGCGCTGCATGGTGTACTCGCTGACCGCGCCGCGCAGCACGCCGGTGGCTCCCAGCCGGAGGGCCACCTCCTTGAGCTTCTGCAGGTCATACGTCCCGTCCGTCTCCGGCATGACGTTGTCCTTCAGCAGGGCGGTGCGGAACTCCTCGGGCTGCACGATCTGGTAGCGGTCCGTCATGATCAGCGAGGTGATGAAGGCGCGCGTGACGCGCGGTCCGGCCAGCCCCTCGCTGCTCAGGTTGGTGAACGGCAGCACGGCGATCCTGGTGTAGAAGGCCATGTCCGCGTCGGGATTCAGGTAGACCCGGGAGACCGGGGCGCAGGAGAGCAGGAGCAGGCCCAGGGCGGCGGCCGCCATGCGTGCCAGAGGATGGTGCTTCCCGGCCATGCTACCTCCAGAGACTCTGGGACAAGGTCGCGCTCACCTGCCGGGCGCGGGTGGGAAGACCCGGGTCCGCCTGAGTGTAGCGAATCGTGGCGTGCAGGTCGCGGTTCAATGCCACGGCGAGCCAGGCGCCGTAGGCCTCACGGCCGGCCGTGAGCGACGTGCCGGGGTCGCGCAGTTGCTGGTTCGCGCGGGTGTAGGTGCCGCTCGCCTGGACGGTGCGCGAGGGGGTCCACTGCACGCTGGCCTGCAGCGTCGAGCGGTCGGGCGCGTTGCGCACGAAGCCCCCGGCGCGGCCCCAGCTGCCGCTCGCCTGCAGCTTCTCCGAGGCCCGCCAGTCGAGGCTCGTCGTGTAGGTGGTCGAGGCCGGGCCGTCGCCCCGCAGCGTCGCGCCGGTGCGGTAGCGCCGCAGGTTCGCATTGAGGGTGACGGTGCGCAGCGGCACCGCGCGCAGGCCGGCGGCGGTCTGCAGCGTCACCAGGGTCGCGGCCGGGCCGGTTTCGAGGCCCGCGCTGGGGCGGTCGGCCCTGGAGAGCGAGGCCTCGCCGAAGGCGTCGAACCCCTTCGAGAGCCGCATCCGCGTGTTCGAGCGGATGCTCTGGACCGGGCGGGCGCGGTCGCCGGGGAGCCAGTTCCACGACTGGTTCGCGCTCGCTCCCAACCTCCACCCGGGCCGGGCGTCGCCCTCGGCCGAGGCCGACGTGCTCAGGAAGCTCTCGGTCTCCTCGCTGCCCGCGACGTTGACGCTGCGCACTCCGCCGCCGCCGGACAACTGCACCGCCTTCCAGGGCCGGTGGATGACGCTGAGTGAGCCGTCGTGATCGACCTCGGTCGTGGTGGCGAACTGCGTGGTGCCCACGCTCCGGAAGCTGTAGGCGAGACTGGCAGAGGTCCGCTTGGAGATCGCCAGCCCCCCGTTCGCGGACGCGCTGTGCACGCGCGAGGTGGCGTCATGGGCCCCGTCGACCTGCCTGCGCGACTGGTTGTAGTCGTACTGGAGGACGGCATTCGCACGCCGGTTCTCGAGGCGCACGGTCGAGCCGGCGTTGACGTTCTCCTCGCTCCCGGTCCGCCGCCGCGCGCTGCGGTCCTCGTTGGCCAGGTCGCCGTAGCCCGCGTGGAGGTTCAGCCGCCCCAGGTCGTAGTTGGCCATCAGGCTGCGCCTCACGGCCGCTGTGCCCGGGAACGGGCCGCTCGCATCCTGGTTGCGACGGTTCCACGAGGCCGACAGCTGGGGAAGCCCGGCCCGCTGGAAGTAGCCCGTCAGGTTGGTCTCCTGCTGGCGGGTCGTGAGGTTGCGCGAATCGACGACCGTGATCGGCCGGTAGGAGCCGAACAGCCCGAACAGCGGATGGGCCAGGCGCAGGGAGCCCTGCGGGAGGATCTGGCGGTCGGGTCGTCCGATGGTGCGCTGGTCGGTGAACTGGAACCGGGACGAGAGCTCGTAGGCCTTGCGGAAGCGGCGGGAGTAGTCGAGTTGCACGGAGGTGAGCCACCATTCCACGTCGTTGGCCGGGTCCAGCAGGCTGAGCTTCGAGTATTGCACCTCGGCGACTCCCCGGATCTTCTGCTGGGCGTCAGCGGGCCCGGCGAGCAGAACGGCCGCCATCGATGCCGCCACCAGCCCCGCCCCCAGCGCTCTTCGCCGCATCATCGAGCATAGTTGATCGTGTACGACTCGGGATCGTGACACGTCGGCGAGCAGGTGCCGCCGCTGGCCGTCTCGGTGTAGGAGCCGATGCCCGGGTTGCGCCCCGTGGCGATGAGATGGCGCTGGTCGGGCGAGCCGTGCGTGACGTGGCAGGCGTAACAGGGGACGTGCTCCTCGCCGACGTGCTCGGCGTGGCCCTTGTCCACCCCGGGCTTGTTGAACCGCGAGAGGGCCCTCGTCGCCTCGGGCGCGCCCGGGTCCGCGTAGACTTCGGGGGTGTGGCAGGCGAAGCAGATCTCGCCGGTGCTCATCGTCCGCGGCTGGGGCGAGGCGGTGTAGGGCTGCGTCAGGATGTAGCGGTACGAGGAGCCGTGCGGCCCGCGCGTGGACCCGACGAAATCGCTGCCGTGGCAATCGCCGCAGCGCGTGAGGCTGGCGGCGCTCCAGCCGGGCGCGAACGCGCCGGCCGGGATCCCCGGGTTGCGGCCCGCGGCCTCGACCGGGTGGAACGACTCGTTCGCCGGGTTCAGGACCAGGGCCAGGTCGGTCTGCCCCGAGGGCTGGCTGGTCCAGGACGAATGGCACTTGAAGCAGAGCTGGTATTCCGCCACCGGCGCGCTCAGCGTATCGGAGCCGGCGGCGAACGTGAACGTGGGGGGCGTGCCCGCCGGGCCGTTCTGCACCAGCACCCGACTCACGCCCAGGTTGGTGCGCGAGAGCCCGGGGGCGGCCGGCGTGGCGGGCCGGTCGGCGCCGGCCACGTGCGGGTTGTGGCAGTCGACGCACTCGGAGTGGCGCGCGTTCGCGGGCGAGACCCCGAAGTCGGCGGGATCGGATTCGGCCGGTCCCTTGTGGCGCCCGGAGTAGAGCCGCACCGGGTGCCGGTAGACCTTGGCGAGATCGGCGCCGATGTTGGTGGAAGCGGGCGCGCCGTCATGGCAGGTGAGGCAGAGAGTCTCCTCGCGCCCGATGGCGAGCGCCGGGATCAGCCCGCCGGCGTCCGACCAGCCGTGCGGGTCGTGGCAGTTGAGGCACTTGCCCTCCGCGCCCGGCTCGGTGCGTGGCGGGGGGGTGGGCCCCGGCCAGGCGGTCCCGGTGGCCGTGCCGTGAGAGGCGCCGGAGTACACCCAGGGCCCCGCGTAGCTGCCGGCCGTCCAGGGCTTGTCGTGGCAGCGGTCGCAAAGCGAGTTGTCGTCCGGGCCGAGCAGCGCGTGCCCGTAGACGACATCCCCCTGGCCGTGCACGGTGTGGCACTGGTCGCAGTCGCCCGCGTGCGCGCCCTGCGCCAGGAGCTTCTCGACGCCGGCGGGGGTGCGATAGGGATGCAGGGGCTGCGCTCCAGTCGCCAGCAGGCACACCAACGCCAGCCCCGCGAGGCTCGAGACGAGATCCCTCGGTCGCATGCTGCCCAGATTAGCCCAGCGCGTCGAAAACCTCACGCTGCCCACCCGTCCCGGCCTGGAAGTGGATGCCCGATGGACATCCGGCCGACTCCGGGATGCGGAGCCGGCCGGACCTTGCCCGATGTTGCGAGGCTCAGGGGATGATCGCGACCGGGTTGCCGGCCGGGAAGCTGCCCTGGGTGTGGCACTGACGGCACAGGTCGCGGTACTCGCCGCCGTCACCCTGCTCGGTGATGTCGGTCGGGGTTGCGGGCGTGTTGGGACCGGTCGTGGTGTTGTCCACGAACCAGATCAGCCCGAAGCCGTTCTGGTTGCCGTGCGACTTGTGGCAGGTGAAGCACGACGGGGTCGCGGTGGCGGTCGAACCGTCCCACTGGCCCAGCCCGTCCATCAGCTTGACCTTGTGCGTGTGCAGGTTCAGCTGGGTGCGGTTGCTGGTGCTGAGGTCCACGCCGGCCGTCGGGTGACGGACCACGCCGTCGACGGTCTCGATGTTGGCGTCCGCCGGTGAGCCGTGGAAGGTCGTGTGGCAGGCCTGGCACCATGCGCCGTAGGCGCTCGTGGTCTGGCTCGGCTCCTGGTAGTTGACGTTGTTCCAGCCGTAGCCGCGCGCGGCCGCCTCGTAGACGTCCTTCGTGTTGGTGGGCGTCCCGCCGATCTCGTAGGAGACGAACCGGTTGTAGAAGGCGTTGGTGCTGCGCGTGCTGCTCTTCAGGTTGCGGTAGTTCGCCGCGCCGTGCGCGGAGTGGCAGTCCGCACAACCCAGGCCGCTCGCGCTCACGGGCGAAGTCGTGCCGCTGAAGCCCGGCGGCGTGGCGGTCGACCACAGCGTGTGGCCGTCACCGACGGAGTAGCCGGCGTCGTTCGTGTAGCCGTGGCCCGACTCGACGTTCAGCGCACCGGCGAGGCGGCCGTTCAGCGGGGCCGCGCTCGTGGTGCCGAGCACGTCCGGAACGTCCGTGCGACCGTCGTGGCACGAGAGGCACACCGCGTTGACCGACGACTGGCGCAGCAGCTTCGCGAACGGAGCGCCGGCGCCCGGAGGATTCAGCTCGCCGGTCTCGGGGTAGGTGTGCGACTGCTGGCCGTGCATCACGTGGCAATCGCTGCAGACCAGCAACTGGCCGACGTGATAGTCGCCCGACAACGCGACGGTCGTGAGACCGGCGAGGGCCAGGACGACGAGGGAGAGCAACAGGCGCTTCATGAGTTTGCTCCTCGTGGTGGTGGGGGATGCTTCGGGTTCGAATCTTCAGGAGTCGGGTCTGAAGGTAACGAGCGAGTTGCGCTGACCCCCCTTTCGAACCCGGGAGTGGGAACGAGTGCTGGTCCAGCGGCGTTTCGCAGGACCGTGCTCGATTCGAACGGACCTTCCTGAGCCTTCGGATCGGGCGGGAGGCGGGAGGCGTTCTGCCTCCCTCCGTCACCCTGCGTCTCGACCACGAGTGACTCAGGACGTTGAGACGGGAACGATGATACGGTAATGTGAACTGCGCGTCTAGGTGAAAGTACTGATGCGAGGTCCGCAGTCCACCTGTGGTCTGGTGTTCTAAAGTACCATGTGCCATCTAGATACGTAGACTAATGGCTATCAACGACATGAGTCCGCTTCTGGGAACGGATGGTCCTTACCGGCGCTTGCCGAATCAACTGGAGTCTGAAATCCTCCGTCGACTAGGCCATTTCCCGCTCTTGTGTTCCATAAAGAAACGATTGGTTGGATGGTCTTCCGCCCGTCGAGTGACCCATAATTCCGAGGGAAGTCGTGAATCTTGGTGACCTGCTGCTGAAGCTCGCATTCCTGCTCGCGGTCCCGGCCGCCTTCCTCTTCTTCCAGGACGTCCGGGGCCGCCGCGGGCCCGCAGCGGCTGAATGGATGTTCGGGCTCCACTCGGCCGCCATCCTCGGCGCGGTCGTCACGCTCTGGGCGCTCTTCCTCGGCCACCGCTTCGAGTACGCCTACATCGCCGAGTACAGTTCCCGCGCCCTCTCGCCCGCGCTCACCTTTGCGGCCTCCTGGGCCGGGCAGGAGGGCAGCATCCTGCTCTGGGCACTGCTCATGGCGCTGGTGGGCGTCGCCCTGATGCGGCAGCCGGGGCCGCTCTCCCGGCCGGCGATGTTCTTCGTCGCGCTCGCCCAGCTCGGCCTGCTGGTGCTGCTCCTGGTGCGCAGTCCGTTCCGCGTGAGCCACGTCACCCCGGCGGACGGCCAGGGCCTGAACCCGCTGCTCGAGGATCCCTGGATGGTCGTCCATCCGCCGGTGCTCTTCGTGGGGTACGCGGCGATGGTGGCCCCCTTCGCCCTGGCGGGCGCCGCGCTGGTGCTCGGTCTGTGGCGCGAATGGAACCGCGCCGTTTGGCCCTGGGTGCTGTTCGCGGTGCTCTCGCTCGGAACCGGCATCGCCCTCGGCGGCATCTGGGCCTACAAGGTGCTGGGCTGGGGCGGCTACTGGGGCTGGGACCCGGTCGAGAACGCCTCGCTCGTGCCCTGGCTCGTCGCGGTCGCGCTCCTGCACGGCCTGTTCATCCAGAAGACCACCGGTGGGCTGGTGCGCAGCAACCTGCTCATGGCGTTCCTGGGATGGCTCACCGTGCTCGGCGGGACCTACCTGACCCGCAGCGGCGTGCTGCAGGACTTCTCGGTCCACTCCTTCGCCGACTCGGGCCTCAACGTGCCGCTGATCGTCAACCTGGCCGGCGCCCTGCTGATCGCGGCCGTGCTGCTGGCCTGGCGCTGGCGCGCGATCGAGTCGAGGCCCACCCGCTGGACCAGCGTCTCGCGCGAGGCCGCGCTGTGGGTCGGGCTCGTCACGGTGCTGGTCTTCGCGGCCATGGTGACCTTCGGCACGATCGCTCCGCTGCTCACCTCGCTGGCCGGCCGGCCCGCCAGCGTGCGCCCGTCGTTCTACCAGTCGATGAGCGTGCCGCTCGGCGTCCTGCTGGTGCTGGTCATGGCGGTCGCGCCGGCGCTGCGCTGGTCGCGGCAGGTGGGGTTCGGCTGGCTCACGGCGCTCGCCCCGGGGTTCCTGTGCGCGCTGCTGGCGTTCGGGGGCGCGCTCCTCACGGGCGTGCGGGACGGGGCGCACCTGGCGCTGCTCGCCACGACCGGGTTCGCCCTCGGGATCAACGCGTGGATGACCGTGAAGCTGTTCCGCCGCGGCTGGAGCTACGGCGCGGGCTACCTCGGGCACGCGGGGCTCGCCATCATGATCCTGGGGATGGTGATGTCCACGGCGCTGGGACGCACCGAGCGCCTGACGCTGCGGACGGGCGAATCGGGGCAGGCCCTCGGCTACACGATCACCTACCGCGGAGACCATTTCGATCCGCGCGGTGGCCACCAGCTCGACGTGCTGGTGAGCCGCAAGGGCTGGAGCTTCGAGGCCCGCCCGCAGCTGCTGAAGATGCCGCAGGGCGAGGGCAGCATGCACAAGCCGGCCATCAGCGGCCGGCGCGAGCTCTACCTGTCGCCAGTGGACGTGCAGCGGCTGGAGAGCGACGCGGACCGGATCGTGTGGCTGCCGCAGGGCCAGGCGGTGCCGGCGCTGGGACTGACCTGGACCTTCGTGGGGTTCCGGATGGAGTCGCACGAGGCCATGCAGGTCCTGGCCGACATCGATGTCCGCCGGAGCGGGCCGGCGGTGCGGATCTCCCCCGGGATGCGCGCCGACGCGCAGGGGACCCGGGCGCTGCCGGTCGAGGTGGCCGGCCTGGGGCAGGTCACGGTCGAACGGATCGACGCGGATCGCAAGCGGGTGGGTGTGCTGCTCCCGGGTGCCGGGGCGGCGAGCCAGGCGGTGCTGGAGTTCAGCACCAAGCCGCTGGTCAACCTGGTCTGGGTGGGCGCGCTCATCACCCTGCTCGGGGCCGCGCTGGCCGGCCTGCGCCGTGCCATCGAGGTCGTGCCTGGCGCGCGACGCCGGCGGGCCGCCGCCGCTCCGGCCGCTCCAGCCGTCCCGACCGGCGGGGCCCGGTAAGCGGTCAACTTCGGCGTGTCGGTGGCCGATAACCCGAGAGCCGCGAGATCGACTCCGGGAGGATGCCACGACGATGACCCACCCTGACGACGTACTGCGCGCGCGCGAGTGGCTCGAGCGCCAGTTGGCCGACCTCGGTCAACTGCGCAACGCGACGCGGCGTGACCAGAGTTTCAAGACGTGGCGGCAGCAGACCCTCACGGTGATCCAGCGGGTCTGGCCCGGCGACGCGCGCCGGGTGGACCGCTTCCGCCGCATCCCGTTCAGTCCGCCGGGCCAGCATGCCACGGCCGACCAGGTGCGCGATGGCTACGAGCGCGGCTGGGGCGAGGCGGGGGTGCTGCTGCGGGAGTTCCTCTCCGAGATCAACCTGCTCGGCCTGCCGCAGATCCGCGCGGCCGGGACCAGCGCGGGCTCGGAGACCGAGGCCGCGATGGGTCCGATCCCGGCGCTGGACGGCCGCAAGGCGCCGCGGCCGCCGGCAGCCGCCGCGCCGGCCGCCGCCGCGCCGGCCGCCCCGGGCCCGCCTACGGGACCCCCGCCACTCGAACGCCGGTCCGGCGGTGACGTCGGCCGCGCGATGGACCGGCTGCTGGGGCGCGCGCGGGGCTTTGCCGGACCGGCCGAAGTGCCGCCCGCGCCTCAGGACGCGGCGCCCGAGCCGGGCTCTCCGGCGGCGGAGCTGGAGCGGATCGCGGGCGAGCTGGAGACGCTGGGGCTCACGCCGGCGATGGCCGTCCCGGCACGCGCCGCGCTGCTCGCGCTGGCGCGCGAGGCGCGCTCGAAGCCGCCGCGCTGGGAGTTGGTGGGCGAGGCGCTGGCCCACGCCGGGGCCACCCCGGCGCTGGCGCGGCGCGTGCTGCCGCTGCTGCACGAGTTCGTCGCGAAAGCGGCGTAGCCCCGGTCCCGCCGGGACGGACCGCGCGGTTGCCCGGGGACGCCACCCGGGCCCTCCGGCCGTGGACCGTTGCGCCACGGCTCCTGTGCTATCCTGCGATTCCCTAAGGGAATCCGCATGAAAGCCGACCGTTACACCGTCAAGTCGCAGGAAGCGCTGGAACTCGTCCAGCGCCTCGCCCGCGAGCGCAGCCACCAGGAGCTGCTGGACCTGCACCTGCTGGCCGCGCTCCTGCTGGAGTCCGGCGGCACCGTGGCCGCCGTTCTCGAGAAGCTGGGCGTGCAGGCCCAGCCGCTGCTCGAACGGGCCACCGAAGCGCTCGACCGGCTGCCGAAGGTGCAGGGCGGCTCGCTCACCATGGGCGAGAGCCTGCGCCGCACGCTCGAAGCGGCGGAACAGGCGGCGGACCGGCTCAAGGACGACTACGTCAGCGTCGAGCACCTGCTCATGGCGCTCGCCGCGTCGGAGCCGGGACCGGTCTCGCGCGGGCCGGCATCGGCCCGGCAGTTGCTCGCGGAGGCGGGCGTGACCCCGGACGCGCTGCTCCGGGCGCTGGCGCAGGTGCGCGGCGGGCAGCGGGTGACCGACGAGAACCCCGAGGACAAGTTCCAGGCCCTGGCGAAGTACGGGCGCGACCTCACCGCGCTCGCGCGGCAGGGCAAGCTCGACCCGGTGATCGGGCGCGACGACGAGATCCGCCGGGTCATCCAGGTGCTCGCGCGGCGCACCAAGAACAACCCCGTGCTGATCGGCGACCCGGGGGTGGGCAAGACCGCGATCGTCGAGGGGCTCGCCCAGCGCATCGTCTCCGGGGACGTCCCCGAGAGCCTCAAGGAGAAGCGCGTGATCGCCCTCGACCTGGGGGCGCTCATCGCCGGCAGCAAGTTCCGCGGCGAGTTCGAGGACCGCCTCAAGGCGGTGCTCAAGGAGGTCACCGCGGCCGGGGCGCAGGTCATCCTGTTCATCGACGAGCTGCACACCCTGGTCGGCGCCGGCGGCGCCGAAGGGGCGATGGACGCCTCGAACCTGCTGAAGCCGGCGCTGGCGCGCGGCGAGTTGCACTGCGTCGGCGCGACCACGCTCGACGAGTACCGCGAGCACGTCGAGCAGGACGCCGCGCTCGAGCGGCGCTTCCAGCCGGTGCGGGTGGACGAGCCCAGCGTCGAGGACACCATCGCGATCCTGCGCGGCCTCAAGGAGCGCTACGAGGTGCACCACGGCATCCGCATCCGGGACGCGGCGCTGGTCGCCGCTGCGGTGCTCTCCACGCGCTACATCGCCGACCGCAAGCTCCCCGACAAGGCCATCGACCTGGTGGACGAGGCGGCCTCGCGGCTGCGCATGGAGATCGATTCCATGCCGGTGGAGCTCGACGAGCTGACGCGCCGCGAGCGGCAGCTCGAGATCGAGCGCCAGGCGCTCGCCAAGGAGAGCGACAAGGGATCGCGCGAGCGGCTGCGCCGGCTCGAGGAGGATCTGGCCCGGGTGCGCGCGGAGAAGGGCGCGCTCGACGGGCACTGGAAGAAGGAGAAGGAGGCGGTGGGGCGGATCCGCGCGCTCAAGGCGGAGCGCGAGCGCATCAAGACCGAGGAGCAGAAGGCCGAGCGCGCGGGCGACCTGGCGCGCGTGGCGGAGTTGCGCTACGGGCGCCTGCTCCAGCTCGACCGCGACCTGGAACAGGAGAACTCCCGGCTCGCCGGGGTCCAGGTCGAGCGGCGCATGCTCAAGGAGGAGGTGGACGAGGAGGACATCGCCGAGGTCGTGGCGAAGTGGACCGGGATCCCGGTCGCGCGCCTGCTCGAGGGCGAGGTCGAGAAGCTGGTGAAGATGGAGGACCGCCTGCACCGGCGCCTGGTGGGGCAGGACGAGGCGGTGCGGCTGGTCGCCGAGGCGGTGCGCCGCGCGCGCGCCGGGCTGCAGGACGCCCGCCGGCCGGTCGGCTCGTTCCTGTTCCTCGGGCCCACCGGGGTGGGCAAGACCGAGCTGGCCCGCGCGCTCGCCGAGTTCCTCTTCGACGACGAGCACGCCATGGTGCGCATCGACATGTCGGAGTACCAGGAGAGGCACACGGTCGCCCGGCTCATCGGCGCGCCTCCCGGCTACGTCGGCTACGAGGAGGGCGGGCGCCTCACCGAGGCGGTGCGGCGGCGGCCCTACGCGGTGATCCTGCTGGACGAGATCGAGAAGGCGCACCCCGAGGTCCTGAATGTGCTGCTCCAGTTGCTGGACGACGGCCGTCTCACCGACGGGCACGGCCGCACCGTGGACTTCCGCAACGCCCTGGTGATCATGACGTCGAACCTCGGCTCGGAGGACATCCTCGAGCTCGGCGGCGAAGGGACCCCCGAGGAGACCGCGCGGAACCGCGCCGAGATGGAGCGCCGCGTCGACCGCGCGCTGCGCGCCCACTTTCGGCCCGAGCTGCTCAATCGCGTGGACGAGATCGTCGTGTTCCACGCGCTCACGCGCGCGCAGTTGCGGGAGATCGTGGACCTGCAGGCCGAGGGGCTCCGGAGGATGCTGGCGGAGCGCGATCTCGCACTCACACTCACCGAGTCGGCGCGCGACGCCCTGGCCGAGGAGGGCTACGACCCGCAGTTCGGCGCGCGGCCGCTCAAGCGGACGATGCAGCGTCGCGTGCAGAACCCGCTCGCGCTGAGACTGCTGCAGGGCGAGTTCAAGCCCGGCGACGGGGTGGTGGTGGACTTCCGCGACGGCGCGTTCACCTTCGGGCCGCAGGCTCGGACGAGCGCGGGACCGGGCGCTCCGGAGCGTCCCGCCCGCTGAACATGCGCCCGCGCGATTGACCGCGGGGACGGCTTCGTGTTCCACTGGGCGGGTTCGTCCAGTGTCATCCCGGCAGGGAGCGGCGGGGCCCGACACGATCCGGATCCGAGCGCAGGCCTCCGGATGACCCGCCACCCTTCGTCCACGGCCTCCAGGGGCTCCACCTCGAGCGGTGCGCGAATCCTCCTTGAAGACCATCCTCTTCGTCGATGACAGCCCGGCCGCTTCGTACGGTGGATCCAAGCGCGTCCTGGTGGACATCGCCACCCGTCTCGATCGTTCCGAGTGGCGCCCATACGCCGCCTTCCGTACCGACGGTCCGTACCGGGCCGAACTCGACGCCGCGGGGATCCCCACGCTGGTCTATGGCAGGCTCGCGCAGCGCTCCCGGTCGGTGGCGTTCCCGGCCTGGCTCCGGTGGCTCGGGCTCGACACCGCCCCCGAGGGGACGGTGCGCCGGGCCGCCCTGCGCCGCGCCCTCTGGAACGGGCGCGCGGCCTTCCGCTGCCTGTGGCCGGACCGCTTGCTGGCGCGCCGGCTGTGCGCCGCGCTGCCCCGCGACGTCGCGGTGGTCCACTACAACTCCCGCATGTCGGACGGCTGCGAGTGGGCGCACGTGGCGCGGTGGCTCGGCGCCGCGCTGGTGATCCACGATCACGAGGTGTGGCGGGAGCCGACCAGCCTGTATCGCCGCGTGGCGCGCCGGGCCGCGTGCCTGGTCTGCCTGACGGAGGAGCGCGCGGGGAAGCTGCGCGAGTTCTGCGGAAGCGCCATCCGGGCGACGGTGGTCTCCAACGGGGTCGATCTGGACGCGCTCCAGGCCCGCCGCGAGCCGGACAAGGTCGCCGCGCTCCGGGCGGAACTGCGGGGCCGCCCGCTGCTCGTGACGGCCGCTCACTACCGGCCCTGGAAGGGGCAGCTGCAGGCCCTCGACGCGGCGGCGCGGCTGGTCGCCGAGGGCCGCTCGTTCCTCTGGAGGTTCTGCGGGCACCCGTCGGACCCGGCCTACTTCGAGGCCCTCCAGGCCCGGGTCGGGGCCCTCGGCCTCGGGAGCCACGTCGTCATCGAGCCGCACCGGGACGACGTGCCGGCGCTGCTCGAGGCCGCCGACGTCGCGGTGCACACCTCGATCGAGACCGAGCCGTTCAGCCTCTCCATCCTCGAGGCCATGGGCTTCGGCGTTGCCGTCGTCGCGGCGCGTGCCGGCGGACACACGGAGGTCGTCCGCCACGGCGTGGAGGGTCTCCTCTACGCCCCGCGGGACGTGGCGGATCTGGCGGAGGCGCTCGCCGCGCTGCTCGCGGACCCGGCGCTTCGGCAGCGGCTCGGCGCGGCCGGCCTGGAGCGCGTTCGCACCTCCTACTCCCTCGCCACCCAGGTGGAGCGCCTCGAAGCGATCTACCGGGAGGCCGTCCTCGCGGGAGCCGGCTAGCTGTGGAGTCTCAGGACGTTGTTCTCACCCGGGGTCGCAACCGACTGAAGGGTGGTAGGCCGTCCAGACTACCGTGTGGACGTCTCTGGTTGTAGTAGCGAAGCCAGCGGGGCAGGACGCGGGCCCGGACCTCGGAGGTCAGGTAGGCGGCCCCGTAGGCCCACTCGCGGATCAGGGTCTGGATGAAGCGCTCGGCCTTGCCGTTCGTCCTCGGGCGGTAGGGCCGCGTACGTTTGTGGACCAAGCGCAGCCGTTCCACCTCGTGAGCAAAGCAGCGCGCGAGGTAGCCCGAGCCGTTGTCACTGAGGATTCGGCGGATGCGGATGCCCAAGGTGCGGAACCAGGCCACAGCACGACGCAGGAACGCTGCCGAGGTCACGCCGGTCTCGTCCCGCAGCACCTCGGCATAGGCGATCCGGCTGCGGTCGTCGATGGCGACGTGCACGTAGTCCCAGCCCACCCGATGACCCCGTCGCCGGCGGTCTCCGGTGATGCGGTGACCGTAGAAGCCACTGATCCGCCCCAGTTTCTTGACGTCGAAGTGGAGCAGGTCCCCCGGGCGACGATGCTGGTAGCGGTTCGCGGGCTCCTGCGGCTCGAGCTTCTGGAGCCGTTCCAGCCCGGCGCGTTTGAGCACCCGCGCCACCGTTGCCCGCGGACGCTTCAGGTCCCGGGCGATCTGCGGCCCGGTCATCCTCGTGCGCCGCAGCAGCAGGATCATCTCCCGCCATTCGATCGGGGTCGCGTGGGGGTGGCGCCGAGGCCGCGAGCTGCGGTCCTGCAGGCTGGCCGAGTCCTCGGCCTGGTAGCGGCCCAGCCACTTGTGGGCCGTCCGGCGGCTGATCCCTGCGGCCGTGGCCGCTCGGGTCACGCTCCAGCCCGACTCCCGTACCCGGCCAACAAGCAGTGCTCGACTGGCAGGGCAGGTCCGTGCTCCACTGTGGAGGTTCATCCGGGGTTCCTCGCTGGTCAGACGTTGACGGCTTCGAACACCACCAACATCTGTCAGAAGGACCCCGGTTGAACAGTCTCAACCTGTGAACAACCTAGTGAGACTCCACAGCTAGCGGCCGACGAGCCGTCCGAGGGCCCTGCTCAGGACCTTCCCCGGGGCGAAGTCGTAGCGCAGGCTGGTGAGCAGGCAGCGCAATGCCGCCCCGGGGGCGTGGCGGCGGTCCAGGTGGTCGCGGCCCAGGGCCCACATGCGGCGGGCGTAGATCCGGCGATAGAGCGGGTCGCCCGTGTCGGCGAGCGGCCGGTGGTGGCGCGCGAACACCTGCTCGTACGCGCTCAGCAGCCGGGCGAAATCGGCGGTGATGCTCCCCGGGGTCTTGACGTAGCGGTACAGCGGGCCGGGCGCGTAGGCGGCGATCACTCCGGAGCGCAC
Organism: Candidatus Eiseniibacteriota bacterium; assembly: GCA_963707915.1. GTDB lineage: Bacteria > Eisenbacteria > RBG-16-71-46 > RBG-16-71-46 > RBG-16-71-46 > JANXPZ01. Next base: position 3,128,094 of record OY970178.1, read on the forward strand.
CATCCGGATGCAGAGCTCCCAGTCCTCGTAACAGCGGAACGCGGGATCGTAGCCGCCGAGCCGCAGCAGCATCCCGCGCTCCAGCAGCACCGTCCGCTCCACGAAGCAGTGCTCGAGCAGGGCGGGGAGCCAGCCCGAGGTCGGGCCCGCCGGCAGAGCGCTCGCGCGGAACTGCTCGCCTTCGGCGTCCACGCGCACGATGTCGCTGATGCACCAGCCGGCCCCGGGCGTGCGCCCGACCGCGGCCAGCGCCCGTTCCAGTGCGCGCGGATCGAGCTCGTCGTCCGCGTCGAGCGGCATGATCCACTCGCCGTGCGCGCGCCCGACCGCGGCGTTGCGCGCGGCGGAGACGCCGGCGTTGCGCTGCCGGATGACGGCGGCGACCCTGCCCTCCGCCGCGAGCCGCTCCAGCAGCTGCGGGGTGCCGTCGGTGGAGCCGTCGTCCACGGCGATCACCTCCAGCGCCGGGACGGTCTGGACCTCCACCGAGCGGACCGCGCGCTCCAGCGTGTTCGCGCGGTCGTGGACCGGGATGCACACGCTGATCGAGCCCCGCACCGACGGTGCCGGGGGGGCCGGGGTCCCGGGCGTGGCCGCGGCGGGACGCCGGGACGGGTGGGGGCTGTCTTCCATGTCCGTTCGCCTCGCGCCGTGATCGGTCGGTTCGCTCGCGGGCGTCCGGGCGCGCGGAAGACCCGACCGAAGCCCTGCCGAAGCGGGAGCACCCCGACCGGACTCGCTGCCGGGCTCGACAACACCGTGTGGCGCCGGTGCGTCACTCCCGGGCGTGGGAGGGGAGAAGAGCGGACCCGGATACGCGTGTCAAGGGCGGCGTCTCACCGGGTTGCCGGCTCCGGCCCGGATCCCCGCGCGGGGCCGCGGGGGGACCCGTAGAGTGTGGCGGGGCCATGCATTCCGCCTTGGGAGCGGTCCAGACTTGTGCGCCGCCCGGGGCCGGTGCTCCCGGGGGCGGGGGTCCGCACTCTCAACCCCTTGCGCCGCAACCCCGGTTGCTCCAACATGCGGCGGCACGCTAGGTGCAATCGTGGTGAGCCCTTTCCCGAACCACAGTCCCGGCTGAGGCTGGCGACCCTTGTCCCGAGGACCCATGCACGTCATTCGTGATCGACAGCCGGCCGTCGTCGTCCGGAACGCCTTGATGAGGATCCTGCCGGTGCTGGGCTGCCTGCTCCTCGCGGCGGGCCCGAGCGCCGCGGCGACCTACTACGTGAGCACCGCCGGCAACGACGCGAACGTCGGCACCCAGTCCTTGCCGTGGCGCACGCTGGCCAAGGCCAATGCCACGCTCGTGGCCGGGGACGCCTGCTGGATCGCCGCCGGGACGTACGCCGACCCGATCCAGCCCGTCAACTCCGGCACGGGCTACCGCCCCGGCGGGATGATCAGCTACGTCGGCTCGATCGCGAACCCCGGGGGGGTCGTCGTTCCCTCGCTCGTGCTGCGGGGCCAGTACGTGAGCGTCAAGGGCGTGACCGTCACCATGCCGTCGACGTCACACCTGGGAGCCATCCTCTCGGGCACCCGCGACTCCCTGTCCTTCTGCACCCTCAACAACGAGTGGGTGCAGATCGACGGCGGCAGCGACAACCTGATGGCGAACTGCACCATCAACGCGGGGCATTTCTTCTTCGACGGGCTGGGTACCGCCGACACGACCCCGTTCGTCGTGCGCGACACCATCCGGAACTGCACCTTCAACCTGAACCCGACCGACCCTGCCCACACCTCCAACATCACGATGAGCTGGACCGGGGTGAAGTCGTGCCTCATCGACAGCTCCCGCTTCAACATCACGGCGGGGACGGCCGTCCCCGGTGGCGGCTTCACCAAGCTGTTCTACAGCCAGCGGAACCGGATCGCGGACTGCAAGTGGACGATGACCCTGAACACCACCGGGAGCTGCGACGAGTGCTGGAGCTTCCGGATCCGCGACATCAGCCGCTTCAACGTCTTCGAGCGGGACACGTTCTACATGGACGGCGCCGGCGGTGCGCTGCACGTGGGGTTCTACGCGGCCTGCACGGGGGCGGTGGGGAACAACCTGGCCAACACCAACAACAAGTTCGACCACTGCCTGTGGAAGATCCCGGTCCAGACCCAGATCGGCGGGGCCGTGGTCTTCCAGGCCCCCGGGACCGCCGACACGCTGGACCACTGCACCATCATCTCGGGGGTCGATCCCGCGATCGCGTTCAAGGGCGACGCCGCCACCGTCAACCCGAACTCGCTGGTCATCGACCACTGCACGTTCGTCAGCTTCGGGCCCGAGGGCCGGGTGTTCGACAACAGCGACGGGTCGGGCGTGGCGCCGGGCGGGGCGAACGCGTTCACCAACTCGATCTTCTACGCCGCTGCCGCCGCTCCGACGCGGGCGCCGTACTGGCTCCGCTACCCGACGGGCGTGGCCTCGGATCGCAACCTGTTCTACTCGCAGGGCGGGTCGGGACGCGTGCTCGATCTCGGATTCGCGGACTACCACTCGCTCACCCAGGCCTGTACGGACCACGGATACGACTGCAATTCCGTCTTCGGGAACCCGGCGTTCGCCGTCTCGAGTTCGGTCGCGGCCTTCGACCCGCGCCTGCTGTCGGGCTCCGCGGCGATCGGCCGGGGGGCGGGCGGGAGCGACATCGGCGCGTTCCCTTTCGTCCCCGGCGGCGCTGACCTGACCCCTCCGGCCACGGTCACGAACCTGGCGGTCGTGCAGGTGGGCGTCGACTACGCGCTGCTCGGCTGGACCGCCCCGGGCGACAACGGCACCACGGGCACGGTCGCCGCCTACGACCTGCGCACCTCGACGCAGCCCATCACCGCGGCCAACTTCGCCGCCGCGACCGCGGTGGCGGTGGCGCCCGCGATCCTGCCGGCGGGATCGGCCCAGAGCTACGCGGCCACCGGGCTCACCGCATCGACGCCGTACTACTTCGCGCTCAAGGCGCGCGACGCGGCCGGCAACTGGTCCACGGTCAGCAACGTGCCCACGACCACCACGACCGCGACGGACCAGGTGCCGCCGGCGCGGATCACCGACCTCCACTAGGGGCGGGTCGCCGGCCGAAGAACCCGGGCCGGCGGAGGCCGGGACGCCCGCACGCAGCACCGTGCGGTGGCGCGCGGTCCTAGAGGGCGCTGCGCTGGGGCGAGTAGAAGACCACCTTGTTCTTGGGCGGGCGCTTGGCCCTCAGCAGCGCCTGGTTGGCGGCGCGCCACAGGTCCTCGCCGCTCAGCGCGTGGTCCGGGAACAGCGCCACCCCGAGGCTCATCGTCACGCCCACCGGGTGCCGCTTGCGGTCGAGCCCCTCGACCTCGATGGCGAGCCGCTCCACCACCGAGCGCAGGCGCTCCGAGACCGTCACCACGTCGTGGGCGTGCACCGGTGAAGTGAGCAGCACGGCGAACTCCTCGCCGCCCCAGCGCGCCACCGTGTCGAAGGGACGCACGCCGTGGCTCAGCGACTGCGCCACCTGCACCAGCACCTCGTCGCCGGCCCCGTAGCCGAACGAGGTGTTGAACGACTTGAAGTCGTCGATGTCCGCGATGCACAGCGCCATCGAGGTGCGTTCGCGCTGGGCGCGCGCCATCTCGTTGCGCAGTTGCAGGTCGAAGTACGAGCGGTTGTAGACCGCGGTGAGCGGATCGATGAAGATCAGCTTCTCGATGCGGGCGGCGCGCTCCAGGACGCCGGCGCACGAGTCCGCCAGCAGGGCCACCAGCGCCAGCGCGTCGGGCGGGAAGCGGTCGGCGTCGCGCGACAGCACCTCGAGCAGCCCCAGCGGCTCGCCTTCGAACGTGGCGGCGGCCGCGATCACGGCCGAGCGGATCCCGCGCCGCCGGCCTTCGGCCACGAGCGCGGGACAGCGCTCCGTGTCGGGGCAGTAGAGCAGCGCGTCGGGCCTCCCGCGCGCCTCGGCGGCGAGCGCGGCGGAGAGCGGTTCGGGGCCGGTGGCCTCGTCGCCGGGGGGGACGAAGCGGACCTCGCTGGCGCCGAGCAGCTCGCGGCCGGCCCGGTCGAGCTGCTCGATCAGCCCGGGGCGGGTCTGGCCGGAGCGCGGGTCGAAGGCGAGCATGGCCTCGTCGAGCCTGAGCAGCCGGCGCACCTGCTCGAGCCCGGTCTGGGCCTGCTCGGGCAGGCTCGACCGCAGCACGACCAGCAGCCCGGTGCGCTCCAGTGGGGCGGGCTGCTCGAGCGTGATGATCCCAAGGGTGTCGCGGGTCTGCCAGCGCCGCACGCGCCGGCCGTTCTCGGAGTCGGGCATGCGGCGCACCGCGCCGGTCTCCTCGAGGCGCGCGAGCGCGAAGAGGGCGGCCTGCTCGAGCTGGGCCGAGACGCCGGTCTGGAGCGCGCGCTGGACGCGCAGGCGGTCGGTGGGGGGCAATTCGTCCAGCGGGAGCAGGTGCTCGATGAGCTCCCGAAAGTCGATCGCCTTCTGTCGCATGGGGCGTCCCTGCCTCGATTCCGATGCCATCGGGTGCGGCCCTCCGGAGCCCTGACGAGGTGCGATCTCACGAGGTGCTGGGCCCGCCGATCCCGGTGCGGAGCGAGACAATGGTAGCACAGCCGGGGGGCGCCGGAGCCGTCGCGCGACGGACGCGGCGGGCGAGTGGGGCGGCGAGGCGCGGGGCCGGGGCATTCGACCCAGCGGGGGCTCCGCGCCGGGCGGTCGGGCGCGGCCCGTCCGGGGGAGGCTAGCGGAAGAACGTGAAGCGCAGGATCAGCAGCAGGAAGAGCAGCAGCAGGTAGAACTGCAGGAAGTACAGGGCGAACCGCTTGCCCTTGGTCATCTTCACCGGGGGCATGGCGGCCTCACGTCCTCACCTTGGTCACGACACCCTTCATGACCTCGTTGTAGCGCACCACCCCGAGCAGGTGGTCGTGGTGGTCGACGACCGGCAGCAGCCGGTAGTGGTACTTCACGAACAACTCCTGCAGGTCGTCCCGCAGGTCCTCGGCCTCGGCGCTCACCACCGGGGAGATCATGATGTCGCCCATCAGGGTGTCGTCCTGCGCCAGCACCAGGTCGCGCAGGTCCACCACGCCCTCGAGCACGCGCTCCTCGCCCTCGACCACGTAGACGTACGAGATGCCATCGGCCTCGCGGCCGGAGCGGCGGATGTCGCCCAGCACCTCGCCCACGCGGCTCTCCTTGCCGACCGCGAGGAAGTCCGGGGTCATCAGCGAATGGGCGGTGACCTCGCGCTCCGAGAGGATGGCGTGGAGCCGCCGGGCGGTCTCGGCGGGCAGCATCTTCGTGAGCTCGGTCACGTGGGCATGGGGCAGCACGGTGAAGAGGTCGGCGAGCTGGGCGACGTTCATCTCCGCGAGCACGGACCGTGCCCGCTCCTCGCGCATGTCGGCGATGATCTGGCGCTGGGCGCGCGGCTCGGCCTCGAGCAGGGCCTCGGCCGCGGTCTCGGAGTCGAGCGCCGAGAACAGCGCCTCCTGCTCCTTGCCGGAGAGCTCCTCGAGCGCGTCGGCCAGGTCCTCGGGCGGCAGGTCCACGAGCTGTTTGCGCGTCACCGAGAGCGACACCTTGTCGGTGCTGACGGCGTCCTCGAGGTTGAGCGGCTGGACGTACTTCCAGGTGATCAGGTTCTCCTTGAAGAGCTGGAGCCATCCCAGGTGCCAGCGGCGCAGGAAGCCGTTGAACGAGGTGTCCACGTGCACCACGGCCAGCCGGCCGCGGCTCTCCAGCAATTGCACGTCGTTCACGGCCTCGACGCGGCGGCCGTCGATGTCGAGGATGGTGCGTCCGACCAGGTGGTTCTCGAGCAGCATCCAGCCCGGCTGGTCCACGAACGGGGGATAGGCCTCGCCCGCCTCGGGCGGCTGCACGAAGATGGCGTCGTCCTCGATGCGCAGCACGCGCTTCCACGGCACGAACTCGGTGGGCTTGCCCCAGCCGTGCTCGACGACGATGCCGACCGCCTCCGGGTAGAGCTCGGCGAGCGAGAAGACCAGGTCGTCCACCTTGCCGATGCGGTCGTGGATCTTGCCCTTGCAGACCGGGCGGTGGATCAGCTGCGAGAAATAGAGGAACCGGAACTCTCCCGGCAGCTCGAGGTTCTTCGTGCTCTTCTGGGTGGTCGCGGTCATGGTCACCTCCGGCTCATCCCTGCGGGAAGAGCCCCGGGAAGAGGGTGCTGAGCGCGAACAGCGTCGAGACGATGACGATCGCCGATCACGATGCTCCAGTTCACGATGTTCTGCCAGCGCGTGTTGACGTACTTCCCCATGAAGCCCTCGTCGTTGAGGATCAGCAGCAGGAAGACCAGGGCGACCGGCAGCAGGGTGACCGCCACGACCTGCACGTACATGGTGATGGTCACGAGCGGGGCGCCGGGGATGAGCACCACGGCCCCGCTGGTGAGCAGCATGCCCAGGTAGGCCATGTAGAACCAGGGCGCGTCGCGCACGCTCTTGTTGAGCGAGTGGGCCCAGCCCAGCACCTCGCCCATCGCCCAGGAGGAGGACAGCGAGATGCACAGCGCGCCGAGGAAGCCGGCGTCGAACAGGCCGATGGCGAAGAGCTGCTGCGCCAGCCGGCCCTGCCCGTGGGGCAGCAGGGGCACCAGCGCGTCGGCGGTCTGCCGGGCGTCCTCGATCGCGATCGGCGGGCTGGTGGTAGTGAAGAGCGGCCCCGGTGACGATGATGATGAACGCCGCCACGATGCAGGTGAGCAGCGCGCCCGCCAGCGTGTCCCACTTGCCGAAGCGCACGTCGTGGATGTCGAGGCCCTTGTCCACGACCGAGCTCTGCTGGAAGAAGATCTGCCACGGCGTGATCGTGGTGCCGATGTTCGCCAGCAGGATGAAGATCAGGCCCGGGGTGAATCCGCCCGGGATCTCGGGCTTCACGAAGCCGTCGAGCACCTTGTTCCAGCCGGGTGCGCCCGGGGCATTCATGGCCCACAGGGCCGCCGGGATGTAGACCAGGTTGAAGATGCAGAAGAAGAGCGTCAGCTTCTCGAAGGTCCAGTAGCGCCCGGTCACCACCACCGTGAAGAGGATGGCGGTGACCCCCAGGAACGTGATCCAGGGCGGCACGCCGAAGATGCTCGCCGCCGCGATCATGCCGATGTACTCGGTCACCAGCGTGAGCCAGTTCACGATCGCCAGGTCGAACAGCGAGAACCATCCCCAGACCGGCCCGAAGCCCTCGAAGATGGCCTCGGCGTGCCCGCGCTTGGTGACCGCCCCCAGCCGCACGGTCATCTCCTGGATGTAGTAGGCGATCGGGACCAGCAGGAGGAAGATCCACAGCAGGCTGAAGCCGTATCGGGATCCGGTCACGGCGTAGGTGGAGATGCCGCCGGCGTCGTTGTCGGCCACCATGGTGATGATGCCCGGGCCCAGCACGGCGGCGAAGATCGTGATCTGCCGCCGGAAACGCGAGAGCTTGTGGATGCTCTTGCTGAGCCAGTACACGTGCACCTCGAGGTGGGTCCGGCAGGGGGGCGGAGGCCTGGGCAGCCTGGCGCTGGACGATTCGGCGCAGAGTAGGCCGCGGCTCCGCGGTCGGCAAGCGGAAATGGGCCGGATGCGCGCCGGGACGCGACGCGCGACGCGAATTGGAAACGGCTTGACACTCCGCGACGGAGGCCGATACGGTGGAAGTCGTCGCTTCCTTCGTCGGCTCGCCATGGAGTCCTCCCCGCCATGCTGCTCTCCGAGCTCCTCAATCCCGACGCGATCTGCCTGCGCCTGAAGGGCCGCGCCAAGCGCGAGGTGCTGGTCGAGCTCGTGGACCTGCTCGAGGCCAGCCACGGCTTCGCGAGCCAGGGCGAGATCCTCGACCGCGTGCTGCGGCGCGAGGCCATGATGTCCACGGGGCTCTTCCCCGGCGCGGCCATCCCGCACGGCAAGGCCCGCTCGGTGAACCGCATGGCGGCGGCCTGCGGGCTCTCGCCCGAGGGCGTGGATTTCGAGTCGGAGGACGGCCAGCCGACCCACCTGTTCGTGCTGCTGGTCTCGCCCGAGAACGCCACCACGCCGCACGTGCGGCTGCTCGCGAACATCTCGCGCCTGCTCAAGGACGACGCCGTGCGCAAGGGCCTGCTCGAGGCGCGCAGCCCGGAGGAGTTCCTGGCGGTGATCCGGGGCGGCGAGAGCCCGTCCATCCCGCAGGGCTGACACCCGGCCGGCGCCACCGGCCGCGATGGGGGACACGGTGCACTTCCTCGACGCCTGGGCGGCGCTGCCGCTCCCCGAGCTCCTGCGCTTCGCCGTCCCGGCCGCGCTGCTGCTGGTCGCGGTGCTGGCGCCCGGCCGCGTGCCGGCGCGGCTCACCGCGCTGGGGCTGGCGGCCGCGATCCCGTTCCTGCCCGGGTCGGGTGGTTCGGCGTGGGTCACGGCGGGCTGGGTGCTCCTCTGGCTGGCGATCGCCTGGCGGGCGGGGCGGCCCTCGTGGCGGGCGGGGCGCTCCGGCGCGCGGCTGGGGGGGATCGAGTCCGGCACCGTGGGGCTGCTGCTCGGGGCGTCGTCGCTCGCCTTGCTGCTCGCCGGCGTGGCCCGGCTCGACCTCGACGCCGCCGCGACGCGGCAGTGCTCCTTCGGCGTGCTGCTGGTCAGCCTGGGCTTCCTGCACCTCATGCTGCGCCGCCACGCCGTGCGGGCCGCCACCGCCTTCGCCGCGATGGGGCTCGGCCTGCAGCTCCTGCAGGCCGCGGTGCGGGTGGTGGCGACGGCCGGCAGCGCGCCCCCCGAGGGACTGCCGCTGGCCGCCAGCGCGCTGGCGGTGGCGCTGACGGTGCGCGTCGGCGCGGCGCGCCTGGCGACGGCCGGCTCTCCGTGGGTGAGCGAAGCCCACGACCTGCATGACTGAGCCATGCGCCTCCTGAGCCACCTGTTCCCCGGTCCCCGCACCGCGGGCGGCCTGCTGTGCACGGCGGGCCTCGTGCTGGCCGTCCTGCCCGCGCGCTTCGCGCCGGCGCTCGGGATCGAGCTGCTCGCGGGCGGATTCTGGTGGTGGGCCCGCGCCAGTGACGAGCCCGCCTTCCAGGTCCCGCGCTGGCGCTGGCTGCGCCGGCCCGCGACCGCGCTGTGGCTGGCGGCCGCCATCGAGATGGCGCTGCCCGGGGCGGCCGGCGGTTTCGTGGTGCCGCCCGCCACGCTCGCGTTCTGGTCGCGGGTCGAGGCCATCGCGATCGTCTGGGCCGCGCTCGAGTTGCTGGCCGCGCTCCCGCTGGCGCGGCCGTTCTCGGACCTGCCGGGCCCGCTGGTCGGCACCGGCGCGTGGTTGCCGGCCCTGCTCCCCGCGGCCGGGTTCCTGCTGCTCTGGCGGTTGGCGCCGCGCTGGCTCGACGTGGACGAGGTGCGTGACGCGGCCGCCGCGCTGCTGTTGCTCACCGCGGGGCTGGCGGCGCTGCGGGCCTACGGGCGCCGGCGCTGGACCGCCGGGCTGCGCTGGCTGGTCGTGTTCGACGGCGCACTGGCCGGCGTGCTGCTGGCGAGCGGCGCGGTGCCGCCGTGGATCGCGGGCGTGCTGTGGGCCGGCGCCTGCGGCACCCACGCCCACCTGCTGGCCGGCGAGCTCGGCGGAGCGAGCGCACGTCGCGGCCCGGTGATGGCGATGTCGTGGCGCATGACCTCGTGGATCTCGACCGCCGCGCTGGGCTGGCCGCTGCTCGCCGCCGCGGGCGGGCTGAGCGCGCGCCGCGCCGCGCTCGTGCTGGTCTGCGGGGGCGTCCCGGTCGCGCTCGCCTCGTGGGTGAACGTGGCCCGCCTGGTCGAGGCCCCCGAGCGCCGCTCGCTCGCCCGGCCGGTGTCGTGGTTCACCCCCACCCGCGTCGCCCCGGTCGTGCTGCTGGGCGGCGTGCCGCTGGCGCTGGTGAGTGCGTGGTGGGTGGGCTTCGCGCCGCGGCCGCTGTACGCGCTGCTCGCGCTGCTGCCCGCGGCACTGGGCGGGGCGCTCGGCCTGCTCGCCCTGCACGGCGCGGCGAGCGCCCGCGAGGCGCGCGCCGACCGGGTCGCCCAGCACGCCGCGCGCCGCCTGTTCCGCCTGGTGATCGGCCTCGAGCGCGCGCTGGTCGCGGGGGCGGGGCGCCTGGTGCGGGTGCTCGCCACCCCGCTGCGCGACCTGCACACCGGCGACGCCCAGGAGTACGTGCTGTTCCTGGTCGGCGTGGCCGTGCTCGCCATCCTGCTGCCGCTGATGCGATGAGCGCGACCGCCCTGCTCGCCCGCCCCGCCCTGCCGGTGGCGCTCGCACTGGTCGCGGCCCTGCTGCTGGTCGCGTCGCAGCGCCGGCAGCGCCCGCTCTCCGGCTCGCTCGGCCTGCTGCTCGCGCTGGTGCCCTGTGCGCTGGTGCTCGCGCGGCTCGACGCGGCCGGCTGGATCATGGCCCCGCTGGTGGCCGCGCTCACCATCGCCGCGCTCGCCCGCGAGCGTCCCGACCCGCTGCCCGGCGAATGCGCGCTCAAGCTGGTCTGGGTGCTGGGGGGCGCCTTCGCCCTCACCGCGGTGGGGCTCGCGCTGCTGGCGCTCGCCACCGGCGTGACCGCGCCGCGCGAGCAGTGGAGCGTGCTGCAACTCGGCCTCTCGCAGCGCATCGTCTGGGCGGTGGCGCTGCCGCTGGTGCTGCTCGCCGGCGTGGTGCTGCTGGGCGGGGCGCCCTTCCACTTCTGGGTGGCCGACCTGTTCCAGGGCGCCTCCGCCGCGCTGGTGCCGCTGGCGGTCGCGACCCTGCAGGGGCTGGGGGCGATGTGGCTGGTGCGGTGCCTCGCCGGGATCGAGGCGTTCGCGGACGGCGCCGCGCTGGCGGGGACGCTGCTGCGCACCGCCGCGGTCGCCGCGCTGCTCGCCGGCGCCGGCACGCTGCTCTTGCAGCGCCGGCCGGAGCGGCGGGTGGGCACGCTCGCGAGCCTGCAGGGCGGTCTCGCGCTGGCCGCGCTGGCCATCACCGCGGGGCGCGGCCCGCTGGACGCGATGGTCGCTGCCTGGCTGGTGCCCTGGGCCGCGCACCTGGCGCTGGCGCTCTCGGGCGCGGCGCTGCTCGCGCGCCTCACGCCCGCCGACCCGGCCGCGGGCGCGCCCGGCGGCCACCTGTTCCGCCGCCACCCGCTGAGCGCGTTCGCCGGGCTCTACGCGCTGTTCTCGCTGGCCGGCGTGCCGGGCACGCCCGGCGCCGCGCTCTGGCTCGAGATCGCGCGCGGGCTCGCGGCCGGCGGCCGCAGCGGACTGCTCGTCGCGCTCGCGCTCGGCTGGCTCGCGGCCTTCACCACCGCGATGCAGGCGCTGCGCGACGGGTTCGGCGCGCCCACCGCGGTGCGGCCGGAGCGCCGCGTGCCGGTGCCGGTGCGGGCCGCGCTGTGGGCGAGCGGCGCGGGGCTCGCGGCGCTGGGCGCGGCGCGGGCGCTGCTGCGATAGCCCGGGCCGGGGGAATGGGGGCTCCCCCGCGGGCGCAGGGCGAAGCGCCCCGGGAGCGCCGCGGCCGGGGGGCGCTCTGCCGCGTTCAGCGTGGCCATGCGGCATCCGGTCACATCGTGGCTGTGCCTGTCGGCTCGCTGCCGCAGGATCCCCGCAGGCGGAGGTCGGAGGGGCCGGCCGCCGGAACAGGAGGACGGATGGACAGGAAGGCATTCCTCATGGGCATGTGCGGGCTGGGTGCCTGCAGTTGTGTCGCGGGTCTGCTGGACGCGCCGGCCGCGCGGGCGGCCGAAACGGCGGAGGTCCCGGATCAGCGGCTGGTGTTCGCGCGCTACCAGGTGGCCCATCTGGTCCGCTTCATGGCGGCGGGGCCCGCGGTGCCCGCCTGCACGGACGCCGTCGAGCGGACCGGCCGCGAGTGCGCGAAGCTCGGCGGACTCGGCGCGAAGTTCAAGGGCGACCCGCAGGGGTACTTCGAGACCGCCCGCAAGGCGTGGGGCACCGACTTCCAGTGGGACAAGGCGAAGGGCATCGTCACGGTCGCGGTCGCCGAAGGCCCGTGCGGCTGCCCGCTCGTCGACGTCAAGCGCACGCCGGCCTTCTGGTGCAACTGCTCGGTCGGCTACCAGAAGGAGATGTTCTCGGCGGTGTTCGACCGGCCGGTGCAGGCGACGCTCAAGGAGTCGAAGCTGGCGGGCGCGAAGCGCTGCGTGTTCGAGGTCCAGGTGGGTCCGTCGGCGGGATGAGACCGGGAACGCGTCGCCGCACCGGTCGTCGCGCTCCTCTTCTTCACCGGGGGGGCGACTCCTTCGACCCGGTGAGTGACTTGCTCAGGACGACGTGCAGGGCGAGGTCCGAGGAGGCGCGCTCCGTGCACCGGTAGCCGAGGCCCGCCGTATCGATGCCGGCGAGCAGGTGCTCGCCGCGCCCGAGGAGCACCGGGGACATCACGAGATGCATCTCGTCGATCAGCCCCGCGGTGAGGTACTGGCGGACGGTGGCGACGCCACCACCGAGACGGACATCCTTGCCGTGCGCCGACTCCTTCGCGCGCTGCAGCGCGGCCTGGATGCCCTCGGTCACGAAGTGGAAGGTCGTCCCGCCCTGCATGACGATGGGCGCGCGGGCGTGGTGCGTGAGCACGAACACGGGGACGTGGTAGGGCGGGTCGTCCCCCCACCATCCCTTCCAGTCGTCGCCGGCCCAGGGGCCCCGCATCGGCCCGAACATGTTCCGGCCGAGGATCCAGGCGCCGACGTTCTCGAAACCGCGCGCGGCGAACGCGTCGTCGACGTCCTCCCGGCCGACCGGGTCGCGGATCAGCGGCCCGGCGAACCCGGCGTGCATCTTCTGGAAGGTCTTCGTGCCGAAGACCCACTCGTGGAGCGCCATCCCTCCGACGCCCATCGGATCGGCGAGGGCCTGGTCAGGACCGGCGCCGAAACCATCGATCGAGATCGAGAAAGCGTTCACCCGGAGCCTGGACACGGCGTGGATCCTCCCCGGCCTGGGTTTCGCCTGCGCCCCGCCCTTCCGGCGTGGCCCACGGCTTTCGATGCATCGGCCCCGGCCGCGGTTGCAGTTCTCCCGCCTTCAGGGTCCGAGCTTCTCGATGGCCGATGTCGCCACCCAGAACACCTGGTTCCCGTTCTGGGTCGAATGGCGGTTGTAGAAGAGGTACTTCCCGTCGGGCGACAGATGGGCGCCGTACTCGTCGTCCGGGCCGTTGAACGCGTCGCCGAGGTTGACCGGCGTCGTCCAACCACCGTGCCCGTCGGTGAAGCTCGCGTACAAGTCGGTCCCGCCGTGCCCGCCGATGCGGCCCGAGTAGAAGACGAGGAAGTGCCCGTCGGGCGCGATGCACGGGTCGCCCTCGTAGGACTGCGCGTTGATGGGGGCGTCGAGCTTCTTCACCACCATCGCGCCGGAGGCGTCCCGATACGCCTTGTAGATCTGGTTGGCCAGCCCGGCAGGAGCCCGGCCGAAGTAGCGCGTGCCGTCGGTCATGACGCTGCTGCGGACCTCGCGCTGCTCGCTGTTCACGGGGGGTGGCAGCGGCGCCGGCGGGCCCCAGCCCTTGTCCAGCCAGCTCACCTGCCAGAGATCGGGGGCGCCCTGCTTGATCGCGGTGAACGTGACGGTCCGGCCGTCCGCCGAGAAGACCGGCTCGCCGGTGAAGGCGAAGTCCGCGGCGAAGGGAACCTCCTGGAAGGCGCTCCAGGTGCCGCGCACGCACTCCGAGGAATACAGGCGGGAGTTCGAGTAGTCGGACGCGCCGACCGCCACCAGGCAGCGCCTGCCGTCGGGCGAGAACGAGATGTCCTCGACCCAGCGGCTCAGGCTGTCGAGGATCTCCGGGGCGAAGCGCACCGGCCGGTCCCCGGGGCGGGCCGCGCCGAAGTAGACGCCGCGGAGCGGGGCCGGCAACGGATGGATGACCGGAGGCTCGGTCGGGCTCGGGGCCGCGCTGGTGGGCGTGCCCGGATGATCGGAGAAGTACGCCGTCAGCGCGGCGATCGCCTCGGTGCGCAGGGGCATGACGATCTCGAGGTTCATGGCGGCGCTCAGCAGTCCGGTGGCCATCTCCTGCGTGAGCCGCCCGTCCGTCACCGCGGGATCGAGGCCCGCCTCGATGCCGGCGACCAGTTGTGCGGGCGTCGTCGCCTGGAGGTTGCCCTTCACGAGCTGCAGCGTGCCCTGCACGTCGGCGTGGGGGAGCGAGGCGAGGCGCTCGTCGAAGCGCTTGCGGAAGGCGGCGCGGAGGTCGTTCCCCGGTTCCGCGCTGGCCTCCAGGTAGGTGCCGGTGATCAGGCCCGTCAGGACCCGGCCGACCGGGTTCTGGTTGAGATTGCGCACGCGCTCGATGCAGCCCACGGCGCCGTCGTGGTCCCGCTTCAGCAGGGCGACCGCGAGCAACGTGGTGTAGCTGCGCTGGATCAGGGAGCTGTCCGCGATGGCCGAGGCGGCGAGGTCCGCCCTGAGGTCCTTCTCCACCTGCAGGGCGAGCGCGAGCACCGCCGCATGGTTCTGCAGCACCTCGCTCGGCTTGCCCTGGATCGTATACGCATGGGCGGGCAGGGTCGCGGGCGTGTTCTCGGCGGCCCGGGCCGGCGTCGCGGCCGGTCGGAGGCCGACGCCTGCCGTCACCGCGAGCACCGCGCAGATCAGAGCCGCCCGGCGTGTGAACGATCTTCCTTCCTTCATGCCTGAGAGAGCCAAGTCCATCCTCCTTGTCGGCACGACGATCACCTCGGAGTGAGTGGGGCGGAGCCGATCCACGGGCATCATAGCCCGCGACATCTGCGCGGATCGCGGGGAGCGAACCGATGGCCCGTCTTCCGGCACGAAACGCACGAATCGCGGCACGAGCGCGGGAGAAGAACTCTCCGGGCGCGAGTCCCCCGGGCGCATTCGCCGCAGGCGACGGCGGCGAATGCGGGATGGCGGGCGCCGGTGCGCGGTCCGGCGCCGCCCGGCACTGGAGCAGCCCGGTCGCGCCATTGTAGGCTCGGTCGCGTGCCGAAGGTGATCCGACGCGACTTCCCTCCGCGGGACGTCGCGTGGCGATGCGGCACACGACCGGGACCGACCCTTCCTCGAGCGTCCGCCGGATGGGCGGAGCGTCGGGGATCATGAAGCGGGAGGGGATGTATGAAGCGCAGTCTCGCGGTTGCCGTGATGGCATTGGTCGAGTTGTCGGTGCTCCAGCCCGCGGCTGCGACGTGGGCGGCGCCCTACCTGGGACAGAAGCCTCCGGGCGTCACGCCCCGCATCTTCGCGCCCGGCGTGGTCTCCACCGGCAACCTCCACAGCCGGCTGGCGATCTCGCCCGATGGCCGCGAGATGTTCTGGAACACCGTGGACACGACGACGTTCTCGACGCAACTGATGACGGTGCGGGAGGTCGGCGGTCGGTGGACGAAGCCGGAGGCCCCGTCCTTCGCGACCGCGGGTTCCACGCAATCGCCCCGGTTCTCGCCGGACGGCGATCGGCTCTACTTCAACACGCGTGCCGAGCAGGAATGGACGGCGGCGTTCGTGGAACGGCTCGCGTCGGGGTGGGGGGCGCCGCGTCGCGACGGCGTGATGCTGAGCAGTAGCTCGTCGTTCACGCGGTCGGGGAAGGTCTACCTGTCGTCGGGGATGGAGACCAAGATCTGGGGCACCGGGATCTTCTCGGCCCGGCTCTCGGCGGACGGCATCACCGACGCCGTGCCGCTGGACTCGGTGATCAACGTCCCGCACGCCATCGACTACACGCCCTTCGTGTCGCCCGACGAGTCCTTCCTGCTGTTCTCGTCGAACCGCCCGGTGGTCGGCGAGAAGGAGGACATGCACGTGCTGGCGAGCTTCCGCTCCACCGATGGGACGTGGTCGGTGCCGCGCCGCGTGAGCGAGATCCACGCCAGGTTCCCATCGCTCTCGCCCGATGGCCGCTATCTGTTCTTCTGCGGCGACGACGGCAACATGTACTGGGTGGACGCGAAGGTCATCGAGACCCTGCGGCCCGCTCGGAGTGCGGGCGCTACGCGGCGCTGAGGCGCACGGGCCCCCGCGCGCCACGTTCGATCCCGGCCAGGGCGGCGCACACGGCCCGGCCGGTCTTGCCTGGGCCGCGGAGGACGGCGATCAGGAGCCGAAGCGTCGCTGCAGGTCGGCGTACGCGATCGCGCCGTCGAGGAAGCCGAGCGTCCCGGAGTCGAGCAGCTCCCGGCCGGCTCGCTCCAACAGGCTGAGCGAGGCTCGGGCCAGGCTTCCGCCCAGGCTGACCCGCTTGACGCCGAGCGAGAAGAGCGTGGGCGCGTCGATGGTGTTCGCCAGCCCGGCCACCACGTTGAGCGGGCCCGGGATGGCCGCGGCGAGCCGGCGGATCGTGTCCTCCTCGACGACGCCGGGCACGAAGACGCAGTCGGCCCCGGCTTCGACGTACCGGACCGCCCGCTCGACCGTTTCGGCGAACGCATCGCCGGTCGTGCCGGCGAAGTAGGTGTCGGTGCGGGCGTTCAGCACGAAGGTGCCCCTGGGCGCCGCGGCCCGGGCGGCCGCGAGCCGGTCGACGGCCTCATCGATGCTGAACAGCCCGCCCTTCCCGGAATCCTCGAGGTTGCCGCCCACCGCCCCGAGCTCCACGGCCCGGGCCACGGTGCGGCCGACGTCCTCCGCGGTGTCGCCGTACCCCGCTTCGAGGTCCGCGGTCACGGGCACGCCCACCGCGGCCACGATGCGACCGACCTGCTCGAGCATCGTGTCGCGGTCCAGCGGTCCTCCGTCCGGGACTCCGCAGGACCAGGCGATGCCCGCGCTGGTCGTGGCGATGGCCGGGAAGCCGACCTGCTCGAGGATGCGGGCGGACCCGGCATCCCAGGCGTTGGGGAGCACGAAGCCGGGACCGGCGTGCAGGGCAAGCAGGGCGGCGGCCTTGTCGGTCGAAGGTCCGGTGGTCACGAGCCCCCCACGTCGATGTCGGTGTACGACATACCGCCGGGGAGCCGGGCGTACCCGCCTCCCCGGCCGAAGCGGACCTCGACCGGGGCCGGCCGCGATGCGCGTGCCGCTTCCGTCGCTGCCGCGTCGTCGTCGTTCCAGTCTTCCGCGAGCACACCCCATTGTTGGCGGCAGGGTTGACGTTGTCAACCCGGAGTGTCCCCATTCCTCGGACCACCGGTCATGACAGGGGCTTCGGCGTGATGGGGTGGACCTCGGGCTTCATCGCCGCGCGGGGAACAGGTATCTTCGAAGCGCGGCGCCGCGACCGGGAAGACGCAGCTTCCGGCGCGCGCCGCCCGCATCTGGAACCGACGGGCGTCGCGCGGGATGATCACCCGCGTCCCCCGGGGGCATCTGCATCATCTCGTCTGGAGGATGGTATGCGAGCTCGGGTCGTCGCCCGGCTTCTCGCCCTGGCGCTGGTGGTGTCGTCGCCGTGCCCGGCGCAGGCGGGCACGGTGCGCATCGAGAGCGGGGGGATCGATAGGCGTCCCGAGCGGCCTGCCCGGCGTCCTCGTCTTCAGGGGGGTGCCCTATGCGCGGCCGCCGGTCGGGGCGCTCCGGTGGCAGCCGCCGCAGCCGCCGGCGGCGTGGAGCGGTGTGCGCAGGGCCGACGGCGTCGCTCCGTGCTGCCAGCAGGTGCCGTGGTCGGCGCCGCCCTGGACGGCGGAGTTCGTCACGCAGGAGCGGACGAGTGAGGACTGCCTCGACCTCAACCTCTGGACCGCGCAAGCCTCAGGCCGCACGAAGCGCCCGGTGCTCGTGTGGCTGCACGGCGGCGCGCTGACCGGAGGATCCGGCGCGGTGGCCGTGTACGACGGCGCCCAGCTCGCCCGTCGCGGCCTCGTGGTGGTGACCGTCAACTACCGGTTGGGCGCACTCGGCTTCCTCGCGCATCCCGGGCTGAGCGCGGAGTCCCCGCGGCACGTCTCCGGGAACTACGGGCTGCTCGATTGCATCGCCGCGCTGCAGTGGGTCCGGCGGAACATCGCGGCCTTCGGTGGCGACCCCGGGCGAGTGACGATCGCCGGGCAGTCTGCGGGCGCCGACCTGGTCAGCGCGCTGATGCGCTCGCCCCTGGCGACAGGGCTCTTCCACCGCGCCATCCTGATGAGCGGGGGCTCGTCCGACGGATACCCTGCCGCTCGCCGAGGCCGAGCGGCAGGGCGCGGCGTGGGCGAGGACCTTCCAGGACAGCTCGCTCGCGGCGCTGCGCGCGCTGCCCGCCGCCGGAACCATGGTCGGCGGGCGCTTCGGGCTCGTGGCGGACGGCTGGTGCCTTCCCGCGAACGGATCGACCGCTCCGGTGAGCGACGTGCCGATCCTCTTTGGCCTGACCGCGGACGAAGGCAGCAGTGACCCCACGTA
This sequence comes from Candidatus Eiseniibacteriota bacterium, assembly GCA_963707915.1. GTDB lineage: Bacteria > Eisenbacteria > RBG-16-71-46 > RBG-16-71-46 > RBG-16-71-46 > JANXPZ01. The sequence goes on from OY970178.1 coordinate 3,146,335, forward strand.
CGGCAAGGTCACGGCCGCGGAGTACGCGGCGTTCGCGCGCTCGCACCTGGACACGCTGGCGGACGAGGCGCTGCAGCTCTATCCGTTCTCCAACGACGAGCAGGCCGGGCTCGCGCAGAAGCAGAGCATGCGCGACCTCGGGCTCTTCCAGACCCTGCGCTGGGCGCGCGCGCGCGCCGCTCGGGACCACGCGCCACTGTACGCGTACTATTTCACGCGCGGCATCCCCTGGCCCGAGCATCCGGAGTTCGGCGCGTTCCACAGCTCCGACGTGCCCTATGCATTCGCGAACCTCCGGCTGCTGCAACGTCCCTGGCAGGAGGCCGATCGCCGCCTGTCCGAGACGCTCGCGGCGTACTGGGTCCGCTTCGCCCGGACGGGAGATCCGAATGGGCCGGGATTGCCGGAGTGGCCGGCGTTCGATCCCGGCGAGCCGCGGCTGCTGGAGCTGGGCGCGACCGTGGCCCCGCGCCCGATCCTCGAACCCCGGCGCGTGGAGTTCTACGAGAAGTGCCTGGCGCTTCCCCCGCGCGAGTAGGCGCGCGCAGCCCGCCTCACGATCCGCCCGCTGGCCATGCTGCAGTCCGCGCGAAGCGTCGATGATGCCCGTCACTCCAGCAACGTCAACTTGCGCGTTCCGACCACACGGTCACCGAGCCGCATGCGCACGAAGTAGAGCCCCGCCGCGAGTCTCCGGCCGCTGGCGTCCGCCGGTCGCCAGGACGCCGACCATTCGCCGGCACTGCGCGCGCCCGGCTCCACCGACGCCACCCGACGGCCAGCCATGTCGAGGACGTCGAACGCCACCTCGCCCTCGGCCCGCAACGCGTAGTCGATGCGCAGCGCGCCGCGGCCCGGGTTGGGCGAGATGCCGCCTAACGCGTCGCGGTCGGGACGTGGCGTGCCTTCCACGGTGACGGTTCCGCTCCGCAGTCCGACCTCGAAGATGCCTGCGCCCCCGTCGCGCACCACGACGACGCCGTACCAGCCGGTGACCGGCGCCGTGATCACCACGGACTGCTGACTCTCCACCAGCGCGCTCGCGCGACCCGTCCACAAGGGGCCGCCGGTGGGCGCGAAGACCAGCACCTTCGCATCGAGCCCGGGGCTGTGCGAGAACGTGAGGGTGTAGGTCTGGCCGGCGATCATGGGCGCATCCCAGCTCTCCACCAGGAAGTCGCTCGTTGTGGTGCGCACGTTGTCGGGCGCGTCGAGCGTCAGCTCCTGATGGCCTGGGAAGTACTCCACCAGTCCCGCATCGGCGCCGGTCCAGCGGATCGCGGAAGCGTAGTAGGTGGCGAACGAGTTGAAGTTGAAGTCGCCGACCACGACGTCCGCCTCGGGGTACATGGTCGAGTTCGCCAGCATCCCGCTCAGGCACGTGCCGATCGCTCCACCTGTCGGCGACGAGTAGGCGTAGAGACTCCAGTCGCTGCTGCTCGTCAGTCCGGCCGCGGCGATCGCCGTCCAGTAGGGCAACGCCGGCGCGAACGAGACGAACGCCCTTGGCTCGGTCGGCACGATGAACGCCGGCCCCGGCGTGAGCGACACGATCGGCGGGCAGGTGCGCACCCTGATCGTGTAGGCGTCCGCCGCTCCGTTCTCGTTGACGACAACGACTCCATAGAATCCGCTGCTCGGCGCCGTGTACGTGTGGGCGCCCGCGCCGCTCTCGAACTCGGCCATCTGGCGGCCTGCCCAGTACTCGTAGCCGGTCTCGTTGCGGAACAGCATGAGCGTGAGGGAGGCGGCCGGACCGCTCGAGAGTTCGAACTCGTAGGCCTGCCCGGCCTCCAGGTACACGTCCCAGCAACCCACGACGTCGTCGGGTCCGGTGGTGCGCTGCGTGACGTTGTTGTCATTGGCGATGATCAGGTTCTCGCCGGAATCCCACTGCACGGCTGTCGACGACACGCTTTCGGCGCGGGGCTGCGCGGCGTTCAGATAGTAGGTGCCGGGCGTGTTGTAGTTGAAGTCGCCGACGACGACGGGTTGCCGCCCTGAGGGCACGCCATAGGACGTGGCAAAGGGCAGCGTGGTGCAGCTTGGCCACAGCGAACTGAGGTTGTCGCCGTTGAGGTTCAGCACCCATTCCGGGCTTTCGCCGCGCAATGCGGCGGCGGTCCAGTATCGGGCGGTCTGCGCGATCGAGAAGTACGCCGTCATCACCATGCCGGTCGAGGCGGTAACGCCGGGCGAGAGCGCGGTCGGGAACGAGCAGTCGCCGAAGGTAACGCTGTAGTCGCCGGCAACCGCCGCATCGTTGACGACCGCCACGCCGTACCATCCGCTCACCGGCGCGGTGTAGGTGGTCGGCCCCGCCCCGCCCCCTGGCGAGCTCAGGACGGCCGCGGACCTACCGGCAAAGTACGCGCCGCCGCCGCTGTTGGCGAACAACAGCAACGTCCGACCGATGGGGAGTGAGAGGATGAAGCGGTACGTGTGGCCGGCGTGCAAGTAGACGTCGTAGAAATCGGCGAGATCGCTGCCCGCCATGGACTCGAAATGCGGGAGGCTGTTGGTTTCGAGGATCCCCTGCGTACCGGTGAACTCGACTTCGCCCGCGGCCGCGCCGCTGAACAGGTGCGGGTAGACGAAGTACCAGCCCGCGGGTGAGAAGCTGAAGTCGCCCACCGTGAGGTCCACGCTGCCGGGGCCGAACCCCGAGGTGGCGAACAGCCCGTCGAAGCACGTCGGCGGACTGCCGCCGCTCGGCATGTCGTAGAGGCCGAGGTCCCAGTCTGCGGCCGAGGACCGGACCGCACATCCCATCCAGAACGGGTCCCTCGCCTCGAAGGCCAGGTTCCCGTTCGGCAGAGCGACGACAACCGGCGTCTGCGCCGTGAGGGCCGAGGGGATCGGGCAGGTCGAAGCCGTGACGCCCAGCTTGTACGAGAGGGCGGTGCCGGCGTCGTTGGTGAGCACGAGGCCGTAGTAACCGGTCGTTGTCGGCGTGAAGGTCGTTGTGCCGGTGACGTCGAAGTGGGCTGCGCTGCGGCCGGCCCAGTAAGTGCCGCCCGTGATGTTGGCGAACAACATCAGGTGGGCCCCCGACCAGTTCGTGGGGAAGAAGTCGAACGTGTAGGTCGTGCCCGTGGACATGTAGACGTCCCAGACGCGGATCAGGTCGGATGTGGCCATCGATCCGGAGATCGCGGAGCCGTTGGGTACGATGACGTCGGGGCCGTCGTCCCACTGCACGGTCGCATTCCCTCCGGAGTATCGGGACACCGAGGGGTAGTAGGTGCCCGGCGCGTTGTGGTTGAAATCGCCGACGACGAAGTCCAGCACGCCGACTCCGGCGGTCGATGACGCCAGCAGGCCGGTGGGCGTGCAGGAAGGCTCTGGCGTGGTGCCCGAGTAGAGGAAGAGGTCCCAGTCCGCGCCCGGCTGCGGTCGCACCGCAACGGCAGTCCAGAAGGCCGAGGACTGCGCGAACTGACAGAGTGCCGGCGTGCTCGATACCGGCACCGCAGTGCCCGAGGTCAGCACTTGGGTCGGACATGCCGCACGCGCCGGGCCGGCGAGCGCGAGCGCAAGTACGACGGCGCTCGTCGTGTGGTGGAGAGCGATTCGGAGAGTCATCGCGAGCCTCCCTTCGCGATGCGACGAAGCTCCGCCTGCTTCTCGAGCTGCGCGGGCGCCAGCGGCGTGGGCGCGGGGTTGAGGATCGCGCCGGCCGCCAGCCGGTTCTCCGATGCAGACGACGGCGCACTGCGCGCGTGCGCCCGCTTCTCGGTGATCGCCGCGGCCCGCTCCGCCCCCAGCTTCGGATCCAGCGGCCGTGACGTAACGAGCGGGCCGGGCCTGGTGCGTACGTCACCCGCGGGCGCAGCGCCCGCGGGCAGCCCGAGCATCGTGGCGCGATTGCGCTGCTGCATCCTCAGCAGCGCGCCAGACTGCTTCTCGGCCTGCGAATTCTCCGTCGGCCGGTCGGGGCCCGGCGGGCGCGAGGTCGCGACCGGCGGGGCCTTCGCATCGCCGAGCGCGAACGCCGCTGCCGGCGCCGGAATCGCCGCGTGGATCGACTCCAGCTTGATGCGTTGAGCGGCCGTGGGCGTGGGCGATAGCGAAGGCGGCAGTTCGGTGCGCACCTCGGCGGGCTTGCCGGTGGCGTCCGGCGAGGAGTCACCGGCGAGCGCCGGATCGGGTGAGGCGCACAACGCTACCGCGCTGGCGAGAACCAGGAGAGCGCATTTCATGGGAGACTCCTCCGCGTCGAGGTGAAGAATCGGCATGGGGCTACCGCTCAAACGACCCGAGGCCGCGCGAATCACACGGGAAGTGCGGGCGCGAGGGATCCCCGAGGCGGGGCGGACGGGCCGTGCCGGGGGCCACCGGGAACGAGCTTGCGTCGGGCGAAGGGCCCGGCTTTACTTGCGCTCACGACGAGGGGTCTGCGTCCGCAAATGACCCCGAGCGGGGCCGGGACGTTCCGCCGGAGCCCGCGCCGGCGAACTCCCGAGCCGCGGCTGGAGGGTGGGTGTCGAATCCCGAAGGTCAACTCCACTGGGTCGGCGGGGCGCCCGCGGGCGCCGCGCCCCGTTGATCGACTTTTCCGTGGCCGCCACCCGGGCGGGGCCGGTCCGGCTGGGGATGCTCCTCGCCGTGGTGTTGCTCGCGAGCGGCGCGGGTTCCACGCCGTCCGCGCCGGGGCGGGCCGCGGCGCCCGAGGTCGCCGGGCGCACGTCGCCGGGGGCTTCGGCCCCGGATCGCACTCCCGTCCAGCGCCGCACGCTCGCGCTCCTCGATTCGCTCTGGGCCGCGGGGAGGACCGATACGCTGTGGACGTGCGCGGAGGCCGCGTTGCGGACGGCCCGCGTCCGCGGCGACGCGAGGCTCACGCTCGATCTGCTGGCGACGCGCGGGCGGATGCGCGCGAGCCTCGGACTGATCGCGGAATCCGAGCCCGATCTACGAGCCGCCATCCGCATGGCGCGATCGGCCGGCGACGACTCGACGCTGCGGGCCAGCCTGCGATGGCTCGCCTATGCCCTGGATCGCGAGGGCAGGAACGACGAGGCGCTCCGCGCGTGGCAGCGTCTTCGCGCGCACTCGGAGCGGGCCGGCGACCTCGTGCACCAGGCGTGGGCCTGGTCGGGCATCGGCTTCCTGCGCTGGCAGTCGGGCGACCCCCGGGCCGCCGAGAGCGCCGACCTGCGGGCGCTGGGCCTCTTCCGCGCGGCGCACGACGAGCGCGGCGAGGCGTTCGTGCTGAACGCGCTGGGTGTGGTGGCGAACGCGCAGGGTGACTACCTCCGGGCCGACCAGCGCTTCCGGCTCGCGGCCGCGAAGGCCGACCGTGCGCGGTGGACGTGGCTGGCGGCCGTTGCCTGGAACAACGTCGCGTCGCTCGAGCAATCGCTGGGCGATCCGGGGCGCGCCCGCACCCTGTACGTGAAGGCCGCCGAGTTGCATCGCCGCGCAGGTGACCTGGCGGAAGCCCTGGTGACGGGCGAGAACGTCGCGCGCTGCGACGCGGCGCTGGGCGCGTACGACGAGGCCGCCGCGGAGCTCGAGCTGCTCTTCCGGGAGTGTCGCGAGCACGGGATCGCACACCTGGAGGGCGGGCTTCGCAACGCGCTCGCCGACGTGCGCACCCGCCAGGGTCGCCCGCACGCGGCCGCCCGTCTCTATCGGGCGAACCTCGAGCGTGGAGCCTCGATCACGGCGGATGCGCATCAGGAAGCGGTGCTCGGACTCGCCCGCACGCTTGCCGCCGTGGACAGCGTGCCGGCTGGCCTGGCGCTGATGCGCCGGGAGTCGAGCTGGATTCGCACGGCGGCGGACGCGATCGGTCGCGCCGAATGCGACGAGGAGCTGGGCGACTTGCTGCTGCGAGCAGGTCGCCCGCAGGAGGCGCTGCGGGTCCTGCTCTCCGCGGCCGCCGAAGCTCGCCGGCTGGGGGTCGGTGCGCCCCGCATCCGGGCTCTGGCCGGGGCCGCCCGGGCCGCGGAGCGTCTCGGCATGCGCGATCGCGCGCTGGCGCTGCTCCGCGAGGCACTCGGCGTGTGGGAAGTGGAGCGGGGCCTGCCCGCCGATCCCGAGTGGCGTGAGGTGCGTGGTGTCGTTGCCGCGGACGTGGTTGCGAGCCTGGGAAGGCTGCTGCTCGTGCTCCCGCCCGACGCCTCCCCTGCCGAGCGCGCCCGGCACGCATTCGACGCGGTGCAGGCGTTCAAGGCGCGCACGTTGATGGAGCGCATGCTCGGCCCCGCGCGCGGCGACACGTCGTCACCCGCGGCGATCCCGACCACCTGCACGGAGCTACAGCGTCGGGTGCTTCGCCCCGGGGAGCTGATGCTCGACTTCTACCTCGGGGCGGATTCCGGGCTGGTGTTCGTCGTGAGTCGCGAGGAGTGTCGCGCCTACCGCATTCCGCCGCGGCGCGAACTCGAGTCGGTGCTCGCGCCGTACTCGCGAGCCGTCGCCGCGGCCGACGGGAGTGCGGAGCCCGCGAGGGGGCGCGACGCCGGTCTGGCGCTCGCACATCGCAGCGTGCGCGAGTTGCTGCTCGGGCCGGCGCTCGATCGCATCGCGCGGAGCCGCAGCCTGATCGTGGTTCCCGACGGCATCCTCGATCGCCTAAGCTTCGCCGCGCTGCTCGACGACCCTTCGCCGGACCCGGCGGCGCGTCGGCTCGCGCTGCAGACCGTGCCGTCCGCGTCGATCCTCGCCCGACTGCGAGCGACGCTGGCCGACCGCCCGGCGTGGGTGCGTGACGGGCCGTCGATCCTCGCTCTCGCCGGCGGCAGGGACGCGAGCGGCAACCGACTCTCCGGCGCGCTGGGCGAAGTCCGGGACCTCGCCTCCGACTTCCGCCGCGTCTCCCTCGCGCTGCCCGGGACGCCGTCGCCCCCGCGGGCGGGTCCGGTGGACTCGATCCGCGCGGCGGAACTCCGCGGGACGGCGCTGCTCGAGCGCGCGGCGGGTTACGATGTGCTCCACTTCGCGGCGCACACCACGATCGACGAGCAACGTCCCTGGCGATCCTCGCTCCGCCTCGGCGACGAGACCGACCCGGGGCGGCTACTGCGCCTGACCGGCTCGGCCATCGCGCGATCGACGCTCTCCGCGCGGCTGGTCGTCCTGTCGACCTGTCGTTCTGCCGACGGCCGGTTGCTGCCGGGGGAAGGCGTGCAGGGGCCGGCGGCGGCGTTCCTGGTCGCTGGGGTTCCGGCCGTGGTCGCGGCGCTGTGGCCGGTGCAGGACGCCGATGCCCGCTGGATGATGCGACGCCTCTACCTCCACCTGGCGGAGGGTGCGACCGTGGGCGAAGCGCTGTCGCTGGCCCAGTCGGACGCGCGCAGGACCGCCGAGCGATTCCGTTCGGCGCGCTGGGCGGGCTATGTCGTCGTCGGCGACGGCGACTTGCGGATTCCGATTCGACGCAGGACGCTTGCGGAACGCTTCGGGCTCCCGGCCGCGCTCCTGCTGTTCGGATGCGCGGCGGTCCTCGGCTGGCTTCTCCGGCCACCTGACATCAAGAGGGAATGTGATTCCCGCGAACCGTCGGCGTTTCCATGATGAAGCCGGACGCTGAGGATCCCCGAAGCGACGAGGATCTGGCGCTCCTGGCCGCGGGCTGCCCGGATAGTCCGGCCGGGAGGAAGGCGGCGTGCACGGTTCTCGAACGCTACGCACGGGTCGTCTACCGCTGGTGCTATTCCTACGTCGGCAACGTCGAACAGGCCGAGGATCTCGCGCAGGACGTGCTGCTACGCGCCTACCGTCACCTCGGGGACTTCGAGGGATGGGGACGATTCTCGGCCTGGCTCTTCGTGATCACGCGCAACCTCTGCCTGGACGCGGTGCGGCGCGACGCGCGTCGGAAGCGCGAGGAGATCGAGTTGGATCGGCTCGCCGACCCCGCTCCGGGGCCGGAGGCCGAGTTGGCCGCGCGCCGGGAAGAGGAGCGCACGTTGTCGCTGATTCGAGAGCATCTGTCGGAGCAGGAGCAGGACGCGCTCTGGCTCCGCTGCTTCGAACGCATGCCCCTCGACGCCATCACCCGTGTGCTCGGTATCACGCAACGCAGTGGAGCGCGCGCGGTGCTCCAGAACGCCCGGCGCAAGCTCCGCGCGGCGTTGGGCGATGCGCATCCGCTGGCCCGGGAGGGGGACGATGACTGAACGATGCCCGACGCTGCGCGAGCTCCTCGCGCTGGTGGACCGCGTGCCCGGTGGCGACGCCGCCCACGGCGTGAGCGGCGCCCCGAGCCAGCCGCCGCCGATCCCCACCGACGCGGGCGCCTCCAACCCGCCGCTCCCGGATGACACCTGGGCGCACGTCCGCAGTTGTCCGCGGTGCCGGAGTCTGCTGGCGGCCTACCACGAGTTCGAGTCGCCGCAGGTCCGAGATCGCTGCGAGGGCGAGCCCGAGGCAGTGGCGCGCCTGGGCGCATTCCTCGAGTCGATGATCGTCGGGCCCGGCGCCGCCCCGACCGTGGCCGCGATCCCCGGGGCCCGACGGCTTGCGGGTGGCAGGGCGGGGGAAGCCACGCGGGTCGGGGAGATCTTCCGTCTACTCACCGGGTCCGGCCGCCTGGTTCCCGTGGCCGGCGCGGCAGCCATCGTCGCGGCGGTGTTCCTGTTGGTGCGCGGGAACGTGGATACGGCTCTGCGCTCCACCGTGCTTCGCGAGCAGCCGGCCGAATCCGCAGTCGGCAGTATCGTCGTCTTCCCACCGCGCCCGGTTGCGGGACGCGGGCTCGAGTTGCGCTGGAGGCGCGGGGGACCCGACGACACCTACCGGGTCCGCCTGCTCGATTCCGGGATGCGCGAGGTCGGGTGTGTGGAGGCGGGACGTGAGACGCTTCTGGTACTCGCCACGTCGGCGCTTACCGGCCCGCGCCTCCCGGTCTTCTGGCAGGTGGAAGCGCTGCGCGAGGGCGATCGCGTCGGCGATTCTCCTCCCGGCGAGCTGCCTCTGCTGCGTGGGCGGTAGCTCGAGTGGCGCGAGTCCCGCCGCCCCCCCTCGACCGAGCCGCCGGAGCCGTAGCCGGCGCGCGGCGCTCTGGGTGGCGTGGTTCAGCGGGGACTGAGAACTTGGTGCGCCGCCTAGGACTTGAACCTAGAACCTACTGATCAAGAGACTCTGATCGCCGCCAGCACGCAGCGGTTGTCGCGCAACGCACTGCGAAGAACGGCAAGAAGTTGGCCCGGGAACGAACGGGCATCTGCGGGCATCCTCGGGCACTTGAAGGGGCACGAAACGGGGAAGGTTTCCCCGCTCGGATGGAATGGGGATCGCCATGTTCGCCTCGGCGTGCCCGGGTGGCGTTTCCGCAGAAATTCATGAAATGCAGTGGACATGCCACTGGATTTCTCTGCCCGCCTGGGCTAGCCTTCGGGCATGTTCCGGCGCTTCCTCGACCTCCCCGCCCTTGCTGCCGAGCGGAGTTTCTTCCTGCTCGGGCCTCGCCAGACGGGCAAGTCCACGCTGTTGCGGGCCTCCTTTCCGGATGCGCTGTTTCTCGACTTGCTGGACGCGCAGACGTTCCGCTCGTTGGCGGTGGCCCCGAACCTGATCGGTGAGCGCGCGCGAGCATTGAAGGGGCGTCACCGCGTTGTCATCGTCGATGAGATCCAGAAGTTGCCCGAGCTGCTTGACGAGATTCACCGGCTCATGGAACTCGACAAGTCCCTGCGCTTCATCCTCACCGGGAGCAGCACGAGGAAGCTCCGCACTCGCGGGCGAAACCTGCTCGGTGGCAGAGCCGGGCTGGTGCGGATGCATCCGATCGCATACCCGGAGCTGGGGACTGCCAGCCGACCTCATTCCTGGGCGGACATGCTTCGATGGGGCGGGCTTCCCTCGGTGCTCGGTTCGAAGACGTCGAAGGACGATCTCCAGGCCTACGTGGGCCTCTATCTCCAGGAGGAGATCAGGGCCGAGGGGTTGGCGCGCTCCGTTCCGAACTTCAGTCGGTTCCTCGAGACCGCGGCCGCCATGAACGGCGAGACCCTGAACTACACGAAACTGGGCAACGATGCACAGCTCTCACCGCGGACCGTGCGGGACTACTTCCAGATCCTGCAGGACACGTTGGTGGGCGATCTGCTTCCTCCCTTCCAGCACACCCGCACGCGCAAGGCCGTTGCCACGGAGAAGTTCTACTTCTTCGACATCGGGATGACGAACGCTCTCGTCGAGCGTTGGGCCGTTTCGCCGCGCACGCCGGAATACGGTCGTCTGCTCGAGCACCTGGTCGAGCGCGAGATCAGGGCCTCGATGGACTACCTCAGAAACGACCGTCATCTGTTCTTCTGGCGCACGCTGTCGCGGCTGGAAGTCGACTTCGTCGTCGCGGAAGGGCAGAAGCCCGTGGTGGCGATCGAGGTGAAGGCTTCGCGGTCGGTCTCCCAGCAGGACCTCAAAGGCCTCCGGGCGTTCGCCGAAGACTGGCCGCGGGTTCGCAAGGTCGTGGTGTCGCTGGAGCCCCACCTACGCACGACGGAGGATGGCGTGGAGATCGTGCCGGTGGAGGAGTTCCTGGCTCGGCTCTGGGGTAAGGCGATTTGATGGTCTGCTGCCAGATTTCGGTCCAGCGTGGCGGGATGCCGACTACAAGTGCATCAGCGTCGGGGGCAGGTCAGGCAGTAGTCCCCAGCTCATCTCGGAGGCCGCCATGGGTATTGTGACGAAGCACAAATCACGACGTATACCTGCCAAGCTTCGAATATCATGCCTGCCACTCCTGACCTGGCTGATCGTTCTGGGTGCAGGGCTCCTGGTCACGGGCTCCACGGCCCGGGCCGCGGTCTGGGACTTGCCCCGTCGGCCCCTGGCTGACGACGAGAAGCTCGCCCTCACGGTGAGCCAATCGGACGCGATTGTCATCGCCTGCATCCGGCAGGTGAGGGACAGCACGATCGAGCTGCGGTCCGACCCTGAGTCCGGCTCCACCGATCACGTTTCCTATGTCGACGTGGCGCTCGTCCCACTGCAGTGGCTCAAGGGCGATCCCGAACCCGGCGACCTGCACGTCGGGATGTTCCCGACGATGGACAGGGTGCTGGACGAAGTGCAGCGACGCCTCCGGGAAGGATCACTCACCGCGATGTTCTTCCTGCGGCGCTCTCCTCGGGGCTGGATGATCTCCGATGACCCGAACGGCTTCCGGACGGGAAGCCTGCTGGTTCTCGACCAGCCGACGAGCGCCACTCATGACATCGCCGCGGTGCGGGCGGCCGTCGCCCGGCAGAGCCTCGACTCGCTCCTCGTCCGGGCGGATCTCGTTGTCGTCGGCCATCCGGACCTCACGTCGTCGCGGGTGCACGTGGACAGCGTCGTCGTGGGCGAGTCGCCGGGCGTCTCAATCCGCGTGGACAGCCCCGTCTGGGGCGTGGTCCAGCCCGGTCGGTCGGTTCTCTTCCTGCGTCGGCTGGCGCCAGACAGGTTCGAGACGCTCGACTTCTTCGCCGGCAGCGTGCCGATGAAGTCGGACTCCCTCGAGCGTCAGGGAATCCCGCTCCAACGGCTCTTCGAGCGCGCCGCAGAGTTGCGCCGGGGTGCGGGACCGAGATGAGTGCGCCCATGAACTCCCGGAGCAGGTGCGTCTTGCTGCTCGGAATGGTCCCGTCCATGCTCCCGACCGCGGTCGCGGCCGGGACGATGGACTGAGAGGGCCCCTACGTCTGTGCTCCCTGGTACTGCTACGAGTATAACGGGCGATACTGGTACAAACACTGGTACGGCGGTTCGTCGGAATACGTGTACGTATCCGGCTCGACGACCGGTGTCACCACCGCGGCGCTGTCAAGTGCCGCCTCGCCCGCGGTCTCGCAGTGGACCACCCGGACATACGGACTTCCCCGTCTGACGTTCTACCAGAGCACCATCGAGACGTACTCGTACGTCAAGTTCGTCTCCGACCAGACCTGGCTTGCCGCCGGGCTGAGTCCCACTGGGCGGGCGGTCACGTTCTGGGTCGAGAACGGCAATGGGACCATCGCCCATTGCCGTATCTGGCTGCGGATTCGATCGGCTGACCAACCGGGATGGTGCGCCGATTGCAATGCGCCGGGCGCTGATTGCATCACGCCGCCCCTCAAGTACGACCTGCCATCGATTTTGGCGCACGAGTTCGGTCACTGGTGGGTCGTAGGTGACACCTACGACCTGACCTGCGGCGAGAACATGGATCTCATGTACTGGATTGCATCGCCGGGGATCGTGAACCGCGTTCCATCATCCGAGGACGTGGCGAGCGCGCAATCACTCTACGATCAGCCTGTCGACGTGCTGGCCTCGGTCTCTCGCAGCGATGCCACGCCGGAGAACGTCACGCTCGTCTGGTCGCTCGGGGCGGGCGTGAGTTCGGTGGTTGTCGAGCGCTGTGTGCCGGGCGCGGGATGGTCCTCGCTCGGGACGGCGAGCATCGACGGCACCGGATTCGCGAGCTATGTCGATGCGAACGTCGTGCCTGGCACCCGCTACGGATACCGGCTCCTGCTCTCGACTGGCGGCGGCGATGTGGTGGCCGGCGAGACCTGGGTGGATGTCCCGCGGTGGGAATTGACGCTCGGAGCGGTCACGCCCAACCCCTCGTGCGACGGCCTTCTGCGCCTGCACTACGTGCTCGGGGACGCGGCGCCGGCGTCGCTAGACGTGATGGACGTCGGCGGCCGATTGGCGCGGCACGTCGATGTCGGTGCCGCCGGTAGGGGGGCTCACACGGTCTGTCTGGGGGACGGCGCCCCGTTCGCCGCCGGGCTCTACTGGGTGCGCCTGAGGCAAGGCACGCGCATCCGGACGACGCGCGCCATCGTCGTGCGATGACCTAGGTTCTGTCCGAGCCTCCCCGGGACAATCGAGCCCCGGCGATCGGCGATCGCCGGGGCTTATCGTTCGGGGGGCTCAGCCCAGCGACGGGGGCTCGGCCACCGCCTGCGCAATGGCCGCGGCGTCTGCCTGTTCCCCGAAGTCCAGCCGCCGTGCTTCGCGGTCAGCGTGGAGAATGCGCCGCTCGTGGGCGCGGCCGAGCTGCGGCTGCCTGGCGCCAACCCGCGCATGGGCAGCGTCCGTTTCGGCTATCGCACGCCGCAGGTGGGACGCATCGAGGCGAGCATCCACGACATCGTGGGCCGCAAGCCGGCCCGCCCGGTGTCGGCCTGGCAGCCGGCCGGCGAGCAACTGGGCGGCTGGGATGCCTGCGACGATCGCGGCGAACGCGTTCATGCGGGCGTCTGCTTCCTGAGCGTGACCCTCGACAGCCAGCCCGTGGGCGGGAAGAAGCTCCTGATCGTGCGGTAGCGGGGGCAGCGCGCCGGGTCGCAAATCCAGGCGGCCAGGAGCGGCGACGTTCCGCGAGAGGTTCTGAAGTTCGACGCCCAAAGACCCGACGGCGTCTTCTGCTTGCCCGGGTGCGCCTGCGCGCCGCCCCCGACCGATGACTTGGCCGCTCCCTTTGTCGGCGATGACCTCGCCAAACACGAAGCCCCGCGCCGCGTGCAGTATCGCGCACAAGCGCAGGGCGAAGGGCGGAGCGGGGAAGGTGCTCCGAGCAGCCAGAGGGAAGATGGTGCGCCGCCTAGGACTTGAACCTAGAACCTACTGATTAAGAGACTCTGACCGCCGCCAGCACGAAGCGATTGTCGCGCAACGTATTGCGAAGAACGGCAAGAAGTTGGCCCGGGAACAAACGGGCATCCGCGGGCATCCTCGGGCATTTGAAGGGGCACGAAACGGGGAAGGTTTCCCCGCTGGCTCATGACTGCACCCTCCGTGCGGTCCTGTCCCCGGGGTCCGGAGTCATGTCCCTGTGCCGGCGCGGCATCCCACACGCTAGTGATCGACCCGAGGTCGCCCTCGCGGGCGCCTCCGTTCCCTCAATCGTGGTCTGTCGGCCGGGTCGGATCTCCCATCTAGTGCACGCGGTCGCGAGAAGCGCCTCCAACGCACAATCGGAATCTCGGACCCAGCCGACATCTTGCGCCGTCACCGTCGCCAGGAACATCCCAAGAACCCGGCGACGTGATCGTACTATCGCACCAAGACCACCCCGGTGTTGGCCGTGGCCGAGCCAAGTCGGAATCTCACGACGTACTTCCCAGCAGGCATCACCGCCCCAGTCTCGCTGACTCCTGACCAGTAGTAGTCGACGCGCCCATCAACCACCGGCAGCGATCGCGAGTAGGCGCGGCGTCCGGCCGCATCGAAGACATCGACGGTTGCCAATCCCGAGCGCGCGATCGCGGCCCGCTGGTCAAGCGTGGGGTAGGTGTCGCCGCTATGCGTCAGCAGCGCCAAGTAGCCACCGATGAGGAGGACGTTCGCGATCTGGCCAGCCGTCTGCCGGGTGACGACCTTTTCCTGTGTTCCCCCGACGCCGATGTTGCCGGGATCGGTTCCGCCGTGGCCCGGGTCAATCCAGACGTCGATCTGTGCCTCGGCTCGTAGCGACCAGAGAGCTCCACTGAGCAGCAGCAGGGACGAAGACAGCGCCAGCGAGGAGAAAGACCGGAACAGACTGCGAGAAGAGTGGATCATGACGCCCTCCCAGCCTTGGTGCCGCGTCTTGGCACCAACTCGATCACCTTCTGCCACGAGGCGTCCTCGCCGTTGCCGGAAGGCACCTCGAACAGCAGACGAGTGCGGTCAATCCAATGCGGCTCACGTTCGGCCTCAGGCGTGTCGGTCAAGCGGCACTTGCCGCCGCGCCGATCGAAGAGCCACAGATCGGCCGCGGCGACTTCCTCGTATTGATTGACGGACGTTGGCTTGGACACCACAAGTAGCCGGGAATCGGGGGACCAGCTGAAGTCGTAGTCGGCGTGAATCGAGAGCGTGTCAACGACGCGAACCTGTCCCGACGGAATGGAGACGAGCACAAGTACGCACGTCGGTCGTCCGTAGAGGACGCCTGCCACAGCGAGCGTCCGCGAATCCGGGGCCCAGCGGAACCTGGATACGAGCGCACCGAACTCAGGCCGAAGGGTGCGCCGAGATGCGACGTCGACGACGCAGAGCAGCCAGGGGCGCTGTCTCGACTCCCAGGTCGTGCACGCGATCCACTTGCCGTCGGGAGACCACCGTGGCTGGGATAGCGACCGTTCAAGCAGCGGCCGGGATGAACCTGTCGCTGAATCCTCGAGGAAGATGTGGGGGTGATGCTGCGCGTCGCTCTTGACGACGGCTTGAAGTGAACCGGGGCCTGGCGCTACCCGCGCATCATCGAGTTCGCGGAGCAGCCGATGGGTGGAGACGAAGGGGCGATCGGCGGAGGTCGCGGGCCTTCTCGTCTGCACCCTCCAATCGCACGCGCCGAGCGGCGACGCCGGGCCGGTGGCCTTGGTGGCCGCCGCCAAGAGCAGCAGGCCAGCGCTCACGATTCCTACGAAGTATCGGGCCATGTTCGCCTCGCTGTCCCTCATTGCGTATTCCGGCCATCGCGAACGCTCATCGGAGCGAAGCGACGCGGGTCAGGTTGTGCCTCGCGCCTCCGTGCCTCAGGTCTGCTGCATCTTAGCGCCTCCTCGTTCTGCGCGGGTGGTCTTCCTGATGCGGGGCGGGTCATGGCGGACAGCCGGAGTGATCTGCGACCCATCGGGCCAGGGGCAGCCGTGAGCCCACGCAGGCCGTCCGCCCGTGTCACCGCGGACGGGCCGGAAACGCGAAGGGCCCGACCGTGGGCCGGGTCCTCGGGAGTTCGAGAAGTTGGTGCGCCGCCTAGGACTTGAACCTAGAACCTACTGATTAAGAGTCAGTTGCTCTACCAATTGAGCTAGCGGCGCAACACTGGACTGCGGGGCTGCGATCGAGGGTCGGCGAGCCTGCCCGTCTCGCCACGCGTCAGGCAACGTGGACGGGAAACCTACCCGGAAACCGCCCGCCCCGCAAGCGTGCCCGCGGTCCGCGCCGAGGGACGCCCGGCCGGGCGGGCCCGCAGGCGCGCCGGGGCGATCCCCGGGCGGTGCTCGTCCGACGCTGGCGCGCCCGCGCCTGGCTGGTAGAATCGGCGTCGCGCTCGCACGTCGCCGGCGACGGACCGGGTCGCCCCGGGGGCGCCCTGAGCGCGGTGGCATCCCCACGCGCCGGCCGGACCTCGCGGCGGACACCGGAAGGGAGTCGCTCGTTGAGAAGGTCGCTGCCGCTCCTCCTCCTCCTGGCCCTGCTCCGCGCCGACGCGGTCCCAGCCGCCGCGCCGCCGCCGGCCGCGCCGCTGGAACTCTCGTTCTACTACGGCGTGGACCTGCGGAAGGACGAGGCGGTCCGCGAGCTCGAGCGGGTGTGGCGCCGCGCGGCGGCCGCCGGATACACGCGGGTGATGCTGGCCGACCTCCGCTTCGCCCGGCCGGACGAGATGGACGCGCACTACCGGGCGAACGCCGCGCGCGTGCGGAGCCTGGCGGGCGGTCTCGGGCTGGCGATCGTGCCCGGGGCCTTCCAAGTGGGGCGTTCCAACGTCATGCTGGGCCGCGATCCGAACCTGGCCGAGGGCCTGCCGGTGCGGCGCGCCCGTTTCGTGGTGCGCGGGGGCGAGGCGCGGCTGGTCGCCGATCCGCCGGTGTCGCTGCCCGGCCGGCCGGAGTGGGCGGATCCCGGCGTGCGGCTGGCCGGCGCGGTGGCCGTCAGCGTCGACAACCCGGGGCGCGCCCGCTTCCGCCTGCGAGTGCGCGTCGCCCCGTTCCGCTGCTACCGCGTGTCGGTCAAGGTGCGCAGCCGCGGCTTCTCCGGCGCGGCGCAGGTCAGCGCGGTGGGCGGCCGGCAGGCGCTGGACTTCCCCGGGCCGCTCGACGTCCGACCCACCCAGGACTGGCGCGGCTACGACGTCGTCTTCAACTCGCTCGACCACCGCGAGGTCGAGGTGTACATGGGCCTGTGGAAGGCCGCGCGCGGCCGGCTCGAGTGGACCGACTGGCGGATCGAGGAGGTCGGCCTGCTCAACGTGCTGCGCCGCCCCGGCGCGCCGTGCGTGGTCGAGGGCCGGGTCGAGGGTCGCGACTACGAACTCATCCGCGACCCCGCGCTCGAGCGGGCGCGCGGCGACGGAACGTACTCCGAATGGCACGAGCCGCCGCGGATCCGCACCCGGCTCCCCGACGGCACGGAGCTGCGGGTGTCCTGGTACCACCCGGCCTTCTTCTTCGGCGGGACGACGACCTGCTGCCCCTCGGAGCCCGGGACCTACGCCCTGCTGCGCGACGAGGCCGCGCGGCTGCGGGAGCTGTGGGGCGCCTCCGGCCGCCTGCTGATGCACAACGAGATCCGCTGCCTGGGCTGGGACGCCTCGTGCGCCGCGCAGGGCCGCACCGCCGGCGTGGTGCTGGCGGCGCACCTGCGGCGCTGCCGCGCATTGCTCGCCGGCGCGCAGGTCTACGCCTGGAGCGACCTGTTCGACCCGTTCCACAACGCCCACGACGGCTACTACCTGGTGCACGGCGACCTGGCGCGCGCCTGGGAGGGGCTCGGTCGGGACGTCATCATCCTCAACTGGAACTTCGAGAACCGCGGCGAGTCGCTGCGCCTGTTCGCGCGGCGCGGCCAGCGCCAGGTCATCGCCGGCTACTACGACGGCGACCCCGCCGCGATCCGCGACGCGCTGGCCGCCGCGCGGGGCGTGCCGGGGATCGTCGGCGTGATGTACACGACCTGGCAGGGGCGCTACGACGATCTCGAGGAGTTCGCGCGGATCGTACGAGGGGCCGCGCGGGACTGACCGGGGCCCGGGGGACTGCGGTCAGGTCGTGCGGAACAGCGCGTGCCGGCGCAGTCCCTGGAACTCGTCGGTCTTCGCGATCCACGCGGCGCCGGCCAGCGCCTTCTCGAAGTGATCGGGATTCGAGGCGATCAGCGCGAGCCGGCGGGGGGCGCGCGCCAGCGAGCGGCGCAGGTTCTCGACCACCGCCGCGAGCACGGTCCCGACGAACGGGTTGTAGACGAACAGGCAGGTCAGGTCGTCCGGGAACTCGTAGGCGGTCGCGTCCACGGTGACGAACCCGACGTCGCGGCAGCGCAGTCGCGGTCGCGCGGCCTCCAGGTTCCGTTCGGCGATGCGGGTCAGCACCGGCGAGATCTCGACCCCGATCACGCGGCGGAACGGGAAGCGCGCCGCGGCCAGCACGATCCGGCCCTTGCCCGAGCCGCAGTCGAGGAACACGCCCCGACGTTCGTCGGCCGAGAGCCACCGCATCGACCGGTGGAAGTCGAGGTAGCTCTCCGGCGCGTAGTCGTGGTCGTCGCGATCCACGACGCCCTCCGTCTCCAGCCGGTAGCCGCCGAAGGAGCGGATGCCGAGCCGGCGCTCCCAGTACTCCGCGTGCAGCCGGTGCACGGCGTAGCGCAGCGAGGGCGCGGGCCCCTCGCGCCGCAGCCTGTCGAGGATCCGGACGGGAGACGGGAACGGCATGCACGGCCTCCGATGACGGCGCTTCCGGCCCCGGGAACTCCCGGCGGACGCGAGCCGGAGCGGGCGCGCGCGAGGATCGCCATCGTCCGCGCGCGCCGGCGAGTCTAGCCCGCCGCCCGGCCGCTGCTCAAGGCGGGGGCGCCGTTCCCGCCGCCGCGCGCGCTCGGCGGGACACCGCGCCCGGCGCCGCCGCGCCGCATGACGGAGGGGG
Organism: Candidatus Eiseniibacteriota bacterium; assembly: GCA_963707915.1. Taxonomy (GTDB): domain Bacteria; phylum Eisenbacteria; class RBG-16-71-46; order RBG-16-71-46; family RBG-16-71-46; genus JANXPZ01. Next base: position 3,164,895 of record OY970178.1, read on the forward strand.
GGGCGCATGCTATCCTGCGGTCCCTTTCTGACCCGCATGCGGCCCGCCGCGAGAGGATCCGGGCATGGTGACTCGACCGCCGAAACGCAGGTTCTTCGTGCTCTTCATGGGCTTCTGGCTGCCGGTGCTGGCCTACGTCAGTCTCATCTTCGTCGTCAGCGCGCAGCCGAACCTGCAGTCCCCGCTCACGTTCACGAACGGGGACAAGGTCGCGCACGTGTGCGAGTACGTCCTGCTGGGGCTCCTGCTGGTGCGGGCGCTGCGCGCGACCCTGCGGGTGAGCCGCCCGCTCTTCGCCGCCATGATCGCGATCGCCCTGGTGGTGGCGGTGGGCGCGGGGGACGAGTTCCTCCAGTCGTTCATCCCGGGCCGGACGTCGGACATCTTCGACCTGCTGGCCGACGTGGTGGGTGGGGGAATCGCCCAGCTCGTCTACGTGACGTTCGTGAGGAGCTGACCCATGGCACCCAGGTTCCAGGCCCCGCGCGGCACCCGCGACCTGCTGCCCGAGGACCTCGGCCGCTGGCAGTGGGCGGAGGCCCGGGCCCGCGGCGTGCTCGAGCGGTACGGCTACGGCGAGATCCGCACGCCGCTGTTCGAGGACTTCGAGCTCTTCGCCCGCACCTCGGGCGAGTCGAGCGACGTCGTGCAGAAGGAGATGTACCGCTTCAAGGACCTCGGCGAGCGCGACCTCGCGCTGCGGCCCGAGTTCACCGCGGGCGTGATGCGGGCCTACCTGGAGCGCGGCCTCGGCGGGCGCACCCGCATCCACCGGCTGTGGAGCGCGGGCCCGGTGTTCCGCTACGGCCGGCCGCAGAAGGGCCGCTACCGGCAGTTCTCGCAGGTCAACTGCGAGCTGGTGGGCTCGGCCGCGCCGGGCGCGGACGTGGAGATGATCACGCTCTTCGTGGACCTCTACGAGGCCTGGGGCTTCCGCGACCTGGTCGTGGTGCTGAACAGCGTCGGGCAGCCGGCCTCGCGTCGCGCCTACGGCGACCGCCTGCGCGAGTGGCTCGCGCCGGCGCACGGGCGGCTGAGCGCCGACTCGCAGCAGCGCCTGGTCGTGAACCCGCTGCGGGTGCTCGACACCAAGGACGAGGGCGACCTGGCGTTGTTCCGCGAGCTGGGCGAGGTGCCGCGCATGCTCGACGCCATCGACGAGGCCGACCGCGCGCACTGGGAGGCGGTGCTCGCCGGGCTCGCGTCCGCGGGCGTCGCCTACGAGGTGGACCACGGGCTGGTGCGCGGGCTCGACTACTACACCCGTACCGCCTTCGAGGTGCACGACCGTTCGCTCGGCGCGCAGAGCGCGCTGGGGGGCGGCGGGCGCTACGACGGGCTGATCGCCGAGCTGGGCGGCCCGCCCACGCCGGGCGTGGGCTTCGCCATCGGGCTCGACCGCGCCATGCTGGTGCTGGAGGAGCGCGGCGCCGCGGTCCCCGCGCCGCCCGCCGGCGTGTTCGTCGCGGCGATGGAGGCCACGCACGGTGCCGCGCTCGCGCTGGCGCGCGAGCTGAGGCGCCGCTTCGCGGTGGACCTCGACGTCGAGGCGCGCGGCTTCGGCGCGCAGATGAAGGCGGCCGGCAAGAGCGGCGCGCGGCTGCTGGTCATCCTCGGGGAGGAGGAGTGGGCGCGCGGCGAGGTGGCGGTGAAGGACCTCGCCAGCGGCACGCAGGAGACGGTCGCCCGCGCGGGCCTGGCGGAGGCCCTCGGCGCGCGATTGGCGCAGGCACCCGCGCCCGCCCGCGGCGGCGCGAAGGAGACGGGAACGCCATGACGGAGCCTCAAGGCATCGTGCTCGAAGACCTCGGCGGCTGGCGCCGCTCGCACACCTGCGGCGAGCTGCGCCGCTCCCACGCGGACGCCACCGCCACGCTGATGGGCTGGGTGCACCGGGTGCGCGACCACGGCGGCGTGCTGTTCGTGGACCTGCGCGACCGGCACGGGCTCACGCAGATCGTCTTCCGCCCCGAGACCGGCGGCGGGGCGCTGCTCGAGCGCGCCACGCGCCTGGGGCTCGAGTACGTGGTCGCGGTGAAGGGCGTCGTGGCCGCGCGCCCGGCGGAGGCCCGCAACGCCGAGATGCCGACCGGCGAGATCGAGCTGGACGTGCGCGAGCTGAAGACGCTGGCCGCCTCGGACCCGCTGCCGGTGCTGCCCAGCGAGGAGGTCAACCTCGCCAACGAGGACCTGCGCCTGCGCTACCGCTACCTCGACCTGCGCCGCCCCGAGTTGTCGCGGGTGCTGGCATTGCGCCACCGGGCCGCGCAGGCCGCCCGCTCGCACCTCTCGGCGGCGGGTTTCCTCGAGGTCGAGACCCCGCTGCTGGTCAAGCCGACGCCCGAGGGCGCGCGCGACTACGTGGTGCCCAGCCGCGTGCACCCGGGCACGTTCTACGCCCTGCCCCAGTCGCCGCAGCTCTACAAGCAGACGCTGATGATCGCCGGCGTGGACCGCTACTTCCAGCTCGCGCGCTGCCTGCGCGACGAGGACCTGCGGGCGGACCGCCAGCCCGAGCACACCCAGATCGACCTCGAGATGTCCTTCGTCGACGAGGAGCAGGTGTTCGAGGCGGTCGAAGGCCTGTTCGTGGCGCTGTGGAAGGACGTGCTCGGCATCGAGGTCCCGCGCCCCTTCCAGCGGCTGACCTTCCGCGAGGCGATGGGCCGCTACGGCAGCGACAAGCCCGACCTGCGCTTCGGGCTCGAGTTCCACGACGTGACCGCGATCCTGGCGCGCTCGCCGCGCAACGTGGTCGCCGGTCCGGCGCAGGCCGAGGGCGGCACCGGCGTGGCGCTGACCCTGCCGGGCGGCGCGGCGGTCTCGGGTTCTCAGCTGCGCAAGTACGAGGAGGTCGTGAAGGGCGCGGGCGCGGCGGGGCTGGGGTTCCTGAAGGTGCTGCCAGCCGAGCGGGCGAAGGCCGAGGCGGTCTTCCCGGGGGCGCTGCTCGACGAGTTGTTCGCGGCGGCCAGCGCGCGGGAGGGCGACGCGGTGCTCTACACCTCGGGCCCGTGGGAGCCCACGCTCAAGGCGCTGGGCGTGCTGCGCAGCCAGCTCGGCCAGCCGCTGGTCAAGGGGAAGGAGCGCGAGTGGCGCTTCCTCTGGGTGCGCGACTTCCCGCTCTTCGAGTGGGACGAGGGGGCGGGCCGCTGGGCGCCGCGCCACCACATGTTCACCATGCCCAAGCCGGAGCACCTCGGCTTCCTCGAGAGCGATCCGGGCAAGGTCTACGCCACGCTCTACGACCTGGTCCTGAACGGGACCGAGCTGGGCTCGGGCTCGATGCGCATCCACCGGCCCGACATCCAGGAGCGCGTGATGAAGGTGGTGGGGCTCTCGCGCGAGCAGGCGCACGCCAAGTTCGGCTTCCTGCTCGAGGCCTATCGCTACGCGGCGCCGCCGCACGGCGGCATCGGGCTGGGTTTCGACCGGATCGTCATGCTCATGGCCGGGCGCGACAACATCCGCGACACCATCGCCTTCCCCAAGACCACCACCGCCGCGAGCCTGATGGACGGCTGCCCGAGCGAGGTGGAGCCGGAGATCTGGAAGGAGCTGCACCTCAAGCCGCAGGAGTAGCGGCGGAGCGGAAGCGCGCGGCCCGGTATGGAGCAGGAAGCGGCCCGGGGCTCGACGAGCCCCGGGCCTTCGCCTGGCGCGGCGCTTCGGCCTACGGCTTCGCCGGCATCGCGTCTGCGGGCCTGGGACCGCGGCCCGAGCGGGCGTCCTGCGCGCCGTCGAGCAGTCGCCGGGCGTGGTCCAGCGCGGCGGTCGCCTCGTAGTCCGCGAGCCACGTCCCGACGTTGCCGACCGTCTTGCTCGCGGCCACCAGCCCGCCGTGGTCGTCGAACAGCATGGCGCGCTGGAATGGCACGAGGCGGGGCGTGCTGTCGACGGGCGCCATGCCCGTCTCGACGGCGAGACGCGGCACGCCCCGCTCGAAGTAGTAGCGGTTCGAGTGCGAGCCCCGCGCCCCGAGACCCAGGTCCTCGTGGATGACGCGCACCCCGCCGCGGTCGAGCCAGGCCGCGTAGGTCGAGGTCCCGGCGGGTTGGGCGAACTCGCCCTCCACCCGCTGCAGCGAGTCGAGCACGCCGTCCATGGAATCGGCGCGCGCGCGCCAGGCGGAGAGCGAGTCCGCGGCCGTGCGCGGGCCGTGCGCGGCGTCGCGGCGCGCGCCGCAGCCCGAGCTGGCGGCCAGCAGGCCCGCGACCAGCAGGGTGAGGAGGGCGAGGGCGGCGGGTCGTCGGATCATGTCGGCGGCTCCTTCGGCGGCCCGGGCGCCCGCGAGGTGACGGGGCCCCGGGGCGCGCCTATCATGGCAGGCGTGTGCCGGAGGCGGCGTTCGGGGAAGTGCCCGCGAATCCACCTCCGGGCGGAACGACTCCAACCTTTCGTGATGGCCGCGGGTCCCGGCCGGTTCGCGGCGGGCGGCCTGCAGCCGGGGAGGAAGAGATGAAGCCGAACGTCGGAAGCCTGGACAAGGCGGTTCGCATCATCGTGGGGCTCGGGTTGCTGAGCCTGGTCTTCATCGGCCCGCGCACGCCGTGGGGCTGGATCGGGATCATCCCGCTGATCACCGGCTTCATCGGGGTCTGCCCGCTCTACGCGCCGTTCCGCATCGACACGCGCAAGACCCGCTGAGCGGGCGCATTCGCACCAGCCGGCCGGCCGGGCGCCGCGGCATGCCCGCCACGCCTACTTCTGCGCGACGCCCAGCGCCATCAGCGCGCTGATGAGCACCGCCATCAGGCTCTCGCCCGCGATCAGGCCCGAGGCGATGGGCACGACGTACTCCTCGGCCGTCCGGCGCCGGATCTGCTCGAACAGGAACACCAGCAGCGCGCCCGCGAACATCGAGATCGAGATGAACCCGGGCATGACGAAGGCGAGGCCCAGCCCCATCGGCGAAGGGATCCAGGCCTTGGCCCGCGGGAACGCCTTCTCGAGCAGCGGCAGCACCAGGCCCACCACCGCGCCGGCGAGCGCGCCCACGCGCGCGGTGTGGTGCAGCGACTCCAGGCCGTGCGAGAGCAACTCGGCCACGCCCTTCCAGACCACCGCCATCGAGGCCGGGAAGTGCTCGCCGCCGAGCACGGAGGCGTCCGGCACGAGCAGCGCCCAGGCCAGCCCCACGACCAGCGCGCCGGGCACGATGCCCGCGAGCTGCGCGAGGAATTGCTGGCGGGCGTTCGCGCCGAGCAGGTAGCCGCTCTTCAGGTCGGTGAGCAGGTCGGCCGCGCAGCCCGAGGCGTTGGCCGTGACCGAGGCGGTCATCAGGTTGGCGGTCATGTTCTGGGGAGCCAGCACGCCGTAGGTCAGCTGGGTCACCTTGCCGAGCGCGCCGGTCGGCGTGGTGTCGGTCTCGCCGGTGGCGCGGCAGGCCACCACGCTCAGCACGAAGGTGAGCAGCACCGCGACCACGCCCAGCCCGACCGGGATGTGCCAGATGAGCTTCTGCATCGCCACCACGCCCACCATGCCGAACAGGAACAGGCCGAGGAACCAGGAGTTCGGCACCTCGATGGCGGCGAGCGGGTCGTCCGGCGCGGCCCGGCGCCGCGGCGCGAGCCACGTGAACGAGCGGCCGATGGTCCGCCAGCTGAAGCCGAGCGTGACGAAGCTCGAGACCACCATGATGGGGACCCCGGTCCACAGGCTCCAGCGCGCGATGTCGCCGAAGCCGAGCCCGCGCGCCGGGTCGGCGGCGACGATCACGCCGGCGCGCGCCATCATCGGGGCGAGGACGAGGTAGTTCACCAGCGCGCCCAGCAGCAGGCTCCAGCCCACGCGGAAGCCGATCAGCGCCCCGGCCCCGAGCGTGATGAGCCCCATGTCCCAGCGCAGGCTGAGTCCCGCGAGCGGGATTCCGGAGACGGCCAGCCGGCCGAAGGGGAGCGTGGCCGGCAGGTTCCAGGGCATGAACGTGAACGTGGCGTCGCGCAGCCACGCCACCGCCGCGCCCAGCAGGCCGGCCACGCCCAGCGCCCGCGCCTTGAGCAGCGCCGCGCCGCCGCGCGAGTGCAGGCTGCGCAGCGTCTCGGCGGCGGCCGTGCCGCTGGGGAACTTGAGCTGCTCGACGTTGATCATCTGGCGCTTCAGGGGCACCGCCATGGCCACGCCGATGACCGCCAGGAACACGTTCCAGCCGAACAGCGTCCAGAAGTCCATCTGCTGGCCGGTGATCATGAGCATGGCCGCGATCGCCGAGGCCATGGTGCCGCCCACCGAGAAGCCCGCCGCGTTGGCGGTGGACTGCATGCAGTTGTTCTCGAGGATGCAGAAGTCGGTGCGCACCACGCTCGGCAACAGCACGCGCAGGCCGCGCCAGATGGAGTAGGACAGGATGCAGGCGGTGATGGCCACGCTCGAGGTGAAGCCGATGCGCAGCGCGACGTAGAGGTTGGTGAGCGCCATGACGCCGCCGAGCAGGGCGCCCATCACGATCGCCCGCACGGTGAGCTGGGGCAGCGTGTCGCCGGCGCCCCGGTAGACGGTCTCGTACCACTCGCGCTCGATCGCCTCGGCGGAGCGGGCACGCTCGCTGCCCGGCGAGTCCGGGTCGGGCTCGTGCGTGGGGATCCCGGTCAGCGGGTTCAGTCCCGTGACGTCCTGGTGTGCGCTCGCTTCCGTCGCGGCCATGCGGTCCCTCCCTGGGCGGCCGTCCGAGACTACGGGTATGTCCGCGCCCGCGCCAGCCGGCGGGCCAGGGCGCGGGAGGCGGCCAGGATCCCGCCGCAACCGTAGATGATGACGAAGGAGTCCAGCGGCAGGCGGAACCGCACCTTGGACAGGATGACGGCGTGCACCGCCGTGTACACCAGGAACAGGAGCAGGACGAGCACCGCCACCCGGCTCCTGCGCAGCGACCCGAGGAGCCAGGCCAGCGCGAAGGGCAGGAGCAGCCCGTAGGAGAGGAGGCTGGCGAGCCGCTCGAGCCCGAGACGCGGCCGGTCGTCGGTCATCGGCCGGGGATAGAGCGCCCAGAGCTCCAGCGACTTGTCGAGCGAGAGCCTGAGGAAGCGCGGGACGTCGGCCGCGATGTAGCCGAGTGCCCGCCGGTTGAACGCGGAGTCCCGCGTCGCCTCGTTGCCGGGGAGGTCCCAGACGCTCCGGGCCTCCTCCTCCATCCCCGCCACTTCGTCCCGGTTGCCGGTCGAGGCCCTCACGCCCGGGTGGTTGCCGAGCCAGAGGTTGTAGCCGCCGTTGGTGGAGACCAGCACCGGGTGCCCAAAGGCGCGCTGGTTGCGGGCGACCCAGGTGCCGAGCACGACGACGATGGGAAGCAGGCAGGCGAGCGCGAGCCGCAGGCTCCGCCCGTGGCCGCGGCGGGGCGCATCGCTCCGGCGCCACGCCATCCACAGGGCGACCAGCACGAACGCCGGCAGCGCCGAGGCGGCCACCAGCGTGGCCCACGCCCCCAGCAGGCCGGCGCCCGCGGCCGCGGCGACCGAGTCCCGTTCCACCGCCACGAGCGCCAGCAGGACCCCGCCGGCGATGAGCGCGACCTGCAGGGTGACCGGCATGTCGGCGCCGGTGGAGTAGACGTAGAGCGGGTACACCGCGGTCGCCAGCGCGGCCAGGCGGGCGCCGGCGCTGTCCAGCACCCTGCGGGCGATGCCGTGGACCACGGCCACGGTGCCCGCGCCGAGCAGGCACTGCGCCACGCGAACGGCGAGGATGTCCGCGCCGAAGAAACGGTAGATCGTGGCCAGGAAGAGCGGGTAGCCCGGGGGCCAGTAGGCGGTCGGCCGGCCCTTGGGGGTCAGGTAGGAGCCGTGCTCGACCAGCCCCTGCGCCAGGCGGGAGTAGTTCTCGCCGTCGAACCAGTAGCTCCGCGGCTCGAGCGTGAGCACGTAGGCGAGGCGGACGAGGAACGCCAGCAGGCAGAGCGCCGCCAGGACGACGAGCTCGCGGTCGGGGCCGGTCCTGCCGGGCGCCGGGGGCGCGGGTGACGACGATCGCTTCCGCGCCCTCGCGTCATCGAAGTCCTCTTCCATCGGGCTCCATCCTGTCCTGTGCACGCCCGTCCGACCGGGCGGTGGCGCGTCGGCCGCGTTCCCGTCGGCCGCGGGGCGGGCCGTGTCCCGGGTGACGCGCGACCGCGCGATCTCCTCAGGGCCTCGTTCCGGCCGCCGGGCTGTCGGTCCTGGTGAAGAGGTAGACCGGCAGCCGCGTGAATCGCCAGCTCCTTTCCAGGGTCATGGTGCTGCGGCAGACCCGCAGGAGCCGGTCGTCCCGGTCCATCCACCAACCCTGGCACTGCACGATCCAGACGCGCCGGCTTCCGCCGGTGTTCGCGCGGAGCCACGCGCCCACGGTCCGCTCGTCGGTGAAGTCGGACTGGCCCGGCAGCAGGAACGCCATCGATTCCGGGACATAGTATCGCAGCGGGTAGTCCAGGGCGTACACCACCACGGCGTCGCCGGCACCGGCCTCGCGGGTGAGCAGCCGTCCGGCGGCCCGGGCGTCCGGCCGCCAGCACGCCGGGTCCGTGAAGTAGCGGTAGTCCGAGCACGCCGAGAAGAGCACGACCGCCGCCAGCGCCCCGTTGCGCAGCGTCCGCGATCGGATCGAGCTCGCGCCGATCGCGAGCAGGGCGACGTAGGGGGCGAACGCGAGGAAGGCGTAGCGGGAGTTGGGAGCCTTCAGGTTCAGCGCCGAGAAGCCCGCCATCAGGAGGATCGGCAGGACCAGCCAGGGCAGCAGCAACGAGCGCGCGGGGCCGCTGGCCCGGCGGCAACCCCGCAGGGCGAGGAGCGCGAAGAGCGCGCCGGCGGGGACCAGGAACCAGAGGTACGGGACCACGGCCGCGAACCGGTGGAGCTTGAGCTCGTCCACCGTGGGCCCGAGGGACAGCCCCAGCGAGAAATCGTAGAAGGTGTACGGGATGCTGAGGAACCCGGGCGGGGACTCGCCCTTGGGCACGGACACGGCGCCGCCCGTCCCCGGCCCGCCCAGGCGCAGCGGTGCGGTCGTGGCCGCGCCGCGGACGATCCAGGGCGACAGGACGATCGCGCAGAGCGCGGCCAGCAGCAGGAAGCGCCGCACGGGATAGCGCAGGCGCCGCCCCACGGTCAGCACGTAGAGGCCCTCCACCGCGAACAGGAAGAACCCCGAGAGGTTCGCGAGGCAGGTCGCCACCAGCGTCACGGCCGCGAGGGCGAAGCTCCGCGGCGTGCGCTGCTCGACCTCGTCCATGAACGCGGGGACGGCGAGGAGGCCGGTGACGAAGAGCAGCACGTAGTTCCTCGCCTCCTGGCTGTACCAGAGGTGGTAGGGCGAAGTCGCCAGGATGACCAGGGCGACGAGCCCCACGGCCGGCCCGGCCAGCCGCCGCACCAGCCGGTGGAAGAGCAGGAGCCCGATCGCGCCGAGCAGTGCGGAGAGGAGCCTGACCATGGCCTCGCTGTCCCCGAAGACCTGCATCCAGCCGCGCAGGAGCACCAGGTAGAGGGGACCGTGCGGGTTGAAGATGGTGTCCGCGAGGCCGGCGCCGGCCTCGCCCCGGGCGCTGACGACCGAGTGGATCTCGTCGTGCCAGAAGCTCTGCTGCCCCAGCGCGAGGAGGCGGATCGCGATGCCGGCCGCGAGGACGCACAGGACCGCGACGGTGCGGTGGTCCGGTCTCCACGAGCCCGGAGCGCGGACGCCCGGGCCGGCGGCCGCGGCGCTCACCGGAGCAGTTCTCCCGCGAGCCGGACCAGCCTGGCCACCACGGCGGGCTGGTTCGCGGCGATGGTCGCCAGCGGGACGGGCCCGGTGTGGCTGATCATCCCCAGGGCGTACTGGGCCAGGAGCAGCAGGTTCCAGGCCGAGAAGACGCCGAACGCCAGCGGGGCGAGCCACCGCGGCCCGGCGCCGGCGGCCGCCGCGAGGTTCCCGCGGCGGGGCGCAGTCCATCGCGCCAGCGCGCGGCCAAGGTCGTCGAGGAACACCGCGAGCCCCAGCGCGAGCAGCGGCGTGCCGCTCAGCAGCCGTCGCATGCCGAACGAAGCTCCGCCCCACCAGTCGCGCACCATGCAGTTGGACGCCACCAGCAGGAGGAAGGCGGCGAGGCCGACCCCGGCGAGCTCGCGGTCACGGCGGAACAGCAGGCCCAGCCCGGCCACGGCGGGCAGCGCGATCGGCGTCCAGACGAAGAGGCCGTGCCGGGAGGAGAACAGCGTCTCCCACAGGGCGGCCGGAGCGAAGCCGAGATACTCCACGGGATAGCGGACCCAGGGCCGGCCGTGGAAGTACTGCCAGGCGCCGAACTGGGGCGACGCGGCGAGGAGGAATCCGGCGCTCGCCGCCGCCACGCACCCGAGCAGGCGCCGGGCCGCGGCCCCCGCGTCGCGGGTCCCGTCCCCGCGCAGTTGCCGGGCCGCCTCGACCGCGAACACCGGGAGAGCGAGCACGACGTCGTTCCAGCGCGCCAGGAAGAGCACGCCCGCGAGCAGGCCCCAGCGGAACCACGTCGCCGCCCGGTCGGCGTGGCGCGTCCGCCACCAGTAGAGGAAGAACGCCCCGGAGGCGAACACCGTGAGGGCGTGGCTGTAGCTCGGGGCGAGGTAGAGGTAGTAGACGAGGGGAGTGGCCCAGGCCATGGCCAGGACGGCCCACGACGCCTCCCGGCGCGGCGCGACCCGGGACGTGAGCCGGTAGGCGAACAGCAGGCCCACCGCCCCGAAGGCGAGCGAGCTGAGGGCGATCGCGAGGTAGTAGAGCCCACCGTAGCCGTCCGCGCGCGCGGCGGCCCCGGCGCCTCCGCCCGCGCCCAGGAGCATCAGCCCGTGCGCGGCGAGGTAGGCCGGGGCCCAGGAGATCGGCGGGCCCACGCTGAAGAAGGCGGGCACCCGCCCGGTGACCGGATCGGGCTGCGGCGTGTGGTAGGTCGGGTCGATGCCCGGCCGGTGCGAGCTGCGCGAGAGGAACCGGGCGGGCAGGCCCCAGGCGTCGGCCTGGATGTGGCCGGCCAGGTGCTCGAACTCGTCGGCGAGGTCGAGGTTCCGCTCCACCACGGCCGAACGGAGGAGCGCGACGTAGCCGATGCCGTCGCCGTGGACCCAGGAGGTGAGCAGGAACGGGGCGGCCGCGAGGAGGCAGAGCAGGATCATCCATTCCGGACGGGGCAGGGGAGACCTCGCCGTCGAACGGAGGTTCTCCCCAGCGGGTTCGCTCTGCTTCATGGGCTCGGGCTCCGGCGACCGATCGATCCGTGATCCGGGACGAAGATTCCCCTGCTCGGTGCCGAGTGTAACACCGGACCGGGACTTCCGTGTCCGCGCCCCACGGCCCGGATCGCGCGCGTGGCCGCGAGGTCGCGGGGCACCTCGCCGCGCAGACGAACCAGGGGGGCGCCGGGACCGGCACCCCCCTGCGTTCCGCGCTTCCGATCTCAGCGCCGGCGGAGACTCACGCCGCCCGAGCCGGTGTCCACCTTGATCCGGCCGTGCCCCTCGCCGATGGTGCCCTGCAGGGAGCCGTGCTCCTTGCTCGTGACGGTCATGGCGTAGTCGGTCTCGATGCCGCCGCTGCCGCAATCGAAGTCCACCGTGGCGTCGAGGTCGTCGGGTCCCACGATGGTCACTCCGCCCGAGCCGGTGTCCACCAGCAGGGAGCGCGGCGCGGCGAGCAGGCCCACGTGGACGCCGCCGCTGCCGGTGTCGATGCTGATCCGGCCGGAGCGCACGTCGTCGAGCCCGACGCTGCCCGAGCCGGTGTCGACGAGCACGTCCTCCGACTCGACGCTGTGGCCCGTGACCCCGCCCGAACCGGTGTCCACCTTCAGGCGGCTGCCCGCCACGTCCGAGAGCTCGACCCCGCCCGAGCCGGTGTCGACCAGGATGTCCCCCCGGTTCCCGCGCAGCACCACGCGGCCCGAGCCGGTGTCCACGACCAGCGAGCCGGTCGTGCGCTCGGCCTCGACCGACGCGGCCGCCACGTCGATGGTCAGGTCACCGTCCACCCCCAGCGCCACGGCTTCGCCCACGCCGAGACGGAACGTGGTCTGGCAGCCGCGCGGCAGCCGCACCTCGATGTCGGCCCAGGCGTGCAGGCCGTGGCCCGAGCCCGCGACGGTCACGCGGTGGCCGCCGAAGGGGAAGCCCCCGCCGTGCTCGAGGCAGCCGTCGGAGCCGACGTGGAGGGTCGAGCTCCCCCAGCCGTGCATCGAGCTCCAGGGCTTGGTCCGCGGGTAGATCACGCGGTTGCCCGGGTAGATGACGTGCAGCCGGGACTCGCCGCCCCGCTCGACCTGCTCGGCGCGGAGCCGGGCCGCATCCGGGCCGCAGCGGGTCACCAGCACCTCGGCGCGCGTGCCGGTGCCCTCGACGATGCGTACCGCGCCCGCGAGGTTGCAGATCTCGATGCGCTGGCCCTGCAGCCAGAAGCGCTGCACGGCCGGTTCGGCGCAGGCCATCATCGCCAGGAACGAGGCGTTGGCCAGCAGGGCGATGAGCGCGATGGTCAGCATGCTCGCGATGGCGAAGAGGACGGCGAGGGCGCCGGGGCCCGCACGGCGCTGGCGCTGGGTCATCGTCAGGACGGCACTTCTCATGGCAGCGGCTCCTTCGATGGTCGGGTGGGGAGCGGACATGGGTCCGGTCACTCTGGGTTACGCAGCGGGGGCAAGGATGGTTTCGTTTCCCCGTCCGGTTCTGACACGGTCCGGGGCGGAATGGTTGGCAGCCGGGGGCCGTCGCGCCCCCGGCAACCTGCGGAGTGCCCCCGCCGTAGAGCGGGACGAGGCCCCCGACGCGGGGCAGGGATCGCCCCTGCCATCCGGTGTCGCTTTCCCGCTATCCTGCCTTCCAACCTTCCGTCCGGGCGGGCCGTCGAAGAGGATGCATGGAGTGTCGCCCCGGGTGACCAGCGCCAGCGGAACGCCAGAGGTGGCCCCGGTGGCCACCGACCTCGAGGAGGCCGCGCTGGCCGCGGCCGGGGACACCCGTGCGTTCGAGCGGCTCTACCGCGCCCACGTGGCGCGCATCCACGGCCTGGTCCGGCGGATGCTGGGTACGGATGAAGCGACGGAGGTCACTCAGGACGTGTTCGTCAGAGCCTGGCAGAAGATCGGGAGCTTCCGGGGCGAGGCCGCCTTCGGGACCTGGCTGCACCGGGTGGCGGTGAACGTGGTGCTCACCCGCCGGGCCCAGCTCGGCACCCGCCGCAGCCGCTTCATCAGCGACGAGCAGGTGCTGGAGAACGTGCCCGCCCGCCCGGGCTCGCGGGACTTCGGCATCGATTTCGAGGGCGCCGTCGCCCGCCTGCCCGAGGGGGCGCGGCACATCTTCGTCCTGCACGACGTCGAGGGCTACCGCCACGAGGAGATCGCCGGGCTGCTCGGCGTCACCTCGGGCACGACCAAGGCCCAGCTCCACCGTGCGCGCATGCTGCTGCGCGGCCACCTCGGGACCGCGTGATGATCCCCGATCGGGACGCCTGGACCGACCGCCTGTCGGAGTACGTGGACGGCGAGCTGGATGCCGCCGAGCGCGCGGCGCTCGAGGTGCACCTGCAACTCTGCGAAGGCTGCGCCGGCACGGTCGAGGAGTTGCGCGCCGTGGTCCGGCGTGCCGGGACGATGGAGTCGGGGGCGCCCGGAACGGACCTGTGGCCCGCCATCGAGGCGCGGATCTCCGCCCCGCGGAAGGCGCAGGTGTTCGACCTGCGCGATGGTCACGGACACGAGGCCGGGCGGCGGGCGGAAACGTGGCTGCCGCGCCGCTGGAGCTTCACGCTCCCGCAACTGGCCGCCGCCGCGGCATTGATCGTCCTGCTCTCGAGCGTGACCGTGTGGAGCGTGCTCTCGCGCCGCCCGGCCGCCGTCGCGCCGCCGGCCGGCCCGTCGGCCGCCGCCCCGCTCGCCGCCGCCGTGCAGCCGGCGGGGTTCGAGGCCGCCCGCTACGACGCGGCCATCGCCGACCTCGAGCGCGTACTGAAGGAGCACCGCGGCGAGCTGGACCCGGCCACGGTCCGCGTCATCGAGCGGAATCTGGCCATCATCGATCAGGCGACCGACCAGGCGCGCAAGGCCCTGGCCGCCGATCCGGCGAACCGCTACCTGAACGGACATCTCGCTTCACAACTCATGCGCAAGATGGCGCTGCTGAGGCAGGCGACGGCCCTCGTCGCCGTGCACGGCTAGGAGAGGAAGACCATGTTCCTTCGATTCGCGCTGATCGCACTGCTGGCCTCGAGCGCCGGGGCCTGGGCCGCCGGGGCGGGCGAGCCTCGCGCCCCCCGGGCTCCCGCCCGCCCGGCTGCACCCGAGCGCGCCGTGCCGCCGGCGCCTCCACATCCTCCGGAGCTGGCCGGGGATGACGAGCCGGAGAGCACCGACACGACGTTCTCGGTTCCGCCGCGGGGCAGGCTCGAACTGGAGAACCTGTCCGGCGACATCGTGGTCTCGGGCTGGGACCGGAGCGCGATGCGGGTCCGGGCCGAGCACGGACCGCGCACGCATCTCGAGATGGACGTCCGCCCGGCCACGGTCAGGCTGCGCTCGGTCCGGCGCATCCGGATCCCCATGCTGGGGAACAGCCGGCACGAGCGGGTCGAGGACATCGAGGTCCCGTCGCGGGTGGAGTATCGGCTGACGGTCCCGCGCTGGATGAGCATGCGGCTCTCCGGGGTCAACTCGGTGATCTCCGTCGCGGGCGTCGAGGGAGACGTGAGTGCCGAGACGGTGAACGGGCCGGTGACCGTACGGGGCGGCAGGGGCTCGATCCGCGCCAACTCGATCAACGGCCCGGTGGAGATCACCGGGGCCCGCGGCTCGGTCGAGGCCGGATCGATGAACGATGGGGTCATCCTGCGGGACGTGGAGGGCCGGGTGCGGATCGAGACCGTCAGCGGGGACGTGGCCCTCGAGCGGATCGTCTCGGACGCGGTCGAGGCGGCCACGGTGAGCGGGAACCTGCGCTATTCCGGCGCGCTGAGCCCGGGTGGCAGCTATCGGCTCGAGAGCCACAGCGGCGACTTGACCGTGATCCTGCCGGAGCGCCCGGACGTGACCGTCTCGGTGGACACCTACAGCGGCGAGTTCACGTCGAGCGTTCCCATGCAGTCGAAGTCCACGTCCACGGTGGTGAGGGGGCGCGGGAAGGAGTTCAACTTCACGCTCGGTGACGGCCGCGCCGAGCTGAGCCTGGAGTCGTTCTCGGGCTTCATCCGGCTGGTGCGCGCGACCGAGCCTGCGCCGCGCGTCCGCGTGGTCAAGGTGCGAAGGGACAAGTGAAGCGCGACAGGAGATCCGACATGAAGATGCACGGCCGAAGTCTCGTCAACCGGTCCCTGCGCAGGGCCCTCGGACGGCTCGTGATCGTGGCCGCAACCACAGTGGGGCCCGCTGCGGGCGCGGCGCTGGCCGCACCGCACCAGGGGGCGGCCACGACCCCGAGCCGGTCCTCCGGCGGGACCATGGACTTCGACGGGTCCTGGCGGCTGGCGCCGGGCCAGGCCCTCGAGATCGAGGGCGTGAACGGAGCGATCCGCGCCACCGGCACCCCGGGGAAGGAAGTCGTGGTCCACGCGCGCAAGCACGCCCGGCACAGCGACCCGTCCAGGGTCACGATCGAGGTCATCGAGCACGCGGACGGGATCACGCTGTGCGTGCGCTACCCGGACACCCGGGGGCACCGCAACGAATGTGCCCCCCACGGCGGGAGCCACATGACCACCGGCGACAACGACGTCACGGTGGACTTCGACGTGCAGCTGCCGGCCGATGTGCGCCTGCTCGCGCGCACGGTCAACGGCGAGGTGGAGGCCCGGGGTCTCGGCGCCGACGCCGAGGCGCACACCGTCAACGGCTCCGTGACGCTCGAGACCCGCGGCCGCGCCGAGGCGACGACGGTGAACGGCTCGGTCAGCGCACGCCTGGGCTCGCTGGGTGTGAAGGAGCCCCTGGACTTCTCGACGGTGAACGGCAGCATCACGCTGGAACTGCCGGAGAACGCCGGCGCCGAGGTCGCGGCGCGGAACGTGAACGGCGGGATCGAGACCGACTTCCCGATCGCGGTGCGGCGGGCGGGCCTCGTGGGCCACCGGTTGCAGGGCGCCATCGGACACGGCGGACCGCGGCTCGATCTCTCCACCGTGAACGGGAGCATCCACCTGCGGAAGGTGCGCGACCGCTAGCCGGAAGGCGCCGGGCCGCGGGCCGGTGACGCGCCGGCCCGCGGCCGCCGGCCCCGTTCTCCGGTTCGGAGCGCGCTCACTCGCCCGGGTAGTCGCCCTCCGCCACCTTCCACGCGGTCCGGTAGGCCAGGCGCGTGAGCGCCTCGAACAGGCGCGGGTTGAGCGTGCCCGGCGTGTCGCCCGGCTGGTGGAGATGGGGGTAGGAGAAGCGCGAGGCGAAGTAGAGCGTGGGGATGCCCCGCTCGGCGAAGGGCGTCGCGTCGGCCCCGCCGCCGCCCCAGGTGTCCTCGACCGAGAGCCGCGCGCCGCGCTGGTCGAGCTCGCGCGCGAGTCGCCAGAGCTTCGGCGAGGTCTTGCCGCTCCCGAGTTGGATCGAGTCGCCGACCGCGATGCAGTCGAGGTTCAGGTAGGCGACGATGTCGCCAAGCGGGACCGGCGGGTGATCGACGAAGCGCTTCGCCCCCTCGAGCCCGGACTCCTCGGAGGAGAGGAGTACGAAGACGACCGACCGCTTCGGCGGTGCGCCGGCGCGCGCGAAGGCTTCGGCGAGCGCCATCACGGCTGCCGCGCCCGAGGCGTTGTCGTTGGCGCCGGGAAAGGTGAGACCCGCCTGGCTGCCGACGTGGTCGAGGTGCGCGCCGATCACCAGGCACTGGTCGCGCAGCGCCGGGTCGGCGCCCGCGAGGATGCCGACCACGTTCGCCGAGGGCCGCCTCGCCTGGTAGCGGGCCGTGACGCCGACGCGGACCGAGACGCCGAGCTCGCGTGAGCGCGGCTGCCGGGTCGAGTCGATCGCCGCCTTGAGGTCCGCGAGCCGCAGGCCCGTGGCGGCCAGCATCTCCTGCGCGACCGGGACGTCCACCATCAGCCGGGGGAAGGCTTCGTCCTGCGGCCCGGGACCTTCGAGCACGCTGCCGATCGGCTTCGTCAGCCCCTCCGGGTCGGCGGCCGCGACCAGGAGCAGGCCCCGCGCGCCGTGCGCGGCGGCGACCCGTCCCCGGGGCCGCGGCAGCACGCGGTCGCCCCAGCCGGTCGAGTCGAGCGCGAAGGGCGGGGGGGGCTTGAACGCGAGCACGACCTTGCCGCGCACGTCGAGCCCGGCGTAATCGTCGTAGCCCAGGCCGGGCTCCGAGATGCCGTAACCCGCGAAGACGGCCGGCGCGGTGAAGGCGCCGGAGCCGGTCAGGCCGCGGGCGACGAAGTCGGGGCCGAGCCTCAGCTCGCGCGTCACGCCGCCGGGCAGCACCAGCGCGAGGCGGCACGTGTCGATCTCCAGGTACTCGACGTCGAGGGGCTGGAAGAATCCGCCGTCGCCGCCGGGCCTCAGGCCCAGCCTTCCGAAGCGCCCGGCCGCCTCGTGGGCCGCCTCCATGTAGCCGGGTCCGCCGGCCAGGCGCCCGGCGTAGCGCGGGGAGGCCCAACGCTCGACCGTCTTCATGAGCCCCGCTGCGCGGATGGTCTCGACGCCGGGGAATTCCCGGGTGGCGGCGCCGCCGGCTCGCGCGATGAGCAGAGCCGGCAGGACCAGGCCCACGACGATGATGAGGATGCGGCGCATGGGGAACCTCCGGGCGGCTGCAGGTGACGTCTTGCGACCCAACGTTTCCACGCTACCACTTCCGTGCGGGGGACGGGGCTGGCCCTGGGCGAGCGCATGGTGCCTCTGCTCGCCCAGGACCAGCCCCGTCCCCCGCACCCGCGGGGCGCGCCCGCCACGACGGCGGGCGATGCCGGATCGGGGCGCCGGAGCGAGGGTGGGCGAGCGCATGGTGCCGCTGCTCGCCCGTCCTCGCTCCGGCGCCCCCGTGACCGCACGCGTGCCGTGTCGGGGTGGCGCACGACCGCGGCGGCGGCGTAACCTCGCGGCCTCGCAACGCCGACCCGGAGGGCAGCCATGAACGTCGCGACCATCGCACTGATGCTCGTCGTCCTCGTCCACGGCGGCGGCAGTGGGCTCGCGGGCCCGTACCTGCCGCCCGCCGACCTTGTCGTGCGCGGCGCGGTCATCCACACCGGCACCGGCGGCGCGTGGACGCCCAGCGCCATGGCCATCCGCCACGGGCGCATCATCCAGATCGGCAACGAGCCCTCGGTCTCGCCCTTGATCGGCGCGGGCACGCACGTGCTCGACCTCGGCGGCCTCACGGTCCTGCCCGGGTTGGTGGACTCGCACGGTCACGTGCTGGGGCTCGGCGGCCTGCTCGCCGACGCGGACGTGACGGCGACGACCTCGTACGCGGCGGTGGTCGAGTCGGTGCGGGTGCGCGCCGCGCGCACGCCGGCCGGGGAGTGGATCCGGGGACGCGGCTGGGACCAGAACGACTGGGCGGATCCGTCCTTCCCGCATCACGCCGCGCTCTCGGCCGCGGTGCCGGACCATCCGGTGGCGCTCACCCGCGTGGACGGGCACGCGCTGCTGGTCAACCGCCGCGCGCTCGAGCGGGCCCACATCACGCGCGACACCCCCGATCCGCCGGGCGGCGAGATCCTGCACGGCGCCGACGGCGAGCCCACCGGCGTGCTGGTGGACGCCGCGATCGACCTGGTCACGGCGGTCATTCCCCCGTTCACGCCCGCGCAGCGCGAGGAGCGAATGCTCGCCGCCATGCGCGAGTGCGCCCGCGTCGGTCTCACCATGGTCGGCGACGCGGGCATCGAACGCGAGACCTGGGATGCCTACCGGGCGCTGCTGGCGCGCGGCACGTTCCCGATCCGCATCAACGCCATGGCGAGCGTGCCCGGGGGCCTGGCCGACGAGTTGCTGGCGACCGGCCCGCGGGAGGGCGACCGCCTGATGCTGCGCGCGCTCAAGGTCGTGGCCGACGGCGCGCTGGGCTCGCGCGGGGCGCTGCTCTCGGCCGACTACAGCGACCAGCCCGGGCACCGCGGGCTCGTGACCTTCCCCTTCGACAGCCTCGAGCGCGTGGCCGGACGCGCACGGGCGAAGGGCCTGCAGGTGCGCGTGCACTGCATCGGCGACCTCGCCGTCACGAAGACCCTGGACGCCTTCGAGCACGCCTTCGGCGGGCGGCCGCGCCCCGCCCTGCGCTGGGCCATCGAGCACGCGCAGGTCGTGCGCCCCGAGGACGTCCGGCGCTTCGCGCGGCTCGGCGTCGTCGCGTCGATGCAGGCCACGCACGCGACCTCCGACGGCCCGTGGGCCGGGCGCCGCCTGGGCCCGGAGCGCGTGACGTGGTCCTACGCCTGGCGGCAGTTCCTCGACGCCGGCGCGCGCTTCGCCGACGGCAGCGACTTCCCGGTCGAGAGCGCGAACCCGATGCTGGGCCTCTACGCCGCGATCACGCGGCGCGACCTGGCGGGGGAGCTGCCCGCGGGCGGCTGGCGGCCTGAGGAGCGCCTCACCGCGGACGAGGCGCTCAGGAGCTTCACTATCTGGGGCGCCTGGCTCGCCTTCCGCGACCGCGACCTGGGCTCGCTCGAGATCGGCAAGCAGGCCGACTTCATCGTGCTGGACCGCGACCCCATCCTCGGCCCGGTCGCCGACATCCCGAAGACGCGTGTCCTGCGCACCGTGGTGGCGGGCGAGACGGTGTACGAGGCGGACACGCCGGGCGAACCCCTCCGGCCATGATGCGGGCCGCGTCCCGCGCCGTCCGCCCCTTCGAGCGGACCTGGGGGCAGGCGGCCGCGTTCCTGGACCGCTCGCGGCGGCTGAACCTCGCGGACCTGCTGGTGCTGCTGGGGATCGCGGGGCTGTTCATCGGCGTCGCGCGGGTCGGGCACGAGTGGACCGGGACGCTGCGGCCGGTCGTGAGCATCGACCTCTCGCCCGCGGCGCTGCCGCGCTACGCGTTCTATTCGCTCTCCCGCGGGCTGCTGGCCTACGTGCTGTCGCTGGCCTTCACGCTGGTCTACGGCTACTGGGCCGCCAAGGACCGGCTGGCCGAGCGCGTGCTGATGCCGCTGCTCGACGTCCTGCAGAGCGTGCCGATCCTGGGCTTCATGCCGGGGCTGGTGCTGGCCCTGGTCGCGCTCTTCCCGCGCACCAATACCGGCCTCGAGCTGGCCGCCGTGCTCATGATGTTCACCGGCCAGGTGTGGAACATGACCTTCAGCTTCCACCACTCCCTGCGCTCGGTCCCGCAGGAGCTCCAGGAGGTGGCGTCGGCCTACCGCTTCACCGCCTGGCAGCGGCTCCGGCGGGTCGAGCTGCCGTCGGCCACCACCGGGCTGGTGTGGAACAGCATGATGAGCATGGCCGGCGGCTGGTTCTTCCTGATGATCAACGAGGCCTTCGTGCTCGGCGACCGCGACTTCCGCCTGCCCGGGCTGGGTTCCTACATGAGCGTCGCGGTGGCGCACGGCGACGGGCGCGCGATGGTGTGGGCGGTGATCGCGATGACCGGGATGATCGTGCTGCTCGACCAGTTGCTCTGGCGGCCGGCGGTGGTGTGGGCGCAGCGCTTCCGCACCGAGGAGACGGCCTCCGCGCAGTCCGAGACCTCGTGGTTCCTGGACTGGCTGCGTCGCTCGCACCTGCCGCGCGCGCTGGCGCGCCTGCTGCGCGTGGCGGGGCGCCGGCTGCCGGGGCCGGGGCGCGGCGCGCGGCGCGAGGCGGCGCCGCCCGCCCCCGTGCCACGGTCGCCGGCCGGTCGCGGCATCGGGCGCCGGGCGCTCTCGATCGCGGCCTTCGCCGCGTTGACCGGCCTGCTGCTCTTCGCCGGGGTCCGCCTGGTCGCGCTGCTCGGCGCGCTGGCCCCGGCGCGCTGGCTGGCGCTGGTCGGCGCCGCGCTGGTGACGCTGCTGCGCGTGCTGGTGGCGGTGGTGCTGGGCACGCTGTGGACGCTGCCGGCCGGCCTGGCGATCGGCCTCTCGCCCCGGCTCTCCCGCGCGCTCCAGCCGGTGACGCAGGTGGCGGCCTCGTTCCCGGCGCCGATGCTGTTCCCGGCGGTGCTGGCGCTGCTGCACCTCATGGGTGTGCCGCTCACGGTCGGCAGCGTCGTGCTCATGCTGCTGGGCACGCAGTGGTACATCCTCTTCAACGTCGTGGCCGGGGCGAGCGCGATCCCCACCGACCTGCGGGAGGCCGCGACCAGCTACCGCCTGACGCGCTGGCAGCGCTTCAGGTCGCTCCACGCGCCGGCGGTGTTCCCCTACCTGGTGACCGGGTGGGTGACCGCGGCGGGCGGGGCCTGGAACGCCAGCATCGTCGCCGAGTACGTCAGCTTCCACGGCCAGGTGCATACCGCCTGGGGCGTGGGCTCGCAGATCAGCCTGGCCGCGCAGCACGCGGACTTCCCCGCCCTGGCCGCGGGCGTGACGGTGCTCTCGGTCATGGTCGTGATCTTCAACCGCCTGGTGTGGCGACGCTGCTATCATCTGGCCGAGCGGCGCTACTCGCTGGACTTCTGAGAGGAGAGCCATGAGCGCGACCATCTCCACGGGGACCGCGACGAAGGCGCTGTGCGAGGCGCGCGGGGTCGGGCACGTGTTCCGCCAGGCCGGCGGGCGCGACCTGCGCGTGCTCGAGGGCATCGACCTCGAGATCCGGCCCGGCGAGATCGTCGCCCTGCTCGGGCCCTCGGGTTGCGGCAAGTCCACGCTGATGCGGATCCTCGCCGGGCTGATCCGGGCCACGGAGGGCGAGGTGCTGGCGGGCGGCGTGCCGCTGGCGGGGCTCCACCCCGGCGTGGCGGTGGTGTTCCAGAGCGCGGCGCTCTACCCGTGGATGACGGTCACCGGGAACATCCGCGCGGTGCTGGAGACGCGCGGCCTGCCGGCGGACGAGATCGCCCGCCGCGTCGCCGCCGCGGTCGCCACCGTCGGCCTCGCCGGCTTCGAGGATTCCTACCCGCGCCAGCTCTCGGGCGGCATGAAGCAGCGCGCCGGCATCGCGCGCGCCCTCTCGGTCGAGCCCGCCCTGCTCTTCATGGACGAGCCCTTCAGCGCGGTGGACGCGCTCACCGCCGAGAGCCTGCGCGCCGAGGTGGTGGACATCTGGCTCTCGCACCGCACGCCGCTGTCCTCGATCCTGATGGTCAGCCACGACATCAAGGAGGTCGTCTACATGGCGGACCGGGTGGTGGTGCTGAGCGCGAACCCGGGCCGCATCCACACCGTGATCGAGAACCGCCTGGCCCGGCCGCGGGACTACCGTTCCCCCGAGCTGTTGCGCCTGGTGGACGAACTGCACGACGTCATCACCGGCCGCGAGCTGCCCGACGCGGGCGTCCCGCCGCCGGGCGCCGAGCCGATCGAGCCGCTGCCCGACGCCTCGGCCAGCGAGATCAAGGGCCTGCTCGAGTACCTCGACGCGCGCGGCGGGCGCGAGGACGTGTTCCGCATCTCCGCCGAGACCAACCGCGAGTTCGGCCGGGTCATCACCGTGGTCAAGGCGGCGGAGATGCTCGACTTCGTGGACACGCCGAGGCGGACGGTGGTCCTCGAGGCGGAGGGCCGGCGCTTCGTCGCCGCCCCGCCGGCGGAGCGCACCGCGATCTGGCACGAGCGGCTGCTCACGCTTCGGCTGTTCCGGCAGCTGGTCGCGGCGCTGGAGCGCGAACCACGGCGGCGGGTCGAGCGCGACGCGGTGCTCGAGATCCTGGCCATCGCGATGCCCCAGGAGGACCTCGAGCGCGTCTTCGCCACGCTGGTCCGCTGGGCCCAGGCCGGCGACCTGTTCGACTACGACGAGCACTCCGGGGAGTTGGTGATGGAGCGGCCGGGCTGAGGCCGGCGGGCGGGCGGCTCATCCCGGGCCCTCGGCCGGCCGATAACCCCTCCGGGGCCGGGAAGGGGCGCGAAATCGCCAGGATTGACGGTCCCGGACCCCCATGCTACGGTCGATTCGTCGCCCGGAGAGGACCTCCGGGCCGCCGGGTTGGCAGCTCGTCGCGCGGGTGCGTCAACTCAATGGACCATAACAGGTTGACTACGACCGACCTTGTCCGACAGGCAGCCGGCCTCACGCTTGCCCCGCCCCGTCATCGGGCCTCAAGGGTCGGGAACCTCGTGTCCTTCCCGGCCCAAAGGATGATGGCCGCGCCACTCCTGAACGCCCCGCGCCCCGCACCGGCGCGCCGGAGGCTCCCAACGTGATCGTCCGCAAGTTCCCCATCGAGCACCTCGACGCCATCACCCTGCTGGGGCAGAACGACGCCAACATCCGGCACATCGAGCGCGTCCTGCCGGTGCGCCTCACGCTGCGCGACGGCACGATCACGGTGGCGGGCGAGGAGGCGCCGGTGACGGCGGCCGCCGCCGCGCTGCAACAGCTGGTGAACCTGGCCGAGCGCGGCAAGGTGGTCGAGGAGGCGGACGTCGCCACGGCGCTCGGGGCCGGGGGCAGGGACGGCAGGAACGCCCGGCTCGCCGAGGCCTACGAGGGCGCGCCGGGCTACGCGTTCGACCGGCGCGCGGTGCGCCCGCGCACGCCCACGCAGGCCGAGTACATGAAGGCGCTCGAGGAGTTCGACGTCGTCTTCGGCATCGGTCCCGCCGGCACCGGCAAGACCTACCTGGCGGTGGCGGCGGCGGTGAACGCCCTGCGTCGCAAGAGCGTGGACCGCATCGTGCTGGTCCGCCCGGCGGTCGAGGCGGGGGAGAACCTCGGCTTCCTCCCGGGCGACATGCAGGAGAAGGTGGATCCCTACCTGCGCCCGATGTACGACGCGCTCTCGGACATGATGTCCTACGACAAGATGCGCCGCTACATCGAGATGGGCGTGATCGAGATCGCGCCGCTGGCGTTCATGCGCGGCCGCACGCTGCACAATTCGCTGGTCATCCTGGACGAGGCGCAGAACACCACGCTGCGGCAGATGAAGATGTTCCTGACGCGCCTGGGCGTGAACTCGAAGGCGGTGGTGACCGGCGATGTCACCCAGATCGACCTGCAGAGCCCGGAGTCCTCGGGGCTGGTGCGCATCCAGACCATCCTCGGCGGCATCCCGGGGATGAAGTTCGTCTACTTCCACCCGGAGGACGTGGTGCGCCACCGGCTGGTGCGCGACATCCTGCAGGCGTTCGAGTCGTACCACGCCCGCGTGGACGGCAAGGAGGAGGACGGCGTGGGCGAGAGCCTCGAGTCCGGAGCGCAGCCCGAAGCTCCCGCCGGCCCGCCGCCGGCGTCCGCGGCCACCGACCCTGCCGCGTCCGGACGCGGCTCCGCGCACTGAGCCCCGACCGGCTGCCGGCTCGATGACCCTCCAGGAACAGCCCGCCCTTCCCGACCGGGCCCGCCGCGTCCGGTGGGGCTACTTCGGCGTGCGCCTGCTGCTCGTCCTGCTGCTGCTCGCGCTCGCCGCGCTGCTGCCCGGCCTGCGGGGCGGAGGCGAGCGCTTCCACTACCGCGAGGGCGACATCATGCGCGAGCGCGTGGTGGCGCCCTACGACTTCCGGGTCGAGAAGGACGAGGCCACGCTGCGCCACGAACAGGCCCAGGCCGCGGCCGCCGTGCCTCCCGTGTTCGTGGTGGACACGCGGGTCTCGGCCGAGATGCTGGCGCGCCTGGCCACCTTCCAGGAGAAGGTGTTCGGCGTGGTGCTCTCGCCCGGGGTCAAGCCCGCCGACCGCGCGCGGCGCGTGCGCGCGCTGGGGGTGACGCTGAGCGAGGAGAGCGCGATCGCGCTGTCGGCCCCGGGGCGCGCGCGTCGGGCGCTGCGCGAACTGGGCGGCTGGCTCAACGACCTCTACGGCTCCGGCGTGGTGGCGGAGAAGCGCAACGGCACGGTCCAGGGCGACCGCTCGATCAACCTGCGGGACGGCGAGTCGGAGGCGCCGCGCTCGGTGAGCCTGCTGTACGACCGGCGCGAGGCGCTGGCGCTCATCGCCCGTCGCGCCGCGAGCGCGTTCCCGGACGACGCGCCCGGGGTGCGGCTGGTGGCCGAGCTGGCGGGCTCGTTCCTGCAGCCCAACATCGTCCCCGACCGGGCCGAGACCGAGTGGCGCCGCGTGCAGGCGCAGGGGGCGGTCCCGGCGCTGCTGGGTTTCGTCAAGAAGGACGAGCTCATCGTGGACGCCAACGAGAAGATCACGCGGGAGACGCTCAACCGGCTGCGCTCGCTGGAGAATCTCGAGGCCGCGCAGCGGGAGCCGCGCGAGCTGTTCTATCCGCCGCTGGCGCGCGCGCTGCTGCTGCTGCTCTTCATGGCCGCCTTCGTGACCTACCTGCGCATGGAGCTGCCGGCGGTCTACCGCGACAACGCCATGCTCGCGCTGTTCGCGCTGCTGACGGCGATCGTCATGGCCGCGGCCGAATCGCTGGTGGGCCGCTACGGCCTCCCGGTGCTGATCGTCCCGCTGGCGGCGGCGCCGCTGGTGACCGCCTCGGTGCTCGAGAAGCGCCCGGCGGTGGTGTTCACCCTGATGCTCGCGGTGGCGGTGACCGCGGTGAGCGAGCTCAAGGCGCCGTTCGTGGCGATGGCCGTGATGGGCGGCGTGACCGCGGTCTACTCGGTGGCGCGGCTGCGCCACCGCTGGCACTTCGCCGTGGCCGCCTTCTCCATCGCCTTCGCCAACCTGTTCGCCATCCTGACGTGGGACCTGGGGCAGCAGGCCAAGCCCGAGATGCTGGCGCAGGACGCGGCCTGGGGCGTGGGCGGAGCGTTCCTCTCGGTGGCGCTGGCCTACCTGCTGCTGCCCGTCGCGGAGCACCTGTTCGGCCTGACCTCGGACATCACGCTGCTCGAACTGTCGGACCTGAACCGGCCGCTGCTGAAGCGGCTGCAACTCGAGGCGCCGGGGACCTACCACCACAGCATGGTGGTGGGCAGCCTGGCGGAGCGCGCGGCCGAGGCGATCGGCGCCAACTCGCTGCTGGCGCGGGTCTCGGCCTACTACCACGACATCGGCAAGCTGGCGAAGCCCGAGTACTTCAACGAGAACATCCTGCCCCACGTGCGCAACCCGCACGAGAAGCTCTCGCCTAACATGAGCATGCTGGTGGTGAAGTCGCACCTCAACGAGGGGACGGACATGGCGCGCCGCGAGCACCTGCCGCGCGCGGTCCGCGCTGCCATCCCCGAGCACCACGGCACCATGACGATGGCGTTCTTCTACGCCAAGGCGCTCGAGCTGGATCCCGGGGCGCGGCGCGAGGACTTCTCCTACCCCGGCCCGCGTCCGCGATCGCGCGAGACCGCCATCCTGATGCTCGCCGACGGCATCGAGGGCGCCTCGCGCGCGCTCTCGGAGCCGACCCCGAGCCGCATCCGCGGCCTGGTGACGCGCAACATCGAGGAGCGCGTGCACCAGGGGCAGCTCGACGAGTGCGGGCTGACGCTGCAGGAGCTGGCGAGGATCCGCGAGGCCTTCATCCCGGTGCTGATCGCCACCTTCCACGTGCGGGTCAAGTACCCCGAGATCCCGCGGCCGGCCGATGCCCGTCTCCGTCGCTAGCCCGGACCCGACTTCGTCGGGTGCCCGGCTCACGGGCGCGGCGGCGCCGCTGCGCACCGCCGTGCTGGCGGCGCTGGCGCTCGAGGGCCGGCGCGCCGGCGAGGTCGCGGTGGTGCTGGCCGACGACGCGAAGCTGCGCGAGCTGAACCGGGAGTAGCGCGGCCTCGACCGTGCCACCGACGTGCTCTCCTTCGGCTACGACGAGGGCGGCGACGACGAGGTGGACGGCGACATCGTGGTCTCGCTCGCCCGGGTGCGCGCCCAGGCCGGGCGCTTCCGCGTGACCCCGGGCCGGGAGCTGGCGCGCGTGGTGGTGCACGGGGCGCTGCACCTGGCGGGGCTCGACCACCAGGGCGCCGCGGAGCGCCGCCGCATGCGCGCCCGCGAGGACCGCGTGCTGCGCTCGCTGCGCGAGGCGGTCGCGGATCTGGACGAGGCGCTGAAGCGGAGCCGGGCCGGGCGCTGAGATCCCCGGCGGGTCCGCGGGGCGACCGCCCCGCCGGGAAGCACGGTCGCTCACGCCGCCGGGCGCGTGACCGTCGTGCGGGGCCTCCCGAAGCACTTCAGCGCGTGGCGCAGGCGCTCCTCGAGCGGGGCATCGGGCATGGCCTCGCAGCACTCCGCCGCCCGGCGCGCCTCGTCCGCGCGCATCCCGAGGGTGCGCAGCCAGGGCACGACCTCCGCCGCCGCTGCGGCACGGACGCGGGCTTCCTCGGCTGCCGCCGCCGCGCGTGCGCGCGCCTCCTCGGCCGCCGCGGCACGGACGCGAGTCTCTTCGGCAGCAGCGGCTGCGGCGCGACGATGCGCTGGTTCCGCCGCGTGCTGCGCCGCCTCGCGCTTGTGGCTCATGAAGCCCGCCCCGAACGCGCACTCGGCCGCGTACTGGTTGTGGGCCCGGCAGCGCAGCCGCATCCCGTTCACCGTCGCGCGGCCGCCGCGCGCCACCGGCTCGACATGGTCGAACTCGAGCCGATGACGCGCCTCACAGCGGTGACCGGCGGCGCTCACGAACGTGCACTGCCCGCCGTCGCGCCGCCACACCTCGCGCCGTACGTCGGCCGGGACGTGGCGCGGGTTCCGGGAGATGCGTCGTGCTGACCGCGGCCGCGGCCGGTCGGTGGCGGCGCACTTGCGTCGCTCGAGTTGGCGGATGAGAGCGTCGAGGGCGCGGTCGAGCACCTGCGCGATCTCCCCGGAGGGGACGGCGTGGCCGAGCATCGCTTGGGCGTGGCGCAGCTTCTCGTGGGTGGCGCCGGAGATGGTCAACTGGAGCGAGTAGCGTCCGGGCGCGGTGGGTGCGAGGCGGGCGGGCGGCGCAGCCTCGACCCGCGCAGGTTGCGTGACGCTTAACTTTACTCGCTCCAGAGCGAGTGATTTCAAGTCAAACTGAACATCGCCATCCGTGGGAGGCGTCACGTCGGAGTCCGTGCCGTTGGAACCCATCGCGGCAGGTCCTTCCACGGGCAGCCCGGTCACCAGCGGGAGCAGGTCGGTGCGGGGGAAGCGGTGCGCCAGCCACTCGTCGATCTCGGTCCTGGTTCTGCCGGCCACGGCGGCGAGCAACTCGCCGGCGTTGGCCTCCGACAGATACGGGGCGAGCAGGATCACGGCGGTGAGGTTGAGGCGGCCGTCGGCCAGCCGATCGAAGACGGCAGGGAAGCGGCGGGCGACGCGGGCGGCCTGGATGCGGCGATAGGCCGCGTCGGCGGCGAGGCCCAACTCCGCGACGCACCAGGTGAACATCGAGGGGTAGCCGGCATCGGCGTACAGCCGGCGGGCATCCACCTCGGCAAGGTGGGCGACGAGCATGGCGGTGGTGGTGCGGTCCTGGGCGACCAGTGAGCGCAGGCCCCGGAGCAGGTCGGGATCGGCGAGGTGGAAGAGCGAGAAGCGGTTCACGGCAGCAGCTCCGCGGGAGCGGGTGGTGCGGGGGCGCTGTCTTCATAACACACGCGATTCCGGCGCACGCAGGTCGCGGCAGGATGCGAAACGCGGGCGCGCGCAGCGCGTTTTGAAGCGTTGGTGCAGAAGCGCCGCGTGCGCTCATCCTCCGCAGCGTGGTCGTGCGCCGGCGCGTGACCGTCGGGCTCGCGTCGGGCACTCCCGGAAAGCTGTCAAGCGAATTCGGTGGTTGGTTCAGACCGGGCACACTGGTAACAGATCAGACCGGGGACATGGGTTACAGCCCGCGGGCATCATGGGTGGTTCGAGGAGGACCACACGATGCCCTGGGCGAGGACCGACTGGATGTCTGAACGAGTGAAGTTCATTGCCGCCTACCTGCAGGCGGAGGCCAGCTTCTCCGACTTGTGCCACGACTTCGGGGTCAGCCGGAAGACGGGGTACAAGTGGGTCCGTCGTTATGAGGCC
Source organism: Candidatus Eiseniibacteriota bacterium (assembly GCA_963707915.1). Taxonomy (GTDB): domain Bacteria; phylum Eisenbacteria; class RBG-16-71-46; order RBG-16-71-46; family RBG-16-71-46; genus JANXPZ01. The sequence continues at coordinate 3,193,749 of OY970178.1, forward strand.
GACGGGGTCGCGGCCCTCGAGGAGATCTCACGCGCGCCGCACTCTCATCCCAACGCCGTCGCCGCCGACCTCGTGCAGGCGATCGTCGCGATCCGACGTCGCCATCCGCGTTGGGGACCACGCAAGGTGCGGGTGGTGCTGAAGCGGGAACGGCCGCCGGTCGCGCTCCCGGCGGCCAGCACGATCGGCGACATCCTGAGGCGCAGCGGACTGGTTCGCCCGCGCCGGCGAGTCCGGCGCAGCTCACCGTACGGGGACCGGCTGCGGCAGTACGACGCACCCAACGCCGTCTGGTGTGCCGACTTCAAGGGCCACTTCCCGCTGGGTCGCCGGGGTGAACGCTGTCATCCGCTGACCATCAGCGATGGATACAGTCGCCTGCTCCTTCGCTGCCGCGCCCTGCGTCGTCCGCTCACTCAGCATGTCCGGCGCGTCTTCGAGTCCGCTTTCACCGAATACGGCTTGCCGAGGGCGATCCGCACCGATAACGGGCCGCCGTTCTCGACGCTCGCCCCGGGCGGACTGTCGCGTCTCTCGGTCTGGTGGATCCGACTCGGGATCCGTCCCGAACGCATCATGCCAGGTCGTCCCGAACAGAACGGGCGCCACGAGCGCATGCATCGCACCTTGAAAGCCGAGACCGCCAGACCGCCGCGCTCGAGCTTCAGCGCCCAGCAACGCGCGTTCGATCGCTTCCAGACGGAGTACAACCAGGAGCGGCCGCACGAGGCGCTCGGCCAGGAGGTGCCGGCCGCGCTTTACCGCCCATCGCTTCGCTCGTACCCGCGCGAGCTCCCCGAACCAGAGTACCCGCGACACTTCGAGACCCGGGTGGCCTATCCCAACGGCGTGATCACCTTCGGCACCACGCAGTGGTACGTGAGCAACTGCCTCGTCGGCGAACGGGTCGGACTCGAGCCCTGCGACGATGGCCGGTGGCGTGTCCACTTCGGCTGGGTGCCGATCGGACTGCTAGATCTCAAGCAGGCCACCGACCGCGGACCCCGCCACTTTGGGCGGCTCGAACCCATCGTTGATCCTGCCTTGAGCAGACGTCGTCGCCGCCGTTATGGAAGCTAGAATGTGTTACCCATGTGCCCGGTCTGTCCTGTCACCCATGTCCCCGGTTGCTTCAGTTCAGACCGGGCACACTGGTAACAGATCAGACCGGGGACACGGTGGCGGTTCGAGCAGGCATCGGCGACCGAGGAGACTGGCGCGATGCCCGGGCGAGAGCGGTCGAGGTCCGGCGCGCCTGCGAGCGATGGGTTCCGCAGCGCGAGTGCCGCACGCGTCAGGGAGCGACGGCCTGCGCGCGGGGCGCATGCAAGGGGCGAGGGCGCACGCCAGAGCCCGCGGTCGGGCCCGTTCCCCGGTTTGACCGCGGCGGGTCCATCGTGGACTCTTCGCCCCATGAACCCGCCGTCGCCCGAGTCCCCGAACCGTCCCACCGCCGCCGGTCGGCTCCGCACCTACCTCATCGCGGGACTGCTGGCGATCGCGCCCACCGCCATCACGCTGTGGGTGCTGGTCGTGCTGCTCAACTGGACCGACAACCTGCTCGGGCGCTACCTGCGGTTCCACGTGCTCGGCGACCACCGTATCCCCGGGCTGGGCCTGGTGGCCACTTTCGTCCTGCTGCTGATCGTCGGCTGGATGGTGACCGTCATCGGCCGCTGGCTGGGCGGGAAGCCGATGCTCCGGATGTGGGACCACCTGCTGAGCCGCATCCCCGGCGTGGGCCTGCTCTACGGCTCGACCAAGTCCTTCGGCGAGGCGTTCTTCCAGAGCCGGGCGACCACGTTCAAGCAGGTGGTGCTGGTGCCCTGGCCCACTCCCGGGATCTACCGCATCGGCTTCCTCGCGGCGCGGGCGAGCGCGAGCGTGCGCCGGCACCTCGGGGATGACATCGAGGTCGTGTTCCTCCCGCACACCCCCAACCCGGCCTCGGGCTTCGTCCATTACGTGCCGCGCGCCCAGCTCGTCTACCTGGACTGGGCGGTGGAGGAGGGGCTCAAGGTCATCGTCTCGGGCGGCGTGCTGCAGCCCGGCGAGTTCGCGGCGACCGCCGCGCCCGGCCCGGCCCCGTCCCAGGAGGGCCCCGGTGGCCCTGGTTAGCGCCGAGGGGATCGTCCTCAAGACGCACGCGCTCGGCGACACGAGCCGCATCGTGGTGGTCTACACGCGCGAGCACGGCATGGTGCGCCTGGTGGCGAAGGGCGCGCGCAAGACGCCGAGCCGGTTCGGCTACGCGCTCGAGCCGCTCTCGCGCGGGCGCTACGTCTACTACTTCAAGAACGACCGCGACCTGCACCTGCTGTCGCAGGCCGACACGCTCGCCGCGACCGGCAGCCGGCTCGCGGAGCTCACGCGGCTGGCGCACGCCGAGGCGGCGCTCGAGCTGATCGACCGGCTGGTGTGGGGCGAGGAGCCGCACGCGGAGCTCTACGACCTGCTGGTGCGGGTGCTCGAGGCCGTGGTGGTCGCGCCCGAGGCGGCGCTGCCCGCCATCACCATCGCCTTCGAGCTGCAGGTGGCGAGCCTGCTCGGCTACCGCCCGCGGCTCGACGCCTGCGCCCAGTGCGGCGGCCCGCCCTCGTCGGCGCTGCTCTTCTCGCCGGCTCGCGGCGGCATGGTGTGCGACCGCTGCGCCGCCGAGGGCGGCGTGATGAAGCTCTCGGCCGACGCCCTGGCCGGGCTCTCGCTGCTGCTCTCGCGCCCGGTGGGCGAGGCCGGCGACTACGTCGAGGTGAAGCGCGCGGGCGAGATCCTGCGCGTCATCGAAGCCTTCCTGCGTCACCACTTCCACCGCTTCCAGGGCCTGCGTTCGCTCGAGCTGCTGCGCGCGCTGCAGGGCCCCGGCTCGTCGGAGGCTGCCTGATGGTCCCGGAACCCGCCCGTTCGCTGCAGGAGATGATGCTCGCGCTCGAGACCTACTGGGCGGAGCGCGGCTGCACCATCCAGCAGCCCTACCCGTCCGAGGTCGGCGCGGGGACGTTCAACCCGGCCACCTTCCTGCGCTCGCTCGGCCCCGAGCCCTGGCGGGTCGCCTACGTCGAGCCCTCGCGCCGGCCCAAGGACGGCCGCTACGGCGAGAACCCCAATCGCTTCCAGCAGTTCTTCCAGTACCAGGTGCTGCTGAAGCCCTCGCCGATCGACGTGGTCGAGCAGTACTTCGACTCGCTGCGCGCGCTCGGCATCGACCCGACGGCGCACGACCTGCGCCTGGTCGAGGACGACTGGGAGTCGCCCACGCTCGGCGCGGCGGGGGTGGGCTGGCAGGTGTGGATGGACGGCCAGGAGATCTCGCAGTTCACGTACTTCCAGCAGTGCGGCGGCCTCGAGTTGCCGGTGGTCTCGGCCGAGCTGACCTACGGGCTCGACCGCATCGGCATGATGCTGCAGGGCACCGACCGGGTGCAGGACCTGGTGTGGTCGCCGGGGCGCCGCGACGCCGGCGGGCGCGTCCTGGCGGATACGGTCCTGTGGGGCGACCTGTGGATGCGCAACGAGTGGGAGTGGTCGCACTACAACTTCGAGCAGGCGCCGGTGGACGCGCTGTTCGAGATGTTCCGGATCTGGGAGGGCGAGGCCGTCCGCCTGCTCGACCTCAAGCTGGTGAACCCCGGCTACGACGCCGTCATCAAGTGCTCGCACGCCTTCAACCTGCTGGACGCACGCGGCGCGATCTCGGTGAGCGAGCGCGTCGGCTACATCGGTCGCGTGCGGAAGCTCGCGCGCCGGGCCGCGGTGGCCTGCAGCAAGCTGCGCGAGGAGCTGGGCTACCCGCTCATCAAGGACCCGGCCGAGCGCGCGAAGTGGGTGAAGCCGGCAGCGCCGGAGGACGGCGGGGAAGCGGCGCCGGTGAAGCCCGCGAAGTCCGCGCCGCGGAAGGAGGCCCGCTCGTGAGCCGCGACCTGCTGTTCGAGATCGGCGTCGAGGAGTTGCCGGCCGGCTACATCCCGCCGGCGCTGGAGCAGCTCGAGCGCGGGATCGCCGCGGCGCTCGACGACGCGCGTCTCCCGCACGGCGCGGTGCGCACCCGCGCCACGCCGCGCCGGCTGGCGCTCTACGTCGAGTCGGTCGAGGAGCGCCAGCCCGACCGCGACGAGGAGGTGATGGGCCCGGCCGCACGCGTGTCGTACGACGCGGAGGGGAAGCCGACGAAGGCGTTGCTCGGCTTCTGCCAGGGCAAGGGCGCCGACCTCGCGGACGTGCGGCGGGTCGAGACGCCGAAGGGCGAGTACGTGGCCGTGACCGTTCACCAGGCGGGCCGGCCCGCCGCCGAGGTGCTGCCGGCGCTGCTCGCCGGGATGGCGCGCGGCCTGGCCTTCCCCAAGGTCATGCGCTGGCTCGACGACGACACCCGCTTCGCGCGCCCGGTGCGCTGGCTGGTGGCGCTGCTTGGCGAGGAGGTGCTGCCGGTGCGCGCCTTTGGCCTCGAGGCCGGGCGCGAGTCGCGCGGCCACCGCTTCCTCTCGCCGGCGCCGGTGACGCTGCGCCGCGCGCAGGACTACCTCGCCGTGCTCGAGCAGGTGTGCGTGCTGGCCGCCCCGCTGGCGATGCGCGCCCGCATCGCCAAGCAGGTCGCCGACGTCGCCGCGGAGCGCGGCGGCCGTCCGGTGGCCGACGAGGAGCTGCTCGAGATCTGCAGCTACCTGGTGGAGTGGCCCACGGCGTTCGCCGGCTCGTTCGACGCGCACTACCTCGACCTGCCGCGCGAGGTCATCGTCACGGCGCTGCGCGAGCACCAGCGCTTCTTCGCGGTCGAGCGCGAGGACGGCACGCTCCTGCCGTGCTTCGTCGCCGTGCGCAACGGGGACGCGCGCGGGCTCGACGTCATCCGGCGGGGCAACGAGGGCGTGCTCATCGCGCGGCTCGAGGACGCGAAGTTCTACTGGGAGGCGGACCTCAGGCACCCGCCCGCCGCGCGCGTCGAGGCGCTGTCGGGCGTGGTGTGGATGGAGGGGCTGGGCTCGCTGCGCGAGAAGGCGGCGCGGCTCGAGGCGCTGGCCGGGACCGTGGCGCGGAGCATCGCGCCCGACGCGGAAGCCGCGGTGCGGCGCGCCGCGCTGCTGTGCAAGACCGACCTGCTCTCCGAGATGATCGGCAGCGGCAAGGAGTACGCGAGCCTCGAGGGCGTGATGGGCGGGCACTACGCGCGCCGCGCGGGCGAGCCCGAGGACGTCGCCGCGGCCATCGCCGGGCACTACCGGCCGCGCGGGCCGGCGGACTCGCTGCCGGACACGCCGGCCGGCGCCGTGCTCGCGATCGCGGACAAGCTCGACCACGTCGCCGGCGCGTTCGTGGCCGGCAAGGCGCCGAGCGGGAGCGAGGACCCCTACGGCGTGCGCCGCGCCGCCAACGGCGTGGTCCGCATCCTGGTCGAGGGCGGGCATCACCTCGACCTGCTCGAGGCCACGGAGCGGGCGCTGGCGCCGTTCGCCGCCGCCGGCGCGGAGCCGGCGCAGGACGAGCGGCTGCCGAAGCTCGCGGCGTTCTGGCGCGAGCGGGTGCGCGGCGCGCTCGAGGAGCGCGGCGTGCGCTACGACGCGGGCGAGGCGGCGCTCGAGGCGCGGCCGGCGGGGGAGGCGGGGGGCGATCGTCCGGGCTGGAGCGACCCGCCGGACTGCCTGCGGCGCGGCCAGGTCATGGACGAGTTCCGCGGGGACGAGCGCTTCGAGCCGCTGGTCGTGCTGTTCAAGCGCGTGGCCAACATCCTGGCCAAGGCGACCGAGACGCTGCCGGACCGGCTGGACGCGGCGCGTCTCGCCGAGCCGATGGAGCGCGAGCTGGCCGCCGCGCTGGAGCAGGCGCGCGAGCGCACCGAGCCGCTGTGGCGGACGCGCGACTACGAGGCCATCCTGCCCGCGCTGCTCGAGATGGAGCAGGTCATCCACGGCTTCTTCGAGGCGGTGCTGGTCAACGCGGAGGACCTGCCCACGCGCCTGAACCGCCTGCGCCTGCTGAGCGAGGTGCGCGCGCTGTTCGTGCGCGGCTGGGACCTGTCGAAGATCGTGGTGGAGGGGGAGCGGGGGCAGTAGGCGGGGGCCCGCCGGTCGCGGGGCCGGCGCTTGCCCCGTGGCCGCTGCTGCGGCTATGGTCCGTCCGCTCCTCTCGACGCGCATCGGCGGGGGATTCCCGCCCGCGCCGCTGGTCTGGCGACCGGCGTGCGCCGCGCGCCGGGCACTCCATCCGTCTCCGGGAGGGACCATGGCGCTGAGGGAGAAGGCCGAGATCGTGGACGCCGATGGTCTGCGGCGCGTCGTGACCCGCATCGCCCACGAGATCGTGGAACGCAACAAGGGGGTCGAGGACCTGGTGCTGGTCGGCATCCGGCGCCGGGGCGTCCCGCTCGCCGCCCGCATGGCCGAGAAGATCAAGGAGTTCGAGGGCACCGCCCCGGTCGAGGGCAGCCTCGACATCACGCTCTACCGCGACGATCTCTCGACCGTCTCGCACCAGCCCGTGGTGGGCTCGAGCGAGATCCCCGTGGACATCACCAACAAGGTCGTCGTGCTGGTGGACGACGTGCTCTACACCGGCCGCACCGTCCGCGCGGCGATGGACGCGCTCATCGACTTCGGCCGCCCCCGCTCCATCCAGCTCGCCGTGGTGATCGACCGCGGGCACCGCGAGTTGCCGATCCGCGCCGACTTCGTCGGCAAGAACGTGCCGACCTCGAGCCGGGAAGTCATCGGCGTCAAGCTCGTGGAGATCGACGGCGTCGACAGCGTGGTCATCAAGGAACCCGAGGAATAGGCCCGCGGTGACCCCGGCCGGTTCCCCGGGTACGCGCCGGTCCCCCGCGTTCCGCGGCTGCGGGCGGCGCGCGTGACGGACGAGGCCGGGCGCGTCCCGGCGACGCGCTGGATCCTGGCGTACGGCGCCGTGTGCCTGTTCTGGGGCGGCACCTACCTCGGCATCAAGTTCGCGATCGAGTCCATCCCGCCGCTGCTGATGGCGGGTCTGCGCTACCTCGTCGCCGGGACGCTGCTCCTCGGCTGGTCGTGGCCGCGCGACCGCGAGCGCCTCACCGCCCGCCACTGGGGGGCGGCCGCCGTGGTGGGCGGGCTGATGCTGTTCGGCGGCAACGGCGGCGTCAGCTGGGCCGAACAGCGCGTGCCCTCGGGGGCCACCTCCCTGTTCATCGCCCTGGTGCCGCTGTTCATGGTCCTGATGGATGCGCTCCGTCCCGGCGGCAGGCTCCCGGGGCGCCGCGTGTTCGCCGGGATCGGGCTCGGGCTCGCCGGGCTGGCGCTGCTCGTCAGCCCCGAGCAACTGGCGGGGGCCGGCCGCATCGACACGCTCGGCGCGCTGGTCCTGGTGGGTGCGACCCTGAGCTGGGCGGGCGGCTCGATCTACTCGCGGCACGCGGCGCTGCCGTCCTCCCCGCTGCTGGCGACCGCGCTGCAGATGCTGGCCGGCGGCGCCATCCTCCTGACCGTGGGGCTGGCGTGCGGAGAGGGGGCGCGCTTCCGGATCGAGGCGGTGACCCTGCGCTCGTGGCTGGCGATGGGCTACCTCGTCGTCTTCGGCTCGATCGTCGCGTTCACGGCGTACGTCTGGCTGCTGCGCGTGAGCGCCCCGGCCAAGGTCGCGAGCTACGCCTACGTGAACCCGGTGGTCGCGGTGGCGCTGGGCTGGGCGCTGGGAGGCGAGGCGCTCACGCCGCGAACGATCGCAGCCAGCCTGGTCATCGTGACCGCCGTGGCGCTCCTCACCAGCGCCCGGGCCGCCCGGCGCTGACCGGGCGCGACCGGGTCCGCCGGCGGGACACCGGGCCCGGCGCCCTCCGGCGGGACGCGGGGACCGGGCCGTCCCGGCCCCGCCTCGTCGGCGCCTGAAGGGCCGTGCTACCCTGCGCGCATGGTCCCGACCGCGATGAGAGGGCGACCGGCGTGAGGCTCCGCCGCCTGGTCCCGCTGCTGGCGCTGGCTTGGCTCGCCAGCTCCTGCGCCTACTACAACACCTTCTACCTGGCGCGGAGGTACTACTTCAAGGGTACGGCGGGGCTGCCCTACCTGGTGGACAAGCGCGACCAGTCGGGCGCGCAGAACTTCACCAAGGCGATCGACTTCTCGAAGAAGGTGATGGCGAACTACGCCAAGTCGAAGTGGGTGGACGACGCCTACCTGCTGTGGGCGCGCTCGCTGCTCGGCCGGGACGATCCGCGCGAGACGGTGAGCATGCTCCAGGACTTCCCCGTCCGCTTCCCCGACAGCAACCTCAAGACCGAGGCGCTGTTCTACCTGGGCGTGGGCCTGCGGCAGTCGCGCCGCAACGGCGAGGCCGAGGAGACGCTGGCGCGGTACCTCGAGCAGGTCCCCCGGGGCGACCTCGCGCCCTACGCGTGGCTCGAGCGCGCGCGCGCGCTCACCGCGCTGGACCGCGATTCGGCCGCGGCGTACTGCGCGAGCCAGGTGCTCGAGCGGTTCCCCCGGAGCCCGCTGGGGCCGAAGGCGCAGGCCGCACGCGCCCAGGCGCTGCTCGACTCGGGGGACTACACCCGGGCCCGCGCCGACTACCAGGCCCTCGGACGGAACTCGGTGGACGACGACGAGCGCCTCACCTTCCTGTTCCGCGAAGCCGACTGCCTCGAGGCCTCGCGCGCCCTCGACGAGGAGATGGCCCTGCTCCGGGAGGCGCTGTCGCACGAGCGGCCGCCCGCCGTGACCGAGAACGCCAGCGGCCCGGTCGCCTACCAGCCCACGCCGGGGGGCGACCGCTACGGGCGCATCCTGATCCGCATCGGCACGGTGGACCTGCTGGCGGAGCGGCAGAAGCCGGCGCTCGACGCCTACCAGGAGGTCCGGCGCCTGTACCCGAAGTCGCCGCTCAGCGCCGAGGCGCAGTACCGCATCGGCTACGCGTTCGAGACCATGGGTGACGACTTCGAGCGGGCGCGCAGCGAGTACGCGCGGGTCAAGGACGAGTTCCCGAACTCGGCCTTCTCCACCCAGGCCGAGGGCCGGCTGACCAACTTCGACCGCCTGAGCCAGTTCCGCTCGGCCGGCGGCGACACGCTGCAGAAGCGCGCCGAGGCGGGCTTCCTGCTGGCCGAGCTGTACCTGTTCCAGCTGGGCAAGCCCGAGCGCGCGCTCGAGGAGTACGGGAAGATCGCCACGGAATTCGCGGGCACGCCGTGGGGCGGCAAGGCGCTGACCGCCCAGGCGTGGGTGCTGAGCCGCAAGCTCCAGCGGCGGGCCGCGGCCGACTCGCTGCTCTGGGTCGTGGTGACCCGGTACCCGGCCACCGAGTCCCAGCTGGCGGCCCGCGACTACCTCGAACAGGAAGGCATCGTGGTGCCGGACTCGCTCATCAAGATGCCGATCCCGCTGCCGCCCCCCGTCGCCGACACCTCGCGCCTCACGCCACCCCCGGCGGGGACCGTGCCGCTCGGCCGCTCGCTGGCCGCCGACAGCGCGGCGGCCAGGCCGCGGGGCGAGAGCCTGCTCGGGCGGGCCGCGCCCCGCCGCGGGTTCATCCGCCGGTCGGCCGAGCTGCGCACGCCCTGGGATGCGCGCTATGCCGGGACCCTGAGCGGGTCACCGGGCCTGGCCGGCGACATCCCGTACCGGGGAGGCACGGACGGGACCGCCGCGGACTCCGCGCGCGCGCCCGTCACGGGATCGCCGTCGCCGCCCGCGGTCGCGCCGCGCGATTCGGCGCGCGGCGCCGCTGCCGACAGCCTCCGCCGCATCCTCGAGCGCTGAGCCCGGCGCGTCTGGTCGGCGTGAGGGCCGTGCCGGGCGGGTGCCACCACGGGAACCGGGCGGGGTGCTGGGGCGCGGCACCGTGGCCCCGGGGCCGCCCCTTTCATAACCCGGCCCGCTGCAATCCCTTGACTTCCCCGGCCCCGTGGCGTAGCCGTCTAGGGAATGGACTCGGTTCCCCGGCGTAGTTCGCAATTGGAGCCAGGCCGCGAGGCAAGCCTGGTGCGGGCGGCACAGGGTGGCGACCCGGCCGCCTTCACGGAGATCGTGCGCCACTTCCAGCGCCCGGTCTACCGCGTGGTGTACGCACTGACCCGCAACGCGAGCGACGCCGACGACCTCGCGCAGGAGACTTTCGTGAGGGCCTACCAGGCGATCGGGCGGTTCCGCGCGGGCGAGCCGCTCTACCCATGGCTCTCGCGCATCGCCGTGAACCTGACCTATTCGCTCTTCCGGCGGCGCAGGCGCAGGCCGGAGACCTCGATCGAGCCGCTGGTGGAATCCGGCCGTCAGTGGGCGGGGGACGACGACCCGTCCGAGCGCGCCGCCGAGTCCGAGCGGCACGAGCGGCTGGCTGCGGCCTTCGCCGGGCTGTCGCACGAGCACCAGGCCGTGCTCACCCTGCGCGTGGTCGAGGACATGTCGTACGACGACATCGCCCGCACCCTGGGCGTGCCGGCCGGGACCGTGATGTCGCGCCTGTCGCGCGCGCGCGCCGAGTTGCGCGCGCGGCTCCGGGCGCTAGGCGGGGAAGGAGCATGAGCCACCTGACGGACGAACAGTTGAGCGCGCTGGCGGACGGCGTGCTCGAGGGCGGCGCGCGCGCCGCGGCCGAGCGCCACCTGGAGACCTGTCCGGATTGCCGTCGGGCGCTCGCCGGTCTCGTGGCCCGGGACGGCGCGCTGGCCTCGTCGCTGGCGCACGATCCGGGCGAGGCGTACTTCGAGTCCTTCGCCGGCCGGGTGGGTGGTCGCATCCGCGCGGCGGGCCTGGCGGGCGCGCAGGCGCGCGAGCCCGGGGTCCGCAGCCTGGCGGAGTGGTTCCGGGTGCCGCGCAAGCTCGCGCTGATGGGGGCCCTGGCGACCGTGGTGGTGGGGGCGGGCATCGTGATGATCGTCTCGCGCGAGGCGCGTGTCCCGGTGCTGAGCGAGCAGGAGATCGAGAGCCGCGTGGCGCAGGAGGCGCCGCCGCCTGCGCCATCCGGGAGCCGGCCCCTCGCCCGCGACGCGACGCCGCCCGCCGCTCTGCGGCCCGCGACCGGGGCGACGGCCCCGCGGTCCGCGGCGCGCATGGAGAAGGGGACCGCCCTTCCGCGGGAGGATACGCGGGCGAAGGCGAGCGTCGTCCCCGGCGCCGAACCGGCCGCGCCGGCGGCGGCGGATCGCGCGCCGGCGAGCCGCGCCTACGAGGTGCGGCGCAACGCGGCCGGCGACGACGTGCCCGTCGGGCCGCCCGGCGGGGTCGTCCGCAGGCCGCCGCAGGCCGTACCTACGCCGCCCGCCATCGCTCCCGGCGAGCCCGTGCGCGTGCGGAGGGTGCGCGCCGCCGAGCCGCTCGGCGCGGGGCAGCCGGCGGACGCCGGGTCGCCGCAGGTGCCGCCGTCCACCGCCGGCGCGGAGACCCGCGCGCCCACGGCCGGACCGGGTCCTTTCGCCACGGTCGGCAAGCCGGCGTTCGAAGAGGAATCGAGCCGGGCGGCGGGGCCGGTCATGGGGCCGGTCACGGAGCCGGTCGTCACGGCCTCGAAGGAAGCGGCCGCGGCCGGCCGGTTGCTCGGCCTCGCGGACCGGGGCCGCGCACTGCAGGCGCCCGGGACGCCCGATGCGTTCGATGGGCTGCCGGCGCGGTCGCGCGACGCGGCGAAGCACGCCCGGCGCCTGACGAAGCTGGCGGAGACGATCGGCCTGGCGCCGGCATGGGACTCGGCCGCCGCCGCGTGGGAGCAACTGGCCGGCGACGTTCAGGGCGGGCCGCTCGAGAGCGAGACGCGCTTCCAGGCCGCGCGGGGCCGTTTCATGGCGTGGCAGCGGTCCGCGGGCGAGCGGCGCGGCGCGCAGGCCGCACAGGCGTTGCGCGCGTTCCTCGCGGGCGCGCCCGAGGGGGCCGAGCGGGACTCCGCCCAGGCCTGGCTGGCGAGGCTGGGGAAGTAGCGCCCGCGGCCGGAGCGGTCAGCCGGCGGACGCCTCGCGCGGCGAGCGCAGGCAGGCGTCGCGCACCGCCTCGCACAGTTCGCCCGCGTCCACCGGGCGCGGCGCGAAGTAGATCGGGCGCAGCGGCTGGATGAGGCGCCGCACCTCGAGCGAGGCGTGGCTCGCCACGACGACCAGCGGGAAGTCGGGCGCGAGGCGACGCAGCAAGCGCAGCGTGACCAGGTCGTCGTCGCGTTCCGGGCAGAACGCGAACAGCACGGCCTGGTGCCGTCCGCAGGCGACGGCATCCACCAGCGCCTCGGTCGTGGAGGCCGCGCAGACCTCGCAGCCACCGCTCGCGAGCACGCCGGCGAGCGGGGGCTCGCCTCCCTCCCGGGATTCGAAGACGATCACGCTGGGCACCATTCCACCCTGCAATAGCAATCCGGGTGCCTGAGCGTCGTGCCGCGGGGCCGGGGGGCGGGTCGGCCCGCAAAGCCCCGCGATTCCACGCTCTGGCCCATCGAGCGCGCGTGGCGAGGAGGCGGTCCGGGCGGGGCGGCTGCCACGCTGTCAGGTCGCCGCCGACAAGTGGCAGGCCGGGGCGGCTGATCGCCGGGCCGAAGTCCGGCCGGCCGGGCGGGCGGGAGGGCCGCCGCCGCCGGGGGGCCGGCTACGGCGCCGGCTGGATCTCGCCGATCTCCTGGAGCTTCCGGTACAGGGTGCGCTCGCTGATGCCGAGGATGTTCGCGGCCTTCTGGCGGTGGCCCTTGCACTCGTTCAGGACCCGGCGGATGTAGCTCTTCTCCGCTTCCTCCAGCGTCAGCAGTCCGGTGGCCTCGTCCTCGGCGCCGAAGGAGGGGCCCATGCGGATGGCCATGGGCAGGTGCTCGCGCTCGATCACGTCGCCGTCGCACAGGATGAGCGCGTGCTCGAGCACGTTCTTGAGCTCGCGCGCGTTGCCCGGCCAGGGGTAGCGCGTCAGCGCCTCGAGGGCCTCGGCCGAGACGTGGGCCGCCCGTTTCGCGGAGATCGAGGAGTTGTGGATGAAGTGGTCGACCAGCAGCGGGATGTCGCTCTTGCGCTCCCGCAACGGGGGGATGGAGATCGAGAAGACGTTGAGCCGGTAGTAGAGGTCCTCGCGGAACTGGCCCTCCTTCATCATCGTCTCGAGCGAGCGGTTGGTGGCCGCGATGACGCGCACGTCCACGCGGATGTCGGCGGTGCCGCCCAGGCGCCGGAAGGTGCCGGTCTCGAGCACGCGCAGCAGCTTCACCTGGAGCGGCGGGCTGATCTCGCCGATCTCGTCGAGGAAGATGGTGCCGCGGTCGGCGACCTCGAAGAGCCCGTGCTTGAGGCTCACCGCCCCGGTGTAGGCGCCCTTCTCGTGGCCGAACAGCTCGCTCTGCAGCAGGTTCTCGTGCAGCGTGGCGCAGTCCACCACCACGAAGGGCTGGCGCACGCGCGGGCTCTGCTTGTGGATGGCGTTGGCGACCATCTCCTTGCCGACGCCGCTCTTGCCGCGGATCAGCACCGTGGAATCGGTGGGCGCGACGCGCTCGATCAGCCGCAGCATGTCCTTCACCTGCAGCGACTGCCCGACGAAGCGCTGGCTGGGCTGCAGGCGCTCGACCTGGCGCTCGAGGGCGATGTTGCTGCGCTCGAGGCTCTGCTTCTCGACCGCCTTCTCGAGCACGACCTCGAGCTCGCCGAGCTTGCAGGGCTTCATCAGGAAGTCGTGGGCGCCCTGCTTCATCGCCCGCGTGGCCTCCTCGACCGTGCCGTAGGCGGTGAGCAGGATGACCTCCGTGGTCGGCGCGGCCTCCTTGATCTCCGGCAGCAGGTCCAGGCCGTCGCCGTCGGGCAGGCGCATGTCGAGCACGACGACGTGGAAGTTCTCGCGCCGCAGCAGGCGGCGGGCCTCCTCCAGCGAACCGGCCGACTCGACCGCGTAGCCGGTGTGGGCGAGCTCCTTGCCGATGCTCTCGCGGAAGAAGTCCTCGTCGTCCACCAGCAGCAGGCGGATGTCAGACATCGTCGCCTCCCGGGCCCTGCACCGGCAGCTCGATGATGAAGCGCGCACCCTCGCCCGGGCGGCTCTCGACCCGGATGGTGCCGCCGTAGCCGGTCACCGTGCGCTGGGTGATGGACAGGCCGAGGCCGGTGCCCTGGCCGATCGGCTTGGTGGTGAAGAACGGGTCCCAGATGCGGTCGAGGTGCTGCGGCTGGATGCCGGGGCCGGTGTCCTCGATCTCGAGCGTCACCATCGAGCCCGCCGGACGGCTGCGCACCGTGAGCATGCCGCCCTTCTTCATCGCCTGCACCGCGTTCATGCACAGGTTCATGCACATGCCGCGGATGCCCGACTCGCGCGCCCAGACCGGCGGCACCTTCGGGTCGAGGTCCTGCACCATGGCGATCCCCTGCTTGGCCATCTGGTAATTGAGCAGCGAGAGGGTGTCGCGCACCGCGCGGTTGAGGTCCACCCACGCGGTCGCTGCGCGGTAGGGATGCGCCAGGAGCAGCAGCTTCTCCGTGGTCTCGGTGCAGCGCTGGGTCTCGCGCTCGATGCCCTGCAGGACGCCGTCCATGTCCTCGCGGTTGCGCGCCGGGAGTTGCTGCTCGCGCGTGAGCCAGCGGCGCAGCCGTTCGACCCCGGCGAGGATGGCGGCCATCGGGTTGTTCAACTCGTGCGCCACGCCGGCGGCCAGCGTGCCCAGCGAGGCGAGCCGCTCGCTGTGCGCGAGCTGCGCCTCGAGATCGCTGCGCTCGCTGATGTCGCGCCAGACCTCGACCACGTGGCTCACCTCGCCGTCGGACCCGATCACCGGATTGTAGGTGGCCTCCCAGCGCCGCTGGGCGCCGCCCGGGTCCGTCATGTTGCGCACCCGGCGCACCGGGCGCTTCAGGTCGATGACTTCGCAGGCCGAGCAGCGGCCGGTGCCGGCGTTGGCCGCGGCGTCGGGGCAGTGCAACACGTCCATGCAGTGCGTGCCGATCACGGCGGCGCGCCCCGGCCCGAACGCGTCCAGGTAGCGGCGGTTGGCGGCCACCACCTTCTGCGAACGGTCCACCACCACCACCGCGTCGCTCAGGGCGTCGATGAGCTGGGGCAGGATGTTGCGGACCTGCTCGATGTCCATCCGGCCCGGGAAGGAGGCCGGGACGGAAGCGGGCTGCGGAAGCGCCATGGACTCCTCGGAAAGAAGGACGACTGGCGCGGCCAGCGGGGATGACGGTCGGTCGGGCACGCGGCTGATGACAGTAGCACAGGTCGGAGGGGCCCGACGAAGCCGGCGGGGCGGGGGCGGCCGGAGCGGAGCGCGGTTGACCTGCCGCCGCGCGGCCCCTAACGTCGCGCCCGCTTTCGACCGTCTGGCAGGTGCTGGAGCGGATCAACCTGGACGAGCCCGGCTGGCGCGACACCCTCGCGCGGTCCGCTCGTCCCGGATGCGGCGAGGAGGCCGAGATGAGACTGCCCGGAGCGCCGGAACGGCGTCGGGATCGGATCGCAGTCGCCGTCCTGTCCGCGGCGACCTTCCTGCTCTACTTCTCGCTGCGCGCGCTCGAGCAATCCGGCGACAGTCTCAGCTACGCCTGGTCGGTCGAGACCGGCCGCGGGCTGTTCCATCCGCATCACCTGGGCTTCTCGCCGGTGGTCCGGGCCATCCACCTCGCCCTCTCGGGGCTCGGGATCTCGTCGGACCCGCTGTTCGCCGCGCAGCTCCACAACGTCCTGTGGGCTTGCGCGGCGGTCGCCGGGCTCTTCCTGGTGGTGCGCGCCTTCGCGAGATCCTTCGCCCTGGCGGTGGCGCTCGCGTCGCTGCTCGCGGTCTGCCACGGTTTCTGGCGCTTCTCCACCCAGGCGGAGGTGTATGTGCCGGCGACTGCCTGCCTGACGCTGTACACCGCGCTGGCGCTCCGCCCTGAGGCGGGCCGTCGCTGGCACGCCCGCACGCTCGGCCTTGGCCTGCTGCTCGCGCTTGCCGTGCTGTATCACCAGACCAGCGTACTCTTCGTCGTGCCGCTCTCGCTGGCCGCGGTCGCGGCCGGGCGCTGGAAGGGGGCGCGCGAAGCGCTCGCGGCGATGGTCCTGGCGGGCGTGCTGGTCGCGCTCGCCTACGTCGCGGCCTACACCCTGGATGCCGCCGGCCCGCCGACCGCCGCCGGGTTCGTGAGGTTCTGCCTGCTCTACGCCGACCATCCGAACCCGGGGTGGGGGACGCTGGCGAACCTGAGCCTGGAGGGCGTGGGCCGGTCCCTGAAGTCGCAGCTCGCGAACGTCGTGCCGCTGCCGGTGGGACGTGCCCGGCCAATCGTCCTGCTGGCCGGGGTCTTCGGCGTCGCGCTCGCGGCGCTGGCCGTCGCCGCCACGCGTGCCGCCCGGCGCGCGCCGCTGCCGCGGACCGTTCTCGCGCTGGCCCTCTCCTGGCTCGGCACGTACTACCTCTTCTTCCTCTGGTGGCTCCCGGGGGAGAGCGAGTTCTACGTCACCACGCTGGTCCCGCTGCTGCTGCTGCTCGCGCTGGTCCTGAGCCGCACCGGTGCCGGGGCCGAACGGCCCGGCGGCTTCCCGGCCGGCCGGATCGTGGCGGTCGCCGTGGTGGCGCTGCTCGGCGGCAACCTGGCGTGGTCCGTGTGGCCGGCGCATCGCTCGAAGGGGCCGGCCTACGCCACGGCCGCGGACCTGGCTGCGATGCGTCCCGCGGCGTGCACGGTCATGTCGGGTTACGCGGAGCTCCAGAACCTCCGCTACTACTTCGGGATCGAGCACACCACCGAGACGCTGCTGCCCCTGCTCTGCGCCTACACCCGGCCGTCGATCCCGGAACGCTACCGCGTACCCGCGGGTGAGTGCGTCGTCGTGCCGCTGGCGTTCCTCCGGCCGGGCTGCGACCAGGGGGGGCTGAGCGGCCTGAGTCGCCCGGCGGGCTGGTGGCGCTTCATGCGGTGGCTGTTCGCGGTGGAGGACTCGTCGGGGGCCCCGCTCGCCAGGAGCCCGAGCTTCGCCGCGACCTGCGGGGGA
This sequence comes from Candidatus Eiseniibacteriota bacterium, assembly GCA_963707915.1. GTDB lineage: Bacteria > Eisenbacteria > RBG-16-71-46 > RBG-16-71-46 > RBG-16-71-46 > JANXPZ01. The sequence continues at coordinate 3,210,620 of OY970178.1, forward strand.
GAACCCTACGTGATGCTCTCCGCTTCGAAGCGGCGCTTCCGCTCGTGGGACGAGTTCTTCGCCGAGCTGGACCGCCTGGGCGGCCGCGGCGCCCCCGCCGACACGGTCTTCCGCCGCTGGCTGGACGCGAATCGCCGGCAGCTCGCGGACGGCGGCGGGTAGCGCGCGGAGCGGGGGACGGGTCCAGGCGCCCGCCAGGTCGCGGACCGCGGCGCGGCGCTGTCCGCGGTCCGGCGCCGTCGGCCGGGTGCGGCACGTTGACCTCCTCCGGGCGAACACCTAGCCTGCGCCCTCGTCCGTCACCTTTCGAACCCGATCCTTTCGAACCCGATCCTGAGGGCCTCCTCCATGCGTCGCGTTCTCGTGACCGGGGTGACCGGCTTCGCCGGCAGCCACCTCGTCGACTACATGCTCACCCGGAACGACTGCGAGATCTTCGGCATCCAGCGCTGGCGCAGTCCGCTCGAGAACGTCGCGCACTTCATGGACCGGATCACCATGGTCGAGTGCGACCTGCGCGACGCGTCCTCGACGCGCGACACGCTGGAGCGGCTGCGCCCGGACTGGATCTTCCACCTGGCGGCGCAGTCGTTCGTGCCCACCTCGTGGAGCGCGCCGACCGAGTCGCTCACCACCAACGTGCTCGGCCAGCTCAACATCTTCGAGGCGGTGCGCCGCATCGGGTTGCAGTGCCGCATCCAGATCGCCTGCTCCAGCGAGGAGTACGGCATGGTCTACGCGGACGAGCTGCCGATCCGGGAGACCAACCCGCTGCGGCCGCTCTCGCCCTACGCGGTCAGCAAGGTGGCGCAGGACCTGCTCGCCTACCAGTACTGGATGTCGTGGAAGGTGGACTCGGTGCGCACGCGCGGCTTCAACCACGAGGGCCCGCGGCGCGGCCCGGTGTTCGTCGCCTCCGACTTCGCCAAGCAGGTGGCCGACATCGAGAAGGGGCTCAAGCCCCCCGTGCTCCACGTCGGCAACCTCGAGGCCCGGCGCGACTTCACCGACGTGCGCGACATGGTGCGCGGCTACTGGCTGGCGCTCGAGAAGTGCGAGCCCGGCGAGGTCTACAACCTGTGCAGCGGGAAGGACTACAGCATCCAGCAGGTGCTGGACCTGCTGCTGGGCATGACGAAGGTGAAGATCGAGGTGCGCGAGGACCGCCTGCGGCTGCGGCCGAGCGACGTACCGGTGCTGCTCGGCGACCGCACGAAGTTCACGAAGGCGACGGGCTGGGTGCCGGCGATCCCCTTCGAGCAGACCCTGCAGGACATGCTCGACTTCTGGCGCGCGCGGTAGGGGCCGTCCCGTGGCGGGCCTGACCGTCCTCGTCACCGGCGTGAGCGGGTTCGTCGGTGCCCACCTCGCGCGCGCGCTCGACGCCTCGGGCGCGCGCGTGGTGGGGCTCGGCGTCGAGCCCGCGCCGCCCGCCGGGCTCCCGCTCGCGGGCTGGCACGTCGCCGACCTGCGCGAGCCGGAGTCGGTCGCGCGCGCGGTCGCCGTGGCGCGGCCCGACGCCGTGGTCCACCTGGCGGGCCAGAGCAGCGCCGCGCGCTCCTTCGAGGATCCCGCCGCCACCTTCGCGGCGAACGTGACCGGCACGGGCAACCTGCTCGCGGCCGTGCGCGAAGGATCGCCGCGGGCGCGCGTGCTCGTGATCGGGAGCAGCGAGGTCTACGGTCCGCAGCCGGAGGGCACGCGCGCGGCGGAGGAGACGCCGTTCGCCCCGGTGAGCCCCTACGCGGCCTCCAAGGCCGAGGCCGACCGGCTCGCGGAGGCCAGTGCCCGCGGGGAGCACGGTCTCGACGTAGTCCGCGTGCGCGCCTTCAGCCACACCGGGCCCGGCCAGACCGCGGTGTTTGTCGTGCCCGGCTTCGCCCAGCAGATCGCCGCCATCGAAGCCGGGCGGGCGGAGGGCGTGCTGCGCGTCGGGAACCTCGAGGTGACGCGCGACCTCTCTGACGTGCGCGATGTCGTGCGCGCCTACCTCGCGCTGCTCGAGCGCGGCGCGCGCGGCGCGGCCTACAACGTCTGCCGGGGCGAGGGCGTGACGCTCACCGTGGTGGCGCGCCGGCTGGTGGCGCTGGCCCGCGTCCCGGTCCGCATCGAGGTGGACCCCGCGCGCCTGCGTCCGGCCGACATCCCGTGGCTGGTGGGCGACCCCTCGAAGATCGCGCGGGACGCCGGCTGGCGCACGGAGATCCCGCTCGAGCGCACGCTGGCGGACGTGCTCGAGGAGTGGCGGGAGCGCGCGCAGGGTCCCGGCGGGACGGCCCCGCAGGCTTGACCCGGCCCATGGGGCAGGCCTACCTTGCGAGCCGCATCGAAGGATGCCCACCATGAAACCCAGCCCGCTCGATTCCCTGCCGCCGCCCGCCCGCCGCTTCGTCGCAGCCTCCATGGAGCGAAGGCGGCCGATCGGGGCGTTCGTGCTGTCGGTCATGGCGCTCTCCGTGGGCGTGGCGATGCTGCTGCCGCCCTGGTTCCTTGCGCGCTCGACCGTGCTGCCGCCCACCGAGGGGAACGACTCCTTCGGCATCATGGCGGGGCTGATCCAGGGGGCGGCGCTCAGCAAGATCGGGATGACGACAACCTCGACGGCCTCGGAGATCTACGCCGAGATCCTCGTGAGCCGCACGCTGCGCGAGGGGCTGGTCCGCGAGTTCCACCTCGACCGGGTCTACCGGCGCAAGGGGATGGACCGCACGCTCAAGGAGCTGGGCCGGCACGTCAGGGTGGTGACCGGAAGCTCGGGCCTGCTGGTCGTTGAGGTCGAGGACCGGGATCCCCGGCGCGCGGCGGACATGGCGAACCGGCTGGTGGACGAACTCGACCGCTTCAACCGCGAGACACTCAACACGCGGGCCAAGCGCACGCGGGAGTTCCTCGAGTCGCGGGTGACCGACGTCCAGGCGCGCCTGCGGGTGGCGGAAGCGGCCCTCACGAAGTACGAGCAGGAGCACGGCGTGGTCGCCGACGCCTCCATCGTCGGGGGCGTGGCCTCGGTCATCGCCCAGAAGCTGAGTCTGCAGGTGAAGCGCGAGTACGTCTCCAGCTACACGTCCTCCGGCAACGCCGCGGTCCGTTCCATCGACGCCGAGCTCGCCGCCTACGACCGCGAGCTGGCCCGCCTGCCGGGTCTCAAGAACGAAGGCGCGCGGCTGGCGCTCGACGCCGAGATCCAGCGCCGGGTCTTCACGATGCTGACCGGGCAGTACGAGGACGCGCGCGTGCAGGAGATGCGGGACACGCCGACCATCACGGTGCTCGACCGGGCCAGTCCCCCCGAGCTGAAGTCGCGGCCGAAACGCTCGGTGATCGTGCTCGTTTCGACCCTGGTCGCGCTGTTGCTCTCCGCGGGGTGGGTGGGTCTGTCCCTCCGAAGGGCCGCGCCCGGCGCGGGGTAGTCGTGCCCGTCCGGGCCCACCGAAACGCCGGCCCTCAGCCGGGATCGTGAGATCGCCGTGAGTCGGCCGGACGCGGCGCGCGGTGGCAGAGGCGTTGCGCCGGCCTCGGAGGTCGTCGATCTTGGCTCTCATGGCACCCGAAGCACTGCAGACGATCTTGGCCTGTCCAGTGTGCGGGGCGCCGCTCGCGCGGGAGGGGGCGGCGTTCCGGTGCGCAGGTGCGCGGGGGGGGGGCGCTCCACGTGTTCGAGATCCTCGGCTCGCATCCCGTGCTCGTGGATTTCGACGACAGCGTGCTCGACCGGGAGGGCGTGTTCGGCTCGGGCGGGACGTCGCTGGTGTCGCGGAGCATCGAGGCCCGGCCCCGGCTGCGCCGGCTCGTCGGTCTCCTGGGCAGCGGGCCCCGGAGAGGGAGCGTGACCTCGCGGGTCCTGGCCAGGCTCCGGCAGGGACGGAAGCGGATCCGAGTGCTGGTCGTGGGCGGCGCGACCGCCGGTGACGAGGTGCGCGAGCTCTACGAGGCGGCCGACATCGAGACGGTGGGATTCGACGTCTACCACTCGCCGCTGACGCAGTTCGTCGCCGACGCTCACGCGATGCCGCTCGCGGACGCCACCTTCGACGGGGTGTGGATCCAGGCCGTGCTCGAGCACGTGGTGGATCCCCACCGGGTCGTCGGGGAGATCCATCGGGTCCTGCGGCCCGGCGGGGTGGTCCTGTCGGTGATGCCCTTCATGCAGCAGGTGCACGAAGGCGCGTACGACTTCGTGCGCCTGACCGAACGCGGGCACCGGTGGCTGTTCCGCTGGTTCGAGGAGGTGGAGAGCGGCGTCGTCGCGGGCCCCGGCACGGCCCTGTCGTGGAGCATCGACCGCTTCGTCCGCTCGCTGACCCGTTCGAGGACGCTCGGGCGGGCCACGGGTCTGGCCTTCGGCTGGCTGGCATGGCTCGAGGGCCTGATGGCGCCGGGCCAGGTCTCCGACGCAGCTTCGTGCCTCTACTTCGTGGGCGCGCGAGCCGAACAGCCGCTCGGCGTGAAGGCGCTGGTGCGCGGGTACCGCGGAGCGCAGAGGTCCCGGAATGAGTGAGGGGACGGCATCCGTCACCCGCGCCGCGACGGCCCCCCCGCTGTTCCCGGCGCTGACCGCGGGAGCGCTCGCCCTCGTCGCCGGCCTGGCGGCGGGCGACCCGGGCTCGGGGCTGCTGCTGCCGCTGGCCGGGGTCCTCGGCTGCGGTCTCGTCGGTGTGATCGCGGCCCGGCCCTTCGCGGGTCTCCTCGCGCTGGTGTTCTCGCTGTTCCTCCTCATGATCGTGCCCGTGGCCGGGACGCACCGCGCCGTCAACGTGTTCGACGTCGCCATGATCCCGGTGCTTGCGGCGTCGCTGATCGGCGGCGCCCGCAGCGGCGCCCTGGCGGGCGACGCGCTCGCGACGGGGCCGGCTCACGACGCCATGCGCGTGGCGACCCGGCGCTTCGCGAAGAGCGCCATTCTCTATTTCGGCCTGGCCGCTCTCTCCCTGCCGATGCTGGCGATTCGCCTCGGGTCCGGCCCCGCGTTCGACTCGGGGTACTCCCTGGTCCGCGTGCTGCAGGGCGCGCTCCTGTTCCCGCTCGGGTTGTGGTGGCTGCGCGACGAGCGACGCATCCGGTGGGTGCTCCACACCGTGTTCGCCGCGGCCGTTGCCTTCTCGGTGGTGAATTGCGTCTGGGTGTTCGGCCTCGGGGTCAGCCGGGCCGGCATCGTCTGGTCGGTGAGCGACGCGCGCGATGCCATCACCAGCCCCAACGAGGCGGCGGCGGCGCTGGTCCTGCTGTGGGCCCTGGTGCAGGTGTGCCGGGGCGTGCAGCCGCGCCGGTGGCACCTCCCGCTCCTCGGCCTGGTGCTCGTCATGCTCCCCCTCACCCAGTCGCGCAGCGGGCTGCTGGCCCTGGCTACACTGCTCCTCATGACCATGCGGCGGATACGCTGGCGCTGGGTGCTTGGCGTCCTTGCGTTCCTCGCTGTGGCGCTGCCGCTGCTGCCCGCGGTGTTCTGGGAGCGAATGGCGCACACGCTGACGCTCCGGCCCGGCTCCAACGAACTGTTCTCGATCCTGGTGCGCTTCTACGGCTACCGGACGGCCTGGCACGTGTTCCTCGACAACCCGGTCTTCGGCGTGGGGTACCTGGGCTACCGCTTCGTGAGCGTTCATTACAACGAATTCCATCTCCTCCTGGTCACGACCGAGAACTTCCTCCTCGAAACCATGGTCGGACTCGGGCTCGTGGGCCTCGGCGCGGTGGCCGTCGTGCTGTGGCGCCTCTACGCGCTCGGCTCCGCGGTTCGCCGCACGGCCCCCGCGGGTACGCTGGCGCACGAGCTCGCACGGCTGCACGGACCGCTGGTGACGGCGCTGCTGGTGGCGAACCTGACGGGTTCCACGTTCGTGGGCATGGTGGGGGTCGGACAGCTCGCGCTCTGGTGCGCTCTGCTGGTCCGGGCCGGCCACCTGGCGCAGGACGGGGCGCGGCGGCCCGGGAGCCCGGAGGCGTGACCCGCGCGTGCTCCACGCCGGCCAGTGCGTTGGGCCCCGGCCGGGTCCCCGGCGCTGCGCGGCCGCTGCGCGTCCTGCAGGTCATCACCCGGATGATCGTGGGGGGGCGCAGGAGACAGCGATGCTCACCTGCGCCTTGCTGGACCCGGAGCGTTTCCGCTGCGAGCTGCTCACCGGCCCCCAGACCGGACCCGAGGGGGAGCTGCACACCGAGTCGCGCGCGAGGGGCGTGACGCTGCACGTCGAGCCGGTCCTCTGGCGCGAGCTGCACCCGGCCAAGGACGTACTGGCCCTGTTCCGGCTGGTGCGATTCCTGTCGCGCGGCCGCTTCGACATCGTGCACACGAACTCCTCCAAAGCCGGGATTCTGGGACGGGTCGCCGCGCGGATCGCCGGCGTGCCGGTGGTCGTGCACACGGTGCACGGGTGGGCCTTCACCCCGGGGCAGCCGTGGCCGGTCTTCCGCCTCTACGTCTGGCTCGAGCGCATGTGCGCGCGCTGGTGCGGGGCGCTGGTGGTCGTAGCGCAGCCGGACGCGGACGAAGGACTCGCGCTCGGCATCGGGCGACCGGGGCAGTACGTGCTCATCCGCTCCGGCATCGAGATCGACGTCTACCGCGAAGTCCCGGTCACGCGCTCCGCGGCGCGGCGGCTTGCCGGCGTGCCGGAGGCCGCGTTCGTCGTCGGGGCGGTCGGCCGGCTCTCCGCGCAGAAGGCCCCGCTCGACCTGGTGGCGGCCTTCGAGGACCTCGCTCGCGTCCGCGGCGATGCGCATCTCGTTCTGGTGGGGGACGGCCCGCTGCGCGGGGACGTGGAGGACCGCGTGGCGCGCTCGGGGCTCGCCGAGCGCGTGCACCTGCTGGGCCTGCGCCGCGATGTGCCGGAGTTGCTGCGGGCCTTCGACGTGCTGGCCTTGACCTCGCGCTGGGAGGGGCTCCCGCGGGTCTTCCCCCAGGCGATGGCGGCGGGGTTGCCCATCGTGGCCACGCGGGTGGACGGCGCGGTGGAGGCGGTGGTGGACGGCGAAACCGGCTGGCTCGTGGACGTCGGCGACCGCGCCGGGCTGGCGGCGCGGCTGCTCGGGCTGGCGGAGGACCCCGGACTCGCGCGAAGCATGGGCGAGTCCGGGCGCGCCCGGGTCGAGGAGTTCTCGGCGGCGCGCATGGCGCGGCAGCTCGAGGAACTCTACGAGCGGCTCGCCCGCGAGGCCGGACTGCGGTCGTGACTGCCGGGCCGCGCAGCCGCACCGGGCCGGCCGGACGTCTCCCGCTCCGCCCGCGCTAGACCGTGCGGTAGAGCGCGGCGAGCCGGGGCGCGCTCCCTTCGACGGCGAAGCGAGCGGCCGCCCAGTGGGCGAACTCCATCCGCCGCGCGGGCGCGAAGTCCCGACCGCAGAAACGCTGTATCCGCCGCCGCACGTCCTCCACGTCGGCCAGGTCGGGCAGCACGCAGGCGCACTCGGAATCGCGCATCGGGCCCGAGAAGTCGCCGATGCCCTCGGTCATCACGATCGGCAATCCGGACAGGACGTACTCCGCGAACTTGCCGGGCGCCGCCGCCTCGTTCATGGGATGCCGGTCGCGCAGCAGCAGCCCCACGTCAGCCGCGCAGAGGTAGCTCGCGATCTCGCCGTGCGCGACCGAGAGCACGCGATGGTCGGCAGGCGACACCGCGGCGCGCCGCAAGTGGGGCTCGATCTTCGCGCGATCGCCCTCCGGAGCGAGGACCAGGAAGAACGCCGAAGGGCGGGCCTGCCGGATGAAGGCGAAGGCCTCGACCAGCCGTTCGGGGACCTGCCAGCGTCCGCGCAGGTTCCCGCTGTAGACAACGACGAAGCGGTCCTCGAGGCCCAGGGCGCGGCGCGCCCGGCCGCGCACGTCGGGGTCGAAGAAGAACTCCCGGTGGCTCGCCAGGGTCGGCATGACGTGGACCTTCTCCGCCTGCCGCGACGAGAGCGAGAAGCGCCGGATCATCACGTCCCGCAGCCGTTCCGAGACGCAGATCACCGCGTCCCCGTGCCGCAGGATGTCGCCCTCCGCCCGCTCGTAGTAACGGCGCTCCAGGGCCCACCGGGCTCGCAGCTGGAGCGTCGGCTGGTCCGCCTTGGATCGCCGGTAGTCTAGCTCGGCCAGGTCGTCGCCCTCGAGCTCTGCCACGACCCGCACCGAGGGCCAACGACGCTTGAGCGAGAGCGCGAGCCGGGCCATGACGATCTGGCGCGTGTGCACGACGACCGTCCGGTCCGGCCGCTCCGCCAAGCCGAGACTCCGTCCGAGCCCGCGCGCCGAGAGTCCCGGGAACAGGTTCCAGACGGGGACCTGGCGGACCTTGCCGCGGATGCGTCCGCGCACCTCCTCGATCCGGTTCGGCCCGAGGCGCCCGCGGCTCCGCCACGCCCGCCACGACGCGAGCGGGTCGGGCGAGACGCGCAGGCGGGTGACGAGGCCGACCACGAGACCCTCGTCCTCGAGTCGCCGGATCAGGTCAACGTACATGCCGGTGTGAAGCGCGTCCCCTCCCAGGTAGTAGCAGGCGCGTTCCGCGGTCAAGCGGGCTCCACGCGACCCATCCTCCGGCCGCCGGCGAGGTCCTCGTACAGGCGGAGGTGGCGTTCGAGATAGGTCGCGGACGAGTACTCCGCCTCGACGATCCTGCGCCCGGCGGCGCCCATGGCGAGACGCTGCCCGTCGTCGCGCAGCAATGCATCGAGCGCCAGCGCCAGCGCGGCGCCGTCGCGCGCCGGGACACTCACGCCGGCCTGCGGCGGACGGACGATCTCCGTCACTGCGGTGCTCTCGGTGGCGATCACCGGCGTGCCGCACGCCATGGCCTCGAGCGCCATGAGCCCGAACGACTCCGCCAGCGAAGGCATGACGAACACGTCGGCGGCGGCCAACGCTTCGCCCACGCGTCGCTCGTCCTCGAGCCAGCCCAACTCGATGACCCGGTACTTCCCCTGGAGCTCGGCCAGTCGCCCCCGTTCCTGGAATACGACGAGGGTCGTCGGCGCGCACGGCTCGAGGCGGGCCAGGGCCTCGAGCAGCCAGGGGATTCCCTTGCCCCGGCGGTGCTTCTCCCCGGCGGGCATCCGGAAGGCGATGACCTTTGTTCCCGGTGCGATGCCGAGCCTCTCTCGGGCGGCCCGGCGGTCCGGCCGAGGCCAGGTCTCGAGGTCGAGCCCGAAGGGGATGACGTGGCACGGATGGCCGGACAGCAACGGGCTCGCTTCCACCCGCTCCCGCATCCAGCGCGAGGCCACCACCAGCGTGAGCGGTGCGCGGCCGTACATCCGGCGCTTCACCTTCCAGACCAGCGCGGTGGTGTCCGACCAGACGGTGAAGTCCCGCTCCAGGTCCGGGCAACGGCCGCATCCGGTGCGCCAGCGCTCGCAGTCGAGCGGGTGGACGCAGTGGCCCGTCGTCGCCCAGGGATCGTGCAGCGTCCAGACCGTCGGGCGCATTCCCGCCAGCCAGGGCACCAGCGGCAGGCCGACGAAGTGCGGGTAGGTCAACTGCCAGTGCACGACGTCGGCGGTGCGGAAGGAGCGGCGCAGCGGGAAGGTCGCGGCCATCGGCGAGAGCAGTCCCTGCAGGCTGGTGACGCGCTCGGCGGCGTACAGGCCGCGCTCCAGCCAGCGGCCGATCCGCGTGTGCCCGTGGACGCGCGGATCGGCCGACCGGCGGTGGACGACGAGCATACGGGAGTCCCAGCCCCCGGCGCGGAGCATCCGGTGGAGCTGGTAGCCGTTGAACCTCTGGCCGACGAGGTCGCGCAGCGTCACCTGTAGGATGCGCGTGGACGGCGGACGGCGGGTCACCGGGGCCGGCGTCACGGGCGGCGCTCCAGCCGGTCGCGGTAACGCTCCAGCATCGCCGGGGTCACGCGTTCGAGCCGCGGGGCCTCGGCCAGCGCCGCCAGCATGACCTCGCGCAGGGAGCCGGGGTTTCGGCGACGTAGCGTCCGGGAGCCACCTCGCGAGCAGCGGGCATCACCACGCGGAGGTAAAGGTCGCGAACGCGACAGCCAGGCCCGGTACGGAGCGGGCCGGAGCGTTCCGCTTCTTGAACAGGATCTTCGACAGGATGTCGTTGAACAGGTAGTACGGGTCCGCGGGCTCGTGCGAATGCTCCGCCTCGTGATGGACGACGGCGCGAGGCTGATAGAGGAGACGGTACCCGAGGCGTCGCACCCTCGCCCCGTACTCCCAGTCCTCGTGGCCGAAGAAGTAGGCCTCGGGGAGGAGCCCCACACGCTCGAGGCATTCCCGGCGGATGAGCATCAGCGCGCCGGAGATGAAGCCGCGCGCGGCGACGCTGCCGTGCTGTCCCAGGTCGGGCTCGTTCATCCCCACGTATCGCTCGCCCGCCCAGTGGATCCAGCCGCCGGTCTCCCAGATCACGTTGGACGGTGGCCAGCGAAGCAGCTTGCCGCCCACGAGGCCGACCCGCGGGTCCGATTCCGCCAGCGCCACCATGGGCTCGAGGAATCCGGGCTGGGTCACGATGCAGTCGTTGTTGAGCAGCAGCACGTAGTCGCAGCCGTCGTCGAGCGCGCGCCGGATGGCGCGGTTGCAGCCGGCCGAGAATCCCAGGTTCTCCCCGTTGCGGATGAAGACGATCCCGCTCTGCGCGAACTCGCCCTCGAGCCGGTCCATCGAGCCATCCGTGGAGCCGTTGTCCGCGAGGTAGGTGGTGCGGTGGGGATACGAAGCGGTGGCCAGGGATTCGAGACAGCGCCGCGTGTCGGCGTAGCCGTTCCAGTTGAGCAGCACGATCCCCACGCGGGGGCCGGGCTCCTGCGCCGCTCCCGGTCCCGGGACATCCGCGGTCCCGTGCGGTGTGGCGACCAGCACCAGTTCCTCGCCGATCCACGGCTCGCCGGCGATCCGCTCCGCCTCCTCCTGCGCGAAGCGCCGCGCCGCCGCGTCCTTGGGCGAGGCGTCCGCGGCTCCGCCGATGCGGCGGCTCTCGGCGTGGAGGAAGGCCGCCGCGCCGGCGGAGGTGCGCAGCACCGTCCGCTGCAGCCGCGCCGCCGCGAGCAGGCGCTCCAGCGCCGGAGCGGTGAAGACCTGCAGGTGCCGGGGGGGCTCGAGCCCCCGCCACGCCGCACCGAACCGCGCGTGCCCGAGGCTCGCGGCGTTGGGGGTGACCACGACCAGTCGGCCATCCGGCTGGAGCACGCGCCGGCACTCCGCCAGCAGGCCCGCGGGGTCGGGCACGTGTTCGAGCACGTGGTTCATCGTGACCACGTCGAACGAGGCGTCCGCGTAATGCTGCTGCGGCAGCGAGCCCTCGCGCACGGTGAGCCCGCGACTCGAGGCCGCGGCGACCGCCGCCGGGTCCGAATCCACGCCCTCCGCGTCCCAGCCCAGGTCCTTCAGTTGTCCGATCGCGAGGCCGTTGCCGCAGCCCACGTCCAGCAGGCGTCCCCCGGGCCTCGGGGGCAGGTGCATGATCAGCCCGTCGAGGCCCGCGCGCAGCGCGGGAAAGGGCAGCAGCGCCAGCGCCAGGAAGCGCTTGACGCGGGCGCCGCGCACGGTGTAGCCGAAGCGCGAGGCGTAGTAGCCCTCCTTCAGCCAGCGGCGCAGCAGGCGGGCCCACGGCGCGCGGTCCGGCGGTGGCGCGTGCGTGTGATAGCCGCGGTAGGCCAGTGCCAGGGCCTGCTCGTCCGGCGGAGGATCGAGCCACAGCAGCCCGCACGCCGGCCCGGAGCAGCGGACCATCCGCCAGCTGCCGGGCGAGCCGTAGAGCCGGTCGGTGAGGCCCTCGTACGCCGTGTCGCCGGGCGAGCCGCAGGCGACGCACGCCGAGGTCGGCCGGGCGGGCGAGACGGGCTCCCGGGCACCCGACGCTCCGGTCATCGCGGGAGGCCCGCGTGGCCGGGGTCCAGCAGCGCGCGCGCGCCCGGCCGTCCCACGAAGCGCCAGGCCGAGACGGCGAACAGGACCGCCGTGACCGCCGCGAAGACCAGCCGCGGGACGAGGCCGGGGATCCGCGTGCCCGCCACCAGCGCCAGCATCCCGCATCCTCCCCCCAGCACGGCGCTGCGGATGCCCGCGGTCTCGCGTCCCAGTCGTGCGCGGGCGATCAGGAACAGCGCGAGCGCATCGACGACGACGCGCGCGAACCAGGCGATGGCCGCCCCCTCGATGCCGTGGCCGCGGATCAGCAGCCAGACCGCCAGCAGGTAGAAGGGCAGCTCGGCCACGTGGAGGCGCGCCCCCAGGTCGGGGCGCCCCGAGCTCTGCACCAGCGTGAGCGCAACCTGGGCCATGCCGTTCGCGAACATGCCGATGGCGAGCAGCCGCAGCACGCCGGCGCTCTGGGCCGCGAAGGCGGCGCCGAGCCACAGGGCGAGCAACTCGTGCGGGAAGACCGCGAGGACGAAGGCCACCGGGAAGAGGAGCACGATCACCGCGCGCACCCCCCAGTCGAACAGCCGCCCCGCCCGTGCGCGGTCCGCGTCGAAGCTCGCCGCGAAGGCGGGGAACAGCACGCTGACCACCGGGATCGAGAGGATCGCCATGCGCGAGGTCAGGTCGTACGGCGTGGTGTAGTAGGCGACCATGGCCATCGAGAGCATGCCGCCGATGAGGAAGCGGTCGAGGTAGACCATGAGCGGGCCCACCACCGCCGTGACCGACATCCAGCCGCCGAAGCTCACGATGGGCCTGAGCAGGCGCCGGCGCACGACGAAGCCCGCGCGCAGCCCCGGCGTCCCGGCGAGGCAGGCCGCCAGGTACGCCAGGCCTCCCAGCAGGCGCACGACCGCCAGCGCGAGCCCGACGACGAACAGGCTCGACGACCAGGGAAGCACGAGGACCGGGGCCGCGTAGGTGAGGATGCCCATGGGGACGCGGATGGCGTTGAGCACGCCGAAACGGTGCTGCGCGGCCAGGACACCGGTCAGCGCGGCCGTGCCGGTCACGATCGGGAGCGACGCCGCCAGCACCCAGGTGAGCCCGAGCATCTCGCCCTGCAGCGCGGGCGGGACCCGCAGGAAGTCGTGCACCAGCCGGGGCGCCAGCCCGGCGAGGAGCGCCGCGCCGACGAGTCCCATCGCGGTCGTCAGCGACAGCGACGTCCAGACGAGCGCCGGCACCTCGTCCTCCCGGCGCTCGGCCAGCCTGCCGGCGACGAGGCGGGTGAGAGCGCCCGAGACGCCGAGGTCGAAGAGGCTGAAGTAGCCGATGAGCATCCAGGCCAGCGAGAGGACGCCGAAGCGCTCGACCCCGAGGCCGTGGACCAGCCGGGGAACGAAGAGCAGGGCCGCGAGCACGGGAAGCACCTGTCCGAGCTGGTTCCAGGCGGCGCCTCGGAACAGCGTGCGCGCGTTGGTGGAGGGCGGGCTCACGGGCTCCGGTGTGTTGGGGTGGGGGCAGCCGCCACGCCTCACCCGCCGCGCGGCATCGGAAGAGATCGGAAGAGGCGAAGCGGGAGGCGGCCTCGTGCCGGGGGTTCCGGCGCGGGACCCTTGGTTGCGCCACTCTTCAGGATGAGTGCGTGGTTCGTCAAGCCGGGGGTTGACCGTGTGCGGGGTAGCCTCTAACCTTCCGTGCTGCTGCGCCCCGTTCCAAGTGGTTGCCCGCCCCGGCCGCCTCGCGCCCGGGTGCGGACCCGGACCCGCGAAAGGACCTCCGCTTGTACTCCATCACCGTGGTAGGCACCGGCTACGTCGGCCTCGTGTCCGGCGCGTGCCTCGCCGATTTCGGCAACCGTGTCACCTGCGTGGACTCCGACGCCGCCAAGATCGAGCGCCTGCGCGCCCTGGAGATGCCCTTCTTCGAGCCCGGCCTGCCCGAACTGGTCGCCCGCAACGTGCACGAGGGCCGGCTCCACTTCGAGAGCGACCTGGTCGCGGCCCTGAAGGGCGCCCACGTCGTCTTCATCACGGTGGGCACGCCGCCCCGCCCCGACGGCAGCGCGGACACGCGCGCCATCTACGAGGTGGCGAAGACGGTGGCGCGGAACCTGGACGGCTACCAGCTCGTGGTCCAGAAGAGCACGGCCCCGGTGGGCACGGCCCGCACGCTGCAGGCGTTCATCGCGAAGCACGCGAAGCGCGGCGCGAAGTTCGACGTCGCCTCCAACCCCGAGTTCCTGCGCGAGGGCTCGGCCATCGAGACCTTCATGCGCCCCGATCGCGTGGTGATCGGCGCCGAGACCAAGCGCGCGGCCGACATCCTCAAGAAGATCCACGCGCCGCTGTTCCTGTTCGAGACGCCCATGGTGGTCACGTCGGTCGAGAGCGCCGAGCTGATCAAGTACGCCTCGAACTGCTTCCTCGCGGCGAAGATCTCCTTCATCAACGAGGTCGGGAACCTCTGCGAGGCGCTCGGCGCCGACGTGCAGGCGGTGGCGAAGGGCCTCGGCATGGACCGCCGCATCGGCTCGAAGTTCCTGCACGCGGGCCCCGGCTACGGCGGCGCCTGCTTCCCCAAGGACACGCTCGCGCTCTCGGCCATGGCGCGCGCGGCGCGGATCCCGAGCGGCATCGTGGACGCGACCATCGCGGCGAACCATCACCAGGTGCGGCGCATGGTCGAGAAGATCACCGGCGCCCTCGGTCGCCCGGCGCGCGGCAGCGTGGTGGCGGTGCTCGGGCTCTCGTTCAAGCCCAATACCGACGACCTGCGCGAGGCGCCGGCGCTGGAGATCATCGCGGGCCTCCGGCGGCGCGGTGTCCAGGTGAGGGCGTTCGACCCGGTGGCGATGCCGGGCGCCCAGGCGCTGCCGGAGATGAAGAACGTGGTCTTCGCGAAGGACGCCTACGACTGCGCGCGCGGGGCCGACGCGGTGGCCATCGTCACCGAGTGGAACGAGTTCCGGAACCTGAACCTCGCCCGCCTCAAGCGCCTGCTGCGCCGCGCCGTGCTGTGCGACCTGCGCAACATCTACGTGCCCGCCGAGGTCGAGGCCGCGGGCTTCCGGCACGTCGGCGTGGGTCGCGGACGGGCCGATGCGCCGGCCGCGGGCCGGACGCGGCGGAGGAAGCAATGATCGACGGGGTGAAGGTCAAGAAGCTCAAGGTGATCCCGGACGAGCGCGGTCTCCTGATGGAGATGATGCGCGACGACGACGAGTTCTTCCAGCGCTTCGGGCAGGTCTACCTCTCCGTCGTGTATCCGGGCGTGGTGAAGGGCTGGCACTACCACAAGAAGCAGACCGACCACTTCGTGTTCGTCAAGGGCATGGCCAAGGTCGTGCTGTACGACGGGCGCGAGACCAGCCCGACCCGGGGCGAGGTCAACGAGTTCTTCATGGGCGAGCACAACCCCATCCTGCTCGTCATCCCGCCGCTGGTGCTGCACGGCATGAAGGGCACCGGCACCGAGCCGGCCTACCTGATCAACACGCCGACCGAGCACTACGTCTACGATGCGCCCGACGAGCACCGCGTGGCCCCGCACGGCGACGAGGTGCCCTACGACTGGGACCGCAAGGATGGCTGAGCCGGCGCGCCTCGACGGCAGCCGCGTGCTGGTGACCGGCGGGGCCGGTTTCATCGGCGCGAACTTCGTGCACCACTTCCTGCGCCGCTTCCCCGACGCGCACGTGGTCGTGCTCGACTCGCTGACCTACGCCGGCCGCCGCGAGAACCTCGACGGCATCCCGACGAAGCGCCTGACCTTCATGCACGGCGACATCCGCGACCCGGCCGCCGTGGCGCTGGCGATGGAGGGCTGCGACTACGTCCTGAACTTCGCCGCCGAGTCCCACGTCGACCGCTCGATCGAGGCACCCGGCGACTTCATCCAGACCGACGTCCACGGCGTGTTCGTGCTGTGCGAGGAAGCGCGCCGCCGCGGGCTCGCGCGCTTCGTCCAGGTCTCGACCGACGAGGTCTACGGCGAGGTGCTGGAGGGCCACGCCACCGAGGCCTGGCCGCTGATGCCGCGCAGCCCCTACGCCGCGAGCAAGGCGGGCGGCGACCGGCTGGCCTTCGCCTACTGGGCGACCTACGGCCTGCCGGTGGTGGTGACGCGCTGCACCAACAACTACGGGCCGCGCCAGTACCCGGAGAAGCTCGTGCCGCTGTTCGTCACCAACGCGATCGAGGGCCTGCCGCTCCCGGTCTACGGCACGGGCCTGAACCGGCGCGACTGGGTCCACGTCGAGGACCACTGCTCGGCCCTCGTCACGCTGCTGACCCAGCCCGGGATCGAAGGGGAGACGTTCAACGTCGGAGCGGGGAACGAGTTGGACGTGCTGACCATCACCGGCACGATCCTCAAGCTGCTCGGCAAGCCGGATTCGCTGGTGCGCCACGTCGAGGACCGGCCCGGACACGACCGGCGCTACGCGCTCGACTCCTCGCGTCTCACCCGGCTGACGGGATGGAAGCCGGCCGTCGCCTTCGAGGACGGCATCCGCCAGACGGTGGAGTGGTACCGCGCGAACGAGGCCTGGTGGCGCCCCATCAAGGAGGGCGAGTTCCGCGCCTATTACGAGCGCATGTACGGGCAGAGACGGGTCCTGAAGGAGGCGCGGCGATGAGGAAGTCCGCCGGTCTCGCGGTCGTGTGGCTGGTTGGCGCGACGCTCGCGGGGATCGCGCCGGCGTGGGCGCAGGTGCCTTCGTCCGTGCTGGCGGGCGTCGACCGCGAGGGCGTGAGCACGTCGCACCGGCTCGGCTCCTCCGAAGTCATCACCATGCCGGCCGGCACCGCGGCCACGGGAGCCGACGAGACCGCCGCGAGCGGGCTCTTCAGCCTGCAGGCGGGACGGCCCATGAGCCTGGCCGGGCCCGTGGACCCCGAAGTCTACACGCTGGGCCCC
Organism: Candidatus Eiseniibacteriota bacterium; assembly: GCA_963707915.1. Classification (GTDB taxonomy): domain Bacteria; phylum Eisenbacteria; class RBG-16-71-46; order RBG-16-71-46; family RBG-16-71-46; genus JANXPZ01. The sequence continues at coordinate 3,227,342 of OY970178.1, forward strand.
GGCGACGTGCTGCTGCTCAACATCTGGGGACGGGTCTCGCGCAGCGTACCGATCGAGGTGGGGCCCGAGGGCAGCACGCTCATCCCGGGGGCGGGGCCGCTGCCCGTCGCGGGCCGCACGCTGAGCGACGTGCGCGCGGAGATCCTCCGCCAGATGGGGCTGCAGTACCGCGGGGTCAGCATGGACCTGCGGCTCGCCCGGCCGCGCACGTTCCGGGTCTACCTGACCGGGCAGGTGCGCCAGCCCGGCCCGGTGGAGGCCAGCGGCACGCTGCGCGTGGGCGACGTCCTGACCCCGGCGCTGCTGCTCGAGGGGGCCTCCCGCCGGCGCATCGAGGTCCTGCGCGCCGACGGGGCCCGGACGCTCTGCGACCTCGACCTCTTCCTCACGACCGGCGACGCCGGGATGAATCCCTGGCTGCGCGACGGCGATGTCGTCCAGGTCCCCAGCGCGACCGAGTTCGTCTACGCGCAGGGCGCGGTCGCGCGGCCGGGACGTTACGAGCTGGGGGAGCAGGACAGCCTGCGGACGCTGCTCCGCCTCTCGGGCGATCCGCTGCCCTCGGCCGTGGCCGACCGGATGCTGCTGGTGCGGTTCCGGGACGCCTTCACGCCCGAGTCGCTGTGGGTGAGCCTCGAGGACGTGTATTCGCGCCGGCGGAACCCGCCGCTCGAGGACGGCGAGCGGATGTACGTCTACTTCGTCCCGCAATACCACCAGCAGGACGAAGCCGTGATCGTCGGCGAGGTCAAGCGGCCGGGCACCTATCCCATCGTGGAGGGGCGCACGCGGCTGAGCGACCTCGTGTCGGCGGCGGCCTCGTTCCAGCCCGGCGCCGACCTCTCGTCCCTGCGCGTGCACCGCCGCAGCACGCTCGCCGCCGAGAAGGACCAGGAACTGGACCGCCTGCTCCGGCTGTCGCGCAACGACCTCACCTCCTCCGAGTACGAGATGCTGCGCACCAAGCTGGCCGGCCAGCGCGAGGACTACCGGGTGGACTGGGCGCGCCTGGAAGGCAACAAGGACCTCGACCTGCTGCTGCGCGACGGGGACGTGGTCCGGGTGGAGCGGCTGGTGTCGTCCATCCGCGTGGACGGCGAGGTCCGGCGACCCGGCATCCTCAACTTCGTGCGCGGGGAGAGCGTGGAGGACTACGTCGCGCAGGCGGGCGGCTACACCGGCCGGGCGTGGCGGGGCAAGGTGCGCGTCACCCGCGCGGTGACCGGCCAGACGCTGTTCGCGCGCAACGTGCAGACGCTCGATCCCGGTGACTTCGTCTGGGTGCCCGAGAAGCCCGACGTCACGGTGTGGGAGAAGAGCCGGGAGCTGCTGACCTCCCTGGCGCAGTTGGCGACCATCGTCATCGCCATCCGCAGCGTGCGCTAGCGGGGCCCGCCCGTCGCGTTGCGCGCCCGATGGGCGCGAAGTAGCATCCGCCCGCGATGCCTGCCCCACACCGTCAAGTCCTGGCCAGCGCGGTCTTCCTGCTCGACGGCGCGCTCATCGCGTCCGGCTGGCTCGGCTCCTACTGGCTGCGCTTCCACGGGCTGGGGATCCCGGCGCCGCTCGGCGTGCCGCCGCTCTCGTTCTACCTGTGGTTCGGCGCGGTGCTCACGCCCTTCGCGCTGCTGGTGCTGCGCACCTTCCGCATCTACCGCTCGGCGCGCACCGCCCGGCTCTCGCTGGAGCTCTCCGCGCTGCTCCAGGGCATGGTCATCGTCACCGCGTTCGCGGCGGTGGCCTCGTACTTCACCCGGGGCGAGCTGTCGCGCGCGACGCTGGTCCTGTTCTTCGCGCTGGCGACCGCGCTGCTGCTCGGCAGCCGGCTGGTGATCCGCGCGGCGCTGCGCTCCACGCGCCGGCACGGCCGCAACCTGCGCGGCACGCTGATCGTCGGCACGGGCGAGCTGGCGGTCGCGCTGCTCGGGAAGATCCGCGAGCACCGCGACTTCGGCCTCGCCGTGAAGGGCTTCGTCGCGGCGGACCCGGCACGGGTCGGCACGCAGCATCGCGGACGTGCCGGTGCTGGGCGCGGTGGAGGAGCTGCCGGGGCTGGCCGAGCGCGCGGGGGCCGAGCTGGTGTACCTCGCGCTGTCGCGCTCCGAGCACGAGGCCGAGCACCAGGCGCTCGAGCGCCTCGCCGACTCGACCGCGGCGGTGCGGCTGGTGCCCGACCTGCTGCGCGCCTTCACGCTCAACGCGAGCGTCGAGGACTTCGACGGCATGCCGGTGGTGCTGGTGACCGAGAGCCCGGGGCAGGGCTGGAACGCGGTCGTGAAGCGCATCTTCGACCTGGTCCTGTCGGCCCTGGGGCTGGTGGTCCTCGCGCCGCTGCTGGCCGCCATCGCGCTCTGGGTCCGGCTCGACTCGCGGGGCCCGGTGCTCTACGCGCAGGAGCGCGTCGGCCTGAGCGGGAAGCGCTTTCGCATGCTCAAGTTCCGCACCATGCGCGTGGACGCCGAGGCGGAGGGCGGCCCCGGCTGGACCCGGCCGGGGGACCCGCGGCGCACGCGGGCGGGGCGCGTCCTGCGGCCGCTCTCGCTCGACGAGCTGCCCCAGCTCTGGAACGTGTTCCGCGGGGAGATGAGCCTGGTGGGCCCGCGCCCCGAGCGCCCGGTCTACGTCGAGCAGTTCCGCGCCTCGGTGCCGCGCTACATGCTGCGCCACCACATGAAGGCGGGCATCACCGGCTGGGCCCAGGTCCACGGCCTGCGGGGCGACACGCCGCTCGACCGCCGCATCGAGTACGACCTCTACTACATCCGCAACTGGTCGCTGGGACTCGACCTCAGGATCCTGTTCCTGACCCTGCTGCGGGTCTTCCGCGACGCCAGCGCGCACTGATCGTGTCCCCGGGGTCCCGCGCCGGCGCGGAGCGCCGCTTGCGCCCGGCGCGGAGTGCGTGCAGGCTCGCGCCATGAACGCCGCGGACCGCGACGACGAGCGCATCCTGGGGGAGTTGCTGGACCGCGCCGAGCGGGACGGGATGCGGATCCCCCAATTCAGCAGCCTCGCGGGGGCGCGGCAGTACCGGCGCCTGCTGCGCATGGTGCGGCGCCACCTGCCGGCCGGGGCCCGGGTGCTGGACTGGGGGACGGGCGCGGGCCACTTCGCCTACTTCCTGACCCGCGCGGGCTACCGGGCGACGGGCTACACCATCGAGGGCGTCTCGGCGGCGGCCTGGCTCGGCGAGCCCTACGAACGGTTCGTCGTCGGGAGTCCCGCGGAGCCGGTGCGCCTGCCGTTCGCGGACGGCGAGTTCGACGCGGTGGCGTCGATCGGCGTGCTCGAGCACGTCCGCGAGACCGGCGGCGACGAATCCGCGAGCCTGGTCGAGATCGCCCGGGTGATGCGGCCGGGCGGGGTGTTCCTCTGCTACCACTTCCCGAACCGCTCGAGCTGGATCGACTTCGCCGCGAGCCTGGTGCCGGACAAGCACCACCACGTCCACCGCTACGCGCGCGCGGACATCGAGCGGCTGGTGCGGACGGCGGGGCTCGAGCTGGTCGAGGCGGCGCGTTACGGCGCCCTGCCCCGCAACGGGCTGCGCCGGCTGCCGGGCGGCCTGCGGCGCTCGCGGGTCTTCGCCGACCTGTGGGACGGGGCCGACGCCGTGCTGGGCGCGGTGCTGGGGCCGCTCAGCCAGAACCTCGCCTTCGTGGCCCGCCGGCCGGGCTAGCCCGGCCGGTTCCCGCCACGCGCGTCGTGGATCGTCCCGGTCATCCCAGCGCCTCCTCGTAGACGTCCAGCGTGCCGCTCGCGGTGCGTGCGAAGCTGGACTCGCGCGCCCGGGCGAAGCCGGCGCGCACGAGCTGCTCCCGTCGGGCGGTGTCCGCGAGCAGCCCCGCGATCGCCGCGCTCCACGCCTCGACGTCGCCGGGCGGGAGCAGGACGGCGGCGTCGCCCAGCGTCTCGGGCAGGGCGCCGGCGTTCGAGGCCAGCACCGGCGTGCCGCACGCCATGGCCTCGAGGGGCGGCAGCCCGAAGCCCTCCGCCAGCGAGGGCTGCACGTAGAGCGCGGCGCCGCCGTAGAGGCGGGCGAGGTCGCCCGCGTCGCGCAGCGCGCCGGCGAAGTGGACGATGGCGCCCAGGCCCAGCCGGGCGGCGAGGCGGGCGAGGGGCTCGTCCGCGCCCCAGGCCGGGCCCGACAGCACCAGCGGCGGGCGCGCGGCGGCCGGGATGCGCGCCAGGGCCTCGAGCAGGACCGGGAGGTTCTTGTGGGGCTTGCGCGCGCCGACGTACAGCAGGTAGCCCGACGGCAGCCCGCGGGCCGCGCGGAACGCCTCGACGCCGGCCGCCGCGGCCGGGACGAGCCCGGGCGGGACCCCGAGCGGGACCACCCGCACCTTCGCCCCGGGCACGCGCAGCAGCTCCACCACCTCGTCCCGGGTGTGGGACGAGTCGGCCAGCACCAGCCGCGCGCGCCGCGCGGCCGTCCCGGCCATGGCGCGGGCATAGAGCGCCGCGCCCGGCGGGAAGAACCGCGGGAAGCGCAGGTGGATCAGGTCGTGGATGGTGACCACCGCGGGCCCGTGCCAGCCCAGCGGCAGCGTGTAGTGCGGCTCGTGCAGCAACTCGATCTCCGCGCGCCGCGCCGCGCGCGGCACCACCAGGTGCTCGCCCAGCCCGTATTTCCCGGCCCGCACCGGGACCTCGCGCACCCGGCCGTCCGCGCGGGCCACGCCGCCGCGGTCGGCGGGGTCCACCAGCGCGACGAACTGGTGGCCGCGGGGAGCCTCCGCCAGCGCGCCGAGCAGCGCGCGGATGTAGGTGCCGATGCCGCCGTCCCGGAGCTTGCGCGCGTCGAGCCCGACGATCATCGCGACCTCCGCCACGCCTCGTGCGCCCGCTCGAACGCCTCGCCGAACCGCCGGTCGAACTCCTCCGCGGCGAACGGCATCGCGAGCCCGCGCAACTCGGCCGGATCGAAGCGCTCGCGCTCGAACGCCTCGATCGCCGCGGCCAGTCCATCGACCGTCTGCGTGCCGAACAGCACGCCCCCGGGGACGCGCGCCACGCCGCCCGCGGCCACGCACGCGAGCGCCGCCGGGCTCGCGCCGCGGCCCACGGTCTCGAGCGCGCCGCCCCGGCCGTAGGCGATCACCGGCGTGCCGCTCGCCATCGCCTCGAGCGGGATGATCCCGAAGTCCTCCTCGCCCGGGAAGAGCAGCGCGCTCGCGCCGGCGTAGATCGCGCCGACCTGCTCGTCGCCCACCCAGCCGCGGAACTCGGTCCCGGGCGGGGCGAGGCGGTGCAGCCTGGGCTCGTCGGGCCCGGCCCCCGTGACCAGGACGCGCCGGCCGAGCCGGGCGCAGGTCTCCAGCGCCAGGTCGGCGCGCTTGTACGGAGCGAAGGCGCCGGCCAGCAGGTAGTGAGGTGCCGTGCCCGCGGGGGGCCGTGTGCTGCCCGCGCGGAAGCGATCCACGTCCACCGGTGGATAGAGCACCTCCGCCTCGCGGCCCCAGTGGCGGCGGATGCGCCCGGCGACGTGCGCCGAATCGGCGAGCAGCGCGTCCGGGCGCGTGCTGGTCGCGCGGTCCCAGGCGCGCAGGCGTTCGCAGGTGCGGCGCACGTAGGCGGAGAGCGGCCAGGGGAAGCGCCCGGGCGGGAAGTAGGCCGGCTCGAGGTCCCAGACGTAGCGCATCGGCGTGAAGACGTAGCTCAGGTGGAAGGTGCCGGGTCGCGTGACGGCGCTCTTCGCCGCGGCGTGGCTGGTGGAGATCACCACGTCGAAGCCGGACAGGTCGAACGACTCGATGGCGCGGGGGAAGAGCGGCAGGAACCAGCGGTAGCGCCGCTCCGCCCCGGGCAGGTGCTGCAGGAACGAGGTGACGATCGGGTGCGACTCGATCGCTGCCGAGACCGAGCCGCGCTTCCAGACCAGCGTGTGGATCGGGGCGCCCGGGTAGCGGGCGGCGATGCGCTCGAGCACCCGCTCGCCGCCGCGCATGCCGGTGAGCCAGTCGTGGACGAGGGCGACCCGGGTCACGCGCCGGCCCCGGGCGGGGTGGCCGCGTCGGGCGTCGTCGCCGCGTCCGGGGCGTCGCGCTCGTCCCAGCCCCGCGCGGCCCAGGCCATGCCCACCAGCGTGAAGAGCGGGTAGAGCAGGGCCTCGCTGCCGAAGTTGAACTCGAAGAGCCCGGCGACCAGGAAGCCGACCAGCAGCGCGACGACTCCGGCGCGCAGCCCCACCGCGAGCCCGCCCGCGGCGATCCTTCGCCGCAGCCCGCGCCCGGCGGCCACGAACAGCGAGCCGTAGAGCAGCGCGAAGGCGGCCAGCCCGACGAGCCCCATGCTGGCCGCGATCTGGACCGGCACGCTGTGCAGGTGACCGGCGCGTTCCCTGGCCTGCGGCGGCTTGTAGCGTTCGTAGATCGGCTGCAGGTCCTGGGGCCCCACGCCGGTGAGCGGACGATCGAGGAACATGGCGAGCCCGCCCTGCCACATGTAGGTGCGCTCGAGGTTGGTCGGGTCGTGCAGGTCGAAGGAGCTCAGCGCCCGCGCCCGGTACGACGCGGGCGCCAGCGCGACGGCGACGGCGATCGCGGCGGCCAGCGCCGGGAGCCAGCGCGGGCGCGACAGGCCGAACAGGGTCGCCAGCGCGGCGGCCAGCCCGAGCCAGGCGCTGCGCGTGAAGGTGGCCGCCAGCGCGACGCTGCCGGCCAGGGCGGAGCCCAGCGCGGCCAGCCGCCAGCGCCGGGCGGGCTCGAGGGCGGCCACGCCCGCGGCCAGGCTCACGAAGATCAGGAGTTGGCCGCCGAAGGTCATATAGTGGCCGACCGCGCCGTGGGCGCGCTGCGGCCAGCCGACCCCCAGCGCCAGGTAGTGGACGATCCCGAAGAGCGCCGCCAGCGTGGCGGAAGCGAGCAGGACCGCGAGCGTGCGGCGGCCCTCGCGGGCCGTTCGCGTGTAGGTCGCGGCCATCGGCACCAGCAGGGGGAAGAGCGTCTTCTTGAGTTGCACGAGACTTGCAGCCCGATCGACGGCGAACCATGCGGAAAGCGCGAAGGCGGCGAACCATGCGAGCGCGGGCCAGGCGACCGGCGTGGCGGGCCAGCGGTCCGAACGCCGGATCCAGCGGGCCAGGGTCAAGGGGGCGCAGATCGCGACCGCGATGGACATTGGCGCGATCGACCAGGGCAGCGCAGCGACGAAGAGCAGGAAGCTCCAGCCGGCCACCCGGTCGAGCAACGGCTCCGGGGTGGCAGGCGGGGCAGGATTCTTGCGAGCGAGGACGATCTTCGACATGGGACGCGTCGGTTGGCGCGGGCCGGCACGACGGGTCTCCCCGCCACGGTGCGTGGTCACAGGCGCCGCACGCTATCGGAGTGGCTGAGGGCTGTCCAGAGGGACACGGCCGCGGTGGGTGGGAGCATCGCCTTCCGGGCCGCGGGGACCGGCCCGGAGGCTGCACGCGGAGTTCTTGGCACTCCGCGGGTCCATTGGGGTAGTATCCGGCGACTTGACAGGTGTGGGCAGCCCAAGCGGTCTGAACGGAGAGTCGCGGCAGGCGGAGGTCCCCGACCGGGACCCGCCGGTGGTAGCGCACTTCTCGTGTCCGGTTTCGCCGATGCGCCATGGACCTCGGCCAGTGCGGACCCGGAGTCGGTCTTGAAGCGGGTCCAGTGAGGGAACGCTCATGAGAATCTTCGTCACCGGAGGAGCCGGGTTCATCGGGTCGCATCTCTCCGAAAGGCTCCTCGACGGCGGGCACGAAGTCTGGGTCCTCGATGACCTCTCCACCGGCCGCCTCGAGAACATCCGGGCGTTCGAGCGCCATCCGCGCTTCCGCTTCCTCGAAGGCAACGTCATGGACCAGTCGCTGGTGAACGGGCTGGTGGCCCGCAGCGAGCGGGTCTACCACCTGGCCGCCGCGGTCGGCGTCAAGTACGTGCTCGAGAACCCGCTGCGCTCCCTCATCACCAACATCCGCGGCACCGAGGTGGTGCTCCAGGCCTGTGCCGAGCACGAGCGCCGGGTGGTGATCTTCTCGAGCAGCGAGGTCTACGGCAAGGGCGTGGCCGTGCCCTTCTCCGAGGACGACGACCGGCTGATGGGCCCGACCAACAAGCTGCGCTGGTCCTACGCGGCCGGCAAGGCGGTGGACGAGTGCCTGGCCCAGGCCTACTGGCAGCAGCAGCAGACCCCGGTGACGGTGGTGCGTTGCTTCAACACCTGCGGGCCGCGGCAGTCGAGCGCCTACGGCATGGTGATCCCCAACATGATCCAGCGCGCGCTGCGCAACGAGCCCATCCTGGTGTTCGGGGACGGCCGCCAGAGCCGCTGCTTCTCCGCGGTCAGCGACGTGGTGCGCGGGGTGATGATGCTGGCCGAGAGCCGCGACACCGAGGGCGAGATCTACAACATCGGCACCGACGAGGAGGTCACCATCCTCGAGCTGGCGCAGCGGATCAAGGCCCTCTGCCGAAGCGAATCGGATATCGAGTTCGTGGCGTACGAGAACATCTACGGCAGCTCGTTCGAGGACATGCGCCGCCGGGTGCCGAACCTCGCGAAGGTCCGGCGCGCCGTGGGCTACGAACCGCGGTCCACGCTCGACCAGCTGCTGGAGATCACCATCCGGGACAACTGCGAACAGATGAGTCTGCCGGTCCCGGCGGGCGTGGCCACGGCCTAGCCCGGACCGATCGGCTGAGCGCGAGACTGGCCCCGGACGCCCCGTGATCCTGGCCTCCGCCTTCGGCCTCGCGCTCCTGTTCGGCCTCGTCCTGGCACCCGCCGGGATCCGGCTGGCGTGGGCCACCGGCTATCTCGACCACCCCGCGGCCCGCAAGCTCCACACCTCGGCCACCGCGCTGCTCGGCGGCGCCGTGGTCCTCCTGGCCGGGCTGGCGGCGTGGGGCGTCCTGCGCCTGGCGGGGCGCGCCGACCCGGTGAGCGCGGCGCCGGGGCTGCTCGCCGGGGCGCTCATCGTGTTCGTGCTCGGCCTGGTGGACGACCGCTTCGGCATGAACCCGGTGCTGAAGCTGGCGGGGCAGGCCGCGGCGGCCGCGGTCCTGCTGGCCTCGCAGCGCCTGCCGGGGCTGGGGCTGCCCGTGCCGCTCGAGGTGGCGCTCACGATGACCGCCCTGGTGGCCCTGATGAACGCCGTGAACTTCCTCGACAACATGAACGGCATGGTCGGGGGGATGGCCGCCATCACGCTGGCCGCGTTCGGCCTGGCCTCGGCCGCGCGGGGGGCGATGGGCCTCGCGACCGCGCAGTTCGCCCTGGCCGGGGCCTGTGCGGGATTCCTGCCCTACAACTTCCCGCGGGCCCGCATCTTCCTGGGGGACGCGGGGAGCCTCCTGTTGGGGTATAGTCTGGGCGCTTCGGCGGTGCTGGCCTTCGCGGCGGCCCCGCGGGGGTGGGGCCGGCTGGGCCCGCTGCTGCTGCTGGCCTACCCGGCATTCGACATGATCTTCGTCGTGGTCAACCGCCTGGGCGAGGGCCGCAAGGTCTACCAGGGCGGCAAGGACCACAGCAACCACCGACTGGCGAGTGTGATCCGATGTCCGAAGAGAACCGTCCTCCTGATGTGGTGCAGTTCGGCCGCCCTCTGCGCAAGCGGGCTCGCGGTCCTGTGGCTCAACCGGCCAGCCCCAGCCCTGCTGTTGTCGGGCCTGTGGATGGCCCTGTTGTCGTGGAGCGGGTGGAGACTGTCGTCGATCCCCGTCCTGCCGACGCCGCCCCGCTGACCCCGAGGCCGGCGCCCGCGCCGCGCGTGGCACGCGGAGCCGGCCCCGAGGACCAGCGACTGCGCGACCTGGTGGTGATGATGGCCCGGGGCCTGGTGGACCGGCCCGACGAGGTGGCGGTCGAGGTCCTGGAACCCGGCGAGGACGCGGTGCTGGAGCTGCGCGTGCATCCCGACGACCTGGGCCACGTCATCGGCAAGCAGGGGCGCACCGCGCGCTCGATGCGGCTCGCGCTCGGCGCCGCCGCGTCGCGGATGGGCCGCCATGCCGACCTCGAGATCGCCGATTAGCGGTCCTCCGGCCGTGCCGATGGTGCGGATCGGCCGCATGGGCCGGACCCACGGGGTGCAGGGCGAGGTCAACCTGGACGGCGCCTCGCTCACGCCGCTCGAGCTGCACGCGATCAAGCGCTTCACCTGGCGTCGCGCGGGCGCGCCGGAGCGCGTGCTCACGCTCGAGGCCGCGCGTCCCGCCATGGCGCGCATGCTGGTGCGCTTCGAGGGCATCACCGTGCGCGAACGGGCGGCCGAGCTGACGAACGGCGAGCTGTGGGCCCCGCGGGAGGCGCTCCCCGCTCCGGGCCCGGGGACGGTCTACACGTTCCAGCTCGTCGGCCTGCGCGTGGAGACCGAGCAGGGCCGCGTGCTGGGCGCCATCGCCGAGGTGGTCTCGACCGGGGCGCACCCGGTCTACGTGGTGCGGGGCGAGCGCGAGTTGCTGGTGCCCGCCGCGCCCGGCGTGGTGAAGCGCGTGGACCTCGAGGCCGGGCTCATGGTCGTGGCCCTGCCGGAAGGGCTCGAGGAGCTGTGAGGCGGTCGTGAGGATCTCGCTGCTGACGATCTTCCCGGACTTCTTCGGACCGGCCCTCGACGAGGGCATGATCCGGCTCGCGCGCGAAAAGGGCCGGCTCGAGGTCGGCGTGGTCCACCTGCGCGACTTCACCGACGATTCCCACCGCTCGACCGACGACTACCCGTTCGGCGGGGGCGTGGGGATGATCATGAAGGTCGAGCCCATCGACCGGGCGCTGCAGTCGCTCGCCGTGGGCGAGAAGGGCGCGCGCCCGGCGGGCACGCGGGTGGTGCTGTTCTCGCCGCAGGGGCGGCCCTTCACGCAGGCGCTGGCCCTCGAGTACGCCACGCTCGGGCACCTGGTGCTGGTGAACGGGCGCTACAAGGGCGTGGACGAGCGCGTGAGCGAGCGGCTGGTGGACGAGGAGGTCTCGCTCGGCGACTTCGTGCTGTCGGGCGGCGAGCCGGCCGCGCTCTGCGTCGTCGACGCGGTGGCGCGCCTGCTGCCGGGCGTGGTCGGCTCCTTCGACTCGGTGGAGGGCGACTCGTTCCACTCCGGCGTGCTCGACACGCCGTACTACACCCGGCCGGCGGAGTACCGCGGCTGGCCGGTGCCCGAGGTGCTGCTCTCGGGCCACCACGCCCAGATCGCCAAGGCCCGCCGCGAGGAGTCGCTGCGGCGCACGCTGGCCCGGCGCCCGGACCTGCTCGCGTCCGCCGAGCTCTCGGCCGAGGACGTCCGTTTCCTGAAGCGCTGGGGGTGGAAGGGACGCTGAGCCTGCGGCCGCGGCTCTCCGCGGGGATCCCGGGCTCCGGCAGGGTGTAGAATAGGGTGACATCGGAGGGTCCCATGAGAGCCGCGTCCGCGCAGCCCCTGCTCGTCGCCGTCGTCGTCCTGGCGGCCCTCGCCGGCTGTTCGACCGAGGAGCACGTCACCGGGCCGTCCCGGTCGCACCCGACCATCGTGTCCGCGCCCGTGGCGGACTCGCCCGAGTACGCGGTCCGCTTGTTCCAGTGGGGCTGGAACCACCGCGACCTCGAATCGTTCCGCCGGGTCCTGCCGGGCGACTTCCGCTTCGTCTTCGCGCTGGCCGACTCGTCCGGGAACCGGTTCACCAACGACCCGCTCGGCCGCGAGGAGATGCTCACCATCCTGTCCGGCATCTTCACGGGCGGCGGCCGGTGCTCGCCGGCCAGCAGCGTCGTCCTGCTCTTCGACCCCGTGCTGCGCCCGATCGACGACAGCCGGCCGGGCAGGAACCCGAGGTGGCACAAGGGGATCCTCACCAGCGTCGATCTCACCCTCAAGCTCGAGGACGGCGAGGAGTATCGCGTCTCCGGGAACGCCCGGTTCTTCCTGGTGCGCGGCGATTCCGCGGTCATCCCGCCGGACCTCGCAGCCGAGGGGGTCGGCCCCGACTCGACCCGGTGGTACATCCAGCAGTGGAACGACGAGACGCTCCAGGGGGCCGGCGCGCTCTCGCGGGCGGTCCCGGCGAAGTCCCAGCCCGCGCGGCAGACGACCTGGGGGAGCATCCTGGCGCTCTACTTCTGAGACCGGGGTCCCGCAGGCCGGCCACGCTGCGCGGGTCGCACCGCGGCCGGGTGCTTCCACCCGGGCCGGTTTCCGGCCCCGCGGACGGCGTCCCGGGCCGGATTTGGCGCTCCGGTCCGTCTCCCGTATAATACGCGGCCGCTGGATTCGCCCGGTTACCGATGACTTGGGCGCGAGACAAAGGAGATCGTCATGGGCCTGATGGAAAAGATCGAGGCCGCTCAGCTCAAGTCGGACCGACCCGAGCTTCGTCCCGGCGATACTGTCGAGGTCGCGGTGCGCGTGATCGAAGGCGACAAGGAGCGGCAGCAGAAGTTCCGTGGAGAGGTCATCAACGTGCGCGGCGCGGGAGTCCGCAAGACCTTCACCGTGCGCAAGATCTCGGATGGCATCGGGGTCGAGCGTACCTTCCCGCTGCACAGCCCGGCGGTCGGCGAGATCAAGGTGATCAAGCACTCGAAGGTCCGCCGTGCCAAGCTGTTCTACCTGCGGGAGAAGACCGGCAAGGCCGCCCGCCTCACGGAGAAGAAGTCCGGGGCGAGGGAGCGCGCGCCCAAGGAGTAGGCGTGGAGCGCTGGCGCCGGCTCGCCCGGGAACAGGCGGAACTGGTCGGTGACGCGCTCGCGGTGGCCGGCGTGGACGAGGTCGGCCGCGGCCCGCTGGCCGGGCCGGTGGTGGCCGCCGCGGTGGTGCTGGACGAGCGGTGCGGGTGGGACGGGGTGAACGACAGCAAGAAGCTCTCGCCCGCCGCGCGCGAAGCGGTCTACGCCCGGGTCCTCCAGGAGGCCCGGGCGTTCTCGTGGGCGGTGGTGGGGCCGCGCGTCATCGACCAGCTCAACATCCGCCAGGCCAGCCTCGAGGCCATGCGCCGGGCGGTCGCGCAGTTGCCGCTCGCCCCGGACCTGGTGCTGGTGGACGGCAACGACCGCGTGCCCGGCCTCGCCTGCCGCCAACGTTCGGTGATCTCGGGCGACGCGCGACTGCTCTCGGTGGCCGCGGCCTCGGTCGTGGCCAAGGTGGTCCGCGACCGCATCATGGAGCGCCTGGATGCCGTGTGGCCCGACTACGGCTTCGCCCGCCACAAGGGCTACGGCACGCCCGAGCACCTCGCCGCCCTGGACCGCTTCGGGCCCTGCGCGCTGCACCGCTTCTCCTTCGCGCCGGTGCGCGTGCAACGCACGGCGCTCATCCCCTAGAATCGGCCGCGAGGGGTCGCCCCCGCGCCGCCCCCGGGGAGCGGCATCATGGGACTGGCACAACAGCGCGGCCGGGCGGGCGAGACGCTGGCTGCCGCCTACCTCGAGCTCGCGGGGCTCGAGGTGACACGGCGCAACGTGCGGCTCGCGGGGGTCGAGGTGGACCTGGTGGCGCGCGAAGGCCGCACGCGGGTGGTGGTCGAGGTGAAGCTGCGCAATCGCGCGGACTACGGCGGCGCGGCCGGGGCGGTGGACGAGCGCAAGCGCGAGCGGCTGCGGCGCGCGGCGCTGGCACTGCTGGGCGAGGAGGGAGGACCGGTGCGGGTGGACGTCGTGGCGATGGAACTCTCGGCCGAGGGGCTGACGTTGCGGCACGTCCGCGACGCGGTCCAGGGCGCCTGAGCCGATGAGGATCCCGCGCCTGCGGGTCTCGCGGCGGCTGCGCGTGCGGATCCGCGCCCAGTGGCGCTGGTGGCGCGCCCGCTGGCGCGGCACCGCGCGCGGCGAGGTGCTGTTCCCGCCGGTCGGCCACGGCATGGTCGCGGTGGAGACCCTGGTGGGCTCGAGCGCCGAGCCCGGCAGCCCCAGCGCCACGGCGGGGCCGCGCATCGCCGTGCTCCACGCCACCGCGGGCAGCGGCCACAAGCGGGCGGCCGAGGCGCTGGCCGCGGCGGTCGCCGCGCTCGATCCGGCGGCCACGGTGCGCGAGGTGGACACTCTGGTGTTCGCCTCGCGTCTCTACCGGGGCACCTACGCGGCGTCGTACAACACCATGGCCCGGCACGCGCCGCGGCTGTGGGGGGCGCTCTACCACTCCTGGGCGATGGCCCCGGTGAACCGCAGCACCGCGCCGGTGCGGCTCACGCTCGACCGGCTCAACCTGCGCCGCCTGGTGCGCGTGGTCGAGCGCGAGGAACCGTGCGCGGTGGTGTGCACGCATTTCCTGCCGGTCGAGGCGCTCTCGCCGCGGCGCGGCCGCGGGCTGGGGGCACCGCTCTACTGCGTCATCACCGACTTCGGGGCGCACCCGTTCTGGGTGTTCCCCCACGTGGACCGCTACTTCGTCGCGGCCGAGGCGGTGGCGGACGAGCTGGCGGGGCGGGGCGTGCCGCGCGAGCGCATCGAGGTGACGGGCATCCCGGTGGACCCGCGCTTCGCGCGCCGGATCGGCCGCGAGGCGGCGCGGGCGCACTTCGGTCTCGACCCCGGGCGGCCGCTGGTGCTGGTGATGGGCGGGGGCAGCGGCGTGGGGCCGCTGGGCGGGCTGGCGGAGCGCCTCATCGGGATCGCGCGGGACGCCCAGGTGCTGGTGGTGTGCGGCACCAACGCGAGGCTGCGCGACGAGATCGACCAACTGCCCGCCGGGCGCACCGGCCGCATCCGCACCCTGGGCTTCACGCAGGAGGTGGACGTGCTGCTCGAGGCCTGCGACGCGGTGGTGGGGAAGGCCGGCGGGCTGACCTGCTCGGAGGCCCTCATCAAGCGCGCCCCGCTCGTGGTCTTCAAGCCGACCCCGGGCCAGGAGGTGCGCAACGCGGAGTTCCTCGCCTCGGCCGGTGCGGCCGTCCTGGCGGAGTCGGTCGAGGAGGTCGCGACGACCGTCGAGCGCTGGCTCGCGGAACCGGCGGCGCGCGAGCGGGTGCGCGAGGCCCAGGCCCGCCTCGCCCGGCCCGACGCGGCCGAGGTCATCGCCCGCCGCGTGCTGGCCGACATCCGGGCCGCGGCGGAATCGCCCGGCCGGGGCTGATCCGCGCCCCGGCGCGGCACCCGCGCCCGTCCGCGCGGTGACGGACGCGGCGGCGCGAGGTAGAATGCGCGCCGCTCCCGGTCCGCGGCGGACGCCGCGGACGCACGATCACCGGAGGAATCCGATGAACCCGCGCCGCCCGCTCCAGTTGTCTGCCGCCGTCCTGGCCGTCATCGCCACCATCGTCTGCACGCTGCCCGCCGGGGCCTCGGGGCACGTCGGCCTCTACGGCGTGCGCATGACGCCCCAGGGCAGCGATGCCCGCCCGTACAGTCGCGCCGGCTGGGGGGGCGGGCTGCAGGTCGTCGCCCCGGTGCGCCCGGCAGCGAACCTCCTGGCCGGGGTCCTGGGCGTCGAGTACGTGAACCTGCTGAGCGAGACCGTGGCGTTCCAGGACGCGGTCACCGGGCTGCGCGTCGAGCAGCAGACCTCGCAGCACTACGGCCGCGCCTACCTGGGGGCCCGCGCCGGGTTGCACGGCCACGAGTTCTTCCGGCCCTACGCGGGCGCGAACCTCAGCGTGAATTTCTACGGCATCTCGACCGACGTGGTGGTGCCGAACGACGCCGACCGCCAGAACGAGATCCGCCAGGGCCTGCGCTCCGAGAACCGCGCGGCCTTCGGCTACGACCTCACGCTGGGCGTGGACCTGGACATCGCCACCCGCTTCAACCTGGACGGCGGCGTGCGCTACGTGCAGACGTTCAACGTGCCGCAGCAGCTGGGCGAGGGCTCGGTGCCCATCGACCCCGAGTACTTCCAGGTCTTCCTCGGCTTCGGGGTCTCGTTCGACGCCTTCGCCGCCCGCAGGCCGTAGGAGGCCAGGCCGGTGCCCAGGATCCTCGTTCGCGACTTCACGGTCCCCGAGACCTCGATCGACGTGAACCGTCACGTCAACCACCTCGAATACCTGCGCTGGATGCAGGACGTCGCCATCGAGCACTCGTCCGCCCGGGGCTGGACGCGGGAGCGCTACGAGGCGGCGCGCATCGCCTGGGTGGTGCGCTCGCAGTCGATCGAGTACCTGCGCCCGGCCTTCGCCGGGGACGCCCTCTCGCTGCTCACCTGGGTGGCGGACCTGCGCTCGCGCAGCTCGCTGCGCAAGTACCTGGTCTGGAGGAGGAGCGACCGGCAGGTCCTGGCGCAGGCCGAGACGCGGTGGGTCCTCGTGGAAGGCGGCACCGGCCGGGCGCGCGCCATCCCCGAGGAGCTGCGCTCCGCGTTCGAGGTGGTCTCCGACCCGGACGAGGTGATGCGCCTGCTCCACGAAGGCGGTGCGGCCCGCCCGCCCGCCCCGGCGGAGGCCGCCGATGCATAGGCCGGATCCGCTCATCCGTCGTCTCGAACGCGGGCTTCGGGCCCGGGATCACGAGGGAGGCCGCCCATGAACCCGCTCACGACCGGACTGCTGGTGGTGGTTGGCGTCGCGCTGGCCGCGTGGCTCCTGCGCCGTTTCTCGGGGGACGAGGGCATCGACCGGGAAGCGCTGGCGGGGCGCGTGGCGCCGCCGGCCTCCGGGCCCGCGGACGAGCCCGAGGAGGAGGAGGAGGAGGGCGGCGAGGCCGGGCTGGCGGCCATCACCTCGGACGGCCTGATGTTCATCCCCTTCGAGAACGGCGTGCAACTGCTGATCCCGGCGAGCCGCGAGGAGCTGGCCGAGGAGCTCGCGACCCAGGCGGTCTCGCGCGGCCGCGTGGCCGGCATGCTCTCGTGCGGCGACCTCGGCGCGGCGCGCGTGGTGCGCGGGGCGCCCGGGGTCGACCCGTGGCGGCTCGAGGCGCTGGGCCGCGACCGGGAGTACCTGTCGTGGGGCTTCGAGACCGAGGACGCCGCGCGGGCGGCGCTCGACCTGCTCGAGCGCATCGTGGTGCGCGCGCCGACGGACGGGGATGGGGAGCCGCAGATCGCCGGCGCCGCGGATTTCGCGGAGGCGCGGCGGGTCCACGAGGAGACCGAGAAGGAGCTGGCGATGATGCCGGACGAGGAAGACTCCGAGGAGCCGAGGTGACCCGGCTGTTCCTGCTGCTCGGGGTCGTGCTCCTGCAGCTCAATCCCGAGGTCACCGGCAACCCCCGCACCCGGGGCGAGCGGCTGCACGTCATGGACGAGGCCGAGGTGGACTCGCTCGCGCCCACGACCGGGCTCCGGGTTCCCGTGCTGGTCGAGGCGCTCGAGGGCCTGCCCGCGGCGAAGGCGGAGCACGAGGCGTTCCTCAAGGGGTTCCGCGGGGCGTTCCAGGAGCGCGAGCTCCCCACCGAGCGGGTCGCGAAGCGGACCGGGCAGGTGAGCCCGGGGTCCCCGCTGCGCAACGGGCTCCGGCTCGCGGAAGGGGTGGACGAGAAGGGGGCGTGGAGCGTGCGGGTGCGGCTCGATTGGCTCGCGGCCCCGGACAGCGCCGGCGATTCGCTGGCCCGCGCCTGGCCCGGGCGGAGTGCGCGCCTGACGGTCACCGCCGGCTGGCCCGAGGGGACGCGGCTCCCGCCGCCGGCGGTCCCGCGCGTCGATTGGCTGCGCTTCCCGGCCGGGCACCCGGTGGACGCGGCCTATTACCAGCACGCCGGCTGGCAGGTGGGCTTCGTGGCGCTCGAGGCGGTGCTGCGCGCGAAGGGCGAGCTGGGCGACGACCAGCGCCTGCGGCTCGAGGACACGCGCCGCCTCGCACCGGCCGCGACCCGATGAGCGCCATGGCGCCGGCGGACGGCATGAGGTGGGCCGCGGCGTCCTCGCAGCTGCCCGACACCGTTGCCGCCGCGGCCGAGGCCGCCGGCGCGCTCGCCGCCGCGATCGGCGAGGGCCCGGTCGACCTCGTGCTCGCGTTCTTCAGTGCGCACCACGTCGCCGCGGCCGAGTCGCTCGCGCAGGCGCTGCAGGAGCGCCTGCGCCCCGGCTGCCTCGCCGGTGCGAGCGGCAACGGGGTGGTGACGAGCGAGCACGAGATCGAGGGCGCGCCTGCGCTGGCCCTGCTCGCCGCGCGCCTGCCGGGGGTCACGGTCGCCCCGTTCGTGCTGGTGCGGGAGGGCTGGGACGCGGCGCTCAGCGACCCGGCCGTCTTCGCGCAGATGGCCCCCGGGCTGGCGGGGGCGGAGCTGGTGCTGGTGCTGGGCGATCCCTTCAGTCTGCAGACGGCGGGCCTGTTCGCCGCCTGCCAGCGCCATGCTGCGGGCGTGCGGCTGGTGGGCGGGTTCACCAGCGTCGCGCCGCGGCCCGGCTCGGACGCGTTGTTCCTCAACGACTGGGTCGCCGGTGGCGGGGGGGTGGCGGTGGCGCTCGCGGGGGACATCCGCGCCGACGTGGTGGTCTCGCAGGGCTGCCGGGCGATCGGGCCGCCGCTCACCGTGACCCGGGGCGAAGGCAACGTGGTCGCCGAGTTCGACGGCCGCCCCGCGCTCGAGCGGGTCGAGGAGGTGCTCCGCGACTTGCCCGAGGGCGAGCACGAACGGCTCCAGCGCGGGCTCTACGTGGGGCTGCCGGTCCGGCCTGACGCGGAGGGCCGCGGCGACTACCTGATCCGCGCGCTGCTGGGTGGCGACCGCGCGCGCGGCCTGATCGCGGTGGGCGACCGGATCGCGGTCGGCCAGCAGGTCCGGCTCCACGCCCGCGACGCCGGGACCGCGCGCGAGGACCTGGAGATGCTGCTCTCGCCGCAGGCCTTCGACACCCCGGCGCGGGCCGCGCTGCTCTTCGCCTGCAGCGGCCGCGGCCGGGGGCTCTACGGCGCGCCGGACGGCGACCTCGGCCCGCTGCAGGCCGCGCTCGGCGGCGTGCCGGCGGCCGGCATGTTCTGCGCCGGCGAGATCGGTCCCGTCGGCGAGCGTAATTTCGTACACTGGCACACGGCGAGCATCGCCATCATCCGGCCGGGGGCGCCCCGGCGCTGAGCGGCCGGCCCAGTCCGATCACGCGGCATCGCCCCCGGCGCGGGGGATGCCGGCGCGCGCCGCGGCGCGCGGAGCGGTCACCCGGCGCATGGTCCCGCGGGGAGGCGCGGGAACGCCAGGCCTGTCCTGTCCGGGGTGATCCGGACGGTTCCGGAGCGCATCCAACCGTAGTCCGCAACCCCGTCCCATCCTTCCTACCCCCGGGCCGCCGCGAGGTAGTTCCATGAGCACGTATCCCGACGTCTTCATCGTGGGCGCGGCACGCACGCCCATCGGCCGCTTCCTCGGCGGACTGGCGGGCCTCAAGGCCTCCGACCTGGGCGCGGTCGCGATCCGCGCGGCCATGAAACGCGCCGGCGTGACCGGCGAGCAGGTGGACGAGGTGCTCATGGGGCACGTCGTCCAGGGCGGGCAGGGGCAGGCGCCCGCGCGCCAGGCCCTGATCAAGGCCGGCATCGCCCCGACGGTGGGCGCGGTCGCCATCAACAAGGTGTGCGGCTCGGGGCTCAAGACCGTCATGCTGGGTGCGCAGGCCATCAAGGCCGGTGACGCCGGGTGCGTGGTGGCGGGCGGGCAGGAGAGCATGAGCACCGCCCCGCACTACCTGCTCAGCGGCCGCAACGGCACCAAGCTCGGCGACGTGACGCTCCGGGACGGGGCGGTCTTCGACGGGCTGTGGTGCTCGTTCAACGACGCCCACATGATCGAGCTCGCCCAGTACACCGCCGTGAAGGCCGGGCTCAAGCGCGAGGAGCTCGACGTCTACGCGCTCGGCAGCCAGCAGAAGGCGGCGGCCGCCTGGGCGGCGGGCAAGTTCGCGGCGGAGATCGCCGAGGTCGCGATCCCGCAGCGCAAGGGCGACCCGGTGGTGGTCGCGAAGGACGAGTCGCCGCGTGCGGACACCACGCTCGAGGGGCTGGCGAGGCTGGGGCCGGTGACGAAGGACAAGGGAGGCGTGATCACCGCCGGCAACGCCCCGGGCCTGAACGACGGCGGCGCGGCCGTCGTGCTGATGAGCGGCGAGCGGGCGAAGGCGGCGGGGGCGAAGCCGCTCGCGCGGGTCGTGGCGTACGCGACCGGCGGCACGGACCCCAAGGACCTGTTCTTCGCGCCGATCGACGCGGTCCAGCGGCTGATGAAGCAGATGGGCGTGGGGATCGGCCACTTCGACCTGGTCGAGGCCAACGAGGCGTTCGCGGCGCAGGCGCTGGCCGACGGCCGCGCGCTGGGCTGGGACTGGGGGCGGGTGAACGTGAACGGCGGCGCGATCGCGCTCGGCCACCCGATCGGGGCCTCGGGCACGCGCATCCTGGTGACGCTGCTGTACGCGTTGCAGGACCGGGGCCTCAAGACCGGTCTCGCCACGCTGTGCCTGGGCGGCGGCAACGCGGTGGCGCTGGCCATCGAACGGATCCAGGGGGAGGCACGATGACCACGACGAGCATCACGCCGGGAGACGGCGCGTCTGCCGCGGTGAGGAAGGTCGCCGTCGTCGGCGGCGGCACCATGGGGAACGGCATCGCGCAGACGTTCGCCACCTCGGGCTTCGAGGTCGAGCTGGTGGACGTGAAGCCCGAGTTCGTCGAGCGCGCGCTGGGCGCGATCGCGAAGAGCCTCGAGCGCGTGGCGAAGAAGCAGGAATGGCCGGCGGAACGCGCGCCGGCGGTGATGGCGCGCATCCACGGCGGCACCAGCCTCGACGTCGCGAAGGACTGCGCGCTGGTGGTGGAGGCGGTCAACGAGGACTTCGGCGTCAAGCGGGCGATCTTCGAGCGGCTCGACGCCGTGGCCGCGCCGGGGACGATCTTCGCGAGCAACACCTCGAGCATCTCGATCACCGCGATCGCGGCGCTCACCCGGCGCCCGGGCCAGGTCATCGGCATGCACTTCATGAACCCGGTGCCGGTCATGGCGCTGGTGGAGATCATCCGCGGCCTCGCCACCAGCGACGCCACGTTCGCGGTGGTCGCCGACGTGACGGCGCGCCTGGGCAAGACGCCGGTCGAGGTGAACGACTCGCCCGGGCTTCGTCTCGAACCGCATCCTGATGCCGATGATCAACGAGGCGTGCTACGCGCTGATGGAGGGCGTCGCCTCGAAGGAGGCCATCGACACGGTGATGAAGCTGGGCATGGCGCACCCGATGGGGCCGCTGCAGCTGGCCGACCTGATCGGGCTCGACGTCTGCCTGAGCATCATGGAGGTGCTGCACCAGGGCCTGGGCGACTCGAAGTACCGCCCCTGCCCGCTGCTGCGCAGGCTGGTCGCGGCCGGGCACCTGGGGCGCAAGAGCGGACGCGGCTTCTACGAGTACCCGGAGGCCCCGAAGAAGGCGTAGTCCGCACCCCGCGGCGCCACGCCCCGGTCGCACGGCCGGGGCGTGACCGCGCCGGCCGCGGGGCCGGGTCTGCTATCATGGACGGCCGTCGGGGCATCACCCGGCCGCCGCGCATGGGAACCCTCTGTCCCCTGGAGCACTCATGTCGAAAGTCGCCGTTCTGCGCACCTCGCCCGAGACCGTGGTCCAGGACTATGGTCGCCTGATGGACCTCGCGGGCTATCGCCAGGTCCTGCCGTTCGACAAGCAGACCTGCCTGCGCATCAACATCTCCTGGCACGTCTACATGCCGGCCTGCTCGACCACGCCCTGGCAGATGCACGGGATCGTCGCGAAGCTCAAGGGCGACGGCTACGACGTCTCGCGCGACCTGATCGCGGCGCAGAACGACACGGTCGTGGTCTCGTGCCGCGAGGGCGCGGTGAACAACCACCTGCAGCCGGTGCTCGACCACTTCCGGGTCCCGATCCAGTACCTGAGCGAGCCGCCCACGGAGTGGATCACCTACCAGCCGAAGTCGAAGATGCTGGTGCTCGACCGCGTGTTCGAGAAGCAGGGCATCCAGATCCCGAAGATGCTGATGGGCAAGAGCGTCATCCACATGCCCACGGTCAAGACCCACATCTTCACCGGCACCACCGGCTCGATGAAGAACGCCTTCGGCGGGCTGCTGAACCTCAACCGCCACTGGACGCACTCGGTCATCCACGAGACGCTGGTGGACCTGCTGCGGATCCAGAAGGAGATCCACCCGGGCATCCTCGCGGTGATGGACGGCACCATCGTCGGGGACGGCCCCGGCCCGCGCGCCATGCGGCCGCACGTCAAGAACTTCATCCTCGCCTCCGACGACTGCGTGGCGATCGACGCGGTCGCGGCGAAGATGATGGGCTTCGACCCGATGACCGACCTCAAGTTCATCCGCCTGGCCCACGAGCACGGCCTGGGCGTCGGCCGTCCCGAGGAGATCGAGATCGTCGGCGACGACATCCGGGGCGTGAATTTCGGTTTCCGCGGCTCGCTGGACGAGAACACCTTCGCCTCGTGGGGCCAGAAGCTCATCTACTGGGGGCCGCTGAAGCCGCTCGAGAACCTGTTGCTGCGCTCGCCCATCGTGCCCTGGAGCTACGCCGCCTCGCGGGCGTACCACGACGGCTACTGGTTCCCGGTCAAGGGCAAGCCGCGGGTGCGCGAGATCATGAAGACCGGCTGGGGCGAGCTGTTCCGCGCCTACGGCGACGGCCGGGCGCTGAAGCAGGGGTAGCGGGCGATCCGCCCGCGCGCCTTCGCGGGCCGGGCCCGGCGGGGGCTGGCCGCGGGGCCGGCGAGTGCTAGATTCCCCGCCATGCCCGCCATCGAGGTCGCCGGCCTGCGCAAGCGCTTCGGCCCGGTCCACGCCCTGCGCGGCGTGAGCTTCGCGCTCGAGCCGGGGGAGGTCTTCGGCTACCTCGGGCCCAACGGCGCGGGCAAGACCACGACCCTGCGCATCGCCGTCGGGCTGGTGCGCGCCGACGCCGGGGAGGTGCGCCTGCTGGGCGAGCCCGCGCGCCGCGCGAGCGCCCGCGAGCGCATCGGCTACCTGCCGGGCGAGCTGCGGTTGTGGGACGACTGGAGCGCCCGCGCACTGCTCGATCACTTCGCGCGCTGCCGCCCGTCCCGGCCGCCGGTGCTGCGCGGGCCGCTGCTCGAGGCATTCGGCTTCGCGGCGGCCGACCTCGGGCGCCGGGTGAAGTCCCTCTCCCACGGCACGCGCCGGAAGCTCGGCCTGGTGCTCGCGATGCAGCACGATCCCGACCTGCTGCTGCTCGACGAGCCCACCGCGGGCCTCGACCCGCTGGTGCAGCGCGCCTTCCGCGAGGTCGTGCTCGAGCGGGCGGCGGCGGGGCGCGCCGTGCTGCTCTCCTCCCACGTCCTCTCCGAGGTCGAGGCGGTGTGCGGCCGCGTGGCGATCCTGCGCGCCGGCGAGTTGCTCGCGCTCGAGTCCATCGAGAGCCTGCGCGCCCGCATGCTCCGGCGGGCGCGCGTGCGCTTCCGGGGCCCCGCGCCCGCCGGGCTCACGCGCCTGGCCGGGGTCGAGCGGGCCGAGGTGGGCGGCAACGAGGCCACCCTGTGGGTGCGCGGGGACCCGAACCCGCTGCTGGCCGAGGTGGCCCGCGCCGGGGTCGAGCAGTTCGTCTTCCCCGAGCCGCAGCTCGAGGACATCTTCCTCGCCTACTACCGGGGCGGCCGCGACGCGGCGGACCCGGAGGCGCGGCGATGAGGAACCTGCTGCGCGCCATGGCCGCGCGCCACGCGGCGTTCGTCCTCCTGAGCGGCCTGATGCTGGCGGGGTTCCAGTTCCTGATCTGCGCGGCGGTCGCCTCGGTGGACGTGAGCGGGGCGATCGAGACGCTCCTGCAGTCGCTGCCGCCGATGTTGCAGTCCGTGGTGTCCGCCACCCTGTTCGGCGGGTTCTCCGTGCACGGATTGCTGGCCTTCGGCTGGAACCACCCGGTCGCGCAGGCGATCGGGGCGGCGGTGGCGATCGTGCTGGCGGCGGGCGCGGTGGCGGGCGAGACGGAGAGCGGCGCGATCGAGCTGCTGCTGAGCCAGCCGCTCTCCCGCGCGCGCTACTTCGCGGCGCAGGCCGGCTTCGCGCTCGCGGTCCTCGCGTTGCTCGGCCTCGCGGGTGTGGGGGGCACGCTCCTCGGGCAGCACGTGTTCCGGCTCGAGCCGTTCGCCGGGGCCGCGCTCGCGCGGCTCGGCGCGAGCTACCTGCTGCTGCAGTGCGCGTGGTTCGGCGTCACCCTGCTGTTCTCGGCGTTCGGGCGCGCGGGCGGGCGCGCGGCGGGCGCCGGGTTCCTGGTCGCGCTCGCCTCCTACGTCGTGCAGGTCATCGGTCAACTCTGGGAACGCGCCGCGTGGCTGGCCCCGTTCACGCTCCAGCACTACTTCCGGCCGCAGGACGTCCTGGTGAGGGGCGCGGGCATCGCCCGGTCGGCGGCGGTGCTGCTCGGAGTGACGCTCCTGACGACGGCCGTGGCGTGGTGGCGCTTCCGCAGGCGCGACCTGCCGTGACGGCGGGGGGCCGGCGGGTGGCGGCTCAGCCCTCGAACACCACCGTCGCGACCGCCAGCCCGCCGTCGTGGGTGAGCGAGACGTGGGCCGCGCTGCAGCCGAGGGCCGCGAACAACTCCCGCCCGCGGCCGTGGAGCTCGAGGCGCGGCTGGCGGCCACCGGGCTGGACGACCTCGAAGTCCTTCCAGCCGACACCCTGGCTCATGCCCGTGCCGAGCGCCTTCGAGGCCGCCTCCTTGGCTGCGAAGCGCGCCGCGAGGTGGGGCAGCGGGTCCTGGAACGATCGGCAGTAGGCCAGCTCGCCCGCGGTGAAGAGACGCCGCTCCATCCGCTCGCCGAAGCGCCCGAGGGCCTCGGCGATGCGCTCGACCTTCACGACATCCACTCCGATCCCGCGGACGGGCATGGATCCTCCGAAGCCGGTTGAGTGCGCCAATCTAGGGAGCGCGGGCCGGAGTGGCAAGCCCGCCCGACGCGCGCCGGCGGCAGCGGGACCGGCCCCGCGCCCGGGACGCGCCGCGGCCCGCCCCGCCTTGACGCCCCGACGGCCGCCCTCGTAGAGTCCCCGTGAACCTTACCGGCGCTGCGGCCCTGCGGGGCGCGGCAGTCCGGATGCGAGGTGGCCGGCCGCGGCGGGATCGTCGCGCGTCCTCCGGCCGCCCGGCGCCAGCGGCAACCCCCCGGGGCTCGATGCCCTTCTCATTCACACTCGAAGCGACCGATCCACGGACCGCGGCACGGGCCGGACGCATCCGAACCGGCCACGGCGAGGTGCTGACCCCCGCGTTCATGCCGGTCGGCACGGCGGGGTCGGTCAAGACGCTCACGCCGGACGAGTTGCGCGCGGCCGGGTGCGACATCCTGCTGTCGAACACCTACCACCTCTCGCTGCGGCCCGGGGTCGAGACGGTGGCCGCCATGGGCGGCCTGCACCGGCTGATGGGCTGGCCGGGCGCGATCCTGACCGACAGCGGCGGTTTCCAGGTGATGAGCCTCTCGCCGCTGCGCAAGGTGACGGACCATGGCGTGGAGTTCCGCTCGCACCTCGACGGGTCGAAGCGGGAGCTCTCGCCCGAGGAGGCGATCCGCATCCAGGACGGGCTCGGGAGCGACATCGCGATGTCGCTGGACGAGCTGGTCGAATTGCCGGCCGCGCCCGAGGTGGTGCGCGCGGCGGTGGACCGGACGCTGGCCTGGGCCGGAGCGCGGGCTGGCGGAGCGCGAACGGCTGCGGCAGGACGGCCGCGGGGCGATGGCGCTGTTCGGCATCAACCAGGGCGGCACCGAGGCGGCCGAGCGCGCGCGCTGCTTCGCGCGGCTGGGCACGATGGACTTCGACGGTTTCGCCCTGGGCGGGCTGTGGGTGGGCGAGGGCCGCAAGCTGGGCCTCGAGATGGTGGAGCACGACTGCGCGGCGTTCCCGGCCGGGAAGCCGCGCTACCTGATGGGCGTGGGGCACCCGGTGGACGTGGTGGAGGCGGTCGCGCGGGGCGTGGACATGATGGACTGCGTGCTGCCCACGCGGAACGCCCGGCGCGGGACGGTCTTCATCTCGACCGGGCGGCTGGTGGTGAAGAACGCGGCCTACGCGCGGGACGAGCGGCCGCTCGACCCGGCGTGCGACTGTTACACCTGCGCGCGGTTCTCGCGCGCGTACCTGAGGCACCTGTTCGCGGCGAACGAGCTGCTCGGCATGCGGCTCGCGTCGATCCACGCGGTGCACGCCATGGTCGCGCTGGTGCGACGGGCACGCGAGGCGGTGCTGGCGGGGCGCTACGCGGCGTTCCGCGCGGAGTTCCTGGAGCGGTATCACAGCAGCGAGACCCTGGCGCGCGAGCCGGGGCCCGGTCCCGCGGTGGTCGATGCGGAGCCGGCCCGCGAAGCGCGAGAGTAGCAAGCCCGCCGGCCGCGCAGGCCGGCCTTCCAACCGAGGATCCACCCATGCTCATGGTCAGCAGCGCATTCGCCCAGGGGTTGTTCGGCGGCGGCGGTTCGGCCGCATCCGGCTCGTCCAACCCCAACATGACGTTCCTCCTGCAGATCGCGCAGTTCCTGCCGATCATCGCCATCTTCTACCTCTTGCTCATCCGCCCGCAGCAGCAGCAGGCGAAGAAGATGAAGGCGATGCTGGCCGCGCTCAAGAAGGGCGACAAGGTCGTGACCTCGGGCGGTCTGATGGGCACGATCGTCGGTCTCGAGGAGCAGAAGGCGGTGCTGCGCGTGTCCGACGACGTCAAGATGGAGTTCCTCAAGAGCGCCATCGTGAGCGTCGTGACGGAGGGCCCGCAGAAGTGAGCCTGCGGCCGGTGCGCATCTACGGCGACCCCGTGCTGCGCGCGAGGGCGGTCGAGGTGACGGGGGTGGACGACACCCTGCGGCAGCTGATCGCCGACCTGCGCGAGACCATGCGGGCGTACGGCGGCGTGGGGCTCGCCGCCAACCAGGTCGGCGTGGCGCAGCGCGTGCTGGTCGTGGACGTGCCGCAGGAGGAGGGCGAGCGCGCGGCGCACGCGCTCGTCAACCCGGTGGTGAAGCGGCGCGTCGGCACCATCAGCGGCGAGGAGGGCTGCCTCTCGCTGCCCGGCATCTGGGAGGACGTGACGCGCTCCGAGCGCGTGGTGGTCGAGGCGCTCGACGAGGAGGGCCGCCGGCTGGTGCTGGACGCCGAGGGCTACCTCGCGCGCGCCATCCAGCACGAGATCGACCACCTCGACGGCGTGCTGTTCGTGGACCGGCTCTCGCCGCTCAAGCGCCAGTTCCTGCGGCGCTCGCTCGACGAGCTGGCGCGCGGCGAGCTGCCCGAGGACTACCACCCGCCGGTGGACCGGCGGGGGACGCGGAGGCTCCTTCTGAGCGGCCCGCGGGTCGTGTTCATGGGCACGCCGGACTTCGCCGTGCCCGCCCTGCGCGCCGTGGCCCGCTGCTGCGAGGTCGTGCTGGTGGTCACGCAGCCCGACCGGCCGAAGGGCCGCGGCCGCGCGCTGGCCGAATCGGAGGTCGCGCTCGAGGCGGCGCGGCTCGGCCTGCCGGTCGAGAAGCCCGCGGACATGAAGGCCGCGGCGGTGCGGGAGCGGCTGGCCGCGCTCGCGCCCGACCTGTTCGCGGTCGTGGCCTTCGGCGCGATCCTCGATCCCGCCCTGCTGGCGGTGCCGCGGCTCGGCTCCGTCAACCTGCACGGCTCGCTCCTGCCGGAGTACCGCGGGGCCTCGCCGGTGCAGCGCGCGCTGTGGGACGGCCGCGCCTTCACCGGCGTGACCACGCTGTTCATGGACGAGGGTGTGGACACCGGAGAGATGATCCTGCAGCGCTGGCTCGCGATCGAGCCCGGGGACCACGCCGGCACGCTGGCGGCGAAGCTCGCCGGGCTGGGAGCGCCGCTGCTGGCCGAGAGCCTGCTGCTCGCGGAGGCCGGCCGGGCGCCGCGGCGCCCGCAGGCGCGGGACGCCGGCTCGTACGCGCGCAAGCTGCGCAAGGAGGACGGCGTGGTGGACTGGGAGCTCGACGCGGTCACGGTGTGGAACCGGCAGCGGGCGGTGACGCCGTGGCCCGGAGCGACCACCGCCTTCGAGGGCCGGCGCCTGCTGGTCACGGATGCGTGGCCCGCACCACCGGCTGGCGGTGCCCGATCCGCCGGGGACCGTGCTGGCCGTGACCCGCGAGGGCGTGATGGTGGCCTGCGCCCCCGGCGTGCTGCTGGTGACGCGCGTGAAGCCCGAGGGCCGCCCCGGGATGAGCGCGGCCGAGTGGGCGCGCGGCGCGCGGCTCGCGGCCGGCGCGCGCCTGGCGCTCCAGCCGCAGGTGCCCGCGTGAGCCCTCCCGGCGGCGGGTCGCGCGGTGGCGAGGGCCGGGGCCAGGGGCCGCGCCGCAAGGCCCGTCCTCCCGCCGTCCCGCCCTCGGGCCAGGCCGGCGCGGTGAACCGCTCGCGCCCGATCTACGAGCCCGGTCCGAAGCGCGGCCGCAGGCCCGGCGGGCCGGCGCGGCGCTTCGAGCGCCCGGGGGCGGGGCAGCCCGGCGCGGGCCGCGGCGGCGACCCCGGCCGCGGGCCCGCCGGCCGCCCGGGGCGTCCCTTCGAGGAGGAGGGCCCGCCGCCGCTGCCCTCGAACCCCCGCGAGGCCGCGCTCCGCATCCTGCACGCGGCCGACACGCGCAGCGCCTTCAGCGACCGGATGCTCGACGGCGCGCACGCGCGCGGCGGCCCCGATCCGCGCGACCAGGCCCTCATGCACGAGCTGGTGAAGGGCACCCTGCGCTGGCGCGGCCGGCTGGACTGGGCGCTCGACCCGCTGATCCACATCGGCTTCTCGCAGGTCCAGCCCTGGATCCGGAACATCCTGCGGCTCGGCGCCTACCAGATCCTGTTCCTCGACCGCGTGCCGCCGCACGCCGCGGTGGACGAGTCGGTGAAGCTCGCGCACAAGTACGGGCACCCCGGCACGGCCGGGCTGGTGAACAGCGTGCTGCGCCGGCTGGTCGAGGAGAAGGACACGCTCGTGCCGCCGCCGGGCGACGACGCCGAGTCGCTGTCGGTGTGGGGCTCGCATCCGCGCTGGATCGTCGAGCGCTGGCTCGCGCGCTTCGGTCCCGAGGCCACGCGCGCGCTGCTGATGGCCGACAACCGCGCGGTGCCGGTGGGGCTGCGCGTGAACCGCCTGCGCGTGACGCGCGACGAGCTGGTCGCGAAGCTCGCGGAGGCGGGGGTGACCGCGACGCCCGCGCGGCTGGCGAGCGACCTGGTGTGGATCGAGGGCACGCACGCGCCGGGCGCCCTCGAGGTGTTCAAGCGCGGGCTGTGCACGGTGCAGGACGAGAGCGAGGCGCTGGTCTGCCGCCTGGTCGCCCCGCAGCCGCACGAGCGGCTGCTCGACCTGTGCGCGGCGCCCGGCGGCAAGTGCACGCACCTGGCGGAGCTGATGGACGACGAGGGCGAGGTCTGGGCGATGGAACGTGCCGAGGCGCGCGTCGCCTCGCTGCGAGGCCACGGTCACGCGGCTCGGCACCCACGCGGTGCACGTCGTGCTCGGGGACGGGCGCTCCTACCCGTTCCCGATGCCCTTCGACCGCGTGCTGGTGGACGCGCCCTGCACCGGGCTCGGCGTGCTCGGCCGCCGTGCCGACGCGCGCTGGCGCAAGGGACCGGAGATGCTGCGCGAGCTGCCGCCGACGCAGCTCGAGCTGCTCTCGGCCGGCGGACGCCGGGCGCGCCCGGGCGGCGTGCTGGTCTACAGCGTCTGCTCGTTCGAGCCCGAGGAGACGACCGCGGTGGTCGAGCGCTTCCTGCGCCAGGACCCGGCCTTCGTGCTGGAGAGCACGCACGGCCTGGTGCCCGACGAACTCGTGGACGAGGACGGCTTCATGCGCGTCCTGCCCCACGTGCACGGCTGTGACGGCGCCTTCGCCGCGCGCTTCCGCAAGCTCCTGTGAGCCCCGAACCGGACGGCGGCGGACACCGCGACGACGCGCCCGGGGCGCCCACCGCGCCCACGGCGCCCGAGGCGGCGACCTGGCCGCGCGTGGAGCGCCGGCGGCCGGGCCGCGCGCAGCGCACGGCGATGATCCTGCTGGTGCTGGCCGGCGCGGCGTTCGCCACCGGTCTGGCGCTCTTCAACGGGCTGGTGATGCCGCAGCTCATCCACGGCCGCGGCGAGGTGCGCGTGCCGGACCTCGCCAGCCTGAGCGTGGAGCAGGCCGAGCAGTCCCTGCGGCAGCTGGGGCTCCGGCTCTCGCGCTCGGGCGAGCGCTTCGACCCGGCCGTGCCGCGCGGGCTCGTCCTGCAGCAGGACCCGCCGGCCCAGACCGCGGTGCGCGCGGGCCGTCGCGTCTCGGTGGTGGTGAGCTTGGGGGAGGAGTTCAGCTCGGTGCCGCAGTTGTTCGGCATCTCGCTGCGGGGCGCGCGCGTCCTGGTCGAGCGCACCGGTCTCACCGTGGGCGGCGTGACGCGCGCGCCGTCGGAGGACGTGGGCGAGGGGCTGGTCGTGGCGACCGACCCGCCGGCCGAGAGCGTGCTGCCGCGCGAGGCGCCGGTGGGCCTGCTGGTCTCGACCGGCAGCGCGGCCGAGAGCTTCGTGATGCCCGAGCTCCTCGGCCGCGACCTGCTCGCCGTGCGCCGCCAGCTCGAGGCCATCGGCTTTCGCGTGGTGACCCCCGAGGGCGCGAGCGCGCGCGGCATGGTCATCGTGCAGCAGCCGGCGCCGGGCCTGCGGGTGGACCGCGGCACGCTCGTCACCCTTCAGGGCAACGGGAGGTCATCGTCATGAGTGCTGCGCCGCATCCGCTCACCGGCCCGATCGTGGCTCCCTCGCTGCTCTCGGCCGACCTCGCGCGCCTCGACGCGGCGCTGGCCATCGTGGACCCCGCGCGTGACTGGGTGCACTGCGACATCATGGACAACCACTTCGTGCCGAACCTCACCTTCGGGCCGATCGTGGTGGCCGCGGCCCGGCGGCTCACCGGCGCGTTCCTCGACGTGCACCTGATGGTCGAGCGGCCCGAGACCCTGCTCGCGGGCTTCCGGGCCGCGGGTGCCGACCTTCTCACGGTGCACCTCGAGGCCTGCGCCGACCCCGGCGCGACGCTGGCCGCGGTGCGCGCGACCGGCGCGCAGGTCGGACTGACGCTCCGGCCGGGCACGCCGTTCGCCCAGGCCGAGCCGTGGCTGGCGGACCTCGACCTGTTCCTGGTCATGACCGTCGAGCCGGGCTTCGGCGGGCAGGCGTTCATGCCCGGCATGCTGGAGAAGGTGCGCGCGGCGCGGGAGTGGCGCGCGCGGCACGGGGCGCGCTACCGCATCGAGGTGGACGGCGGCATCTCGCCGGCGACCGCGCCGCAGTGCCGCGCGGCCGGCGCGGACGTGTTCGTGGCGGGCAGCGCCATCTACTCGCAGGACGATCCGCAGCGGGCGCTGGAGGCACTGCGCGCCGCGATCGGCTGAGGACCGCGCGTCGGGCGGCGCGCCGGCCGCGCGCCGGCGCACGCGCGACACCGCAGGCAGGGAGGAAGCGATGGGCCAGCTGGACGAGGTGCTGAACGCCGACGAGAAGCTGCTGTTCCGCACCCGGCTGCACTGGCTGCCGTGCGCGCCGTCCGCGCTCGTGGTCGTGCTGATCGGCGT
Organism: Candidatus Eiseniibacteriota bacterium; assembly: GCA_963707915.1. GTDB lineage: Bacteria > Eisenbacteria > RBG-16-71-46 > RBG-16-71-46 > RBG-16-71-46 > JANXPZ01. Next base: position 3,258,710 of record OY970178.1, read on the forward strand.
GGCCGTCATCGCCGCGCTGGCGGTGTTCGCGCGCGGTCCCGTGGCGGACCTGTTCGCCCGCGAGCCGATGCTGGCCTCGATCCTCGCGCTCGGGCTGGTGCTGGTCGTGATCATGCCGCTGGTCGTCATCCGCTTCCTGGTCGCCACGCACCAGTTCGGGGTGACCGACCGGCGCGTGATCGCCCGCATGGGCTGGGTCAGCACGCGCACCGTGGACCTGAACGTGACCAAGGTGGAGTCGCTGGTGATCGAGCAGGGCGCGCTCGGGCGCCTGTTCCGCTACGGCGACCTCAAGGTGGTGGGCACCGGCGGGACCGCCGAGGTCTTCCGCGGCGTGAAGGACCCGATCGGCTTCCGCAAGGCGGTGAACCTGGCCGCGGACCGCACCGGGGCGGGGGTGGGAAGGGCGTGAGGCCCGTCAACGGACTTGCGGCCGCCCAGGCTCAGCCGACGGTCGCGCCGAGCGCGCGATCTGCCGGGCCAGCCAGTCGGTCGAGTCGCGCACGGCGCTGAGCGGATAGCCCATCCTGCCGGCGACGAGCGCGTAGCACGACTCGGCGCGCACTGCGTCGCCCATCAGCCGATAGCACGCTGCCGCGTAGACCAGCCCATGGGCGCCCCATGGCAGAGAACTCAGCTTGCCATACTCTGTCGCGGCGGCGGGCAGGTCCCAGGCACGTAGGAACAGGTCCGCGAGGACCTCGTGGTCGTGCTCCCACGAGGGATTCGTGCGCTGGGCGAGATCCACTGCCTCGGGTCCCCGGTGCACTTCGATGAGACCGGCGGTGCTGTCGAACCTGAAGAAGAAGTCGCGCTCCTCGTGACCGTCGACGCGGGGTGTGTACTGCGAGTAGTAGAGCCCCCTCAGGGTGGTGTCGCGGTACCACACGCGCAGACTCGGGCCGTCGCCGGCCAGGAGGCCGATGTTGTTGGGAACATGCACGAAGAAGATGCGCGAGGCCGGCGGGAACGATGGGTACTGCCGCACGAGCTCCTGACGGATGGCTCCGAGGATGTTTCCCGCCCGGTGCAGGTACCATTCGCTGCCCCAGTCCCAGGACAGCGTGTAGGCTTGGGAAGCTCTAAGCATTGCCAGGAGCGTGACCAAGAGGACGGCCGCGCGAGGCCACCGGGACAGCCAGGTCCCGATGATCAGCCAGGCCCCGAGCGATCCCATCACACCGTAGTACGCATGCCAGCCGATTGAAGGCATCAGGAGGACGCTCCAGCCTGCCAGAGCCAAGATGAGGCCGAGCAGCATGACGCGGCCCGGTCGCGGCAACGTCTCGTCACTTCGGGAGCGTACAGCTCCCAGCCCGACGAGGGCGGCGAGGATGACCGCTCCCGCAACCCCAACCGCCAGCGACGTCCCGACGTAGCCGTTGGGGTGCGGCAGGGAGTCGAGGTTGATCTGGGCCAGCAAGGTCCTGGCGATGGTCGTGACCGGCGACGGTCGCTCGACCGTCTCCAGCGAGGTGCGAAGCGTGCCGAAGAACCTTGTTCCCAGCAACGGGTGAGTCAGAGCCCATGCCAGAGTGATCAGCCACAGATGCAGTGTGCACAGCGTGGACTCCCACACACTCCGCCTATTCAAGAGCACGAGGCAGCCGACCGCCAGGGCCGGAAGGACCACCGCGGATTCCTTACTCATCAGGGCGAGGGCCATGGGTGCCGTTGCCCACGCGAGTCGGCCACGCGCGATCAGGTGCAGAAACACGAGAGAGAAGAGCAGGACCCACAGGTCCTGCGCCCCCGCGGCCCACGAAAGTGGTGTGCCCCAGAGCGCCAGGCTAGCGAGTCCCGCCGTCGCGATCGCGGCGGCGGCCTGGCCCGCGACCCGGCGCACCCAAGCGAAGTACATACCCATGACGCCTAGCCACAGCGCGAAGCTGACCACGTGGTAGGGCGGTTCCCAGGGCCCGAAGACGTGCTGGAGCACCCAGTAGTGCAACTCTCGCGACCAGGGTCGGTACCAGCCGAAGAGGAGGTCATGCCGCTTCCAAAGCGAGCTGAAGGAGGCGAGGCGCGTGCCATCCAGGAAGAAGTAGTCGTCGTTGACGAACGCCAGGGAGAATACGTGCGGGTACTGCGTGGCGAGAAACATGAGCAACAGGAGCAGAGTCGCGGGCAGAGCGATGAGCCTCCCCGGGAGCCGAGGGCTGGCGCCGCGAGGCCCCGGACTGTCGGGCGGAACCCGCGTTCTCCCGGTTCGCTGGTTGCTCCTCCCGGCCGGATGGGGATGTCTCATCGCGTGGGCATAGGCACGGTCACGGTTTGGCAGGTCTCCAGTCCTCGATACGTCCCTTGGTCGAGGATCGAATCTTGCCGCCGGAGTGCGGGGCTGTCCAGCCCCCGTGGCGTGGGCAACCCCCCCCTCGGAGGCGGAATCGGAGGCCACCCGCCTCGGCCCGGACCCAGCCCCCCCTGCCGGGCGCGGCGTAGCGGCGCGGTGCCGCCGGTGGCGCGCTCTGGAGCGCGCTCCGCCGCTGTGCTAACTTCCACGCCCTCGCCGAACGGAAAGGACCCGTGTTCGAAGCACTCGCCGACCGACTCCAGGGCATCGTCCGGAACCTGACCGGGCAGGCTCGCATCACGCCCGAGAACATCCGGGAGAGCCTGCGGGAGGTCCGCCGCGCACTGATCGAGGCCGACGTGCAGGTCGGGGTGGCGCGCGACTTCGTCGCCCGGGTCGAGTCGCGCGCGGTTGGCGAGGAGGTGCTCAAGAGCCTCTCGGCGGGACAGCAGGTCGTCGGCATCGTCAGGGAGGAGCTCGAACGCCTGCTGGGGCGCACGCCGGTGACGCTGGCCGGATCGCCGCACGTCCCGACCGTGGTGCTGCTCGCCGGCCTGCAGGGCTCGGGCAAGACCACCTTCGCGGGCAAGCTGGCGGTGTGGCTCAAGGCACGTTCCAAGCGCGTGCTGCTGGCGAGCGCGGACGTCTACCGCCCCGCGGCGGTGGACCAGCTCGAGCGGGTGGCGGAGCAGGCGGGGGCGGGGTTCTGGCGGGCGCCGGACGGCACGGCGCCGGTCGAGATCGCGCGCGCGGCGCTGGAACAGGCGCGCACGCGCGGCTTCGACTTCCTGGTGTTCGACACCGCGGGACGGCTGCAGATCGACGAGCCGATGATGGTCGAGCTGGAGGCGATCAAGCAGGCGGTACGGGCGCACCAGGTGCTGCTGGTGGTGGACGGGATGACCGGGCAGGAGGCGGTCCGCATCGGGGAGACCTTCACCCGGCGCGTGGGCGTGGACGGCCTGGTGCTGAGCAAGATGGACGGCGACGCGCGCGGCGGCGCCGCGCTCTCGCTGCGGCAGGTGACCGGCAAGCCCATCCTGTTCCTGGGGGTGGGCGAGAAGCTCGACGGGCTCGAGACCTTCGACCCGGCGCGGCTCGCCGGCCGCATCCTGGGGATGGGCGACATCGTCGGGCTGGTGGAGAAGGCGCGCGCGGCGGTGAACGAGCAGGAAGCGGCGCAGCTGGCCGAGAAGATGCGCCGCTCGGACTTCACGCTGGAGGACTTCCTCGAGCAGCTCCTGCAGGTGAAGAAGATGGGGCCGATCGAGGACCTGATGAAGATGCTGCCCGGGATGCCGAAGGCGGCGCTGGAGCAGGCCCGGCCCGATCACGGCCGGCTCAAGCGCCACGAGGCCATCCTGCTCAGCATGACCCGGAAGGAGCGGCGGTCGCCGCGGTTGATCGACGGCAGCCGGCGGCGGCGCATCGCCGCGGGCAGCGGCACGGCGGTGAGCGACGTGAATCAGTTGTTGCGGGACTTCGAGCAGGCGCGCACCATGATGAAGCGCCTGAAGCAGGGGCCGCGCGGTCTGGCGGGGCTCAGACGCGGCCGCGGCTAGCACGCGGCGCACATCCAGTGAAAGAGGAGGATTCCCGATGGCGGTGGTGATTCGTCTCATGCGGGCCGGCGCGAAGAAGCGGCCCTTCTACCGGTTGGTGGCGGCGGACTCGCGGCGTCAGCGCGACGGGCGGTTCCTGGAGATCCTGGGGCACTACAATCCCATCACCCAGCCCTTCGAGCTGGTCGTGCAGAAGGACCGGGTGCAGTCCTGGCTGGACCAGGGCGCCCAGCCCAGCCAGCAGGTCGCCTCGCTGCTGCGCGCGACCGGGATGAAGCTCGGCAAGGCCTCGAAGCCCACGAAGAAGGCCGCGCCCGCCGGCACCGCCGCCAAGCCGCGCACGCGTCGCAAGCCGCGCCCGGTCTCAGAGCGCAAGACCAAGGTGAAGGCGGCGAAGGAGTCCGCGAAGAAGTCCGGCAAGGTCGTGCCGAAGAAGGGCGCGAAGCGCAAGGCGGCCGAGAAGTAGGGCCGCCGCAGCGCATGGCCCCGCGCCCGATGCACCGCCTCCGCGCCCGCCGCGGAGCGCTCCGGGCCGCGGGGCGTGGGCCGTGGAGCCGCCGATGAGAACCCTGCGGAGTCGTGCGCCGGCGTCGTTGCTGCTGGCCGTGCTGTGCGCGGCCGGGTGCGGGCGGCGCGATGCCGTGCCCGACCCGGCTTCGCCGGGTGCCCGGGCCGCACTGCAGGCGCGCTCGCAGGCATTGATCGAGGCGGGGAATGCCTTCTACCGCGCCGGCGATCCCGCCACCGCGGCCAAGCGATACGCCGCCGCGGGGGTGGTGAAGCCCGACGACCCGGCGGCCTACTTCGGCCTGGGCATGGCGCTCGCGAAGCTGGGCCGCGACGAGGAGGCGCGCCAGGCCTACGCCCGGGCGCGCGAGCTCGCGCAGCAGGCGCGCGGCGCGGCCTCCGGAGCCGACACGGCGCGCTGACACCCCGGGTGGCGGCGCGCCGGACCCCGGGGACCCGCTCGTCCTCCCGCGGACCACCAGCGAGGCACGCATGGAACTCGAGAACCTCACGGAGTCGCTCCGCCAGTCGCTCGCCGGGAATCCCTGGCACGGTCCCTCGATCGCCGCGCTCCTGGCGGACGTGACGCCGGCGGACGCGGCGGCCCACCCGGTCCCCGGGGCCCACTCCATCCTCGAGCTCGTCCTGCACCTGGCCGCCTGGACCCGCGAGGTCGGCTCGAGACTGCGGGGCACGCCGCCCGCGCTCCCGGCGATGGGGGACTGGCCGCCCTGCGAGGGCGAGGCGGGGCCGGCGTGGGCCGCGGCGCGGCGGACGCTCGAGGAGGCCCACGCGGACCTGCTCGAACTCGCCGGCCGGCTGTCCGCGGAGCAGCTCTCCCGGCGCATCGGGGACGCGCGCGATCCCGCGCTGGGCACCGGCATGACCGTCGCGGCGATGCTGGCCGGCATCGCCCAGCACGACGCCTACCACGGCGGCCAGATCGCGATCCTCCGGCGCGCGCTGGCCGCGCAAGGCGGGGGCGGCGGCCGCGGCCAGCGGCCGCCGGCGGACACGCGGGGGCGGACATGAAGATGACCGGCATCCCCTTCCAGCTCACCGACTGGTCGTCGGTCGAGCCGACCGAGCATCCCGGGGAGGCGGGCGTCGCGCGGTGGCGCACCCGCGAGCTCGGCGGCATCCGGGTGCGGATGGTCGAGTACTCGCCCGGCTACCGGGCGGACCACTGGTGCTCGAAGGGGCACGTCCTGCTGTGCCTCGAGGGCGAGCTGCACACCGAGCTCGCCGACGGCCGGACGGTGGTCCTCCGGCCGGGCATGAGCTACCAGGTCGCGGACGACACCGCCCCGCACCGCTCCTCCACCGAGTCCGGCGCGAAGCTGTTCATCGTGGACTGAATCGCAGGGGGCCGCGGCGCCCGGGTGCCCGGGCGCCGGCCCCGCCCTCGCAGCCCCTTCCATCGCCCGCGCGGGCGTTGTAGTCTGGCGCCGCGACCCGCGACCCCAGGCCAGCGCCACCTCCGGACGGGACTCCATGCACGATCTCAAGTTCCTGCGCAACCACCGCGAACGCGTCGAAGCCGGCGTGGCACTCAAGGGCATGACCGTCGACCTCGAGCGGTTCTACGAGATCGAGGATCGCCGCCTGGCGCTGCTGCACGAGAGCGAGCAGCTCAAGGCCCGGCGCAACGGGGTCACCCAGGAGGTCGGTGCGCTGCGGCAGTCCGGCCAGCCGGCCGACGAGTTGATCGCGCAGAGCCGCGACCTGGGCGAGCGCATCAAGACGCTCGACGCCGAGCTCAAGACGCTCGACGAGGAGAGCGCCGAGCTGGCGGCGTGGATCCCCAACCTGCCGCACGAGAGCACCCCGCCGGGCAAGGACGCGGCGCAGAACCAGGTCAAGCGGACCTGGGGCGAGCCGCCGTCGTTCGGCTTCGAGCCGCAGCCGCACTGGGAACTGGCCACGCGGCTCGGGCTGCTCGACTTCGCGCGGGCGCCCAAGATCACCGGCTCCGGGTTCCTGCTCTTCACCGGGCGCGGGGCGCGCCTGGAACGGGCGCTGATCAACTTCATGCTCGACTTCCACACCCAGCGCCACGGCTACACCGAGGTCTCGGTCCCGCACGTGGTGCGGCGCGCCGCGCTGTTCGGCACCGGCCAGCTGCCCAAGCTGGAAGGCGACATGTACCACATCGGCGAGGACGACCTGTTCCTCAACCCGACGGCCGAGGTGCCGGTCACCAACATCTACCGCGACGAGATCCTCGATCCCGGCACGGTCCCCCTGTACCTCACGGCCTACTGCGCCTCCTACCGGCGCGAGGCCGGCACCTACGGCGCGGACACCAAGGGCATGCTGCGCGTGCACCAGTTCGACAAGGTGGAGCTCGTCAAGATCGTGCCGCCGCAGACCAGCTACGACGAGCACGAGAAGCTGGCCCGGGACGTGGCCGACATCTTCGAGGCGCTGGAGCTGCCCTACCGGCAGGTGCTGCTGTGCAGCGGCGACATGTCGTTCGCCGCGGCCAAGTGCTACGACTTCGAGGTCTGGGCGCCGGGGGTCAAGGCCTGGCTCGAGTGCTCCTCCTGCTCGAACTTCGAGGACTTCCAGGCGCGGCGCATGAACCTGCGCTTCCGGCGCGAGGCGGGGGCGAAGGTCGAGCACCCGCACACGCTGAACGCCTCGGGCGTCGCGCTGCCGCGCACCTTCGCGGCGCTGCTCGAGAACCACCAGACCGCGTCGGGGACGGTGAGCATCCCGGCCGCCCTGCGCCCGTACCTCGGCGGCCTCGAGGAGATCGCGCCCGAGGGATGAAGCCGAGCCCGCCCCCGGCACGGCCCCGCTTCCGCCGCACCGCCGCGCAGGTCCTGCGCACGGTGGTGTTCCTGGGCAGCGTGCTGCTGGTGGTCTCGGTCTTCCTGTTCACCCACCAGGCCATCCGGCGGCTGTCCTCCGAGGTCGAGACCACCTCGCGGGTGCTGGCGCGCTTCCTCGCGCTCGCCACGTTCCCGGCCACGCACGACCCGGAGCTGCAGCGCATCACGCGCGAGATCGTGAACAGCCTCGACTTCCCGATCATCATCACCGATCCGGAAGGCTACCCGCGCGCCTGGCGCAACACCGCGGTGACGCCGGAGCTGGTGCCCGCCCTCAGCATCGACAGCCTGGCCGCGGGCCAGGCGCTCTCGCCGGTGATCCGCGCGCGGATCGAGCGTCTCAAGGCGGAGGTCGTGCACCTCGACCAGCAGAACCCGCCGGTGCCGATGAAACAACCCGGCACCGACGCCGCGCTGGGCGCGGTGCACTACGGCGAGCCCGCCGTCCTCGACCTGCTGCGCTGGATGCCCTACGTCACCGTGGGCGGCGTGCTGCTGCTGCTCTCGCTGGGGCTGTGGGCGCTCGCCGGGCTGCGCATGGCGGAGAAGCGCACCATCTGGGTGGGGATGGCGCGCGAGACCGCGCACCAGCTGGGCACGCCGCTCTCCTCGCTGATGGGCTGGGTCGAGCTGCTGCGCGCGCACGCCGACGTCGCGTCGTCGGGCGGGACGGTGCCGGTGCCGCGGGCCGAGCTGGAGGAGACGCTCGCCGAGATGGAGCGCGACGTCGAGCGGCTCAACAAGGTGGCGCAGCGCTTCAGCCACGTGGGCTCGGCGCCGCACCTGCAGCTGCAGGAGGTCGGGCCGGTGGTGCGCGAGGCGGTGCAGTACGTGCGCCGGCGCCTGCCGCACGACGAGAGCCGGGTGCTGCTGCGCGAGCACTACGAGGACGTGCCGCCCATCAACCTCAACCGCGAGCTGATCGAGTGGGCGCTCGAGAACCTGCTGGTGAACGCGATCTCGGCGCTGGACAAGACGCAGGGCGTGATCGAGGTCCGCATCGAGCGCCGCCCGGAGACCGAGATGGTCGAGATCCTGGTCCAGGACAACGGCCGCGGCATGACCTCGGCCGAGCAGCGCCAGGCCTTCGAGCCGGGCTACAGCACCAAGCACCGCGGCTGGGGGCTGGGGCTCGCGCTCGCGCGGCGCGTGGTGCAGGAATACCACGGCGGGCGGCTGTACGTCCGCCACAGCGGGCCGGGCGAAGGCACCACGATGGTGATGAGCTTCCCGACCTGACCGGGCCGGCGCGCGGGCCCGCCTACCGCCCCGCCACCCCGAACGCCATCGGGCGGTTCGCCGCCACGCCCCAGCCGGTGCGGTCCACCGCGATGAGCCCGACGTCCCAGCGCTCCGGGAACATCGCGACCGCCTCCTGCACCGCCTGCTTCGCCGGCACGCCGCTCTCCAGCCGCTGGTAGACCGAGTGCGCGAGGAAGCGCTTGATGATCTGCTCGCCCTCGCCGGTGCAGGCGACCGCGCCGGCCGGGCCGGCGAAGAGCCCGGCACCGTAGACCGGCACGTCGCCCACGCGGCCGCACAGCGTGACCGAGGTGCCGCCGGTGGAGAGCGTGGCGGCGAAGTGCCCGTCGGCGCCGCGCGTGACCGTGCCGACGGTGTCGCCGTGCCGGCGCCACTGGAGCGCGTCGGCGGGCATCGGCCCGGGGAAGTTCCAGTAGCGCCGCCAGTCGAAGGTCGTGGTGTCGCGGCGGGCGAACAGCTCGGCCTGGCGCTTCATGCGGGCACGGTACTTGGCCTCGGCCTGCGGGCTCACCGGGACGACGTCGGCGAAGCCGATCCGGTGGGCGAAACGGGTGGCGCCCTCGCCCACCAGGAACAGGTGCGGCGTCGAGTCCATGACCGCGCGGGCCACCCGCACGGGATTCCTCACGCGCTCGATCGCGCCGACCGCGGCGAAGCGGCCCTCGTCGGTCATCACCGCGGCGTCCATCTGGATGGTGCGCCCGTCGAGCCGGATGTTCGCGCCGGTGCCGGCGTTGAAGCGCGGGTCGTCCTCGAGCCACACCGTCCCGGTGAGCGCGGCGTCGAGCGCGGAGCCGCCCGCCTCCAGCACCGCGAGCGCGGTGTCGGCGGCGGCGCGCACGCCGTCGGCGTACTCGGGCCCGGAGCCGACGCCGCCGTGCGTGACCACCAGCGCCCCGGCGCTCGCGCCGCCGGCCAGCGTGGCCGCGGGCGCGGGGGCGAGCAGGACGACGGGCACGGGGTCGCGGGGCTGGGCTGCGGCCGGGTGCGCCGCGAGCAGGAGCGCGACGATCAGCAGGCCGGTACCGTGGGCTCGACAGGTTCTCATCGCTTCTCCTTCGCGTGCCGGCTCGGGTCGATGGCGCGGGAGCCGGGATCCGGGGCGGGCGGTGGCGCGGGCGCGCCGGGCCCGGGTGGACGACGATCCCGGTCACGTTAGGACGTTGTCAGCGCCGCGGTCAACGGCCGCGCCGGTCCGCGTTGGCGCCCGGGCGGCCCGGCGCTATGATGCCTTCGTTCCCCGCACCCGAAGCGCGCCCTGCGGTGTATGAAGAGCAGGGGTGCCCCGCCCCTCCGGCCCGAGACGAGCGACCGCATGGAAGAGCCCCGCAAGCACATCCTCTGGGCCGACGACGAGATCGACCTGCTGCGGCCCCACGTCAAGTTCCTCGAGCAGAAGGGCTTCGCCGTGACGGCGGTGCCGAGCGGCGAGGACGCGCTGGCCGAGCTCGAGCGCACGCGCTTCGACCTGGTGCTGCTCGACGAGATGATGCCCGGGCTCGGCGGCCTCGAGACGCTCGGGCAGATCAAGGCGCGCAGCCTCGACGTGCCGGTGGTGCTCATCACCAAGAGCGAGGAGGAATCGCTCATGAACGAGGCGCTGGGACGGCACATCACCGACTACCTGATCAAGCCGGTCAACGCCTCCCAGGTCTTCCTCGCGTGCAAGCGGGTCTTCGACGCCCAGAAGCTGCAGGACTCGCAGCGCGCGCGCGACTACGTCGGCGAGATGCAGCGCTGGCAGGGCATCGACCTGCGCGGTCTCGACTGGCCGGGCTGGGTGGACCTCGCCCAGGACGTGGCCCGCTGGGACGTGCGCTTCGACGGGGTGGCCGACGCCGGGTTGCGGCACGCGCACGCCGACTTCCGGCGCGGCCTCAACATCGATTTCGGGCGCTACATCGAGGAGCACTACCCGCACTGGGTGCACGACGCGCCGGACCGCCCGCCGCTCTCGACCGACGTGGTGGCGCGCGCGCTGGTGCCGCACCTGCAGGAGGGGCGCCGCGTCTTCTTCGTCATCATCGACTGCATGCGGATGGACCAGTGGTTCTCGCTCGAGCCGCTGCTCGAGGAGCTCTTCACGGTCCAGCGCGACTACTACTGCTCGATCCTGCCGACCGCCACGCCCTACTCGCGCAACGCCATCTTCTCGGGGCTGCTGCCGGCCCAGCTCAAGAAGCAGCATCCGGACCTGTGGCAGGAAGGCACCGACGACGAGCGCACCAAGAACCGTTTCGAGCGGCAGCTGCTGGAGGCCCAGCTCGCGCGGCTGATGCCGGGGCAGGAGAGGCCGGTCAAGTACATCAAGATCTACGACCAGAGCGAGGCGCTGGCCACGCGCCGGCAGATCAACTCGTTCGCCGGGCTGCCGCTGGTGAGCATGGTGTTCAACTTCCTCGACATCCTGGCGCACGGCCGCTCGGAGAGCGACATCCTGCAGGAGCTGGCCCCCGACGAGGCCGCCTTCCGCTCGGTGACGAAGGCGTGGTTCGTCCACAGCCCGCTCTACGACATCTTCCGCGCGCTCTCCACCCAGAACGTCACCGTGGTGCTGACCACCGACCACGGCGCGGTGCTCGGCCGGCGCGCGGCGCTGGTCTACGGCAATCGCGACACCTCGACGAACCTGCGCTACAAGTTCGGCGTCAACCTGAACTGCGACCCCAAGCAGGCGGTCATCATCCGCCGGCCGATGGAGTACATGCTGCCCGACGACGGCGTGAACAAGAACTACGTGCTGGCGCGCGAGGACTACTACTTCGTGTACCCGACGCGCTTCCACGAGTTCGAGCGCCAGTACCGCGGGTCGTTCCAGCACGGCGGCATCTCGGTCGAGGAGATGATCCTGCCGCTGCTGACCCTGACCCCCCGCGCGTCGTGACGGGGCCGCCCGATCGCGACCGTCCGGCGGGCGGCGCGGGCCCGGCCGGGGCCCGGCGCGTCACCGCCGCGGCCGAGGAGACCGAGCGGCTCGGCGAGTGGCTCGCCGCAGGGCTGCTGGAGGGCGACGTGCTGGTGCTCCGCGGGCCGCTCGGCTCGGGCAAGACCCGCCTGGTGGCCGGCCTGGCCCGCGGGCTCGGCGTCCGCTCCCGGGTGCGCAGCCCGTCCTTCACCCTGCTGAACGAGTACCGCGGGGTCTTCACGCTCCACCATCTCGACCTCTACCGGCTCGAGGGCTCGGAAGCGGAGGGGCTGGGGCTCGAGGAGCTGGCCGACGAGGGCGCCCTGGTGGCGGAGTGGGGCGAGAAACTGCCGGCCTGGCTGCGGGCGGAGGCGCTGACGCTGGACTTCGAGGTGCTGTCCGAGGACCGGCGGGCGATCACCGCGAGCGGGGCGGGCGAGCGCGGCAGCGAGCTGCTGGCGGTGTGGGAGCTGATGCCGTCCGGGGAGGCCCGGTGAGCGCCGCGGCGCCGGGGTTCGCGGGGCCCGGGCTGGTGATCGAGTCGGCGACCGCGCATGTCGAGGTGCTGGTGTGCGCGCCGGACGGCGCGGCGCTGGCGCACGAGGCCGAGGACGTGGGCCATGGCCACACGCGGCGGCTCACGCCGCTGCTGACCCGCGCGCTGGCCCGGGCGGGCGTGGAGCCGCGCGGGCTGGGCTGGGTCGCCGCGGACCTGGGGCCCGGCTCCTTCACCGGCGTGCGCGTCGGCCTCGCGACCGCGGAGGCCATCGCGCTGGCCGCGAACGCGCCGCTGCTGGGCGCCTCCGGCCTGGCCGCGCTGGCGCTCTCGTCCGGAGCCGGCCGCGCGCTGGTCGTCCCGCTCGTCCCCGGCGGCCGGCACGACCTCTACGCCGGCTTCTTCCGCGCCGACCTGCGCGGCCGCGTCAGCCTGCTCGCGGCGCCCTGCGTGGCGACCCTGCCGGCGCTGCTCGCGAGCGTGGCCGAGGCGCGCTCGCTGCTGCCGCGCGGCGCGGGCCTGCGCTTCGTGGGGCCCGGCGCGGCGCGCGAGCGCGAGTCGCTGGAGCGCTTCGCCCCGGGCAGCACCGCGCCGGAGTGGCGCTTCGCGGGGCTCTCGGCCGCGGACCTCGCCGCGGCGGTGCGCTCCGGGCTCGGGCCCGCCGCCGGGCTGCCCGCACCGGGGGAGGAGGGGCGGCCGCTCTACGTGCGCTCGGCGCAGGCCGAGGAACGCGTGCGCCGGGCGGCGCTCGCCGGCCGCCCCGTGCGCATCCGCGACTTCGCCGAGTCGGACCTGGCGGAGGCGGCCGCGATCGAGCGGCGCATCTTCAGCGACGCGTGGCCCGAGTCGTTCTTCCGCGAGGAGCTCTCGCAGGCCATGGCCTGGGCGCGCGTCGCCGAGGTCGACGGTGCGATCGTCGGCTACCTGCTGGCCTGGGTGGGGGCCGGCGCCGGCCACGTCGGCAACCTCGGGGTGATCCCGGAGGCGCGCCGGCGCGGGGTCGCGCGCGCGCTGCTCGAGGACCTGCTGGAGCACGCCGGCGCGGCCGGCGCGGCGAGCCTCACGCTCGAGGTGCGGGCCTCCAACTTCGCGGCCCAGGCGCTCTACCGGGCCTTCGGATTCCGGCTGGCGGGTCTGCGCCGCGGGTATTATCGTGACACCGGAGAAGACGCGCTCACGATGGCGTGGACGGCGGCGGACGTCGTCGCGGCCGGCCGCGGCGGGCCCGCGCCGGACGCGGGCCCGCCGGCCGGCCGGCCCACCACCTCAACCCCCGGGTGACCATGTCCTGGCTCAAGAAGGAACGCACGCGCGTCAAGACGCGGAAGAAGGAGGATCGCGGCGAGGTCCCCGAAGGCCTGTGGACCAAGTGCGAGGAGTGCGGCGAGGCGCTCTTCCAGACCGTGCTCGAGGAGAACCTCTGGACCTGCCCGCACTGCGACCACCACTTCCGCGTGCCGGCGAAGGTCTACCTGGGCTTCCTGGTGGACCCGGGCTCGTTCGAGGAACGCTTCGCGAACCTCGTGGCGGGCGACCCGCTCGGGTTCCGCGACGCCAAGATGGCCTACCCGGACCGCATCCGGCACGCGCAGAAGGAGACCGGCCTGAAGGACGCGGCGCTCTCCGGCGTGGCGACCGTGGGCGGGAAGCCCGTGAGCCTGACGCTCATGGACTTCTTCTTCATGGGCGGCAGCATGGGCTCGGTGGTGGGGGAGAAGGTGGCGCGCTCGATCGAGCTGGCGCTGGCCGAACGGCGGGCGCTGATCCTGGTGTCGTCCACCGGCGGGGCGCGCATGCAGGAGGGCATCCTCTCGCTGATGCAGATGGCCAAGACCTCGGCCCTGCTGGCGCGGCTCCAGGACGCGCACCTGCCCTTCCTCTCGATCCTGACCGACCCCTCCACCGCGGGGGTGCTGGCCTCGTACGCCTCGCTGGGCGACGTGATCCTCGCCGAGCGCAAGGCGCTGGTGGGCTTCGCCGGCGCGCGGGTCATCCGCCAGACCATCGGCGAGGAGCTTCCCGAGGGCTTCCAGCGGGCCGAGTTCGTGAGGGAGAAGGGCTTCGTGGACCGGGTGGTCCACCGCAAGCAGATGCGCGAGGAGGTCTCGACGCTGCTCGAGTTCTTCTGGCGTTCGACCGCCGGCTTCGCGGTGGAGGGGAGTCCCTCGCCGCACCCCGGCGCGCCCCGGCCGGCCGGCACCCCGGCCCGGGCGGAGGAACCGCCACGCCCGAAGTGAACCTCCAGCAGTCGCTCGAAGCGCTGTACGGGCTCGAACGCCGGCGCGACAAGCTCGGCCTCGAGGGCACCCGCGCGCTGCTCGGCGCCCTGGGCGATCCCCACGGCGAGTGGGCCTCGGTGCACGTGGCGGGCACGAACGGCAAGGGCTCGGTGTGCGCGCTGGTCGAGCGCGTCCTGCGCGAGGCCGGGATCCGCACCGGGCTGTTCACCTCGCCGCACCTGGTGGACTTCCGCGAGCGCATCCGGGTGGACGGCCAGTGGGCCGACGCGGAGCGGCTGGCGCGGCGCCTCGCGCTGATCTCGCGCCTGCCCGAGGGCAAGGACCGCACGTTCTTCGAGGTCTGCACGGCACTGGCCTTCGACGATTTCGCCGCGCGCGAGGTCGAGTGGGCGGTGGTCGAGGTCGGCCTGGGCGGGCGGCTCGACTCCACCAACGTGGTCGAGTCCACGCTCTCGGTCATCACCTCGATCGGCGTGGACCACCCGGAGCTGCTGGGTCACACGCCCCGGCAGATCGCCGCCGAGAAGGCCGGGATCATCAAGCCCGAGGTGCCGGTGGTGAGCGGGGTCGGGCCGGGAGAGGCCGCGGACGCGATCGCGAAGGCGGCCGAACGGCTCGACGCGCCGCTGGTGCTCGCGGCCCAGCGGGTCCGGACCGCCTGGCTCGGCGACGGGCCGGACGGCCTGCGCTGCACCGCCGAGGCCGAACCCTGGGGGCGGCTCGAGCTGTCCTGCCCGCTCCACGGCCGCCACCAGCTCGCGAACGCGCGCACCGCCCTGGCGGCGCTCTCGCTGCTGACCGAGAGCGGCGTGGAGATCGAGTCCGAGGCGGTGGTCGAGGGCTTCGCCCGCGCGCGCTGGCCGGGCCGGCTCGAGGCCTGCCCGGGCGAGCCGAGGTTGTGGTGGGACGGGGCCCACAACCCCGACGGCTTCGCCGCGCTGATCGCCGCCTGGCGCGACGACCTGGGCTTCGAGCCGCCCGACGTGGTGGTGCTGGCGCTGGCGCGCGACAAGGACGCCGCGGCCGTCGCGCGGTTGCTCGGCCCGTGGATCGCGCCGGGCCGCGTCATCGCCACCCAGTCGCGCAACCTGCGGGCCCTGCCCGCCGGCGAGCTGCGCGCGTGCCTGGGCGCGGAGGGCCTCGACGCGCAGCAGGCGCCGGGCGTGGTGGAGGCGGTCGGAACGGCGCTCGAGGGCGCGACCGGCGGCCGCGTGTTGCTGTGCGGCTCCCTGGTCGCGGTGGCCGAGGCGATGGAGGCCTTCGGCGGCGCGCCGGGAGAGTGGCTGTGAGGCGCCTGCCGGTCCTGCTGGCGCTGGCCGGGCTCGTGCTGGCGGGGCTGGCGCTGGCCGCTGCCGGCGCGCGGGCCGCCGACCTCCCCGACGGGCCGCCGCTCCACTTCACGGCCGACAACCTGACCGGCAGCCACGGCCCCGAGGGCGACTTCGTCATGCTCAACGGCTCGGTGCGCATGACCCGCGGCCGCACCGTGCTGACTGCCGACGCCGGGCGCTACTTCAAGCTGCAGGGCATGCTCTACCTGGACGGGCGCGTGCGCATGGTGGACAGCGTGACCACGATGACCTGCGAGCACGCCTCGTACTCCGAGGACCTGGACCTGCTGTTCGTCCAGGGCAACGTGACGCTGCTGGACAAGGGCGCGGAGATCCGGGCGCCCTCCGGGACCTACGACCGGCGCCGCGGCCGCGCGGAACTGGCCGGGCCGGTCGAGGGGCGCGACAAGAAGATGCACCTCACCGCCGACCGCGCGGTCTTCCTGCGCGACTCCTCGCTGCTGCAGGTGCGGGACCACGTGCGCGGCATCGACCAGGAGAACAAGACCGAGCTCGAGGCGCGCTCGGTGGACTACGACCGCGTGAGCAAGGTGGCGGTCGGGACCGGTGACCCGGTGCTGCGCAGCCGGGGGGACGACGGCCGGACCACCGAGCTGCGCGCGCTGCGGCTGGTGGTGGACACCGAGCGGCGCTCGGCCGAGGCGATCGACTCGGTGCGGATCTCGCGCGACACGCTGCAGGCGCGCGGCGACCGGGCGGTCTTCGACGACGTCGCCCAGCGCGGCTGGGTCACCGGGAGCCCGCGGGCATGGGACGACCAGACCACCGTGACCGGCGATACGCTCGAGTTCCACACCGACCAGCGCGCGATCCGGTCGATCGTGGTGCGCCACGATGCGGTCATGGACTACGTCGGCAGCCGGCCCGGCACGCTGGGCGAGGCCAGCCGGCTCACCGGCGACACCGCGACCGTGTACTTCACGCGCGGCGAGATCGACAGCCTGGTGGCGGTGGGCTCGGCGCGCAACCAGTACACCGGCGTGGCGGGCGCCGGGAAGACCGCCGAGCGGAACGAGGCCGCCGGCGACACCATCACGGTGTTCTTCCGCGCCCGCAAGATCGACCGCGCCGAGGTGCGGGGGGGCGCGCACGGCACCTACCGGATCGCCGTGGCCGCGGGCGACACCACGGCGGCCAAGAAGGAGGTCGTGGAGTACGACGCCCGGCGCATCGAGTTCCGGGTGGCGGAGAGCGCCATCGTGCTGGACAAGGAGGCCCACCTCAACTACCAGGACCTCGAGTTGCGCGCGCGCCAGGTGACCTACGACATCGAGCGGCAGACGGTCGAGGCCGAGGGCTCGCCGGTGCTCGGCGACCGCGGCGAGCAGGTCAAGGGGGGACTCATGACCTACGACCTCCCGAGCCGCGTGGGGACCATCTACGACGCGCAGACCAACTACGAGAAGGGCCTCTACCTGGGCCGGCGCATCCGCAAGGTGAGCGAGAACGAGCTGGACGTGATGAACGGCACCTACACGACCTGCAGCGCGGCCCGGCCGCACTACCGCTTCGCGTCGCGCTGGATGAAGATCTTCCTGAAGGACAAGCTGGTGGCGAAGCCGGTGGTGTTCTACCTCGGGAACGTGCCGCTGTTCCCGCTGCCCTTCTGGGTCTTCCCGGTGAAGACCGGGCGCCGCTCCGGGCTCCTCTTCCCGCAGGTCGAGCTGGGTCTCAGCAACAGCGCCGGCCAGTTCGTCCGCAACGCCGGCTACTACTGGGCGCCCAACGACTACCTCGGGCTCACCGCGGCCGGCGACTACTACCAGGCGGAGCCGTCCTGGGTGCTGCGGGGCGAAGGCGAGTACCGCGTGCTCTACCTGCTGGACGGGAGCTTCCGCGGCACCTTCGCGCGCAACGAGAGCCCGCTGAACCGCAGCGAGAACTGGGACTTCAGCGCCGACCACTCGCAGGAGATCACGCCGCGCACCCGGCTGGTGGCGCGCGCCTCGTTCGTCTCGAGCAAGGACTACAATTCGAGCAACCTCTACGGGCGCTCGCTCGCGCAGCGCCTCAACCGGTTCCTCACCTCCAGCCTGGCGGTGTCGCACAACGCCGACTGGGGCAGCATCAACGCCTTCATCGACCGGCGCCAGGACCTCGACGCGGACGAGAGCCTGATCGAGGCGAACCGCAACGGCATCCAGCCCATCGGCACCTCGACCTCGCTCGCCAACCTGGTCGAGTCGAACCCCAACCTCTCGATCTCGTTCCCGACCCGCGCCATCGGCAGCCTCGGCCTGCTCCGTCGCACGCCGCTGGCGAAGCCGCTGCGCACCCTCTACTTCGGGTTCAGCAGCCAGTTCCTCTCCTACACCGAGCGCCGGGCGTTCGTCGCGGGGCACACGCCGTTCGCCGCCGACGTGATGCGGGACTCGATCACGACGCTCGGGCAGCAGCGCACGACGCGCCGCGGCCTGTCGAACAACATCTCCGTGTCGGACTCGCGCAAGCTCTTCGGCTGGGTCAACTTCCAGCCCCAGCTGCGGTCGAACGTGGTGGTGTTCGACTTCGACGAGCTGGGCAACAAGGTGGTGCCGGCGGCGGTCTGGTCGGGGACCGTCACGATGAGCACGACCTTCTACGGCTCGTTCCGGCCCCGGGTCTTCGGGATCGAGGGGCTGCGGCACGTCGTCTCCCCGAACGTCTCGCTCTCCTACAGCCCGAAGTTCCCGGGGCTCACCTACCGGGACTCTCTCGGCTTCCAGCGCAACCGGTTCCGGAGCTTCTCCGGCATCGGCATCTCCGGGTTCCAGCGCTCCAACCTCAACTTCAGCCTCGACCAGCGCCTGCAGGCGAAGCTCAAGCGCGGCGCCAACGTCACGCGCCTGGACAACCTGCTGTCGTGGAGCGTGGGTGGCTCGTACGACTTCCTCTACAAGGAGCAGCGGGCCGCGCACCCGCTGTCGAACCTCTACTCGAGCGTGCTGCTGCAGCCGCCGACCTACATGAACGCGAACCTGAGCTGGGTGACCGACGTCTACAGCCGGCGCCCGGTGCGCTCGCTGGGCTACAACCTGGGCCTGAACCTGGACAGCGGCGGGCTCAAGCGCACCTCGCCCGACCTGCCGGCCGAGCAGCGGTCCGAGCCGGAGTCCGGCGAGAACTGGTCGTTCGGTTTCGCGTACTCGTACTCGGGCGGCTACACCAGCGGGACGGACTGGACCAGCGCGAAGACCGCGAATGTCACGAGCCGCTACCAGCTGACCCCGGCCTGGGCGCTCGAGTACTCGGCGTCCCTCGACCTCACGCTCCGCAGCATCCAGACCCAGCGCTTCGCGCTGAGCCGTGACCTGCACTGCTGGCAGGCGGTCTTCACCCGCCTGTTCGTGGTGGGGGGCGAGGCGGAGTACTACTTCCGCATCGGCGTGAAGGACCAGAAGGAGATCTACCTGGAGCGCGGCACGCGGGTGGGCAGCCTCGGCGGGATCCAGTAGCCCGGGCGGGCCGCAGACCGTCCGCCGGGAAGGCGGGACGCCCGGCGGCCGGAGCGAGCGGGCTCATCGGGCGCCCGGGGCGGCGCGCCCGCGCGTCACCGTCCGGCCGCCCGGCGCATCCAAGCAGCGACGATCGGCCTCTCACCCCCGGGAACCATGACCTTCATCAAGCTCCAGACCGTCCCGTCAGCGCCGCGGCCACCCGGCCCGCCGGCGGCTTCACCGGCCGGGCCCGCGGTGGCGACCGTGGACCTCCAGGTCACGGGCATGCACTGTGCCTCGTGCGTGGCGCGGGTCGAGCAGGCGCTCGCCGCCGTGCCGGGCGTGCTCGGGGCGAGCGTGAACCTCGCCACCGAGCGGGCGTCGGTCACGCTCGCCGCCCCGCTCCCGGCCGAGGGCCTGGCCGAGGTCGTCCGCCAGGCCGGCTACGGCGCCCGCGCGGTGAGCGGCCCGGGCGCGGATGCCGCGGCCGAGCGCGAGCGCGCGGCCGAGCGCCGCTCGCTCGCCCGCCGCTTCGCGGTGGCGGCCGCCCTCTCCGTGCCGGTGGTGGTGCTCGGGCACCTCGGCATGCTGCCCGGGCTGCGGGACATCCCGATGGCGGCGCAGAACTGGATCCAGCTGCTCTTCGCCACGCCGGTCCAGTGGTGGGCGGGCTGGCCGTTCCTGCGCGGCTCGTGGGTCGCGTTGCGGCGCCGCACCGCCGACATGAACCTGCTGGTCGGCGTGGGCACCCTGACCGCGTACCTCAGCTCGCTGGTCGCCACGGTGGCGCCCGCAGCGGTGCGCGGCGCGGGCGTGGGGGCGCATGTCACGTTCGACACCGCGGCCGTGATCGTCACCCTCATCCTGCTCGGGCGCCTGCTCGAGTCGCGCGCCCGCGCCAGCACCTCGCAGGCCATGCGCCGGCTCCTCGACCTGCGGCCGCGCACCGCGCGGCGCGTGAGCGGGGTGGGCGTGGAGGAGGTCCCGCTCGACCAGGTCGGGCCGGGCGACGTGCTGCTGGTGCGGCCCGGGGAGAAGGTGCCGGTGGACGGCGTGGTGCTGGACGGGCGCTCGAGCGTGGACGCCTCGATGCTCACCGGCGAGTCGCTGCCGGTGGACGTCGGGCCCGGGGAGCGCGTCGCCGGCGCCACGCTCAACCAGTCGGGGTCGTTTCGCATGCGCGCCGAGCGGGTCGGCGCCGACTCGATGCTCATGCAGATCGTGCGGCTGGTGCAGCAGGCGCAGGCCAGCAAGGCGGAGGTGGCGCGGCTGGCCGACCGCGTGGCCGCCGTGTTCGTGCCGGTCGTGATCTCCATCGCGATCGCGGCGTTCGTGCTGTGGTTCGACTTCGGGCCGGAGCCGCGTGCCGCCGGGGCGCTGCTCAAGCTGGTGGCGGTGCTCATCATCGCCTGCCCCTGCGCGCTCGGGCTCGCCACCCCCACGGCGCTCATCGTCGGCACGGGGCGCGGCGCGGAGTTGGGGGTGCTGATCCGCGGGGCCGACGCGCTCGAGTCGGCCGGCGGCATCCGCGCGGTGGTCTTCGACAAGACCGGCACGCTCACCCGCGGCCAGCCGGCGCTGACCGACGCGTCCCCGGCCGCGGGGGTGGAGGTGGACCGCCTGCTCGCCGTCGCCGCCTCGGTCGAGCAACGCAGCGAGCACCCGCTGGCCGCCGCGGTGGTGCGCGGGGCGCGGGAGCGCGGGATCGCGCTGGCCGAGCCCGACGACTTCTCCGCCGTGGCCGGACAGGGCGTCGTGGCCCTGCTGGGCGGCCGGTCGGTCGCCGTGGGCTCGGCCGCGCTGCTCGCCGGGCAGGGCGTCGACCTCGCCGCGCTCGAGCCGGAGCGCGCGCGCCTCGAGGCCGCGGGGCGCACGGTCTTCGCAGTCGCCGAGAACGGCGCCGCGCTGGGGTTGATCGCGGTGGCCGACACCCTCAAGCCCGGCGCGCGGGAGACGGTGGAGACGCTCGAGCGCGCCGGGCTCGAGGTGTGGCTGATCACCGGCGACAACGCCCGCACCGCGCAGGCCATCGCCGCGCAGTCGGGGATCGCGCCGGGGCGCGTGCTGGCGCAGGTGCTGCCGGGGGAGAAGAGCGCGAAGATCGCGGCGCTCCAGGCCTCGGGCCTGCGCGTCGCGATGGTGGGCGACGGCATCAACGACGCGCCCGCGCTGGCCCAGGCCGACCTCGGCATCGCCATGGGCGGCGGCACCGACGTCGCCATGGAGGCGAGCGGCATCACGCTGGTGCGCGGCGATCCGGCCGGCGTGGCGGTGGCGCTCCGGCTCGCACGCCGCACCATGCAGGTCATCCGCCAGAACCTGTTCTGGGCGTTCGTCTACAACACGCTGGGCATCCCGGTGGCGGCGGGCGCGCTCTACCTGCTGCTGCGCGAGGGGGGCCCGGTCGGTCCGCTGTTCGGCTGGCAGGGCACGCTGCACCCCATGTTCGCCTCGCTGGCCATGGCGCTCTCGAGCGTGTCGGTGGTGACCTCCTCGCTGCGGTTGAGAGGATTCAAGTGATGGATCCCGGGCGTCTCGCCGTGACCGTGCTGGGCCTGGGGCTGATCGTGGCCGTGAACCTGGGGTTCTTCGCCCGGCCGGGGACGCGGCGCGTCCCGGGGCGGCGCGGCCGCGCCGGCGTCAAGCCGCCCGGAGGTCCGGCCGATGATGGACCGGGGACCGGTAGCCGAACGGACCAGCCGTCCTTGACCCGTCCCGGACACGCACCGCCGGCGCACCTGCCAACATCCAAGGAGCCATGAACCGCGCCACCGCCTTCCTGCGCCGCGCCCTGGGCGTGATCCTCGCGATCACACCGCTGCTCGCGGGCGCCGACCTCTGCACCGTCGGCGCGCTCACGGGCCGCGCGGACCTGGCGTGTGCGATGGAATCCGGCGGGCCCGCCTGCCGGACGGTGGTCGCGGCCACGCCGAAGTGCTCTCGTTGTGCGCCGGCTGCCCCGGTCCCGGAGACCCCGCGCTCGCAGGGTCCGACCTGCTGTGACCTGCGACCGCAGGGCACGGCAGTGGCCGGGCAGCCCGTGCTCGACGCGTCGTCGTCGGCCGCGGTCGCAGTGGTTTCCCCCTTGCTGCCGGTCTCCGATCCGGCCGCGTCGTCGTCGGTGCGTCCCGACCCCGATGACGGCCGCGCTCCTCCGGGTGGCCCGCCGGACCGGATCTCTCCCCGGGCCCCTCCGCTCTCCTAGTTCCCACGGCACCAGGTCCCGGCTTCCCCGGGACCTCGCCTGCGCGCATCATGCGCGCGGGAACCGATCGGCCCTCGCGTGCGCTGCAGGACGCAGCGGCACGCCGGACCAGGCGAGAGGAGCGACCCCATGAGCCGAACCGCGGCGCTGTTCGCCGTGCTGCTCGTCATCACCGGCGCGCGGCCGGCCCCGGCGTTCGAACCCGAAGGCGTGCTGCCCACGGAGGCATCGGGCCCTCTGTCCGGGGCGCACGCCCTCGCGCCCGATAGCGTCGCGCGCCGGCCGGCGCCGGCCGGCGAGGACCCGGCCCCGCCGCCCGACGAGCTCGTCGCGCAGGCGCTCGAGCACGCCCCCGCCGTGGCGGCGCTCGCGGCGCGCGTCCAGCAGGCCCGGGAGATGGTCCGGCCCGCCGGGGCGCTTCCCAACCCGATGGTCGAGCTCATGATCCAGGACGTGGGCTTCCCCCGCTGGACCGTCGGCACGGAGGAGATGTCGATGGCCGGCCCCCAGCTCACGCAGGGCATCCCATTCCCGGGCAAGCGCGGCGAGCGGCGCCGGGCGGCGAAGGCGGAACTCGCGGTGAAGGCGGACGAGCTGGAACTGCTCCGGCGCGAGGTGACGCGCGACATCCGGAGCCTCTACGCCCGGCTCTACGCGCTCGACCAGGAACGGCAGGCGCTCGCCTCCGGCCGGGAGCTGCTCGAGATGCTGGCCGCCACGGTGCGGGAGCGCTACGGCGTCGGGTTGGCCGAACAGGAAGCCGCGGTCAAGGCGCAGCTCGCGGTCTCGCGGCTGGAGGAACGCCAGGACGATCTCACCGCGGAGCGGGCGGGCCTGGCGGCCGCGGTGAACCGGCTGCTGGACCGGCCGGGTGACGCGGCCCTCGGGCGGGTCGCGTCGCTGCCCGAGCCGCAGTTCCCGGCGCCGCCCTGGGAGCCTGTCGTGCTGCAGAACTCCGCCGGGATCGCCGTGCGACGGGCTGCGGTCGAGGCCGCGGAGCGGAAGCTCAAGGTCGCCCGGATGGAGCTGAGGCCCGACCTCGTCGCCGGCGCGGGCGTCGGCTTCCGCGGCGGCAGGGACCCCGTCGCCACGTTCCGGCTGGGGGTGGAGCTGCCGCTGTGGGCGGCCGGGAACCAGCTCCCGATGATCCGTGCGGCCGGGCAGGAACTCGAGGCGGCGCGCCAGGACCTGCGCGAGGCCGAAGCCGGGGGCGGGCCGAGGCGGCCCGGCTGGAGGCGGACTGGCGCCGGGCGGGCAGCCAGGTGCCGCGCTACGCGCAGGCCATCGTGCCGCAGACCAGCCTGGCCCTCGACGCGGCGCGTTCCGGCTACCTGGCCGGGCGGGGCGATTTCTCGGCGGTCGTCGAGGACTTCAACCTGTGGCTCGAGGCCCGCACCGGGCTGGCCCGGCGCGAGGCCGAACGCTTCGCGACGTGGGCCGAACTGCAGACCATCATCGGCTCGAGCGGCGCCGCCGCCCGGCAGACGGAGTGAGGAGGAAACGATGATCGACCTCAGAGGTGACGTCCGACGGTCGCTGCCGCTGCTGGTCCTCCTCGCGTGCGGCATGCTCGCGTTCGGGGCCCTCGTCGCCGGGTGCGGCCGGCCCGCCGCCACCGGCCGGACCGCCGGCGGCCAGCGGCAGCAGTACCACTGCCCGATGCACCCGACCTACGTGTCCGACCGGCCGGGCGACTGCCCGATCTGCGGCATGAAGCTCGTGCCGATCGAGGCGAAGAAGCCGAACGGCGCCGGAGGTCCGCCCGCCGCGGCGGGCGCGACGACCGCTTCCGCCGGGCCGCGCAGGATCCTCCACTACCGCAATCCGATGAACCCCGCCGTCACCTCGCCGGTGCCGATGAAGGACGAGATGGGCATGGACTACGTGCCGGTCACCTCGGACCAGGTGTCCGTGGCCGGCAGCGTGGAGGGCCATGCCTCGGTCGAGGTGAGTCCCGACGAGCTGAAGCTGGCGGGCCTTCAGAGCATTGTGGCCCGACGCGGGAGGCTGGCCCACACCATCCGCACGGTCGGCGAGGTCAAGGCCGACGAGACGCGGATCAGCCAGGTGCACACCAAGATCTCCGGGTGGGTCGAGAAGCTGTTCGTCAGCTCCAGCGGGCAGGCGGTCCGCAGGGGCCAGCCGCTGCTGAGCATCTACTCGCCCGAACTGCTCGCGACCCAGCAGGAGTTCCTCCGGGCGCGCGAATCCGCCGCCCGGTTCACCGGGAGCGACCTGCCCGAGGTCCGCCGCGGTGGCGAGGAGCTGCTGGCGGCGGCCCGGCAGCGACTCGCGCTGTTCGACGTGCCGCAGAGCTTCGTCGAAACGCTGGAAAGCACGGGAAAGCCGCAACGCACCGTGACGCTCGACGCCCCGGCATCGGGGTTCGTCACCGGGAAGGAAGTCTTTGCGGGAACGCAGATCGAGCCGGGAATGACGCTCTTCACGGTTACCGACCTGTCGAAGGTCTGGATCGAAGCCGAGGTCTACGAGTACGAGGCTCCGCTGGTGCGGACCGGGCAGCAGGCCCGCGTGACCCTCGCCTACGACCCGGCGCGCGTCTACGTGGGGCGGGTCAGCTACATCTACCCGTACCTGAACCCGGACACCCGCACGCTGCGGATCCGCTTCGAGTTCGACAATCCCGGCCTGGCGCTGAAGCCCGGGATGTACGCCAACGTCGAGCTCGACGCTCAGGCGGTCGCAGGCATCCTGATCCCCGACGCGTCGATCCTGGACACCGGCCCACGGCAGATCGTGTACGTCAAGACCGGTGAGGGGCGCTACGAGCCGCGCCAGGTGAAGGTCGGTATCCGGAGCGACGGCCAGGCCCAGATCCTCTCGGGGGTGAAGGAAGGCGACGAGGTCGTGGATCGGGCCAACTTCCTGCTCGACTCGGAGTCCCGCCTGCGCGCCGCGATCGGCAAGGCGCCGGGGGCCCACACCGCGGGCGCGGGCGCGCGATGATCCGCAAGATCATCGACTTCTCGGCTAAGAACCGGGTCCTCGTCCTGCTGGGCGTCGGGGTGCTCTGCGCCTACGCCTTCTACATCCTGCACCAGATCCGGCTCGACGCGCTGCCCGACCTCTCCGACACCCAGGTCATCGTCTACTCGCGCTGGGACCGGTCCCCCGACATCATGGAGGATCAGGTCACCTATCCCATCGTCTCGGCGCTGCTGGGAGCGCCCCGCGTCAAGGCGGTCCGCGGCTTCTCGGACTTCGGCTATTCCTTCGTCTACGTGATCTTCCAGGACGGCACCGATCTCTACTGGGCGCGCTCGCGGGTGCTGGAATACCTGTCCAAGATCCAGTCCGACCTGCCCGACGACGTGCGCACCGAGCTGGGTCCCGACGCCACCGGCGTGGGCTGGGTCTTCCAGTACGCCTTGGTCGACCGCTCGGGCACGCACTCGCTCGATCAGCTCCGCTCGTACCAGGACTGGACGCTCCGCTACGCACTCCAGTCGGTGCCCGGAGTGGCCGAGGTGGCCTCGATCGGCGGCTACGTCAAGCAGTACCAGATCACGGTGGACCCCAACCGGCTCGCCGCGTACGACCTGTCCATCTCCACCGTGATCGATGCCGTCCGCAACTCCAACAACGAGGTCGGCGGCCGGCTCATCGAGTGGAGCGGCACGGAGTACATGGTCCGCGGCCGCGGCTACTCGAAGAGTCTCGAGGACTTCGGCAGCATCGTGGTGAAGACCGGCGCGGGCGGCGTGCCGGTGCTCCTGAAGGACGTGGCGCGGGTCGGCCTGGGCCCCGAGATCCGTCGCGGCGTGTCCGACCTCGACGGGAAGGGCGATGCGGTGGGCGGCATCGTGATCATGCGCCATGGTGAGAACGCCCTGAACGTGATCCAGCGCGTCAAGGAGAAGCTCGGCGACCTCGGGCCGTCCCTGCCCGCAGGGGTGGAGTTCGTCACCACCTACGACCGGGCGGATCTCATCACCCGGGCGATCGAGACGCTCAAGCACGAGCTGACCATCGAGATGATCATCGTCTCGCTGATCATCCTGCTCTTCCTCTGGCACATCCCCTCGGCCGTCGTGCCGATCCTGACCATCCCGATCTCGGTGCTCCTGGCCTTCATCCCGCTCTTCTACTTCGGCGTCACCGTCAACATCATGTCGCTGGCCGGCATCGCCATCTCGATCGGCGTGCTGGTGGACGGGGCGATCGTCGAGGTGGAGAACGCCTACAACAAGCTCCATCTCTGGGACGCGGGGGGCAGGAAGGGCGACTTCCACGCGGTCCGCCTCGAGGCGCTCAAGGAGGTGGGGCCCTCGGTCTTCTTCTCGCTGCTGGTCGTGGCGGTGGCGTTCCTGCCCATCTTCGCCCTGGTGGACCAGGAAGGCCGGCTGTTCAAGCCGCTGGCCTACTCCAAGAACCTGGCCATGGCGCTGGCGGCGTTCCTCGCCATCACGCTCGACCCGGCCATGCGGATGATGTTCACCCGCATGGACCCCTTCCGCTTCAAGCCCCGCTTCCTGGCGAAGCTCGCCAGCCACGCCCTGGTCGGCACCTACTACTCCGAGGAGAAGCACCCCATCAGCCGCGCCATCTTCAGGGTGTACGACCCGGCCTGCCGCTTCGTGCTGAAGCGGCCGAAGACGATCATCCTGGCGGCGGCCGCCATCGTGGCGTTGAGCATCCCGGCCTACTTCAAGCTGGGCTCGGAGTTCATGCCCCCGCTGAACGAGGGGACGATCCTCTACATGCCGACGACCCTGCCCGGCATCTCGGTGGCGGAGGCCCAGGCGCTCCTGCAGACCCAGGACCAGGTCCTCAAGTCGTTCCCCGAGGTCGAGCGGGTGTTCGGCAAGGCGGGGCGCGCCGAGACCTCCACCGATCCCGCGCCGTTCTCGATGATGGAGACCACGGTGATCCTCAAGCCGCCGCAGGAGTGGCGCGGCAAGAAGCGCTGGTACTCTTCGTGGGTGCCGGGCTTCCTCAAGCCGGTTCTCCGCCCGATCTGGCCCGACCGGATCTCGTGGGACGAGCTGGTCGCGGAGATGGACGCCAGGCTCAAGATCCCCGGCGTGACCAACGCGTGGACCATGCCGATCAAGGCCCGCACCGACATGCTGACGACCGGGGTCCGCACCCCGATCGGGATCAAGATCTTCGGCTCGGATCTCAAGGAGATCGAGAAGCTGGGCGCCCAGCTCGAGGGCCTGATGCGGCAGGTGCCGGGCACCCGGAGCGTCTACGCCGAGCGGGTGACCGGCGGCTACTTCCTCGACTTCGAACCCCGGCGGGACCAGCTCGCCCGCTACGGGCTCACCATCGCGGACGTCCAGACGGTGCTGATGTCGGCCGTGGGCGGCGAGAACGTGACCACCACCATCGAGGGCCGTGAACGCTACCCGGTCAACGTGCGCTACCCCCGGGAGCTCCGCGACAACGTGGACCGTCTGCGAAGGGTCCTGGTGAAGACCCCCGCGGGGCCGCAGGTGCCGCTGGCCCAGCTCGCCGACATCCAGCTGGTCACCGGGCCGGCGATGATCCGGGACGAGAACGGCTTCATGGCCGGCTACGTCTACGTCGACATGACCGGCGGGGACATCGGCGGCTACGTCGAGAAGGCCAAGAAGCTGGTGCGGGAGAAGCTGACCCTGCCGCCCGGCTACCGTGCTGCAATGGAGCGGCCAGTACGAGAACATGATCCGGGTGAGCCAGCGGCTCAAGGTCGTGGTGCCCATCACGCTGGTGCTGATCTTCGTGCTGCTGTTTGCCAACACCCGCTCGTGCGTTCAAGTCGATGGTGGTGATGCTGGCCGTGCCGTTCTCCGCCGTCGGCGCCATCTGGCTCTTCCACTTCCTGGGCTACAACGTGTCCATCGCGGCATGGGTGGGGATGATCGCGCTGCTGGGCCTGGACGCGGAGACCGGCGTCTTCATGCTGCTCTTCCTGGACCTCTCCTACGACGAGGCCCGCAAGAAGGGGCTGCTGCGGACGCTGGGAGAGTTGGACGAGGCCATCCTGCACGGAGCGGTCAAGCGGGCGCGACCCAAGATGATGACGGTCTGCGCCGCCTTCATGGGCCTGCTCCCGATCATGTGGTCGACTTCGGCCGGCGCGGACGTCATGAAACGGATCGCCGCGCCGATGATCGGCGGACTGGTCACCTCGTTCCTGCTGGAACTGCTGGTCTACCCGGCCATCTACAAGCTCTGGAAGCTGAAGACCGACCTGAAGGAGCTCGAATCGTGACCCCCGGCGCTCCGCCGGCCGCGCGGACACGCCCACTTCACCCAGGTGCCGCAGAGGAGATGAAGATGAAGCTGAAGATGCTGGTGACGGTCGTGGTGGTGATGCTGGCGGTGGCGTTCGCGAGCGCCCTGGCGGGCAGCGAGCAACGCGTGAGGCTCTCGGTGACGAAGAACGGCTTCGAGCCTGCGGTGGTGACGGTGCGGGCCGGGCAACCGGTGGTGCTGCTGGTCACCCGCAAGACCGACCGCACCTGCGCGACCGAGCTGGTGCTGAAGGCCTACGACATCAACGAGAAGCTGCCGCTCAACAAGACCGTGTCCATCCGCTTCACCCCCAGGCAGAGCGGGACGCTCCAGTACGCCTGCGGGATGGACATGTACAAGGGGAAGATCGTGGTGAAGTGACCCTGCCGCGGTCGTGGGCCGGGGCCCGGGCCCGAAAAGCCGCCACCCCGCTCGCCTCACGGTGAGCGGGGTGAAATGTTCTGGGAGGGGCATCTGGAGTCTCGGGGGCCGCACCCAAGGGTCTTCAGACACTCCCTCCCAAACCTGTGCGTTCTGATGCGCGGGGAGCGGGAAGGATTCAGGGGATCCCCGGGAGGGCCGGAGCCGTCGCGGCCCGGCGACTCCCGGTCCGCCGTCCGGGCTCGCGCGTCCGTCGGCGCTCGTGGTTCGGACGGGCCGCCGGTGGCCGAGCCCGCTGGCCCCGGCGCAGCGCCGGGAGTATCGTCGCGCCGTTGCCGGCTTGCCAGCGTGCGCTGGCCCGAGACGGACGCGTCATCCAAGGAAGGATCCCATGAGCGTTCTGCGTCGCGATCCCACCACGAATCGCTGGGTGATCTTCGGGGACCCGCCACCCGCGGCCCGGGTCCCCGGAGACAGCTGTCCATTCTGCTCCGGGCACGAGTCCCGGACGCCTCCCGAGATCGTCGCCTGGGGCCCGCCGCAGCGCCAGCCGAACGCCCCGGGCTGGCAGGTCCGGGTGGTGCCCAACGCGCGCCCGCTGCTGCGCATCGAGAGCGCGCTCGAACGCCATGCCGACCTCATCTACGACACGACGTCGGGCACCGGCGCGCACGAGATCGTGATCGAGACGCCGGAGCACCGGCGCAGCCTCTCCGCGCTGCCGAGGGCCCAGGTCGCGCTGGTGCTGAAGGCCTGGGCGGAGCGCATCCGCGACCTCAAGAAGGATCCGCGGTTCCGCTCCATCTTCGTCTTCAAGAACCAGGGGATGCTGGCCGGGGCGTGGATGCCCGACCATGCGCACTCGCAGGTCATGGGCCTGCCGGTGACGCCCAAGGCGCTCAAGGAGATCCTCGACGTCGCGCGCGCGCACTACCGGGACAAGGAGCGCTGCGTCTTCTGCGACATCCTGCGGGAGGAGCTGGAGTACGGCCGGCGCCTGGTGAAGGTCACCGAGCACTTCGTCGCGCTGGCGCCCTACGCCTCGCGCTACCCCTACGAGTACTGGATCCTGCCGCGGGAGCACTCCGCGGACTTCGAGGCCACCGGGCCCGCGCTGCTCGAGGACCTGGCCGGCGTACTGCAGGCGACGCTGGCGCGGCTCGAGGACATCCTGCCCGATCCGGCCTACAACCTGTTCCTCTACAGCAGCCCGAACCGTGATGCGCGCAAGGGGTACTGGACCACGCTGGCCCAGGACTTCCACTGGCACATCGCGGTGATGCCGCGGCTGGTGCAGACGGCGGGCTTCGAAGTGGGCAGCGGCCTGTACGCGAACCCGGTGCTGCCCGAGGACGCGGCGCGCATGCTGCGCCCGGAGGTGCCCGGGGCGGTGGACGACGGGAGCCCGGTCGCTACGCCGGAGTCCTGACGATCATCGGCCGGCCTGATCTCGCCGGATGGAGAGCAGGTGGACCCCGATCGGGGACCCATCGAGCCGGGAGTCGCGCGGGCGAGCGTGTGTGCACTCAGCCGTCCACGCGGCTACCGGCTCGGCCGGTCCAGCCTGGCGCGGCGACTCCCCGGCTCCGGAGCGCCCGGGACTACTCCAGGCCCAGATCCTCCATGTCGCCCTCGTCGAAGCCGAGCAGGTGCGCCAGCTCGTGCTGCACCGTGGTGCGCACCTCGGTCGCCAGCTCCTCGCGGTCCGCGCAGGAGCGGAGCAGGTTGCGACGGAAGAGGTAGATGGCCTCGGGGACGCCGGGCAGGTCGACGTGGCTGCGCTCGAGCAGGCTGCGTCCGACGAAGAGCCCGAGCAGGTCGGGCGGCAGGGGCGGATCCTCGGCGGTGAGGATCTCCCGCCAGGGCAGGTCCACGACCAGGACCGGCGTGTCGAGCGCCTCGGCGAAACTCCGGTGCATGTGTTCCGGCACCTCCGCCAGCTTCTCCTTGAAGAACCTCTCGACCAGCGCCTGGCTCTCCTCCACCAGCGCCTGGAAGTCCTCGTCCGTGATCTCGAAGGGCTGCGCGAAGGCCACCGGGTCGATGGCCCGGGCCTCGGCCGCGTGCTTCCGCGCGTGCTCCGGCTGGTCGAGGTACTCGTAGACGCGGGACAGCAGATCGTGCGCCTCGGCCAGGTCGGGGGTCACGGCCACGGCGCGCAGGGCGTCGTCGCGCGCCTGCTCGAAGCGCACCAGTTCGAAACGGGCGACGGCGCGCAGGTAGAAGAGCAGCGCGGGGTCGGCCGAGCGCTCGGCTCCCAGCAGGGTCTCGAGCGCCCGGGCGGGCTCGCCTTCGTCGAGGTAGACGGCGGCCTCCACGATGCGGACGTCGGGATGCCCGGGGCGCGCCCGCAGGAGCGTGTCCAAGGTCGCACGGGCCTTCTCCACCTCGCCCTCGTCGAGCAGGTCCCAGATCCGGCTGACCTCGGCCCACTCGGTCTCTGACAGCGTGTCGTAGCTCATCGCAGGCGACCTCCGTCCCCGCAATCTAGCGCCCCGCGACCGGGTGCGCCACCCGCTCGCGCGCGCGTCCCGCGCGGTCCGCTCCGCGCCCGCGCGGGGTCGCGCCGATCGCCGTTCGCGCGCCGACGCGTCAACGGGATGTCAATCATTCCGGCCGCGGCACCGCGACCGGGCGGGAAACGGGCCATATCCTTGACGCCCGCGCGCGGCGAACCGTAGACTCAAGTCGCATCTTCCGCACGCCGTTACCGTGCTTCGAACCATCCTCGTTCTCGGGAGAGCCTGTCGCATGAAGACCCTGCTGTCGCGGTTCGTCGCCACCGCGTTCCTCGCGGCCGTCGCCTGGGTGCTGCTGGCCGGTGCCAGCGCTCCGCGGACGACCCCGCTCGAGCCGGACAAGCTCGTCATCCTCTCCACCAACGACGTCAAGGGCAAGACCGACCCCTGTGGCTGACACACCCCCAAGGGGGGACTCGCCCGGCGGGCGGGTTTTGTCGACAGCATCAAGGTGAGCTACGGCCAGGTCGTGCTGGTGGACGGCGGCGGCTTCTTTCCCGAGGACGACCTGCACCAGGACGTCGCCTGGTTCCTGATGGACGCGATGAAGGTGCTGGGTGTCGACGCGGTGGGGACGAGCGAGAGGGAGCTGCGCTTCGGGGCGAGCTTCCTGAAGGCGCAGATCAAGCGCACCCAGCTGCCGATGGTGTGCGCCAACCTCTACCTGTCGAAGACCTCGAAGCTGCTGCTGCCGCCCTACGTGCTCAAGCAGGTGGGCACGGTCAAGGTCGGCATCTTCGGGCTCATGAGCAACGCCCCCGGCCTGGACCTGGGCCCGGCCCGGGACTCGCTGCGCGTCGAGGAGCCCTCGGCCGCGGCCAAGCGCACGGTCGCGGAGTTGCGCAAGAAGGGCGCGACGGTGGTGGTGCTGCTTTCCCAGCTCGGCAAGGTCGAAGGCGAGGACCTGGTGACGGCGGTGGACGGCATCGACGCGGTGATCCTCGGTCACGGCACGCCGCTGCTCCAGAAGGGGCGCCTGATCAAGGCCACGGTGGCGTGCTACGGCGGCGAACAGGGCCAGTACATCGGGCGCACGCTGCTGACGCTCGATGCGAAGCGGAAGATGACCACCGGCGACAACGAGACCTTCATCCTGGGGCCCGAGATCGCGGAGAAGAAGGAGATCGCCGCGCTGGTGAAGGGGTTCAACGACAGCTTCAACGACAAGCTGCAGAAGCTGCAGAAGGAGAAGGCCGCGAGGGACGCCGAGAAGGCGGTGCAGGGTTCGCCCGAGCACTACCTCGGGGGCGAGATCTGCGCGCGCTGCCATCCGGCGGAGGCGGCGCAGTGGAAGACGACCAAGCACGCTCAGGCCTGGGAGACGCTGGTGGCGGCGAAGCAGGACACCGTCGCCAGCTGCATCGGCTGCCACGCGGTCGGTTTCCGACAGGCCGGTGGGTTCAGGGACCCAGTGAGCACCGGGAACCTGAAGGGCGTCCAGTGCGAGAGCTGTCACGGCATGGGCTCCACGCACGAAGCGTTCAGCGCGACGCCGCGCAGGGTCACCGAGCTGACCTGCCGGATCTGCCACACCAAGGAAGTGAGCCCGGGGTTCGACTTCGCCCTGTACCAGGCCCACGTGGACCACAAGGGCACGGGAACGAAGCAGCCTCTGCCCGGGTCTCCGATGAGGAAGTACCTGCCGACCGGCAAGTAGCGCCGCAAGGCCTGAAGAACGTCGCGGAGCGGGTCTCCCGAGAGGCCCGCTCCGCAGCCGTTTCCAGCTCCGCCCTTCGGCCGGGAGGCTCCGCAAGGCCGCGCGCCCGGTGGTCCCACGCCGCTCCTGCGCGGTCTCGGTCCGCTCGATCGCGGAAGGAGAGCCCCGATTCCCGCCCCCCGGAACGGACTCAAGTGTCCAGCCAGGACCGTCGCCGGTCCCCGCGACCCCGGCAGGGACCCGGTCGTGGTTTGTAAGATGTTCGATATCAACGAGTTGAATATGTCGGACAAGGTTCTGTCGCGAAGAAGGTTGACAAGCCCGTGGCCTCGCTCTAGGTTCTCGTGGACTTCTGCTAGGCGCACCTGCCCCGACATGGAAGTGCATCGCGCCTTCCGGACTGACGACACGCGATTCACGCGCAGGGACGCCGCGGACTTCGAATCGTACTTTCGACGTGGCAGGTCCTGAGAAAGCGTTCTTGAGAAAATGATGGGCCGCTGCCGGACTTCTCATGTTCCGGCGCGGCGAGACCGAGAGGAGGTGAAATGGAAAGGATGCGGAAGAATCTCGCTCTGGCGATGGTCGCCCTCTTGGCGCTGACCCTCGCGCTCGCCGCGGTCGGTTGCGCTCAGAAGAAGGCCGAGGAAGTGACCCCGGCTCCGGTGGCTGACACCACCAGCATGGTTCAGGACACGACGACGATGGCGCCGGTCGACACGACGGCTGCCCAGCAGTAACCAGGATCGTCTCGCTGTTTGCCTGGCGGGAGGGGGGGGTAGCGATATCCTCCCCTCCCTGTAGTTTCCGGGGGAAACCCGGAGCCCGGGCTCCGATCCCTCGCCCGGCCCGCACCTCGGTCCGACGCCAACCCCTCCCGGGCGAGCCGGGAACTCCGCGACCTACCCCCATTTCGGCCGCTCCGGCGCAACCCGGCCGCGGTCCGTTGCGTAGACGTGGGCAGACGAGGAGGGTCCGTCCGTGAAAGCCCAACACCTGATGCTCGCCGTCGCCGCCCTGGCGCTCCTGCCAGGCACCCTGTTGGCCGACAGGACCACTGCCCTGCGAGAGCAGAGCCAGCAGGTGGTCGAGGCCCGGGGCCTCACCGGCCTGAGGGTCGAGAACCCCCGCGGCCTGGTCCAGGTGAGCCCGAGCCGGGACGGGCGCATCCACCTGACGGCGCTCAAGCTGGCGAGCAGCCGTGCGTCCGAGCGGGCCGAGGACTTCGCCCGCGGGACCCGCGTGGAGACCTCGACCGAGTCGGGCCGTTTCGTGGTGCGCGTTCGCTACCCGCAACGGCGGACGCTCCACGCCAGCCTCTCGCAGCTCTTCAAGGGTGAGTTCGACCTGCCCCGCATCGAGGTGCGGCTGTCCCTCGAGGTGCCGCCCAGCCTGCCGGTCGACCTGGAGACCTCCAGCGGCGACCTGGAGACCGGCGGCCTGACGGGGACGCAGTCGCTGCAGACCACGAGCGGCGACATCGAGGTGCACGCGGCGGCAGCGTTCGTCTCGATCATCACCACCAGCGGGAACATCATGGCCTCCGGGCTGGGGCGGGCCACGGTCCACAGCGTGAGCGGCGACATCACCCTGGACGCCGCGCGCGGTCCGCTCGACGTCCGCACGACCAGCGGGGACATCAGCCTGAGCGGCGTCACCGACAGCCTGCGCCTGTCCAGCGTGAGCGGGGACATCGGGTTGGACCGGGCGCCCCGCGGCCTGGACGCCGGCACCACCAGCGGACGCATCGTCGTGGACGGTCTCGCCGGCGGAGCGGTGCGCCTGCGCTCCACCTCGGGCGAGGTGAGCTTCGGTCTCGACCGCAACCTGCGCCGCGCCGACGTGAGCACGGTATCGGGCGGGATCACCGCCCGGCTGGCCGACGGGCTCGGCTGCGACCTGACGCTCAAGAGCACGAGTGGCACGCTCGACAGTTCCGTGCCCCTGAAGATCCGCACCGTCTCCCGCAGCGAGATGTCGGGCACGGTGTCCGGCGGGGGCCCGCCGGTGATCCTGCACAGCCTGTCGGGCGACATCGCCGTGACCGGCAGAGGGAGATGACCATGCGAAGACACAGCGTGCTGATCCTGGCCCTGGCCCTGGCCCTGGCGGCTCCCGTGCTCGGCCTGGCAGTCCTGCGGCACGCCGGGCCGGCCGCGATGGCGAAGGCCGCGGTGGCCCTGCTCGAGGCCTCGGGCCCGAGCCGGGCGGTGGCGCAGGTGACGACTCTGCCCTTCAAGCCCGTGCCGCCCGAGAGCGTCTCCACGCTCGAGCGTGAACGGCCGACGAGAACTCGCGTGCACGTGACCGTGGACGTCCCCGAGACCCCGGCGGTGCCCGAGGTCCCCGAGGTCCCCGCGGTGCCCGAGGCCCCCGAGCCTCCGGCCGTGACCGAGCACGTGACGCGCTCCGGCGACATCACGCGCGTGGGCAGCGACATCCACGTCGAGCAGGACGAGGTGGTGCGCGGTGACGTCACCGCCATCCGCGGCGACATCACCGTGGACGGCGCGGTGCACGGCGGAGTGGTGTCATTCGGCGGCGACATCTACCTGAACTCGACCGCCCGCGTGGACGGCGACGTCGTCACCATCGGGGGCGTCCTGCACGAGCAGCCGGGCGCCTACGTCAGCGGGGAGCGCGTGAGCGCGCTCAGCGGCTCGCGGGGCGATCGCCTTGCCCGGAGCCTGCGGGTCGGCGGGCTCCACCGTGGGGGCGACGGGGAGGGTCGGGACCTGGGGTGGGGGGTGCTGAGGGCCTTCGGCGCGCTCGTGCGGCTGCTGATCGTCATCGGCCTCACCCTGCTCATCGTCTGGCTGTTCCAGGGGCGCATCGCCGTCGGGGCGGAGACGCTGAAACGGCAGCCGGCCGTCTCGCTGGGGATCGGTGCGCTGGTCCACGCGTTGTTCATCCCGTCGATCGTCGCACTGGCCCTGGTCATGGCCCTGCTGTGCATCACCATCGTGGGGATTCCGCTCGCGCTGGCCGCCCTGGTTGGCTACCTTCTCTTCTTCGCGGTCTTCTGGATCTTCGGCCTGGTGGTCGGGTCCGTGCTCGTCGGCGAGAAGCTCGCCGCCAGGCAGGGCCGGACGGGGGTGTCGGTCCGGGACTCGGCCCTGCTGGGAGTGCTGGTCGTGGCGGGCGCGGCCTTCGTGGGCAAGGTGCTCGCGATCGCGGACGTTCCTGTCCTCGGCGGTCTCGGCAAGCTGGTGACCGTCCTGGCCGTGATCGCGATGATCTTCATGGGCCTGATGGGTGGA
This sequence comes from Candidatus Eiseniibacteriota bacterium, assembly GCA_963707915.1. GTDB lineage: Bacteria > Eisenbacteria > RBG-16-71-46 > RBG-16-71-46 > RBG-16-71-46 > JANXPZ01. Next base: position 3,294,846 of record OY970178.1, read on the forward strand.
GGCGCATGGCTCAAGTGGGAGTTCAGCGAGGGCGTGTTCGGACGCTGGCGCGGGCGCTGGGAGAGCCGCAACGCCGCGCGCGCCGCGGCCGCCCCGCCGAGCGCGTACGGTCCGCCGCCGACGTCGCCGTACGGTCCGCCTGCGGCCGCGGCGCCCGCCGTGGAGCCGCCGGTGCCGCCGCCTGCGCCGCCCGCCCCGGAGCCGCCGCCTTCCGGGCCTTCGACGGGCGCCTGAGCCCGGTTCGGGTCGAGCGCGTCACCCGGGAGGATGGACTCCCCCGGGTGACGCGTTCGTATGGGGCGATGGGGGACCCGTGGACCTGAGCCCGCTCTGGACCTACTGCCTCGGCTCGCTCTGGGTCTTCTGCCTGGCCCTGTTCGTGGACGGCGCGACCTTCGCCTTCGCCACCACGATCCTCATCATCCTCTTCGCGCCGTTCCACGCTCCCTGGGAGCTGGCGCTGGCCGGAAGCCTGTCGAGTGCCCTGGGCAGCGCGGTGCAGTTCAAGGTGCTGGGCATGATGCTCGATTCGGGGCATCGTTGGCTCCATCGCTTCGCGCCGTCGCGTGAGAAGCTCGCCGCCGCCCTGAGCCAGAACCCCTCGGCCTCGTTCCTCACCATCCTGGTCGCGCGCGCCACGCCGCTTCCCGACGCGCCGGTGAAGCTGGTGGCGGCGGCGGGCCGCTACCCGGTCCGCCTCTACGCCCTGGCCATCCTGCTCGGGGCGTTGCCCTACTACTTCGTCCTGGCCTTCCTCGCGCGGCAGGCCGCGGCCCTCGCCCGCGAATTCGAGGTGCCCTGGTGGGTCATCGCCGGGGCGTTCGCGCTGGTGGGGCTCGGCCTGGGCCTGGACCACCTGCGCCGGCGGGCTCGCCGGAACCGCTAGGAGCCTGTCCGAGCAATCGCAACCACGGCGCGTACGATCCGGGGGTTCGGGTCGAGCGGGCCACGGGCGCGAGTCGGACGGGCCACGGGATCGGGTCGGGCGGGCCGCGGGCGCGGGTCGAGCGGGCCACGGGTTCGGGTCGGGCGAGCCGCACTGCTCCCGTGCCGCCCGGCTCCCGTATCGCTCATGCCGCCGGGCGTGTGGCGGCGGCGCGCGGCCCGCCATAGCACCTCAGCGCGTAGCGCAGGCGCTTCTCGAGCGGGGCGTCGGGTGGGGCGCCGCAATGTTCCGCGACCCGGTGCGCCTCCTCCGCGCGGAGCCCGAGCGTCCGCAGCCAGGGCACCAACTCGGCCAGGTGCGGAGCCAGCTCGCGCCTCGCCGCCGGCCTACGCCGTGCATTCCCGCGCCGCGCCTCCATGAAGTCCCGTCCGAGGCTGCGCTCGGCCTCGAACTGGTTGTGGGCGCGGCAGCGCAGGCGCAGGCCCCGCACCGTCGCGCGGCCGCCCAATGCCACCGGCTCGACGTGGTCGTACTCCAGCCGCGTGCGTGCCTCGCAGCGATGTCCGCCCGCGCTCACGAACGTGCAGCGGCCGCCATCGCGCTCCCAGACCGCGCGCTTCACCTCCGCAGGGACGTGGCGGGGGTCGTCGCTTGCGCGGCAGCGGCGGGGCCGGTCGGTCTTGGCGAACTTGCGCTGCTCGAGCTGGGCGACCAGGGCCTTCAGGGCGCGGGCGAACACGGCGGCCGGATCGCCCGAGGGCACGGCGTGCCCGAGCAGGGCCTGGGCGTAGAGCAGGTCGTCGTGCGCTTCCTGGTCCATGGTGAACTGCACGGCGAAGCGCTGCGGCGCGAGGGGCGTGACCCGCGTGAGTTGCGTGGTGCTCAACTTTACTCGCTCTGGAGCGAGTAAAGTCGCGTCACACTGAACATCGCCGACCTGCTCCGGCGTATCGGAAGGCAGCGCGGTGACGAGCGGGAGCGGTTCGGTGCGGGGGAAGCGACGGGCCAACTCCTGCTCGATCTCGGCCTTGGACCTGCCGGCGGCGGCAGCGAGCAGCTCCGCGGCGCCCGCGTCGGTGAGGCAGGGAGCGAGGAGGAGCACGGCGGTGAGGTTCAGGCGGCCGTCGGCGAGCAAGGGGAGGATGGCGGGGAAGCGTCGGGCGGTGCGCGCGACCTGGATGCGGCGGTACGCGCTGTCCTCCGAGAAGCCCAGCTGCTCGACGCACCACGCGAACATCGAGGGGTAGCCGGCTTCGGCGTAGAGCCGCCGGGCATCGACCTCCCCGAGGTGGGCGACCAGCAGGGCCGTGGTCGCGCGGTCCTGCGAGACGAGTGTCCGCAGTTCGCGCAGGAGCGCCTGGTCGGACAGGTGGGAGAGCGCGTAACGGTTCATCGACGTGACTCCGCGCGGGGGCGGGTCACGGGGGCGCTGCGAGCACATTCATATCATGCCCGTCTTCGGCCCTCGCAGCGCCCCGCAGGTCGCACGACGGGGCATGGCGGGAGAGCGAGTTCGCAACCCGGCTCGCGATCCCGTCTCCGCCCGGCAGACGGCGTCCTGCGAGCAGCGCGAACGCCCCGGCGATCGAAGCGCATCGCGAGCCCCGAAACCTGTCAAGCGAAATCGGTGGTTCAGACCGGGCACACTGGTAACAGATCAGACCGGGGACATGGGTTACAGCCCGCGGGCATCATGGGTGGTTCGAGGAGGACCACACGATGCCCTGGGCGAGGACCGACTGGATGTCTGAACGAGTGAAGTTCATTGCCGCCTACCTGCAGGCGGAGGCCAGCTTCTCCGACTTGTGCCACGACTTCGGGGTCAGCCGGAAGACGGGGTACAAGTGGGTCCGTCGTTATGAGGCCGACGGGGTCGCGGCCCTCGAGGAGATCTCACGCGCGCCGCACTCTCATCCCAACGCCGTCGCCGCCGACCTCGTGCAGGCGATCGTCGCGATCCGACGTCGCCATCCGCGTTGGGGACCACGCAAGGTGCGGGTGGTGCTGAAGCGGGAACGGCCGCCGGTCGCGCTCCCGGCGGCCAGCACGATCGGCGACATCCTGAGGCGCAGCGGACTGGTTCGCCCGCGCCGGCGAGTCCGGCGCAGCTCACCGTACGGGGACCGGCTGCGGCAGTACGACGCACCCAACGCCGTCTGGTGTGCCGACTTCAAGGGCCACTTCCCGCTGGGTCGCCGGGGTGAACGCTGTCATCCGCTGACCATCAGCGATGGATACAGTCGCCTGCTCCTTCGCTGCCGCGCCCTGCGTCGTCCGCTCACTCAGCATGTCCGGCGCGTCTTCGAGTCCGCTTTCACCGAATACGGCTTGCCGAGGGCGATCCGCACCGATAACGGGCCGCCGTTCTCGACGCTCGCCCCGGGCGGACTGTCGCGTCTCTCGGTCTGGTGGATCCGACTCGGGATCCGTCCCGAACGCATCATGCCAGGTCGTCCCGAACAGAACGGGCGCCACGAGCGCATGCATCGCACCTTGAAAGCCGAGACCGCCAGACCGCCGCGCTCGAGCTTCAGCGCCCAGCAACGCGCGTTCGATCGCTTCCAGACGGAGTACAACCAGGAGCGGCCGCACGAGGCGCTCGGCCAGGAGGTGCCGGCCGCGCTTTACCGCCCATCGCTTCGCTCGTACCCGCGCGAGCTCCCCGAACCAGAGTACCCGCGACACTTCGAGACCCGGGTGGCCTATCCCAACGGCGTGATCACCTTCGGCACCACGCAGTGGTACGTGAGCAACTGCCTCGTCGGCGAACGGGTCGGACTCGAGCCCTGCGACGATGGCCGGTGGCGTGTCCACTTCGGCTGGGTGCCGATCGGACTGCTAGATCTCAAGCAGGCCACCGACCGCGGACCCCGCCACTTTGGGCGGCTCGAACCCATCGTTGATCCTGCCTTGAGCAGACGTCGTCGCCGCCGTTATGGAAGCTAGAATGTGTTACCCATGTGCCCGGTCTGTCCTGTCACCCATGTCCCCGGTTGCTTCAGGTGGTCCAGACCGGGGGCGCCGCCGCCAGTCGGCCCCGGTCAGGCCTCGCCCGCCGCCCGCCACAGGCCAGCGACCGCGCGTGAGACCGCCCGCCGGGTGAGGGGCGTGGCGTCGGCCGCCGAGATCCGGACCGCGGCCTCGGGCAGCGCGTCGAGGAAGGCGTCGTTCTGCAGCCCCACGAGCACCGTCGGACCCGCGCGACAGAGCCCGCGCAGGCGCCCGATCTCGGCGTCCGCGAGCGGCACCCGGCTCGCGATCGCGACGAACTCGACGCGGGGCCCGGCCGCCGGCTCCGCGAGCAGCAGTGGCAGGGGCACGCCGGCATTGCCCAGGCAGCCGCGGAAGGACGGGCCCTCGAGGCAGTCCGGCGCCTCCACGTGCCAGGGCAGCGCGGCCGCCGCGCGCGGCAGCCCGCCGCGGATCACCAGGCCGCGCCCGGCGATGCGCTCCAGCCGTTCCTCCCAGCCTGCCGGGGTGAGCGCCTCGAGCGGTCCCGCCAGTTCCTCCGGCGTGGGTTCCGCCCAGGCGCGGGCGAAGGTCTCGAGCCGCTCGGCGGAGGCCTCGAGGTCCACGCGGTCGAGTCGGCCGCCGGCCAGCGACTCGGCGAGCCCGGCCTGCAGGGCCGGGAGGGAGCCGTCGTCGCGCGCGACCAGCAGCAGGTCGCAGCCCGCCTCGAGCGCGAGCGTGGCGGCCTCGAGGGGCGTGCGCCCGTCGGCCGCGCCCTTCATCTCGAGCGCGTCGGTGACGCAGACCCCCTTGAACCCGAGCGTGCCGCGCAGCAGGCCGCGCACGATCGCGCGCGAGAAGGTCGCCGGGCGATCGGCGTCCAGCGCCGGGTAGAGCACGTGCGCGGTCATCACCGCCGGGGCGCCGAGCCCGGCGCGGAACGGCTCGAGGTCGCGGCGCTCGAGCGTCTCGCGATCGGCATCGCAGACCGGCAACGCCAGGTGCGAGTCGAGCGCGGTCGAGCCGTGGCCGGGGAAGTGCTTGAGGCAGCAGGCCAGCCGCGCGGCCTGGAAGCCGCGCACGGCCGCCGCGACGCCACGCGCCGCGCCTTCGGCGTCGACCCCGTAGGCGCGCGGCCCGATGACCGGGTTCGCGGGGAGCGCGTTCACGTCGGCCACCGGCGCGAAGACCCAGTCCACCCCCAGCGCCCGCAGGCGCTGGCCGGTGACGCGTGCCGCCCACTCGATGTCGCCGGGCTGGGCCCCGCGCGCCAGCAGTGCGGCGTCGGGCGGCACCACCAGGTGGCCGCGCAGCTGCGAGACGAAGCCGCCCTCCTCGTCCATCGCGATGAAGAGGCGGTGGGGCCGGGCCAGCTCGCGCAGGCGGACGGTCAGCCGCCGCAGGTCCGCGAGGTCGCCGAAGTCGCGCCGGAAGACCAGGATCCCGGCGGAGGGGGACGCGGCGAAATCCCGTTCCCATCCGGGCGTGAGACCGCCCTCCGGCAGGCCGACCATCATGCGTCGCGCGATCAGCTGGCGAGGTTCCATGCCGCAGAAAGTGGGGGAGGCGCGCGTGGCTGTCAATCGGTCGGGTCACGGCGGCGGGGCGTCCGGCCGCGGACTTGCCGCGCCGGTGCTCTCACCCTGCACGGCGGCGCCGAACGCGGATATGATCCCGGCTGGCGGGGCGCATCGCCCCGCGGTCCATCGGGTTGCCTGCGCGACGCCGCCCGGCGGCCCGGCGCGGACAACGCGGGATTCACGACTCCTTGACCGCCGCCGGCCCGGGTCGTTTCAGGAACGGGCGCCCGCGGCCTTAGACTTGACGCCGGTGCTCCGATGACTCCCCGTCCCGAAGACGACTCTCGAAAGGTGTCCTGGATGGCATGGTTGAGTGGCAGACGGACCGGCCCCCTCGTGGCGGCCATGGTGCTGGCGCTCCTGCTGGGCTTCGGCCTCGCCCGGGGGCTGCAGGCGACCGACGACCTGATGACCCAGCTGCACCTGTTCGGACAGGTGCTGAACGCGGTCGAGCAGAACTACGTCGAGCAGCCCGACAGCGAGAAGCTCATCCGCGGCGCCATCGACGGGATGCTGAAGACCCTCGACCCGCACTCGGTCTACGTGCCGGCCCAGCGCGCGGAGCGCATGGACGAGGAGTTCCGCGGCGAGTACTCCGGCATCGGCATCCAGTTCGAGCTGCGTGACAACGCGATCGTCGTGATCTCCCCGCTCGAGGGCACGCCGGCGTTCCGGCTCGGGCTGCGGGCCGGCGACCGGATCACCGAGGTGGACGCGAAACCGCTCGCCCGCGGCATCACCAATGACGACGTCTTCAAGCTGCTGCGCGGCCCGGCGGGCAGCACGGTCGAGGTCACGGTGGTGCGCGACGGGGAGCCGGAGCCGGTCAAGTTCTCGATCGAGCGCGCCAAGATCCCGATCGAGAGCGTCCCCTACGCCTACATGATCCGCCCGGGCGTGGGCTACGTGCGCATCACGCGCTTCGCGGCCACGACCGGCGAGGAGCTCGAGAAGGCGCTCGCGACCCTGCACGCCGCCGGCATGAAGTCGCTGGTGATCGACCTGCGCGCCAACGCGGGCGGGCTGCTCAACCAGGCGGTGGACGTGCTCGACCAGATCGTGCCCAGCGACAAGCTGCTGGTCTACACGGTCGGCCGCATCCCCAGCGCGAACGAACGGTACCGCAGCACCGAGCGGCCCCGCGTCGCCACCGACGAGCCGCTCATCGTGCTCATCGATCACGGCAGCGCCTCGGCCTCCGAGATCGTGTCGGGCGCGGTGCAGGACCTGGACCGCGGCCTGGTGGCGGGCACCAACTCGTTCGGCAAGGGCCTGGTCCAGAACCAGATCGCGCTGGGTCCGGGCGGGGCCCAGGGCAAGCTGCTGCTCACCATCGCCAAGTACTACACGCCGAGCGGGCGGCTCATCCAGCGCGACTACGCCGGCAAGGACCGCGAGGAGTACCACGAGGAGGCCTACGAGGGTGACGTGCCGCCGGATTCGGTGCTGGCCAAGCGGCCGCAGTTCAAGACCGCGGCCGGCCGGAAGATCTACGGCGGCGGTGGCATCTATCCCGACGTGATCCTCAAGGACGGTCCCTTCCTGACCCGGCCGCAGATCGAGATGATCCAGAAGCGGGCGTTCTTCCCGTACGCCGCGCACTACGTGACCGTGGCCCACCAGGACACGCGGTGGACGGAGGACTCGTTCGGCCCGGGCTTCACGCTGAGCGATGCCGAGTGGGCGGACCTGCGCGAGTCGATGGCCAAGAGCAAGGTGACCGTCTCGGATTCGGTCTGGCAGGCCGATCGGCCCTTCATCCTGCGCCAGTTGCGCGCGGACCTGTCCACCTCGGCGAACCTCGGGCAGACGGCGCGTTACCGGATCCTGGTCGAGAACGATGTGCAGCTCAACGCCGCGCTCGACCTGTTCCCGCAGGCCACCAAGCTCCTGAGCCTGTCCCTGGCCCCGCCGGCGAAGGCCGCCCGGCCGGCGCGGACGGGCGGGAAGCGCTAGCCCGCGGCGCCGCAGCGGACGAAGCCCCGGTCGTCGTCCGACCGGGGCTTCGTCATGACGCGTCCGCCCGGGCGCGGGCGCCGGCGCCGGCCTAGTGCCGGGGTGGCTCGAGCTCGGTCGCGGGCGTCCGGCCCTGCAGGCGTCTCACCTGCACGCGGTCGCCCGCGCCGATACCCAGGCGCGTGGCGCAATCGCCGCCGACCTGCGCGAACTCGAGCCGCCCGCTCGAGCCCACCACGGCCACCATCGTGCCCAGCGCGTGCTCGCCATAGGAGCGCGCGAGGCCGCGGATCGTGTGGTCGAGCACCCGCACCTCGAGTTCCGGCTCGGACCGGTCGGGGAAGGCGCGCGCCAGGTCCTCGGCATCGATGTTCGTGAGCGCGTTGCCGAAGTGGTCCACGAACATGACGCAACCCAGGATCCCGTCGGGGCGGAACTCGGGCGCGGCGTGCGGCAGCCGCACCACGTCGCTGGTCTCGGGGCCCAGGCGATCGGGCGCCACTCCGCCGGCGAGGTGCGCGGCGACCGGCGCGAAGACGTCGCGGGCATGGAAGGTGCGCGAGACCGGCTGGCGGAACCAGCGCGCGCCGGTCAGGTGCCAGGCCCGGGCGTCCGGGTCTCGCAGCGCCCACTCGAGGATCCCGTTGTCGGGCCCGACGAAGACCTGCCCCCGCGCCGCCACGGCCAGTGCGCGACGCGCGGTGCCGACCCCGGGGTCCACGACCGCGAGGTGCACCGTGCCCGCGGGGAAATCGGGCGCGGCCGCCTCGAGCAGGAAGGCCGCGCGGGCGACGTGGCCGGGCGGGATGTCGTGCGTGAGGTCCACGATGTGGGCCTCGGGGCAGAGCTGGTAGAGGACGCCATGCACGACGCCCACGAACCAGTCCTTGCGGCCGAAGTCCGAGGTGAAGGTGATGATGGGACGTGCCATGGCGAGCGACCTCCAGGGTGGCGCTGCTGCCGCCAATGTAGCCCATCCCGCCGCCGCCCTGCACGCGGTCCCGGCGGGGCGCGGAGATGTCCGGGAGTTGTCCAATCGACCGCGGCCGGCGCGGGCGCCGGGCCCATTCGCTGTTGGAGGCCCTTCGCGGCCCGTGCTACCATTTCGGTCCTGTCGAAGTTCCCGCTGACCCGAGAAGGAGTGGATCCCGTGAAGCGACTGATGATGATCCTGGTGTGCCTGGGCCTCTCGGCCGTGACGGTCGCGCCGGTGCGCGCCCAGGGCAGCGCCGGCGCTCCGGCGGTCGAGAAGACCTCCGTCGCCGCGACGCCGGTGGATTCCCTGGCGCTGCTCGAGAAGGCGGTCGCGAAGGATTCGACGCAGTTCGAGGACCTCTACCGGCTGGGCGTGATGTACCTGGACCGCGACAAGCCCTTCGCTGCCATCACCGTGCTGACCCGGGCGCACGTGCTGCGGCCGAAGGATCACCGTGTCAGCGTCAACCTGGGCGTCGCCCACGACGCCGCCGGCCGGCCGGCCCCGGCGCAGGCCTACTACCGTGACGCGCTCGCGCAGTTCCCGGAGGATTCGGTGGCGTCGTGCCGGCTGGCGAGCTCGCTCTACTCGCAGTCCAAGCATGCCCAGGCCGTCGCGCTGCTGCAGGAGATCATCCAGAAGGCCCCGCGGGCCTACTGCGCGTACTTCACGCTCGGCGTGGCCTTCGCGGACGCCGGCATCTACAAGGACGCCATCCGGATGTGGCGGAAGGTCATCGAGCTCGCGCCCGCCTCGCCCGAGGCCAGCAGCGCCCGCGAGAGCGTGGACGTGCTGGAGAAGTTCGTCGCCCAGTAGGTCCTGCGCGGCCAGGTGCCGGTGGCCCGCCTGCGGACGGGCCCCGGCACCGGGCTCGCGCGTCGGCTCCCTCCGGTCCGGCCCGCCCGCCCGCTCGCCTTGCCTGGCCGCCCTCCCGGGGGCACTCTGACGCCATGATCTACTTCGACCACAATGCCTCGACCCCGGTGCGCCCCGAGGTGGTCGAGGCCATGCGCGCGTGCCTCGCCGACGTGTCCGCCAATCCCTCGAGCCTGCACCGCGAGGGCCAGCGCGCCCGCGCCGCGGTCGAGCACGCCCGCGAGCAGGTGGCGGCGCTGCTCCACGCCCGGCCCGACGACGTGGTCTTCACGAGCGGCGGCACCGAGGGCGACCACGCCGCGCTGATCGGCGCGGCCTGGGCGCTCGAGCCCCGGGGCCGGCGCGTCGCCTTCGCGCCGATCGAGCACCACGCCGTGCACGGCGCCGCGCAGGTGCTCGCGCGCTCGGGCTTCGCCGCCGAGCACCTGCCGGTGCTCGCGGACGGCTGGGTGCCGCCGGCGGCGGTGGACGCGCTGCCCGCGGACACCACGGTGGTCGCGGTGATGCTCGCCAACAACGAGACCGGCGTGCTGCAGCCCGTGGCGGAGATCGCGCGCCGCGCCCGCGCGCGCGGCCTGCACGTGCTGTGCGACGCGGTGCAGGCCGCCGGCAAGATCCCGGTGGACTTCGAGGCGCTGGGCGCGGACTACCTGGTGGTCTCGGGGCACAAGTTCGGCGGGCCCAAGGGCGCGGGCGCCCTGCTGGTGCGCGCGGGCGCGCCGTTCGAGCCGCTGTTCCGCGGCAGCGGCCACGAGCGCGGCCGCCGCGGCGGCACCGAGAACGTGCCCGGCATCGTCGGGCTGGGGCTGGCCGCCGAGCTGGCGGCGCGCGAACAGCGGGCCGAGGCCGTGCGCCTGCTCGCGCTGCGGGAGCGCCTGGAGGCGGGGCTGCGGGCGGCCGTGCCCGACCTGGTCGTGCACGGCGCGCGCGCCCCCCGGCTGCCCAACACCGTGAACGTCTCGTTCCCGGGGGCGCGCAGCGATCACCTGCTGATGGCGCTCGACGCGCGCGGCATCGAGGTCTCGGCCGGCGCGGCGTGCGCCAGCGGCGCGGTCGAGCCCTCGCCGGTGCTCGCGGCCATGGGGGTCGCGCGCGAGCTGGCGGTCTGCGCCCTGCGCTTCTCGCTCGGGCGCACCACGCACCGCGGCGGAGGTCGAACAGGTCGCCGCCGCGGCGGGGGAGGCGGTGCGCGCCGCGCGGGCGGCGACGCGCGGGGGGCCACTCGTGAGCGAGCGGCTGCGCGTGCTGGTCGCGATGAGCGGCGGGGTGGACTCGGGCGTGGCCGCCGCGCTGCTGGCCGAGCAGGGCCACGAGGTGACCGGCGTGACGCTCCGGCTCTGGTGTCACGGCCAGGCGTCCGTCGCGCCACGCGCCTGCTGCACGCTCGAGGCCATCGAGCAGGCGCGCGCGGTCGCGCGGCGCCTGGGGTTCCCGCACTACGTGGTCGACGCCGAGGAGGCGTTCCGCGAGCGCGTGCTGCAGCCATTCCTCGACGACTACGCCGCGGGCCGGACGCCCTACCCGTGCGCGCTGTGCAACCAGCACCTCAAGTTCGGCGACCTGCTGACGCGCCTCGACGCGCTCGGCGCCGACCGGCTGGCGACCGGGCACTACGCCCGCCTCGAGCCGCGGGAGCGCGGCGCGCCGGCGCTGCTGCGCGCCGCCGACCCGGCCAAGGACCAGTCCTACGCGCTGGCGCTCACGCCCCGCGCCGCGCTCCCGCGCCTGCTGTTCCCGCTCGGCGCGCTCACCAAGGCGGAGGTCCGCGCCCACGGCCGCCGGCTCGGGCTGGCGCTCTGGGACCGGCCCGAGAGCCAGGACCTGTGCTTCGTGCCCGACGGCGACTACGCCGGGTTCATCGCGCAGCGCCCGGGCGGGGCGCGGGGCGTGACGCCCGGCCCGTTCGAGGACTCCGCGGGCCGTCGGCTGGGCACGCACCGCGGGATCATCCACTACACCGTGGGGCAGCGCCGCGGCCTGGGGCTGGCGGCGGCCGAGCCGCTCTACGTGCTCGCGGTGGATGCCGGGCGCAACGTCGTGGTGGTGGGCGCGCGCGCCGCGCTGCTGGCGCCGGGGCTGGTCGCCGCACCGGTCCAGTGGCTGGTGGACGCGCCGCCCGCGGACGGCGCGCCGGCGGTGATCAAGATCCGCTACAACCACGGCGGCGCCGCGGGCACGCTCCACCCGCGCGCGGACGGTTCGTGCGAAGCGCGTTTCGAGCAGCCCCAGGCGGCGGTGACGCCGGGGCAATTGGCGGTGTTCTACGCCGGCGAGCGGGTGCTGGGTGGCGCGGCCATCGAGCACGCGCTGCCGGCGGGCCCGGCGGACGGCGCCCGCCCCGCGGCCCGTGCCGCCGGCACGGCGCCGGCGGCGGTGATGCCGTGAACGGCCCGGCCGCGCTCCCGGTGCGCACGCTGGATTCGTGCGTGGCCTGCGGCAGTGCCGCGCTGCGTCCGTTGCCGCTGGTGTACGAGTTCCACGGCAGCTTCCCGCTGGTCGAGTGCGACGACTGCGGGCTGCGCTTCCTGCGCGTGCAGCCCGCGGGAGAGGGGCTCGCAGCGCTCTACACCGCCGCCTATTTCGAGAGCGACTTCCGCTGCGGCCGCAGCGAGGTGACCTACGCCTCGGAGGAGGCCTTCCGCGTCGAGAACGAGGGGCTGCTCGACGCCTTCGAGCGGCTCGCGCCGGGGCCGGACCCGGATCTCGCGCCGGTGCCCCCCGCGGGGGCATCCCGCCGGCTGCTCGAGCTGGGCAGCGCCGGTGGCTGGCTGCTCAAGCACGCGCGCGAGCGCGGCTGGCAGGCCCAGGGCGTCGAGCTCTCCGGCGATGCGGCGGAGCGCTCGCTCGCGATGGGGCTCGAGGTGTTCCAGGGCGACCTGCTCGCGGCCGCCCTGCCGGCGGACTCGTTCGATCTGGTCTACATGGGCGACGTGCTCGAGCACGTGCCCGACTGCCGCGCGGTGCTGGTCGAATCGGCGCGCCTGCTCCGGACCGGCGGACATCTCTACCTGCGCGGGCCGATCACCACGAACTCGCTCGCGCGCCGGCTCGCCCTCGCGCTCTACGGCGCCGCGGGCCGCACGATCGTCCTGCACGAGCCGCCCTACCACCTCTGGGAATTCACCCCGGGGCCGCTGGAGCACCTCTTCGCCTCCGCCGGGCTCGAGGTGGTCGTGTCGCGGCAGAGCAAGATCCCGCCCGGCCGGGCGCACGGCGAGAAGTCGCCGTTCCAGCGGCTGGCGATGGGCGCGGTGGACGCGCTCAACCTGCCGCTGACCCGCCTGCTCAACGCCGCCGGCGACCGCATCGTGATGGTGGGCCGGAAGACGGCCTGAATCGCCGCCCCGGGCCGTTCTCGTCGCGGACCGCGCGTCCCCCGGACGCGCGAAATCCCGGTTGACAGGGTGCCCGGGCAGGTCAACCATTGTCCTGTTCGACCTCCGACCGGGTCAACTCCAGAGCGCCGCCGCCGACCATCGGGGGGCGGTGCCGAACCGACAGGTGCGCCATGCGACACGCCCTCCGCATCTTCCTGCTCACGTTGGCGCTGGTCCTCATCGGGCTGGCGCTGACCCCCAGGGCCGTCCCCGCGCAGGACACCGCCGGCGGCGGCGTCCTGCCGTACACCGAGCGGATCCAGATCGGGCCGCCGCCGCCGTGCGCAGACTGCCCGCCGCGCATCTGCCCGGGCGAGCCCATCCCGTTCCTGATCGCCGGTTCGTTCCCCAACGGCTGCTACCGGGTCCGCGGACTCGAGTTGCTGCCCTCGCCCATCGCGGGCCCGGGCCCCGAGCCGCCGGTGGTGCGCGTCCTCGTCGACCATCTCAGCTGCACGTTGTGCACGCTGAACGTGCCGCCCTGGTCCGCCGACACGACGCTGCCGGGGCTGCCGCCGGGAACCTACAACCTGATGCTGCAGATGGTGGTCACCAGCATCTGCGACTCGGTGCGCTCGGACACGACCTTCCGCGCCGGCCGCAGTCTTCACGGTAAAGGACACCTGCGCGGTGGTGCCGGTCGCGCCCTGCGTCACGGCCGACTGGGTGCACCCGGGCGCCGGCTGCGACGCCTTCATCCGGCCGGGGGGCCGCGCCGCGGTCACGATGACGATCAACTCGGCCGTCCCGCTGGCGGGGCTCCAGGGCACGATCGGCGTCTCGCCGCCGGGATTGCTGGTCGCGGGCCTCGCGCCGGTCGGGCGCGCCGAGGGCATGCACATCGCCTGGGAGCGCACGCACGGGGGCGCGAAGTTCGTGATGTTCGCCGATCGGGGCGCGCCCATCGGCGGCCTGCGCTGCGAAGCGGGCGCGCGCTGCGAGGAGCCGGTGCTGGCCGTGAGCCTGCTGCCGGACACCGACGCGGTGGTGCCGCCGGTCACCCACGTCTCGGTTGGGGACCTGCTCGGCTCCGACTCGCTGGGCGGCGCGGTGCCGCAGTGCCGGATCATGACGCTGGTGGTCGTCGAGGCGCGGGTCTGTGCCGGGCCGTCGTGCGACTTCAACCGGGACGGCCGGCTCGACGTGCGTGACCTCGTCTCGATGGTCCATTGCGTGCTCGGCAACGGACCGTGCCCCGACAGCTCGCTCGCGCGGGCTCGACTGCAACGGCGACGGGCGGACGAGCGTGGACGACGTGTTGTGCTGCGCTCGCTCCATCCTGCACGGCGGCGAGCGCGACACCACGCCCGGACGCCCGGAGCCGGACGTCGCGGTCGAACTCGGCGAGCCGGTGCAGGAGCCCGACGGCCTGCGTGTGCCCATCCGGGTGCTCGCCGCCGACCGGGTCGGCGCGGCGCGCCTCGCGCTGGCGCTGCCGCTGGACCGCTACGACGTGACCGGGGTCGAGACCGGCGCCGGCGCGGGCGGGTGGCTCGAGCTGCACGAGGCGGTGGACGGGCGGTTGGTGCTCGGGCTCATCGGCCTGGACGCCGATCGGCCGGCCGGAGAGTCGACCACGCTCGACCTCGCGCTGCGCCTCGCCCTCAAGCCCGGGCAGAGCGCGGGCGGCGAGGTCGGGATCGCCGACCTGCAGCTCTCCGGGCGCGACGGGGTCACGCTCGTGGTCACGGCCCTGCCGGTCGCCGTGCCGCTGCCGGTGCCGGAGTCGCTGGCGCTCTCCGCGGCGCGGCCCAACCCGTTCACCCACGAGACCCGCTTCACGCTGAACCTGGAACGCGCCGCCGACGTGGAGTTGGCCGTGCACGACCTGGGCGGACGGCGGGTGGCCACGCTCCACCGCGGCCCGCTCGGCGCGGGGCCGCACGTCGTTCACCTGGCGCGGCCTGCGCGGCGACGGCTCGGCCGTGGCGAACGGCGTCTACTTCCTGCGGGCGCGCGTGGACGGGGAGCGGCTGGTCCGCAAGCTGATCCTGCTGCGCGGGAATTGAGCGAACCGGGGGTCCGAACCGGGCGGGGCGCCACCAGGGTGCCCCGCCCGGTCCGCGTCCGCCGCGTTTGACACCTCCGGGGGCGCTGCCTAGCTTCGGCGGACCCATGGCTCCTGACGCTCCGCTGAACCCGCCTGCGGTCGAGGTGCGCGGGCTCGCCCGCACGTTCCGCGCCGCGCGCGGCGGCGGCGAGGTCTGCGCGCTCGACGGCGTGGACGTGCGCATCGAGCGCGGCGAGGTCTTCGGGCTGCTGGGCCCCAACGGCGCCGGCAAGACCACGCTCATCAAGATCCTCACCACGCTGCTGTTCCCGACTTCGCGGCGAGGCGCGCGTCGCCGGGCTTCGACGTCGTCCGCGACGCCCAGGAGGTGCGCAAGCGCATCGGGCTGGTCTCGGGCGGCGAGATCGAGCGGCTACGGCATCCTGACCGTGCGCGAGTGCCTGTGGATGTTCTCGCAGTTCTACGGCGTGCCCGGCGCGGTCGCCGGGCCGCGCATCGACGCGCTCATCGAGACCGCGGGGCTCGCGCGAGCAGGCCCGCACCCGCATCAACCGGCTCTCGACCGGGCAGCGCCAGCGCATGAACTTCGCGCGCGGCTTCGTCAGCGACCCCGAGGTGGTGTTCCTCGACGAGCCCACGCTCGGCATGGACGTGAACGCCGCCCGCGCGATGCGCGAGTACGTGGCGCGCTGGGTGCGCGAGCGGCCCGGCCGCACCGTGCTGCTCACCACGCACTACATGGCGCGAGGCCGAGGAGCTGTGCGACCGCATCGCCATCATCGACCGCGGCCGGCGTGCTGGCCTGCGACTCGTTCGCCGGGCTCCGGCGCCTGGTCGAGGGCGGGCAGCACGTCGAGCTCGAGGTGCGCGCGGGCGACGGCGGCACGCCCGCCCTGGCGTCGCTGGCCGGCGCGCCGCCGGCCTGGGGCGCGCCGCATCCCGAGCGCGGCACGCGCGCGCTCAAGTTCCGGCTGCCGCCCGGCGGCTCGCTCGCCGACGTGCTGCGCGAGCTCGAGGCGGGCGGCGCGCGGGTGGAGGCCATCGCGACGCGCGAGACCTCGCTCGAGGACGTGTTCGTCGCCCTGGTGGGCCGCGGCCTCGAGGAGTCGGACGAGCCCGGGGCCGACGGGGCCGCCCCCGCCGGGGCGCCGTGAGCGCGCTGGCGCTCAACCTGCGCGCGACCTGGGGGCGCGCCTACGGGCGGCTGGTCGGGGCGTTCCGCGAGCCCACCTGGCTCATCACCGACGCCATCCTGCCGAACCTCGGCATGCTCGCCTTCGTCATGCTCTACCGCGCGCTGGGCGCGCCGCGCTCGTTCGAGGCGCTGGCCGTGGTGGGCGGGCTGCTCGCCACCTACTGGATCAACGTGCTGTGGGGCATGGGCGCGCAGTTCTACTGGGAGAAGCAGAGCGGGCAGCTGCAGCTCTACTTCGTCGCGCCCTGCTCGCGCATGGCCATCCTCTCGGGCATGGCGCTCGGCGGCTTCCTGCTGACCACGGCGCGCCTGGCGTTCGGCCTGTTCCTCGGCTTCGTGGTGATGGGCGTGCAGGTCGGGCCCTTCAGCCTGTCCGCGCTGCTCGGCGTGTTCGCGCTCACCATGGTGGCGCTCTACGCGCTGGGCATGGTGATGGCCTCGCTGTTCCTGCTCTGGGGGCGCGAGGCCTACCACCTGAGCAACGCGCTCTACCAGCCCGTCCAGTTCCTCTCCGGGCTCTACTTCCCGCTCCGCACGCTCGGGCCGCTGGGCATCGTCGCCGCCGGCCTCGTGCCGCTCGGGCTCGGCGTGGACGCGCTGCGCCAGGTGCTGCTCGGCGCCGGAGCCCACGCGCTGATGCCGCTGCGTCTCGAGGTGGCGCTGCTGGTCGTGCTGGGCGCGGCCTTCCTGTGGCTCGCGCGCGTGGCGCTCGCCCACCTCGAGTCGCTCGCCAAGCGCGAGGGGCGGCTGACGCAGAGGTGGCAATGAAGGCGCGGTGGGTGGCGGGCCGGCGCGCGGGTCGGGCGACCCGGGGGAGGTGCTTCGATGAGGGTGCTGGTCGCCCGCCTGCGGGCCTCGGCCTGGCTGGGGCTGCAGATCGAGTCCAACTGGACCGACCCGTTCCTGTTCACCGCCTACGCCATCACCCACCCGCTCGCCACCGCGCTGATCCTGGCCGGCATGTACTGGGCCGTGGGGACGACCGCGCACGGCGCCGACACCTTCCGCGGCCTCTACCTGGGCAGCGCGTTCCACAACTACGTGGTCATGGTGCTGGTCGGCATGGGCTGGATGATCGTCGAGGAGCGCGAGGAGTTCGAGACCCTCAAGTACGTCTACACCTCGCCGATCGGCATGTTCAACTACCTCGCCGGACGCTCGCTGGTGAAGCTGGCGCTCGCCACGCTCAGCACCGTGCTCACGCTGGCGGTGGGCTGGTTCCTGGTGGGGCTGCGTTGGGACTGGGCGGCGGTCCACTGGCTGCCGCTGGTCGCCGCGCTCGGGCTCGGCGTGTTCGCCACCGTCTCGCTCGGCTTCTTCGTCGCCGGCTTCGCCATGGTCATGCCGCGCGCGGCATTCACGCTGAACGACGGCATCGCCGTGGCGCTCTACCTGCTGTGCGGCGTCATCTTCCCCGTGGACCTGCTGCCGCGCGCGCTGCAGTGGGTCGCGCTCGCCCTGCCGTTCACCTGGTGGTACGAGGCGCTGCGCCGCTTCCTGCTGGGCCACGGCTCCAGCGCGTTGCTCAACGCGTGGTCGGACACCGCGCTGATGCTGTGGCTGTTCGCCACCACGCTGGTCTTCAGCGTGGCCGCCCACCTGGCCTACCTCGCCCTCGAGCGCCGCGCCCGCCAACTCGGGCGGCTGGACCAGACGACGCTGTTCTGAGACAGGGTGCTGTCCGATAGCGACGGTGTGAGATTCGTCATTGACGTCCAGCGCGTCGAGAGTAGACTGCGGCGTATCTCATTCATGGGCAGAGGCCGCATTGTGTTGGATATCGGCCCTCGCCACTGCCGGTACTGGCCCTCTATCAGCCACAGCCGTCAAGACCACTCCATTGTTGCGCCGCCGATGTCATTGAGTCATCGCATCAAACCGGGAGGATTCCAAATGGGCCGCGCTAGCCGTAGGGCATTCCGTGCGTTGAGGCTGCCGGGACAGCTGCTGCTGGTCGCCATCGCCATGATTCTGACGGCCCCAGCGACGCAGGCTGCGGAAACTGACTATACATGGCTGTTCAATGGGTCAACGAACGGTTGGACCGCTTCGTCCGGCACTAGCGTTAGCAGTGCTGGTGGTAGCCTTCACGTGGTGTTCGCGACCGGCGGGGGTATCTACACGCCGGTCATCAACTACATCCCCGGGCAGGACACCTACCACCGTGACTACGTCCGCTTCGGCTATCAGATTGTGAGCGGCATGGTCGGACGGCTGCAATTCAACTTCTCTACGGACACACGGCCGAATTTCAGTTCTACAAGCCGCGACCTCTCAGGATTGATCCGTGATGGCGGTTGGCACTACGTCACTTTCCGGGTCGATGACATCGGAGACTGGTCCGGCAGCAATCGGATCACGCAGATGCGCTTCGTGGCAATCGGCTCAGGTGGCGGGGGTGCCAGCGGCACGATGAACTTCGACTTCATGGCGCTGCGCGAAGACGACAAGCTGCCCCAGACCTATAGCTGTCCCCGTGGCACCGACATTGTCTCGGTATCGCCGGCGGGGTGGACGAACGGGCCCATCACGGTGACGGTCAGGGGAAACGACCCCGGGCCGTACCTCTTTCCTGAGTGTGGACCCACGCCTCCTGATCAGTACGGCTCGGGCGTGGCTGTCTTCCGCTATGCTGTGAACGGCAGTTGGGCGGGAGTTGACTACAATGACCAGGACAGCCAGTGGCCGACTGGGTGGTCGCAGGCGTCGATCGAGGTGCCCCCCGGCAGCATGCGGGTGGGAGCGAATGCCTTTCTGGTGCACGCAAACGACCGCGTCGGCTTCCAGGCCACTTCATCCACATCTGCCACGCTCTATTACGATCCCACCCCCCCCGTAATCAGTGATGCCGGTACGTCGGGCCCGGGCACCTATAGCTCCAATGCGACAGTGACCTTCTCGCTTGACGACGAGGGCCGCAGCGGAGTGCAGGGCTACAGCGTCACGTGGGACAACTCGAGTCGCCCGGGAGCGCCCGCAGTCCTTGCGAGTTACGGTTCGGTCAGCATCGGTGATGGTGGTGCGCCCTACTCAAGTCATGCGCTCTACGTCCATGGTTACGACAACCTCGGGAATGCAACTACCAAGTACATGGGATCCTGGACGTACGTGCCGCCGCACTCGATCCTGGCAACCGCGGGGGCCAACGGTTCGATATCGCCAAGCGGGACCATCACCGTCGGCCACGGTGCGAGCCAGACCTTCACGATTACTCCCAGCGCCTGCTATCGCATCTCCGACGTGGTCGTGGACGGTGCGTCGGTGGGGGCGGTGAGCAGCTACACCTTCAGCAATGTTCAGAGCAACCGCAGCATCTCGGCGTACTTCGCGCTGAACACCTACGCAATTAGCGCCTCGGCCGGCGCAGGTGGCTCGATCAGTCCGGGCTCGGGGTCGGTGAACTGCGGATCGAGTCCGACCTACACGATCACTCCAAGCGCCTGCTATCGCATCGCCGACGTGGTCGTGGACGGTGCGTCGGTGGGGGCGGTGAGCAGCTACACCTTCAGTAACGTCCAGGCGAGCCACAGCATCTCGGCGAGCTTCGCGATCACCACCTACACGATCAGCGCTTCCGCCGGCGCGGGGGGCTCGATCAGCCCGGGCTCCGTGTCGGTGAATTGCGGGTCGAGCCAGACCTTCACGATCGCTCCGAATGCCTGCTGTCGCATCGCCGACGTGGTCGTGGACGGATCGTCGGTGGGGACGGTAGGCAGCTACACGTTCACCAACGTCCAGTCCGGCCACAGCATCGCTGCGAGTTTCGCAGACGCGACCGCGCCCGACGTGCATGTGCTTTACCCGAACGGTGGCGAGAGCCTGGTCGCCGGCTCAATGGCCATGCTGACCTGGGTCGCGATCGACTCGGCCGGCGTGACCGGCGTGGACCTCTACCTCTCTCGCGGCGGACCGTCGGGGACCTTCACGCCACTGGTTGCCGGAATCCCCAACAGCGGCACCGTTGGGTGGATGGTCACGGGGCCGGCGAGCAGCGACTGCTACCTGAAGGTGGTCGCGCACGACGCCAACGGGAATACGGGCGAGGACCGCAGCGACATGGCCTTTGCGATCGCGGTGGTCCGTGACAGCATCGTCTGGTGTCCGGAGCAACGCATCACCAGCGACACGCCGCACTCCGAGGCCCCCGACCTGGCGGCGACCGCCTCCGGGGTCCATGTCGTTTGGCAGGAGAAGGCCGAGGGCGACACGGACTTCGGCGTGCGCTTCAGCAGCGGAGCGCGGCAGTGGCCGGCGGACACCCTGCTCTGGCAGTCGGCGCTCGCGCTCTCCGGGGCACCCTCGAGCCACAGTCCGAGCATCGCCGTCGATTCACAGGACAGGCTCCACGTCGTCTGGGTGCGCGACGAAGAGCCGGCGACCGAGGAGGTCTACTACCGCAGGTGGAACGGGACCTGGAGTGAGCCCGAGTGTCTGCGGACTGGGCAGAACCCCGTGCAGCACCCCTCGGTCATGGTCGACGGCGCCGCCGACGTGCACGTGATGTGGTCGGAGTCCGTGCTGGGCCAGGGCACGATCTACCACAAGCGCTGGCACTCCGCGTGGGTGCCGGAGGAAGTCGTCTCTGCGGGGACCGGCCAGGCCGATCCGGACCTTGCGGCGGATCCGCAGAACCGGCTGCACGCCGTCTGGCTGAGCAGCGGGGGGGACGGCCCCGGTGTCTACTACAAGTCCTGGGACACCGCGTGGGGAGACGAGGGTCGCGTGAACGCCATACCGGTTGCTGCCGAGTCGCCGGCGGTCACCGTCGATGCCGTCGGCCGGATCCACGTCGTGTGGTCAGATTCGCGTACCGGCCATCCGGAGGTCTACTACCGCTCAGGCAACGGTACCACCTGGGACGCCGAATTCGCCGTGAGTCCGCTCGATGCGAACAACTCGGTGACACCCGAGATCGGCGTGGATGGGGCGGGCCGCATCCACGTCGTCTGGAGCGACACGCGCGACGGCAACCCCGAGATCTACCACCGCATCTGGGATGGCGCCTGGCTGCCCGCCGTGCGGGTCACGGACGCCGGCGGGAACTCCTCGGTTCCTCGAATCGTGTGCAGCGGCGACTACCTCTACCTGGCCTGGACCGACGAACGCCACGGCCATCCCGAGATCTACTGGCGCAAAGGCACGGTCTGCCCGAACGGCAACTGCGAGGCGCAGCCCACGCCGACACTGGCCTCGCTCGCGGAGTCGCGCGTCGAGGGCGATCGCGTGCTGCTGCGCTGGTACGTCAGCGGCGCCAAGCGCGGGAGCGCGGTCGTGTACCGGCAGGCCCCAGGCAAGGAATGGACGAGTCTCGGCGAGCGGAGTCCGGATGGTACCGGCTACCTGGCGTTCGAGGATGTCGGGGTCACGGCCGGGCTTCGCTACGGATACCGCCTGGGGCTGCGCACGGCGGAGGGAGAGGTGATCGCCGGGGAGACCTGGGTGGATGTGCCAGCGCTCGGCTTTGCGCTGCAGGGTGTGCGCCCGAATCCGGCCGAGGGCGTGGTGTTGTCGGTGCACTTCACCCTGCCCGACGCGGCACCCGCATCACTGGCGTTGTACGACGTGTCGGGGCGGCAGATACAGAAGCTCGACGTGGGCTCGCTCGGCGCGGGTGCCCACGTGGTAGAGCTGAGGCCGCATTCCTCACTGGCCGCCGGAGTCTACCTCCTGCGACTGTCGCAGGGCCCGCGCGCGGCGACCCAGAGAGTCGCGTTGGTCAGATAGCGCGTCGTCTGGAGTGGAGGGAGGCGGCCGGATGGCGACACCTGGCCGCCTCCCTCTCGAATCCGCCGCTTGCGATGCTCATCTGCTCACCAACGCCTGTGGTGTGCCAACGTGGGAGCCCGCCGGCGGGCCTCGGGATCGCCGTGCCCCGCGAGCGGAACTCGGGCGAGGATCCGGGAGGGGAATCCGGCGTGTCGCGACGGGTGGCAAGAGAGCACAATCAAGGCGCTGATTCCCTTGCGGGGACCTGCCGCTCAGGGCCTTCGCAACGGCGGTCAAGCGGCTGGCGGGCTTCCGGTTCCACGCCCGCCAGCCGCGCCTCCCGTTCGCTTGCACGCGGCTGGAGCGGGGTGGTAGCTTAGCCGCCCTGCAAGCCGTCCTGGGACACTCCACGATCGTCACAACGCAGCGGTACGCGCGACTATCGGACGAGCACGTCTGGGCGGAGGCAGAGCGGATAGGCGGACGTTCGGTAGCAGATTCGGTAGCACGCAGGTTCGCAAGCGACTCTCAGGACACCCGCAAGATAGCAGCGGCCAGGTAGTTGGAGGGATGGCCGAGTGGTTGAAGGCGGCGGTCTTGAAAACCGCTGAGCGAAAGCTCCGTGGGTTCGAATCCTACTCCCTCCGCCAGTTGTCTGGAGAGGTGGCCGAGTGGCTGAAGGCAGCCGCCTGCTAAGCGGTTGACTGGGTAAAACCGGTCCGGAGGTTCGAATCCTCTCCTCTCCGCCAGTAACGGGTACAGCAGCAAGCGTGCGCCCTTAGCTCAATTGGATAGAGCATCTGACTACGGATCAGAAGGTTGGGGGTTCAAATCCTCCAGGGCGCGCCATCCTACCTGTGGGCCTGAAGGAGTCGCCATGACTCGCCGCGTCGGCCTCGCCGCACTGATCACCCTCGCCGTCCTCGTCTCGCTCGTCCCGTCGGCGTCCGCCGCCAAGAAGGGCGGCAAGGCGGACCTCG
Organism: Candidatus Eiseniibacteriota bacterium; assembly: GCA_963707915.1. GTDB lineage: Bacteria > Eisenbacteria > RBG-16-71-46 > RBG-16-71-46 > RBG-16-71-46 > JANXPZ01. The sequence goes on from OY970178.1 coordinate 3,317,338, forward strand.
TCACCACCGCGCCGGACTTCGCCTCGCACGGCGTGAAGAGCATCGCCATGCTGCCGGCCGCCACGTTCGATCGCAGCCTCCGCGCCGAGCGTGCGGTCGCGGACCTGTGGGGCATGAACTTCAAGGGCACCGGCTACCGCTGGATCTCGGCCGGGACCACCCGCGACATGCTCATGAGCACCGCCGGCGACTCGATGGTCAGGGTGGTGCGCGAGCAGGTGCTCCGGAACGTGCGCGTGGACTCGCTCCAGGCGCCGTTGCTGTGCGCGAAGCTGCGCACCGACGCGCTGCTCTGCGTGCGGGTGGACCAGTGGGAGCAGCAGCCGATCCTGTGGAACCAGTCGGGGCGCCCCACCACCTCGGTGCAGCTCAAGGCGGCCCTGGTGGACTCGACCGGGGCGCTGCTGTGGAGCGCCGCGGGCAGCGAGACGGGCGAGGGCGCGTACCACGACCCGAGCACGAACCCGGTGGGCGTGAGCTCGACTGGTCTGGAGAACACGCCGATCACCGGCCAGGGCGGACCGCCCGCGTTCGACGAGGTGCTGAACCGGCTGCTCCAGCGCTGGACGCCGCTGTTCCCGCGGCCCGCCGCAGCGGGCGAGCCCGCGAAGTAGCGCCCGGACCGCCCGCCGGCCGAGCCGTGTTCATCATCAGCGACGAGGACGGCATCCGCGCCGCACTGCGGGACGCGCGGGCGGCGGCTGCGGCCGATGAAGTGCCGGTCGGCTGCGTGGTGGTGCACGACGGGATGGTCATCGGGCGCGGCCACAACCAGACCGTCACCCTGCAGGATGCCACTGCGCACGCCGAGATCGTCGCCATCGGGGCGGCATCGAGCGCCCTGGGCTCGTGGCGGCTGCTCGACTGCACGATGTACGTCACGCTCGAGCCGTGTGCGATGTGCGCCGGCGCGATCATCCTGGCCCGCGTGCCGCGCCTGGTCTATGGCGCGTTCGACCCCAAGGCCGGGGCCTGCGGCTCGGTGCTCGACGTCATCCACGAGCCGCGCCTGAACCACCGCGTCGAGGTCGTTCCCGGCGTGCTCGCCCCGGAGTGCGGCGAGCTGCTGCGCGAGTTCTTCGGGCGGAAGCGCCGCAAGCCGGACGCCGGCGAAGCGGGCAACGGCGAGGCGGGAGACCGGTAGCCGGCCGGGGACGTCGATCGAGGCGGGGCGGCGCTGCCCCGCGATCCTGCGGGGGCCGGTCCGGGAGGACGGCCCCCGCGGGCGTTCGCGCCCCCGCGGTGGAGTTCCCAGGGTTTCGTGGACACACGCTGGCATCCGGCTAAGTACGGAGTGCGAAGCCAATGTCCACGCGACTGTGTACCGGGCGAGTCCGCTCAGCGCATGAGTTCATCAGGATCCACCGGGAACAGTACAACGCGGACGCGATGTGCCGTATCCTCGAGGTGGCTCCGAGCGGCTACTACGAATGGGTCGCACAGCCAGTCTCGAAGCACGCTCAGGAGGAAGCGAGGCTGCTGTTGCCCGATCAGGGCGTCAGTTGATTACCCCGGACGGGGAGTCTTCGATGCCCACGACTGGGGAGATTTGGGAGCCCGTTGACAACATCACGTACATTCGGACGTGGCAGGGTTGGCTCTACCTGGCGGTCGTCATGGATCTGTTCTCCCGCAAGATCGTCTGTCGCTTTCGTCGCCTCGAGTCGAGCATGAGCCGGAAGGGGAACTGCTGGGACAACGCCATGGCCGAATCGTTCTTCAGCAGCTTGAAGAAGGAATGGATTATGAAGCACATCTACAAGAACCGCGAGTTGGCACGAGCCGACGTGGTCGACTACATCGACGCGTTATACACTCGAACGCGGCGGCACAGTCATCTCGGCGGCGTGAGCCCCGAGCAGTTCGAAGCGGCACACAAACCGCGGTGACGAAGTGTCGACCGAGAGCTGGGAACTCCACCCAAGAGCTCCGGGCAAGGGCTGAGGAGTTGGCCGTGACCGTTGTGGAGCTCTCGCCGGCGACGATCCGCGAGCGCGTGGTTGGGAACCCGAGGGCGACGAAGATCGACGTAGCCGAAGCGCTCACCGGCGATCGATTCCCCCAGCCTCGAGCACTGCTTCCTCAGCGCCCGACTAGTCCCGCGCTGGGGCTACGGCCGCGGGACAAGAACTGGCTGCACATGTTTTGCTGGCTCTGGGAACGGCGGTCCTGGATCAGGCTCAGCCTCGGGGGCCCGGGTCGAGAAGGCGACTGCAGATCCAGTAATTGGAGGGTAGTCTCAGCGACGAGCGTGCCCGGTTGGAAGGCCGCGCTGCGCGAATTTCAACCGACTCGATTCCTGCTTGACTAGACGCTTCCGGCAATGGCGGGAACGGCCGTGAATTCTTGAGCCCAGCACGCGCCCACGTCGCCCTTCTCCGGGACGGCGAAAGAAGGCCCCATGAACGCCAAGTCCTTGGTTCTTACGATGTCGCCGGTCGCCGTTGCCGCACCCCCGGTTGTGGCCGCGAGCGCCACCGCCACCGAGATATTGACCACAGCCACCTTCCCGTTTGGAGTACCTACGGACGGCCTCGTCGGCCCTGGTGCCGGGCACCGTGAAGGCCTGCCATTTGTAGCGGGGGCCGCGTCTCGGCAATTTGCCGTGCCAGCTGTGGTCTATCGATGATGCACCGCACCGACTCCCTTTGCGCACGGAGAGGAATATGACCTCACGTGGACTTGAGTTCATGCGATATGCAGCGGCGCTTGCTATGACTATTGCTTCCATCTATTCCATCGCGATCAATACAGATGCGGTCTTCGCCTGGGACGCCGCGGGTACCCCGATTTGCACCGCCACGGGAGATCAGTACAACATTGCCCTGGTATCTGACGGATCAGACGGCCTGTACTTCGCTTGGGGTGACAACAGGACCGGGCAACAGCACCTCTACGCCCAACGCCGACGAGGGGACGGATCGATCGCCCCGGGCTGGCCGGTTGACGGGCTTGCCGTGACGAGTACGGCCCGAACATTGGGTCTGCCGTATGTTGCGCTGGGAGACTCGGGCCGCCTCTTCGTCGCCTGGTCCGATCCTCGGAACGGCGATTTTGACGTGTTCCTGCAGTGCATCTGCGGATCTGGAGAAACGGCACCGGGTTGGCCGCCCGAAGGCCAGCCAATCTGCACGGCGAGCGGGAACCAGTACGTGTCGTCGCTTCTCTCGACAGCGGGGGGTGTCTTCGTTGCCTGGACGAGCGGTCCCAGCGGAGCTCAGGCTGCCTTCATGCAGCGAATCGCCCCGAGTGGGGCTGTGTGGCCGGGTTGGCCGGTGGATGGCCTCCTGGTATGTGATGCGCCTGGGACCCGGTACGTGCCGCAACTTTGCGCGGATGGGGCCGACGGGGCGATCGTCGTGTGGACGGACTACCGGGCCGGGAACCCTGACATCTATGCCCAGCGCATCAGCTCCGCTGGAGCGGTGTCGCCGGGCTGGCCTGCTGACGGTCTGCCGGTATGCGCAGACAGCGCGAATCAGGCCGACCCCGCGATCTGGCCGGATGGTGCCGGCGGTGCCGTGGTCTCCTGGACAGACTGGCGCAACCTCGGCAGCGACATCTTCGCGCAGCGCATCGTCTCCGGTGCGGCCTTGTGGACGGATAATGGCGTACCCGTGTGCACGTATTCCGGGAATCAGGGCAAGTCCCAGGTGGCGATGTGCGGTAACGCGGATACGATCATGGTCGTATGGAATGATTTGCGTAGTGGCTGGTATGCGCCATACGCTCAGGAACTCCTGCTCGACGGCAGCGTCCTGGTCGGATGGCCCGAGAATGGGATTGGCATCAACTCGACCATCAACTACGGCGTCGCCGGAATATCCCTCGCGCCGGATGGGATTGGCGGAGCGTATGTCGCGTGGAGCTCGTGCTACGACAACGTTGGGAGCCAATATGATGTCCTGTGCCAGCGTCTCACTCCAAGCGGTCAGCCCGCCGCGGGCTGGCCGCCCGGCGGACGGCTGGTCTCCGGAGAACAAGACAACCAGATCAACCCGAGACTCCTCCTCCTAGACGAGAACTTGGTAGCAGCCTGGGAGGACCACCGTGGTTCCGACTTGGACATCTACGCCGCTGCGGTCACTCCGTCCGGAGTGGTGCCGACGAGACTAGCTCTTGTGCGTGTCGTAGTTGATGCGACAGGTGTCCACCTACTGTGGCAAGGTAGCGCATACTCGGGCCGCACGCTGTACCTGTTCAGGGCGGTCAACAGCAACGCGCCGGTTCTGGCAGCCGAACTGGATGTGGCCGCGAATGGCCTGGTCGGCTTTGACGATAGCAACGCCGAAGAAGGTACCGTCATCCACTACTCGCTCTATGACACCAGGGAGCGAAGTGAGGACCCCCTCGACACTCTGATTGTCGCCATACCAGGCGAAGCGCCGGTCTCGAAGCCGGCGCTTGCACCGAATCCCACCTCTGGCACCGTGCGGCTACGACTCCCAGCGCAGTCCGCCGGGCCGGTGTTCGCGGAGTACTTCGACCCGCGTGGACGGCATCTTGGCCGAGAGCGTGTCTACGCGGACCGCGGCGGGGGTGCAACGCTGCACGGATTGGACGGCCTCCCCAGCGGTAGCTACCTCGTCCGCGTTGTTCGCCCGGATACGAGCTACATCCAGAAGGTCATCGTGCTACGCTAATTCGCTGGGTGGTCCCGTCCAGGCAATGCGGCTCTTCACGCTCGGCGATGTCCCCATTGACTGACCTTCCCCCCGGACGGTGCCTCGTCCCCGTCGAAGTGACGCTGGGCGGGCGGTACGCTGTCGATGCAGTGCTTCCTTCCGATATCACGTGGGTGGGACCCCCTACTACACCATGGCGTATGTACCGGAATACCCGCATCCGGCCGGCGTATCGGCAGGGCGTGGCGCGGCCGTACGTGGCGCACGTGCTGGTCGGGCGGGACGGGCGGGTGCTCGACGTGCGGATCGACCAGGGCCACAGCGTCCCGATGCTGGACGAGGCGGCGGTCCGCGCGGCGCGACAGTGGGTGTTCACGCCCGCGTTCGCCAACGGCAAGCCGGTCGCCGTGTGGGTGGCGGTGCCGTTCAATTTCAGCCTGCAGTAGGACGGTCGCGCCCGCGGCCGCCGCGAAACCGGACGCCCGCGCCGGGTCCGGCGCGGGCGTCGGCGCGGTGCGGCGGGGGACTCAGGCGGCCTTGGATGCCTCGAGGGCCGCGAGCGCGTCCGCGGCCGGGCCGACCTTGACCTCGCGTGCGGCGTGGGTCAGCACGTAGGCCCGCAGGTTGTTGCTCGACGGATCGGCGGGGGTCATGAAGAAGCCGCTGCGGTCCGGCATGTAGGTGAGCGTGTAGCCGAAGACCAGTTCGCCGTCCTTGAAGCGGATCGCGATCTTCTTGCCACGGCTGATGTCGCTCGTCGCACAGGCGAACCCGCGCACCTCGTGCCGGCTTCGATCGCCGGCGAAGTCCTTGACGAAGAACACCGCCTTCAGGTCTTTGCAGTGGATGTCCCTGGCCTCGCTGGATCCGGCGGGCCGCAGGTGGAAGGTCGGCCGGTTGGGGAAGAAGTCCTCGGTCGTGCCCTTCAGCAGGTGACCGTCCAGGAACCTCACGACAACCTTGTTGGTTTCGCTCACGATGACGCCTCCGAGGAACGGGCTCGCACTCGGGTCCATGGGGTGATCGGGCGCACGGTGACAGAACTCGGACCACCGGGGTTGTCGGCAGGTCGGGGGGCGGGCTTGAGCGGGACCGCCCCGGGGGGCCAAGCCCGCGCCCCGCGGCCGGAAGGGCCCGCGGGGCGCGGGGGCAATGCCAGGTTCGCCGCCTGGCGGAGCGCTAGAAGCCGAGATCCAGCCGTGCGGTGGCGAAGTCCTCGGCCGGATCGTCGGCCGCATGCGTGTCGATCACCCGGCGCGAGTACTCCAGGTGCAAGCGCCAGGTTGTCGGCGAAGTAGTAGCGTCCGCCGCCGGTCAGGCGGGTGACGTCCTCGCCGAGCCAGGTGGGGACCTGGACCAGGTCGTAGCGGGCGAAGGCCACGCACTGGACCTGCGGCTGCCAGCTCAGCTCCGCGAAGAAGCCGTTCCAGCAGACGTCATCCGGCCGGCCCCAGAGCGTCCGGTTGTCGTTGCCGTAGAGCCACTGTGCGGCGAGGTTCACCTGCGCCAGGTTGAGGCTCGCGTCCACGCCGACCCGGGTGAAGCTCTCGAGCGCGCCGGGGACGGCATCCGGGTCGGCACGCCCCGGCCGGGCCCTGCCGACGTAGCCGGTCACGCCGATCCGTTGGCCCGCCGACTGCCCCTCGCCCTCGCCGATCACCATCGACGCGCGCGCGTAGACGTCGGCCGGACCGTCGTCGGGCAGGTTGGTGGCGGAGCCGTTGACCAGGCCGGCGGCGTAGGCGAAGCCGCGACCGCTGCCGGTGAGCTCGACGCCCTCCCGGGTCTCCGAGAACGGCGAGCCGCCGGGGAAGGCGTACTCGTAGACCTCGTAGGGAGTGATGCCCAGGTGGCGCTTGACGCTGAAGGCCGCGTACGCGGGCTCGAAGCGCCCGGCCCGCAGGTTCAGCCACGGCGAGCCCAGGCCGCTGAAGACGACGCTCGCCATCTCGATCGTCCCTTCCTGCTCCTCGACCCCGCGCGAGCCGGCGAGCTGCGGCGGGTAGACCAGCAGGTAGCTGACGTGCGGGCGCGAGGACGCCGGCCGACAGGACGTCCAGGCCGTGCACGCGGAACCCGCTGGTGTTCGTGCCCACGGCGCCGTGCTCGAACTGCTGGTGCGTGTAGCCGTGGCTGGTCCGCAGGGCGAACGGGGGCGGGCTGTCGAGGACGGTCTTCTCCTCGTTCTCGCGGCCCGGCAGCCGGTAGCCGTTGGCGCGGAAGCGCTGGCCCCAGTCGTTCAGGCGCGGGAAGCCCGAGTGGCAGGTGGTGCAGTTGAGACCGTACTTGCGCGCGAACACCGGCACGGCGCCGGCCGGCGCCGGCCGCAGGGCGAGCAGCGTCGCGGTCGCGAGCACGGCCGCCAGAGCGATGCGGAGGGTCTTCATCGCGGGCCTCCTCCCTGCGCGTGGTCGCCCTCGGGCAGCGCCGGGGGCGTCGATCTTCGGCTGGGTCCCGGTGAGCGCCTCGAGGAACGCGACCAGGTCCGCCTTCTCGCGCGTCGTCAGCCGGAGCGGCAGCATCAGCGGGTCGAGGTTCGGGTTCGCGGATCCCGCCGCGGTCGTAGTAGTCGACCACGTCCGCCAGGGTCTTCTCGGATCCGTCGTGCAGGTAGGGGGCGGTCAGCGCGATGTTGCGCAGGCCCGGCGTCTTGAAGCGGCCGCGGTCGCGCGGGTCCTTCGAGATCGCCTCGCGGCCGAGGTCGGGCTTGGGCTTGTCCATCCCGACCCCGATGTTGTGGTAGCCCTGGTCGGAGAAGGCGGGCCCGCTGTGGCAAGGCGTGCAGTGGCCCTTGCCGTTGAAGAGGTTCATGCCGCGGACCGCGGCGGGCGTCATGGCCGACTTCTCGCCCGCGAGCCAGCGGTCGTAGGGCGCGGGGCCGGTCACGACCGTGCGCTCGAAGGCGGCGATCGCCTTGGCGATGCCGTCGGTCGTGACGTCGGTGCCGAAGACCGTGTTGAACTGCGCCCGGTAGCCCGGGATGGCGTTGAGCTTGCGCACCACGTTCTCGAGCGTCTCGCCCATCTCGATCGGGTTGTGGATGGGCCCGAGCGCCTGCTCCTCGAGCGAGGCGGCGCGGCCGTCCCAGAACTGCACGCGCATGTAGGCGGCGTCGAGGATGGTGCCCGAGTTGCGCCCGCCGACCTGCCCGCGGATGCCGGTGTCGGTCGGGTGGTGGTTCGCCCACCCGGTCTTCGGGGCGTGGCAGGTCGCGCAGCTGATGGTGTTGTCCGCGGAGAGCCGCGTGTCGAAGTAGAGCTGCGCGCCGAGCCGGACCTTCGCGTCGGTCTGCGGGTTGTCCGCCGGCACCGGCACCGGCGGCAGCGGACCGTTCGCGAGGTTCTGACCCAGGGCGCCGGGGGACCACGGCATGACCAGCCCTGCGAGGGCCGTGGCCAGGAGGAGCGAGGTCCAGCGTGCTCTCATCATGCGGCTCCTTTCGGTGGAAGGGGTGACCGTCACCGGGACCGCGCGAGAGTGCCGCCGCGCCCGCCCGGCGTCAATCGGCTTCTGAGGTAGTCCCTGGTGGCCCAAAAGGCGGCGACCACCCCCCGAGGGGAGTGGTCGCCGTTGACCGGGGCCTGTCGGTCGCTGCGAACTAGCGGTAAATGGACTTGAGCGAACCCCAGGTGGTGGTCTTGCTCGGGGTGGCGCAGTCCGACGTCAGCGTGAGCGAGATGGACGTGAAGTCCCACCACGCGCCCAGCGTCCGGGTCGGGGTGCAGCTGGTGCTGAGCAGGGCCGGGTAGTTGGCCGGCATGACGTTGCCGAGGTCCGTGGTGCCCACGCGGGTGCCGTTGCCGATCGAGAAGCCCATGCAGAGCGTCGGGTAGTTGTTGAAGTGCGCCGCCGCCTGGACGTTCGTGATCGCCGCGTAGGGAACGAAGTTGGAATACATCACGGTCTCGTACTCGACGTAGCTGTCGAAGACGCCCGGGTAATCGGCATCGCCGTTCGCCCACGGGCCGGTTCCGCTCAGCCAGAAGATGCCGCCGCTATAGACCTTCATGAAGGTGCGCTGGCCGTTGCCCTGCGGGGTGACGTAGCCGCCGATCTGGATCCCCGGCGTCAACTCGGTGCCACAGGTGTACCGCCAGACGCCGCCCAGCACGCTGCCGTCCCAGGACCCGCAGTTCTGCGTGGTGTTGATCCCCATCGCGTTGCCGCCCGCGTCCCAGCCCTCGGTGTAGCGTCCGGCCGGGATCGTGCCGCCGATGTCCGTGCTCTGGTAATTGCCGGACAGGGGCGCGGCGGCCAGGGAGACCGTCGCCGAGAAAGCCATCGCCGCCAGGACCAACAGAATCGTAACCGTTCTCTTCATCTGCAACCTCCTTCGAAGGGGGAGCTGCTGCGTGGCCCGAGGAGTCTGTGGGTGCGGTCGACGTCGCGACCGCGACCAGGTGCTGCCCCGATTCATTTCCTCCCAGGCGACATCGTGAGATGCGCGGCCCATCGCGTGGATCCAGCCAGAATCCGAGCGTCTACCCTGACTCGCAGGGATTATGGAATCGACCCGGCAAGGCCGCCATGCCGCAGATCAAGTCCGGACTTGACCGCGGTCAAGTCGTCGGGGGCGTGACTTCCCCGGCGGCCTTGAGGAGCAGGGCGCGGTCCCGGATGCCGATGCGGTCGCGGGCGAGGGTGACGATGCCGCGCTGGGCGAAATCGCGCAGCACCCGCGAGAGCGTTTCGGGCGTGGTGCCGATCATCCGCGCCATGTCCAGCCGGCGCAGGTGCTGCGACAACAGGACCGCGGGCTCGGCCGCGCGGCGGCCGTCCTCGAGCAGGATGAGCAGCAGGCGCGCCGCACGCTGGCGGACCGGGCGATGGAGGAGGTCCATCATCAGGTCCTCCGAGAGCCGCAGCTCGCGGGCCAGCTTCGCCAGCAGCTCGAGCGCCGCCGCGGGCTCGTCGCGCAGCAACTCGCGCACGGTCGCGGCGGGGATGATGCAGATCGTGGAGTCCTCGACGGCCTCGGCGCTGGCGACGTACGGCTCGTTCGCCAGTAGCGGGCGGTAGCCAATGAGCTCGCCCGGACCCAGCAGGCGGAGGACCTGCTCCTGGCCGCCTCGCCCGGTGCGGAAGACCTTGACCCGGCCGGAGCGGACGACGTAGAGGGCGTGGGCCGGCGCGCCGGCGAAGAAGACCACCTGCCCGCGCCGGAAGAGGTGGGTGGCCTTGTCCCGCTCGACGCGGTCCTGGGTCCGGGGGCTCAAGCCGCAGATCAGGCCGGCAGAACGCGTCTTGCAGACGGCGCAACGATCGGGGGAGGGCTTCACCATCGCGGCGCAATGGTCCCAGATGCCGGCGCCGGGGCGCAAGGCGCGGCGCGGGGCGGCCCGGCGTGGGGGGCGCCCCGCCCGGTGGGCCGCGTGCCGGGCCCCGGTTCGCGCCAGCGGACCATTCGTCGCCGCTCCGGCCCCATTCGTCCCCCCGCGGGGACCATTGGTCGGTTCGCGATGGCAGTGCGTGCCCCGGGTGAGTCAGCGTGACGGGGTCCCGAGCAGGCCTCCCTCTCTCCGGAAGGACCGTCATGAAGCCGACGACCGCCACCCTGATGTTCCTCGCGCTGGCCCGGGTCGCGGTCGCCGCGGGCCCGGCTCCTGGCGGCGCCGAGGTCCGCGCGGTCCGCGCGACTTCCCCCATCGCGATCGACGGCATCGCCTCCGAGAGCGCCTGGCGGTCGGCGCCCGTGGTCCCGGGGCTCCGCCAGCAGCGGCCCAACGAGGGCGCGGAGCCGACCCAGCGCACCGAGGTCCGCGTGCTCTACGACGACCAGGCGCTGTACGTGGCGGCGCGCATGTTCGACGCGCATCCCGACTCCATCGTCAGGACGCTGGCGCGGCGGGACTACGGCATGCGGTCGGACGTCTTCACGCTCTTCCTCGACCCGCAGCACGACCGCCGCAGCGGCTACTTCTTCGGGCTCAGCGCGGCCGGGACGCTCTACGACGGGACGCTGCAGAACGACGTCGAGCGCAGCTCGACCTGGGACGGCGTGTGGGAGGGCCGGGCGAAGGTCGACCGCGAGGGCTGGACCGCCGAGTTCCGGATCCCGTTCTCGCAGCTCCGCTTCGCCCGGGCCGAGCGGCAGGAGTGGGGCGTCAACTTCGGGCGCTCGCTGGGGCGCGGGTTCGAGGAGAACTTCCTGGTCTACACCCCGAGCAATGAGAACGGGTTCGTCTCCCGCTTCCCGCTCCTCGCCGGGCTCGAGAACGTGAGCCCCGGCCGCGCCATCGAGATCATGCCCTACGGCACCTCCATGGCCGAGTACCTGCAACACGAGCCGCTCGATCCCTTCAACGACGGCTCGCGCCTCTCGCCGAACGCGGGCGGCGACCTGCGCATGCCGCTCGGCAGCCGGCTGACGCTGAACGCCACGGTGAATCCCGACTTCGGCCAGGTGGAGGTGGACCCGGCCGTCGTCAACCTGAGCAACGTCGAGACCTTCTTCCCGGAGAAACGCCCGTTCTTCGTCGAAGGCAACTCGGTCTTCAACGCCGGCCAGCAGGGCGCGAGCAACTACTGGAACTTCGACCTCCCGCAGCCCACCTTCTTCTACTCCCGCCGCATCGGGCGCGCGCCGGTCGGCAGCCTCCCGGACGACGCCCGCTTCGCCGACGTGCCCAACGGGACGACGATCCTCGGCGCGGCGAAGGTGAGCGGCAAGCTCGGGTCGGCCGCCAACTTCGGCATGCTCCACGCCGTCACGGCGCGGGAGCGTGCCGACCTGCTGGATGGCGGCCTTGCGCGGGTGAACGGCTTCGAGGTCGAGCCGCTGACCTACTACGGCGTCGCCCGCGTGCTCCGGGAGTACCCCGAGCGCCGCCACGGGATCGGCGCGATCACCACGCTGGCGGCCCGGAGCTTCGAGTCGCGGCGCCTCGAGGACGAGTTCAACCGCACGTCGCTCACCACGGTCGTGGACGGCTGGCACTTCCTCGACCGCGGGCAGGTGTGGGTGCTCTCCGGCTGGGCCGGCGGCACGCGCGTGACCGGCAGCCCGGACCGCATCGCGGCCATCCAGACCAGCTCGCGGCACTACTTCCAGCGTCCGGACGCGAAGCGCTACGACGTGGACCCGGCGGCCACCTCGATGTCGGGCCTGGGCGGGCGCGTGTGGCTCAACAAGGAGAAGGGCAGCTGGGCGAGCAACAGCTCCCTCGGCGTCCTGAGCCCGGGACTCGAGATGAACGACCTCGGCTACCTCAGCCAGGCCGACCTCGTCGGCGGTCACGTCGCGGGCGGCTACCGCTGGACCAAGCCCACCCGGAACGTCAAGAACCACAGCCTCACGAGCGCGCTGTTCGGGAGCACGAACTTCGACGGCGACCTGGTCGGTGCCGGCGTCTTCACCGAGGCGTTCTGGTGGTACACGAACAACTGGTGCCTCGACCTGACGGGCGCGTACAACCCGCAGACGGTGAACCCGCGCCGCAGCTGGGGCGGACCGCTCATGCTGAACCGGCCCGGCTACTCGCTGGGGCTGTTCATGGACACCGACGGGTCGCGGGTCCGCTACTACTACCTCAACCTGTTCGGCTCGGCGCAGCCCGCGGAGGGCTCGTGGGCCTGGAGCCTCGCGCCGGGCATCGCCTGGAAGCCCGCGGCCAATCTCCAGTTCTCGCTCGGCCCCGAATTCAACCGCTCGCGCGACGGCGCGTTCTACTTCGGCTCGCTGGACGACGCCTCGGCCGCGGCGACCTACGGGCGCCGCTACCTGTTCACCGAGCTCGAGCAGACCTCGCTGGGTGCGACGCTGCGGGCCAGCATCTCGTTCACTCCCACCATGAGCCTGCAGTTCTACGGCCAGCCGCTCATCGCGACCGGCGCGTACCGGAACGTCAAGGAGCTGGCGCGGCCGCGGAGCCTGGACTTCACCGGGCCCGGCGCGGGCGCGTGGACGTTCGATCCCGCGACCAACCGGTTCGACCCGGACGGCGCGGGCCCCGACGCCCCGTACTCGCGGGACTTCAACTTCCGATCGCTGCGCGGCAACGCCGTGTTCCGCTGGGAATACCGCCCCGGATCGACGCTCTACCTGGTCTGGACCCAGCAGCGCACCGACGCGGAAGGGAAGAGCGAATTCGACCTGGGGCCGTCGTTCCGCCGGCTGATGAGCGCCGACGCGGACAACATCTTCCTGGCGAAGGTCACCTACTACCTCAACCTGTAGCGGCGCTCGACCCGCCGACGACAAAGCGACCACCCCGGTCACGGGGGTGGTCGCTCTGACGTTGGGGTGGCGTTATTCCAAGATCACGAGTCGCTGCACGAGCACGCGGCCGAGGGCCTTCAATCGCGCGAAGTAGACCCCGGAGCCCACGCCGGCCGCACCGCGGTCCCAGGTCAGCGTGCGCGGGCCGGCGGGGGAGTCGCCGTCGGCCAGCAGGGCCACCCGCCGGCCCATGGCGTCGTAGATGGCAAGTTCCGCCCGCGCCGCGACGGGCAGGGTGAACCGCAGGCGCGCCGGCCCGACGACCGGGTTGGGCCCGGCGAGCGCGAGAGAGAGCTCGTCGAGGGGATCCGCCACGCCGGCCGTGTCGATCGAATCGGCCACGCTCAGGATCACGTCCACCACGCGCTGGGCGAACGACGGCGCCACCTCCGCGGCGAACGTGCTGTTCGGGTGGTCGTCGCTGGCGGAGGCCGCGTGGGCGGGGTCGAGGTAGATGTCGCCGCCGGTCTCCAGGTTGAAGAAGTCCCACGTGTAGATGTTGTCGCCCGGCTCGTCCCAGACGTCCCGCACCCAGTCGAAGAACTCCTTGGTGCGCGTGGCCATCTCGGGCGTCGTGTTGACGGCCAGCTTCGCGGCCCCGGTCCAGACGATGAAGCGCTTCGCCGGGAACGACCTCATCTTGGCCTTGAGCACGTCGTACTGGAGCTTGTAGTTCTCGACGGTCTGGACCGAGGAGGTGACGTCGGGGCTCCCGGTGTCCGGCCCGATGTTGCTGACCGGGAAGCAGTGCTTGAACACGATGATGTCGTACTGCGCGGTGAGCATCTCGAGCGTGGACTCACCCAGGTAGGGCGCCGCGCCCGCGTGGTTCACCCAGATGTTCCAGTAGTCGTAGGGGTAGTTGGCGTACGGATAGCCCGCGTCGGCCAGCGGGAACATCTGCTCGGTGACGGCATAGCTGGTGCCGTGGGCGGCGTTGTACGCAGTGAACCACGCCGGCACGCCACCCTTCCAGATGACATCGCCGGTGCTGTGGTGCAGGAAGACGACCTTCGCGTTCGGCGCGAGTGGCGTGCGTTCGCCGGCGACGCAGGCCACGGTGAGCGCGCCAGCAAGGACGACCGCCAGGCAGAGGCCGAGCGCGCGTCGGATCGGGGTTGCCATCGACATGGTGCGGGTACTCCCGTGCGGCGGGGTGGGCCGGATCCTTCAGTCGCGGCAGCCTAACGATACTGCCCTCGTACCCCGGGCGCCAGACCGCGGTCGGGACCCGCCCGCCCGTGCCGAACGGTCCGGGCGCAAGACCTTGGGGCTGGACCACTTGCGGGCCCGGCGCGGGTGGAGCCGCTGCTGCGACGCGGCCCCCGACGGGGCGCCCGGCCGGTCGCGTGCGACCCTTCCTGCTGCGCCCGCGGCCCACGAGATCGCTGTGGAGCGGCGCATCCGGTCGCGCGTAGACTCCCCGCCACGAGTCCCGGTCCCCGCGATCGCGGGCGACGAAGTCCTCGGCTGGAGGAGAAGGCCATGATGCAGGCAATCGCGTTCCAGTTGAACGGCAAGCCCACCCGCCTCGAGGTCGACGGCGAGCGCAAGCTGCTGTGGGTCCTGCGCGGCGACCTGGGGCTCACCGGCACGAAGTTCGGCTGCGGGGAGAGCCTGTGCGGCGCCTGCACCGTGGTGGTGGACCGGGAGCCGGTGCGCTCCTGCCAGCTCTCGATGGCCGACGTGCGCGGCAAGGAGGTCACCACGATCGAAGGCCTGGCGCGGGACGGGAAGCTCCACCCGCTCCAGGAGATGTTCGTCGAGCACGGCGGGATGCAGTGCGGCTTCTGCACTTCCGGCATGATCATGAACGCCTACGGCATGCTGCTGCAGAACCCGAAGCTCACGCGCGAGCAGATCGTGGCGGGCATGGACGACAACCTGTGCCGCTGCGCCGCCCACCAGCGCATCCTCCACTCGATCGAAGCAGTGGCCGGAAGGAAGTGAGGCGGACCATGAGAGACACCGGATACGGGCTCGAGGCGCCGGATCGTCGGAACCCGCGGCCATCGCTCGACCGCCGGGAGTTCATGAAGCTGGTCGGCGCCGGGATCGTCGTCTGCTTCACCATCGCGGACTGGTCGGTGCTCGAGGCCCAGGGGCAGCGGCGCGAGTACCCCGCGGACTTCAACGCCTACCTGCGCATCGGCGAAGACGGCCGCGTGACCGTCTTCTCCGGGAAGATCGAGATGGGACAGGGCGTGATCACCTCGCTGGCCCAGATGGCCGCCGAGGAGCTGGGCGTCGCCGTGGAGTCCATCGACATGGTCATGGGCGACACGCAGAGCTGCCCGTGGGACATGGGCACGTTCGGTTCGATGAGCACGCGCTTCTTCGGTCCCGCGCTGCGCGGGGCGGCGGCCGAGGCGCGGGCGGTGCTGCTCGAGCTGGCGGCGGAACGGCTCCAGGTCGCGGCGAAGGAGCTGGCGGTGGCGAACGGCGTCGTCTTCCTCGCCCGGGACCGGAGCCGGCGGGTGACCTTCGGCCAGCTGGCCCGGGGGAAGTCGATCGCGCGTCACCTGACCGGCAAGCCGGCCCTGCGCCCGCTCGCCGAGTTCACGGTGAGCGGCCGGTCGGTGCGGCGCACGGACGCGCTCGCCAAGGTGACCGGCCAGGCGAAGTACGCCGGCGACATCCGCGTGCCGGGCATGCTCTACGCCCGGATCCTGCGCCCGCCGGCGCACGGCGCGACCCTGAAGCGCGTGGACACCTCCGCGGCCGCGGCGCTCCCCGGGGTCACCGTCGTGAACCAGGACGGCATGGTCGCGGTGCTGCACGCGGACCCCGAACAGGCCGCGAAGGCGCTCGCCGTAGTCAGGGCCGATTTCGACCTGCCTGCGGCCACGGTGGACACCGAGACGATCTTCGACCACCTCCTGCAGGTGGCGCCGCCGCCCCAGGAACGGGACCGCAAGGGCGACCTGGCCGCGGGGGAGAAGGCCTCGGTCGCGCGGTTCGAGCACCGCTACGAGAACGGCTACGGCGCGCACGCGCCGATGGAGCCCCACGCCGCGCTGGCCAGCTTCGAAGGCGGCAGGGTGACCGTCTGGGCCGCGACGCAGACCCCGTTCCCCAACCAGCAGCAGATCGCGGACGCCCTCGGTCTGGCGCTCGAGGACGTGCGCGTCATCACGCCGTTCGTCGGCGGCGGGTTCGGCGGCAAGAGCAGCACGGGGCTCCAGTCGATCGAGGCGGCGCGCCTGTCGCGCATCGCCGGCAAGCCCGTGCAGGTCGCGTGGACCCGTGCCGAGGAGTTCTTCTACGACGCGTTCCGGCCGGCGGCCGTCGTCAAGATCAAGTCGGGCATGGACGGCGCGGGGCGGATCGTGCTGTGGGACTACGAGGTGTACTTCGCCGGCGCGCGCAGCGCCGAGCCGTTCTACGACGTGCCCAACCACCTGGTGCGCGCCTACGGCCAGTGGGGGCGGGACACGACCGGGGCGCACCTCTTCGCCACCGGGCCGTGGCGGGCGCCGGGCGCCAACATCAACGTGTTCGCGCGCGAGTCGCAGATCGACATCATGGCCGCCCGGGCGAAGCGCGATCCGCTCGAGTTCCGCCTGGCCAACACCTCCGACCCGCGCATGCGCAGCGTGCTGCAGGAGGCCGCCGCGAAGTTCGGCTGGAAGCCGGCGCCGGGCCCGAGCGGCCGCGGCTACGGCATCGCCTGCGGGATCGACGCGGGCACCTACGTGGCGCTGATCGCCGAGGTGGCGGTGGACAAGGCCACCGGCGGCGTCCAGGTGAAGCGCGTCGTCTGCGCGCAGGACATGGGCCAGGTCATCAATCCCGACGGCGCGAAGATGCAGATGGAAGGCTGCATCACCATGGGCCTCGGCTACGCGCTCTCCGAGGAGCTCCGCTTCAAGGGTGGCGAGATCCTCGACCGGAACTTCGACACCTACGAACTGCCGCGCTTCTCCTGGCTGCCCGAGATCGAAACGGTGCTGGTGAAGAACGACGGACTCGCGCCGCAGGGCGGCGGCGAGCCCGCACTGGTCCCGGTGGGCGCGGTCATCGCCAACGCCGTCTGCGATGCGACCGGTGCGCGCCTGTTCCGGATGCCGCTGACGGCGGCGAGCGTGAAGCGGGCGCTGACGGGCTAGCGGAGCGGGAGACGGACGCGGGGGGCTCGTGTAGTCTGGGCCGATCCCGCATCCCCGCGCGTGGCCGCCGACGGATCACGATCCCTCAATCAGGAGCCACCCCCATGAGCCTCCCGAAGCTGCTTGCGCTGGTCGGCCTGCTCGCGACCCTCGGCGCGGCGGGCGCACCGCCCGCCGGCGCCGACGCCTTCCGCCCGGACGGTCGCTACGATGCGCGCGTCCCCGCGCCGGCAGCGGTGCTGGGCTTCGAGCCCGGCGACCAGCCCGCGCGCTACGAGGCGGTGCTGCGCTACGCCGAGGCGCTGGCCGCCGCGAGCCCCAACGTGCGGCTCCAGCGCTACGCGCGCTCCCACGAGGGCCGCGACCTGTTCGTCATCGTGGTCTCGAGCGCGGCCAACCTCGCGCGCCTCGACGGCATCCGCGCCGACCTCGCCCGGCTCGCCGACCCGCGGCCGCCGCTGGCGCCCGAGGCGCTGCAGGCGCTGATCGAGCGCACGCCGGCGGTCGCCTACCTGGCGTACGCCATCCACGGCGACGAGCTGTCGAGCACCGACGCCGCCCTGCGCGTGGCCTACGAGCTGGCGGCGGGCGAGAACGACGACACGCAGGCGCTGCGCGAGAACCTGGTGGTGCTCGTCGACCCGATGGAGAACCCCGACGGGCGCGAGCGCATGCTCGGGATGATCACCGCCTACGAGGGTCGGGTGCCCAACCCGGATCCCGACGCGCTGTCGCACAGCGGCTTCTGGCCGTTCGGCCGCGGCAACCACTACCTGTTCGACCTCAACCGCGACTGGTTCGCGCTCGTCCACCCCGAGAGCCGCGGGCGGGCCGGCATCCTGCGCGCCTGGCGGCCGCAGCTGGCGGTGGACAGCCACGAGATGGGCCTCGAGAGCACCTACCTGTTCAGCCCGCCGCGCGATCCGTTCAACCCCAACCTGCCGGGCAAGGCGCGGGAGTGGTCGGAGCGCTTCGCCGCCGACCAGGCGCGGGCCTTCGACCGTCACGGCTGGAGCTACTTCACCCGCGAGTGGAACGAGGAGATCTATCCCGGCTACGGCTCGTCCATCGCCGCCTACCAGGGCGCGGTCGGCATCCTCTACGAGCAGAGCGGCACCGACGGGCAGCCGATCCGCAAGCCCTCGGGCCGGGTGGTGAGCTACGAGGAGACCGTGGCCCACCAGTACACCAGCTCGATGGCCAACCTGGCCACCGCCGCCACGCACCGCCGGGAGCTGCTGCGCTCGTGGCGCGACGCCCGCGCCGAGGCCGTGACCCGCGGCGCCCGCGGCAACGCGCGCGCCTTCTACATCGTCCCGCGCCCCGACCCGGCGCGCGCCGAGCGGCTCGCCACCCGGCTGGCATCGCTCGGGGTGGAGGTGGAGCGGCTCGACGCGCCGGGGTCGCTGCAGGGCGCGCGGTCGCTGTGGGACGACGCCGTGCACGGGGCGGCCCTTCCCGCCGGCACGTTCCGCGTGCGGCTCGACCAGCCCGACGGGTTGCTGGCGCGGGCGGTGCTCGAGCCGCACACCCCGATGCCCGACTCGTCGCTGGCCGAGGAGCGCGAGCACCTCGAGCGCCAGAAGGAGACGCGCGTCTACGACGTGACCGCGTGGTCGCCGCTGCTGGCCTCGGGGCTCGAGGCGTGGTGGACGCCGGCGCTCGACGGCCTGCGCTGGACGCGCGTCGTGCCCGACCAGGCCGCCGCGCCGCCGGCCGGCGGGATCGCGGCCGGGCCCGCGACCTACGGCTGGCTGTTCGACGGCGGCACCGACGCCGCGCTGGTGCTGGCCGCGCGGCTCTCCGCGGCCGGCTTCGCGGTGCGCGCCGGCGAGAAGCCGCTGACCGTCAGCGCGCGCGTGCTCCCGCGCGGCAGCTTCCTGCTGCGCGCCGAGGAGAACCCGCCCGCGGCCGCCGAGTCGCTGCAGGCCATGGCCGCGCGGACCGAGGTGGCCGTGACGCCGGTGGCGAGCGCGCGGATCCCCGACGGCCCGGACCTAGGCGGCGACACCTGGCAACTGCTGCAGCCGGCGCGGATCGCCCTCCTCGCGGGCGCCTCGCTCGACGGCAGCAGCCTCGGCTGGGCCTGGAACCTGATCGACCGCGAGTCGGCCCTGCGGGTGAGCCTGCTCGACGTCGGCCGCGTCGCGAGCACCGACCTCGCGCGCTACAACGTGGTGGTGATGCCGAACTCGCGCGGCGGGGGCGAGGCCTACCGGCGCGCGCTCGGCGCGGCCGGCCTGCGCGCGCTGCGGAAGTGGGTCGACGACGGCGGCACGCTCGTCGCCCTCAACGGCGGGGCGGAGTTCGTGGCCGAGGATTCGACCCGGCTCGGCTCGGTGCGCCTGCGCTCGCAGGCGCTCAAGGACTTTCCGCCCGCCCTGCTCGGGCTCCCGGAGGCCGCGGTGCGCGGCCTCGAGCGCATGCAGGGCATGGGCCTCGGGCCGGCCGGCCGGGCGGTCAACTCGTGGGGGCTCTACGAGGGCATGGACCGGGCCCGCGCGCTCGGCATCCCGGGGCCCGGCGCCCCGCTGCTCGGTCCCGGCGCGCGGGCCTGGCTCGGGATCGCGAAGGCGGCGCCGCTTTCACCCGCCGCGCAGGACACCGCCGCTCGCAAGGATGCGAAGGGGCCGAGCGACGAGGAGCGGCAGAAGGCGCTGGCCAGGGCCGACGCGCGCCTGCGGCGCTTCATGCCGAGCGGTGCGATCCTGCGCGTGGACCTCGACCCCGAGCACTGGCTGTCCTACGGCTGCGGCGACCGCGCGGCCGCGCTGATGAGCGGCGACGACGCGCTGCTCGCACGCGACCCGGCGATGACCGCGGGACGCTTCGCCGCGCCCGAGGTGCTGCAGCTCGGCGGGCTGCTGTGGCCCGAGGCCGCCGGGCGCATCGCGCAGACGGCCTACCTCACGCGCGAGGCTTCCGGCCGGGGTCAGGTCATCCTGTTCGCGAACGACCCCAATTTCCGCGGCTACTTCTGGGGGACGGAACGGCTGTTCCTGAACGCCGTGCTGCTCGGCCCGGGCCTGGGGGCGGCGCACACGATCCCGTGGTGAGGGGGGCGTCATCGTGCGCGGACGAGGCTGAAGCCCCCGCCGGCCCTGGCAGGGGCTCCGCGCAACGCTCGATGCGGCGCCGACGGAAGACGCCAGCTTGGGGGATGCCCGCGACCGAGCCCCATGATTATGCGGACTCGATCGTCCTGGCGCAATACCCGCGTTTCGCTGGCCTGGACGGCCCATGGACCGCGTCGCGAAGATGCGAGATGGTCGTGGGATGCAGGGTCCTGTGCCTGGCCGCGACGCAGCCGGGGTCAAGCACCCCGCCGAGGAGTGGCCAGGTACAGGACCCTGCAGACCGCGGTCAGGTCGCTTTCGCAGCAGCGGGTCATGAATCGTCCAGGTTAGCTCTCGGTTCCTGTAGATCTGCTTCTTGACTTGTTCCTTCTTCAAGCTGCCGAAGAAGGACTCCGCCACCGCGTCGTCCCGGCAGTTCCCCTTCCGGCTCATACTCGGCTCAATGCGATGGGAGCGACAGAATCGCCGCCCTGCATCGCTCCCGAACCGGTTGCCCTGATCGGAATGAATCAACGAATTGGTCAAAGCGGGTTGACGAAACCTCTCCAAGTCGTGCATCTACGCGGGCGGAGAGGTGCTGGAGCGGTTGAACAGGACGGTCTCGAAATCTGGAGACCGACATTCTGAGGCAATCAAAGAGCGAGCGAGCTAGTAGGCATCGCCTGATGTAGTTAGCAGGGGCCCCAGGGAGTTAGAGATCCTTGGGGCCCTTGTCGTCTGTGGACGCCAGAGGACGGTGGAGGACGCGTTAGGACGCTGAGACCGTAGCCAAACCGTAGCCACGGCTGAAGCCGTGCTTGTGGGCGGCTGGAGCCGTGGACACGACAGCAACGCGTCCGCTAGGGTGTGTCGGGAAGTGATCGGTGCAGGCCATGACCAAGTGCAGGGGTGCCCATGATCATCGAACCGGGTTCGGCAGTCTCGCGGCTGTCAATCACCAGAATTCAGGTCAAGAGCCTTTTTGGCCTCTATGACTACGACCTCAGCTCTGAGCCGAGCTTCTTCGAGGACGCGTCGCGTCTGGTGATTCTGTACGGTGACAACGGATCCGGCAAGACAACATTGCTCAAACTGATCTTCCACCTGCTTTCGGCAGCAGAGAACCGAGGCCACAGGTCGGCGCTAGCGAGAACTCCATTCAGACTGTTCAGTCTTACATTGGGCGGCGATCTGACGATAAGCGTGGAGAAGACCGAAGAAAGCCTGACTGGTTCATATGTACTGACGGTCCGTCGAGGCCCTGAGGCGGAGCTAGAGGTGCCTGTGGCCGTCGACCCTGAGGGAGTGGTTAGGCAGGGCACAGAGCTATACAGCAAGTACATCGAACGCCTCGGGATTGCACTACAGTACTTGTCGGATGACAGGAAGCCGATATCGGGCGACACAGAGGACCAAGACTCAGAATACATGGAGTACCGGCGCAGGTTGGTTCTCCACTCTCAGCCTGCGATCCGTGACGTCGGGGATGTGTTGACGGCCGCCATTAAGAAGCTTGAGTCGTGGTTCAGGGGCCAGGCGCTTCGTGGGTCGAGTCGGGGCGAGTTAGACTCGAATGCAATTTACGCGGAGGTTGCCCGGCGAATCGCTCGGGCAGACGACCCGAATCGCCCTGCCGACACGGACGCCATGACGTTGATTGAGCGATTGGAGAGCCTCGAAGTCAGGAGCGAGGCTTTCGCTGCGTTCGGGCTGCTAAGCAGACTCGACGCTGCTCCAATCATAGAGAGCTTGCGGGGGAGTGGGGCGCATAGTGGGCTCATCGCGAGAGTGGTTGGACCCTACCTAGACGGCGTCGAAGCACGCATGACAGCACTGCAAGAAGTTCAAGTGTTGGCGAACAGATTCGTGACGCATCTGTCACAGTACTTATCAGACAAGACGGTCTCATTCACCTTGCGTGATGGCCTGGTGATTCGGTCCACGACGGGGAGAGTGCTGGAGCCGGAACATCTGTCCTCCGGTGAACGACAATTGCTTCTGCTCTGCTGCGACACAATAGTTGTCCGAGACGAGCCGACACTTGTGATCATTGATGAGCCAGAACTGTCGCTGAACATCAAGTGGCAACAGCAGTTGCTTGAGACGTTGCTTGACCTTACAAGAAGCGCTCCAGTGCAATTTGTAATTGCTACGCATTCTGCAGAGGTCATGGGCGAGCATAGGGAGAGTGTGCGTCATCTCGTCGCCACGCACAAAGAGGTGTGATAGAAGATGAATGGCGCTGCTCGGCAGAGCCTGGCCGGAATCGTAGCGAAGTACGAGCTGGAACCAACGCTACGCGAGGTCTACGTCGAGGGCTGTTGCGACAGGCGCGTGTTGCGATGGGTCTTGAATGAAGTAGGACTGTCGCGCGTGCGCGTGTACGAGGTTGACCAAGTGGAGGTGCCGGCAGGGACGGTTCTGGCGCTGGGGTTGGCGGACAACATGCGTGGGCGGGTGATTGCGCTGGCGGGCGAGCTTGACCGACTGTCGGATGTTGACCTTCGTGGACGTGTTGTGTGCTGGGCGGACCGCGATCTCGATTCGATCTTGAATGTTGAGCACTCGTGCGGCCTGGTGCTGTTGACGGATTATCCAGCGATGGAGTCGTACTGCCTTACTGAGCGAACGCTAGGGAAGGTGGTGGCGGTCACGTTTGCGATTGCTGGCCTCGGGGGAGCGGACGTTGCCGAGGGTATTGGGGACGTGATGAAGGAGATGTTCCTAATACGGGCGGCGAGCGCAAGTTTGAGCACGGCGTGGCGGATAGTCAGTTGTGTGGGTCAATGCGGACTGGTCGGGACGCGCATCGCATTCCGCCGGGGAGAGTATGTCCGTGTGTTGCTCGACGCGAATCAGGCGAGGCAGGACGAGGAGTTGCTTGAAGATGAAGTGGAGCGGCTGAGGGATAGATTGGGTGAGGACCGGAGGGAGTGGGCGCACGGGCATGACCTTGTGCGGCTGCTCAGATGGTATCTAAGGCACTGGAACGCTGAACTCGGGAGAGTCTCGGAGAGCGTCTTTGGTGGCGCTTTGTTGGGCGCTGTGGAACGCGCAGATCTCCTTGATGAGCAGGCGTTTCGGGAGCTGGTTAGACGGTTGACGCAGTAAGGTGTGAGCTTGACAGGATCTAGGTCAAGTGATTGGATGTCGCTGCCGCAATCCGCGCAATCTCGTTTCACTAGGAATGAGCCGAGTCCAGGGCTCCACCAGACGCGCTGCGGCGCGTAGTCCCGCGTGGGCGGGCGGTGTGTCGTAAAGAGGGGCGGAGCGGCACGGAGGGCGCCAATGCGTGCCCTGGGAGGCGGTAGGGGGAGGGTGGCGGGCCGATAGGCGGGGTGATTCCCCGCCGGTTCATCCACTAGCGCAGATCGAAGGGCAGGACTCTGCCTCGTTGGCCAGTTGCCAGCGGGGCTATCGGCGTTGGTGTCGGCGGGCTGCCCGCTGGCCGCTGGGGCCGGGGTGCCCTTCCGGGCGACGGGGTCGGTCGCCCCCTTGGTCTGTTGGTGTCTGGCTGTGCGGTTGGAGCCGGATGGCTGGGCTCTCAGCTGGATGGTCGGGCGCACGCGCAGACGGCCATCATGGGGCTGATGTTCCTCCTCGTCGTCATTGGGGGCATGGGACTGCTGGCAGCCGCGTACTTGGCAGTGCGAGGTGCCTTCCGAAACTCGTCGTATGACCCCGAAGCGGTCCGACTCGCGGACGAGGAGAAGCTAGCGGTCCGCGAGGGTTCTGACGGCGGCTAGGGTGGCGAGGCTGAGAGGTAGGCGCAGGGGAGGACAGTAGCCAAGACCGTAGCCAAAACCGTAGCCACTCGGCTGCGGGCACTTGCACGGCGGCCCGTAAGTCGTGTAGAAACAGAGGCGGAGAGGTGCTGGAGCGGTTGAACAGGACGGTCTCGAAAGCCGCTCGGAGATCAATCGCCTCCCAACCTGGGAAGTCCGCCAGCAGCACCTATTTGCTTGTGGCCTCAGCGAGTTACGCGCGCTGGGGCCGGTTTGTTTTCATGGCCTGGAGTGGTCACGAAGGGCCACGAGAGGACTTTCACGGGGTCACAAAGGGGTCACCTTGCGGCCAGGCTTGGGGGGCGGTCATCGACTCCGGTTGTCTGTCATTTGCTGTCATTTGGTGTCGTGTGGTATCATGGTCCCATGAGCCACGATTGGATCACAACTGAAGAGGCCGCCAAGTACCTCGGCATCGGCAAGACGACCCTGTACAGCCTCACCCGGGCCGGAAAGATTCCTGCAACGCGCCTGGGCAAGAAGTGGGTGTACGACAAGCAGGCTCTCGCCCAGTGGATTAGGAAGGGCAGGAAACTGGAGCGCTTCTTCGTCGAGACCGTGGCGGAGATCGAGAACAACTCCAGCCTCCGCGAGCCCCAACGGGATGCCTACCTCCTCGCACTTGAGTTCTTCCAGGGCGGCGGCAAGAAGGCGATCATCCAGCTCCCGGTCGGGTGCGGAAAGTCCGGCCTGGCCGCGATCCTACCGTTCGGTATCGCCAATGGGCGCGTGCTCATCATCGCCCCGAACCTGACGATCAAGGACGAACTCTTCAAGTCGCTGGACATCACGAATCGGCAGAAGTGCTTCTGGCGGCGGATGCGAGTCCTTGAGGACGCGGACATGACGAGCGGTCCATACGTCGCCACTCTTGAGAGCGGCAACCTGTCAGTCTGTGCCAAGTCGCACATCGTGCTGACGAACATCCAGCAACTGGCGGCGAACGTCGACAAGTGGCTGAACAAGTTCCCCGAAGCCTTCTTCGACCTGATCATTGTCGACGAGGCTCACCACGGTGCGGCATCCAGCTGGAAGCGGGTGTTCGAGAAGTTCCCGCAGGCCAAGGTAGTCAACCTGACGGCCACGCCGTTCCGCAGCGACCGCCAGGAACTCGATGGCGACCTGATCTACCGCTACCCCTTCAAGAGCGCCAGCATCAAGGGCTTCATCAAGAAGCTCAAGGCCAGCTATGTCGCGCCAACCGAACTCACCTTCACGATCGAGGGCGAGACGCGGACGTTTGGGCTGAAGGAAGTCTTGGCGATGAAGGATGAGGAGTGGTTCAGCCGAGGCGTGGCACTTTCAGAGCCCTGCAACGTCAGCATCGTCGACAACAGCTTGGAGAAGTTGGAGCTCTTGCGGCAGTCGGGCACGAAGCATCAGATCATCGCGGTGGCTTGCTCGATCAACCACGCGCAGCGCATTCGCTCGCTGTACCAGGAGCGTGGATATGACGCCGCCATCATCCACAGCAAGCTGGATGAGGCGGAGCAGGAAGAAGTCCTTCGTGACCTGTACAACGGTACCCTCGATTGCATCATCCAGGTGCAGATGCTCGGGGAAGGGTTCGATCACCCGAAGCTTAGCGTGGCCGCGATCTTCCGGCCGTTCCGGACCCTTGCGCCATACATCCAGTTCGTGGGCCGCATCCTTCGCGTTGTCGTCCAGAACGACCCGACTCACCCGGACAACTACGGACACATCGTCACGCATGTCGGGCTCAATCTCGACGAGCTACTGCAGCAGTTCAAGCAGTTCGAGAACGACGATCAGAAGTTCTGGGAGATGGTCACGGGCGGGAAGGAGCCCGAGCCGCCGCACGAGGTCATCGACGGCGAGGCTCGGATGAAGCTCCAAGAGGACATGGTCGTCAGCCGAGAGATCGTCGACCGGCTCTTCGAGGAGGACTTCTCCACGGCCGAGGATACCGACATCGTCCAGGAGCTCGAGAAGAAGCTCGAAAGCCTCGGCCTGGACTCCACGCTCGCACGGCAGATGCTCGAGCAGAGCCGGTCTCAGCCGAAGGGGCGACGAACCGCGGCCGCGGCCGCGCCTTTCAGCGTGATTCCCGCAAAGAAGTGGCAGGAGCTGCGCAAGCGTCTAGACGAAGAAGCCAAGCGCACAGCGAAGCTCGTGCTGAACCGAACCGGACTCAAGCCTGAGGGCGTCGACCTGCCGTTCAAGTTGAAGCCCGGGATCGGTGGCAAGAACAACTTCATCGCGGCATTCCAGATGGTCAACGAAGGGATCAGCAAGCGAGTCGCCGCCGGCCGAAAGCGGCCGGAGTGGACAATCGAGGAGTTCGAATCAGCGATGAAACTGCTCCCAGAGGTGCTCGACGGGCTCGTTCGAGAAGTGAAGAAACTCCAACATGCCAAAGGGTAAGACGCCATCTCTCATCGGGTCATCACTGGGGCGGCCTCGGGCAGCCATGGCGGGGAAGCTCTGTCACTGCAGTCGGTGCAGTGCGGACATCACGATGGGAGCAAAGTGCTATGACGTCCCGCAACCCTCGAAGTCTTTTCCGAGGCCGCGACGCTTCTGCGCGACGTGCTTCGAGGCGGTCTTGGTGCAAACTCGGCAGGACCTGGCTGAGCTCAAAGATCTTTGATGGCCGGAGATTTCGATGGGGCCAATCCTCGTTTTCGACAAGTCGTTCTTGCAGAGCATCAATCCTGATGAAGCGGTGTGGCTTGACCACTTCTTCCTGACCAACATCACACCACTGTTCTTCATCGAGACCCTCGCGGATCTTGAGAAGGAGGTGCGCAAGGGACGTACTCCCGAGCAAGTGGTTGGGAATCTCGCCTACAAGACCCCCGACTTGAACTCGAAACCAAGCGTTCACCACACGCGGTTGTTGAGCGGCGAACTCAGCGGGCGGGCGCCTGTACCCATGGGCGAGGGACAGATCATCGTGCCGGGTGGGAAGCAGACCGTGCTCGATGGGAAGAGCGGCGTGTTCTTCGAGCAGTCGCCCGAGGAAGAGGCGCTGAGCCGCTGGCAGAAGGGGCAGTTTCTTGATCTCGAGCGCCAGCAAGCCAAGCAATGGCGCCGCGGCCTCTCGCTTCTTACTCCCGAGAAACAGCGCGAACTCTTCTCGCCGTGGTTTCAAACAGGGACACCGAATACGCTGGCAGACGTGAAGCTTGCGGCAGACGGGTTCATTGACCAATCGGACCAGGAGCGATCCCTCTCGTTTGGCTTGGCACTTGTTGGGGTGAACCCTGCGGGACAAGCCGAAATCCTCGGACGCTGGCGCGCCTCCGGACGACCGTCAATCGCTGTCTTCGCCCCGTACTTCCGGCATGTGTACGGCGTGGAGCTGTTCTTCTACCTTGGGCTCGCCGCGCGGCTGATCTCCGAGCGTCGGACAAATCACGTTGACCTTGCCTACCTCTTCTACCTGCCGTTCTGCATGGTCTTCACGTCCTCCGACGACCTGCACGCTGCGACGGTGCCCCTCTTCCTGCGCGACAACCAGACATTCGTCCCGGGTGCCGAGTTGAAGGCCGACCTCGGAGCACTGGATCGTCACTACAGTGCCTTCCCGGACGAAGCGAAGGCTCGCGGGTTGTACGAGCTCGCAGCCTGGCCGCCGGTGGATGATGCGTTTCTCGTGTCGAGACTGTGGGACGCCCACATGCGACCCGACTGGAGGGAGATCGCCGTCAAACCAGAGCCAGCGCCGGATAAGACGCGGGATGCGAAGCTCGTCGAGAGGCTCCGCGACCAATGGGAGGCGGGACGAGCGGCCCCAGAAGCCTCCTCGGGCAACTCGGGCGATGTCGACTACATGGTGGTCACGCGCAGAGTGGATATGAAGAAGGGAAAGTGGAATCGTTTTCCGCCAGAGGTGAAGCCCGACCCCTGATGCCCGCCGTCGACAACCTTCTGAGAGTGCCACGCTCTCTAGATGATGCCGTGACCTGTTGGTTTGCGCAGCGTAGGCTTCGTCCGGGTGTCTTGACCTCAGCCCCTCATCGAGGTGGATCCAATGATCTCTGCACTAGATGCAGTGTATCCCGAAGACGGCCTCTGCCGCATCCTCGCGTTGGACGGTGGTGGGGCGAAGGGCTTCTATACCCTCGGGGTGCTCAAGGAAGTGGAGGGGTTGCTCGGGTGTCATCTCCACAAACGCTTTGATCTCGTCTTCGGGACGAGCACCGGTGCCATCATCGCCTCCCTGATCGCGCTTGGACACAGCATTGACGAGATCCACGCGTTGTACAAAGCCCACGTTCCTCGCGTCATGGCCGAGCGCTCCCCCCGGGGTAGGGCAGCGGCCCTCGAGCGCTTGACCAAGGAGGTCTTTGGAACGAAGTCGTTCGAAGACGTCAGGACGGGTGTCGGGGTCATCGCGACGAAGTGGTCGATCGAAAGACCGATGATCTTCAAGGGAAGCGTTGCGCAAGCCCACGGCCGTAGAGGGACATTCACGCCAGGGTTTGGGGTGACGATCGCCGACGCGGTCAAAGCTTCCTGCTCTGCCTATCCGTTCTTCGATCGCACCACCTTGGTGACGTCTTCGGGGGATAGGGTCGAACTCATCGACGGAGGATATTGCGCGAACAACCCGACGCTCTACGCGATCGCGGATGCGGTTGCCGCGCTGGGGAGAGACACCAAGGACCTGCGGGTTGTGAGCGTGGGGGTGGGAAGTTACCCCGAGCCAAAGCCGGGATTGAAGATGTGGCTGGCGAAGAAATACCTTGTTAGCGTCCAGCTGCTGCAGAAGACACTCGAGATCAACACGCAATCAATGGATCAGCTCCGAGCGATTCTGTTCCGCGAGGTCCCCACTATTCGGATCAGTGACGCATTCGAGCACCCGGAGTTGGCCACGGACCTCTTGGAGCATGACCTCGCAAAGCTCAACCTCTTGCACCAACGTGGGAGGGAGTCATTTGCGTCGAGAGAAGACCAGCTGAAGGCCTTTCTCCTACCTAGCGGGACGACAGCATGACAATCCCAGAAGCGCAGTTTGAAACCTGGGCGCATCAAGGCTCAATCGCACAGTCACGCGACACCTATGCCTCAGTGGGTCGTGTATTGCGCGCGTCGGACACCCCGTACTCCGGGAAGGCGTACCGTGTGTTCCTGCAGGGATCTTATGGCAACGACACCAACATCTATGCGGAGAGCGACGTCGACGTCGTGATCTGCCTGGACGAGTGCTGGGGCAGCGATCTCTCGGAGTTGTCAGGGCCGGAAAAGGCCGCGTACGAGAGCTCTCACGTGACGGCGACGTATTCTCATGTGGACTTCAAGCGCGATGTGCTGGATGTCCTCAGGGCGCAGTACGATGACGACGTTGAGGCTGGGGACAAGGCCATTGCGATTGCCGCTAACGGCAACCGCAGAAGATCGGACGTCATTGTCTCTACGGAGTTCAGGCGCTACAGGCGTTACGTGAACGCCACCGACCAGGACTACGTGACCGGAATCTGCTTCTTCAACAAGTCCGGAGCGCGCATCGAGAACTACCCCCGGCAGCATTCAGAGAACCTGACACGTAAGCATCAAAGCGCGGGAAATGGGCTGAAGCCAATGATTCGGGCCCTTAAGAACCTCAGGGGGAGGCTGGTCGACGACGGCGTGATTGAGTCAGATCGTGCGCCGTCCTACTACCTCGAGGGACTGCTGTACAACGTGCCAGACGAACTGTTTGTCACAAGCCTCCAGCAGACGTTCGTAAACAGCGTCAACTGGCTACAGTCTGAGGCGGACAAGGCGAAGCTCTTGTGCGCGCATGAGTTGTACTATCTCCTCTGGGATGACTCTCCGACATCGTGGCCAAGAACTCATTGCGACGAGTTTCTTTCGGCCGCGACTGACCTGTGGAACGAGTGGTGAGCAAGTACTCGGGCCGGTAGTCTCGGACTTCCGTCATTGTCCGTTTCGATCTTCAAGTCCGGCAGGTAGAAGTCCGTGGTCTCGAAGAGCCAAGTTCGAAGACGGACGCAAGTGGTCCGCCACTCACAGGAGAGTTTGGGCCAAGCGAATACATGTCGCCCCCGTGGGTTACGACCCGCGGGGGCGATCTTGTGTCTTGGCAGATCTGGGCGCCTTGGGGAGCGTTCGGGCAGCCGAAGGAACCGCAGAATGGGACAAGAACGGTGACAAGAATCAGAGATCACTTGCGCCGCGATCGACGGCCGTGCGCTAGGCCGGGTGCCCGGCGTTCGTCGAGGACTCGGGGCATGGGATTCCGGCGGGTGGCGTCTTCTGGTGGTCACGGATGGACACGAGAGAACAGCGAAGGACCCGTTAGGCCGCCAAAGTAGCAACCATTTGGTAGCCAGAATCCGGCTACCAGAGCAGCGGTCTAGGCGACCGCGTGGCCGCAACCCTTGACGAGCCCGCTGGGGGGTGTATGCTGCTGTATGCGATGACTCTCCGACCTCTCACCCCCAAGGAATTCCAAGCTCTCCGGCACATCCGGAACTGCCTGGCACATGGCCAACCCGCGCCCACCGTTCGCGAGCTAAAGGACCTGCTGGAGTACCGGTCACCACGCTCCGCGGCGGTAATTCTGGAGCGGCTTGCTGCCCATGGGTTCATCCGCCGCCGTCCGGATGGCCAGCTCCAGCTGCTCCGCGATCTGCCGGAGGGAGCCGCCCATGCGCGTACCGTGCCCGTGCCGCTCGTGGGCGCGATCGCCTGCGGCGCGCCGCTTCTGGCCGAACAGAACATCGAGGCGATGATTCCGGTCTCGCTCTCTCTCGCCCGTCCGCCGCACAACTACTTCATGCTTCGCGCGAAAGGCAACTCTATGAACCGCGCGGGCATCCAGGATGGTGATCTCGTGCTCGTCCGACAGCAGCCAACTGCCCAGGACGGCGACCGGGTGGTCGCCCTGATCGATGACGAGGCTACGGTCAAGGTGCTGCGACGAGCGGGCGATGCGATTGCTCTCGAACCGCGTTCAACGAACAAGCGGCACGAGCCCATCCTCGTGACTACGGATTTTCAGGTCCAGGGCGTTGTCGTCGGAACTATTCGTGCCCCGCGTATGAGGTAATCTTGCACCATGGCCATTTCCGAACAACAACTCGCGAGCTGGGCCAAGGGGCCGGGTGCCACCGAGCAGGAGCGTTGCGACACGACTGTGCGCCGCATCACTGAGGCCCTGCGTCCGTTCTACGGTAGCCGAGTGACCATCTTCCCGCAGGGCTCGTATCGGAACCGGACGAACGTGCGGCAGGACAGTGATGTAGACGTGGCGGTGGTCGAGAGCTCCGCCTACATTGGCGATACGTCGCGGATGGGACCTGAGGCTTTGGCGCGGTGGAACGCGATGTCTCCAGCCAGCTACACATTCGCGCAGTTGAAGGCGGACGTGCACCAACAACTCACCGCCGCCTTCGGGCCACGTGTTGAACGCCGTAATAAGTGCATCTTCGTACCTGAGACCGCCAGCGGCGTTGACGGTGACGTTGTCCCCGCCTTCGAGTACCGGCTGTTCGACTACAACGGCTACAAGACGGCCAGCGGCATCGCTTTCTACGCTGACCGGGGCGGATTGTTCACCAGCTTTCCGCAGCAGCACTACGATAACGGGGTGGCGAAGAACGACCGGACGCAGCGGATGTACAAGCGAGCGGTGCGCATCCTCAAGAATGCTCGGAACACCCTCGTAGAGAACGGGCAGCTGGGGGACACGTTCGCGCCGTCATTCTTCCTTGAATGCCTTACGTACAACGCGGCCGACCGAGTGTTCTTGGCAAGCACCTATACCCAAAGCATCAAGCAGGTGATCGAGGACCTTTGGGAAGCAACCAAGCCCAGTCGCAGCGGGAGCCTCGTGGAAGTTAGCGAAGTGAAGCCGCTCTTCACGGCCGAGCACACCGCGGACGAGGCACGCACGTTCCTGCGAACCGCCTACACGTTCATCGGGTTCTGAGCATGGGCATTCAACTCCATCGCGCAAGCCATTTCGTCCTCTTCATCTTAGTGCTGCCGCTCCTCAGCTTGGCGTTGGCTTGGGAATGCAGCCGAGTCGTGGCGATGGTGGTTCCCCCTGGCTGGGCATTTGCCGTCGATTCGGTCGGCACGATCGGCGCCTACGGTCTTCTGTTCAAGGCCTTTGACCTCTGGCTTTGGCGGTGGCCGGCCTTTCGCTCCCTGGGCATCGTTCAGCCCCCTCTCATGGCAGGCCGGTGGGTCGGTTCATTGCGTTCCTCCCATGACAATCATGAGACCCGCCACGAGGCCGTGGTGGAAGTACGCCAGAGCTTCACTTCTGTGCGCGTGGCCATGTACTTCGCGGGCTCGCGATCGGCCAGCCTGATCGCGGGGTTTGCGCAGGAGGCGGATGGTGGCGTGGCGCTCCACTACGAGTACCAGAACGTGCCGTCCGTTGATGCTTCGCGGACCATGCACATTCACTACGGCACGGCCACGCTCCAGTGCGTCCCGGGACGGCCGCGGATGGAGGGGCACTACTACAACTGGGGACGTGACGAGAGAGGGCACTACGGAGTGATGGAGTTCTCCTTCGAGAGCGCTAAACTACTGGGCCGGTTCTCCCAGTGACGCTCACGAACTGAGTCCACAACGCATTAACTAACTAAGAGAAGGAGATAACGTATGGACACGCAGGACAAAGTAAAGACCGTCACGATCATCGTGGAAGGCACTCCGCACGAGTGGCCCAAGGGTGAGATCACCTACGCGGAGGTCGTCACTCTTGAAGTGCCGGACTACGCGCAGCACCCGGAGATCACGTACTCGGTGACCTACAAGCGCGGGCACGGCGAGAAGCCCGAAGGGATTCTCGTGAAAGGCGGCTCGGTCAAGGTAAAGGACGGGATGATCTTCCGTGTTTCAGAAACTGGTCAGTCATAACGACGACTTGGGTCGTTTGGTCGACAAGGGTTATGCCGTCGGCTTCGACCCGGGGCTTCTGATTGTTCGTGATATCCCGTACCTGGATGACCAGAAACGACTGCAGATTGGTGCGATTGTCGCGAAGCTGGTTCTCATCGACGACGACCGAGTCAGCCAGGACGATCACCAGATCTACTTCGCTGGCTCTGCCCCTTGCGACGTCAACGGCTCGGCGATCCCCAATCTCGCTGGCGGCTCCGCCAGCATCCCGATGAGCGACGCAAACAAGGACGTGGTCGTTCAGCGGTCGTTCTCTAACAAGCCTCGTGCCACGGGGAAGTTCGACAACTTCTTCGACAAGATCGAGAGCTACGTAGCGATCATTTCGGGTCCAGCCATGGAGCTGTACCCCGATGCGACTCCCTTTACGTTCCACGTCGTGACGACCTATCCCGGGTCGGTATTCAAGTTCCACGACACCCTTACAAGCAGAGCTGAAATCGGAGATCTGTCCGGGAGGTTCAAGGACGACATCATCGCGGTCATTGGACTTGGTGGCACCGGCGCGTACCTGCTGGATCTTCTGACGAAGACGCAGGTGCGCGAGATCCGCGCGTTCGACCACGACCACTTCTACGTGCATAACGCCTTCCGGTCTCCAGGGCGACTTCAATCAGGAGAACTCGGAAGGCTGAAAGCGGACGTGTACCGGGACCGCTACGACTCGTTTCGAACCGGGCTCTCGATCGAGAGGAGACTGATTGACGCCTCCTCGGTGGACGCGTTGGACGGCGTGACCTTCGCGTTCGTGTGCGTCGACAAGGGCTCGTCGCGGGCGGGCGTATTCGATGCCCTTCTTTCCAAGCGCATCCCGTTCATTGACGTCGGGATGGGCCTGAAACGCAGAGACGGCAGCCTGAACGGAATGCTGCGCGTCACCTACTTCTCGTCGGAGGATGGTGGGCAGGTGCGCGCGAAGGGACTCGCTGAACTGGCCGACACGCCGGACGACCTCTATCGAACCAACATCCAGACCAGCGAGTTGAACGCGCTGAACGCTGCCTTGGCCGTCGTGAAGTTCAAGAAGCTCCGAGGCTTCTACTTCGAGGAAACGCCCTACTACCATCTTCTCCACGACGTTGGAGACTCCACGATGGTCGGGGAATCGGAGCTGACATGAGGTTCAGGCTCCAGCGAGTTGAGTACATGCCCAAGACCCTGGAGCCGGGGGTCCTGTACGTCTCAGAAGCTTTCGGCACAGCAGCGCACCTCTGCGCCTGCGGTTGCGGCTCCAAGATCAGGACACCACTCGGCCCCACTGAGTGGCACGTCGAGGTTACGAAGCGGGGACCAAGCCTGTATCCCTCCGTCGGGAACTGGCAGAAGCCCTGTCAGTCGCACTACTGGATTCGCGAGGGCAACGTGCGGTGGGCAGCGAAATGGACATCGGAGGAGATTGCCACGGGTCGCAGGCACGAGGAGGAACGCCGACACGCGTACTACGACTCCGGTCGTCCAGCGCCCGGGAATATCCTGGCGAGATTCTGGTGCTGGCTGAAGCGTCTGCTTGCTCGCTGACCCAGCTTGTCCACAGAAGGTGCCACTCTAGTGTCGTACCCCCTCTAGGCAGCTTCGCTGCTTCGTGGCACACTGACTTCACCCTTGAGCCGGTCGAGCTTCGGCAGCGGAATCCACGCGTGTTTCTTGAGCCAAGTTCGAACGTCGTCCCTCATGGCGCACCAGCGTCGTTTTGGTGCATCCACCCCCACGAAAAGTGGATAACGAGCAGACCGACCGCCAATCAAGGCGGTTTTGTTGTTTGCGGTAGGGGGGTGGACGTGACAACAGAGACGCGAAACGGTGAGTTATACCCAGAAGCGAGGACGTTCGAACTCGCGGCAAGAGTTCGAAGCGACTACTTGACCAGCCCCTGAGGACATGGTTGGGTGACTAAGTGGATTGTTCGTTTCGCACAACATTCAATTCGTTCCTCCCTTGCCTGATGCTCGCACGCATGGTGTGCGCAGCAGTCCAGGGGAGGAACGATGCGCAGGTTGCGGTTGCTTCCGATAACGTTCGGGCCGTCCTATGAGGTCGCACCGACCCCCGGCACGAAAGCTGCTGCCACCTGTACGGTCGTCGTCGCGGCGGTCGTGCTGGTAGCGGTTGCAGTTGCCGTGGTGAGATGGCCGTGGGTCGCCATGCTCGCAGGTGCCGTGGCCGCATTCACCTGGGGACGGAAACACTACGGTGGTGACGCAATCATCGTGGGTATCGTGCTCCTTGTCGCGGGGTTGTCTCTGCTGAGGTAGGTGCAATCGCACCTTCCAGAGTTATCGCTCGCGGGTCGATCTCTTCGGAGTTCGACCCGCTTCTTCTTGTCTCATCAACTCAGATGACGGCCATGGAACATGACCAACGTTTTGCTCTGGGGCTGACCCAGGCTGAGGTGGATCGACTGCGCGACATTATCCATCGGACTCGTGGCGTCACGTTATCGGAGCAAGAAGCGTGGGTGTGTGCAATCCGGCTTCTCAGTCTCGGACTGACGACTCTGAAAGCGACCGCGCCGAAGGAAGACATCCACAAGGATGAGACATGCGTGGTGCGTCCGCCCCTCTAGGCAGCAACGCCTTTTCGTGGCAAACTATCTTCGCTCTTCAAACGATCAAGCTTGGGCAGCGGAAACCATGGAGTTTTCTTGAGCCAGGTTCGAACGTCCTCCACGATGGAGCACCAAGAACGAATCTTCGAACAAAAACACAAATCCAGCTTGATTCCATTAATCAGAGCTGAGTTCGAACTATGAGACACAAGTTTCCAGACAACTTTGTAACTATTGGCCATTTTGGCTTAGAGCAGCATTACTCAAAACATGCTCCACACGACATTCTTACAAAGTTACGCCATACATTAGGTTCCCTGATTGGATCTGAAGGAGACGTGGTGTATGTTTTTATCCTCATAAGAAAGCTTCTAGAGTTAGATAAACATAAACGAGTCTTTCCGACGTTGTCGCTGATATGTGATTGGATAGCACATGTGCGGCTCGATAGAAATAGCACTGGTTACAAAATCATCGAGAATATAGATCGGGAACTCTATTTCAAATACGCCGTGCTTGATAAACGACCGTATGATCGGAATAGGACAAAAGCACAGGAGCGGCATATAGAACGTCAACTTGCGGGCTTATGGACATTGCGTGGCGAGTTGAGATTCTTCTTACGCCATTATCATCTCCCGATTACGATTGTAAATAAAACCCCATCATGGAACCGATTACGTCGTTTTCTGTTTAATGCTCTCGCGAATAGTCCCCTCACAGTTCAAACAGCTGACGATCTATTAGTAATAAAAAGCATCTCATTCACTTCTGTTTGGCACGAAGCTCAACCCCAATCATCCAGGGCAAGAAATCTATTTAACGATCCGCCATACCCCAGATGTAGAATTCTAGTTAAGGATGGGATAATGCTGCCAGGAACTGAGCATATGAATCCAGAAGATGAGCAGATTATAGAGGTCTCATTAAAGACTGTAGACATTCGCGACTTTATTTCCGAGGAGGAGTTTGTTAAACTTCAAAAGACGATGAAGGATCTTCCAGAACATTTCTTCAAAGACGATCCCAAAACTACCGGAACCACCCGAACCAAATCATCTTAGCTTTCAACGAGACGATCCAACCGAGGTAGTGGCAACCACTTATCTTTCTTTAACCAAGTTCGAACGTCGTCCCTTAAGGCGCACCAATTGCTAATGAGCCCTTGTCCTTCGATGAAGGAGAAGGGTTCGTTGGCTTTGTAGAGCGGTTCCTTGCCTTCGACCGCGAAGTTCGAAGCGACGGCCTGGACAATTTCCCGTCGTTGAACTCCGACCCCGCGCTCGAAGGCCGCCGCGCAGCGGTTCGTGAACTGGAAGAGCTCGGTCGCGCGCTGGAGGTACTCCTCCGGCTCGGTCGGCGGAACCTCGAGCTGCAGCTTGAGCTTTGCCTGTCGCTCCAAGATCTCAAGCCTTCGCTTCTCGAAGAGGTCCTCGTCTACCTGCCCGCGCAGCCGAAGCGTGAGCAGCGTTTCGCCCTCACGCAGGGACGCGCCGAGGGCCTCCTGGAGCGAGCGGTGTGAGGCTGTGTCGGTCACGGTCTCCGCCTCCAAAGTGTGCTTCAGGTTCTCCGTCACCCATCCGACCACTTCCTCCGGCACGGCCACGGCATGCAGGGTCTTCTGGATCGCCGTCTCGAAGTCCGGCTCCGGAATGCAGGTCGCATGCGGACAGGGCGTGCTTCTCCCAAGGCCATGACAGCGGTAGTACACGTAGGTTCGACCTGACTGCTTGCGGTGCTGCTCGCCGGTCAGAAGTCCGCCACACTTGCAACGCAGTAGCCCGCCGTAGGGGAACTCGTGACGCGCCGGGCGGGCGCGCCCTGGCCGACCAAGGATACCGGCCGCACGCTCGAACTCCGCCGGGGTGACCATCGGCTCATGGCCGCCGCGGTAGCTCTCACCGCTGCGCAGCTGGATGAGCCCCATGTAGTAGGGATTCTGGAACATCCGGTAGAGCATCGTGATGCACATCGGCCGGCCGCCCAGTCGCGCCGTCTTGCGCGTGCGGAAGCCCCACTCCTCGGTTGCCAGCTTGAGGATCTGCTTGGGGCGGAGGCTATCGGTGAGCACGAGGTCCCACATCTTGCGCACGAGCGTGAACCGCTCGGGGTCTTTCACGACGGTCTTGGTCGCATGGTCCTCGATGTACCCCAGGGGCGGGCGGAAGTTCGGCCAGCCGCGCTGGAACCGCGCACGGTTGCCGCGCCGCACGTTTTGCCGCAGATCGTCGATGAACTTGGTGGCGATGCCGAGCTCGAAGTTGCCCATGAAGCGGTCATTGCCGTCAGCGGTGTACGTCCGATCCGAGGTGATGACGGTGAGCTTGTGGTCGGCCAGCGCTTGCAGGACCCGGCCGGTGTCGGCGTGGTTGCGCGCCAGCCGGTCGAGCTTCCAGCACAGCACGGTCGCGATCTCGCCCTGGGACACGCGGCGCATCAGTTGATCGAAGACCACGCGGCCCGGAGCTTTAGCCGAGCGCGACTCGGAGAGGATCTCCGCGACCTGGTGCCCATGGCGCAGCGCCAGGAGTTTGAGCTCTTGGACTTGGGAGTCGATGGAGAGGACCTGCCGATCCTCGGATTCGCTGGATTTCCTAGCGTAGATGACACATTGCGGCATAGAGGTCTAGGTAGTGATGCCTCAAGTTCGAAACGCAGTCAAGAGGGAGGACCTTCGAACTCGCGGGGTTTCCTTGAAGAGGTGGCCTGGAGGATGGTCCAGCCGAGGGAGAGAAGTTGAATCGCCTTGGCCCACGCCTCCTCGCGCGTGAGCTCCAGCCCGCGCGTGCGCCGCAAGATGTCGCGGAGGCGGTCCACCTCCGCTTCGGTCAGGCCAAGCGCGAAGCGTTGCGTTCGAGCATCCATGCAACCATGATCGCGCAGGAGTAGCGACCGGCGTAGGGGGGAGGACGTCCACAGGGCGAGCTTCGCTGTGCATAGCGACAATCGAATCCCTCTTCCACAGACATGCACAGTTTGCGCACCTCCACCCCCCTACAACGATTCCCTGGCAGGACTATCGTGGAAGCATGTTGGTGCAATACACCAAGCGAACGTGGCGAAACCGGCCGCGCTTCCCCAACAAGATCCGCGAGTACCGCCTCAAGGCCGGCATCTCGCAGAGCAAGCTCGCCGCCCTGCTCGGCCGCGGCCGCAACGCGGTCTCGTCCTGGGAGCGTGGACTGTCGCTGCCAAACGTGCCGCGTCTCCTACGCATGGCGAAGATCCTCGGCACACTCTCCGAGGCGCTCTACTTCCAGTTCTACTCCACCCAGGGAGCAGATGGTGAGCTCAGCGGCACTGCGGCATGAGGGAGCGTCTCTTGCGCTGGTTCATGGCCCACGCCAACGGTCGCGGCGTGGTGCTGGGCCGAAGCGAGGTCATGGAGGCGGAGCTGGACGCAGCGTCTGACGTGCTTCAACAGGAGCTCACAGCATTGGAGCGGGAGGGAGTCGTCGAGATCATCGCCCCGCTACCGTTCCTTGTCCTTCGACTCAAGAAATGGTCTGGCAGGGGCCAACAAAGCACCTTTGCCTATAGCTCTCTGCTATCAAACAATCAATTGATTGAAAGCAACAGCCATAGGCACGATCCACTCCTCCACGAGATCCTCGAGACACTCGGGGAGACGGACGTGAAGGCGTTCGCCCCGGTGCTCGAGCACTACTCCCCGCAGATCATTCGCACCGCTCTGAGAAGGGTCCGCCGCGCCCGCGGCATCCGGAAGAGCCGCACCGCGCTCTTTCGCCACCTGCTCCCGCGACTCGCGCAAGCCGAACCCGAGCGCAACTAGCCCTCCCCATGTCCTCGCTCCAACCCATCACCCTTACCCTCGATCGCCGCATCCTCGAGCATCCGCGGGCCTACCACCTGCGACGCATGCGCGCGGGACTCTGGCTCTACCTCGACCTCTTGGCCCGGCTCCCGGCCGACGCTGAGACGTTCGAGGTGGAGCCCGCGGCGGTCGGGCGGGACATGGGGCTCCCGGAGGGCACGGTCCGCTCCTGGCTCGGGCACCTGCGAAAGGCCGGCTACCTCGACGCCGTGCGCCTCAACGGCAAGGTCCGGGTGACGATCAAACGGGCCGCAGCGCCGGAGACCCCGGCAGAACCCCCGACGCCGACACGCTTCTTCACGGTCGCCAAGCTCCAGCGAGCGCTCGGCGAGCCGGGCAACGCCGAGGCCTTCGAGGCCGCGCTCAGCCTCTACCCGGACGACGGTCGTGAAGCGCGCCCTCGCCGGCACGCTGGCGGTGCCCGAGACCCAGATCCGTCGCTCACGCACCGCGCTCTTTCTTTACCTCCTACAACACGCCATGCCCAAGAAGACTGACACCATCCTCGCCCTCGATCCCGGTCTCCGCGACCTCGGCTACGCCGTGCTCCACGGCCGCCGCCTCGTGGCCAGCGGCGTGCTCGCGCTGCGGCGCGTCCCGAAGGCAGAACGTCTCGCGCACAGCGCGCAAGCACGTGCGCACGTGGCTGCGAACGCACCGTCCGCAGCGTCTGGTCGTCGAGAAGACCTACCGCCATCCGGTGCCGTGGCTCGATCGAGCTCCACCGGCTCACGCGCAGGCCCGGAACCTCGCCACCCGCCAGCACACCGCCTTCGCCATGTACTCGCCGCAGACGCGTCCGCGCGACCGTCGCCGGCAACGGCAAGGCCAAGAAGCCCGAGGTCGCCATCGCCGTCGCGCATCCGCTTCCCGCAGCTCCGGGTCTACCTCACGCAGGACCGGCGCTGGAAGGAAGCGTACTGGCAGAACATGTTCGACGCGTCGCGCTGGCGCTCCATCACCAAGCAGCGACGCAACCGCCCTCCCGCAGCCGGTGATCCGGCCGACCCTGGCGCCTCCGCCTTGCCGAGCGCCACTGTCTCGGAAGGGGTCCGCAAGGGACCTCCGACGAGCAGCCCTCGGGAGGGCATTTGATTCACTACACACTCACCCATGAACACACCAAGACCATCCTCGGCATCGACCCCGGCACGAAGGAGATGGGCATCGCCGTGCTTCGCGGCCGAAAGCTGCTCGCGTACGGCGTGCACACGCTCCGCAACGGCGAGCGGCCCTACGACGTGATCGGCCAGGCCCGGCGGGTCGTCTTGGAGTACCTCGAGCGCTATGCCCCGGAGGTGGTGGCGATCGAGGCGCCGCTGCATGTTGCCGACCAAGCGCGCGGCGATCCTCTCGGTCATCGCGCAGGAGCTGCGACAGAGGGCGAATGAACTCGGCCTCGAGGTCCTTGAGCTCACGCCGCAGGAGGTGCGGCAGCGGGTAGTCGGGAACCCGCGCGCGACCAAGATTGACGTCGCGGAGGCGCTGGTGGCACGGGGGTTCGAGGAGCTCAAGGATCTTGTGCCAAAGCGACCGACCCGGGCAGCCTTGGGACTCAGGCCGGGCCAGAAGTACTGGCTCCACATGTTCGATGCGCTGGGGCTCGCTTGGGCCATCACCTGAGTGCCCCCACGTGCAGCGCGCGAATGACCTATTGCGGCAGAGCACGATTGCGACTAGTGTACAGTCGTATACGGTTTGCTCTCAGCCCACTTTGTCGGGATCCGCTGCGCCCCCTATGCCTAAGGGCAACCCTAGTGATCTCACGAGCAACGAGGGCCGCCATGCCTGGTTGCGTCAGTCCCTTCATGGTTGCGCTCACGCCCTCTAGCCGGGCGGTGGACCGAGTTACGGCGAGCGGCCCGGAGGTTCCCCACCCATGAGCACCGTGATGCTCGTCGACCTGCCTTACGCGCGCGGCGAGTACAACGAGCCGCTGGCGGTTGAGTTTTTGGCTGCGCAGTTAGTCGAGCGCACGGGGGCAACTACCGCAATCCTCGCCTTAGATCGGGGCTTCTCGGCCTCCGTCCTGACCGAGGCCATTCTGACTCTGAGGCCGGATCTTGTCGCGCTGTCCACGAAGCTCGATAGTATCACGCTGCTCCCCGAAGTTGGCGACGCGGTGCGGCGCAGCGGAATCAGATGCAGTGTGGTCATCGGTGGCATCGCTGCGACAATTGCACCAACCGAAACATTGGCGGCGCTAGGAATGCCTGAGGCAATCTGTGTTGTTGGAGAAGGCGAGGATGTCCTGTGTCAGGTCGTCCTCGGACTCGGTGCGGAAGGCCCAACGGATGGCGGGGAGAGTACCCCCTTGGGGCCCAACAGAGTCATCGGATCACCGCCCTCTTCCAGGTACCCACTCAGCATGCCCGCCGACCGGAGTTTGCTTGGCCGTACCATCGCCTCGCGCGGCATCGCGCGTTGCGAAGCAAGCAGAGGTTGTCCGTGGGGCAAGTGCACTTTTTGCGTCATCGGGCGGAAGTACGGTGCGACCACTTGGCGACCCCGTCCCCCAATCAGAGTAGTAGAAGAACTTGACCGAATTGCCGCGATGGGGGTGGAGATGGTGTACTTCACCGACGAGGACTTCATCGGCGGTGATGCCGAACGCGCGCTGTGGATTGCTGAACATGTACTAGAGCGCAAGGCCGAGGGACGCATCCCCGAGACCTTCCGACTTTGGTGTTCGACTAGCGTGCTGAACATCCTCGGTCGCTATGACGACCCTGCACGCGTTCGCGCGGCACTCGTCAGGCTCAAGACCGCCGGACTCGCGGGTGTGTTCCTCGGCGTCGAATCGGGTAGCCCCACCCAACTCAAGCGCTATGCAAAGGGTGCAACCGTCGCCCAGAACGAAATGGCCCTCTGCATACTTGAGGAGATGGGGTTGGAAGCGGACGTCGGCTTCATCATGTTCGACCCCTTTGTTACCATCGAGGAGCTTGCGGAGAACACGGCCTTTATTCGCCGAACCAGTCTCAAGGATGGGTTCTCTCGCTTGGGGAAGCCGGTTCGGCTCACGCCGTATACGAGCCTTACGTCCCGTGCGATACGGCATGGGCTTTGTCGAAGTCAACTCTCCATTGATACGCTATCGTACCCGTACCACTTCGCTGACGCACGCACCGCGGCGGTCTTCGAAGAGTTCTCGACTTGGGAGCAACGCACGGCACCTCGGGCCTATGACCTCCAATCGGTTCTTCGCGCAAACGGCTACACCACCGAGGGCGCATATAAAGCCAGGAGCGACCTCGTGGCAATGCGTAGGGAGCAGCTCGACAAACTCGCTGAGCTTATCGAGCTGGCCAAGCGCTAGCGATGCCACCTCGGCCGCAACAAGCCAACCCCGTAGGCCTCGGGGGCAGCAACCTCGATCACCTTGTTCGACGCATGCGGTGTGCGGTACGGTATGCAGTTGCCGTTGAGGGAAATGACTGGGGCGCGGCGACTTCGCTGCAAGACGCCAGGTTCGTCCGAGCAATCGGACCCCCAGCCTAGACTGCGGAACGCAAGCAAGACTCACTCTAAGTACGTGATCTCTCCCTCTTTGTAGCCAGGGGCGAGCACGGTGAAGAAGCACAAATCCGAATCGCCTAGATTTCGGATGCTCAGCGCGTCACCAGATTTCACATAGATAAAGACTGGATGCTCTGGATCAGCAGTGAATGGGCCGCTCACTGAAGTCGCGGTCCTTACCTCGAACTGGCCACCGAAAAGGAAGAGGACTTCGTCGCCGCTATTGGGTCTATTCTGAAAGTGGTGACTTTGTTGCTCTCTCGGTCGAACCCGAGCAAAGACAGCTGTCGCATTAGGCGTATCACTCAGAATTCTACCGTGGAGGTTCTCCTCCTGAAAGAACTCCTCGGGTCGCTCGGTGACTCTGATGATTTGTGTTTCGATCATTTCGCTCATATAGCGCCCACCGGGTTATTGGCTAAAGTGGCCTGTACAGGAGAAGGCTAGCACAAACGCTCTCGCGCCGCCACTCGGCAATCACGGTCAGAGGAGGATGACAGCTTATGCGCCCAGCCGATATCGAACAAGTCCTCGCACTGAACCGCGCCCATTGGGAGGCAGCCAGCAAGGTCCACGCATCATCTCCATATTATCAAGTGGATGCCGTTCGTGCTGGAGGCTGTAGCCTAAGTGAGGTCGAACTCGCCGAACTCGGCAGCGTTGCTGGCCAGAGAGGTCTCCACGTCCAATGCGGCATTGGCTTGGAGACAATCTCGCTTGTTCGGCTCGGAGCTGCGATGACGGGGGTCGACTTCGCACCGTCGGCCGTCGAGCAAGCTCAGATGCTAGCTAACGAATGCGGTGTGTCGGCTGAGTTCCGTGTGGCCGACGTACTTGATCTTAAGAACATATCACCTGAACCGTTTGACTTCATCTACACGTCCCACGGAGTGCTTAGATGGCTACCAGCACTTGGCACGTGGGCGGCGGGACTCTATCGCCACTTACGGCCGGGAGGGCTACTGTATGTGTTCGAGATACACCCGTTGGTGTACCGAATTCGCAAGCTCGATGCGACGAGTGTCGTGTTAGGAGGCAACTACTTTCTTGAGAGCCCCCGGGTCGTCAGACTTGCCTCTACGCATGCGGGTAATATAGCCCTTGGCGATGCCATGCGTGTGGTTCACACGGATTGGTCCATAGGTACGCTTCTGACGCACCTCCTCGACGCGGGGCTCTGCCTTCAGAGCTACCATGAGCATGGGGGATGCAGCTATAATAGGAACGGGTGGTTTCCAAGGCGGGTTGGAGGACTGTGGCACCCCGTAGCCGAGACACTGCCAATGCCGTTGTCGTTCTCCCTGAGACTCCGCAGACCAACGGCCGTCTAGGCTGCGGACGCCCGCGTGACGGAGTCTCAGATGTTGCCGGGCATGGTCGAGCGTTACATAGGAGGTGCGCTACGTGACCTCAGCACGAGATGAATTGTTCGTGGTGACGGGAGGGACTCAAGGGATTGGCCTTGCCATAGCGCAGGCGGCAGCTGCCAGTGGCCGGTCCGAGAGCGTTATCGTGGTCTCAAGGCATCCGGGGGTCGAGGGAGATGGTTCCTGGGAACATGTGGCTGCGGACCTGTCGACGCGTCCCGGTATTGATGCGGCGATAGCAGGCATACGCTCCTATCAGCGCCCGGTGCGCGTCCTCGTGAACAACGCCGGGGCCATATTGGAGAACAACGCGTTTAGCGCGCTCACCTGGGAGACGATGTTGGCGAGTATTGTCCTGCATTCGATCGCGCCCGTCCTCTTGACGCGAGGTCTCGAGAAGGAGCTCAGGGCTGCTCAGGATGCGAGCGTGATCAATATCGGGTCAATTTATG
Organism: Candidatus Eiseniibacteriota bacterium; assembly: GCA_963707915.1. Lineage (GTDB taxonomy): Bacteria > Eisenbacteria > RBG-16-71-46 > RBG-16-71-46 > RBG-16-71-46 > JANXPZ01. The sequence goes on from OY970178.1 coordinate 3,361,741, forward strand.
GCGGAATACCAGATCCGGAGGTGTTCGCCTATGTGTGCGGGAAGGCGAGCCTTCCTATTGTGACGGAAATGATGGCGAGAGCACTTGCTCCAGACGTCCGCGTCAACTGCGTCCAGCCTGGGCATATTGAGACCGCCATGACACGGGCGGCCACCGCTGAATTCCGGCAACACGTGATTGCGCATACTGATGTGCAGAGGCTTGGGGAGCCATCTGAAGTCGCGGCCGTCGTGATGTTTCTAGCGTCGGCAGCGTCAGGGTTTATTAACGGGACGAGTATACGCCTGGATGGCGGGTATTGGGGCGGGGTGTCGTGAGCGCCGACACGCTTGGCGCTACGCTGTCGAAGGTAGTGGACACCTTGCGTGTCGCGGCCACAACCGACTCCTCTGGGGGGGCGGCATGGTGGGGGCTCGCCGAGAGAGCGGCAGCTGTGATTGGCGTGACCGCAATGGGTGTGCTCGCCGGGGCATGGCTGGGTGTGAAGTGGGTGATAAGGAAGTTGGCGGAGAGGTCGGATAGGAAGGTGTTCGGCGGCGACTACTTGATACTGCGTCGGGACGCTCAGCGAGATGGGAGCTTCGATACCAAGGGGCTTACGAGTCTTCGGACCGCCATCCGGGTTCGATCTGACGAACTCTCACAGATGGTTCGGAGGAGCGTGCAGGAAGAGATGCGGCAGGAGACCAGTCGCTTGGCAGCTGGTTCCGCGTCCGTGTCATATGGGGAGATCTTGGCCGGGGCGCCTCTCTTGATGCCATGCGGAACCGTGACACTAGATGGCACGCCGCGTCTCGAGGTGGCGGGCCTCGTTAAGGAGTCAGCGGAAGCCAGGATTCCAATCGACCGATCCGCCCCAGGATATCAGCGAACGCTTCTCCTCGGAAAAGCTGGGGAAGGTAAGAGCCTATTGTGCCTTCAGGCCAAATACAAGCTTATGAACTCCCAGTCAGGGCAAGCACCATGGTGCCTAGTGATCTCTGCTCGCGACTTTGAGGGTGATCGCCCACACGACTCGGATATTGGGTCAAGAGAGTGGTGTGGGCGTCGGATAGCCGACCGATACGTGGGGGGGGAGCCATCGCCCCTTGAGGTGCGGTTGCTAAGCGAATTGGCGGATAGCAGTGCCGTGCTGATTGTCGATGGATTGGACGAGATCGGCCAGCTTCTCACCTATGCAGAGTTGCAGTCGCTATTGTCGTCGTGGCTGTTTGCGCGAGTGGCGATTGCCACCGCGCGGTTGTCGTTCTACTATTCCCACCTGCTTTCGGCGCGACCTCTTGACGGCATGAGACTCCTGCTTCTCGGCACTCCCACCGAGGCCTCGCGAAAGGCGTTTGTTAGAGCACTCTGTGGGCGGCAAAGGAACGCGGACCCGGGCAAGGTTTGCGCGCTGGTGTTGGACATGCTAGGCCGGCTGCCGAGTATGGCGGAGTTGACGAAGACGCCTCTGCTCCTGCTGATGGCTGCAGAGGTAGCCGCGCAGGCACCGGAAGGGCCACCGTTCCTTGACGCGATAGGTGTCTACGAGCGGTTTGTTCAGGAATTCGTGACGAAGGAAGTTGAGAGGAGCCACAAACGAATCTCCCCTACCCTAATGAACCATCTCGTGGAGGATGTCGCGTGGCTTGCCTTTAGCAGTCGGAATACTCAGGCAGGGCTGCCGCGGGTTGGTCAGGCGGGTCTCAGGGCGTGTATTGCCCAGACGTTCGGCTCAGGCGATCAAGACGCGCTCGATCACATCGCCAATGCCCTGTCCACGTCTGCATTGCTCTCTGTGCCTCCCAGCGATCGCCGTGGTGGAGGTGTTGTCTTCAACCATGAGACGTTCGCTGAATTCCTTATTGCGCGGCGCCTCTACGCGTGGCTATTGGGAGACCGCAGTACGGGATCGGACTTCTTTGAACACATCGAAACGCCTGAGATTTCGTTCTACGTCAAAGAATATCTCGCGAGACTCCGTGCAGAGAGCGAGGCCCTTCGGGCTGGGCGCGTCCGTCTGTCGCAGCTAGTGGAAGACTTGTCGCGCGCTCGACAGAGTGCGACAGATGAGACGAAGGCGCGCTTGGCTGCGTTTGCACTTGGGCAAGCCGCGTACTATCTGGGCATGGTAGCCGGCCCAGAGGAGCGGAAGACGCTGAGGGAGTTCGCTCACGGGGAAACAGACTTCTGGGTGAGGAGGGCGGCGGCGATAGGTCTGGCCATGGGAGGCGACGCATCTGACTACCATGCTTTGATTGATGAGATGCGCGGCGGGATTGAAGCGGGCGACTACACCTTGTCTCGAAAGAGCATAGCAATGGACCTTGGGTTCTACGGTGACCAGCCATTTGATCGCCTTGACCCGAGCCGCGATTGTGGTGGGGAGGCCTGTAGGCGGCTGGTGACTCGAGTTGCGCACCAGGCGCGATTCGCCGTGGAATTCGCGAACTGGCGGAGCGATCTCTTTGACCTCGTCTATCTAGGCAAATACCGATCTGAGTCAAAGAGAGAGTTTGAATCCGTTCTCCGAGAAGTACGCGGAAGTCTGGAAGAGTCGCTTGCTGTTATTGAGGCGACTTCTGAGAACTCCAAGTATCCTGAGATCAGGGAAGTGCGCGAGATGCTCGCTTGCTTCGATGTAGTGCCGGGGGCAGCTGGCGGAGACTTACCTTAGTCGCGGCGCGTTCTGCGTGAGAGAGCCGGAAGCCACTGATTGAACTCGTCGACTTGCTCTTGAGTGGCCCCCATATCCGCGAGCCGACTCACAAAGCTCGCGAACATGGAGAGGACGGTGTCTATGGAAGGCGGCGTGCTCAAATAGTCGGCACCAGGCAATACGATGTCCGCCTTGAGGAGGACCTTGGTGAGCTTCGTCTCGACAAGATGCGGATCAAAAGGGGCGATGTTGACGCAGTGAAGGTCAAGAGCGATCATGATAGTGCGGAATCTGCTGAGATAGGTGTGAAAGCCCGTGGCTTCGTGGCGGTGAATGCATTTCACCATATTGCGGAGGATGGGGAACGTCTCGTAGAAGATGAGGTTGATAAGGTCCCGACGCCAGGATGAGTTGGTGGCTACAAAGTCTGGGAAGTGCTGGGCGAAGTATGCCGCACCGGCCTCGTTTAGAAAGACCATCTTGCGAGCCATTGGCAGGGGCGCAAAGGTAAAGGGACTGTTGAAGAACACTTCAGCCGACGAGCTGCTGCGTTGAAGAACGGTAATGCGGAGGCCGAACCCACGCGAGAGATACGGAGCAGGGACGACAGCATCCGGCATGGCGATGCTAACATGTTGACAGAACGCCTTCATGACGAGGATGAGGTCGGCATCGTCTGAGAATGCAAATAGATCGAGGTCCGACAGGGGGTCAGTTTCAGCCCGAGCGGAGGAGCCGCCCACTGCGACTGCCTGCACCTGAGGAATGGTGGTTAGGCAGTGAAGAAGTGAATCGAAAAACGGTGTGTGCATGGTATCCGTGCCCTCAGTGGAAGAGTGCCTCAAGAGTATATGCCACGCTGGGCCTCGTGGGTGGGTAGCCTAGACGCGGGCCTGTTCAAGTAGGCCCGCAAGGAGATGTTCGCCCGAGGCCACAGCGTGATCCTCCAGCCCCCACGGGGAGGACGGTCGCCTAGGCAGGGTCAAACGCGAGATAGACACGTCGAAAGGCGTCGTCGATGGCATCGGCGACGAGGTGCTCGAGTGTTCGAGACCCGGGCGAAGGCCCGCGCCCTCCGTGACTTAGCCAAAGTCGGCCCCATCTACCGAACCAACTGAGATAGAAGGACGGCCTGTGGTTCACCTCGCTGCCAACATTCCTGCAAAGCGAGCAACTGCTCCCGACCGATGATATGGATTCTGTGCTCGCGGGCGAACCGCAGGGTTGCGCTCGGGACATGGCTCTGAGGCTTCGGATGAAAGAACGCGAGGTAAGTCCCGAGGAACCCGGGCGTGACAACTGAACTCGCAATCGACCGCGCCCGCGCCGTTAAGACCTCGAGCATCTCGGTAGTGGGGGCGATGACCTTGCACTCCGCGACGAGGATGGCGTCCTCGCTCAACTCCGCGACAATGTCGGGGGCGTGGTCGGGGCTCCTGAAACCATAGCGAACTGCGGGAATGCCGCAGAGTTGCAGGAGTGTCACCACGTAGTGCTCAAACCCATCAGCGCCCCGATGCTGCTTGGCGCCATCTAGCAGCCCGGTTAGCCACTTCCCATCGGGGTCAATGAGTGCGTAAGCTTGGCTGCTAAGCTTCGGAATCCCAACGCGGGTCTCGTCCACGGTGTCTTCGCCCACCATCAGCCTGAGCTCCCAGACACCCTCAAGCCGTTCTAGGGTCGTGTCGAGACGCCAGCAATCACCATGGTTTGTGAAGTCGCCTCGGCTAAATCCGAGCGGCCGGTCCGAGGAGTCATGGATTGCGTAGAGTTGAATCGGCAAACTGGAGTCGGTTGTACTCAGCTCGACCTGTAGCCGGGCATCCAGAAGGCCCAGGCTGGCCGACTGGATACGGCAGTAGGTCGGGATGAGGACCTCGAGGAGAGCAGGGTCATTGCCAGGCAAGGCGAATGGAGCGTCGGGATTGCCCAGGAACCTACACAACTGCCGGTAACTACCCAGCTTTCCATCAGACCATGCCAATAGCCGTCGGTCGAGGGCCGCACGTACGTCCTCGCCAGCAACCGTGATTATGTTCTCACCTGAGCCCAGTAGGCTGTGAGTCGGCCAACCGGTCGTTTCCCGGCCGGGCCGGAAGTACTCGAAGAAGCTCCAATGGTACGGCGTACCGTCGGGGCGGACGAGGCGTAGATCGGAGCCGCGGAGCGGCATCCTCCCGTCGGCGAGCCCAAGAAGAGCTTCATCAAGTTCTCGTAGCGAGAACCACCTCCGACAGGCGAAGTACTGCCCAACATCGAGGTTGGCGCTCCAGCTTGCATCCGGGGCGGCGGGAGAGAGCACGATGCGGCAGTGGAGGTTTCGAAGCTCCAAGCCATTCCGAGCGGCGAGGCAGGACACCCGGGCTCCTTCGTAGGAGCGCTTCGCCATCTCGGTCGATAGTTGGTCAAACACCGATGGACTCACCCCAAGCACCCCCTGCTCATGTGGCGGTCTCACTTTCCACAGCACGTCAGCCGTACGCGCCTCCACCCATCTTCCTGTGCCCGCACAGAGTTCTATGCTGACACAGGCTGGATCAACTGTCACCGATAGCCCCACCCGCCCCCTGACAAAGGAGCCTTCCCATGAAGGCTCAAGAACACACCCGCACGGTCGAAGTCCACGACCGCGCGGGCAACGTCGTCGGCTCCAAGGAGGTCGTGCTCTACGCTGGCCTGCTCAACCAGGCCCACGAGGAGGGACTCTCCAAGGTCCGCACCTCGATCCTCCAGATCCCCACGGAGGAGAACGGCCGCCTCGCCATCGTCAAGGCCGAGGTCGAGACCGCCGAAGGGCCTCTTCGAAGCGCTCGGCGATGCCTGTCCCGAGAACGTCGATGAGTTCCTCGCCCCGCACCTGATCCGCGTGGCCGAGACCCGGGCCAAGGCCCGCGCCCTCCGTGACGCCGTCAACGTCGGCGTCGTCTCCTTCGAGGAGTTGGACGGCGTCAGCCTGGACCGGGACTCAAGCCCCGGATCGGGTGCCCGACCGCCGCCGCGCTCCCCGCGCCACGCCGAGCAACGGCTCCGGCTCCCGCGCGCCCGCGCAGCAACGGCCACGAGCCGACCGCCCCGGTCGGCAACGGCACCGAGCCCATGACCGAGGCCCAGCGCCGCTACCTGTTCCGCCTCATGGCGGGGCAGGGCTACCAGAAGGAAGCCGCCGAGGACCGCCTGAAGGACCTCTTCGAGGTCTCGGCACTCACCGAGATCACGAAGGTGGCCGCGACGAAGATGATCGACGAACTCCTGAACTCCGCCCCCGGCAACGGGGATGGCGGGAATGGAGCCGACGCGCGTCCTCTCCGTTAGCCAGGTCAACGCCTACCTCGGCTGTCCCGCTCAAGTACCGCTTCCAGTACGTGGACAAGATCCCGAGACCCTGGCGGGTCGCCGCCATGGCCTTCGGCACGTCGGTCCATGCCGCCGTCGAGTGGTTCCACCGGGAACGGCTCGCCGGCCGGCACGCCCGGAGCTGACCGAGGTCCTCCAGGTCTTCGACGCCGACTGGTACGCGCAGAACGTGGAGCCGCTCGTCTTCTCGGAACGGGAGTCCGAAGGACTCTCTCGCCGAGAAGGGCCGCGCGATGCTCCAGCTCTACGTCGAGTCCGCGAACGGGACGAAGCCGGTCGCGGTCGAGCAGCCATTCGAGCTGGACCTCGCCGATCCCGAGACCGGCGAACTGCTCGACGTGCGGCTCCGCGGCATCATCGACCTCGTGGAGGAGGGGGAGACGCTGGTCGATCTCAAGACCGCCGGCCGGACCCTCGAGCAAGGGGGCCTCGAACGGCACCTGCAGCTCTCCACGTACGCGCTCGCGTTCCTCCTCCTCCACGGCTCGCATCCCCAAGCTCCGGCTCGACATGTTGCTCAAGACCGCGAAGCCGCGGCTCGAGCGGCACGCCACCACCCGCACCGTCGAGGATCTCGGCTGGACCGCCCGGCTCATCCACGAGGTCGCGCCCGCGATCGAGACCGAGCACTTCTTCCCCAACCCGAGCTGGCGCTGCACCGAGTGCGAGTACTTCGCCCACTGCCAACAGTGGCGAGGGACCTGGCCTCGGCCTAGCGAGCAGCTCGTGACCGTCAGTGACGGGGAAGGTGTCGGCGAGTCCGCAGGCGCGTAGGCCCTCAGGGGTCGTTGCGTGCTATCGGGGGCCACGGACGGCTTCTGAACCCGAGCGTCTGCGGCTCGTCGCACCTTCTCCTGTCTATCTCTCCAGTTCCTTCCATCCATCGGGGCTCCATGCGTTCGCGCCTGGAGCCCTTCTTCTTTCCCGCCCCTGCATGGAGTCGTCCCGTGTACGTCTGCGAACTGACGAAGCGCCAGTATCGCGGCAAGAAACCGAGGGAGATCCGCGGGCCCGACGACGTCGTCGCGTTCGTCGGCCCGAAGCTCCGCCGCGAGCAGCGCGAGCACTTCCTCGTGCTGCTGTTGAACGCCCGGCATGAGGTCGTGGCCCGCGAGACCGTCTCGGTCGGGAGTCTCAACGCCTCGATCGTCCACCCGCGGGAGGTGTTCCGGCCGGCGGTCCTCGCTTCGGCCGCCGCGCTCGGTGCTCGTTCACAACCACCCCTCGGGTGACCCCGAACCCAGCGAGGAGGACCTCTCGATCACCAAGCGGCTCGTCGAGGCCGGGGAACTGCTCGGCATCGGCGTGCTCGATCACGTCATCGTCGCCAGCCGGGGTGTCGTCTCGCTCCGCTCGCGGCAACTGCTCTGAACCCGTCCACGAAGAAGGAAGTCCGTCATGTCTGCAACGCTCGTCGTCCACCGCGGCGGATGGGAGGCCTCCAAGGCCGACCTGGCCGCCGTCCCCGTGCCTGAGCCCACCGAGAGCTACCACCCGGTGCCGTACGGCCGCTTCGTCGAGGAGGTCGAGCTGCACGTTCCGCGCTTCGGCCTCACGGTCCAGTCGTCAGCGTTCGCGCTCGCGCGGGAGGGAGGCCAGATGTTCGGCGTCCTGACCTGCGCGAACGGGCAAGCCGCCGCCGACTACGCTCTCGCGATCGGCGTTCGCAACAGCTACGACCGGAGCCTGGCGGTCGGACTCACGCTGGGCAGTCGCGTGTTCTGCTGCGATAACCTCGCCTTCTCGGGCGAGGTGACCATGCACCGCAAGCACACGGTCAACGTCTTCCGCGACCTGCCCGACCTGATCTACCGGATGCTCTTCGCAGGTCTCGTCGATGCGGGAGCGGACTGACGGCGAGATCGCGGCGATGAAGGTTCGCGAATTGCCGCCGGCGCAGGCGCACCACCTGATGGTCGAGGCGATCCGGGCGAACGTCCTGCCCGCGTCGCGACTGCCGAAGGTGATCGAGGCGTGGGAGGAGCCGAGGCACGAGGAGTTCGTGCCTCGCACGGCCTGGTCGCTCTTCAACGCCTTCACCGAGGTGCAGAAGGCGCACACGCCCGCGGGCGCAGATGGAAGGGAGCCTCCGGCTCTCATCGCTCTTTCGGAGGGAGTTGTCCCTCAACTGACCCAAGTGGGCCGTCCAAGCGCGGACGGCCCATGATTCTTGCTCCGAGATTCGCCTCAAGAGAGAGACCGCTAAGGAGCTCCTGCTGGCCATCTTGCCCTCGTTGAACTCCGGCAGCATGTCGGCCCCGGCTCGGTTGAGCGGGCTGGTCGCAAACTGTTACTGTAACCAGTAAGGCGTACCTCGCCGGGCCGCTCGTCGTAGGAGGCAAGCTGCAGCAGCGGCCCGTCGGCTTCTTGCGACGGGAGGGAACCCCGTGCCGGGCAGCACCGTTCACACCGTTGGAGAGCCGCAGCGGCTTGGCGCAAAGCCGGTACTCCGCTGGGCAGGTAGCAAGCGCAAGCAGCTGGCCCGATTGAGGACCTTCTGGTCGGCGGACCACGTCCGATACGTCGAGCCATTCGTTGGCTCTGCTTGCCTGTTCTTTGAACTGGCCCCCACCAGCGCGATCTTGGGTGACACAAATGCCCAGCTAGTGGAGTTCTACACCGTCCTCCGCACCGACCCGCGCCGATTGCACCGACGCTTGGCGCACATCCCCAGAGATGTCGCGTCCTACTACAAGTGGCGCGAGATGGTCCCCGCGAGGTTGGACAAGGAAACGCGGGCCCTGAGGTTCCTCTATCTCAACCGCAACTGCTTCAACGGGATCTACCGAACCAACGTCAAGGGCGAGTTCAATGTTCCGTTTGGCAAGAAAGTGGGAGCATACCCAACCGCAATTGACTTCGCGCGCTGCGCCGATCTGCTGAAGCACGTCAAGCTGGTTGCTCAGGACTTCGAGAAGACTCTGGAAGGAGTTGGCTCGGGTGACTTCGTTTACCTGGATCCCCCCTACGCGCTGGACTCGCGAAGGGTGTTTCGTCAGTACGGACCAGGATCATTCAAGACGACGGACGTAGCTCGGCTCGGCAAGTCCCTCAAGCGGGCGCATGCACGAGGTGCGCATTTCCTCGTTTCCTACGCAGACTGTACGGCCTCTCGCGTCCTGGCGAGGGAGTGGGTCTCGGTTCGCCTGCCGATCCAACGCCATGTCGCGGGTTTCGCGGACGAACGCAGGCGGGCCTATGAGTGGCTCATCTCCAACCAGCCGATACCTTCGGGAGTTGGAAGTAAGACTCCAAAGCGAACGGAGCCCAGGGCATGAGCAAGAAACCACATGACTATGGGGTACGGGTGATCGGCGTGAAGGAGATCGCGACGGCGAGCCTGTATGCGAATCCTCACAACCCCCGTCGTCTCTTCGACAGGCAGGACATGGACGCCCTGCGCGACTCCATTGACAAGCTTGGCATCCTCGTGCCCCTTACGGTCTATAGGGAAGCCCGGTCTGGTCACTACGTAATCCTCGATGGACAACGTCGATGGATGTGCGCGACCGAGCTGAAATTGAAGGTCGTTCCTGTCAACGAAGTTGCCGAGCCTGATCTTGTCCAGAATATTGTGACGATGTTCCAGATTCATCGGCTTCGAAGAGACTGGGAGCTAATGCCGACGGCGCTCAAACTCCAACTGCTCATGAATGAGCTGGATGAGAAGAACCCCCGGCGCTTGGCCGAACTCACAGCCCTCGATGAAGCAGTGGTCGTGCGCTGCAAGAAGCTCTTGTCCTACCCCAAGCGCTACCAGGACATGATGCTAACCGCGGAGCCGAGCAGCCGGATCAAGGCGGATTTCTTCATCGAACTATATGTGGTTCGAAATGATCGTTTCGTGAACGGGCTTGAGTGGTACGACCGGAACAACTTCACGGACGCCATGCTAGAGAAGATCGAGGTCGGCGGCCTGAAGTCTGTGACCGACTTCCGCAAGGTAAAACAGCACATAAACAACGCAGTCAAGGCAAACAAGAATGTGGTCATCGCACGTCGACTTCGGGAATTCGCGCAGGATCCAGTTCTTACCACAGACCATCTTGACATCGACTCGGCCAGAATCGCGACGGGCGCGCGAAAGATGATTGCCGCGGTCGAGAAACTCCACGCGCAGATTGATTCTATTGAGCTCGAGGAGTATGTCGGCGAGAACGAGATGTGGGAGGGCCTGAAGAAACTATCTGAGCTGATCCGCAAGCGCCTTCGTGCTCTGGGCTGGAGGCTTGATCAATGAGGGTGCCTCGGCCGCCCGGCGCCTCTATCGACAAGAAACGCATGGCCAGGTGGAAGAACGAATTCACCGCCTACAGGAGCTCGGTGACCGAATTCTCCATCTCCAGCTGGCTTGACCAGTTCAAGGCGCATGAACGGGACACTGCCGCAAGAGTGCTCGACGCGGTCGAGTTCTATGGTGACGAGCGCATTGCCACGGCATTTCGGAAGGGGCTCGAAGCGATCCCGGGGTGGAGCAGCACGCAGAGCGAACGCTCAGGCCGTTGGAGGTTCGCACCCTTTTCCCGCACCCCAGGCGAGAGTGGCGATGCAATGATGCACCGCTTCCGGATGGCCAACAGGCTGACCGGCAAGGCGCACGATGGCATGTTCAAGTACGCAAGCGAACTGATGGACGAGAAGCTCGGACCGGAAGACACGGTAATTCTGGTCGACGACTTCGTGGCAACTGGGGACTCGGTGTGCTCGAAGTGGGCCGACGGGTTCGAGGAATTGGTCGGAGAGGCTGGGTCGGTGTTTCTGGTGCTCGTGGCGGCCGTAACTTCTGCTCAGAAGCGGATCATGAAAGAGACTGGGCTGACCGTGCTCGCCGCCCATGATCTTGGCAAGGCTGACAACGTATTTGAGGATGGCTGTCGGCACTTCAAGCCGGCCGAGAAGGCGTGCCTGCTGCGCTACGGAGCAATCGCAGATAAGAAGCGGCCAAAGGGCTACGGGGACTGCGGGCTGGTCGTTGTATTTCAGCACCGGTGCCCTAACAACTCATTGCCGATCCTGCACGCGGAACACAAGAAATGGACGGCGCTGTTCCCTCGGAACAGCTAGCTGGGCTAGTTATGTCCAGCCACTGCCATTCGAATGGGGCTGTCCCTCGACTGAATCACCCACAGGGCTGTCGGATTCTCGATGGCCCCGTCTTCACTTTCGACGCCCAAGGCCGCTCGGATGCAGTTGACGAATGCCTCAAGACGTGGCTAAATAACTGTATCATCTAGGCTTACTGCATCTCTGGATTGCCGTTCATCTGCCTTCAGTTGTTTCGGTCGCTCGCGCGCACGGTCCTCTCCGGAAGCCGCGCGCCGGGCAGAACCACGGCTTGATCCATGACGCGACGCCTCCGACGTCGACTTCGCGCAGGGGTGCAGGTCTGCCACCTGAGACCTGCCCACTACCTTCTATGACCTTGAGCGAATCCGATACCCGCGCCAAACTGATCGATCCCGCCCTCCACGCCCGTGGCTGGACGGAGGATTTGATTCGCCGTGAGGAAACAGCCGGCGCAATCGAAATCATCGACGGTCGCCCACGCCGGCAGGCCAAAGGCCGCGTGGACTACACCCTGCGGATCAAGGTGAACCCGGACACACAGCCTGTCGCAGTAGCCCTCATCGAGGCGAAGGCCGAGCACCTGCACCCTGGCCATGGCCTCGAGCAGGGTAAGGGCTACACCGCCGGGAAGCGGCTCAACGTGCCCTTCGTGTTTTCGTCCAATGGGCACCTGTTCGTGGAGTTCGACAACTTCACGGGCCTGACGAGTGATCCCCGCCAGCTGAGCGCGTTCCCAACGGTTGAGGATCTCCGTGCCCGTTACGAGCAGGGCATGGGCTTCAGCCTTGGCTCACCCGCGGCGCGTCCGCTCATCACGCGCTACGTCGGCGGCGAAGCTACCCGCCGCTACTACCAGGACGCGGCAATCCGCGCTGTCTTCGAGAAGATCGCCCGCGGCGAGAAGAAGGCGCTGCTGTCGCTGGCGACTGGCGCGGGCAAGACCTTCATTGCCGTGAATCTGCTCAAGCGTATCGCCGACGCCGGCATGCTCCGTCGGGCGCTCTTCGTCTGCGATCGCGACGAGCTCCGCAGCCAGGGGCTCGGAGCGTTCCAGAATGTCTTTGGCTCCGACGCCGCCCCGGTATCGGCCGGCAAGCCGCAGAAGAACGCCCGCATCCTCGTCGCCACCTATCAGACCCTCAACGTCGACTCGGTGGATGCGGACGCGAACTTCCTGACCAAGAACTACCCCGAGAACTACTTCAGCCACATCATCATCGACGAGTGCCACCGCTCCGCGTGGGGCAAGTGGTCCCTGGTGCTGACCCGCAACCCAGACGCCGTCCAAGTCGGACTCACCGCGACGCCGCGGACGATCCAGTTCACTGAGAAGAGCAAGGAAGCTGAAGCCGACGCACAAGTTTCGGCTGACAACCTCCGCTATTTCGGTGAGCCGGTCTACGAGTACGACATGAGTCAGGGTATCGAGGATGGCTACCTCGCGGCGTGCGAGATCGTGCGCCGGGACATCTTCTTCGACACGAAACAGACGAGCGAGCGCGAGGCTGGCCTCACTCAGGAGGATCTTGCCGGCAAGGCAATCGTTGACGCCAAGACGGGAGAGACCCTGTCCATCGGCGAGGCCCGTGCCCGCTACGACGCCACGAGCTTCGAGGATAGGCTCCTCCTGCCAGAGCGCGTGAAGGCGATGGCCGAGGACTTCTTCGCACACCTACTCGCCACCGGCGGCCCAGAGCAGAAGACAATCATCTTTTGCGCCCGCGACCGGCACGCCGACGACATCGCGACTGCCCTGAACAACCTCTACGCGACCTGGTGTAGCCGGGAGGGGCGCGAGCGACTGGACTCGTACGCCTTCAAGTGCACCGCTACGAGCAACGGCGGTGACTACCTACCAGACCTGCGTGGCGGATCACGCCATCACTTCATCGCGACCACGGTGGACCTGTTGACCACAGGCGTCGACGTGCCGAACGTGCGAAACATCGTCTTCTTCAAGTACGTCCGTTCACCGATCGCGTTCTACCAGATGGTCGGTCGCGGCACCCGCCTGGACCCCGCCACCGGCAAGCTCATGTTCCGCGTCTACGACTACACCGACGCGACGCGGCTGTTTGGCGAGGAGTTCATCACGAAGCTCCCGACCCCGCGTGGCCCGATCGGACCGGGCCCGGAACCACCAGAGCCCCCTGAGCGCACGCTGCTCGTCGAGGGATTCGACGTTCGGGTCACTGACGCCGGCCGCTACATCCTGACCATGGTTGACGGGAAGGCAGTGCCCGTGACGGTTGAGGAGTACAAGGAACGCGTCGCTGCCCGCCTCGTGGAGGAGGCGAAGACGCTCGACGAGTTCCGCAAGCGCTGGATCGCACCGGAGGAGCGCAGGGAGATGCTGGGGCGTCTGCCTGATGCTGGTCGTTCGGCCATGTTGGTGCGCGCTCTTGAGGACATGGCGGACTACGACCTCTACGACGTACTCGCGGATCTTGGATACGGGATGGCGCCACGCACGCGCCTCGAGCGCGCAGACTCGTTTGCCTACAAGCATCAGGAGTGGCTTGCGCAGCTTCCGGACAAGGCGTCCGCGACTCTCAAGGCGATCGCTGGGCAATTCGCCGACGGCGGAACGGATGGGCTCGAGAATCCGCAGGTATTCCAGACTCCTGCCGTCGTGCGTGCCGGCGGCCTGCCGGCACTCCGGGTGATTGGTCGCCCCGCTGAGGTTCTGCGCGAGACTAAGCAGAGGATGTTCGCCGCATGACCAGGCACAAGCCACTCTTGCCAAAGGCGCTCCCTACTGCTCATGATCTCCCAAAGGGCTGGTGGTGGGCTGATCTCGGAAAGGCCCTGGAGCAGCGCAAGCAGTTCATCCTCGTCGAGGACGAAGAGCGCTATCAGCGCGTCACGGTGCAGTTGCACGGCCGCGGCATCTTGCCCCGAGATCATGTGCTTGGAAAGGCCATCAAGACAAAGAAGCAACAGGTCGTTGCGGCTCATGACTTCCTTGTCGCAGAGATCGACGCGAAGATGGGCGGCTTTGGAATTGTCCCGGCTTCTCTCGCGGGAGGAATCGTCAGCAGCCACTACTTCACCTTCGCGATCAACACTGACCTCCTTTTGCCGGCCTTCTTGGAGGTCTTCATTCGAACGGGGTTCTTGACGCGTGCCATTCTCGTCCATGTTCGTGGCTCGTTGAACTACGCCGCGATCCGGCCTCGCCACGTCCTTGGCATACAGTTTCCTTTTGCAGAGCCAACGACTCAAGAAACGCTTATCGCCCAGATCAAGCAGGTGGATCTAGCGCGCGCCGCCCTCAACGAACAACTAGGCATCCTGGATGCGATGCCTGCCGCCTTCATTAGAGCCGCCCTCGGTGGCGCTGTTCCGAACCCATGACGACCTACCCCATCAACGGCAAGACGCCAGTGGACCAGGCGGCAGTCAATGCCGCCATCAAGGCGATTTGCGACATCATGCGCAGATCCAACTGTGCAGGTGCCCTGCAATACGTCCCTGAGCTTACCTGGATTCTCTTCCTGCGAATCCTCGATGAGCGTGAGCTTCGCGAGACAGAAGAAGCAGAAGCCCTCGACGTTCCTTTTGAGCCGTCACTAGAGGCTCCATACCGCTGGCAGGATTGGGCGGCGCCTAACGGAAGGAAGCGCCAAGAACTTCAGAATGGCGCTCTCGGTGAGTTCTTTGGATTTGTGAACGGCAAGCTCCTGCCACATCTTCGGGGGCTGAAGGACCGAGCCGGAGCGACGCCTCGTCAGAAGGTCATCAGTGAAGTCATGTCCGGCGTCGAGCGGACGCGGATTGACACCGAGCGCAACTTCCTCGATGTGCTGGACAAGGTAAACGAGATCAGTTCCGAAACCGCTGATCCGACCCACATGTTCACTCTGTCGCAAGTGTATGAGGGGTTGCTTCTGAAGATGGGGGAGAAGGGTAACGACGGCGGTCAGTTCTTCACCCCACGGGAAGTCATTCGCGCAATGATCCAGGTTGTTGACCCCAAGGTTGGCGAGACGATCTACGACCCAGGCTGCGGCACTGGCGGCTTTCTTGCGCAGTCGTATGAGTACATGCGCGCACATCTGGGATCAAAGGCAACGGCCGCGCAGCTTACAGCGCTCAAGCGGAGGACGTTCTTCGGGCGGGAGAAGGACGACGCCATCTTCCCGATTGCCCTGGCGAACTTGGTGCTTCACAACATCGATGAGCCGCACATCTGGCACGGCAACACATTGACCGGCGCTGAGACATACGGTGGCCTGTACGCTGACGCGCCCTCAACGTATGACGTGATCTTGATGAATCCACCGTTCGGCGGGAAGGAGGGCCAAGAGGCTCAGACGCGCTTTGCCTATAAGACCGGCGCAACGCAGGTGCTCTTCCTTCAACACGTCATCGACAGCCTGAAGCCTGGCGGTCGGTGTGGCATCGTGCTGGATGATGGCGTCTTGTTTCGTGTCGATCAGATGGCATTCATTCAGACAAAGCGCAAACTGCTCGACGAGTGCGAGGTACGCTGTGTAGTCAGTCTGCCCGCTGGCGTGTTCACTGCGGCAGGGGCGGGCGTCAAGACTGATCTGGTCTTCTTCACGAAAGGCCAGCAAACCAAGAAGATCTGGTACTTCGACCTCTCGGAAATGAAGGTCAACAAGACTGCGCCACTAACGCTCGACATGTTTGATGACTTCTTCAAGCTCCTGCCCAGCCAAGCGGACAGCGATCACAGTTGGACTATCTCGCGCAAGCAAGTAGAGGCTAACAACTTTGACCTGAAGGCGATCAATCCACGGATCAAGGCGCAAGTGGACATTCGGACGCCCGGGGAGCTACTTGGACTGTTCGATGAAGAGGGGCAGGAGGTGGCGGAGGCCATCGCGGAGCTGCGGCGCCTGAAACGTGGGAAGTAGGCGCACAGGGACACTAACGGAGGCGTGGCAACGGGGTCCGCACCCGGTAGTACCGTTGATTCCCGCGGCGCACTTCGATGAGGTCTTCTCTGATGGCGCCCCGCAGTCGACCAATCCGTTTTCGTGCCGCCTCCAGACTGCGGATCCCCTTCAGGTCGTGCTTGACATCGTAGCTGCGAGCTTCGTGTTGGCCGTCGGCCTGACGATCGAGTAGATACCGAAGCAGCTCGACCTCTGAGCGACGGATCTTGCTTACGGCCTCTCCCGTGCTCAGGTCGCAGACGGTCCCGCTCTGTGGACGGACCAAGTGGCTCGCCAGCTGTATCTCCGGCTCCTGCAAGTTGCGGAGTTGAAGCACTAAGTCCGTCACGGCCCGCTGGAAGTCCTTGAGCCGGAATGCCTGCTGGTATGGATGCGGGCCCGTGAGCTCCACAACACGGTGGAGTGCTTTCTCCAACTTCTCGCGCGTTGAGTAGAGCATGCGCCTGCTGAGGTAGCGGGGCTCCCTGAGCAGGTCCTCAGCCAGTTGCCGGTAGAGGATCGCTTGGGGCGGGTCGAGGGACACGATCAGCGCCATGGCGCGGCCGAAGAACTCCCGTGCTTTCTCGAGGTCCCCCTCGTGACCGCGCTCAAGGTGCAGCCGGGCCAAATCCTTCAGCGGGTAGACCATCATCCTCTTCATGGACATCTGCTCGGCGATGGCGAGCGCAGCCCGGAAGTCCTCCTCGGCGCCGCGCAAGTCGCCGCGAGCGAATCGAAGGTCAGCGCGGCCCATGTAGGCAGCGTGCAACGTTCCCGGCATCGGTTCCTCGAGACAGCCTGCAATCACGGCCTCGTAGATTGCGGCGGCTTCATCGAGCTTACCGAGCGTCTTGAGCACACCGGCGCGACGCTCATCGATCGTGCGCACCAAGCGGGGAGCGTTCAGCGGTAGCGCCAGTTCGCGGGCGCGCCGCTGCCACTCCAGGGCCTCGTCCGGGCGCTCAAGGACTGCCGACAGCCGCCCGACGTCCGACGCCGTCGTCGCGGCGCGGCGCCACTGTTCGGTTTCGATGGCGCGACGGTGTGCCTCCACCATCCTCGCACGGGCGCGTTCAAAGTCGCCCTCAAGCTCGTAGCGGTGGGCGAAGAGCGCCTCCACGTCAGCCCCGCGACTGGCAAGCTTGGGACTCTTCTGAATCAGGCGTTGCAGTTCCTCCAGCGCCTGGCCGCCTTCAGCGAAACGAGCCTGCTGGTGAAGCATGAAGGCGCGGTGGTGGTAGGACGTGTAGATCTGCCAGGCCGGCGCGCGCTTCGCGGCGCTGTGACGCTCAAACGCCCCGAACAAGCGCAGAGCATCTGTGTATTCCCCGCGCTGGTATGCCCCTTCCGCTCGCACCCACAGCTCGTCGGCGGACGGTCCCGGCGGTTCCCCGGCCGACAGCGTGGACGCCAAGCGCATCACGGCGTCCGAGTCGCCGCGGTGGGCGGCGGCCAGAGCCTTCGTGATGGTGGCCTTGGGGCTGGTGGGCATGGTCAGTATCTCCACATCCATTCTACCTCTCCTGCCGTTCGGCTCCATGTGGACAAGACATGCGTGTAGGTCCGTTGTCCAGTCGAGCCGCCGTACACCCCGACACTGGATCTCGGAGGGCAAGACACCGAGGTCCAGCTCAAGCCGGGGTGAGCTCCCGCGACGGCGTGACGCACACGACCGTCCGCAGCACCGCGAAGACGCGCTTCAGAAGTCCCACACGAGGGTCACGACCATGAACGCGAACAGGGTGCTGGTGGGCGACGACCGGGATCTGATTCCGGCTGGCGGCTTCCACTAGCAGTAGCTCCCGGGCCGGGTGGCGGCACTCCGCCGTCGCCCGGCGGCCCGGGAACCTGGGCGCGGTTCTAATCGGGAGGGCATTGAGTTGTGGTGGCTGATCGGTCTGCTAGCGGCGCTGGCGGCATCCACCCAAGACAGCACCCGGAACACGGGGGTCAGCGCAGCGAGAAGCCCAGTGTCTGATAACTCGCGCCTGTTGACCTACCGCTCCCGCGACGGCCGCTCCTTCTTCCGGTTCCGCTTCTCGCCATTTGGCGCCGGCGTGCGGATCTTCATCCTCGAGTTCCCAAATCCACAGATCGGCTCCTGCCACGTGCTGCACGACGACCGCGGCGCGGCCTACATCTGCTGGTCACGGGCCATCAACTCCCTGTCTGACGCGAAGGCGGTCGCAGCGCTCTGGGCCGAGGCAACGCTCGTCTACCAGCGCACCGGCCACGTCTTCTAATGGAGGCTACCAACTTGATCAAGTTGAGCATCGTTTCGCACGGCCTCGTCTTGAAGGAGGGGGGATTCGGCCCTGCTGTGGCAGAGCCCGCCCAGGTGATGCGGTTCACCGCATCCGCGCACCGTCAGATCATGGGCGCGATCGGCACGAAGGAGCCCGAGAACGGGATGCCGCTCGGTGGCGACCCGGGCGACGGCATCGTCCGCCACGTCATCTTCGACGACAGCGGCGAGCGGTCCAGCGGCACCTACTCGCCCGACCATGTCCGCCTGACCGCACTGCTGGACGATTGGTGGAGGCCTTCGGGGATCCGCCTGCTGGGGTTTGTCCACTCGCATCCGGGCCGATTCGCGCGCCCTTCCGACGGGGATCTGAAGTACGCCGGCGAGATCCTCGAGGCCAACCCGCACCTCAACCGGTTCCTGATGCCCATCGTGACCGTTGAGCCAAAGCCGGTCGTGCACCCGTTCGTCGTGGTCCGGACTGCCAGGGGCGTCGTGGTGAAGCCGGCTGTGCTGGAGGTCCTCGACGAGGTGCTGGTCGCGCCGGGGGAGAAGGCCACGCCGCCGGTGAAGACCGTGACCAAGACGGAGTCGCCCCGTGCCATCCGTGAGGCGACCTTCCAGCGGGTGGTTAGGGCTTACGACCTCCCGCACCTGCGCTACTGCCGCGTGGTCGTTCCTGGTGATGGGGGTGCTGCTGGCTACGTCGAGGATCTCGTGCGGGCGGGCATCCACGACCTAGTGCTCATTGATCCCGATGTTGTCACTGCCACGAACCTCGCCACCCAGCAGGTCTACCGCCGAGACCTGGGCCGGCCAAAGGTCGAGGCGCTCGCCGACCGACTGCGTGACATCAACCCTGCCGTCGAAGTGCTGGCCATCCAGCGGGACTTTAATGAGTTCACCGACGCCGAGATCGAATCGTTGCTCGGGCTCGACTGCGCCCGACCCCCGATCCGCACGCTCGTGTGCGGCTGCACCGACAACTTCTACGCCCAGGCGCGCGTCAACCGCGTCGGCCTGCAGTTCGGCGTGCCCACGCTCTGTGCGCAGGTCTACGCCGAGGGCCGGGGCGTCGAGATCACCTTCACCTACCCGGGCATCACCCCGGCATGCCATCGCTGCGTCCTGCGGTCGCGCTACGACGCCTACCTGAAGGAGGGCTACACCAACACCGTGACGTCCGACGGCACGCCGGTCGGCTGCACGACACGGCTGAACGCGACCAAGTTCTTCGTGGCCATGGCCTTGCTGCACCACGGCACGGCGCATCCGCGCTGGGGCCGGACGCTGGAGCGCATCGGGAACCGCAACCTGGTGCAGCTGCGGCTTGACCCCGACTTGGAACTCCCGGTGTTCGACCGCGTGCTGGCCGGAGACAGGGCTCGCATCTTCACGGACGAGGCCGTGTGGCTCCCGCAGTTGCCCGAAGGCCGGGCTACCGGGCGCGCCCCTTGTCCCGACTGTGGCGGTACGGGCGACCTGCGTGCGGCCATCGGCTCAATCCCGGACACCCGGCTGCCCCGATGAAGCTGTCCACCTCGACCCTGGACTCGTGCGCCGTCGCGACGGCGGTCTCCCTGTCGGTCGCGCCCGGGAGGACCTCGAGCTAGATGCGCCGCCAGTACGCCCTCATCTATGCCGACCCGCCGTGGCGCTACAACAGCAAGCGCCACGGCTACGGTGGCGCCGAGGACCATTACCCGACGATGGCCTTGGAGGACATCAAGGCCATCCGGGTACCGGCGGCTGATGACTGCGCGCTGTTCCTTTGGGCCACCATGCCCTTGCTCCGACAGGCGTTCGAGGTCATCGACGCCTGGGGCTTCAAGTACAAGACCACGGCGTTCTGCTGGATGAAACAGACGAAGTCCGGCGTCGGCCTGGTCACGGGCCTTGGCTTCTGGACCAGGTCGAACGCCGAGGTCTGTCTGTTGGCGACACGGGGACGGCCGCGCCCCGTGTCCCACCGAGTCCACTCGGTCGTGATTGGTCCACGTCGACGTCACAGCCAGAAGCCAGACGAGGTCCGGGAGCGGATCGTGGAGCTGATGGGCAACGTGCCGCGGCTGGAGATGTTCGCCCGGTCGCGGACGCCCGGCTGGGACGCCTGGGGCAATGAGGTCAAGAGCTCAGTCCAGATCCAGGTGCCCGGGCTGGACAGCGCCGGGCGCACGGAGTCTGAACGGAGGTGGCGCCGGTGCTCGATCGCCTCCTGAAGCTGATCGTCACCCTGACCCTGCTGTTCTTCCTGCTGCAGGCGGTCATCGGAGTCCTGGTCCGCGTCCTTGACGCGGCCCTCCATGGGGCCGCCTCCGCCCTCGGGCACGCTGGGAACTTCCTCGGCAACGTTCTGGTGATCGTAGTGGAGGTCATCTTCTTGGTCGGGCTCATCGTCCGAGGGGCGCAGTTCGTTGCCAACCGGGATCCTCGTGCAGCTCGGGAACGAGCGACACGAGATCGAGCCGTTCGCCAGCGTGTCCGCCGTCCGACCGAAGGCGTGCCGCCGGTCGAGAGTCACGCCGAGGTGCTGGACGACCCCGACCCGGCTATCGGGGAGGAGCGCGAATGATGGTCGAGCATCTCGCCGCCCAGCTGCGCCGGCTCCTCAAGGGCTCCGAAGCGGACACCGCGAGGCGTTGGCACGCCACCACCGAGCGCGCGCGGAACGCCGACGCTCACGCCCGCCGCGACGCGTTTCTTCGCCAGATGCGCGCCACGCCCGGGGACGGGAAGGTGCTGCTCGGCCGCGCGCAAGCGCGCGAGGGCGAGTTCCAGTGGTGCGGCATGCCGCTGCCGACACTCTGCTCCATGCACCTCGGCATCTCTGGCGCGACTGGCACGGGCAAGAGCTTCATGGTCGCATCGCAGCTCTTTCAGCTCGTCACGCTCGGCGTGCCGGTCATCCTCACGGACATGAAGTCTGAACTCGCCGACCTGATGTTGAACGTGGTCGTCCCCGCGGTCGTTGCCCGCGGTATGGAAGATCTGATCGACCGGGTGCGCGTCGTTCGTCCATTCGATGCAGGGCGCGTGCCCTTGCTCCGTCTGACTGAGCCTGAGCCTCGAGTCTCTCGGCAGATCCAGAGCATGAACATCGCCCAGGGCCTGAGCGAATCCGTCGGCGAGGGGCTGGGTGTGCGCATGTTGCGGGCGATGTTGCCCATGGCGGGCTTGGCCGTGGAGCGCAACTTGCCGCTCCCGGTGTTGACGGACTGGCTGCGCTCGCCTGAGGTATTCGCGCGGGCGGCAGCCTCGTCTTCCGATCCGATCGTCCGCTCGTATGCTCTTCACGAACTGCCGCGAGAGAACCGTAGCTCGCTGGACGCGCTTCGGGCCCGGCTCGACCTGCTCTTCCACCTGCCCGAAGTGCGCGATGCGTTGTCCGCTCCGCGCTGCCTGTCGTTCGATGACGCTCTCGACTCGGGCGTGACCATCCTGGACTTCGGCTCGCCTCCGGGCGGCGCCGAGGACGCCATGAAGTTCATCGCCGGTCCGGTCGCGGGCCGGTTAGGGCGCGCTATCCTCTCGCGGCAGGTGTCGGATAACACGCCCCCCGCGGTCGTCGCGTTCGAAGAATTCCAGCAACTCCTCAGCTCGTATCAGGTCGAGATGTACAAGCGTCTACTGGCGCTTTGCCGTTTCAAACGCGTCTGTCTGTGGTTCTCGAACCAGCAGCCGGCCCAGATCGCTGAGGCAGACCGGACGCTGCTGCGCATCCTGCGCACCAACCTCGGAGCCGAGTGCATCTTCCGCTCGTCGGTCGAGGACGCCCGCACTCTGTCCGAGGGGCTCTCGACGCGTTCCGCCGACGAGACGTTGACGCAGGCGCGCAGCCGAGTCGTCGAAGAGATCGCAACGCTCCCGAAGCGTTCGTTCTTCTTCTGGTTGCGAGATTCCGCGTTCGGGCCACAGCGGCTACAGAGCCCGCGCGTCAACATCGGTGCGCTCAAGGCGTCTGCGGCGTCGCTCACGCCCGAGCAACGCGAGCGCATTCGCCTCGGCACCGTCTCGATCGAGCGGCCGGTGGACAACCCGTCGCCTACGCCCGCGCCCGAACCGGATCCCCGGGTTGCGCCACTTCCCCCACAGAAGCGCCGCCGGGCGCCGCGGCTGGGGTAGGGAGGACTCTTGCGTGCGAGAACTCCAAACTGTGCTCCGGCTTCTGCGAGCCGTCTTGGGGATTGCCCTGTGGTGCGCGGGCACGGCGTGGCTCGGTGTCACGACGCTCTGGCGTGCGGGCATGTTGCTTTCGCGATTCAAGGCCATCTCCGCCCAGGTACGGCTCTGCCCCCGTGGGCACGAGGTGCCGGTCTACAGGCTGTGGGACTGCCACTGCGGCAGCCGAGTCGAGGGCTGGGCATTCGCGCCCTGCTCGATCTGCCGCGAGACGGCCGGCTACGTCCCATGCCCGACCTGTGGCCTGCCCGTGAGGAATCCACTCCTGCCATGACCCCGCTCGTCCGTCGTCAGCCCCGCCATCACCGTCGCCGCGGCGTCGCCGTTCAGCTCACTGAGCGAGACGGAGCGGTGCTCCACGCCCTTGGTCGCTTCAGGCTTGCCCGGACGTCAGACCTCGTGGCCTACGCCTTCGCCGGAGTCCGGAAAGACACGGCCGCAGTCCGGCTCCGGCGGCTGTTCGACGGCCGCTTCCTGGCCGTGCTGCCGCCCGAGCAGGGCAAAGAGAACGTCTACCGCTTGGGGCCGGCCGGGAAGGTCCACCTCGCCGAGGAGGGAGTCGGTGTCGGTCGTGTTCCCCGTGGAGGACTCGAGCACCACCTCGCCATCGTCGAAACCTGGGTCGCCGTCGCCGGGCTCGACCGCCTCGAACTCGAGCGCGCTCTGCCCGACTGGGAGCTTCGCGAGCAGTTCAATACCGCCGAGCTGCACGTCGTGCCTGACCTCTTCCTTCTCGTCCGCGTTGGCGAACGGCAACACGCCGTCGCCGTCGAGGTCGACCGTGGCACCGAGTCGCTGGCCGTCCTCAACCGAAAGCTGGAGGCATATCGCTCGCTCTGGGGGCAGGCGCCTGGGCTGTTCGGCTACCGGCAGTTCGGCATCGCGCTCGTCTGCCACACCCCGGCCCGTCGTGCCCAGCTCGCCTCCGCACTCAAGAGAGCATGGGTTGTTCCGCATGTGTTGTGGACGTGTTCTGAAGGGCCGAATACCGCTGTGCATCAGCTCATTCAGGGATTGCTGGCTCCCCTTGAGGCCTCCCCTTACCCCAAGGGGACCTGACCAGTCATGCGATCCGAGCGAGCAGAGCCTAACGACGAAGGTCGTGCTCTTGATCCGGCTGAAGCCGAGCGCGAACGAACTCTGCCGCACCTCCTCACGCTACCCGAGGTGGCGGTGTTCCTGAGCGTCAGCCCAAAGACCGTCCGGCGGTTGGTCAGTCGCGGTCTGCCGTGCGTACGTCTGGGCCGGGTGGTACGTTTCCGGCAGGCGGACCTTCTCCGGTTCGTGGAGGCACGGAAGGAATAGCCGATGCCAAAACGAATTCGGAACTTGGTCAAGCGCGGGAAGACGTACGTCTACCGCTACAAGGTGAACGGCAGGACGGTCAGGCGAGTCCTCGGGGATGACTACGAGGAAGCTTGCCGACTGCTGCGCTCATTGAAAACCGATGTGACCCAGCCCGGTCCGGACGTCACCGTCGAGGATGCCGCTCGGAGGTGGCTTTCGGGCTACGTTCCCACCGTGAGGCGCGAGCAGGACCAGCGTCTCGCGGCGCAGCGGGTCAAGGACTACCTCGTCCGCTGTCTGGGGTGCCTTCTGCTGCGGAAGCTCACCGGGGATCACGTCCGCGCCTATCGGCTGTGGCTTGAGAAGCACAAGCTGTCTGCGCAGTCGGTCAAGCATATCCTGTCTGATCTCCGGTGTCTGTTGAACTGGTGCGAGGACGTGGGGCTCACCGATCGGAGCGTCTTTCCCCGGCGCGTCCTTCCGAAGATCCAGGAGCGGCCACCGGACCGCCTGACGGATGAGCAGGTAGAGCAGGTCTGCTCCCTGGAGGAACCGTACGGCTTCATTGCGCGGCTGCTCGTCTCCACCGGAATTCGCTGGGGGGAGGCGGTGAGCGCGCAGGCGACCGATGTGCAGAACGGCTGGCTCGTCGTGCACCAGACCAAGAGCGGGAAGGTGCGACGCGTGCCCCTGACAGACGCGCTCGCGGCCCAACTGCGCTTGCGGGTGGGACGGCTGCTGCCGCTCCGCAACGCCGACGGCTTCGCGGTGCAGGTCCGGAAGCGGACCGGCATCGAGGGGTTCCACGCGCACCAACTCCGGCACTCGTTCGCGTGCCGGTGGCTGGAGGCGGGGGGCAGCCTTGCGGCCCTGCAAGAGATTCTCGGGCACGCATCCATCGTGACGACCCAGCGATACGGTCGTCTCGGTGAGGCACATGTGTTGGCGGAAGCGCGGCGAATCCAGGGGCAAGGGGTCACATCGGGGGTCACACGAGGTTGACGAAACCTCTCTAAGTCGTGTAAACACGGCCCCGGAGAGGTGCTGGAGCGGTTGAACAGGACGGTCTCGAAAACCGTTGTACCTGCAAGGGTACCGTGGGTTCGAATCCCACCCTCTCCGCCAGTCCTGCAAGGGGTTGCGTCGCCAGCGCGATGCAGCCCCTTTGCCGTTGAAGAGGCGTCTTGCTAACGGATTGCTAACAGACGGATCCGCGAGTTGCGCGAAATCGAGGCTGCGGAGCGACGGCTTGCCGTGCGCGGTCGAGGTAGTTCCCGCGGCGGGTGAGCGTGTCGATGGGGCGGGCAACGCCTGGCTGAGACCTTGTTGAGGTGTTCCGGCAGGCAGTTCAACGGCCGGCCTGGAACCTGCCCACTTGGATCTGCGGCCTGTGGAAGAGCGATCCGGGGCGGCGATGCGGTCGGCGAGGAAGGCAGCGCCTGCAGGCGTTCCAGCGGGCCGTGCAAGCGGTGCGCCGGGTGTCGGCGGTCAAGAGCGTTCTACTCCATCCCCGGGGCGCTCCTGTGCCTCCAGTGACAGGCAGTGGAATCTGGTTCGTGGGCTCTTCTTCAGGAGCCTGCATTGGGAAGGGAGTGTTACTCTAGGTTCACCGAACAGGCGAGGGTCGCCTGTCCGGCAAGCAACCTGTCCAATGGCCTAGAGGCCGTCATGCGTTCTGATTCGCCGTCTTGCACCGAGCACACCCCTTGCACTCGGCGGCGCGCGCTTCAGACATCCCTGCTGGTCCGGACGTTCCTCTGTTGGGTTGGAGTCCTCGTCATCTGTTCGACCGCCGCGGCATCCGAGGAGGGACCACGACGCCCGCTTTCTGAGGACGAGCAACTCGCCTTGTCAGTGAGCGAGGCAGATGCGATCGTCATTGGGTATGTCGGGCAGCTCAGGGACACCACGTTCGATTCTTGGCCGCACAAGGACCTGACGCTGCGGCCGTTGCGCTGGCTCAAAGGGCCTGGAGGGTCCGCCGACCTGCACTTCGGTCTGTTCGAGAATGAAGCGCTATGGCGGGACATCGGGCCCATGGAGAGGGATGGACAGCCGATTGCCGGGGTCTTCTTCCTTCGACGTTCTCTGGACAGTTGGATGTCTGCTCACTACGGTGCTGGATACAAGAGAGGACGACTCGTCCGCCTCGACCGGCCCACGGACGAGACGCCGGAGACGCGCGCCATCGAAGCAATGGTGAAGCGACAGAGTCTGGATTCCCTGCTCATCCGGGCGGACTTGGTCATTCTCGGCCACAGTGTGCCTCCCTATAGTGGCAGTCGCGTGCGGGTGGATAGCGTGCTTGTGGGCTCAGCCCCCGGAGACACCGTCGTGGTCAGCAGCCCCTGCGGCTCCTCGTACACCGACGGTCCCGGGGTGTTCTTTCTTCGCCGCGTCTCGTTGAACCACTTCGAGACTGTCGATTTCCGCGCAGGCTCCGTCGCGGTGAACGCCGACACCCTTGTGCGCATGGGGATCCCGCTTGGCAGGGTTCTCCGGCGCACGACCGAACTTCGCTCGCAGCGCAGCGGTGACCGAGGGGGCCGGCCATGATCAAGCGGGCGATGTGCGTGCTGTTGCTCGCGGCATCTGTAGCTGCACTGCCAAGAGTTGCTGTGGCCGGAACATGGGAGGGCCTCGGCCGTCTCGCTCGGCGGATGCACCTCGGTCAGTAGCCCGGCCCGGAACAACTCGGCCAGCTTGCGGGTGCCCCGCCCCCCGCGACCGCCCAGCCCGGCAATCCCGCTTCACCCATCGCAACACCCCATCTCGGAGGTCAAGAAGCCATGGCTGCGACCACCCTCGACAACCTGCAGGCAGCCTTCGACGGCGAGAGCAACGCGCACGCGAAGTATCTCGAGTTCGCCAGGCAGGCCGACGCCGAGGGCTACGGCCGGGTGGCGGTGCTGTTCCGCGCGGCGGCGCGTGCCGAGGAGGTCCACGCGAGCAACCACGCCCGGGTGATCTTCCAGAAGGGCGCCGAGCCGCTGGCCGAGGTCCATGCGGCGGAGGTCCGCAGCACGCGCGAGAACCTGCAGGTGGCGATCGCCGGCGAGACCTACGAGTTCGAGACCATGTACGCGGGCTTCCTGGCGCAGGCCCGGGCGGAGGGGGACGCGGCGGCCGAGCGCACGTTCCGCTTCGCGAGCGAGGCCGAGAAGGAGCATGCGCGGCTCTACTCGGAGGCGCTCGCCCATCTCGACGACTGGCGGGCCGCCGCTCCCTTCTTCGTCTGCCCGGTGTGCGGCTGGACGGTGTCGGCGGTGGACTTCGCGCGCTGCCCGGTCTGCTCCACCAAGGACGAGCGCTTCGAGCAGGTGGCCTGACGCCGGGCGGCCGCCCCGCCGCCGTCCCGCCGCCCCTCGACCCCCGCTCACGACCGCCCGATCCGCGTCAAGCCCCCGTCTCCGCCTCGGTTTGCCGAGGCCTGCGGCCCGTGGTAACGGTTCCGCCGCCGGTTGGCTCCACGACACGGCACGGAGAGATGTCCGAGCGGCTGAAGGAGCACGATTGGAAATCGTGTAGGCGCTAATACCGCCTCGAGGGTTCGAATCCCTCTCTCTCCGCCATCCAGTTTCACGACCACCCCTGAGGAGCCCTCGATGCGCGCGTTCGTCCCCGAGCTGACGAAACTCCCGAAGCGCAGGGTGCTGACGGTCACCACGGTCGGCAGCCCGAACAAGGTCGCCCAGCGCTGCGTCAACGCCCTCTTCGGCACGGCCTACCAGACCAAGTTCAAGGTGTTCGCGCCGCTGGGCCGGAAGATGGCGGTCGGTCGGCTGGCGTGCCGCTGGATGAACGCCCTCAAGGCCCCGCCCTCGAAGTGGGAGGCGCGCTGGGGTCTCGAGGTCCCGGGCTTCGTCACGGGCCGCGACCTGATGCAGGAGGATCCCAAGACGCGCGTCAAGGTGGCGGACTGGGACTACGGCCTGGTGGCGCAGATCCTCCACAAGGGCCCGTACGCCGAGGAGTGGCCGAGCATCGAGAAGCTGCAGGCGTTCGTGCAGGAGAAGGGCTACCGCATCGTCGGGCCGCACGAGGAGGAGTACCTGACGCGCCCGGACGTGAAGGTGCCGCGGACCATCATCCGCTACCGGGTCAAGAAGCGGGCGGTGCGCAAGCGCGCCTGAGCGGGCGCGGCGTCCGGGCGGCCGGGGGCGTGCCCCGGCGCGTCCCGCTTGACCTGTCCGGCACCCCTGTTAGAATGCGCGTCACTCGGTCGCTCGCGCGGTCCTCCAGCATCGGGCGCGCGGGCCGAACCCTCTGTCTTGTGGGGATGTAGCTCAGCTGGGAGAGCACCTCGTTCGCAACGAGGGGGTCGGCGGTTCGAATCCGCTCATCTCCACCATCTTCTTGGGCCAGGCCCAGCGCAACCCGAACTTGTGAACCCCGCGAGGACCGGAAGGTAGCAGCGGTAAGCATGAAACTCGGGAGTGCCGCTGTACCCCTGGCCCTTATCCAAAGCCGTCGAGAGACCGCCTGAGCAGGGACCCGCTCGCGGTGAGGATCCGTGCGGAGCGCGGGTCGGGCGACCTCCCGGCGGCTTGTGGGTAGAATGGGGACTGCCATGGCCCATCGCGCCCTTGCCCTGAAGTACCGGCCGCAGACCTTCGCCGACATGATCGGGCAGGAGCACGTCACCGCCGTGCTCACTCGGGCGCTCGAGGGCAGCCGCGTCGCCCACGCCTACCTCTTCACCGGCGCCCGCGGGGTCGGCAAGACCACCTGCGCGCGGCTGATCGCCAAGGCGCTCAACTGCCAGCAGCGCGGCCTCGGCGGCCACAGCGCGGGCGAGCCCTGCAACCAGTGCGACTCGTGCCGCGAGATCACCACCGGCGTCGCCCTCGACGTGTCCGAGATCGACGGCGCCTCGAACCGCGGCATCGCCGACGTGCAGGCGCTGCGCGAGAAGGTGCGCTTCACGCCGACCGGCGGCAAGCACCGCGTGGTGATCATCGACGAGGTCCACCAGCTCTCGGGGGACGCCTTCGCCGCGCTGCTCAAGACGCTCGAGGAGCCGCCGCCGCACCTGGTGTTCGTCTTCGCCACCACCGACCCGCAGAAGCTGCCCGAGACCATCCGCTCGCGCACCCAGCGCTTCGATTTCGCGCGCGTGCCGCTGCGCAAGGTCGCCGACCGGCTGCTCGAGCTGCAGCGGCGCGAGGCGGCGGATCCGGAGGGCACGCGCTTCGAGCTGACCGAGGGCGCGGCCCTGCTGCTGGCGCACAAGAGCGAGGGCTCGATGCGCGACGCGGTGAGCGCGCTCGACCAGGTGGTCTCGGCGGGCGAGCCGCAGGTCGACGACGAGTTGGTGCGCCGCGTGCTGGGGATCGCCGACCGCGAGGCGTTCTTCACCATCGCGGGCGCGGTGCTCGAGCGCGACCCGAAGGCGGCGCTGCGCGCGCTGCACCAGGCGTTCGAGAAGGGCCTCGAGGCGCGCGACCTGGCCGAGGGGCTGAGCGAGCACATCCGCCACATCCTGGTGCTCAAGGTGGACCCGGCGGCGGGCGACCTGGTGGCGCTGTCGCGCGAGGACCTCGAGCGGCTGAAGCAGCAGGGTGCGGCGTGGAGCGAGAACGACCTGCTGCGCCTGCTCAAGCTGGCCTCGGAGGCGCCGTGGCCGATGCGCGACAGCCCGCAACCGCTCATCCACCTCGAAGCGGCGCTGCTGCAGATGGCGACGCTCGAGCCGGGCGAGACGCTGGCGGAGATCCTGGCCAAGCTGGAAGCGCTCGAGCAGCGGCTGGGCGGCGCGCCGGTCGCGCCGGCGCCCGCGCGCTCCGCGCCGCCGCTGCCGGGCGGCGGGGGCCAGCGCTCGAGCCTGGCCGCGGCGCCCGCGCGCGTCGCACCGCCCGCGGCCGCCGCGTTCCGCCCGGCGCCGCGCGCCTCCGTGCCGGCACCCGGGCCGCAGGCCGCCGCGCCCGCCCCGCCGGTCGCCCGCGCGCCGTCGCCGCAGGCCGCCGCGCCCGCCCCGCCGGTCGCCCGCGCTCCGGCGCCGCCGGCGCCGCTGGCGCCGCCGGCGGTGGCGCTGCAGGCCGCCGCGCCGAAGCCCGCCGAGCCGCTGTGGCCGAGCGTGACGGCGGGCGCGGACGCCCCGGTCGCCACGCTCGACGCCGAGGTCGAGTGCGACGAGGCGGCCGAGCGCAGCTGGCGCGAGACGCTCGCCGGGCTCAACGTGCGCAAGCGCATGCTGGGGGCGTTCCTCGAGGAGAGCCACTTCGTGGGGCTCGCCGGCGACGCGTTGGTGGTGGCGATGGACCACGTGCACTGCATGGTCGTGAAGGAGAAGGAGAATCTCGCGCTGGTCACGGAAGCGGCGCAGCGCGCCTTCGGGCGCGCGCTCGAGCTGCGGTGCGTCCCGCTGGACGCCTCGCAGCAGAAGCGCCGGCCGGGGCTCGAGGACGTCGCGCCGATGGTCGAGCGCGCGATCGAGTTCTTCCAGGGCGAGGTGATCGAGCCCAAGGTCCGCCGCAGCGAAAGGACGGAGGAATGAAGAGTTTCGGTGACATGGTGAAGCAGGCCCAGAAGCTCCAGAAGCAGATGACCGAGGCCCAGGAGAAGCTGGCCGAGATGCGCTTCGAGGCCAGCGCGGGCGGCGGCATGGTCAAGGCGGTGGTGGACGGCAAGCAGATGCTCAAGGAACTCAAGATCGGCCCCGAGGCGCTGAAGGAGGGCGACGTCACGCTGCTCGAGGACCTGGTCCTGACGGCGGTGGGCGAGGCCCAGCGCGCCTCCGAGGCGCACATGCAGGAGACCATGGGCAAGCTCACCGGCGGCCTCGGGCTGCCGTTCTAGCGCCCGGCCCCCGACATGTACTCCTCCAAGTTCCTCGAATCGCTGATCGAAGAGCTGGTCCGGCTGCCGAGCGTGGGCCAGAAGAGCGCGCAGCGGCTGGCGCTGCACCTGATGCGCGTGCCGCGCGAGGAGGCGCTGCGCCTGGCCGAGGCCATCCGCGCGGCGCGCGAGAAGGTCGGCTTCTGCAGCGTCTGCGGCCTGTTCAGCGAGGAGGACCCCTGCCTGATCGACCGCGACACGCAGCGGGACCCGCACCTGGTGTGCGTGGTCGAGCAGCCGGCCGACGTCCTGGCGTTCGAGCGCACCGGCTCGTTCCGCGGTCGCTACCACGTGCTGGGCGGGGCGCTCTCGCCGCTCGCCGGGGTCCAGCCCGAGGACCTGCGCATCCGCGAGCTGATCGAGCGGCTGCGCACCGAGCCGATCCAGGAGATCATCCTGGCCACGAACCCCAACGTGGCCGGCGAGGCGACGGCGCTCTACCTGTCGCGGCTGCTCGCACCGCTGGGGGTCAGGGTCACGCGCATCGCGCGCGGCGTGCCGATGGGCTCCGACCTCGAGTACTCCGACCAGGTCACGCTGGCCCGTGCGCTCGAGGGCCGGCGCGAGTTCGACTAGGCCGCCGAGCGAGCGAATACCCCGGCCATGAACCTCTACCTGCGCGACGCGCTCTTCCTGGTGAGCGTCTTCGTGCTGATCGCGCTCAACGCCTTCTTCGTGGCGGCCGAGTTCGCGCTGGTCACGGTGCGCTGGACGCGGGTCGAGGAGATGGTCGAGCGGGGCCGCTTCGGGGCCCGGGCGGTGGCCCGGGCGCTCGAGAACCTGGACGACGCCATCGCCGCCACCCAGGTGGGGATCACCTTCGCGAGCCTGGCGCTGGGCTGGGTGGGCGAGCCCGCGCTGGCGCACCTGCTCCAGCCGCTGTTCGGCGGCATGCCGCAGCTCTGGGGGACGGTGGCCGCCCATGCCACCGCGGTCACGCTCGCCTACGTGCTGCTCACCTACCTGCACGTGGTGCTGGGCGAGCAGGTGCCCAAGATGCA
Source organism: Candidatus Eiseniibacteriota bacterium (assembly GCA_963707915.1). Classification (GTDB taxonomy): domain Bacteria; phylum Eisenbacteria; class RBG-16-71-46; order RBG-16-71-46; family RBG-16-71-46; genus JANXPZ01. The sequence continues at coordinate 3,393,253 of OY970178.1, forward strand.
CGCGCTCGACCGCGCCGAGGACGTGGCGGTGATCGTGGCCGGCCCGCTGCTCGCCTTCGCGCGGGTGTTCCGCCCGTTCATCTGGTCGGTGGGCTGGGGCAGCGAACTGGTGGTGCGCATGCTGCGGCTGCCGGCGCCGCGCGCCGAGCAGGACATCCACTCGGTGCGGGAGCTGGGTATGCTGGTCGAGGAGACCGCCGAGGCCGGCATGATGCCGGCCGAGCAGGCCGAGTACGTGCGCAACGTGTTCCGCCTGAGCGGCAAGCGCGTGCACGACGTCATGGTGCCGCGCGAGAAGGTGGTGACGCTGTCGCTGGGGGCCTCGCCCGAGGACGTGCTGGCGACCTGCCGCGAGACGGCGCACACCCGCATGCCGGTGTGGGAGGGCCAGCCCGACAACATCGTGGGCATCGTCAACTCCAAGAACCTCTTCCACCTGTTCAGTCAGTACAAACTCGTGCTGCTGGAAGACGCCATGTACCCGCCCATCTTCGCGGAGCCGGACCTGTCGGTGGGCCGGCTGCTCGGCATCTTCCGCCGGGCGCGCCGCCCGATGGCGGTGGTGCGCGATGCGAGCGGCCGCTTCCTGGGCATCGTGACGCTCGAGGACATCCTCGAGGAGATCGTTGGCGAGATCGAGGACGAGCACGACGTGCCGCCGCCCGCGCCGCCCGTCCCGGTCGTCCCGGCACCGGCCTCGCGACCCGGCTCGGCGCTCGCCACCGGCCCGGTGGCGACGCCCGGGCGGACCCCGCCGGCCGCCCCGGGTGGCCCGTCGACTCCGGGCGGAGCCGCGGGCGGCTGACCCCGGTTCGCGGGAACCGGGCCCGGCCGCAGGGTTCGGGCGTCCCGCCTCCGCCCGGCCAAACGCAAATCCCGCACAACTTTGTCTTGTCGCCGCGGCCCGGGCGTGGTACCCCTTCTTCCGGTTCACACGGACGTGCCAGGAGTCTGAACCGGCTAAGCCCAATTTGGCAGGGGGATTCATGCCGCAATGGACTCTTTTCGAAAACGACTTTCGCTCCATCGACGGGGTCCTGAACGAGTTGCTGGAGCGCACCAACGCGCTCTCGGTGCACCTCGTGGATCGCTCCGGCCAGCTCATCACCTCGGCCGGACGCACCGGTGACTTCGATGCCACGGCGTTCGCCAGCCTGGTGGCCGCGGATTTCACGGCCAACGCGGAGCTTTCCCAGTTGCTCGGCGAGGAGGGTTTGGCGGCGGTGGTGAGCGAGGGACGCGAGCGCTCGGTCCACTCGTGCCTGCTGGCGGGCCGGGTCATCATGTGCACCGTCTACGACCGGCGCAGCACGCTGGGCCTGGTGCGGTTCCGCGCGAACCGCGCGGCGCGGGAGCTGACCGGCATCTTCGAGGGCCTGTTCGAGAAGGTGGGCCTGTTCGAGCCCGACCTGCAGCCCGGCGTGGAGATGGAGCCGACCAGCCCCGAGTTCGCGCTGGCCGCGAGCCAGGAAGTCGACGCGCTCTTCGGGGACTAGCCGCACTTCGCAATCCCACCGAACCACGCGGAGGGTCTCATGGCGCTCATCAACCACCGGGCGCGCGAGATCCACTTCAAGATCGTCTATTTCGGGCCCGGGCTGGGCGGCAAGACCACCAACCTGCGCTTCCTGCACGAGCGCCTGCCCGCCGAGCGGCGCGGCCGGCTCCTCTCGATCGCGACCGACCACGAGCGCACGCTGTTCTTCGACTTCCTGCCGGTGGACCTGGGGCAGGTGAACGGCTTCCTGACGCGCTTCCACCTCTACACCGTGCCCGGGCAGGTCTACTACCGGCTGTCGCGGCGCGCCGTGCTGCAGGGGGCCGACGGGCTGGTCTTCGTCGCCGATTCGCACCCGGCGCGCGAGCAGGCGAACGTCGACTCGCTCGACGACCTGGCCACGCACCTGCGCTCGATGGCCCTGACGCCGGTCCAGCTCGAGCGCATCCCGCGCGTCTTCCAGTGGAACAAGCGCGACCTGCCCGGGGCGCTGCCGGTCGAGCGGCTGCACGCGGCGCTCAACCCGCGCGGCGCGCCCGAGTTCGAGGCGGTGGCCAGCGAGGGACGCGGCGTGAGCGAGACGCTGCGCACCATCTGCAAGGCCGTGCTCGGCCGGCTGGTGGTGGGGGAGCGTGCGCCCCAGCCCGCGGCGGCCGCGCCGGTGCCGCGCCCGGCCTCGGCCCCGGTGCCGGTGCCGCAGACGCAATCTTGAGGGCCCTCGCGCGCTTCGTCGCCACGCTGGGCCCGGTCGGCTCGGCCCCGCTCGCCCCGGCGACGGCCGGCAGCGCCGTGGTGGTCCTGGTGGGCTGGTTCCTGCCGGTCCCCGCGCTCTGGGTGACCCTGCTGCTGATCCTGGCCGGCTCGGCGCTGGCCGTCTGGAGCGCCGGCGAGGCCGAGGCGACGCTGGGGCACGACGCCAAGCCGATCGTCATCGACGAGGTGGTCGGCCAGAGCCTGGCCCTGCTCTTCGTGCCGCACCACCCGCTCGCCTTCTTCGCCGCCTTCCTGCTGTTCCGCGTCTTCGACATCCTGAAGCCGCTCGGCGCGCGCGAGATCCAGCGGCTCCCGGGCGGCTGGGGCGTGGTCGCCGACGACGTGGTCGCGGGACTCACCGCCTGCGGGGTCTTCCACCTCGGCTGGTGGGCCCTGCAGCGGCTCGGGTTGCTGGCGGGCTGACCGGCCCGCCGGGATTCTCCTCATGTCCCGGGCGACCCCGGCCGATACTCATGGTGTCTTCGGTTGGCTCTGGATGTGCAGCAGACGTTCGATTCCGCCAGGGACACCTGGCGGATTTTCGTTTGAAGGCACCCCGGCCGGGCGAAGTGCGGTCATGGTGGCCGGACGTCGCCGTCGCGTGATGAGACGGCAGAACCAAGGGATCTTCGGATCCCGGCATCAAGGAGTTCCAAGTGGCTCGTGGCACGGTGAAGTGGTTCAACGAGGCGAAGGGTTTCGGATTCATCACCCAGGAAGGTGGCGAGGACGTGTTCGTGCACTTCTCGGCCATCGTCGGCGAAGGCTTCAAGACGCTCGCCGAGGGTGAGACGCTCGAGTTCGACGTCACGCGCGGGCCGAAGGGCCTGCAGGCGGCGAACGTCCGCAAGGTGTAGCCCCGGGGGACCACCTCGATCCGCGGGCGGCATCCGCAAGGGTGCCGCCCGGACCGTTGCCGCGCGCAGCCCGGGCCCCCGTCCCGGCCGCGACGGCCGCGGGGCTTCGCGCAGTTGCGCGCCCACCCGGCCTTGCGTCACAGTCCCGCCACCCACGGAACGCAGCGCCACCCAACGGACGGGGCCGCCATGCAGATCGAGATCGTCACCATCGGCAACGAAGTGCTCTCGGGCCGCACCGTGGACACGAACTTCGCCTGGCTGGCGCGCGCGCTCGAGCGGGCCAGCGTGCAGGTGGCCTGGCATTCCACGGTGGGGGACGCGCCCGAGCGGATCGGCGAGGCGCTCAAGCGCGCGCTGGAGCGCGCCGACGGCGTGGTGATGACCGGGGGGCTGGGGCCCACGCCCGACGACCTCACGCGCCGGGCCGTCGCCACGGTGCTCGCCCGCCCGCTCCAGCTCGACGAGACGGTGCTCGCCCACGTGCGCGAGCGGGCGAAGCGCTCCGGTCGGCGGCTGCCGGCCTCGATCGAGAGCATGGCGCTGCTGCCGCGCGGTGCCGAGGCGTGGCTCAACCCGCAGGGCTCCGCGCCCGGGATCCTGGTCCTGCAGGGCGAGAAACCGGTGATCCTGCTGCCCGGCGTGCCCCACGAGATGGAAGCACTCGCGACCGAGCGCGTCGTCCCCTACCTGCGCCAGCGCACCGGCCGCACGGTCGAGACCTTCACGTTGCGCACCTTCGGCGCGTTCGAGAGCCAGCTCCAGGAACGGATCGGCGCGCGGCCGCAGCGCTGGAGCGGCGCCTCGCTGGCCTACCTGCCGAGCTACTTCGGCGTGGACCTGCGCGTGACCGTGGCCGGTGCGAACGAGACGCAGGTGAGGGAGACGGCGGACCAGGCCTGCGCCGAGCTCCGGTCGCTGGTGGGCGGGCTGGTCTACGCCGAGGGCGAGCGCTCGATGGAGGACGTGGTGGGCGAGGCGCTGCTGCAACGCGGCTGGCGCGTCGCCACCGCCGAGTCGTGCACCGCCGGGCTGCTCGCCAAGCGCCTCACCGACGTGCCGGGCGCCTCGCGCTACTTCGACCGCGGCTTCGTCGCCTACACCAACGAGGCCAAGGCCGAGTTGCTGGGCGTGAGCGAGGCCGACCTCGCGGCGCAGGGCGCGGTCAGCGCGGTGGTGGCCGGGCAGATGGCGCACGGGGCGCGGCACCGTGCCGGCGTGGACCTCGGACTGGCGATCACCGGCGTGGCGGGGCCCGACGGTGGCACCGCCGAGAAGCCCGTGGGGCTGGTCTTCGTCGCGCTCTCCTCGGGCGAGGGCGAGGTCGTGCGCCGCTTCCAGTTCTCGGGGACGCGCTCCACCATCCGGGAGCGCACGGTGCAGGTCACGCTCGACCTGGCGCGCCGGCTGGCGCTCGGCCTGACGCTCGACCCGGTGATCGAGGAGGAGCCGGCCGCTTCGAGCCGGCCGGCCGCGCGCCGCACCGCGAAGGTGGCGGACGTGGTCGCGCCCGCGCCGGAGCCGGTGGCGGAGGCGAAGCCCCGGCCGGCGCCGCGCCGGCGCACGCCGCCCCCGGCCGGCGGAGAGCGCAACGGCGGCTGAGATGCGATTGTTCCTGGCGGTCTTCCCGCCCGCCGCGGTCCAGCGTGCGGCCTTCGCCTGCATCGAGGCGCTGCGGCGCCCGGGCGACGGCGTCTCGTGGGTGAAGCCCGAGAACCTGCACTACACGCTGCGCTTCCTCGGCGAGCTGGGAGAGGACGGCGCGCGCCGGGCGGGCGAGGCGGCGGGCGAGGCCGCGGCGCAGTCCCGCGCCTTCGCGGCCGCGCTCGGCGGCCTGGGCGCGTTCCCGGACGCCCGGCGCGCGCGCGTCATCTGGGCCGGCATGAGCGAGGGCGCCGAGGCGCTGGTGACGCTCGCGCGCGACCTCGACCGGGCGCTGGCGAAACGCGGCTTCGGCGCGGCCGACAAGCCCTTCTCCGCCCACCTCACGCTGGGGCGCGTGCGCACGCCGGGGACCGACTGGAGCGCGGCGCTGGCCGCGCAGCGGGTGGCCGCGCCGCAGGCGGGCTTCGGGGTGGAGCGGATCTGCGTGGTGGAGAGCCGGTTGAGCCCGGGCGGCTCGATCTACACGGTGCGCACGGCGGCCCCGCTGGCGCCGGCCTGAGCGCCGTTCGTCTCATCATCTCGTTGTGCCCGTTGATGTTATCGGTTCAGAACATACCGCTTTCCATCTACTGCCCAAATGTGTAGTATGCGGCCGCAATCGGACCCGTGACCCCGGGGAGCGAGTCACCTATCTTGTGCGGGTCGTCCCCGCTCCGCCCCGGAACGTGCAGCCCCTGCGAAGGAGACGCTGGACCATGATCACGCCGTCGTCGGCCAAGGAGAAGAACAAGGCGCTCGACCTCGCCCTGCAGCAGATCGAGAAGCAGTTCGGCAAGGGCGCCATCATGAAGCTGGGCGAGGACAGCACGCTGCCGGTGGACGTCATCTCCACGGGCTCGATCGGGCTGGACCTGGCGCTGGGCGTGGGCGGCGTGCCGCGCGGGCGCGTCATCGAGATCTACGGGCCGGAGTCGTCGGGCAAGACCACGCTCGCGCTCACCATCATCGCCAACGCGCAGCGCGCCGGCGGCAACGCGGTCATGATCGACGCCGAGCACGCGCTCGACGCCTCCTACGCGCAGAAGCTGGGCGTGGACATCGCCAACCTGCACGTCGCGCAGCCCGACACCGGCGAGGAGGCGCTCGAGATCGCCGACCACCTGGTGCGCTCCGGCGCGGTGGACGTGGTGGTGGTGGACTCGGTCGCCGCGCTGGTGCCGCGCGCCGAGATCGAGGGCGAGATGGGCGATTCGCACGTCGGCCTGCAGGCGCGGCTCATGTCGCAGGCCCTGCGCAAGCTCACCGGGTCGATCTCGAAGAGCCGGACCACGGTCATCTTCATCAACCAGATCCGCATGCAGATCGGCGTGATGTTCGGCTGCTTCCATTACGACAGCCGCGTGGTGCTGGCCGATGGCACGACGGAGAAGATCGGCAAGATCGTCAACCAGAAGATGGCGGTCGAGGTCCTGTCGTACGACCCCGAGGCCGGCGAGATCCAGCCCCGCAAGATCGTGAACTGGTTCGACAACGGCCCGACGGAGGAGTTCCTCCATTTCGAGGTCGCGGGCGGGCGCTCGGGGCGCCGCCGCTTCGCCGCGACGAAGGAGCACATCATCTTCACTCCGGCCGGACCCCGCCGTGCCGGGGATCTCGATGCCGGCGACGAGGTGCTGGTCATGGTCGAGGACTATGCCCTCACCGAGGACCAGTACCAGGTGTTGTTGGGCGGGGCTCTTGGCGATGGCTCGCTGCGCCGCACGGGGACGCATACCGCGCATTTCCGCGTCGGGCACGCTCCGCGCCAAGTGGAGTACATGCGCTGGAAGCACTGGATGCTCGAGCCGTTCTCGCGCCCCGTCGGCAAGGTCGGCCGGGGAACGGGGTTCGACACGCTCGCCATGCCCGCACTGGCCGAATTGCGCGATGAGCTCTATCAGGAGGACGGTGCCCGTGCGGTGTCGACGCAGGTCCTGGAGAAGCTCGATGCCCGTGGCCTGGCCGTCTGGTACGGCGACGATGGTTCTTTCATGGGCTCCTTCGCGAAGTGGGGCAAGGGCAAGGCGGTGATCTACAACAAGTCGCTGCAGGGCGAGGCCCGTCAGCGGGTCGTTGCGACGATGGAGCGGTTGGGCGTCGGTTCTCCGCGCGATGACGGGCGCGGATTCTGGTTCGACGCGGAGCAGACCGAGCGGTTCCATGCGCTCATCGCTCCGTATCTGCATCCGTCGCTGGAGTACAAGCTGCACCCCAGCCAGCGTGGTCGCCACGCCTGGCAGCCGGATCGGAGTGACGATCACCTGAACGGCACGCGCCTGGCGAGCCGGCGGGTGTTGCGGGCCGTGCCCGCACGGATCATGAAGCGCTACGTCAAGCCGCCCACGCGCGCGACGCATCGCTTCGACATCGAGGTCGAGGGCAACCACACGTACCTGGTGGACGGCGTCGTCGTGCACAACTCGCCCGAGACCACGGCGGGGGGCCGGGCGCTCAAGTTCTACGCCTCGGTGCGGCTCGACATCCGGCGCATCGCCACGCTCAAGGAGGGCGACAACGCGGTCGGCAACCGCACGCGCGTCAAGGTCGTCAAGAACAAGGTCGCCGCGCCGTTCCGCGAGGCCGAGTTCGACATCCTCTACAACGAGGGCATCTCGCGCGAGGGCGAACTGCTCGACTTCGCGGTCGACAAGAACCTGGTGCAGAAGGCCGGCACCTGGATGTCGTTCGGCGAGGACCGCCTGGGGCAGGGCCGCGAGAACGCGCGGATGTTCCTGAAGGAGCACCCCGACATCCGCGCCCGGCTCGAGGCCAAGCTGCGCCCCTCGCTCGGCCTGCGCGTGACCGAGGCGACGGCCGCGGCGGCGAGCGACGGCGACGGGGCGGAGAAGCCGGCGGCAGCGCCCGCCGTGGCGCCGCCACCGCGGCCGGGCGCGCCCGAGGCGACCCGGAGACGGTAGCCGAGCGAGACGTCATCCCGGGCCCGGCTACCGTGGACGGGCCCGGCACACTCCCCCGACAGGAGGTCTCCATGCGATTCCCGAGTGGATGCTGGGTACTCACCCTGGCGCTCGCCACCGTCCTGGCCGGGGGGTGCGCGACGGGCCGCAGGCCGGCGACGGCGGCGGACACCGCCGCCATCGAGGCCGCCGCGGACAGCCTCACGCAGGCCGAGAACACCGCGATCGCGGCGCGCGACACCAACGCCATCGCCGATTGCTACACCGCCGACGCGCGCATGCTGCCGCCGAACCTGCCGCGGGTGGAGGGGAGGGACGCGATCCGGGCGACGTGGGCCCGGATGCTGGCCATGCCCGGCCTGACGCTGACGCTCGCCTCCGGGCAGAAGCTGGTGTCCGAGAGCGGCGACCTGGTCGTGGACCTGGGGACCTACGCGTTCACCGCCCGGGGTCCGAAGGGCAAGCCCCTGCAGGACACCGGCAAGTACGTGACCGTGCTGAAGAAGGTGGACGGGCGGTGGAAGATGGCGGTGGACGTCTGGAACAGCGACCTGGCCGCGCCGGGGACGGCGAAGCCGGCGACCGCGCTTCCGTGACCTGGCCGGCATCCTTCCACTCGCGGGCCCCCGCCGGCGCCACGCGCGGGGGCCCGTCGTGAGCGCGACGCGCGGGCTGCCTCCCGTGCGCCAGCTCGTGGGCATCCCGCTCAACGTGCTGTTCTTCCTGCTCCTCATGGTGCTGGCCTGGGGGAGCTGGTCGGGCTTCGTCGCCAGCCCGGTGCGGGTCGGCGTCATCGTGCTCCACGTGCTCATGATCCCGGTCATGACGCTGAGCACCTCGGGCCGCAGCAAGGGGCTCGAGCACGCGCCCGACTGGAAGCCGTTCTTCCCGCTGCTGGTCTTCCACTCGCTCTTCACCGCCTACGCGATGCCCTACATGGACGCCCGCGACCTGTGGGTGCTGCCCGGCGGCGACGTCACGCGCTGGGCGGGCCTGGTGGTGCTGACGGCGGGCGTGGCGCTGCGTCTCGGGCCGATGCTCGCCCTCGGCCGGCGTTTCGCCTCGGTGGTCGCGCTGCAGCCGGACCACACGCTCACCACCACCGGCTTCTACGCGCGCGTGCGGCATCCATCGTACCTGGGGATCCTGCTGATGGACGTGGGCTTCGCCGGGGTGTTCCGCAGCGTCCCGGCGGTGGCGCTGCTGCCGCTGGTCCTGTGGATGTTCAAGCGCCGGATGGACGTCGAGGAGGCGTTCATGATCGGGCGCTTCGGCGACGAGTACCGGGACTACGCCGCGCGCACCGCCCGGATCCTGCCCGGGATCTACTGAGCATGCGCGGACGGCCTCCCGCCCGGCTCGCCGAGGGCGAACGCTCGGCCGACTCCGGGGCCTGCCGCGAGGCGGCGCTGCGGCTGCTCGAGCGGCAGCGCCGCACCCGGGCGGACCTCGAGCGGCGGCTGCGTGACAAGGGCTACGCCGCCGCGACGGTCGCCGGGGTGCTCGACCGGCTCGGCGGCGTGGGGCTGGTGGACGACGTCGAGTATGCCCGGGCCTTCATGGCCGGCCGCCGGGCGCGCCGCTCGGCGGGCGCGCGCCGCATCGAGCAGGAGCTGCGCGCGCGGGGCGTGAGCGCCGAGGACATCGGGGCGGCGTCCGCCCGGCTCGACGCCGAGCAGGGCGGGATGGACGAGCTCGCGGCGGCGCGCAAGGTGATCGCCCAGGCCGAGCGTCGCAGCCGCGGGATCGAGCCGCGCCTGCAGCGCCAGCGGCTATACGCGCTGCTTGCCCGGCGCGGGTTCGACGGCGACGTGATCCGCCGCGCGCTGGACCTGCCGGAGGAGGCGGGGCCGGAGGAATAGCGGAGCCGACCGGGGCGGGCCCGGCGGGCCCGGATCCCACCGGGGTGCCCCGGGTTCAGAGACCGGGCGGCCATCCTGTATAGTCCCCCGATTCGACGCCCGAGGCCCGCGGCCGTGCGACCCGCTCGCCGTGGCCGTGGCTTCCGGGACCGTGCGCGCCACCGACTTCGGAGACTGGATGACCCCGCCGCCGAACCCCACGACGCCCCCGACGACCGCCGCCGAGCTGCGCCGCGCGTTCCTGCGCTTCTTCGAGGAGCGCGGCCACAGCGTGGTCCCATCCTCGCCGCTGGTGCCGATGGGCGACCCGACGCTGCTCTTCACCACCGCCGGGATGGTGCAGTTCAAGCCCTACTACACGGCCGCCGGCGACGTGCCCTACACGCGCGCGACCTCGGTGCAGAAGTGCCTGCGCCTGACCGACCTCGAGAACGTCGGCATGACGCCGCGCCACGACACGTTCTTCGAGATGCTGGGCAACTTCTCCTTCGGCCCGCGCGAGCGGGGCGCCTACTTCAAGGAGGAGGCGATCGCCTTCGCCTGGGAGTTCGTGACGAAGGTGCTCGACCTGCCGCGGGAGCGCATCCACGCCTCGGTCTTCGCCGGCGAGGGCAAGCTGCCGCGCGACGAGGAGGCCATCGCGCTGTGGAAGAAGGTCGGCGTGCCCGAGAGCCGGATCGTCGCGCTCGGGCGCAAGGACAACTTCTGGGGCCCGGCGGGCGGGCGCGGCGCGTGCGGCCCGAGCAGCGAGATGTACTTCGACCTGGGCGAGACGCGTCCCGGCTACCTGCCGGCCGGCGCGTTCTGGGGCGAGTCGGCGGGCGATCCGGGCGACCGCTTCATGGAGTTCTGGAACCTGGTCTTCCCGCAGTTCGACGCCCAGGCGGACGGCTCGCTGCAACCGCTGCCGCGGCCCGGCATCGACACCGGCATGGGGCTCGAGCGGCTTTCGCTCATCCTGCAGGGCAGGAGCTCCATCTTCGAGACCGACGTGTTCGCGCCGCTGGTGGACGAGGTGCTGGGCCAGTCGGAGCGCCGCGCCACGGCCGCGACCGCCGTGCGCGACGCCCGCATCATCGCCGATCACGTGCGCGCGCTCACCTTCGCGCTGGCCGAGGGCGCGCTGCCGGGCAACGAGGGCGCGGGCTACGTGCTGCGCCGCCTGCTGCGCCGGGCGGTGACCCGGGGGCGGGCGCGCCTCGGGCTCCAGATCCACCACGCCTTCCTGCCCGCCGTGGCCGACCGCGCCATCGCCATCTTCGGCGGCCACTACCAGGAGCTGGTCGCCCACCGCGACCGCGTCCTGAGGGTGCTCGAGCAGGAGGAGGCGAGTTTCGTCCAGACCTACGAGGCCGGCGTGACCCGGCTGGGGGAGATCCTTGGGTCGGGGACGAAGCAGGTGTCGGGCGCCGACGCCTTCGTGCTGCACGACACCTACGGCTTCCCGGTCGAGCTGACCGAGGAGCTGGCGCAGGAGGCCGGCGTGCGGGTCGACCGCGACGGCTTCGAGCGCGAGATGGCGGAGCAGCGCGACCGGGCGCGCGCCGCGAGCAGGTTCTCGAAGACCGGCGGCGCCGAGGCCGCGCCCTGGATCGAGGTGACGGCGGGGCCCGACTCGGAGTTCCTGGGCTACGCGACGCTGGATTTCCACGGCGCGAGGCTGCGGCGCTGGCGCGCGCGGGGCGAGGAGCTGGAGCTGGTGCTGGACCGCACGCCGGCCTACGCCGAGGGCGGCGGCCAGGTCGCCGACCAGGGCGCCCTGCTGGGACCGGGCGTGCGTGCGGCGCTGACGCACGTGCTGCGCGAGGGCGAGTCGATCGTGCACCGCGTGCGCCTGGCCGAGGGCACGCGCGAGGCGCTGCTCGCGGCGGGCGCGGCCGGCGACCTGCGCGTCGAGATCGCGCCGGAACAGCGGCTGCCCACCAACCGCCACCACACCGCCACCCACCTGCTGCACGCGGCGCTGCGCACGGTGCTGGGCGACCACGTGCGGCAGGCGGGCTCGCTGGTGGCGCCCGACCGGTTGCGCTTCGACTACCAGCACTTCGAGGCGCCCACCGCCGGGCAGCTCGCGCGGGTCGAGGAGCGCGTCAACGAGTGGGTGCTGGCCGACCGCGAGGTGCGCTGGGAGACCCTGCCGATCGCGCAGGCGCAGAAGACCGGGGCGATGATGCTGTTCGGCGAGAAGTACGGCGCCGAGGTGCGGCTGGTGACCACCGCGGGCGTGCCGGAGCGGGGCCTCGAGCCGAGCCGCGAGCTGTGCGGCGGCACGCACGTCTCGCGCACCGGCGAGATCGGCGCGTTCTGGCTGGTCTCGGACTCGGCGATCGCCGCCGGCGTGCGCCGCATCGAGGCGCTGTGCGGTCACGAGGCGTTGCGCTTCGCGCACGAGCAGGCCGAGACACTGCAGCGGGTGGCGGGACTGCTCCAGACCAGCCCGGCGGGGCTGGCCGAGCAGGTCGAGAAGCTCAGGGGCGAGGTGGAGCGGCTCAAGAAGGCCCAGGCCGAGGCGCAGAAGGGCGGGCTCGAGGCCGAGATGGAGAAGGCGGTCCGCGACGCGACCGTGGCGCCCGGCGGGCGCTGGCTGGTGGCCGAGGTGCGCTCCGAGGCCGACACCAACGCGGTGCGCGAGGCGGCCGACCGGCTGCGCGGCCAGCTCGGGCGCGGCGCGGCGGTGCTGGCGCTGCAGGGCGGCGGCAAGCTCACGTTCCTGGCCGCGGTGACCGACGACCTGGTGAAGGAGAAGAGGCTCAACGCCGCGGACCTGGCGAAGCAGGTGGCGCAGGTGACCGGCGGTTCGGGGGGCGGCAAGCCGCACCTGGCGCTGGCCGGGGGCAAGGACGTGTCGAAGCTCGAGGCCGCGCTCGAGGAGGCGCGGCGGCTGCTGGCGCTGGCGCTGGCGTAGGGACGGTGGACTCCACGAGAGGGGATCTGCGATGAAGGCCCTGGTACTGGCGGGGGGCCGCGGCACGCGGCTCCGTCCGATCACGCACACCGCCGCCAAGCAGCTCGTGCCGGTGGCCAACAAGCCGGTGCTGTTCTACGGGCTCGAGGCGCTGCGCGACGCGGGGATCCGCGAGGTCGGCATCGTGGTGAGCGACCCGCGCGAGATGCTCCAGCCCGATTCGCGCACCGGCGAGCGCCACACGGTGATGGTGAACAGCCAGGCCGAGATCCGCCAGGCGGTGGGCGACGGCTCGGCCTTCGGCCTGCAGGTCACCTACATCGAGCAGGAGGCGCCGCTCGGGCTGGCGCATGCGGTGAAGATCTCCGAGGACTTCATGCGCGGCGATCCGTTCGTGATGTACCTGGGCGACAACCTGATCAAGGACGGCATCACCCCGTTCGTGCGCGAGTTCGAGGCCGAGAAGCCCGACGCGCAGATCCTGCTGGCCCACGTGAAGACGCCGTGGGAGTTCGGCGTGGCCGAGCTGGAGGGCGACCGGGTGGTGCGGCTCGAGGAGAAGCCCAGGCAGCCGCGTTCCGACCTCGCGCTGGTCGGCGTCTACCTGTTCAGCGCCTGCGTGTTCGAGTCGGTGAACGCCATCCGACCGGGCCGGCGTGGCGAGCTGGAGATCACCGACGCCATCCAGCACCTCATCGACTCGGGCCGCCGCGTGCGCTCGCACATCATCAGCGGGTGGTGGAAGGACACCGGCAAGGTCGAGGACATGCTCGAGGGCAACCGGATGATGCTGATGGGACTGCAGACCGACATCCGGGGCCAGGTGGACAAGGACAGCGAGATCGAGGGCCACGTGGCGATCGGGCCGGGGACCGTGGTCGAGCGCTCGCGCCTGCGCGGGCCGCTGGTGATCGGCGCGGGCGCGCGCATCAGCGACTCCTACGTCGGCCCGTTCACCTCGCTGGCCGACGGCGTCGTGCTGTCGCGCTGCGAGATCGAGCACTCGATCGTGCTGGAGCGCAGCCGCATCGAGGACATCCCCGGCCGGATCGAGTCGAGCCTGATGGGCAAGGACGTGGTGGTCTGCGGCAAGGAGACGCGCCCCCGCGCGCATCGGCTCATGCTCGGGGACTCGAGCCGGCTGGAGCTTTCGTGAGGGTGCTGGTCACCGGCGCGGCCGGCATGCTGGGCCGGGCGGTGATGCCGGCGCTGGCGGCGGCCGGCCACGCCGCGGTGGGGCTGGACCTGCCGGAGCTGGACGTGACCCGGTACGAGGGCGTCGCGCGCGCGGTGGCGGACCACCGGCCGGAGTGGGTGATCCACCTGGCGGCGTTCACGCAGGTGGACGAGTGCGAGAGCCGGCCGGAGGAGGCGCTGCGGGTGAACGCGAAGGGCACGCAGAACGTGGCGCTGGCCGCGGGCGGCTGCCGGGCCGCGGTGCTCGCGCTCTCGACCGACTACGTCTTCGACGGCACCGCGACGCGGCCGTACCGCGAGGACGACCCGCCGAATCCCGTCTCGTCCTATGGCGTCTCCAAGTGGGCCGGGGAGCAGGCCGTGCACCTCGCCGCGCAGCAGACGGGCGGCCGCTGCGTCATCGCGCGCACCTCGTGGCTGTTCGGCCCCGGCGGGACCAACTTCGTGGACACCATCCTGGCGAAGGCCCGCGCGGGCCAGCCGCTGCGGGTGGTGGACGACCAGCGCGGCTCGCCCACCTTCACGGCGGACCTGGCGCAGGGCCTGCTGCGGCTCATGGCCGCCGGGCAGCCGGGGACCTACCATTGCACCAACTCGGGGGATTGCACCTGGTACGACCTGGCGGCCCACGCGCTCGGCTGCGCCGGTCTCGACGTGCCGCTCGAGCGCGCGGACACGGCGTCGTTCCCGCGACCGGCGAAGCGTCCGGCGTACTCGGTGTTGTCGAACGAGCGGTTCGAGCAGGTGACGGGCTGGCGGATGCCGGCGTGGCGGGATGCCGTGGGGCGGCATGTCGCGGCCACGGCCGGAGCAACCGGGAGGAACCCGTGAAGCAGGTGACGATGAAGCGGAGGAAGCGGCCTTCGAGGACCGGCTGGCTCGAGCGTGACGCGCGCGCCGGGCTGCGCGCGGCGGGCCGCTCGCTCGCGCGGCTGGAACGCCACGCCACCCGCGCGGTGGCCGCGGCGGCCGACGTGGTCGTGGCCTCGCTGGAGTCGGGCGGCACGGTCTACTTCTGCGGCAACGGGGGCAGCGCGGCGGACGCCCAGCACCTCGCCGCGGAGCTGGCGGGCCGCTACCTGGTGGATCGACCGGCGCTGGCGGCGGTGTCGCTCACCACGAACAGCTCGGCGCTCACCGCCATCGGCAACGACTTCGGCTTCGAGCAGGTGTTCGCGCGCCAGCTCGAGGGACTGGGGGTCGCGGGGGACGTGCTGGTGGCGGTCAGCACCAGCGGGGCCTCGCCGAACGTGCGGGCCGCGATCGAGGTGGCCCACCGGCAGGGCATGACCGTCGTCGGGATGACGGGGCTCAAGGGACGCGACTTCGCCGCCCTGTGCGACCTCGCGCTGGTCACCCCGAGCGACTCGACCCCGCGCGTGCAGGAAGGACACATCGCCATGGGCCACGTGCTCTGCGAGTTGGTGGAGCGCGCGTTGTTCCCGGCCCCGAAGAAGGCGGCGCGCCGGTGATCGGGGCCCTGATCCAGGAGCTGCGCCCGCGGCAGTGGACCAAGAACCTGCTGTTGTTCGCCGGCGTGCTCTTCTCGCAGCAGGCCGGTCACCCCGAGTTGCTGCTGCGGGCCGCGGGGGGCTTCCTCGCCTTCTCGCTGCTGGCCGGAGCGGTCTATCTCCTCAACGACCTGCGGGACGTCGAGCAGGACCGGATGCACCCGAAGAAGCGCAAGCGCCCAATCGCCTCGGGCCGCCTGTCCCCCACCGTGGCGTGGGTCGCGGCGGCGGTCCTGCTGGTCATCGTCTGGGAGCTCTCGACCTGGCTCGGCCTGCAGTTCTCGGTCGTGGCCGTGGCCTACCTGCTCATGAACTTCGCCTACAGCCACGGCCTGCGGGACCAGGTCCTGCTCGACGTGTTCTTCATCGCCCTGGGCTTCGTGCTGCGGGCCATCGCCGGGGTCGAGTTGCTGCGCCCGCTCTCGCCCGAGACCGCGCTGTCGCCCTGGCTGCTGGTGTGCACCTTCTTCGGGGCGCTGTTCCTGGCGCTGGCCAAGCGCCGCCGCGAGATGGCGAACGCGGGCGAGGATGCCGGGCGGCGCCGGGCGGTGCTCGCGCACTACACCCCCGCGCTGCTCGACGGGTTGCTGGTCGTATCGGCGGCCTCCAGCATCATGAGCTATGCGCTCTACACCATCTGGCCCGCCACGGTGGCCAAGTTCAACACCGAGGCCCTGCTCTACACCGTGCCGTTCGTGACCTACGGCATCTTCCGCTACCTGTACCTGGTGCGGGCCTCCGAGAGCACCGAGGACCCCTCGCACGTGCTGCTCACCGACCGGCCGCTCATCGTCTGCGTGCTGCTCTACCTGCTGACGGTCATCGTCATCCTCTACGCCGGCGCATGAACCTGCCGCGCCGGGTCCGGGTCGAGGCGCGCGCCAAGCTCAACCTCGGGCTGGCGGTGGGGCCCAGGCGGCCGGACGGCTACCACGAGTTGGCGACGGTGTTCCAGTCGGTGACCCTGGCGGACACGCTCCTGGCCGAACGGCGCCGGAGCGGCTTCAGCCTCGAGGTGCGGCACGAGGAGGCGGCCGTCCGCGGCACGCTCTCCGCGGGCGCGCGCCGGGCGGTCCCCGCCGGTCGCGAGAACCTGGCGCTGCGCGCCGCGCGCCTCGCCGCGGATCACGCCGGGATCGCCGGTGGGGTTCATCTGCACTTAACGAAGCGGATCCCCGCGCAGGCGGGACTCGGCGGCGGTAGCGCCGATGCGGCCGCCGCGATGGTCGCGGTCTTCGCGCTCTACGGCGTGCGCGTCCCGCCGGCCGTCCGGCGGGCCCTGGGGATGCAACTCGGAGCGGACGTTCCGTTTGCATTGTTTGGTGGTACTGCTCTCGGGTATGGGCGCGGCGAGCGACTCGCGCGAGTGAGGCCGGGTCGTTCGTTCCGGGCGATCATCGCGGTGCCGGCGTGGCGCGTGTCCACCACGGAGGCGTTCCGGCGGCTCGATGTCGGGAGAAATGGCTTGACACGGTGGAATGGCAAACTAAGATTCTCCATGGCTGTAAGAGGTATAGGGCCGTGGCCGCAACGGGTTCTGAGACTGGGCAACTCGTTCGAGCGGGTGCTCGGACCGAGGTTGCCGGAGTTTGCGGGTCTCTGCGACCGTTTGCGAGCGGCTGGAGTTCGGGAGCCCCGCATGACGGGCAGCGGTTCGGCTGTGTTCGGTCTGCTGGGGCCTCGCGGTTTCGCACGGTGCTTCTTCGACCGCTTCAGCGGGAGCGAGACGATCTACGTCGTCCGTTCCGCCGGGAGCGGACTCGGGATCAGGAGGCTGTCCTAGCCTGCCTCGCGCAGGAACGTCAGGTGCGATTCGACAGGAGTCGGGTTCACCAAAACGGTCGGACGGTAGCATGCCAGCAGCCGGCGCTCCCCTCAGGGAAGGGTCCAGGGCGACACGATGATCGAGATCACCGAGGTTAGGATTTCGCTGCGGGACGACGACAAGCTGAAAGCCTTCGTCAGCATCACCCTGAACGACTCGTTCGTGATCCGGGGCCTGAAGGTCATCAAGGGCAACACGGGTGTCTTCGTGGCCATGCCGAGCCGGAAGCGGCCCGACGGCCAGCACCAGGATCTTGCCCACCCGATCAACGACGTGACGCGCAAGTACCTGACCGACAGGGTGATGACGGAATACGAGAACGAGTTGAAGCACCCCTCGTCGGCCCGCAGGGTCCAGGTCGAGACCGAGTCCGAGTCCCAGATCTATTGATGACCTCCGGCGCGGGCGCCCCCGACCCCCGTGCCCCCCGTCGGGCTGGCCGTCCCGGCGGTCCCGCCCCGTTTGACTCGCGCTGCCGACCCCGCTAGTCTTCCAGCGCTTCTCCTCCAGCAGTGACTCTCTGGGCCTATAGCCATCCACCCCGACCTTGCCTTCGCGAGGGCGGACCGTGACGGAAATCCCGTTCTGTTGGTGGGGCGTGGCCAAGCGGTAAGGCACGAGACTTTGGCTCTCGCATACGGAGGTTCGAATCCTCCCGCCCCAGCCAGCCGATGGCGGGGCATTCGCTGCGTTGGCTCGGTCGCGTCGTGCTCGACGTATCTTCCGATACGTCTGCGCGCGACGCTCGGTCGCCGCCTTGCGACTGCCCCGCCCTCGGCTGGCTTCCGTGCTTGGCTGGGACGCTCCCTTGCATGGGCACTGCCCGAGGTGGGCCGCGTTGGAGTGGGCGGGCTGCGCTTCGCTGGCCCTGGGCCCGGCGCCGACGGCGGGGCTGCGCTTCACTGGCCCGGCGCCGACGGCGGGCTGCGCTTCGCTGGCCCCGGGCCCTACGGCGGGGCTGCGCCGCTGGCCCGGCTTCGTTGGCGGTTGGCGTGCTGAATCCACCTGTTCTCTCCGCGGCCGGGTTGGGGCGCGGGCGCTTCGGGACTCTTCTCGGGGAGTAGAGCGACTTGGATCCCTGTCGGATCTTTTCGGGGAATGCCAGCCGAGGGTTGGCGCAGGCCATCTGCGAAAAGCTGAACGTCCCGCTCGGGGACGCGACGGTGTCGCGCTTCGAGGACGGAGAGGTGTCGGTCAAGTTCAACGAGAACATCCGGGGCGGGGACGTCTTCATCGTGCAGGCCACGGCGCCGCCCGCGGACAACCTGATGGAGCTGCTGGTCATGCTGGACGCGGCCAAGCGCGCCTCGGCGCGCCGGGTGACGGCGGTGCTCCCGTACTTCGGCTACGCCCGGCAGGACCGCAAGGACCAGCCGCGCGCGCCGATCTCGGCCAAGCTGGTGGCCAACCTCATCGCGGTGGCCGGGGCCGACCGGGCGTTGACCATGGACCTGCACAGCGCGCAGATCCAGGGCTTCTTCGACATCCCGTTCGACCACCTCTACGCGGCGCCGGTGCTCATCGACTACTTCATCCAGAAGGAGATCTCCAACCCCATGGTGGTGGCGCCGGACATCGGCAGCGTGAAGATGGCGCGCGCCTATGCCAAGCGCCTCGGGGCCGAGCTGGGCCTGGTGGACAAGCGCCGCCCGAAGCCGGACGCGGTCGAGGTCATGAACATCATCGGCGAGGTCGAGGGGCACAACGTGGTGCTCTTCGACGACCTGGTGACCACGGCGCGCACGCTGTGCCAGGCGGCGGAAGCGGTCCGCCGCAACGGTGCGAAGGACGTCTACGCGGGCGTGACCCACGGGGTGTTCGCCCCGGGGGCGATGGAGTGCCTGGCGAAGTCGTGCATCAAGGAGTTGGTCGTCACGGATACGATCTGCCATCCCCCGGGCTCGATCGGCCCCACCGTGCGGGAGCTGTCGGTGGCCGGACTGCTGGGGGAGGCGGTGGAGCGCATCCACGAGGAGCGCTCGCTCAGTTCGCTGTTCGTCTGAACGCGCGTCCGGCCCACGGGGCGCCCGCCGCGGCGGGTCCGGGGTCGAGGCGCGATGGACGCGGGGCTCGCCCCGCTTGAAGGAGGAATCGGAATGCCCGTCATCCCACTGACCGGCACGCGCCGGGACGACATCGGCAAGGGCGGTGCCCGCAAGGCACGGGCCGCCGGCCGCATCCCGGGTGTGCTCTACGGACACGGCGAGGCGCCCATCGCCTTGAGCGTGTCCGCGCGCGAGTTCGAGCTGGCCACCCGCAAGCAGGGCAGCAACCCCCTCATGGGGCTGGGGCTGGACGGGAGCGAGCACACCGCCCTGATCCGCGGGGTGCAGTACGACCCGATCTCCCATGACATCATCCACCTCGACTTCCTGCGCATCTCGCTCACCGAGACGATCGAGGTCGAAGTGGCCATCCACCTGATCGGCACGCCGGTCGGCGTGAAGGACGGGGGCGGCATCCTCGAGCCCATCCTGCGCGATCTAAAGGTCCGCTGCCTGCCGACGGCGATCCCGTCGTTCGTGGAAGTGGACGTCACCGAGCTCAACATCGGCGACTCCGTGCACGTGAGCGCGATCCTGGCGCCGGGGGTCGAGGTCGTGACCGACGCGGACGTCACGGTGGCGACGGTGGTGCCGCCGACGGTGCAGGTCGAGGAGAAGCCGGCGGAGGAGGCGGCGGGCGCCGCGGCGACCGCGGCGGGTGCGACGGCGGCCGAGCCCGAGGTCATCGCCAAGGGCAAGAAGGAAGAGGGCGAGGCCGAAGAGGGCAAGGGCGGCAAGGAAGGCAAGGGCGGGAAGGAAGCCAAGGGCGGGAAGGAAGCCAAGGGCGGCAAGGGCGGCAAGGAGAAGTAGCCGCCCGTGTCGCTGGTGCTCGGCCTCGGCAACCCGGGTCCACGCTATGCGCGCACCCGGCACAACGTGGGCTGGCGCGTGCTGGACCGGCTGGTCGGGCGCTGGGGCGCCACTCCGGCCGGAGAGCACGGGACGTGGCGGGCCTGGCGCGCCGAGCGGGCGGGCGGGACCGTGGACCTGCTCCAGCCGCTCACGTACATGAATGCGAGCGGCGCGGCGCTCGAGGCGTGGCGGGAGCGCCACGGGCTCGACGTGGCCGGGATGCTGGTGGTGGTGGACGACGTCTACCTGCCGGTCGGCAGGCTCCGGTTGCGGGCCGCGGGCTCGAGCGGCGGCCACCGCGGGCTCGAGTCGCTCGAGCAGGTGGTGGGGGCGGATTTCGCCCGGCTGCGCATCGGCGTCGGGGCCGCGGTGGACCCGGCGGGGCTGCGGGAGCACGTGCTGGACGAGTTCGACGTGGAAGAGGAGACCGCGGTGGACGAGGCGCTCGAGCGCGCTGCGGACGCCGTGGAATGCTGGGTGGCCGAGGGAACCCTCGCGGCCATGAACCGCTTCAATCGCAGGAACCGCAGGGAGGAACCCGAGTCGTGACCAAATACGAAACCACCTTCATCCTCGAACCGGGGCTCGACGAGAACCGGGTGAACGAGGAGGTCGAGCGCGTATCGCAATGGATCCGGGAGCTGGGCGGCGAGGTGCTGGAGGTCCAGCGCTGGGGCAAGCGCCGGCTGGCCTACGAGATCAACAAGAAGCGCGACGGCATCTACACGCTGGTCCTCCACCTGAGCCCGGGCCCGGTGGTCAAGGAGATCGAGCGTCGGATGAGCCTCAACGAGTCGTACATCCGCGTGCTGTCGGTGATCCACGTCCCGCCGGAGTTGACGCGGGCGCAGGCCGACGCCGAAGCGGTGGCGGCAGCGGCGGACGACCGGGACGACTAGCGCCGGGCCGGGCGGGAGCCCCCGCACGGGGGGCGATCGACCCGGGACCGGACGGAGCGGCGAACACCATGGAGCGGGCCCCGAGTGCAGCGGAGCGGCCGGGGCCGGGGATCCCGCAGCGGACCGATGGGGGCGGCACGGTGCCGTCCTGATCGACGGAGGCAAGAGAGCGACACATGGCCAAGGAACGAGAAGGCAAGAGCGTCAAGAAGAAGTACTGCAAGCTGTGCCTCGAGAAGATCGGCATGATCGACTACAAGGACGAGAAGCGGCTCGGCCGGTTCGTCACGGACCGGGGCAAGATCGTGCCGCGGCGCGTCTCGGGAGCGTGCGCCCGCCACCAGAAGCAGCTCACGGTCGCGATCAAGCGTGCGCGGGTGCTGGCGCTGCTGCCGTTCACCAGTGACTTCTATCGCTGAGCCGCGCCGCCAGGCGGGGCCGGAGTTCGTCTCCGGTGGAGTGGTCGGCAAGCACCCGACGTGGGTGAGTGCGGTCCTGCTCGTGGCGGTCCTCGGCGCGCTGGCGCTCCAGAGCCCGGCGCCGTGGTCCTGGCTGTGGCTGGCCGTGCCCGTCGCCGTCGCGGTGGCGTTGCTGCTGTCCTGGCGCTTCGGCGTCGCGGCCCTGGCGGTCGTGGCGGTGTTCGCCGGGGCGGTGGTGGCGGCGGGGCCGGGGCAGGGGCTGTGGGCCTGGTGGATCCCGGCGGCGGCCCTGGCGGGATCGTGGATGGGACTGCGCGAGGAAGGCGCCGGCTCGAACGCGGGAGAGCGCGCGTGGATGCTCGTGCCGGCCCTGGCGCTGGCCGCGCTGCTGCCGTGGCTGGCCCACTACCGCCAGCTGGTCGCGGGGGTGGAGCGCGAGCTGACGGCGGGCGACGCGCAGTTGATCGAGTTGTTGCGGCAGGTGGGCACGAAGGCCGAGCGGCTGGGGGCGATGCAGAAGACCATGACCGAGAACGCGGCGCTGCGCCGCACCGCGCTGCCGCTGGTCATCCCGACGGTGCTCTTCCTGTGGACCGGGCTGCTGGTCTCGGCGGGCCGCGCACTGGCGGCACGCACGGCCGGGGCGCTGCGCTGGCCGCGGTTGTCGCGGGCGAGCCTGCGCGACTGGCGACTGCCGGACGGTGCGCTCTGGGTCTTCCTGGCCGGGCTCGCCCTGCTGGTGGCCCCGTGGCCGACCTGGGCGCCGACCGGCTGGACGCTGCTCCTCAACGCGGGGCTGGGGTATTGTGTGCAGGGGGTGGCCGTCGCCCAGTCGTACCTCCTGGCGCGGGGAGTCCCGTCCCCGGTCATCATCATGACCCTGTTGTTCTTCTTCATGATCGCCATGCCGATGTTCGTCCTCTCCACGGCGGCGCTGGGGCTCAGCGACGTCTGGCTGGACTACCGAAGGCTCGAGCCCGTCCCTGACGGGGATCCGAAAGAAGGAGATCGCTGATGGATGTCATCCTGCTGGAAGACTTGAAGGGTGTGGGCGCAAAGGGCGCCATGGTCCACGTGAAGCCGGGATTCGCCCGCAACTACCTGCTGCCCCAGCGGCTCGCCATCTCCGCCGGCGACAAGGCCGCGAACCTGTACAAGGAGCTGGAGCGCCAGAAGCAGTTCAAGGAGGACAAGCTGGTTGCGCAGGCGCGCGAGCAGGCCGCGCGGATCGAGGGCGTCGAGGTCAACATCCCGACGCAGGCCAACGAGGAGGACACGCTGTTCGGCTCGGTGACCAACGTCGACGTGGCCGAGGCGCTCGCCCGGGCCGGGCACACGGTGGACAAGCACCAGATCGAGATTGGTGAACACATCAAGCAGCTCGGCCGCTACGACGTGCCGGTCCGCTTCTTCGGCGGCGTGAGTGCGACGGTGAAGGTCTGGGTGGTGCGCGCATGAGTGCTCGGCCGGGTCCGCGTGCCGCCGCCGCCCTGGCGGTGATGCTGCTGTTCGCCGGTGCCGGGACGCTGGCGCTGGCGGGTGTCACGAAGGCTCCGAAGGTCACGAAGCGCGTTCCCCGGGCCGGGGTCACGGCGATCGCCGCGCCGGCCGACACGTCGCCGGTGCTGGCGCGCGTCGGCGGCCAGGCGCTCACGGTGGAGGACGTCCGCCGGCGGCTCGAGGAGATCCCCGCGTCCGCGCGCGGGAACTTCTCGACCCCCGAGGGACGCCAGCAACTCCTCGACCGCATGATCGAGGAGCGGGTCTGGCTCGTCATCGCCGAGCAGGGCGGTGTGGCGGACCGGCCGCAGGTGAAGCAGCAGCTGGAGCAGCAGCGCCGCGACCTGCTCATCCGCACCTACCTCAACGAGGTGATGTCGGCGAACCCGGCGCCGGCCGATTCCGAGGCGCTCGCCTACTACAACTCCCACCTGGGCGATTACCGCACCCCGGCGGGGGTGACGCTGCGCCACATCCAGACGAAGACCGAGGCCCAGGCCCGGCAGGTGCTGAAGCTGGCCCTGGGCGGGCAGGACTGGATGAAGCTGGCGCAGAAGTACTCCGTGGACACGCTCACGCGGGCGAAGGGCGGCTCGCTCGGGACGGTCACGCGCGACGGGCTCTTCCCGGCAATCGGCCGGCAGCCCGCGCTGGCCGAGTCCGCGTTCGTGCTGGGCGCCGGCAAGGTCGGCGGGCCCTTCCGGTCCGACCGGGGCTGGCACGTGATCCAGGTGGAGGAGATCCGCCCCGAGGGCGCGCGGCCCTACGAGTCGGTGAAGCCGATGATCCAGCGGCAGCTCGGCAGCCAGCGCGGCCAGGAGTTCTACCGGAAGCTGCTGGAGGAGGCCCGCCAGAAGCTGGGCGTGACGGCGGACTCCGCGGCTGTGAAGCAGTTCGTCTCGCAGAAGCGGGACGTGCGCGAGATGTTCAAGGCGGCCCAGGAGCTGGGGCCGCCGGGGGAGCGCATCGCCGCGTACCGCGACCTGCTCGACGCGTACCCGGACAGCGAGGTCAGCCCGCAGGCGCAGTTCATGATCGGGTTCATCCAGTCCGAGGAGCTCAAGGACTATGATGGGGCGGAGAAGGCCTTCCGCGAGCTGCTGAAGCGCTATCCACGGTGCGAGCTCGCCGGCTCGGCCCAGTGGATGGTGGACCACATGCGCAGCGAGGAGGCGCCGCCGTTCGACCTGTCGGAGGCGGATTCGAGCAAGGGCGCCCCGCCGTCGCCGGGCGCCGTCAAGGGCTCGGCCGTGAAGCCGTGAAAGTCGTCGAAGCCCGGGTCAACGGTCTCCTGCTCGAGCAGAAGACCCAGCAGAACGTCATCATCCTGAAGGAAGTCGGGGGCGAGCGCATCCTGCCCATCTGGATCGGCCCCGGCGAGGCGCACGCGATCCGGCGGATGCTCTCCGGCGAGCCCTTCCCGCGGCCGCTCACCCACGACCTGCTGGTGCTCATCGTCGAGGGACTGAAGGCCCGGGTGTCCCGGGTCGTGATCTCCGACCTGCGCGAGAGCACGTTCTTCGCGACCGTGATGGTGCAGCGCGACGGCGAGGTGCTCTCCATCGACGCCCGCCCGTCGGACTCCATCGCCGTGGCGTTGCGCGCCAAGGCGCCGATCTTCGTGAACGTGGAACTGCTGCAGGAACCGCCGCGGCGCGTCGAGGCCGAGGGCGGGGGCGAGGCACCTCCCGAGGCCCCGCCGCCGGAGCCCACCGACGAGGAGAAGGCCGAGCAGTTGCGGCGCTTCCTCGAGAAGCTCAACCCCGAGGACTTCGGCAAGTTCCAGCTGTAGGTCAGTCGTAGATCTTGAAGTCGAAGCGGATGATGGCGTATGCCTCGGTGACACGGCCCGCGATGCGGTAGGGCCGGAAGCGGTATCTCCTCGCCGCCCCGATCGCCGCCGCTTCGAGCTCGCGGTCCCCCGGGCTCGACACCAGGTCCACGCGCGTGACCGCGCCGGTCGTGTCGACCACCGCCCCCAGCGCCACGAGCCCTTCGCTGTTCCGTTCGAGCGGGCCCGCGGGGTACTCCGGCCGCTCCATGTGCTCGACGATGAAGTCCTCCGACCTCATGACCGGGCCGCTGCCGCCGTAGATGACGCGCGCCCGGGTCACCAGGTCCTCCTGGGAATCACCGGCCCCGGTGCCCGGGCGGCGCGTCTCGGGCCGCGCGTGCGGATCGTCGGAGGTGGTGGTCTCCGTGCGCCCGCCCTTCACCGCCCGTGCCGAACGGTAGAGGATGGTGGGGCGCCCCGGCACCGGCCCGGGCGGGCCGCTGGTCTCGAGGATGATGCGTCGCACGTACTGCTCGGGGCCCTCGAAGCCGAAGCGCCGCGGGTGGTGCGGGTCCCCGAGGATGCGTTCCGTCACCGAGTGCCGCACGGTCGGCAGGAGGAGCAGGGCCTCGAACGACAGCAGCACGAGACTCACCCCCGCGCAGATCAGGGAGAGGCGCCGCTCGAAGCGGGCGCGCTCGTGGAAGAACCTCTGGCTGCCGTGGACCATCGTGCGGCTCCCGGGGCGGCCGCGGGTCAGCGGCCGGGCGTCCCGGTCAGCACTGCACCCCGCTGTGATTCTAGCAGGATTCCGCGGAATGGGGAGCGCGGATCCTCGACCACCACACCGATAGGCCCCGGCTCGGTGCGGAAGAAGCGGATGCGGCCCGACGCGTCGGTCACGAGGACGAGCGCGCCCCCCAGCGTCACCGCTGCGTCCGCCACCGGGAGCCCGGCCGGGTCGAGCAGGGTGAGCGAGTCGGCGGGCCAGGCCGCCTGCGGGGCCCACTCGCGCGCCAGTGCCGTGAACAGGGCGTAGCCCTCCGCGCGCAGGGCGCCCGGCGCGAGCAACCGCGCCTCGGCGGCTTCGTCGCCGAGCGAGCCCGGCGAGGCGAAGAGCGCGGGGCAGGAGGTCTGCTGGATCACGTACAGCGCCTCCCCGGCCACCTCCGGCGCGGCGAGGCCGAGCCCGGCCAGCGCCTGGGCGCTGCGTTCCGCCCAGGCCTGCCCGGCCGGACTGGCGGGGTGGTGGCCGAGCCGGGGGGGCGTGGCGCGGTGCGCGATGCGCAGGAAGCGCTCGGCCCGGAACGCCTCGCTCGCCTGTACGCGCTCGACCTCCGAGAGGGCGAGGTCGCCGTCGCGCGTGAGCCTCACCTCGGCGCCCGCGGCCGCGAGGAAGCCGGCGAGGATGCGCGCGCTCTCGAGGTTGAGCGAGGCCGCGCGGGTGCCGCCCGGGCCCTGCCCGGCCGCGTCCTCGCCGCCGCCCTCGGGATCGAGCACGATACGCCGGCCGTGCAGGGCGCCGCCGGCGATGGCGACGAAGCGCGGAGGGAACGTGGAATCCGCGGGCCAGGCCCGGTAGCCGGGCAGCGTCGGCACGTGCACCGCGCCCACCGGGTCGCGTGGCAGGCAAACGAATCCGTCGCGGTCGATCCAGCGCAGCGCGGGCGTCAAGCCGGCCGTCCCCGGGGCCTCGCGCAGCGGCTCGGCCCCGGGCATGCGCAGGGCGAAGCCGGTGCGGGACGGAGTGGAGAGCCCTTCGACGACCCGCACGTCGGCATGGGTCCGGTATCGCGGTGCGATCTCCGCATCGAGCATCGTGGGCGGGTCCTCGACGACGTAGAGACCGAGCTTCCCCTGCTTCGGCGGCGTCTTCGGCGTGCGCCCGCTGAAGGGCTCGCGGGGGAGCACCCGCCCGTCGCGGAAGTAGACCCGGCCCACGCCGCCGGTGACCGTGATGGTCGTGTCCTCCGGGGTGACGGCGACATCGCCGTCCGCCTGCACGCGCACGGACGTGGAATCGGTGAAGGGCGATCCCGCCTGGTCGAAGACCCGCAGTTCGAGTCCCAGCGGCTGGCGCCCGTCCCAGGCCGGCTGGCCCGGGAACGACGCGGAGATCGAGCCGGGCGGCAGCCAGATCGTGAACTCCACCGCCCGCTCGCGGGAGGAGCCCTCGCCGGAGAGCGCGACCTGCAACGTCGCGCCGTGGCGGCCACCCGCGAGCGGCGCAGGCGCCTTCCAGGTCAGCTCCGCCCCGATGCGCAGCGGCGCGACCTCCTGCCGGTCCACGGTCATGCGGATGCGGTCGAACGCTCCGCGCACGGTCGCTTGCAGCGTCGGGGCGGCCGGGGCCCGCGGCGGGTCGCCGGCCACCCCGGGTTCCTCCGTCCCCCGGACCACGAGCTCCTCGATCACCGGCACCTTGCGCGCGAAGGTGCGCGCCAGGCCGAGGAAGATCGCCTGGGCCTCCAGCTCCTGCTTCTCGGGCAGCCGCAGCCGGGCCTCGACGTCGGGGTTCGTGATGTAGCTGGTCTCGGTGAGCAGCGCCGGCGCGGCGCTGCTGCGCAGCATGTAGAAGTTGCCGGGCACGACCTTGTTCACCCGGATGCCCACGTTGCGCACCAGCGCGCGGTGCACGTCCTGGGCGGCGTCGAGCGAGGGGCCGTCGTCGCCGAGCTTGTAGTAGGTCTGGGTCTCGTTGACGTCGTGGGCGCCGCGCGGGTCGGCGTTGTGGTGGATCGAGACCAGCAAGTCGGGCGCGAACGCGGCGACGAGCCGGGCGCGCTCGGCCAGGTCGGCCCGCAGCGTGGAGTCGGCGGGGGAGAGGAAGTCGCGGTCGGTGGTGCGCGTCAGGAACACCTCGGCGCCGCGCGCGGCCAGCAGGTCGCGCAGGCGCAGCCCCACGCCCAGGTTCACCTCGGCCTCGGCGAGGCCGCCGACGCCGAGCGCTCCGCGGAAGACTCCGCCGTGCCCGGGGTCGAGCGCGATGCGGTGCCCCGCCAGCCCCCGCGCGTCCGCGGCGGGGAGCGTGTCGCGCAGGCGCTCGTAGCCGGGTGCGGGGCGTGGCGGCACGGGCGGGCGCCGCGGGAACACGGCGCAGCCGCTGCCGGCGAGGGCGCCGAGCGCGAAGGCCAGGACCACGGCCGGCCGGGCGCGCATCCCTGCGCGGAGGACGTACTTCATGCGCGGGCACGATAGCACCGGGCTCGCGGGAGCGGTAACCGGCGGGCCGGGCCGGCCCCCGCAGCGTCGGGGACCCGCCGGCTACGCCGCCTTCCGCGTCTCGGCCTGGCTGGCGGCGAGCCGGACGGCGCGCATCACGTCGTCGATGGTGAACGGCTTGGCGAGCACCAGGTCGGCGCCGGCCGCGTCGGCCGCGCGCCGGTCCACGTCCTCACCCCACCCGGTCACGAAAGCGATGGTCATGGCGGGATCGAGCGCGCGCACCTTCCCCGCCAGCTCCCAGCCCGTCATGTTCGGCATGCCCAGGTCCGTGACCAGCAGCTGGAAGGCGCCCGGCCGCAGCTCGCGCAGGGCCTCCGCGCCGGAGGAGAACGCGACGGCGCGCTGCCCGAGGGCGAGCGCGATGTCGCGCAGCACCTCGCGTACCGGTTCCTCGTCGTCCACGATCATGACGTCGAGGGTGGGCAGCGTCTCCGCGGCGGCCTCGGCGGGCGCCGGGGCCCGGGGAGCGGCGGTCAGGGGGAAGGTGAGCTCCATGCGGGTCCCGGCGCCGGGCCGCGTGACGACCTCGATCCTCCCGCCGTGCCGCTGCACGATGCCGTACACGACGGACATGCCCAGGCCGGTGCCCCCCGCGCCCTTGGTGGTGAAGAACGGGTCGAACAGCCGGCGCTCGGTCTCCTCGTCCATGCCGATGCCGTCGTCGGCGATCGTCGCGATCACCTGCTGTCCCTCGGTGCGGACGGCGGCGCGGATGGTGCCGCCCTGCGGCAGCGCGTCCACGGAGTTGAGGATGAGGTTCGTGAAGATCTCCCGCAATTCGTTGGCGCGGCCGGCCACCCAGGCGCCGGGCAGGGAATCGAGCACCACGTCGATGGTGTTCCCGGACACGTGCGCCTCGTCCTCCCAGCGCGGCCGCGTGAACTCGATCGCGTCCATGAGCATGACGTGCAGGTCCACGGCCTCCGTGGCCGCCGGCTGGGACGACTGCCCGAACTGGCGCATCCGCCGGCTGGTCTCCCGGCCGTCATGGGCGGCCCGTTCGATCACCGCGAGCGCGGACGCCAGCTCCGCGGTGGAGAGGCCGCCGGAGTCGAGTTTGCGCGCCAGCAGCTGGGTGCGCCCGACGATGGCGCCGAGGATGTTGTTGAAGTCATGGGCCACGCCGGCGGCCATCTCGCCCGCGATGCGGAGCATCTCCGAGTGCACCAGGTAGTCGTGGGCGCGCTGCAGCTCCTCGATGGTCGCCTCGAGACGCGCCTCGAGCTGTCCGGCGTGCAGGGCCGAGGACAGGTGGCTGGCCAGCGCGATGACGACGTCGGTCTCCCGCTCGGGGAACGCGTCGGGATCGTCGGAGAGCGCGAACAGCACGGCGGCCGGCGAGTCGGGCAACTGCAGGGGCACCGCCAGGCCGCGGTGCAGCCCTTCGGCGATCATCGCGCGGCAGTACGGGCAGTCCGAGTCCGGGTCGGGAGCGAAGCGCGCGGCGGCCTCGCTCATGCCATCCAGCCGGCCGAGGAGGTGCTCGTGCGCGGGCGTGCCCGGACGCAGTCCCGCCCACGGCGCGGGCGGGTCGAAGTGGACGAACACCGGGACCTGCGAGTCCGGGGACGGGACCGCCAGGGCCACCC
The DNA here is from genome assembly GCA_963707915.1 of Candidatus Eiseniibacteriota bacterium. Taxonomy (GTDB): domain Bacteria; phylum Eisenbacteria; class RBG-16-71-46; order RBG-16-71-46; family RBG-16-71-46; genus JANXPZ01. The sequence goes on from OY970178.1 coordinate 3,422,526, forward strand.
CGCGCGCCCGCGTGACGCGCCTGACCTCGCGCGCCACGGTCTCGAAGATGCTGTCGGGGTCGTGGGCCACCCGGCTGGCGCGCGCGATGCTGAGCACGGCGGACGAGGCCGTCCGCATCGCCTCGGCCTCCGCCTCGGTCTCGCGCCGGGCCGCCTGCAGCGCGGCCGCCATGGTGTTCATCGAGCCCGCCAGGTCGCCCAGCTCGTCGGAGCTGCGCACCGGCAGCCGGCGTTCGAGCTGCCCGGAGGCGATCGCGCGAGCCAGGCCGCCGGCCTCGCGCAGCGGACGGATGATGAAGCCGACGAAGAGCGACACGGCGAAGTAGCCGAGGACCGCGGTGAGCACGAGGAGCAGCAGGCCCATGTGGGCCGCGGTCCGCACCGCCCGGTGCGCCTGTTCGGTCGAGACCACCAGCCGCACCCAGCCCAGCCGCCCCCCGGCCGGGGTGCTCGCGGGGGCCGGGAAGCCGAAGAGCTGGCTCACCTCGTCCGGCGCATCGGCCCGGCCCAGGCGTGTGATCGGGGCCATCACGTCGATCACCTCGCGGCCGTTCACCCGCCGGCGCATCACGATCGTGGCGCCGGGCGCCGCCCCATCCCCCGGGTTCCCCAGCGCCGTCCACAGCGTGGCGTCGGGCGCGAGCCGGGCCAGCGCCGGGCCGCGCTCGGGGTAGATGGCCGCCGCCTGCAGGTCGGGCTCGCCGAGGGCGCGCTGCACCTGGCGCTCGAGCTCGGAGCGGTCGTTCACGACCAGCGGCGTCGTCGCGCGCTCCGCCATCAGCCGGGCGAGCGAGCCGGCCCGCGACTCCAGCTGCCGGTACTCGCGGTTCCACGTCAACGTGGTGAGGAGCACCTCGAAGCCCACGCCGGAGAACAGCACGCCGGCCGTCAACAGGACGGTCATGCGCGTCCCGAGGTCGTGTCGGTGCCGGGTGGGGGAGCGGAGCCTCACGGCAGCACCTCGATGCCACCGTCCACCGTGGACGGCAGCAGGCAGCCCAGCGCGCGTGCGGTCGCGGGATTGAGCACCACGCGCGTGCGCCGCAGCGGCAGCACGTTGATGTCGCCGGCCCGTTCGCCGTTGTGGATGCGGCGCACGATCCCCGCGGCCTGCGTGCCCATCCAGGCGTAGTCGGGAGCCGCGGCCACGAGCGCGCCGGAGCGGACCAGCGACTCCGAGAAGACCAGCAACGGCTTGTGCTGCGCCAGCGAGAGCTCGAGCAGGGCGCGGAAGGCCTCGGGCGTGGCGACGGTCGGGTCGGCCGGCAGCCACAGGGCGTCCACCCTGCCGGCCAGGTCGCGGGCCACCTGCTGGAAGTCCGACAGGTCCCCGACCGGCGCCTCGACCAGCGTGATGCCGGCGGCATCGGCGGCGGCGCGCGCCCGGCGTGCCAGGGCGGCGCCGCTCGTCTTGCCGAAGAGCAGCCCCACGCGCTTCACGCCGGGCAACGAGGTCCGCAGCGCGGCGAGGTCGCGCTCGGGCGGGACGTCGGCCGACACGCCGGTGATCGAGCCGCCCATGAGGTCGAAGTGCTCGTAGTTGGGCACCACGCAGAAGACCAGCGGGACGCGGGGCAGACGGTCGCGGGCGAAGAGAGCGGCCTTGAGGCCGACCGCCACCACCACGGCGGGGCGCGCGAGCTCGATGCGGCGCTGCAGCACCTCCGGTTCGCGCTCGTCGAGCATGAACGCCGCGACCGGGTCCGTGCAGGCCGCCCTGAACGCGGCGGTGGCCTGCTCGTACGGCGCCAGCGGACCGCTCTCGATCAGCGCCACGGTCGCGGCGCGGCCGGCGGCCGGCGCTCCGAGGCACAGGGCGGCGAGCAGGGCCGCCGCCCGCCACGCGCGCATCCCGGCCCGGCCGACGAGCGCGCTCGCCCCGGCCTGGACCTCCGCCGGACGGGTGCGGCACGGCGACCGCGCGGGCCCCGGAAGACCGGGCCCCGCGGGCGCCGGCACCGGGCCGGGCCGCGGACGCGAGGGGCGGACGTTCACCGCGGGCCGGGCACGAGGTAGGTGAGGCCGACGAAGAAGGTTCGGGAGTCTTGCATGATCTGGTCCTGGAGATGCTCCTTCGATCCCGGGTCGCCGTAACGTGCGTCGAACAGGTTGCGGACCTCGAGCCCGGTCGTGAGTCCCGGCGCCAGGCGCAGGCCGAGCCGGGCGTCGCCGAGCGTCTGGTAGCCCATCGCACGGATCTCGGCGGCCGGGATCACCGTCACCGAGGAGGGCGTCTCCGAGAGCGGCAACGGACGCTTGCTGACCCCGGTGACCATCTGCTCGCGCAGGAGGGAGAAAGCCGCGTCGTCGGGCTCCGCCGCCGAAGCGGGAACTCGCGACAGGGACGCGAGCAGCGCCCCGGCGAGCAGCGCCTGCAGGAGGGCCCGTCCGCGGGGCAGGCTCATCGGGGCTCCGACGCGCGGAAGGAGAACGTGACGAAGAGACTGCGCGGGTCCTGGGCGATCAGGTCCTGCGGTGTCTCGACCCATCCCGGATCGCTGTACCGCGCGTCGAACAGGTTGCGAGCCTCGATCCCGACCGTGACGCCGCGCACGAGCCGTCGCGACACGCGCGCGTCGCACGAGAGGGTCGCGGTGGTGCGCAGGTCGTTCCCCGCGATCCGCGGCGAGAGGTAGCGCAGGCCCGCACCCAGGGCCGTCCGGCCGTCGCGCCCGGTGTGGAAGGCGAGCAGGTGCGCGTTCCAGCGCGGCGAGTTCGTGATCTCCGCGCCTGTGCGGCTGTCCTCGCTCCGCTGCCAGGCCACCGCCACCCGCGCGTGGGTCCCGGCCCCGGGGGTGACGCGCACGCCGGCCTCGAGACCGCGGCAGCGCACGCGCTGCTGGTTCCCGTAGTTCGACGCTCCGGACTCGTCCAACTGCACGAGGTCGATGAGGTCCCGGATGCGGCTGGCGTAGGCGGTGAGGAAGGTCCGATGGGGCCCGATCTCGTGCTCGAGGGTCCCCTCGACGGTGAAGATCCGCTCGGGAGTGAGCCGGCCGCCGGCCAGGGCGGGGCCCATGGCGTAGGACTCGGTCTCCCTGGCGAAGGGGCACGGAACGCGGAACCGCCCAGCAGCTTGAGCCGGGTGGCCGGCGCCATGGTCCACACCAGGTCGGCCCGCGGACTGACGACGGCCCGGTAGCGCGAGTCGTTGTCGAGACGCGCGCCCGCCGTGAGGATCAGCCGTCGGCCGAGGCGCGCCTCGTCCTGCAGGTAGAGGGCCAGTGCGCCCCCGGTGAGGCTCCGGTCGTAGTACAGCTCGTAGGGGGCGACGTCGTAGTTCAACAGGCGCCCGCTCACCATGCGCTGGGCTTCCAGGCCGAGCGTGAGCGTCTGCATGGTCGCGATCGACCAGATGGCACGGCCCTCGGCGCCCACCACGTCCGCGTTCCCGAAGTCCAGGTTCACGAGCGGCTCGGACCCCGGTTCGGAGAGGGAGACGAACCGGGCGCGGGTGCGCGACCCGTCCCAGTAGGCGCGGCCCGACAACTCGAGCGCGGGGGTCGTGCGCCGCGTGGCGGAGAGCTCGACGAAGTCGTGCCCGTCCCAGGCCGGGGAGGAGTTGTCGCTGACCGGCATCGTGTAGGAGGCGGGCATCTGGGCCTTCTGGCGCTCGTTGAACTTGACGACGAGCCGGACGGGTCCCCAGTCCGCGTCCCCGAAGAAGGCCAGGGCGCGCTCGTGGTCGCGGGCCACGGCCAGGCCGGGGTACTCGACGCCATCGATCGAAGCGGGCAGGGCGAGCTCGCGGCCCCGGGCCTCGAGCCACGAGACGCTCGCTCGCCACTCCGCGCGGCCCGGTCGTGCCGAGGCGATCGAGGCGTGCGTGCGCCACTCGTTGGCGCCGCCGGCGCGCACGTCCACCCGCGTGCCGGGATCGCTGCGGGGCTGGCGGGTCACGACGTTCACCACCGCCAGCACGGCGTAGCTGCCGTAGAGCGCCGAGCCCGGGCCGCGCGCGATCTCGATCCGCTCGACCTCCTCCATGTCGAGTCCCAGCTCGGGCCCGATCAGCGCGTCGCCGTAGACGCTGCCGTTCATCGTGTGGCCGTTGATGGTGAGCAGGAGCTTGTTGTTGAAGTCGCCCGGACGCTGCAGCCCCCGCACGCCGACGTTGGTGTAGGTCCGGTCGTAGGTGACGAACACCCCCCGGACCCAGCGCAGGGCGTCGCCGAGCGTCTGGTAGCCCATGGCACGGATCTCGGCGGCCGGGATCACCGTCACCGAGGAGGGCGTCTCCGAGAGCGGCAACGGACGCTTGCTGACCCCGGTGACCATCTGCTCGCGCAGGAGGGAGAAGGCCGCGTCGTCGGGCTCTGCCGCCGAAGCGGGAACTCGTGACAGGGACGCGAGCAGCGCCCCGGCGAGGAGCGCCTGGAAGATGGTTCGTCTGTGGGACACGTCCCGACCTCCGTGTCGATGTCGGTGGGGGATTCCTTTGCCTGCTCCCAGGGAGCACCGGGGCCACGTCGAAGTCATCGGCCACCGGCGCCCCGGGGCTTAGGCTGGAGTGCCGGTTCGAGCGGGCCGAGCAGGAGGCAGGACCGCCGCGGGCTACCCGTGCCTCGCACCCGACCTGCCTGGGCGGGATGCCCCGACGCTGGGGCCTCGCCCCGTGCTCTCCAGCGCCATTTCACCACGGGCGGGAGCGCGGCCGTCGTGCCGGCGGGTGCGCGCTGGCCGCGCAGTCCGCTCCTGCGCAGCGACTTGCGTGCGCGGTGCCGCCGCCGCGGGCGGTGTGGCCCGGCCCTTGCGAATCCCCTAATCGGAACGTGCCTCCGAGGCCGGGACCCGCAAGGCGAAAATCCCGGTAGGACACGCCCTCGGCACCGACGATAACGGAGACAGCCGAGATTGCCCGCTCCGGCCCCAGGCCGGGAACTGTTGCCCTCGCATGCAGAGGAGTCAGACCAACATGATGAACGCCATCCGCAATTTCGTTCGTGACGAGCAGGGCGAAGACCTGATCGAGTACGGCCTCCTCGCCGCGTTCGTGGCTGCCGTCGCCGTCGCCGTGCTGAGCAATGGCGGCCTGCGCGCCGCGCTGAGCGAGGTCTTCGCGCGGGTGATCGCCGACCTGGCGATCTAGTCGCCTCCGGGTCAGACGCAGGGATGCTTCGTCAGGCAACGGTTCGGCCCGGGGGGCGGCCTTGAAGCGGCCCCCCGGGCGCGGTATTCCGCCCGCGGCCAAGTGCCGTCGCCCGGGTCCCGCGCCGCGGGACGCCGGCCCGCTCGCGGCGCCGCGCGGTTCGTATCGTCCCGGTGCACGGAGGCCCCGGTCGTGAACGCCCCACTCTGGGTCTCGATCCCCGTCGTGCTGTTCATCCTCCTGGCCGCGCGCGAGGACCTGCGGACTCGACGGATCCCGAACCTCATCACCGGGCCCGCGTTCCTGCTCGGGCTGGCGGTCCACCTGGTGATGGGGGGGCCAGCGGGCCTGCTCGGCGCCCTGTTCGCCGGCGTGCTCGCCGGCGCGATCCTGCTTCCCGGCTGGTTCATGAAGTTCATGGGGGCCGGCGACGTCAAGCTCATGGCGGCCATCGGCGCGTGGCTCGGGGCGCCCGGGCTGGCGCTCTACGCCGCCCTCTTCTCGCTGATCGCCGGGGGGATCATCTCGGTCGTCGCGGCGGCGCGGCTGGGCATCCTGTCGCGGACCGTCCGCAACGCCGCACGGCTCCTCCCGCGGGTGGTCGCCGCGAGCGGCCCGGCCGGGGCCCCGCTGGAGACCTCGGGGGTGCGCGTTCCCAAGGCCCTGGCCTTCCTGGCCGGGACGCTTTTGTCCTTATGGTCGAGGACCTGACGGCCGATAGAGGGGCATAACGCCCAGAGCCCGCCAGGCGGGTTCGGGGCCGGAGTGGAGGGCGTCCCGGCAGGCGCGCCCGCCCGTCCGGTCCGCGACAAGGATGACGCAGCGATCAGGCTCGGCCCGTGGGATGCCCCGCCTCCAGCGACGGACGGCCTCCACTCCCACACTCGATGACACAGGCGCACTCGCGCGCGTGGACTGAGGAAGGAAGGGACAAGAACGTGACCGCGAACAAGGGACAGGCATTCATGGGGCTGGCCGTCGTCCTCGGTCTGGCGGCCGCCGTCGTGGGCTACTTCGGCCTCAGCGCGGTGTCCACCCAGGCCCGGCGCGCGACCATGGGCGAGACGCAGGACGTCGTCGTCACCTCCGGCGACGTCACCTACGGCGAGAAGCTCGAGAAGAGCATGCTGCGCACGGTGCGCTATCCGCGCGAATCCGTTCCCGCGGGGGCCTTCTCGACGGTGGACTCGGTCGTCGGGCAGACCACCAAGATCTTCATGACCGCCAAGGAACCGGTGACGGCCATCAAGCTCTCCTCGCTCGGCGGCGGCCTCTCGATGCTGGTGCGCCCGGGGATGCGCGCGGCCTCCGTCGAGGTCAACCAGGTCTCCGGCGTGTCGGGCTTCATCCTCCCCGGCGACCGCGTGGACATGCTGGTCACGGTCGAGAAGGTGGCGAACCCCGAGGACGCCTACACCCAGACGATCCTGCAGGACATCGAGGTGCTGGCTGCGGGCATGAAGACCACGACCCAGGACAACAAGCCGCTCGCCGTGCAGGCGGTTACGCTGCTGGTGGATCCCAAGGGCGCCGAGGTCATGGCGCACGCGCAGCGGCAGGGCTCGATCACGCTGGTGCTGCGCGCCCGCGACGACAACGCCCAGGTCTCCAAGACCACGCCGATCCGCACCGCGGACCTGCGCGGGAAGCCGGCGGTCGCGGCCCGCGTGGCCCGGGCGGCCGAGCCGGTGGTGCGCGTGGTCGAGCGCAAGCCGGCGGAGCCGCAGAAGGTGACCATCATCCGTCGCACGAGCAAGTCGGAGGAATCCCTCCCGGGCGACAGCGCGAACGCGAAGCGGTAGGACGGACCCGTCACTGCTCTCCACCGAATCGAGGAGGCACGTCTGATGTCACTCGCCCATCCCAGGGACGCGATGCGAGGTGCCGTTCTGGCGGCCCTCTTGATGCTGGTCCCGGCGGCCGCCCTGTCCGCCGACGCGACCGAGAAGCTGCGGATCCCCGTCGGGCACGCGCAGGTCGTGCCGTCGCTCGACGACGTCCGCACCGTGGCGATCGCCGAGCCCGACATCGCGGACGCCGCGGTCGGCTCCGCGCGGACCGTGATCGTGACCGCGAAGTCGGCCGGCTCGACCAACCTGGTGGTCTACACCGACGGCGGCCGCTACCGGATCTTCGAGATCGAGGTCTTCGTGCCCAACCAGGAGAAGCAGGTCCTCCTGCGCTGCACGGTGGCCGAGATGACCGATGCGGCGCTGAAGGAGCTCGGCTTCGACTTCTACGGCACCGGCAGCACCGCCAATCGCCTGGACGGGACGCTCGGCGGCGGGCTCTACACCACCAAGGTGGAGCCGCCCACGTACCCGCTGCTGCCCGAGCCCAAGCCGGGCGATATCGTGACCGTGCCCAACGCGAGCGGATTGCTCAAGTACGCCAGGAACGGCGCGGGCCTGAGCCTCCAGATGGAGTGGAAGGCGCTCGAGGAGCGGGGCGACATCCGCATGCTGGCGAACCCCTCGCTGCTGGCGAGCAGCGGGGAGAAGGCCGCGTTCCTGGCCGGCGGCGAGTTCGCCTACCAGATCATCTCGGGCTCCGGCTCGGGGGCGGCCCCGGCGATCGCCTTCAAGGAGTACGGCGTGCGCGTGGAGTTCACCCCGTTCGTCCAGGAGGACGGGAGCATCCGGCTGAAGGTGGCCCCCGAGGTCAGCGAGCCCGACTGGTCGCGCTCGGTCTTCGGCGTGCCGCCGCTCAACAGCCGCAAGGCCTCCACCACGGTGACGCTGCAGGCCGGCGAGTACCTGGTCATCGGCGGGCTCAAGCAGACCGTCAAGAACAAGCTCGTCCGCAAGGTGCCCGTGCTGGGGCACCTCCCGCTGCTCGGCGCCCTGTTCACCTATTCGCGGGACGAAGTCTCCAACAAGGAGCTCGTCATCACCGTCTCGCCGGAACTGGTCGCGGCCGGGGGCGCCGCGCCCGCGTTGCCCACCGACAAGCCCGACGCCACCCGGTAGGAGCTGGCCGCCATGGCACGTCGTCCGCCCGAGCCGGCAGACCGGGAGCGGGGCATCGTTCCCGGCCGGGGCCCGGCCCGCGCGGGCGGGGTCCCGGAGAGCCGATCCCCCGACGATCACGACCTGCCGGCCGCCCCCGGGGGCGGCGCGGCACGAACCGCGCGAATGCCGCGACGGACCCGCTAGCATCCAGGGAAGGAACGCATGTCCACGCCCATCACCGTCGTCCTGGTCCATCGCAACGAGATGGAGCGCACCGCGCTGAAGACCGCTCTCGAGGCGCTGCCCGGCGTGCAGATCGGGGGCGAGCGCGCGGAACTCCGCGCCGGGCTCGCGCTGGCCCACCAGGTGCGGCCCACCATCCTCGTGCTCGAGCTGGCGGTCCCGGTGGACGACACGCTCGGCGCGGTCGCGCAGTACAAGCTGGACCACCCCGACGTCGCGATCTTCCTCTCCTCCGAGCTGCTCGATCCCGACACCCTGCTGCGCGCGATGCGGGCGGGGGTCTCCGAGGTGCTGCGCCGTCCGTTGGACCGCGGCGCCATCGGGCAGGCGGTCGAGCGCGTGGCCGCGATGAGCGCGCGCGCCAAGGGCGGCGGGATCGCCCGCCACGTGTTCACCGTGTTCGCCAGCAAGGGCGGACAGGGAGTGAGCACGATCGCCAGCAACGTCGCGCTCAGCATCCGCCACGCCGCCCGGCGCGAGGTGGCCCTGGTGGACTTCGACTACCAGTCCGGCGACGTGGCCTTCATGCTGGGGCTCAACCCCAAGCGCTCGCTGGGCGACGTCATCGCCGCCCCGCGCATCGAGGCGACCACGCTGCAGGACGCGCTGGCGAAGCACGAGAGCGGCGTGTTCGTGCTGGCCCAGCCCGAGCACCTCGATCGCGTCGACGGGCTCACCGCCAACCAGGTCGGCGGCGTGCTGGAGATCCTCGGCTCCACCTTCGACGTGGTGGTGGTGGACGCCCCGCACGTCATCAACGAGATCACGCTCGAGGTCTTCGACCGCTCCAGCACCATCCTGCTCACGATCGAGCCCAGCGTGTCCTCGGTGCGGGCCGCGCGGCGTTCGCTCGAGATCTTCCACAAGCTGAACTACCTGACGATCCCCGATCGCGTGCGCCTGGTGCTGAACCGCCGCACCGAGCAGGAGTCGATCACCCCGGCCCAGCTCGAGGACACGCTCGGGCTGCCGGTGTTCGCCAGCGTCGCGAACGACTACGCGGTCGTGAACCAGGCGATCAACATGGGCAAGCCGCTGTGCGGCGGCCCGGTGCCCGAAGGCCGCGCGGGCCGCGACCTCGCGAATCTCGCCCGGCTGCTCGTGCCGGTCGACGAGTCCGCCCAACCAGTGCCCACCGAAGAGGCCCCACCTCGGCGGTCCGGCGGGTCACGCTTCTTCCGAAGGGGGTAGGTCATCATGAATCTCCGACAGCGCCTGGGCCGCGAGAAGAGCAACGGGGCCTCCCAGCCCGGATCCTTGCTGTCGGGCCGGCCGAGCGAGGCGGAGCCCGACCGCTTCCAGGTCATCAAGAAGCAGCTCCACCGCGAGCTCATCTCCAAGCTCGACCTGGCCCAGCTCGAGACCCTCGACGACCTCGAGCGCCGCTCGCAGGTCGAGCGGGTCGCGCGCCGGCTGCTGGTGGAGACCGAGATCCGGCTGCCGCGCGCCGACGAGGAGCGGCTCATCACCGAGCTGCTGGCCGACACCTTCGACCTCGGGCCGATCACCCAGCTGCTGCTCGACGACGAGATCAGCGACATCCTGGTGAACACCCACCGCAAGGTCTACATCGAGCGCCTCGGCAAGCTCGAGCTGACCCCCATCGCGTTCCGCGACGAGCAGCACCTGCGCCTGATCATCGACCGCATCATCTCGCGGGTGGGCCGCCGCATCGACGAGTCCACGCCGCTGGTGGACGCGCGCCTGCCGGACGGCTCGCGCGTCAACGCCATCATCCCGCCCGCCGCGCTGGACGGCCCGATCCTCTCGATCCGCCGCTTCCGCCGCCGGGCGCTGGCCATCGACGACCTGCTGGGCCTGGGCTCGCTCACCGCCGAGATCGCCCAGTTCCTGACCTGCGCGGTGCGCTCGCGGCTCAACATGCTGATCACCGGCGGCACCGGCTCCGGCAAGACCACGCTGCTCAACATCCTGTCGCGCTACATCGCGGACGACGAGCGCATCGTGAGCATCGAGGACTCGGCCGAGCTGCAGCTGCAGCAGCCCCACGTCGTGCGGCTCGAGACCCGGCCGCCCAACATCGAGGGCAAGGGGCAGATCACGCAGCGCGACCTGGTGCGCAACTCGCTGCGCATGCGCCCCGATCGCATCGTCGTGGGCGAGGTGCGCGGCGACGAGGTGCTGGACATGCTGCAGGCCATGAACACCGGCCACGACGGCTCGCTCACGACGCTGCACGCCAACAGCGCGCGCGACGCGCTGCACCGCCTCGAAAACCTGGTGCTGATGGCCGGCCACTCGCTGCCCGACCGGGCCATCCGCGAGCAGATCGCCTCGGCGCTCGAGATCCTGGTGCACATCTCGCGGGTCTCGGACGGCTCGCGCAAGGTCCTCTCGGTGCAGGAGCTGCTGGGCATGGAGGGGCCGGTCGTGACCATGCAGGAGATCTTCCGCTACGTGCCGACCGGGATCGACGAGGACGGCCGGGTGAAGGGCCACTTCGAGGCCACCGGCATCGTCCCGCGCTGCTGCGACCGCATCCGGGTGACCGGGCTCGACCTGCCCTCCGAGCTCTTCGAGCGCGGCCGCCGCTTCCCGGTGGGGGTCCGGCCATGAACCTGGTCCTGCTCTTCAGCTTCCTGCTGTTCCTGGCCGTGACGCTGGCGGTGATCGGCGTCAGCGTCCACCGCAGCGGCGCGACCGAGCGCGCGCTCGACCGCCGGCTGCGCGGCCTGGCGGCCGCCCCCGAGCGCGTCCTGCCGCGGGTCGAGGTGGAGCGCGACAGCCGCTACAGCGTCGTGCCCTGGCTCGACCGGCTGCTGCGCGGCTTCAACCTCGGCGAACGGCTGGAGCTGATGCTCTACCAGTCGGGGGTGAACCTGAAGGCGGGCGTGCTGGTGCTGCTCGTCGCGGTCTTCGCGCTGGGCGGCTACATCGTCGGCCTGGCCGTGACCGGCAGGATCCTGCCCGGGCTGCTGACGATGGCGGTCGCGGGCCCGCTGCCCTACTTCTACGTGGTCCTGCGCAAGGGACAGCGCATGCAGGCCTTCGCCCACGAGTTCCCCGACGCGCTCGACCTGCTGGTGAGCGCGCTGCGCGCGGGGCTCTCGTTCTCGGCGGCCATGCAGATGGTGTCCGAGGAATCGCCCGAGCCCATCCGCAGCGAGTTCGGCGTCACGGTCGAGGAACAGGCGCTGGGCCTGGACTTCCGCGAGGCGCTGGTGAACCTGACCCGGCGCGTGGACTCGCTCGACCTGCGCTTCTTCGCGACCGCCGTCATCCTGCAGCGGGAGACCGGCGGCAATCTCGCCGAGATCCTGGAGAACACCGCGCGGCTCATCCGCGACCGCTTCCGGGTGCTGGGCGACATCCAGACCTTCACCGCGCAGGGGCGGCTCACCGGCGCGATCCTCGTGCTCCTGCCGCTCGCGATGGCGCTCTACACCTACGCGATCAACCCCGACTACTTCAAGCCGATGCTCGAGTCGGGTGGCGGCCGCACCGGCCTGGTGGCGGCCGGCGGCATGCAGCTGATCGGCATGTTCGTGATCCACAAGATCGTCTCGATCAAGGTATAGCCATGTTCCTCCTGATCTTCTCGGTGCTGATCTTCGCCGCCATCGCCCTCGGGGCGTACGCGGCCTACGTGGACTCGGTGACCAACCGCAGCCCGGTGGCCGTGCGGCTGCGCGAGCTGCGCTCGCAGCGGACCGGCGGGGTCGTGAACTACGGCGACCGGCCGCCGGCGCTGCTCAAGCTCGTGGCGCAGCTCGGCGGCTTCATGCCCGCGCAGGACGGGCGCGACGCCCTGCGCACGGGGCTCGTCCGCGCGGGCTTCCGCCGCCGCGAGGCGGTGCTCGCCCTGCTGGGCTCCAAGATCGTCCTCGCCGTCGGCGTGCCGCTGCTCTGGCTGGTGGTCGCGTATTCGACCGGGCAGCCGGGCGGCCGCGTGTTCCTCGGCGCCGTCCTGGGCGCCGTGCTCGGCTTCTACCTGCCCACACTGTTCATCGCGTACCGGCAGTCCGCGCGGCACGACACGGTGCTCACCTCGCTGCCCGACGCGCTCGACCTGCTGGTCATCTGCGTCGAGGCGGGGCTCGGGATCTCGGCCGCGCTCCAGCGGGTGGCGGTGGAGATGCGCATCGCGAGCCCGGTGCTGGCCGCGGAGCTCGTCCTAGTGAACCAGGAGATGCAGACCGGCGTCTCGCGCACGGACGCCCTGCGGAACCTGGCGGAGCGCACCGGCGTCGACGAGGTGTACTCGCTGGTGGCGATGCTCATCCAGACCGACCGCCTCGGCACCAGCGTGGGACAGGCGCTCCGGGCCCACGCCGACTCGATGCGCACCAAGCGGCGCCAGCGGGCGGAGCAGCTGGCCCGGAAGGCGACCGTGAAGCTGGCGTTCCCGCTCGTGCTCCTGATCTTCCCGGCCCTGCTGCTCGTGCTGCTGGGCCCGGCAGCGATCCAGTTGATGCGGGCGTTGACCGCTTCGTAGGCAGTCCAGTCCCGGTAGATCCAGCCAGGAAGGGAGGGAAGCGCCATGTCGTCCATGATGTCGTACGTCCTCTTCGGTGTCGCGGTCGTCCTGCTCGTGCTCTGGGTGATGCGCCGCTCCGCGAACACGCGTTCCAGGGGGCGCTGAAGCCCCTGCCCCGGGGGCCCGCCGGCCGCGGGCCCGGTGCTGGCCGTCCACCGCCCGGCAGGCTAGAGTGCCGGGGCGATGACGTCCCGCCCGAGGTCCCTGCGCGGCCTGCCGGCCGTCGAGATGCTGCTGAGCCACCCCGCGCTGGCCGCGGCCGGGGCGGACGTCCCGCGCCTGCTCCTGGTGGAATCCGTGCGGGCCGAGCTCGCCCGGGAGCGCGCGCGTCTCCGTTCGGGGCCGGTCGAGCCCGCGGCCGCCGACGTGCTCGCCGCGCGCGCCGTCCGCCGCGCCCGCGAGGCCTGCCGCCCGCTGCTGCGGCGCGTGCTGAACGCCACCGGCGTGGTCCTGCACACCAACCTGGGCCGCGCCCCCCTGGCCCCCGCCGCGCAAGCCGCCGTCGCCACCGTCGCCGGCGGCTACAGCTCGCTGGAATACGACCTCGCATCCGGGCGGCGCGGCGACCGCGGCGCCGGGATCGAACGCTGGCTCACGCGCCTCACCGGGGCGGAGGCGGCGCTGGTCGTCAACAACGGGGCCGCGGCCGTGCTGCTGGCGCTCTCGGCGCTGGCGGCGGGCCGCAAGGTCCTGGTCTCGCGCGGGGAGCTGGTCGAGATTGGCGGCTCCTTCCGCATTCCCGAGATCCTCGAGCGGAGCGGCGCCACGCTGGTCGAGGTCGGGACCACCAACCGCACGCACCTGCGCGACTACGAGCGCGCGCTCGAGCGCGAGGCCGGCGTGGCCGTCGTGCTGCGCGTCCATCCGAGCAACTTCCGGGTCGAGGGCTTCACCGCCCGGCCCGCGCTCGCGGAGCTGGCCGCCCTGGCCCGCCGGCGCCGGGTGGCGCTGGTCGAGGACCTGGGCAGCGGGGCGCTCGTCGACCTGGCGGCCTTCGGGCTCGAGCACGAGCCGACGGCGGGGGAGAGCCTCGCGGCCGGCTGCGACGTGGTCACGTGCTCCGGGGACAAGCTGCTGGGCGGCTCGCAGGCCGGGCTCGTGCTGGGGAAGCGGAAGTGGCTCGCCCGGCTGAAGCAGGACCCGCTGGCCCGCGCGCTGCGGCTGGACAAGCTCGCGCTGGCCGCGCTCGAGGCCACGCTGCCGCTCTACGCCGATCCCGCCGGCGCGGCCCGCATGGTGCCGGTGCTGGCGATGCTGCGGCAGGGGCCCGCGGAACTCGAGGCCCGCGCCCGCCGCCTCGCGGCCGCACTTTCGGCACGGATCCCGGGGCTGCGGACGTCGGTCGCCCGGGGCTGGGGCGAGGTGGGCGGAGGCGCGCTGCCGACCCAGCGGCTGCCCGGCTGGGTGGTCGAGGTCGAGCAGGAGGGGCGCGACCCGCGCGAACTCGAGGCGCGCGCGCGCGCCGCCGAGCCGCCCGTGATCGGCACGCTGCGCGCGGGCCGCTGGCGGCTCGATCCGCGCACCCTCACCGAGGCCGAGTCGGACGAGGTGGTCGAGGCGCTGGCGCGGGCATTCGCCCCCGGCACCTGAGCCGCCGCGGCCGGGGCGCGTTCCCGCTCCGGGCCCCGCGGCCGCGCCGGCGGCGGGCGACCTCGTGCCCGCGGACGCCCGGGATCCGCCGCGGGAATCTGTTGACCCCCGCGCCGCGCCCCCGTAATCTCCGTCGCTGCGGGTCGCCGGCCCAGCCCGGCGCCCCCTGAGACAGCGCTCACGCAGCCTGCTTCCCACCGAAGTCTCGGACACGTTCGCACTCGGTCCCGCCCCGGCCGCCTGCCCCCGGGGGGGCCGAGCGAGAGGGGAACAAGGATGTTTCTGCACCGGCTCGAGATCCAGGGTTTCAAGTCGTTCGTCGACAAGACCGAGTTGCTGTTCGGCGAGGGCATGACCGGCGTCATCGGGCCCAACGGCTGCGGCAAGACCAACGTCTCGGACGCCATCCGCTGGGTGATGGGCGAGCAGAGCGCCAAGCAGCTGCGCGGCGACTCGATGGAAGACGTGATCTTCAACGGCTGCCCGTCGCGCAAGCCGCTCGGCATGGCCGAGGTGCACCTCACCTTCAAGAACGACCGGGGCATCCTGCCGGTCGAGTTCTCCGAGGTCACGGTCTCCCGGCGCGTGTTCCGCTCGGGCGTGAGCGAGTACTCCCTCAACAAGGCCCCGTGCCGGCTCAAGGACATCCGCGACCTGTTCTCCGACACCGGCATGGGCAGCCACGCCTACTCGGTGATCGAGCGCGCCATGGTGGACCACGTGCTGTCGGACAGTTCGGGGCATCGCCGCTTCCTGTTCGAGGAGGCCTCCGGCATCACCAAGTACAAGGCGCGCAAGAAGGAGGCGCTCAACAAGCTCGACGCCACCGAGACCGACCTGGTGCGGCTCAACGACATCGTCTTCGAGCTCGAGCGCGAGCTGCGCTCGCTCGCCCGCCAGGTGGGCAAGGCCCGGCGCTTCCAGCGCTGGCGCGACGAGATCCGCGACCTCGACCTGACGCTCACCGCGGGCCACGTCGAGGCCCTGAAGCGGAAGGAGGCCGAGGCGAAGGAGCAGTGGGAGGAGGAGTCGGTGAGGCGCGTGGGCGTGACCACCGCCCTCGACGGGCTCGAGGCCACGCTCAACGACCGCAAGCTCGTCCTGCTCGAGCTCGAGCGCGAGCTCTCGACCTCGCAGGGCGGCCTGCGCGACCGCGAGGAGGCGCGCACGCAGGCCGAGCACCAGGTCGTGCTGTTGCGCGAGCGGGGGTCGGGGCTGCGCGGCCGGGCCGACGAGGCGGTGACCGAGGCGCGCGCCCTGCGCGAGCGGCTCGACGAGGTGATCGCCCGCGAGGCCGAGGCCGCCGCGCACCTGGCGGCCCTGCGCACCGAGCGCGACGCGGCGCAGGCGGCGGTCGAGTCCAGCCGGCAGGCGCTGGGTGCGGTCGAGACCGAGCTGCGCGAGCGGCGCGAGGTCGCCAGCCAGCGCAAGCAGTTGTCGCTCGACCTGTTCTCCACCGAGGCCGACAAGCGCGGCACGCTCGAGAACCTGCGCGCCCGGCGGCTGTCGCTCACCGAGCGGCGGGACGCGGCGGCGGCGCGGTGCGACGAGCTCGAGGCGCGGGTGGCCGAGTTGGCCCGGCTGGCGGCCGAGCGCAGCGCCACGCGCACCGGGCTCGAGGCCGAGCGGGAGGCGGCGCGCACCGCGCTGGCGGCGGTGGACGAGCAGATCCGCGCGGTCGCGGCCGGCCTCGAGGAGGCCGGGGCCCGGCTGGCGGACCTGCGACAGCAGTCGGCCGCGGCCGAGTCGCGGCTCGAGACGCTGCTGGACCTCAAGCGGAACTTCGACGGCGTCTCGGAGGGTGTGAAGGCCCTGCTGACCGGGGACCGCCGCTCGGCCGGCACGCTGGGCATGATCTCCGACGTGCTCGAGGTGCCGGCGCGCTACCTCGACGCGCTCGAGGCCTCGCTGGGCGAAGCGGCCGCCTTCGTGCTGGTCGCCGACCACGCCGCGCTCGACGCGGCGCTCGGTCACCTGCGCGGGCTGGAGAGCGGGCGGGCCACGCTGGTGGACCTGGCGGGCATCAGCCCCGGGACGCTGCACGACGTGCCGGTGGGTGAGGGCGTGGTGGGCCGGGCCTCGGACCTGGTGCGCTGCGAGGAGCGCTTCCGCGCGCTGGTCGAGCGCCTGCTCGGCGCGGTCGTGGTGGTCGAGGACCGCGCCAGCGCGGCGCGGCTGGCCGGGCATTCCGAGGCGGGGCTGCGCTTCGTGAGCCTGGACGGCGAGGTCTGGGAACGCGGGCGGGTGCGTGCCGGGTCGGCGCGCAACCTGAGCGGGCTGCTGCACCGCGAGAACGAGATCCGCGAGCTGACCGGCGAGCTGGCCGAGCGCCGGCTCGCGCTCGAGGCGCTGGAGCACGAGCGCGGCGCGCTGGAGGCGGGCCGCCAGGAGACGCTGGTCCGGCGCGAGGCGGCGGCGGCCGCGCTCGAGCAGGCCCGCACGGCGCTCGAGGCGCTGGAGCGCGAGCTCGAGGCCGGCGAGCGGGAGAGCCGCTGGGCCGGCGGCGAGGCCGGCGAGCGCCGCCGCGAGATCGAGCTGCACGAGGCCGAGCGGGACACGCTCGAGCGGGCCCTGGCCGAGGCCGAGGCCGACCTGGCCGACTACCAGCTGCAGGTCGAGAGCGCGCGGGCGCAGCTCGCGGACCTCGACGGGACGCTGCGCGGGCTCGAGACCCGCCGCGAGGAGGCGGCCTCCGCCGCGCGCGCCGCGGGGGAGCGGCTGCTGCAGCTGGCGCGCGACCAGGGGGAGTGGGAGAGCCAGTGGGCACGCGCCGAGCAGACCCGGCGCGAGCTGGAGGCCGGCATCGAGGCGCGCGAGCGCGAGGACCGCGAGGCGCGCGCGAAGGTGGCCGAGATCGAGGCCGAGGTCGCCGGGCTGGCGGCCGGGCTGACCGGGCTGCTGGAGTCGGAGTCCACCCAGCGCGAGCGCGTGGTCGAGCTGCAGAAGCGCTTCGCGGCCCGGAAGCAGGAGGTGCAGGCCGGCGAGGAGGATGCCCGCCAGCTGCGCTTCCAGCAGGCCGAGCTGAGCGAACTGATGCACCAGGTCGAGCTGGACCGGGTGCAGACCCACGCCGAGCTGGAGCGCACCTTCGAGCGCCTGCACACCGAGTACGACCTGGAGGTGGCCGCCTGGGAGCCGGCGCCGCCGCCCGAGGGCTTCGATGCCGACGACGGCCGCCGCCGGCTCGAGGAGATGCGCGCGCGCTACCGCGCGCTCGGCCCGGTCAACCTGCTGGCGGTGGACGAGTACGCGAAGAAGAAGGAGCGCTGGCAGTTCCTCACGCAGCAGCGTGCCGACCTGACCAGCGCGAAGGCCCAGCTGCTCGAGGCCATCGAGAAGATCAACGTCACCGCGAGCGAGATGTTCCGCGAGACCTTCGCGAAGGTGCAGGGCCACTTCCGCGACGTCTTCGGCACGCTGTTCGACGGCGGCGATTCGGAGCTGCGCATGGTGGGCGACGATCCGCTCGAGTGCGAGATCGAGATCGTGGCCAAGCCGCGCGGCAAGCACCTGCAGAGCATCAGCCTGATGTCGGGGGGCGAGCGCGCGCTCACCGCGATCGCCCTGTTGTTCGCGCTCTACCTGGTGAAGCCCTCGCCCTTCTGCCTGCTGGACGAGGTGGACGCGCCGCTCGACGACGCCAACGTGGACCGCTTCATCAAGATGCTTCAGCGCTTCAGCGACAAGACGCAGTTCGTGGTCATCACGCACAACAAGCGGACCATGGAGTCCGCGCGCTGCCTCTACGGCGTGACCATGGAGGAGCTGGGCGTCTCGAAGCTCGTCTCCGTGCGTTTCGACGGCCAGCCCCGCAGCGGGGACCGGAACGGCAACGAGCTGGCGGGCGTGGCCGCGGAGAAGTGAGCGCGCCGCCGCGGCCGGCCGTGCGGCGCCCGACGCCATGAGCCTGTTCTCGCGATTCCGCGCCGGGCTCGCGCGCACGCGCGAACGCCTGGTCGAGCAGGTGGGCGGGCTGCTCCAGCGCCGCGGCGCCGTGGACGCGGCCGCCCTGGCGAGCCTCGAGGAGGCCCTGCTCGCCGCCGACGTCGGCCCGGCGACCACCGAGCGGCTGATCGCCCGCGCCCAGGAAGCGCTCCAGCGCTCGCCCGAGCTCGACCTGCGGGGCGCCCTCGAGCAGGCGGCGGCGGCGCTGCTCGGGGCCGGCGCGGCCCCCGGCGCGCGTTTCGAGCCCGCGGGCGGCAGGCCCTGGGTGGCGCTGCTGGTCGGCGTGAACGGGGTGGGCAAGACCACGCTCGCCGGCAAGCTCGCCGCCCGCTTCGCGCGCGAGTCGCGCCCGACCCTGCTGGTGGCGGCCGACACCTTCCGCGCTGCGGCCACCGAGCAGCTCGAGGTCTGGGCCGGGCGGGCGGGCGTCGAGCTGGTGCGGGCACGCTCCGGCTCGGACCCGGCGGCGGTGGTGCACGACGCCCTGAGCGCGGCCGTGTCGCGGGGCACGGAGGTCGTGCTGGTGGACACCGCGGGCCGGCTGCACACCAAGCACAACCTGATGAACGAGCTGGAGAAGATCGGGCGCGTCTGCGCGCGCGTCGTCCCCGGCGCGCCGCACCACGTCCTGCTGGTGCTCGACGCCACGCTGGGCCAGAACGGCCTGCAGCAGGCGCGCGAGTTCCAGCGCGCGCTGCCGATAACCAGCCTGGCGCTCACCAAGCTCGATGGGACCGCCCGCGGCGGCGCCGTGCTCGCCATCGTGGACCAGTTGGGGCTCCCGGTCAGCGTGGTCGGGATCGGCGAGGGGCTGGACGACTGGGAGCCGTTCGACCCCGCGGCCTTCGCCCGCGGCCTGTTCGAGTAACCCGTCTCCGGAGGGACCCGGATGCCGATCACCAGCGAACAGCTCACGCCGCTGCAGCGGCGCCTGGTGCCGAGCCTCACCGACGTGCTGTTCGCGGGGCTCGCCGCCGGGCAGTTCCACCGCGCCATGTTCGCCGACGGTGACTCGGGCTGGCACCTCTGGGCGGGCTTCGACGTGCTGGTCCACGGTCCGCGGGCCATCCCCGACACGCTCTCGTTCACCCGTGCGGGCGTGCCCTGGCGGAACATCGAGTGGCTGGCCGACGCGATCATCGCGCTGTGCTACCGGCACGCCGGGTACTTCGGCGTGACCGTGCTCATGGGCCTGGTGTTCGCGGTGGTCTGCACCTGGCTGTACCGCATCCTGCTGCGCGAGACCGGTCACGTGCCGGCCTCGGCGCTGACCATGGGCCTGGCCGGGGTCGTGTTGCTCCTGCAGTTGCTGGCGCGGCCGCTGGTGTTCTCGTTCCTGCTGGTGCTGGCCGCCTGGGAACTGGTGCGGGTGGCGGGGCGCGAGCGGCTCGCCCTGTGGCTGCTCCCGCCGCTCACCGTGCTGTGGGCCAACCTGCACCCCACCGCCTTCCTGGCGCCGGCGCTCGCCGGCTTCGGCTGGCTCACCCGGGGCCGGGACCGCCGGCTCGCGCTCGCCGCGCTGCTCTCGCTGGCCGCGCTCGGCGCCACGCCGTGGGGATTCGGCTGGCTGCGCGATATCGCCCCGGCCGGGGAGAACCTCGCGCTGCTGGGTCGCATCGACGAGTGGCAGACCCCGCGATTCAGCGACCCGCGCTTCGCCTTCGTGCTGGCCTACCTGCTGCTGGCGGTGGGAGCGCGGCGCTGGGGCCCGCGGCTGGCGTGGAGCGAGGCGCTGATGGGCATGGCCTGCCTGGCCGGGACGCTGTTCGCGGCGCGACTCGGGCCCATCGCGGCGATCCTCTGGGCGCCCTTCCTCGCGCGCGACCTGGCCTGCTGGTCGCGCGAACGCGGTGGCTGGGTCTTCGGGCGGCTGTGGCGTGCCGCGCAGGACACGCTGGCGCCCTTCGAGCGGGTCTTCCGGCCGGGGCTCTGGCCCGCACTGGTCTGCGTGCTCGCCCTGGTCCTGGCGCCGCGCCTGTCGCGCGTCTTTCCCGAGGGTGCGGGCGACTTCCGCGTGGATTCGTTCCCGCACCGGGCCCTGGCCGCGGCCGACCGCCTCGGGCTCGGGCCGCGCGTGTTCAATAGCTACGCCTGGGGCGGCTTCGTCTCGTGGACCCGCGTCGGGCGCTACCGGGTCTTTATCGACGGCCGCGCCTGCTTCTTCGGCAGCGGTACGCTGGCCGACTACTTCGCGGTCCTCGAACTGCGCCCGGGCTGGCAGGAGGCGATTGCGCGGGCGCGGGCGGACTGGATCCTGGTGCCGAAGGAGGCGCCGCTGGTGGAAGCGGCCCCGCTCACCGGTCGCTGGCGCGTGGCCTACCGGGACTCCATGGCCGCGATCCTCACGCCGGTCGCTCTGCCCGCTCCCGCGCGCTGAGGCGCGGGAGCGGGCCGGGGCTCAGCGGGTCGGACGGCCGGGCTTCGCCGCGGGGGCCTTCGGCCCGGGCGCCGGGGCGGCGCGCTGGGCGGCGAGGGAGCGGCGGAACTCCTTGGGGACGAGCGTGGCCTCGACGCCCCCGGTCCCGTAGTCCCCCAGCTCCATCACCGTGCTCGTACGGTCGATGAGCCGCAGCGGGCTCGATGCCTGGGAGTGGCCGGTGAGCCAGGTGCGGCTCGAGTTCGAGAACTCGATCTCCTCGCGCGCCTTGCCCGTGACCGGCACCTGCGGGGTCTGCCAGGACACGCGCACGTCGCGGGTCTCGGTGTAGCGGGAGCTGTCGGCGCTCTGCGAAGTGGTCGTGGTGCCCTTCTCGTTGCGCACCTTGAGGCAGAACAGGGCGCCCCGGGCGAACTGGAGCGTATCGACCCCGAGCGTGTCCACCAGCGTGGTGAGGCCCGGCTTGGCCGGCGTGCGGGTCTTGATCGCTCCCCGCCCGCGCCGCATCGTCTGTTGCAGCGGCTGGCCGTTCTCGTCGAGCTCCGCGATCCGCTTGCGCTGGTAGAGCAGGATGTTCTTCAGCGGCAGGCTGTCCTCGAAGATGGACATCGACATCAGGGTGGCGGCGGACGTCGTGGCCCCCTTGGGCCACTGCGTCGTGGTCTCGACCCAGAAGCACTCCTCGCCCCACCACTCCTCTTCTCCCGCGATCATCACGGTCGCGGTGTAGTCGTCGGTGACAACTCCGTCCCGGCGTGCGACCACGTGGTACCTGGCCCACGATCCGACCTGGAGGACGGACCGGCCGTGGGCGTAGTCCACCTCGCCGATGGCGTCGAACAACTGGCCGCTCTGCGCGGCCGCCGATCGCGCGGTGAGGGCGAGGAGCGCTGCGGCGAGGAAGCCGACCAGAACGCGGGAACGACTCATGCAATGGGTCTCCGGTGACGGGTGATCCGGCGCCCGCGGCCCCGCCCGGTTTCACCCGGCGTCCCCGCAGGCAAGATGGCCCCCATTATCCACGACCCGGCCCGGCCGCCCAAGCGGGCCGCCAGGAGACCGATGTCCGCGAGCCAGCCCGCGCCGCACGCGCCCGACGAGCCCGGACGGCCCCTGCGGCCCCCGCGGGGCCTGCGGCCCCGGGAGAAGCTGCGCGCCCGCGGGCCGTCCGCGCTGGCCGACGCCGAGCTGCTCGCGCTGGTGCTGGGATCGGGCACGGCCGGACGCAGCGCGCTGCGCATCGGGCGTCACCTGGCCCGCCGCAGCCCGCAGGAGCTGGGCGCCTGGTCGAGCGCGCGCTGGCTGCTCGTGCCCGGCGTCGGTCCCGCGCACGCGGCCGCGCTGGCGGCGGCCTTCGAGCTGGGACGCCGGGCGGCCGAGGGAGCGCCCGGCGGCGCGGCGATCCGCGGCCCCGAGGACGTGCTCGCCCAGGTGCGCGACCTGCCGCGCGCGCGCAAGGAGCACTTCGTCGTGTTGCTGCTCAACGCGCGCCACGAGATGCAGTGCCGCGAGGTGGTCTCGATCGGCAGCCTCAACGCGTCCATCGTGCACCCCCGCGAAGTGTTCCAGCCCGCCATCCTGCACTCGGCCGCCGCCGTGGTGCTGGTGCACAACCATCCCAGCGGCGACCCGGAGCCCAGCGAGGAGGACCTGAGCATCACCCGGCGGCTGGTGCAGGTGGGGGAGGTGGTCGGCATCGCGGTGCTCGACCACGTCATCGTGGCGATGCGCGGCCTGGTGAGCCTGCGCGCCCGGCAACTGCTCTGAAGCCGGCTCCACGCGGCCGTCTCCTCGCGCCGCGGCCCGCGGCGTCCCGGACGACCGGTGGCGCCGTCGCTCGTGCCGTGTCGCGTGTTCGCGGGACGCCGGGCGCCGCTTGCCGGGGCGCCTGCGACGGGCCATGCTCCGGGCATGGCAGAAGGCCACGGCACGTTCGACCACACCGGCGACCTGGGTCTCGAGGTCCGGGCCCCGAGCGCCGCGCGGCTCTTCGCCCTGGCGGCCGAGGCCCTGATGGCGCTGGTCGCGGACGCGCGCGGGGCCCCGCCCGACCTGGAGCGGGCCGTGCGCATCACCGGGGACGACCCCGAGGACCTGCTGGTGCACTGGCTCAACACCGTGCTGCTGGAGTCCGAACTGGCGAAGGTGGTATGGACCAGCGCGGAGGTGCGCGTGCTGACGCCGACCGCGCTCGAGGCGACACTGCGCGGCTCGCGATTCGACCCCGCGCGCCAGACCTTCCTGCGCGAGGTCAAGGCCGTCTCCCTGCACGCGCTCGAGCTGGACCTGCACGAGCCGGACTGCCGCTGTCGCCTGGTGCTCGACCTCTGAGCGCGCTCCATCGTGGCCCCCAATTCGGCAACGGGCGCGGCGTCGGTCTGGGCGGCCCCGCACCCTGGCGCGAATCGTCGGCGTTTTCGAAGACGGCTCTGGAGTCTGAGACCAGGCATGCCAGCCTTTCCGAGGGATGTGGCCACCTGTCCGACATCGGCGAGGACGTGCGGTTTGGCCTTGCGTCGGGGGGGGGGGGTATGTGCTACTCGTCCAGAGGTCCTTGATCGCGAGCACGGAGAAGCACGTACGTCGCGGGGCGGCTGATTCGGCCGCCGTAGCACGTGGGCCGTCTTCGATGCTCGACAGGTCAGGGACCTTCCTCGGAGGCCGCGCACATGTCCCACCGTTTCCTGCCTGCCCTGGCAGGCATGCTGGTCTTTGCTGCCCTCGTCCCCTCTACTGCCTCCGCCGGCAACAACGCCGGCGGTCGGGCGTTCCTCAGCTGGGACCGCGCAGGTATGGATTCCGTGCTCACCGAGGTTCCAGTGGCGCCCTTCCCTCTGTTCCTGAACCTGCGCGACGCTCCCGACGTGCACGCGCTTGCGGCGCGGATCATCTGGACCACGAACACCGAGGGCGCCCCGCCGTGCTACATGCTCGTTTCGGCGAGCGCGCCCGACGCGGCTCCGGCCCCAGACAGCCTGGGTGGTTGGGCCTTTGACTCGCGTCCCGGCCAGGACTTCAACGGTGACACGACCTACACCTGGACCATAGCCTTCGACGCCAACGACAGTTCGAAGGACCGCATCGAGTACCGGGTCAGCGGAGCATCGTGCGCCGACACGGCGCACGCCGAGTTCCTGGCGGCGAGGGTGATGGTGATGGATGCCCTCGGCCGCATCGACACACTGATTGTGACTGGGGGAGTCCGGATCGCACCACGGATCATCGACCTTGCGGTTGAGCAGGTCTCACCGAGGCGGGTCCCCGTGCGGCAGGCCACGGACCTCTCGATCATCGGTCGTGGCTTCGAGCCGGGCTCGCGCGTCTTCCTGCAACGTGGCGGCCAGCGCATCGAGGCGAGCCACGTGGTCGTGTCGGATCTGACCGAACTCATGGCGCGGGTAGTGTCGCCCTTCTCCGGCGATGATTCGCTCGACCTGGTCGTCGAGCACCCGGTGGGCGTGGAAGCGAGCTTGCCTTCGAGCCTGCGGTCGACCGGCGCCGAACAGGACTCCTTCTATCGCCCCACGAATGACGACTTCGCGTTCACGCAGATCCCGCTGCGCGCGACGACAAGGGAGCAGAATGAGTACCTGCAGGATCCGGTTACGCATCTCGAGTGGCCCGGTTGGCTGGACGGACCGAAACTGCGGGTAATCCGTGCGCCGGGTGATACCGTCGCGATCATGCTGAGCCAGCCTTACAACGGAATCGGGCTACAGTCGAACCACTACGAGGCCTCATCATGGGTCCGCCTGCACCTGGACCCACCCCGGCTGGCGACGTCACTCGCAACGCTCGTCACGTCGGGAAAGACGTTCAAGCACGAGTCGGTGGACTTCCAGGACGGCGGCAAGCCGATCCTGCGCGTGCAGGTCAACTACGTGGACGGGGACTCGCACGTCACGCAGCTCGTCATCGGGACCAATGTGCGGAACTGGATATCGGGGCAGATGTTCTGCGGCGGTCAAGTGCGTCCTTTCTACGACACGCCCCCCGCCGACCCGCTCGGGTCCTGTGCCCAGATCTACTCCGGTCCCGGTCAGACGGGCAGTCCGCCGCCGACAGTCCACTATGACCTGCAGGAAATCCCGCTCCCGGCATCGAAACGTGCCAAGCGCATCGAGTCGGTCGAGTTCCTAGCTGAGCCGGTCTACCATGTCTGCGGCAACTACTACGATGGCACTAGCGGGATCTTCGGACTCGCGGTATGGCCTGAGTTCAAGGCCACTGACGCCGAAGGCGACACGGTCTCGCGACTGAGCCAGAACACGAACCAATCCCACGGCGGCTACCTGTTCGGTAGCGAGGCGGTCGGGACGAGACGAACGACAGACGACACGGCGTGCCAAGTCGCCTCGGCGGCGATGAACTACTCGTTCCTCGGGGTGCCCTGCGCAGTGGACAGCTTGAACAACTTTCTGAGGCGCAGCCGCGGCTACTTCCCTGAGGACGTCGCCTTCGTCTCCAGGGTCTCGACCTCGGGCGACACGATCGAATTCAGAGGACCCGCTCTGGCCGACAGAATCAACTGGAAGCAGGACCATACCTTCCTCGTCGAGCGCGGAAGGTACGTCCACCCGATCGCCACCTTCAGGATCTTGCCCGGAGAGCCCCGCCGGGCCGTTGTTGAAACGCGGCACGATCTCTCCTCCGCGGTCGCGGTCGGAGACACGGGACGGGTCTACTGGAGCATGAATCCCACAAGGGCCGATCGCTTCACACGGGACGCGAGCGGCCAGCCTCGCCTGCGCACGGTTGAGATCCCCGGTTCCCCAAGTCTCGCGGCGAAAGTGGAGAGCCTGCTGGTGCGTGGTATCCCGGTTCAGGTGAACACGCATGGGCACATGGTCGTGGCCGATGGCTGGGTGCCTTCGTTCCGCCCGGATACAACGGCTCGCGGTACCTATGCGATCCAGGATCCACTCGATCGCAGGAACTACCGGCGGCTGATCCAAGGGAAGTACCGGAACGAGTTCAAGCTAGCGCGCTACGTTGTCGCGGTCGGGGGTGGCCCGGGTCCGAACGCCCTCGCCGGGCTGAACGAGGCGGGAGACGAGCATGGCCTATCGATCGTCGTGGGCCATGCAAGCAACGTGACGATCACGGACCCGATGGGTAGGAGCATCGCTCGCGACCCGGGGACAGGCCTCTACTCGAGCAGCATCCCGGACGCGTGGGTGATCGATGACATCGTCGCCGATCACGATGTGGATGACGGGCTCGATGGCCCGCCGGTGATGCATCAGTTTCACCTGCCCGCTGCCGTCGATGGCCACTACACCGTCCGCGTTGATTCCGACGGCGGCATGGCCGTCTCCGTGGCCGCATTCGACACCGGTGGCGTTGTTGCCGCCACGGCTGCAATGGACACATCGCAGGCGCCGAGTGGGAACAGCTACGATGTGACGTACTCGGCCGCCACGTCATCGGTCGCGATCGCATGGCTCGGGCCAATCGCGGTGGAGGTCCGTTCCCCGGTGGAGCCTCGGTTCCGGGTGCTGCGCAACCCGACCAGCGGTCCCGTTCAGTTCGAGATTCGATCTGCCGAAGACACAGAGGCGGACCATCTCGAAGTATTCGACCTTTGCGGCAGGCGAGTGGCCGCGCTCGACATCGGATCAGCGAGCCTGCGCGGCAGCGTCGTCACCTGGGACTGGCGAGGCGCTGGATGCCGCGCGGGGGTCTACTTCGCACTCCAGCGGTCCCGCGCCCGCGGCGTCGTGCGGTTTGTTGTACTGCGATAGAGGGAGACGGAGGGCGACTATGGGGAAGGGTTGTTGGGTACCGCTCTTGGTGCTGTTCTGGGCGCTGCTCGGTGGGTGTGCGGCGTCCAGCCCGCAAGCCCTCCGACCGTATTCGGTGCTCTCGGAGGTCAGGATCGATGTCTGGGGAGGGGACACGCACCACGTAGGAGTCGTACTCGTGGACAGGACGGGCAGACGCTGTGGATGGGAGGCTGGCGCGGTTCTCCAGGACCTGTTCTGGGATTGCACGTACGACAACGCGGAGCCGGGCATCCCAGATGAGTTTCCACCCATGGACGACACGATTGGGACGTTGAGGTCGCTGGCCTGGGACGACTCTGCAACCACGGGTGAGTCGGGGTTGATGGCCTCCGAACAGCCGCCGATATCTAGCAGTTTCGTCATTGCGGCGCATGAGAATGGCACCGGCTTACTCACCGCGGGCAAGTGTGAGCTGTGGGTTGTTCCGATCCAGACAGGCCCGGTGACCTTTCAGATTCGCGCCAAGCGCGGCTCGCCGCAACACTGTGGTAGCGCCGAATTCGTGGATTCGCTGCAATCTGGATTCCGCTACCGCTACTGCGCCGCGTGGAAGTCAACGGCCGACAGTTGCAGTGTCCGGATCAGCCTGGCGGCGCGTGAGAAGGTCGGGGAGAACTCCAAGAAGTAGCACTACAGTCCGGACAAGCTCCGTGCCTCGTGCGCCCGGTACTGCAACGCCTCCGCCAACGCGCGCACGCTGATTGATCCGCTACCCGCCACTGGAGCAGCCGGGCACGCTCAAAGCGAGTTCCTCGGGCGCCTCGGCTCCTTCGACCTCGGCACGATACTCCGCCGGGGTCCGCTGCCCCAAGCTCCCGTGGGGCCGTCGGTTGTTGTACTCCTCCCGCCAGGCGTCGAGCGACACCCGGGCGTCGATGACAGACAGAAAGTAGTGTTGCGATAAGCACTCACGCCTCAGCTGGGCGTTGAAGCTCTCGATGAAGGGGTTGTCGGTCGGCTTGCCCGGACGGCTGAAGTCCAGCCGCACGTGATTGACGTAGGCCCAGTGGTCGAACGCCTTCGAGGTGAACTCCGTCCCGTTGTCCACGTGAATCACCGCCGGCAACCCGCGCCGTACACCTTCGCGCGTCAGCACCCGGGCGACCTCGGCGCCGCCGAATGAGCCGCTGACCTCGAGGGCCACGCACTCGCGGGTGAACGTGTCGAGCACCGTCAGCACCCGCAGCTTCCGGCCATCCGCCAGCGCATCGCTCACGAAGTCCATCGCCCAGAGCTGGTTGGTCCCGGTGGCCGTGAGTGTCTCTTGCCGGCGCACCGCACTGCGGCGCCGCTTGGGCCGTTTCGACCGCAGACAGAGCCCTTCTTCCCGATATAGCCGGTACGTCCGCTTGGCGTTCACCTTCCAGCCTTCCCGACGCAGCAACACCTGCACGCGGCGATACCCGTAGCTCACCCGGGTCGTCGCGATCTCCTTGATCCTCTGGCGCAGCGGGGTCTGATCCGGCCGGACCGGGCGGTACAGCATCGAGGACATTGCCGTTCCCGAGGCGCGGCAGGCCTTGCGCAAGCTCACGCGGTAGGCCTCCTGCATCCAGCGGGTCACGGCGCGGCGCTCGACCGGCCTTACCACTTTTTTCGGAGCGCCTCCTGCAGCATCGTCCGGTCCAGCGTCAGGTCCGCGACGACGGCCTTGAGGCGTCGGTTCTCGTCCCGCAGCTGCCGCAGCTCCCGCAGCTCCGGTGAGGAGATCCCACCGAACTTCTTCTTCCAGCGGTAGAACGTGGTCTCGGTGATGCCCAGCTCCCGGCAGACCTCCCCGACCACCACCCCGCCCTCGACCCGCTTCAGGGCCTGGGCAATCTGCTCGACCGTGAACTTGCTGGTCTTCATCCTGGGTCCTCCTCCTTGCGGTTCAGGAGGCCCCGAGGTTAGCTCATTGCGACAGTCCCGCTGCTCCAGGAAACGGGGAGCGGATCATGATGCACTCACCGCCCGCGAGGTCGGCGATCGTGCGCGCCACGCGCATGGCGCGATGCACAGCGCGCGCGCTCATGCCCCCACGGTCCACGGCGTCGGCGACGAGCCGTCGCCCGGCCTGATCCAGCGCGCAGCACTCATCGAGCCGCGACGGCGGCAGCAGCGCGTTCAGGCAGCCGCGCTCGCGCTGACGCGCCCGCGCCGCGAGCACACGCGCCCGAACCACGGCGCTCGACTCGCCCGCCGACGCCGCCTGCAGCTCGCGCGAGGTGAGCGCCGGCACCTCGACCTGCAGGTCGAGCCGGTCCAGCACCGGCCCGCTCACCCGGGCGTGGTAGTGCGCGATGTCGGTCGGCGTGCAGCGACAGCCGCGTTTCGGGTGCCCGAGCCACCCGCAACGGCACCGTTGCGTTGCCTTTCTGCAACCTCCGCCTCCGTGGGCGCCGACCGCGAGTAATCCCAAGGGGTTATCCGCAGGAGCCTCGGACGCTTGGTCAGCAGATCCGCCGGCGGAGGATAGACCTGGGGCTGACGCAACGAACCCTCGCTGAGCGGCTGGGCTGCTGCTTGGAGACGGTGGCGGGATGGGAGCAGGACGAGAGCGTGCCCCTGGCCCGGCGCTGGCCGGCGATCGAATCCGCCCTCGGCCCCGGGCTCGTTCCGGAACGGGACGGCCTCCCGGGGCGGGTCCTGGCCGCCCGGCTCCGGCTGGGG
Organism: Candidatus Eiseniibacteriota bacterium; assembly: GCA_963707915.1. GTDB lineage: Bacteria > Eisenbacteria > RBG-16-71-46 > RBG-16-71-46 > RBG-16-71-46 > JANXPZ01. The sequence goes on from OY970178.1 coordinate 3,451,657, forward strand.
CTCACGCAGGAGGCCTTGGCGAAGCTCGCGGGCGTGGACCTCAGGACTGTTCGCAACGTGGAGCGGGGCGTCGGGATTCCCCGTCCTTGCACCTTGGCGGGGATGGCCGCCGCCCTCGAAGTGGACCTCCGTGCCTGAGACCGGGTTCGCCCACACCCATGGCTGGGGAGGATGTGGCGGGCGCCCTGCCATTCGATATCGGTGATCCGCTCCCCGTTTCCTGGAGCAGCGGGACTGTCGCAATGAGCTAACCTCGGGGCCTCCTGAACCGCAAGGAGGAGGACCCAGGATGAAGACCAGCAAGTTCACGGTCGAGCAGATTGCCCAGGCCCTGAAGCGGGTCGAGGGCGGGGTGGTGGTCGGGGAGGTCTGCCGGGAGCTGGGCATCACCGAGACCACGTTCTACCGCTGGAAGAAGAAGTTCGGTGGGATCTCCTCACCGGAGCTGCGGGAGCTGCGGCAGCTGCGGGACGAGAACCGACGCCTCAAGGCCGTCGTCGCGGACCTGACGCTGGACCGGACGATGCTGCAGGAGGCGCTCCGAAAAAAGTGGTAAGGCCGGTCGAGCGCCGCGCCGTGACCCGCTGGATGCACGAGGCCTACCGCGTCAGCTTGCGCAAGGCCTGCCGCGCCTCGGGAACGGCAATGTCCTCGATGCTGTACCGCCCGGTCCGGCCGGATCAGACCCCGCTGCGCCAGAGGATCAAGGAGATCGCGACGACCCGGGTGAGCTACGGGTATCGCCGCGTGCAGGTGTTGCTGCGTCGGGAAGGCTGGAAGGTGAACGCCAAGCGGACGTACCGGCTATATCGGGAAGAAGGGCTCTGTCTGCGGTCGAAACGGCCCAAGCGGCGCCGCAGTGCGGTGCGCCGGCAAGAGACACTCACGGCCACCGGGACCAACCAGCTCTGGGCGATGGACTTCGTGAGCGATGCGCTGGCGGATGGCCGGAAGCTGCGGGTGCTGACGGTGCTCGACACGTTCACCCGCGAGTGCGTGGCCCTCGAGGTCAGCGGCTCATTCGGCGGCGCCGAGGTCGCCCGGGTGCTGACGCGCGAAGGTGTACGGCGCGGGTTGCCGGCGGTGATTCACGTGGACAACGGGACGGAGTTCACCTCGAAGGCGTTCGACCACTGGGCCTACGTCAATCACGTGCGGCTGGACTTCAGCCGTCCGGGCAAGCCGACCGACAACCCCTTCATCGAGAGCTTCAACGCCCAGCTGAGGCGTGAGTGCTTATCGCAACACTACTTTCTGTCTGTCATCGACGCCCGGGTGTCGCTCGACGCCTGGCGGGAGGAGTACAACAACCGACGGCCCCACGGGAGCTTGGGGCAGCGGACCCCGGCGGAGTATCGTGCCGAGGTCGAAGGAGCCGAGGCGCCCGAGGAACTCGCTTTGAGCGTGCCCGGCTGCTCCAGTGGCGGGTAGCGGATCACCCGCAGCGGCTGGCCTCTTGATCTGTACCAGCGTTGGGGGCTACGTCAATCAGGCTGGCAACGGAGAACGTCGCGATCACGCGGCGCGTGGTCGTGCTTGGCGGGAGGCACTGATGAGGCTTCTCGGCGTTATGGCGATTGTGGTTGCGGGGTGCGCCCTGGTGGGCTCGAGCACGGCGGGTTCGGCAGGGAAGCGGAGCACTGCAACTGACCGGCTCTACATCGTCGTGCATGGTGGCGCGCACGTGGTCCTCACCGACGCGAGGGGGAGGACGTCAGGTGACTGTGATACCACGGGAGTCCGCATCCCCGCTTGCGAGTATAGAACGGACGTGGCGTTGTTTGCTCCTCGTGCGACGGAGAAGCGAATGGTCATGTTCATCCTCGGGCCTCCTTCCCCTGGGCGTTACCGGCTCGGTGCTGAGGTAGCGGACAGCGGTGGGGTCTTCGTCGAGTGTGCGTGGCAGAGTGCAGGGGGTGGCGGGACGTCGGCTGGCGGTCTCCCTGCTGAAATCGGTACGCACGGTGTCTGGAGCATCCAGTGGGTCCAGGGCAGTCATGGGAAGCCCTCCACGCTGCAGTCGCGACGGATTGAGCCCCCGGACACCTCCGGGGCGACGTCGCCTAGGCGCTGACTTCACGACGTCCTTCCCGGATGAGTGCCGGCTATGAGTCTCCCCTCGTACGCCCGGTACTGCAACGCCTCTGCCAGCGCGCGCACGATGATGCGCTCCTCGCCTGCCAGGTCCGCGATGGTCCGCGCCACGCGCATGGCGCGGTGCACGGCGCGTGCGCTCATGCCGCCGCGGTCCACGGCATCGGCGACGAGCCGTCGTCCGGCCTGATCCAGCGCGCAGCACTCATCGAGCCGCGACGGCGGCAGCAGCGCGTTCAGGCAGCCGCGCTCGCGCTGACGCGCCCGCGCCGCGAGCACCCGTGCCCGCACCGTCGCGCTCGACTCGCCCGATGTTGCCGCCTGCAGCTCGAGCGCCGTCAGCGCTGGCACCTCGATCTGTATATCAATCCTGTCCAACACCGGCCCGCTCACCCGCGCGTGGTGCTGTGCGATCTCGGTCGGCGTGCACCGACAGCCCCGTCGCGGATGCCCGAGCCAACCGCAGCGGCAGGGGTTCATCGCCGCGACCAGCAGGACGCTCGCCGGGAACTCGCTGGCGCCGCTGGCGCGCACGATGGTGACCGTGCCGTTCTCGAGCGGCTGGCGCAGCGCGTCCAGCAGTCCGCGCGCGAACTCGGAGAGTTCGTCGAGGAACAGCACGCCGTGGTGGGCGAGCGAGATCTCGCCGGGGCGCGGCGGCGAGCCGCCACCCACCAGCCCGGCGGAGGAGACCGTGTGGTGCGGGGCGCGGTAGGGGCGGCGGGTCATCAGCCCGCGCCCGGGGCGGCGCAGCCCGGCGGCCGAGTGCAGTCGCGTGACCACCAGCGCCTCCTCGGGCTCGAGCGGCGGGAGGATGCCGGGCAGCCGTCTCGCGAGCATGGACTTGCCGGCGCCGGGCGGGCCGACGTAGAGCAGGTGGTGTCCGCCCGCGGCGGCGATCTCGAGTGCGCGGCGCGCCACCGCCTGGCCGCGCACGTCGCAGAGATCCTCGCTCCTCGCGGGCTCCGGATCGGGCGGCGCCGGGGCCTGGCAGGGCCGCTCCGCTCCGCGCAGCCAGTCGATCGCCTCCTGCAGGGTGTCCACGGCGTGCACGGCCAGCCCTTCGACGAGGGCGGCCTCCGGGGCGCAGCCGGAGGCGCACAGCAGGGTCGTCACGCCCGCGCGCCACAGCGCCTCGGCCAGTGGCAGGGTGCCGCGCACGCCGCGCAGGCGGCCGTCGAGTGCCAGTTCGCCCAGCGCGGCCGCGCCGTCGAGCCGCTCACGCGGGGCCTGCCCGGTGGCGACCAGCACGCCCACGGCGACGGCGAGGTCGGTCGACGAGCCCTCCTTGCGGCGCTCGGCGGGGGCGAGGTTCACGGTGACCTTGCGGTCGGGCAACTGGAAGCCGGCGTTGCGCAGCGCGGGCCAGACCCGGTCGCGCGCCTCGCGGCCGGTGGCGTCGGGCAGGCCCACGAGGACGAAGCCGGGCAGGCCGGGCCCGACGTCCACCTCGCACTCGACCGGGAGCGCCTCCAGCCCCCACAGGGCGGCGGTCCGCACGCGGCTCAGCATGGGAATGGCTCCGCGGGGGCGGGCGGTAGGGGGACGCTCGCAGCTATGCAAACGGCGGGCCCGTTCGAGCCTGCGCCGCACCCCGCGTCGGCGGGCGGTGCTGCCCGCCTTCGTCCGCCCCGCCCGTCCGCCGGCCCGCGGACGTCCGGGGCGGATCTGCGCCCTGCTGCGGGCCTACGTCCCGGTGACCGCGCTCTTCACCAGCGCCATCATCTCGTCGAACGGGAGCCGCTGGCCGAGCAGGGCCATGCGCACCACGCCCTGGCGGTCGATCAGCACGAACCCCGGCCGCACCTGCCGCATGCGGGAGTCGTACAGCCCGTAGACCTGGCTGATCTCCCCGGTGACGTCCGAGAGCAGGACGATCGGCAGGTTCTCGCGCTCGGCGTGGGACTTCAGGACGTGCGCCTTGTCGGCGCAGATGCCGTAGGGCTTCACGCCCAGCCGGCGCAGGTCGGGCTCGATCTCCTTCAGGGGCGTCAGGTCCGCGCGGCGGTCGGCGAAGACCAGCAGGATCCAGTAGCCCTTGAGGTGCGAGAGGCGCACCGGCCGCCCCTGCGAACCGTCGAGCTCGAAACCGGGCGCCGGTTCACCCACGTAGACCTGGCTCAGGATGTGGCTCTCCTGCGCGGTGGGGGAGACCGGGCTCTGGGGCCCGGCGGGGGTCGCCACGGGGGTCCTGGCCTTGCTCGTCTCGTCGGCGCGCGTCGCGCCCGCCAGCGCCAGCAGCATCACCACTGCGAGGAGTGAACGTCTCATGGCCCCACCTCCCGGTTCGGGTACGAGCTCCGACGCTTCGTCATCTCTCCTATGATATCGGCAGTCGCGTGGCCTTCACCGAGTCCCGAACGGCGCGAAGGTTCTCCGCCGGGGTGCCCGGCGGAATCGAGCATCCCGGGGCGGCGAGCCAGCGGCGCCCTCCGGTCTCGGCCAGCGCAGCGGCATATTCCGCGAGCACGGCCCCCGGGCCGGAGGCCTGCAGGGCACCGTCCTGCGAGATCCCGCCCATCACCGCGGGCGCGATCTGCCCCAGCGCCTCGCGCAGTGTCGGGTTGGTCGGGTCGGTCGTGGCCCACGAGCAGGCCGCCACCGGGTAGTCGGCGAACTCGAACAGCAGGTTCCGGCGCTTGCACACGTGCAGGACGTTGAACGGAGCGTCCGCCGCCGCGGCCAGCACGCGCAAGTCGAAGGGGCGCGCCCAGGCCCGGTGCTGCGCGGGCGTGAGCAGGTCGGCGGAGCCCCAGTCCACGGTGGCGAAGTAGATGCCGTCGGCGCCGGCGCGAAGCAATTCGCGCACGAAGGGCGCGTAGGTGGTCGTCACCGCCTCGAGCGCCCCGCGCACGAGGTCGGGATGCGAGTCGAGGTGCGCGCGCAACTCCTCGGGGGTCTCGACCATCTCGCCCAGCACGGCGAGTGGCGTGAAGACCGTCTCGATGAGGGGCACGTCGGCCGGGAGCGCCCGGCGCAGCAGGCGCACCGCCTCGACCTGCTCACCCAGCGCGCCCGCGGCAGGCGGCTGCGGGGTGATGCGCGCCCAGTCCTCCGGCGCGTGCACCGGCCACGCCTCGAGGGCGGGCTTCACGTCCGGCACGCCCGGGTAGCGGTAGCGCACGCCCCAGGGCTCGACGTGGTAGTGCTTCCGCGGGTTGAGCTTCACCCAGTCCCAGCGGTACTCGCGCCAGGACTCGAGCGTCGCCTCGACCAGGTCGGCCGCGCTGCTCTCGCGGTGGTAGAAGTGGCCCCAGAAGGAGACCGGTGGCCGGTCCACGGCGCGGCCCTCGAGGGCCGCCAGGACCCGTTCGCGAGACGTCATCCAGCCCCCCCACGATGGCCTGGCCCGAGGCGCGGTTGGACGGCCCGCCCGGCGAGGCCCGGCGGAATGGCTCGGGGCGCGCCCCGACGCCACTCCTCGCTGTCACTCTAGACCCGGGACGGGGACGCGACAAGGGCCGGGCGCCGATTCGGGCACTTTGCGCCGCGGGGGTCCAACCCGTAGCGTTGCAACATGCGAGGAGATCGAGGCGCGCGCAGCCGAGTCGGGGTGGCCGGTGTCCTTCTTCCGCTCGCGCTGCTGCTCTCCGGTGGCTGCGCCCGCGACCCGGAGCCCGCGGCCTCGCGTGCCGCTGCCGCCCCGCTCGCGGTGAACGTCTACGCGGACACCGGCCGCGGTGGCCCGCTCGACGTGCGTCCCCCCGCCGCCCGCGTCTGGCTGCAGAGCGTCACGCCGGCGCGCCTGCCGGCGCCCTCGCCCGAGCTGCCCGAGGCGCCGCCCGACAGCCAGCCGCCGTCGGACGAGGCGCCGCCCGGGCTCGCGGTGAACCCGGGGCTCCAGCCGCCGGTGCTGCGCGTGCCCGGGACGCTGACCCTGCCGCCCGGCTGGAGCGGCCCGCGGGCGAGCGTGGACCTGGACGTGCGCGTGGACGAATCGGGCCGCGTGACCGACGCGCTCCCGGTCGCGGCGGACCGCGACTCGGCCGCGCTCGACGGCGGGCTGGCCGCGGCGGCGCGCCGCTGCGCGCTCGGGATGCGCTTCTACCCGGCGCTGCGGGCCGGGCGGGCCGTGCCGGTGTGGTGCCGGCAGCGCTTCGACTTCGCGGGGGCGCGACGATGAGCCGTCGCCGCGCTCCCTGGCTTGGCCCGGCGTTCGCCCTGGGCGCGGTGGCGGCGCTGGCCGCGATCGTGCTCGCGCTCTCGGGCCAGGGCTGCGACCTGCTCGATCCCTCGCGGCGCCTGGTGCGGGAGAGCATCCGCGAGCAGCTCACCGCCCGCCGCAGCGCGCGGCGTTGGTTCCGGCGCTCGCCCGAGCGCGCGCTGGTCGGCAACTACGACATCGCCCCGATGGTGGTGCGCTTCTACGAGCGCCGCGGGTTCAACGCCGCGTGGAGCGCGCGGCGGAGCCTGGAGGCCGAGGCCCTGCGACTGGCCGACGCGCTGGACGCCGCTCCGCGCGAGGGCCTCGAGTCCGGGGACGCCCAGGCCGGCGAGGTGCGCGCGCGCATCGCGGCCCTGGTCTCCGCCCGCGGCCCGCTCGGTCGCCGGCCCGAGCCGCGCCTGCTGGCCGACACCGACATCCTGCTGACGCGCTCGTTCCTCAAGCACGCCGCGCACCTGCACACCGGGCTCGTCGACCCGACGCGGCTGCCCGCGGACTGGCACCTGGGCCCGCGGCGCGCGGACCTGGTGGAGGTGCTCGAGCAGGCGCTCGCCACGCGCGACGTGGCCGGCGCGCTCGCGCGCCTCGAGCCGGCGCAGCCGGGCTACGCGGCGCTGCGCGGGTTGCTCGAGCGCTACCGCGGAATCGCCCGCGCGGGCGGGTGGCCGGTCGTGCCGCCCGGCGCGCCGCTGCGGCGCGGGAGCGCGGGCGAGCGCGTGCGCGTCCTGCGGGCGCGGCTGGCCGCCGAGGGCGATCTCGACCGCGCCCGCGCGGGCGGCGCCACGTTCGATGCCGCGCTGGCGGCGGCCGTCCGGCGCTTCCAGGCGCGCCACGGGCTCGACACCACCGGGGTGGTGGGCGAGCGCGACCGGGTGGAACTGGCGGTGCCGGTGGCGGCGCGCATCCGGCAGATCGCGCTCAACCTGGAACGCTGGCGGTGGCTGCCCGCCAGCCTCGGCGGGCGCCACCTGCTGGTGAACATCCCCGGCTTCACGCTCGAGGCGCGCGAGGGGGACCGCGCCGTGCTGACCATGCGCGTCATCGTCGGCAGGGAGATGAGCCGCACGCCGATGTTCAGCGACTCGATCACTTACCTGGTCTTCAACCCGGTGTGGGAGCTGCCGGTCGAGATCGCGAAGAACGAGGTGCTGCCCGCGATCCAGAAGGACCCCGAGTACCTGGCGAAGAACCACCTGCGCCTCTACGAGCGGCACGGCCGCCGCCCGCGCGAGGTGGACCCCGCGCAGGTGGACTGGAGCAAGGTCACGCCGGAGGAGTTCGGCTTCGCGGTCAAGCAGGACCCCGGGCCCGAGAACTCGATCGGCCACGTGAAGTTCATGTGCCCGAACCAGTTCGCGGTCTACCTGCACGACACGCCGGCCGGGCGCCTGTTCACGGCGACCGAGCGCGATTACAGCCACGGCTGCGTGCGCGTCGAGCGACCGCTCGAACTGGCGCTGTACCTGCTGCGCGGCAAGGCCGGCTGGGACTCGGTGCGGATCGCGGCCGCGTTCGACACGCTGCGGAACAAGGTGGTGCAGCTGCCAGAGCCGGTGCCGGTCCACATCCTCTACTGGACGACCTGGGTGGACGACCACGGCGTGGCCCAGTTCCGGCGCGATGTCTACGCCGTGGACAGCCTGCTCGCCGACGCGTTCAGCCACGCGCGCCGCCGGCCCGCGGCCACGCTCGAATGGGCGCGGATCCGCCCGCCGGACTCGGCGGGCGCGGTGCCACGCCCGCGCGCCGGCCCGCTGTCGGGACCGGGGAACGCGGCGCTTCCCGCCGGACCGGCTCGCCGTTGACCCCCTCGCGGCAGCGGTGTAGCGTGCCGCGCCGTATGCCCACGCCTCCCTTCGACGTCGCGGCCCTCGAGGCCATCGTCGCGCGTTTCGCCGGGCGCCGCATCGCCGTGCTGGGCGACTGCATGCTGGACCGCTACCTGTGGGGCCGGGTCGAGCGCATCTCGCCCGAGGCCCCCGTGCCGGTGGTCGAGGTCGAGCGCGAGAGCAGCACGCTGGGCGGCGCGGGCAACGTCGCCGCCAACCTGCGCGCGCTCGGCGCTGCGCCCCTGCTGCTCGGAGTGGTGGGCGAGGACGACGACGGGCGGCGGTTGCGCGAGGCCTTCGCCGCGCGCGGGCTCGACCTCGGCGGCGTGGTGACGGACGCCGCGCGGCCCACCACGGTCAAGACCCGCATCGTCGCCCACGCCCAGCAGGTGGTGCGCGCCGACCGCGAGTCCCGTGCCGACCTCTCGGGCGCGGCGCTCGCGCGCCTGCTCGAGGTCGTCGAGCGCGAGGTGCCCGGCTGCGAGGGGCTGGTGGTGAGCGACTACGGCAAGGGCGTGATCCACCCCGGCACCCTCGCGCCCGCCCTGGCCGCCGCGGGGCGCGCGGGCTGCGCGGTGAGCGTGGACCCCAAGGAGAGCCACATCGACGCCTACCGCGGGGTGAGCATCCTGACGCCCAACCAGCTCGAGGCCGGCTGGGTGCAGGGCCGCCGCGTGACCGACGAGGCGAGCCTGATGGCGGTGGGCTGGGGGCTCCAGCGGCGGCTCGACGCCGCGGCCGTGCTGGTGACGCGGGGCGCGGACGGCATGAGCCTGTTCGAGCGCGGCGGCCGCTACACCCACCTGCCGACCGTGGCGCGCGAGGTCTACGACGTGACCGGCGCGGGCGACACGGTGGTGAGCGTCGTGGCCCTGGCGCTGGCGGCCGGGGCCGGCTTCCCCGAGGCCTGCCTGCTCGCCAACCACGCCGCCGGCGTCGTCATCCGCGAGGTCGGCACGGCGTCCTGCACGCGGGAGCAGTTGCTCGCCTCGATCGCGGGCGCGGGGTCGTGAGCGCGGACGGCCCGCTGGCCGACGAGGCCCGGCGCGCGCTGGCCGCGTGGCGCGCGGCGGGCGACCGCGTGGTCTTCACCAACGGCGTCTTCGACCTGCTGCACCGCGGCCACGCCGAGTACCTCGCGGCGGCCCGCGCGCTGGGGGACCGGCTCGTGGTCGGGGTCAACTCCGACGCCTCGGTGCGGCGCCTGAAGGGCCCGGCCCGGCCCATCGTGGCGGCCGCGGACCGCGCTGCCCTGCTCGAGGCGCTCGCCTGCGTGGACCTCGCGGCGGTCTTCGACGAGGACACGCCCGCGCGCCTGATCGAGGCGGTGCGTCCCGACGTGCTGGTGAAGGGGGGCGACTGGGCGGTGGAGCGGATCGTCGGCCGCGAGTTCGTCGAGTCGTACGGCGGCCGGGTGCTCAGCCTGCCGCTGCGCCAGGGCTGCGGCACCTCCGTGCTGGTCGAGCGCATCCGCGCCGGGCGGAGCGCGCTGGAGCCGTGAGCGCCGCGCGGAGGGCGCCCGGCCCGGCCCCGGCCGGCCGGCCCGCCGCGCGGGGCACCCGCTCGAGCCGGGCCCGCCGGTGAGCGCGCCGACCGCCACCGGCGCGCCCGCGAAGCGCGCCATCGTCGTCGGCGCGTCTTCGGGCATCGGCCGCGCACTCGCGCTGCGGCTGGCCCGCGAGGGCTACGTCGTCGGCCTCACCGCCCGGCGCCTGCCCCTGCTGATGGAGTTGCAGGCGGAGATCGGGCGCCGCGGCCCCGGCTCCGCCGCGTGCCCGGTCAGGCAGATGGACGTCTCGGACACCGCCCGGGCGAGGGCGCAGTTGGAGGAGCTCATCGCGGAGCTGGGCGGCGTGGACCTGGTGGTGGTCAACGCCGGGACGGGGCACGTCAACCCCGGGCTCGACTGGGGACCCGAGGCGGAGACCATCGGGGTGAACGTGCTGGGCTTCGCCGCCATGGCCAACGTCGCCTACCGCCACTTCGTCGGACGCGGCGCCGGGCACCTGGTCGGCATCTCGTCGATCGCCGCCCTGCGCGGCAGCGGGGTGGCGCCGGCCTACAACGCCTCGAAGGCGTTCGTGTCGACCTACCTCGACGGGCTGCGTCACCAGCTGGCCCGGCTCCGCTCGCCGGTCGCGGTCACGGATGTCCAGCCCGGGTTCGTGCGCACCGCGATGGCGCAGGGGCCGCACGTCTTCTGGGCGGCCTCGCCGGAGAAGGCGGCGGAGCAGATCTGGCAGGCCATCCGCCGTCGCCGCAAGCGGGTGATCGTCACCCGCCGCTGGCGGCTGATCGCCTGGCTGATGAGGATCGTGCCCGACGCGGTGTACCACCGCCTCGGGTGAGGCGGTCCGCCGCGTCGCTTGCTTTGCGCCCGCCATCCGGTTAGCGTATCCCGTCCTTTTCTGGGGGTGCCCTCCGTGGGGCGCTCCCCTTCCCCGTGTCCGCAGTACGGAACGGGTCCCTCGGCCGAGACGGGATCCACGCCATGGCGCAGACGTTCCAGAACCACATCGGTGGGCGCTGGGTACCGGCGCGTTCGGGCCGGACCTTCGCCAACTCGAACCCCGCCACCGGCGAGGTCCTGGGCGAGTTCCCGCTCTCCGGCCCCGAGGACGTCAACGACGCGGTCGAGGCGGCGGCGCGGGCCTACTCCGCGTGGCGGCTCACGCCCGCCCCGCGGCGGGCCGAGATCCTGTTCCGGGCCGGCGAGATCATGCGTGCGCGCAAGCCGGAGCTGGCCCGTGCGATGACCCGCGAGATGGGCAAGGTGCTGGCCGAGGCCGGCGGGGACGTGCAGGAAGGCATCGATATGGCCTTCCACGCGGCGGGCGAGGGGCGGCGCCTGCACGGCGTCACCACGCCGAGCGAGATGCACGACAAGTGGGCGATGTCGGTGCGCGTGCCGATCGGCGTGACCGGCGTCATCACCCCCTGGAACTTCCCGCTCGCCATCCCGGCCTGGAAGCTGATGCCCGCGCTGGTGGCGGGCAACACCGCGGTCTTCAAGCCGGCGACCGACACCCCGGAGATGGCCTGGCACCTGGCGGGCATCCTCGAGCAGGCCGGGCTGCCGGCGGGCGTGCTGAACCTGGTCTTCGGCGGCGGCGCGCAGGTCGGCGACCCGCTGGTGGCCGACCCGCGCGTGCCGGCCGTCTCGTTCACCGGCTCGACCGAGGTCGGGCTCGGCATCTCGCAGCGCGCCGGGGCGCTGGGCAAGCGCGTGGCGCTCGAGATGGGCGGCAAGAACGCGGTGATCGTGATGGACGACGCCGACCTGGCGCTGGCGACCGAGGCGATCCTGTGGAGCGCCTTCGGCACGACCGGCCAGCGCTGCACCGCGTGCAGCCGCGTGCTGGCGCACGAGCGCGTGCACGACGAGCTGGTGCAGCGGCTGGCGGACGGCGCGCGCGGCCTCCGGCTGGGCGACGGCCTCGATCCCGCGACCCAGGTCGGGCCGCTGGTCAACCGCGCGCAGGTCGAGCGCGTCGAGCGCTACGTCCGGGTCGGCTTCGACGGGGGCGCGAAGCTGGTGGCGGGCGGCGTGCCGGCCGCCGAGGGGGCGCTGGCGAAGGGGTTCTTCTACCGGCCCACGGTGTTCGCCGGCGTGCGCCCCGACGCGCGCATCGCGGTCGAGGAGATCTTCGGCCCGGTGCTGTCCGTGGTGCAGGTCAAGGACTTCGCGGAGGCCGTGCAGGTCAACAACGCCTCGCGTTTCGGTCTCTCGTCGTCCATCTTCACGCGCGACGTGAATCGCGCCTTCGCCGCGATGCGCGACCTCGACACCGGCATCGTCTACGTGAACCACGGCACGACCGGGGCGGAGATCCACCTGCCGTTCGGGGGCATGCGCGGCACGGGCAACGGACACCGCGAGGCCGGGCACACGCTGCTCGACCCGTTCACCGAGTGGAAGAGCATCTACGTGGACTTCAGCGGTCGGCTGCAGCGGGCGCAGATCGACATCGATTAGGCACCGAGCCACAGGCGGGTCGCGCGCAGCGGGCCCGGGACCGACAACGCCCACCACACGGGGGCCGAGATGAACCTTCACGAGTACCAGGCCAAGGAACTGTTCGCGCGCTACGGGCTGCCGGTGCTGCCGGGGCAGGTGGCGACCACGCCCGAGGAGGCCGGCGACATCGCGGCCTCGCTGGGCGGCACGGTGGTGATCAAGGCGCAGGTGCTGGTGGGCGGGCGCGGCAAGGCCGGCGGCGTGAAGCTGGCGCACTCGCCCGGCGAGGCGATCGAGAAGGCCCGCGACATCCTGGCGCTCACCATCAAGGGCCTGCCGGTGCGCAAGGTCCTGGTGACCCGGGCCGCCGACATCGCGCGCGAGCTGTACCTTTCCATCCTGCTCGACCGCAGCCGCAAACTGCCGCTGGTCATGCTCTCGGCCGAGGGTGGCGTGGACATCGAGGAGGTCGCGCGCACCGCGCCGGAGAAGATCATCAAGTGGCCGCTCCCGCTCGACGGTCCGCGGCCCTACCAGGCGCGCGCCCTGTTCAAGCCGCTGCTGAAGGACGGCCGGCAGGTCCAGCAGGCGGCCGAAATCCTGATGAAGCTCTGGCGAGTCTGGTCCGACGGTGACTGCCAGCTGGCCGAGATCAACCCGCTCGCGGTCACCCCCGAGGGCAAGGTCCTGGCGCTCGACGCCAAGGTCTCGCTCGACGACAACGCCGACATCCGCCACCGCGACTGGGAGAACTGGCGCGACCCGGCCGACGAGACGCCCGGGCAGCGGCTGGCGCGCGAGAAGGGGCTCTCGTACGTCAAGCTGGACGGCGACATCGGCTGCGTGGTGAACGGCGCCGGGCTGGCGATGGCGACGATGGACCTGATCAAGCACTACGGCGGCGAGCCGGCCAACTTCCTCGACATCGGTGGCTCCTCGAGCCCCGAGAAGGTGACCGCCGCGCTGCGCATCATCACGGGCGAGCCGAAGTCGCGGGTCCGCGCCATCCTCTTCAACATCTTCGGCGGCATCACCCGCTGCGACGACGTGGCGAACGGCATCGTGCGTTCGCTGCAGGAGTCGCCGCTCGGCGTGCCGCTGGTGATCCGGCTCACCGGCACCAACGACGAGGTGGCCCGCAAGATCCTCGCGGACAACGGCCTGTCGGCCACCACCAGCATGGACGAAGGCGTGCGCACCGTGATCGCCCGGGCGCAGGAGGTGACGGCGTGAGCATCCTGATCGACAAGAGCACCCGCCTGGTCGTGCAGGGCATCACCGGACGCGACGGTGCGTTCCACACGCGGCAGATGCTGGACTACGGGACCCGGGTGGTGGCGGGCAGCACGCCGGGCAAGGGGGGCGAGGTCGTCCACGGCGTGCCGGTCTTCGACAGCGTGGCCGAGGCGGTCGCCGCCACGAAGGCCAACGCCTCGGTGATCTACGTGCCGTCGGCGTTCGCGGCCGACGCCATCTTCGAGGCCGCCGACGCGGGCGTGGGCCTCATCGTCTGCATCACCGAGGGCCTGCCGGTGCGCGACGCGCTGGCGGCCTGGCACCACGTGGCGGACCTGCGCGAGCGGGGCACCAACGGCAAGCCGCGGCTGCTGGGCCCCAACTGCCCCGGGCTGATCAGCCCCGGGCTGAGCAAGGTGGGCATCCTGCCCGGCCGCATCACGCGGCCCGGGCCGGTCGGCGTGATCTCGCGCAGCGGGACGCTGACCTACGAGGTCGTCCAGCAGCTCACCCACGCCGGTCTCGGCCAGACCACCTGCCTGGGGATCGGCGGTGACCCGGTCATCGGCACCAACTTCATCGACGCGCTGACGCTCTTCGAGGCCGACCCGAAGACCGAGGCCATCGTCCTGATCGGGGAGATCGGCGGCACCGACGAGGAGGAGGCGGCGCTGTTCATCAAGCGCCGCGTGAGCAAGCCGGTGGTGGCCTTCATCGCCGGGCAGACCGCGCCTCCGGGCAAGCGCATGGGGCACGCCGGGGCGATCATCGCCGGCGGCACCGGCACCGCGGCCGAGAAGATGGCGGCCTTCGCGGCGGTGGGCGTGCCGGTGGCGCGGATCCCCTCGGAGATCCCCGGCCTGATCGCCGGGGCACTGGGTCGCAGGCGTTCGCACGGGGCACGGGTGACGCCGGGCCGGGCGGGCCGGAAGGCGGCAGCCCCGGCGAGGAAGCCGGCGCGCAAGGCGAAGTCCGCGGGCGTGCGCGGCAAGGCCGCGGCACGTCCCGCACGCAAGCCCGTGCCGGCGGCACGGAAGAAGGCGTCCCTCGGCAAGGGGGCGCGGAGCCGTCGGTCGCGCTGAACCACCGAACACGACCCCGGGCGCGGCACGAAGGCCCGGGTCTACCCAAGGAGTCGAAATTGGCGCTCGAACGCACCCTCTTCATCGTCAAGCCGGACGCGGTCCGGCGGAACCTCATCGGCCGGATCCTCGCGCACGTCGAGGCGCAGGACTTCCACGTCGCCGAGGCCCGGCTGGCCCGGCTCACGCGCGAAGAGGCCCAGACCTTCTACGCGGAGCACCTCGGCAAGCCGTTCTTCAACGACCTGGTGGAGTACATGACCTCCGGTCCCGTGCTGCTGGTCTGCCTGGAGCGGGAGGGGGCCGTAGCCGAGCTGCGGCAGGTGGTGGGGGCGACGGACCCGGCGCAGGCGGCCCCCGGCACGGTGCGGAATCTGTTCGGTGAGAGCAAACAGTCCAACTCGGTTCATGCCTCGGACAGCCCGGCCAGCTCCGAGCGCGAGGTGAGGTTCTTCTTCGGGACCGCGGCCCTGGTCCGGTGAAGGATCGGTCACTGGGTCGGGCCGGGCGCCCCGGCGCCCGGCCCGGCACTCCCCAAGTCCCACCGGGGCAGCGTCCTGGCCGGGCCCGAAAGCCGGGTGGACGCGGCTCTCGGGCCTGTGCTAACTTCCCCGTGTTCCACACCCCGCTTCGGCGGGTTTGTCTTGTATGTCCAGATTTGCCATAGATCTCGGCTCGCTCTCGCCGGGCCTGACCCGCGTCGAGCTCGAGGCTGCGGCCCAGGAACTCGACCTGCCGACCGACGGTTGGGCAGGCCCGGTCCGGGGCGTGTTCGAAGTCGAGAAGTCGGGCGAGAAGATGACGGTCCGCGGCTCGGTGGCCGCGACCGCGCGGCTCGGGTGCGTGCGTTGCCTGGCGGAGTTCGACCTGCCGGTCCAGGCGACGTTGGAAGTCTTCGCGGAACGTTCCGGCGGCAGCCGGAAGCACGGCCGCGACGAGGAAGCGCTCGAACGCGACGACTACATGAAGTTCCATGACGGGCGGACGCTCGACCTGCGCGAAGACGCGCGCGAGCTGCTGCTGCTGGAGCTCCCGATGGTCCCGCATTGCCGGGAGGACTGCCGGGGGCTGTGTCCGAGGTGCGGCGCGGACTTGAACGCGGGGCCCTGCGGGTGCCCGCGCGCGTGAGCCGGCTCCGGACGGTTTGATCGAGGAGGAAGAAACGCCATGGCGGTACCCAAGCGGAGACATTCCAGCACCCGCGGAAAGAAGCGCCGCACGAACTGGAAGCTCAAGCAGCCGGGGCTCAACACCTGCGGCCACTGCAGCTCTCCCAAGCAGCCGCACCGGATCTGTCCGAACTGCGGCTGGTACGACGGCGAAGAGATCGTCACGCCGCGCGAGGACTAGGGGCATTCCGGGACCCGCATGATGGCGGACTCGGTCCCCCACATCGGTATCGATGCCATGGGAGGTGACCACGGCCCTCAGGCTGTGGTCGATGGCGTCGTGCTCGCCCAGCGCCAGATGCCGGGCCGTTTCCGCGTCACCCTGGTGGGCGACGAGCCCGAGATCCGCGCCGCGCTCGGCCATGCCCACCCGGGCCTGCCCATCGAGGTGGTGCACGCGGCCGAGCGCATCGAGATGTCCGAGAAGGCGGCGAGCGCGGCCCGGCGCAAGAGCGGTTCCTCGCTCGGCGTGCTGACCCAGCTCCACAAGGACGGCAAGGTGGACGCCATCTTCAGCGCCGGGAACACGGGCGCGCTGGTGGCCACCTCGCTGCTCGGCCTGGGCCGCATCGAGTCGGTCTCGCGCCCGGCGCTGGCCGCGCTCATGCCCAACCCGATCGGCGGCACGGTGGTGCTCGACGTGGGGGCCAACTCCGACTGCAAGCCCTCGTGGCTGGTCCAGTTCGCCCACATGGGCTCGGTCTACGCGCGCTACCTGATGGGCCGCAAGGAGCCGCGGGTCGGGCTGCTCTCGATCGGCGAAGAGGACACCAAGGGCAATTCCCTGGTGCTGGAGACGTTGCCGCTGCTGCGTCGCGCCCGGCACCTGAACTTCGTCGGCAACGTCGAGGGGCGCGACGTCCTCCAGGGAACCTGCGACGTCGTGGTGACGGACGGCTTCACCGGCAACGTGGTGCTGAAGACCGCCGAGGGCGTGGCGACCATGCTGGGGCACAAGGTGAAGGACGAGCTCAAGCGGGACCTGCTCGCGCGCGTCGGGGCCCTGTTCCTGCTGCCCGCGCTCAAGCGCGTCAAGGCCGAGGTGGACTGGGAGGAATACGGCGCCGCGCCCCTGCTCGGGGTGAACGGGGTCTGCTTCGTCGGGCACGGCTCGAGCGGGCCGCGGGCCGTCTGCAGCGCGATCCGCACCCTGGGCCGGTTCGTGGAGCTGCAGGTGAACGATCGCATTCGCGAGGAGATCGAGGCGGACCATGACTCGGCGGCCTGACGCGGTGCGCGGCGCCACGCCCGTGGGCGCGGCGGACGGGAGGGCCTCGTGAGGCTGGCGTTCCTGTTCCCGGGCCAGGGGGCCCAGGCGGTCGGCATGGGCAAGGCCCTCGCCGAGGCCTTCCCCGCGGCCCGCGAGGTCTTCGCCGAGGCCGACGAGGCGCTGGGCTTCCGGCTCTCCGAGATCTGCTGGGAGGGCCCGGCCGAGCGCCTCAAGGAGACGCGCTTCACCCAGCCGGCGCTGCTCACGCACAGCGTGGCGGCCTGGCGCCTGGCGGACCAGGCGGGCCTGCGGCCCGAGTGGACCGCGGGGCACAGCCTGGGCGAGTACTCGGCCTGCGTGGCCGCCGGGGCGCTCGGATTCCGCGACGCCGTGCGGCTCGTTCACCTGCGCGGCACGTTGATGTTCGAGGCCGGGCAGCGGCGGCCGGGGACCATGGCGGCGCTGCTGGGCGTGGACCGCGAGGTGGCGGAGCGCATCTGCAGCGCGGCGGCGGCGCACGGCATCGCGGTGCCGGCGAATCTCAACGCCCCGGGACAGGTCGTGATCTCGGGGGAGCGTCCCGCGGTCGAGGAGGCCGTGCGGATCGCCCCCGGGCTCGGTGCCAAGCGCGCCGTGATGCTCGAGGTGAGCGGCGCGTTCCACTCGCCGCTGATGGAGTCGGCGGCCCACGGCCTGGCCGAGGCGCTCGACGCGACGGCGTTCCGCGAGCCCCGCTGTCCGGTGGTGGCCAACGTCTCGGCCGCCGCGCTGACGCGGGCGGACGAGATCCGTGATGCCCTGAAGCGCCAGGTGCTGGGGGCGGTGCGCTGGGAGGATTCCATGCGCCACCTGCTCGCGGCGGGCGCCGAGGGGTTCGTGGAGCTCGGCACCGGCCGCGTGCTGCGCGGGCTGTTGCGGAGCATCGAGAAGGCCGCAGCATCCTGGAACATCGAGGACCCCGCGACGCTCGAAGCCACGCTGGGCGAGTTGGGCGTGCCGCGCGCGGTCCCGGAGGGCGCCTGATGGAACCGAACGTGGAGCGGACCGTGGCCGGTGAGGGGCGCGAGCTGGCGGGCCAGGTCGCCTTCGTGACCGGTGGCGCGGCGGGGATCGGGCTGGCGATCGCGAGGACGCTGGGGGCGCGGGGTGCGTGCCTGGCGCTCTTCGATCGCGATGCGGCCGCCGTGACGACCGCCGCCGAGGAGCTGCGCTCGCTGGGGATCGAGGCGCGCGCGCAGGCGGTGGACGTGGCCGACGCCGCTGCGGTGGAGGCCTCGTTCCAGGGGGCGGCCGAGGCCTGCGGCCGCGTGGACATCCTGGTGAACAACGCCGGGATCACGCGCGACGGGCTGCTCGTCCGGATGACGGACGAACAGTGGGACCAGGTGCTGGCGGTGAACCTCAAGGGCGCCTTCAACGGGTGCCGCGCGGTCGCGCGGCCCATGATGAAGGCGCGCTACGGCCGCATCGTGAACATCTCGTCCGTGGTGGGGCTGATGGGCAACAGCGGGCAGGCCAACTACGCGGCCTCCAAGGCCGGGTTGCTGGGACTGAGCCGCTCGCTGGCCCGCGAGCTGGCGTCGCGGGGCATCACGGTGAACGCGGTCTGCCCGGGCTTCATCGAGACCCGGATGACGGCGAGCCTGCCCGAGACGGCGCGCGCGGAGCTGCAGGCCCGCATCCCGCTCGGGCGTCTGGGCCAGCCGGAGGACGTGGCGGAGGTCGTGGCGTTCCTGGCCTCGCCGCGCGCCGGCTACGTGACCGGCCAGACGTGGGCGGTGGATGGTGGGATGGTGATGGAGTAGCCGCCGGCGCGGGGTTACCCACGCGGGGCGTGGGTCCGCCCGGATGGTCTTGGGATGGACAACCCAGTCAGGAGGTATCGACCGTGGCAGCATTCTCGGAAGACCGCGTGAAGGAGATCATCGCCAAGGAGCTGGAAGTCGGAGTCCAGCAGCTGGCCCCCGAGGCGAAGTTCATCGAGGACCTGGGCGCCGACTCCCTGGACATCGTCGAGCTGGTGATGGCCCTGGAGGAGGAGTTCGGGCTGGACATCCCGGACGAGGACGCCGAGAAGATGAAGACGGTCGGCGATGCGATGAACTACCTGAAGGCCCACGCGACCGCCTAACGGACGGCGGACGGCCGGACGCCGGCAGGAATGGCCGTGCCCCCGCCGCGGGGGGCGGCCAGGGCTGGTGACCCGGGACGCGAAAAGGATGTGACATGGCAGATCATGAGCGCCGCGTGATGGTCACGGGTGTCGGCGTGGTGTCGCCGCTCGGAAACGACGTCGAAATGCTCTGGGCGAACCTCCTGGCGGGAGTGTCGGGCGCTGGCCCCATCACCCGCTTCGATGCGTCGAACCTGGACACCCGCTTCGCCTGCGAGGTGAAGGACTTCTCGACCGAGGGCGTGCTGGACCGCAAGGACTCCAAGCGGATGGATCGCTTCGTGCAGTACGGAGTCGTGGCAGCCCACGGGGCCATGCAATGGGCGCGGCTGGACCCGGACGCGGTGGACCGCGACCGGGTCGGCGTCGTGATCGGTTCGGGCATCGGCGGGATGGAGACGTTCGAGACCCAGCACCGGAACCTGATCGAAAAGGGCCCCGGCCGGGTCAGTCCCTACTTCATCCCGATGATGATCTCGGACATGGCGGCCGGGCAGGTCTCGATCCGCTTCGGCCTCCGCGGCCCGAACTTCGGCACGGTCTCGGCATGCGCCTCCGGGGCGCACGCGATCGGCGAGTCCCTCCGGCTCCTGCGCGCCGGGGACGCGGACGTGATGATCTGTGGTGGCGCGGAGTCCACCATCACACCCATGGCGATCGCCGGCTTCTGCTCGGCGCGCGCTCTCTCCACTCGAAACGACGACCCTCAACACGCCAGCCGCCCATTCGATCGTGATCGGGACGGCTTCGTGATCGGCGAAGGCGCCGGTGTGCTCGTACTCGAGACCGAGGCCCATGCCCGGCGCCGTGGTGCGCCGGTGTTGTGCGAACTCGGCGGCTACGGGGCCTCGGCGGACGCCTTCCACCTGACCGCACCTGCGGAAGATGGGAACGGCGCCGCGCGCGCCATGCGGCGCGCGCTCCAGGACTCGGGCCTGGCTCCCGAAGACGTGGGCTACATCAACTCGCACGGTACTTCGACGCCCGCCGGTGACCCGGTCGAGGTGCAGGCCGTGAAGTCCGTCTTCGGTGAGCACGCCTATCGCCTGATGATGAACTCCACCAAGTCCATGACCGGGCACCTGCTGGGTGCCGCCGGAGGGCTCGAGGCGGTGATCACCGCCCTGGTGCTGGCGCGCGGGATCGTCCCACCTACGATCAACCTGGAAAACGCGGATCCCCGATGCGACCTAGATTTCGTTCCCCATCAGGCTCGAACGCAAGTCGTTCGGGCAGCCGTCTCGAACTCGTTCGGGTTCGGGGGGCACAACGCGACCCTGGCCCTGAAGGCGGCGACGTAGGCGGCCGCTCCCGCCGCGGAGGAGGTCGTGGACGCCGCCGTCGTCCGCGGCCGTCCCAGAAGCCGCCACCGCGGCGCTCGTGGTGGAGCTGGCTGACGAGCCTGTTCGTCCGGCCCGGCCGGCCGGCGGGCGCGCAGCCGGCGCGCCGTGGCGACGAGTCGTTCGACCAGCAGGAGGCCCGCGCCATCGCGGAGTTCTCCCGCCACTTCCGGATCACCTTCCACGACCCGGAGCTGCTCCGGCTGGCCCTCACGCATCGCTCGTACCTGAGCGTGACCGGGATGGGGCCGCGGGAGTCCAACGAGCGGATGGAGTTCCTGGGCGACTCCGTGCTCGGGCTGGTGACCAGCGAGTACCTCTATCGCCTGTACCCCGACGAGCACGAGGGGCAGCTGACCAAGACCAAGTCGCTGCTGGTCTCGAAGGCCATCCTCTCGCGCAAGGCCCTTTCGATGGGGATCGGGCGCTTCGTGCTGCTCAGCCACTCCGAGATCGAATCCGGAGGCCGCCAGCGGCTCTCGATCCTGGCCGATGCCTTCGAATCGGTGGTGGCGGCGATCTACCTCGACCAGGGCTTCGAGACGGCGCGCGAGTTCATCGAGTACTGGCTGCTCCGCGGTTCGCGCGAGATCGTGGCGGACAAGCGCCATCGCAATTACAAGAGCCACCTGCAGGAGTACGTGCAGAGCACCTTCCGCACCCATCCCGTGTACCGGATCCGCAGCCAGATGGGCCCGGACCACTCGAAGCTCTTCCTGGTGGAAGTGATCGTCGGACGCCGGGTGCTGGGTGAGGGGCGTGGCCCGAACAAGAAGGAGGCCGAGCAGGCCGCGGCGCGGAACGCCCTGGAGAGCGTCGAGCAGCCGGGCGGGCGGGCCCCGGGCGAGGATCGCCCGGAGCGCGAGCCGCGCCGGGAGTCGCGCGAAGGGCGCGAGCCGCGCCGGGAAGCGCGCGAGGAGCGCGAGCCGCGCCGGGAAGCGCGCGAGGAGCGCGAGCCGCGCCGGGAAGCGCGCGAGGAGCGCGAGCCGCGCCGGGAACCGCGCGAGGAGCGCGAGGCCCGTCGCGAGCCCCGGGAGGAACCGGTGGTCCCGCCGCCGGCAGCGCCTGCCCCGGCGGACGGAGGACGCGATGGGTTCCGCAGCCGCAGGAGCGGCCGCGGGCGTCGCGGCCTGGGCAGGGACGAGGCCGTGAAGGCCGGGTCGGTGTCCCAGGAACCGGTCCGCACGCGGGAGCCACAGGTCGAGCGGCCCGCGCGGCCCGCGGAAGTCGAGCCGCCGCTCAGTGCATACGACGAGGACAGCATCGAGGAGATCGGCCGGCCGGAAGGACCGCTCGACGAGCGCCACATCGACCCATTCGGCATCGACGCCGGCCACGAGACGGTGCCGGGTGCCGGGTCCACGGAGATCGTGGACGAGCCATGGACCGGGGCGGGACCTTCGCCCGCCTGGGGGCCGCCCGACGACTCCCAGGAGGAGTCGCCGACCGAGCGCTTCGCCGATCGTCCGGATGAAGAAGAGCCCGAGGCCGGTTCGTCGCCAGACGAGCCCGCGCAGGACGAAGTACAGGGCCCCGGGGCGGAGCCTCCGGAGAGCGGGCCTGAGGCCAGGCCGCACTACGGGCGTCGGCGCTCGCGCCGACGCTGAGCGACGCCGACAGAAACACGGACGGGCGGCAGGGACTCCTGCCGCCCGTCCGTGCCTTCAGCGCCGGGCGATCTTCCGTTCCGGAAGACCTGGGGGATCCGGCCGCTCCCCGGGGGACATGGGGACCTGGCCGGGCCCGGCGCTCCGGAAATCAAGGAAGCGAGGGGCTTGCGCCCCCCGCTTCAAGACTGTCGCCACGCGCATTCAAGACAGGCCCCTCGGATCTTCCGTGTCCGTCATGTGGTGACGACAGAAACCATGCTTGTCTTCACGGTTGACCAAAGCACCCAGGATGCCAACGTCGGAAATCGCGCGGATGAGATGTCTATATTGCTACAGGGCAAACACTTGGTGCGATACGTGCGGTGGCGATCCGCACCGGTTCGGAGGGGGATGAAGGCGGCTAGAACGGGACATCATGTCGCACTTGATGGTCGTCATGCAGCAATCTATTGCGGTGCATCTAGTTGAATGAGCGCGACAATGTGACGCTGATGGGGACAATATGTCCTAGTCAGTGCCTTCGTTGCGCCGTTGGCGCTCGGCTCGCCGGTGGAGGGTCCGGCGGGAGATCCCCAGGATCTTGGCGGCCCGGGTCTGGTTTCCCTTCGCGTGGTCGAGCACGTGCTCGACGTAGCGCTCGATCATGGCCTCCAGCGGCGGGAGTCCGGATTCCAGGGCGGGGAACTCCGGCACCGGCTGGATACCGTGGAGCCTGGGTGGGAGGGACTCCGGCGTGATGAAGCCGTGCGTGGACATGAGCACCGCCCGTTCCAGCACGTTCTCCAGCTCGCGCACGTTGCCGGGCCAGGGGTAGGCCTTGAGCAGGCTGAAGGCCTCGGCGGACACGCGGGGCGACACCTTTCCGGTCTCGTGCTCGTAGTCGCGCAGGAAGTGCTCGACCAGCATCTCGACGTCATGCGCTCCGCGTTCCCGCAGCGGCGGCAGGGAGATCGAGACCACGTTCAGCCGGTAGAACAGGTCCTCGCGAAACAGCCCGCGCTGCACCATCTCGTCGAGGTTGCGGTGCGTGGCGCCGACGAGCCGCACGTCCACTTCGTGCTCCTCGTTCCCGCCCACCGGCTTGATGCGATGCTCCTGGATCACCCGTAGGAGCTTGGCCTGGAGCGGCTGCGAGAGGTCGCCGATCTCGTCGAGGAACAACGTGCCCCGGTGCGCCTCGTCGAAGAGCCCGCGTCGGGCGGTCATGGCCCCCGTGAACGCGCCCCGCACGTGGCCGAACATCTCGCTCTCCAGCAGGCCCTCGGGGATGGCCGAGACGTTCACCGCGACGAAGCGCTCCGCGTGGCGCGGACTGCGCTTGTGGAGCATCCGCGCCACCAGTTCCTTGCCGGTGCCGCTCTCCCCCAGGATCAGCACGTTGGTCCGGCTCGGGGCGACGCGCTGCAGCACCTTGTAGACCTCGAGCATCTGCGGCGAGGAGCCGACGATCTCCCCGGTCGGGAGCCGCTTGCTGACCTCGCGCTGCAGGTGCCGCACCTCCTCGGCCATGCGCTTCTTCTCGATCGCGCGGCGCAGGAGGGCGCCCATGACCTCGAGCTGGGGGGGCTTCGCGAGGTAGTCGTAGGCGCCGCCTTTGATCGCCTCCATGGCGGTGTCGATGGTGCCCTTGCCGGTGATGAGCACGACCGGGATCTCGGGAGAGTCCGCCTGCACTTGCCGGAGCAGGTCGAGGCCGCTCCGCCCGGGGGTGCGGAAATCGAGGTCCGTGAGGACGACGTCGTAGGAATCCCGGAGGAGCTGGCCGGCGGCCTCGTCCACGCTGGCGGCGATGGTGGGGGCATGACCGAGCGCCTCGGCCATGCGGGCGATGGCCTGTGCCACGTCCAGGTCGTCGTCCACGACGAGGATCCGGGCGGGCGGCTGGCCGGCGACGGGGGCCGTCGGTTCCGGCGGGATGGAGTCGTTCGCGCTCACGGGGCCCCATGATGCGCGTGAGCCTTCCGTCGCGCAAACCGCGGGGGCGGCGCGGGCCCCGCGGCGGCTTCCGCGCTGGCCGCCACGGCGCGGCGCGTGCTAGGCTCGGGTGGTGATGTCATCCGTCGCACGCGTCCTCAGCCTCATCCTCCTCGCGGCCGCGACGGCGGGGCTGCCCGTCCGGGCGGCCGGATTCCCTGCCGTCCCCGGCCCGGACGCTGCCCGGCCCGGCGACCGATCCGGAACCGCGGCCCCGGCCCCGGACGCCGCGGGGGCGCTCGACCACTATCTCTCCGGCCTGCTGTTGGAAGAACGCGGGATCGAGGCGGACGCGCTCGAGGAGTACCTGCAGGCGCTCCGCCTGGATCCGGGGCGGCCCGGGATCGAGCTCCGGGTGAGCGAGATCGCGGGTCGGCTCGGACAGTCGGAGCGCTCGCTCGAATATGCCCGGCTCGTGCTCGAACACGATCCCGGCGATGCGCGCGCCGCCTGGCTGCAGGGCAGCGCGCTGTTCAACCTGGGACGGCCCCAGGAGGCGCTGGAGGCGCTCCGCGCCGCCGTGGCCGCCGATTCGCAGCAGGTGGACTACTGGAGGACGCTGGCCCGCGTCGCCGACCTGCTCGACCAGCCCGACCTGGCGGCCCGGGGGTGGCGCCACGCCGTCGCGCTCGACGCGGACGACGGGGAGGCCTGGTTCCAGCTGGCCGCGATCGAGACGCGCTGGGGCCACTTCGTGCTCGCCGACTCCCTCCTGAGCGAGGCGGTGGCGATCAACCCGGTGCGGCCGGGCGCGCTCTTCCTCGCCGGCTGGATCCAGGACGGCCTCGGGCACCCGACGGAGGCCATGCGACTCTACCGTCAGCACCTGGAGCTCCATCCTGCCGACCAGGTCACCCGGCGCCGCCTGGTGCGCCTGCTGGTGGGCGCGGGGCGGTACGCCGAGGCCTACGACGAGGTTCGAGTCGTGCGACGGGCGGAGCCCGACGATATCGAGGCGATCGGCGTCGAGGCCGACCTGGCGCTGCGCCTCGGCCACGCCGACCGGGCCGGCGAGCTGCTGGACGAGTTGGTGGCGTCCGACCCGGCCGACCCGGCCCGCGTGGCGCAGGTGGCCGGCATCCTCACGCGGCGCGGTCGCGAACGCCAGGCCCTGGCGCTGGTGGAGGACTGGAGCCGGGGCCACGCCGCCGACTACCGCGGCCTGATGCTCCTGGCCCAGATGCGCGCAGAGACCGGCGACACCGCCGGGGCCGAAGCGGTGGCGCGGCGCGCCGTCGAGATCGTCCCGGACTCGCTGGCGCCGCGCTTCCTGCTGGGGGGGCTGATGCAGGCGCGCGGCCGGTTCGCCGCGGCCGAATCCCTGTGGGCGGACCTGGTGCTCCGGGGACGGGCTCCGGCGCGGGCGGGGCTGCAACTGGCCTATTGCCGCGAACGGATGGGCGACGTGGACGGCGCGGTGCGCGCGGTCCGCGAGGTGCTTGCCCGCGAGCCCGGGAGCAGCGAGGCGCTCAATTCCCTGGGGTACCTCCTCGCCGATCACGGGCGCGACCTGGCCGAGGCGGAGGACCTGGTTCGAAGGGCCCTGGCGCAGGAGCCGGACAACGGCGCCTACCTGGATTCGAGGGGTTGGGTCTACTATCGGCTCGGCCGGCTGGCGGAGGCGCGAGCGGACCTCGAACGGGCGGCCGAGTTGACCGACGGGGACCCGGTGGTCTGCGAGCACCTGGGTGACGTCTACAAGGACTTGAACCTCACCGACTTGGCGAGGGAGCAGTACGCGCGGAGCCTGAGCCGGGACCCGGGCAACGCCCGGCTCCGGGACAAGCTGTCCAGGTTGCGCTGACCACACGGAACCCCAATCCACGGGCGGGGTAGTAACGATGGGCGAGGAGCCTGTTGCCGACTGACCGAGACGCATCGGCGCCTCCGATCCTGAGCCTCTCGGACGAGGATCTCATGGACCGGGTGGCGGTGGACGACCAGAGAGCGTTCCCTGAGCTCGTGCGTCGTTTCCAGGGCCGGGTCACCAATCTGGTGAGCCGGGTCCTGAACGATCGGGAATGCGCCGACGACCTGGCGCAGGAAGTCTTCGTGCGGGTGTTCGTGCACCGCCGAAACTACCGGCACGGGTCGAAGTTCTCGACCTGGGTCTTCACGATCGCCGCCAACCTCGCGAAGAACGAGATCCGGCGGCGGGTCCGCAGACGCAACTGGTTCAGCCTGGATGCGCTGGAAGAGACGTTGAAGGACCGTGCGATCCAGCTCGCGGATACCACGGAAGGTCGGGAGACGACGCTCGAGCGGGAGCAACTCCAGGACGCCGTGGGGCGGGCGATCGCGACGGTGCCGGAGAAGTACCGGCTGGCCCTGGTCCTGAGGGACATCGAGGGCCTGCCTTACGAGGAGATCGCACAGGTGCTGGGAATCCCGGGCGGGACGGTGCGCTCGCGCATCAACCGCGCCCGGGGCATGCTCAAGCACAAGCTTCAACCGCTGCTCGCGAAAGCAGGAGACCCATGATCTGCAAACGGGCCCGGCACCTCTTCGGGGCCTGCTGGGATGACGAGCTCACGCAGGCCGAGCGGGACGGGCTCGAGAGCCACCTCGCCTCGTGCCCGGCGTGCCGTGCGGAGTACGACGATTTCTCCCGCACCCTCGAGCTGGCGGCCTCGCTTCCCAGGATCGACGCCTCCGCCGACTTCGCGGACCGGGTGCTGGCGCGCGCGCGCCGCGCCACGACCGCGCCGGACCTCGTCCGTGGGACCGGCGCGCGCTGGGTGCCCGCCGCCGTGGCGGCCGCGGCGGCCGTGCTGGTCATCGCCGCCGTGCTGGTCGGGCCGAACCTCCGCTGGAAGTCGCCGGCCTCGAGCCAGGCCCCGCGGGTCGTCGAGATCAACGGGCCGCGGGAGCCGCGCTTCGCACCGCAGGCCGACCTGGAGCCGGGGGCTCGCCGTCCGGAGGCCCGCCGGGGGGACGATGAGAGCCTGTTCGATCCGGACAAGAACGTCGAGTTCGTGCTCGGCTCGGTCGAGGTGGGTGGCGGCCGGGTCAAGCGGGACCCCGAGGGACAGCAACCGATCATCACCTTCTAAGCGAAGGCATCCGCCGGGATGACGAAAAGAGGCTATCGCGCGGGGCGCCGGGCGGCCTGGCTGGCCGGCATTTTGGTGTTGCTCCTCGCCCCCTCTGCCCGCCCCCAGGCTGCGCCGTCCGCTCCGCCCGATGGCGTCGAAGCGATCGCAAACCAGGCCGCGCGCAGTGTGGTCACGGTCTCCGCCCAGCGCACCGAGCCCCGCAGCCGGCCCCGCCCCGCGCGTTCCGCTCCCCGCGTGTACACCTCGGTCGGCTCGGGCGTGGCGGTGGAGGAGAACGTCATCCTCACCACCGCGAGCGTCGTGCTGGGCTCCGAGCGCATCGTCGTGCGCACCGCCAACGGCCTCGAGGCGGAAGCGCAACTGGCCGGCATGGACCTCATCTTCAACGTGGCCATGCTCCGGGTGCCGGACCTGCAGATCCCGTGGCTCAAGCCCGCCGCGGTCCCGGCCCAGCTCGGCGACCGGGTGATCGTGGTGGGGACCTCCTACCGGGCCCAGTCCACGCAGTCTGTCGGCATGGTCGAGTTCGTCTACCGGGAGCCGCGCACTTCGCTCCTGCAGCTCACCAACATCGTCTACCCCGGCAACAGCGGGGGGGCGGCGCTCAATCCCCGGGGCGAGCTGGTGGGGATCGTGCAGGGCGAACTCGGCGCGCCCGACCCCGGCATCGGCGGGACCGCCGACCGCCGGCCGGGCGGGAGCAGCATCGTGATGCCCATCCGGCAGGTGTGGCCCGTCTACGAGAGCCTCAAGCGGGACGGGCGCATGCACCACGGCTACCTGGGCGTCAGCACGCGGGCGGAAGCGGTGCGCAGCGAGATCGACAGCGCGGTGGTGGCGCTAGGCGCCAGGGTCGAGAGCGTGCAGGCCGGCGGTCCGGCGGAGCGCGTGGGGCTCAGGCCCCGGGACCTCATCGTGGGCTTCGAGAGCGAGCGGGTCGAGTACCCCGAGCAACTGGCGCGCTGGGTGGCCGAGACCCCCCCCGGCACGGCCGTGACCCTGGTCTGGGTCCATGGCGACGAGCGGCGCTCCGGACGCGTGGCCCTGGCCGAATCGCGCGATTCGCTCCCGGCCTGGGCGCTGGGCGGCTTGCGCGGGTCCCCGAAGCCGAGCCCGGCACCCGCCGCGGGCGGCAGCCGGCGGCGTTGAAGTCGCGGCGCTGGCCCCGGCCGCTGCGGTCGCCGCAGGCTCCCCGCGGCCCTTCGCGCCCGCCGGATTGAGCCCTATACTGCGCGGCATGGCTGACCTGCTGTTGCGCTACCCCGCCACCCGCGCCAGTTCGCGGGTGCGCATCGCGCGTGGCGGGCTCGACCGGCTCGGCGCGTTCGTGCGCGCAGCCATCGGCGCCAGGCGCGTCGTGGTGGTGAGCGATGCCCGGGTGGCGCGGCTCTACGGAGCGCGGGCCCTGCGCTCGTTGCGGGCCGCCGGGTGCGCGGCCGACCTGTTGCGGGTGCCGCCCGGGGAGGGCTCGAAGAGCCTCCCGCGCCTCGCCCTGCTGTGGGAGCGTTGCGCGGCGCTCGGGCTCGAGCGTGCCGACGCCGTGGTCGCCCTCGGTGGTGGCGTCACCGGCGACCTCGCCGGGTTCCTCGCCGCCACCTGGCTGCGGGGCGTGCCCTGGGTGGGCGTGCCGACCTCGCTCCTCGCGCAGGTGGACAGCAGCGTGGGGGGCAAGACCGCGGTGAACCTGCCGGCCGGGAAGAACCTCGTGGGGGCCTTCCATCAGCCGGCAGGCGTGCTGGTGGATCCGGATGTCCTGGGAACGCTGCCCGTCCGCCATCGCCGGGCGGGCCTCGCCGAGGTGGTGAAGTTGGGGCTCGCGGTGGATGCGCCGCTCTTCGCCTGGCTCGAACGCAACGCCGAGGCCCTCGCGGCCGGCGACCCGGGGACGCTCGCCGGGGCCGTCACCCGCGCAATCCGGGCCAAGGCCCGCGTCGTGCTCGCCGACGAGCGGGAGCGCGCCGGCGGGCCCCGCACCGCCCTCAACCTCGGGCACACGACCGGCCACGCGCTCGAAGTGGTGACCGGGTACCGCGTGCTCCTGCATGGGGAGGCGGTGGCGCTGGGGCTGCGTGTGGCCACGGCGCTGTCGGCGAGCGTGGCGGGGTTGCGCCTCGAGGACCGGGTCCGCGTGGAGGTGCTGCTCGACCTGTTCGGGCTGCCCTGGAAGGTCCCGCCGGTCCCGGTGGGACGCCTGCTGGCTGCCATGCGGTCCGACAAGAAGCGTTCGGGGCGGATGACCCGGTGGGTATTGACGCCCCGGATGGGCCATGCTAGCGTCCCGCGCTTGGTTTCCGGGCGGCTGGTGCGTGTCGCCCTGCTGGAGGCCGGAGCCGTGGGATGAGCCCCAAAGTGAAGCGAATCCTCGTTCTGCACGGACCGAACCTCAACGCGCTGGGGACACGGGAGCCGGCGGTCTATGGCCGGGCGACCCTGGATGACATCCGCGGCCTCCTCGAGACCCTCGCCCGGCAGCTGGGGTGCGAGGTCGAGTGCCGGCAGAGCAACCACGAGGGTGTGCTGATCGACGCTCTTCACTCGGCGAAAGGCAGCGCGGACGGGGTGCTCCTCAACCCGGGCGGGCTGACCCACACGAGCGTTTCGCTGAGGGACGCGGTGCTGGCGGCCGGGATCCCCGTGGTCGAGGTTCACCTGAGCAATCCCTACGCTCGCGAGACGTTTCGGCACACTTCATTGATCTCCGGGGCCGCCGTCGGGGTGGTCCAGGGTTTCGGCCCAGCGGGCTACGAACTGGCACTGCGCGGGCTGATGGGAGTCCTCTCCCGTGACCAAGCCTAACCGTTTGCGTGGCAAGGCCAAGAAGACGAGTCCGCCTCCGGCGGACAAAGCCGTGAAGCCGGCCCCCCCGGGGACCGATAACGCCGGTGGTGCCATGCTGGGTGTGGTGGGGTTGACCGAACTCCGTCAGCTCATCCGCCTCGTGCAGCGCACCGGCATCGGCGAACTCGAGGTCAGCTCCGGGGACCGGACGGTGCGCATCGCCGCCCATTCCCAGCTCCCGGTGAACGTGGGTCTCTCCTCCGCGGCGGCTTTCGCCCCCGCGCTGGAGCGGCCGGCGCCAACCGCGGCAGTGACGGCGCCGTCCGCCCCGCTGTTGACCGATAACCTCGCCGCGATCACGTCCCCCATGGTCGGGACCTTCTACCGGGCTCCGGCCCCGGACGCGGATCCGTACGTCGAGCTGGGCGACATCGTCGAGGTGGGGCAGACCGTCTGCATCATCGAGGCGATGAAGCTCATGAACGAGATCGAATCCGAGCACCGGGGACGAGTGGTGAAGATCCTGGTCGAGAACGCCCAGCCGGTCGAGTTCGGGCAGAAGCTGTTCCTGATCGAGCCCGCGTGAGCCCGGACCGGGCGCACGAAGGGTGCCGTCCATGAACATCCGCACCGTGCTCGAGAAGATGATCGCGGCCCACGCCAGCGACCTGCACCTGAAGGCCGGGACCGCGCCCGTGGTGCGCGTGGACGGCGTCCTCTACACCCTCGAGGAGAGCTCGCCGTCGGCGCCCGAGCTGCGCGACGTGGTGGACCAGTTGCTCAACGACGAGCAGCGGCTCTACTTCTCGACCCACAGCGAGATCGACTTCGCCTTCGGGGTCTCGGGCCTGGCCCGCTTCCGCGCCAATTGCTTCATGCAGCGCGGCACGCCGGCGCTGGCGCTGCGCCACGTGCCGGTCGAGGTGCCGAGCATCGAGGACCTGACGCTGCCCCCGATCGTGCGCGAGCTGGCGTTCCAGCCGCGCGGGCTGGTGCTGGTCACCGGGCGCACCGGCTCGGGCAAGTCCACGACGCTGGCCGCCATGATCGACGCCGTCAACCGGGTCACGACCCGCAACATCATCACCATCGAGGACCCGATCGAGTTCCTGCACCGCGACCGCCTGTCCTTCATCCACCAGCGCGAGGTGGGCCTGGACACGCGCTCGTTCCACGACGGCCTCAAGTACGTGCTGCGCCAGGACCCCGACATCATCCTGGTCGGCGAGATCCGCGACCTGGAGACGATGAGCACCACGTTGATGGCCGCGGACACCGGGCACCTGGTGCTCTCGACCCTGCACACCACGGACGTCGTGCAGACGCTGCAGCGGATCATCTCCTTCTACCCGCCGCACCAGCACGACGAACTGCGCCTGTCCATGGCCTCGAACCTGCGGGCGGTGATCTCCCAGCGCCTCATCCCGCGGCGCGACGGGGCTGGCCGCGTGCCGGCGATCGAGGTCATGACCGGCACGCCGACGGTGCGCGAGTACATCATGAACCCGGACAAGACCCCGCTGCTCCGCGCGCTGATCGCGGAAGGCATGACCCAGTACGGGATGCAGACCTTCGACCAGTCCATCATGGGCCTGCTGCGCGAAGGGTTGATCAGCGAGGAAGAAGCGCTCAAGAACGCGAACAACCCGAACGAGCTGGCGCTCAAGCTCAAGGGCATCGACGCCTCGTCCGACCGCACGTGGCAGCCGGTCCAGGGGACCGGGACCTCGCCCGGGGCGGGCGGGGGGGGCGCCAGCGGCGAGGGCGCCGCGCGCGGCGCCGTGGCCGTCCCACCCAACGAGGGGTTCCTGAACTGATGTTCCGCAAGGTCCTGGTGGCGAATCGGGGAGAGATCGCGCTGCGCATCATCCGCGCCTGCCGCGAGCTCCGGATCTCGACGGTGGCGGTCTTCAGCACGGCCGACCGCGACAGCCTGCACGTGCGGCTGGCGGACGAGTCGGTGTGCATCGGACCGCCCCCGCCCGTGCAGTCCTACAACCACATCGCGCGGCTGATCTCGGCGGCCGAGATCGCGGGCGCCGACGCCATCCACCCGGGCTACGGATTCCTCGCCGAGAACGCGCACTTCGCCGACGTCTGCGAGTCCTGCGGCTTCACCTTCATCGGCCCGACCGCCGAGATGATCCGCCGGATGGGGGACAAGATCGAGGCGCGCCGCACCATGAAGGATGCCGGCCTGCCGGTCGTGCCGGGCAGCGAGGGTGCGGTCCCCGACGTCGAGGAGGCGATCTCCCTGGCGCGCGACATCGGTTTCCCGGTCATCATCAAGGCCGCGGCGGGCGGTGGCGGACGGGGCATGCGCGTGGCGTGGGACGAGAAGCAGTTGCGCCTGGGCTTCGGGGTCGCGCAGGCGGAGGCGGGCGCGGCCTTCAGCAACAACGTGGTCTACCTGGAGAAGTACATCGCCCGTCCGCGCCACATCGAGTTCCAGTTGTTCGGCGACACCCACGGCAACCTGGTCCACCTGGGCGAGCGCGAGTGCTCGGTGCAGCGGAACCACCAGAAGCTCATCGAGGAGGCGCCGAGCCCGCTCCTGACGGAGGAGCAGCGCCGGACCATCGGCGCGCTGGCCGTGCGCGGCGCCCGGTCCATCGGCTACCGGGGCGCGGGCACCATGGAGTTCCTGTTCGACCAGGACGGCACCTACCACTTCATGGAGATGAACACGCGCATCCAGGTCGAACACCCGGTCACCGAGGAGGTGACCGGCCTGGACCTGGTGAAGGAGCAGATCCTGGTGGCGGCGGGCGAGAAGCTCTCGATCCGGCAGGAGGACGTGCGCTGGGAGGGGCACGCCTTCGAGTGCCGCATCAACGCGGAAGACCACGAGCACGGCTTCCGGCCGAGCCCCGGCGCGATCACCTACTTCTACCGCCCCGGCGGACCCGGCCTGCGCATGGACAGCCACGTCTACGCCGGCTACACCGTGCCGCCGTTCTACGACTCGATGATCGGCAAGCTCATCGCGCGCGGGAAGGACCGACCCGAGGCGCTGCGCCGCATGGAGATCGCGCTCGAGGAGCTGATCGTGGAGGGCATCAAGACCACGATCCCCTTCCATCTCCTCGCGGTCCGCGACCCGGCGTTCCAGCGGGGCGACCTCGACACGCACTTCGTCGAGCGGCTGCTCGGGCCGGCGCTCGCGCCCGCGCGGGCCGCCGCCGCCGCCGCCGCGGGCTAGCCCGCCGCACCGCATCGTGCCGGCGCAGGTCGCCGTCCTGCTCACCCCCGGGGACGGGACCGTGCCCGCGGGGGCCACCGCCGTGGTGGTGGACGTGCTGCGCGCCACCACCGTCCTCACGATGGCGCGCCTGCACGGGGCGCGCGCGATCCTCGCCGCCGGCACGCCCGGGGACGCCCTGGCGCTGCGCGCCCGGTTCCCCGGCGCCCTGCTGTGCGGCGAGCGCGACGGGCGCCGGATCGAGGGCTTCGACCTCGGCAACTCGCCCTTCGAGTACGGCCCGGAGACCGTCGGCGGCCGTACGCTGGTCTTCGCCTCCACGAACGGCTCGCAGGCGCTGCTCGCCGCGGGCCCCGCGCGGCGGCGGGTGCTCGGCGCCTTCGTCAACGCGAGCGCGGTGCTCGAAGCGGTGGCCGCGGACCGGCGCGTCGCCGTCGTGTGCGCGGGCAAGCTGGGCGGCTACGCGCTCGAGGACGCCGCCCTCGCCGGCTGGCTGGTGGAGCGGCTGGCCGCGCGCGGCGCGCTCGTCCGTGGCGCCGCGGCGGCGTTCGCGCGCCGCATCGCCCCGCGCGACGCGGCCGAGGTGCGCGCGCTGGTGCAGGGCTCCGCGCACGGGCGCACCCTGCGTGCCATGGGCGCGGGGTACGCGCGCGACGTGGAGTTCTGCGCCGGGCTCGACACGATCGCGCGGGCGTTCGAGGCCTGAGCCGGGGCGGGGGAGGCGCCCGGCCCCCCGCCCCGCCTACCGGCCCTGGGCCCGGGTCATCATGACGGCGCCCACCGCGCCGAAGACCAGGTCCCCCAGCCAGCCGGCCAGGTACGGGTTCAGCACGCCGGCGTGCCCCAGCGCCTGCCCGGTGCGCAGCAGGGCGTAGTAGCAGAAGGAGATGACGATCGAGAGCCCGAAGCCGAGCGCGGCGCTCTGCAGCCGCAGGCGCGTGGCCACTGGTGCGCCGATCAACACCACGATCAGGTTGACCAGCGGGAAGGCCAGCTTCACCTGCAGGTCCACCAGGTAGTTCGCCACGCGTGCCCCGCTGGCGTGCAGCTTCTGCACGTAGGACCACAACTCGAAGAAGTTCATCTCGGCGGGGTTGCGGGTCTCCTTGGCGAAGTCGGCCGGCTGCTCTTCGATCCCGTTCACCGCCATGCGGTCGAAGGCCTTCACCCGCTCCCGGTTGTCCCGGAACTCCCGCAGGAAGCCCGAGGAGAACACCCAGCGCTTCCCGTCCCAGCTGGCCTCGGCGGCGTCGAGGCGCCGCACCAGGGCCCCGGCGCGAAACTCCTGGAGCGAGACCTCGTGCATGCGCTTCTCGCCCACCAGATACAGCCGCATGTAGAAGATGCGGCCGCCCTCGCCCAGGTACGTGACGTCGGCCCGCTCGGTCACCGGCTCGCGCCGCATGCCCTGGAGCTCCTGGTCGTAGATCTCGTCCCGCTGCCGGTTCGTCTCCAGCACGACGGATTCGCCCAGCGCGAGCGAGAGCAGCGTGGCCGCCACCGACACCGCCAGCACCGGCGCGAGGATGCCCATCAGCGAGCGCCCGGAGGTGAGCATCGCGGTCAGCTCGCCGAACTTGTTGAGCTGGCCCAGCGAGAGGAAGGTGGCCATCAACAGCGCGATCGGGAGCACCTGCACCAGCCACTCGGGCAGGCGGTAGAGGTAGTACCGCGCGATCAGCGAGAAGGCGGCGTGGTGGTCGAGGAACACGTCGATCTTCTCGAAGACGTCCACCACCATGAAGATGGCGAGGATGCCGACCAGCCCGAGGGCGAGGTAGCCGGCGAACTCCCGGAGCAGGTAGCGGTCGAGCAATCTCACGCGGAGGGCCCCCCTGCGGCCGGGGCCACGGGCAGCGCAACCCGGGGGCCGCGCCGATCCCGCTCGCCGCCCGGCCGGGCGGGGGCCCGGGGCCGCCAGACCTCGATCGCCCGCAGCGTGGCCAGCACGCCCCACGTCCCGAGCACCAGGTTCGGGAGCCACATGGCCAGCCAGGGCGGCAGCAGCAGCCGGTTGGCCAGGTCCTCGCCGCCGATCAGGCACAGGTAGTAGAAGAGGAAGAACGCCACCGAGACGAAGGCCACCGCGGGGCCCGCGCGCCGCACCCGCATGCCGAGGGGCGCCCCGATGAAGACGAACACCACGCAGGCCGCCGGCATCGAGAACTTCTTGTGGATCTCGACCGACAGCGAACCGGCCCGCTGCCCGAGCGCCTCGCGTTCCAGCCGCCAGAGGTCCAGCTCGATGCGCACCTGGGGGCGTTCCCGCTGCACGCGCTCGAGGGCCGGGCTGCCGCCGAACAGCCCCCGCAGGTTGGTGGCCACCCGCGCCGACCACGAGAGCCCGGCGGGGATCACCCGCTCGAGATCGCGGGCGGTGAGACCGTAGGCGGCGAAGTGCTCCAGGTGGTCCGCGGTCGAGCGCCGGTCCTGCTCGATCACCTGTTCGCGCTCCTGCGCGAGCTGGCTGACGCTCATCTCGCGGTCGCTGCGCGCCTCCCGCACGCTGCGCTCCAGGATGGCGCCCGCGCCCTGGATGTGGATGATGTGGGTCTTGAAGACCATGCGCCGGTATTTCCGGGGGCCGCCCTCGTCGGCCGGGATCTCGTGGATCTCCCCGTCCTTCAGCTCGAGCACCGCGGTCCGGCCGTCGGGGGTGTACGTCAGGAAGCCGCGCCGGGCCAGGATGAGGTTCGGCGGCCCGCCGGCGTTCATCTGGTAGATGGTCACGCCCCGCATCTCGTTGGTGCGCCCGTTCACCGACTTGACCAGCAGGTTGTAGCCCGGGAAGTCGGTGATGAAGACGCCCTCCTGGAGCTTCACCGTGGGGCGCATGCGGCCGATATCGATGAGCAGGTTGGCGAAGGCGTGGTTGGATTCGGGCATCACCCGGTCGTTGAAGAGGGTCAGGCCCCCCGCCACCAGGGTGGCTGCGAGCGTCGGGCCGACCAGGATGGCGGCCAGGTTGACGCCGCTGGCGCGGAGTGCGGTGATCTCGTTGTCCTGGGAGAGGCGGCCGAAGGTCATCAGCACGGCCACCAGGACCCCGCAGGGCACCGACAACGGTACGATGTAGCCCAGGGAGAGCAGGAAGAGCTGGAGGACCGCAGGAGCGGGCACGCCCCGGTTGATGATCAGGTCCAGGTAATCGCGGAGGATGCCCGCTTCCAGCAGGAAGGTGACCACCCCGAAGCCCAGCAGTAATGGAACCAAGTGCTGCTTCAGGATGTACCAGTGGAGGATACGCATGGCTGCGCAGCCTACCTCATGAGTCGGGACGGGAGCGACGCATTTCCTTCGGGCGCCTTTGACCGGCAGGGAGTCCCCTGCTAGGGTCGTCCGTTGCGCCTCCGCCTATGGAGGCGCAGCCGTTTAGGTTGCCCGCATGCTGACTGCCCTTCCGGCTCTCCTGCTGCTCATCGGGTTTCCCCACTTCGGGTTGAAGCCCAGCCGCACCGCGTCCCCTGCGGACTCTCTCCCGCCGGCGTGGAAGAGCGCCTCCCGCCTCGCGCTGGAGGACCAGTTCGTCCTGGGGGTCCTGCGGCCGCTGCGCCTGCGCCCGCCCGGGCTGAGGCTGAGCCCCGATCCGCGCTCCCTGCGCGTGACGATGGACCCCGACTCCGGCACGGTGAGCACGTCCCCGCGCCTGGGTGAGATCGCCCTGGGCCCGGGCGCGGCGCGCTCGCTCTCGGCCTTCTCCCGCGAGACCGGCCGGCTCAGCTTCGAACGCTTGTGGCGCGAGACCTCGCAGAAGAACATCAACTCCAAGGGCGTGGCCACGGGAGGGGGGGCCTCCCCGACCGGGCTGTCGTTCCGGCTGCCCTCCCCGCTGCCGGCGCGCATGCAGAACCTGCTCGGTCCCGGGGGGCCGGCGCTGAACGCCTCGGGCTCGGAGAACATCCGGCTCTCCGGGCAGAGCGACTGGAGCAACCAGCAGATCGGCATGCTGGGCCAGCGGCGCTCGCTGTTCCCGACGCTGAACATGCAGCAGGACCTGGACATCCGCCTCGAGGGGCAGCTCTCCGACCGCGTCAAGGTCAACCTGCTGCAGAACTCCGCCAGCCAGGTCCCGCTCTCCAATCGCGTCGCCATCAACTACCGCGGCGGCGAGGACGACCTGGTCCAGGCGTTCGACCTGGGCAACACCAGCCTGACGTTGCCGGGCACCCAGTACGTCTCCTACAGCGGCCGCAACGAGGGCCTCTACGGCGTCAAGGCCGCGCTGCGCTACGGGCCGCTCGACTTCACGATCCTGGCGAGCAAGCAGGAGGGCAAGAGCGAGCGTGCGAGCTACACCGGCGGCGCCTCGAAACAGACCCAGACCCTGAGCGACTTCGACTACGTGCGCGGGACGTACTTCTTCCTCTACGACCCCAACCTTCCCGATCCGCGGGATTCCACGGTCCTGGCGCTCGACATCGACGACGCCAGCATCATGCTCTACCGCGACAACGCGGACTACACCGCCAACGTGACTTCGGTGCGCGGTCGCGCGCGGACGGATCCGGCCCTGGGCCCGGGCACGCCGCCCGACACGGCGGCGGTGCTCGGCTTCTACACGCCGCTGACGGCCGGGGCGGACAAGGACTACGAGATCCTGCGCGACGTCTACGGCCCCGACTACAAGATCATCCGGCTCCGCCGGCAGATGGTGGGCGACCAGCGTCTCGCGGTGACCTACCGCGCGCGGCCGGCGGGCTCCCAGGGGGACTACGTGCAGGTGGGGAGCACCGAGCTGGTCGACGACCTCGACGGGGTGCCGACCATCCAGATGAAGCTGTTGCGCGCGCCCATCAGCCTGATCGTGCCCGACTCCACCGGCAAGGGGTTCGAGTCGAACCCCCGCCTGGCGCCCTTCAACGCGACGCGGGAGCTCGAGCTCAGGAACTTCTACCAGCTGGGCGGCCAGCGCATCGACCCCGGCACCATCAAGATCAACATCCGCCAGGGCTACACCGACCCGCCGCAGTACTCGGAGCCCGCCGCGCCCGGGATCCCGTACATCGAGATGCTGGGCCTCGACAACTTCGACGAGTCCGGCGGCTCGGCGGTCCGCGGCGCCCACGACAACAAGGTGGACGGGACGGTGGCGAGCTCGAACACCCGCGCCTTCGTGGACTTCGAGGAGGGCACGCTCTTCATGCCCGACGTGCGCCCGTTCGCGCCGCGGATCGGTTACCGGGACGGAAGGCCCGAGAAGCCCTTCGACCGGGCGATCGCCAACCTGCTGTCCCGGCGCGACTCGCTCGACTCCTCGAAGCCGGACCCGCACACCAGCGCCGGCGGCCTGGACCAGGCCGCCGCCAACGCGGCGATCTACGACGACTACAACCCGCGCCGCGACCTCGCCTCGACCTACTTCATCGACGTGGAGTTCACCGCGGCCCAGACCCAGGGCGAGATCCCGCTGGGTCGCGGCAACCTGCTCGAGGGCTCCGAGGTCGTCGCGGTGAACGGCGAGCAGTGGGTGCGCGACAAGGACTACACGATCGACTACGACCTCGGCCGCCTCACGCTCAAGCGCCAGATGCCGACCGGCGGCCAGCTCAACGTGAACTACTCCTACGCGCCGCTGTTCCAGCAGGCCGGGCGCACGCTGGTCGGG
Source organism: Candidatus Eiseniibacteriota bacterium (assembly GCA_963707915.1). Taxonomy (GTDB): domain Bacteria; phylum Eisenbacteria; class RBG-16-71-46; order RBG-16-71-46; family RBG-16-71-46; genus JANXPZ01. Next base: position 3,490,138 of record OY970178.1, read on the forward strand.
AGCGCGTTCCGCCTCGAGGGGCGCGACCGGAGCTTCGGCGGGGCGTTCATGTACGAGAGCAAGGGCTCGCAGGACCTTCGTCCCCGGCTGGGGGAGGAGCCCTCGCGCAGCCTCATCACCGACCTCAACACCGAGTGGACGTTCCGCCCGGGCTGGATGACCCGGATGGTGGACCGCCTGCCCGGGATCCGCACCACCGCCGCCTCGGAGCTCCACGTGCAGGCCGAGGTGGGCATGTCGTTCCCCAATCCCAACACCAAGAACGAGGTCTTCATCGACGACATGGAGGGCGTGCGCGACGCGGTCTCCCTGACGATGGCGCAGGAGCGCTGGCACAGCGCGAGCGTGCCCCGCCTCGAGGTGGCGCCGGGGGTGAGCGTGCCGCTCACGGACCCGGGGGTGGAGACGGGCTTCGAGACCCACGGGCTCCACAACACCGAACTGCACTGGTACTCCCCGCCCAGCTTCGTCAAGGAACGCGACCTCAAGCCCGACCTCAGCGACGCCCAGGGGGCGCGCAACCCGCGCCAGGTGCTGTGCCTGAGCGTGCCGCGGCGGCCGACCCTGGGGGTCAGCGATTCCACCCGCCTGTGGGCGGGCGTGGACTACATGCTCGACCCGGTGGGCCTGGACCTGTCGCGCTCGCAATTCATCGAGCTGTGGGTGAACGACTTCCGGGACCAGCACGCCACCGACGGGAAGGGCCGCGTGCGCGGGCGCCACGTCAAGCTCCACGTCGACCTGGGCGCGATGAGCGAGGACCAGATGCGCTCGCCGGACCAGCCGCCCAACGGCCTGCTGGACACCGAGGACAAGCACCGCGACAACACCCTCACGGCGGAGGAAGACACGGGGTTCGACGGGCTGATGAACCCCGACTCGGGCAAGACGCGCGACCTCACCACCTCGAATCCCACGGATCCCGAGGGCGACGACTTCCACCCGCCGAACGACATCGTGTCCCGGGACGAGGCGCGCTCCATCGATCCGCGCAACTGGGTGTCCGTGAACGGCACCGAGGGCAACCGCACCATCAACCCCCAGCCCGACACCGAGGACCAGAACCTGAACGGTGCGCTGGACACCAGCAATGACTACTACGAGTACACCATCGACCTGGGCGACGAGCAGAGCCTCCCGTCCGACACCTCCTACCTGGTGACGGACGTCCACGCGGCCTTCCCGGCCACCGCCGAGGACAACGGCTGGCGCCGCTACCGGATCCCGATCGCCGACTCCCGCGCCGTGAAGTTCGGGAATCCCAACCTGTCGATGGCCCAGCGCGTGCGGGTCTGGATCCAGGGGATGGTGGAGACGGACGAGTCGCCGGCGGACATCCGCAAGCCGCTGCTCATGCTGGGCGGGCTGGAGATCGTGGGCAGCCGCTGGCAGCAGGCCGCGCTCGACACGGCGTCGCAGCGGGCGGGCACGACGATGACGCTGAACGCGGTGAACTCGCTGGACAACGCCGACGTCTACGTGCCGCCCTTCGACCCCGGGCAGACGCGCAACGGCAACCAGGAGCTCACCCGCCGCGAGCAGTCCATGAGCCTGGAGTTCACCAACCTGCAGGCCGACGCGACGCTGGAGACCTTCAAGACCTTCTCGCTGGACGAGAACTACAGCCGCTACGGCCGGCTCGCCTGGTACGTCGCCGCCTTCGACCTGCGCGACGCGGCCAACAGCCCCTGCATCTCGACCCCCGGGCTGTCCTACTTCGTGCGCTTCGCTTCGGACGAGCAGGGGCGCAACTACTACGAGTACCGGGCGAGCCTGCCGGCCAACTCGAGCGCGAAGCAGGTCTCCTGGAGCGACATCCGCATGAAGCTCACCGACCTGTCCAACCTCAAGCTGAACTCGGACTTCCAGAAGGCCGACCCGAACCGTTACGGCGTGGCCGGCGCGGCCCCGGGGGAGAGCCTATTCGTCATCGGCCGGCCCTCGTTCACCCGGCTCCGGCGCATCTCGTTCGGGCTCGTGAACCGCGGCGGGTCGACCTACCGCTCGGGACAGCTGTGGCTCGACGAGATGCGGGCCACGGACGTGGCGAAGGACGTGGACCACGCCCAGCGCGTCCAGATCAACGGGCAGCTGGCCAACCTGGTGAGCTACAACCTGGCGTGGAACGGGCGCGGGGCGGACTTCCTCTCGGTGGGGGAGAGTCGCGGGCCGGGAAGTTCGTTCGACCAGTTCTCGTGGAGCACCGCGATCCAACCGCACCGCTTCTTCGAGCAGACGCGGATCTCGCTGCCCGTCAACCTCGCCTACACGCGCAACAGTTCGCGGCCGCGCTTCAGCGCCGGCGACGACATCATCCGCACCGGGGCCCTCGAGGCGGCCAGCGAGACCCGGAACGAGTCGCGCACGTTCGGCACCAGCTACTCGCGCGCCTGGAGCGAGCGCTCCAACCCGTTCCTGCGCTACACCCTCGGCGGCATCACCGCCAGCTACAGCCAGACCGAGTCCAAGAACCGCAGTCCCTATTCGGTGGACAGCAGCGTCGTCAAGTCCGCGATGGTGAGCTACCTCATCGCGCCCCGGAAGCTGCTCGCGTTCGGGATCCCGATGAGCAAGGCCCGCTTCTACCTCCTGCCGGAGCGGGCCTACTGGAACTACTCGGTCAGCACCAACCGCAACGTCGCCTTCGACCGCGTGGGTGCGCTGCGCGACTCGCTCCGCAAGCGCAGCGACGTGACCGGCCGGACCGCGTTCGTGAACTTCGGCGCCGACTCGCGGCCCATCGAGCTCTTCCACCACCACATCGATGGGGTCCGCAACCTGGTGCTGCCCCTGAGGAACGACCGGATCGGCTTCATCAACCTGGGCCGCGTGACGAGCTGGCGGCAGAACATGGACGCGCGATACAGCGTCGCGCGCGGGAACTGGCTGCGGCCGACGTTCTCGTGGACCTCGGCCTACAACCAGAACAACGGCCCCGAGCTGTCGAGCGACCTGAGCCTGCGCTCGGTGAGCAACGGCCAGACGCTGAGCATGACCATGGACCTGCCCTTCGCGCGGTTCGCGGAAGGGCGTCCGGGCCCGGGGCCCGGACGGCCCGGGCGCGCGCGCCCGCCGGGGCCGGGCGACGGGACCGACACCACCGCTCCGGACGAGCCCGACGGCGGGCCGCCGGAGAGTCCCGGCATGGAGCCCCCCGCCGGCGCACGGCCGGCGCGCGCCGACGAGGCCCGTGGCGGCCCCTCCGCCGGCGCACGGCCGGCGCGCGCCGACGAGGCCCGTGGCGGGCCCTCCGCCGGCGCACGGCCGGCGCGCGCCGACGAGGCCAGTGGCGCACCGCCCGCCGGTGCCGGCCCCCGGGTCGCGCTGCCGGCCGCCGTCGCGTTCTCGCGCTTCGACGACGTCCCGGTCGCGCCTCCCGTGCTCGACGTCACGCGCCTCGACGGCGCGTGGGTGGCGCGCTTCGACAGCGCTCGGACGGCGCTGTTCGGCAGCGCGCGGGTGGCGCTCTTCGATCTCGCCCGGCTCGCGCGCCTCGACGCCGCGCGCGAAGCGCGGCTGGACGGCGCGGGGGCGGGGCCGCTGGGCAGCGCACGGGTGGCGCTCTTCGATCGCGCCCGCGCCGCCCGCCTGGACAGCGCCCGGGCAGCGCTCCTGGGCAGCGCGCGGGTGGCGCTCTACGACCGCGCCCGGGTCGGGTTCCTCGACCGGGCCCACGAGGCGCTCCGCGACAGCGCGCGGGTGGCGCTGTTCGGCAGCGCGCGGGTGGCGCTGTTCGAGACCGCCCGCGTCGCGCTCCCCGACGCCGGTCGCGTCGCGACCGCCGGCGCGCCCCGCGAGGCCCTCCTCGACAGCGCGCGTGCCGGGATCGACCGGCCGCGTCCGGCCGGGGACCGGCTGCGCACGCTGTTCGGCGGGCTGCGGCCCAGCCTGTCGTGGCGCGGGCTCCTGGCTTCGCTGGGCACCATCACGACGGACGCGGGGTTGAACCGCTCGAGCGCCTACAGCCGGCTCATGGGCACTCCCGGGTTCGCCTACCTGTTCGGGTTCTCGAGCCGGCTCGATTCGGCGCGGATGCGGCCCGCGTTCGGCAACGGCTCGTCGGTCTCGACCGACTGGCGGGTGGGGGCCCGGACCCGCATGCGGCTTCCCTTCGGCGGCTCCGCCAACACGCGCTTCGACCTCACCGGCCGCCTGTACGACAATAGCGGGATGAAGAACCGGACGCAGACCCTCCGCTATCCCGACGCCGAGATCGAGTACGGACAGGTGGCCAGCGTGCTGCGCATCGACCGCGTGCTCAGCACCCCCCAGATGCGCACCACCTACGGCCGTTCCCAGACCACCGAGTTCGCCAACAACCGCCCGACCGCCTCCAGCCGCTCGTCGGTCAGCGAGTGGCGGCCGCTCTTCGGCCTGACCGGAAGCCTGAAGAGCGGGACGCGCCTCGAGTTCAAGACCGACCGGAGGGTCACCGAGACCGAGAACCTCCTGCTCGGCCACTCGCTGACCACCAACCGCACGACCACGACCTACTTCAGCGTCACGCGCTCCTACTCCAAGGGCCAGAAGGTGAAGTTCCTGGGCAAGGAGAAGACGGTCAGCAGCACGGTCAGCGTGGGGCTCAACGGCCAGTACGAGACCCAGACCGGCGAGACCCGCTCGTTCGCCGACGCCTCGCGGAAGACCGAAACTGGCACTCGCTTCCCGACCAGCGAGAGCCGGCTCTCCCTGAACGGCACCGGGTCCTACTCGTTCAGCACCAACGTCACCGGGAACCTCGCACTCGGCTATGGAGAGAACAATGACCGCCAGAAGGGGTTCAAACGCAAGAACGTGCGGGTCGAGCTGCGCGCGCAGTTCACGTTCTAGGCGCGTGGACCGCGCCCTTCGGCTCCTCGTCCTGGCCGCCGCGCTCGCCGCTCCGGCCGGCTGTGCCGCCCGGCCCGACGTGGACGGCGCGCGCGCGCAGGCCCGGGTCGTCTTCCAGGTCGCGGCGGGAGCGCGCGTGCCCGGCAGCGCCGCCCACGCGCGCATCATCGAGTGGCTGGACGGCGAGCTGGCCCGGCTCGGCGGCCGGGTCGAACGGCAGGCCTTCACCGATTCCTCGCTCGGCCGGCCGCTCGCGCTCACCAACGTCATCGGGCGCTTCGGGCCCGCCCGCGGGCCGGGGATCGTCCTGTGCGCGCACTGGGACAGCCGGGCCCGGGCGGACCAGGACCCGGACCCGGCGTACCGGGACCTGCCGGTGCCGGGCGCGAACGACGGCGCCTCGGGGGTGGCGGTGCTGCTGGAGGTCGCCGAGCTCATGAGTCGCCGGCCGCCACCGATGCCGGTGGAGCTGGTCTTCTTCGACGGCGAGGACCAGGGGAGCGCGACCGAGCCGCAGGGGTTCTGCCTCGGGGCGAAGCACTACGCGCGCCAGCTCTCGAACCGGGCCGAGAAGCCGCTGGCGGCCTTCCTGTTCGACATGGTGGGGGACCGGGACCTCGAGATCCACCCCGAGCTCCAATCGGCCGAGCGGGCGGCGAACCTGGTGGCGCTGGTCCTGGATGGCGCCCGGGCCACGGGGGCCGGCCAGTTCAAGGCCGACCCGCGCTACTCCATCACGGACGACCACGTCCCGTTGCTCGACGCCGGGGTCCCCGCGGTGGACATCATCGACTTCGACTACCCGGCCTGGCACACCCACCGCGACCTGCCCGACCAGACGTCCCCGGCCAGCCTTGCCGCCGTGTCCCGGGTGGCGGCCTGGATCGTGTACCGCTCGCCCCTGACACGCGCCACGCGCTGAGCCCCGCGGTGCCGGGGCCCAACTCCTTGGTGTGAAGAGGGTTGAGTTTCGCTCCCGCCGGGCCCCCCGGGAGACAGGCAGAGCTTGCCGGACGCGCTCCGCGGACCTAAGCTCACTTGCCGATTCCGGGCCACTCGGTTATCGTGCGCGCAAGGAGTGGGTTCGGCGCGACCACTCCGTTTTTTGTCCTTATCCGGAGCCAAGTTGGAAGTTCGAGAGGAAGTCCGTCAACTCGCGGCGCCGTTGGCCGGCGAGGCGGGCTTCGAGTTGGTCGATGTCGAGTTCGTCGTGCAGGGCCGGCAGCGCGTCATCCGCGTCCTGCTGGACAAGCCCGGCGGCGTGACGCTGGGCGATTGTGCGGTTTTCAGCCGTCACTTGGGCGACTGCCTCGACATGAACCAGACGGTGGCGGGCAAGAGCTACCGGCTCGAGGTCAGTTCGCCGGGCATGGACCGGCCGATCACGAGCCTGGAAACGGTCGCCCGTTTCGCGGGCCGGCGCGTGACGTTGTCGAGCGTGATGCCGCGCGATGGCCGGCGGAACTACGACGGTGTGTTGCTCGGACCCGCGGGGACGACCCTCGGAGTCCGGACCGAAGACGAAGTGGAGCACTGGTTCGACTGGACCGAGGTGAAGGTGGTCCGGCTGGCCGTGGACCCGTGGGAAGAGGCGCGGAACGCTCGCGGGGCCGGCTCGCCCGCGCGTGAGCGCGGGGCCGGGTCACGGCGACCGCGCGGGGGGTCTCGATGAACAACGAAATCCTGGATGCGTTGAGCCAGATCACGCGCGAGAAGAGCGTGGACCGGGCGATGCTCATCGAGACGCTCGAAGTCGGTCTCGCGAGCGCGGTCCGCCGCAAGTACGGCGCGACCGCCGAGGTCGAGGTCAAGTTCTCGAACGAGAGCGGCGCGATCACCATCGCGCTGCGCAAGACCGTGGTCGAGAACGTCGAGGACGCCGCGCTCCAGCTCACCGTCGAGGAGGCGCGCGTCTTCCCGCAGGGTCGCAGCGCGTCGGTCGGGGACGTCCTGACGTTCCCGCTCCGCATCGAGGAATTCGGCCGGAACGCCATCCAGACCGCCAAGCAGGTGCTCATCCAGCGGGTGCGCGAGGCCGAGCGCGACCGCGTATTCCGGGAGTACTCGGACAAGATCGGCTCGCTGGTGCGCGGCGTGGTCCAGCAGGTCGACCGCGGCAACGTCATCGTCAAGCTGGACCACTCCGAGGGCTTCCTGCCGGCGCGCGAGCAGATCCCGCGCTCCTACCACCGGCAGGGCGACTACGTCCGCGCCGTGGTCATCAACGTGGACAAGTCCGCGAAGGGCCCGCAGGTGATCCTGTCGCGCACCCACCCGGACTTCCTGCGCCGGCTCTTCGAAGCCGAGGTCCCGGAGATCGCCGAGAACATCGTGGAGATCAAGGCGGTGGCCCGCGAGGCCGGGGCGCGCTCGAAGATCTCGGTCTACTCGACCGATCCGCGGGTGGACGCGGTGGGCTCGTGCGTGGGCATGAAGGGCTCGCGCGTGCAGAGCATCGTGCGCGAGCTGGGCGGCGAGCGCATCGACATCGTGCCCTGGTCGCAGGATCCGACCGTGTTCGTCTCGCGGGCCCTGTCGCCCGCGCGCGTGATGGACGTGCGCGTGGTCGAGGCCGAGAAGCGCATGGTGGTGATCGTCGCGGACGACCAGTTGTCGCTGGCCATCGGCAAGGGCGGCCAGAACGCCCGCCTGGCGGCGCGGCTGACCGGCTGGAAGATCGACTTGGTCGCCAAGAGCGAGGAGAAGAAGCGCCAGGATCTGGAGCGCGCGAGCCGCGTCGAGGTCGAGAGGCTGTCGCTGGGCGAAGCCACGACCCAGAAGCTCATCTCCGCCGGCATCGAGACCGTTCAGGAGCTGGCGGATGGCCCGATCGAGAAGCTGACCGAGATCCCGGGTATCGGCGAGAAGACCGCGGAGAAGCTGCTCGCGGTCGCCCGGGAGTACCTGGTGGCCCACCCGCCGGTGTCGCCCGAGGCGGTCCCCAGCGAGCTGGAGTTCACGCCGGAGATGGAGGCCGCCCCCGAGACCGATGCCGCCGAGCCGGGTGCGCTGCACGACGCACAGGATGTTCCGGCCCCGGCGCCTGCCGAGAGCGGGACGAGCGCGAACGCGCCGGATCCGGGCGCCCCGGGCGATGCCCCGGCGGCCGACCCGGCGACCCCGGACGAGGGAGGGGACCGTGTCGACTAGCCAGGGGCCGAAGAAGCTGCGCGTCTACGAGGTCGCGCGCGAACTCGACATGTCGAGCGAAGCCGTGCTGCAGATCGTGCGGCGGCTCGGCGTCGAGCTGAAGAACCACATGAGCACGCTGGTGCCCGAGACCGTCGAGAAGGTCCGGGAGGAGATCGGCAAGGAGAAGACCGCCGTCAAGGAGGAACTGCACCGTCAGCACGAGCAGGAGGTGCAGCGGGCCCGCGACGAGCGCGCCCGCGCCGCCGCGGCCGCCACCGCCGCCGCTGCCGCCCCGCCGGCCCCGGCCGCTCCGCGCACGAGCGCCCCGGCCTCGCCCGCGCGGCCCGGGACGTACCCGCCGAGCCCGCCGCGTCCCGGCGCCCGGTCCGGCGCCTATCCGCCGAGCCCGCCGCGCCCGGGGACCTACCCGCCGAGCCCGCCGCGTCCCGGGGCCCGATCCGGCGCCTATCCGCCGAGCCCGCCACGCCCCGGAACGTACCCGCCGAGCCCGCCGCGTCCCGGCGCCTCCTCGGGCCCGTCCCGCCCGGGTGGCCCTTCGCGCCCCGGCGCCCCGTCCCGTCCGGGCGCGCCCTCGGCGTCGCGCGGTCCCCAGCCGCAGCACGGGTTCCGCCGCCGGGACCGCAAGAAGAAGAAGACCGTGGACGAGCGGCTCGTGGCGGAGAGCGTCCGCAAGACCCTGGCGAGTCTCGACCAGGGCCAGCGCCGCCGGCACCACCATCGCGACGAGGAAGGCGGCGAGGCCGCGGCCGAGGCGACCAAGCTCATCCGGGCCGCCGAGTTCATCACCGTGTCCGAGCTGGCGAACCTCCTCGAGGTGCGCCCCCAGGAGGTCATCACCACCTGCATGGCGCTCGGCCTCATGGCCACGATGAACAAGCGGCTCGACAAGGATTCCCTCCAGGCGATCGCCGACGAGTTCGGCTTCGCGGTCGAGTTCGTCTCCGAGTACGCGGAGGAGGAGGAGGCCGATACCGAGGAGGCCGTCGAGGGACGCATGGTCCCGCGGCCGCCCGTGGTGACCGTGATGGGCCACGTCGACCACGGCAAGACCTCGCTGCTCGACTACATCCGCAAGACCAACGTCATCGCGGGGGAGGCCGGCGGGATCACCCAGCACATCGGCGCCTACGAGGTGAAGGTGGCGGGGGGCAAGGACGTCACCTTCCTCGACACGCCCGGCCACGAGGCGTTCACCGCGATGCGCGCGCGCGGCGCGCAGGTCACGGACCTGGTCGTGCTGGTGGTGGCGGCCGACGACCGCGTCATGCCGCAGACCATCGAGGCCATCGATCACGCCAAGGCCGCCGGCGTTTCGATCATCGTCGCCATCAACAAGATCGACCTGCCCGGGGCGCGCCCCGATCTGGTGAAGCAGGAGCTGGCCGCGCGCGGGGTGGTGGTCGAGGAGTACGGCGGCAAGGTCGTCGCGGTCGAGGTGTCGGCCAAGAAGGGCATCAACGTCGACAAGCTGCTCGAGATGATCGTGCTCGAGTCCGACCTGCTGGACCTCAAGGCCGACCCGACGCGGCGCGCCAAGGGCGCGGTGCTGGAGGCGCGGGTGGAGCAGGGGCGGGGCATCGTGGCGAGCGTGCTGGTGGACTCGGGCACGCTGCGCATCGGCGACGCGTTCGTGGCCGGCCAGCACTGGGGCCGCGTGCGCGCGATGTTCGACGAGCGCGGCCGCACGGTGAAGTCGGCGGGGCCCTCGACCCCGGTCGAGGTGCTCGGCTGGAACGGCACCCCGGGCGCCGGCGACATCTTCACGGCCTTCGATGACGAGCGCGAGGCGCGCGACCTGGCGAACAAGCGCCAGGCCCTGCACCGCGAGCACGAGTTCCGCGCGGCCACCAAGATCCGGCTCACCGACTTCCACGCGCGCATGGCGCAGGGCGAGACGTCCGAGCTCAAGCTGATCATCAAGGGCGACGTGGACGGCTCGGTCGAGGCGCTCTCGGAGTCGCTCGCCAAGCTCAGCACCTCCGAGGTGCAGGTGCGCGTCATCCGGCAGGCGGTCGGGCAGATCTCGGAGTCCGACGTGCTGCTGGCGGCGGCATCCGACGCCATCATCGTGGGCTTCCACACCCGGCCCGACCCCAAGGCGCGCGAGCTGGCCGAGCGCGAGAAGGTCGAGATCCGCTTCTACGACATCATCTACAAGGCCGTCGAAGAGGTGCGGTCGGCGCTCGAGGGGCTGCTCAAGCCCGAGCTCAAGGACGTCGTCACCGGATCGGCGGAGGTCCGCCAGGTGTTCCGGCTCTCGAAGGCGGGCACGGTCGCCGGCTGCATGGTCAGCTCGGGCACGATCCCGCGCACGGGCAAGGTGCGGCTGCTGCGCGCCGGGGCCGTGGAGTGGACCGGCCGCATCGCCGCGCTCAAGCGCTTCAAGGACGACGTCCGCGAGGTCCTGGCCGGTTTCGAGTGCGGCATCACCCTCGAGGGGCGCGACGACATCAAGGTCGGCGACGTCATCGAGGCGTTCAACATCGAGGAGCTGGCCCGGACGCTGTAGCCCGGCCGGCCGGGCCGGTCCAGGCCGCGCTTCCCCGGGTGGCTCGCCATGTTCGTCGGTGTCGTGCGCATCGAGCTGCACCTGCCCGGCGCCTCGTCGCTCAAGGACAAGCGCGCGGTGCTGCGCAGCCTGAAGGACCGCATCCGTCAGCGCGTGCGGGCCGCGGTGGCCGAGGTGGACCACCAGGATCTCTGGCAGCGGGCCGCGCTCGGCGTGGCGGTGGTCTCCGGGGAACGGCGCCAGGTCGGCGAGTTGCTGCAGTCGGTGCGCCAGCTCGCCGACGGCACGCCCGGCGCCGAGGTCATCGACTGGCAGGAGACGCTGCTGTGAGGATCCGTCCGGAACGCGTGGCCGAGCTGATGAAGCGGGAGATCGCGGGCATCCTCGCCCGCGACCTGCGCGACCCGCGCGTGACCACCATGGTGAGCGTCACCGAGGTCGAGGTGAGCCACGACCTGTCCTTTGCGCGTGTCTTCGTGAGCGTGCTTGCGGACGGCGAGGAGCGCGAGCGCACGCTCGCGGCGCTCCAGCGCGCGGCGGGCTTCGTCCGCCACCAGCTCGCCCCGCGTCTCGGCCTGCGCGAGGTCCCCGGCCTGCGCTTCGTGCACGACGCCTCCATCGAGCGCGGCGCGCGCGTCGAGGAGATCCTCAAGAAGATCGAGCGGGGTGAGACGGCCGGGGACGAGGGGGAAGGAGAGGCGTGACCGCGCCGCCCGCCGGGAGCGGCCCCGCCGAGCCCGGGGAGCCCCGGGAGGCCTGGTCGGGCCTGCTGCGGGTGGACAAGCCCGCGGGCGTGACCTCGCACGACGTGGTGGCCGTCGTGCGGCGACGCCTGCGGGTCAGGAGCGCGGGGCACCTCGGCACCCTCGACCCGGGTGCCAGCGGGCTGCTGGTGCTGGTCCTGGGCGCGGCCACGCGCTGTGCGCAGGTCTGGCAGCGGGGGCTCAAGACCTACGAGGCGACCGTGCGCTTCGGCGTCGTCACCCGCACGCAGGACCTGCAGGGCGAGGTGCTGGAGCGGCGCGAGGTGGCGCTCGACGAGCGCCAGGTGCGCGAGGCGGCGGCCGCGTTCACCGGCGAGATCGAACAGGTGCCTCCCATGGTCTCGGCCCTCAAGGTGGGCGGCCAGCGCCTGCACCGGCTGGAGCGGCGCGGCGAGGTCGTGGAGCGCGCGCCGCGCCGCGTCACCGTCCACTCGTGGGAGTGGACCGGGTTCGCGCTGCCCGAGGCGAGCTTCCGGGTGGTCGTCTCCGGGGGCACCTACGTCCGCACGCTCGCGCACGACCTCGGTGCGCGGCTCGGGACCGGGGGGGCGCTGAAGAGCCTGCGACGGCTGCGCAGCGAGCCCTTCGGCCTCGAGGGCGCCCTCGGGCTGCGCGATCTCGACACCGCCACGCCCGAGGAGGCGTTCGGACGCGCGGGGGTGCCGCTGGCCGAGGCGCTGCGCGTGCTGCCGCTGGTGGCGCTCGATGCTGCCGGGGCCGCGGAGCTGGGCTTCGGCCGCAGCCCGACGGTGGAGCCGGGGACGGCGCCGCTGCGCGCCGGACCGCGCTCCGTGGTCTTCTGCGGCCCCGCCGGCGAGCCGCTCGCCCTGGGGGAGCTCGAGCCCGATCCGGCGCGGCCCGGCGCGGCGCTCGCCCGTCCCCACGTGGTCTTCCCGTGGGCCGTGCGGCAGGGGCGGTCGTGAGCGCGCCGCAGGGCGCCGCGGTGAGCGTCGGCGTCTTCGACGGCGTGCACCTCGGGCACCGCGGGATCCTCGAGGTCGCGCTCGCGCGCGCGCGCGGGGGCCGGTGCGCCGTGGTGTCGTTCGACCCGCACCCCGACCTGGTCCTGGCGCGCTCCTTCCGCGCCCCGGCACCGCTCACCCCGCTGCCCGAGCGCCGCGAGCGCATCGCCGCGCTCGGCATCCACGAGCTGGACGTGATCCCCTTCACGCGCGAGCTGGCGGCGCTCGAGCCCGAGGAGTTCGTCGCCCGCCACCTGGTGGGGCCGTACCACCTGCACACGCTGGTGGTGGGCGAGGGGTTCGCGCTCGGCCGCGGACGCCGGGGCGACGTGCCGCGCCTGCGCGGGATCGGCGCGCGCGAGGGCTTCGAGGTCGTCGCGGTGCCGCTGCTCGAGCGGGACGGCGCCCCGGTGAGCAGCACGCGCATCCGCGCCCTGCTCGAGGCGGGCCGGGTGGCCGAGGCCGCGCGCCTGCTCGGCCGCCGCTACGAACTGCGCGGACGCGTGGTGCGCGGCGAGGCGATCGGGCGCGAGCTCGGCTACCCGACCGCGAACCTGCGGCTGCACGAGGAGAAGTTCGTGCCGGGCGACGGGGTCTACGCGGCCCGGGCGCGCATCGGGGCCGCGACCGCGTGGCGCGCGGCCGCGATGAGCATCGGCGTGCGCCCCACCTTCGACGGCCAGGCTCGCGCCCTCGAGGCCTACCTGCTCGACTGGGACGGCGACCTGGTGGATCGCGACCTCGAGGTCGAGCTGGTGGACTGGGTCCGGCCGCAGGAACGCTTCGCGAGCCGGGAGGCGCTGGTCGCGGCGATGGGCCGCGATGTGGCCGAGGTGCGAAGGCGGCTCGATGCCGCTTCCGGGTGAGCGTCGCCGGGACAGCTCAAGGCCGAGCGCATGGTGCCTCTGCTCGGTCGAGGCCGCTCCAGCTCCTCCGACGACAAGGCAGCATTCTGCCCACTTTTGGGCTCCCGGCCCGGTCTTTGCCAAGGGGCCGTCCGGGTGGTAGGTTCTCCCGTCCGCCCCCGGTCGTGGGGCGGCTCTCCAACGCTCGGCCATGCGGGAGCTTGAACCCGATGGGCTGGGCCATTCACTTCCTTCGCAGGCAGGAGGAGATCGCCGTGACGCTCTCCAAGGATCAGAAGCAGGGGATCATCGGCAAGTTCAAGCTTCATGAAGGAGACTCGGGTTCGCCCGAGGTGCAGATCGCGCTGCTCACCGAGAAGATCCACTACCTCACCGAGCACTTCAAGATCCACAAGCGCGATCATGCCTCCCGCCGCGGATTGCTCCGCATGGTGGGCCAGCGGCGCCGGCTGCTGGATTACCTCAAGGCCACCAAGGTGGACCGTTACCGCAAGGTCGTGAAGGATCTGGGCCTGCGCCGTTAGCCGGACCCGGAGCGGGGAGCGCCCGATCGACGCGGTGCTTCCCTGTGCGGGGGAACCGTTCCCCCTGCCGCGCCCCCGTTGGACCGCTTCCCCGGGGAGCGCTCGTCGGACCCTGGCGGGTGCCCGGGTCGCAAGGCGAGAGGACAGGACTGGTTGATGGAAGAGCACAAGGTAGAGGTGCAGCTGGGAGAGCGGACGCTCTCGATTCGCACCGGCAAGTGGGCCAAGCTGGCGGGCGGATCCGCCGTGGTCCAGCTGGGTGACACGGTCGTGCTGGTGGCGGCGAGCGCCGCCAAGTCGGCGAGCCCCGATCGCGATTTCGTCCCCCTCACGGTGGACTATCGCGAACGCACGTACGCGGCGGGCCGGATCCCGGGCGGGTTCTTCAAGCGTGAAGGACGCCCCACCGAGAAGGAAGTGCTGTCGTCGCGGTTGATCGACCGGCCGGTGCGGCCGCTGTTCCACAAGGCGTTCCCCTACGAGACGCAGATCATGGCCACGGTGGTGTCCTCCGACCAGGAGAACGACGCCGACGTGCTGGCCCTGGTCGGGGCGTCCACCTCGATGTGCCTCTCCGACATCCCGTTCCCCGAGCCCTTCGCCGGCGTGCGGGTCGGTCGCGTCGACGGCGCGTTCGTCGTGAATCCCACCTCGGTCCAGCTCGAGGAGAGCGACATGGACATGGTGGTGGCGGGCACGGCGGACAACATCATCATGGCGGAAGGCGGCACGCGCGAGGTGTCCGAGGCGGACCTGCTCGCGGCGCTCCAGTTCGCGATGGAGTACATCCGCCCGATCGTCGCCGCGCAGCGCGAGCTCGTGGCCCGCTGCGGCAAGACCAAGCGGCCGCTGGTGACCCCGCCCGACACCGCGGAGCTCCGCTCGGCGCTCGAGCAGGGCTACCGCGAGCGCCTGCGCCAGGCGATCCGCATCCCTGGCAAGGAGGCGCGCCAGGAGGAGGTGGACCGCATCAAGACCGACGCGGTCGCGGCGCTCAAGGAGCGCTTCGCCGCGCAGGAGCTCTACATCGGCCGGATCCTGCACGACATCGAGCGTGACGAGCTGCGCGAGATGGTGCTCGGCGAGGGCGTGCGCGCCGACGGCCGCGGCGTGAACGACATCCGCAAGGTGACGGTCGAGGTGGGCGTGCTGCCGCGCACCCACGGCTCGTGCCTCTTCACCCGCGGCGAGACCCAGGCGCTGGCGGTGTGCACGCTCGGCACCAAGCAGGACGAGCAGCGCATCGAGGAGCTGGAAGGGCAGTCGTGGAAGAGCTACATGCTCCACTACAACTTCCCGCCCTTCAGCGTGGGCGAGGTTCGTCCCATCCGCGGCCCGGGCCGGCGTGAGATCGGGCACGGGGCGCTGGCCGAGCGGGCCATCGAGCCGATGATCCCGGCGGACACGTCCTTCCCCTACACCATCCGGCTGGTGAGCGACATCCTCGAATCGAACGGCTCGTCGTCGATGGCGACCGTGTGCGGCAGCTCGATGGCCCTCATGGACGCGGGCGTGCCGATCAAGTCGCCGGTGGCCGGGATCGCCATGGGGCTCGTCAAGGAGGGGGACCGCGTCGCGGTGCTGACCGACATCCTGGGCGTCGAGGACCATCTCGGCGACATGGACTTCAAGGTCACCGGCACGCGCGCCGGCGTGACCGCCTTCCAGATGGACACCAAGATCGGCGGGATCTCCTTCGACGTCATGCGGGACGCGATGGACTGCGCCCGCCGCGGACGCGTCCACATCCTCGACATCATGGCGACCGCGTTGCCGACGGCGCGCGCCGAGATGTCGCCGTTCGCGCCGCGCATCACCATCATCAACATCCCGCCCGACAAGATCCGCGAGGTCATCGGGCCGGGCGGCAAGATCATCAAGAAGATCACCGAGGAGACCGGGGCCCAGATCGACATCGAGGACAGCGGCGAGGTGCGGATCGCGGCGATCAGCCGCGAGTCCGGTCGCCGGGCCGAGGAGTTCATCCGGAACATCATCGAGGACCCCGAGGTCGGGCGGGTCTACCAGGGCAAGGTGCGCAGCATCGTCACCTTCGGCGCGTTCGTCGAGATCGTGCCGGGGCGCGACGGGTTGCTGCACATCTCGGAGATCGACTACCACCGCGTGGCACGCACCGAGGACGTCCTCAACCTGGGCGACATCGTGATGGTGAAGGTCATCGGCGTGGACCGCGACGGCAAGATCAAGCTCTCGCGCAAGGCGCTGCTGCCGGAGCCTCCGGGCTACGTCGCTCCGCCGCCGCGCGAGGAGCGCGACCGGGACCGCGGGGGCGATCGGGGCCGTGACCGCGACCGGGGCCGCGGGCCGCGTCGCTAGCTGCAGACAGTCGAAGGCCGGGCCGGGTGGCAGGGCGACCTGCCACTCGGCGTTTGGCTCGGGAGCGCAGTCCCCGGGGATCGGGCCACCAGTGATGGACGCTGACCTCTACCGCAAGACCGTCCTGCCCTCGGGGATCACGGTGCTCACCGAGCGCATCCCCGAGCGGCGCTCGCTGGCGCTGGGCGTGTGGGTGCGCAACGGGGCGCGCGACGAGCCGGGCGAATGGCTCGGGATCTCGCACTTCATCGAGCACATGATGTTCAAAGGCACCGAGCGCCGCGACGCCCGGGCCATCGCCGCCAGCCTCGAGTCGCTGGGCGGGCACCTCGACGCCTACACCGGCCGCGAGGAGGTGTGCTACTACGCCCGCGCCCTGGCCGAGCACCTGCCCGACGTCGCGGACGTGCTGGCGGACATCGTCTGCCGCTCGAGCTTCGCCGGCCCCGAGGTCGACCGCGAGAAGTCGGTGGTGCGCGAGGAGATCGCCTCGGTCGAGGACAACCCCGAGGACAAGGTCACCGAGATCCTGTCCGAGCAGCTCTGGCCCGGGCATCCGCTCGGGCGGCCCATCCTGGGCACGGACGACACGGTCGGCCGGCTCGACAGCGCCTGCCTGAAGGACTACTTCCGCAGCCGCTACCGCGCCGCGGACCTGGTGATCGCGGCGACGGGCGCGGTCGAGCACGAGCGCGTAGCCGAGGTCGTCGCCGGGCATTTCGCTCCGCCCTCCGGGCCGGCCCTGCCGCTCTCGGGCCCGCCCGCCGGGTTCGTGCCGGGCGTGCGCCACGAGACGCGCGAGGACCTGCACCAGCTCTATCTCGCGCTCGGCACGCGCGGGCTGGGCTACGACGATCCCGACCGGCACGCGCTGATCGTGCTCAACACGCTGCTGGGCGGCGGGATGAGCTCGCGGCTCTTCCAGAGCGTGCGCGAGGACGCCGGGCTGGCCTACTCGGTGTTCTCCTCGGCGGACTTCCACCGCGAGGCCGGGCTGATCACCATCCAGCTGGGCGTCGCGCCGGACCGCGGCCGCGAGGCGCTCGCGCGCGTGCGCCGGGAACTCGAGACGCTGGTGCACGACGGCCCGTCGGAGGAGGAGGTCGCCGCGGCGCGCTTCCAGATCCGGGGCAGCGTGGTCATGGGGCAGGAGAGCGTCTCGAGCCGGATGGTCCACCTGGCGCACGAGGAGATCTACCGCGGCACGTACTCCTCGCCCGACGAGCAGCTCGAGCGCGTGCTCGCCGTGACCCGCGACCAGGTCGTGGAGATGGCGCGGCGCGTGCTGCCGCCCGGCCGCTTCGCGTTGAGCGCGATCGGCCCGGCGACCGGCGAACCGATCGACGAGCGGGACTGGCCGGTGGAGACGGGCCCGGCCTAGGCGGCGCCCGTCTTCCCCGCGGACGCGGCGCACAACTCGCGCAGCACGGCGCCGAGCCGGGCGATGCCCTCGGTGATGCGCTCCTCCGGCATGTTGGAGAAGTTCAGGCGCAGGGTGTTCTCGTGTCCGCCGTTGGGGAAGAACGAGCCGCCCGGCACGAACGCCACGTTCCGCTCGAGCGCGCGCGCCAGCGCCTCGCGGGCGCTGACCCCGGTCGGGAGCGTCGCCCAGAGGAACAGCCCGCCCCGCGGGCGCGTCCAGGACACCCCGGGCGGGAACTCCGCCTCGATGGCCCGCAGCATGGCGTCGCGCCGTCGCCGGTACAGCGTGCAGATGCGGCCGATCGCCGCGTCGATGTCGAAGCGTTCCACGTAGGCGAGCAGCTGGTGCTGGCCCAGGGTCGAGGTGTTCAAGTCGAGCCCCTGCTTCGCCAGGACGTACTTCTCGTAGATCTCCCGCGGCGCGACCAGCCAGCCGATGCGCATCCCGGGACAGAGGATCTTGGAGAACGTGCCCAGGTAGACGACCGGGACGCCGCGGGACAGCGCGGCCAGCGTGAGGGGTGTGTCGCCCTCGTAGCAGAGCCGCCCATAGGGGTCGTCCTCGATCACCACCAGGCCGTGGCGCGCGGCCACGTCGAGCAGCGCCTGCCGCCGCTCGAGGCTCCAGGTGCGCCCGGTCGGGTTCTGGAAACTGGGGATGACGTAGACGAACTTGGCCCGGCGAGCGCCCGCGGCGCGGCGCTCGAGATCCTCCGGGACCATGCCATCGTCGTCGGTGGCGACGTCCACGAAGCGTGGCTGGTAGGCCCGGAACGCGTTGATGGCGCCGATGTAGGTGGGGCTCTCGCACAGCACCTCGTCGTCCTCGTCCAGGAACAGCTTGCCGGTGAGATCCAGCCCCTGCTGTGAGCCGGCCGTGACCAGCACCTGGGAGGCGTCGCAGCCCGCGCCGAGCACGGCGTTCATGCGGTGCGCGATCCACGCGCGCAGCCCCGGGTGTCCCTCGGTCGTCGAATACTGGAGTGCCTGCGCGCCTTCGCGCTCGAACACCTCGGTCGCGATCGTCTTGAGTTCCTGGATCGGGAACGACTCCGGGGCCGGCAGCCCGCCGGCGAAGGAGATCACCTCGGGCCGCTGCGTGATCTTGAGCAGCTCCCGGATCTCCGAGGCCTTCATCCCGTCCAGGCGTCGCGCGAAAGGTGCGGTCACGGCTTCCTCCTCGAGTCTCAGACGATGGGCCGCGTCGAAGCGGCCTGGATCTCCGGAAGGTCCGGTTGCCCGGTCTCCTGGCGGATCGCTCCGGTCAGGCGTGTGACGCCCTCCCGGATCTGGTCCTCGTCCGGGTAGGAGAAGTTGAGGCGGATGAACTCGGCCGGCGGCTCGTCCACGAAGCAGGCGCGCCCCGGCAGGTACGAGACCCCGGCCTCGGCGGCGCGCGCCAGCAGGGCCGCCGTGCGGACCCCGGCGGGCAGCCGGCACCAGAAGTAGAAGCCGCCCTGCGGGCGCTGCCAACCGAGGCCCGGCACCGCGGCCTCGCGCAGCGCGCGGTCCATCGCGTCGCGGCGCCGCCGGTACGCCTGCTGGACCGCGCGCATGTGATCGCTCATGCGCCCGTCCTGGATGAACCGGTCGAGAACCCACTGGCCGAGCGTGTTCGAGTGCAGGTCGGCCGTCTGCCGGGCGAGCGCGAACTGCCGCACCACGGCCCGCGGGGCGACCAGGAAGCCGAGCCGCATGCCGGGGAAGAGCAGCTTCGAGAAGGTGGACAGGTAGAGCACGTTGCCGGCCGGGTCCAGCGCCCGCAGCGACGGCACCGGGTCGCCCTCGTAGCGCAACTCGGAGTAGGGATCGTCCTCGAGGACCGGCACCTGGTAGCGCCGCGAGAGCGCCAGCAGGTGCAGGCGGCGCTCGATCGGGAGCACCGCGCCGGAGGGATTCTGGAAGGTGGGGAGCGTGTAGATGAGCTTCGGCCGGAAGCGCGACAGGACGCTCTCCAGCACGTCCGTGCGCAGCCCGTGTTCGTCGGTGGGCACGCCGATCAGGCGCGCCCGCGCACCGCGGAAGGTCTGCAGCGCGCCGATGAACGAGGGCTCCTCGACCACCACGGCGTCCCCGGGGTCGAGGAAGATGCGCGCCGCGAGGTCGAGCCCCTGCTGCGAGCCGGACAGCACCAGCACCTCCTCCGGGGCGCAGTCCACTCCCCGCGCGGCCATCATCCGCGCGAGGGTCGTGCGCAGCGAGGTGAGGCCCTCGGTGGGGCTGTGGAGCAGGGCGGCCGGGCCGGTGTCGTCCAGCACCCCGTTGATGAGCTCGCGCAGGGTGCCGAAGGGGAGCAAGTCGGGGGCAGGCATGCCGAAGGACAGCGGGACCGCTCCGGCGCGCTCGGTGAGCCGCAGCAGGTCACCCACCAGCGGATCCTGGAAGCCCGACACGGCGGTCGCGAAGAGCTGCCGCCAGGGCAGTTCCCGCCCGGCCTCGGGTGGCGCGGGTGTGACCTCGGGAGGGGTGACGGTCGTGCCGCGCCCGACGTGGGCGTCGATGAGCGCATCGGCGCGCAGTTCCTGGTACGCGATCAGGACGGTGCTGCGGCTGACGCCAAGCGCCTCCGCGAGGCGGCGCTCGGGCGGCAGGCGGAATCCGGCCGGGAGCTTGCCGGTCGTGATCAGGTCGCGGACCTGCCGGGCGATCTGGCGGTAGATGGGCTCGCGGCTGCCGCGCTCGATCGTGATCTCCACCTTGCCTCCGCTCGACACGCTGGCTGGATACCTTATGGTACCGACCAATCGGTATCATAGCGCCTCGTCTTGGCCGTTCAAGGTCCAATTGGCCTGCAATCAATCAGTCCAATCCAGCATATTGGTAGTGTGCTACGGTCCGGACTGTCATGATGCGCACTCCGTTGACTGCTCGAGGCGGCGTGCGGCCGGTCGGTCTCACCTGTCCCGATTCGGCCTCTCGGCGCTCGCCGTCCGCCCGCGCCAGGGGGGGCATCCGCGTCCCGCCCGCACCCTGCAGGAGCGCGCGAAACCCTGCTGGCGCAGGATTGACAGCGGATTGGGTGGCCGACATAGTGCGGTGGATGAGAGCGACGCCTCGTTCGGCACCGGACTTGCGTTCCGCTGGGGCGTCATGAAGCTGCGGTTCAGTCCGTTCCGGCGCCCGTCCACCCCCTCGGCGCCCGCCCTCCTCGGCGCGCTGCTCGCGCTCGTCCTGGCCGGTGCCTCGCCCGCGGGCGACTCCACCCTGCCCGTGCCGCAGGACAGCGCCGACATCGCCTCGTCCATCCAGGTGCCGGGCCCCGGGCCGCAGGAGGTCCGGCCGGCGCCGGCCCAGGCCTTCGGCGAGCACGAGTCCCTCCGCTTCTCCGTGCAGTACGGCTTCATCCACGCCGGCAGCGCCTGGCTGGAGATCCCGGAGGTGCGCCAGTACAAGGGGCACGAGGTCTACGTGCTGCTGGCGCGCGCCGAGTCGAACGCCTTCTTCAGCCGCTTCTACAAGGTCCGCGAGCGGATCGAGTCGTACTGGGACCGCCGCGGCCGGTACAGCCGGCGCTACGTCGAGGACCGCCGCGAGGGGAAGTTCCGCGCGCAGACCGACGTCGTCTTCGACCCGGTCCGCAACGAGGCGATCTACTCCGATGGGAGCACGTTCCCGGTGCCGGCGCGGGTGCAGGACGCCCTCTCGGCGTTCTACTACTTCCGCACCCAGGCGCTGCCGCTCGGCGGCAGCATCGTGTTCCACTATCATGCGAGCCAGAAGAGCCAGCCGCTGCAGGTCAAGGTGCTGGGGCGCGAGCGCATCAAGACCCCGGCCGGCACGTTCGACTGCATCGGCATCGAGCCCATCCTGAAGGCCGGTGGCATCTTCCAGAGCTCCGGCCGGCTCGTGATCTGGGTCACGGATGACGAGCGCCGCATGCCGGTGCTCATGAAGAGCAAGGTCATCATCGGCTCGATCAGCGTCGTGCTGGTCGAGGCCAGGACGGGGGGCTGAATGTCGCGTTACCCGGAAGCGGACCTCGCGCGGCTCGTGGTCGGGACGTTCGCGCAGCGCGCCACGCGTGTCCGGGTCGAGGACTTCGCGCGCCCGCTCGCGCCCGCGGCGGCGCTGGCGGTGCTGGACTCGCTCCCGGACCAACTGGCGGCGCGGGCGCTGCGCGAGGTCGTGGATCGGGTCGCCGAGGCGCACCGGAGCGGGCGGCCCGTGGTGGCCATGTGCGGCGGCCACGTGGTGAAGGTGGGCGTGTCGCCGTGCCTGATCGCGCTGCTCGAGCGCGGCGTGATCACGCACCTGGCCCTCAACGGCGCGGCCGCGCTGCACGACGTCGAGATCGCGCGCGGGGGGCGCACTTCGGAGGACGTCGAGGCGAACCTGATGACGGGCTCCTTCGGCATGGTGGACGAGACCGGCGACTTCATGAACGCCGCCCTGCGCGAGGGCGCCCGGCGCGGCGAGGGGCTCGGGGAATGCTGGGGCCGGGCGCTCTGCGAGGAGGCTCCGCCGCACCTGGGAGCGAGCCTGGTGGCGGCGGCGTGGCGGCTCGGCGTCCCGGCCACGGTCCACGTGGCGGTGGGGACGGACACGATCCACTGCCATCCGGGCTGCGACGGAGCGGCGCTCGGGGAGACCTCGCTGCGCGATTTCCGCATCTTCGCGGCGACGCTCGCGGAGGCGCGCGGCGCGGCCGTGCTCAACTTCGGCTCGGCGGTGGTGCTGCCCGAAGTCTTCCTGAAGGCGCTCGCGGTGGCGCGGAACCTGGGCGCCGGCCTGGAGGGCCTGACGACCGCGAACTTCGACCAGGTCCAGCACTACCGGCCGCGGGTGAACGTGGTCGAGCGCCCGACGCGGGCCGACGGGGCCCGGGGCTATGCCCTTACGGGCCACCACGAGATCATGGTCCCGCTCTTCGCGGGAGCCGTCCTGGCCCGGATCTCCGGCTGACCGGAGAGGAGGGGCCGGGCATGGTCCGCGCGTCCCGGCGCCGCGTTTCGGACGGACGGGCCGTTTGACAGGACGGACGGCGGCCGCGTACTATTCAACTCCCCTTCGCACCGCGACTTGCGGTGCCCGGCCAACTCCACGGCGGAGGTCCGACAAGACGCGTCTTGCTACTGCTTCGGGCGGGGTTGATTAGTCGTTTCACCCTGCCGATGAATAGTGGACCGGGATTCGTCCCGATCTCTGCGCCTGGCAGGCCACAGGGTTCTTCGCCGACGTTCGCCCCGGCTCATCCGTGCGCAGGATCGCGGAAGAACCCCCTTCCCTGGAGTGGTCGTGAAACGCTTCGCTGCCGTCGCTGTGGTGTTCGCCCTCGCGTTGCCGCCCGGTCCCTCATTCGGGGCGGCGACTCCGGCCGACCGTCCTATCGACCAGATCGACTGGGGCGAGACTCCGGAATACCGCATCGTTCCGGGAGACGTGCTGGAGCTGAACTTCGGTCCGCGCGAGGACCTTCCCACCGACCTCGTCCGCCAGACGGAAGTGCGCCTCGACGGTCGCATCACGGTCTTCCCGATCGGGGATGTCGTGGCCGCGGGCCGCACGCCGGTCGAGCTGCAGACCGAGTTGATCCGGCTGCTGGCCGGCGAATTCCGGCAGCCGCGCGTCACGGTCGAGCTCATGAAATCGGCCGCGAACCGGGTGCACGTGCTGGGGCGGGTGAAGAAGCCGGGCTCGCAGGTGGTCCAGTCGCTCCCGACCCTGCTGCAGGTGATCGCCGAGGCCGGGGGATTCGAGGATGACGCGGCCCGCAACAGCGTGATCATCATGCACCGGGTCGGCCTGAGCTCCGTGAGCGTCAGCCGCATCCGCGCGGACCGGCTCCTGCGGGGCGGCGGTGACGTTCCGCTCTCCCGCTTCGACATCGTCTACGTTCCGCGCTCGAGCATCGGCAACGTGGACGTCTTCGTCGACCAGTTCTTCGCGCGCACCATTCCGGTCGGATCCGCCGCCTTCCTCGGCTGGGAACTCTTCAATCTGGACAAGGTCTTCGGCGCGGTCCGAGTGACCACCCGCTAGGGAGAAGTTCGCATGACGCCCGATCTCGTCCCGGCTCCCTCCAGTTCCCAGCGCGCCACCGCCCGCGAGTTCTTCGCGGTGGTGTTCCGCCGCCGCTGGATCATCCTCGGACTGTTCGCGGCGACCCTGGGCACCGTGCTGGTCGTGACTCTGGGAACGCCCCGGACCTTCATCTCGTCCGGACAGGTGCTGGTGCGGCGGGGGGAGCAGCAGAGCGTGATGAATCCCGTCCGCCAGGTCGCGAACGAATGGGAGATCGAGCTGGGCAATGAGATCCAGACCGCGAGAAGCTGGCCGGTGCTGCAGCGCGCCCAGAAGATCCTGGACGAGGAGCGGCGCGGCCAGCCTGCCATGGTGCTGGACGAACACCAGGTGGGTGTGGCCGTGACCGGCAAGAGCAACGTGTTGATCATCGACTACAGCGACCGTGACCCGCGAGTGGCCGAACGGATCTGTGACGCGCTCCTCCGTGCCTATATCGAATACCGCCAGAGCGCCCAGCTCAGCTACCCGCGGCGCTTCTTCGATCGCGAGATCAAGCAGGCTGCCGGGGAGCTGCAGCGCTGGACCGAGCTTCGCCGCGAATTCGCCAACCAGACCGGGATGGTGGATCTGCCCGGACAGCGGCAGTCGCTGATCTACGTGCGCGGTGGGCTGGAAGGGAACCGGACCATCGCCGCGGGGGAACTGGCCGAGGCGACGTCGCAGTACCGCCTCATGGGCGAGCTCAAGAACAATCCTGACATCGACCAGCCGAACCTGCTGCAACCCAACATGCTCGACGCCACGATCGGCCAGGTCAAGACGCAGGTCGTCGAACAGCAGGGCCGCATCGCCCGGCTGCTCGAGCTCTACCGGAGCGATTCGCCCGAGGTGGTGAACGCCCAGGTCACCCTCGACACGCTGCGCGGGATCCTGCAGCGGGAGGCGCAGGCGCGCTACGTCATCGCGCGCGCGCGCATGCAGGTGGCACGCGCGAAGCTGGATGCGTTCGACCGTGACATCGCGGCGATCGACGCCAAACTGGCCCAGATGCCGGACCTCGAAGCCCGGGTGGGCGAGATGGACAACCAGATCGCCACCTGGAAGCAGCGTCATACCGACCTCGCGAGGAGCAGCGACCAGGCCCGCGTCAACGAGAACACGGTCCCGCTGATCTCGGTCTTCATGCTGAACCCGGCCAGCCCCGCACGTCCGCAGAATACCCAGGACTACGTGCGGCTCGGGCTCGCTCCGGCCTTCAGCCTGGTCGTGGGCATCGGTCTGGCGTTCTTCATCGATGGTCTCGATCTCACGATCCGCACCTCTCCCCAGGCGGAGGAGGAAGTCCGGCTGCCGGTGCTTGCTGCCATCCGGGAGCGGAAACGGGGCGGCTGGCGTCCCCGTCCCCGCGAAGCGGACGAGAAGGTCGCATGACCCGCCTCTTCGAAGCCTTGAGCAAGGCCCGGTCGGACCGTCCGGCCCGTGATCCCGTCGCGCTGCCGGGGCACCCCGCGCCCGCCGTCGCGCCGCCGCCGCATCTCGCGATCGCAGCCTCCCCACCGGTGCGACCAGCCACCGCCTCCGCCCCGCCGGCCCCGATGAAGGCGGTCCCCGCGTCGGCGGAGTGGTCTACGGCGTCCACCGACGGAGCCCGCCGGATCGTGGCTCTCGACGGGCTGGCGGGACTTCCGGCCGACGTCGAGCGCGAGATGACCGGCCTGCGGATCAGCCTCGAGGCGATGCTCACGCGGCGCATCCCGCGCACCCTGATGTTCATCGCCTCGCAGGGTGGCGAGGGCACCTCCACGGTGGCCGCGCAGTTCGCCCAGTCGCTGGCGGGCGACGAGCGCCTGCGGGTCCTGCTGGTGGACGCGCACGTCCGGCGTCCCGCCTACGAGCCCGACGGATCGCCAGCGGCGGCTCACGCGGTGCGCGTCACTCGGCGCCGACCCGCACGGTCCGAAGTACCGGGCCCGGATCTGATGCCGCTCTCCACGGAGTCGCGCGAGCTGTATACGCTCACTCCGGATTCCCTGCGCGTGTCGCTCGACGCGATCGCCAGTGGCTACGACTGGATCGTGATCGACGGCCCCCCGGTCCTGGAGTCGCCCGACGCGGCCACGCTCGGGGCGGTGGCCGACGGGGTGGTCGTCGTGGTACAGGCGGGGCGCACCAAGCGGCCCGTCCTCACGCGTTCCGTGGACCTGATGAACCGGGCCGGCGGACACGTGCTGGGGATCGTGCTCAATCGCCGTCGGCTGGAGATCCCGGAATTCATCTACCGGCGGATCTGATCCGCCAGCCACCCCGGTGAGCGACCCCCGACTCGTGCCCGAGGAACCTGTGCCGGCCGCAACTCCATCCCCAGGCGCTCGTGTGTCGGACCGACTGCCGCAGCCGCTCGCGCTCGCGAGTGTGTGGGCGGGAGACGCCCTTGCGCTCATCGTGGGTGGGAGCCACGCCTCCGGATCGGGGGTGTGGGCCACGCTCGGGGGCCGCGAGGTCTGCCTCTCGGACCTGGATGTCTATGCCGTGGTCCGGGACCGTGCCGCCCAGCGGGCAGCGGAGATCCGTGCCCGTGCCGACCGCCCCGGGCTGCGCGCGCGGTTGCTGGACTGGGGGCTCGCGGCGCCGCTCGAGGTGGCCTTCCTCGTTCCCGCGGATCTCATGCGCCTGCCGGCGCGTCCCGCCACTCTCGAGTTGGCGCGCCACGGGCTCGTCATCGCCGGTGATCCGGTCTGGCGCGACCGCGTCCCGCGCTGGGAGCCGGGGGACGTGAGCCGCGAGGAGGTCCGGCTGCTGCACGAGAACCGCGCCTTCGAACTGTTGCTCGCCTGGCCGTCGCTGGCGGCCGCGGTTCCGCTGGCGCGGCTGCAGGCGCGCCACGCCGTGCTCAAGTGCGCGCTCGACGTGGTCCGCGTCGAAGCGCTCGGCCGCGGCGAATACCCGGAAGGCCCCGCCGCGCTCGCGGAGTGGGCCGCCCGGTCCGGGGGGGCCGCGCTGGGCGGGACCCGGCGAACCGCGTTCCCCGGGGTGCTCGAGGCGGCAGTCGCCTGGCGCGCGGGCCGGGTGACGGAGCTCGATGCCGTCGCGGCGCGCGAGGAGTGGCGCACGGTGGTCGCGGCCTGGGTCGCGACCTGGCAGTGGCAGGCGGGGGCCGGGTACGACGCTGCCGTCCGCGGTGCCCGGCGCGCCCGGCTGCGCCGCCGGCTGCGCCGGGCGCTCTCGTGGCCTTCCCGCAGTGGCCACGGGCCGTCCCTCGCCGGGCGCCTGCGCCACGCGCTGCGCGGGACTCCGCAGCACCGGGTGAACGCCTCGGCGGCGGTCCTGCTCGTGGCGGCGGGGGAAGAGGATTGGAGCGGGACGTCACCGCCGCTGCCCGCACCTGCGAAGCGTTCCCTCGCGACGCTCGGCGTGGCGCCGACGGTGGCGCGGACGGACTGGGCTGCCGCCGCGCGTGCCGTGGTCGGCGCGTGGGACCGCTGGGTGCTCGACGGCCAGCGCACCGCGGAGTCCGTGTGAGAAGGCGCCTGGCCGTGCTGCTGGTGGACGCGCTCGGCTGGGAGTTGGCGGGGCGTACGCCCGGCTTCGCCGCCGAGTTGCCACACCGGCGCCGGATCGAGACCATCCTGGGCTTCAGCTCGGGGGCGTTGCCGACGATCTTCACCGGGCGGCTGCCGGGCGAGCACGGGCGCTGGCTCATGTACCGCCGCGCGGCCGGCCACAGCACACCCTTCCGCGGCTTTCGCTGGCTCGGTCTGCTGCCGCCGCGATTGCGGCGCAGCTGGAAACTCTCGGTGCTGCTCACCCGTCTCGTCGCGCGGCGCGGTGTGCGCGGCTATTTCAGTCTCTACCAGGTCCCCCGCGAACTGCTCGAGGAGTTCGATCTGGCCGAGCGTGAGGACATCTTCCTCCCGGGTGGGCTGCCCGGGGACTCGCTGTGGGACACGGTGGTCCGCAGCGGCGTCCGCTGGCGCGGCTGGAACTGGCGCACACCCGAGCCCGAGGCTCTGGGAGCCATGGAACGCGCGCTCGAGTGCGGGCCCGAGGACTTCCTGTTCTGCTACACTGCCGGGCTCGACGCGGCGCTGCACCGGGAGGGGCCGGGCGGTGCGGACGTGCGCGAGCGGTTGGCGCTCTACGATGACTGGTTCACGCGCAACATCCGTGCTGCCCGGCAGCGCGGCGAGGAGTTGCGTCTGGTGCTGCTTTCCGACCACGGGATGCTGGACGTCCGCGAGACCGTGGACGTGATGGGTGCGCTCGCGGGGCTTTCCTGCCGCTGGCCGCGGGACTATGTGCCGTTCTTTGATTCGACCTTCGCGCGATTCTGGTGGCGTTCGGCTGCGGCGCGCGGGGAAGTGCGAGCCGCGCTGGAGGGCGTGCGCGGCGGCCGCTGGCTCGGGGATGACGAACTCGAGCGGGCCGGTGCGCTCTTCCCCGCGCGCGAATACGGAGAGGACATCTACCTGCTCGATCCCGGAGTGCTGATGGTGCCCTCCTTCATGGGCTCGCGCCCGCTCGCCGCCATGCACGGCTACGATCCGGCGCATCCGGAGATGGCGGCCGTGGTCTATTCCAGCCATCCCGTGCCCGAGGACGTGCGTCACCTGAAGGACGTGCGCGGCTTCCTCGAGGATGGGCTGGCCTGGCTGACGGGGCCCCGGTGAGACCAGGCGAGGTCGCCTATTCCGTCTCGCGCGGAGCCTTCTGGCTCACCGTGGAGAAGGCGGCGGCGCTGCTTTCGAGCGTGGCCTACTCGATGTTGCTGCTGCGCTGGCTGGGGCCGAGGCAGTTCGGGATCATGGCGCTCGCCCTGGCCTGCGTGGGGTTCGCCACCGTGGCGACCGGCAACTTCGAGGTGTTCCTCGAGCGCTACTCCGCCGAATACGAGGCGCGGGGGCTGCGTCGCACCCTGCGCCGCGCTCACCTCCTCGCGCTGGGCGTCAAGCTCGCTCTTGGACTCGTGGCGAGCGTGACGCTGCTGCTGCTGACCCCGTGGCTGGCCCGCTTCTTCGCCGTCCCCCAACTGCTCGTGCTCGTGCCGGTCCTCACGTTGATGGTGGCCTTCGACGGGTTCTCCACCACCGGACGCGCCACGCTCTACGGTGCGCAGGAGTTCCGCTGGCTCTCGCTGCTGGCCGTCTTCTTCCACTTCGCGAAGATCGTCCTGGTGGTCGTGCTGTGGCGGGGCCGCTACGATCTCTTCGCGCTGGCCCTCGGTCTTTCGGTGCTGGCCGTTGCCCTGGCTCTGGCGCAGGCCGCGGTGCCCCTGTGGATCCTGCGGCGCGCCCGCGATCGCGAACCGCCGGCCCCCGAGCGCGCCTGGCGCGGGCTGCTCCGCAGCATGTTCAGCTACTGCGTGCCCCTGCTCGGCGCGCGCATCACCTTCATGTCGGGGCAGAACCTGAGCACGATCGTGCTGGGGAAGCTGTTCAGCCCCGGGAACCTCGGCTACTTCAAGTTCGCCTTCCAGACCATCGAGCGCTTCAACGACCTGGCGAACGCGATCCCGTCCTCGCTCATGCCCTCCCTGACGCGTCTCGTCGCGCGCGGGGAGCGGGAGCGGCTGCGCCTGATCTTCGACCAGGCCCTCCGCCTGGTCCAGGCGCTGGCCTTCGTGCTTTCCTTCGGACTGTTCGTCTTCGCCCGCGAGTTGACGGTGCTCATCGGTGGCTGGTCGTTCGAACCGGCCGTCCCGATGCTGCGCGTGCTGGCCCTGGTGCCGATGGCCCGCACCGCCCAGCAGCCGCTCACGATGCTGTTCCAGTCGATGCGGCGCCCCGGCACGGTGCTGGTCCTGTCCCTGGTCAAGTTCGCGACCGAGTTCGGCGCCTACTTCCTGCTGGTGGTCCCGCTCGGCGTCATCGGCGCGGCCTGGGCCAACCTGGCCGGCGCGGCGGTGGCCTTCGTCGTGGCCCTGACGCTGCTGGCCCGCATGGTCCCGGAGGGCACGACGGAGCGTGCGCGGTCCGGGCTCGCGGTCCTCGCGCTGCTGCTGCCGTTCCTGGCCATCACCCTGCTCTGCGACCTCCGCCTCCACGGGCTGCCACGGATCCTGGTCCACGCCGCCCTGGTGCCGCCCGCGGCAGTGGGGTTGTTCCTGTTCGGCCTGGTGCGCCAGGAGGACCTCGACAAGCTGGCGGACCTGCCGCTGGAGCGACCCTGGACCCGCGTGCTGCGCGGGAGCCTGCTGCTCGTGCTCGGCTCCGTGGCCCGGCTGGCCGGGGTGAGGAGGACCGCGTGAGCGGGCTGCGCGTGCTGGTGATCATCCCGGCGCACGACGAGCAGGAGAGCCTGCCGGGCACGCTCGACGAATTGCGCGCGGTCGCGGCGGGGACGGACCTGCTGGTGGTGGACGACGGCTCCCGCGACGGTACCGCCGGGGTGGCGCGCGCGCGCGGCGCCCGCGTGGTCCGCCACGTCTTCAACCAGGGCGTGGGCGCGGCGTTGCAGACCGGATTCCGCTGGGCGGTCGAACACGGGTACGAAGTGGGGGTGCAGTTCGATGCGGACGGCCAGCACGACCCCGCCTACCTGGAAGCGCTGCTCGAGCCGGTGCGGGCCGGCCGTTGCGACGTGAGCATCGGTTCGCGCTACGTCGAGCGCTCCGGGTATCGGGCCCCGCTCGCGCGCCGCATCGGCATGGTGCTGTTCTCCGGCCTGGCGAGCGCGGCCCTGCGCACCCGGATCACCGACACGACCTCGGGCTTCCGGGCGTACGCGCGGCGGGTGATGGAGGTGTGCCAGCACGACTTCCCGCGCGACTTCCCGGATGCGCCGCTGTTGATCATGCTCGGACGCGCCGGCTTCCGCATGGAGGAGGTCGCGGTGAAGATGCGCGAGCGCCGGGCGGGCCGGTCCTTCTACACGCTCGGCACGTCGTTCTACTATCCCTACAAGAACCTGCTGGCCTCGCTGATGGCGCTCCTTCAGCGGCCGGCACAGCCCTGAGGGTCGGCCCATGGTGTTCCTGTCGAGGACGCAGGTCATCGTCGCGATCGGCGCGGTCCTGCTCGTGCTCTACGTGCTGGACCTGGTGCGGCGCCGCAAGCTGTCCGAGGAATACTCGCTGCTCTGGGTGATCTCGACCGTCGTCGTCGCCGCGCTGGGGTTCTCGACGCGCCTGCTGGTCTGGGTGAGCCGGCAGCTCGGCATCGTGCAGGAGAACTCGACGGTGTTCGCCTTCGGGCTCGCGTTCAGCATGGCGATGCTGCTCCACCTCTCGGTCCGGCTGTCGCGGCTGGGCCAGGAGAACCAGGCCTTGTCGCGCGAACTGGCCCTGTTGCGACAGCGGCTCGAGGAGCCGGACCCCGGCCGGTCGCCGACGGTCGCACCGATGGCGGGGCGGGAGTGAAGCGGTCGCTCCAGCTGCTCCTGGGAGTGGTCATCTCGCTGGCCGCGGTGTGGTTCTCCATGCGCGGGGTGAGCGTCCCGGAGGTCTGGCGCTCGCTGCGCCATTCGAACCTGCTCCTCTTCGGCGCCGTGATGGGGCTCACCCTGTTCAGTTTCTGGGTCCGGGCGCTGCGGTGGCGCTCGCTCCTGTCCGGCGGACGCACCGCCACGCTGGACAGCCTCTACAGCGCCACCATGATCGGCTTCATGGCCAACAACGTGCTGCCCTTCCGGCTGGGCGAGTTCGTGCGGGCCTGGGCGCTGGCGCGCCGCGAGAAGTGCTCGACCACGATGGTGCTGGCCACGGTCGTCGTCGAGCGCGTGGTGGACATGCTGACGCTGCTCGGGATCCTGGGCGTCACGATGCTGGTGCACCCGATCCTGGTGAACAGCAAGGCGGCGGAGTTCGTGCAGGCGGGCGCCACCTCGCTCATCGTGCTCACGGTCGGGCTCACGCTGGTCCTCATCGTGCTCGAACGCACGCCCGGGCTGGCGCGCCGCATCGTCCTGCGCCTCGGGACGCGGTTGCCCGAGCGCCACCGCGGCCGCGTGGCCGCCGCGCTCGACCACTTCGTCGAAGGGCTGGGGCTGTTCCGCGACCTGCCCCGCCTGCTGTGGGTCTTCCTGCTGTCGTTCGTGCTGTTCGCCGGCTTCGCGGTGGCGATGCAGCTCAGCATGGAGGCGCTCGGCATCCGGTTGCCGTGGTACGCGGGCTTCACGCTGCTGGTCATCAGTGCGTTCGCCATCATGGCGCCGGCCGCCCCGGGCTACATCGGCACCATGAACCTGGCCTGCGTCGCCGGGCTCGCGCTCTTCGGGGTGACCGACCGCGAGCTCGCGAACTCCTTCTCGTGGTTCTACTGGGCGGGACAGTGGCTGCCGGTCACCGTGGTGGGCCTGTACTACCTGCGGCGCGAGGGGCTCTCGCTGCGCACGCTCAACCAGGCCCAGGAATCGACTTCATGACGGCGCGGACCGGGCGGACCGCGGGTGGCTCAGCGCGGGTAGTGCCCGACCACCTTGCGCACCGCGGCGACGACGTCCTCGACGTCACGCGGGGTCATGTCCGGGAAGAGCGGCAGCGTGACGGCGCGGCGGTAGCAGTCCTCGGCGACCGGGAAGTCGCCGGCGCGCACGCCCAGCTTCTCCTGGAAGTAGGGGTGCAGGTGGATGGGGATGAAGTGCACGGAGGCGCCGATGTTCTCGGCGCGGAGCTCCTGGATGAAGCGCGCGCGGTCGCAGCCGAGCCGCTCCAGCTCCAGCGCGACCGGGTAGAGGTGCCAGGCGTGCACGACCCCGGCCCGCGGTTGCGGCCGGCGCACCTCGGGGACCGCGGCCAGCAGGGAGTCGTAGAGCGCCACCAGCTCCCGGCGCCGCCGCTGCATCTCCTCGAAGCGCTCCAGCTGGGCCAGGCCGATGGCCGCCAGCACGTCGCTGAGGTTGTACTTGAAGCCCGGGGCGACCACCTCGTAGTACCAGGAGCCGGTGTCGCTGTAGCGCTTCCAGGCGTCGCGGTTCATGCCGTGCAGCGAGAGCAGTCCGAGCCGTTCGGCCAGCGCGTCGTCGTCGGTGACGGCCGCGCCGCCCTCGCCGGTGGTGAGGTTCTTCGTGGCGTAGAACGAGAACGCGGTGACGTCGGAGAGCGATCCCACCGGCCGGCCGCCCAGCGAGGCCCCCAGCGCATGGGCCGCGTCCTCGACCACCGGGATGCCGCGCGCGCGGGCCATCGCGCCGATGGCGTCGAGATCGCAGGGGTGCCCGGCGTAGTCCACCGGCAGGAGGGCGCGCGTCCGCGCGGTGAGCGCGCGTTCGACCGCGCGCGGGTCGAGGCACAGCGTGTCGGGCTCGACGTCGACCAGCACCGGGCGCGCCCCGACGTGCTCGATGACGTTCACGCAGGCCACGAAGGTGTAGGTCGAGGTGATCACCTCGTCGCCGGGCCCCACCCCGAGCGCGGCCAGCGCCAGGTGCAGGGCGCCGGTGGCCGAGTTGACCGCCAGGCCGTGGCGGGCCCCGGCGAGGGCCGCCACGCGCCGGCCCAGCTCCACCGTCTTCGGTCCCGTCGTGATCCAGCCCGACTCGAGCGCGTCGAGCACGAGTTCCTTCTCGCGCGCCCCGATGGAGGGGCGGGAGAACGGCAGGAACGTGGCACGCACGGGTGTCCCGCCGCGCGAGGCGAGGGTCTCGGGCACCGGGGTCACGGTCGCCCGGCCGGAAAGGCAGTGGAGGCTGGCATCAGGCGTGCGATTCTAGGGCAGCACGTGCCCGGGCTCCAACTGCCCGCACCGGGACCGCGGTGAGCGCCCGCTTCGTCCGGGCCACGCTGGGCCTCGCGGTCAGCCAGTACCTGGCCCGCGGGATCCTGCTGGCGCGCGGCGTGCTGGCCGCGATCGCCCTGGGTCCCGCGGGGTTCGGCCAGTGGAACGCGCTCAATCTGATCCTCGACTATGGTGGCTACGCCTCGAGCGGCGCCCTGCAGGGGCTCGACCTGCGGCTGCCCGCCCCGACCGCGCGGGGCGACGCGGCGGAGGCGCGGCGGCTGCTGGCCGGCGCCTGGACCATGGTGCTCGCGGGCGGGACGCTGTTCGCGCTGCTGCTCGTCGCCGCGCTCGCGAGCGGGCGGCCCGCACTGCTGCGCGGGATCGGCTGGAGCGCCCCGCTCCTGATGCTCGCGGCCGCGCTGCTCCAGCTCGTGCTGCAGTACCACGGCTCGGCGCTGCGCGCCCGGGGCCGCTTCGGCGCCGTGAGCGGGTCGGCCGCGGCGCAGGCGCTGCTGGGCGGCGGGCTCGGGCTGGCGCTGGTGTGGCGCTTCGGGATCCCCGGGATGCTGTGGGGCTGGCTGGCCGGCACGCTCGTGGCGCTGGCGTGGGTGCGACGGGCGGCGCCCGACGTGCCGCTGCGGCCCGGGCCGCCGGCGGAGGGCGTCCGGCTGGTGCGCTCCGGGTTCGTGGTCTTCGCGTTCTTCTCCGTCTCGCTCGTGCTGCGCTCGGTGGACCGGCTCGCCCTCATGCACTTCGGCACGCCCGCGGACCTCGGTGTCTACAGCCTGGGGCTCATGGCGGCGGGGCTCGTGCTGTACGTGCCCGAGGCGGCGGCCGCGGTGCTCTACCCGCGCATCGCCGCGGCCGCGGCGGGCACGCCGGGTCTCGAGACCGCGCGCGGGCAGGTGGCGCGCGCGCACCGGGCACTGGCGCTGCTCCTGCCGCCGGCGGTGGGGGTCGCGATGGTATGGGTGGCGCCGGCGCTGGGGTGGTGGCTGCCGCGCTACCGGGGCGCGGGGGAGTCCGTGCGGTTGCTCGCCCTCGGGGCGCTGTTGCTCTCCGGCGCGACGCTGCCGGGCTACTGGCTGCTGGGCCGCGGCCGCGGGCGGACCCTGCTGCTGGCCGGGCTGGCCTGCGCGGTGGTGACCGTGCTGCTGGTCTTCGGGGTCGCGGCCCGCGCGCCGCGACCCGCGCCGGTGGCACTCGCCGCGTGCGCCGGCTACGGCGCCTTCGCCGCGGTGATCGCCGCGCTCGCCGCGCGTGACCTGCGCCCCGGGCCCGGCGGCCGGCTGGGCTTCGCGGTATCGAGCTTCCTGCCCGCCGCCTGGGTCACGGCGGTCGCGTTCGCCGCCTGCCGCGTCGGGCCGGCGGAGTCGGCCCTCGCTGCGGGCGTGCGCACGGTCGCTGTGGCGCTCGCCTACGCGCCGGTGCTGTGGTGGCTGGGACGCGGCCTGGGCCTGCGCTCGCTCGCCGGCCTGTGGGCCCGCGGGGAGGCTCCCGCGTGAGCCGGCGGCGCGCCATCGGCGTGGTCGCGGGCAGCCTCGTGATCCACGGCCTGCTGCTCGCCGGGTGGATGGCGGCGCTGCCCGGACCGCTGGCGCCTGGCGGCGGCGTTCGCGGTCCTCGTCCTGGTGCCCGGCTGGGCCTTCGCCGCGCTCGGGGCGCGTCCGCCCGGAGGGCCGGGGCTCGCGGCCGGCTGGGTCTTCGGCTTCGGCGTGGCGTGGAACGCCGCGCTGGTGCTGCTCGCGCACGCGGCGGGCGTGCCGTTCCTCGAGTTGCTGCCGTGGACTCCGCTGACGAGCGTGCTGCCCTGGGGCCTCGTGCTCTGGCGCGCCGGCGGGCCGGCGGCCGCACCCGAGCGTGGGCTCTCCCGCGCGGCGCTGCTGACCGTGCTGCTCGCGGCCGCGTTCGCGGCCGTTCACGTGGCGCGCTTCGGGCCGCCGCTGGGCTACCTGAGCGACACGCCGGACCACGTCGGGACGCTGCGGCGCATGCTGCAGTCGGGGCAGTTGTTCCCGGCCGACGCCTTCTTCCGTGACGCGGGCGCGCGCCGGCGCGGACCCGCGCAAGGGGCTCTGGCACGGCCTCGTCGCGTTGCTCACGCGGCTGGCGGACCTCGACCCGCTCGAGACGTGGCGCTGGCTCGGCGCGCTGGTCGTGCCGTTCTTCGTGCTCAACGTCGCGGCGCTGGGGTTCCTGTGCCGCGGTTCCGCCGGTGCCGCGCTCGCCGCCTGGGTGCTGCTGCTGACCTACGGCGGCGGCCTGGGGCAGGTCCCCATCCGCCAGGCGGTCTACGCCACGCGGGTCGCGGACCAGTTGGCGCTGGCGGCGGCGGTCGCGGTGCTCGCCGACCTGGGCCGGCGCGCGTGGGCCACGCGCCTGTCCGCCGTGGCACTGGGCTTCGCCGCGGTCGCCGCGCACGTCTTCCCGGCCCTCCAGTTCGCACTGCTGTTCCCCGCGCTCGGCCTCGGGCTGATCCTGCGCGACCGCCGCTTCGGTCCCGAGGCTCGGCGACTCGCCGGGACGGCGCTCCTGCTGGGCGCGGCCTGCCTGCCCTACCTGTGGTCCCGCGCGCAGCAGGCCTACGCGCCGAGCAACGTGATCCACACGGAGGTCCAGGGGTTGACCTGGCTGGCCGGTTCGCTGCGCGTCGTTTCGGTCGACCAGCTGTGGGGGTGGATGGGGGCGGCCTGGGTGCTGGTGCCGCTGTCCTGGCCCTGGCTGTGGGCGCGCGGGCGGGGGAACGTCGCGGCGCTCTTCCTGCTGACCTCCTCGCTGGCGGTGGCGCTGGTCATGTACGACCCGCCGGTCGTGGCGCTGCTGCAGCCCCGCCTCGGCTATTTGCTCATGCGAGTGATCTGGCTCGTGCCCTTCGCGGCCCTCGTGGCGTGGCTCCTACCGGAGTTGCTTGCGGCCGCGCGCGAGCATGGGCGCCGGCCGGCGCGCGTGGGCGCGGGGGTGCTGCTGGCGCTGGCGATCGCGCTGCTGGCGTTCCCGGCCCGCGATGCCGTGCGGGCGCTCCGTGGCCCCGGGCCGGGCGCGGCGAAGGAGCAGGACCCGCGGGACTGGCAGGCCGACTTCGACTGGATGAAGACGCACCTCGCCCCGGGTTGCGTGGTGCTCTCCGACCCCGCGACCTCGTACCTGGTGCCGATGATGACCGGGCGCCACGTCGCGACGCTGGTGGACCAGCACAGCTCGCCCAACGATCCGCTCGGGCTGACGCGCATCCTCGACGCCCGCGACGCGCTCGACCCGTACGCGACCTGGGATCGCACGCGGGAGGTGGTCCGCCGCTACGAGGTCGGTGCCATCGTGCTCAACGACCGCTTCGTGGAGCCGCTGCCGCTCGCCTACTGGGCGCCGCGGCACCCGTGGTTCGTCGCGGCGCGCGCGCGCTTCGACGCGCATCCGGAAGCCTTCCCGCGTCTTCGCGACGCCGGCGACCTGGTGGTGTACGGCGTGCGACGGGAGGCGCTCGACACCCTGTCCGGCCCCGTGCCCGTGCGCCCGTGCGTGGAAGCCTGGGTGCCCGGAACGGCCGCGCGCGCCCCCGTCTCCGGCGACACGCTGGACCGCGCTCCCGAACTCGTCGGATTCACGCTCTCCACGCGCACGACCCCGCCGGGCGCCGACCTGGTCGGAGTGGCGCGCTGGCACGCCGCGCGCCCCGCCGGCGCGGGGGCCTGGCGGGTCGCCGTGCGACTCGACCGCGACCTGCCCGCGGACTTCGCGCCCCCGGCGTTCATCGCCAGGCCCGCGCGGAAGCTCTTCGAGCGATGGCGTCACCAGCGCTACGGCTTCCGCGCCGACCACCTGCCCGCCCGCGGGGATTACGGGCCGGACCTGTGGCGGGCGGACGAGGTGGTGCTGGACTCCTTCGGTATTTACGTGCCCCCGGATGCGGTCGACGGCACCTACCGGATCGAGCTCAGCATGGTCCGGCAGCCCGCCTATCCGAACCTCCGGTTGAGCGATTGGTTCTTCGACCGCGACCACGACCCGGGTGCGCCGGGGGGGACGCTCGTGGTGCGCCGTGGCGGAGCCGGGGGGCGGCGATGAGGTGCAACGAGGAGCTCCAGTCTGGCCAAACGCAGCAGCGGTCGTTACTATGTCCTGGACCCGTGCCCGGACGCCGGGGTACCCCCGTCGATCAGCCGTCCGGATGCGCTGGCCGACGACGCATTCTCGAGCATCTGGTCCGCCACCGCGAGGGGTGGTCAGCCCGTTCGCGTCACTGCAGGGGAGCCATCGAATTGCCGACCCGTCGCCATGCCACGACCGCAACCCGATGCGCGCCGGAAGCACGCTGCCAGGAGCAGGACTCCGGCCTTCGCCCCGCTCCGCACCGGGTGGCCCGATGAGCCGCCGCCGGATCGTCTGCGTGGCGGGGGTGCGCCCCAATTTCATGAAGGTCGCCGCCCTGCTGCGTGCATTGCGCGGGCACAAGACGCTGGAGGGGTTGCTGGTCCACACCGGCCAGCATTACGACGCCAGCATGTCCGACTCCTTCCTGCGTGACCTGGAGATGCCCGAGCCGGTCGCGCACCTGCACGTGGGCGCGGACCTGCCGGCGCGGCAGACCGCCCGCATCATGGAGGCCTTCGAGCAGGTCCTGGCCGGGCTCGTCCCCGAGCGGGTACTGGTCGTGGGCGATGCCAACTCGACCCTGGCCTGCGCGCTCACCGCGATGAAGTGCCGGATCCCGGTGGTGCACGTCGAGGCCGGGCTGCGCAGCTTCGACCGCGGGATGCCGGAGGAGATCAACCGCATCCTGACGGACCAGATCGCCGACCTGCTGTTCGTCACCGAGCAAAGCGGGATCGAGAACCTGCGCCGCGAGGGGATCCCGGACGAGCGTGTCCACCTCACCGGCAACACCATGATCGACACGATGGTTCACCTCATGCCCCGCATCGATGCGGCGCGCACCGCGGAGAGCCTGCGCCTGACGCGGGGCGGTTATGCCCTGGCCACGCTGCACCGCCCGAGCAACGTGGACGACCCGGTCCGGCTCGCCGCGCTCGTGGACCTGCTGGCCGAACTGGCGGGGAAGTTGCCGGTGGTGTTCCCGGTCCATCCCCGCACCCGCGGCACCCTCGAGGCCGCTGGACTGTGGGCGCGGGTGGCCGCCGTGCCGGCGGTGCGCATCCTGGGACCGCAGCCCTACTTCGACTTCCTCTCGCTGATGAAGGACAGCCGTTTCGTGCTGACCGACTCGGGTGGCATCCAGGAAGAGACCACGTTCCTGGGCGTGCCGTGCGTCACGGCCCGCACCTCCACGGAGCGCCCGGTCACCACCGAGATCGGCACCAACGTGCTGGTCGGCGACGATTTCGCCCGCTCGCGCGAGGCCATCGGCCGCATCCTCGCGGGTGAGGCACGTCGCGGTGCGGTCCCTCCGCTGTGGGACGGCCACTCCGCGGAACGGACCGTTGCGATTCTGGAGCAGCGATCGGCGTGAGCACCATGCGGCCGGGCCTCTTCTTCCTGTCGGACCAACTCGAGTCGCCGCCGCAGCTTGGCTACCAGATCCACGTGCTGGCGCTGATCCGCGCGGCCAGCCCGCTGGTGCCGACCCGCGGATTCTGCTGGATGGCCGCGTCACCGCCGCCGCCCGCCAGCCTGGTCCCGCTGGATCGCGCTACCGCGCCGCGGGGCAACCTGGCGCGCAAGCGCTACTACGTCGCGCGCGCCTTCGAGCACATCGACCGCGAGGCCGCACCCGGCTCCGTGGTCTGGGTACGGAACTACTCCACCGCGCTGCTGGCGCTCCCCGGACTCCGCCGCCGCCGGCGCGCGGGGATCAGCAGCGTCTACGACGCGTCGAGTTTCGGGCGGCTCGAGGTGCCGGATGCACCGAATCGTTTCACCGCCTTCCTGCGCGCCGTCGTTGAGGAGCGCTTGTGGCCGCACTTCGACCGGGTGCGCACGCTGAACGATCCGATGCGCGATTACCTGGTCAGGCACGGCGTCCCGGCGGAGCGGATCATGGTGATCCCGGTGGGTTCCGAGCCGCAGACCGGGCGCTGGCGCCTGCGCGACGCACCCCGGCGGCTGCTCTATGTCGGCAGTGCGATGGCCTGGCAGGGGTTGCCCGCGCTGATCGGGGCCATGCGCATCCTCGAAGGCCGCGCGCCGCAGATCGGCCTGAGCATCGTGGGGCCCACCGCCGGGGAGCTGGCGGGGCTCGCGCTGCCGGGGAACGTGCGGGTGCTCGGGCGTGTGCCTCACGCGGAGATCGGACGGGTGTATCTCGAACACGACCTGTTCGTGCTGCCGCGGCCCCGCTCGCCGCTCACCGAGACCGTGATGCCCATGAAGATCCTCGAGGCGATGGCCTTCGGGATGCCGATCCTTGCCACGGACCTCGAGGCCATCCGCTGGACCACCGGATCGGATGGCGCGTTCCTGGTGCGCGAGGGCGGCCCCGTGGCGCTGGCCGCAGCCATCGAGGCGGCGCTCTCCGACCCGGTCGCCCTGGCCGCGGCCGGCGCGCGAGCACTCGAGCGTTCGGCCCGCTTCACCTGGGACGAGATCGGCCGCGGGATCGCCAGGGAATTGTTCCCGGGAAGCGGGTCACGCCCCGCTCCGATCGCCTCGCCCGCACCGAATCGTGCGAGGCCGGACCATTCCGGGCTCGTATAGGCCCCGGTCGGCACGATAGGGGATCTTCATGGCTCCGGCGAGACTTGCCCGCTCCATCCTGACGGCCGTCCTCGGCACCACGCTGTTCCTCGCCGCCAGCGAAGTCGTCGTGCGCCGGTGGCTCTTCTCCCCGACGGCCACGGTGGCCGATGCGCGCTGCGACTGGGTCTAGCCACCGAACGCGAGCATGGTGCAGAGCACCGAGGGCTGGTGCGCGACGCGTACGAACTCGATGGGCCTGCTGGACGACGAGCTGCGAGTGCCACGTGCTCTGGTGCGGGCGCTCCTGCTCGGTGATTCCTACTCCGCGGCGCTCCAAGTCGCCCGTCGGGACAACTTCCAATCGGTCGCCGAGCAGAGCATGCCGGGACTCGAGGTGGTCAACGTCAGCGCCGGCGGCGGCTCCCCTCGCCAATACGCCGACTGACTGGAGAAGTTCGGGCCCCGGCTGGCTCCGGACATCGTGATCGTTCAGCTCAACGACGGAACCTCACGGACCTGCTCACGACGACCGACGGCGTGGGGAGAGCGGCGGTGGAGCCTTCCACGGGCGTGCTGGCGCGCCCGCACGGCTTGGTGCGCGGCAGGTCAGCGCTGGTCGCTGCGACCATGTACCGCGTACAGCTGCTGGCCGCTGAGTGGCGGGCGCATCCGCCCAGGCCGTTCCACCGGGCGCGCGCCGCCGCCGCCCGCGAGGATCCGTCTGCGGATCCGCGGTTGCCCGCGCTCATGGATGCGTTCCATCGCCGCATCGAGGCCGACCGGCCCTTCGGCGTCCGCGCCGAGACGTGGTCCTACGCGGCTGCGATCCTGATCACGATGTTGCTGGGCGGATTGTGGCACGGCGCTTCGTGGACGTTCGTAGCGTGGGGCGCGCTGCACGGGCTGGCTCTCGCCGTCCACCGGCTGGTGCGGGACGCCCGCGGGCGACGAGCCCAGGGTCGCTACGGGACGGGGGGACGGGTCGTGTCGTGGGCCGCGACCTTCCTGTTCCTGCTGGTGACCTGGGTGCTCTTCCGCGCCCCCGACTTCACGACCGCCTGGGTGATGCTGCGCCGGATGGCGTTCCTCGACGGTGCCGGCGGCATCCACTGGTTCTACGTCCAGGGACTGGTGGCGCTGGCGGCCGGAGTGCTGTCACACGTCTGGAGCAGCGGGCACGGGGACCGCGGCCCCACGCTGGATCTGAGGCGACCGCTCGCATGGCCGGTACTCGCCGCCCTGCTGCTGGCACTGGTCCTGTTCGCGCCCTGGGGGCAGAGTCCCTTCATCTACCTGCAGTTCTAGACAGCGCAGGGGCCGGAATACCCGGAGACCAGGTGCCGGACCCTCCGCAACCCGCAGCATCGGCGGCCGGTGCGTTCCGGAGCATGCGCTGGAGGCATTCAGGGGCGGAACTTCGCCGCCAGCCGTCGGCCCAGGTCCTTCGCCAGCTGCCAGGGTGTCTCGCCGCGGACTTGCGCGGTGCCCAGACGGATCTGCTGCCAGAGCAACGAGTAGAACAGGTCGGACCCGTCGAACAACCGATCCGGATCCCGAAGCTTCCATGCCAGCAGCTGGCGCAACCAGGCTGGATAGACCGCCTGAAATGCCCCGAGGGATTCCTGCGTGAAGGCCCGCATGATCCGCCAGGCCTCGTCCCTGGCCTCGGTCGGCAGCTCTTCATGGCAGCGCCGTGTCCCGATGCTCAGCGTCAACAACTGCCAGGCCGATGCCTTCCGCACCTCGGATGTGCCCGCGGACCGCTCGGCTGCGATCTGGGCAAGCACGCCCAGGCCCCGATAGCAGGCGGAGAACCGGACCAGGTCCATCCGGCGGTTCTGCGCGGAATCGGCCCGATGACACGCGTGGTAGAACGCCTCGTTCACGAACCCCACTCGCCTCGCTGAACCCAATGCCCGATGCAGGAAGACGCTGTCCTCGTAGTTGCTGAGGTCCTCCCGGAACCGCAGCGTGCCGAAGCGTTCCCGCGAGAAGAGCTTCGTGCAACAGCTCAACCCGGCCCTCAGATACGCTCTCGCGGCTCCCGCATCATCCGTCATGTCCCAGACGCCCGCGAACGACGGAATCGGCATCGCCGTCACGGTCCCCTCCCCGCTGAAGGCGAGCCGGCTCCCGACCAGGTCGCAGCGGCTTCCTTCGGCCAAGGCATGCAACCGGGCGTACATTTCGGGCTCCACCCAGTCATCCGCGTCGACGAATCCGATCCAGCGGCCGCAGGCCATGTCCAGGCCCCGGTTGCGCGCCGCCGACACTCCGCCGTGGTCGGGGTTGCTCAGCACGCGGATACGCGAGTCAGTCGGGGCGAGCGACGTCAGGACGGGCAGGCTGGCATCTTCCTCTCCATCCACGACGAAAAGGAATTCGATGTCGGCAAGAGTCTGGCGCAACAGGGAGTCCACGCACTCCCGCAGCATCTCAGCGGGCACCCGATACACCGGAACAACAACGGACACAATCATGTCGTGCGCCCCACTTCGACGTGCCCGGCCCATCCCGCGGGTGTGCGGGCAGGCGAGAACGATGGCTTCTCTCGACCTTCCAGGAAGTCCCTGGATGGGTGGACGGGGTGTGGTGCCCGGGTTCTTCCGTGTCCCTTCCCCCCGCGAAGAGGGAGAAGGCAGAGGGATGAACCGGGGGCCGGGTGATTGTGTCGCGACTCATCTCGGGTTGCAAGGGTCTGCGGTGGTGGAGGTGGAGTTCGTGCCGTGTCTCCTGCGCGCGTGCCATTGAGCGCGGGTCGGAAGCGATGCTAAGCTCGAAATGGGGACCGCCGTTCCCCGTCGCTCCACCTCCGTTTCCAGGACTTCAGCGCAAGGAGACATCGAATGCCGGGGCTGAAGATCGTCGTTGGACCACCGCCCTCGAGCCTCCCGCTGGCCGAAGCCGAGTGGCTCACCCCGGAAGCAGAGTGCTCGCGCGAGCAGGTCTACTCGGGGCCGCGCACCGAAGTCACCTTCGCCGCTCCGGCCCAGTACCCGCGCCTGTCCTCGTCGAGCCCCGACTTCTACTTGTTCGTCGAAGGGTTGGTCTACGACCGGACCGATGACGAACTGGTGAAATTCGCCGCTGAGCTCGCCGGAGCGGCCCTCGCCGGCCGGCCGATCGAGGAACCGGTCCACCGTTTCATGGCCGAAACGGATGGCGAGTACCTGTTCCTGCTCGTCCTCAAGGCGAGCGGGCGGGTGATCGCCTTCAACGATCCCTGGGGCCGTCTGCCGCTCTACACCGCCCAGACACCTGCTGCGTTCCTGCTCGGGAGGGAGCCGCAGGACCTGCTCGTCCACCTGCCCGAGATCCGCTTCGACCGCCGCGCCATCGCCGAATGGCTGGCTTTCGAGTACACCCTGAATCCGCAGTGGTTCGTGGAGGGCATCACCCAGGTCCAGCCCGCGACCCTCTTCGACGTCACCACGGGCGACGGCGCCGTGCACGCCGCCCGCACGGTCCTCGTCGCCCAGGATTTCAGTGTGACCGCGCCGCTTCGCGACCGCGCCGAAGCCGTCCGCCGCTACTCGGCTCGCTACCTCGAGGCCTACGCCGCACGCGTCGCCAGGCTTGTCGGGCAGGGCTTCCGGCTCACCGCCGACCTGAGCGGGGGTTTCGACACGCGCGCGGTCTTCGCCGGGGCGCGCCGGCTGAACGCGCCGGTCGAGTTCTACACGGACGAGTTGGTCACCGGCGACGAGGGCGCCGTCGCCGTGCGCCTGGCCGAGGCCGGCGGGACGAGCGTGGTCCGGGTGCGCAGCGGCGAGTTCGTGCGTGACGGTGCCGAGTGGCGTCGCGCCACGTTCCTGACCGGCGGTCGCGTGAACTGCAACACCATGATGGGGGCCCTGCTGCTCTCGCGGAGTCGCAAGGCGATCCTCCCGGGCCGGGCGGCCCGGTTCATGGGTTTCGGCGGAGAGTTGGTGCGTCGGCCGTATGTGCAGCCCTATCGCTACCGGAGCTTCGCCGAGGCTCTCGCCGATGATGTGTACACGCGCTACATCCATGTCGAGGACGGATGCCGGTTGCTCGGTATCGAGGCCGCGGGGTTCCAGCGGCACATGGCCGGCGCGGTGGAGAGCTGGAACGAGCGCAACGACGCGGACCGCGCCCGGCGGCTCTACTTCGTGTTCCACCACGGGCTGGTCAACGCCGGAGAGGACCGCGCGCGCTGGCATTTCTGGACCGTGACCCCGCTGTGGGCCCGTCCCGTGGTGGACTTCGCCTACCGGCAACTCGAAGCGGAGGCGGTCGGCTACCCCTACTTCGTCGAGATCCTGCGGAGCATCTACCCGCAGGCGCTCGGAGTCCCGCTGCATGGCAACCCCACGAAGCTGACTTCCCGCTTCGAGGTCTGGCGTTATGCCGCCAGGGCGGAACTGCTGGCGAGGCTGCACAATCTTCGCGAGTATCGCCGTCTGCGCCGCGTGCTCTCACCTCGCGAACGCTGGGCCACCCTGGCGACCGCGAAGCAGTTCGCCTGGTTCCGTGAGCAGTTCGAGGCCGCGTTTCGCGAGAGCGAGGCCGTGCGGGCCGTGTTCGACGAGACTGCAGTCACGGCGTTCGTGCAGCCTGCGCAAGCGACCCAGCGCCTCCACCAACTGCTGACGTCCGTCTACTTCGTGGCCGAGGTCGGCAGACGATTCCTCACGGTGCGCACGAACTAGCCGTCCGGCGAAGGCGGCCCCGGGCCTCGGCGGGAGAGCTCCGCGTAGATCCGCGCCACTTTCTCGGCGATGATCGTCCAGGAGTA
Organism: Candidatus Eiseniibacteriota bacterium; assembly: GCA_963707915.1. Lineage (GTDB taxonomy): Bacteria > Eisenbacteria > RBG-16-71-46 > RBG-16-71-46 > RBG-16-71-46 > JANXPZ01. The sequence goes on from OY970178.1 coordinate 3,534,511, forward strand.
CTGGCGCGCCCGTTCTCGCAGGACGGCCGCGTCCCAGGTGCGGCTGAGGGCTGCGTCGAGCGCAGTGGCGAGTGCCGCTGCGTCCCCGGCCGGGACCAGCAGTCCGTGCCGGCCTTCTTCCACGATCTCCCGGGTGCCCCCGACCGAGGAACTCACCAGGGGACGGCCCGCGGCCAGTGCCTCCAGAGCGGCAAGTGGCATGCCCTCGTTGATGCTGGGGAGTGCCACCACGTCGGCGGCGGCGAGGAGGTCGGGCACCCGATCGTAGGCGACCCGTCCGCAGAGGACGACGTGTCCTGCGAGGCCGGACGATCGGACTTGCTCCTCGAGTTCCGACCGGAGCGGGCCCTCGCCGGCGATCACCAGCTTGACGTCCTGATGCCGTTCGCGAACCGCGCGGAAGGCATCGATCAGTACCCGGTGCCCCTTCACGGCCACGAGATTGCCGACGCTCACGATCATCCGGCCGGTGGCCGGCAAGCCCAGTGCGCGCCGGCCCGCCTCCCGATCGCCCGCCTCGAAGGACTTCACGTCCACACCGTTCGGGACATAGCGCAGGCGTTCCCCGCTCACGCCGAGGTCCCGCGCGATGTCGAAGAGATCGCGCGAGACCGCGATCACGCGGTCGGCCCGGCGGAGCGCCCAGCGGCACCAGAACCGGATCCTCCACGGTCCCCGGATGGCCTCGGTGTGGAGATCCGAGCCGTGTGCGGTGATCACCACGGGCAGGCCGCTGGCTCGGGCCACGAGGACCGCGGCGAGTCCCATCGGGTAGAGACGGTGTCCATGCACCACACGGGCGTCGCGCGCGTGCCGCAGCCGGATCCACAGGCCGATCAGGAACAACTGGAGCGGCTCCGTGAGCGCGAACAGCAGCGGAACGTGGAGGTACCGTGGCCGCAGCACCCGCAGTCCCGGGGTCGTCCGGTCGTCCCGCCGGTCGGCGGCGTTCTGCGCGGCGATGCGCCGATCGCTGGCGTAGCGGGGCAGAGGCGGCAGCAGGATCTCGGGGGACACCACGGTCACGCGCCAGAGTTGCGCCAGGAAGCGCACCTGCTGGGATACCGAGAGGCGCAGCCCCCCCGTCAGTCGATCGGGGGGAAGGAAGCCCTGAGTGAAGAGCAGCACATGTGGGGTGCGGTCCATGGAGGCGCGCTCCCGGTGAAAGCCGTGCCGCATACGGCACCAAGGCGAGAAGGCAAGCACAGCCATAGCCCGGCAGCGCAGCCCTGTCAAGGTCACGGGGGCTGGAATCACTCGCGCCCGCCCATCCTTCACGACCGGTACGCAGAGCGGATCGCGCGCGAAAGGCCACCGGGCCCCCCGACCTCCACGGCGGGCCCGCGCGGCGGCCGGGGGGATCTCATGTGCTACTATCGCGCACGCGAATTCGTCGCCTCCCTCGGGGTTCGAGCGCCCGCTTCCCCCTGTCACCCGAGGGGGCCTGATTGCCCGTCCTCCATCGTGAGTGCCCATCGCCAATGAGCCCGCCTTCCGACCCCGACGTGCCCCCCGCGACCCCGCTTCCGTCCGGAGCCGGCAAGGGCCACGCACCGCGGATCCTCCACAACACGGGCATGCTGGCCATCTCGGGACTCTTCGTGCGCGGCATGGGGATGGTGATGATGGTGATCCTCGCCCGCAGCCTGGGGGCGGAGGGCTACGGCACCTACCAGCGCGCGGAATCATTCGTCTACATGTTCAGCATCCTGGGGAGTTTCGGACTGGACATGATCCTCACCCGCGAGGTCGCCCGCCGTGGTGCCCGGGCTCCCGAGTACCTGACGGGGGTCCTGACCCTCAAGCTGCTGCTGGGTCCCCTGTGCTTCGCGCTCATCCTCGGCCTCGCGCATGCGCGAGGCTACCAGGGGGCATTCCTCTGGGGCATCTGGTGCTACAGCTTCGTCCTGCTCCTGACCACGGCCTCGCAAACCTGCGATGCGTATTTCCAGGGGCTCGACGAGATGGGCTACATCGCGATCACGAACATCGCCACCCAGCTGGCGTTCGTGATCCTGGGAGGTGCCTGCGTCTGGCTCGGCAAAGACCTGCGCTGGATCCTCTCGGCCCTCGTCGCGGCGGCGATCGTTCGGCTGATCGTCTCCGCCTACATCATGACGCGCCTGGGGTTCCGGCTCGCGAAACCCCGGCCGGGCACCCTCCTCTTTCTGCTCAAGCAGTCCGTCCCCATCGCGTTCGCGGCCAGCTTCGTCATCGTGTACCAGCAACTGGACGCCGTGCTGCTGGGCGAGCTCAAGGGCAATACCCAGGTCGGCTGGTACAAGGCCAGCGCCAAGCTCCTCCTCTTGTTTTCGGTCCTGCGCGAAAGCTTCCTGGTCGCGATCTATCCCGTGTTCGCCTCGGTCGCGCAGCGCGACCGCGAGCACATGGGCAACCTGGTGACCCGCGCGGTGCGCTACCAGCTGATCGTCGCGCTCTACTTCATCATCTGCTTCGTCATCCTCCCACGGGTGGCCCCGGCGCTGCTCGGGGACGAGTTCGTGAAGACCGCCGCGATCCTCCCCATCATGGCGTTGACGCTCGTGCCGCAGACGATCAGCATCACCATGGGACGCGTGCTGGTCGCCTCGGGCAACCAGAATCGCATCATGGCTGCGACCGGGCTCGCGCTGGTCGTGAACGTGGCGCTCAACCTGTTCCTCATCCCCCGATTCGGCTACATGGGGGCGGCCGCCGCCGGCATGACCAGTGAACTGGCGGTGGCGGGCATGAACGTGTTCTACGTGCATCGCTATGTGGCCCGCACCCGGATCGTGCGGGCGATCATGCGGCCGGTCATCGCGGCCGCGCTGGTCGGCGTGACGATCCACCTGCTGCCAGGGCTGCGCCTCTATCAGGCGATACCGCTGGCGGGGGTCCTCTACGTTGGTGGTCTCCTTGCCCTGCGCACCTTCTCTGCGGCGGAGTTGAGCCAGATCCGGGCCGCTCTCCGTGCGGGGTGGGTTCGGTTGTGGAAGAGCGGTGGAGGGACGGGTGGCAATATCGACTCCGGCCTGTCCGCGGGTGCCGAGGGGTGAAGCGCGAGTCTCGGCACGCGGACTGCCACGAGCCCCTGCCTGCGGTTTCGCGGGCAGGTCACGGAGATCCTGATTTCGATGAATCCGCTTCCCGTTGATTCCATCCCTCTCCGCCTCCCGCACTACCGGCTGCGGGATGGCGGGTTGTACTTCCTCATCTCCCGGCGGCCCCTGGCCGTGCTCGATGCTTGCGAACACGAGGTGTGGGAGTCGTTGGATGGCTCGGTCCGCGTGCGGGACGTGGCCGACCGCTTCCCTGCCGGGGTCGGCGAGGCCGCGCTTCGCCGCTTCGTGGAGCTCGGGGTCTGTATGCTGGTCGCGGCGAGCTTCCCCGAGGGACGCCGGCGGATCGTAGTCATCGAGCCCCACATGGACGACGGCGCGCTGAGCCTGGGCGGGACGATGTGGAGCCGCCGCTCGCAGTGCGAGTTCACCATCGTCACGCTCGCGGGTCGCAACAACTTCACCAGCTACTACTACCTCGAGCGCGACTACTTCGATGTGGACGAGGTGTCGGCGCTGCGCCGGTCCGAGAGCGCACTGGTGGCGCGCGCCATCGGCGGACACCACGTGGCGCTCGATCTGCCCGAGGCGCCGCTGCGCTACCGCGCCGGGAACTGGACCGTGGACTGGTACCGGCGGCACCGTGCTTCGGTGTCGGCCTTCATCAGCCACACTTCGGGATCCGAGGAGCTGCGCGCGTGGACCGATGCGCTCCGGCAGGCGCTGCGCGGGTTGCCGGCCGACGAGGTGTGGATGCCCATCGGCGTGGGCCCGCACACCGATCACGAGCTCACCCGGAACGCCTGCCTGACGCTCCTGGCGGAGGATCCGGAGCTGCTCTCGCGGTGCACGGTGCGTCTCTACCAGGAAGTGCCCTACGCCGCGCGGTTCCCGCGGTTCACAGCCGCGATCGTCGAGGAGTTGACGCGCGCTGGCGCCAGACTCGAACTCGAGAGGGTCCCCGTCACGGAGGTGTTCGCCGACAAGCTGCGGCTCATCTCGTACTTCGGCTCCCAGTTCAAGCTCGAGGTCCTGCGGCCGGACATCGAGGCCTCGGCCCGGACGGCCGCCGGCGACGGGGGCGGGATGGCGGAGATCCTCTACCGCGTCGCGGCACCGCCGAAGCGTCTGGACCTCCGGGCCCTCTTCGTGGGGGCGCCGGAGGTGCGGCGGCTGGCGGAGGAACTCGGGCCCTGGATCGAGCGGCACCGGCACACCCGTCGGATCCGCGTGTTCATCCGCCCGCCTGCGGGCCGCTGGGTGGAGGACATGCAGCTGCTGCTGGACGTCTTCCCGGCGGCCCGCTTCGTGGTTCGGGCCTCCAAGGCAGCGCTGGCGGAGGCGACGGAGGTCCGCTCCCCGCGAATCGAGGTCAGCCCGATCGATCAGGGCGTCAGGGCGTGGGTGCTGGGTGTGTTGGGCGCCAACCTGCAGGGGCCCGCACCCACCCTGATGATCACGTTCGCGGACCGCACACGCGAGGGGCGCCGCCTGGGCAGGCTACTTCCACTGAGTGACACCCTGGTCGTGCCCAGCATGAACCACCTCGCGCTCGCGCTGCGTCTCCTGGCGGACGCCGGCGACGGGCGACGGGCGTCGGAAGCCCCGAAGGGATCCGCCGGATCCTGAGGAGGGGCGCCGAGGGGGCGTGCCGCCGCGGCGCTTTGCGTGTCCTGCGAGTCGTTGCCACGACTGCGGATGCGGCAATCCAGGGCCCGCCATGCTAGAGTCATCCGACGCCCAGGCGGGACCGGACGCTCGTTGTCGCGTGATCGCCTGGACGGGGAACGGGCTTCATGTGCTTCGGACCGGGGTTCGAGGCGCGAAGCCGCGGGGGGTCGGATCTCGAATCTCTTCCAAGGCTGGCGCGGAAACGTGGACAACTTCTCGGCAGCTGCCGTCAACACCACGCCCCAGGCTGATGATCAGGCCGCTCACGGCCGACTTCCCGAAGCATGACCGGAAGCCCTACCGTGCGATCGCCTGGCCGGGGATCCGGCCACCTCATCCACCACGGGGACTGCTCATGAAAGCGCTGGTCACCGGCGGGGCCGGATTCATCGGCTCCAACATCGTGAATGCCCTGCTCGAGCTCGGCCACGAGCCGGTCGTGCTGGACGACCTGTCCAGCGGCTACCGGGAGAACCTCGTCGCCGGGGTTCGGTTCGTGGAGGGGGACGTTCGCGACCTCGACTCCGTCGCGCGGGCGATGGCGGGATGCGGGGTGGTCTTCCACCTGGCGGCCAGCGTCGGCAACGTGCGCTCCATCGAACATCCGCAGATCGATTCGGCCATCAACGTGCTGGGCACCCTCAACGTGCTCGAGACCGCCCGGGCCGGCCGGATCGACCGGGTGGTGTTCTCGTCCTCGGCGGGCATCTTCGGGGAATTGAAGACGCTGCCGATCCGCGAAGACCACCCCCAGGACCCCGATTCGCCGTACGGCACCAGCAAGCTGGCCGCCGAGAAGATGTGCCTCGTCTACAACAAGCTGTACGGGATGCACAACGTCTGCCTGCGCTACTTCAACGTGTACGGGCCGCATCAGCGCTTCGACGCTTACGGGAACGTCATCCCGATCTTCGCCGATCGGATCCTGAAGCGGGAGCCCATGACCATCTTCGGGGACGGAGAGCAGACCCGCGACTTCGTCAACGTGCGCGACGTCGCGGCCGCCAACGTCCAGGCGGGGCTGGCGCAGGGCGTGTCCGGCGTGTTCAACATCGGCAGCGCCACCCGCATCACGATCAACGAACTGGCGCGGGTCATGCACGAGATCGCCTCGGTCCCGGGCGCCCTTCGGTATGCTCCGCCCCGGATGGGCGACGTGCGCGACAGCCTGGCGGACATCGAGGCGGCCCGGTCAGCCTTCGGCTTCGACCCGGCCACGCCGATGGTCCAGGGCCTCGCGGAGTACTGGGCGTGGTTCAGCCGCGATGGGTTGACCTTGAAGCGTCTGGGGCTCGCGACATGAGGATCCTCCTCCTGGGTGGCACCGGGATGCTGGGCCACCGGCTGTGGATCAACCTGCAGCAGGAGCACGAGGTGTGGGTGACCGTCCGGGGGGAGGGCAATCCCTTCCCGGACGTGGCGCGGTTCCCCGCCGACCACATCGTCCATCGCGTGGATGGATTGTCCTCCGATGACGTGATCGCGACCCTGGGGGCGGTCCGCCCGGAGCTCGTGATCAACTGCATCGGGCTGATCAAGCAGATGGAGCACGCGGGCGATCCCCTGCCCGCGCTCTCGATGAACGCGCTGCTGCCGCACCGGGTGGCCGCGATCTGCCGAGCCGTCGGCGCCCGGTTCATCCACATCAGCACCGACTGCGTCTTCTCGGGCCGGAAGGGCGGCTACGTGGAATCCGACCCCTCGGACGCCGAAGACGTCTACGGCCGGACGAAGTTCCTGGGCGAGGTGCAGGGGCCGCACGCCATCACGCTGCGCACCTCGATCATCGGGCAGGAGCTCAAGAATCGTCTCGGTCTGGTCGAGTGGTTCCTCGCGCAGACCGGCACGATCAAGGGGTATCAGAAGGCGATGTACTCCGGATTCACGACCGACGAACTGTCGCGGATCATCCTGCGGCACGTGATCCCGGATCCGGGGTTGCACGGCATGTATCACGTCTCCAGCGAGCCGGTCAGCAAGTTCGACCTGCTCCTGCTGGCGAAGCAGGCATACGGGAGGGAGATCGAGATCCTTCCCGAGGAGCGGTTCGTCTGCGACCGCACCCTGGATTCGACTCGATTCCGCAAGGCGACGGGATATGTCCCGCCCGCCTGGGCGGAGATGATCCGGGAACTGGCGTCGGATGCGGCGTTCTATGATCGGCTCCGCAAGTCATCCCCGGCCACTCTGTAGATCCAGTTGTCGAATCGACCGGTGCTTCCCAAACCTCATCGAGGATGAAACGACATGCTAGATGACAAGCGAGTCCTGATCACGGGGGGCACGGGCTCTCTGGGGAAAGTCCTGGTGCGCCGGCTGCTGTCGGGCGAACTGGGCACTCCCCGCAAACTCCTGGTCTTCTCGCGGGATGAGGGGAAGCAGCATGCCATGCGCGTGGAGTACATGCAGAAGACCAGCGCGACCGACGAGGTGATCTACCAGAACTTCAGGGACCTGTTGGAATTCCGGATCGGTGACGTGCGTGACTTCCACAGCGTCGCCGCCGTGCTCGGCGAGGTGGATGTTGTGTTCAACGCCGCTGCGCTGAAGCAGGTCCCGACCTGCGAGTACTTCCCCTATCAGGCGGTGATGACGAACATCGGCGGGCCGGAGAACATCGTGCGGGCGATCCAGGAGCTGCGCCTGCCGGTGGAGACGGTCGTCGGCATCTCGACGGACAAGGCCTGCAAGCCCGTCAACGTGATGGGGATGACCAAGGCCATCCAGGAGCGGGTGTTCATCCAGGCCAACATGCGGTGCGCGGGCACGCGCTTCATCTGCGTGCGCTACGGGAACGTCCTGGCTTCGCGCGGGTCGGTCATCCCGCTGTTCCACGAGCAGATCCGCAACGGCGGGCCCGTGACGATCACGACCACCGACATGACCCGTTTCCTGCTGAGCTTGGATCAGGCGGTCGACACCGTCTTCGCCGCGATCCGCGAGGCCCGGCGGGGCGAGACCTACATCCCCCGCGTGCCCTCCGCCAATGTCACCGATATCGTCGCGGCGCTGATCGGCGACCGGCCGATCCGGACCGTGGTCACCGGCATCCGTCCGGGCGAGAAGGTCCACGAGATCCTCGTCTCCGAGGAGGAGTGCCATCGCACGGTGGACCGGGGCAGCTACTACTCCATCCTGCCCATGCTGCCGGAGATCCAGAGCGAGCTGCAGTTCACGCCCGCGCTCTGCGGGGAGTACAGCTCCGCCGGGAGCGTGATGGACCGGAAGGCGGTGGCGGAACTGCTCCAGAAGCACCGGTTGCGGGTCGAGGATCAGTTGATCATCGAAGGCGAGCTGCTTCGATGAAGGTCCTGACGCTGCTGGGCACCCGCCCGGAGATCATCCGTCTGAGCCGGGTGATCGAAGGCCTGGACCGGCTGTGCCAGCACGTGCTGGTCCACACGGGCCAGAACTTCGATCCGAACCTGAGTGACATCTTCTTCGAGCAGTTGCGGCTGCGCCGGCCGGACCACGACCTCGGAGTGACCGGCGAGACGTTCGGTCAGCAGATCGGCCGGATCCTGGCCGCGGTGGACGGCGTGCTCCGGAAGGAACGCCCGGACGCCGTGCTGATCCTCGGGGACACGAACACCGGGCTGTGCAGCCTCATCGCGAAGCGGATGGGCATCCCCGTGTATCACATGGAGGCGGGGAACCGCTGCTACGACGATCGCGTGCCGGAGGAGGTCAACCGGCGGGTGATCGACCATTCGAGCACGATCCTGATGCCCTACACGCAGCGCAGCAAGGAGAACCTGCTCCGCGAGGGCATCGAGGCCCACCGCATCTTCGTGACCGGAAACCCGATCCACGAGGTCATCGAGCACTACGATGCGGAGATCAGGGCCTCGAAGGTGCATTCTCAGCTCGGGGTGGAGCCTGGCAGGTTCATCCTGGTCACCATGCACCGCGCCGAGAACGTGGACGTCGAGCTCCGGCTCAGGGGTCTCGCGCTGGCGCTGGACCAGGTGCAACGGAAGTACGATTGCCCGGTGATCTGCAGCCTGCACCCGCGCACGAAGCACAGGATGCAGCAGTACGGGGTGGGGGTCGACAACGACCGCGTCCGCTTCCTCACGCCCCTGGGATTCTTCGACTTCGTGGCGCTGGAGCGCTCGACGCTCTGCGCGCTCTCCGACAGCGGGACGGTCCAGGAGGAGTGCTGCATCTTCCGCGTCCCCACCGTGACGATCCGCGACGTCACCGAGCGCCCGGAGACCATCGAGTGCGGCAGCAACATGCTCTCCGGGTGCGAGCCGGAAGCGATCCTGCGCTGCATGGAGACCGTGCTGTCGCAGCCGCCGTCATGGACTCCGCCGCCCGAGTACCTGGCGGAGGCGGTGGCGTCGACGGTGGTGAGGATCGTGCTGGGCGGGGGAACGGTCGTCTAGGGCTGTTCCGCCGCCGCCGTTCCCGGTCCTCGTGCCGGCCTGCCGCGAGCAGCCCACCCTCGAAGTCCCCCGCCCGCTGGCCCGGCCCCGCTCTGCGGTGTGGCGCTTCCGGACGGCGGTCGCCTCCTACGAGGGCGCGCGCGTGCCGGCCGGCGCGGCCTGCGCCGCTCCCGAGGTGAGCAGGCGATGGGCGGCGACCATCAGGCCGAACATCAGCCAGACCTGGAAGGCGTAGTTGATGTTGCGCAGGTACTCGACCTTGATCTGGTCCACCAGGAACACGACCATCTGCACGCGCGCGATGATCATGAAGCTGCGCAGGAAGTCCGGGTGCCGCAGGTCGTCCGTCGTCGGCCGGGTGATCCGGAACAGGGTCCACAGCAGCCACGCGAAGATGGCGATTCCGATGAAGCCCACGTTGTTCGCGACGTAGAGGAACAGCGAGTGGGGCCAGTAGTAGACTCTGGTGCCGCTGAGCATCGAGTAGACGGGGCCATGTCCGAGGAGTGGATGCTCGAAGATGCGGTTCCAGGCCATCGGCCACACCACCGAGCGGTTGTCGGGCACGAAACCGACGACGGTCGAGCCGGCAAGGCGCTCGAACATGTTCCCGGTGCGCGTGTAGGTCGAGACGAACCAGTTCATGCCGATCAGGCCCGCGGCCGCCGCCCCGGCCGTGATGGTCACTCCCACCATGGTGAGGCGACGTCGTATCAGCCACAACAGGTAGAGCATCCCGATCCCGAGCGCGATGATCCCGCCCCGGGTGACCGTCGCGAACATGATGAACATGACCAGCACCAGCAGGCCGCCGTAGGCGGTGCGGAGCAGGATCGAATTCGTGCGCAGGAACAGGAACAGGATGAGCGGCACATAGATGGCACAGTATTCGCAGAGCAACTCGTAGTCGTAGAAGGAGGAGCCGACGCGGATGCCGAAGGCGGCAGCGTCCGGGCTCGAGATATTCTTGAATTCGATCCAGCCGGGAATCAGGACCTGGCCCGGGTGGGTCATCTCGAAGATGGCGACGAGGCAGACCAGCAACACCGAGATGGTCTGGAAGATGAGCAGGCGCTCGAAGTCCCGCCGGGTCTCCGGGATGCTCGCGACCAGGTAGAACAGGAGCCAGGTGACCGCCATCATCAGGAAGTTTCCCAGGCCGGTACTCAGATGCACCGCCTCGATGTTGTAGAAGGAGACGACGTAGGAGATGAACAGCATGACCAGCGGGACGTCGATCGGCGAGCGGTGGGGCGGGGGGCTCTGCCGCAACGAGACCCGCAGCAGCCAGATCACCAGCATCAGCGCGACCAGGTAGATGTTCGTGTTGCCGAAGACAGTGGTGCGCGGGAAGGGCAGGGCGACGGCCATGATGGCCAGCCCGGAGGTGGTGTTGAGGCGCCAGGCCAGGCCGAACATCAGAAAGGCCGTGAGCACCGAGAGCACGCGTTTGTTGGGCGAGATGTACTGGATGCCCATCAACGCGCCGACGCCGATGACGAGGAACAGCGCCCCGAGGCGGTCCAGCAGCCCGACCAGCGGGTTCGTCGACCGCACCGGACGGAGCGAGGCGCTCATGCCCGTTCGAAGCGCTTGCGCAGGAGGAAGAGGAGGTTGTCCCAGCCGTCGCGCCACTTCTGCAGCTTGACCTCGCCGATCCGCGCGCCGTAGGGGATGTGGGTCTCCCCGAAGCCCAGCCCGCGCAGCAGGGCCTCGAGCTTGATCTCCTCGCTGAAGGACATCCCGTCCGAGGTCAGGCGCATCCGCTCGAGCGCGGTGCGGCGGAACACCCACATGCCCGACTGGCTGTCGCGGACCGGCTTGAAGAACAGCAGCGCCGCGGCCACCGTGAGCACGCCGTTGCCGAACTGGTTGCTGAAGCTCATGGCGCGCGGGTCGGCCAGCGGGAACCGGCAGGCCGAGAGGAAGTCGAGGCGCCGGTCGATCAGCGCCTGCACCAGCCGGGGGATCTCCTCGGGTGGGTAGGTGCCGTCGCCGTCCAGGGTCACCACGATGTCGGTGCGAACCGCCCGCAGCCCGGCCTTGTACGCCGCGCCGTAGCCACGGGTCTTCTCCGCCACGACCCGGGCGCCCAGGGAGCCGGCCACCTCGGCGGTGCGATCGGTGGAGTTGTTGTCGACCACGATGACTTCGTCCACCACTGCGGGCATCCGGCCGATGACCTCCCGGACCCCTGCTTCCTCGTTGTAGCAGGGGATGACGACGCCGATGCTGAGGTTGGAGTGCATGGTCGTCCGACGGGGCCTGCTTCCGCAGTGGAGGGAGATGCGTGGGCCATGGGGCGGGTTCCCACCGAGTCTATCAGCAGCCTCTGGAACGCGACAAGGCGCAAGGGCTTCCGCCGGTCGACCGTCCGCCTGCCAGCCGTGCCCCGCATGCGTGCGCTCCGGCGCAGCACGCGTCGCTGTGCGCGCACCGTCGATCGGTCGGACGGGCTCGAGCGAACCGTCCCGGGGGAATCCCCATCTCGACCAGCGGGACGACCGTCGCGATCGGCACGTCCCGGCCCGCCCTCGACGGCGCTCGCCTGGCCGCAGGGCAGGCCTGCCGCCCGGTCACCCGGCACCGGCGGCCGGGACGCGGGATTCGTCACCGCGTCGGGGACTGCAAGCCGGTCCGGCGGCCGGGATTGGGACCGCGCGGGTGGGTGGTGGCGGCACGCGGGAAAGGCGGGCGGCGGTGCGCCGGAAGTCCTTGCCGGGGTTTGTCCTTGTGTCCATCGTCAACAATTTGATAACATCCTTGCGTGTTGAGGGCCCCGTCAGGTTCCCCGTGGAGGACGCGCTAGCGACTGCTTGCTACAGCGGTTCGCCGTAGGGCTGGCCAACACCTTGGTCGCTTGAACGACCTGGCCGCCTACCGAGCCCAGGACACGCTTCCGAGGAACGACAACTTGCGCTTCCCCCACCTGTTGCTCGTGGTCGGCCAGACCGGGTCCGAGTGCGATTGCATTAGGCGAGAGCTATGAGCCGAGGGTGTCTCCACACCCTCGGCTCTTGCTTCGCCGGCAACGCAGCAGAGAGCTAGCATGGAGCCCAACATCCTCGCGTCCACGCACAAGAGCGCGGCTCCGGGTGCCGACGGCTGGGCCCCGCCGTCGGAGGAGTCCGTGCGGGTTCCCTCCCGGGTGGGAGCGGTGCCCGCCGTGCGGACCGGGAGCGCAACCGAAGCGCCGGCGACGCCGGCACTCGGCACCGTGTCCGCGACCGTCCGCAACGGGGGCAACGGGGGCAACGGGCACGTGAGGGCGAACGGCGACGGCCATGGCAACGGCAGTCAATGGCCCGATCTGGTCCCGCTCTCGGGCGGGGTGCTCGCCCGGGTCCTTCCGGCCTACGAGGCGCCGGCGGAAGCCGGCTTCTACCTGCGCTACGGCAAGCGCCTGCTCGACATCCTGGGCGCGTCGCTCGGCCTGCTCCTCAGCGCACCGCTCCTGCTGCTCGCCGCCATCCTGGTCAAGCTCGAGTCGCGCGGCCCGGTCATCTACCGGTCCATCCGCATCGGCCGGGGGGCGCGGCCCTTCACGTTCCTGAAGCTGCGCTCCATGGTGGATGGAGCGGAACAGCACCGGCACAAGCTCACCCACCTGAACGAGGCCGACGGCCCGGTCTTCAAGATCGTGGCCGACCCCCGCGTGACGCGCGTCGGCCGCCTGCTCCGCATGACCAGCATCGACGAGATCCCGCAGCTCTGGAACGTCCTCCGCGGCGAGATGAGCCTGGTCGGACCGCGTCCGCCGATCGCCGAGGAGGTGGTGCAGTACGAGCCGTGGCAGTTGCGCCGCCTGGACGTGGTGCCGGGCATCACCTGCCTGTGGCAGATCAGCGGCCGCAGCCGCATCGGCTTCCAGGAGTGGATGCGGCTCGATCTCGAGTACATCCGGCACCGTTCGTTCCAGCTCGACCTCAAGATCCTGATCCGGACGATCCCCGCGGTGCTCTCCCGCGAGGGCGCCTACTGATCCCGGCCGCTTGCCCGTCGCACCTCCCAGGGGCCCGCTGACGGCCGGCCCACCGGCCGGCGCCCCGCCGCCTGCACGTTCCGTCCGCGACCCCGGCGTCCCGCGGGCCGGCGGCGGGTGCAGATCGCCCCGCCTGCCTGTAGTATCCTCCTGCGCTCTCCGTGGAACGGTCCTGGCCGGGCTTCGCGGGACAGCGTGCCGCCCGGAGCAGGAGACGGACGAGAGGTACGAGCGGGCGTGGCGCACGGATCGTGTCTGGCCGCCCTGCGTTTCCGAACGGATGGGCACCCGCAACCGCCGACGCTTCCTGGAGGCCACGGTGCTGGACGGTTCCGAAGTGGAGTCGCTCCACGCCAGCCGGATCCCGTGCGAACCAAGACCGAACGCCTGAGGTTGCTGCTGGTCGAGAGCGGGACCGCCGTCGGCGGGACCGAGCGCGTGCTGTGGGAGCTGGCGACGCGCCTGCCCAGCACCCGCTGGGACGTGCGCGTATGGCTCTCGCCCGCGCCGGGCGTGGACGAGTTCGCCGGCGCGCTCGAGGCGCACGGCCTCCCGGTCGCGCGGGTGGCCGAGGTGGACTCGCGCTGGGACTGGCCCGGCATGCTGAGGACCTGGCAGCAGTTGCGGCGCGAACGGCCCGACCTTCTCCACGTGCACCACGTGTGGCCCGCGGCCGACCGCTATCTCGCGGCGCTGGCGGAGACCGCGGGCGTGCCGCACCTGGTGGTGACCGAGCACATCGAGGGGCACGCGCACTCGGCGGCCCAGGTCCAGCTCAAGCGGCGCGAGCTCGCGCAGGCCGAGGCCGTCACCGCGGTCAGCGCGGCGGTCGCGGATTCGCTCGTGCGCGATTACGGCGTGGACCGCGCGCGGCTGCGGGTCGTGCCGAACGGGGCCGAGCTGCCCGACGAGGACGGCGAGCAGGCCGGGGCGCGGCGCGTGCGTGAGCAGTTCGCCGCGGGGGTCCTGCGGCCGCTGTGGGTGTGTGCCGGGCGGCTCGAGCACCAGAAGGGCCAGGACGTGCTGCTCGACGCGCTGGCCGAGGTCCGCCGCAAGGGGCTCGAGTTCGTGGCGGTGCTGGCGGGCGATGGCTCGCTGCGCGGCGCGCTCGAGGAGCGCGTCCGCACGCTCGGGCTCGGGGCCAACGTGCGCTTCCTCGGGCAGGTCGAGGATCTCGGCCCGCTGCTCGCCGCGGCGGACGCGGTGGTCCTGCCGTCGCGCTGGGAGGGCATGCCGCTGGTGCTGCTCGAAGCGCTGGTGCGCGCGCGCCCGGTGGTGGCGAGCGCGGTCGGCGGCGTGACCGAGGTGGTGACCGACGGCGAGCACGCGCGGCTGGTTCCCCCCGAGGACCCGCTCGCGCTCGCCCGGGCGCTGGAGGACTTCCACCGCCATCCCGATCCGGCGCTGCGCCTGGGGCGCCGCGCGGCGGCCCGGGTGCGCGAGGGATTCACCTGGCCGCGCGTGGTCGAGGCCTTCGAGTCGGTCTACGACGAGGTCCTGGGGCTGGCGAGCTTCGCCGCCCAGGACGCGCCGGCGCCGCGGGCGGTGCGATGAGGATCGGCGTGGTGGTGTCGTGCTACCGGCAGGAGCGGTTCCTGGCGCGCACCGTGGCGGCGCTCGAACGCGCGCTCGAAGGCGAGGACTGGCAGGGCGTGCTGGAGTTCGCCGCCCCGTCGGACGAGCCGCTGCCCCCGCACTGCGACCGCTGGCAGGTGATCCACAGCTTCGACCCGGTGACGCGCCGCCCGTCGCGGCCGCTCACCCCCGGCGCCGGCCGCATGCTGGGCTTCGCCGCGTGCGGCGGCGAGTGGGTCCTGTTCGTGGACTCCGACATGGAGCTCGACGCGGCCTGGGTGCGCGCGATCCTGGCGACCGCGGCGCGCGAGCCCGCGCTCGCCGGGATCGGTGGCCGGATCGAGGAGTGGTTCGTGGACGGCGCGACCGAGCGGCCCGGCAAGCACGACATGTACGGCACGGGCGACCGCGACCGCGCGGTGGGATACTTCGGAAACGTCGCCTTCTACCGGCGCGAGGCGCTGGCGGCCGCGGGCGGCTACGACGTGCGGCTCAGCTCGGACGAGGACTTCGAGCTGGGCATGCGGCTGCGCTGGCTGGGCTTCGAGTTGCGCTCGCTGGGCATGCGCGTCGGCCGGCACTGGAGCGCGCCGCGCCCGAGCTTCCCGGAGCTCGCCCGCCGCTGGCGCACCGGGCTGTGTTTCGGGCAGGGGCAGGTGCTGCGGCTCTACCTCGGGCGCCGCGGCTTCGGCACGCTTCTCGCGCGGCAATGGCTCTACATCGCCACGCTCATGATCTGGTGGCTGGGGATGACCACGCTCGTGGCGGGACTCGTGTCCGGCGATCTGCTGGCGTTCGCGCGCTGGGGGACGTTCCTGCTGGCGCTGCTCGCCTTCATGACCGTCCGCAAGCGCAGCCCGCGGCTGGCCGTCCATTCGCTGCTCACCTGGACGCTGAACGGGCTCGGCATGCTGGTCGGCCTGACCCGGCCACCGCGCGCGGAACGAGCGGCGGCCGGGGCGCCCGGACCGGGCGGCGGGGGGGGCGCGTGCTGATCCACGCCGCCACCGACAACGACATCCACCCGCCGCTGTTCGGCGGCCCGCAGCGCACCTTCGGACTGCTTCGCGGCCTGGCCCGCCGGCACGAGGTCGAGGCGCTGTGCCTGGTACCGAACCGCAGCACCGCACCGCCGGAGGAGGTCGCCGAAGGCGTGAGGCTGCTGCGCCGCAAGGCCTGGTACACGAGCGTGGTGTGGCGGCTCGAGCAGGCGCGGCTCGCCCCCATGTTCCTCGCGGCCGCCGGGCACACGGCCGCGGCGGGGGGCCTGGCGCGCGCGTTCACGCGGCCCGCGGCGGCGCTGCTCGCCGACCTGAACCTGTCCGGCATGTTCGGCGCGGACCCCGCGCCGCTCAAGGTCTATACTGCCCACAATGTCGAGCTCGACCACTTCCGCATGACCCGCTCCGACCTGGCGGTCCCCGCATTCTGGAGCGCGCGCCTGCAGGCCCTCGAGGCGCGCGCCGTGGAGCGCGCCGGGCTCACCGTGGTCTGCGGCGACGAGGACGCGGAGCGCATGCGGGAGCTCTACGGGGCCCGGGACGAGTCCGTGGCGATCATCCCCAACGGGTTCGACGAGACGGTCATCCACGCGCCGCTCGCGGCGGAGCGCGTGCGTGCGCGCGCCGCCCTGGGCCTGGGCGAGCGCGAGTACGCGGCGCTCTTCGTGGGGTCGGACCACCCGCACAACCGTGCGGCGCTCGCGCTGCTGGTGGACCGCGTCATGCCGCCGCTGGCGGGGGAGGGCTTCCGGCTGCTGGTCGCGGGATCGGTCACCCGCTCGCTGGCCGGGCGGCGGGAGGGCTGGCTGATCGCGCGACCGCAGATGCCGGACCTCGCGCCGGTGCTCCACGCGGCGGACGCGGGCCTCAATCCCGCGATCACGGGCGGGGGCAGCAACGTGAAGCTCCCGACCTACCTGGCGGCCGGGCTCGCGGTGGTGAGCACGCCCTTCGGGATGCGCGGCTTCGCGTCGCTCCGGCCGTGGGTCGTGATCGCCGGGCTGGAGGGGCTCACCGAGGCGCTGCGCGCGCGCCCCGCCGGCTGGCTGGCGCGCGGGCTGCCGATGCCGGACGGGATCGCGGAGTACGCCTGGGGCAGGCTGGGCGAGCGGCTGGGCGAGACGCTGGAAGCGAAACGACGGGGTGCGGACATCCACGCGGTCCGCGGGGGCCCTGCGGCGCCGGCGGCGGGACGGGCGGGCGCATGAAGATCGCGATGATCGGGCAGAAGGGTGTCCCCGCCACCTACGGCGGGATCGAGCGCCACGTCGAGGAGATCGGGCGGCGGCTGGTGGCCATGGGGCACGAGGTGGACGTCTTCTGCCGGCTCCACTACACCGCGCCGGGGACGACCTGCCACAACATCCACCTGCTGCGGCGCCCGAGCCTGCACACCAAGCACTTCGACACCGTCACGCACGTGGCCTGGGCCACGGTCGAGTCCATGGTGCGACGCTACGACATCGTCCAGTTCCACGCCCTGGGACCGTCGGTGCTCTCGGGTCTGCCGCGGCTGAGAGGGGCCCGCACCGTGGTCACCGTGCACGGCCTCGACTGGCAGCGCGAGAAGTGGGGCCGGACCGCGTCCTGGTTCCTCAAGCAGTGCGAGTGGCCGGCCGCCCACTTCCCCGACCGCACCATCGTGGTCTCGAAGACGCTGCGCGACTACTTCAACACCCATCACCATTGCGACGCCGCCTTCATCCCCAACGGCACGAACCTGCTGCCGGCCCGTCCGGCCCGCAAGATCCTGCAGCTCGGGCTCACGCCCGGGAAGTACGTGCTTTTCGTCGGACGCCTGGTGCCCGAGAAGGGCGTTCACTTCCTCTGCGAAGCGTTCTCGAAGATCGACACCGACATGAAGCTCGCGCTGGTCGGGGGCACCGCGGCCTCCGAGGACTACGTCAACCTCATCCGGGGCTACCAGAGCGACCGCATCCGGCTGCTCGACTACGTCTACGGCGAGGGGCTCGAGGAGCTGTGGAGCAACGCCTACCTGGTGGTGCAGCCCTCCACCATGGAAGGGCTGTCGATCGCGCTGCTCGAGGCGCTGTCCTACGGGCGCTGCGTGCTGCTCTCGGACATCCCCGAGAACCTCGAGGTGGCCGAGGAGTGCTCGGTGCCGTTCCGGAGTCGCGACGTCGAGGACCTGCGCGCCAAGCTCGAGATGCTTCTCCGCGACCCCGAGCGGGTCCGGAGCTTCGAGTCGAAGGCGCGCGAGCACATCCGCCAGCATTACTCGTGGGACCGCGTGGCGAAGAACACCGAGACCGTCTACCTCGAGCTGCTCGGGGGCCGCCGCCGGCGCGGCTAGTCATGCACCGCTTCCCGCGTCGGCGCCGTCCCGACGATCCTGGCCGGGGCTTGCGGGGACACGGCGTGCCGCGCGGCCGAGCCTTGCCGGGCCCCCGGGGGTGTGCTAGTCGTACGCGACGGAGGCCCGATTGACCCCATCCGCCGAGAAGCATTCCGTCCTGATCCTGGCCGGGGGCCGCGGCGAGCGCTTCTGGCCGTGGAGCCGTCCCGAACGGCCGAAACAGCTCCTCCCGCTGGCCCGCGGTGGCCGCACCCTGCTGGGCGCCACGCTCGACCGTGCCCTGCGCCTGGTCCCGCGCGAGCGCGTGCTCATCCTCACCGCGCGCGACCTGGTCGAGGCGGTGCGCGCCGAGTGCCCGGGCGTGCCCGTGGTCGGGGAACCGGTCCCGCGCAACACCGCGCCGGCCATCGGCGCGGCGGCCGCGTGGTTCCAGGCCATGGGCTCCGGCGCCTTCATGGTGCTGCCGTCCGACCACCTCATCGACGACCTCGACGCCTTCGTCGCCGACGCCACGCGGGCCTTTGCGGCCGCCGCGGACGAGCGCGTGCTGCTCACCTTCGGCATCCCGGTGTCCGGCCCCGACACCAACTTCGGCTACATCCAGCGGGGCGCGAGCGCGGGTCCCCGGCTCCACCGCGTGGCGCGTTTCACCGAGAAGCCGGACCGCGCCACCGCCGAGCGGTACGTGGCGGGCGGGGAGCACCTGTGGAACAGCGGGATGTTCGTCTGGCGCCCCGACGTCTTCCTGGATGCGCTCGAGGCGGGTCGGCCGGCCCTGGCCGCCCCGCTGCGTGCGCTCGCGGCGCACGGCGGCGACGAGCGGGCGTTCGAGCGCGCGCTCGAGCCGGTGTTCGCCGGTCTCGAGGCGATCTCGGTGGATTACGCCGTGCTCGAGCGCGCCCCCAACACGCTGGTGCTCGAGGCCGCCTTCGACTGGGACGACCTGGGCTCGTGGGGCGCCTGGGCGCGCCGGCAGCCCCGCGACGGGCGCGGCAACGTGCGGTTCGGCGACGCGGTGGCGGTGGACTGCGAGCGCTGCATCGTGGTGGGTGAGGGCGGCACCGCCGCCGCGCTCGGCCTCGAGGACATGGTGGTGGTGCACGTGGGCGACTCGACGCTCGTGTGCCGGCTGACGGACACCGATCGCGTGCGCCAGGTGAGCGAGGCGGTGCGCGACCGGGGGGCCCGGTGAGCCGCGCCATCCGCGCGGTCGCGGCGCCGCTGGTGCTGGGGGCCCTGCTCGCGCTGGCCGGTTGCGCCAGCGTGCCGCCCTACGCGCCTCCGGCGGCACGTGCACCGGGTACGACGGCGCGCGAGGCGCCCGCGTCGAGGCCGGCGCCGGCGCCGCAGTCCGCGGCGTCCCCGACGGATAGCACCCCCTCGCGCGACGCGCTGGACGTGCTGGCCTCCATCCCCGAGCCGCTCGCGCCGGGTGAGCGGGTGCCTCCCCCGGAGGTCGCGCCGGTCCCGGCGGCGGACGACAGCGGCAGCGCCGACGTGCCCGTGCCGGCGCCCACCCCCGTGCTCGGCGAGCGGCCGCTGCCCGGGGTGCTGGCGCCCGCGGACACGAGCGCGCCGCCGGCCGCTCCAGCGCCGCGCGCGTTGCTCGCGCCGTCGCCCGCCGCGCCGGTCCCGGCCGCGGCGGACACCTGCTGGCGCGTGCAGATCACCGCCTCGGCCGGGCGGGCGAAGGCGGAGCGCTATCTCCAGGCGGGCCGGTCCCAGTTGCTCGTTCCCCTGCAGGTCGAGGCCGAGAAGGGGCTGTTCAAGGTGCGCACGCGCGACTGCATGGACGGGGCGGCGGCCGACGCGCTGCGCCGGCGCGCACTCGACGCGGGCTTTGGCGGGGCGTTCCGATTCCGGGGGAAGCGGCCGTGACACGTCACCTGGTGCTCTACGAAGACCCGCGCTGGGAGCGGTTGAGCCCGGTGGCCGACCTGCTCCCCGTGCCCGGCCTGCGCTTCGGCGCTTCGACGCTGGGGGCCCGCTGGGTCGGCGCGCTGGGCTTGCCGCTGCTCGCGATCGAAGCGCGCGCGGAGGTGCTGGCGGCGTGGCGCGAGCCGCTCGCGCTCGCGCCGGGAAGACCCGCGGCGGACGACGAGGTGCTGGTCGTGAATGCGGCGGCGCTGCCCGGCGGATGGCTCGCCGCCCTGGTCGAGTCCGGCCCCCCCGCGTCGTTCGTGGCGGACGGGGAGCTGGTGGCCGCGCGCCTGCGTCTCGGCGCGCTCGGGCCCTGCCTGGGAGCGGGTGCCGCGTTCGAGGGCCGGCTGGCGGACCTGGGCCTGGCGCGCGTCGACGTGGAGGCCGCCGCGCTGCGCTGGCCGTGGGACCTGGTCCGGCACAATCCCGCCGCGCTCGCGGCCGACCTCGCCGGGTTGCCCGGGCGCATCGCGGGAACGGTGGACCCGGGCGCGGCGCTGCTGGAGCGCGGGCGCATCATCGTCGAGGCCGGCGCCCGCGTGGATCCCTTCGCGGTGCTGGACGCGCGCGGTGGCCCGGTGCTGATCGGGCGTGACGCCGTGGTGCTGTCGCACAGCGCGGTGGTGGGCCCGTGCGCGATCGGCGCGGGCACCCACGTGCTGGGAGGCGTCGTGGGCCACTCGAGCGTCGGCCCGGAGTGCCGCCTCGCCGGCGAGGTGGAGGACAGCGTCTGGCAGGGCTGGGCCAACAAGCGGCACCACGGCTTCGTCGGGCACAGCGTGGTGGGCGAGTGGGTGAACCTCGGGGCGCTCACCACCACCAGCGACCTCAAGAACAACTACGGCCCGGTGCGGGTCTGGGCCGCGGGCAACGAGCGCGACAGCGGCTCGAACAAGGTCGGCTCCATCCTCGGCTCCCACGTCAAGACCGGCATCGGAACGCTGCTGCCGACCGGGTGCTCGATCGGCGCGGGCTCGAACCTCTTCGGCGGCGGCCGGTTCGCTCCGAAGCGCCTGCCGGCGTTCTCGTGGTGGGACGGCGAGCGCACGGTCGAGCACCGCATCGAGGCCTTCCTCGAGACCGCCGCCGTCGCGATGGGCCGCCGCGCGGTCACCCTGCAGCCGGCCGACGCCGCGCTGCTGCGCGGCCTGTGCGCCGCGAGCGCGGGCGAGCGGGAGCGCCGGATGGCGAAGGAGTCCGAGGTCCGGCCCGGCCGGACCTGACGGCGCGGGCCGGGGCCGCGGTCCGCGTTGACCTTGACCCGGACGCACGCGCATCACTAGACTGCATCACTCTTTCTGACTCCCGCTCCCCGGTCGGGCCCGGCTGGGGGACGGCGGCAGCCGTGGAATCTCGGAGAAGCTCATGCCGGAATTGCGCAAGGATCCGGTGGTCGGCCGGTGGGTGATCATCTCCACCGATCGCAGCCGCCGTCCCACCAACTTCACGCCGGTCCGGGTCGAGAAGACCACGAGCTTCTGCCCCTTCTGCCCCGGGCAGGAGGACAAGACCCCGCCCGAGGTCTACGCCTGCCGCCAGAACGGCGGCGGACCCAACAGCGCGGGGTGGAAGGTGCGGGTGGTCCCCAACAAGTTCCCGGCCCTGCAGATCGAGGGAGCCCTCGACCGCCGCGGCGAGGGACTCTACGACAAGATGAACGGCGTGGGCGCCCACGAGGTCGTGATCGAGGGGCCGGCCCACGGCACGGACCTGGCGGACCTGCCGGTGGAGCACCTGGTGGAGGTGCTCAAGGCCTACCGCGAGCGCATGATGGACCTGCACCGCGACCGGCGCTTCCGCTACGTCCTCATCTTCAAGAACCACGGCGCCGGCGCCGGCGCCACGCTCGAGCACACCCACACGCAGCTCATCGCCACACCCATCATCCCGAAGATCCTGATGGAGGAGCTGGAGGGCGCGCGACGCTACCACGAGCTCAAGGAACGCTGCGTGTTCTGCGACATCATCCAGCAGGACACCGCCGACCACAACGGGCGGCGGGTCGTGGTCATGAGCGATCGATTCCTGACGATCGAGCCCTTCGCCCCGCGCTTCCCGTTCGAGACCTGGATCCTGCCGCGCCGTCACGACTCCTCGTTCCAGGTCGTGCAGGACGACGACGAGTTCAAGGATCTCGCGAAGATCCTCAAGGACACGCTGGGCCGCCTCAATCGCGCGCTCGACCGGCCGCCCTACAACTTCGTGATCCACACCGCTCCGGTGACCGAGGGCGAGCTGGAGTACTTCCACTGGCACCTCGAGATCATGCCCGTGCTCACGCGGGTGGCGGGTTTCGAGATCGGTTCGGGCTTCTACATCAACCCGACGCCGCCCGAGGACGCCGCGCAGTACCTCAGGGAGATCGCGGTCGAGGACTGACCGGCTTCCCAGGACCCCCGTTGACCCATCCCCGCCGCAGGACATGAACCGCCACGCCCTGGCGGTGGCGCATCTCGCCAGCGAGATGGCGCCGCTCGTGAAGGTCGGCGGTCTCGGCGACGTCGTCGGCTCGCTCGCCGCCGAGCAGGCGCGCCGCGGCCACCGCGTCACGGTCTGCGTGCCCGCCTACCGCACGCTGGCAGTCCCCGCGGGCTGGGACCGCGCGGGCCTCGCCGGCGCCGACGTGCCGTGGGGGATGGGCCGCGAGCGCGCCCGCTTCGAGTTGCTGCACGCGCCGGCCCGCGCCGGTGTTCCGGGGACGCTGCGCGTGCTGCTGGTCGGACATGCCGGGGAGCGGGGCTTCTTCGACCGGCCCGGCGTCTACACCGAGCCGGAGACCGGGGCGGGCTACCCCGACAACGCCGAGCGCTTCCTGTTCTTCGCCCGCGCCGCCCTCGAGGGCCTCAAGGCGCTGCGCGAGCCGGTGGACGTCCTGCACGCGCACGACCAGCAGGCGGCCTGGGCCCCGTGCTTCGTGCGCACCCTCGAGCAGCGCGCCCGGATCTTCCGCGGCACCGCCACGGTCTTCACCGTCCACAACCTCGGCTACCAGGGCATCCACGACTCGTGGGTGCTGGGGCTGGCGGGGTTCCCGGGGCACCTGTTCCACGCGGCGAGCCCGTTCGAGTTCTGGGGGCGGGTCAACTACATGAAGGTCGGTCTCGCCTTCGCCGATCTGCTCTCGACCGTGAGCCCGCGCTACGCGGAGGAGATCCAGCAGGACGACGAGTACGGCTTCGGGCTGGAGGGCGTGCTGCAGCGCCGCGGCGCGGACCTGCGCGGCATCCTCAACGGCATCGACGAGGAAGTCTGGGACCCGGCGCACGACCCGTTCCTGCCGCGGCCCTACGACGCCGGGCACCTCGAGGGCAAGCGCGCCAGCCATGGGGCGCTGGCGGCCGAGTGCGGCTTCCAGCCCGGGCGGCCCATCGTGGGGATGGTGACGCGGCTCGTCGACCAGAAGGGCCTCGACCTGGTCGAGGAGGCTGCGCCGGAGCTGCTGGGGCTCAACGCGAACTACGTCGTGCTGGGGAACGGCCAGTCGCGCTACGAGGAGCTGCTCGAGCACCTCATGCTCGACCACCCCGGGCGCCTGCACTTCTGCGCGCGGCAGGACGAGCGCCTCGCGCACCTGATCGAGGGCGGCTCCGACCTGTTCCTGATGCCCTCGCGCTACGAGCCCTGCGGCCTGAACCAGATGTACTCGCTGCGTTACGGCACGGTGCCCGTGGTGCGCGAGACCGGCGGGCTGGCGGACACGGTCGAGGAGTTCGACATCGGCACGCGGCAGGGCACCGGCTTCCTCTTCGGCCCCTACGAAGCCGGTGCCATGGTGGGGGCGCTCAAGCGCGCGCTCGCCATCCAGAAGCAGCCGGAGCTCTGGCAGGCCTTGCAGCTGAACGGCATGGCCCGCGACTTCTCCTGGCGCGCCAGCGCCGACGGCTACGACCGGCTCTACCAGGACGCGCTCGAGCGCGTGCGCGCCGGCAAGGTCCCCACGCTCGAGTCGGTGAAGCTGGCGCTGAAAGTGTAGCCGGGGCCCGGCCCGGGCCCGCTCAGCGGGGGATCAGCAGCCGCGCCCCGACCGAGGCGAGTGCCACGGCCAGGCCCACCATGATCCATCGTCCGCGGACCCGGGACGAGAGCCACGCCCCGGCCTGCGCGCCGACCAGCACGCCCGCGGCGAGCGGCACGATGCGGCCGAGGGCGGCGCCCAGGCCGCCCTGCGTGCCGTGGACGAGGACGGCCGCCAGCGCCAGCAGGGCGAGCACGAAATGCGAAGTGGCCGTCGCGACATGCGTGGGGAAGCCCAGCACGTAGACCATCAGCGGCACGTGGATGATGCCGCCCCCGATCCCGAGCAGGCTCGAGACGAAGCCCACCCCGACGCTCAGCAACGCGCCGAGCCCCACGCGCGGCGAGTAGACGTGCACCGTGCCGTCCCGCTCGACGAGCGAACGCGTCCCGCCCGGCGGGGTCCCCCGCGTCCCGGGCTGCGGCCGCAGCAGGACGAGTCCCGCCGGGAGCACCAGCACGCCCCCCAGCAGGGGATCGAACACGCGCCGGTCCAGGGTGCGGGTCGCGAAGGCCCCGAGGACCGCCCCGGGCAGGCCGGCCAGGGCGAACGCCAGGCCGGCCCGGAAGTCGATGCGGCGCATCCGCGCGTAGGCGAGCGATCCGGAGGCCGCGTTCGCGAACACGACCGTCAGGGAGATGGCGGCCAGCAGCGCGGGAGGGTCGTGCGGATACAGGATCGCGAGGAGCGGCAGCAGCAGGAAGCCCCCGCCGGCGCCGATGAGGGTGCCGAGGGCCCCCACCAGGATGCCCAGCAGGGCCAGCCCGATCGCGTGAGAGGGTTCCCTCGTGCCTTGCGAGTCTAGCACGCCGCGGCCCGGACGGGCCGGGCCGCGGGCCCCGGGAGCCCGCCGTCACCGCGGGGATCCCGGGCCTTCCGGCACGCATCCATACGGAGCGGGTCGTCTGGCCGTCGTTCGCCCCGTTCACCGGTGGCAGGGGGGAGTGCCCGATGCAGAGGATCGTTCCGTTCCTGTGGTTCGACGACCGCGCCGAGGAGGCGGCGAACTTCTACGTCTCCCTGTTCAGGGACTCCCGGGTCCTGGGTGTGGCGCGATATGGAGAGGCGGGCCCGGGCCCGAAGGGCAGCGTGATGATGGTCACCTTCCAGCTCGAGGGGCAGGACTTCTACGCGCTCAACGGCGGGCCCCAGTTCCCCTTCACGCCCGCGGTTTCGCTGTTCGTGAACTGCGAGACCCAGGCGGAGGTGGACGAGCTGTGGGACAAGCTCTCCGCGGGCGGGGCGCCGAACCAGTGCGGCTGGCTGCAGGACAGGTTCGGACTGTCGTGGCAGATCGTCCCCACGGTCCTGGGCAGGCTGATGCAGGACCAGGACCCGGAGAAGTCGCAGCGGGTCATGAAGGCGATGCTCCAGATGCGCAAGCTCGACGTCGCCGGCCTGCAGCGGGCCTACGAGCAGGAGTAGACCGCCCCCCCGCCTACCCCACCAGCGCGGCGTGCAGCGCGCGCGCGGCGTCCTCCACGCGCCCGTTGGGCACGCGGAAGACGAGCGCGGTGGGGGAAACGCGGAGCGCCGCGATCGGCACGCCGGCGCGCTCGAGCGCGACCTCGGCCCGTGCGGCCTCCCGCGCCCCCAACCCCAGGCCCACCACCGACACGAACGCCGCGCCGTGCTCGACCCGCAGCACCCATTTCTCGTTCGGCCCGCGCAGGGCGGCGTGGAACTCCCTTTCCAGTGCCTCGACGTCTTCGCGCGAACCGGTCCAGGTCAGCGCGTGGTGCCCACCGGCCGCCGTTTCGTGGGACACCAGCTCCAGCTCGGGGTGCGCGTCCGCGACCGCCTCGAGCAGGCCGCGCGCCTCGCCGTGTCCGCCCACGCCGCCCTCGGCGACGGCGATCGAACAATCGCCGCGGTGCGCCACCGCCTCCACCCGGGGTCCTTCCATGTCGAACTCTCCGATCTCGGTGCCGGGCGACTCGTCGAACGACGAGCGCACCACGAGTGGCACGCGCTCGCGCGCCGCCAGGTCCACGCAGCGCGCGTGCAGGACCCGGCCGCCCAGGTGGGCCAGCGTCGAGCACACGCGGTAGTCGAGTCTCGGGATCACGCGCGCGCCGGGCACGGCGCGCGGGTCCGCGCGGTAGACGCCGGCGACGTCGGTGAAGATCTCGCAGCGCGCCCGGCCGAAGGCCGCGGCCAGCGCCGCGGCGGTGGTGTCCGAGCCGCCGCGCCCCAGCGTGGTGATCTCCTTCGTCTGGGGATTCACGCCCTGGAAGCCGGCGACGATGACGACCTTGCCCTGCTCGAGCTCGCGGCGCAGCCGCTCGGGACGAACGTCGGTGATGCGTGCCGCCCCGTGCCCGGCGTCGGTGAGGATGCCGCTCTGCGAACCGGTGAAGGAGATGGCCGGCACGCCCAGGTCCCCGAGCGCCATGGCGAGCAGGGCCATGCTGACGCGCTCGCCGGTGGTGAGGAGCATGTCCAGCTCGCGCCGGTTGGGGCTGGCGGAGACCTCGTGCGCGAGCCGCAGCAGCTCGTCGGTGGTCTGGCCCATGGCCGAGACGACCACGAGCACGTCGTTGCCCGCCGCGCGGGCCTCGGCGACGCGCCGGGCCACCGCGCGGATGCGCTCGGGGCCCTCGACCGATGTGCCACCGTACTTCTGGACCAGGACGGCCATGGGGGGAGTTATAAGCGTTCGCGAGCCGGAGTGCATCTCGGGGCGCGCAGTGCAGGGCGCAGCGATGGCCAGCGAGCCATCGGGATCCTCGACGCGGGGCCCGGGCGTGAGGGTGGGCAAGCGCACGGTGCCTCCGATTGCCCACCCTCACGCCCGGGCCCGGCAGCCCGCGGGTTGCGCCCGCGGCCCCCCATCGCAGGTCCGGTCCCCGCGATCCTCGATCGCCCGAACCCCGCGTCCCGTGCGTGGCCGCCCCGCCTTGACGTTGCCGCGCCCGGCTGGCTAGAATGCTCCGCTCTTGAACGTCTTCGAGCGGAAGTAGCTCAGCCCGGTAGAGCGCCACCTTGCCAAGGTGGATGTCGCGGGTTCGAATCCCGTCTTCCGCTCCATTCTCGTCGCGGGGCCAGCCGAGGCTCCGGTCTCTGGGCGCGAGCCCCCGTGTCCGACCGCGGGGCGCGCACCGGGGCCTGGCTCGGCGGGCCCCGTGGCTCTTCCGGGAGTCTCCCATGGCCCCCCGCCGCACGACGAAGCCGGCCGCCAGGCGGCCGAAGCCCGCGGTCGCCCGCCCGGCCCCGGAGCCGAAGGCCGTGCAGCGGGCGGTCGCGCAGCTCATCCGCGCGCTGGGTCTGGACCCGGCCACCGAGCCCGAGCTGCTGGCCACCCCGGAGCGCGTCGCCGGCCTCTACGCCGAGATCTTCGCGGGGCTCCTCCCGGGCGCCGAGCCCCGCCCCGCGACCTTCTCCGCCACGGGCGCGGGCCGCCGAACGGGGAAGCGCGGGGAGGACCTGGTCATCGTGCGTGACCTGCCCTTCTACTCGCTGTGCGTGCACCACTTCGTGCCCTTCTTCGGCCACGCGCACGTCGCCTACCTGCCCGGGAAGCGCCTGATCGGGCTCTCGGGGGTCGCGCGCATCCTCGAGTTCTACGCGCGCCGGCCGCAGCTGCAGGAGCGCCTCACCGCCCAGGTCGCGGACCACCTCGTCCGGCTGCTCGAGCCCCGCGGTGTGGTGGTCGTCCTCGAGGCCCGGCACCTGTGCATGGAGATGCGCGGCGTGCGCAAGACCGGCTGCTTCGAGACGCGCGCCCTGCGCGGCGAGCTGGCGCAGCCCGAGTGGTCGGGCGTGTTCGCGGCGGAACGAGCGAAGCGGCGCCCCGGCGCGGGGGCGCGCCTGCGGCGCGGGGCCGCGCGGTGAGCGGTGCGGGCGTCGACTTCCACGGCATCTACCAGCGCCACGCCGACGAATACGACGAGCTGGTCGCCGCCGAGGACTGTGACGGCCACCTGCTTCCCGCGCTCCAGTCGATCGTGCCGCTGGCCGGGGCCGCCGTCCTCGAGGTAGGTGCCGGCACCGGGCGCGTGACCCGGCTCCTGCTCGAGGCCGGGGCGCAGGTCGTGGCGAGCGAGCCCGCGCCGGCCATGCTGGCGGTGGCCCGGCGTCATACCGCCGGGCATCCGGCCGCACGCTGCGCGCTGCTCGGCGCGGATGCGCTGGCGTTGCCGGTGCGGGCGGGCTGGGCGGACGCGGCGATCGCCGGGTGGGCCCTCGGGCACCTGCGCTCGTGGCGTGCGGACGCCTGGCGCGAGGCCATCGCGCGGGCTCTCGCGGAGATGGACCACGCGCTGCGTCCCGGGGGTGCGCTCATCGTGATCGAGACGCTGGGCACCGGGGCGGAGCGGCCCGGCCCGCCGGGCCCCGAGCTGGCGGAGTACTATGCCTGGCTCGAGGGCGAACAGGGGATGGAGCGCCTGGCCCTCCGCACCGACTACCGCTTCGCCGACCCGGAGACGGCGGCGCGGGCGACGGGGTTCTTCTTCGGCGCGGAGTTCGCGGCGCGCGTGCGGCGCGAGGGCTGGTCGCGCATCCCCGAGTGCACCGGACTGTGGTGGCGGCGCAAGGCCGGCGGCGATTGAAGCGGACGACGGACCCACACCGGGAGAACACTCCATGACGCTGGCTGTCCGTCCGCTCGGAGCGAGCGGGATGCGCATCACCGCCGTCGGCCTCGGCGCCTGGGCCATCGGCGGCGGGGGATGGGCCTACGGCTGGGGGCCGCAGGACGACGACGCTTCGCTCGCCACCATGAGGCACGCGCTCGAGCGGGGCATCAACTGGATCGACACCGCCGCGATCTACGGGCTCGGGCACTCGGAAGAGGTCGTGGGCCGCTTCCTGCGCGGGTTGCCGCCGGCCGAGCGGCCGCTGGTCTTCACCAAGTGCGGGCTGGCGTGGGACCCGCGGGACCCGATGGCGGAGCCCAGGCGCACGCTGGAGCCCGCGTCCATCCGTGCCGAGTGCGAGGCGTCCCTGCGCCGGCTCGGGGTCGAGCGCATCGACCTGTACCAGTTCCACTGGCCCGACGACACCGGCACGGCGGTCGAGGACTCCTGGGCCGAGATGCTGAGGCTGGTCGACCAGGGCAAGGTGCGCTCGCCGGCCGTCTGCAACTTCGACCTGGCGCTGCTCGGCCGCTGCGAGGCCCTGCGGCACGTGGACTCGCTGCAGCCGGGGTTCTCGATGATCCGCCGCAACGTGGCCGCGCGGGAGATCCCCTGGTGCGCCCGGCACCAGACCGGGGTGATCGTCTACAGCCCGATGCACTCGGGGTTGCTGACGGAGGGCTTCGACGCGAAGCGCGTCGCCGCGATGGCGGACGACGACTGGCGCCGGCGCGCGCCCGACTTCCGTCCACCCAAGCTGGAGCGCAACCTCGCGCTGCGGGACGCGCTGCGGCCGGTCGCGGTGCGCTACGAGACCACGGTCGCCGCCGTGGCCGTGGCGTGGACCCTCGCCTGGCCGGGCGTGAGCGGCGCCATCGTCGGTGCGCGCGCGCCGGAGCAGGTCGACGGCTGGCTGCGGGCGGCGAGCCTCGATCTGACGGTGGGCGACCTCGACGAGATCGCCGCGGCCATCTCCGCGACCGGCGCGGGCTCGGGGCCGGTGCGGCCCTGAGCGGGAACGCGGCGCCGGCGACCGGGAACGCGTGATCGCGCCGCATCGGGGGCGGCCCCGCCGGGGCCGCCTCGCTCATTCGGGCGGCAGCGAGACTCCCGGCGGCAGCTTCATGCCCAGGTGCTGGCCGCCGTCGAGCACGATCATCTGCCCGGTGAGGGCGGGCGCCGCCAGGATGAACCGCACCGCGTCGCAGATCTCCGCGGGGTTCGTGCCGCGCTTGAGCGGCGTCATCTCGCACTGGCGGGCGAAATCGGCCTCGGTCTGGCGCGGGCTCTTGAGCGCCGGGCCCGGGCCGATGGCGTTCACGCGGATCCGCGGGGCCAGCGCCAGCGCCAGCGAGCGGGTCAGCGTCCACAGCCCGGTCTTGCTCACCGTGTACGAGACGAAGTAGGGCGTCAGGTTCCAGACCCGCTGGTCGAGCAGGTTGATGACGTTGCCCGCCGCGCCCTCGGGCAACTGGCGCGCGAACGCCTGGGTGAGCAGGAACGGCGCGCGCAGGTTGGTCTCGAGGTGCGCGTCCCACGAGGCGCGAGTGACGGTGTCGGCCAGGTCCAGCTCGAAGGTCGAGGCGTTGTTGACCAGGCAGGTGAGCGGCCCGAGGGCCGCGGCGGCCCGCGGCACCAGCGTCTCGGTCTCCGCTTCGTGGGATAGGTCGGCCCGGACCAGCGCCGCGCGGCCGCCGCCCTGCTCGACCAGGCCGACGACCTCGCGCGCCTCCGCCTCGGAACGGCTGCAATGCACGGCCACGGACCAGCCGTGGCGGGCGAGGTCCAGCGCGATGGCGCGGCCGATGCGCCGCGCCGCGCCGGTGACGAGCGCGGTCTTCAGGGGCTCGGGACTCATGCCCGGCCATGATGCGGGAGGACGCCGGGTGGTTCAAGCGCAGCTTTCCGGTGACCTCGCCGGCCGCTTCGGCGATACTCGCGGCCGACCCCAGCCCCGGAGGAGCCCATGGCCCGAGCCGCGAAGCCATCACCCGGTGCGCCGTTCACGAACTACCGCCTCTACCGCGCGCGCGAGGTGCCGCGCACCTATCTCGTGGTCTCGACCTACTTCGACCACGAGCGCCGCCCCGAGGTGCCCGACCCGGAGGCCTTCGAGGAACGGGGCGCGATGCAGGCGCTGCTCGCCGACCTGGCGGCCGCGCGGCGGCCGCGCCGGGGCGGGCCGGCCGCGGCGCCGGCACCGCTCGGCCGGGCGCCGGTGACGCTGCGCACCCACGGTTTCAACGCCCGGCTCCGCGACTTCGCGCGCGATCTGCTGGGCGAGGCGACCGCCCCGTCCCGGGAGACCCTGCGCCCGGGGGGCCGCGTGTCGATCGGCTACCGCTGGCCCAGCGAGGGCGTGTTTTCGGCGGGGTCGCTGCGCGACACCGCACAGGCGCTGTTCTTCACCGCGGCGGTGAGCGTGCTGCTGCTGCTCCTGCCCCTGCTGGCGCTCTCGCCGACCGGGCGCGACGCGCTGGCGGGCGGCGCGGCCTGGACCCGGGCCTGGGTGCTGCGGGCGCTGTTCTGGCCCTACGCCTCGCGCGTGCTCGCCGCGGCGCTGCTCGGCGCGGGCGCCCTGCTGCTCCTGCTGCGGCTCTCCACCTACCTGCGGGACCGCACCCGCGCGCTCCAGCACGGGGTGCCCGACCTGTGCGAATTCGTGCGCGACCTGGAGATCGGGCTCGAGGCCACCGGCACGCGGGTGGCGCTCGACCTGGTAGGCCACAGCATGGGCTGCCTGGCCCTGGTCAACGCGGTGCGGGTGATGACCGAGTTCTTCCACCGGCCCGGCGCGGAGAGCCGCTTCCTCGGCTACGGTCGCGCCATCCGGCTGCGCACCCTGGTGCTCGCCGGGCCCGACATCCCGGCCGCGCTCGCGAGCCCCGAACGCAACAACTACTTCCTCGCCTCGCTGCGGCGCTTCGCGGCGGTGCACGTGCTCTCGAGCGACCGCGACATCGTGCTCAAGTGGGCATCGACCCTGGTCAACTGGGCGAGCGAGCCGCGCCACGACATGGCGGGCCGCCACCTCGGCAACGTCTTTCTCGCCCGAGCGGGGAGCGTGCCGCAGGCGACCCCTCCCGCGCCGCGCGTCGGGCCCTTCCTGCCGGCCCTGCGCCCCCAGGTGCGCGCCTTCCCGGTGCTCGACCCGGTCGCGCCGCGGACCGGCCAGAGCCTGCTGGCCTGGGTCCACTTCCACGACTGCAGCGTGTGCCCCGGCCTCGCGGGTGGCGGCGGCCGGCCCGTGGTGCTGAGCGCCGGCGCGCTCGCCGCGGCCGCGGCGCTGCACCTCTGGCTGGGCCTCGACGCGACGCGCTGGGCGCTGGCGTGGGCCACGGTGCTCTTCGGCCTGGGCGCGCTGGCGCGGGGCGTGGCCGGCTGGCGTGACCGGTGGCGCCTCGGGCCGTTCCTCGGCGCGCTGGCCGACTGGCCCTCGATCGTCGGCTTCGGCCCGCGCTCGAACCCGCACGGGGGCTACTTCGTGCCCGGCAGCGAGCCGCGCCGCCTGATCGCGCTCATCCTGGCGCGGCCCGCGCGGCCGCCTGCGGCGGGGGAGATGCCCAAGCTGGTGCGCGCGGGTGCGCGGATCCGCACCAGCGCGGTGGCGCTGGAAGTGTGAGATCCGCCCGCGGACCCGGGGCGCCGGGGCCGCGGCCCGGGCGCCGGCCGGAAAGCGCGGGCCCCCGCACGCCGCGGCGCACGGGGGCCCGACCATCCGGCGGGGCTACTTCTTGAGCGGCACGACGCTCTTGTCGTCGAGTCCCAGCACGTTCACCAGGTCCGAGCCGGCGGGGACGATGAACTTGGTCTGGTTGGCGAGCACGTTGTTCAGCACGTCGAGGCGCTTGCTCACCTCGGCGCGCTCCTTGAAGAACGACTCCGCCGCGTTCGAGACCATCTCGATCGCCTTGGCCTCGGCGGTGGCGCGGGTGATGCGGGCCTGGGCGTCGCCCTCGGCACGCAGGATCTCGGACTGGCGCACGCCCTCGGCCTGGAGGATCTGCGCCTGCTTCACGCCCTCGGCCTCGAGGATGTTGGCGCGCTTGTCGCGCTCGGCCTTCATCTGGCGCGACATCGCCTCGGTGATGTCGGCCGGCGGGTCGATCTTCTGCACCTCGACGCGGGTGACCTTCACGCCCCAGGTGTTGGTGGCCTCGTCGAGCACCGCCCGCAGGTTGGCGTTGATGGTGTCGCGCGCGGTGAGCGTCTCGTCGAGCGACTTGTCGCCGATCAGGTTGCGCAGGTTGGTCTGGGCCAGCGTGGTGGCGGCGTAGCCGAAGTTCTGCACCTCGAAGGTGGCCTTCACCGGGTCGCTGATGCGGTAGTAGATGACCGCGTCCACCGTCACCGAGACGTTGTCCTTGGTGATGACCTTCTGCGGCTCGACGTTGATGACCCGCTCGCGCATGTCCACCTTGATCATGTCCTCGATCAGCGGCACGAGGAAGGTCAGCCCCGAGTCCGCCGAGGCCCGGTAGCGTCCGAGCCGCATGATCAGGCCCTTCTCGTACTGCGACACGATCCGCGCCGAGCGCGCCAGCGCGATCAGCGCGATGAACAGGACGATGAAGAGCAGCAGCGTGCCGACCTGGGCGACCATCACTTGACCCTCCGTACGGTGAGCGTGACGCCATCGATGCCTTCGACCACCACCTCGGCCCCGGTCTCGAGCGCTCCCGGCTCGTCGGGCGCGGGGCGCGCGCGCCAGACCTCGCCGCGCAGGCTCACCTGCCCGGGCTGGTGGGCGGAGAGCGCCTGCGTGACCAGCGCGCGCTCGCCGATCAACGCGTCGGTGTTGCTGTGCAGGCCGGGGCGCTTGAGCCGGGCGCGCACCCAGCGGCGGCCGGCCACGATGTAGAGCACGCACAGCGCGCTCGCGGTCACGAACCCCGCCACGGCGTTGCCGGTCAGCAGGCCGAGCGCGCCGCCCAGCACGAACGAAGAGCCGATCAGGACGAGGTCGAAGCCGGCGAAGCCGCCGAGCGCGGCCTCGACCAGCACCATCACCGCGCCCATCACCACGAGCACCCAGTTCCAGTCCAGGTTCAGCGCCATCGTTCCCTCCGCGTCAGCGTGTCCGCGCGGCGCCCCGCAGGCGCGCCGTCTCGGCGTCGAGGTCGAGCCCCAGCAGCCCGGCGATCAGCCGGGCAACGTCGGTGTTCTCGTGCAGGCCGCGGAAGCGCTCGCTGCCGGGGCCGGAGGCGTAGAGGCCCACGTCCACGCCGGTGTGGCCGCCGGTGCTCCAGCCGACCCGCGCGCGCCGGCTCTCGATCTCGCTCAGCGCTCGCAGCAACCCGTGGCGGCGCAGCGTGTCGGGCGCGGCGGCGGCGGCGAGCAGCGCCTCCCGCTCGTCGTCCGCGAGCGGGCTCACGCCCGTGCCGCGCTCCGCGACGGCGACCGGATCGCCCCCCTCCAGGATGTCGCCGGACATCCGCCAGACCGAGGCGCGGGCGGCCAGCAGCGACTCGGGGTGCATCACGTACGGGCTGGCGCGTCCGACGCGGCGGCCGAGCCCGAGCCCGCCGGTCTCGTGATCGGTCACCGACAGGACCAGCGTGCGCCCGTCGCGGCGGGCGAACTCGAGCGCGAGGCCGACGGCCCGGTCGTAGGCCAGCACCTCGCGGGCCACCCCCGCCGGGTCGTCGTCGTGGCCGGCGTCGTCGATGCGGC
Organism: Candidatus Eiseniibacteriota bacterium; assembly: GCA_963707915.1. Classification (GTDB taxonomy): domain Bacteria; phylum Eisenbacteria; class RBG-16-71-46; order RBG-16-71-46; family RBG-16-71-46; genus JANXPZ01. Next base: position 3,568,677 of record OY970178.1, read on the forward strand.
CGCCCTCGACCAGCAGGAAGAAGCCGCCCGGCGAGGGCTGCAGCAGTTCGAGCGCCTTCGCGGTCATCTGGGCGAGCGAGGGCTCCCGCAACGTGTCGCGGTCGATCTCGAGGGCGATCTGGTCCAGGCCGATGCCGAAGAGACCGAGCAGGGGCAGGCGGCGGGCCGCCGCCAGCTCAGCCGGGGTGGTGACCACGGTGCCGCCGCGCGCGCGCTGCTCCGCCAGCAGGTCGCGGCCGTCGTGGCGCCGTCCGCCGGCGCCCTCCGGGCGCCAGCGCGACGCATCGCCGCCGAGCAGCACGTCCACGTGGTGCCCGAGCATCGCCACGGCGATCGAGTCCTGCAACGTGCGCTGGGCGACGTGCGCGACGAAGGCCGCGGGCGTGGCATCGGTCAGGTCGGCGGTGGTGACCAGCCCGGTCGCGAGGCCGCGGGTCGCCGCGGCCTCGACCAGCGTGCCCAGGGGCCGCGCGTCGGGGTCCACGCCGAGCATCCGGTTGCGGGTCTTCACGCCGGTGGCGAAGGCCGTGCCGGCCGCGGCCGAGTCGGTGACGTCGGAGTCGGCCGAGTAGGTCTGGACCGCGCCCACCAGCACGCTGTCGAGCGCGAGCGGACGTCCCGCCGCGCGGCGGGCGAGCGTGATCGCCGCCGGACCGGCGCCATCGGAGATCATCAGGATGACGTTGCGCGGCCGCGCGGTCCCGTCGGCGGGAACGGCCGCGCCGCACGCCGCGGTGGCTTCCAGCACCACCGCGAGCAGGACGAGCGGGACGAGCCGCCGGGTCGGGATCATCGCGCGGCAGCATACCTGCTCCGCGCGGCGCCGAAAACCCGGGCCGGCGCGCCCGGCCCGCCGGCGGGCGCCGTGCGGGACCGGGGTCCGGCTGTCGCCGCCCCGGGCGGTGGGGACGCCGGCTACCAGGTCCTCACGCAGCGACGCTGGCCGATCTGGATCTCGGGCGGCGCGGCCGGGTCGAGCGCCCACCTCAGGCGCGCGATGGCCTCCACCAGGTCCTGCCGAGCGCCGGCGTAGGAGAGCCGCAGGTGCCCCTCCATGCCGAACTCCCGGCCCGGCACGGTGACCAGCAGCGCCTTCTCCAGCAGGAACTGCGAGAGCCGCATCGAGTCGCCGTCGTGGGCGCGGAGGTCGGGCAGGCAGTAGAACGTGCCGTCGGGTCTCGCGCACTTCACCCCGGGGATCGACGCCAGCCCCTGCATCACCAGGTCGCGGTGCTCCTGCATCGTGCGCCGCAGCGTCTCGACCACGCCCTGGTCGCCGTTCAGCGCGCCCTCGGCGCCCGCTTGCAGCACGGTGGAGCTGCAGGTCGTGGTCTGGCTCTGGATGTTGGTCATGACGGCCACCAGCTCGCGGCTGGCGACGGCCCAGCCGATGCGGAAGCCGGTCATGCCGTAGGTCTTCGCCACGCCGTTGACGAGCACGACCTTCGAGTGCTCCACGTCGCGCGTGGTGTAGCGCCAGGCCGGCACGGCCTGGCGGCCGTCGAAGACCAGCTTGTGGTAGATGTCGTCCATCAGCAGGTGGATGCCCCGGCCCTCGCAGAGCTCCACCAGCCCCTGGATGAAGCCCTCGTCGTACATCACCCCGGAGGGGTTGTTCGGGCTGTTGCAGAGGACCGCCTTGGTGCGGGGGCTGAGCGCGCGCTCGACCTCGGCGAGGCCCGGGCGGAAGCCGCCGTCCGCCGCCGCGACGACCACCGGGACGCCGCGGCACATGCGCGTGATCTCCGGGTAGCTCACCCAGTAGGGCGCCAGCAGGACGACCTCGTCCTGCGGGTCGAGCAGCGCGTAGAGCAGGTTGAACAGCGACTGCTTGGCGCCCGAGGAGACGATGACGTTCTCGGGCGCCACCCGGCGGCCGTAGTTCGCCTCGGTGTAGCGGAGGATGGCCTGCTTGAGCCCGGGGGTACCGTCGGTCGAGGCGTACTTGACGTCGCCCTGGTTCAGCACCGCCGCGGCCCCGGCGATGGCGGCCTCGGGCGTCTTGTTCTTGGGTTCGCCGATGCCGAGGTTGATCACGGCTTCGCCCTTCGCCCGCAGGACGCGGGCCTCCTCGCTCAGCTTGAGGGTGGGCGACTCGGCGATGGACGAGGCGAGCTGGCTGAGGCCCATCGGGTGTTGACCTCCTGGGAGCGGACGCGGCGACTCCACCGCAGGAAAGGCGATCACCGCAGTATAGGCACCGCCTTCCGCGGCGGACAAGCGTCCGCATGGCACGGTGCGCGCTCCGTCCGCCGAATTTCGTTCGGTCCGCGCGGTGCCCGCGCCGCGCGCGAGGGCGGACCGGGGGATCAACGCAGCTGCACGATCCTGGCGGTCCGCGTCTCGCCCGCCGCCTCGATCCGCAGGAAGTAGACGCCGGCCGCCACGGGGGCGCCGGCCGCGTCGCGGCCATCCCAGCGGGCGAGGTGCGTGCCGGCGGCGTGCACGCCGTCCACCAGCCCGCGCACCCGCCGGCCGCGCACGTCGAAGACGTCGAGCCGCGCCCTTCCCGGCCGCGGCAGGTCGAAGGAGACGCTCGCCGTGCCGCGTGAGGGGCTCGGCGAAACGGGCCCCAGGCGCAGGCCCGGCGCCCCGGGGACGGGCACGGGGACGTCCACGACCGCGCGCGGCGCCAGCAGCAGCAACCCCATCTGCGGGATCGTGAGCGTGGCCGACTGGGCGTAGCCGTCCCACGGCGCGGCCTGGGACGCGATCGTGCCCGGGTTGCCGACACCGTTGCCGTCGTAGGCCGTGGCCTGGCTGTTGAGGATCTCCTCCCAGTCGCCCGCGGCCGGCAGACCGATGACGTAGTTCGAGAGGTTCGCGTTGCCGAAGTTGGCGATCACCACGAGGGGCCGGCCCGACGGGTCGCTGCGGCGGAACGCGACGACGTTGTTCAGTTCGTCCACGTGGAAGACCTGCCAGGGCGCGTCGGCCTTGAGCGCGGGCCGCGTCCGGCGATGGCCGATCAGGTCCCTGAAGTACCGCTGGATGTTCGCGTACGTGGTCCGCTTGGACCAGTCGATCCGGTTGGCGGCATCGGTGCCGAAGTCGGTGTCCTCGAGCCACTCGGTGCCCATCAGGAACGCCGGCACCCCGGGCGAGAGCAGCACGAGCCCCTGCCCCAGCTTCACGCGGCCCTTCGCGTAGAGGTCGTCGTGCGGGGCGACCGGGTCGATGGTCTTGACGATCCGTTGTCCGCCGCTGGTGGGCCAGCACTCGTCGTGCAGCTCGAGGAAGTCGAGCTTCCGCTTCCCGCTCAGCCAGCTCCCGCCGCCGTTGATCACGTCGCGGATCTGCGACATCTGCGGATCGCCCGAGCCCGCGGCGACGATGGCGTCGTGCAGCGTGTGCGCGAAGGCGTCGTGGTAGCTGCCGTCGAAGCCCGCGCCGCCCGTGCCGGTGGGGCGGACGATCCAGTCGTCGTCCGGGCGCTGCTCGGCGATGGTGATCCGGTCGGCGAACCGGCCGTTCTTCTCGTCGTTCAGGCGCTGCATCAGGGCCCAGCCCGAGGCGTCCTGCGGCGGGACGTTCATGTAGTCGGTGGCGTCCATGCGGAAGCCGTCCACGTGGAACTCCTCGAGCCAGGTCAGCGCGCTGTGGGCGTAGTAGTCGCGGACCGCCGCCTTGTCGAAGTCGGCCTGGGAGCCCCAGGGCGTGTTCACCGCGACCGAGTCGAAGTAGGTCTGCGAGCCGTCGTAGTTCCACATGAAGTTGTCATTGGTGGTGAAGTGGTTCCAGACGATGTCGAGGAGCACCGCGATGCCGTTGCGGTGCAGCGTGTCGATCATCTGCTTGAGCTCGTCGGGGGTGCCGTACTTCCACTCGGGCGCCCAGGCGCTCTGCGGGTTGTAACCGGCGGAGAAGTCGCCCGGGAACTCGTTCACCGGGTTGAGCATCACCGCGTTGATGCCCAGGTCCACGAGGTGGCCGACGCGCGCAGCGACGTCGACGTAGCGGGAGGGCATTGGCGCGGTGCCGTACGGGTCGTTGCGTCCGGCGAAGGTGCCGACGTGGAGCTGGTAGACCACCAGGTCCTCGAGCGCCGGGGTGGACCAGGCGGAGTCGCCCCAGGCGTAGCGGAACGGGTCCTCGATGCGGGCGTTCAGGTTGTCGCTCGGGTCGAGCGAGCGGGCCCGCGCATCGGTGTTCCAGACCGCGTTGTTGAAGAAGTACTTGTACTTCTGGCGGTCCGCGGTGGCGGCGACCCGCGCCACGAAGTGCTCGCCCACCCGGGTCATCGGGTTGCCGAGGCCCCAGGCGTTGAACTCCCCGCGCACGTGGACCGTCGTGCGCGTCGGCGCCCATACCTTGAAGACGGTGCCGCCGCCGTTCACCCGCGTGGCCCCGACCGGGGCGTGGGAAAGCGTGGCGAAGTCCACGAGGAACCCGCCGTCGGAGGGCGGGCCATCGTTCATCCCGTTCGCGCTCAGGGCGTCGGTGTCGCTGCCGTCGGTGAGCTCGATCCAGTAGCGCAGCGTGTCCGTGAGCGCGGCCGGCGCCTGTGCGGTCCACAGGTCGTAGGGGCCCCGCGTGCCGGTCCGCGCCGCCGCGACCCAGGCGACCGCGCCGCCGTTGGTGACGCAGAGCCGGGCCGAGGTGAGGTCGTTCGCGTAGGTCTGGAAGCGGACCTGGAAGCCCTCGCGGCCCACCGGGCAGACCGGCCGGCGATCCTGCCATGGGACGTGCGAGACGCCATTCCACTCGACGTTGCCGTCGGGCGCGGCGCCGGGCGAGGGCGTGGCGGCAAGGGCGAGGACGAACAGGGCGCAGGCGGCGGGTGTCGGGAAGCTCGGCAGTCGCAAGCGGGGCTCCGTGGCGATCGTGACCCGGGATGTGGGATGCCCGCCGGATGCAGGCCGGCCGGTGGCAGAGGCATCAAGGCTACCATGCGGGCCCCCGCAGGCCGAATCGCGGCCCGCCGGCCCGCGCCCCGGCCGCCGGGACCGGGCCGGCCCCTTCCCCGGTCGGCGCTTGGGCGTGCGCGCCCGAGTTGGTCTAGAATGCCACGGTCCTTCGCACCGTCGCCGTCGGGCGGGCCGCGTGGCGTGGTCCGCCCTTCATGAACCTCTCAACCGGAAGGTCGCACGTGGAATTCCGCAAGCTGGGCATCGTCGGCGGGGGCACGATGGGCAAGTCCATCGCCGAGAAGGTCGCGTCCAACGGCATCGACGTCATCGTGGTGGAGATCGACCAGGCGATGGCCGAGCGGGCCCGCGAGGAGCTGGTCCGCATGCTGGACCGCGAGCTCGAGAAGTGGGCCATCACGGCGTCCGAGAAGAAGGTGGTCCTGTCGCGCGTGCGCTTCACCGCCGACCTCGCCGAGCTCGCCGCGACCGACATGGTCATCGAGACGGTGAACGAGGACCTCGAGACCAAGAAGGACGTCATGCGGCGACTCGGCGCGGTCTGCCCGCCCGATCGCATCTTCATCACCAACACCTCGATCCTGAGCATCACCGAGATCGCGGCGGCCTCGGGGCGGCCCGACAAGGTGCTGGGCATGCACTTCATGCGCCCGGTGACGCGCACCCCGGTGGTCGAGGTGGTCCGCGGGGTCGAGACCTCGGACGAGACCTACGGGCAGGCCCTGGCCCTGGCCCAGGCCCTCGAGAAGACGCCGGTCGCGGTGTTCGAGTACCCGGGCTACGTCGTCACCCGCGTCATGCTGCCGATGCTGAACGAGGCCATGTACGTGGTCATGGAGGGCGTGGCCAGCGCCGAGGACGTGGACCTGGCGATGAAGCTCTCCTACGAGTTCCGCGTCGGGCCGCTCGAGTTCGCCGACCGCGTCGGGCTCGACAAGATCATGGGCTGGATGGACCACCTGTTCCGCGAGCTGGGGGACATCAAGTACCGCCCCTGCCCGCTGCTGCACAAGCTGGTGCGCGCCGGGCACCTCGGCCGCAAGACCGGCCGCGGCTTCTTCGCGTACGACGGGCACCAGCGCGTGGCCGGCGCCGGGAAGGAGGCCGCGCTGTGAAGGTCCTCGTCATCAATTCCGGATCCTCGTCCGTCAAGTACCAGCTCATCGAGACCTCGTTCGAGCTGATCGACCAGGACAGCGACCACGCCATCGCCCGCGGCTCGGTGGAGCGCATCGGGACCTCGAGCGCCGTCCACACCTACCGCCCCGCGGGGCAGGACAAGGTGAGCGTGGTCAAGGAGATCCTCGAACACCGGGTGGCCATCGCCGACATCATCCAGACGCTCACCGCCCCGCAGACCGGCGTGATCCGCGAGGTTGCCGAGATCGAGGCGGTGGGCCACCGCATGGTGCACGGCGGCGAGAAGTTCACGCAGTCGGCCCTGTGCTCGGCCGAGGTGGTCCAGGAGATCGAGGACTGCTGCGAACTGGCGCCGCTGCACAATCCCCACAACCTGCGCGGCTTCCACGCGGCCAAGGCGATCCTGCCCGACGTGCCGCACGCGGCGGTGTTCGACACGTCCTACCACCAGACCATGCCGCAGCACGCCTACCTGTACGGCCTGCCGCACGTGCTCTACACCCGGCACGGCATCCGGCGCTACGGCTTCCACGGCACCTCGCACCGCTTCGTGGGCTGGCGCTCGCGCAAGCTGCTCGGGCGGCCGCGCGAGGAGACGCGCCTGATCACCTGCCACCTGGGCAACGGCGCCAGCATCTGCGCCATCGACCACGGCCGGTCGGTGGACACCTCGATGGGCTTCACGCCGCTCGAGGGGCTGCTGATGGGCACGCGCTGCGGCGACCTCGACCCGGCGGTCATCTTCTACGTCATGCACAAGGAGGACCTGACCGAGTACGAGGCCAGCACCATGATGAACAAGCACTCGGGCCTGTTCGGGGTCTCGGGCCTGTCGAACGACATGCTCGAGCTCGAGAAGGCCGAGGCGCAGGGACACGAGCGCGCCCGGCTGGCGATCGACATCTTCTGCTACCGCGTGAAGAAGTACGTCGCGGGCTACGCCGCGGCCATGGGCGGGGTGGACGCGGTCGTCTTTACCGGCGGGATCGGCGAGAACTCGTCGGTGGTGCGGGCGCGTTCGATGGCGGGGCTCGAGTTCATGGGCGCCGGGATCGACCCCGCGGCCAACGCGGCGGCGATGAAGGGCAAGGAGGCCGACATCTCGACGCCGGACGCGAAGGTGCGCACGCTGGTCATCCCCACGAACGAAGAGCTGATCATCGCCCGTGACACGCTGCGGCTGGTGAAGGGCAAGCTCCGGCCGGCGAGCTGATCGAAGTGGGACGCCCCGGGGCCCGCTCGGGCACCCGGGGCGTCGCTTGTTCGGGGCCGGTCACCGGTCCGTCGCAGGGGGCGGGTCCCGGGCGACCGAAGGACGGCTAAGTACGGACACGCTCGCCCTTCGGCCGCCCGGGTCCCGCCTCCCGGTGTGAGCGGGGCGGGTCAGCCGACGTCGGCGGTGACCACCATCGGGTGGCGGATGAGGGCGAACGCCAGGCTCGCCGAGAGCCCCCCACCGAAGCCGAAGAACCCGACGCGACGCCCCACCGTGAGCGCGTCCGCGTTCAGGGACAGGGCGAGCGGGACCGAGGCGCTGGTGGTGTTGCCGAAGCGCCCGCCGGCGGTCAGCACCTGGCCGCGGAAGCCGCTCTTCTTCCACTGGGCGATGATCTGCTCGTTCAGCATCAGGTTGGCCTCGTGCAGGGCCACGGCGTCGAGCTCGTCGAGCCTCCAGCCCGCCTTGGCGAGCGCGGCCGTGATCCCGGGTCCGCCCACGAACGGCACCAGCACTTCCTTCACCGCGCGGCCGTCCATCGCCAGGAGGTGCCGGCCGTTCGCGATGTCCTCGGCCGAGCGCAGCGGCGAGCGCGAGCCGCCCGCGGGCGTCTGGATGATCTCCGCGTGGCCGCCGTCGAGCCAGGACCAGAAGCGCTCCGGCGCGAACCAGTCCTCCTCGGCGGGGACCGCCTCGCAGAGCGTGGCGGTGCCGGCATCCCCCAGCACCGTGGCGAACGACCGGTCGCGCCAGTTGATGGTCGTGCTCATGCGGTCCGCGCCCACCACCACGATGCGCCGCGCCATCCCCGAGCGGATCAGGGCGTAGGCGAGCGCCAGGGACGCCACCCAGGACGAGCAGGCGAGCGAGACGTCGGCGGCCTTCATCTCGTGCGGCAGGCCGCCCACGAGGGCCGGGATGCCGAGCGCCTCCTGCAGCAGGGCCGCGTCGGGCGGGCTGTAGAGGTAGGAGGGGGTCACGCTGCCGAACAGGATCCCGTCCACGCTCGCGGGGTCCGTCCCCGTGGTCTCGAGCAGCCGGCGCGCGGCCAGGGTCGCCAGGTCGATCGTGCCCTGGCCCTCCGCGCTGAAACGGCGCTCGCTGAAGCCGATGAAACGCCGCACCCAGCGGTCGCTGGTCGCGAACTCGCGGGCCTCGTCGGGGGTGAGCCCGTGCCCGCGCTCCTGCCGCAACTGGGCGTCACGCCGGAGGCGCGCCAGGCGCAGCCGCGCCGCCACCTTTTCGTTGCTCCAGACCTGGCGCGGAGCGTAGGAACTGATGCCGGCGAGACGCATGCCGAAGGTCTGATGGTTCACGTCCTGACTCCTTGGCGGGGCCGGGTGCGGCCGCAGTGGGACCCGATGGTTTCCGCCGCGACCCTACCACCGGGGCCGCGGCGCTCCAACCGGCACGGGCGCTGGACCTGACGAATCCCTGACGCGCCGCCGCTAGCCGCGCGCGCTGCCCACCGCGCTCGGGATGGCCGCGAACGCCTGCTGGAGGTCGGCGACCAGGTCCTCGACATCCTCGATGCCGGTGGAGTAGCGCACCAGGCCGTCGGTGATGCCCGCCTCGAGCCGGGCCTCGCGCGACATCCCGGCGTGCGTCATCGAGGCCGGGTGCTCGATGAGCGTCTCGACGCCGCCGAGGGACACGGCCAGGGTCGCCAGCTTGACGTTGTCCATGACCGCGCGGCCGGCCTCCAGGCCGCCCTTGAGCTCGAAGCTGATCATGGTGCCGAAGCCCGACATCTGCCGCTTCGCCAGCTCGTGCTGGGGATGCGACGGCAGGCCGATGTAGCGCACCCAGTCCACTTCGGGCCGGGACTCGAGCCAGCGGGCGATCTCGAGCGCGCCGCGCTGTGCGCGTTCGATGCGGATGCCCAGGGTCTTCACGCCGCGGAACACCAGGTAGGCCTGGTGCGGGTCCATGTTGCAGCCCAGCGCGATCATCAGCGGCCGCAGGCGCCGGTCCATCTCCTCGGTCTTCGCCACCAGGATGCCGCCCACGATGTCGGCGTGCCCGTTGATGAACTTGGTCACCGAGTGCAGCGCGACGTCGGCGCCCAGGTCGAGGGGCTTCTGCAGGTAGGGGGAGGCGAAGGTGTTGTCCACCACCAGCGGGCAGCCGTGCGCGTGCGCGATCTCGGCCACCGCCCGGACGTCGGTGACCTGCATGGCCGGGTTCGACGGGGTCTCGATGTAGACCAGCCGGGTGTTCGGCCGCAGGGCCTTGCGCACGTTCGCCGCGTCGGTCGTGTCCACGAACGTGGCCTCGACGCCGAACCGGGAGAGGTGCTTCTCGACCAGGCCGCGCGACGGCCCGTAGACCGAGGCCGTGCTCACCATGTGGGCGCCCTTCTCCAGCAGCGCGAGGTACACGACCGAGACCGCGCCCATGCCCGAGCTGGTGGCGATGCCGCGCCGGCCGTTCTCCAGCTCGCCGATGCACTCCTCCAACGCTTTGATCGTCGGGTTGCCCAGGCGGGTGTAGATGTAGCCGTCGTCCGCGCCGCCGAAGAGCGCGGCCCCGTGCTCGGCGTTGCGGAAGGCGAACGTGGAGGTCTGGTAGATGGGGACCGTCACGGCCCCGGTGGCGGGGTCGCCATGGAACCCGGCGTGCACCAGTCGGGTGTTGATGCCCTGCTTCTTCGACTTCACGACGGCCTCCCTCTGGGGCGGGGTGGTCCGGGTTCACTAGGGAACGGCGGAAAGGACTGCCAGATTACAGGGTCGCGCCGGGGAGGCTCAAGCGGGAGGAATGCGGGGCGGGGACTGACCTTCCCCCCCAACGCTGGCTCAAGTCACGGTGCCAGTCACTCTGGTCGGTGGCAGACGATAGCGCTGCCCCTGCTTGGGGCGGAGACGCCTGATCGTCTCCTACTCCGGCCGCACCAGGATCTCCCCGGCCACGGCGTCGTCGAGCGAGACCTCGGTCTCGCCGATGCGCAGCACCAGCGCGGGCTTCTTCTGCAGCACCGTGATCCAGGAGCCCGGCATCAGGCCCAGCGCGCCCAGGCGCGCCAGCCGGCCGTGGTTGTCGGACGCCAGCTCGACGACCTCGGCGCGCTGGCCAGGCTTGAGCCGGTGCAGCGGCACGGGGCGGCTCATGGTTTCGGCTCCGGCTTCCCGGGGTCGGCGGGCGCGTGCAGCATGCGGCGCAGCAGCTTCGCCGCGCCGGACTTGTTCTCGTCCACCATCTGGTAACCGCAGTTCGGGCAGCACACCAGGTTGCAGCCCTGGACCGCGGCCATAGGGCACGAGCGCAGGCAGGAGTGGTCGGTCTCGTCGAATTCGCAACCGCAGAGCGGGCAGAGCATGGAGCGCCTCAGAAGTGGACGCCGAGGACGAGCAGTCCGAAGTGGAGCAGCACGCCGACGGCGAAAGCGAACGGGAAGACGAAGCCCACCACCCAGAACGCCACTCGCGTCCCGTGCTCGCGGGCGATGACGAGCACGTTGGCGACGCAGGGCACGAACAGCGTGATGACCACCAGGCTCACCAGCACCTGCGGCACGCTGAGCGCGCCGGAGCGGGCCAGTGCGAACAGCCCGGCCGCGCCGTAATCGCGGCGCAGGAAGCCGATGATGAACGAGGCGGTGGTGGCGCGCGGCAGGCCCAGGCCGCCCTCGACCAGCGGCGCCGCCCAGCGTTCGAGCAGGTGCAGCGCGCCGGTGCGGTCGAGCACGAACAGCAGCAGGGTGCCCAGCGCGAAGAGCGGCAGGACCTCCTTCAGGTACCACTCGAGCCGGGCCACGGTCTTGATGACGATGTTGACGAGCTTCGGGCGGCGGATCGGCGGCAGCTCGAGGATGAAGTCGGAGCGCTCACCGGGGATCACGCGCGAGGCGGCCCAGCCCACGGCGAACATGACGCCCGTGACGACCGCGCCCCAGACCACGATCGCCGCGGGCGGCAGGTAGGCGGTCATGCCCATGATGACGCCGAGCTGGGCCGAGCAGGGCACGCCCAGCGCGAGCAGCAGGGTGACCATCAGGCGGTCCTTGCGGGTCTCGAGGATGCGCGTCGTCATCGTGGCCATGGTGTCGCAGCCCAGGCCCAGCACCATCGGCAGCACGGCCTTGCCGTTGAGGCCGAGGGCCTTGAAGGGGCGGTCCATCATCACCGCGAGCCGCGGCAGGTAGCCGGAGTCCTCGAGCAGTCCGAACGCGATGAAGAACGTGAGCACGATCGGCATGACGATGGCGATGCCGTAGGTCAGCGCCATGGTGACCAGCCCGTACTCCCCGACGAGCAGGTCACGTGCCAGTGGCACGGGGATGAAGCCCGCCAGCCAGGTGGCGGCCGGGTTGACGCCACGGCCGAAGAACACCTTCTCCATCCAGTTGACGCACACGCCCGCGCCCAGGCGCCCGACGAAGAGGTAGAACAGCGCCAGCACGGCGACCAGCACCGGCACGCCCCAGACCGGGTGCAGCGCCAGGCGGCCCAGGGTCTCGCCCGCGTGCGCCTGCCGGGTCTCGGGATGGCGGACCGCCGCGGCGACCAGCTCGTCCACGGCGCGCAGGCGCTGCTGGGTCAGCACGAAGTGCAGCGGGCGGGGATAGCGTTCCGCCGTCCGCGCGACCAGCGTCTCGATCTCGGCGCGGTGCGCGGCGCCGTAACGCGTGGCCAGCTCGACGTCGCCGGCCAGGATCATCAGGGCGACGGCCCGCTCGTCCCCGTCCCGCCCTTCGAGCAGGGGCGCGAGCCGCGCGACCGCCTCCTCGATGGCCGGGTCGTAGCGCACCCGGTGGCGCACGGGACGCGCGGACGGCAAGCGCTCACGCAGCGCCGCGACGCCCTCGCCCGTCACGGCCACGGTGGGCACCACCTGGACACCCAGCAACTGCTCGAGTCGCGCGGCGTCCACCTGGATGCCGCGCTCGCGGGCCTCGTCCACCATGTTGACGTCCAGGAGCAGGGGCCGGTCCAGTTCGGCGAGCTGCACGGTGAGCAGAAGGCTGCGCCGCAGGTTGCGCGCGTCGGCCACCTGCAGCAGCAGGCTGCCGCCGCGCTCGAGCAGGATGTCCCGCGTGACGCGCTCGTCGTCCGAGCGGGCGTGCAGCGACTGCACGCCGGGAGTGTCCACCAGGGGCATGCCGTCGGCTTGCCCGGTGCTCAACTCGACGGTGGTGCCGGGGAAGTTCGAGATCTCGACGTAGTGACCGGTGAGCGCGCCGAACAGGGCGCTCTTGCCCACGTTCGGGTTGCCCACCAGGATGACGTGGGGGGCGCTCTCGAGGGAGGGATCGATCGGGAAGCGGGTCATGGAATGCCGGAGTCGGGTCCCTGGTGGCGTTCCGGCCGCGTCCTAGCCGTGGGTGAGCCGTTCATCTAACCACGTCCGGCGCGGGAGCGGAAGCCGGGCGCGGGGCGTGGCCCGGCTGGCGGCCGGCGAACGGGCGGGGCTAGAATGCCCGCCGTCTGTGCCCGGCACCCGCGCCACCCGGCGCCAACCCCCGACCGAAAGGTGGGAGCAGGACGATGAGACGATCCCTGGCTACTCTGCTCGTGCTCGCGACCCTGGCCGCCCTCTCCGCGCGAGCGGCCGAGACCGGCAGCAAGCCGGCCCATCCGGCCGGTGCCCGTTCCGCGGCTCCGGCCAAGTCCGCGACGCACGCCGGGCCCGACAGCCTGCTCAAGCCCGAGACCTTCACCGGGCTCGAGCTGCGTGGCATCGGCCCCGCCATGAACTCCGGACGGGTCATCGACCTGGCGGTGCACCCGACCCAGCGCGCCACCTGGTACGTGGCGGTGGCCTGCGGCGGGGTGTGGAAGACGGTCAACGCCGGCAACACGTTCACCCCGATCTTCGACCAGCAGGGCCAGTACTCGATCGGCTGCGTGACGCTCGACCCCAGGAACCCGCTCGTCGTCTGGGTCGGGACCGGCGAGAACAACAGCCAGCGCTCGGTGGGCTACGGCGACGGCGTCTACAAGTCCGAGGACGGCGGGAAGAACTGGGAGAACGTCGGCCTCAAGGCCTCGGAGCACATCGGCAGGATCGTGCTCGACCCGCGCGACCCGAACACGGTCTACGTCGCCGCCCAGGGGCCGCTGTGGGCCGACGGCGGCGATCGTGGGCTCTACAAGAGCGTCGACGGCGGGAAGGACTGGAAGAAGGTGCTGGACATCAGCCCGCGCACCGGCGTCACCGACGTGTGGCTCGACCCGCGCAACCCCGACGTGCTCTACGCCGCGTCCTACCAGCGGCGCCGCCACGTCTGGACGATGATCGACGGCGGTCCCGAGAGCGCGATCTACAAGTCGCTCGACGCCGGCGCGACCTGGAAGAAGCTCAAGAACGGGCTGCCGAAGGACGACATGGGGCGCATCGGGCTCGCCGTCTCCCCGGTCGACCCCGACGTCGTCTACGCGGTGATCGAGGCGGCGAACAAGGCGGGCGGCACGTTCCGTTCGACCGATGCGGGCGCGAACTGGGAGAGGATGAGCGACTACGTCTCGCCCAGCGCCCAGTACTACAACGAACTGATCCCCGACCCGCAGGTCGTGGGCCGCGTCTACTCGATGGACACCTGGATGATGGTGACCGAGGACGGCGGCAGGAACTGGAAGCGGGTGGGCGGGAAGTACAAGCACGTGGACGACCACGCGCTGTGGATCGACCCCGCCGACACGAAGCACCTGCTCGCCGGCTGTGACGGCGGGCTCTACGACTCCTTCGACCGCGGGGCCAACTGGCGCTTCTTCGGCAACCTGCCGGTGACCCAGTTCTACAAGGTGGGCCTCGACGACGCGAAGCCGTTCTACAACGTCTACGGCGGCACGCAGGACAACAACTCGCTGGGTGGCCCGTCGCGCACCGTCAACCAGCACGGCATCATGAACCAGGACTGGTTCATCACCACCGGCGGTGACGGCTACCAGAGCGCGGTGGACCCCGAGGATCCGGACGTCGTCTACGCCATGTCGCAGTACGGCGGGCTGGTCCGCTACGACCGCAAGACCGGCGAGCAGACCGACATCCAGCCGCAACCCGGCGCCGACAACGTGCCGCTGCGCTGGAACTGGGACTCGCCGTTGTTCATCAGCCCGCACTCGCACACCCGGCTCTATTTCGCGGCGAACAAGCTGTTCCGCAGCGACGACCGCGGCGACGCGTGGCAGGCGGTGAGCCCCGATCTCACGAGGCAGACCGACCGCAACCGGCTCAAGCTCATGGGCCGGGTCTGGAGCGTGGACGCGGTCGCCAAGAACGCCTCGACTTCGTTGTACGGCAACATCGTGGCGATCGCCGAGTCGCCGCTCCGCGAGGGCCTGCTCTTCGTCGGCACCGACGACGGTCTCATCCAGATCAGCGAGGACGGCGGCAAGGCCTGGCGCAGACTCGACAAGTTCCCCGGCGTGCCCGAGCTGTCGTACGTCTCGCGGGTCACCCCGTCGCGGCATGACGTGAACACGCTCTACGCGACGTTCGAGAACCACAAGCAGGGCGACTTCAAGCCCTACGTGCTCAAGAGCACGGACCTGGGCCGCAGCTGGACTTCGATCGCGGCGAACCTGCCCGAGAACGGCCCGGTCTGGGTGCTGGTCGAGGACCACGTGAGCCGCGATCTGCTGTTCGCGGGCACCGAATTCGGCGTGTTCTTCACGAACGACGGCGGCAGGAAGTGGGTGCAGCTCAAGGGCGGCATGCCGCCGATCTGCGTCAAGGACCTCGCCATCCAGAAGCGCGAGAACGACCTGGTCGTGGCCACCTTCGGCCGCGGCTTCTACGTCCTCGACGACTACTCGCCGCTGCGCGCGGCCGACCCGGCGATGCTCTCGCGGGAGAGCGCGCTGCTGCCGTCGCGCCCGGCGTGGGCCTACATCGAGTCCACTCCGCTGGGCGATCCCGGCAAGAGCCAGCAGGGCGATGGGTTCTTCACCGCGCCCAACCCGCCCTACGGCGCGGTCTTCACCTACTACCTGCGCGACGAACTCAAGAGCCGCAAGGCGGCGCGCCGGGAACAGGAGAAGGAGATCCAGAAGAAGGGCGGCGACACCTTCTACCCGCCGTGGGACGTGCTGCGCGCCGAGGCGCGCGAGGAGGACCCGGCCATCCTGCTGACCGTCACCGACGAGGCGGGGGCCGTGGTGCGGCAGATCACCGGCCCGGTGTCCGCGGGCTTCCACCGCGTGGCCTGGGACCTGCGTTACCCGGCCGGCAATCCGACCTCGCTCGCCAAGCCGGGCGAGCGCGCGCCCTGGGACCGCGCCCCGTCGGGCCCGCTGGCCGCCCCCGGCGCCTACCAGGTCGCGCTCGCCCGGATGGTCGACGGCAAGTCCACGCCGCTCGCCGGCCCGGTGAAGTTCACGGTGGAGGCGCTGGGCACCTCCGCCCTGCCGCCCGCCGACCGCAGCGCCACGCTCGCGTTCCAGCAGAAGATCGCGCGGTTGCAGCGCGCCGTGTTGGGGGCGAATGAGAGCGCGAAGGAGGCGCAGCGCCGGCTCGACCACCTCAAGAAGGCCCTGCTCGACACGCCGGCCGCCGACCCGCGCCTGTCGGACGACGCGCGTGCGATCGAGTCGCGGCTCAAGGACCTGCAGGTCGCGCTCTCCGGGGACGACGTGCTGGCCGAGAAGAACGAGCCGGTGCCGCCCGCGGTGCAGGACCGTGTCAACCAGGTCGTGAACGGGGCCTGGTACTCGACCTCGGCCCCGACGAGGACGCACCAGCAGTGCTACGACCTCGCGGCGGCCCAGTTCGCCCCGGTGCTCGGGAAGTTGCGGGCGCTGATCGAGGTGGATCTCCAGCGGCTCGAGCAGCAGGCGGAGACGGCGGGCGCGCCGTGGACGCCGGGCCGCGTGCCGACCTGGACGCCGGAGTAGCGACCGGGGAGCCGGCTCCCGCACGGGGGCCGGCTCCGGGTCGGCACGAGCGGGGACGCGGTCACGGGCTTGACCCCGTCCGCGACTTGGTCCGTAATGGCCGGCGGGCACGCCCGGGACGAGTGCCCCCACGAGCCGCTTCGCGATGACAGGGGAGAGCCCATGACCGAAGAGAAGCAGAGCGCCGAGTCCGCCGCGGCCGTCGCCGAGGCGAAGCCCAATCCGTTCCAGGAGATCGTCCAGCCCTTCGTGGACGTCTGGCACGCGCCGCGCGCCCTGTGGGGCGTGAACCTCGGCTACATGCTCGAGGGGCTGGCGTACTTCGGGGTGCTCGGCTACCTCGCGATCTACTTCTCGCAGGAGGTGTTCGCGGGGGTGGCCAGCCCCGACACCTTCGCGCACAACATGGTCGCGGTGCTCACCGGCGGCATCACCATCGCGATGCTGTTCCTCGGCTTCGTCCCGGACAAGTGGGGCGTGCGCCGCGCGCTGGTCTGGTCCTTCGTGCTGCTGGTGCTGGGCCGCGTGGTCATCGCCGGGGCGCCCACCGTGCTCCACCTGCGCGCCGGCCTGTGGTCGCCGCTCCACCTCGCGACGATGCTCGGCATCGTCATCGTGGTCATCGGCTACGGCATGTACCAGCCGGCGGCCTACGCCGCGGTGCGCCAGTTCACCACGCCCCGGACCTCGGGCATGGCGTACGCCATGCTCTACGCGCTCATGAACCTGGGCGGCTGGTTCCCGTCGTTCGCGTTCCTGCTGCGCGACCGGGCGGGGCTCGGCATCACCGGCACGTTCTGGTTCTACGTCGCCGTCACGGTGCTCGGCCTGGTGTCGACCGTGGTGCTGCTCACCGGCCGCACGGTGGCGAAGGCCATCGAGAAGGCCAAGGCCGACACCGCCCTCGAGTTGGAGGGCGCGGCGGCGGCCGCCGCCGCGGCGGGGGAGAAGCCGGCCGAGGCGGTGGTGAAGGGCGTCAGCGGGCGCTTCCCGCCGCTGCAGATGTGGCTGCTGATGCTGGGTGTCGCGGTCGCGTTCTACTTCAGGATCCCGGCGACCGCGGTGTCCGGCCTGCCTGCGCCGCTGGCGTTGAACCTCGTGCTCGCGTCGCTGGTGGTCGTGCTGTGGACCGTGCTCGCGCTGGTGCCGGCGACCGGCCGCTTCCTGGCGCGGCACCCGCTCGCCGACCTCAAGTTCTTCTTCTTCATCTTCGCGCTGATCCCGGTGCAGACGCTGTTCACCTACAACTGGCTGGTGCTGCCCGAGTACATCAACCGGGCCTACACCGGCTGGGTCGGCCGGTACTTCGAGATCGCCTCGAACTTCAACCCGATCCTGATCTTCATCCTGACCCCGATCATCGCGGCCCTGACGCTGAAGAAGAAGGTCTACGACATGATGATCTGGGGCACGTTCATCATGGCGGCCCCGGCGTTCCTGCTCGCCATCGGGCCGACCTGGTGGACGCTCTACCTGTACCTCATCATCATGACGGTGGGCGAGGCGATGTGGTCGCCGCGCTTCCTGCAGTACGCCGCCGAGATCGCCCCCGAGGGCCGCACCGGCGAGTACATGGGCGTGGCCCAGTTGCCGTGGTTCCTCACCAAGGTGCTGGTGCCGCTGCTCTACTCCGGGACCATGATGGACCGCTACTGCCCGGCGCCGCAGACCGGGCGGGCCGTGCACACCGAGCCGATGTGGCTGATCTTCGGCGTCATCGCGATGGGTTCGTTCGTCCTGCTGGTGCTGGCGAAGAACTGGATCGGCAAGGACTTCAAGACCAAGGCGTAGCCGGCCGGCGCGGCAGGCCGGACACCACCGGACCCACAGGAGGGCGCGTCCCGACATGACCGATCCACAGCTCGCTGGCGCCGGACCGTTCCACCCGTCGCGGGGCACCTACCGCTTCGTGGTGCTGGCGATCGCCGGCCTCCTCACGTTCGGCAGCTACTTCGCCTACGACTCGGTCGGCGCGCTGGTGGACACGCTGCTCAAGGCGTGGCACACGGACCGCCAGGCCATCGGTGGGCTCTACACGCTCTACTCGGTGGCCGCCATCGTGGTCGTGTTCCTGGGCGGCATGCTCATCGACCGGATCGGCACGCGCTGGGCGAGCCTGATCTTCTCGGGGCTCATCGTGATCGGCGCCTGCATCGTGGCGGTGGCGCCGAACGTCACCGTCGCGGGCCTCGGCCGGCTGGTCTTCGGCGCGGGCAGCGAGTCGCTGGTGGTGGCGCAGAGCGCCATCCTCGCGCGCTGGTTCAAGGGCAAGGAGCTGGCCTTCTCGTTCGGCTTCACGCTCGCGATCGCCCGGCTCGGCACGCTGTTCAGCTTCAACACCGAGGAACTGATCGCCAGCCGCCTGGGCTGGCACGCCGCGCTCTGGGCGGCGGCCGGGCTGTGCGTGCTGAGCCTGCTCGCCAACCTCGTCTACTACGCGATGGACCGGCACGGCGAGAAGGTGCTGGGCCTGGCCGAGGCGGGCTCGGGCGACAAGATCGTGTTCGCCGACATCAAGAAGTTCAGCGCCTCGTACTGGTACGTCGTCCTGCTGTGCGTCACGTTCTACTCGGCGATCTTCCCGTTCACCGCGCTCTCCACCGACTTCTTCCACGAGAAGTGGGGCCTGCCGCTCACGGCCGGCGGTGGCGGCGGCTTCTTCGCTGCGGCCTTCGCGAACCTGTTCCACATGTTCTCGACCGCCCCGGGGACGTCGTCGATCATCATCTTCGCCTCGATGTGCCTGGCGCCGTTCGCCGGCAGCCTGGTGGACCGGATCGGCAAGCGCACCGGCCTGATGATGCTGGGCGCGCTGCTCATGATCCCCTGCTACCTGATCATGGGCTTCACCACCATCCCGCCGATGTTCCCGATGCTGCTGCTCGGCGCGTCGTTCGTGCTGGTGCCGGCCGCGATGTGGCCGGCCGTGCCGCTCATCGTCGAGGAGAACCGGGTGGGCACGGCGTTCGGCCTGATGACCATGATCCAGAACATCGGGCTCGGGCTCTTCCCGTTCCTGAACGGCAAGCTCCGCGACGTGACGCACAACTACGAGTCGAGCATGGTCATGTTCGCCGTGCTTGGGGTTGTGGGCCTCGTGTTCGCGGTCCTGCTCAAGCGCGCCGACGCGCGCGGCGGGCGGGGTGCTCGACCGCGGGCACGCCGCGGCCTGAGCGGAGCGGGGGCATCGCTGACGCCGGGACGGACGGCCGGTCGCGTGGGCGACCGGCCGTCCGTCGTTGATTCGGGCGCGGACGCTGCTGTAGCATCGCGCGGTTTCCACCCACCAGGAGGCCTGAACATGAGTCCGAGCCAGCAGGAAGGACAGGGAGCCGGGCCGCGGAAGCTGCACCCGGCGGCCTACCGGGAGCTGCAGCCCGGCGAGACCTACGAGCCGTACGTGCCGGCCACCGCGGCGGTCCCCGAGTTCACCGCGCGGTCGGTGATCATCGGCATCATCATGGTGATCGTCTTCGCCGTGGCCTCGACCTACTCGGGCCTCAAGGTCGCGCAGGTGATGGAGGCGGCGATCCCCATCAGCATCCTGGCGGTCGGCGTCTCGGGCCTGTTCAAGCGCAAGAACACGCATCCTCGAGAACGTCATCATCCAGAGCATCGGCGGCGCCTCGGGGCTGATCGTGGCCGGCTCGATCTTCACGCTCCCCGCGCTCTACATCATGAACGTGGCGCCGGGCACCCTGTCGATGCTGCTCACCATCTTCATCGTCTCGGTGCTGGGCGCGTCCCTCGGCCTGCTCTTCCTGATCCCGCTGCGGCGCTACTTCGTCGCCGAGCAGCACGGCAAGCTGCCCTTCCCCGAGGCCACCGCGATCAACGAGGTCTACGTCACCGGCGAGAAGGGCGGCGAGCAGGCCAAGACGCTGGTGGTCGCCGCCTGCGTCGGCGGCGTCTACGACTTCCTGGCCGTCACGCTGCGGGCCTGGAACGAGATCGTGAACTTCCGCTTCGTGCCGCTGATGGAGGACCTGGCCACCAAGTTCAAGGCCACCATCAGCGTCAACGCCGTGAGCCTGATCCTGGGGCTCGGCTACATCACCGGGCTGCGCTTCTCGGCGATCATCTGCGCGGGCGGCTTCTTCTCCGCCCTGATCGTGGTGCCGCTGGTCTACCACTTCGGCCAGCACATCCCGGCACTCACGATCCCGCCGGCCCCGCTGCCGGGGATCCCGGACTTCGTGCCGGACATGAACGCGAACCAGATCTTCCGCCTCTACGCCCAGCGCATCGGCGTGGGCGCCATGGCGGGGGCGGGCATCATCGGCATCATCCGCGCGCTGCCCACGATCGTCAGCGCCTTCTCGCTCGGCTTCAAGCAGGTCTTCCATCCCCACGCCGCCGGCGACCACGCCCCGCGCACCGACCGCGACCTCAAGATGAGCACGGTGCTGGGCGGGATCGTGCTGAGCGCCCTGGCGATCGGGCTGTTCTTCTACTTCCTGCTGAGCAAGGGCGACCCCGCGGTGGCCGCGAAGGCCCCGCAGATCGCGCTGACCGGCCTGGTGATCGCCTTCGTGTTCGCCTTCCTGTTCACCACCGTCGCGGCGCTGGCCACGGCGATGACCGGCAACAACCCGATCTCCGGCATGACGCTGGTGACGCTCATCATCGGCTCGAGCGCGCTGGTCGCGGTCGGTCTGCAGGGCGAGTTCGGCAAGTACGCCGCGATCGTGATGGGCGCGGTGGTCTGCACCTCGCTGTCCATGGCGGGCGGGTTCGTCACCGACCTCAAGGTGGGCTACTGGCTGGGCTCCACGCCGCGCTACCAGGAGCTGTCCAAGGTGATCGGCACGCTGTTC
Source organism: Candidatus Eiseniibacteriota bacterium (assembly GCA_963707915.1). Taxonomy (GTDB): domain Bacteria; phylum Eisenbacteria; class RBG-16-71-46; order RBG-16-71-46; family RBG-16-71-46; genus JANXPZ01. The sequence continues at coordinate 3,589,552 of OY970178.1, forward strand.
GCCGCCGTGGGCGTCGCGTTGACGGTGCTGCTCATCCACCGCGCCTACGGCCATACGGACCCGGCGACGGGCCAGTTCATCTCGGGCTTCATGGACACGCAGCGGGTGCCGGCGCCGCAGGCCAACCTGTTCGCGACCATCCTTTCGGGCATCTTCGACAAGGCGCCGGTCACCTGGCTGCTCTACGCGGTCGGCCTGGTGCTGTCCATCCTGCTGGTGATGATGGGCATCCCGCCGCTCGCCTTCGCGATCGGCATGTACCTGCCGCTCGCGATCAACACCCCGCTGTTCATCGGCGGGCTGATCTCGCACTGGGTCGGCAAGTCCAGCAAGGACCCGAAGGTCTCCGAGGCCCGCTCGAACCGCGGCACGCTGCTGGCCAGCGGGTTCATCGCCGGCGGGGCGCTCGCCGGCGTGCTCGGCGCGGTGCTGAACCTCGTCAAGACCAGCATCCCCGACCCCGAGCTGCCGGGCGATTACCTGTCGCTGGCCAAGGCCATCGAGCTGCCGACCTGGCTGCACTTCAGCCCGGACATCCCGCTGGCCCAGATCATCTCGATCGTGATGTTCGTCGGGCTCGCGCTGTTCCTGTACTTCGACTCGCGGCGCGCGAAGGCTTCCGAGTAGCGCCCGGGCTCACGGTCGTGGCGACGCCCGCGCGGGAGACCGCGCGGGCGTCGTCGTGTCCGTGCCGGCCGCGCACGCCGCGGCGGCCCGTGACCTGGTCACCCGCGCCGTCCCCGCGGCGTGCCCGAGCGGGGGGCGGCGGGGCTTGCACGATCCGGAGGGCGGCTAGGTACGGACACGCTCGCCCTCCGGACCGTCTCTGCGCCCCGCCGCGTGCCCGCGCGGGGGGACGGCGGGGTCTCGGCCGGGGGTCTATGTGTCCTTCGTGCCTTCGAAGCGCCCGGTCGCGCGATTCTTCCTGACGTCGTCCCAGTCGAAGCATCGCCCGTTCATGACGACGTAGACGCCGTGCGGGAGGGTCTGCACGAAGGCGAGGGCGCTGCCGAGGTTGAAGAGCCCGTCGGAGCTGCCGAAGGTGTAGGGCACCATGGCGCCGGTCAGCACGATGGTCTTGTCCCGGATGCGCTCGCCGAGGTAGCGGGCGGTCTCGGGCATGGTGTCGGTGCCGTGGCTGATGACGATTCGCTCCTCGAGCGACTCGGCGCAGCTCCTGAGGATCACCTCGCGGTCCAGCTCGCTCATGTCGAGGCTGTCGATCATCATCAGCGTGCGCAGCTCGGGATCCAGGCTGCAGCGGCCCAGGCGGAGCATCTCGCGGAGATGGGTGTCCTTGAAGAACAGGGCCCCGGTGAGCTCGTCGTATTCCTTGTCGAACGTGCCGCCGGTGACGAGGAAGCGGATCTTCATGGCTCGGACCTCCTTCGTGGGATACCCTCGTAGCGGCCGCCGGGCGCCCCTGTCAAGCGGCGGACGGCGCGAGGTCCGGTTGCGACGGGGCCGTCCGCGGTGGCAGACTGCCGACCGGGAAGCGCCCTCCCGCGGGAGGGTGCTTCCGTCCTGGCGCAGGCCCCAAGTGACGCGACTGCAGTCATCCCCCATCGATCGCTCGGGCTGGAGGTTGAGGTGGCAGGGAAGGTCGAGCTCTTCGGCGTGCCGGTCGATCTGCTGACGATCGATGAGACCGTGGTGCGCTGCGAGGAGTTGATCGAGCAGCGGCGACCCGTGCAGCACGCCTTCATCAACGCGGCCGAGACCGTGATGATGGAGGACGTCCCGGGGTTCCGCGAGACGCTTGCCGCCTGCGACATCGTGAACGCGGACGGCCAGTCGATCGTCTGGGCGGCGCGGCTCCTGGGGGTGCCCCTGTCGGGGCGCGTGGCCGGTCCCGACCTGATGGACCGGCTCATCGACCTCGCGGAGCGCAAGGGCTATCCGGTGTATTTCCTCGGGGCCAAGGCCGACGTGCTGGTGGACTTCGAGGCCGCGGTGATGAAGTCGCATCCGCGGCTCGTGGTCGCCGGGCGGCACCACGGCTACTTCGACGACGACCAGGCGGTCGCCGACGACGTCCGCCGGTCCGGCGCCCGCCTCCTCTTCGTCGCGATCTCCAGCCCCCGCAAGGAATTCTTCCTGTCGCGGAACCTCGACCGGATCGGTCCGCTCTTCGCGATGGGCGTCGGCGGCAGCTTCGACCTGCTGGCGGGCCGGTTGCGTCGCGCCCCCCGCTGGATGCAGGACGCCGGGCTGGAGTGGCTCTTCCGCCTGATCCAGGAACCCCGCCGGATGTGGAAGCGCTACCTCATCGGCAACGCGAGGTTCCTCGGACTCACGCTCAGGGCATGGCGACGCAAGTAGCCCGGCCCGGCCCGGGATCCGGACGCGTGATCGTGGTGACTCCGGCCCTCGACGCGAAGGGCGGGATATCGAGGGTGAACGCCCTCTACGGGCGGGCCGGGCTCTTCGGGACTCACGCGGACGGCCTGGAAGTCAGGCTCCATCCCTCGACCATCGACGGCGGGCCGGTGGCGAAACTGGCGTTCTCGGCCTGGCAGCTGTTTCGTTTCGCGCTCGCGCCGCTGCCGCCCCGCACCATCGTGCACCTGCATGTCTCCTGGCACGCCAGCTTCTGGCGGAAGATGGCCTACGCTTGGTTCTCATGGTGGAAGGGCGCCCGGGTCCTTCTGCACGTCCACCCGACCTACTTCATGGACTTCTACGAAGGCAGCGATCCCCTCCGCCGGAAGGCCATCCGGGCCACGCTGCAGCGCTGCCGGGCGCTGATGGTGCTGAGCGAGGAGATGGCCGCGAGCCTCGCCGCTCTCGCTCCGGGCTGCGCGATGTACGTCATGCCCAACCCGGTGGACCTCGATGAGTTCGGCGCGGAGCCGCTGCCGGCGCGCGAGCCGGCCACCGTGGTCTTCCTGGGCTGGTTCGTCCCGGGCAAGGGTGCCTACGACCTGCTCGAGGCGCTCGCGCGCCTGAAGGGCCGCCGGCCCGGCCTGCGGGCGGTGTTCGGTGGCTACAAGCTGGAGGAGCAGCTTCGCGAGCGGGTCCGCCGGCTCGACCTGGCCGGGACGGTCGAAGTGGCCGGCTGGTGCGGGCGCGAAGACGTCATCCGGCTCCTGCGCGCCTGCACGATGTTCGCGCTGCCCACCTACTCCGAGGGGATCCCGATGGCCTTGCTGGAGGCGATGGCCTGCGGCGCCCCGATCGTGACCTGCCCGGTGGGCGGGATCCCCGCCGTGGCCCGCGACGGCCGCAACGCGCTGTTCGTGCGGCCGGGCGACGTCGAGGGCCTGGCTGCCGCGCTCGAGCGGCTGCTGGACGACTCGGCGTTGCGCGACGCCATGTCGCGGGCGAACCGCGAGGACGTCCGGCGCTACGACGTGCGGAGCATGCTGGCCGAGTTGCTCGCGACCTACCGCGAACTCGCGGGGACCGGCGGCGTCGAACCGCCGGGCCCGCGCGGCTAGAAGCCTCTCCGAGCAGTGCTCGCGGTGAACATCCGACCTTCACGGATGCACCAGGAGCGACGACCTCGAATCGTCCTGAGCGCTCTCCTGGCAGGAATCGACTTCATTCCCAACACCTCGACCGGCTCCTAGCGCAGCACGACGCGCGCGGTGGCCTGCCGGCCCGGCATCCGGGCGCGCACGAAGTACGCGCCGGGCGCCGCCCGGTGGCCCGCGCCGGTCCGGCCCGACCACGTGAGCATCCGGTGGCCGGGTCGGGCGCCGCCCTGATCGAGCGTGGCGACGCGCCGCCCCTGGGCGTCCAGCACGTCCACCGCCAGTTCGCCCTCGACCGGGACGTCCAGCGAGAGGCTCACTGCGCCCCGCGTCGGGTTGGGGGCCGGTGGCGCGAAGCGCAGTCGCTCCGGGGCGGGCTCGCCGGGAACGGCCAGCGGGACGGACGGCACCAGCAGCAGGTCGTCCATCACGTGCCCCGTCGCGTAGGGCACGGCGAATCCGAGCAGCAGGCCCACGGTCGGGACGATGTCCACGGGCTCCAGGGCGGCCGTCGAGACCAGGCCGGTCTTGAAATCCGGGCCCAGCACGAGCATCTGGACGCGCCGGCAGCCCATGCAGCCGTCGCCGTGGTTCTGGAATCCGCCGTGCGCGTCGTCGTGACGGCCGTGGTCGTTGGTGACGAACAGCGCGGTCCGTCCGGCCAGCCCGCTGTCCGCCTCGATCCGGATCCAGAGGTCGTAGACCAGCGAATCGGCGACCTGCAGCGCCCGCAGGTAGCCCGGCCAGTCGCCCGAGTGGGCGGTGATGTCCGTGTCGCCCAGGTTCATGGCGAGGATCGCCGGCCGGTCGGCGATCAGCCGCGCCTCCGCCGTCGCGACCACTCCGGCGTCGCCGGCGCAGTCCGCCTTCACCTGTGCCGCCAGGCTGTCGCCGTAGTCGGGGTGGTCGCTGTTCGACATGACGGCCAGCTTCGGCTTGTTGGAGTAGAACCAGGTCTGCGAGGCGGGGGCCCCGGTGGCGGCGCGGTAATACTCGAACACGGTCGGCAGGTGGGGGCGCTCGGTGCCGTCGTTGGCCAGCGGCTGGTAGATGCCCGAGAGGATGGCGGCGTGTCCCGGGTTCGTGCTGGTGACCCCGTTGTTCCAGCTCTCGCCGCGGCAGCCCGCGGGGGCCATCAGCAGACCCTGGCGCGGCTCGTTCGCCAGGTTCGGATCGCCGAGCGTCTCGGTGTAGCGGCCGCCGTCGATGACGACGATCACCACGTGGCGGGTCTCGTAGGCGCGCGCGACGGTGAGCTGCGCGCTGGCCAGGAGCAGGGCGAGGACCAGAACGATGCGAGGCACGGGGTGCGTCTCCTCCGGCGGCGCGGGGCGCGGCGGGAATCCGGGGGCGCTCCACGGCATCCGGTCCCCCAGCTTCCCGCGACGACTCTACCACGCGCGAGCCCGGCCCGCGCGGTCGCTCGCCGCCGCCCCGGTGCCGGGCGAGGCCCGGGGATTCGCCGCGGGACGCGAGAAAACCGTTCCGTCTCCCGCCGGTTGCGAGTACCCTTCCCCGGTGGGAATCCACCCACGCGCCTCCGGCGGGTGCCCGACATGGCCTCGGTTCGTCTCCTCCTCCTGCGTCTCGTGCTCGTGACCCTGGCGCTCGCCGGAGGGCTGCCGGCGTGGGGTGCGGGCGCGGCCGCGCCGGGGCGGCCGGAGGGCGACGCCCGGTCCCTGGACGGGCCAGGGGGCCACGACCTGGTCGCGCTCACGCTCGAGGTCGCTGACTCGTCGGGCCGCCTGATCCCGGTGCGGGCCCAGGTGATCGGGGCGGACGGGCACGCCTACCCGAGGACCGCCGATCCCGAGCTCCTCAGCCACTCCAGCCTGGGCGGCTACTTCTACGTGGACGGCCGCGCGACGCTGGAGGTGCCCGCCGGGCCCGTGCGCGTGAACCTCTCGCGCGGATTCGAGTTCAGCCCGGTGAGCGTGTCCGCCACGCTGCAGGGCGACGCGACCCTGCAGGTGACGCTTGCGCGCTTCGCGGCGCTTCCGGCGCGCGGCTGGTACGGCGGCGACCTGCACGCCCACACGCGTCACGAGCCGCTGGACTACGAGCCGACGCCTGCGCAGGCGAAGCTCGTGGCCGGGGCCGAGGGGCTGTCCGTCCTTCACCTGCTGGACAACGAGTGGCAGTTCACCGGCACCCCCCACGCGCTGTCGGACAGCGCGGTCGTGCTGTACTACACCTACGAGTACCGGAACCAGACGTGCGGCCACGTCAGCCTCCCGGGGCTGCGCGGCCCGGTGGGCTGGGAGTGCTGCCTGAGCCCCGAGCCGCCGTACCCGATGATCGCGGACCTGGCCGCGCAGGTGCATGGCCAGGGTGGCGGGCTGGCCGTGTTGTCGCATCCGCACACGACGGACGACTACTCGATGCTCGACGGCTGGCCCGGCGCGGGACTGGGCCGGGAGTTGCCCGTGTTCGCCGCGCTGGGAGCGCTCGACGCCCTCGACATCGCGTCCTACAGCAACCGTCCCGATCTCGACACCGGCGAGTGGTTCGACCTGATGTCCGCCGGTTTCGCGGTGCCCCCTTCCGCCGGCACCGATGCCGTGCTCGACCAGTACGCGCAGGCCCCGCCGGGCGGCTGGCGCGTGTACGTGCGCGAGGCGGGTGCGGCCGGGCTCGAATATGACCGGTGGCTCGCCGCGCTCGCCGCCGGCCACAGCTTCGTCACGAGCTTCCCACTGGTCCCGGAGTTCACGGTGGGCGGGCGCGGCATGGGGGATTCGCTCGAGGTCGCGGGCGACTCGCTGGATGTGCCGGTGCACATCGAGGCGTCGTGCGCCATCGGTCTGCGAAGGGTGGCGCTGGTGGCCGACGGCCAGGATGCCTGGTCACGGCCGTTCGCGAGCCTGCCCGCGACGTTCGGCTTCGACACCACGTTCCAGGTGCGGATGCGACGGCCGGCGTGGATGCTCCTGCGCGTGGAAGGCCCGAACTCGCATCCCGCGCTGGCCGCATCGCCGGCGGTGGCCTATACGAATGCGGTGCGCATCCTCCACGACGGCGTGGCGGGCCGGCTCCCGGCGGCGATGGGGCGCTGCCTGGACGGCGTCGACCGGTTCGGTTCGGTGGTGGCCTCGTCCCTCGGCTGGCAGGCGTCCTGGCAGCGCGACACCGTGCTTGCGCGCATCGGCCGGGCGCGGAGCTACTACGCGCAGCCCTTCCGGGCGCCCCCGGGGGACTTCGCGCTGCTGCCGCCGCAGTTGAACCCCGCGGGGACGTTCGACCTGGCCTGGCAGTCCGCGCACGATGCCGACGCCGGTGACCGCGTGATCTACACGGTGCGCGCCGGCGAGGATTCGACGCGGATCGACGGCGTGATCGCGCAAACCACGGACACCGTGGCGACGGAGATCGAGCTCGCGCAGGGACGCTGGTACTGGTGGGCGGTCGAAGCCACGGACCGGGCGGGCAACGTCGTCCGCTCCACCCCGCCGAGCGCGCGCTTCTTCCTGGCCAGCACCGCGGACGTCCCCGCGTCGGGGCCGGAGTCGCGGCCACAGGCGCTGCCCAATCCCAGCCGGGGCGCGGTCGCGCTGCGGGGGATGGGCCCGGACGTCGCGGTCTACGACATGGCCGGTCGACGGGTCGCGGGGCCGGGGCACGGCATGACCCTTGCGGCGGGGACGCTGGTCTGGGACGGGAACGTGGGAGGACGACCGGCGCCGGCGGGCATCTACCTTGCGCGCGGCGGTTGCGGACAGCGGCTGGTGCGAATCGTGCGGCTGAAGTAGCCCCCCCCGCGCTTGCCGGTCGGGGGCGGCTGGATTCCGTGGGGCGTTCAGGGCATCCTGCGCCAATCATGGCCGCTCCTTCCCGCATCCCGGCGCGCGTGCGCTCTCACCACCTGTTCCCCACCTCCGACGACGCGAGGCGGCTGTGGGCGCTGGCTCTGCCGGTGGTCGTGGTCCAGTTGGGCATGATGTCGCTGGGGGTCGTGACCACCGTCATGGTGGGGCACGTCTCGGCCACCGACCTGGCCGCCGCGGCGCTGGGGAACCTGTGCTTCGTCTGGCTGTCCCTGCTGGGCTGGGGCACGCTGATGGGCCTCGACCCGATCATCTCGCAGGCGCACGGCGCGGCTGACCGCGAAGGGATCGCCCGCGGGGTCCAGCGCGGACTGGTGCTGGCGGTCGGGCTGAGCGTGCTGACCGCCCTGCTCTTCCTCCCGGCCCGGCCCGTGCTCCTCCTGCTGCGCCAGCCGGTCGACGTGGTGCCGCTCGCGGCGCGCTACATCGCGGTCTCGATCCCCGGGTTGGTCCCGTTCTTCGTCTTCCTGGTGCTGCGCCAGAGCCTGCAGGCCATGGGCCGCATGCGGGCCGTCGTGGTCACCATCCTGGGCGCGAACGCGCTCAACGCGGCGCTGGGCTGGGCGCTCGTCTTCGGGCATCTGGGCAGCCCGGCCCTGGGTGTGGTGGGCGCGGGCCTCGCCGCCACCGCGAGCCGCTTCGCGCTGGCGCTCGGGCTGTTCGCGCTGGCGTGGCGCGACCTGCGCCCGCTGCTGTCGCCGGTGCGGCGCGAGGCGCTCGACCGCGCGGCGCTCGTGCGCATGGTGCGCCTGGGCGCGCCGATCGGGCTGCAGATGCAGCTCGAGTACGGCATCTTCGCGCTGGTGGCCCTGCTGATGGGCCGGCTGGGGACGGTGCCCATGGCGGCCCACCAGATCGCCCTGACCATCGCCTCGGTCACGTTCATGGTGCCGCAGGGCATCGGCGGCGCGGCGGCGGTGCTGGTCGGCCAGGCCGTGGGCAGCGGGGACGGCTCCCGCGCGCGCCGCGCGGCGGCGGCCTCGCTCGGGGCCGGGGCGGCCTTCATGCTGCTCTGCGGCCTGGTGCTCGTCGCGCTGCCGGCGCCCCTGGCCCGGCTCTTCTCCACCGAGGCGCCGGTGGTCGCGGTGGCTGCGTTGCTGCTGCCCATCGCGGGCGTGTTCCAGGTCTTCGACGGGATCCAGGTGGTCTCGATCGGCATCCTGCGGGGGGTGGGGGACACGCGCGCCCCGGTGGTCCTCAACGCGCTGGCCTTCTGGCTGGTCGGGCTGCCGGCCAGCCTGTGGTTCGGATTCGGGCTGAAGGCCGGCGCGGCCGGGCTGTGGTGGGGCCTCGTGGTCGGCCTGGTGCTCGTCGCCGTGTCCCTGCTGGCGCGCGTGCGCCAGCGGCTGAGGCGCCCACTGACCCGGATCGTGGTGGACCGGACCCCGGCGCCGGTCTGAGCTCGCGCCGCGTTCGCCTAAGTAGTGCTTGCGCAAGGGAATCCTGACGGCTAACCTGCCTCGTTCTCTGGGGAGCGCCGTCCTGGACGGGCCGCGCTTCCTGCCGTCGAAGAACGCCCCACGGGCACTGGGTCCCGTGCTCCGGGATGGACCTGGCTTGCGCCGGCCGCCTGCCGCAGCTCGTTCGTATGGAGGAGCGACAATGGAGGAGCAGAAGAGCAAGTCCTACGTGCCGGCGAACTCGACCATGCGCGAAGTCTCGATCAAGGCGCTGCTCATCGGCCTGATCATGTGCGTGGTGCTGGGCGCGGCCAATGCCTACCTCGGCCTGAAGGCAGGGATGACCATCGCGGCCACCTACCCGGCGGCCGTGATCGGCATGGCGCTGCTCAAGGTTTGGAAGGGCACGATCCTCGAGGAGAACTACGCGCGAACCGTCGGCTCGATCGGCGAGTCGGTGGCCGCGGGCGCGATCTTCACGCTCCCGGCCTTCCTGATCGCCGGCGTGTGGACCGAGTTCTGGAGCCCGCGGCACTACTTCGAAGCCAGCGCGATCCTGCTGATCGGCGGCATCCTGGGGATCCTGTTCGTCACGATCCTGCGGCGCGTGATGGTCGAGGACAAGGAGCTCCCGTTCCCCGAATCCGTGGCGGCGGCCGAAATCCACAAGGCCGGCCAGGGCGGGCAGACCGGCGCGAAGTTCCTGTTCTGGGCGATGGGCCTCGGTGCGGTCATCCAGGCGATGCGGTCACTGAACGTCTTCGCCTCGAGCTGGGAGCGCTTCGTCTCCTTCGCCGGCAAGAAGATCACGCTGGGCAACGGCGCCTCGGTGCAGGCCGGCGGCGGCGCGCTCATCACCACGCCGGGCGTGAGCCCCGCGTACATGGGCGTCGGCTACATCATCGGGCCCAAGCTGGCGGCGCTGAACTTCACCGGCGGGCTGCTGGCCTGGGGCCTGTTCGTGCCGCTCCTCCTGTACTTCGTCGGGCCGCAGTTGGCGGCCTCGCTGCAGGGCACGGGCGTCGACGTCACCGCCCACGACACCTGGGTGACGATGGCCAACCAGGTCTGGCGCGGCATCGTGCGCCCGATCGCCATCGGCGGCATGCTGATGAGCGCGGGGTTCACGCTCTTCCGCATGCGCAAGAGCCTGGGCTCCGGCCTGTCGCGCGCCATGGGCGACGTCAAGAAGGCCGCGGCCGGCAAGCACGACGTGGTGCGCACCGACCGTGACCTGCCGTTCAACTGGGTGTTCGTCGGCATCCTGCTCTGCATGATCGCGGTCTTCGCGCTCTACCTGTACTTCACCAACCACGTCACCGCGGCGCTGGTTGCGACCATCGTGATGGTCGTGGCCGGCTTCTTCTTCTCCGCGGTGTCGGGCAACCTGGTCGGGCTGATCGGCTCGAGCAACAACCCGATCAGCGGACTGACCATCTCGACGCTGATCATCGCCGCGCTGCTGATGGTCGCCCTCGGCGTCTCCGGGATGCCCGGAGTGGCCGCGGTCCTCGGCGTGGCGGCGGTCGCCTGCGTGACGGCCGCGGTCGCCGGCGAGATGCTGCAGGACCTCAAGGTCGGCTTCATCCTCGGCGGCACGCCCTGGAAGATGCAGCTCGGCGACATGCTGGGCGTGCTGGTCGCGGCGGCCGTCATGTTCATTCCCCTGGTCATTCTCAACCAGGGTGACATCGCGATGGGCGGCACCGGGCTGGGCGGCAAGGCCTATCCCGCTCCGCAGGCGAGCCTGATGGCGATCCTGGCGAACGGCATCGTCGGGCACGACATGGCCTGGCCGCTCATCATCGTCGGCATGCTGATGGCGTTCGGCTTCATCCTGGTGCAGGTGAAGAGTCCGATGTTGGTGTGCGTCGGCATGTACCTGCCGCTCGAGACCTCGTTCGCGATCTTCATCGGCGGGCTGGTCAAGGGGGTCTTTGACAGCATCGCGAAGAAGCGCGGGTTCAACGAGGCCCAGACCATCCGCAGCGGCAACAACGGCACGCTGCTCGCTGCGGGCCTGATCGCCGGGGAGGCGCTCATCGGGTTGCTGTTTGCCGGGCTGGCGGTCGCGAACCTGAAGTACGACACGTGGCTGCCTGGCATGTCGAACTTCTTCCCGGCGCCCTTCGGCGTCAGCCTGCTGGTGTTCGTGGTGATCGGCTGGGTGCTGATCCGCGTGCCGCTCGCGAACGCGGGACGCCCGGAGGATCCGGCGCCGCCGAGCGCGATGGTCTAGAGGGCCGAGACAGGAAGGATCGAAGCAGCTTGATCGGGAGCACGCGAGGGGACGGGACGCGAGACCGGGCGTCCCGGGGGTCCCTTCGCGTCCTCCCGGGACCCGAGAAAGGAGCCTGGCTGTGTCGAGCGCGATCGAAGGACTGAAGCCCGCATTGATGTGGAAGTACTTCGCGGCGATCTCGAAGATCCCGCGCGGTTCGAAGAACGAGGCGGCGATCACCAAGTACGTGCTGGGGGTCGCCAAGCAGCTCGGGCTCGAGGCCCGGGCCGACAAGTTCGGCAACGTGGTGGCGCGCAAGCCCGCCTCGCCCGGACGCGAGAAGGCCCGCACCGTGGTGCTGCAGGGCCACCTCGACATGGTCTGCGAGAAGAACAAGGACACCGTGCACGACTTCCTCAAGGACCCCATCGTGCTGGTGCGCAAGGGCGACGTGATGATGGCCGACGGCACCACGCTGGGCGCGGACAACGGCGTCGCGGTGGCCACCAGCCTCGCCATCATGGAGGACAAGAGCCTCGAGCACGGGCCGCTCGAGTTCCTGTTCACCGTGGACGAGGAGACCGGCCTGACCGGCGCGAACAACCTGGGCCCCGATTTCCTGACCGGCAAGACCCTGCTGAACCTCGATTCCGAGGAGGAGGGCGCGCTCTACGTCGGCTGCTCGGGCGGGCGGAACACGGCGGCGCGGTGGGCGCTGACCACCGACGCGGCACCCGCGGCGTCGGTGGCGGGGCTGCTCAAGATCACCGGCCTCAAGGGCGGCCACTCCGGCCTCGAGATCGACAAGAACCGCGGCAATTCGATCAAGCTCCTGGCGCGGGTGCTGGTCGCCCTCTCGGAACTGGGCGTGCGGATGGCCTCGATCGAGGGCGGCGACAAGCACAACGCCATCCCGCGCGAGGCCGAGGCGCTGGTGTTCGTGCCGAAGAAGATCTGGCCGGTCGCGCTCGAGCTGGTGGCGAAGTGCCAGGCGACCATGCGGGCCGAGCTCGGCGGCGCGGACCCCGGCATGAACCTGACGCTGGTCGAGGGCAAGGGGCTCCGGCGCCGCGTCGTGTTCAAGAAGGCCGCGCAGATGAAGGTGCTGCAGACGCTGCTGGCGCTGCCGCACGGCGTCATCAAGATGAGCTCCGACATCCCCGGCCTGGTCGAGACCTCGACCAACGTGGCCGCCATCAAGACCACCGCCAAGTCGGTCGAGATGGTGACCAGCCAGCGCAGCTCGGTGGCGTCGGAGAACGCGGAGATCTGCGACACGGTGCAGGCGATCTTCGAGCTGGGCGGGGCCAAGGTGAAGGCCGGCGACGGCTACCCGGGCTGGAAGCCGAACATGGCCTCCGAGATCCTCAAGGTCGCCAAGGGCACCTACCAGTCGCTCTACGGCAAGACGCCCGAGGTCAAGGCCATCCACGCCGGTCTCGAGTGCGGCATCATCGGCGAGAAGTACCCGGGCATGGACATGCTCTCCTTCGGGCCGACGCTCGAGGGCGTGCACTCGCCGGACGAGAAGCTGCACATCGGCTCGGTCGAGCGCTACTGGGACTTCCTGATGGGCATCCTGAAGAACGTCAAGTAACGAGGAACGACACGCGGTGGCCGGCCCGGGTCTTCCGACCCGGGCCGGTCGCGCGAAGTGGAGCGTGTGCGATGACGCGGAGCCCCCGGAGGCTTGGATTCCTCGTCCTGGCCGTCGCCTGGACGGTGTTCGCCGCCGCGGCCCGCCCGCCGCGGGCCGCGATCCCCTCCGCGGCCGAGTTCCTTGCGGCACGCGCGAACTACCCTGCGCACTGGTGGGCGCCCGTCCCGCAGGAGGGCGCTCCCGATTGGGAGATCCTGCCGCAGGCGGCCGGGCCCGGCGAGGTGATCGTCTCCAAGCGCCACGAGCTGGGCCTGCTCTCCAACTTCGCCGCGACCCCGTTCACCTTCCGCGGGCGGCGCTACGCGAGCCTCGAGGGCTTTTGGCAGATGATGCTCTACCCCGAGGGCCCCGGCGATCCGCGGGCGTCCTTCCCGGGCGTCGCCTGGGCCTTCACGCGCGACTCGGTGGCGCGCATGACCGCCTTCGAAGCCAAGAGCGCGGGAGCGCTGGCCGAGCGGAACATGCGGACCATGGACATCGGCTGGGCGTCGTTCGAGGGCCGCCGCTTCGCCTACCGCTCGGCCCGGCCCGGCCGGCACTACCGGCTGATCGTGGCGGCCATGCACGAGAAGCTGCGGCAGAACCCCGCGGTGCGCGACGCGCTGCTGGCGACCGGCGACCTGGTGCTCCGGCCCGACCACCAGCCGGAGCCGGACGCGCCGCCCGAGTGGCGCTACTGCGAGATCTGGACGCGGATCCGCGACGAACTGCGACGCGGCCGGCGAGCGGGGTCAGCCGCGGCCGACCCCGCTCCGGGGACCTGGCGGTCCGTGGCACCGATGAAGCACGCCCGGGCCGCGCACGCCGTGGTGAGCACCGGAACCGCGATCTACGCGCTGGCCGGCACCGGCGCCGGACACGCGCCGGTGCTCGAGATCGAGCGCTTCGACGGCCGGACGTGGATGGTGGAGTCCGCGCTCCCGTCGTCCGGGCTGAACGCGCCGGCGGCGGTCGCGCTGGGCGGACGAATCTACCTGATCGGCGGCTTCGAGACCGTGACCAACGTGCCGACCGACCGGGTCCAGGTCTACGATCCGGCCGCGCGTGCCTGGAGCGCGGCCTGCCCGCTGCCCGCTCCGCGGGGTGGCCACGCGGCGGTGGTGCTGGACGGCAGGATCCACGTGCTGGGCGGCGGCAACTCACGCTCGACGCTGGCCGACCATTCCGTCTACGACCCGGCGACGGACCGCTGGAGCGAGCTGGCACCGCTGCCGCGCGCGGAAGGGAGCCCGGCGGCCGTCGCGCTGGGAGGGAAGCTCTACGCGATCGGCGGTCGGAGCGGCCCCGTCGACTTCGGCGCGGTGGACGTGTACGACCCGGCGACGGACGTCTGGTCCGCGGGCCACGCGATCGAACCGCGTGGCACCGCCGGCGCCGTCGCCTGGTGCGGGGCGATCTACCTCTTCGGCGGCGAGTCGCAGGCGCGTGGGGAGAGCCTCGCGGAGGTCCTGTGCCTGGAGCCGGGCGCGGCGGTGTGGCGGGCGGCCGCGCCCATGCCGACGGCGCGGAACTTCGCCCGCGCAGTGCCGCTCGGGGACGCGATCTACGTGGTCGGGGGGAGCCCCACGCCGGAGCGCGGCCACGCCTCCCAGGGCAGCGCGGTCGTGGAGCGCTTCCAGGTCCGCTGCGGGCGCGGGGGCACCCGATGAGCGGACCGGGGTTCTCCTCCGTGGTCGCCGATCGGGTGATTCTCCGCCGCTTGCGTCCATCCGACGCGGAGGTGGTGTTCGGCTATCGGGCCGACCCCGAGGTGTCGCGTTACCAGAACTGGGTGCCGGCATCGTTCGACGAGGTCCGGTCGTTCATCGAGTCCCTGGCCGGGCTCGAGCCGGACTCTCCGGGCAGGTGGTTCCAGGTGGGGATCGAGCTTCGCGAGTCGGGGGAGCTGGTGGGCGATTGCGGCATCCACGTCTCCGCGTCGGACCCCCGGCTGGTGGAGATCGGGATCACGCTCGCGCCGTCGCATCAGCGCCGCGGGCTGGGCGCCGAAGCGCTCCGGGCGCTCCTGGACTACCTCTTCCGCGAACTGCGCAAGCACCGCGCGTATGGCTCGGTGGATGGACGCAACGTGGCGTCCCTGGCGCTGCTGGGCCGGGTCGGCATGAGGCAGGAGGCTCACTTCGTCCAGAGCTACTGGTCCAAGGGCGAGTGGACCGACGACGTGGTCTTCGGGATGCTCGGCTGGGAGTGGGAGGAGAGGCGCGGGACCTGAGGTCTCGCCGGAGCCCGATGCTCCGCGGCCCTGCCGCGGAGGCCACCCGTCCGTGGTGGACAGGAGGTGAACGTGGATATCGAACCCATCGAGCGGGTCGAATTCGAGGCTTCCCGCCTGATCGAGGAGCACCCGCCGCGCTGGCGCGACCGGAACAAGGAGGTCGTCTTCCGGATCGCGAGCGCCCGGGAGTTCCCGTTCGAAGGCCACATCCGGTACGCCCGCTGGCCGAAGATGGAAACTCCACCTTCCGTGTCCGGCCGGCGCCAGATCACGTTGCGCGCAGGCTTCTATGACTACCTCCCGTCCGCACCGGGTGGCGCGGTCGAGTGGCACGTGAACTTCGCCGATCCCGAGTTGTTCGTGGCGTATGGCTCGGGGCTGCTGGCACAGGACGAGATGCAGGTCGCGGAGCACCCGATCCTGGGCTGCGTCCGCGAGGCATTGCTGGCCATGGGGAGGCCGGCAGTGACCTGCGAGCCCTGGGGCGGACCGACACCCGTCACGGTCACCGGCGCGCAGCGCCGCTGCGCCATCGACACGGCCCCCGACCCGGCGGCGGGGCGCCCTTGCGGCCTGTACGGGAAGGCTTTCGCGCGTGCCTCCGTAGCGGACGTCACGGCCGTCACGCGGCCGCTGTCGCCTCCGACCCTGAGCAACATCCTCGCGATCTCGGCGCCGCCCGGCGGAAGCGGAACGTACACGCGGGGTGAGATAGCGGACGTCCTCGAGACGGCCTTCACCGGCTTCGTGGCGGCCCGCCGCGAGAGCGGGAGCCTCGCCGGTGCCGGTGAGCAGACGATCGTCCATACGGGGTTCTGGGGATGCGGCGCGTTCGGCGGAGACCGCAGGCTGATGACCATGCTCCAGGCCCTGGCGGCCGAGTTGGCCGGAGTGGACGTGGTGTTCCACGCGGGGACACCCGAAGGGGTCACGCTCGCCACGGAGGCCTTCGAGGCCTGCGCCCGGATGCGGGATGCGGCTCCCGACACAGAGGTGATTCTGGACGAGTTCGTGGACCTCGGTTTTCGGTGGGGCGTGTCCGATGGCAACTGAGATCACGCCCTCGGGGTACGGCTCCCCGCCGCCCGCCGACTCGCACGTGTCCCCGGCCTGCGGTAACGTAGGCTCGTCGGACCACGCACCGTGGTGCCCCGTGTTCCAGGCCCGCGCGAACCCACTGTCGGGAGGCTCACCGTGATCCAAGGTGTCGCGAAGTTCTTCCGCTCGCTGCGCGAGTACCACGCGTCCTTCTGGACCGCGAACCTCTCGGAGTTGTTCGAGCGGGTCGCGTTCTACGGGATGACGACCATCCTGGTCCTCTTCCTGACCAAGTCGCGGGGGTTCTCGGACTCGACGGCGATCTACATCGGCGGCTACTTCGGGCTGTTCACCTACGGGCTAGCGGCCTTCTCGGGCTTCCTCGCCGACCTGCTCGGCTACCGGCGGGCGATGCTCTCGGCCTACGCGCTGCTCGCAGTGGGCTACTTCCTGGTCGTCACCGTGCAGGGCACGGTGCCCATCCTGGGCGCGCTGCTGCTGATCGCGTTCGGCGCCTCGCTGATCAAGCCCTCGATCACCGGCACGGTGCAGAAGGTCTGCACCGAGCCGCAGCGGGCGCTCGGCTTTTCGATCTACTACACCCTGGTCAACGTCGGCGGGTTCATCGGCCCCAACCTGGGCGGGCAGATTCGCGACCGCGCGGGGGTGGAGCCGGTGTTCTACTGCAGCGCCGCCGCGGCCGGGCTCGCCTTCCTGTTGGTGCTGGTCGCCTTTCGCGAGCCGGCGGCCGCGCCCGGAGTCGTGGCCCGGAAGAGCTTCGGCGCCTTCCTCGCGGACTTCGGCCGCGTGCTGCTCAACTGGCGGCTGATGATGCTGATCCTGCTGGTCGCGGGGTTCTGGAGCATGTTCTTCCAGTTCTACGGGCCGCTGCCCCTCTACCTGGAGAACGACCTCCACGCCTCGACCCGCCAGTTGGGCTTCGTCATCTCGCTCGACGCGCTCGCGATCGTCTGCCTGCAGGTGGTGGTCGGCTACTTCGTCCGCAACCTCGCGGCGAGCCGGGCCATCTTCCTGGCCGCACTGATCGCCGCGGCGGGCATCGCGGTCATCGGCGTGGTCCCGTCCATCTGGGCCGTCGGCGCCGGCGTCCTGATCTTCTCGGTGGGCGAGATGATCTACTCGGCCCATTTCTACCGCTACCTCGGCAGCATCGCGCCGCCCGACCAGGTCGGCATGTACATGGGCTTCGCGTTCCTGCCGATCGCGCTGGGCTACTGGCTCTCGGGGGTGATCGGCGCGCCGGCCTACCCGTTCTTCAAGAACACGCTCCACCAGCCGCAACTGATGTGGTTCGCCTTCGCGGCGGTCGGCGTGGTGTCGGCCTTCGGCCTGCTGCTGATGACCGCGCTGCTCAAGGGCGGGGCCGGCGCGCGGCCCGGGGCCGGGACGGCCTGAGTTGCACCCGCTCGACCGCATCTTCCGGCCGCAGCGCATCGCGCTGATCGGCGCCTCGCAGAACCCGCGGAGCGTCTCGGGCACGGTGCTCAAGAACCTGGTCGGCTCGGGCTTCCGCGGGGTGGTCTACCCGGTGAACCCGGCGCACGAGTCGGTGCTCGGCGTGCAGTGCTGGCCGGACCTCGGGCACCTGCCCCGCACGCCGGACCTGGCGGTGATCTGCTCGCCGGCGGCCGAGGTGCCCGCCGTGGTGCGGACCTGCGGCGAGGCGGGGATCCGCGGCGTGGTCGTCATCTCGGCGGGCTTCCGCGAGACCGGGCCCGAGGGCGCCGCGCTCGAGGAGCGCGTGCGCACCGAGGTGCGGCGCTTCGACGGGATGCGCGTGCTGGGACCCAACTGCCTCGGCTTCATCGTCCCGGAGGCGAGCCTCAACGTCACCTTCGCGCACGGCATGCCCAAGGCCGGCAGCGTGGGCTTCATCTCGCAGTCGGGCGCGCTCTGCACCTCGGTACTCGACTGGGCGCTCGAGCAGGGCATCGGCTTCTCCTGCTTCGTCTCGGTCGGCAACATGCTGGACACCGATTTCGGCGACCTGATCGACTACCTGGGCGAGGACGAGCGCACCCGCTCGATCCTGCTCTACGTCGAGTCGCTGACCGACGCGCGCAAGTTCCTGAGCGCCGCGCGGGCGTTCGCCCTGGGCAAGCCGATCGTCGCCTACAAGGCCGGGCGCTTCCCCGAGTCCGCGAAGGCCGCCGCCTCGCACACCGGCGCGCTGGCATCGGAGGACGAGGTGTTCGACGCCGCCTTCGCGCGCGCGGGCGTGGTGCGGGTCTACGAGATCGCCGACATCTTCAACGTCGCCGGGCTGGTGGGCCGCTACCGCAGCCCGGCCGGCCCGCGGCTCGGCATCGTCACCAACGCCGGGGGCCCCGGCGTGATGGCGACCGACGCGCTCATCGCGCGGCGCGGCGTGCTGGCCGAGCTCGCGCCGGAGACCATCGCCGCGCTGGACGAGAACCTCCCGCCGGCCTGGTCGCACGGCAACCCGGTGGACGTGCTGGGCGACGCCAACTCGAAGCGCTTCGCCCGGGCCGCCGGGATCGTGGCGGCCGACCGCGGCGTCGACGCGGTGCTGGCCATCCTCACGCCCCAGGCGATGACCAACCCGACCGCCACCGCGATGGAGCTGGGCGCCCTGGCGGAGAAGGTGAAGAAGCCGGTGCTCGCGTCGTGGATGGGCGGGGCCAGCATGCGCGAGGGCGTGCAGATCCTGGCGCACGCTGGGGTCGCGACCTACGGCACCCCCGACGAGGCGGTGCAGGCCTTCATGACGCTGGTCGCCTACGCGCGCAACCGGGAGACCCTCTACGAGACGCCCCGCGACATCCCGGTCGAGTTCCCGCTCGACCGGCAGGCGCTCAAGACGCGCTTCGCCGCGCTGGTGCCGGAGCAGGGCGACACGCTCTCCGAGGCGGCGTCGAAGACCGTGCTCGAGGCCTACGGCATCGCGGTGGCCCGGCCGGTGCCGGCGCAGGACGCGGACGAGGCCGTGCGGATCGCGGCGGACCTGGGCTACCCGGTGGTGCTCAAGCTCGACTCGCCCGACATCACGCACAAGAGCGACGTGGGCGGCGTGGCGCTGGACCTGGCGGGGGCCGACGAGGTGCGCGCGGCCTGCGAGCGCATCGTCTCCGGGGCGCGGCGGGCGCAGCCCGGGGCGCGGATCGCGGGGGTGACCGTCCAGCGCATGGTGCGCTCGCGCGACGGGCTCGAGCTGATCGTCGGCGCGCGCCAGGACGCGGTGTTCGGTACCGTGATGCTGGCCGGCATGGGGGGCGTGGCCGCCGAGGTGCTGCGCGACCGCTCCCTGGGGCTGCCGCCGCTCAACGAGCGGCTCGCCCGCCGCATGCTCGAGTCGCTGCGGGCCTGGCCGCTGCTGCAGGGCTACCGCGGGCGGCCGGGCGTGAACCTGGACCGCCTGATCGAGGCGCTGATGCGGGTCTCCTACCTGGTGGCCGAGCACCCCTGGATCAAGGAGCTCGACGTCAACCCGCTGCTCGCCACGCCGGACGAGGTGATCGCACTCGACGCGCGCATCATCGTGGACCGCGAGCGGCTGGCCCGCCCGGGGAAGCCGTACGCCCACCTGGCGCTGCGGCCCTATCCCGAGGAGCTCGAGCGCCATGTCCTGCTCCCCGACGGCGAGCGGCTGCTGCTGCGGCCCATCCGGCCCGAGGACGAGCCGCACTGGATGGCGATGCTGGCGGCCTGCTCGCGCGAGACCCTCTACATGCGCTTCCGCTACATGTTCCAGTGGGCCACGCACGAGGCCGCGCTGCGCTACTGCTTCACCGACTACGACCGCGAGATCGCCATCGTGGCCGAGCGCGAGGGTGGCGAACCGCGGCTGGTGGGCGTCGGGCGGCTGGTCGCGGAGCCCGAGCACGAGGCCGCCGAGTACGCCGTGCTGGTGAGCGATGCCTGGCAGAACCGCGGCCTGGGCGGCGTGCTGACCGACACCTGCGAGGAGATCGCGCGTGGCTGGGGCCTGCGGCGAATGGAGGCCCAGACCACCGCCGACAACGCGCGCATGCTGGCCCTGTTCCGCAAGCGCGGCTACGCGATCGAGCCCGACGACGAGGGATTGATGAAGGTGACGAAGGAGCTGCGGTAGTCGGACCGGGCCCGGGGACGCGTTCGGCGCCCATCCGCACGCGCTGGGCGGAATCTTCCGTGCCCGGCTGGCTCTTTCGGGGCTCCCGCCTTACGAATCAACCTTGCGGTTCCTGCACGGTTAGCCCCCCGGCCGCGCGCCGGAGACGGTCGCGCGGCACGGGGCGTCCCCAACCCATCTCGAGAGGTCCGACATGGAAGGAAGCCGGTTGCGAGCGTCCCTGCGCGGCCTGGCCTTCGGGCTCGCACTGCTGGCGGTCGCCGCCACGCCGCGCGGGCTCTGGGCCGCCGGCGCGCTGAGCGTCCCCCACACCACCTTCACCCTGCCCAACGGGCTCAAGGTCATCCTGCACGAGGACCACGCGCTGCCCATCGTCAGCGCCAACATCTGGTACCACGTCGGGTCCGGGGACGAGAAGCCGGGGCGGACCGGCTTCGCCCACCTGTTCGAGCACATGATGTTCATGGGCTCCCAGCACGTGCCGACCGGGGGGTTCGACCGGCTGCTCGAGGCCGCCGGCGCCGACAACAACGGTTCTACCACCGAGGACCGCACCAACTACTACGAGGACGGTCCCTCGAACGCCCTGCCGCTGATGCTCTACCTGGACTCGGACCGCATGGGCTTCCTGACCCCCGAGATCACCGCCGAGAAGGTCGAGCTGCAGAAGGGCGTGGTGCAGAACGAGCGCCGGCAGTCCTACGAGAACCGGCCCTACGGGCTCGCCGAGGAGAACATCCTCAAGCGCCTCTACCCGGCCGGACATCCCTACCAGTGGCCGGTGATCGGCTCGATGGCCGACCTGCAGGCGGCCTCGCTCGAGGACGTGCAGGGCTTCTTCAAGTCGTACTACACCCCCAACAACGCGGTGCTGGTGATCGCCGGCGACATCGACCCGGTCCAGACCCGCCGGCAGGTGGAACGCTGGTTCGGTGGCGTCCCGCGCGGGCCCGAGGTGGTGCGCACGCCGCCGCCGCCGGTGAACCTCGAAGCCGACGTGTTCGGCACGCTCGAGGACCGGGTGCAGCTGCCGCGGGTCTACGACGTGTGGCACTCCGGCCGCCTGTTCGGCCCGGATGACGCGGCCCTCGACGTCATGAGCCAGATCCTGGGCGGTGGCAAGTCGTCGCGGCTGTACCGCAG
The DNA here is from genome assembly GCA_963707915.1 of Candidatus Eiseniibacteriota bacterium. Classification (GTDB taxonomy): domain Bacteria; phylum Eisenbacteria; class RBG-16-71-46; order RBG-16-71-46; family RBG-16-71-46; genus JANXPZ01. The sequence continues at coordinate 3,610,622 of OY970178.1, forward strand.
GCTGGTCTACGAGCTGCAGATCGCCAACCAGGTCGCGGTCTACAACGACGCCGGCCGGATGGACGGCAAGCTGATGATGTTCGCCACCGCCACGCCCGGCCACACGCTCGACGAGTTGCAGCGCGTGATCGACGAGGAGTTGGCGCGCCTCGCGCAGACCGGGCCGACCGAGCGCGAGCTGCAGCGGGTCAAGAACGGCGCCGAGGCCCAGTTCCTCGACGGCATGCAGCAGGTCGGCGGGTTCTCGGGCAAGGCCAACCAGCTCAACTACTACGAGTACTTCGCCGGGACGCCGGACTACTTCGCCCAGGATCTCGCGCGCTACCAGAAGCTGACCACTGCCGACATCCAGCGCGTGGCCCGGGCGTACCTGGCCGACGCGCACCGCGTGGTGCTCAGCATCGTGCCGCAGGGCAAGGCGGAGCTGGCGGTGACGGAAGGGAGGAAGCCATGAACTCGCTCGTCGCGAACATCGTGCGGCGGTCCGTGTCCGCCTGCATCGGTCTTGCGCTGATCGCCGGGGCGGGGTTCGCCGCGGACGCGCCCCTCGACCGCACGAAGCCGCCGGCGCTCGGCCCGCTCAAGCCGCTCAAGGTACCGGTGGTGCAGACGCAGACGCTGCCCAACGGGCTGCAGTTGGCGGTGGTGGAGATGCACGAGGTCCCGGTCGTCGACTGCATGCTGATGGTGCGGGCGGGCGCGGCCTACGATCCGCCGGAGAGCCCGGGTCTCGCGAGCTTCGTCGCCGGCATGCTCGACGAGGGCGCGGGCAAGCGCAGCGCGCTGGAGATCTCCGAGGAGGCCGACTACCTCGGCGCGCAGTTCGGCACCGGCGCGGGGATGGACCACGCGCAGATCGGACTGCACGTGCCCAAGGCGCGGCTGGCGGCGGCGCTCGACCTGATGGCCGACGTCGCGCTGCGGCCGGCGTTCCCCGATTCGGAGATCGTCCGGCAGCGGGAGCTGCGCAAGAACAACCTCCTGCAGCTTCGCGACCAGCCCACCGCCATGGCGCCGCTGGCGTTCCACGCCATCCTGTTCGGCGCGGCGCACCCCTACGGGCACCCGCAGGGCGGGACCGAGGCCGCGACCGCGGCGCTGGATCGCGCGCAGGTCACGCGCTTCTACGAGACGCACTACCGCCCCGGCAATGCGAAGCTGCTGTTCGTCGGTGACGTCACGCTGGCGGAGGCCCGTGCGCTTGCCGAGGCGCGCTTCGGCGCCTGGGCGAAGGGCGATGTGCCCGCCCGTCCAGCGGGCGCAACGCCGGTCGCGGCCGCGCGCACGTTCTACCTGGTGGACAAGCCGGGCGCGCCGCAGTCGGTCATCCTGATCGGCAACCTCGGCGTGCCGCGCTCGACGCCGGACTACTACGCGCTGCGGGTGATGAACAACCTGCTGGGCGTCTCGTTCACCTCGCGGCTGATGCAGAATCTGCGCGAGCTGCACGGCTACACCTACGGCGCGCGCTCGTCCTTCGACATGTACCAGCAGGCCGGGCCGTTCCGCGCGTCGTCCTCGGTGCACACCGCCAAGACCGACAGCGCGATGATCGAGTTCTTCCGGGAGCTGCGCCGGGTGCGCGACGAGCCGGTGCCGGCGGCGGAACTGGCGAAGTCGAAGGCCTACATCGCGCTCGGCCTGCCGGGCGAGTTCGAGACCACGCAGGGCGCGGCCGGCCGGTTCATGGACCTGCTCGCCTACGACCTCCCGCTGGACTCCTACAACTCGTTCATCGGGAAGATCCAGGCGGTGACCGCCGCGGACGTGCAGCGCGTGGCGAGGAAGTACATCACGCCGGACCAGTTCAGCATCGTGGTGGTGGGCGACCGCAGCCAGATCGAAGCGCCCCTCAAGGCCCTGAACGAGGGCCCGGTCGAGTTGCGCGACCTGTGGGGACAGCCGGCGAAGTAGCGCGGGGGGCACCGCGACGCAGACGACGGCCCGGTGGGCAGCACGCCCGCCGGGCCGTCGGCGTGGGGTGGGAGGGTTCCGACGCGCTGTCTGCGACGTCGCGCATGCTCGCCGGTCCACGGGCGCCGGGGGCGTCGTGCCCGGCCCCCGGTCCATGTCGGCGCCGCGGCGCTACAGTTTCGCGTCGAGGATGCGCTGCAGCAGGCGGCCGAAGTCGGCGGAGGTGACGTTGTTCGCGCTGTCGAACGTGTTCACCCGGTGCACCACCACCATGTCGCGCTCGGGGATGACCACGAGGAAGTGGCCGCCCGCGCCGCGGGCCGAGTAGGTGCCCTCGGGAAGCCGGCAGTTCGGCAGGTGGGGGAGCTTGTTGTGGTCCTTCGCCACCCACCACATGTAGCCGTAGCCGTCGGAGCGGTAGATCGTGGCGTCGGAAAAGTAGGTCGTGCTCTCCTTCACCCAGTCGGCCGGGACGACCTCCTGGCCGTTCCACTGGCCGTTGCGCAGCATCAGCAGCCCGAAGCGCGCCATGTCGTGCGCGGTGATGACGAACATGTAGGCCGGGTGCACCGAGCGCCCGCTGCGCCCCCACAGGCTGTCGGTGGCCGAGAAGCTCTCCATGCCGATGGGGGCGGCGATGTCCTCCGCCATGGCCTGGAAGAGATCCTTGCCGGTGAGCTGCGTGAAGGCCGTGCCGAGCACGTTGAAGTCCCAGTTGTTGTAGAGCCAGAACTCGCCGGGCTTGAACATCCCCGACGGCGGCTTGAGCTTGTGCATGCCGTCAGTCTCGGCCTCGGCGGTGTGGAACACGCCCGAGCGCGCCTTGAGGCAGTCGCGGAGGGTCGCGGTCTTCTCCTGCGCGGTGAGCGGCGGATCGTCGTCGATGCCGAGGTCGGCCATCGTCCGTTCCAGCCCGATCGCTCCCGATTTCACGTACTTCCCGTAGAGCGCGGAGAGGAAGCTCTTGCGGCACGAATGGGTCAGGTACTTCTCGTCCACCGCGCCCCACTCGTCGAGGATCTCGCCGTGGACGACGATGACCACCGCGGCGGTCTTGAGGCTGTCGGAGAGCCGCCGCGCCGCGGCCAGCTTCTCGGTGGAGTAGCCGAGCGACTCGGGGCTCTTCGCGTGCCCCCAGGTCCTGCCGGGGTAGACGGGGCGCGGAGCGGCGGGCGCGGCACCGCCGGCCAGCGTGAGGGCGAGCAGCACGGCGGCGGCGAGGCGGACGGGTCTCATGGGGCTCCTCGGGTGTGGGCCGGGGCGGCGGCGCGCGGCGCCGCAGTCGATGCTCGACGGCAGCATGCCCCGGCGCCTCGCGGACCCGGCGTGCATTCCTACCGGCGCGGCCCCGTGGCGGACGAGTGACGGCCTGTCCGGAACGCCGACGGGCCCGGCACTCGCCGGGCCCGTTCGCGCTGCGCCCGCTCCTACATCCCGTACTTCTCGATGATCTCCTTCTTGTTCAGGCCCAGGATGCCGTACTTCGCGCCGACCTTCTTGAAGGCGGCGATGCCCTTGTCGAGGTGGTGCTTCTCGTGGGCGGCGGAGAGCTGGGTGCGGATGCGCGCCTGGCCCTTGGCCACCACCGGGAAGAAGAAGCCGACCACGTAGATGCCCTCGTCGAACAGGTCGCGCGCCACGTCCTGCGCCAGCTTGGCGTTGTAGAGCATCACCGGCACGATCGGGCTCTCGCCCTCCTTGATGTCGAAGCCGGCCTCGGTCAGCAGCTTGCGCCAGTAGGCGGTGTTCCACTCGAGCTTGTCGCGCCGCTCGGTGGTGGCCGAGATCAGGTCCAGCACCTTGAGCGCGCCCTCGACGATCACCGGCGCGACCGTGTTCGAGAACAGGTAGGGCCGCGCCCGCTGGCGGCACATCTCGACCAGCTCGCGCCGGCCGCTGACGCAGCCGCCCGAGGCGCCGCCGAGCGCCTTGCCGAGCGTGGTGGTGATGACGTCGATCCGGCCGACCACGCCGCAGTGCTCGTGCGTGCCGCGGCCGGTCTTGCCGATGAAGCCGGAGGCGTGCGAGTCGTCGACGAACACCATGGCGTCGTACTTCTCGGCCAGCGCGACGATCTCGTCGAGCTTCGCGATGTCGCCGTCCATCGAGAAGACGCCGTCGGTGATGATCATGCGGAAGCGCTTGTCCTGGTGCTCGCTCAGCTTCTCCTCGAGGTGCGCCATGTCGGAGTGCTTGTAGGTGTCCTGCATCGCCTTGCACAGCCGCATGCCGTCCACGATCGAGGCGTGCACCAGCCGGTCGGCGATCATCACGTCCTGCTCGCCGAGGATGGCCTCGAAGACGCCGGCGTTGGCGTCCATGCAGGAGGGGAACAGCAGCGTGTCCTCGGTGCCGAGGAACGCGGTCAGCTTCTGCTCCAGCTCGCGGTGGATGTCCTGGGTGCCGCAGATGAAGCGCACCGACGACATGCCGTAGCCGCGGTGGTCGAGGCCCTGGTGCGCCGCCGCCACGACCTCGGGGTGGCTCGAGAGGCCGAGGTAGTTGTTGGCGCAGAGGTTGATGACCTTGTGGCCGCCGCTGCCGACCGGGAACTCGACCTCGATGTCGGCGCCCTGCGGCGAGTGGATGAAGCGCTCCTCCTTGAACAGGCCCTGCTCGCGCAGTGCCTTCAGCTCGGCCTGGTAGTGCTCGCGGACCCTGTCGGCGTAACCCATGGTCTCAGCCCTTCTGCTGGAAGCGGGTCGACCAGCGCGGCGATGCTGTTGACGGTGTCGAAGGCCTGCGGGCTGGCGTCGGCGTCGGGGATCTGGATGTTGTACTTCTTCTCGAGGAAGCGCTTGAGCGAGACCATCGAGAAGGAGTCCACGATGCCGCCGGTGATGAGCGGCGAGGCCTCGTTGACCACGCGGTCGTCGTCCTCCTCGAGGTACTCCTTCTTCACGTAGTCGAGGATCGTCTGCTTGAGCTCGTCCATGGGTCTCTCCTGTGGGTTCCGGGCTGCGGCCCGCGGGCCGCGGAACGCAGCGTTTCAGTCGTCCATCACGGTCGAGATGTCGCCGACCGGCTCGCCCCACTCCTGGGCCCGCAGCATGCGGCGCACGATCTTGCCGCTGCGGGTCTTGGGCAGCGCTCGCCACGAACTCGATCTCCTGCGGCATCGCCAGCGGCGAGAGCCGCTTGCGGACGAAGTTCATGATCTCCAGCTCGAGGTCCTCGTCCGCCTGGAAGGCCGGGCTTGAGCACGACGAAGGCCTTGACCACCTCCATGTTCACCGGGTCGGGCTTGGCCACCGCGGCCGACTCGGCCACCGCCGGGTGCTCGAGCAGCGCCGACTCGATCTCGAACGGTCCGACCAGGTGGCCGCCGGTGTTGATGACGTCGTCGTCGCGGCCCACGAACCAGAAGTAGCCGTCGGCGTCGATGCTGGCGCGGTCGCCGGTCAGGTACCAGCCGTTCTTGAACTTGCTCTCGTAGGCGGTCGGGTTCCTCCAGTAGCGCGCGCATCATCGACGGCCAGCCCGGCCTGAGCGCGATCAGGCCGACGCTGCCCGGGCTGGCCGACCGGCTCGAAGCTGCGCGGGTCGAGCACGGTGGCGGTGATGCCGGGGAAGGGCTTGCCCATCGAGCCGGGCTTGATCGGCATGCCCGGGAAGTTGGTGATCACCATGCAGCCGGTCTCGGTCTGCCAGTAGGTGTCGTGGAACATGATGCCGAAGGCCTCCTTCGACCACAGCACGGCCTCGGCGTTGAGCGGCTCGCCCACGCTCGCCAGGTGGCGCAGCGCGGAGAGGTCGAAGCGGCGCACGGCCTCCGCGCCCTCGCGCATCAGCAGGCGGATGGCGGTGGGGGCGGAGTACCAGACGGTGACGCGGTGCTTCTGCGATGAAGGCGTACCAGCGCTCGGCGATGAAGCCCGAGTCGAGCACGACCTGGGTGACGCCGTTGGCCCAGGGGCCGATGATGCCGTAGGAGGTGCCGGTGACCCAGCCGGGATCGGCGTTGCACCAGTAGACGTCGTCCGGCTGCAGGTCGAGCACCCACTTGCTGGTCAGGTACTGCGAGATCAGCGAGGAGTGCACGTGCTGCGCGCCCTTGGGCTGGCCGGTGGTGCCCGAGGTGTAGTGCAGCACCGAGGGCGTCTCGGCGCGTCGACGGGTAGACCTCGAAGGACTCGACCCGCGGCTCCTGGTCCAGCGCCAGCGGCGATCTCGCGCGTCCTGCAGCGGCGGGCCCTCGGCCCCGTCCACGACGATGATGTGCCGCAGGCCGGGCAGCGAGTCGCGGATCTTGCGCATCTTGGCCACGTGCTTGCGCTGCGTGAGGATGGCCGCGGTCTGCGCATTGTCGAGCCGCGTGTGCAGCGACTCGTCGCCGAAGGCCGAGAACAGCGGCTGGACGATGCCGCCCATCTTGAGGACGCCGAGGAAGCCGATGTAGAGCTCGGGGATGCGGTCCATGAACAGGCAGATGCGCTCGCCGGGCTTGAGCCCCAGCCGCTGCAGGTAGGCCGCGATGGTGTTCGAGAGCACGCGCAGGTCGTCGTAGGTGTAGGTGCGCGTCTCGCCCGTGGCCGCCCTCCCAGATCAGGGCCGGCTTCGCGGCCGACCCGAGCTGGCAGATGCGGTCGCTGCAGTACCAGCCGATGTTGATCGGGTCGCCCCGGCGCCAGCCGAGCTCCTTCTCGGCGATCGACCAGTCGAACTGCTTCAGCCGCTCCTCGTACGAGTTCGCGTCGTTCATGCGGTGCGCCCTCTCTCCAGCGATCAGGTGATGGGAGGTGACTCGAAGGACTCGAGGACCACGGCGGCGGCCGCCAGGTCCGGGGTGTGCGTGAGCGAGACGAACAGCCGGCCGGCGAGGCGCTCCCGGGCCCGGGCCGCGAGCCGGCCGTGCAGGACCAGGTCCGGGGCGCCCGAGGGGGCGCGGCGCACCTCGACCTCGCGCCACGAGGCGCCGTCACGGTCGGCGGCGTCCAGGGCCTTGAACAGGGCCTCCTTGGCCGCGAACCGCGCGGCGTAGTGCTGCGCCGGGGAGCGCTCGCCCTCGCAGTCGGCGATCTCGCCGGCGGTGAAGAGCCCGGCGGCGAAGTCCCCGGGGTCACGCCGCAACTCCCGCTCCATGCGCGCCACCTCGAGCACGTCCACGCCGATGCCGACGATCATCGTTCTCCGTTCCCGGCGCCCGCCGGGGCCCGCCCGGGGGTGCCGAATCGCCCTCACACGGCCGAACGCCCGCGGGCAGGCGGGCGGGTCGGCCGGACATGGTGGCCTGCCCGCGCGGGGGAGTCAAACCGCCCGGTTCGCGCCGGAGCGCGTGCCGGGTGATGCCCCGCGGCGGCCCGAAAGTTCCCCTTCTCAGGCCGCCGCGCGCTTCCTAGAATGGAGGCGATGCCCGCGAACCTGACCCCCCAGTACCGCGAAGCCGAGGAGCGCTTCCGCGCGGCCACGACCCACGAGGAGAAGCGGGTCGCGCTGCACGAGATGATGGCCCTGTTGCCCAAGCACAAGGGCACGGAGAAGCTGCAGGCCGACCTGCGCCGGCGCCTCGCGAAGCTCGAGGAGGAGGCCGAGCACGGTGCCCGGGGCGGCGCGCGCCGCATCGACCCCGGGCACGTGCGCCGCGAGGGGGCGGGCCAGTGGGTGCTGATCGGGCCGCCCAACGCCGGCAAGTCGGCGCTGCTCGCCGCGCTCACCCACGCGCACCCCGAGGTGGCGCCCTACCCGTTCACCACGCACGCGCCGCAGCCGGGCATGATGCCGTTCGAGGACGTGCAGGTGCAGCTGGTGGACACGCCGGCGGTGACCGCGGCGCACACCGAGCCCTACATGGCGAACCTGGTGCGCAACGCCGATGGCGTGCTGGTGGTGCTCGACCCGACCGCCGACGACCTGGCCGGATCGCTGGCCGCCTGCCGGGGGCTGCTCGAGCGCGGGCGCGTGTGGCCGCAGGAGCGGCCGCTGCCGCCCGACGCCTCGCCGCTGCTGGTGGTGCGCCCGGTCCACGTGGTGCTCAACAAGGCCGACCTCGACGCCGACGGCACGTTCGTGGCGCTGGCGCGCGAGTCGGTCGGGGAGGAGCTGCCCGGCTTTCGCGTGTCGGCCGAGCATGGCCACGGGCTCGAGGAGTTGCGCGGGCGGCTCTTCGCCGACCTCGGCCGCGTCCGCATCTACGCGAAGGAGCCGGGCAAGAAGCCGGACTTCGCGCGGCCGTTCGTGCTGAAGGACGGGGCGACGGTCCACGAGCTGGCGCTCATGGTCCACAAGGACATCGCCGAGAAGCTGCGCTTCGCGCGCATCTGGGGCCACGCCCGTTTCGACGGCCAGCAGGTGGACCGCGACCACGTGCTGGCCGACCGCGACGTGGTCGAACTGCACGCCTGAGGCGGAGCGGGCGCGGCGAGGTCGTGGGATCAGCCCTTTGTCGGCCGATTTCGCGCCGGGGGGGTGCGGAGGCATAGTCGGGGCACGGCGGGACCTTGCCGCACCCCTCGGAGCCTCGAGCGCCCGCCAGCTCGGGCACCGTCCAGCCTGGAGGCCGCAACATGGGTCGTGTCCTGCAGTCTTCCGCACTCCTGGTGGCCGTGACCGGGATGCTCCTCTCCATGAGCCTCCCAAGTCCCGCCGCGGTCCCGCCGCTCCTCTACTCATCTCCGGAGGGGTGGATCTGCACTCAGATTCCGATCCTCGAGCCGAACGGCGGTCCGGCACGCTACTTCATCCTCGGCAACGTGACCGCGGACTCCTTCAGCGTGTTCCGAGCGGATGACTTCACGCGGGTCGCGGGCATGTACGGGGACTTTGGCGGGGTGTGCGACTTTGCCGGGATCGGCATCTGGTGTCTGGGCGACGTGGACGCCTCGGGCCGCGACAACCTGCTCCTCGCGATTCCCGACGGAGCCTACTCGGGCGCACCCGAACACGAGCGCTGGGGCAACGTGGTCGTCGCGGATCTGACGGACCCCATGACCGTGACGTACGAGTGGCGGCCGGAGTGGGAACCCGATGCACCGAGCTACGCCGTGAGGTATGTCGGGGCGACCGCGGGATCGAACGATCTCAGGTTGATGCTCAACCAGCGGATCTCCGACACGCAACAGCAGATGCTGGTGTACTCGTTCGGCCCGGCCACCGCCGCGGTCGAGAGGTCCTCCGGTCCGGTCGGGAAGTCGCTCCAGCTCAGACAGAACGCACCCAATCCGTTTCTCGGCGGCACGACGATCCACTACGAACTCGGCGAGCCGGGAGTGGTGCGGTTGCGGATCTTCGATGTCGCAGGGCGGCTCGTTCGCGCCACGCCCGAGAGGAAGGAGCCTGCCGGGGCGCGCGCGTTCCGCTGGGACGGGACCGCGGACACCGGCGCACGGGTCTCGCCGGGGACCTACTTCTACGAGCTGAGTGTCGACGGCCGCAGCCAGACGAGACGGATGGTCCTGCTCCGCTAAGGCGGCGACCCGGCACCGATCCCCTCGATGCCGCTCCGGAGGCCCGGCGGGCGGGTCCCCGCCTACCGGGCCTCCAGTTGCTCCAGCAGCTCGCGCTCGATCGCCGGCAGCTGGTGCGCCGGCTGCCAGGTGGCGATGTTCGCGCGGAAGGTCCACTCGGGGGGCGCGTCGTTCGCGATGCGCTCCCGGACCGGCGCCCACGCGGCGGTGGCGGCGGCGGCGTTCCCTGCGCGCTGCTCGGCAGCGCCCAGCACGATGCGCGCAAGGTCGCACCACGGCCCCAGGTCCAGGGCCTGGCGCGCGTGCTGCCGCGCGGCCACGATGTCCCCGGACCGCAGGGCGAGCAGCCCGCGCAGCGCCTCGGCGGTCGGGTCGCCCTCGTCGAGCAGCTTGGCCTCGTCGAGTTGGTTGCGGGCCGCGTCGAGCCGCATGGCGCGCAGCAGGTCGAAGGCGTAGTCACAGCGCAGGTCCACGACGCCGGTGCGCAGCCGCACGGCCTGGTCGTACCCGGCGAAGGCCTCGTCCCAGCGCCTGGCGAGAGCGAGGCTCGAAGCGCGGGCCCGCAGGCCGTCGGGGCTGTCGGCCTGGCGCGCGAGCACCGAGTCCGCGGCCGCCAGCGCCGCCGGCGCGTCGCCCCGCACCCACGCCAGGTGCGCGATCTCCAGATCGACCAGCGGGCGGTCCTCGGTCCGCACGCCGGCGCGCCGCGCTCTCGCCAACGCCAGCGCGGAGTCGAGCCCGCGGCCGCCGTGCCAGGTGGCCTCGGCCGCCTCCGCCAGGATCGCGCCGCTCGCGGGACGGGCGGCGAGCGCCCGCTCGGCGGCCGCCAGCATCCCGGGGCGACGGTTGCCGAGGTCGAGCGCGCGCGTGTGGGACAGCAGGGCGTACTCTTCGTCGGGTTTCAGCGCCAGCGCCTTCTCGTAGAAGGGCAGGGCCGCATCGACGGCGCCGCGCCAGAGGCGGTCGTCCCCCGCGTTGACGTAGGCCACCGGATAGCTGCCGCTCACGTCGGCCGTGGCCATGAGGCGCTCGACCAGGGCCATCAGCGCGGGGTCCTTGCGCTCGAGCCGGCCGCGCACCTCGGGACGCGGGTCGTAGGCATCGCGCTCCACGGACAGCAGGGCGTTGGCCCCCTCGGCGAGGTACTCCTCCACGGCGACCGCGGAGTAGCGGGAGATGAACGCGTCGTGCGTCGCCTCGTCGCGCGCCTTGGTCCGGCGGTAGAGGTCCTGGATCTCGCGCGACTGGTCCGCGGTGAGCACGGCGTGGACCTGGTGGGTGAGCTCGTGCAGCACGGTGTTGTAGCGGTCGAAGATGGTGGCCTCGACGTCCTCGATGCCGGTGACCGTGTGGTAGCCGCCCGAGCCGCGAACGTCGTCCCAGAGGCGCGAGTCGTAGCTGATGCGCTGGTCCTTGAGGGTCTCCTGCCCGGGGACCTCGGAGAGCCGCATGTACATGGGCTTGATGTAGAAGTCGGCCCCGCCGGCGAGCAGCACCGGGACGAACCGACGCCAGGGCGCGATGGACAGAGCCACGCGCTTCTGGTGGCGCGGCGAGAGCGACTTCCAGTTCACGACGAAGCGCTCGATGCCCGGCACCTCGGGCACGGCTGCGGCGGCGAGCCGCGACTCGCAGGCAGGGCGATGCACGTCCACGTCGAAGCGCTGGAACTGGATCGCCTTGGCGAGCACGGCGTGGGCGCGGCCGTACTCGGGGCACAACGCGAGCGAGCGGACGCACAGCGTGGCGGCCTCGCGGTAGCGGCCGTCCTCGAAGTCCAGCGAGGCGAGGCGCACGGGCACGTCCGCCCACCCGGGATGGGCCGCGCGCAGGGCCTCGTAGTCGCGGCGCGCCGCCCGTCGGTCGCCCGCGAGGGCAAGACGGTCGGCGGCGGCGAGCGCGGCCCTGCCGGCCCGGTCGGTCTCGGCGAAGGCCTTCGGGTAGGCCGCGAACAACTGGGTGTAGCTCTTCCGCACGGTGTAGCCGTTGCCGCGCATGTAGTGCGCCATCTCGCCGTACGGCCCGAGCCGCGTCGCCCACTCGGCGGCGGTGATCGCCTCGTCGGTGCGCGCGACCCGCAGCAGCGCCTGTGCCAGCGTGGTCATGGCGTCTCCGCAGCCGCCGCGCGCGACCGCGCGCTGCGCGGCGGCCAGGGCGCCGTCCCAGTCCCGCAGGCCGTTGCGTACCTGCGCGAGCCCGATGAGCGCCGTGTCGCGCGCCGCCGCGGGGTAGCCGGCCGCCGCGTCCCCGACGCGCTCGAGCGCGCGGGCGTAGCAGGACTCGGCCCGCGCGTAGTCCATCCGATTGCCGGCCAGCCGGGCGGCCGCGAGCAGATCGGGGATGCGTGGCGCGGGCTCGTGCAGGACCGCGCGGGTCAGCGTGTCCACCCGGGCGACGTCGTCGTGCGCGAACAGCCAGGCCAGCGTCGCCTCGCGCTCCTCGTCGGTGGGGGAGGCGAGCGCGGCGAAGCGGCGCGCCAGCGGCTCGGCGGCGGCGTAGTCCTGGCGCGCCAGCAGCACGCGGAAGCGCGCCAGCGCCACCGCCGCGGGGTCGCCCTTCAGGCTCGGAAGGGCCGCGTACGCTTCGTCCACGCGGCCGAGGCGCATGAGCAGCGCGATGCGCTCCGGCGTCACGTCGGCGGGCAACCGGTCGAGCGCGGCCTGGTCCTGCGCGTAGCGCGCGACGACGGGGGCGAATAGGCCCGTGTCGGGTGTGGCCTGGGCGCGGACGGGCGCAGCCCACGAAGCGGCAATGCAGGCGGCCAGCGCGCCGCACAGCAGCGCGTTCCTCATGGCGATTCCCTCGGGATGGGTTGGGATGCAGTCTGACCGCGCGAATGTAGGAGGCGGCGCCGGAAGTGGTCAATCGGCGGGGGGGGGAGCGCCGGGGCGGGCCGGGAGCGCGCCTCGGGGGGCTCCGCGCGCCGGCGAGCCAGGGACTGGCGAGCCGGGGTTGCGCGCGGCGCAGCGAAGGTGAGCCAGGGATCGGCGAACCTGAGCGGCCCCCGGGGCGCGCTCCCGGCCCGCTCCGGCGCTGCAGCGCTTCTACGTGCCCGGCACCAGCACGGCCGCGCCCTGCAGCTTCCCCTCGCGCAGGCGCGCCAGCGCCTCGTTCGCCCGCTCGAGCGGGAACGTCACGGTCTCGGTGTGCACCGGGATGTCGGCGGCGATCGCGAGGAACTCCTCGCCGTCGCGGCGCGTGAGGTTGGCCACCGAGCAGACGGTGCGCTCCTGCCACAGCAGCTCGTAGGGGAACGCGGGGATGTCGCTCATGTGGATGCCGCCGCACACCACGATGCCGCCGCGGGCCACCGCCCGCAGCGCGGTGGGCACCAGCGCGCCCACCGGGGCGAACAGGATCGCGGCGTCCAGCTCGACCGGCGCGCGCTCGTCGGAGCCGCCCGCCCAGGCCGCGCCGAGTCCGCGCGCGAAGCGCTGCGCGGCCTCGTCGCCGGGGCGGGTGAAGGCGTAGACCTCGCGCCCCTGCCAGCGCGCGACCTGCGCGACCAGGTGGGCCGCCGCGCCGAAGCCATAGATGCCCAGCCGCTCGGCGTCGCCGGCCTTGAGGAGCGAGCGGTAGCCGATCAGCCCGGCGCACATTAGGGGCGCGGCGGCGACGTCGCCGAAGGCGGCCGGCAGCGCGAGGCAGAAGCGCTCGTCGGCGACAACGTACTCCGCGTAGCCGCCGTCGAGCGTG